>NZ_JAMXOF010000002.1 GCF_024055595.1 Mucilaginibacter aurantiaciroseus
CGGCCTTGATGTGGAAGCAGTGAACGCATTGGTAAACCAGCATACCGAAAACCCGCTATTGGGCCTGTTTGGACCCGCAAAAGTGAACGTTTTAAAATTGAATGTAGCACTTGATGAGTTAAAAAAAAACAAATAAGATTTAACCACAAAGGACACCAAGAGAAAACCACAGAGTACACAAAGATTAAACCGTGAGCTAAAACTTACAAGCGTTCGTGCACTCTGTGGTTAACCAACGAATAGTCATGCTGAACTTGTTTCAGTATTTCACAAGCAAAGTCGGCAACCTTGCAAATGGGATCCCGAAATAAATTCGGGATGACGTCACCTATATGATTTTAACATAACATGAAAACACTTCTATTATCATCATCAATATTTTTAGCGGCCATAACGGCTAAAGCACAGGATACTACCAAAACCGTAGAGAACCCGTTAACCATTTCAGGGTCAATAGATGCTTATTACAAATACGATTTTTCTAAATTCCGCAACGCGGCAGGTGTTTCAAACATCCCCACCAGCTTTGCAACCGACCAAAACTCTATCTCGATTGGGATGGTTGACCTGGCTGTGAAAAAGAAAGTAAACAAAGCATCATTTGTGGGCGAGCTATCATTCGGCCCGCGTGGCGAAGTACAATCGATCCCCAATAGCGGCACTAACGGGCAATCGTTCCATATCCAGAATTTGTATATGGGCTATGATGTTACCGATAAATTGAACCTTACGGCGGGTTATATGTCCACCTTTTTAGGTTACGAGGTAATATCCCCGGTAGGGAATTTCAATTATTCTACATCGTACCTGTTTACCAACGGCCCGTTCCAAAATGCGGGCTTCAAGGCTACCTATGGCTTCAATAGCAAGGTTAGCTTAATGGCAGGTATTTTTAATGATACCTGGAATAACTACCAGTCTACAAAAGATGTATCAACCTTCGGCGCGCAATTGTTTGTTAGCCCGGTTAAGGGATGGACGGCTTACGTCAACCTGTTAAGCGGTAAAACATCAGGTACCATCGTCGACCTGACCACCGCATACCAAATTACGGATGCCTTTAAATTAGGGCTGAATGGCGCAAGCTTCTCGGCACCCGCTGCTGTAAAAGGTGGTTTTGAAGGTGTAGCATTATACCCGCAATTAGCAGTGTCAAAAGATGTAACTTTAGGCTTAAGGGGCGAATACTTTAAAACTAAAAACGGTGGCTTTGTAACCACAGGCCCACCGGCAGGCGAATCTATCACCGCGTTTACTTTAACAGCAAATATTAAAGCAGGCCCGTTAAATTTGATACCCGAGATTAGGTTAGATAATGGCTCAACAGCGCAGTTCATCAACAAAAATGCAGGGCCAACAAAACAGGCTTCGCAATTTTTGGTAGCTGCGGTTTACGCATTTTAAATAAAAAGACAACATTAAAAGGCTGGCTACTCCGGTAGCCGGCCATTTTCATTATGGAAGAAGAAGCGCATAAGGACAATTCCGTGAAAGATTTCATCGAACTGGTCAAAAAATCCAGGAGGGGGAAATTAAAAATCTATATCGGCATGAGTGCCGGCGTAGGTAAGACCTATCGCATGCTGCAGGAAGCCCATGCGCTGCTTAAAAACAATATAGATATTCAGATCGGTTATATAGAAACGCATAACCGCGTAGAGACTCATGCTTTGTTGGCCGGCCTGCCCGTGATAAACCGACGGAAGACCTTTTACAAGGGGAAAGAACTTGAGGAAATGGATTTGCAGGCCATTATTAATCGCCACCCCGAGGTTGTTATTGTGGATGAACTGGCCCATAGCAATATTGAGGGTAGCAAAAACAGCAAACGCTGGCAGGATGTAAGGGATATCCTGGAGGCGGGCATCAGCGTCATAACCGCTGTAAATATCCAGCACCTCGAAAGCCTGAACGAAGAAATAGAAGACATTACCGGGATACCAATTACCGAACGCGTCCCCGATAAAATTTTAGAGATCGCTGATGAGATAGTCAATATTGACCTCACCGCTGATGAGCTGATAGACCGTCTTAAAGACGGTAAGATTTATGACAAGGCCAAAGTAGAAACCGCCCTTCAAAACTTCTTCCGGAACGAAAAGATCCTACAGCTGCGTGAAATAGCATTGAAGGAAGTTGCGCATCATTTAGAGCGTAAGATAAATATAGAAGTGCCTAAGCAGATCAAACTGCGGCCGGAAAAATTCCTGGCATGTATCTCCTCCAATGCCGAGACCTCTAAGATCGTTATCCGCAAAACCGCCCGGTTGGCTTCCTACTACCGGTCGCCGTGGATTGTGCTTTACGTACAAAGCAGTAGCGAAAGTTTGGAGCGTATTAAACTGGATAAACAAAGGCACCTGATCAATAATTTTAAGTTGGCAACCGAACTCGGCGCAGAGGTTGTAAAAGTTAAAAGTGACCAAATCACCAAAACCATTATGCAGGTCGCTGAGGAAAAAGAGATCACCACGATCTGTATCGGCAAACCCCATTTAAACATTTGGCAGGTTATCCTACGCACTACTGTATTTAATGAATTACTTAACAAAATCGCAGAAACAGAAACTGATTTAGTAATATTATCATGAAAGTAAAAAATAAACTTCGCCTGGGATTCGGTTTTTTATTCCTGGTAGTGCTGGCCTTCGGCATACTGTCGCTAATCTTTATTAACCGCCTCTCTACGGGTGCCAAAGTCATTTTACAGGATAACTATAATTCGTTAAGTTTTACCCGCGAAATGCGCTCTGTATTGGATGAGAATAAATTGCCGCTCAATGCCGCCGCTTTAAGATCTTTTGAAAAGCAACTCATAGCCGAAGAACATAACATTACCGAACCAGGTGAAAGGCAGGCTGCAACAGCTTTGAGAAATGCTTTCGTAAATCTCCGGCAAAAAACCGATCTCAAAGACCTGCAACAGGCAGAACTGGAAGCGAGGCGAAGTCTAAGACAAGTTGAGATTGTGAATATGAGAGCTATCACGAACAAAAATGCGAAGGCAAATTCATCAGTTGACGAAGCAACACTTGTTCTGGCGCTCGTAGGCACCTTCACCTTTCTCGTATTATTTAGCTTTAGTGTGAACTTTCCTGGAATAATTTCAGGGCCGTTAAATGCATTGCTGGTGGGTATCAGGGAAATCAGTCAGCAGAATTACAATAAGCGCATACATTTTACCCAAAATGATGAGTTCGCAGAAGTAGCTGAGGCATTTAACGATATGGCTACCCGTTTAAACGAATGGCAAAATAGTAATTTATCTACGGTAATGTCCGATAAACTCCGGATTGAAACTATCATCGAACAGATGCAGGATGCCATTTTTGGAATTGATGAAAAACAAGAAATCCTGTTTATTAATACCGCCGCTAAAAAAATCCTAAATATCAGTGAACCTAAAATGGAAGATCGTTCTGTAGCAAATATTATAAAAAGCAACGAGCTATTTAAATCTATTGTGGATGGACAGCAAACGGGTAAGCCCTTCAAGATCGTAGTAGAAGGCCAGAATTCACATTTCCAACTGGAAACGCGTGAGATTAATGTTCCAAATATCGGCCCGGATACAGGCCCGGTAAGAATTGCCAATAAGTCTGCAGGTAAAGTTTATATTTTAAAAAACATTACAGAATTTAAAGAGCGGGACGAGGCCAAAACAAATTTTATTGCTACCATATCGCATGAATTGAAAACGCCCATCTCGGCTATAAAAATGAGCCTTAAGTTACTGGTCGACCCACGTGTTGGTGCATTAAATAAGGAGCAGCAACAATTGGCAAAACATATTGAGGAGGATTCTGAGCGGCTGCTTAAAATCAATTCAGAACTTTTAGACATTTCACAGGTCGAGACCGGGAATATTCAACTTAATTTTGTCGCATCAAATCCTGATAAGATCGTAGACTACGCGATTAAAGCCGTACGTTTTGAAGCAGAGCAAAAAGGGGTTACAATAGAACATAGTGTACCAGAAAATTTGCCCGAGGTAAATGCAGATGTAGAAAAGACGGCCTGGGTGCTGATCAATTTTTTGTCTAATGCATTGCGCTATAGTCCTGCAAAATCAAAAATAGAACTCAACCTCTCCCTAAAAGGGCAACATATAGAATTTTCAGTACGTGATTTTGGAAAAGGTGTAGATCCAGTTTACCAAAAACGACTGTTCGATCGTTACTTCCAGGTGCCTACAGACGGTCAAAATAAGTCGGGTTCGGGGCTTGGCCTGGCGATATCCAAAGATTTTATTGAAGCCCAGGGTGGTTCCATTGGCCTTGAAAGTGAAGTTGGTGAAGGCAGTCGTTTTTATTTCAACCTGCCGGTGACCAAAGCATAATATATTTTAAGGAGGTGAGAAAGCAGAAGGTCATTACTCCGAAGTTGGAGTTGGAATTCAACTTTATTTCTTCCAAACAGCTTATTGGCTATTTACGGTTACAGAATGAGAAATTATAGGGAATGTTACTATGGTGTAAAATCGCGGATGATGACGGGGCAGAAAATTATTCCGGATCACCGCGCCTATCAGCATACTTGTATATGCAACCGGCCTATATTTACTGGCCAAACTGGGAGCGAGGTGGCATTCCCTTAATGACGACTTTAGAGGATAGACCACGAGGTGATTAAAGGAACACTATTCCCACTATAAACCTTACTGGAACAGTATATGCACCTTTCCCGATAAAACATACTATTGTGAAAGACGAAACCATTAAAAAGCAGCAAGGATACTATTAGGTGCTAACCTGATATTTGCAGGTATAAGCCATTTAGCATTTGCACTTAAACCCTTTAGGGCGCACGTGCCTGATTGGGTGCCGCTAAAAACGGAAGATACCGTTCTGCTTTCCGGCGGTGCCGAGATCACATTGGGTACTGCCCTTGTCTTTACTCCTGAAAAACATAAGCAAACCCTAGGTAAAGTTGCCGCCATATTTTTTATGGCAACATATCGCAGTATATAAATCACCGCTGTGCGTTTGGATTAGATACCGGTGCAAAACGCTTTATGCGGTTGTTCAGCCGGTTTTGGTTTATTGGGCGTTGAAGAGCACGGGCAACCTTAATAAATAATTAAAATTAAAACATCGGACCAGATTGATTTTTCGTTTATAGAAATATAAACACCCATCAACACATCAATCATGGAAAAATTTGCATTATTGGCCCGCGTGGAAGCAAAGCCGGGTAAGGAAGCCGATGTACTGGCATTTTTAAAAAGCGCTTTGCCTTTGGCCGAAACAGAGCCGGATACTGTAAGGTGGTATGCTCTGCAATTGGGCCCGTCAACCTTTGGGATATTTGACACCTTTGAAACAGAAGAAGGCCGCCAGGCACACCTTAATGGCAAAATAGCGGAAGCCCTTATGGCAAACGCTGCAGAACTTTTAGCTAAAGACCCCATTATTGAAAAGGTAGACTTGTTAGCCATAAAATAATGATCGTTAAATAGCATCAAGACCTCTCCGATAACGGGGGAGGTCTTTTAGTTTAAAAAACTTAAATCGTCACCATTCGTTACGCCAGAATATGGTTAATGGTAACAGATTATTCAACACCATCCAGCGCTTTTGGCTTTTCGGTCACCTTTTTCCAGATGGTGTAACCGCCGTACATAATTATGCAGGCAATAAGCACATATACCCAAACAGGGAGGTTGCGACCGGCTATGATGATGTAAGTATATGGGATACAAAAAAAGATGCCGGCCAATAGTATTAATAAAGTAACAGGCTTTTTTTTGCGGATGTTTCTCACTAAAAAACCAAGCGTGGTAAAAAGCATTACTTTACTTACGAGGTAAAGGCAGCCCAAAAATAAAGGGTCAACGTCGTGCTTGTCGCCAAGTTCAACAATCCAGTCTTTTATTGCAGTAATGTATTCCGTCATTAATTGCAAGGTAAGAAATTACTAAACGGTATTTTACAAAATTTAGGGCATTGTTATTTCTACAGATTTTGTTTGCGTTTAGTTGTCAGATATTTCCGTACCGGGATGTCGTAAAACACCATCACCAGGTAACCGGTCGCCACCAACAGTATCATCCCCACAATAATAATTAGCGCCAGTTGGCCTGTTGCCGGTTTATTGGCGTTGTAGTAATTGCCGAAAGCCCATATAGCGGCATAGTGGGTCATATACAACGGATAAGACATATTTCCCGAGAACTGGCAAAGCTTTTTAAGCCCCGGTGTTAATGCCGCGCCTGCGCCAAGGGAAACCAATAGCGGGAAATAGAATAGTACTACCAATGGCTCGGTAAGCCAAACCCATTTGTTAAAAGGCATCACAAATGCAAGTATTAATAAAGCACCTAAACCAAAAAAGCTCAGTTTGTTTTTAATGATCCACCTGCTACGATAAATTAGTAGCCCTGCTAAAAAAGAATAGCTAATGCGCGCGCTGCCATCCCAAAAGGTGCCGCCACTCCATCCGCCTATAATATTGCCTGTTCTGTAAGCCACATAGCAAATACTTAAAGCCGCAAATACGGTTAATATCAGCAACAATTTGCGCCCTACCTTAAAAAGGATGAACGCGTAAAAAATATTAGCCACATATTCCCAAAACAGCGACCAGGCCGGGGCATTAAAGCTGAACAGGTTAAACGCCCGCTCCTGCATTACTGGATATGGTATAAGCAATACCGAACTTAAAAATACTAACGCAATTTTGCCCGCGCTGTAGCCGTTAGGCAGTACAGCAAACGGATCAAACAAAATGGCAAGCAGCCCTAATATCGAACCTAAAATAACCAGCGGGTGCAGGCGGATGATGCGCGATTTAAAGAACTCAATAACTCCCATCTTGCCTATCCTGTCGTCATAAGCATACCCGATCACAAAACCTGAGAGACAGAAAAAGAAATCGACCGCCAGGAAACCATGGGCGATAAAGTTTCTCTCCGGCGCATAAACCATCTCCATAAAATGGAAACACACCACAGATAGCGCGGCAACACCACGCAAGCCGTCCAGCATGTCAAAATGTTGTTTGGCTTTAAATATTTCGGCTGTGGGTTTTCTCATAAGATTGGGCCTGTTCGCTCAAAAATATAATTTATACCCCCTATTCTCTTACAATTACCTTATTAATTTGGGCATTTGTAAACACATAATAGCCAATGCAACATCTTTGCTATTGTTTGAATTTGATAAACATTGGATTGATGTTTGCAACCGTTTAACTGCTATTAAAAGCATATTTGTACCAAACTAAATAACCATGAACATAACAGGGAATACCATACTCATCACCGGTGGTACATCGGGCATAGGCCTTGCCTTTGCCGAAGAATTTTTAAAGGAAGGCAACAAGGTGATCATCACCGGCCGCCGCGAGGGCAGGCTGCAAGCCATTAAAGACCGCCTGCCCGGCATCATTACCAAAGTATCCGACTTAGAGGAGGCGGCGCAACGCATTGAACTGGTGGATTGGATAGCCGAAAATTACCCGGATACCAATATACTAATCAACAACGCAGGTGTACAATTCATCACTGATTTTAAAAATGGCATCGACCTTGATAAACTACAAACAGAGGTGGTTACCAACCTGATAGCCCCCATCCACCTTGCATCGTTATTTATAGCCGGTTTAAAGGGTAAAGAAAATGCGGCTATTGTAAATATTACATCGGGCCTTGCGTTTGTGCCCATAGCCATGATGGCCGTTTATTGCGCTACCAAAGCGGCCATGCATTCGGCAACTTTATCTTTACGCTACCAATTGAAAGATACCGGCATAAAGGTTTTTGAAATTGCCCCGCCCGCTGTTGATACCGAACTTGGGCACGACAGGCGCGAGGACAAAGACCAATCGCACGGTGGCATCCCTGTTGCAGAATTTATTGAAGGCGCAATGGCCGCATTAAAAGCCGGCACTTTAGAAGCCGGCATTGGCATGGCGGCTGGCATGCGCATAAAACGTGAAGAGTTATTTGAGGTTATAAACGGTAATTTCCCCGGGTAACACAAAAATGCCTAATTTTACAGGCATGAATTTACAGGCAACAAAAATACTAACCCGGTCCAATTTGTTTAATGGTTTGCTGATAGTTTTTTTGTTGCTTATAATTTTTGTACCGTCGGTTAAAGGGTTATTTATTCGTGGATTAATGAAGGTGGGCTTTTTTCAGCCGGATATTACCGAAACCCTTAAGTCGACATTGCCGGTTACCTTACCGCCGGTTACTTTTGAAGGCGCCGATGGTAAATTCTTAAACCTTCAGGAGCAAAAAGGCAAGGTGATATTAATCAACTTTTGGGCTACCTGGTGCCCTCCCTGCATTGCCGAAATGCCTTCCATTAATGAGCTTTATGGCAAACTTAAAGGCAATAAAAACATAGTATTTATTATGATTGATGCCGATGGGAATTTTGACAAGTCGGGGCTGTTTATGCGCAAGCGCGACTACGGTATGCCATTATACAGGGTTGTTGGGAATTTCCCCGAAAGCCTATTTAAGGGTACACTTCCAACCACCGTCATCTTTGATAAAAACGGTAAAATGGTTTTCCGCCACGAGGGCAGCGCCGATTATGGCGGCAGTAAAGTTTCTGATTATTTGCAGCAGCTTGCTAAGTAGTAATTAGAATGCCTCGTTTAACCCCAAAAAGAAACCACGCGACCCATACTTACCCCAGGCATAATCTAAACAAAGGTTGGTACGTGTAGCCTTATTAAACAATACACGTAAACCACCGCCACCGCCGGGCTGCCATTTTTCGAACAGCTTAGTGCCTAACTCATCATTTGCGGTTTGCACATTTACAAATGCTACACCACTTAAAAATTTGTTTGCGGTTATCGGGAAACGATATTCCATTTCCGAGTAATCGTATTGTGTGCCTTTAAAGTAACCTGTGGTATAACCACGGCCGCTACGGAAAGCACCATCTTTAGCCGTTCCCGGTAGGTCAAGATATGGCAATGCGCCGCTTATGAGGTACGAGCCCCAATTCCAGAAGGCGATAACATGCTCGGGATGACTTTCAGACAAACTGAAGTACTTCCTAAAGTCGGCAGTGAACTGTACCGCGTTCTTAGAGCTCCCCATCCACGATTGATTAACCCTAAAACCGGCATCAACATAGATACCGCTGTATGCTCGGTTCTGGTTATCGCGGGTGGTGTACTGCACGTTAAAAAGCAACCCGCTCGATGTGTAATGGTCGTTATTAAAGCCGTAACGCTCGTTATAGATCGAATATGGTGTTGGCACCTCAGGTGTGCTTACGTCAGTGATTTTTCTTCTCAGGTCAAACGACAGACCGGCACCTACAAACAGGTTTTTCTCAATATTTTTATACGCTTTTTCGCGGAAGCTGTAAAGTTGCGAGTGGATGGCGTAACCTTTGCGGTCAGGGTTGGTAAGGATCTTATCATTTACACTGCCAGTAGCACCGTTGCCAATACCGAGTCCAAAATCGGGCGTAACGGTTTTAGCAGCTATCAGGTTACCCTGGAAATTCCAGCGGTTACCGGGAGTAAATATATTGTGGTTAATGTAAAAATAGATAATGTTTTTTGTGGTAATAGATGCCGAGGTAGCCGCCACCGACATAAATGTACCCGGCTCGTTACCCAGCACCCTGCCAGCAACCGCCTTGATACCTATCTGCGACCCGATGCTCGGGTTTGATGCGATGCTTGGGATAATTGTAATACCCGATGGTTTTTTAATAACCGAATCGGGTTTCTTTTTTGGGTGAAAAATATCGCTGAACAGGTTATCTATATCATATTGTTTAGACAGAGCTACCGCCTGCTTGCGCGCGCGAGAAGTATCCGGCGCCGCAACCGTGGCCTTAGTAGAATCTATTGCCACCTTTACCTGGCTGTATGCTGTATTAGCCACACCCAAAAAACCGGCGAGTAAAAAGCCTGCTATTAAACGTAAATTCCTGCTGGTTTTAGGTGTATGTGCTTTATTCAATTTGTAGCTGCTATATATTGAGTGAAAAATTAACTAAAATAAGTGTAAAAGTATATAAGTGTTTCACAATTGCAACAGTTATTGCCGTAATATAATTAAGCGTCTGCCAGTTCAACCCAAACCGGGCCATGGTCGCTCGTCTTTTCCCAACCGCGCACTTGCCTGTCAACACCTGCGGCTAACAGGCGCTTATCTACATCCGGACTAAGCAAAAAGTGATCAATCCGCAACCCGGCATCACGCCCGTAAGCGTTACGGAAATAATCCCAAAAAGTATAAATTACCTTGTCCGGGTTAAGCTTGCGCAAGGCATCCGTCCAGCCTTGGTCAATCAGGTTTTTGTAAGCCAAACGGGTTTCCGGGCGAAAGAGCGCATCTTCCACCCAGCGCTCGGCTTTGTAAGCATCAAGTTCGGTTGGGATAGCGTTATAGTCGCCCGTTAAAACAACCGGTTTGCCCGATGCTAATAAACCTGCGGCATGTTCCGTAAAACGCTCGAACCAGTGCAGTTTATAATCATATTTGGGGCCGGGCGCGGGGTTGCCGTTTGGTAGGTAAAGGCAGCCAATGGTGATGCCATTTACAACGGCTTCTATATAACGGCTATGAGTATCATCCTGGTAGCCGGGCAAGCCGCGTTGTGTTTCCTGTATTTCAACACCGCGGGCTAATATAGCCACACCATTCCAGCTTTTTTGCCCGTGCCAGATGGCGTTGTAGCCCAGCTCTTTTATAGCATCCATCGGGAATTTCTCATCCGGTGCTTTCAGTTCCTGCAGGCAGGCAACATCGGGTTTGGTTTCGTCCAGCCAGCGTAATAAAACCGGTAAGCGGCCATTTACGCCGTTAACGTTATAGGTGGCTATTTTCATATTGGTAATTTAAATACTATAGTTTTTGATGATGAGATATAAATAATCGGTAGTTTTTACTTATGAAAAGCTTTTGCAATAGCTTCATCAGTTACCTGCGCCATAATTTTATATCCGGCAACGTTTGGGTGCACACCATCAAGTGTTAATTCGGGCCGTTGCCCGTTGTTACGGTTATCAACCAATGGTGTAAAATAATCCAGCAGGGTGAGTTTATTTGCCGTGGCGTATGCGGTTATTAGCTTGTTTAATGCAATAATTTTATTGGCGGGCTCTAAGCCCTTGCGCCAGGGGTAATCAAACACGGGCAGGTAAGCGCAAAGTATTACCTTGATGTTGTTTGCCTTCGCCAGTTCCGTCATCGAGCGGATGTTATCCATAATGCGCTCGTTAGTTACATGCCCGGTAGTACCGGCAATATCATTACTACCCGCCAGTATAATAACTGCCTTAGCCTTCCGGTTGATCACATCCTGCCTAAAACGTAGCAGCAATTGCGGTGAGATCTGCCCGCTTATGCCGCGATCGAGATAGTTTTTATTACCACTAAAATATTCGGGCACAAGCTCTTTCCATTTCTCAAATATCGAACTACCCAAAAACACCACGCGTTTATCATTGGCCGTTGCGGGTGGCAGGGTCTTATTCTCGGGTTCGTAATGGCGCAGGTCGGCCCAGTCGTCGCGGTAATCGCCTTTTATAACGGTGGGTTCTTTCGCGGAGTCGGCCTTTTCCTGGGAAAATGCGGGGGTGGTTAATAACAGTAGCGGTAACAGGTATATTAATTTCATGTTTTTTATTTGTAAGGCAATGAACGTCAAATTTACATTCTAATAATCAACAGATATAAGGTTTGTAAAGTAAAGAAATTACTACTTAAAAATTAAACAGCACATTATAAACCTATCAAGTAAATTTTAAATATTTCTGCTGCAAGCGCATATACCACTGCTCGTTAACGCCGTCATACAGCCGATTTTTAATCATACAACAAACCTTAAAACAATTTTATGTACAAAAAACTCCTGCTGGTATTTTTATCGGCAATCGCAATTCAAACCGCAAAAGCATAAACAGAAAAGGGCAGCCAGATACTCGGTGCCAGTTTCGGCTTCTCAAGCTCAAGTTCGAACTACCAGGCTATTGGTTACAGTACCAGTATTTTAGGGCCAAGCCAACACAGCAAATACACCACTTACAGTATTGGGGCCAATTACAGCTATTTTATTGCAGACAATCTGGACCTTGGCATTAGCGCGGCTTATGGTGGGTCCAAACAGGACAATGAACAGGATGTAACCTATCCCGCTTTACAAAAATCGCATGGGTTTGATGGTGCTTTATATTTACGCAAGTATGTGCTTTACGAAAACAAGATAGGTATCCGTACCGGCCCGTTTGTTGCTTATAACAGTACCCATCATTCTGCTACCGACAATGGCACCCCCTCTTATTATAACGGCGATACCAAAAGCTATTCGGGAGGCGTGGGGCTCGATTTTGTTTACTTCCCAGTTAAAAAGCTTGGGCTTATGGCCAGGTTAGGCGACATCAGTTATTCGCACCAAAAAATGGACGGATACCAACGGGGCACTACCAACGGCTTCAACGTATCTTTTATTAACGCTGTTAATTTCTCCGTTAATTACGTTTTTTAAACCCTGCCCAAACCCTATCATACATGTCCAAAAAAAACTTCTCGAAAGTTTGGGGGCTTTTTGATTCTAACAGCATTCTAATCCAATGTAACATCTTTTTATGTATTTTCACCCTTGCAGGGCAACCGAACGCAACGGCCCAACGTATTAAGCTAATATAACCTTGAAAAAAAACATATGAAATACTCATTCTTGAAATTTAGCGCGGTTGCCATGATGGCAAGCGTTGCCCTGGTATCTTGTACAAAAGATAAATCGACAAGTACGGCATCAAGTGCTGACGTAGCCTTTGCGCTTACGGCGGATAATGCTGCTTCAACTTTAGCTACAACATCCACAAGCGGCTTGCAAACCAATGGACTGCAAAACGATGCATTTGTCGCTGCAAATGCTTCTATCAAATGGACGTCGGCTATTGCCAACATCAGCCGCTTTAAATTGGAAGCCAAAAAAGACAATACAGAAATTGAGATCACCACAAAAAACATCATTAACCTCGATCTGCTGGCTATAGACCCGGCAACTGTTAGCGCTAAAATTGATACCGGTAAATACAAAGAGATCGAGATAAAAATAATTTTGGTAAAATCAGCAGGCGCAGATATTCCGCTTACCGTTAAAGGTACATTTACTACTTTAGGTGGCGCCGCTGTACCTATCGAATTTGATTACAACGATAACGCTATCCTGAAAGCTGAAGTTGAAAACGTTACCGTTGATGCAACTACCAATGTTACCGCTAAGCTAAGTTTCCACTTAAATAAATTGCTTACTGCTATCCCGTCAAGCCAGATAAATGAGGCTACACGTACCAACGGCGCTATCATCATCAGCAGCACCAGCAACACAATTATTTATAATAGAGTTATTGCCAATGTGCTTTTAGCGTTTGAAGCCCGTGGTTTCGAACATCATAAAAAATAAGAGAATTTAGATCTTCAGTTTTGTGCAGATCAGTTTTTCAGGGCCGCTTTTATTAAGCGGCCTTTTTTGTTGCATTTACCCTGAGCAGATAAATATATTTTGCTTTATTTTATAAATATAAATGAGCGAGACATTATCAGCCAAAAAATTCCTTAAACTAACCGGCTACCAGTGGGCGTGTATCCTGTACATAGCCGTGGCTGTTTTTTGCTGGCAGCTAAAGTATTTCAGGCATATCGATAATAATTACCTCATTTTCCGAACCTCTTATTTTCACTTTAGGGATCATATAAACCTTTATCTGCATTACCCAAAAGAGTATTACGACGTGTACATTTATGGCCCGGCGTTTACGCTGCTCATAGCCCCCATGTCGCTGATGCCCGAAAGCTGGGGTTTCTTCTTTTGGGAGGTGGGTAATGCCGCCATATTTTTGTGGGCCGTTAACACCTTGCCATTTACCAACCGAACCAAAACAGCTATCCTTTTACTGTGTGCCATCGAGTTTGCAAACTCCAGTCACTACATGCAATTTAATCCAACAATTGCTGCTATGATTATACTGAGTTTTACTTTTGTGAAAAGGCAAAAAGAGCAATACGCCACGCTATTTACGGTGTTTGGTACATTAATGAAGATTTATCCGATAGTTGGTTTAGCGTTTTTCGTATTCTCAAAAAACAAGGTGAAATATATCATCTGGTCGTTTGTATGGCTGGTGGTTTTCCTTTGCCTGCCGGCAATCATTTCCGGGCCCGGTTTTTTAGTGCAGACCTATAAAGACTGGTTCGCGGCGTTAACATCCAAAAATTTGACCAACCAGGATTTGACCACGGGTTTCGACTGGTGCCTGATGGGTGCGGTAAGGCGCTTGTTTCAGGATAGCACTCTACCTAACTGGCCGTTTTTATTAGGTGGCGCGGCGGTATTTGGCGCGGCTTTACTAAGGTTTAAACAGTATGCTTCATTAAAGTTTCAGCTACAAATTATGTGTTCGTTGTTGTTGATGGTAGTGATCTTTAGTACCGCTTCCGAGCATCCCACCTTTATTATTGCCACCGCGGGCGCGGTAATTTACATGATGATGCAGGAGAAACCTTTTACTGCTTTTAACATTGTTATGCTGGTTTTGCTATTGGTGGTAACCGGCCTTGGCCCATCAGACGCGTTCCCGAAACCCGCCCGGCATTGGATGCAGCTTTATGCTATTAAAGCGTATGCCCCCATCATCATTTGGTTTAAGATATCGTGGGAGTTGCTTTTTAACGACTTCATTAACGATAAACAGCCGTTAAAACAAGGCGAAACGGCTTCAGCTTAACGCTCAATTTCTTCACATAAATACTTCTGTTAGTTACAAACGCAGGGTAGGGTTGCTTGTTTCTGTAATTATGCATCGCCAATAAACCTGCCGAAAGACAACCAGCAAACACGATTTTGCTTGGTATTATTTAAAAATTTAGGATTTTAATTATATTTTAATATAAATCTTGCATTAATTGTATGATTTTTTTCATAAATTACCAAAAATCATTAATTCTGATTGTTAAATCAATCGCAAATCAATACTTTTTGAAAACCGTTTGTTTTTTAGCTCATTAAAAGGAGGTTTTTATGTACAAAGCACAGCATTTTGAAAAATATAATTTAATAAACGGCGTATGGGACGAAATGTACAACGAAAACAGCATCGTTCGTGGTCATTATGAAAAAGTAATTGAATACCTGGCAAAAGAATCGCCGGATGACCTTAATAAAAAAGAAGAACTGGCTAAACGCCTGTTCATGACGCAGGGCATCACCTTTACCGTTTATAATAGCGGCGAGGGTATCGAGAAGATCTTTCCGTTTGATATTATCCCCCGGGTTATTACATCTGATGAATGGGCTTTTGTAGAAAAAGGCATCAAGCAAAGGCTTACCGCGCTTAACCTTTTCCTGAAAGATATTTACCACAACCAGTTTATTGTAAAAGATGGTATTGTGCCGATAGATATTGTGTACTCCTGCCCACATTTTCTGCGCGAAATGTATCAGTTGGATGTTCCTTATGATGTGTATGTACACATTGCCGGCATCGATCTGATCCGCGACCATGATGGTACGTTTTATGTGCTGGAAGATAACCTGCGCACCCCATCAGGCGTAAGTTATATGCTGGAGAACCGCGAGATCACTAAACGCTTATTCCCTGATCTTTTGCCAAATTGCGGTGTACGCAGCGTAACAGAATATCCGTCGATATTATATAAAAACCTATTATCCCTATCGCCAAGGCAAATCAGCAACCCCACTATTGTGTTGCTTAGTCCGGGGATTTACAATTCCGCTTATTTTGAGCATACTACCCTTGCCCGTTTAATGGGGGTGGAACTGGTAGAGGGGCGCGACCTGGTGGTGAACAACCACAAGGTTTACATGAAAACCACCACCGGCCTGCAACAGGTTGATGTGATTTACCGCCGGGTGGACGACGACTTTTTAGACCCATTGGTATTTAACCCCAACAGCGTTTTAGGCGTTGCCGGGCTTATGGGGGCCTACCGTAAAGGTAACGTGGCCATTGTAAATGCCATAGGTAATGGCGTGGCCGATGATAAGGCTACTTATATCTACGTGCCGGATATGATCAAGTATTACCTTAACGAGGAGCCGATATTGAAGAATGTGCCAACGCATCGACTATCAGACCCGGATGAGCGCGACTTTGTGTTCAAAAACATCAATACCATGGTGGTTAAAAAAACCAACGAAAGCGGAGGCTACGGGATGCTGATGGGCCATGCATCAAGCGAGGAAGAAATAGAAAAATACAAACTGGAGATATTGAAAGACCCGCGCAATTTCATCGCGCAGCCAACCATTAGTTTATCGGCAGCGCCATGTTATATAGGCGGGGTACTGCAGCCAAGGCGGATAGACCTGAGGCCATACGCCCTTTGCGGCCCGGATGGCATTGAGATAGTGCCCGGCGGTTTAACCCGCGTAGCTTTAACAGAAGGCTCGCTGGTGGTGAACAGTTCGCAAGGTGGCGGTAGTAAGGATACGTGGGTTTTGAGTTAGAGCGGGTTAAGAAAACAAGAATTTAGAAACAAAAGGAGCTTCAATCCGGATGAATAAATCCGAAATTGAAAATCCTAAATAAGAAAATATGTTAAGTAGGGTAGCAGCAAGTTTTTATTGGTTAAGCCGATATATTGAGCGTAGCGACGGTATCTTAAGGATGCTGAAGACCAACTATGCTTCGTCGCAGGATTCGGTTGCAGGCTTTACCTGGGAACCGGTGATCCATATTTTTTCGGGGTCGGATGAAGAGCTGATAGCCAAGCTAAATAACGACAGCCGCGCGGTTTTAAAATTTATGGTGATAGATAAGGAAAACCCGAACTCTATAGTAAACCTGGTAACTCTTGCCCGCGAAAACGCCCGCAGTGTACAGGAACACATCCCCAAAGACCTTTGGCAATGCCTAAACGAGTATTACCATACGGCTAAAGAACCGCGCATTCTTTCGGGCTTAAAAAAGGACGACCCGATAGGCGTTCTGGATGTGCTGATCAAAGAGGTTATGCTGTACTATGGCACTGCCGAGATCACGATGGAACGCGGCCAGGCACGCAGCTTTATGAATATTGGTAAATACCTGGAACGGGCTATCCAGTCGATAGATATCCTTGATGTAAAGTTTGGGCCGATAAACAATAACCCCGACCTGCTTTTGGATATTACTTACTGGAAACACTTATTGTTGTCTATCGGCGGTTACGAGCTTTACCAGAAAACCTATCGCGATGGCCTGGAAGCGCATAACGTAATTGAGCAGGTGATCCTGAATAATGATTTCCCGCGCTCGGTTATCTACTCGGTAAATAACATCCAACGGTATTTCGAGAGGCTGAAGAACAACAGCAACGTAAACGATTATCGCGAGATCTCTTTTCAAATTGGAAAACTGCAAAGTAATATCAAATACAGTTCGGTTAAAAGCATTGGCCAAATGGGCCTGCACGAATATTTAACCAGCCTGCGCGAGGACCTTTACCGCATAGGGAACTCGCTTAACGAATATTACTTTGCAAATTCTTAACCTGATTTGAAAATGAGATGATTTGAAATTTGAAAATGAACTTATAAGGAACAAGCATTTTCAAATTCTCAAATCTTCAAATTAAAATAATAGCACCATGCCCGAATTTAAAATACAACATATCACCAAATACGCTTATGATGGTTTTGTGCGCGATAGTGCCAACAAAATTATCCTGTACCCTATTGTTGATATTTACCAGGAAGTTTTAAAGCACGATCTGAACATCAGCGGGCACCCGCAGGTAGATACCTATATAGATTATTATGGCAACGAGGTGGGTAGTTTTACTTACACCGAGCCGCATAATTTAATGATGATCAATTCGCAACTATCTATCATCACCCATCCCCGCCCATTACCTTTGGATAATATTTTTTCGGCCGAACAATGGAACGACTTATTTAACCTGCGCTATGTTGTGCCTTACATCGATTTCCTGAAACAGGAATATTTTGAAGGCTTGAGTGAACTGCGCCCGGTGGTAGAATCTGAACGTAAAGTAGAAGATACCCCCTACCGTACCGCGCTAAAGTTTTGCAGCTATGTTTACAAAAATTTCGAATATATAAAAGGTGTAACTACTGTAGAAACCACCCTTGATGAGATCTGGGAGATCCGTGCCGGTGTGTGCCAGGATTTTGCCCACCTGTTAATGGTGATGCTGCGCCTGGTTGGCATCCCTGCACGTTACGTTAGCGGTTACATATGCCCCAATAAAGATGGCATGCGTGGCGAAGGTGCTACCCATGCCTGGGCCGAGGCTTACCTGCCCGGTTACGGCTGGCTGGGTATCGACCCAACCAACAATTGCGCGGCTAACGAGAACCACGTGCGTTTAGCCGTTGGCCGTAACTTTAGTGATTGCTCGCCGGTTAAGGGCGTTTACAAAGGTGCTGCAGGCCACAGGCTGGAAGTATCCGTTTCTGTTGGGTACGAGGACGGGCAAGTTCACGAAGAAAAAGATATATTTACCATATCGAATGATTATCCAAAACCTTCTACTACTGCATCACGCAATAGCTATGCGAAGTACATGGAGATGATTCAGCAGCAACAACAACAGCAGCAATAAGTAAATATAAAAGCCCCACCCAACCCTCCCCGGAAGGGAGGGCATTTGATTAGTTTTTAAAGTATCCCCTTCCGGAGGAGATTTAGAGGGGGCTTATTAAGGTATATATGACTTACTGTTTAGGAATTAAAGTTAAAGAAGGCTTAATTGCCCTTGCCGATACCCGCATAACATCGGGTACAGAAACTACCGTTAAAAAGAAATTGACCACCGTGCAAAAAGATGGTGGCTCAATGTTCATCATGACCAGCGGCCTGCGTTCTGTACGCGACAAGGCCGTTGTTTATTTTAACGAATTGGTAGAAACCCAAACCTACGATAAACTTTACCAGGCCGTGAATGCCTTTGGCGAACAGGTACGCCGGGTTGGCGAGGAAGACCGTGCAACGCTTGAAAAAGCAGGTTTTAAATTCGACCTGAACACCATTATTGGCGGCCAGTTAAAAGGCGACAGCGAGCATAAGCTTTTCCTGCTTTATCCCGAGGGGAATTGGGTGGAACTTGGGCAGGGCGCACCATTTGTAGCTATTGGTAATTCGGGCCACGGCAAGGCCATCTTAAATCGTACCATCGACGAGGATTCTGGTATGCATTTAGCATTGAAGGCTGCGTTCCTCTCGTTCGATTCTACCAGGGTGAGCAGTAACAATGTCGATTTCCCGATAGATGTTGCACTATACAGGAAAGATACTTTTACGTTAGTTGAGCAGCGGTATACTCAAAAAGACATGGCCAGCATATCGGCACAATGGGATGATGAGCTGAAAGCCGCATTGCAGCATATATCGGGAGATTGGATGGAAAAAGCGTTTGCAAAATTACCCGCGGTAAAAGATGAAGTTTAAAGTTTCGGCAGAGTTAGGATACGATGTAAAGGCACCCAGTACTTTAATATTAAATGTACATGCGCTGCGCACCGCACGCCAAACCATACTGAACGAAAAACTAAGCATCGAGCCCGATATTATGGCCGAAGAGTTACCTTCCACCAATGGGGAAAATCGTTTTGTGCGGTTAGATATTATCGATACGGGCACCGTCAACATAAAATACGAGGCCACCGTTGACAATTATTACGAGATAAAAGATTACCACAATTATACAGAGGTGCCCGTAAGCCAGTTTGACCCTGCAGTGCTTACTTATTTAAACCCAAGCAGGTATTGCCAGTCGGACAAGTTGTACCGTTTAGCCAACAACACCTTCGGGCAAATAAACAATACCTACCAACAGGTAGTAGCCGTTACCGAGTGGATCCATAAAAATGTGGAGTACCTGAGTGGCTTTAGTAACTCCGAAACATCAGCTTATGATACCGTTACCCAGCAAGCCGGCGTATGCCGCGATTTCGCGCATTTGGGTATAGCCCTTTGCCGGTCTTTAACTATCCCGGCACGGTACTTTACAGGGTACGCCTACAAGCTTGTCCCTGCCGATTTTCACGCCTGTTTTGAAGCCTACATAGGTGGCGAATGGATCCTGTTTGACGCTACCAAGCTTGCCCCGTTAAACGGCCTGGTTAAAATAGCTACCGGCCGCGATGCTGCCGACGCCGCCATTGCCAGCATATTTGGCGATGTGGTTTGCACCAACGTAAAAGCCGATTGCCAGATGCTGGAGAACGAACCTTTCGATGCTATCTACTACACCAAATCCGTATTTGACGGGGTGACGTATTTATAGCTTAAAAGCAATAAATCCGTATCGGATGATGAGCGAAAAAAGGTGAAAAAAGGGCGAAAAAATCTGCTGTCCCACGGTGTCCCATTTAGAAACAAGTGGGACACCTCTTAACAATTGCAAATAATTAGCAATCAATTACTTATAATTTAATTCAACTATTTTATTATAAAATTTAAACCTGTAAGGTGTTAGTTATTAGCATATTAAGCAATAATTATTACTTGTGTAATATATAGTGGGACACCCGGGAATTATGTGGGTATTTCAATAAAAAAAGCGGGGTTACATGGTGAGCCTGTCGAACCATTAGCCTCCTTATTAATCCTCCGACAAGCTCAGGATGACAATCATTTTGTATCCCTCCTGCCACATTTTATATCAAGTTTTCGGCTTCGGGTTATTCGCATTATCTTTACTGCGCGATGTCAGAAAAAAAAGTAAGAGTCCGTTTTGCGCCAAGCCCTACAGGTGGTTTACACTTGGGTGGTGTGCGTACCGTTTTGTTTAATTACTTATTTGCTAAAAAACACAAAGGTAATTTTGTGCTCCGTATAGAAGATACCGACCAAACCCGCTATGTAGATGGCGCCGAGCAGTACATACTGGATTGCCTTAAATGGTGCGGCATTACGCCCGATGAAAGCCCGGTTGTTGGCGGCCAATACGCCCCTTACCGCCAAAGCGAGCGCAAACCCATCTACCGCGAATACGCCGAGAAACTGGTTGCACAAGGCCACGCCTACTATGCCTTTGACTCTGCCGAAGAACTGGATGCCAAACGTAAGGAAGTGCCAAACTTTCAATACGGTGTTGCAACCCGCAACGGCCTGCGCAATTCACTGAACCTGCCTTTGCAGGAAACCGAAAAACTATTGCATGATGGTACACCGCATGTTATCCGCATTAAAATGCCGGAGGACGATACCATCAACTTTAACGATATGATTCGCGGCCACGTTAGTTTCGAGACTAACCAGATTGATGATAAAGTGCTTTTAAAAGCCGACGGTATGCCAACCTACCACTTAGCCGTGGTGGTTGATGATTACCTGATGAAGATTACCCACGCTTTCCGTGGCGAAGAGTGGCTGCCATCGGCACCGGTACATATTCTGCTTTGGGAGTACCTGGGCTGGAAAGCCGATATGCCACAATGGGCACACTTGCCATTAATACTAAAACCAGATGGCCACGGCAAACTAAGCAAACGCGATGGCGCACGCCTTGGTTTCCCGGTTTACGCCATGAACTGGTTTGATGCCAAAACAGGCGAACTAACCCCGGGTTTCCGCGAGTTAGGTTTCCTGCCCGAAGCATTTTTGAACCTGCTGGCCATGCTTGGCTGGAATGACGGCACCGACCAGGAAATTTTCACGCTGGATGAAATGATAGAGAAATTTTCTATCGATCGCATCAGCAAAGCCGGCGCAAAATTCGATTTTGAAAAAGCCAAATGGTACAATGCCGAGTGGATAAAACGCACCGATGCCGAAACCTTGAAAGTTAAAGTTTGGGAGATATTGAAAGCGAAAGGCATTGTTATAAAAGACGAAGCTTATCTGCTAAAGGTGATTGATGTAGTGAAAGAACGCTGCGTTGTATTGCCAGATTTCTACCAGCAATCGGCATACTTTTTCCAGCAACCTGCCGAGTATGATCTGAATGCCGTTAAACCAAAATGGACGGATGCCAAAACTGATTTTTTCACCGCGTTCATCTCAATATTAAGCGCAGAGCCGGTAGATGCCCACGAATTGGAAGCCAAATTCAAAGCTCTTGCCGAAGAAAAAGGCTTAAAAGCAGGCGATGTAATGTTACCATTCCGTATTATGCTGGTAGGTGGCAAATTCGGCCCGCATGTGTTTGATATAGCTAAATTGTTAGGCGAAAGCGAAACGATAATTAGGATTGAGAAAGCAATAGAGGCTTTTACAGCGTAAACTTTTAATAAACCCATGCAATTGCGAGCGATAGCGTGGCAACCTCATAGGCCAAGCGAATTTGCTGTAATTGCCACGTAGCTACGCTACGTGCAATTACATGGTGGATTATTTTACAACTTCTTCCTCATCACATAATCATTCATCCAATAAGGCCCTATAGAGATATCCTCTTCGTATATCACTTCAAAACCCATTTTCTCGTAAAAGCTTTTGGCGTTGTTATAACGGTTTACGTTAAGGTCTAAAGTACGCTTGCCCGCTTTAAGGGTTTTATTGGCAACGGCGTTTATCAGGATCTTGCCATAGCCTTTGCCCTGGGTTACAGGCAGGCAATAAAGCTTGTGCAGTTTGTATATGTCGGCATCCTCCTCGCGTGGCGAATAAGCTGCAAAAGCGACAGGTTCACCCCCCTCTATCAGCAATAAAAACGTTTGCTGTTTTTCAGCCACCTGTTTGGTTATTTTATCTGCCGCATATAGTTCGCGAAGCATATAGGCTACCTGCTCTTTGCCAAGCAAAGGTTCGTATGTAGGCCACCAGGTTTGTTCGGCTATCTGTAAAATGGCATCTATATCGGCTACGGTTCCTTTTCGTATCAAATACATAGGGCAAATTTTAGTGGTTTTCTTCCGGGTTTACTGTGTACGATGCTATGCTTTGTCCCACACCAAAATATTCTTCCAACTCGGTTAGGGTTGATGAACTTGTGGCCATGTCTTTGATCACCACGCCTTTTTCCATTAATAAGATACGATCGCAAACATCGGTTACGTGGTTCAGATCGTGACTGGACACAATCGTAGTTACCCCATGATTTTTATTCTGATCCTTCAAAATATTCTTCAACCTAAACTGTGTGCTCGGGTCAATATTAGCGAACGGCTCATCCAGCATCAGCAATTCCGGCTGTTGCAGCAGGCATGTGCCTACCCCAACTTTACACTGGTTACCTTTAGACAGGTCGCGGATGTATTTACTTTTTTTGATGATCTCACCATTGAAAAACTCCGACAAGCTTGCCAGCTTTTCATCAACCTGAGCTTTATTTTGATTATGCAGGCCACCTATAAAGTAAAAATACTCTTCGGGGGTAAGGTAATCGATCAGGAAACCTTCGTCAAGGTAAGCCGCGGTATAGTTTTTCCAGGTTTCGCCACCGGCGACATTTATGCCGTTTGATAGCACTTCACCTTTATCAGCACGGATCAGGTCTAATATCATGCGGAACAAAGTGGTTTTACCTGCACCGTTATTACCCACAAGGCCAATACTTTCGCCTTTGTTTATCTGCAGATAGGGCACGTTTACTACAGTTAAACCGTTGTAAACTTTTTTAAGGTCTTTAATTTCTATCATGATTACTTATTTCTGAAGCCTTCGGCTATTTTAAATCGTTTGGTTTGGAAATCTTGGTCGAGTTTCTTGATCCAGAAATCGCGGGTGATGATGAATGCAACGCCAATAACCGCCAGTACCGCTAAGCCCGCATCGGTATAACCTAAATATTTAAACGGCAGGTAAACCAAATATGGGAACAATATCAGCGGGAACGACAGCAACAGCTGACTTGCGCCAACGCCCTCCCAGTTAAAGGATGCACCTTTGCTCAGGTCGATGCGTTTGTAGTTACGGTTGGCAAAGTAAAGCACAATGGTGGTGTTGATGCCCAGGTTCCACAAGTACATTACAAAGTGGATCATTACTGTTCTCCACCCAAAGTAAACGTAAGGGGTAGTAAGGATAAACGCTACAGTTGATACAATATTGAACAGCAGGTATTTGGCCTTTAAAAAATCGGTGAATTTTACTTTGCTTACCAGTATACCATCAAAGTGTCCGGCTTGCCAGCTAAACATAAACTGCCCGTAGTTAATGATGAAGATCCCTGTCATAAACATGCCCACGAATACTTTAAAGCCTTCGCCCATTTTGGGATTGGTGTAAAATATCAGCCCGTAAAACATAAATAGCAAACCCATAATAAGGGCAGATCGCGGTCTTTTATTCCGCAGGATCAGCTTAACCTCATTGGCAACCAAATCGCCTACTTGCCCAAACCTGCCAAGAAAAGGGATCTCAGTACTACTTTTGGCATCTTCTTTTTTAGAACTTAATTCCTCCAGGTACAGGTTGCCCTTTAAATAGTAAAAGTTAACGTAATATATCGCTACGGCAAGCACAATAGGTAGCAAAACCAGGTAAGGTTTTAAAATAAGGTTACCAAAAAACAGATATGATATTGCTTTTAGCGAGTAGATATGCCATAGGTAATCGCCGCAGGTAATTAGCGCTAAAATACCACCGGCGATCAGGAAGATCCAACCGTTTAAGTTGGCTTTGCGCTTAATGTATAAGGCCAGGTAATTATTAAATAATGCTAACGCGATGATAGAAATTATAAATGCTACAGTGACGCCTGCACCCGATGCAGGCAATATCACTTTTATAATGAACGGCCCCAAAATGATAATCGGCCATAAGTTAAAAAACGATAACAACGCCGTTAAAGCCAAATAACCAACCACACTATTCCGTTTTACGGGCAGGTGCAAATATGGCTGTACTTTAAGTGTAGGCAGTTCCTGCAGTTGCATCCGCATTAGCAAGTCCGACAGGAAGTAAACTAAGATGATGCCACAGAACGCGATGGTCAGGTTTTCTTCAGGGAACATTGCCCCTAATATCTCATCCAGTAAAACCCCAAATAAAAGCACATATAAAAACAGGATAAGGATCAAGACCCCCATTACCACTTTTACCGCTATACTTTTACCTGTGTTTTTCGAGCGCCAAAAGGCTTTCAGCTCGTGATCGAAAAAGGTTGATATCATGTGAGGATGTAAGATTTAAGCCTAAAAAACAGTTGTGGTTAAGATACTAATATTTGTACCTGTCGCCCCAAAGTTTCTTTAGCTTTTCTTTTGATTCATTCTCGCGCGCATTGTTACCGGGATTATAAATTTTTGTTCCGCGAATCTCTTCGGGTAAAAAATCAAGATCGGCGAAGTTGCCTTCGTAGCTGTGGGCATACTTGTAGTTTTTGCCGTAGCCTATGTTCTTCATCAGCTTTGTTGGCGCATTACGCAGGTGTAGGGGAACAGGAAGGTCGCCGGTTTGGCGTACCAATGCAATAGCCGCACCAATAGCCGTAGTTGCCGAATTGCTTTTTGGTGATGTAGCCAAATAAATCACCGTTTGGCTCAAGATCAATTGCGACTCGGGCATACCAATTTTATTGACCGATTCAAAGCAGGCTTGCGCCAGTAATAAAGCGTTGGGATTGGCGTTACCGATATCCTCTGATGCCAATATCAGCATTCGGCGGGCAATAAATAGTGGGTCTTCCCCACCTACGATCATCCTCGCCAGCCAATAAACCGCGCCGTTAGGGTCGCTGCCACGCATGCTTTTGATAAAGGCAGATATAATGTCGTAATGTTGTTCGCCAGTCTTGTCATATAGGGCCATGTTCTGCTGTACATGCTCTAATACCACCTCATTGGTGAGCACTATCTTTTTACTGTCGAAGGCGTTTACCAGCAACTCGAAAATATTCAGCAGCTTGCGGGCATCACCACCGCTTAGGCGTAGTAAGGCTTCATGTTCTTTGATGATGATATTCTTCTCTTTCAGTACAACATCTTCCTTTTTGGCTTTTTCCAGCAGGTCGAGCAGATCCTGCTCCGCCAAATGCTGCAAAATATAAACCTGGCATCGCGACAGCAAAGCGGAGATGACCTCGAACGATGGGTTCTCGGTAGTGGCTCCTATCAGCGTAACAATGCCACGCTCAACCGCACCCAGCAATGAATCCTGCTGCGATTTAGAAAAACGATGGATCTCATCAATAAAAAGTATCGGCAATATCTCGCCTTGCTCTTTCAGTAGGGATGCCTTTTCGATAACCTCGCGCACATCCTTTACACCCGAATTTATGGCACTGAGCGAAAAGAACGGGCGGTACAGCGACTGAGATATAATATAAGCCAGCGTAGTTTTACCTACCCCCGGCGGCCCCCAAAACAGCATAGATGGCAAGGTGCCACTCTCAATAGCCTTGCGCAAAACCGCACCCGGCCCAACAAGGTGTTTCTGGCCTACGTAATCATCCAGTGATTTTGGGCGCATACGTTCGGCTAAAGGCGGCAGGTTGATCATAAATGTAAAATTCAGAATTAGAAATGCTAAATCCTAAGAAATTTAGTAATTTTATATTAACAATTATATGCCGCAACAGTTTACCCACGCCACATATTATTCCATTTGCGACGAACTTGCCGCAATAGATACCGACTTTAATAATGTTATTAAACTTTATGGTTACCCGCCTTTTTGGTCGCGGCCAAACACGTACGAGAGTTTGGTGCATATCATACTGGAGCAGCAGGTATCGCTGGCGTCGGCATTATCTGCCCTGAATAAACTACGCGAGCGTGTGCAGGAGATCACCCCTGCCCGCATCTTATTATTAACCGATACCGAAATGCGCGAGTGCTATTGCAGCCGTCAGAAAACGGCCTATATCCGCTACCTCGCCGAAGCTATTATCAGCGGACAAATTGACCTCGAAGTTTTTAAACAAATGGAAGACGAAGAAATTCGCCGCCAACTAACCGCCCTAAAGGGCATCGGTAACTGGACGGTAGATGTATACGTAATGTTTGCCCTGCAGCATACCGATGTTTTACCCATCGGTGATCTGGCTATTGTAAATGCCATAAAAAGATTGAAGGATTTGCCTAAAGAAACTACCAAAGAAGAGTTGATAACTATTGCCGAGGACTGGAAGCCCTATAGAACGGTGGCGAGTATGTTGCTGTGGCATTATTATTTAGCCTCACCCAAATCATCTCCAAAGGAGAGGGCTTAAAATCTTTTGTCATCCTAGTGATAGCGAAGGATCTAACAGCTATGCATATCCACTTGCATGGCGAAGAATAGATGCTTCGCTATCGCTCAGCAGGCCAATTGAACTTTGCAAGCGCCCAATTTACTCACCCCGACTGCGCTACGCTGGTCGACCCTCTTTGCGCGCAGCGAAGAGAGGGTCGACGAAGCAACTATCGGGTTAGTAAAATCGTGAACTAAAAAGCCCGCCCGGCGAACTGGACTGCCCCTAATAAGTGTCTAACTTTTTGGGGGCAGTCTATAATGAAAAGAGGCCTCTCCCTGCCCTCTCTTTTGGAGAGGGCAGGGAGAGGCCTCTAAACGTTAAACAACCCGTTTCTTTCCTGCTCCTGGTAATTTTGTACCGTTTCTATGGCATTACTTATCACGTCGCTTAGCGCGGTGATGAATGCGCCCGATTTGGCCAGGCTCATGGCATGTTTTATGGCATCTACCTCTTTCGGGATTACCTCGTATGGTGTGTTGCCACCGTTGGCAATGCCTGCTTTTAACAGGTCGAGGATATTTTCTTCGGTGCGGCCGCGGAGGTGTTTTTCCTGGCGAAGGATGATGTAATCGAACATCTCGGCAGCTATTTTACCTAACTCGCGAATGTCCTCGTCGCGCCTGTCGCCGGTACCGGCTATGATGCCGATCTTCAACGGCGAATCAATATGACTTAAGAACGTTTTGATGCCGTTATAACCATCGGGGTTGTGCGCAAAATCAATCATGAAACGGAAATCTTTAAACTCAAAGATGTTCATACGTCCCGGTGTTTGCGCTGCCGATGGAATAAATGTTTCAAGCGATATCTTGATATCCTCTGTTTTAAAGCCATGGAGGTAAGTAGCCAGGGTGGCCGCCATTACGTTATCTATCATAAACGGAACGGTACCGCCAAAGGTCAGCGGGATCTGGATGGTGCGTTGCACACGTATCTTCCAGTCGCCTTTAATAATGGTAATAAATCCGTTTTCGCACACACAGGCTATACCGCCTTTTTTGCAGTGCGAAACAATTACCGGGTTTTTCTCGTCGCGGCTAAAATAGGCTACGTTACAATCCGCTTTTTTACCAACCTGTACGCAATACTTGTTGTCGGCATTCAATACAGCCCAACCACCTTTCCTCACTGCGTTGATCACCACGCTTTTTACACGGGTAAGGTCTTCCAGTGTGTGGATGTCTGACAGGCCAAGGTGATCTTCCTGGATGTTGGTGATAACACCAATATCGCAAGAGCTAAAGCCAAGCCCCGAGCGCAGGATGCCGCCACGGGCGGTTTCCAATACAGCGAAATCTACCGTAGGGTCTTTCAATATAAACTCGCTGCTCACCGGGCCTGTGGTGTCGCCCTTTAGCATCATGGTGTTTTGTACGTAGATGCCGTCTGATGTGGTAAAGCCCACGCGGTGACCGTTATTTTTTACAATGTGTGCAATTAAACGGGTGGTGGTAGTTTTACCGTTAGTACCCGTAATAGCAATAATAGGGATGCGTGCCGATTTGCCCGGTGGGTAAAGCATATCAATAACATGGCCGGCTACGTTGCGTGCCAAGCCTTCGCTGGGGGCAATGTGCATCCTAAAGCCCGGCGCTGCGTTCACTTCCAATACTACGCCACCGTTTTCGGTAAGCGGCTCAGTAAGGTTTTGCGCCATAATATCAATACCGCAAATATCCAGGCCGATGATCTTTGAGATGCGCTCGCAGATAAAAATATTCTGTGGGTGCACATGGTCAGTAACATCTATAGAAGTACCGCCGGTACTTAGGTTAGCAGTAGATTTTACAAAGATTTTTTCACCTTTTTCGGGTACGGTTTCTAAGGTGTAACCTTTTTTCTCAATAAGGTCTAAAGTATCACGGTCAATATCTATCAGTGTTAGCACATTCTCATGGCCGTAACCACGGCGAGGGTCGGTATTTGTTTTGTCGATCAGTTCCTGGATGTTCAGTTCGCCATCGCCGATGATGTGGGCAGGGTCGCGTAGGGCAGCGGCTACCATTTTATTATCTATCACCAGAACCCTAAAATCGTAACCGGTAATGTATCGCTCTACAATAACGCGGCGCGAAATATTGGCGGCAAACTCATATGCGGCAATAGCATCTTCTATAGTATTTATATTGATGCTGATGCCACGGCCATGGTTACCATTAAACGGTTTAAACACCAGCGGGAAGCCAATGCGGTCAATAGCCTCTATCACCTGTTCGGTTTTGCTGATGGTTATGCCCTTGGCAACGGGGATGGCCTGCTCCTGTAAAAGGCGCTTGGTCTCTTCTTTATTGCTGGCAATATCAACGGCAATGCTGCTGGTTTTCTCCGTCATGGTAGCGCGGAAACGAACCTGGTTTTTACCGTAACCCAATTGCACTAACGATTGGTTGTTTAACCTAATCCACGGGATCTTACGTGAAATAGCTTCTTCCACTATCGAACCGGTGCTTGGGCCAAGGCGTGTATTCTCGCGAATTTCGCGCATAGTTTGGATATCCTTTTCCAAATCATACTCGGTACCATCTATAAGCGCTTGCACAATATTCACGGCAGATTCGGCAGCAAATACGCCCACTTTCTCTTCTAAATAAGCAAATACAACGTTATAAGTGCCCGGTGTTTTAGTTTCGCGGGTGCGGCCAAAGCCGGTATCCATCCCCGCAAGCGTTTGAATCTCTAAGGCGATATGCTCTATCACGTGCCCCATCCATGTACCTGCAATAACACGCTCAAAAAAGCCACCCGGTACACCCGGAGAGCAGCGGTGACTGTACAGGCTTGGGATAAGCTCCTTCATGCGCTCGTAAAAGCCATCAATAGTGTTTGACGGGCGGTCTTCCATCTCCTCAAGGTTCAACCGCATCTGGATCAATTTTTTGCGGCTAACACTCCAAAGGTTGGGGCCACGTAGTACCTGTATATTTTCAATCTTCATATTTGCTTCTATAAACCCGTCGGGAATTTCTTTTTAAATCTAAATAACTTATCAATCTAATAAAATGTTTCGGGCAAAAAATGCAGTTTTATTAATTAAACCATTAGTTTTTAATCAATTTTATTTTAATTTGTACAAATTGATATAAAGATTTATGGATGCCCCTAAAGGAAAATTAGTAATTATTGGTGGTGCTGTTGATATGGGCAGTAATGTAAGTGTGCTGGAGCATATCATGAAACCTAACTATATCAAGTTTTTTGAAAAAGGCATATTAAGGCGCATTATAAACGAGTCGGCAAACAAGGAAGGCTCTGTTGTAGAGGTGATCACCACCGCATCGCAGATCCCGGAACTGGTTGGTAACGAATATATTAAAGCCTTTAACCAGCTAAACGTTACCCATGTAAACATCCTACACATTAAAAGCCGCGAGGATGCTGCTAACCCCGAATATTTAGAACGCATTAGCAAAGCTGATGTAGTAATGTTTAGCGGTGGCGACCAGTTGCGCTTAACTGCCATTTTTGGCGGAACGCAATTTTTGCAGATTCTGAAACAACGCTACCAAAACGATAACTTTATAATAGCAGGTACCTCAGCAGGTGCCGCAGCGGCATCAACCCACATGATCTATCGCGGGCAAAGCAACGAGGCTCTTATAAAGGGCGAGGTACAGATAACCGCAGGCCTTGGCTTTATAGACTCTGTTATTGTGGATACCCACTTTGTACAACGTGGCCGCATTGGCCGTTTATTATACGCTGTAGCTACTAACCCGGGCATACTGGGCATTGGCCTTGGCGAAGATGCCGGCCTGCTGATAACCGAAGGCGCCACGATGGAGGCGATAGGCTCGGGATTAATAATGTTGGTTGATGGCAAGAATATTGTAGAAACAAACGTTTATGATGTAGAGATAGGCGACCCCGTTTCTATTGAGAACCTAAAGGTGCACGTAATGTCGATATTTGATAAATACGACTTGCAGCAGCATCGTATGATTATTAAAAAAGCGGTTAAGGTTGAGGAGGGCGTTTATATTAGCGTTCAGGATAGCGATAGCAGTAACGATTTATTACAATGAAACTGATCATACACGGAGGTTTTTTTAGCGAGTCGGGCACAAACCAGGAGGTAAAAAAGGCCAAGCAGGATGCCTTGCGCGAAATTGTTACCCAGGGACACAAATATCTGGAAAACCACACTGCTGCTCAAACCGTGGTTTATGCGGTGCGTTTACTTGAAGATTGCGACCTGTTTAACGCAGGTACCGGTTCGCAGATCCAAAGCGATGGCAAGATAAGGTTAAGCGCTTCGCTGATGGATGGCAAAACCCAAAAGTTTAGCGGCGTAATTAATATTGAGGATATTAAAAACCCCATTTGCGTTGCCGAGAAGCTGATGGAATATGACGACCGCGTGTTAAGCGGACAAGGCGCCAACGGCTTTGCATCCGAAAACGGATTTACTTACTACAACCCCGAGATCCCCCAGCGCCGTAAAGAATACGAAAAAAAATTGAGTGATTCTATCCGCCTGGGTACCGTTGGCTGTGTGGCGCTTGATATTTATGGCGACATCGCGGCAGCAACGTCTACCGGTGGCAAAGGTTTTGAGATCCCCGGCCGGGTAAGCGATTCTGCTACTACCGCTGGTAACTATGCCAATGCATTCGCTGGCATTTCCTGCACAGGCGTGGGCGAGGATATTACCAGCGCAGCCATAGCCTCAAAAATTGTTACCCGCGTAACCGATGGCATGCCCCTTTCCGTCGCAACAGCAAAAACTTTAGACGAAATGAAACCTTACGATGGTTTTGCAGGCATCATCGGCATTACTAGCAACGGCCATATTTACCATGCCGATACTCACCCTTACATGGTTTGGGCCCTGCATGATGGTGAAGTGGAGGTGTTTGAGTAGGTAAAAAAACCGATTTTTAACAGTAGAGTTAAATCCATCAAACAATATTTCCTCTTAATTTACGTTTAGAGAGTACGTTGTACAAGTCTGTAAATCACAGTCGTTTATACCCGCTTAAGGTATTGCAAATCAAGAAACTAATTTTTATATTTGAATACGAGTTAAAATAATTAACTTAATATCCCCCGCTTATAATTTAAATGCGATACCTAATATTAGTGATTTTTTGCGCTTTAAACCTATCGGCATCTGCCCAGTGGTGGCGCGGCGATTTTAAAAAGCACGTGCGGTACGCCCCAATATCACAGGTAAAAGACCATTCTCTTAAAAGGTATTTGGCAGACAAACCAGCCCGTTACAACCCAAAAAAACTTGCAAAAAACGTAATACCACGCAGCCAGTTTAGCCTGGAAATTAATGAGCGTATAGTAATGCGCGCGGCCCAGCATAATATGCGTTTCCGCGAATATGCTTTAGCCAGCTACCGCTTTAGCGAACTTGCCAATATATATGTTGGCGAAAACCGCCTGTCGGAAGCGAAGTGGTATTACCTGCAAAGCATCCTCATCTCTAAACAACAAAACGACTACCAACACACCATTAATAACTTAATTAGCCTGGCTCTTATTAAAGCCGAGCTTGGCGATTTGACCCAGGCACAGCAGGACCTTGCCGAAGCGCGCGACCTTGCACGTACTACAGGGCGTACCAATGATGTTAAGTTAATAGATAGCAAGATTAAATTTGTACAAAGCAACAAGGTTTGGTTACCAAAATCAGAGTTGCGCTATGCCGAAGCTGTTGAGGTTAACGGTAAATCTAAATAAAAGCCTGTTTTTGTAACATTAAGGTAAAATGCGGCATCTATAATAAAACAACCCAAACATTATTGTAATATTGTTATTCAATATATTAGCGGGACGGCTTTTTGGCCGTCTCTTTTTTATTGTACAAATTAAAAACAGGCACAAGTATTGATGTTTCACACAGGTCCCGATTTAAATAGTGTAAAAGATATGTTCAAGAAATTGTATTTAATGCTGGCATTAGCTACCGCGTTTGCGTGCCATGCCGCCCCGGCCAAAGTAAACTACAAACACGCAGGCCCTAATGATTTGCAACCCGATGAGCAGCAAAGCGTTGTTTTAAAATATGTTTATACGCTCATCTCTGATTATAACTATAAAAAAGTGCCGTTGAATGATTCGGTGTCCGCTATTATTTATGACCGTTACATCAAAAAACTTGATGAGAACCATAATTACTTGTTAGCATCAGATCTTAAAGAATTTGAGCAGTTCAAAACTACTTTTGATGATGATATCAAGGCCGGTAACCTGGCTAATGTATTTTACATTTTTAATGTATTCCAAAAACGATATACCGAGTATGTTAACTTTTCGATAGCGCAATTGGGCAAAAGCTTTGATTTTAGCCAAAATGAAACTTACACCTACAACCGGGATAAGTTGCCGTGGGCAGCATCAGAAACCGCCCTGCATAATGTTTGGGCGCAACGCGTAAAATACGATCTGCTTAACCTTAAGCTTACCGGTAAAGAACTTGCCGCTAATAAAGAAACGCTGAAGAAACGTTACACCAACATCCTTTCTCAATCAAACAAATTATCTAACCAGGACGTGTTCCAGGCGTTTATGGATTCGTTCACCGAAGCGATTGACCCGCACACCAATTACTTTAACCCGTCAAACGCGGCGAATTTTAATATTGACATGTCGCGTTCTTTAGAAGGTATCGGTGCATCACTATTAATGGAGAACGAATTTGTGACCATTAAGAGCGTTACCCCGGGCGGCCCTGCCGATAAAAGCAAACTGGTAAATGCCGATGACCGTATCATAGCGGTAGCACAAGGCAAAACCGGCGAATTTCAGGATGTTGTGGGTTGGAGAATAGACAATGCTATTGCGCTGATCCGTGGCCCTAAAGGGACAACTGTAAGGTTACAATTATTAGCCAAGGGTGTTTCACCAACTGCTAAGCCAAGGGTAATTGAACTGGTGCGCGAAAAAATTATTTTGAAAGATATCTCTGCTAAAAAAGAGACCCGTACGTATATGCAAAATGGCAAAGCTGTTAAGATAGGTGTTATTTCTATCCCGGCGTTTTACCTTGATTTTGCCGATTACAAAGCAGGCAACCCTAATTACAAAAGTACCACCCGCGATGTTAAGTTGATATTAGACACTCTTAAACGCGAAAACGTTGACGGCGTAGTTATCGACCTTCGCCAAAATGGTGGCGGCTCGTTGATGGAAGCGGTTGAGCTTACCGGTTTATTCATTAAAACCGGCCCTGTGGTACAGGTGCGCGATTCGCGTAACCAGGTAGAGGTTAATAAAGATGATGACCCTGCTATTGCTTACTCTGGCCCGTTAGCGGTACTGGTAGATCGCTTTAGCGCGTCCGCATCAGAGATCTTCTCGGGCGCAATACAGGATTATGGCCGTGGCCTGATCTTAGGTACACAAACTTATGGTAAAGGTTCGGTACAAAACGCTATCGACCTGGATAAGGTGATCACCCCATCATTAAAAGACAAATTATTAGCTGTTGCGGGTAAAACCAAAATAGTAGCTACAGGCAGCCAGAATAAGTTTGGACAGCTGAATTTAACTATCGCAAAATTCTACCGTATTAACGGTAATTCTACCCAGCATAAAGGTGTATTGCCCGATGTTGATTTCCCGTCTATCATCCCGTTGGATAAATATGGTGAAGATACCGAGCCATCTGCAATGCCTTTTGATGTGATCGAAAAAAGCGATTACACGGCTGTAGGTAATTTTACTACCGTTTTGCCGCAGCTTAAAAAGTTACATGAAGACCGTATGGCCGCAAGCCAGAGTTATAAATACCTGCTACAGGATATTGAAGAGTCTAAAAAACAGTCTGGTGAGAAAAGCGTAACTCTTAACGAGCAGAAGCTTAAACAAGAGCGTGATGCGGATGAACAAAAAGCGTTTGAGCACAACAATCTTCGCCGTTTAGCCTTAGGTTTACAGCCATTAAAAAAAGGCCAGGTAAAACCTAAAAAAGAGGATACGGACTTCCTGCAAAAAGAAGCAGGCCAGGTATTAACTGATTATCTTACTTTAGGAAGCAAGTTAACTACTGTAAAACCTGCAGGTACAAACTAATACCAAGGTTTAAAATAACAAAAAGAGGCGCAATGAAATTGCGCCTCTTTTTGTTATTTTAAAAATCTCAGTGTTCTCTGTATCTTTCTTGTGTCCTCTGTGGTTAAAAGAAAACTTAAATTAAATCCATAGGTTATTACTAAATCCATGGCTAAACCATTACTTGAATTTACTGACCGCGGCATTTACTGCGAACAGGGAAGATTTTATATCGACCCATGGAAACCTGTAGACGATGCCGTGATCACCCACGCCCACGCCGACCATGCCTATTTTGGGCACAAGAATTATTTGGCCCACCACCTATCGCGCGAGGTGATGCTTTACCGTTTGGGTGACATCAACCTGCGTACTATCGAGTATGGCGAAACCGTGGTAAAACATGGTGTGAGCATCTCGATGTTCCCGGCAGGGCATGTGATTGGATCGGCGCAGATCAGAATTGAATACAAGGGCGTTATTTGGGTGGTTTCTGGTGATTACAAGACGGACGATGACGGTATTTCTACCCCTTTTGAGCCGGTAAAATGCCATCATTTTATATCCGAGTGTACCTTCGGGATGCCGGTATATTCATGGAAACCGCAAACTGAAATTTTTACTGAAGTGAACAACTGGTGGCGCACCAATGTCCAAAATGGCGTGGCTACAGTTATCGTGGGCTACTCATTAGGCAAGGCCCAGCGCATCCTGCAAAATCTCGATCTGAGCGTTGGCAAAGTATACACCCACGGCGTTATCGAAAACACCAACGAAGCCCTGCGCCGTAACGGTGTGATATTGAACCCAACCGAACGTATCACTATTGAATCATCAAAAGAAGAAGTCCGCAAAGGCATCATCATTGCTCCGCCTTCATCAGTAGGCACACCCTGGATGCGCAAGTTTGGCCCGTATAGTTTTGGCTATTGCAGCGGCTGGATGGCTATCCGTGGAGCAAAACGCCGCCGCGCTGCCGATAGGGGGTTCATCATGTCGGACCATGCCGATTGGAATGGCCTGGTAAGCGCCATTGACGCAACGGATTGTGAATGTGTTTACCTCACCCACGGCTATACCGCATCATTCACCCGGTATTTGAACGAAATTGGATTTAACGCCAGCGAGGTGCATACCCTTTATGGCGGCGAAGAAGAAGACGCTGAGGCCCCCACCCAACCTCCCCCGGGAGGAGAGGAGCTTCCTGGCACTCAAAACAATCAAAATGTTTCTCCGCTAACCAGCGGAGGAGATTTAGAAGGGGTAGGAGGGGCTGTTATATGAAAGCATTCGCACAACTCTTCCTCTCCTTAGACGAGACCAACAAAACCAACGAGAAAGTTAAGGTGCTGAAGGACTATTTCACCAACGTACCCGATACCGATAAAATGCACATGCTTGCCCTGTTCACCGGCAGGCGGCCTAAGCGCCCAATCAATTCAACATTGATCCGTACCTGGGCTATCGAGGCTTCAAACATCCCGCAATGGCTGTTTGAAGAAAGCTACCATGTGGTGGGTGACCTGGCGGAAACGATGTCGTTATTGATGCCCGAAAGCCCCGGCAGCAGCAGTAAAACGTTAACGGAGTGGATAGCCGAGATTAACCAACAAGCCGCCCGTACCGAAGAAGAAAGAAAATTGTGGCTAATAGAATCATGGGCGATGCTGGACAGGCAGGAACGCTTTGTGTTTAACAAATTGCTTACAGGCAGCTTCCGCATTGGCGTATCCAGTAACCTGGTGGTAAAAGCTTTGGCGGATATTACCGGGATAGAAGCCCCCGCACTTACCCACCGTATTATGGGTAGCTGGATGCCCGAGGATTATACTTATGACCAGCTGATCCAAGAACAAAACGCTGCAGATAACATTTCGCGCCCTTACCCTTTCTTTTTGGCTTATCCTATCCAAGAAACATCCGAGAAACGAAAATCGGCAGAGGATGTGGGTAATGCCTTGGGTGATGCTGCCGACTGGCAGGCTGAGTGGAAATGGGACGGTATCCGAGCGCAAATGATAAAACGCGGCGGTGAGATCTTTATCTGGAGCCGCGGTGAAGACTTGGCTACCGAGAAATTTCCGGAGCTACATCCATTCCTGAAAGCATTGCCGGATGGCACCGTGCTGGATGGCGAGATCCTGAGTTTTCAGAATGGCTTACCCATGTCGTTTAGTGTGCTGCAAACACGCATAGGGCGTAAAAACCTAAGTAAAAAGATCCTGACCGATAGCCCGGTGGCTACCATCGTTTACGATTGCCTGGAATATGCGGGCGAAGATATCCGCCACAAATCACAGTCGGAACGGAGAGAAATACTGGAAAAATTACAGGCGGAAACTGAGTTCCCGGAAGTGTTCCGCATTTCATCACTCATTAAATTTGATAGCTGGGAAGAGTTGGAAAAAACAAGGGAGCAATCCCGCGCTATGATCGCTGAAGGAATTATGCTGAAACGCAAAAGAGCTGAATACCAGGTTGGCCGTCGCCGCGGCGATTGGTGGAAGTGGAAGATAGACCCGCTCTCGGTTGATGCTGTGATGATCTACGCCCAAAAAGGCCACGGCCGCCGTGCCGATTTGTATACTGATTATACCTTCGCCGTTTGGGATGGCGATAAACTGGTGCCATTCGCCAAAGCATACAGTGGCCTCACCGATGCCGAGATCAACAAGGTGAATTATTTTGTAAAACGCAATACATTAGAAAAATTTGGTCCCGTACGTACCGTAAAACCCGAGCTTGTTTTTGAAATAGGTTTCGAAGGCATCAACAAATCATCCCGACATAAATCGGGCATCGCCCTGCGTTTCCCAAGAATCTTACGGTGGCGGCATGATAAACCGAAGGAAGAAGCTGATACGCTGGAAAGTTTAAAGAAACTGTTGGGTGAGCATGGTGGGTAAACAATACTGACTTGCATTATTAAAACATGTAGTTGCCAGGAACGGAATGACGTGGCAATCTCAGAGGACAAGCGGATATGCTGAGATTATTAATGCAATTATTTTTCTATAAGGTATTAATGAACCCTCGCTGGCCGGTTGTCCACGCTATCGCTCGCAATTACATGGAGATTATACACTTACACACTACTACATATCTATAAGCAAACTCTCTCCAAACTTTTGCGAAACCGTTTTATGCTCTGCTCCATTGATACTGATCACCAGCGAACTATCGAATGGGATCTCCTCTATCAATTGAATTTTTGTGCCGATATTGATATCCAGTTTTACCAGATATTGCAAAAATTGGCTGGTGGTATCTTTTACGGCCACAACGCGGCAACTACCACCGGTTTTAACATCGGCAAGGGTGGTAGAAAAACGTTTGGCCATTTTTCCATTGGCCTTTGGTATCGGGTCGCCATGCGGGTCGTACTCCGGGAACCCCAAAAATTTATCCAGCCTGTCGGCAAGGGTGGCATCCTTTATATGCTCCAGTTCTTCGGCAATATCGTGGATCTCGTCCCAGTGGTAGCCCAGTTTCTCTAACAAAAACACTTCCCAAAGGCGGTGCCTGCGCACAATTAATGTAGCATCCTTTTGCCCTTGCGCGGTCAGTTCTACACCTTTCTTTTTATCGTACGATATTAGCTGTTTATCGGTAAGCTTACGAATCATATCCACCACCGATGCCGGGTTGTTACCAAGCGACTCCGCAATGGCAGTGGGCGTTATCTTTTGCCCTTTGTCATGCCAAAGGCGATAAATACATTTCAGGTAATTTTCTTCGGATAGCGTATGCATACTTATTTATTGGGTTATACAAATATAAATGAAAACATATGATTATAAATAAAATTAGTCTTGACTAATTTTATTTAATAGATAAATCAAATTTTTTGTACGTTTGTAAAAAAAAATCTATGCGCCATCTACTAATAATTATAATCATACTTTCTACACTTACAGCGTCGGCACAAAAAAATTCCTTAAAGGGAACCGTGACGGTGAATAATGAGCCATTGGCTTACGCTACTGTCGCCCTAATCGGCACCAAACACGGCACAACAACCAATGATAAGGGCTTTTACGAGATAAAAAACATAGAGCCTGGCGAATATACCATACTGTTCAGCAGCATTGGCTATTTCCCCGAGCGTATAAAAGTGACCATCGCCACAGGCGAACCCGTTACCCAGCATGCCGAATTAAAAGAAGGCAGCTCTAAACTAAACGAAGTGGTAGTAACCGGCGTATCTCGTGCTACCGAACTGCGCAGCAACACCGTGCCTATTGTAGTTTTAAGCAAAAAAGACATCGACCAACACGTAAACAATAATATAATCGATGCTATTGTAAAGGGCATCCCGGGCGTAACGGCGGTTACTACAGGGCCAAATATCTCCAAGCCGTTTATCCGTGGACTGGGCTATAACCGCGTGCTTACTTTGTACGATGGCATCCGCCAGGAAGGGCAGCAATGGGGCGATGAGCACGGCATCGAGGTTGACCAGTATGGCATTTCCCGCGCCGAGGTTATCAAAGGCCCTGCAAGTTTAACCTATGGGTCGGACGCGTTGGCGGGGGTTATCAACCTCATCCCCTACATCCCTAATGGCGAGGATGGCAAACTGAATGGTGATATTATTACCGATTACCATAGTAATAACGGGCTGATAGGTTCGTCGCTTGGGCTATCCTACAAAAAAAATGACTGGAAATATGCCTTCCGGGCTACCGGCAAGGCGGCTCATAATTATCAAAATAAAGTCGACGGCTATGTTTACAATTCGGCGTTTCAGGAATATATTTTTTCAGGAATGGCAAAGGTAGATAAAAAATGGGGGTCGTCGCAATTCGCAATAACTGCCTATAATAACAAACAGGAAATCCCCGATGGCAGCCGTGATTCGCTTACCCGCAGATTTACCGTTCAGGTGGCCGAAGCAGGTAACGATAATATCAAGAACCGTCCCTTTGCCCCGCAAGAATGGATGACATCGTACGGTGTTACGCCGTTGCATCAGCATATCCAGCATTATCGCATTTACAACAAAACCGAAATTAAACTGGGCGATGGCATTTTTGCTTCGGCACTTGGCTGGCAACAAAGCGTAAGGCGCGAGTATAACCACCCCACACAACCAGATCAGGCCGGGCTTTACGTTACGCTGAATACTTTGAACTACGATTTTAGGTACAGTCCGCAGGTAGTTAATGGGTGGGAAACTTCGTTCGGTGTGAATGGCATAGCCCAAACCAACCGCAATAAAAACGGTACCGATTTCCCAATACCCGATTATAATTTGTTTGATATTGGTGGGTTCTTTTTCGTGAAGAAAAGCATTGGCAAAACCGATATATCGGGCGGTGTGCGTTATGATACCCGTAATATCAAATGGAATGATTTTTACGTAGGCGAAAATCCCGCTAACGGATTTGAGCAGCGTGTTACAGCTACCGACCCAAGCGGCACTTTGCAATTCCCTAGCTTTAAGCATACTTACCATGGCATCTCGGGTAGTTTAGGGCTTACCTACAATGTGAGCGAACGCGTATTGCTAAAGGCCAATATTGCACGTGGCTACCGTGCGCCAAACATCACCGAAATTGGCAGTAACGGCCTCGATCCCGGCGCGCACATTGTTTATTTGGGTAACCGGACATTCAAGCCGGAGTTTAGTCTGCAGCAAGATCTTGGTTTTATTGCCTACCTAAAAGATGCCGACTTTATATTGGAGGTTTTCAATAACCAGATCTCGAATTACATCTACCAATCCCGGTTAGACGATGCCAGCGGCAACCCGGTTATTAATGTGCTTGGTAATACTACTTACCAGTACCAGCAATCTAAAGCGCGGTTATATGGCGCCGAATTTACGTTTAACCTGCACCCGCATAACGCCAAATGGTTCGAGCTGAACAATAGCGCGGCTTATGTAATAGGCCTCAATCAAAACGAGAAACTGATAGCCCAAAGTAACGGCGCAGCCAGATACCTGCCATTTATCCCGCCGTTGCATATGAGGTCGGAGGTGAAGCTGAAACTGCAGGGCACCTATGGGATCTTTTCCAAAGTGTGTTTCCGTGCCGAGGCAGATGCCTACGCAGCCCAAAACAAGTTCTACGCTTTAAATGATACAGAAACCCCTACTCAGGGCTATACGCTGATCAATGCGGGCATTGGTTCGACACTAAAAGCAAAATCAGGCAAACCCATTTGCGAATTATTTTTTCAGGCTGATAACCTGTTTAATGTTGCCTATCAATCAAATCTCAACCGGTTAAAGTATTTTGAGTACTACAATGCATCCCCCAACGGCCGCAGCGGTATCTATAATATCGGCAGGAATTTAAGTGTAAAGGTTATTGTGCCGTTTTAACATGAATAGTTGAAAAATATCCGTTTGATTTCTCCCCAAAGAGTGCCAACTTCGCATTCCCGGTAATCGGTGTAATCTCCCGATAGCTATCGGGACTAATCGGTGAAATCATATAATGGAATCATATAATATCAAAATAGCCCGGGAACTTTCTGTTGGCAGCAAACAGGTAAGCGCGACAATCGTTTTGCTTGATGAAGGCGCAACTGTGCCGTTCATATCACGTTATCGTAAAGAAGTTACCGGCAGCCTTGATGAGGTACAGGTAGCCGCCATCCGCGATCGCGTGCTACAATTGCGCGAGCTGGATAAACGCCGCGAGGCTATCCTGAAATCGCTTACTGATATGGGCAAGTTAACGTTTGAACTACAAAAGCAAATAGATGCGGCCGAAACAATGGTACAGTTAGAGGACATCTACCTGCCCTACCGCCCTAAACGTAAAACCCGTGCTACCGCCGCCCGCGAAAAAGGGTTGCAGCCACTGGCCGATGTTATCCTTGCCCAGCGAAGTATTGACCCGGAACTGGAAGCCCGTAAATTTATTGATGACGAAAAAGGCGTTGCCACTGCCTACGAGGCCTTGGCCGGTGCCCGCGACATTATTGCCGAACACATCAGTGAAAATGCAGAAACACGCGCGAAAATGCGTCAATTATTTACGGAAAAAGGTGTTTTTGAGTCGAAAGTTGCCCCCGGAAAAGAGCAGGAAGGCATTAAATACAAAGATTATTTTGAGTGGACGGAGCCTGTAAAATCGGCACCATCCCACCGCATCCTGGCCATGCGCCGAGGCGAAAAGGAAGAGATTCTTTACCTGGATATTAAACCAACCGAAGAGGATGCCTTAGCCCTGTTAGAGCGCGAATTTATAACCTCACGCAATGCCGCAGCAACGCAAGTTGGTTTGGCTATTGCCGATGGTTATAAGCGCCTACTTAAACCATCTATGGAAACCGAAATTCGTTTATTGACTAAGAAAAAAGCCGACGAAGAAGCTATTCGCGTATTTGCAGAGAATGCCCGCCAGCTATTGTTAGGTGCACCTCTTGGTCAGAAACGCATAATGGCTTTAGACCCGGGTTTTCGAACGGGTTGTAAATTAGTTTGCCTGGATGAGCAGGGTAAACTGTTAGAAAACACTGCCATTTACCCGCATACTGGTGCAGGCCAGGCAAAGGAGGCCGAAAAAACCGTTCAGCATTTATTTGAGCGATATAATATAGAAGCCATTGCCATAGGCAATGGCACCGCAGGCCGCGAAACAGAACTGTTTATACGCAACCTGAACCTGCCGGGCGCTACCATTGTTATGGTGAACGAAAGCGGCGCATCTATTTACTCCGCTTCGGATGTTGCCCGTGAGGAATTCCCTGATAAGGATATTACTGTGAGAGGGGCTGTATCAATCGGTCGCCGTTTGATGGACCCGCTGGCAGAACTGGTTAAGATCGACCCAAAATCAATCGGTGTTGGGCAATACCAACACGATGTTGATCAAAACAAATTGCAAACGTCATTGGATGATACCGTAATGAGTTGTGTTAATGCTGTGGGTGTTGAACTGAATACAGCATCGAAACAGATACTTGCCTATGTATCCGGCCTTGGCCCGCAGCTGGCGCAAAATATTGTAGAATACCGCAACCTAAACGGCGCATTTAAACGCCGCGACCAGTTGAAGAAAGTCGCGCGTTTAGGTGATAAAGCCTACGAGCAGGCAGCCGGTTTTTTACGCATCCGCGGAGCGGAGAACCCGTTGGATAGTAGTTCTGTCCACCCCGAGCGTTATACGTTGGTTGAGCAAATGGCTAAGGACCTGAAATGCAGCGTGCAGGACCTGATGAGTGATAGTACCCTGCGCAAATCTATCCCGTTGCAAAAATACATTGCGGATACGGTAGGTTTACCAACCCTTAACGATATCATGGCCGAGCTTGCCAAACCTGGCCGCGACCCTCGTGAGCAGTTCGAGACCTTTAGCTTTACTGAAGGTGTTAACGCCATTGGCGACCTTAAGTTAGGCATGAAACTACCGGGCATCGTTACTAACATCACTAACTTTGGTGCATTTGTAGATATTGGCGTACACCAGGACGGATTAGTGCATTTGAGCCAGATAACCAACCGTTTTATTAAAGACCCTTACGAGGTGCTTAAAGTACATCAAAAGGTAGAAGTTACTGTAACCGAGGTAGACGTAAGCCGAAAACGTATCGCGCTAAGCATGAAGGAGAATGTGAAAGGACAAGCCCCTGCACCAATGCCACAAGCCTCAAAGCCGGTTCAAAAGAGTTTTATACCTAAGCCTAAAGCAGAGCCGGAACCTGAAATGGACCTGATGAGCAAACTGGCGGCGCTTAAAAATAAGTTTAAATAAAATCTTAAAGTTCGTTTTTGCGGGGAACTAAGCAATCTCTACATAGGCAGATCGGCTCTGTATAGCAAAGAGATTGCTTATTTCTTGCAATTGTAAGGGTTACGTAATTCGACCATAGAATTAAGTGTTTTTATTTGTTGTTTAGGGTGACAATTTTATAGGTTTTTTACTATTAATACCTTGGTGGGGGCTTTCCCAATTGTAGTAAACAAGGTACTTAAGTAGTTCGTCTTCCAATTCTTCGAGGCTATCAAAATCAGTAATAAATTTCAATAAAAATTAAAGACTATTCATAAAATCCGACATGAAATTATTTACTTTTAGTTAACAAAGCATTTAGCCAATTAAAAGTATAAGTTTTTCACCCAGTAACGAATCCTTTATTAGACGGGGTCGGGATTAGTGAAACCGGGATATCGTTCGGCCAGTTGCCGACGCCCAATCCTAACAATTTAAGCAAAGGTAATTTTCTACATTGATGCATAATCAATATAAACCGAAAAGTATTTTTTCTTTTACTATGAGCTTTTTAAGGAATTAAATACGAGGTCGCAATTCCCGAAAGAAGCCGCAATAGCAGCACCACAACAGGGTACGATAACCTGAGCGACCTGCTGCTATTTAGTAGCCTTACCGTACAGAGCATTAATTATTACGATAACTACGATATACCAGGTATCCCTTATACTGCAACGGTGTACAGCAGCCAAACCACTGGGCTGCCCACGGCGGGTAAGGTAAACGTTTTAGGCACTGCCGATATGCTTTGGGTGATAAACTATTACGATAACGATGGCCGTAACATTAAAACCTACAGCCAGCACTACTTTGGCGGCGGCGGGGCACTTAACAAGTATAATTACGATTTGGTAACAACAACGTATAACTTTGACGGCCAGCCGCTGATAGTAACCCGCCAAAATTACGTTAAAAACGCCGGCGGTACGGCAGCAACGCTTGCTCTTACGGTAACCAACAGTTATACATATGACCATATGGGCCGTAAAACCATAAGTTACAACCAACTCCGGCATCAGTTGCTTACCTCACAGGCAACAGTAGCGATAAGTAAGGAGACTTATAACGATATTGGCCAGGTAATAAAGAAAGGCTTGCACAGCCTGACCCCGTATACCGGCTTTATACAGAATATTGACTACCGTTATAACGAGCGGGGCTGACTGACGAGCATCAACAACAGCGGGCTAAACAGCGACGGTGGTTATACCAACAGCGATGCCAATGATGCCTTCGGGATGGAGCTCAGCTACCAGAACGCCGCCACGGCCACGCCGCAGTATAACGGCAACATCGCCACAGTAAAGTGGAAACAGGGCAGAACGGACGTGTCACTTCCGCTTCCGCTGTTGCAGACGTATGATTACGGGTACGACGGGCTTAACCGGCTGCTTGCGGCGATATCTACCACCAGCACGGCGAAGGACGGTTTTTATAACGAAACGCTGGCATATGACGCGATGGGCAACATCACGGCGCTTGGGCGCAACGAGAAAGTAAGCGGCGTTAAAACGAAGATAGATACCTTGAGCTATAGCTACAGCGGTAACAGGCTTACCCGGGTGGATGACGCGGCTACCTACGCAGGAACAGCGGGCTTTACCGATGCGGTGAAACAAGCCAACGAGTATACCTATGACGGGAACGGTAACGCGCTGAAGGACCTGAACAAGGGGATCAGCAACATCGTTTATAACCAGTTGAACCTGCCGCAAACGGTAATCATCAATGGCAATACCATTACCTATACCTATGATGCCTCAGGCCGGAAACTGAAAAAGACCTTTACGTTAGGTGCAAGCACCACCACGACGGAATATATCAACGGCTTACAATACAACAACGGCGTGATCGACTTCGTACAAACGGAGGAAGGCCGGGCCAGGTTATCGGGCACGGTGTATAAATATGAGTATGACATAAAAGACCATTTGGGCAACACGCGCGCCACGGTGACCTGGGATGCGGCCAACGCCACGCAGCTAACGCCAAAAATTCTGTAGCAGAATGATTACTATGCCTTCGGTCTGAGCATAAAATCTTTGGAACCGAATGTACCAAGCCCAAAAAACCATTATCTTTATAATGGAAAGGAACTACAGGACGAAACAGGCCAATACGATTATGGCGCGCGGTTCTATGATCCGGTAATTGGTAGATGGACGAGTGTTGACCCGCTGGCGGAGAAGGCAAGAAGGTGGTCGCCTTATGTTTACGGAGATAATAACCCAATTAGGAACATTGACCCCGACGGGATGGAAACGCAGGGATGTTGCGGTTTTCCAATGGGTGGACTTATAGATAAGAGAACCACGCAATATTTGAGTCAAAAGGTAATGGCTTTTGAGAAAGCTGCAGTTAAAGGTGTTATAGGTTTTGTAGGTGCTGTTACACAATGGATTGATGGTCAAAACTCTCACCGTGCATTTGATAAAGACCCTCAAGTACGAGCTGAAGCAAAAGCTGAGAATACCCGACTTTCTAAAGAAATAGTAACTGATTTAGCAGTAGGCTACGCGGGTGGGAAGCTATTAGGAATGGGGGCAAAAGCTTTGAGTGGTAGCGCTGCTGAGGTTTCTGTGTTTAGAGTTTATGGGCAAGATGCAAAGGCAGATGGTTTTTCTTGGAGTCCAGTCAATCCTAATAGCGTAGGTAACTACCGGGATGCAGCAGGACTTCCATCAGGTGGAGCTAATGGCTCAATGAATAGTGGTCAGTTCGTTATTGAAGGAACTGTAAAGCCAAATGCTATTATTACAAATAGAGCAGCTTTACCACTTGATGGAAACAAAGGGGGAGTACCAGAATATATAATCAACCCTAAAAACGTTACACCTAAGAGAGTTTCAGGAGCGAACCCAAACTTTTAGATTATGAATGATAAATATAAAGGAATGACTGTTAATGAAAGGCTGTTTGTAAGTGGACAAATGGATGAGTTTGACATTTCTGTTAAAATGATAGACACAAATAAAGCTAAAGAAATATTAGCAAAGGTTGATATAATAGACCCGCTTACTGTAGAATCGATCTTAAAACAAGTAGGCATTACACTGTAACAATAGTTAATTCGTAGCGGGTACCTGTATTACGTGTGCACAATAAGTAATAAAAAGCCGGGCCATTTTTCGGCTAAAGGCTTTCATTTTTAGGTAGCGGGAGCAGGACTCGAACCTACGACCTTCGGGTTATGAGCCCGACGAGCTACCAACTGCTCCATCCCGCACTATTTTAAATTTAATTGCAGTCATAAAATCTGCAAGTTTGTTAGTGTTCAGTAACACCCTGTTTCGGCAATTAATAAATTAGCCACACTATAAGAAAGCAAAAGCCTCTAACTTTCGTTAAAGGCTTTTGTTTTGGGTAGCGGGAGCAGGACTCGAACCTACGACCTTCGGGTTATGAGCCCGACGAGCTACCAACTGCTCCATCCCGCACTATCTTTTTGGTGTATTACATAACGGGCATAACTCCGAAATGTTTGTTTCCAATTGTAAAAAAGCAATTTGCTGTTCCTTTTAATTGGACTGCAAAGATATAATTCGTTTCTTTGCAGTCCAAATAATATTTTAATTATTTTTTTATGGCGCATAAGGCAGGTTTTGTAAGTATAATTGGTAAGCCCAACGCAGGTAAGTCAACCCTTATGAACGCATTGGTGGGCGAAAAAATGTCAATCATCACCCCAAAGGCGCAAACCACCCGCCACCGAATTTTGGGAATTGTAAATACCGACGACTACCAGATCGTGTTTTCGGACACCCCGGGTATCATTAAACCACACTACGCATTACACGAAAGTATGATGCACCAGGTAGACGGCTCTATTGTAGACGCTGACCTGATACTGCTGGTTACGGATATCCACGAGGAATTTAACGAGCAGGATGTGATCAAAAAACTGGAAGGCTCAACAGCGCCGCTGGTTGTTTTGATCAACAAGATAGACTTATCTAGCGAGGAAGAGGTAAAAGAGAAAGTAGAATACTGGCAGGAAAAATTAAACCCTAAAGCCATCTACGCTATATCTGCATTGTTGGATCATAATATAAAAGCCGTTATGGATTTTGTGTTGGACGGTTTGCCTGAGCATCCCGCTTATTACGAGAAAGATGCTTTGACGGACAGGAACGACAGGTTCTTCGCTTCGGAAATGATCCGCGCGCAGATCTTTAAACAATACAAAAAAGAGATTCCATACAGCACCGAGGTTATTGTAACCGCGTTTGTGGAGGGTGAAAAACTGCACCGCATCAGCGCCGAAATTATTGTAGAGCGCGATTCGCAGAAAAATATCATCATAGGTACAAAAGGGGAAATGCTGAAGATAGTGGGCACATACGCCCGTAGGGATATGGAAGACTTTTTTCAGAAGAAGATCTTCCTGGAAATGTTTGTTAAGGTTATCCCCGACTGGCGGAGCAAAAAAAATTACCTAAAAAAATTCGGGTACGAGTAAAAGAAGAGAATCAAGATGTAAGAATCAAGATTCAAGAAAAAATTTAATACACATTACAGAATTTTTAGATAAGATCACGATTTTTATATCGTCTTGGTTCTTGGCTCTTAATTCTTGATTCTAAAAAGCATGAGTAATATAGTAGCTATAGTAGGCAGGCCCAACGTTGGGAAATCCACTTTATACAACCGTTTAACCGAAAGCCGTAAAGCTATTGTTGACGATTTTAGCGGCGTAACCCGCGACAGGCATTACGGTACATCCGAGTGGATTGATAAAAAATTCACGGTGATTGATACCGGCGGCTACGTAGCCAATTCCGACGAGCTTTTTGAGGTAGCCATCCGCGAGCAGGTGCTTATCGCTATCGAGGAGGCTTCGGTAATTTTATTTATGGTTGATGTTACCACTGGTATCACCGACCTGGATGACGAAATAGCCAACCTTTTACGTAAAGGTAAAAAGCCGGTGTTTGTGGTTGTAAACAAACTGGATAACAACGCCCAACTGGCTGATGCTTCCGAGTTTTACAGCTTAGGCTTAGGTGAGATCTACACCCTGTCGTCTATGACAGGCTCAGGTACCGGCGAACTGCTGGACGAGGTTGTGAAGCACTTTGAGGATGTCCCTTTTGAAGAAAATACCCGCCCTAAGTACGCCATAATTGGCCGCCCTAACGTTGGTAAATCATCTATCATCAATTCCCTTATAGGACAGGAGCGTAACATTGTAACGCCTATTGCCGGCACCACGCGCGATTCTATCCATATCCATTATAATCAGTACGGTCATGATTTTATGCTGATCGATACTGCCGGGATGCGTAAAAAAACCAAGGTAAAAGAAAATATCGAATTTTACTCGGTGATGCGTACCATCAAAGCTTTGGAAGAAGCGGATGTGGTGATCATCATGATTGATGCCGTTGATGGCCTGGAAGCACAGGATGTGAACCTTTTCCACCTGGCCGAAAAGAATAAGAAAGGCGTGGTTATCGTAGTGAACAAATGGGATTTGATCGAGAAGAACAACAAAACCATTAAGGTATTTGAAGAGCAGATCCGCCAGAAGTTAGCGCCGTTTAGCGATGTGCCTATTGTGTTTACATCGGTATTGGAAAAACAACGTGTGCTAAAGGTGATTGAAGTGGCCAACCAGGTTTACGCCAACCGTGCCCGCAAGATCCCTACCAGCAAATTGAACGAGATCATGCTGCCGATCATCGAAAAATATCCGCCGCCATCACTAAAAGGTAAATACGTTAAAATCAAATACATTACGCAGATAGCAGGTACGTCGCCGATGTTCGCGTTCTTTTGTAACCTGCCACAGTATGTAAAAGAACCTTACTACCGCTTTATCGAAAACCAGCTTCGTGCCAATTTCGAATTTTCAGGCGCACCGATCCAGGTTTGGTTCAGGCAAAAATAAGAAGGTCAAAAGTTTTATAAAAAATAGCGATGGGTGTAAAACCCATCGCTATTTTTGTTTTAGCAGTGTTTCGCAACAAGCTACGCTATTGCTATGCTGCCTTTAAAACATTCAATTTGAACTTAATAGCCTAAAAATTAGAGTTAGCTAAACGCCTTTTTGATGTTGCGGCCAAGGGGTTATTGTTTCAACTTAAACAAGTGCCTGAGAATAACGACAAAGATTTTTGGGACGATTTGGCTGGAAATGTAAAACAAGGAATTGAAATGGCAAAGCAACAGGCAGCTGAAGGCAAACTAACCCCGCATGACGAGTTGATGAGCAAGTACGCTCAGTATTTGTAACATTTTTTTAATTGTCAGTTCCATCGGCAATCTTTCTCACTCTCTTTGCGTATCAGAAAGGGTCGACCAGCGTCGCGGTGTCGCGGTGAGTAAACCACCGTCAATCTTTGCACATCCATACTTAGCATCGCCTACAATCCTTATCTTTACTGGTACAATTATGCAATCTCCACTCAATAAATATAACGTCAAATTCCAGGAAGCTCTTGCCGGGTTAAATCCCGAGCAGTTGGCTGCCGTTAACCAAATGGATGGCCCTGTGCTGGTAGTTGCCGGGCCGGGTACGGGTAAAACTCAAATATTGGCCGCGCGTATCGGTAAGATACTGACGGATACCGATGCCTTGCCAAGCGAGATTCTCTGCCTTACGTATACCGATGCCGGCGCTGTTGCCATGCGCAAACGTTTATTCGAGTTTATTGGGCCGGATGCTTATCGCATTAACATCTACACGTTCCATGCGTTTTGTAACGAGATCATCCAGGAGAACCTGGAGTATTTCGGCAAGCTAAATTTGGAGGCCTTATCCGATCTGGAATCGGCCATGTTGTTCCGGGAGTTGGTAGATGAGTTTGATAACGATCATTTACTAAAGCGTTTTACCGGCGATGTTTATTATGACGCCCCAAGGCTGAAAAAACTGTTCTCGACCATGAAGACCGAGAACTGGACGGAAGACCTGATCAAACAAGCCATACAGGAATATTTGGACGATCTGCCAAATCGCGAAGAATTTATTTACAAACGCGCCAACGCCAAAGCAGGCATTAGCATAGGCGACCCCAAACAAAAGGATATCGACAAAGTGCAGGAGGCCATGAGCAAACTGCTTGCTGCCGTAAGCGAATACCAGAACTACTCCCGCAAAATGCGCGATAATAATTGGTATGATTACGACGATATGATCCTTTGGGTGTTAAAAGCCTTCCGCGAGAATGACGAGATCCTTCGCCGTTACCAGGAACGTTACCAATACATTTTGGTGGATGAGTTCCAGGATACAAGCGGTTCGCAAAACCAGCTGTTGAAGTTTTTGCTGAACTACTGGGAAACCCCAAACGTGTTTGTGGTGGGCGATGACGACCAGTCGATATTTAAGTTTCAGGGTGCAAACATGAAGAACATTCTTGATTTTGCCGGCGATTATGTGTCTACCCTGCAAACGGTTGTGTTGAAACATAACTATCGTTCCAATCAGCATATCCTCGATATTTCAAGGGCGCTGATCAACAATAATAACGAACGCTTAACGGCACAGCTCAAACTCGATAAAAACCTGAAGGCATCGCACCCGCGTTTTAAGGAAGAAATTGTTGAGCCGGTCATCAAAGAATACGAAAACCCAAGCCAGGAATTGGTTGATGTTGCCTTGAAGATAAAACGGTTGGTAGATAAAGATACCCCGCCGGGTGAAATTGCGGTGATATACCGTAACCACAGCCAGGTAGAAGATTTGTTGCACTTTTTAGATACCCAACACATCGCGGTAAACACCAAACGCAAGATAGATGTGCTGACTATTCCCTTCGGCGAGAAGATCATTAATATACTGCGCTACCTGAGCATGGAACTGGATTCGCCATATAGTGGTGATGAGTTGCTTTTTGAGATCCTTCATTACGACTTCTTTACCATTCCGTCTATCGAGATCGCTAAGGCGAGCATCGCAGTATCCAAGGAGAACTTCGGCACGGCAAGTAATAACCAGCCCAAGACCTCGCTGCGCCGTTACATCAGCGAAATAAAGTTAGTTGCCCAGGCAGATCTGTTCAACAAGCAACCTACACAGGAAATGAAATTCCTGGTAAATGATATTGATGCTTTACTTACTGATGCCGTAAGCGTAACCCTGCAACAGTTTTTTCAGAATGTGATAGCCAAAATGGGCATCCTCAAATACATTATGCAGCAGCCCGATAAAGGCGTGCATATGCAGGTGCTTACCAGCTTTTTCGACTTTTTGAAGGAGGAAAGCCGTAAGAACCCCGAAATAAAATTAGCCGACCTGATCGTCACCATCGACCTGATGCGTAAAAACAACATCAGGCTGGAATTGAATAAGGTGATCTTTTCGGATAATGGTATCAACTTCCTTACCGCCCACGGTTCGAAAGGCCTTGAGTTTGAGCATGTGTTCTTCATCGGTTGCGATAAAAAAACATGGGACAGCAAAGGCCGCAACAGTGGTTTCAGCTATCCGGATACTTTGACAGGGGCTGCATCTGACGATATCGCCCAAAAAGAAGAAGCACGCAGGTTGTTTTATGTGGCACTTACCCGTTCCAAACAATGCCTGAATATTTCTTACGCGGGCAAGGATAAGAATGGTAAAGACCAGGAACCATCGCAGTTTATTGGCGAGATTTTGGCAGATACGCATTTATTGATAGACCGACCCAAAGTAAGCAGCGATGATATGCTGGAGTTCTTCGCCACCCAGTTTAGCGAGGCAGATAAGCCGGTAGTGGAGCTGCTGGATAGGAACTATATTAATCAACTGCTGCAGAATTATACGCTATCGGTAACCCATCTGAGTAATTATTTGGACTGCCCGCTTAGGTTCTATTTTCAATGCCTCATCAGGGTGCCATCGGGTAAAAGTCCGTCGGCCACCTTTGGGCAGGCGGTGCACTGGGCGCTTAACAAAACGTATCGCCGCTTAAAAGAGAACGACGACGAGTTTTTATCTACCGAAGAGTTTTTAAAAGAGTTCCGCTGGTACATGTACCGTAATCGCGATTCATTCACCAAAGAAGATTTTAAACGCCGAGTGGATTATGGCGAAAAGATATTACCGCTATACTACGAACAAAATGTGCCCACCTGGAACAAAGTAGCCCAAACCGAGCGAGGTATTAAAAACATAGAAGTGGCAGGTGTGCCGATAAAGGGTAACCTGGATAAGATAGAATTTGACGGCAAACAAGTAACCGTGGTTGATTATAAGACAGGCCGCGTGCGTAACGCCAAACCTAAATTAAACCGGCCTACCTACGAAGAACCAAACGGCGGCGATTACTGGCGCCAAGCGGTTTTCTACAAGATACTGGTAGATAACGACCGCACCAACGATTGGGAAGTGATCAACACCATATTTGATTTTGTAGAACCCGAGAAAGAAGGGGAATACTTTAAAGCCAAAGTGGTGATTACCCCTCAGGATATTGAAGATGTAACCCAACAGATAACCACCGTGTACCAAAAAGTAATGGCCCACGATTTTAACAAAGGTTGTGGTAAAGTTACCTGCGACTGGTGCCACTTCGTAAAAAGTAACTTTAAACAACCCGAAAGTTTGCTGGAAGTTGCCGAAGGAGAAGATGGGCAATAAAGCTATTTCCCTTTTGTCATCCTGAGCGATAGCTAAGGATCTATTATTGAACTATGCATTCGTAAAATGCTTGGCGTAGATCAGATGCTTCACTATCGTTCAGCATGACAATTAAAAAGTAAGAAGAGCGCCTTAAGCGCCCTTTTTACTTACATATTCATCATGTCATGATCCATCTTGCGTTTGCTTACGCCCATTTTCATGAGGCTGGGCGTAATGCGCAGGTAAACCTGTAAACCAATGGGTGCCGTGCCATAAAGTTGCTTCAGTGCCTGCGGAGAGGCGTTCAGCGTAGCTTGCAAACCAACGGTTAGATTGGTGTTTTTAAAAGTTGATACAATGCGATTAGTGCCAAGTGTTATGGCATTAATGCCATAGTTTGGATTGCCGGGATAAAGGGTTTCCAGGTCTAGTTCGCCGGCATCTTTTTGCACATATTCGTATCGGCCGTAAATGGCAGTTTTATTTAATTGCAAGCTATTCTCTAACAATACAGCAGGCTGCGTACGGCCATGGTGGCGGTTTTGTCCGTAAACCAATGTGGTGGCTACGTAACTATTTTCGCCAAGCATTTTAGTATGAATGGCCGATGCGGAAAATCGGTTTACATCATCATTTGGCTCGGCTTCCTCAGGGCTTTTTAGCCATCCATTTGATACCTGTAGTGCCCACTCTTTGGATGGGTTAACCGATAAGCGCACCGAGTAAGAATCAAACCTTGGTCTATCAAAATTGTAGCGGTGTTCATCGGGTTCGCGGCCTGTGAATATCGATCCTTCCAACTTTACATTTTTGTATCTAAATCCTAAGGTAGCCGTACCGAAGGTAATGTGCGTTGCATCCGCATAATGGTGACTTAGGGGCGCATCAGGGTTATTCATGGCCGAAATTCGGTGCATAAATGCCGGTGGCCCAAGCGCAGGCTCGCCCGGCATCCCAACGGAAAGGGAAACATCTGTGTTCTTGGCCACGCGCTGGGTATAAGCCACGCTCAGTTCCGAAAACAGGTCATGCGGGTGCTGGCGATCAACCAGTTTTTTGCCCTGATACGATTCTCCGGTTTGGTACAGGAGCGGGTAGCCATCGTTACCTACCGTAAATGCATCCAGGGAGAACATGGTGTTGATTGCGAACAAACCATTGCTGCCTATTTTGCGCTGCGCCATGTACATAAACCAGTTTGGTACATCAAACTGGCTGCCGCCGCGGCTGCCTTTGTTAAGCAGGTCCTGCTTATTGTATCGTGCAAAAAAGCTTCCATGGATCATTTGCATCCACTTTTTGCCATGCACCATGTACATATACATCGGCGTTTCATCGGGTACCCAGGAAGTTCCCGAACCATCGCGGCTCATTGGCAAATCCAGCGAAAATTGGCTGGTCATGCTCATATTGTGCTTCGTAGTATCATGCTGCATTTCGGCCATCATTTTGGCTTGGTCGTGCTTCATGTGTTTTTTAGTGGTATCCGTTTGCATGTGTTGCATGTGGTCCATCTGCTGAGCGTTGGCAGTTATGGCCCATACCAGCAAGGCGAGTATTACGAGATATATTTTCATTGTAAGATGATCTATAAGTTAAAAAAGTTGTACTCGAACCGTACCAGGTACATATTGGCGCTATTGCGTTGCATGTTATTGTACAATGGGGTTCGGTAAGAAAAATCGAGGCGGCAAACGCTGTTGAAGATCAGTTGCATGGCAGGGGCAACATCCAAATAGTTTTGTTTATAGCCGGGGTTATTCTTACCAAGCAGTTCTACATATAGATTAAGGTTTACCTGATCGTAGCTGGTATACCGTTTAGGCAACACCAGGTAACCTGCTGAAAGGGTATAGGCCAGTGCTTCTTTAGCACCGTTAATTGTACCCAATTCATTAGCGCTATTCAACCCACGCAGGTAACTTGCCGAGCCGGATATGGCCAACTTATGCAATAATTGAGTAAATACCAAACCGCTTTGTAAACCCGAATTATCACCCTCCAACGCGATCTCCTGCTGCTGGTATGGGTTACGGCTAATAGCCGCTTTCCCAAATACAGCCCCTCGGAAATGGGTTTGCACTGCATCTACAGAAAGAAATCTGTATTTGGCGTAAAAGCTGCTGCCCTCAAACCGTTGGTTGCTTTGATAAAAGTTAGAGGTGTATAAAGCGCCATGCAGCATCAGTTTGCCGGTAGCGCCATACATAGCCTCTAAAGTGGTTCGGTTTTTAAACATGGATGCCGCTTTAAACCCCTGGTTCTCCAGCCTTATGCCTAAGGAGTGCGCAGCCATGTTACTGGCAGGCTCGGTGTTTACATATAACTCTTGTGCGTGCGCAAAGCATGCCATTGCCGTTAGACAAAAAGCCAATAAAATAACCTTCATAAAATGAGTTTTAAGAAAGTGCTTAAATTGCTAAATGATAAGTGCGGCCGGTAGCGTTTGCAGGTTCTTCAGGTGCTTTACCAAGGTGTTTTTTGGTAACTGAAGACGGTGCAAAACCTTTATCTACAATGGTAACTGTAACCAGGCCGGTTAATGCTTTTTCAACATTAAGCAGCTTGTAGGTATTAGCACCATAGGTGAAAGCATTGTCGGCAACCTTTGCGTTATCAAAGTTGAAGGTGGTTTTTAGATAACTAACCGAAAAGCCCGAATCTTTTACCTTTTTGCTGATCTGTGCAAAATCTACCGGGACATCATTTTTAAAGGTGATGACATAGATGTTGCGCATCAGGTCGGGTTTTATTTCGCTAACGAATGGCAGTGCTTTTAATGATTTTTCGGTAGTGCGCGCACAAAGTGAACAGGTAAGGCCGCTAACTTGTAGTTCGGCCTTTGTGAATTGTGCTTTTGCAACGGTTACGGTTGCTATAAATAGGATTATATATACTTTAAGGGTTTTCATGTTATTAAAAATTAAATTTAAATTGATATGTTAAATCTTGTGGAGAAGATCCAATATCAAATTTTCAAAGTTCTATTTTTAATAAATGAGGGGACGCTCTGCTTCGGCGCTTCGGGTGGGCCGCGGTCAAAAAATAAGTTAAGTAAAATTTGATGTACAGGTAATAGAAAATCACCAAACAAAGACTTTGGAAGAACTACTGGAGCTGTTTTTGCAATAAATGAGTTTGGCTGGCTTTCGTGGCTATCCTTAACTTTTACATCAAGCTTAGTATCTTTACAGCATTTCATTTTGCTTTTAGTCATCAGAGCAACGCAGCTTTTGGCAGGAGCATTTATTTTGATAGCTGCAACGTGGTTGCCGCAGTAATGTAAGTTCAGCGCAAAGCCGGTTGATGTAATTACATACATCAAAACCAAAAACAATACGCCTGCCTTCTTTATCATTACACAAAAATACATTATTAACTGCCTCATTTCAAACATGTAGAGGAATTATTATTGTCTGCCTAGTGTAAATAAAAATATAATTCGTTTCTTTGTTTAGATTTAATCTAAATAATAATAGCAATGAAAAAATTTATATTCTTATTATCACTTTGCATTTGCGCTATAAGCGTATCTGCACAATCTAAATTTGAGCGGGACAGGGCCGCTATTAAGTCCTTAGCAGGTTACTACAAAGTTACCTTCAATTACGCCGAAACTTTCGCACCGGATACCGCTTATAAATTCCACCCGCGCTACCATTCATGGGGTTATGAATGGGCTATTGTAGTGGAAGATTCTCCGAAAAAGATCTCCATTCAGCATTTATTAGTTGTTGGCGATAGCACCGTTATCAAACACTGGCGCGAGGATTGGGTGTACGAACAACCAACCATACTGGCTTATGAGAAAGATAACACCTGGAAAAAAGTTGCTTTAAAACCGGCAGATGTGAAAGGCCGCTGGATCCAGAAAGTTTACCAGGTTGATGATAGCCCACGTTACGAGAGCATTGGTACCTGGTTACACGTTGATGGCCGCCACGAATGGCAAAGCAAAACAGATTCGCCGCTGCCACGCCGCGAGTTCACCAAACGCAGCGACTATAATGTACTTAATCGCGGTAACCGCATTTACTTAACCGCTAATGGTTGGATGTACGAGCAGGATAATAATAAGGTAGTACGCAGTGCCGATGGAGACAAAATTATAGCCCAGGAAAAAGGTTTTGAGGAGTTTACCAAGGTTGACGAAGCTAAATTTGCTTATGCCAAAAAATGGTGGGCAGGCCAGCAAAGTTACTGGACTGATGCCCGTGCTGCTTGGGATGCTGTTTTCGCTAAAAATGCTACCATTAAATTGAGCGGCAAAAAAGATGGTAAGCTCCTTTACGAGCAACTATTCGATTTAGCCGAAAAGTCTGAAAAAGAGAAATGGAGCTCTGACAAGAACAAAGCCGAAACCACCAAGATGATTAACAATTACGTTAACGCGTCTTAAATATTCTCATCTACCGTTGAAATAAGGAAGGCTCTGCAATTTGCAGGGCCTTCCTTATTATGTAAAATCAACCCCACTCACCATGTCATTTCTAACAAAATTTCTCACTATCGTTCAAAATGAAAGATGGAGAGTTTTTAATGTTATTTTACCGCTTTTAAAGTAGCTGTTACCTTACCGCATTCTAACATATCATCACCATAATATGGGTTGCGGATGTCCTCAGATTCGCTTAACCAGGCTGCTTTTTTCATTGGGCAATACTGCTGATAGATGGTAGTGCCGTTAAGCTTTAAGCCGGATAAAAGGCTGTACATGTTTTTTGATAAATTCCCGAAATGTTCGCGCTGATGATCTATAACAGTAGTTTGGCTAATATGGCGGCTATCGAATTTTAGTTTATCTAAATAGGTAGCCAGTAGCTTTTGCTGGGAAGGCTTTAACCCTTTAATAGGGTGGGACAATGCTGTAACCAACTCAGCAGAACGGCTTTTGGCAAGGGTTGCATTACTTGCCACCAATGCGTTTTTTACACCAATATATGATGCGGTTACTTTATCAATAGCGGCGTTTTGTGCTTTTGCAACAACGATTGATAGCACGAGGATCAGGCTTAGAAGTGTCTTTTTCATGATTTATAAACGTTATAGATCAAACTTAAGCATATTGCTTTATAATTTCATTACAACCTGCTTCAATCAGTTTAAAAATCGGCGCAAATTGCGCGTCATCGTAATATGGGTCGGGGACAATTTGGTCGCCTAAAAGCATCTTAACTTTCTTGCGGTCTTCATTGTTACGGGCAAGGGCAAGTACATTGCTCAGGTTGCTTTTGTCCATTACCAGTATTAGGTCAAACTCATCAAAATCCTTCACACGAAATAAGCGGCAAACCTGTTTGGCGATATTGATGCCCTCGTTTGCTGCTGCTTTGATAGAACGCCTGTCGGGAGCGCGGCCAACATGCCAGTCGCCGGTACCTGCGGAGTCCACCTGCCAATCAAGCCCGGCTTTATCTGCCAGGTGCTGCATAATACCCTCCGCCAGCGGCGAACGGCAAATATTACCCAGGCAAACCATTAGTATTTTCATTTTTTGGAGTAAGGGGTTGATTGGGTTGATTACGTGAGTGGTTCTAATCATACAACTACTCACTTAATCAACCACTCACCAATTAACCGAATATCTGGTTCAACAATGCCGCTACCCTTACGCCACCTTTAACCAGTTGGTCGTTCAGAGTGCCGATATATTCAAAGTTATATTTGTAAACATTTATTTTATCGGTGTCTTTAACACCTGCGTAGATCTTGGCAGCTAAATGGTTCGACTCTAACAACCACTGGCTTACGGGTGATTTTTGCCAATCTTTAATTTGCGCGACAGTTGGGTGATTGATCCAGCTTACATACTCAGTATAGCTTAATTGCTGAAAATCTATCAGCTGGCTATCCCAAATAGAATGCAGATTGGTGTCCTTATCAAACCATTTTAACTTCACATCATTACCACCTTTATCACTCAGGTGGCCGGTATGCATAGGTTGATGAATATCTTCTATAATGTGAATCAGCATACGCAAAGCAAGCCGTTTGTTGTTTTTAGCGAGGTTTTTCTTTTTCAGTTCGCCCACTAAAAAGTTTATTTTAGTGTAAGCATCAGTAAGGGTATCCTTCTTTAAAAATTCCTGCATTTCCGGGTAACTGTATTCCCGTTCCATATTGATAAAATGCCAGTTATACAGGTAATTATATTGCGGGTCTGATTTTATAAAATCGGCCCAGTTGCTGGTTATGGCTAACGATTCGGTACCAAGGATTGCCTTAATGGCGGCGCGGGCTTTCGCGTTTAAGTAACTATCGGCAATTTGGCCGCTAATGCGATGGCCATTTGTGCCCCATGCCATGGCTTGTACCGGCAGGTAAATAATGGCTATGCCTAAAATTATTTTTTTAAAAATGCTGGTTTTCATGCTTTTTACAATGGTTTTGGTGTACAGGAGTTTCTTTTTACTAAACGTGTGTTAATGGCAATTACGCTTGATGTTGGGTTGAACTGGACAAGCGAATCGGTCTTCTTTACTATCTTAAATCTTTCCTCGTAAACACCCGAACGGAAACAGCCCGACGGATCTTTGTAGCTATAGTCTGCATTGCAGAACAATCCGCGCACGTGCAGGGTATCGTTACGTTGCTCGTAAACGCCTTTAACGTACTCTGTCCATTGGCCGCCTTTGGTACAGCTATCGGCGCCGATATTTGCTTTGCTGATGGTTTTGATGCTCACAAAAAACGAATCGCAGTTAAACTTAAGATTATATAAAGAATAACTTACCAATTGCTTCTGCATTGTTACACTATCCTGCTGCCAGTCGCCCTGTAAATAACTCTCGCCCGGCGTTTGCATATCAGGGTTGAAGTGACAAGCAGTTTGCAGCAGGCAGTTTGTAGTTAGCATTAATGCGAAAGCTAAATAAGCGAAAGGTTTTTTCATGCGATGTAAGCAAATAAAAAGCCCCTCTCTTGCGGAGAGGGGTTTGGGGTGAGGCTCTTTTTATTTTAAAGAGCCTATCATATCTTCGGGGCGTACCCATTCGTCAAATTGTTCGTTGGTTAGGTAACCCAGGCCAACCGCAGCTTCGCGAAGCGATTTGTTTTCTTTTAGCGCTGTTTTGGCAATTTTAGCTGCGTTCTCATAACCAATGTGCGGATTAAGGGCGGTAACCAGCATCAGCGAATTTTCGAGATGCTTCTTGATGCCATCGTAGTTTGGTTGAATACCAACAGCGCAATGATCATTGAATGATACGCAGGCATCACCAATTAATCTGGCCGACTGCAGGAAGTTTGCGGCCATTAGAGGTTTAAAAACATTCAGCTCGTAATGGCCGTTTGAACCACCGATTGAAATGGCAACATCGTTCCCCATAACCTGTGCGGCAACCATGGTAACCGCCTCGTTTTGGGTTGGGTTAACCTTACCCGGCATAATTGATGAACCTGGCTCATTATCCGGTATATGGATCTCGCCAATACCCGAACGCGGACCAGATGCCAGCATCCTGATGTCGTTAGCTATCTTCATTAACGATACCGCTATTTGCTTTAAAGCGCCATGGCTTTCTACAATGGCATCGTGTGCGGCAAGGGCCTCAAATTTATTTTCGGCAGTAATGAACGGCAGGTTGGTAAATTTAGCAATGTATTCAGCAACTTTAACATCATAACCTTTTGGAGTGTTGATGCCCGTGCCTACAGCAGTACCGCCAAGGGCAAGCTCACTTAAGTGATCGAAGGTGTTACGCAGGGCTTTTAAACCATGATTTAACTGCGATACATAACCCGAAAATTCCTGGCCTAAAGTAAGTGGCGTAGCATCCATTAAGTGGGTACGGCCAATTTTTACAACGCTTTTAAATTCTTCACTTTTTGCTTTTAAAGTATCGCGCAGTTTCTCGATACCCGGGATGGTTAAATCAATCAAAATTTTGTATGCCGCAATGTGCATAGCGGTTGGGTAAGTATCGTTTGATGATTGCGATTTGTTTACGTCATCATTCGGGTGGATGAAGGTTTTGCCTTCGCCCAAAGTATTACCCTGTATGACGTGCGCGCGGTTTGCAACCACTTCATTAACGTTCATGTTCGATTGCGTGCCCGAACCTGTTTGCCAGATCACCAATGGAAACTCGCTTGCAAGCGAACCGGTCAGGATCTCGTCACAAACCTGTGCTATTAGGTCGCGTTTATCGGCAGGTAAAACGCCAAGGTCGGTATTGGTGTAGGCCGCTGCTTTTTTAAGGTAAGCAAAGGCATCTATAATTTCCTTTGGCATAGAGGCCTCTGGGCCTATTTTGAAATTGTTGCGCGAGCGTTCGGTTTGCGCCCCCCAGTATTTGTCGGCCGGTACCTGTACCGCGCCCATGGTATCATGTTCGGTTCTGAAACTCATATGGATAGTATGTTTTTGCAGGGGCAAATTTAAGGTTTTATGTGGGTTTAAGCTAAACGAATACAGGTAATCTTTTTGTTATTTTAGTCGGCCTTATTTGCTTTCATCCAACTATTCAATACTGTAATATTATCCGCATTGTTTTTCACCCAAGCCGCATTTTCAGGGAAGCTGCTTTGACTTATCACTTTCACAAAAGTTTCGAAATTATCCGTCTGCGATAGCTTATAAAAGTATGGTGAGTACCTGTATGGCTTCGGTTGCGTAGCAAATATGGTAAACAATTCTCTCAATTGCGCGGAAAGTAAGGCTGTTGGCGACGCGTATTTACGTGTCATAAAACCGGCCAATACTTTGGTGGTAATTTTATTTTGAGCAAAGGCTTCAGCTTTGGTAGCGGCGGTTGATATGTAACCAACTTCGGCTTCTAGTGTGCCGCGTTGCAGGATGTTTTGCAGGTTGCCAAAAGCTTCCTTGCTGCGGGCGGCGTTTGGTTGTAATTGTAAAAACCGGCTTAAACCAAGCACGGCATCGGCACGTTTATTTTCGTGGAAGGTAACCAGCGCGTACATCCTGATACTACCTGTATCCATCGAGTCACGCTTTATGGCGCTTATAAAACTTTGTTCCGCATCGGGGTAAAGTTTGCTGCGGTATTGTACAATGCCCAGGTTATAATAAATGCGCTGGTTAGTGCTATCCGTTTTAATGCCGTTTCTGTAAGCCTCAATAGCTTTAGGCAGTTGTTTGGAGTTACCGTAAATACTGCCCATTAAACTGTATGATGCGGCAGTAAGCGTAACGCTGGCGTTTGCTTTGATAGATTTTTCGAGATAGGGCAAACCATCCGGCCCTTTGCCGCTGCTAAACAAGCCTAAGGCCATTTCATAATTGGCGCGGGCGTTATCAGGTTCGGCAGTTAAGGCGGCTTTATACTTTTCTATCGCGGCAGTATATTGCTTATGGCGGTACAACTGCTGGCCTTCTTTAGTAAGGCCGGCTGCATCCTGGGCGGAGGAAATGCCTGTTGCTGCTATCAGGAAGAATAGTGTGCTGACTAAAAATCTCATTTTTAAAGTTACCAATTTAACATTGTTGAAACATTAAGCAAAATTTAATCTTTTACCACTTAGATAATTTTTAATTTTCGCCTTTCGTTTTGTGATTGATTTTTTACCTATGAGACAAGTGTGCACAACTGTCATTTCCCTTGCTTTTTCTTTACTTTCTTTGTCCTCTTGTTCTCGCGGAAAGGGCGACAATAAATCAGGCATCGCCGATAACGGCAAACCTTTTAATACAACAGAGCTTCTTAAATACGACCCTGCAAAAGGCGACAAAAAGATAGAAGAGTTTATGGAGCACCTGCACAAGGTAAGTGGCTTTAATGGCAATATACTTGTAGCAAAAAAAGGTAAAATTGTTTACGAAGGAGCATTTGGCTGGGCTAACCACTTAACCCGCGATAGCCTGAAATTAGGCTCGCAGTTCGAACTGGCATCGGTAACCAAAACCATGACAGGTACTGCAATTATGCAGCTTTGGGAAAAAGGGAAGATCAAACTCGATCAAAATGTAAAAGATTTCTTTCCGGATTTTCCGTACGATGGGGTCACCATTCGCCTGTTGCTTACCCACCGCAGCGGTATGATGAATTATGTATATTTTTTGGATAATATTTACCGCAGCCAGCATTTAAACCAGAAAAAGGGCGTTACCAATAAAGAAACCATGGCGCTAATAGCACAGTACAAGCCCGCGCGTTTTAACAAACCAAACGCAAGCTTTTTATACAACAACAGCAACTTTATGGTGCTGGGCGCTATCATAGAAAAAGTAACCGGCATGAGCTACGCCGATTACATGAAAGAAAATATTTTTAAACCTGCGGGGATGACGCATACCGCCGTTTACTCTAAAGCGGTTTATGATAAGATCCCGGTTGATGTTGTTGGGCACGATCGCAACAGCTGGAGATATTCGGTAGCGCAAAACTTTTTAGACGGCCCGGTGGGCGATAAAGGCGTTTACAGCACCGTTGCCGACCTGTATGTTTTTGACCAGGCACTTAAGGCCGGCCGTTTAATAAAGCAAGCCACACAAGATTCTGCCTATACAGATCGTAACCCGATGGTACGCGGGCACTTTAATTATGGTTACGGCTGGCGTTTGTTTACCAGCCCGGGCCAGAAGGTAGTTTACCACACGGGCTGGTGGCACGGTTTCCGCCATATATTTTTACGAGATATGAAAAACGATGTCACCATTGTTTTGTTAGGTAATGTAGTAAACGGTAGCTTGCTTCACCTGGATGACTTGTTTAAAATGACAGGCATGCCGGTAGTGCGCAAAGGAGCCTACAATGGGGCAGGCGATACCGCGGAGGATTAAACTTCGGATGTGCAGATGCGTGGATATGCAGATGCAAATGAAGAAATTGATTAAATATTAACCCGGATAAGCAAATATCTGCACATACGCACATTTGCATATCCGCACATTTGAAACACCATGTTTGATAAATTAATGGAAGCCCAGCAAAAAGCTGGCGAAGTAAAACAACGTTTGGATGCCATTACTGTAACAGGTACTGCCGAAGGCGGAAAGATCACCGTAAAGTCAAATGGTAATAAAGTTATACAATCTGTTACCATAGATGCCGACTTTTACAAAGACGCCGATAAGGAAGAGCTTGAAGAGCTTTTGGTAGTTGCCATAAACAAGGCAATTGAACAAGCCGAAAACCTTAGCCAAATCGAAATGGCCGCCATGACCCAGGCTATGCTTGGTGGGATGGGTGGCTTAGGCAACTTATTTGGCAAATAAGCTATATTACATTTAAGACACAATACTATGAAATTTACATATTATGGCCAGTCGACCATTGAGTTGGTTGCCAATGGTAAAACATTGCTTTTCGATCCGTTCATCACGCCAAACGAACTTGCTAAACACATTGATGTTAACGGCTTGAAGCCAGATTATATCCTGGTATCGCACGGGCACGGCGACCACGTTGCCGACTTAGTAACCATTGCAAAAAGCAGCGGCGCAAAAGTTATTTGCATTGCCGAAATTGCGGGTTGGTTAGGCAAACAAGGTGTAGATAATGTACACGGCATGAACATAGGCGGGGGCTTTAATTTTGATTTTGGCCGCGTTAAAATGGTAAACGCTGTACATTCAAGTACTATGCCTGATGGTTCTGCAGGTGGTAACCCGGCAGGTTTCCTAATCTATTCGGGAGGTAAAGTAATTTACTTTGCAGGCGATACAGCGCTTACTTACGATATGAAGTTACTGGCTGATGAGAACCTGGATTGGGCCTTATTACCAATTGGGGATAACTACACCATGGGTGCCGATGATGCTATTAAAGCAGCAGCATTCATCAACTGTAAAAACATCATCGGGGTGCATTATGATTCGTTTCCGGTTATTAAAATAGATAAAGATGAAGTTACCGAGAAATTCATTAAAGCCGGCCTTAATCTAAAGCTGCCTAATGTTGGCGACAGCCTAGATCTGTAATCATTTCTTAGGTTATACAACAAAAATGCCCTGCGGTTTTCGCGGGTCATTTTTGTTACAAGAATAAAGTGATTAAAGAACTGAAAGAATTACATCTTCATTGCGGTGTCTTTATTCATCATGGTGTCCTTCATCATCTTCTTTTTCATCATTATTTTTTTCTTTATCGGTTTTTTCTTGGTAGTGTCTTGCTGTATTTGCACCGGCGTTGCCGCAAATGCATTTACACTACCGAAAGAGATGGCGGCAACCGCGATCATACAGATAGTCTTTTTCATAATAAGTTAATTTAGTTTTTTAGCTTTTTAATTAAACCGTATTAACTCAAAATTATTGCGCTATCTTTTAATTAAATAACTGTGCCACTTGGTATTATGGCTCTTTTTTTAATAATCACAATGCCATCGGTAACCGTATATGTCGGAAAATCGCCATCGGGCAAAGGTTCGCCGCAGTTTATTTTTACATCATCACCTATATAAGTATTTTTGTCGATGATGGCATTTTTGATGCAGCACCTGTCACCAATACCCATAATAGGTTGGTTGTTTTCTTTAGCTATCGCAATCTCTTCCAGCGTTTGATAATTATCGCTACCCATTACATAACAGCTTTCTATTTCGCTTGCTACGCCAATACGGGTACGGATGCCAATAATAGCGTGGATAATGTGCGAGGCATTGATAATACATCCATCGGCAATAATAGAGCGATCTATCAATGTACCCGAAATTTTAGTTGGCGGCAACATGCGTGCGCGGGTATAAATATGGTTTTTGTCGAACAGGTTAAACTGCGGGATATCATCGGTAAGGCCAAGGTTAGCATCAAAGAATGATGGGATAGTACCGATATCTGTCCAATAACCCTCGTATTGATAACTTACCACTTTGTGGCCTTTGATAGATTGCGGGATGATTTCTTTACCAAAATCGGTATACTCGTTTCCTTCCAGCAATTCGTATAACAGGCTTTTGTTAAATATGTAAATACCCATAGATGCCAGGTAGATCCGGCCCTGCGCTTTCATCTCATCGCTTACATCAGAAACCAAGTTTTCGAAACCACTCTTTGGCTTCTCTACAAATGAAGTGATCAGGCTGTCCGAATCTGTCTTCAGGATGCCAAAGCCGGGTACATCACTAACATTTACCGGGATGGTAGCGATTGATATATCAGCTTTTTTATCGATGTGCTGTTGTATCATTTCCTCAAAATCCATTTGGTACAATTGGTCACCAGATAGGATCAGTACATACTCAAAATCGTGCGTAGCCAGGTGGTGCAGGCTCTGCCTAACCGCATCTGCCGTGCCCTGGAACCAACCACCGCTTGTAGGCGTTTGCTCGGCGGCCAAAATATCAACAAATGCCTTGCTGAACGTGCTAAAATGGTAAGTGTTTTTAATGTGCTTATTAAGCGAAGCTGAGTTAAATTGCGTTAAAACAAATATACGATTGATGCCGGAGTGCAAACAGTTTGAAATGGGAATATCCACCAAACGATATTTACCAGCAATTGGCACTGCCGGTTTTGAACGGGTTTGTGTAAGTGGCGCCAAACGGCTGCCCTGGCCGCCTCCAAGCACAATACTGATTACTTTTGATGTCATATCTTAGGAATTAAACTTTCATACAGGTTTATATATTCTTTTGCCGAGCGGTCCCACGAAAAATCGAGGTTCATCATGCGTTTGCGTAAGGTTTGCATTTTGCGGGTGTCTTTGTACAATACAACCGCGCGGGTGATGGATACGCATATATCATCTACCGTTACATTGTCAAAGCGTATGCCGTAACCGTTTTCGTCGCTAAAATCAATCACGGTATCTTTTAAACCGCCGGTGTTGCGCACTATGGGCATTGTGCCGTAACGCATGGAGTACATTTGGTTTAAGCCACACGGCTCTACGCGCGATGGCATCAGCAGGAAATCGGCTCCGGCGTATATTAAATGCGCCAGCGACTCGTCATACCCAATAAATACATTGCAGTTTTGAGGGTACAGCTGCTTCAATAAATTCAGCGAAATTTCGGTAGCGCCGTCACCCGCACCCAGTATCAGGAAGTTTACTTTATCGCCATGTTCTTTGATGCTTTTTTCGATGGCTGCAGGCAGCTGGTCTGACCCTTTTTCGACCACTAAACGACCTATAAACGCTATTAAAGGCTTATCAACAGACAAGCCGAAACGCACGCATAAGATTTCTTTATTTTTCTGTTTACCCTTTGCAACTGTTGTGGCATTAAAGTGCTCGGGTAGCATCGGGTCGGTTTCGGCATTCCAAACTTCAGTATCAATACCGTTGATGATGCCTACACCTTTGTCGCGCTCTACATAGAAAAGGTATTCTAACCCGTTAGAGCTGATGCTTAATTCCTGCAAATAACTTGGCGATACGGTTGTGAACCTCCAGCAGCATTTTACTGCGGATGCCAGTGGGTTAATACCGCCGTTCCAGTCCAAGAGACCAGTTTTGTAAAAATCGATCTCGGGCAGGTAATGCAAATTATCCCAGCCAAAAGCACCGTGGTATTGTCCGTTATGGATGGTGAAAACAGTTGGGATATTTGACAGCCTGCGATACAAATAAGAATTATAAATCAGGAAAGGCACCAGGCCCGAGTGGTGGTCATGGCAATGTATGAGGTCCGGCGTTTGGCCGCTCCAGTTTATCCAATCCAGAAAGCAGATCTGGAAGGCCAGGAATTGTTCCTTTTCATCCGGGTAGCTGTAAATATTTTCACGGTCGAGCAAGCCGGGGATCTTTACCAGGTATAACTCAAAACCAAGCTTATCAGTTTGTTCTTTTAAAATCTCAAAATAGATCCTGCGGGTGCCCAGCAGCGTAGTGCCCTGGAAAACAACATCAAACAAGTTTTCGTGAACAAATTTGCGATTATAAAAAGGCATCACAACGGCGGCTTGCAACCCTGCCAGGTTTTGATATTTTGGCAGCGCGCCAACCACGTCGGCAAGGCCCCCAACTTTAGCAATGGGATAGCATTCGGCACTTAAGTGAAAAATTCTCATTCGGGATTATATGATGGTTAAGGTACTAAACATTTATCCAAATGAACAAACACATAATTTGAAAAATGTGTTTAAAAAAGTGATATTATTTAATCAGAAATGCAGCTTAATTACAATTAATGTATTAATGCTAATTGCAGAGTAGCGTTTATTGTTAAATTGTTAAAGGTTTGGGGGTCAAGAGCGGGTGGAGTGAAGTGCGGGGAGTGGAGGGAAATATTAGAAACATATGGCGTTCCCGTTAGCCAACGGGCGGGCTATCCACTGCAACTCCTCATTCCGGCCTGCTGGTTGAAGCAGCCCCGCATTCCGGGGTTTCCGCTGCTAACCCTAACGCATTTTTCTGAACCATGATTTTTAGGATTTAAGGATTGCTATGATTTCTTTTGAAAAAACGTTGGTTAACTACCAGAAATGTTCACGTTCACGTTTATGAATACACCAAAAATTTCCGTAAATCCTCATAATCAATTACTTGAAGTTTTAACTGCTGACACAACAGCGCCACCACTTAGTATCTATAAATTCATATATAACTTGAATGACCTCATAGTTTTATTTTAACATAAACCACGCATACCCGCCAATCTTATTGTACTCTTTAGGAACAGTGGTGATCAGTTTCCGCTTTTGAGGATCGAGTTCGTCACCGTAATGATGAACCACATAAAATTTCTTTCTTGTTTCATTTACAGGATAAATGTATTCAAGAGTATCAAGCTTTACACCGTTCCATTTATACTTGTATAGCGGTACTTCACCAGGATGGCCGTAATCAACACCTCGTACTAACTTTTCTTTTGGAAAAAAAGAAGGATTTATAAAATCAAAGTAATTAGAAAACGTATTGTCTTTTTGATATAAATAAACATGGAAATTATTGCGGGCACAACAACCGGAACTTGGATACCAATTAACTACAAAATCGTTAACCCCGTCTCCGTTAATGTCAGCCACTTTATCACCAATGTAGGTTAAATCTGACCAATCGTCTCGAATTTTCCGAATCATCCTGCCTGTTGGCTCAATTCGATAAATATACAAGATCATTCTCCAATCTACATGACTTCTCAATATCAAATGGCTTAGATTTTTAGAAAAAAGCTTACCTATACAAATATGAACTGAAATAGATGTGTCTTCCCAAAGCCTAAGTTGTTTATTCGCTTGTGTAAGTTTATTGCTCTTGATATATGCAATTGCATCATTAATTACAGATTCATCTTTTAAACTATCAAGGTGCCATTCTTTTTTAAGTTTTATCCGCTTTGCAGCGCGATTAAGCCTTGCCGAATCTTTTTTAACTGCTTTACTCTTTTGCAAGGATGATCTCTCCGGCTGATGACAACCAAACCAAACAACTACAATCAGCAGAAAAAAGTATCTCATTACCTTAATGCGCTTCTAACCAATTTAACCCGGTACCAATCTCCACCATAATCGGTACTTCGGTTTTAATGGCGTTTTTCATGTTCTCCAGGATGATGGGTTTAACGATCTCTATCTCGTGATTGGGCACGTCAAACACCAGCTCATCATGCACCTGCATGGTCATGCGGGCATCCAGTTTAAGGGCTTTAAACTCGCGGTGGATGTTGATCATGGCAATCTTGATCATATCCGCGGCCGAGCCCTGGATCGGCGCGTTAATGGCATTTCGCTCTGCAAAACCACGTACGGTTTGGTTGGCGCTGTTGATGTCTCGCAGGTAACGGCGGCGGCCCATCAGGGTAGTCACATAACCATTCTCGCGGGCAAAGTTCATGGTATCGGCCATGTATTGTTTAATGCCGGGGTATTGGGCAAAATAGTTTTCGATGATCTCGGCAGCCTCTTTACGGGGGATGCCCAGATTCTGCGATAAACCAAATGCAGACTGCCCGTAAATGATGCCAAAGTTTACCGCTTTGGCGTTACGGCGCTGGGTGCTGTCCACCTCTTCGATACCAATGCCATAAACTTTGGCAGCGGTAGCGGTGTGGATATCGATATTATCAATAAAAGCCTGGCGCATGTTGGGGTCTTTACTGATCTCGGCAATAATGCGCAGTTCTATCTGCGAATAATCGGCAGATACAATGCGGTGGTTGGCATCACGCGGGATAAACGCTTTCCTTACCTCGCGGCCCCTTTCCGTACGAATTGGGATATTTTGCAGGTTGGGGTTGTTGGAACTTAACCTACCCGTTGCTGCCACCGCCTGGTTATAACTGGTATGCACTCGACCGGTTTTGGGGTTCACCATGGTTGGCAGGGCATCTACATAAGTAGATTTAAGCTTTTGCAACTGGCGGAAATCTAATATATCCCTTACAATATCACTTTTGGCAGCCAGGCCTAACAGTACGTCTTCACCGGTTTGGTATTGGCCGGTTTTGGTTTTTTTGGCTTTAGGATCAAGCAGTAATTTCTCGAACAGCACCTCACCCAGTTGTTTTGGCGACGCGATGTTAAAACGTACGCCTGCTTTTTCAAATACCGTTTTTTCCAGCACGGCAATATCGGTTTCCAGTATTTTGGAAAATTCTTTTAACGTTTCGTGATCGATCTTTACACCTTCGTGCTCAATATCGGCCAGTACATAAATCAGCGGGTTCTCTATCTGGTGCAGTAAGTTTTCCGCGCCCACCTCTTTTATCTGTGGTTCAAAAACGGTGCGGAGCTGTAAGGTTACATCGGCATCTTCGGCGGCATAATCTTTTATCTTTTCTATTTCGACATTGCGCATGTTGCCCTGGTTTTTGCCTTTAGGGCCAATCAGCTCGGTAATGGAAACCGGTTTGTATTGCAGGTAATTTTCTGACAGAATATCCATGCCGTGGCGGGTATCCGGGTCAATTACATAATGTGCCATCATGGTATCAAATAGGTCGCCCTTTATTTCCACATCGTACCATTTCAGCATCAATATATCAAATTTTAGGTTCTGCCCCGTTTTACCAATGCTGGCATCTTCAAATACAGGTTTAAATTCTGCAACCAGTTTGGTCGCTTCGGCTTCATCATGTGGGGCAGGTACGTACCATGCCTGGTTATGTTTAACGGCGAACGATAAACCCACCAGTTCGCAATGGTTGGCATCGGTACCGGTGGTTTCGGTGTCAAAACAAAAATGTTTTTGTTGTTTTAATATATTGATCAGTTCGGCGCGTTTTTCAAAGGTATCGGCCAAAATATATTCGTGTTCAACCGTGTTGATGTTCTTGATCTCAACCGGCGTTGGGGCTACGTAAATATCCTGCGTTTCAACGGTAAGCGTGGTGCGGCCACCGGCCACGGCGTTACCAAACAGATCGGTTTGTACAGATACCGCGCGGGTTTCGGTAATGCTGAAATCATCGCCAAACACACGGCGGCCTAACGTACGAAACTCTAACTCAGCAAAAAGTGGCTCCAGTAAATCTTTGCTTGGGGCGCACATTTCAAGGCCTTCTTCATCCAGTTCCACCGGCGAGTTAAGATTGATGGTAGCCAATCGTTTCGACATTAAACCTTGCTCTGCAAAGTTCTCTACATTCTCGCGCAGTTTGCCTTTAAGCTCGTGGCTATGGGCTATAATTTCTTCAACCGAGCCATATTGTTTGATGAGGAGCTTGGCGGTTTTCTCACCTACACCCGGGATGCCGGGGATGCCATCCACCGCATCGCCCCAAAGACCAAGGATATCAATCACCTGTTCGGGGCGTTCTATCTCCCATTTCTCCAGCACTTCCTTAACACCCCATATCTCCATATCGTTACCCATGCGGGCCGGCTTGTAAACGCGAATGTTTTCGGATACCAGTTGCGCAAAATCCTTATCGGGCGTCATACAATAAACCTGGTAGCCTTTCTTTTCGGCTTTTTTGGCAAGGGTGCCTATAATGTCATCGGCCTCGTAACCATCGCTGGTTATCAGTGGGATATTAAAACCAAGTACAACTTTAAATATGTAGGGCAGTGCTTTGCTCAGATCCTCGGGCATGGCCTCGCGGTGGGCCTTGTACTTTTCGTATTCGGTATGGCGTTCGGTAGGGGCATCGGTATCAAATACCACTGCCATGTGGGTTGGTTTCTCTTTACGCAGAACCTCCAGCAGGGTGTTGGTAAAACCCATCACCGCTGAAGTATTTAGCCCACCCGAAGTAAAACGCGGGTTTTTACTTAAAGCAAAATGCGCCCGGTATATTAGGGCCATACCATCCAATAGAAAAAGCTTCTTCATTTTTTTGTTGATTGCACCGATAATTTTGGGATTACACCGATTTCTCAAAAATACAATTTCAAGAGGGTAATATCGAACACAGAATGCCGAATATTGAATGATGAAATACTTCGGTATTGGAAATTCGAAATTTAGTATCCGATATTATTTTGTCTGAAATCGCATTCCGGCACATGGTCATTAACCATGCCGGTAGCCTGCATAAAGGCGTAGCAAATGGTAGTGCCGAAGAACTTAAATCCACGCTTTTTCATGTCCTTGCTTATGGCATCAGACTCTGGCGTGCTTGCATACGCGCCTGTGTATTCTATAATAGGTTTGCCATTGGGCATAAAGCTGTACAGGTATTTATCGAACGAGCCAAACTCTTTTTGAACCTCCATGAATAACTGTGCGTTCCTGATGGCCGAGCTTATTTTTAGGCGGTTGCGGATGATGCCTGCATCGTTTAAAAGCCGCTCTCTATCGGCTTCATCAAAGGCCGCGACCATCTTTACATCAAAATTTGCAAATGCTTTGCTGTAACCATCGCGCCTGCGCAAAATGGTGATCCAACTTAAGCCTGCCTGCGCAGCTTCGAGGGTCAGAAACTCGAAGAATGTTTCGTCGTCATGTATGGTTTTGCCCCATTCTTTATCGTGGTATTCCATGTAAAGCGGGTCGGCTCCGCACCAGTTGCAACGGTTTAAGTTATCAGTTGGCAGTTTTGAGTTTGCGGTTGACATATATCAAATGTAGCGATTAATAATAAGCGTTATTAATAGGTACGAAGCATTCACTTTAGAATAATTATCATCTTCCAAGATGTGGCCGGTAATCCATAAATTTACCGCTTAAATTAAAACCTTTGGAAAGCATATCACCCAATATTTTTGTAACCGACATGAAAGCTACTATAGTTTTCTACAAGCAACTTGGCTTTGAAGTAACCATGAGTGTACCCGAAACCGGCGGTGACCTGGTTTGGGTAATGATGGTTAACGGCAAGGTTACATTTATGTTCCAGGCATTTGAGAGTGTGGCCGAAGAACTGCCCGAAATAAAACGTACCGATGGTGGCTCGCTATTGCTTTATATTAATGTAGCTGATATACGGGGCTTATTTGATAGTGTAAAAGACAAGGTTACCGTGCTTAAAGGCCTTGAGAAGACCTTTTATGGCTCAACCGAGTTCTCGATATTAGATAACAATAACTACGTTTTAACCTTTGCACAACATCAATAAATGATAAACTTTAAACGGGCAGATCATTTCCACATTTGCGTGCCACCCCAAAGGCTGGAGGAGGCTAAAGACTTTTATACAAACGTGCTTGGGTTGGAATTAATTGACCGGCCCAATCATCTTTTCTCCTCGGCAGGTTACTGGTTAAATATTGGCAATGTGCAGCTGCACATTGGTGTAGAGCCTGTATTACCGCGCAGCATTCGCCACACAGCAATGGAAGTTTTAAATATTGATACCGCCCGCACGCATTTACAGGATAACGGTGTTGAAATAGTAGAAGAGCCGGTGATCCCCGGGCGAGAGCGATTTGCTTTTATCGATCCGTTTGGGAATAGGATGGAGCTGTTGCAGATGATTAATAGTTAACAAAAATCATTGGCCTGATTTCTGCACGTGGTTTAAAAAACTTAAACACTTTATGAAACTTATTTCGCCTAAACTGCACGGGCTTATAGATTACGTTTTGATCATCTTCCTGTTTGCATCGCCCACCTTGTTTGCTATGCCTAAAGATGTTGCTACTTACACTTATCTGCTGGCTACCGGCCAATTGGTGCTTACCGTTATAACCGATTACAGTTACGGGATGTTCAGAATGGTAAGTTTACGAGTTCACCAATTTATAGAACTAGTGATTAGCATCGGGATGATCGTAGCGGCTTTTACCCTGTTTAGGTATGACGAGCGCTCGCAGCCTTACTACGCAGCACTGGGGATATTTTGGCTTATTGTGGCAATTTTTACCGACTACAGCAAAAAAGGCGACGGCGTTAAAGCGCCAATTCTATAGCAGGATCCCAAAATATTTCTTTAAAATTTTGTACCTGGTTATCAATTACTTCAACGCTTTCGTTCTGCAGCATCTGCTCCATGGTATCGCCTCCAAAATGGAATTTACCGGTTAGCAGCCCCTGTTTGTTTACCACCCTTTGCGCGGGTACAGGCGGGTTAGCTGTTCCGCTGGCCATCATTGCGTAGCCCACAATCCTCGATGACTGTTTTGAACCTAAGTAAGCCGCAATTGCTCCGTACGATGTTACCCTGCCCTTGGGGATCTGCCTAACTACATCATATACGTTATCGAAGAAATTATAGTCGGGCATCGCAGTGTTTAGAATGTAAACTTAAGATAGTTAATATTCTTATTATGCTGGAGGTACTTTTTCTCGTAATAAGTTTTGATGGATAGCACCTCATCCGCGTATTCCGAATGATAAAGGTCTTCGGTTTTTGCAAATAACTTCAGATCCAGTTCGGCTATTTTTTCGGCTGTGTAAGCATGCAACTGGTCGTTATCGGTTTTCAGGTTCATGAAACCTTCCGGCTTAAGCACTATGCGGTACATGTCTAAAAAGCGGGGAGAAGTTAATCGCTTTTTCTCACGGCTCAGTTGTGGTTGCGGGTCGGGGAAGGTGATCCAGATCTCATCCACTTCGCCGGGGGCAAAGTAATCAACCAGGTTCTCTATTTGTATACGCAAGAACGCAACGTTATTTACGCCATCCTCTGTCGCCGTTTTAGCACCGCGCCAGATGCGGTTGCCTTTGTAATCTATCCCTATAAAATTCTTATTGGGGAACATGGTAGCAAGGTTAACCGTGTATTCGCCTTTGCCGCAGGCAAGTTCTAATACTACCGGGTTATTATTCTTAAAAAAGCCTGTAGCCCAGCTGCCTTTGTTGGGCTTGCCGGCATCCAGCTGTAAAACATTACTAAAAGTTTCTATCTCGGCGAAGCGCCTTATCTTGTCTTTTCCCACGTGTTGTAATAAAAATGCGAAAATACGGATTTGTGGTTAACCTCGGGCTAAAAAAAGGAAAGGGATAAACTATATAAGCTTACCCCTTTAAGATCATTTTTTACAACAGAACCAGTATCTTAATAAGCCTGGTATGCAGGCACCTCGTCTTTATCGGCTGCTATCTCAGTTTCTTTTACTTTTTTCTTAAATAAATTCTCAAACAAACTTTTTGCTTTACCCCAAACCCCAGCAACATTGTCTTCGCTAATATAATGCGATGCCTTTTGTGAAAGGATGCCAACTAACGTTTTAACAATAAAGTTAGAATGCTTGAACAGCGTTTTGTTTAGAGCAAGAGGCAACACAAACCTTGATATCAGGCCTAAAAAATCTTGCTGGAAAAAGCCCGAACCCTTCATGCCATCAACCGTTGGCGATTTTGGGAACAAAGAAAGCACGGTTGAAAAAATGGCCGAAGGGCCACTAAAACGAGTTTTTAACGCAACAGCTTGCTGCGCCTCTAAATTCTTAAGGCGGCCAATTTCTCCCTGTAGTTCAAATATATTTCTGATCGATGTTTCCATGGTCTTATTTAAATAGCCTTTTTATCATCGCATTAATAATAGGGCGCTGAAAACTGTGTTTCGCAACCCTTAGCAATACCGCAATAAGCAGGTATATCAACGCTACGCATCCAAAGCCCTGCCAGTACGAATGCAGTACATCAGCCAAAAATAACGCCAACGTAAAACTTGCGAATAAGAATGTTAGCACTAAACCAATTATAATAACTATATCAATTATTACATCGGCTATTATGGATGTGCTGCGCTCAATAACTTCATATTTCAGTAGTTTAAAGCGGGTTTCAGCATAATCTTTTAGCTGGTCAATAATTGGGCGTGTTACTTCTTCTTTTTCGGGTTCCATATTGTACTGTTAGTTACGGGGTATTAATTAGCCCCATAAAGCTAAAATTATGCGTGTTCCAGGTCGTCCTGGTATTCTGCTTCGGCGCCTTTTACTTTGGTTTTGATGTTGTCAACAACTTTGTCTTTAAGGCCTACCAGTTTATCAATTTCATTAGCAGCTGTCTCTTTGAGAGAATCGCCAAGGTTTGCTAATGATTCAGATAATTTGTCGCGTATTTCGGTGCCTTTTTCCGGTGCAAATAAGATTCCCAGTGCCGCTCCTGCCGCTAATCCTGCAAGTAGGGCGACAACCACTTTAGTGTTATCGTTCATATTATATAAATTTTTAAGTTGAATATTTGTTTTATTAATTATTAAATAATTTTTAATCCTTGTGTATCAAGGCCTTATTATTGCATTTCGGGGCCCGTTCGTATCCGCTCCAGCCTGTCGGCCGCCATGCGGTTAGTTTCATATATCTCCAATAATAACAAAAAATACGACAGCAACACAGGCCCAAAAACCAAGCCAAGAATGCCAAAAAGCGGTAACCCTATAAAAACACCTATAACGGATATGATGGGGTGCGTATTGCCAATTCGCTTGTTTATAATAAGCCTCAGTACGTTATCTACATTGCCAATAAAAAGCAAACCGTATGCTAAAAGTAAAATGCCCTTTAAATTATGCCCGTCGGCAAAAAGTATTACACTTGCGGGGATACACATGGTAGGCGCGCCAACCACCGGTAAAAAGGATAGGAACGACCCTATCACCCCCCAAAAAATAGCATCGGGGATACCGAACGCATAAAAGCCCATAGCCAGTAAAATTCCTTGTGTAAGCGCGATAACGCCCTGCCCTAAAACATTGGAGTAGGTTGAGTTACGCAATTCTGTAGCAAATTTTAAGGCATGTTGCTCGCGGAAGGGGGCGTATTTTAAAAGGCCAACTTCAAACTCGCGCATCTGTACAAACATAAAGTACAATAGAAAATACATCACCAATAGTGTAAGCACTATACTTGCCGCGCTGCCCAATAATGACGGGAAAAGATCTGCAGCGTATGCGCCAAGTTTTTGAAGCGTATCTTCTGCAAAGTGGGGTTGGTTAATGTTGGCTCCGGTAAAGGCATCAATCTTTTCGCTCCATTTATCAATATTGATAGATTCGCGGTTGATGCTGCCAAATTTACCGATCACCATTATACTTAGCGAAAGGAAGGGGATAACGATAACAATAAGCGAGATGAGTATAATTATAATTGCTGCAAGGGCGCTGTTAAGCCTTTTGCGCTCGGTCATGTAAAGATAGAACGGCCTGAAGATGGTGAAGAGAACAATGGCCCCAAGTATGGAGCTGAAAAGATCGCTAAGGGCGTAAAGTAAAAAACAGCCGAGCGCAATAATACTTACCAGTATAATATTGTTGCGCTGCTTATAGTTAAAGATAGACATTGTTACACCCGGGAAAGCTAATTGTGATACGAATATATAACAAAAAAGCGCCAAAAAGTTTTTAGCGCCATTGCATATTTTCTATTCAAAATTGCCTAATAACTTGTCTATTTTTTGGGCAGATTGGGTAATGCTATCCATGTACAACTCAAGGTCGCTACTTTGATCTTCCACCTCGTATCTTAAGCCTTCTAAAGCGAGGTAAATATTGGAGAGCTGGTTCTTAATATCATGCTTCAACATATCAACCGCCTCGTGGCTAACCGGTTTGTTTTCTTCGCCTTCGGCCATAATTATTTTAGGTTGATGGCCTTCATTTTATTGTAAAGCGTTTTACGGTCGATGTTCAGGATCTCGGCAGCTTTGGTTTTGTTGAAGTTTACTTCGCGCAGTACCTTTAATATAGTTTCGTGCTCGGCACCAAGGGCGGCATTTTTAAGATCGTGCTTAGGTTCTTTGGCCTCGTTTGTTACCGATAAGTTTGAAGGCTCGTATGCCAATACCTTAAAGTTAGAGATTTCCAGCGGGAGGGTTTTCATAGTGATCTCATTGCCCTCGCTTAGTAATGTTGCGCGGCGTACCATGTTCTTCATCTCGCGGATGTTACCCTGCCAGCGGTAGTTCATAAAGCACTCTATAACCTCGGGGGCAAAAGTGGTTACATTGCGGTCAAGCTCCCGGTTCGCAATTTTCAGGAAATGCTCGGCAAGCATCATAATATCGTTACCACGGTCGCGCAGGGGCGGCATATAAATGCTAAACTCGTTAAAACGGTGGTAAAGGTCCTCACGGAAACGGCCTTTGCTGATCCCTTCCTGCAGATTCTCGTTTGTGGCGATGATGATGCGGACATCCAAATCTATTTCCTTGGTGCTGCCAATGCGTTTTACCTTACGTTCCTGCACGGTACGCAATAGCGCTGCCTGGATCTCGTATGATAAGTTACCCACCTCATCCAAAAATAAGGTGCCGCCGTTAGCCATCTCAAAGTGACCGATTTTGGTGTATAAAGCGCCCGTGAATGACCCTTTTTCGTGTCCAAAAAACTCACTTGCGGCCAGTTCTTTGGTAAGCGACCCACAATCCATCGCCACAAAGGGCTGGTTATAGCGCGGACTGTTCAGGTGGATGCTTTTGGCAACCGACTCTTTGCCGGTACCGCTTTCGCCCAATATAATTACGCTGTAATTAGTTGGGGCTACCAACTCAATTTGCTTTAAAAGTTCTTTTGATGCGCGGCTGGTACCTACTACAAATTCGCTGGATAAGATCTGCTTTTTGTTTTCTTTCTGCGGCTTGTCGTTACTGTCAGCGCTGTAATCGTTAGCGGCCATTTCCTGCAGGGCGTATTGGGTTTCAATAGCCTTGGTGATGGTATTCAGGATCTCGTCCGGATAAAGGGGCTTGGTGATGTAATCGTAGGCACCCATCTTTATCATCTCTACGGCCATTTTAATGTCCGAGTAGCCGGTTATAATAATTACGCCTGTTTTTGGGTAAAGCGCTTTAATGTTTTTAAGCATCTCGCGGCCATCGGTATCCTCCAGCCTAAAATCGCACAATACCAGGTCAAAATCGGCCTTTTTTAAAAACTCCATACCTGCACCGCCGTTGGCAGCCGTGCTTACCTCAAAACCATTGCGTACCAAAAATTTTGATAGCAAAAGGCAAACGTTAACTTCATCATCAATGATGAGTATTTTCTTCATAGCGTTATACGTGAGTGCAGGTAAATGTATTTGCAGTTAAATTATAAATATTTGCTAAGTTATTAGAATTATAATTGATAGTATGTAAAAAATAGTTTAACAACAAAAAAGGAGACCATAAGCCTCCTTTTATTGTTGTTTTTATAGGTAGATGTGTTTAAGACTTAGAAACCGTAAGCAACACGCACGCCTAAAAAGCTTGGTTTGCTGTTTTCATAAGCACTGTTAAATTTAGTAGTAGCTTCGTAACGTACGCCGGCATCAATAAAGTTACCACTTGCGCTAACCGGGAACTGAACACCAATTTGAGGCGCGTAAACAAATGCTACAGCTTTATCATTGTAGGTATCTTTGCTGTTTAACAAGAAAGCAGCACCCGCCTCACCCTGTACATAAAAGTTTGGTACAACAAAATATTTTAAACCCGCTTTAACCGGCAATAATTTGATGTCGGCTACATCGTTACCGGCAATGCCAGCCACATCTTTTTTACCAAAGATGTTGTTGTAACCTGCATTAACAGTTACGAATAACTGGCTTGCTACAGGGATATCTGCCTGTACCGAACCACCAAGGTTCCATTTGTAGGTGTCTTTTAGGCCGCCCACCGGGATGCCTGCATCAACACCGATGCTATAGCGTATGCCGCTTTTAGTAGTAGTGCTTGTAGAAGTAGAAGTTGTTGTTTGGGCTTCAGCGGCGAATGATAATCCGGCGAAGGCTAAAACCAATGTTGCGATTTTTAATGTACTTTTCATGATAGTATGATATTAGATTATGTGCTGTTTTCTGTTTGGCACAGGGCAAAGTAAAGCAGGATTTCTGCTCTATTTTTTCATCCTATTGTCACGAATATTCAATCAATTGATTGATAGTAGATTAAATTTGACCCATTTGCTAAAATGGTCAGGAGAGTGTAAATTAAGTGTTAAAAACCGCGCTGGTATATGAAATTTGCATGAAAATGAAGTTTTCCAGTTGTTTATCAAAGCGGTTATTTGGCATAAAAAATCTTTACTTACCTTTAAACTCTGCTTTGCGTTTTTCCAAAAATGCAGATACGCCTTCCTTAAAATCTTCGGTGCCGAAGCATTTGCCAAACTCGCGGATCTCAGTTTCGAAACCGTTGATACATTCGGTGCCAAAATCGTTAACTGTTTTTATGGCAGATGCCAGCGCAAGGGGAGCGCGGGTGAGGATCTTATTCATGATCTCTTCGGCCTTTGGCAGCAGGTTGTCCTGGAAAACAACGTGGTTAACCAGGCCCGCGCTAAGTGCCTCGGCAGCGGTAAGCATATCGGCAGTCATGATCAACTCCAGGGCTTTACCGCGGCCAACCAGTTGAGTTAGGCGCTGTGTGCCTCCATACCCCGGTATTAAACCTAAAGTAACTTCGGGCAGGCCCATTTTGGCACTATCAGCAGCTATACGGATATGGCAGGCCATTGCCAGTTCTAAACCACCACCTAATGCAAAACCGTTTATAGCAGCTATTACAGGTTTGTTGCCATTTGCAATAATATCAAATACGGTTGATTGGCCTGTACGTGCCATGTCGGTGCCGCCTTTAATATCCAGATCTGCAAATTCGGAAATGTCAGCACCGGCTACAAAAGCCTTAGTGCCCGAGCCGGTAATAATTATACCGCCAACGCCGCTACTTTTAAAAGCGTCAGTTAATGCCTCATGCAGTTCGCACAGGGTAAATTTGTTTAACGCGTTAAGTTTGCTTTCGCGATTGATGATGATGTATTGTATGCGGCCTTTGTTTTGAACAAGGATGTTTTCGAATGCCATAACGATTGATCTTTAGAAATTGCGGTTGGTGTGCACCCAGTTGGTAATATAAGTAACAATATCGGCGGTGCTGGTACCCGGGGCGAACAGTTCGCCCACGCCGATCTTCTTGAGTTCGGCCATATCATCGGCCGGGATAATGCCGCCGCCGGTAAGCAGTACATCGTCCATCTTTTTCTCTTTTATCAAAGCCATCACCTTTGGAAAAACCGTCATGTGCGCACCCGAAAGGATACTGATACCAATAGCATCCACATCTTCCTGCAGGGCGGTGTTCACCACCATTTCGGGCGTTTGGCGCAGGCCGGTGTAGATCACTTCCATCCCGGCATCGCGCAGGGTGGTAGCAATAATGCGTGCACCGCGGTCGTGCCCGTCCAGCCCTACTTTGGCTACTAATACGCGTATTGGGCGGTTAAATTGGTTTTCGCTCATGGTTATAAAGGCAGTAAAAAGGTATATCAAAGTTAAGAGAAAGAATTTATAAGTAGTCAGCAATTTTGTTGACTACACCGTGTATGTCTTTTGCTACTTCATCATTTGTAAAGCGGATTATAGATAAACCTAACTCCCGCAATACCAGATCGCGGTTAGCATCATAATCTTTCTTTTGTAAGTGTACTAGCGCATCAAGTTCGATAACCAATTTCAATTCGTCGCAATAAAAATCGGCGATGTAAAATGACCTTCTGCCGAAACCGTTAACCACAAAAATCGGGTATTGGCGCAAGAATCTCCTGTTGTTGATATTCCGGCGGCGTAATTCATCCCAAAGTAACGTCTCGGATAGAGTTTGATTGTTGCGAAGCAGGCGGCAGAGTTGGGTGACTGTGGTTCATTAAATGAAAGGTAGTGAAAATCTGCATAGCGTGTTTATCTATTATAACGGCGGTGATGTAGTTTTGGAGGGATAGTACAACCTGCTTCTTTCTTTACCCCTTATTAACGGCAGTGCAAATTGTACCAGCAGTAAGTGTTCCCCTTATAGGGGGAAGGCAGAGACAGTGCTGTAGCGGTAACACTCAAAAGGGGTCAAAACCACATGCATGACAATGAGGAAGACCGTGCGCGTTAGGGATAGCAGTGGAAACCCCGGAATGTAGGGCTGCTTCTATCAGCAGCCTGGAATGAGGAGTTGTAACGGAAAGCCCGGGCCGCAGGCAACGCCCATATTCGGTTGGCAGTTGTTGGTTGGCAGTTTGCAAATTGTAATACAATGCTGTACAAATAAAAGGCTACATAGTTCTATATAATCCCTGTTCAAAATGTATAATTCTGTATAATTTCTCCGTACTTTTGCCACCTGTTACAAACATCATGAGCGAAGAAAGATCACTGAATTTTATAGAGGAAATTGTTGAAGCGGATATTGCTGCGGGCAAGAATGACGGAAGGGTTTTAACGCGTTTCCCGCCGGAGCCTAACGGTTACCTGCACATTGGGCACGCGAAATCGATATGCCTTAACTTCGGCCTCGCTAAAAAATATAACGGTAAAACCAACCTGCGTTTCGACGATACCAACCCCGCTAAAGAAGAGGTTGAATACGTGGATAGCATTAAAGAGGATGTAAAATGGCTTGGCTTTGAATGGGCCGAGGAACTTTACGCCTCAGACTACTTTGACCAGCTTTATGAGCTTGCCGCTGAAATGATCAAACAGGACCTTGCTTACGTTGACGACAGCACTGCCGAAGAGATAGCGATACAAAAAGGTACGCCTACCGAAGCCGGTGTAGCTAACGAATACCGCAGACGCCCGATAGAAGAGAACCTGCAACTTTTTGCAGATATGAAAGCCGGCAAATACCCGGATGGTGCCAAGGTGCTGCGTGCCAAGCTGGACCTGACATCGACCAATATGCAACTGCGCGACCCTTTGATGTACCGCATTAAACACACTCATCACCACCGTACCGGCGATGCCTGGTGCATTTACCCGATGTACGATTTTGCGCATGGGCAAAGCGATGCTATTGAGCACATTACCCACTCGATATGTACGGTTGAGTTTATACCTCACCGCCCGTTGTACGAGTGGTTTATTGAGAAGCTGAACCTTTTCCCGAGTAAGCAATACGAGTTTGCCCGCCTTAACCTTAACTATACTGTAATGAGCAAGCGCAAGCTGCTGCAACTGGTAGAGGAAGGCCATGTGGACGGTTGGGACGACCCGCGTATGCCTACAATAAGCGGCCTTCGCCGCCGTGGTTATACGCCTGCTAGTATCCGCGAGTTTTGCGAGCGCATTGGTGTTGCTAAACGCGAGAACATGATAGACGTTGGTTTGCTGGAGTTCTGCATCCGCGAGGACCTGAACAAAACTGCCTGGCGCCGTATGGCCGTGCTTGACCCGGTTAAGCTGGTTATAAATAATTACCCCGAAGGCAAAACCGAGATTTTCCACGGAGAAAACAACCCTGAAGTTGAAGGTGGCGACGGCAGCCGTGAGTTTCCGTTTGGCCGTGAGCTTTGGATAGAGCGCGACGACTTTATGGAAGAGCCTACCAAGAAATATTTTCGCCTGGGCATTGGCCTGATGGTGCGCCTGAAAAGCGCTTATATTATTAAAGGCGAAAGCATTGTTAAAGATGCCGGGGGCAATATTACCGAGATCCATTGCTCGTACATCCCCGAATCGCAAAGTGGTAACGACACCAGCGGCATCAATGTAAAAGGTACCATCCACTGGGTTAGTGCAGACCACGCCAAAAGTGTTGAAGTGCGCCTGTACGACCGCCTGTTCCAGGTGGAAGACCCGGGCAGCGAGGATGGCGACTTTAAAGAATACATTAACCCAAACAGCCTGCATATATTGCAAACCGTTTTTGTAGAGCCCGACCTGGCGAATGCCCCTATTGGCACCGCCGTTCAGTTTATGCGTAAGGGTTATTTTACACTCGATAAAAACTCGACCCCGGGTAACTTAGTGTTTAACCGCACGGTGACATTGAAAGACGGGTGGGTAAAGAAAGGTTAAAGCCTTAAGGAGGTTAAAGGTTAAAGGCGAAGGGTTTTTAGAACGTTTCGCCTTTTTTAATATAAAACAATGCAGCTACCTTTTAGCTTTCACGTCAAAATCAGTATTTCTTATATACATTAAAAAGCACATCCAAATCAAACTGTGTCATCGTGCCCGAGCCTTCGCGCTGTACAAAGTGGCGTTTGAAGGCGCCTATTGCGGCGGGGAGGTTGCCGGTATCGTAACCTATTAAACGTAACGCTGTGGCGCTGTCGAAGTTTAATGGCGCAGGCACAATAATAATATCCGAATAATAGCCGAAACCTTTTTTAGCCAATGTTTCCCATGGAAACAATATGCCTGGGTCTGGTTTGCGGCCGGGGGCTATATCGCCGTGGCCTATGAAGTTTGCGGTTGGGATGTTGTAATCCTTTTTAAGTTTGGCCAGCAGGATAAGCAGGCTGTTCATTTGCGCGGGGGCGAATGGCTCGTTGCCTTTGTTATCCAGTTCGATACCTATAGAGCAGCTATTCATATCGCTAATGCTGCCCCACTTGCTTACACCGGCATGCCAGGCGCGCATATAATCGTTCAGCATGTGAATCACCTTACCATCTTTACCAATCACATAATGTGCGCTTACCTGTGTTTTTACAAGCGTGAAAGCCCGTACGGTTTGGGCCAGCGAATCCTGAGCAGTATAGTGGATAATAACATAGTTGGGTTTACGCAGGTTAAAGTTAACCGTGCCGATAAACTCTGAAGGAATGGGTTGGTTGAGGCTGTCGGTTAGCGTAGCCGGGTTTTCGGTCAGTAATATTTTACCAAGGCTATCGGCTTGCGTTGTGTAAACACTATTTGTTTTGGTATGCGGATTAGTAACTTTTTTAGAACAGGCGGTAATAGTAATTGCAGCTAAAAGCAGCAGAAACAGGCGGTTTTTCATGAGCATGTTATTTTGAACCTTTAGCTGCTTTTTTATCATCGCTTTCTAAGCGTCGTTCCAGCTTTTTCACATCTTCAACAGGTGGAAGGGCTTCTGGTTTTACTCCACGCTTTAATAAAATGTCGCGCACGGCTTTATTGTTGTCAACATGTTCTTGTGAGATTTGCGCCTGCTTGTTTAAATCTTTTTCGATAACGTTATGGCTGGTTAATTCATTTGCAAAATCTTTAGCCTTGATTGTAAGTGTAGGCAAAAAATCGGCAAGAGGTTTAGCAGCAGGCACCCCAAGCTTTTTCTTCATATCGGTTGTGCTGAACCCACCGAATAGGGCTTGATCTCCTTTAGACCTAATGAGCGCGAAGCCTGCACCATCAACACCACGCTCATACAAAATGCCAGATAGTTTCTTTTCAGATTTGGTCAATTTCTCCCGGGCAGAAACACGCTCAACGTCAATTAAACGTTGCTCAATTATTTCCTGCTTACGGGTTTGTACCGCAAAGTAGGTTTGGGCAAAAGCTATCGCAGGCTTTGACGGGTCACCATTTTGAGCGATAAGGTAACAGGCGTATCTTGTTAAGGCGATATCTTCAACTTCGCGTTGCGCACCTTTTGCGATCACGATCATTTTCGTGACGTCACGAAAATGATCGCGAACATCTGTGGAAGCGTTTTCTGCCGCTTTTTTAGCCTTATTTATTGCGTTTACAAAATTTTCCCAACGAGCATAGCCAAGGATTGATTGCAATTCTCTTGCGCTCCAACATTCAACCCCTTCAATTACATAACAAGCTTGTTCGAATTTACTAAGCAGTTCTAATATAACTTCTTTCTTCACCGTTTTAGTTTTACAGCAAGTTAGCTATTTTAAAAAGCTTAACAGCTGTTTGTTGAAAAAACCCCGGTACTACTTATTCTTCTTATAAAAATCCTCCAGCGCGTCCTTATACTCTTCGCGACTGAACAGGTTTGTTAGATCCAGAAATGATTTGTAGTTGGTGGTGTACTCGAACGCGTATTTGGCGACGGTAATTTTAGAATCATCTGTAAGGAACTGGTTCATGAAAGTTGCCAGTTGGTTTATGGTGATGCCAACCTCTTTGCTGTTTAGCTTTGCTTTTATAACGGCAATCTTCTCCTCGTCGTTACGCTGCTGCTGCATTTCTTTAAGGATGGCTTTGGTCTGCTCGGGTGTCATTGCTTTTTCCGGGTGCTTTATTTTATCGTAGCTGATTACAATAACGCCCGTTTTAAAGCTTGTTGGGTTTGCCTGCGCCATTGCCACCGACAGCAAGATAATAGGTATTAATAGTTTCATTTTGGTTAGGGTGTTTATTAAATTAAATGTAGGAAGAATTGCTGAAAAGCGAAAGGGGCGTTAATTCATGACAGCGCTAAGGAAATCGGTAATGTTCTGCTCGCCGATTTCATTGGTAAACTCAACACTTTCAAACTCGTGCCAGGTATGATCTATCTCGTTATCCCATGTGCCTAAATGCTGGTCAGGCACATTCCATTTGTCGGCATAGAACCAGGTATCATCAATTAGTTTTAAAATGATGTGTTTCTCAATTTCTGCTAACGCGATGTTTGTCGGGTTGTTGAAGATTATGAAACTGTGATTTTTGTAATTGGCACCATCGCGATAGGGTAAAAGAGTTTGATGTTTGGCATAGGGCTAAGTTAGCCGGATGCTGGGTTGGTGTTAATCGGATATAAGTGAAGTTAACCTTTAAAGCGGCCGTTATGGATCTTCAGAAATTCTACATCTGGAAAAAACTTCTTTGGCTCTATTAAAGATTTTCCATCGTATGCGATAAAGTTTTCTCGGATGCTTTGGATGTTAGCGCTGTTCATCAGGATAGAAGACACTTTAATCTTCAAGTCTTCAGTAATGGTTATCAATCCACGTTCAAAGGCCTTATCATGCAACGTATTTAAAGCTAAACCGTTGCGTGGATTGAGCCGATTGCCAGCGTTTAAACTCCACGGCAAAATATGGCTTGCGATCAATAACTCAGGTTGATTGATGCCAGTGATACAGCAGGTATCGGCAAAATTACTAAGCACCATTTTCCTAAATACGGTTTGGTCTAAGCGAACAACTACTTGTCGGACGGCTTCCCTGCCCACCATCGTTTCGGGTTCGACCAACTCGATAGGATTTAGTTGTTCGATAGTCGTATTTTTCTTTTTAGCCAGTAGTGTTTCGCTCTCGATAAACAACTCATCCCAATTATTCATGTATTCGTTCCAAACTTTACGATCAAGTTTACTTACGTTTGGTAAGCCCTTTACACCCCGTTCTAAAAGTTTAGGGTCGAAACTCGCGAAGTTGCCCAGTTTACGTGCGACCGCCGCAGGTGACCGACCAATAACCTCCGCCCACTCTTTAACAATAGCATTCCCAGCACTCATCTTTCCAAAAGGAATTTTAGAGTACAGGTTGATCGCTAAAAGTAACTGTTCTTTTGTCCAGAGGGTTTGGCCTTCTTTCATGATTAATCTACTACCTCGAAAAATACATATTTACATCTGTTATTTAAACACTCCTCTATTTTTAATTTTAATAGTGTGTGCATAAAATCAGAAATTAGGATAGTTCTTGCTCCGCATTCAGGGCAAGTTGTTGGTTGGTCGTTCACTAAATAATAATTATTCATTTAGTAAATATAATAATCTCAGAAGTGTGCTAAAGGCCTTGTCTCAATCTACCCTTGAAAAGCGGAACAAAATCGAATTTTTATTCTAATTCCCCATCCCAGACAAAACCATGTCAGTTCCAAACAACTCATTACCAATTGTTAACGAATGTTTGCCTGTGTGTTCATGCGTGAACGTGAACATTTCGTGAACATTAATACCGCCCGATACTCAGCAATACCAATGTGCAAGCATAGTCGGTTTCGATGCCATTTTGGTGCGCTAATTGGCGAAGTTCTGTGTTTTCGGTGCCGGGGTTAAATATGATGCGTTTGGGGCGGGTGTTAATAATATAGTCGTACAGGGGCGGTTGGTTTTGCGGGCCTATGTACAGGGTAATAGTGTCTATATCGGTGTGGATAGTTTCGGGCTTTTCGATGGGTACGCCGGCTACTTCGCCGGTTTTAATGCCAACGTTTACAATGCTGTGCCCTCTGCCTACTAAGCGGTTGGCGGCAAGGTAAGCGTATCGGCTTGCGTCGGGCGTGGCGCCCAGTATCAGTGTTTTTTTATCGGCCATGTAAGTATAACGTGTGGGGCTGGGAATTAGTTTGCAGTTTTGGTTTGGCAGTTTGCACGTTTACAATCGGGTAAATTATCTCTTTTCGGTTTGCCTTGTTCTTACAAACACCAATACCACGCACCCGCCTATCAACGCAATCCCTGCCGACGCCAATACAATGCGCCAAGTTTGATGTTTTTCTATGCCTTTTATCAACCCGATAACGCCCTGGGTTAGCAGCACAATAAAGATGAGCAAAGACGGAAGCAGTTTTTGGCGGGTAGTTTTTTCCATACCTAAAGCTGCAGTAAAAATGTTTAAATAAGCAAGTTGGATACTTTTCTATCGAAGATTGCCACGCTACCGCTCGCAATAATGCGCGGAGAGAGGGGATAGAAACGAAAAAGGCTCCGACTTATCGGAGCCTTTCTAATATTTTGTAGTTACGGTTATTTGGTAACGTACATTACTTCTTTTACTGCTTTAATCACACGCTCGGGGTTTGGCAGATATTCTTGGATCAGGGTTGGTGCGTACGGCAATGGTACGTCGCCACCTGTTATGCGCAGTACCGGTGCATCTAAGTAATCGAACGCGTCTTTTTGTACTTTAAATGCTATCTCGGTAGCAATAGAACCTAAAGGCCAGCTTTCTTCCACAATTACCAAACGGTTTGTTTTTTTAACCGATGCAATAACGGTATCGTAATCAATAGGGCGTACGGTACGTAAATCGATAACCTCTGCGTGGATACCTTCTTTTTCAAGTTCGGCAGCAGCGGCGTTAACCACTTTCATTATTTTACCAAAACCAACTAAAGTAACATCGCTGCCTTGTTTAGTTACGTTTGCTTTACCTATTTCAATGTAGTAAGTTTCTTCGGGCACTTCACCTTTGTCACCATACATCAACTCAGATTCCATAAAAATAACCGGATCCGGATCTATAATGGCTGATTTTAAAAGACCTTTTGCATCGTAAGGGTTTGATGGAACAACCACTTTTAAGCCGGGGCAGTTTGCATACCAGTTTTCGAAACACTGGCTGTGCTGCGAGCTTAACATACCCGCGTTACCTGTTGGGCCGCGGAATACAATTGGCACAGAGAACTGGCCACCACTCATCGACATGATTTTAGCTGCACCGTTGATGATCTGATCGATAGCTACCAACGAGAAATTGAACGTCATGAACTCGATAATTGGCTTCAAACCATTCATGGCCGAACCGATGCCTATACCGGCAAAGCCTAATTCAGAGATAGGCGTATCTATAACACGTTTAGCACTGAACTCGTCAAGCATACCCTGGCTTACTTTGTAGGCACCGTTGTATTCGGCAACTTCTTCACCCATTAGGTACACATTCTCATCCTTGCGCATCTCTTCCTGCATGGCTTCCCTTAGCGCTTCCCTGAATTGTATTTCTCTCATTATGTTGTTAAAATGAAGTTTTTTACGACCGCAAATATAATCACTAATGTGTAAAATGCAATCGGGTGGCATATATAATAAAGTTTTACAATTAAGCCTTACGCTTTGTTCGCATCAGCAAATTGTAAAATCAGTTCCGGGTCCGGTATATTTCCCAAATATTCGGCTTTGCGCGAGTATTGTCCAACACCGGGATAGTCGCCCCGGGCGTCGCCAATATCCAGCATCAATTGAAAGTGCAGGTGCGGCGGCCAGTGGCCGTTTTCTGTTGCGTGGCCCAAGGTTGCTATTTGTTGGTTTATGCTGATGGATTGGCTAATCTGCAATTTTACCAAACTCGCGCGGCTTAAATGCCCGTATAAACTATATAGGGTTAACCCATCCAGATGATGTTGTAGGATGATGGTCGGCCCGTAATCGCCAAAATTGTCGTTGTCGGCAAAGCTGTGTACGGTTCCTGCCAGTGGCGAATAAACGGGCGTACCGGCATTACCCCAGATGTCTACCCCAAGGTGCAGGCGGCGTGGCTCGTCGTCCGTATCAAATAAAGCGCTGCGATTATAAATGGTGCGATGCTCCATGTAGCCGCCAATGCCGTAGCTGGCATTATTATCGGATAGTTTTTGTTTGATCCACTGGCTAAAGGCCTCGGTATCGGCAACCATTTCGGATGTTAACTCCGCATTGGCGGCGGTAAAGTCAAACGGATATAGCTTATCGCTTTTAACATCAAAGTCCACCACTTTGCCAATGGCACCGGGGTGGACTTTAATGTAAGCTGCTAATTTTTCGGTAGCAAGCATAGTAGTTTAGCTTTCTTCTTCAGTATCGGGCTGGCGTGGCTCGTGGCTTATTTTGTCGAAGATCTTCTCCATCCGCTCTACATATTCGCTGGTATCATCAACAAAAAACTCCAGTTGGGGTATCACCCTCACCTGGTCTTTAATGCGGGCGCCAAGCTTATAGCGAATCTCCGACGCATGCAGTTTAATGGTTTGCAGCGCGGTTTGGTTATCGGTGTTGTTAAAAAAGCTCAGGAAGATGCGGGCGATGGCCAGATCGGGCGTAACGCGTACCTTGGTAATTGTAACCAACGTGTGCGGAAGGTAATTCATGCCCTCGCGTTGAAATATCGCGGCCAGGTCCTGCTGTATTACCCCGGCAAATTTTTGCTGACGTTTAGATTCCATAGTATTTAATAAACGCCTTTGGGGCGAATGAGTTTTTAATTATTATTTGGCGAAGGTAATGGTTAAAGCTAATGAATTGAAAATGCTTCTACAAATCTGCTTTTATCTCGCCTAATCTTTTAACACTTAAACTTGAGCTAATACCCGATGCAATTACAGCTATCATTGTAACGGTAAAAAATACCAAACCAATATCGCTTAGTTTAAAGGCAACGGGATAAGCATCAAGCACTGATAAGGCCGAGCCCATTTTAATAAAGCCGAATTGCTTTTGGATCAAACAAACAATAAGACCTAATGCCAGGCCGGTTACGCAACCGATAAAAGAGATCATCATCCCCTCAAAAAAGAAGATGCGCTGTATAAGCCCTTTGTTTGCGCCAAGGCTGGTTAGTATGGCAATGTCCTTCCGTTTATCTATTACCAGCATGGTTAACGAGCCAATGATGTTAAAAATGGCGATGATGAGCACAAACGTGAGGATCATAAATATCGACCATCGCTCGTAATTGATGGTTTTATAAAGTTCGGTGTTCTGCTCTTTGCGATTGCGTACGGTAAAGCTTTTGCCTATTCGTTCTTCAATACTTTCCTGCACTTCATCCAGGTCAGTTCCTGTTTTATAATTAAGTTCTAATGACGATACCTGGTTGGGCTGGTCGAGCAGGTCGCGGGTAAATTCTATGGGGGTGATGATGAGGTCGTCAAAATCCTGCTGGATGCCGAACACGCCGGATGGTTGTATTGACCGGAAAACAAAATCGTTCATCGGGTCGGTAGAGGTGCCCGCATTCCGCCTTGGCGAAAAGACCTGTAGCGATGTAAACTGGTTCTTTAAACTCACCCCCAAACTACCCTGCACGGTTGAACCAATCACCGCAAAATTTTCTCCCTTATCTTTCAGCGTGAACGAACCAAACTGGATGGTACTGTCCAGCATCCGTCCCTTTAAAAAGTCGTCGCTTACGCCTTTTACCGTAGCAATGAAGGATCTACCCGAGTATCGGATCAACGCCTTCTCCTGCAATACCTGCGTATAAGATACCACCCGTACATCTTTCCCAAGCGCGTTAAAATAAGGCGTGTTTGGGTCGAAGGTTTTGCCCATGCGGGGCTCTATCTTTAACTCGGGCGTAAAGTTGCTGTATAGCGATAAGATAACACTTTCCAACCCATTAAACACCGAAAGGATAATGATAAGCGCCGCGCTGCCAACCAGTACACCCAATATGGAGATACCCGATATAATGTTGATGGCGTGCGTCTGTTTTTTTGAAAACAGGTACCTTTTGGCTATGTAGATAGAGGTGTTCAAATGCGTTTTATATTACAAATATGGATTGGTTTGTTTCTCGTAGCCTATGGTAGTTTCGGGGCCATGGCCGGGGTAAACTGTACAATCATCGGGCAGGGCAAAAAGTTTTTCTTCGATATTTTTTACCAGCGTGGTAAAATCACCTCCCGGCAGATCAGTGCGGCCAATGCTGTTGCGGAATAATACGTCGCCGCCTATTAGTATGTTAGCCACTTTATCGTAAAAACACAAATGCGCAGGCGAATGGCCGGGCGCGAAAATCAGTTCCAATTTGGTATTTCCAAATTTAACGGCGCCTGTTTCGGGCAGGTAAGTATCCGGCAGCGGCGATGGCTCGTACCTTAAACCCATTGATGGCGCATAGGCCACAACAGCAGCTAAAGTATCCGATTCGCCTTTGTGGAATTGTGGTTTTAAGCCGTACTGGTCAAATACAAATTTATTACCCAGTACATGGTCTATATGGCAATGTGTGTTTAAAAGCAGAACAGGCTTTAGGTTATTGTGTTTAATGAAATTGGTAACCGTGTTTTGCTCGGCAGCCGTGTACATACCCGGGTCGATGATCGCGCATTCGCCGGTTTCATCAAACAATAAATAGGTATTCTCCTGGTAGGGGTTATTTACAAAGGATTGAACGGTAGCCATGATGCAAAAGTAAGGAAATAGTTTATACCACTCTTATGCCACGGCGAGCTTGTCGAACCATTTGCGAACAGACCAACGCGCGTCCTTCGACAGGCTTGGGATAACAGGCTCACCGCCTCTTTAATTCTTCCACCTAAAGCTCTTGATCATCAGATCCACATCCTTCTTTATAAAATTAAGTACGGGTTGGATAGAGTCAAGCCTCGGTTCGGAGTTAAAGTAAAGTGCGCCGCGCAGGTAATGGCGGGTGCTATCCGTAAGGTAAAATTGTGCCGAGGATGCCGCGTTGCCGTCAATGGTATAGTAAATACCATAAACCTTGCGGTCGGGGTAGGTAATTACGCCTTCATCTATAGAGGTTGCTTTTACGCTATGCTTAAAACTTAACTTGTGGGCATCCTCTATCAACTCATTAAATTCTTTTTTAGACGTGATAGGCTCGTAGCTTAAATGCAGTGTGGCGTTAAACTGCGGGAACTGGATATTTTGCCAGCAAGGTTTTGCCCCCCTGGATTTATCAGGCTCCACCTTGCTGTATTTTGGGTAATCGAACGTAAAGGGGCAGCCTTCGGTATAGGGCTGGTATTGTTTTGCAGGATAAACAATGCGGTAATAACCCCTCGGTTTTGGCGAATAGTCGGCGTTGCTACCGCAGGCAGCCAAAAACAGTACAACTATTAAAAGCACAAAATATCTCACGGGTGTTTTTGTTTTGAGTTCCATATTTCCCAGGCCTTTTCTGCCTGCAATACTAACATTTCATATCCATTTTTTGTAGCGGCACCCTGCTCCGCACCCTTTTTCAGGAAAAGCGTTTGTTCCGGGTTGTAGATCAGGTCAAACAAAAGGTGGTCTTCTGTTACACCCTCGTAAGGGATTGGCGGGCATTCATCCACATTGGGGTGTGTACCAATAGGCGTTGTATTGATGATGAGTTTATTATCCGCGACATCCTTAACCGTCAAATCGTTGAATAAAATATTGCCTTCGGCAGTTTTGCGGGTTACACATTTGTAGGGGATCTCTTTATTATCCAGCACGCACTTTACGGCCCTTGCCGCGCCGCCGTCGCCCAGGATCAAAGCGGTCTGGTGCTTATCCGTCAGTAGCGGACTTAGCGACATTTCAAATCCGTAAATATCAGTATTGTAACCCTCCAGCCTAAAATCGTGGCCTTTTACACCCATCTCGCCGGAGAAGGCTGCCTGTAACGGGCTTTCGGATGTAATGCGGATACAGTTTACCGCGCCTGCGGCCTTGGCGTCATGTTCAATCCAATCCAGGTATTGTAAAACGTTTATTTTGTGAGGGATGGTTACGTTAAGGCCGCAAAGGGTTGGGTTCTCATGTAGTAATTTTGGCAGGTCGTTAATATTTTCGAGGGGGTAAAGCTCGTAGGTGCAATCCTCGATCTTTTCTGTTGCAAATTTCTCGGTAAAGTATTTTTTAGAGAATGAGTGTGTTAGCGGGAACCCGATTAGGCCATAATGTTTCATTGCCGGCAGTTTTATAAAAGTGTAATATTAGCAACAATACGGCAACAATAATAGTTTTTTCTGTTTTATACCGATGCTTTCACCAGCTCTGTAAAAGCGTTCAATTAAACGGTTAATGTTTGTCGTTACGGCAAATACGAGAGGTGTAGGGTTTTGCCCTTTGTTGATGTTGGCTGTAGCCTGCATCCATTTTGGACCATAAAGGTTGCTTTTGTTTCTTTTTGATAAAATAAAAAAGCCGTCCGAAATGTCGGGACGGCTTTAAGTATTTTAAAGACGGTTTCCTTATTTAATACATTCAAATTTCACAACCAGTTCCCAGCGTTTTGGGTTTTCTACAAGTTTAAACATCGGGTCGGAGGAGTCGTTAAGTTCGCATCTGCGGATGTTGGTAAAACCGGCATCGCGTAATTCTTTCTCAGTCGACTCCCAATCCCATAGCCAAAGATGTTCTAAATAACCAAACAGGTGTTTGGTAACGGCGTTGAAACTGCGCGGCCTTACCTCAACGCCCATCATCATGCGTTTAATAAGGGTTATAGATGCTTCTGGGTCGTGCTTTACGTCTTTATCGATAATATAATCGCGCACCAGGGTTTCCAGGTCGGGCATAATAATGCGGAAGATGCCGCCCGGTTTAAGCATTTTATAAGTATTGCGTAATGCAATCCTAAAATGTTCTAACGACATATGCTCTAATACGTGCGAGCAATAAACGCCTTCGGCAGTACCATCTTTTATACCCGGCAGCCCTTTGGTGATATCGCCGTACTGTACGTTTTTATCAAATACTTGCCCAAGGCTTTTCTTCAATAAAAAACCTAAAACCGGCGTGTTTTGAATGACAAGGGTAGGCGATACATCAAAATTTTTCCATTCGGCAGGGGCGGTTTGGCCACAGCCATAATGGACGTATAACTTATTATCAGACATTTTATAAGGAAGATTTTCTTACGTTTAAAAACTTTTTTTGTCGTTTTAAAGGTAGCTGATTTGTAATGAAATATAAAGGCGTTAAGGTGTTAAACTTAGAACAATTAGCTTTTTTTATCGTACAAGCCATTAAATTAAAAGTGTTTTATTATTAGTTTAGCAATAAATACAGCAACCATGTTAAATAACCGTAATATATTATGCATTAGCGGTACCGAGTGGAACGGTAATTATATTAAAGCGGTTGTTGAACTGATGAAGGTTTTATCTACCCAAAACCGCATCCTTTTTGTGGAGAATGCCTACACTTATAAAGATGCCCTTGCCGGTGTTAGCGATAAGGATAAAATAGATTTTAAAAAAGTGCTCGGCCTTAAAACCCGCGTTTGCACCATAAAAACAGATAATGGCGGCACGGTGCATGTTTTGTTCCCGCCGTTGGTTTTCCCCGTTAATTTTTTGCCGCACGGTGCTTTGTATAACAACCTGATAAAATTTAACGCATGGCTGTTGCGTCGCGTTGTTAAAAAAGCGCTGAAGAAGCTGAACATGCACAACGAACTGATCAACTTTACCTCGTTTAACCCTGGTATGGGGCTCATGACCGGCCATACCTTTGGCGAGAAAACCCTGATATACCATTGTTACGACGAGATAAAAGGAGCGCCATACTGGCTTGCAAGGCACGGCCTGCGGCTGGAAGAAGGCTTTTTAAAAATGGTTGATGCTACTATTGTAACCTCGCAAGGATTATATGACAGCAAAAAAGACTTTACCAAACAGTGCTTCATCGTAAAGAATGCCGTAAAGGTTGATCTGTTTAAAAAAGGGTTTAACAGTACGCCTAACCCGGGCAAAAAGGTGGTAGGTTATGTGGGCACTATTGACGACCGCAGCGATTACGACCTGTTGCACTACCTGTTCACCAGCATGCCCGATGCCGAGTTTGTGTTTGTGGGCCGCATATTAAGCGAACGCGGGTTGGCTATCCTCAAAAAATATCCCAACGTAAAAATTGAGGGGCCAAAAATGCCAGAGCAATTGCCGCCATACCTGCAAAGTTTTTCGGTTGGTATTATACCTTTCGTGAAGGACGATTTTACGAAGGGCATTTACCCAATGAAGATAAACGAATACCTGGCGGCGGGCCTGCCGGTAGTAAGTACCGCTTTTGGTGATATTGCCGATTTTGCAAGCCTCATCAAAATAACCGACGATAAAGAAATGTTCCTGCAATACGTGCTGTCGGAAATTGCAGATGACACGCCCGTGAAGCGCCTTACCCGTTTAAAAACTGCCGAAAGCAACACATGGGATAAGCGCGCCGAAGAACTTTCTACCGTAATTGAGCAGGTAGAGGCTGGTTTGAAATAAAACCAGCCTAAAGCCTAATACATCAAGCGGAAAAAATTTCCGTTATTTGAGCAGCCATTTATGAACCCGTACCAACAAAAACGCCGCTGGAAATATTTTTTGCTTGCCTTTGCCGTAGTCATCGCCAGTGGGTCGGTTTTTTATACCAGTTATTTGGTGCGCAATATTGCCAAAAGCGAGCGTACACGCGCGCAGGTGTGGGCGCTAAGCATGAAACAAATAGGTAATACTTACGATAATGATTTCTTATCGTACGTGTTTTCTGTGCGGGATAGCCTGGTGGTGCCCGCCCTGGTTACAGATGCTAAAGGAGATTTTTTGTTTACCCGCGGGCTTGATGCCACCAAAACATTTCTGGGTTATGATAAAGAAGAATTAAAGCAACGCAAGCTTAGCTACGACCCGCAGTATTTTAAAGATGAGCTGGCTTACATGAAAAAGCAGCACGCGCCTATAAAACTTACTACTGTTTTAAACGAAACCTGGCTGGTTTATTATAAAGATTCGCCGCTGCTTATGCAATTAAAGATGTTCCCCTACATTCAGCTATCGGTCATCGCTATATTTTTAGTTGTGGCTTATACCGCGTTTAGTTCGTCAAGGAAATCGGAACAGAACCAGGTTTGGGTAGGTTTGGCTAAAGAGACCGCGCACCAGCTGGGTACACCCATATCATCGCTAATGGCGTGGATAGAGCTGATAAAAGATAAGTTTAATGCCGAGGATGACCCGCTGATGGCCGAGATGGAGAATGATGTGAAGCGACTGGAAATAGTTGCCGACCGCTTCTCAAAAATTGGCTCGAAACCTAAACTGGAAGATCACCCTGTTTACGAGGTAGTGAAAGAGTTTGTAAATTATTTTAGCGTTCGCGTGAGCAACAAAATAAGTTTTGAGCTAACCGGTAACCGCCGGTTGGTTGCCGGGTTAAACATCCCGCTGTTTGATTGGGTGCTGGAAAACTTACTGAAGAATGCCGTTAATGCTATTGACGGTACAGGCAACATTAAAGTGCAGATCCACGGTAGCAAGCAGAAAAAGCAGATTTTTATTGACATTGCCGATACGGGTAAAGGAATCCCGCGGTCTAAATTTGACACGGTGTTTCAGCCGGGGTACACTACCCGCCAGCGTGGTTGGGGTTTGGGGTTATCGCTTACCAAGCGTATCATCCAAAATTACCACGACGGGCAAATATTTGTAAAAGATAGCGAGCTGGGTAAAGGTACCACATTTAGGATAGTTTTAAAAACAGTAAAGTATGATAAACAAGCCAAGATCTGACGAGTACGCGCCATACGCTGAGGGGTATGTAAACAAGGTGCCTGATGGTGCCGATGTTTTGCAGGTGTTAGCAGATAACCAAATCAAAACCTACAACCTGTTTCATAACATGACGGATGTACAGGCGATGCATGCTTATGCCGAAGGTAAGTGGACATTGAAAGAAGTGCTTGGGCATATGATAGATACCGAGCGGGTGTTCTCTTTCCGCGCGTTCGTGTTCTCGCGCGAGGATATTTCCCTGCCGGGTTTTGACCAGGAAACTTATGTGTTCAGCACCGATTTTAACAGCCGCACCATCCAAAGCCTGGCCGATGAATTTAAGGCGGTTAGGGAGGCTACATTGTTTTTGTACAGAGCATTTAGCGCCGAGCAATTAAAACGAAGCGGCGTAGCCAGCGGGGCGCTGGTTAAAGTAGGTGCATTGGTTTACATTACCGCCGGGCACGAAATTTACCACCTCGATATTATTAAGGAACGATACCTTTAAGAAAAAAATCGGCCTTCATTAATTGGGCCCGTTTAAGGCCACCGTAAACAAACGCGTGATCACCGGGATAGTGGCTTTCTTTATACTTACCATCGCGGCAATGCTGTTGTATGTGCTAAGTACAGTAAATTGGTCAACAGGGGGCAGCGAATTTAAGATCCCGGTGGAATTGGATCTAAAAGCGGTGCACTGGTCAAATTACTTTAGCGGCCCTGTTGTAAAAGGCTTTTTGTTTTTTGATTTAGTGATGGGTTTATTCCTTCTGGATAACTACCTGCGCCGCAAAATAGTGGCAAAAGGGCAATAACTGTCAGGTTTTGTCTATGAATTTACTGCCATGAGATAGCACCTGCTAAATTAACAGAGCATCAAATTCGTGTAAATAGCGGCTTATTGCGTTATAACGACACATTTAAAATAAGTTTAAACATTTATTATAGTTTGGTATAGTATTTGTAACATACTATACATACTGGCAATCTTGCCGGTTAATTGTGATAAGGTTTAGGTTGAAAGTCTCCCGGCGCAAGGTTGGGAGGCTTTTATTTTTTTAAGCCCTCCGCAAACTCACCGATTTAACCTTTTCATTAAAAATTCATCATACAATTACTACCTTAGTACTAAATTATACTAATGAAAAAAACGGTTATATGCTTATTTACTATGCTAATGGCATGTGTAACTTTAAATACATACGCGCAACAGGAGCCGCGGATACCCGAAGCAAGTTCTACACAAACCATTATACAAGATTTTGGACTTGGTAAAATAACCATTACTTATTCGCGCCCAAATGTTAAGGGCCGCAAAATATTTGGCGGCATTAACCCATACGGGCAGGTTTGGCGCACAGGTGCAAACTGGGCCACCACCATTACTTTTAGCGAAAACGTTTTGGTAGAAGGTAATAAAGTGCCTGCAGGTACCTACTCATTATTTAGCATCCCCGCGAAAAACAACTGGACCATCATCCTCAATAAAACCGTTAAGCAATGGGGCGCTTACAGCTATAAGCAAGATGCCGACCTGGTGCGTTTTAACGCAAAGCCGATAGATGTTAAAGAGAAGCGCGAAACCTTTACTATGGCGTTTGCAAACTCCACCACCAAAACGTCTGACTTGTACATTATTTGGGACCATACCGCGGTACCTATCCACATGCAAACGGATGATGATGTACAGATAACCGCCAACATTGATAAGTTAATGCAGGGCGATATTAAAAAGCGACCGTACTTTAATGCCATCCAATATTATTACGAAAACGATAAAGACCTTAAAAGGGCCATGCAATGGGCTTTAGAAGCCGAGAAGCTGGAGCCAAAAGCGCCATGGTTTAAGTTATGGAAAGCACGTGTACAGTTAAAGATGGGCAATAAAAATGCCGCCATTGCAACCGCGCAGGAAGGTATAAAACTGGCTAAGGAAAGCGACGATGATGAATACGTTCGTTTGAATGAGGCCGTAATTTCGCAAGCGAAAGACTAACCATAATCAAGATATTTATGAAGCCTTAAACTTTTGTTTAAGGCTTTTTTGTTTGAAACAAACTGCTTGGGATGCGGGTATAAGTTTGTGGCTGAACGAACACCAGCTTGATTAGCGGAAAGGCGGTTTTAATGGCCAGCCGTACCCGTTCGATAGATGCGGTAATGTCTTCGGTATCTATATCCGGGTTAAACTCTACAATCAGTAACAATACCACATCGTCCGGCGCCTGGTAGGTGGATAGTACGTTTACCACGCGGATAATTGCCGGGTCTTTTTCTACCAATACCCTTATTTTATGCTGGGTGTTGCGGGCTATGCCTTCGCCCATTAATAAGCTGCGGCTTTCGCGGGCTAATATAGCGGATACAAATACTAATAGTAACCCTACTAATACTGATGCGATACCATCCATATAAGGCATGTTATAGTTATGGCCTATCAGCATAAATACAAATACGATGAGTAACCCAAGTACCGCTGCACCATCTTCAAACAACACCAAAAAGCTTGAGGGATCTTTACTCCTGATAATGGCTGACCACCAGGTTTGCCCGTTGCGCACCTTATTAAATTCTTTTATGGCGATAACAAGTGATGCGCCTTCAAATACGAATGACGAGGCCAGTACAATATAGTTCCAGAACGGGTCGCCCAGTTCTTCGGGTTTAATAACATGGTTAACACCCTGGTAAATGGAAATGCCGCCACCCAAGCCAAAAATTAGGATAGAAACAATGAAAGACCAAAAATAAAGCTCGCGCCCGTAGCCGAATGGGTGGCTTACATCGGGTTTTTTATGGCTGCGTTTTAAGCCGTATAAAAGCAACACCTGGTTCACGGTATCAACCATGGAGTGAATCCCCTCGGAGATCATGGATGAACTGTTGGTAAAGCCCCCTGCAATAAATTTAGTTACGGCAATTAACAGGTTAGCAGCCAGCGCGCTGTAAATAGAGGCATTGTTTTGAGCTTTCATACTTATATAGTACTAATGCCAAAATGCCTGATGTGTTTGTTTTGATATGCTTTTATTGAGCGTCCGCGGGTTTTGCGGGTATCAGCGTATTTAAAATATATGCGATGATAATGACTCCAATACAGCCGATAGCGTTTAACCACAGGTAAGCAACCGTATTATAATAACCCATTACGCAGATGAGGGCTTCAGTGATAACCGCTGCAATAAATACGGGTGTGCCTTTGATTTTTTTTAGATAGAAGGCCACAATGAATACCCCAAGGATGGTGCCGTAGATGTAAGATCCTAATTCGTTTACCGCTTCTAACAGGTTGCCAATTTTACTAGCATACAAAGCCATGCCAATACAAACCAGCCCCCAAAATACCGTTGCAAGGCGGGATGCGGTAACGTAGCTTTGTTCGCTGCCATCGGGTTTTAGGATGCGTTTATAGATGTCAACAACAGAGGTACATGCCAGCGCGTTCAACCCGCTTGCGGTAGAGCCCATTGATGCGAGGAAGATAATAGCGATCAGTAACCCGATCAAACCCTTTGGCAGGTACTGCGTAACAAAGGTTAAGAACACATAATTGGTGTCGTTCACGGCATTATTCCCACTGTTTTTTTTAATGATATCGATGGCGCTTTTGCGGAGGGTATCGGTGCGTTTTTCGGCTGTTTTCAGGTCAATTTTGGCGTTGGCAATTTGGCTTTCATCCTGGCTGTCGAACGCTTTTACAAGGGCTTCGGTTTTCTCCTTTTTATTGGCAAAGGCACCTTCGTATTGCTTCTCTAACGCGTTAAATTGTGGGGCGTACCGGCTTTTCTTCACCTGCTCTACCTCGTAATTATTAAAGAAAACCGGCGGCCTGTTAAACTGGTAAAAGCTGAAAACCAGCACACCGATCAGTAATATACAAAACTGCATCGGGATCTTGATCAAGCCGTTCATGATCAACCCAAGCCTGCTTTGGCCAATAGAACTACCGGTTAAATATCGCCCAACCTGGCTTTGGTCTGTACCGAAATAGGAGAGCTGCAGGAAGAAACCACCGATAATACCACTCCAGATGTTATAGCGGTTATTGGCGTCAAACTTCCAGTCGATAACGTTCATACGGCCCATATTGCCTGCCAGTTTAATGGCTTTACCGAAACCTACATTATGCGGCAATAGCATCACCACAAATACACCCGCCAAAAACATCCCGGTAAAAATGATGCTCATTTGCAAAAGCTGGGTGTATGAAACCGCCTTTGCACCGCCATAAACGGTATAAAAAAGCACTAATCCGCCTATAAAAAGCGTGGTATAGGTAGTATTGATATGCAGGATGCCCGACAGGATTATGGCCGGGGCATAAATGGTAATGGCTGTAGATAAACCCCGCTGGATAAGGAACAGGATAGAGGTAAGCGCGCGGGTTTTTAAATCAAATCGTTGCTCTAAAAACTCGTAAGCGGTATAAACTTTAAGCTTGTGGAATATCGGCACAAAGGTGATACACAGCACGATCATGGCCAGCGGCAGGCCGAAGTAGAATTGCACAAAGCGCATCCCATCACTATAGGCTTGCCCGGGGGCGGATAGGAAGGTAATGGCACTGGCTTGTGTGGCCATTACCGATAGCCCTACATGGTACCACGGCAGCGAACGATTGCCATGGTATTGGTCTATATTTTTACTGGTGCCGCTTTTCCACACGCCATAAATCACGATGGCGAGCAGCGTTGTGCCCAGTACTATCCAGTCGGTTAAGCTCATTCAAAAGATTTAGTGATGAGCCAAAATACCAGGATCAAAAAAACCAGCCATACGATAACAATACCGTAAAACTGGTTCCAGTTTTTTATAAAAGAAGGGAGATCGGTATGCTCAGACCTTTTCACGGCCTTTAACCAGGAATTTGATGAAGACAGCAGCGGTTAACAAGCCGAAAACACCACCTACAGGGATCCAGATAAAGCCTCTTTCTATAATTGCACCAACAAACATACCGGTTAACAAGGCAACCAGGTAAAATACGTAATCGTAATTTTTTTCTTCGTGGTGATGTGGGTGTTGATGATGTGACATAGTATGATATTAAATATGATGCTGCAAATTTATATTATTAAAGTATTGATGCCTAATGATTTTTTAGAAAGCAGGTACTAATAAATAAAAGCACATTTGATTGTTTATCTGTTTGAAACGGCAATAATTCGATTTAATTATACCTTATGTTTATTTTGGTCAAAGCCGATAATCTTCTTACCTAAGTCCAGCCATAATAAGACGGCAATGAATATCAAATTATGTTTCATTGCCGTTGGCTTCAGCCAAGGGAGCATAAAATAAAAGTGCTGGCTTTAGCAAAATTCCAACTAAGCTTTAACGATATGCCATCCATATGCTTTCATAAATTCATTTACCTCTTCATCAAAAGATTTTTTGGCGTGGTGCTTTTCTTGATTCTTAATATAGTTTACAACCGGTTCAACTTGAGACTCACTTACCGAAACAGCAAAATAATCATCTTGCCAACCAAAAGGCTCATCGAAAAATTCTTGCTTGTTCACCCAGTAAGAGGATTCGCCTTTGATAAGCTGCGCTAATTTAGAAATGCTTTGATCTTTTCCTAAAGATATTAGGCAATGAATATGATCAGTGTAACCATTTATAGCCTGTAAAAAGATATCTTTCTCTTTACAATTCTCAATGATGTGCTGATGCAACTTATATCTAAGTTCTTGCTTCAACCAGGGATGCCTATTTTTAGTTGAAAATACTAAATGGATCCAGATTTTTACGAATGACATGCTTATTGGTTTGGCTAAAGCCAAGATAAGAAAATTCTTTATCCGCCACATAAATGGGACGGCAATGATAGATTTGATATTGCAATTCCGTTGGCTTCAGCAAAACGGATTGATGTTACTTATTGGTTTGGCTAAAGCCAGGATATTAAAATTCTTTACCCTCCCCATAAATGGGACGGCAATGATAGATTTGATATTGCAATTCCGTTGGCTTCAGCAAAACGGATTAATGTTACTTATTGGGTTGGCTAAAGCCAGGATATTAAAACCCTTTATCCGCCCCATAAATGGGACGGCAATGATAGATTTGATATTGCAATTCCGTTGGCTTCAGCAAAACGGATTGATGTTACTTATTGGTTTGGCTAAAGCCAGGATATTAAAATTCTTTACCCTCCCCATAAATGGGACGGCAATGATAGATTTGATATTGCAATGCCGTTGGCTTCAGCAAAACGGATTGATGTTACTTATTGGTTTGGCTAAAGCCAGGATAGGAAAATTCTTTACCCGCCCCATAAATGGGACGGCAATGATAGATTTGATATTGCAATGCCGTTGGCTTCAGCAAAACGGATTAATGTTACTTATTGGGTTGGCTAAAGCCAGGATATTAAAATTCTTTACCCTCCCCATAAATGGGACGGCAATGATAGATTTGATATTGCAATTCCGTTGGCTTCAGCAAAACGGATTGATGTTACTTATTGGTTTGGCTAAAGCCAAGATAGGAAAATTCTTTATCCGCCCCATAAATGGGACGGCAATGATAGATTTGATATTGCAATTCCGTTGGCTTCAGCAAAACGGATTGATGTTACTTATTGGTTTGGCTAAATCCAGGATATTAAAACTCTTTACCCGCCCCATAAATGGGACGGCAATGATAGGTATAATATTAATTGCCGTTGGCTTTAGCCAACGGATTATAGGCATACAGATAGGTGGCTTTAGCCAAATAATAATTTAGCCTTTTCGACAGATTATTCTGGCTTGCTTAACAAATTAACAAACAGGCGGTATGCGCCCGGGACGCCGGCCGGCAGTTCCCTGAAGAATGCCAGCGACGTATACACAAAACGCCCTTTTCCTAAATTTGTTACAATGAGCGAACCTTTATTTGGTGCCATGCCGGTATCGTTCATTTGCAGGGGCGTGCTGTAATGGCTGTCGATATTATCAACAAAGTATAAACCGCGTTCCTGGATCCAGTCGTTAAAATCGGCATTGGTTATTTTGTTAGGGTAGTTTAGTACCGGGCTCGTTGGCTCGGCGAAGATTACTTTGGCATCTTCCTCGGTAACGCGTTGGTTAACAACGGTGAACGGGTACGGGCCAATGTTGCGGGTAACCAGGCCGTTGTTGTTATTGTATTGCACCACCAGGTTGCCACCATTTTTCACATATTCCATCAATTTAGGCTGCCCATAAGCAAGGCGCTCATTTACGTTATAGGCACGTACGCCGGTTACAATGGCATCGTAAACGGATAGGTCGCCGTTGATGATCTCACTTTCGGTAAGGGCATGTACATCGTAACCAACTTCGCGTAAGGATTCGGGGATTAGGTCACCGGCACCGGCAATATAGCCTATTTTTTTACCCGCGGTTTTTAGATCAATGTTTACCAATTTGGCCTGCGCCGGAGGGAAGATAGTGATGGCAGGCACGTGATTGTACCTAATATTCAATAATCCCTGCGAAAACGTTTTGCCGTTGGCGATAACATCTGCCTGTAAAACGACCGTGTTGGTTTTACTATCCGTTGGCGATACGGTGAAAGCTACCGTCCATTCGTCGCCTTTATTTTTGCCTGTGTAATCAATTTTAGCCGGATTGATCTTCCAACCCGCCAATGGTTTTAAGCTGATGCTGCCGCTTGTATTGGTAAAGCTTTTTAGTTTGATTTGTACCGTTTGTGGCTGGGTATTGTTAAAAGCGTAAACTTTCTCGGCAATATTAGCGGTAACTGGTGGCGCTATTTCTAATGGCTGGTAGATCTCACCACGGGCAGGGTCAACGTATTTAAAGACTAATTTACGGTCATATGAAATCTCTTTACCTGCAATTGTAAATTTAAAAGTTACCGTTGGCGCATCAGGGTTTTCAGGGTTGCCGACTTTCAAATCATCATTAATGGTATAACTACCAATAGCGTGTGGTGTTTCCAGCCAGTAAGGTTGCGAAAGTTTATCTATAACCCTGGGCTCCAAATTATAAGTTTTTAATTTATTGGCCTCTAATATAAATCCATGTGGATTTGAAACGTTTAATATCGTATTGTCATTATCAATAGTTAGTAAGCTTATTGGAAGATTATTTGGTGTATAAATTTGTGCCGTAGCGGTTATCTTATCACCCACAGCGTAAGCAGGATCCGCTACATACGCCTCAAACCATAATCCCGCGCAAGCGGCAATAATATCTTTTAGTTCTTTTGTTTTTTGCTTGTGCCAGTAATTGTATGCGGTATTAGCACCTTCGGTAAGCCTAACAGTTTGGAAGGCTTTGTTGGTTGCCACATTTTGATCAACATCGCCCAATAAAGCAACCAATGCCGGTACTGATGCCTGTGGTGCATTGCTATTAAATGCGTTGGTTATGGCAGCTATCTTTTGCGCTATCGGTGTGCCAAAAGGCGTCCTGGTCCAGGTAACATCAACGCCGTCCATCAGGTCGGTTTTTGGGGTATCGCCAAGGATGGTCTTAAAATATTCAAAGGCATCGCCACGTTGCTTGGCCGAGCCGAAGCCTTGTGTTTTGTGGTTACTGCGGCTTTCGGCAGCTATTTCGCCATAGCTTTTACCAAGTATCGGGTTGTAACCACCAACGTTGATCTTAAACTGATCTGGCGAGGTGGTATTTGTACTGCCAAAATTAAACGTGTTCCAAAGCAGGCGTTTGGCTTGCCATACAGTTGTATATTTTAATTGTTCGGGGTAGCGTTTTGGGTCGGCTGCGGCGCTGAAAGCTTCCTGCGCTAACATGGCCGATGCGGTATGGTTACCGTGGCCGCCCTCGCCGGTTGTAGGGAAACGGCAGATCATCACATCGGGCCTAAAATTGCGGATCACCCAAACCATGTCGCCCAGCACCTTATCCTTATCCCAAAATTTCAAAGTTTCTTCGGGGTTCTTAGAAAAACCAAAATCATTTGCGCGACTAAAAAACTGCTCCGCGCCATCCATACGGCGGGCGGCCAATAGCTCTTGCGTACGAATCAGCCCTAACAGTTCGCCCTGCTCGGTACCTATCAGGTTTTGTCCGCCATCGCCACGGGTAAGCGATAAATAGCCGGTGCGATAATGTTTCTCCTGCGCCAGGTAGCCCAGCAAGCGGGTGTTCTCGTCATCGGGGTGGGCGGCTATGTATAACACGCTGCCCAAAACGTTCAGCTTTTTTAAATTTTGCTGAATGGTGCCGATATCCGACGGTGGCGCGGTTTGCGAGAATACTTTGGCGTAAGCAAAAAACAGTATAAGGGTTACAGGCAGTATGCGCTTCATAGCCACAAATATATCTGAAAGAAGCATTTACGCAATATTTGGTATGATAATTATACCGTCATAATTACATTTTCTCCCTCTTATTTAATCGATTGATTGAAATTACAATTTGATGATAAAAGCCTCTTTTATTAATCAATCGATTAATTAGTTTTGCACGGGACAAAAATGAAAATGGAAAAGGATAAAACAGATAAAAAAGATCACATACTCGATGTTGCCGAGCGTGTTTTCGCCGAACAGGGGTATGATGGTGCATCTACCCGCATGATATCGGGCGGGGCCGGGGTAAATATGGCTATGCTTAATTATTACTTCGGTTCAAAAGAAGGGGTTTTCCTGGCAATATTTGATCGTAGGATCAGCAATTTCCAAGCCGTGCTGCTAAGCATCGGTAACGATGAAAGCATCAATTCATGGGAAAAACTGGACAAATATCTCGACAACTATATAGATAAGGTAGTAACCAACAGTTGCTTCCACATTATGCTTAACCGCGAGATCTCCAAATCTAAAAAGACCGACCTTACTGATCAGATCACCGATATTATGATGAAGAACGTCAATGTTTTTCTGAATATTATATCCGAAGGTATCCGCAAAGGCGACTTTAATAAAGATGCGGATCAGCAGCTTTTAGTGGCTACCATCTTCGGTACCAAAAACTACATTATTAATACCCCGCATATTTCTTCCAAAGTGCTTGGTTACGATGTGCTGGATACTGATGTACAGAATAACCTGCTTAAACCCCGGTTTAAAAAATACATGAAAACACTGTTAAAAGCTTACTTGCAAAATGAAAATGACAACAATAAATAATACACCCTTGAAACCCTCACAACTAAATAAAGCCTTAAAGGCCGCGGGTAGTTTAGCCATGCTGCTACTGGCATTGCTAATTACCAACCCCGCGGCCGCGCAGGACAAGTCCCTCACGCTGGAGGAAGCCCTTAAACTAGGAATTGAAAACAGTAAAGTGCTAAAACTTTCGCAATCTCGTATCGACCAGGCGGTATCACAATACCAGCAGGCTAAAGACCGATCGCTGCCAACAGGTAAAGCCAGCTTTGGTTATAACCGCGCGCAGATCCCCGCCAATAAACTAAACTTTGGCGAAGAAACTTTAGTCTTGCCAACAAGCGCTAATGCATATCTGGGTACATTATCGTTAAATCAGATAATTTTTGCCGGTAACAAATTAAAGTACGCCCGCGAATCTACCAACCTGCTTAGCGAAGTCGCCCGTTTGGATGCTGTTAACGATAAAGACCAGATTGCGTACAACATTATAGATTCTTACTATACTTTGTACAAAGTACTGCAAAGCAAAAAAGTGGTTGACCAGAATTTGGCTACCATTGATGCGCAGATCAAACAATCGCAACGCTTTTTCGACCAGGGTTTGGTTACTAAAAATGATGTGTTGAGGTTCCAGTTACAACGTTCTAATATCGAACTGAACGGTATCGACCTGGAAAACAACCGCCGCATTATTAACTATAACATGAACATCCTTTTAGGCTTACCGGAAACTACCCAGCTAAGGATAGTACAGATTATTGAAGCCGACAGGAATGCATTGCCGCTTACCAGCTACCTGGATTCGGCCATGACCAACCGCCCCGAGTTTAAACAATTGGACTTACGCACACAGGTTGCTGACCTGAATATCAAAAGTATTAAAGCAAATACTACACCAACGCTTTCAGCATCGGGTAGCGCTTATTATGTGGGCGTTGCTGCAAACCCAATACCTAAAAGCGGTAAATACATCACCCCAATATCTATAGGTTTAACCGTAGGATGGGATTTTGGCAGCCTTTGGACAAACAAAAACAAGGTTAACGAAGCTAAATTACAGCGCGAAGAAGTGATGATCAACCGTGGCATCACGCTGGATAACGTAAAGAACGAGGTTAACCAAAGCTACCAGAACTACAAAGCTGCTTTGGATAAAATAACCCTGCTGCAAACGTCTATTAACCAGGCTAACGAGAATAACAGGATCTTAGAATCTAAATACAAAAGCAATATATCATCGGCTACAGACCGGGCCGATGCGCAAACCCTGCTTTACCAGGCACAGATCAATTTAGAGCTGGCTAAAGCCGATGCAGGATTAGCATACTATACATTATTAAAATCAACAGGAAAACTTAACAAATAATTACAATATACAAAGCGATGGCAAAGGAAACACAAGAAGCAGAACCTAAAAAGAAAAATAAGGTACTTCCTATCATATTAGGGGTAGTTCTTTTAGGGGGTATCATATTTGGAGTAAAGGAATATATATACTTCAGCAAACACGTTGATACTGATGATGCGCAAATTGATGGCGACATAAGCCCGGTTGTGGCGCGTGTTGGCGGCTATGTAGACAGCATTATGTTCGAAGAAAATACGCACGTTAACAAAGGCCAGTTATTGGTTAAGATTGACGACCGCGATTACAAAGTAAAATTAGAGCAGGCACAGGCAGCGCAGGTTGGTGCAAGCGCAAACATTAACGTAGGCGAATCACAAATCTCAACCACAACCGCAAATTCATCAAGCGCTAAGGCTGATGTACAATCTGCAAAGGCACGTTTAGATAAAGTACGTAAAGATTACGACCGTTACGCTAACCTGGTACAGGATGGATCGGTAACCCGCCAGCAGTTTGACCAGGCCAAAGCCGACCTGGAAGTTGCACAGGCAAACTACAATGCATCGCGCGATAAATACAAAGCCGCGTTAGAGCAAATTGCTACCAGCCGCAGCCTGTTAAAGGTTACCAATACGGGCGTATCTCAAAAACAAGTTGATATCGATTATGCAAAACTACAGATAACCTATACCGATGTTAAATCGCCTGCGAGTGGTACTGTGGCTAAAAAGAATGTACAGGTAGGCCAGTTGGTACAGGCAGGGCAAACGCTGTTCTCGGTAGTAAATGATAACAGTATTTATGTAACTGCCAACTTTAAAGAAACCCAGTTAAACGATATCAAAAACGGTTTAAAGGTTGGCCTTAAGGTTGATGCTTATCCAGGTTTGAAAGTTGAAGGTATAGTATACAATTTCTCGCCTGCTACAGGTGCAAAATTCTCGTTACTGCCACCGGATAATGCTACCGGTAACTTCGTTAAAGTTGTACAACGTATCCCTGTTAAAATCAAGATCACAGGCAGCAAAGAAGATATAGCGAAACTACGCCCGGGTATGAGCGTTGCCGTTTCGGTAATTACAAAAGACTAAATAACATGGCTGAAACTGGCTTTAAAAAATGGATAATTACCATTACGGTAATTATGGCATCATTACTCGAGCTGATTGATACCACCATTGTAAACGTTGCTATACCGCATATACAAGGTAACCTTGGCGCAACCTTAGAGGATGTTGCCTGGGTGGTTACCGGTTATGCGGTGGCAAACGTTATTATCCTGCCTATGTCGGGATGGCTTGGTGGCCGCTTTGGCCGTAAGCAATACTTCCTTGCCTCTATTATAGTATTTACTATAGCATCGTTCCTGTGTGGTAACGCAACCTCGCTTGATGAGTTAGTGGTGTTCAGGATACTACAGGGTATTGCGGGTGGTGGTTTAATATCTACCGGGCAAACTATCCTGATAGAGACCTGGCCGCGCGAGCAAATTGGTACTGCTACAGCATTGTTTGGTTTAGGCGCGGTGGTAGGCCCAACTGTAGGCCCAACCATTGGTGGCTGGATCACCGAGAATTACTCGTGGCCGTGGATTTTTTACGTGAATTTACCGGTGGGCGCGCTTGCCGCGTTCCTGGCGTATACATTTATTACCGAAACGCCCAAGGCCGAAAAACGCCCCATAGACTGGTGGGGTATTGGTTTACTTGCATTAGCGGTTGGTAGTTTACAAACCATCCTTGAAAAAGGCGAATCGGAAGATTGGTTTGCTACAACTTATATAACTGTGCTTACCGTTTGTGCTGTTTTAGGCACACTGCTATTTATTTGGCGGGAGCTAAGTACCGACCACCCTATCGTAAACTTCAGCATTATGCGGCATCGAAGTTTCGCGGTGGGTATGTTTACCTCCTTTATCCTCGGGTTTGGGTTGTATGGGTCGGTGTTCGTGTTCCCGGTGTTTTGTCAAAACTTGCTCGGCTTTAACGCGCAGCAAACGGGGCAGTTGCTGTTTCCGGGTGGTTTGTGTACCATATTTATGATGCCCTTTATTGGCAAGATGCTTAACAAAGGTATCCCCGCGCAACTTATGGCAACGGCAGGTATGTTCCTGTTCTTTGTATTCACGTGGATGCTAAGCAACTCTACCCTGGCAACAGGCGAGAAAGATGTATTGATCCCATTATTGATCCGTGGTGTGGGTATGGCCTTATTATTTGTGCCTTTAACCACGCTTGCCATGGCCGGCCTTAAAGGGGCGGAACTTGGGCAGGGATCGGGCTTAAATAACATGATGCGCCAATTAGGCGGCTCATTTGGTATAGCGGCCTTAACAACCATCATCCACATCCGCCAGGGTTTCCACAGGAGTACGCTGATAGAGCATGTTAACCCTTACAACCCCGCTTTTACCGAGCGCTTGCACATGCTTACACAGGGTTTCATATCCAAGGGTAAATCGGTGCTTGATGCTACCAACATGGCGTACGCCGCTATTGAAGGTGCAGTTATTAGGCAAACTATGCTGTTAAGTTACGATGACGCTTACTGGATCTCGGGTTTGGTGATGCTATTCTCGATACCTTTATTATACCTGCAACCGTTTAAAAAACTAAAGGCGGTTACAGATTCTCACTAAAAAAACAAAGCCATTCTGTTCTTACGAACGGAATGGCTTTTCCAAAAAATCAACAATTAAATTTGTATTCCGCCCTGGTGCCGGTAATGTTTTACAGCTATAAAAATATTATGGTAAAAGGGGTTCGTAATAATCTATGGGTTAAAATTAAGGGTTTTATATCAACAAATCCAAATATTGCCAGATATTATTTTTAAACAAAGCGAAAATCTTTTTCGTTTTATTAGAATATGATTTTGCCGGTTGCTGTTACCAATGATGCTATCCTTATGGCATCAATATGCACTCTTCGGTAGTGCCAGGTTTTATCAATGAATTTTAGTGGGCGTTAACGCATATTTCGCAACCGTAAACGGCCGAAATGGCAAGGCTCATCAATTCAAAAAACCCTTTGCCGGTAACCGGTTTCATCATCAGCGGCATGCGGATACGTGCCGGGGTTTGGGTATATTTTTCTTTTTGGGTAAAATGTCTGAAACGATAAAATATATTGTTTGACGCCAATAATGAAGCACAGCCCGCAGCTTTTGCCACGTCGGCATCGGTAGCTTCGGTTTGCTTTGCAACGCTGGTATAGCAGGCAATAAGCGGCGCGTTTTGGTTATTAACAGCAGTGCTTCTTTTAAATACCAAGGGCTTCTGCTAATGATTTTAAAGTATCAGCTAACATCTGGAATTTAAGGTCGCCAGGGTCATCGTGGTGGGCTCTGCAGGCAGCGTGTACAAATTCGCTATCGGTTAATGCACCAATCAGATGGGTTTCGCGGTCGCTTAACTCACCAAAGTTTTTGTTGAACCCGGCAATTTCTGTAGCGCATACAAAAGTAAAATCTTCTGGCCACCAGAACATTACGGTTTAAACGTTATCGTCATTAACAAACTATCCTGAATTTATGGTTTCAAACTCTTTACCTTTTTCAAGACTTGTTACAACAGGTTTAGAAAATCGAGTGAATTTGCCCTGTCGTTAACATAATGGTTGTTTCGTTATAACGTATAGAACAAAAGCACACTTAAGGCCAATGGTTATTTCACATTAAAAACTTATAGTATATAGTTTTTATCTATGTATTAAGGTGTTTGTATTGTAATATACTATTGAATGGATGTCTGCTAAAAAACGTAATTTATTTAAGTGGCGCTGTTTTTAAACGGATATATGCATGAGCAACAAATAATTACCCTGCAGAATATTACATTTGTAACCCCGCTAAATATAAAATTGAAATTTACGTATGTACGATATCTGTTGCATAGGGCACATCACCTTAGATAAAATTGTTACCCCCAGGGCTGTTAAGCACATGGCAGGGGGCACCGCCTTTTACTTTTCAAACGCCATACACAATATGGATGTGAAATACGGACTGGTTACCGCCGTTGGCGATACCGAACTGCCCAGCGTTACCGCCCTGCGCAATAAAGGCATCGAGGTGAAAGTATTGCCCAGCGCGCATACCGTGTACTTCGAAAATATTTATGGCCAGAACCAGGACAACCGCACCCAGCGCGTACTGCAAAAAGCAGATGCCTTTGTTGCCGAAGACCTGAAGGATGTAGAAGCTGTTATTTTCCACTTAGGCCCGCTACTGGCCGATGATATGTCGACCGAATTGATCAAAACATTGTTTAGTCGTGGTAATGTTTCGGTAGATGCGCAAGGTTACCTGCGCGAGGTGATAGACAAAGGCGTACACCCCATAGACTGGACGGACAAACGCGAAGCCCTGAAATATATAGACATTTTAAAAGTAAACGAAGACGAACTGGAGGTGCTTACCGGTTTTGCCGATATTAAAGAAGGCGCGAAAGTACTGGCCGGGTGGGGTGTAAAAGAAGTGGTAGTAACCCGGGGCAGTTTGGGCTCGGTAATTTACCACGATAGCATTTATTATACCATCCCCGCATACAAACCTACCGAATTGGTGGATGCCACCGGCTGCGGCGATACCTATATGGCAGGTTACCTATACAAACGCGTTAAAGGTGCCGACATCCAAAAAGCCGGCGAATTTGCCGCCGCCATGGCAGGCCTAAAAATTGAAACCTCCGGCCCGTTTGAAGGGACCGAGGCAGATGTTTTGGCGATGATGGAGAAGTAGTTAAAGTAAAATAAACAATCCTGTTTTAGGTCAAGGTAGAAAACCTCGATAATATTATTAAACTTGCGCGTCATTGCGAGAAGCGATAGCGACGTGGCAATCTTCGATAGAAGAGTCGGCGACATGCTTGATTAGTATGATTTATGTACAACCTATCATTTATGTAATTTGCAATATGATAATGCAACGAGGAGGATGCGTTTATATAATGACTAATAAAGAACATACCGTTTTGTATACGGGCGTCACATCCGACATTTTAGGCCGGGTTTGGGATCACAAGAACAAAACATACCCTAAAAGTTTTTCAGCGAAATACAATTGCAATAAGTTAGTTTACTATTTTTCTTATGCTCATATAGAGGAGGCGATAGCAGAAGAAAAGCGCATCAAAGACAAAAGCCGCCAAAGCAAAATTGACTTGATAAACTATATTAACCCGGATTGGAACGATTTGTACAACGGGCTATTAAATGAGTAATCATCTGATTTGATAGGTAGCTTTTCTATCGTACTATCGAAGATTGCCACGCTATCGCTTGCAATGACGGGGTGGTTATATATTTAACTTTTTCACCGCCGGTTTAGCATCGCGTAACCTATCCTAAAATGTGGTAAGCTTCAGTGGGAAGAGGGAAGTGAGGATTTTTGGCGATGATGGATCGGTAGCTCTCCTCGCGTCTTTGCGAGCGTAGCGTGGCAATCCTCGACATGCTTGTCGCCCACTTTTCTATCGAAGATTGCCACGTCGCTATCGCTCCTCGCAATGACGTGGTGGGTTTTGTTTACCACTATTGGTCCATCTTCTATGCCTTTCAATTTTCTACCATATGGTAAGCTTTCAGCTTACGCAAGCAGAATGCTTGCAATGTTTTAGGACGAAGTTGAAAACTTCGACCAGTGGGGATGCTATTTAGTCTGACGGGCTTTATAAAATTTTTTTTCGGTCTGTTTTAAAAGGGATGGCGGATACTTGATAGTCATCTGTAAAAACGATATATCCGGGATTTTTTGTTGTTACTACTTCTACAATAATTCCATATCTGTTTAATACCTCCCTGATCTCGTAAACTTTTTTGATGTGCTCTTTAGCCGTGTCTTTAAACCATGATAATGAAATTGAAGCAGGATTTTTATTGTTTGCATTTGAGAATCTGTCAGGGGCTTCCAGGTTTTCATTGAACCAATCTTTAATATGTTTCAGTTTAATAACATCTTCATCTTGTGTAGAGGATGCTTCTCTAATAAACCGGAGCGCGCTAAATAAGCCGGTGTGGCTCTCGCCGTATTCGTTAATGAATTGCGTTATAAATCTAATGTACATCTTAAAAATCTTTCCTCTTTTTGCTGACGCAAGGTGTCGTGCGGTGGTGAAATTGGTTGTTGCGATCTCCTCCCGTATGTCATTGCGAGGAGCGATAGCGACGCGGCAATATCAGCATATCCGCTTGTCCTCTGAGATTGCCACGCTACGCTCGCAATGACATAGTGGCTATAAAGTCAGCCCTTACATCCCCAACTGGTTCATCACATATTCAAAAATAAACGTCCAGTTTTCTATGGCTTGCTGGGTGCTTTGGCCGCTGCCGTGGCCGCTGTCAAAATCCATGTGGAGGATAATGGGGCTGGTTTGGCCGGGGTTGTTTTGCAGGGCTGCCACAAACTTTTTGGCGTTCATCGGGTCAACCCGGGTATCGTTGGCGCCGGCGGTTACCAGCATTGGCGGCACGTTTACTCCCGCGCGGATGTTCTGGTAGGGCGAGTAACGCAATAACCAACGGAACTGCTCCGGGTCTTCGGCTGCGCCGTATTCGGGGATCCAGTAACGGGCTATCAGGAACTTATGGTAACGCAGCATATCCAGTAGCGGTACTTCGCATACAATGGCTTTAAAAAGGTCGGGCCGTTGGGTTGCAGCTGCACCCATCAGCAGGCCGCCGTTGCTGCCTCCAAGGGCTACTATCTTATTTTCGGTAGTGTACTTTTCTTTGATGAGCCATTCCGCGCATGCGTAAAAATCGTCGAAGCTGTTTTGCTTTTTGGCCAGCATCCCGTCCAGGTGCCATTGCTCGCCAAACTCATCGCCACCACGGATGCCCGCGTTTACCACAATGCCGCCCGCCTGAATGAACGGCGCGTAAAAGCCAAAGTACCCCGGCTTAATTCCCGACTGGAAACCACCGTAAGCCGTTAACAATACCGGGTTTTTACCATCCAGTTTAATGTCCTTACGGTGCACCACAAACGCGGGCACACGGCTACCATCTTTACTGATGTAGAACTTGATCTCGCCGGTTATCTCGCTCATGTCAACCGGCAGTATTCGCTGGTAAAACAGCTTCCACTTGTAATCCTTCGGCGATGCCACGTAGGTTTTTGGGGTAGAGGTAAAGGTTACCAGCGATATATAGATCTTATCCTCCTCGCGGTCGTAACTTACGCCGCCGATGCTGCCTTGCTCGGGCAGGGGCATGGCACGGAGCTTTTTACCGTTTAGGTCGTAAATGGTCAGGCGGCTTTCAATATCCTTTTTATCCTGTATAATGATGCTGTTTTTGGTAACCACGTAAGCCTCCATCACGGTACTGCTTTCGGGGATCAGCACCTTCCAGTTCTTAAATTCGGGATGTGCCTTATCGGCCACCATCAGCTTGCTGTTTGGCGCTTTATCATTAGTTTTAATATACAGGCGGTTGCCGATAGCTTCCGGATAGGCCTGCGATTTTTTACTGCTGAAGATGAGCTTGCCTTCCTTTAAGTTTCCGGTAGGGCGCATCTTTAAACTGTTGGAGTAGAAGTCGCCCTCGCCGCTAAAGGTTACATCGCTGTAGCGGTTATCATAAATAAAATAGCTGTTTTGGGCGTCCTTGGTAGTACCTACGAATGTTGCCTTCTCTATAGGGTCGCCAACTTTAAGGTAGTAGGTTTTAAGGGGGCGTTGCTTATCTACATCTTCCTGGCTGCGCAGGGTAACGTAGGCATGCTGCTGGTCCTGCGCCCAGTCGAACCCGCTGATATTGGTAATAGGATCATGAATTTGCTTGCCGGTGCGGGTATCAATAAAGTAAACAGTGTTTACCTCAGCACCGCTTTTTTGCGCGCTGATGGCCGCGCGTTCACCATCGTAAGTATAGTTTGTACCACTGGTGGAGATCTTGCCGTCGGCATCCAGCGTAACCGGGTCCCAGATCAGAATTTTCTTACCATCGATAATGGTGTAGATCTTATATTGCTTGTCGCCCTTTTTCTTAACGGTTTGGAAAACGCGTTTGCCAACCGTGTTCAGCGGGCCTTCGTAATCCATGTTGAGGTAGGCGGCAATTTTCTCTTTCAGGTCGGGGTGTACTTTTTGTGTTTTCTTCAGGTATTCAACACCATAGTCGTGCTGTTTTTTGGTCCACTCAATAGCGTCCTCGTTCTTTTTATCTTCCAGCCAGCGGTAGTTATCGGTAAGCTGTACACCGTGCAGGGTATCAACAACAGGTATGGCTTTGGTTTTTGGCGGATCGAATTTTTGCTGTGCGTTTGCAGCCATAGCGGCGGTAGTAATTAGGGTGAGCAGAAGGGTTCGTTTCATTGCATTAAAGTTGGTGAGCTAAATATACTGATTGTGGCTTAACAATTATTTATTGCCGTGTAGTGATTTTAATAAGTGGCTGGCCATTTTGGTAAGAGGCGATGGATAGGTATGCAGGGGGCCTTTAAAAGGTGATTGAAAGTCGTTTTTTGGTGAAAAAAGGCGTTGCCCGGATCAGAAATAAGTGGGAGTAATCTACACTTCTTGAGATACAGCAAAAATACAGAATATTCTTTATTTTTGCTATTAAAATGGAATAATTAAAATTGCTTTTTGTTAAAACCCCTCGCTTATGGCAATTTCTTCGGGTATCACCAACCGGGTATTTGCCAGTTTCTTTTTGGTTATTTTATCAACCCTGCGCATCAGCAATATGCTGATTATGGAGATGCCTACAATTACATAACCCACTATGTTATAGTGCTGTAGTGGAGCCCCTTTGCTTGGTTGTGTAACTATAATCCCGGCAACGGCTGCGGCCACGCCACCTGCAATTTGCTGTAGCGATGCGTTAACGCTCATGAAAGCGCCACGGTCGCTCATCTCGGGTATAGCGCTGGTTAAGGCTGATGAAGGGATCATCCTGCTCATGATGCCCATCATCATTAAAATGTTAAGCACCATTACGATAATTAGCGGGGTTACGCCCAGGTTAGTATAAACCACACACATGATCATCATCCAAACGGATGCTACCGCGAAGATCTTGAACTTGTCTATCCTATCGCTCAACTTGCCAATCAGCGGCATAATCAGTAACGAGCTTAAGCCCGATACCATCAACAGCATAGTTAATTGTTTGTAGCTAACGCCAAGGTTATTCACCGCGAAGGCGCTGCCAAAAGGCATCATCATAAAACCGCCTATGGATAGTAGTGCTGTAGAGGTAAAGCCCACTCTATAATCTGCCTTAGAAACCGTATGCCACAAATGCCCCAATGCCGACCTATCTTGTTGAATAGCAAGGTGTGATACTAACGGTTTAAGGTAAAAACCAATAGCTGCCGCAATGAATACACTTAAGCCGGCCACCATCCAAAACGGTGCTTCCCACTGCCATAAGGTAGCGATGTAGATCCCGATAGGTACACCTAAAACCTGGCTTGCGCCAAAGCCCATTTGTATAAAACCCATCACACGGCCACGTTGCTGCAAAGCAAAAATATCGGTAATAATAGCCATAGAGATAGAGCCGATTACCCCACCAAATAAACCGGTTATAATACGGGCGGCTACCAATGCAGTGTAGGAGTGAGCCATGCCACAGAAGATAGTGCCCACAATAAAGCCGATGTAAAAGAACAGCAGCAGTTTCTTACGATCGAATTTATCGGCGAAGCCTGCTGTTAGTAAACCCGAGATACCTGCGCTAAAAGCATATGCAGATACCGCCACACCAAAGGCAGATGGTTTTAAGTTAAGCGATTTCATCAGCATATCACCAAGGGGAGACATCACCATAAAATCTAATATCACCGTAAATTGGGTGATAGCCAGTATAAATATTATAAATTTTTGGTAGCCTGTAAAAGCGACTACCGGTTGTTTATTTTCCATTTATTTAGGTTAACTCACAGCAGTATTGGCCGCGACTGTTCATTAATTCAATTATCTGCAAATGGCTTAACGTGTACGACACGATCCGCAAAACGTAGTCCTCATCGTCCATGTCCACGGTCCAGCATTGTACATCCGGGTTCCCATCCAGTAGGGTATGCAGCAACTTTTTATCACCATCGCAATTCACGTTAGTTTTAAAAAGCAGTATATGGTCAAAGTTTTCTGTAGTGTTCATCAATTTACTTTTTAAGGGCTTTTACAACGAGGTCAAAAGTTTTCCAAAGTATCTCATCCGTCATTTTAAACGGCATGCCGCCCATGCTCTGGCCCTCGTTATCAAAGCGGATAAGGTTATATAGCGGTGAAAATGCTATTGACCAATATACTTCAAAGGGCATTACTTCAATTTCGCCACGGTTGATAATGTTGTGCATAAACTTGCCCATGGTTACTTTAAATTCAGTTAAAAAACCGGCCAGAAATTCCTCCTGGTAGCTAGATGTTCGTAACTGTTCAAAAAAGGAATTCATTAGCGGGTAATCTACCATATACTGATAGCGATTTTTCCATTGCCTGCGCAAGCCATACTCAAACGGCATATCCGGGTTAAAATCTTTGATCATGGCTTCTGCCATAACCGTTCCTTCTTCATGGGCAATTTTCAGGATCAGATCATCGCGATCTTTATAATAGATATAGAGCGTAGCAACTGAAATACTGCATGCCTTTGCCAGCTTATTCATGCTGAAGCCTTCCAGTCCGTCTTTAACTATCAACGCTATAGCGGTTTGCTTTACCAGCTGTACTTTATCTATATTCCTGATGCGCATCTTATATTTGTGTATGGCACAAATATAAATGAATATTCATTCATTTATATTTATTTACGAATTAGGATAAGAATTTGATTATTAAGGGGTGCGTGGAAAAAAGCAATGATGGGAAATGTAAGGGTGCATAAAGCGCCGACGGCTATTACATAGCCGAAGTTACCATTTGGGCAAATGGCATAACAAATTAATACCCCTAAAAGCGGGGTAATAAAATGAGGTTATCAATAAAAAGTTTAAGGAAAAAGGGTGCTGGGTCTTTTAAGCATGATGCACACAATTGATTTAGAATCCCCCTCTAAACCGGATTAATCAGCGTTTTTTTGGGCAACGTATTCCCAAACCGAGCCGTAGACGTATGTTTTTTTTTCACAGAAACTGCAGGAGTATCTTTTTATAGGCAACCAAAATAAGGTTGCTTTCATCCAGACTGGTCTTCGTGCCCTGGTGGTTAATTTGCCTTTCTGGCAGTGGGAGCAGGCTTTCTTTTGTCTTGTTTCCATTTTGAGGGATTTGCAAACGATAACAGTTAATCAATAATTATATATAATCATCTTAAGCATCAGTTAGCATAGCTATGTACTTTTGCGTTAAAATTAAATTTTTCGGTAGATGTTAATCAAAGCGATTGGTTGAACATGATCTGACCAATTGCTTTGGAAGTCCAAATATGAGTGTAAATGACCTTTTAAACTAATTTAGGGGGTAGACAAATGTAAGACAAATATTTTTAAAGTAGCTATTAGGTGCATTAAAGCTTGTTTATAATGCCTTCTAACTCATCACCCTCTAAAATTTCCATTTTTTTACGAAGGCGCTGTTTTGCCTTTTTCACGCCATCAACCGAAATGCCCAGCATGCTTGCCATTTCGCGGTTGTTAAGTTTAAGTTTAATTAATGCCAGCAACCTTACATCAGTACCAGATAAATTACCATACTCCTGGCGTAAATTGTAAAAGAAAGTATTATGTACCCGCGAGAATAGTTTTTTAAACTCGGCCCAGTTATCCTCTGTCATGATATGGGCCTGCATCATTTTATCTAAATTTTCGGCCATCTCAGATCCGCTGTATTTAGATTGTATGTTTTCGAGCTCTGTCTTTATCTCATCTATCAGGATATTCTTTTGGGTAAGATTTTCGGTGTAGCCGTTCAATACCAGGGTTGCATTCTTTAACTCTTCGTCTACCCAACGTTTTTCTGATGCCAACAACTCCTTGTCTTTTTTTGCTTTTAGCCGCTGGCGGTTGCAAATAAGCGCTTTGATTATGATCAGTAGCGCAAGCACCACTATAATAGTGTTTAATTTAAAAGTATTTAAATTGGTGCTTTTCTTTAAATCATTAAACTCTTGGCGGCTCTTTTCGGTTATCCATTGCATTCGTACACGTTCAATGGCTGCTATATTATCGCGCTTGGATACTATTTCCCGTAATTTTTCTGACTGGTTATGAAATTTAAACGTGTCCCTGATATTATCTTTCCTGTCGCTAATGATAGCTTTTAACCCATAATATAGTACCTGCTGGCCTAATACATTTTCGGTACATAAAGCCAATATTTTATCGGTGGTATTTAACTGCAGGCTTGCCTCTTCTAACTTTCCATAATCTACATTGGTACGCACCAGCCGAAGCAAGTCTATTGCCGAGTTTATCTTCTGATGGTATTTAACAGATTGATTGTAATCATTCTGTATTAAAGGGAAGGCTTTTTCATAGTTGTGCTGTATAAAATATACCCACCTAATGTTGCCGGTAGCTATTGCCATGCATACCGTGTTCTTAGCAGATCGGGCCATTTTTAGCGCGTTATCAAAATAGGCCATCGAGGTATTGTACTGTCCATCGTTATGATAAGTTAGCCCTATCGTATTTATGATATTGATACGCGTACGCGATATTTTAGTTTGATGTTTTTGCGCTTGGCGAAGGTTTTGGCGGGCGTTGTCAAAATCCCCATGGGAGTAGTAAAAGTTTGATGCCTCAGAAAAAAGGTTGCCCATGCCCGGAACGTTATCAAAACCCACGTCACGAAAATTCTCTTCGGACAGGAAGTAGTACCCGCAAGCCTCGGCTTTTTTTTTATACAGGAAGCTGTAATTTGCTTTGCGATGCTGGTAAATACCGGTTTCCAGTTGCATTTTTTCCTCTTGGGCAAAGGCAATGGCCTTGACAAAGCATTTATTGCTTAGGTTATTATAGCCGCGGTTAACTAAATAATAATCATCACTCAGATCATACGTGACGCAAATAAGCGGACGGTTGTTTAAATCATTTGAAATACGGGCCGGGTCATTAAGGCTATGCATAGCATCCGCTTCGGTTATTTTGCGGCAATCCTTATATAAAACCAATGCCGCATTGGCGCGACGGGCTTCGGCAGTATTTTTAAGGGTGTTTAAAACATTGGGCCGATATACGGGTTTTTTTTCCTGTTTGGCTGCGTAAGAAAACAAAGGCGCAATTAACAGTAACCATAAAGGCAGCGCACATAAAATTTTACACAATAGGGCTTTAAAAAACTTTGGTGTCAAAGCTAAATAGTTAATTAGTAGGGGAAATATTTACGGTATAAAATTACTAAAGATCAATTATTTTTTACAATTAATCTTTAGTAAAATTCAGCCTAAATTAAGGGGGATTTTTACCTGCTAATTAACTGATAGGGCATTTAATAACTTCGGGTTCGTGGATCTGTTTTAATGATAGCGGGATAAGCTTTCTTGTTTTAAGGAAGGTAATGGTTACGATCATCAGCGTCATGCTGCCGCCAAATAAAACCGCCGGTATGGTGCCCAATAGTTTAGCTGCCATGCCCGATTCAAAATCGCCTATCTCGTTAGATGAACCAATAAACATAGAATTTACTGCAGATACCCTCCCACGCATATGGTCGGGCGTTAAAAGTTGCATGATAGTGCTACGGATGATAACACTTACACTATCAAACGCGCCCTGCAGAAACAGGAACAATAGCGATACGTAAAAAACGGTTGACAGGCCAAATCCGATGATACAAACACCGAAACCTGCTACTGCGATCAATAAATTACGCCATGGTTTGTTCATGGGCGAGAAGCGGATCATGGCCAGCATCGTTAATGCAGCACCTAATGAAGATGCCATACGCATAATGCCCAAGCCTTCGGCACCTACCTTTAAAATATCAAGGGCAAAAACAGGAAGTAATGCAACAACACCGCCAAAAAATACCGAGAACAGATCGAGGCTCATGGCGTAAAACATCATCTTGTTGGTAAAAACAAAATTGAGGCCTTCTTTCAGGCTTATCCAAATATTTTCTTTTGGGATAAAAACCGGCGGGTACTCGCGTAGCAGATAAACCAGTATAAGGGATACCAGCATAAATATTAAGGTTAACCCAAATGTTGCTGTAATGCCGCTAAGGCCGGGTATAATATGATGCGCAAACCCATAGATAAAACCACCTGTAAGCGGCCCGAGGATGGATGCTACCTGCCAGCTGGAACTGCTCCAGGTACTGCCGTTCGGATACAACTCTTTAGGGATGCTATGTGCGTAAATGGAAAATGTTGCCGGGCCGTAAAAGGCCCTTGCCACACCGTTGCAAAATATCATGGCGTAAAGTATCATTAAGATGCCATTGGTGTGTATTTGCGATGCCACATTGGTTAATGTTGTAATAAACATTACCAGTGATGATAAAAATACCCCCAAAAATATGATGAGGAGCATCTTGCGTTTTTCGTACTTATCAGCAATGTAACCACCGTATAAGGCTATCCCAACTGCAGGTATGGCTTCGCTTAAGCCGATAAAGGCCAGTGCAATTTTGCTATGTGTTAATTGGTAAATGTAAAAGCCCAGTACAACCGTTTGCATTTGGTAGGCAAACGTAAAACAAAACCGCATGCCTAGGTACGATCTAAAATCCTTGTATTTAAGGGCTGCAAATGAGTCGGTTTTGGGTGTTATTGTTCCGTCGTCTGGCAATGTGGTGGTATATTAAGATTGAGGCCGCAATTTACAACAGTAAGATGCGGCCTAAAAGCAATATTGTTTAAAAAGTTAAACCGTGTTGGTCTATCAAATAAACCAATGCGGTAATGGCTGCTGCGCCCAGTTCAAGTTCGCGTTTGTTTACGTTCTCAAACACATCATTAGGCGTATGGTGGATGTCGAAGTATCGTTGTGAATCAGGCCTGAAACCTATTAACATAATAGATGGTCTGGTTTCTTTCAACGGGCCAATATCTGTACCGCTGCCACCGGCTATTAATCTGTCGGCTTCGTATGGTTCAAAAAGTGGTTTCCATTTTTTATTGAGATCTTTTAAGAACGAGGCTGATGCGCCTTCAAAGCTAAAGCCACGTGGGGTAAAGCCGCCTTCGTCTGTTTCAATAGCTGCAATGTGCTCTTCTTTATTCGCGGCAGCAACTTCGGCATATTTTAAACCGCCTTTGTGGCCATTCTCTTCATTCATAAAAAACACAGCGCGTATCGAGTTTTTTGGTTTATAACCTGTAGCTTTTATAATCCTTAAAACTTCTACTGATTGCATTACACCGGTACCATCATCATGCGCCCCCTCGGCCAGGTCCCATGAATCCAGGTGACCGCCAACAGTAATGAATTTATTGGGGTTTTCGATGCCTTTTATTTCGCCAATTACGTTGTATGATTTAACGTCCGGCAAAGTTTGGCAGCTTTGTTTAAAGTAGAATTTAATAAGCGGCAATTTGCGTAACCTAAGCATGTTGCTCAGCTTATTTGCTGCCAAAGTAGATATAGCCGCTGCCGGGATCTTCCTGCCACCTTCGGCATAAACGGTACCGCCGGTATGTGGGTAATCATCAAGCGCCGGGGTTATAGAACGTACAATGGCACCAACCGCGCCATATTTGGCTGCTGCTGATGGGCCTGCAAAACGCTGCACACCTGCCGCGCCGTAGCCCGCGCCGGTCTCGATAAAGCGCTGATCGAACGGGCCGTTAAAGAAAACTATTTTGCCTTTTATAACGCTCTCGCCAAGCGCATCTAATTCTTTTATGCTGCGTACTTCCACAATATTTGCAGTGATACCTGCCGCAGGTGTGCCTACCGACATGCCCAGGGCCGCTATTGGTACTGCTATTTTATTTTTACCGTCAATAATATAACCCTGCTCTTTATCGCCGCGTACCCAATGCGGTACCATTACTTCTTGTAGGTAAACTTTATCAAAGCCGTAACCATCCATCAGTTTCTTGCTCCACTCTACAGATTTTGCTGCACCTGCCGAGCCGCTTAAACGCTGGCCTATTTTTTTACATAGGTAGCGCAGGTTTTCATAACATTGGCCATTAACCAGGACCTCGTCGTAAAACTTACGGATCTGCAAAGAATCTTGCGCTTGCGACGCTAGAGTTGTTACTAATAAAACGAAAGAAAGGAGGAAGGTTTTTTTCATGATAGGATGCGTTCAAGCAAATGTAATATTTGCCACGCATTTTAGCATGTGTTTTATGATATTTTATCCCAGCTTAACCCGGCATTTTTTGCCTGGAAAGTTAAGTTCAGGATCTGATTTTCGGGAGCAGTCAGTTGCGGGTCTTTCTCAAATATTTCGATAACGAGGTTTCGTGCTTGCTGTAATATTTCCTGGTCGGTGGTTAAGTCGGCAATTTTCAAGTCTAATACGCCGCTTTGCTGGGTGCCTTCGATGTTACCGGGGCCGCGCAGCTGCATATCAATCTCCGCTATCTCGAAACCGTTATTGGTTTTTACCATGGTGTTTAAACGGATGCGGCCATCGTGGCTCAGCTTTTCGTTACTCATCAAAACACAAAAGGATTGCTCGGCGCCACGGCCAACCCGGCCACGTAACTGGTGCAATTGCGATAGGCCAAAACGCTCGGCATTTTCAATGATCATTACAGATGCATTGGGCACATTTACACCTACCTCTATCACGGTGGTGGCTACCATTATCTGCGTTTCGCCTTTTACAAAGCGCTGCATTTCAAAATCTTTTTCGGCGGCCTTTAATTTGCCGTGCACTACACTGATACGATATTGCGGCAACGGAAACTCGCGCGACATAATCTCGATGCCGCTCTCCAGGTTTTTAAGGTCCAGTTTTTCGCTTTCTTTTATCAGCGGGTATACTACATAAACCTGTCGCCCTTTGGTAATTTCGTCTTTTATAAAACCAAACATGCGCAGGCGCCGGGTTTCGTAATAATGTACGGTTTTGATAGGTTTGCGGCCGGCTGGGAGTTCGTCAATTACCGAGATGTCCAAATCGCCGTACATTGTCATGGCCAGGGTGCGGGGGATAGGGGTGGCCGTCATTACCAAAATGTGTGGCGGTACCACATTTTTTCGCCATAATTTCGCTCTTTGTTCAACCCCAAAACGATGCTGCTCATCTATCACCACCATGCCCAGGTTTTTATATTGCACTTTGTCTTCAATAAGCGCGTGGGTGCCTATCAGGATATTAAGCGTGCCATCTTCCAGTTTCTCGTGGATAACCTTTCGGGCTTTGTTAGGTACCGATCCGGTAAGCAAGGCCACCTCTATAAAACCATCGCCCACTAAACTTTTGATGGTTTGGTAGTGCTGATTAGCCAAAATTTCGGTAGGGGCCATAATGCAGGTTTGGAAACCATTATCGATCGCTATAAGCATGCTCATTAGGGCTACCACCGTTTTGCCGCTACCCACATCACCTTGTAAAAGGCGGTTCATTTGTACGCCGCGCTGGGTATCCGTTCGGATCTCTTTCAGTACCCGCTTCTGTGGATTGGTTAACTCGAAAGGTAATTTATCGTGGTAAAAATCATTAAAGTAATGGCCTACCTTATCAAATATATTTCCTTTGAATTTTTGTGTGCGTGTTAATTTAGTTTTTAATAGCTTTAGTTGCAGGAAGAATAGTTCCTCAAACTTTAATCGGTATTGTGCCTCCTTTAATTGATTAGCATCATTAGGCGAATGGATGTTGCGGTAGCTCTCCTGCCTTCCCGCCAGTTTAAACCGGTTGAGGATGTAGGCCGGTAAATTCTCGTGAATGTCTTTAGCGGTTTGCTCAAGTAAGGCCGCTATCAGCTTTTGCAGGCCTTTACTATCTAAACTAAATTGCTTTAATTTTTCGGTTGAGTTGTAGGCCGGCTGAAGGGTTAAGTTGCCTTTTTGCTGCGGAGCGCCCGGTAGATATAGATCCATTTCAGGGTGGGCCATTTGGGCCTTACAGTTAAAAAAACCCGGCTTGCCAAATATCACATACACTTTACCAGGGATGAGCATCTTCTCGGCCCATTTGATACCCTGGAACCATACCAGTTCAATAATGCCGGTATCGTCATTAGCTTGTACTACTAAACGCTTGGTCCGCTTTTCGCCAATAAGTTCTTTTCTTGTTACCCTTGCAAGCACCTGTACGTAGGGCATATCGGGTTGGATATCCTTGATTTTGTAAAATCGGGTACGGTCTATATACTTATAAGGAAAGTGCTTTAGCAGGTCTTCAAAATTGTTTATCTGCAATTCTTTTTTAAGCACATCCGCACGGGCTATGCCTACACCTTTTAAATATTCAATGGGTGTATGAAAATGCAGTTTATCCAATTTTCTATCCTGATCAGGGTTTTAAAGCAATTACAGAGATCTCTACATTAACACCTTTTGGCAGGGCTGATACCTGCACGGTTTCGCGCGCCGGGAAATCAGCTGTAAAGTATGAACCATATACTTCGTTAACTTGTGCAAAGGTTTGCATATCTGTTAAAAAGATGGTGGTTTTAATAATGGCATCAAAACCTATACCGGCCTCAGTTAGTATAGCTTTAAGGTTTTCCATAACCAAAGTAGCCTCGTCGGTAATGCCGGTGGTGATGATCTCGCCTGTTTTTGGGTTAGCCGGAATTTGGCCGGATACAAAAAGTAAACCGTTGGCAGCTACTGCCTGGCTATACGGGCCTATTGGCGCAGGTGCATTATTAGTATTGATGATGGTTTTCACGATAGTGTTTGTATTATGAAATTACTTTTTTAGGATGAACCACTGGATAAGTTTCCAGGTAATGCCGGCCAAAAACATAGTGATGGCAATGGCATTTATAACATGCATAACCTTTAGGTTAAAGCTGGTGGGCCTGTTTGGGTCTTTTTTTCTAAAGAAGTACATAACACAAATTTAATAAAAAAAAAGAAAGCCCTCCGAGTTATTCGGAAGGCTTCTTAAATAATATTTTTATTTAGATATTATTTTTGTTTGAAGGCAACACGACGGTTAGCAACACGTCCTTCTTCAGTTGAGTTATCAGCAATTGGGTTAGTTTCACCAAAACCTTTAACTTTTAATTTTGATGCAGCAACACCAGAGTTAACTAAGTAAGTTTTTACAGAGTTAGCACGGTCACGTGATAATGATATGTTGTGAGCAGCAGTACCCTCAGATGAAGCGTAACCGTTAATCTCAGCAGTTTTACCAGATGAACGTAAGTCTGCTGAAGTTGCATCTAATACTGGGTAAGAAGAAGTTCTTAATACCGAGCTATCAAATTCAAACTGAATGTTTGAGTAAGCAGCAGCAGTTGACACAGCAACAGTTGAATCAGCTTTTGGGAATACGATAACGCAACCAGAACCGTCAACAACGCTACCAGCAGGAGTGTTAGGGCATTTGTCAAATTGATCAGAAACGCCGTCACCATCAGAATCTTTCTTAAGATCAGTAACTGCGTTTTCAACGTTAGTTACACGGCCTTTAAGAGCTTCAACTTCTTGGCGTAAAGCGGCATCGTACAATTCGTCGTACATCATTGCAACCGGGTTAACCCATTCTAAGCTCGGTTTTGATTTCGAACCTAAAGTGAATTCTAAACCACCGTAACCGTATGAGTAGTGATCTTTAGAGTTTCGTGCGTTTTTAACGCCATCAAAGTTGCTACCATCAATAAAGTTCTGAGTATAACCAAAGTTTAATGCAACTACGTCACTTAAGCGGAATTTTACACCAACACCAACTGGTACTACAAATTCTCTAATGTACCTACCACTACCTGGCGCACCACCGGCAGCACCGTCTTTGTAGTTAAAAGGAATACCAGCACTAGTTACACCTATAGGGTTGTACATAGCTAAACCAGCACCTGCGTTGATGAAAAAGTTAACAGAGTTTTTACGACGAATAAAGTCGATAGTTGCAACGTTAATAACACCACTTAAAGTAGCTTGGTAAAATTTAGTTGAGTAGATACCTGGGTTACCAGCGATGCTGCTGTTATCGCCAGAAACTTTACCACCACGTACATCTAATTGTAAACCAAAGTTGTGACCTAATTGATCACGCACAGAGATACCGTAACCTAATTCGATGTTTTTGTTTCTAAAGTCGTTACCACCACCAGTTGCAAGAACTTGTGAGGTTGCGCCGACGTTTAAACCGATGCTCCAGGTTTTGTACTGACCTCTTCCGCCAAATACTTTAGCGGTAGTTGCGGTTGATGACATTGTTGTGTCTGCCATGGTTTTAGTGGTAACGGTTTTAGTGCTGTCTGTTTGCGCACTTACCATACCAGCAACCAGCAGAGAAGCAAATGATAATGCTACTGATTTCTTTAATGTAGAGTAATTCATAGTTTTAAGATTAAACGATTTAATTGTGATTTTTTTCAAAATTAGTAATTATGTTTGAAACAAATACCAAATCTTGTTCCAATATTCACAATATCTACTACAATCAATAGTAATAATTTGTTTTTTTAAAATCAATATTTTATATCCCATGAAATATCTACCTGTTAACGAACAGTTATTTACAAATAATAGAAAAAATTTCGTTTCGCGAATAAAACCCAACTCAATAGCTATATTTCACTCCAATGACGAATATCCAAGAAATGGCGACCAAAACTTCATTTTTAAGCAAAACCCCGATTTTTATTACCTCACAGGCGTAGACCAGGAGCAAAGCATATTGGTTTTATATCCCGATTGTCCTAATCAGCGATACAAAGAAGTACTTTTTTTAAGACAAACTAACGACCATATTGCCGTTTGGGAAGGACACAAGTACACTAAAGAAGAAGCACGCAAAGCATCGGGCATCCAAAACATATATTGGTTACAGGAATATGATACCGTTTTGCATACTGTAATAAACTATTCAGATAATATATATATCAATACTAATGAGAACGATAGGTATGCACATACAGTACCCTATCGCGACCTGAGGATGCTGGAGACCCTGCGTCAGAAATACCCGCTGCATCATTACGAAAGATCGGCCCTTATACTGCGCGATCTGCGTGTTGTGAAATCGGAAATTGAGGTAGAACTTACCCAAAAGGCATGTGATATAACAAGAGACGCATTCATCCGTGTACTAAAATTTGTACAACCCGGCGTAGCCGAGTACGAAATAGAGGCCGAAATAACCCATGAGTTTTTAAAACAGCGTGCAACAGGGCATGCTTACAACCCAATTATAGCATCGGGCAAAAACGCTATTGTACTACATTATATAGACAATAACCAAGTTTGTGGCGATGGCGATGTGATCCTGTTTGACTGGGCTGCAGAATACGCCAACTACAATGCCGATATGAGCCGCTCTATCCCGGTGAATGGCCGTTTCACTAAACGCCAGCGCCAGGTGTATGATGCTGTATTGCGTGTATTTCGCGCGGCAAGTAAAATGATTGTTGCAGGTACGGTTTGGAACGAATATCATGACGAGGTAGGCAAAATAATGGCAGGCGAGCTGATAGATCTGGGCTTGTTATCAAAACATGATGTTGATAAGCAGGACCCCAAATCGCCTTTATATAAAAAGTATTTTATGCACGGGACATCGCACCACCTTGGGTTAGATGTGCACGATTTTGCAAGCCGCTACAAACCGTTCGAGGTTGGTAACATCCTTACCTGCGAGCCGGGCATCTACATCCCCGAAGAAGGCTTGGGCATCCGTTTAGAAAACAACATTTTGATCACCAAAGATGGTAACTACGACCTGATGGCGCATATCCCTATTGAGGCGGAGGAGATTGAAGAGTTGATGAACTCGAAATAGTGAGTGGTTGATTGGGTGAGTGGTGATTAGTTAACCATTCACTCACTTAATTTAACTAATTACCCAACATAGTTGGATGCGAACTGATAGATGTTAAAGTCATCATTAACTAAAGCCCTGGCAAGATCCTGCTGAAGTTTTTGCTTTTCTATCCCCATCATTTTATTTTGCTGGATAATGTTGTACACCTTTTGAGTGAGCAGTAACTCGCGGCGGGTATTTTTGGTTTTTTTGTTTGATAAGATAAAATTGGCAATGGCATCTATCCCCTCGTTTTTGGATGCCACCGTTTTAAATATGGGCAGCTTACCATCCTTACTTTGTAGTAATATCTTTTTAAGGTTGTTGATGAACAGGTCGGCGCCATCCCTGTCGGCTTTGTTGATGATAAAGGCATCGGCAATTTCCATCAATCCCGATTTGATGTTCTGGATCTCATCACCAGCCTCGGGTACCAACATTACAAAGGTAAGGTCGGCAAGGCCTGCAACCTCCACTTCTGATTGTCCTACGCCAACGGTTTCCACAATAATATGATCAAAGCCAGATGCACGTAGTACATCCGTCATCTCGATGGTTTTGGCAGATAACCCACCCAACGAACCACGCGTAGCAAGCGACCGGATAAAAACATCCGGGTGGTTAAAGTGCGAGGCCATGCGGATGCGGTCGCCCAGTAATGATCCAAAGTTAAAAGGTGACGTAGGGTCTATAGCCAGTACGGCTACTTTTTTACCTTGTTGCACCAGGGTATTAATAATGGCATTTACCAGCGTGCTTTTACCTGCGCCAGGCGGGCCTGTTATACCTATAATAGGTGTATGTATATTAAAAATAAGGCTTTTTAAAAGCTGGGTGCTGCCGGTAAGGCTGTTTTCCACTATAGTTAACGCCCGCGCTACCGATCTAAAATCGGTGCAGGTAGGTGTTATATAGGGTGTGGATGCGGCCATGTATCAAAGAAACAAAAATACGCGTTAATTAATCAAGCCATAATAATATAAATGAACAAGCTTAGATAATTATATTTGCAGCACATACATATATATACAGTAGTTTGAATTGCATACTAATAAGCCGGACCGATGCTATAGGTGATGTAGTACTTACTTTACCGATGGCAGGCTATTTAAAAGACCTTTATCCTAAATCCAAAATTTTGTTTTTAGGAAAGGCCTACACAGGCCCTGTAATTAAATGCGATAAATTTGTTGATGAGTTTGTAGATTATACCGAACTGCTGAAATTATCATATCAGGAACAAATAACCTTTTTACAGCAAAAAAACATCGATGCCATAGTGCATGTGTTCCCTAATAAGCAAGTGGCCAAATTGTCTAAACAAGCTGGGATAAAAACAAGGATAGGCACAACCAACAGAATCTTTCATTGGTTTACATGTAATAATCTGGTGAAGCTAAGCCGCAAAAAATCCGACTTGCACGAGGCTCAATTAAACCTTGTACTATTAAAGCCTTTGGGCCTTAAAGAAGTACAAACCCTGCCACAGGTGATAGCCCATACCAGTCTTAAACCAACGATATCATTGTCTGAAAAATTTGAGTTTTTATTCGATTTTGAAAAATTCAATTTAATCCTTCATCCAAAATCGAATGGCAACGGTGTAGAGTGGGGGCTTTGCAATTATAAAAAGCTTGCCGATGCCTTGCCTGCAGATAAGTTTAAAATATTCATCTCCGGATCTGATAAAGAAAAGGAACTGCTTACCCCTTGGATAAAAACCCTGCCTTCGCACGTGGTTGATATTACCGGTACCATGACACTTGACGAGTTTATCGCGTTTATATACAGGGCCGATGGCCTGCTTGCATCAGGCACCGGGCCATTACATGTTGCGGCGGCGGTAGGAATCCGAGCTTTGGGATTGTTCCCATCGTTACGGCCGATCCATCCGGGCAGGTGGGCACCTTTGGGCAAAAAAGCTGAGTATTTAGAAAGTGGAAATGGCGATCTGGAAAATATTTCCGTAGAGATGGTTGCAGCAAAAATTAATAACTGGAAATGAGCAAACCACGCGTTTTAGTAACCCTCGATTCTATGCGGTACCCCAATACCGGGCTGTACAGCTTTGGTAAAAGTTTGGCCAGGGCTTTGTTAAACCATAACACAAAGTTTGATCTCGACTACTTTTTGTATCCCGGCAGCAATACCGGCTTCGAGGCGGAGGAGGTGCACAAAACCTATCTTAAGAAGTATAATAAGTTCTTTTTCATCAATAGTAATAAGGTGGATCTGTTCCACTTTACAGATCAGTTCTCGCGCCTAAAACCAAAAAAAGTACATAGCGGCAAAATGATACTGACCATACACGATATTAACCAAGTACACGAAAACCTGAGCCCTGAAAAGTTAAAACTGTACCTGAAGAAACTTGGCGAGCGCATTAACAAGTGCGAGCGAATAGTCACTATATCAAACTTCACGGCTAAGGATGTGCTGCACTACTACCCGCACATCGCTCATAAAATAAGCGTTATATATAACGGTGCCGATAAACTGGTATTGAAGGATTACCATGCTCCTGCTTATGTCCCGAAAAACCCTTTTTTGTTTACTATCGGCATCGTATCTGCAAAAAAGAACGCGCATGTTTTGCCTGCTTTACTTGATGGAAATGATCTTGAGCTGGTGATAGCAGGAATTAATACACCCTATAAGGCCGATGTTATGGCACAAGCCAAAAAGCATGGCTGCGAAGAACGTGTTAAAATTACCGGCCCCATAAGTGATGACGACCGCGCCTGGTATTATAAAAATTGCGAAGCTTTTGTTTTTCCATCCATTGCCGAGGGCTTTGGCTTGCCGGTGATAGAGGCCATGCACTTTGGCAAGCCGGTGTTTTGCTCAACCCGAACCTCGCTGCCCGAAATTGGTGGAGATGCCGCTTATTATTTTGACAACTTTGACGGGGATGCCATGCAGCAGGTGTTTAAAAATAGTATTGCCGATTTTAAAGGGAATAACCGCTCAGCAAAGGTTATGGCACATGCCGAGAAATTCAATTGGGATAATACCGCCATACAATATCTACGTTTATACGAGGAAGTACTGGGCGTTTAAGGTTACTCTTTTCCCTTTAGTTTCCTGATCTTAAACCTGAGCCACATTTTAAGGCCAAAGTTTTTTAGGATGAGCGATGGTTTATCCTGCTCAAAAACCATATCGCGCGATTGGCCCGAAACGCCGGTATCGGCAAATTTTGCTATCACATAATTAAGGTATACGAATTTCAAATCCTTATCGCCAAAGGCCTGCATATTCAAAGCAAAATCGGCAGATGACTTATATTTTAAATTATAGGCATAGCGCTCAAAAATAATTTTAGGATAAATAATAGATTGCTGAATAATGCCATGCTTAGCCAGGTAATAGTCAGACACAGGGCCAAGTGGTTTTAGGCCCCGGGTAAGCACACTGCCGTAGTAAACATAACCAGGGTTTACTAGCTCCAGGGCCATAGTCGAAAAATTGGGCAGTAGCTCATCATCAGCCCCTAAAAAGTAGATCCATTGGCCTTTTGTATAAGCCAGCGCTTTTGTCATGGCGTCATATATACTGTTATCGGGTTCGCTTTTCCAGTAGGTGATTTGCTTGGTATTGCTTTGTAAGATTTCTTGTGTGTCATCGGTGCTGTTGCCATCAACCACAATTAGTTCAAGGTTTGGATAGGTTTGCATAAAAATACTTTGCAGGCAGGTTTGCAGGGTTTTTGCCGCATTGTAAGTAACAACAATTATGCTTAGCAGTGCGTTATTGGTGTCTGCGGGATTAATTCCGTGTTTTTCATTTACCATTGGTACTATTGCTTAAATTAGCGGCATAGCATTATGCATTTGCAAAGTAAGTCCATTTAAACAAAATTCCATCTTGAAAATATTATTCGATCATCAATATTTCTCTACCCAAAAGTATGGGGGCATTACCCGTTATTTTGCGGGGTTGAATGATGGCCTCAATAAACGCCCCGGGGTTTCAGGTAAGATCGCAGCCCTTTATTCAGAAAATGCTTACCTGCCCAAAGGTTTATTGCCATTAGATAATGTAATCGGCAAAAATATCTTCAACCGCCACAATAACCGTATGTTCCGCTGGAATAAACGCTATTCTAACTATCTTATTAAACAATACAATTACGATATTTTCCACCCAACGTATTACGACACCTATTTTTTAAACGGTATAAAAAATCCATTCTTAATTACGGTTCATGATATGATCCACGAAACACTGCCCCATTTGTTTCCCGATTCGGCAGCGGTCATCGCCAGGAAGAAGCAACTGATAGAAAAGGCAAGCGCCATCATCGCCATATCAGAATATACCCAACAACAGATCATTAAATATTATCCAAAGGCCGGGGCGAAGATCACGGTAGTGCATCATGGCTATATCTTAAATCCAACATCGGCAAGCGCGCTTATCTTGCCCAAAAAATATATACTATTTGTGGGAGATCGCGCCTTTTATAAAAACTTTGCAACCTTTATTAAAGCTATAGGGGGGGTGTTGCAGCAGGATAATAGCCTGCACCTGATCTGCGCAGGCGGTGGCTTGTTCAACAAAGAAGAACAGAAAATACTATTAACCTTTAACATCGCTGCCCAATGCCAGCAGCTTACTGTAACCGATGCCCAGTTGAAACAATTGTACACCCAGGCCGCTGTGTTTGCTTTCCCATCTTACCAGGAAGGTTTCGGCTTGCCGCTACTGGAGGCCTTTGCCAATAACTGCCCGGTAGTGTGCAGCAATACAACCTGTTTCCCCGAAATAGCCGGTGATGCCGCCTTTTACTTCGACCCGATGGATGAGGCATCTATTAAAGAAGCAGTGACTAAGGTTTCATATGACGATAATATCCGTCAATCGCTTATCGCAAAAGGGCAACAGCGGCTGCAAAGCTTTGCTTTTGATAAATGCGTTGATAATACCATACAGGTTTACAATACGTTATTAAAAAGCGTTTAACTATACATGGCCAAATTTGTATAATTTTGCACCTTAACTTTTTAAATGAAAACGTATTTCCGTTTGCTCTCGTTTGCAAAACCTATCCAAAAGTTTGCAATACCATATGTATTAACTACCCTGTTTGCTGTAATATTTAGTACGTTAAACCTGGCGCTGGTGGCGCCGTTGTTAACAACGCTGTTTGCCAATAACCAAAGCCACGCGGTTTTACCATTAGGCCCTAAACCTGCTTTTATAGATATTATGGCTACATTTAATTATTACGTGCGTTACGCCATTAATAATTATGGTACAGGTGGGGCTTTAAAGTTTGTTTGTGGTACCATTGTAATATCGGCCTTGCTGGGTAATTTTTTTCGTTACCTGTCGCAGCGCATTATGGAGAATTTAAGGGTATATACCCTGTTAAACCTGCGCCGCACTGTATTTAATAATGTGATGAACCTTCACCTTGGTTTTTTTAGTAACGAGCGTAAGGGAGATATTATCTCAAAAATCGCCTCAGATGTGCAGGTTGTACAGTATTCGGTAACTGGCACGCTACAGGTTGTTCTTAAAGAGCCGCTCACGCTGATCGCCTTCCTGGTAATGCTGTTCCTGATCTCGCCAAGCCTAACGTTGTATTCATTTTTGATCATCCCGTTCTCGGCATTTATTATTGCCCGCATTGTAAAACGATTAAAACAACAGGCCGTAGCATCCCAGCAAACCTATGGCAACATGATTAGTTACCTGGATGAAGCACTTTCGGGCATCAAGATCATCAAGGCTTTTAATGCCACGGGTTTTATAAAAAACAGGTTTGATAGCGAGAATAAGAAGTATTCGGATATTACAAAATCTATGGCGCGCAGGCAGCAGCTGGCCTCGCCTGTATCAGAGTTTTTAGGGATATGTATGGTTGCCGGCATTGTTTTGTATGGCGGTAATTTAGTTTTGAATAAGGAAACGCCGTTAAAACCGGCAGAGTTTATTGCTTTTATTGTATTGTTTTCGCAGATCCTAAGGCCTGCAAAAGCTATTTCAGATTCGTTCAGTAATATACACCAAGGGATTGCCGCCGGCGAGCGTGTATTAAGCCTGATAGATGAAAAACCTACCATCGTTGATGCACCAGATGCATCATCCATAAAAGATTTTACCGAGGCTATCCGTTTCGAGGATGTATCGTTTGCCTACCAGGAAAAGGCGGTGTTATCACATGTAGATTTTGTTGTGCCTAAAGGAAAAACTGTGGCGCTGGTAGGCCCGTCGGGTGGTGGTAAATCAACCATGATGGATCTGATCCCTCGTTTTATGGATCCTCAAAGCGGGCGTATTACGGTTGATGGAAACGATATTAAAGGGGTAACCGCAAATTCACTGCGCGGATTGATGGGCGTGGTAAACCAGGAATCTGTTTTGTTTAATGATACCATTTACAACAACATCGCCTTTGGTAAACCCGGTGCAAGCCCGGCCGATGTTGAGGCCGCCGCACGTATAGCCAACGCCCACAATTTTATTTTAGAGGCCGAAAATGGTTACGAAACTAACGTGGGCGACCGCGGAACAAAACTATCCGGTGGCCAGCGCCAACGCATTTGTATAGCCCGTGCGGTGTTAAATAACCCGCCAATAATGCTATTGGACGAGGCAACATCAGCCCTGGATACCGAATCAGAAAAACTGGTGCAGGATGCGCTGAACAACCTGATGAAGAACCGTACATCGCTTATTATTGCCCACCGTTTAAGCACTATCCAAAATGCAGATATGATAGTTGTACTGGAGAATGGTAAACTGATAGAGCAGGGCAACCACCAGGAACTGATCAATAAAAATGGCTTGTATCGAAAGCTGATAGATATGCAAACCTTTAATGAAGGATAATATCAGGGTTTCCAGTTAATTTTGTCTTTTATATATTGCCAATCGCGCATTAGCAGGCTGTCAGGCGCGGGGTTACTTTGTCGTTCTATCTTGGCAATGTACTTTTTTGCTTTGCGGAGTAAAAACTTGTCCCTAACCGGCTCAAATGGGTTAAACTCAAGGTTGGTTTTAGTAAAAAGATGTAAAAATATACCGTCGGTATAAAAGTTATAACCTAATTTATCGGCAATGGCTTTTAGGGTGGTTTCGTTATAAAACGCGATGTGTTGTCCGGTCTCAATCGAAAAATATGACCATTCCTCAATCTTTTCTATTTTTCCCGGTTGTAATTCGGTACTAAACAATAGAGTTTCAGAAAGCTCAAGCATTTTATTTATCTGCGTTATCGGGTCAGGCAGGTGCTCAAAAACCTCAAAAGCGGTAACCAGTTCAAAGCGGGTATTTTTAGGAAGATCGCTCAGGTCAAAATGTTCTGCAAACAAGTTTTGGCAATATGGGTCGGTATGGTAAAAGTTAAAACCTTTATCGCGCATAAGGCGGGTAAATAAACCATAACCGCCGGCGTAATCCAGGAATATGCCTTTCTTATCAAATTTTTTTAGCAGCAGTTTGCTAACCCTGTCGCTTAAATTAATGTTACGGTACGGCAGGCCAACATCAAGTTTGGTTATTGCGGATGTATAGGCTTCGTCAAGCCAGTAGGCCTCTTCAGTTTGGATGAAGCCCGTTTGATTACAACGATAATATTTTACATCGAATTTGCCCATTATTTTGGCCGTAAAAAGGTAGGTAGTATCGCCGCCTGTTATTTTGCTTCGCATTTTCTAAAGGTGCAAATTTTAAATATAATGGGATGTAAATTTTATCTGATAACGGCTATTTTACGCCAAATTGTATGCCTGGTATCGTAAGCTTAACGTTTTAATAAACATATTTGTAATATGAATACCTTAGCCACCTCATCATATCAAACCAGCTCGGCTGTATTATTTATAATTTTTAACCGCCCGGATACCACTGAACGGGTATTCGCCCAAATTCGCAGGGCGCAACCGACGCGCCTTTACATCGCCGCAGATGGCCCGCGTTCACTAAAGCCCGGCGAAGATATTTTATGCGAACGAACCCGTACCATTGCTACCAATGTTGATTGGCCCTGCGAAGTGAAAACGCTTTTTCGCGAGGTTAACCTGGGGTGCAAACATGCTGTGTCATCCGCCATCACCTGGTTTTTTGAGCAGGAAGAAGAAGGCATTGTTTTAGAAGATGACTGCATGCCCAATAACGATTTCTTCAGATTTTGCGATGCGATGCTCAGCCGTTACCGCGATGATACCCGCATTAGGCACATTGGTGGCGCCAATCTGCAGCTTGGTAAACAATGGGGCAATGCCAGTTACTACTACTCCAACATGACTCATGTTTGGGGATGGGCCGGCTGGCGGAGGGTTTGGAATGATTACGATAAAGAACTTTTGCGCTACGAGGTTGCTGATGTGCGCTCTAAATTGGAGGTTATTTTTAACGACCGCTTTGCCGTTGATACCTGGGCAGAAATATTTGCAAAAGTAAAAGCCGGAGAGATTGATACCTGGGATTACCAATACGGCTTCCTGAATTTTTTTAATAATAGCCTGTCGGTGATACCCAACCAAAATCTCATCACCAACATTGGGTTTGGCGAAAATTCAACCCATACCATTGATGCTAACAGCCCTAACGCTAATATACCTTTGCAGGAACTTGGCGAGATAAAGCACCCACTGTACGTGCTGCCCCAAAAACAAGCCGACTACTTTACCCTTAACCAGGGTTTTAACCTGGATTATAGATGGAGGCGTTACAATAAAACCAAACGTAAGCTAAAACGCTGGGTTCAGAACATCTTCAAATAAAAAGCCACCCACCCCAACCGGGCGAATGGCTTTACAAAATCAATAGTTAGATCTTATTAGTTGAACTTAAACCCTAAGCCCAACGAGAATACCTGGTTGCGGTAATCCGGGATGGCCGAGTTGCCGTTCGCGTAGTTTTTGTCGAGGTCGATAGCGTAACGGCCCCTTAGTTCCACATTGCGATTAAGGGTGATGCCTACACCAACAACGCCCGATATGTAGCTTTTATCGCCACGGTAATTATATTCAGATTCTGATATGGTGTTAAAGCCATCATCGTAAGTATTACGGGTTGATGTGATGAATGTTAACTGCGGGCCTATTACAAAATTAAAGCCCGGCACCAAACGGAATTTGGCTAACAAAGGGATATCAACATAATTGGTACGTTGCTTAAATGTACCGTCGATAGTTTCGGCTTTGTAACCCTTTTGCGAAAACAAAATTTCGGGCGCGAATGATAACGGATAGGCAATAGGCACCTCAAAGGTTAAACCCGCGTGCCAGCCTGCAATAGTGCTGGTGCTAAAGTCTGAGTTATAAGCATCAACGGTATTGGAAAAGTTTACACCACCGGCAAGGCCAACTTTTGGCGTGTAAAAATCATCGCCACCGCCCCTGTTATCATAACGTTGTACGGGGGCGGGTCGCCTTACTCCCCGGCGCTGGTAGCGGCGATCGTAACGTTGCGCGCTCACGGTTCCGGCAACGGTAATAAGGCATACGGCCATTAAGAGAAATTTTTTCATCGGTTTTATTTTTTTAATTGTTGCTAAACTACTGTGGGCTAGACACAATATTTCCGGTTTGTTAATTTTATAACCTATAGAGTGAAATCAGGTACCAAGGTTTATTCGTATATCCAATATATATCTTTCTGAGGCAAAACAATTAGCCGTAATTGAGATTTAAGCTACATTTGGATAATAATGAAACAGAAAAATTATATTACCTGCTGCCTCCTTTTAACGTTTAGCCTGCTTACCCAGGCAGTTTCCGCTCAAAATAAAAGCTTTATCACCACTATAACCGAACAAAACCGTTGGGTAGATTCGGTGTTCAAGCAGCTGACCCGTAAAGAAAAGATAGGCCAGTTATTTTACGTAAGGGCGCATACCAACAGGGGCAAGGCCTATGAAGATTCTGTTGCAACCATTATCCGCGACGAACACATTGGCGGCCTGGTGTTTTTCCAGGGCGGGCCGGTAAGGCATGCTAACCTAATCAACCTTTACCAAAAACAATCGCGCGTGCCATTGCTGATAGCCATGGATGGCGAGTGGGGTTTGGGAATGCGGTTAGATTCATCCGTATCCTACCCTTACCAAATGACTTTAGGGGCCATACAGGATAATACCCTCATCTATAAAATGGGGCAGATGGTGGCCTATGATTTTAAGCGGCTGGGTATGCACATCAACTTCGCACCCGATATGGATGTAAACAATAACCCCAATAACCCGGTGATCAACTACCGTTCGTTTGGGGATAATAAATACAATGTTGCCAAAAAAGGGATTGCCTACTTTACCGGCATGCAGGATGCAGGCGTTATCGTCTTCGCCAAGCACTTCCCCGGCCATGGCGATACCAATGTGGATTCGCATTTTGCTTTGCCGCAGCTGCCATTTACCAAAGGCCGGTTAGATTCATTAGAAGAATACCCATTTAAGCAAGCCATTGAGGCAGGTATTAGCGGTGTAATGATAGCTCACATGAATATCCCGGCGCTGGATAGTACCAAAAATTTGCCTTCTACTTTATCCCGCCCGATAGTTACCGGGGTATTAAAAGATTCGCTAAGATTTAGAGGCATTGTAGCATCAGATGCCATGGAGATGCAGGGCGTAGTAAAAAATTTCCCGAATGGCGAGGCCGATGTAAGGGCTTTTTTGGCAGGGAACGACTTAATAGAATTATCCGTCAATTCAAAAAACGGCGCGAAGCTTATTTTAAAAGCCATCAAAAAGAAACAGATCAGCAAAGAAGAATTTGATGCTAAGATCAGAAAATTGCTTGCCGCAAAGTACTGGGCAGGGTTAGCTAATTACAAGCCGGTATCATCAACTACCATCCCACAGGATATAAACCGCACTGCCGCTGCCGAGCTGATCCAGCAACTGGCAGACGCATCGGTAACGGTAATAAAAGGGAGCGGCCAAACCATCCGCCAGGATCCTTTAAAGAAAACCGCAATTATTAGCATTGGGTTAGATAAGCCCACCGTTTTCCAGATGGAGCTTTCTAAATGGTACCCCAACAGCATGATCTTCCACGTAGATAAAAACATGGGCGTGCCCGAAATGAACCGTATGCTTCAGGTACTAAAGCAGTATCCGCAAGTTTTTGTCAGCATCCACGATACCCGCACCCGCCCCGCCAGCAAGCTCGATTATAGTAATAACGTAAAGCTGCTGATATCTGAACTGGCCGCTAAGCCAAACACGGTAATGAGCCTTTTTGGCAACCCATATACCATTGCAGGTTTGCCAGGCATCGAAAAAAGCACGGGCATAATTGTAGGCTACCAAAAAGAGGATGCTATGCAACGTTCGGCAGTGAAGGTGATAACAGGGTTGATTAAACCAGCAGGTAAACTACCGGTGAGTGTAAACGCGTTTTTCCCTACCGGAACGGGCATAAGTTTTTAATTACTTGCTAAAGCTTTTTTAAAGGTAGTATCGTTGGCGTTAAGCACGCGGTAGTAAGCGTTATTGCCCCATTTAAAACGGGCGGCGTTGGCTTTCACCAATATTTTAATGGTTTCTTTTGATTGCTGCAGCTCTGCCGGGTTAATTTGCTTAATAGTTTGCAGCGCGTAGGCTATAAAATTTTTCAGCCCTTCATCGCTCAGGTTATACTGCTCAATAAAATTATCTGCAGTTGGGTATTTGGATAGAGCGGGTTGTAACCTATCAATGATGTAAGCGGTAAAAAGCTGGTTCTGCGCAAGCTGGCTTACCAGTTGAGTATTCTGTGCGGTATCGGCAGGTACAAAAACATCGGGCATTATACCACCACGGCTAAATACCTTGCGGCCTTTGGTGGTATGGTAGGTTGATCCTCCAAGAAAGGCACTATCACTTAAGTTGTTCCCGGCATTTAATAACTCGCCCTTGCGGATCCTGTTAAGCAGTTCGTTACGATAACTCGCCACGCCGTTTGAATAAGATTTTTGGATCGACCTGCCCGACGGTGTGTAATATCTTGCCACCGTTAGGTTTATGGCCGTGCCATCTCCAAATGGGAACTGCTGTTGTACCAAACCTTTACCAAACGACCGGCGACCTACAATAGTAGCCCTGTCCAGGTCCTGTAAAGCGCCCGCCAGTATCTCACTTGCCGATGCAGAGTATTCATCAATAATAACAGTCAGGTCACCATTCTCATAACTGCCAAAATCTGTCGCGAAGTAATCTGTACGCGGCTCGTGGCTGCCTTTGGTGTAAACTATAAGTTTGCCTTTTGGTAAAAACTCATCTGCCATACTGGTGGCTGTATTCAGGTAGCCGCCGCCGTTTCCGCGCAGATCCAGCACCAATTTTTGCATACCATTGGCCTTTAGTTTTTTAAGGGCGCCTCTAAAATCGCTATCGGTGGTTGAGGCAAATTTGCTTATTTTAACATACCCCGCGCTGCCAACGTTATAGGCTGCATCAAGGCTGCTTAAGCTTACACGATCGCGTTTTATAGTGAAATCTTTAATTTTTTTAAAGCCATCGCGGCTTATGCCCAGGCTTATCTGCGTGTTCTTTTCGCCCCTGAATGTTTTGCTGGTGCGCTGAATATCCAGTTTAGTGCCCGAGAATGGCTTGCCATCCACATTGATCACCCTATCCCCAACCATTACACCTGCTTTAGCAGCGGGGCCATCAGTACTAACCTGGGTAATAAATAAAGTATCGCGCAGCAACTGGTATTCTAAGCCTATGCCGTTAAAGCCGCCTTCCAAACGTTCGTTAATGTAGCGAGCCTGTTGCGCGGGTAAGTAAACCGAATGCGGGTCGAGGTTTTGCAGCATATCGTTCACGGTCACACCCTCGATACTGTCAGTGTTTACCGAGTCGACGTACTTATTGTTAACCAGAGAAAGTACGCGTGAAATTTTGTCGGGACCGGCACTTAGGCCAAGTTTGCGGCCTACCATATCACCATTAGTAAGAAGTATGCCGATACCTATTCCTATCAAAATTAATATCAGCGTCCTGAAAATTATACCCGCAGTTCTTTTCATGTGTAAATGGCCATTGCAAATCTAATAAATAGCGGCTATTGCTTATAATTTAGTTCATCTTCGTTGCTTTGATGTTTTTTATTCAATTTTGTTAAAATATTTATCGCCTCACCGGGCCCTCTCCAAAGGAGAAGGTTTAAAATGCAAGTTCAAGTTCTCTCCTTTGGGGAGGATAAAAAGTTCGGCTCCCTCCGCTTTAGAGAGGGTTAGCGTGAGGCTTAAACATCAGCCAAATGGAAAGAAGCACCGAAAAAGACTCTAAATACAACGGCCTGGAAAACATGCCTTTGCTTGAGCTTTTACAGAACATCAATAACGAAGATAAAACGGCGCCATTGGCGGTAGAGCAGGCTTTACCACAGATAGAAGCGTTGGTAAAGATCACTACCGACCGCATGCGCAATGGCGGCCGCCTCTTTTACATAGGCGCAGGCACCAGCGGGCGTTTGGGCGTGGTAGATGCATCGGAGTGCCCGCCAACATTTGGTGTACCTTTCGATTGGGTGGTGGGTATTATTGCCGGTGGCGATACCGCCATCCGCAAAGCGGTAGAATTTGCAGAAGATAATACCACGCAGGCCTGGAAAGATCTGCAGGAATTTGACATAAAAGAGGGAGATGTGGTGGTGGGCATAGCAGCATCTGGAACCACGCCCTATGTGATAGGCGGCTTAAAAACAGCAAACGAGCATGGTATTGCTACGGGTTGCATCGTTTGTAATGCCGGCAGCCCGGTTGCTGCAACCGCCCAATACCCGGTAGAAGTGATAACCGGCCCCGAGTTTGTGACCGGCAGTACCCGCATGAAAGCAGGCACCGCGCAAAAGCTGGTTTTAAATATGCTGAGCACAAGTGTAATGATACAACTAGGCAGGGTAAAGGGTAATAAAATGGTGGATATGCAGTTATCAAATGATAAACTGATACAGCGCGGCACCAACATGGTAATGGCCGAAACCGGACTGTCCGAAAAGGAAGCTGCCGAACTTTTAAACCAATACGGAAGTGTGAGAAAAGCAGTAGACGCACATAATAAATAAATATGCAGGAGATTAGATATGCAGACGTGCAAATATGCAAATGTGCAGGTGAGGAAAATAAAAAAGTCTCCCCTATCGGGAGAGGTTGGAGGGGGCTATGCACGAAATAGAACCATATTACCGCTGGCGGGATGATTATGTAGCATCAGAGGATGAGCATTCTCCGTTTTATGCTACGCAGTATAACGAGTTTGAGTTTGATAAGCAGGTATATAACTATTTGCTGCACCCGCAATGGGATTCATTCGGGTCTAACACGCTTTACCTTAAAGTTTTATACGTTGATTACGACCGTGGGTACAGCATTATAGAGTTTATTGGGGAATGGAACGATGCCATTAACAATGATATTATGCTGATGAAGCGCGAACTGATAGAACTGATGATAGACCAGGGCGTAAACCAATTTATACTAATAGGCGAGAATGTGCTTAACTTCCATTTTTCGGACGATAGTTATTATGAGGAATGGTTTCAGGAGGTGGAGGATGGCTGGATAGCCGGCATCAATTTCCAGGAGCATGTGATCCGCGAGTTTAAAAGCGCCAATATTGACTATTACATCAACTTTGGCGGGCAGTTAGATGAACTGAACTGGCGTGCCTTAAAACCGGTACAGGTATTTAAAATGGTAGAAGAACAGCTAACCAAAAGGCTAAACTAATTTCATCCCATTGTAAGCTTTATAAAAGCTACAACTTTATACGCATTGCTGCGTTTTTACTATATTCGTACAAATAATTTCTAATCATAAATGGAAACCAAAACTCAAGATTACGTTTACGAAAACGTAAGTTATGTAGAAAACCCCGAGGCGTCCCGCAGGTTTATCGCGAATGTGTTTTTATGGATGTTTGTTGCATTAGGTATATCATCTCTATGCACTTATACTTTTGCGTTTATACCCGAGCTATCGAGCATGCTGCGCGATCCGGCAACAGGTCGCAACAATATTTTCGGTACCATAACCATGTTCGCCCCTTTTATCCTTGTGTTGGTATTATCAAGCCGCATTAGTAAAATGAGCATCGTAACTGCCGTTATTATGTTCCTGGCTTTTTCGGCCATTATGGGTGTAAGCCTTAGCTATATATTTTATCTGTATAACTTCGGTACCATATCAAGCGCGTTTATTACAGCATCTGTAGTATTTGGTGTAATGGCAATAGGTGGTTACACAACCAATCAGGACCTTACCAAATTTGGTTCAATCCTGATCATGTTGCTTGTTGGCGGCATTATTGCAACCGTGTTAAACGTGTTCATCTTCCGCAGCAGCAGTTTCGACTTACTGATCAGTTATATATTGGTTGCTGTATTTGTAGGCTTAACCGCTTACGATGTACAAAAACTAAAACGCATTGGTGCCGGTATCGAGTATGGTAGTGCTGAAGGTAAGAAGACAGCCATTATGGGTGCCTTAACCCTTTATCTTGATTTTCTTAACCTTTTTCTTTTACTGCTTCGCATATTCGGCGGCAATAGGAGATAAGCGGATTGTCTTATAAAATTGAAAGCCGTTTGCTATGAGCAGGCGGTTTTTTTGTTTTAAAGGTTCGGCTAAAGCCGGATGGTCTAATTTGTTATCCACCCCACAAATGCGGCGGCAATGATTTTTTACAAGTTTGACATGCCTGAAATTTCAAAGCGACTTTTCCCATATCAGGTACAATTGAGACGGGGTAAAACCACATCATTGCCGTTGGCTTTAGCCAACAGACCCTAAGCCAAAGCAAATCGGGCTTTAGCCCAATACGAGTGTAATTTATAAGCTTGCACTTTACAACATTATTATTCATATTTGTAACGCTTATGGAGAAAGACGGAGGGATTAGACCCTGCGATGTCTTAGCAACCTGTTACTTAACAAGGTGCTACATTCTACTCAACCAGCCAATTGGCGGATGGGACAGATAAGTGAAAGTCAATATAACACCCGGCTTTTCGAAATAAGTTTTTTTAGTATCAGGTAATTAGTATCAAGTATCAGGACCTTTTCCTGCGCTGGATATTATGCTCATGTATCGGTCTTCGGTACTTGATATTTGATACGCGCTACTTGATACCAAACAATGGATATTAGAAAAGAACTACAAAAACGCATATTGATTATTGACGGGGCTATGGGTACCATGATCCAGCGGTACGAGCTTACCGAGGAGGATTTTCGTGGGGAGCGTTTCCGTGACCACGCATCCGACCTTAAAGGCAATAACGACTTGCTGAATATTACCCGGCCGGATGTGATCAAAGCCATCCATGCCGAGTATTTAGACGCGGGTGCGGATATCATCGAGACCAATACCTTCAGTACACAAAAGATTTCACTGGCCGATTATCACCTTGAAGAACTTGATTACGAATTAAGTTACGAGGGTGCCCGCATAGCCCGCGAAGTGGCCGATGCGTACACCAAAAAAGACCCCTCAAAACCTCGCTTTGTGGCTGGTGCTGTTGGTCCCACAAACCGTACTGCATCCCTGTCGCCGGATGTGAACGACCCGGGTTACCGCGCCGTTAACTTTGATGACCTTGCCGAAGCTTACTACGAACAGGTGCGTGGTTTAGTAGATGGCGGATCGGACGTGCTGCTTGTCGAAACCATTTTTGACACCCTGAATGCAAAGGCGGCATTGTTCGCGATAGACCGGTATAAAAAAGAATGTGCAGCAGCGGGTAAAGATTATTTGGCCTTCCGCGATACCGGCGGTGTGATGATCTCGGGTACCATTACCGATGCATCTGGCCGTACTTTATCAGGGCAAACAGTAGAAGCATTTTGGAACTCGATCAGTCATGCTAACCTGCTATCGGTTGGTTTAAACTGTGCTTTGGGTGCAAAGGAGATGAGGCCTCACTTAGAGGAACTTTCTGAAAAAGCAGGTGTATTTATCTCGGCCTATCCAAACGCCGGCTTGCCAAATGAATTTGGCGCGTACGATGAAACCCCGCACGAAACCGCCCACCAGGTTGATGATTTTATCAAAGCCGGGCTGGTAAATATTGTGGGTGGTTGTTGCGGCACCACGCCGGATCACATCAAATGTATCGCCGATAAGGCCGCTAAATATTCCCCGCGTTTGATTCCCGAAATTGAGCCTTATTTGCGCTTAAGCGGCCTGGAAGCTGTAACTCTTACCCCCGAAACAAACTTTGTAAACATAGGCGAGCGTACCAACATCACCGGGTCGCCAAAATTCTCTAAACTTATCCTTGCCGAAGATTACGAGGCTGCCCTAACCGTTGCCCTGCAACAGGTAGAAGGTGGCGCGCAGGTAATTGATATCAACATGGATGAGGGAATGATCGATTCGGAAGCGGTGATGGTAAAATTCCTGAACCTGGTTGCTAGCGAACCCGATATTGCCAAGCTGCCCATCATGATCGATTCTTCCAAGTGGACGGTTATCGAAGCCGGTTTGAAATGTTTGCAGGGGAAAGGTATCGTAAACTCTATTTCCCTGAAAGAGGGTGAGGAGAACTTTAAAGAATACGCCCGTAAGATCTTAAGCTATGGCGCCGCCGCCGTTGTGATGGCTTTTGATGAAACCGGCCAGGCCGATTCACTCGAACGCCGTAAAGAAATTTGTGGTCGCTGTTACAGGATATTGGTTGATGAAGTTGGTTTCCCGCCACAGGATATCATTTTCGACCCGAATATCCTGACCGTAGCCACCGGTCTGGAAGAACACAACAACTACGCGGTAGACTTTATTGAGGCTACCCGCTGGATAAAACAAAACCTTCCATATGCCAAGGTAAGCGGTGGGGTAAGTAATATATCCTTCTCGTTTCGCGGTAATAACGTGGTGCGCGAGGCGATGCACTCGGCATTCCTGTACCATGCTATTAAGGCCGGGTTGGATATGGGTATTGTAAACGCCGGGATGCTGGAAGTTTACCAGGAGATCCCGAAAGACCTGCTGGAACTTGTTGAAGACGTTCTGCTAAACCGCCGCGATGACGCCACCGAGCGTTTGGTCGAGTTTGCCGACACCATTAAAAGTAAGGGTAAAGAGATCGTGCGTGATGAGGAATGGCGCAAGAACCCGGTAGAGCAACGCCTATCGCACGCCCTGGTAAAAGGTATCATCGAATACCTGGATGACGACGTGGAAGAAGCCCGCCAAAAATTCGCCAAACCCTTAGAGGTGATCGAAGGCCCGTTGATGGACGGCATGAATGTGGTTGGTGACCTGTTTGGCGCCGGTAAAATGTTTTTGCCGCAGGTGGTAAAATCGGCCCGTGTAATGAAAAAGGCGGTGGCTTATTTGCTGCCATTTATTGAGCTGGAAAAACAGCGCGTGATAGATGCCGGCGAAGATAGCAGCGGCAGCAGGGCCAACGCCGGTAAGGTTTTAATGGCCACTGTAAAAGGCGACGTACACGATATTGGTAAAAACATAGTAGGCGTGGTACTGGCCTGTAACAACTTTGAGGTGATAGACCTTGGGGTGATGGTGCCCGCCCAGCGCATTATTGAAGAAGCAATAAAGCAGGAAGTAGATATTATTGGACTGAGCGGTTTGATCACCCCTTCGCTTGATGAGATGGTGCATTTCGCCAAAGAGATGGAACGCCAGGGCTTTACTATCCCGTTAATTATTGGTGGTGCAACAACCTCGCGCATCCACGCTGCGGTAAAAGTAGCGCCGCATTACTCGGGCGCCGCCATCCATGTGCTGGATGCATCGCGCAGTGTAACCGTTTGCAGCAGCCTGATGAACCGCGATACCCGCGATGGCTACATCCAAAACATTAAGGACGAATACACCAAAGCCCGCGAAGCTCACGCCAACAAAAAAAGCGATAAGCGCTTTGTAAGTATCGAACAGGCACGCGGGCAAAAGTTCCAGATAGACCTCAAGGCCGTTGCACCTGCACCGGCGTTTTTGGGCACCAAAGTTTTTGATGCCTACCCGTTAGAAGAACTGGTGCCTTACATCGACTGGACGCCGTTCTTCCATACCTGGGAGTTGCGTGGCAGCTATCCAAAAATATTTGCCGATAAGTTTGTGGGCGACGAAGCCAAGAAATTATTTGATGATGCACAGGCATTGATGCAACGCATCGTACACCAGAAGTTATTGCGCGCAAGCGGTGTTATCGGTTTTTGGCCGGCCAACAGCGTGGGAGATGATATCGAATTATATACCGATGAAACCCGCCAGCATTTGCTGACGCGCATCCATACGCTTCGCCAGCAGAACGAAAAGGTTAAAGGCGAGCCTTATTATGCGCTGTCGGATTTTGTGGCACCTAAGGAAAGCGGAGTTGCCGATTACTTTGGCGGCTTTGCCGTAACAACCGGTATTGGTTGCGATGAACTGGTTGCCGAATTTGAGGCCGACCATGACGATTACAACAGCATCATGACCAAAGCCATTGCCGACCGCTTTGCCGAGGCCTTTGCCGAGAAAATGCACGAACTGGTACGTAAAGAATATTGGGGCTATTCGAAAGACGAGCAACTGGCTACCGAAGAATTGATCAAGGAAGAATACCAGGGCATCCGCCCGGCACCGGGTTATCCCGCATGCCCGGATCATACCGAAAAAACCACCTTGTTTGAGATATTAAGCGCCGAAGAGAACGCCCACATGCACCTTACCGAAAGCCTGGCCATGACACCGGCAGCAGCAGTAAGCGGCTTCTACTTCGCGCACCCGCAGGCAAGGTATTTTGGCTTAAATAAAATAAGTAAAGACCAGATAGAGGATTATTCTGAAAGGAAGAACTTATCTGTGGAAACGGTTGAGCGTTGGCTCGGCCCAAACCTTAATTATTAAATAGAACGGCATTGCGAGGTACGAAGCAATCTCTTTAGGACAATTGTACACCTTGCATAAAGGACTTGCTTAAAGAGATTGCTTCGTACCTCGCAATGACGTAACGAAATAAAAGATTACAACCTACAATGAAGATAACCGAGCACATTGCAAACGCCAACGGCAAAACACTTTTTTCATTTGAGCTTATCCCGCCATTAAAAGGCCAAAGCATCCAGGGGATCTACGATGCTATTGACCCGTTGATGGAGTTTAAGCCGCCGTTTATTGATGTAACCTCGCTGCGCGAGGATTATATTTATAAGGAGCATCAAACCGGCCTGCTGGAGAAACTGGCTTACCGCAAGCGCCCCGGCACTATTGCCATCTGCGCGGCCATCATGAATAAGTACAAGGTAGATACCGTTCCGCATTTGCTTTGTGGTGGTTTTACTAAGGATGAGACCGAGAATGGCCTTATAGACCTGCAATTTTTAGGGATTGATAACGTGCTGGTTTTACGCGGTGATGCCCGCCGTGGCGACGCTTCGTTTGTGCCATCACCCAATGGGCACTGCTATGCTACCGACCTGCTGCAACAGGTGGTGAACATGAATAACGGCGTTTACCTGCATGAACATTACGAGGGCATCCTTAAAACGGACTTCTGTGTAGGTGTTGCCGGTTACCCCGAGAAACACTTCGAGGCACCAAACCTAAAAACCGACTTTAAATATTTGAAGCAAAAGGTTGATATGGGCGCAGGCTTCATTGTAACCCAAATGTTTTTTGATAACCAAAAATATTTCGATTTCGTGAACGGCTGCCGTGCCGAGGGTATCAACGTGCCGATCATCCCGGGCTTGAAACCTATCACCACTTCCAAACAATTGGTTAACCTTTCTAAAACCTTCCACATTGATATCCCCGAAGAATTAAGTGATGCGATCCAGGATTGCAAAGACGAAAAGAACGTAAAAGATATCGGGATCGAATGGATGATAGCGCAGTGTAAAGAACTGGTAAAATTCGGCGCGCCGGTGCTGCATTTTTATACTATGGGTAACCCCGGCCCAACAAAAAGGATCGCGGAAGCGATATTTTAGAGCTTTAAAAATTTGTTATGCTGAGCGATAGCGAAGCATCTCATCGCAGACATGCCTATTCAATATGCAAAGTTCAATAATAGATCCTTCGCTATCGCTCAGGATGACAAGTGAAAACACCTCACCATGTCAAACAAACGATCGATAGCCGATTTTGTCATGGCGAGCCTGTCGAACCATTGTAAAGCGGGTAAGTCTTCGACAATCTCAGACTGACATTGTCAATAAATAAGAAAGGCCCGACTTTAGACTGCCCCAAAAAAGGTAGACACTTACCGCCGGGCATTTCTTATTATTAGAGGAAGATAACTTATATCCCTTCACCCTTCATTTTTGAAGCGGCAACTAATGCTTTATAAGCATTAACCACACCGCCAGTTTTTGATAGGGTTGTAAAATCAACTTTTTCGGTTTGGCTGCCCGGTTTTAAAACCATTAGGCCGGTTATAGGCGTGGCGGATGCCAGTATGGCTTGTTTAACCTGTTTGGCGGTTAATGTTGGGTAGTATTCCAAAATCAAAGCGGCAACACCCGCTGTAATTGGTGATGCAAAGCTGGTACCATCGGCAGTGTTAAATTCGGCATCCATGTTTACCGAAGTTACTTTAACACCCGGGGCAAATACATCCACATTCTTTTTACCGTAGTTGCTAAAGGTGCCTGCAAGGTTAGCATTGGCTTTATCGGCAGATGCCCCAACGCTGATCAGGTTATCGGCATCCATTGATGATCCATCCTCAAACATATCGTTCGGGAACTCCGGTTTGGTGTCCATGTCCTGATTATCGTTACCCGATGCCTGGATCAACAATACATTCTTAGCTGCAGCATATTTAAAGGCTTCGTCAACCCATGCTTTATGCGGGGAGATCTTTTTGCCAAAGCTCATGTTAATTACACGTGCGCCATTATCAACCGCGTAGTGGATCGCGTTAGCAATATCTTTATCGTACTCGTCGCCGTTTGGCACCGCTTTAATAGCCATAATGCGCACGTTATCGGCAACACCGTCAATACCATATTTGTTATTGCGTACGGCGCCAATAAGGCCTGCAACGCCGGTACCGTGCTCGGCATCTGCAAATTTCAGGATGTTGCTGCCGTAAGGTTTGCCGTCTTTAACATCGGGGTCATCACCTACAATGCGTTTGCGTGCACCCAGGTCGGGGTTAACATCATTGTTCAGTTTTGCAAGGTATTCGCTCAAGTCGTTAATGATCTTGGCGTTGGTTTCGTTGCCGCCTTCCTGCTCAAAAACAGAGGCCCAAACATTTTTACTTTGTGTAATGGTATCACTTGTAGAGGTGATCTTAATCAGGTCGGCCTTTTTAAAAGAAGCATCACTTTTTAAGTTAAGGGCTTTTTTAATATAACCACTGGTCGCCATCAGCGCGTTCATCACGGGCTGCAGCTGATTGATCTCGGTTTTTGATTTGGTTAGCGTAGCATCATGCTGTAGCTTCACCTTTTCCCAGTAAGCAAACTCCTTTTCGCTGCCGGCAGGGGCACTGGTCAGGTTCTCGTATTTGCCTTTAAGCCTGTTGTACTCGCGCACTTCCTCGGTGGTTTCGGTAAAATCACATTTGCCACCTGGGCCGCCTAAAAAGTTCCAGCCGTGCACGTCATCAATGTAGCCGTTCTTATCGTCGTCAATTCCGTTACCGGGAATTTCCTTGGTGTTGGTCCAAAGCACCGGTTTAAGATCGGCCTGCGCGGTGTCTATCCCGCTATCGATGGTTGCTATTACTACCGTTTTGCTTTTTTTACCTTTAACAAATAAGTAAGCCTGGTTTAAACTGATGCCGTAATAGCCATCGGTTTTAAGGTCCATCAGGTGCCAGTTTTTTGGGAGCTCGGCGGCAGGTTTTGGTGCAACCTGCGCGTTGGAATTAATGCTTAATAACAGGGCGGCGCTTAGTAATAGCCCTGTAATAGGTTTGAAAATTTTATACATGTTTCTCTTTAGTATTTTGTTTGTTAAAGCCCCCTCTAAATCTCTTCCGCTGGTTAGCGGAGTAACTTTGGTTTAATTCTTTTTAAAAGCCTTTCCGCTAACCAGCGGGGAGGCTTTGGGTGGGGCCGTTTAATTACAGGTCAAATTTAATTCCCTGCGCTAAAGGCAACGTTTTAGAATAGTTTATAGTATTGGTTTGTCGCCTCATATACACTTTCCAGGCGTCAGATCCGCTTTCGCGGCCGCCGCCGGTTTCTTTTTCGCCGCCAAAGGCACCGCCTATCTCCGCACCCGATGTGCCGATGTTAACGTTGGCAATGCCGCAATCAGAACCCGCGTAAGAAAGGAATGTTTCTGCCTCGCGCAAATTATTGGTCATGATGGCCGATGATAATCCCTGTGGAACCCCATTCTGTAACTCGATGGCTTCCTCGATAGTGGAATATTTGATCAAATAAAGTATGGGCGCAAAAGTTTCATGCTGTACGATCTGGTAATGGTTCTCCACCTCTGCAATACAAGGCTTAACATAACAGCCCGATGAATAAGCGTCGCCTTCCAGTTTACCGCCTTCAACAGCAAACTTACCGCCTTCGGCTTTGCATTTTTCGATAGAATCAAGATATAATGCAACCGCATCCCGGTCAATAAGCGGGCCCATGTGGTTATTCTCGTTTAAAGGGTCGCCAATTTTGATCTGGCCGTAAGCCTTAACCAGTTTGTCTTTAAAAGCATCATAAACACTTTCGTGGATGATGAGCCTGCGCGTACTGGTACAACGCTGCCCGGCAGTACCCACCGCGCCAAATACAGCGCCAATGAGCGACATATCCAGATCCGCATTCCCGGTAATAATGATGGCGTTATTGCCCCCAAGTTCTAACAGGCTTTTGCCAAGGCGCGCGCCAAGAGCAGCGCTCACGGCTTTACCCATCCGGGTAGATCCGGTTGCAGATACCAACGGCACGCGGGTATCGTTACTCATTAATTCACCTATCTGGCGGTCGCCGATAATTAAACAGCTTACGCCTTCATCAATATTATTTCTTTTAAAAACTTCCTGCGCAATGTGCTGGCAGGCGATGGCCGTTAAAGGTGTTTTTTCTGATGGTTTCCAGATACAAACATCTCCGCAAACCCAGGCTAGCATAGCGTTCCAGCTCCAAACAGCTACCGGGAAGTTAAAGGCAGATATTACGCCTACGATCCCTAATGGTTGGTATTGCTCATACATGCGGTGCTCGGGGCGTTCGCTGTGCATGGTAAGGCCGTATAACTGGCGGCTTAAGCCCACCGCAAAATCGCAAATGTCTATCATCTCCTGCACCTCGCCGTAACCTTCCTGCAGGCTTTTACCCATTTCGTAAGATACCAGCGTGCCCAGTTGCTTTTTATTCTCGCGGAGCGATTCACCTATTTGTCGCACAATTTCTCCACGCTTTGGCGCAGGTATGGTGCGCCAGGTTTTAAACGCTTTTTGGGCGGTTTCAACTACAGTATTATACTCATCTGCAGTAGCAAATGTAGCCGCCGCTATCTTTTTACCATCCGTTGGCGATACAATGTCTTTTACCCCGGCACCGGCGCTGCTGCCCCAGTTGCTGCCCGTACTAAAGGCATGGTTTATGTCGTTTATATGTAAATGGTCAAGAATATCTTTTATTACTAAGCTCATAATTGGTACTTTTGCCAAAGATAAAAATCTTTAGGGCAATTAATCAACTCATCCGCTGCCGCTTAAATGCTTTTCATTTATTATCAGCTATTTGTATTAACGCGTGTTAATAATGTTTGTATGTTGAAAACTTAATTGATTTAGGGATGCTTATTATTGTAATTTGAACTCATGTTTAAGCCTTGCGGATAAACATCTGCCGGGAAATATGGTGTTCTGCAAAAAAACTTGAATGGAAGAAGAATTTGATTTTGGTTTTACCGAAGATCCAAAGTTTTCGGTAGAACGGTACGAAGAAATGATCCGCAATCATGACCAGTACTTTTTTGACGCCCAGGCGTTTGAGAACATTATAGACTACTACATAGAAAAAAACGACCCTGCAAAAGCCCTGCAGGTATCTGAGTATGCCCGCAACCAGCACCCGTTTGCCGCCGTGTTTTTAATTAAACAAGCCCAGTTACTGGTAGTTACCAACCGCGCGAGCGAGGCATTTGCCGCGCTGGATAAAGCCGCGATGCTGGAAGCGAGCGACGCGGATATCTACATCATTCGTGGTAACCTTTACGAGAGCATGGAGCGAAATATTGAGGCTTTAGAGAACTACGAAAAGGCACTTGACCTTTCGGAAGAAACCGACGAAATTTTATTGCACATTGCCTACGTTTACCAAAACATGGGCGATTATGATACCGCCATAACTTACCTTAAACTGTGCCTTAAACAAAACATGGAAAACCAGGATGCGCTTTACGAGCTTGCATTTTGCTACGATGTTTTGGATAACCAGGAGGAGAGCGTTCAGTTTTACCAGCAATATATTGATAACGAGCCTTACAGCTATGCCGCCTGGTATAACTTAGGTAACGCGTATACCAAACTTAGTTTGTTCGAGAAGGCTATTGACGCTTACGATTACGCTATATTGATCAAAGACAGCTTTGCATCGGCCTACTTTAACAAAGGTAACGCCCTGGTTAACCTGGAGAAATACGCCGAAGCCATTGAGGTGTACCGCCAGACGTTTGAGTACGAGCAGCCCAATGCGGATACTTATTGCGCCATAGGCGAGTGTTACGAAAAGCTGGAACAAATGGACGAGGCGCGGTCGTTCTACAAAAAATCGGTTAAGATGGACCCAAAACTGGCAGATGCCTGGTTCGGGATCGGTGTTACCCTTGATTTTGAAGAGCGCTACTTCGAGGCCTTGCATTTCTACAAAAAAGCGTTAGACCTTGATATTGCCAATGCCGATTACTGGTTTGCTATAGCGGATGCAGAGTACAAACTTGGCCACATGAAAGAGGCCGAGGACGCCTACGAAAAAGTGGTGGAACTTAACCCGCTTGATGTGGATGCATGGCTGGATTACTCTTCTATCATGTATGAGCAAAAGCGTTTGGTTGATGCCATTGAAGTGATCTCGCAGGCCATCAAGAATAATCCGGATGCTGCAGAGCTTTACTACCGCATGGTAGCCTACCTGTTTGCCAAGGGCGAGTACAACGAAGCACTGAACTACCTGGAGATGGCCCTGGCATCAGACCCGGAGAAACACTACATCCTGTTTGATTACCTGCCCCAGTTGCAGGAGAACAAGGTTATAGTTGACATCATAAACAGGTATTGTAAATAAGAGATTAGGGAATGGTGATTAGAGATTAGTTTTAAATCGAATACATCAATTTATAAGTTAAAGGCCGGACGAATAACTCGTTCGGCTTTTTTGTTGGATGAAAAATAATTCCCTCCCGTGGGAGGGTTAGGGAGGGTTTTCCTCGCCCAAGTTAAAATTGTGGTAAACTCCTGCCTGCCCTTATGCAATCCATCGCGCCCGTCCCCAGGGAGGGAATGATAAAATCATTTCCGTTGGCTTCAGCCAACGGATAACAGGTAGAAACTTCCCGGCTTTAGCCAAACGATATTTTGGTTAAAGCCATTCTTAGCATGTTTCCTATTCCTTCCCCTAAAAGGGACGGCAACGAAGTCCATGCCTCTTTGCGAAACAAAAGGCACTATTAAAATAATTGACTGTAGTGGTGGCACCATTTTGTCAGTAGTGTGTATTTTAGATGCTTGATTAGGAGTCGTTTATAAAATATTATGTGTGTTTAGAATCGTGAACGTGAACATTTGGGTGATCTCAGAGGCTAAAATGAGACCTTTTTACCCTCTTTGCGCAATAGAGAGGGTTGACCAGCGCAGCGAAGTGGGGGTGAGTAAAATCTACGCCAGGCAAATCCTTCAAACAACGCACCCTCTTATCCGTTATTTTTATAAAACCAAATAACTATGAATACTCCAGATAGCCCAACGCCGGGCGAAATATTCCCTTTAGAGGGCGAAACAGGCGACCCGAAAGTAAGCGCTGCAGAGCAGGATATGATCACCAATAAGGATGCCGACGGCAAAGTAACCAACAGCGATGGGGCAGTCGCCGATACAGACGACATCACTGAAACGCTAAGCGAAAGTGAACCAACAACAGAGCTGAATGCCGATAACCACATCACCAACAACGATAGTGCAGGCACCAACAAACTGGAAACGGATGAGCAATTCTAATAGTGATTAGCCATATATAGACGGCAGCACAATAGGTTACTATTTTGTTAAGGCGAATTTGATGTAGAAAAATACACCCTATTATTTTATTCACTATGCGAGAATAACCAGGGTATAAGACCTGGTTCGGCGAAGGCATCGTCCCAGCTGTTGTGGTCGTCGTTAGTGTAAATGGTAAATTTAGGGTTGGCCCCGGCGGCTTTAAGGGCATCAACCACTACCTGCGAATGATCGAAGGGTACCACACTATCCTTTTGCCCGTGGAAGATCCACAAAGGGGCTTTTTTAGCATACTTGCTTACGTTATTGGTGTTATCGCCACCGCAAATAGCGAAAGCTGCTGCAAAGGTGTTTGGCTTGCGCCTCAATATCTCAAACGTACCCATACCACCCATAGACAGGCCACCATTGTACAGCTGTTTTTTGCTTACAAAAGGCTTGTCCAGAAATTGCGGTTACCCTATTAAAGGTAAATAAACAGGTTTCGATTTAAATCCGGCTATTTGTTTTTTGGTGAGACGGTAGCGGTGCTTTTAAAATCAAGCTTTTTAAGCCCGTTTTGGATCTCGGGCGCACTCATAAATAAATTCCATAATAAGCCCGAGCGGTAGTTCTCTATCATTACGATGATGGGCCCCTGATCGATAGCTAAATATGATTTTGCGTACCAGTTTTTAGATTCGCTAAAGGCATCGGTAAAGCCATATTCGCCCCAAATCTTATCGCCCATGTCATAATAGAAATGGCGAAGTGCTTTCATCGAATACTCCGGCGTGTATGGGAAGGCCGATAAAGCAGCAGTAGGCGTAATTACTCCCAAATCATTGTCGGGCGAGTGCGCGTTGTAGCCTTCGTAGTTATCGCTGGCAGTTAAGCCCCACGAATTTTCGCCGTATCCTTTAAACTTTTTAGGATTATCGATACAGTAAGCGTGGTTGATAAGCGTGTGGTTTAAATTCTGCTCCCAGTAATCGGCATAGCGGTCGGTTAGCCCTTTAGGGTTAAGCCCCAGGAACGAATATTGCGAAAAGAATAGCGGCCCGCCATACGGGAAGCCAAGGGGCAATTTATAACCGTAATAGGTGTGTCCATTCTTAAAGAAATCACTTTGTGTCCATCCACGGTGGTAAACTTCGGCGCTAACGGGGTAGCGGTCGGCAGATGCGGCCAGGATGTAAGTGATCAAACATTCGTTAAACCCACGGATTGGGAAGTTCATGGCCCAGCCGTTATTTGGGCTCCAGTGCCAGTACAGGTTGTCGCGGCCATCGCGGGTGTACCAGCTCCATTCGGTTTCGCCCCAGATCCAGCTTATCACATCGCGTATGCGGCGTTCTTTTGGTGTGTTGGCAACATAGTATTGCTTGGCGCAGATAAGCCCTTGCAGCAGGTACGCAGTCTCTACCAGGTCACCACCATCATCCTTGCGGCCAAAACGGATAATCTTTCCGGTTTCGCCATTAAGCCAGTGCGGGAATACGCCGTGAAAAGCGTCGGCTTTAAATAAAAACTCCACGATCTTCAGCATCCTGTCGACAGATTGCTCGTGTGTGATAAACTTGCGGTGATCTGCAGCTATCATGGCCATAATGCCAAAGCCCGAGCCGCCGGTGGTTACCACCTCGTTACCATAATCGAAAGAGGTGTTGCTGCGCTCGCGGGCAAGGCCACTAACCGGGTGCCCAAAATCCCAAAAGTAACGGAACGTTTGGCGCTGCACCACGTCTAATAAAGCGCTGTCGCTTAAGTTTTTTATGATGCCTACGGGCTTAATCCCATCTTGTTTAACAGCGGGCTTTTGGGCCATGCCGTAAACTGATGCTATTGCCAGGCAGGCAGTTAGTATAAATTTCTTCATTAGTTGATCTGTTTATAAAACCGCAGGTTATTTTGAGATAGCAGTTTTAGTACTTATAAATTAGGGCTGGTAAAGCCTAAACCTTTCATCCCGGTTTTAATTTCGGGGCAGCTCATAAATAAATTCCAAAGCAGGCCGCTTCTGTAGTTCTCGATCATCACGATGATTGGCCCCTGGTCAATAGCCAGGTATGAATCTGCAAACCATGGGTTATTTAAGTTATAAGCATCGTAAAAGCCGTATGGCCCCCACACTTTATCGCCCAGTTTGTAATAGAAAAATTTAAGCGCAGCCATTGATTCGGTAGGTGTGTATGGTAACGACGAGATAGCCGCAGTAGGTGCAATTACCCCAACATCATTAGTTGGCGAACTTGCTGTATAACCACCCTCAATGTCGCTTGCGGTTAAGCCCCAACTATCTGCGCTATAGCCATAATAACCTTTTGGGTTGGCCACCACATATTTATAATTTATCTGGCTGTGTGCTTTATTTTGCTCTTCGTAATTAGCATAAGCATCGCTTAATCCATTCGGGTTAATGCCCAGGAACGAGTAATGCGCGAAGAACAGCGGGCCGCCCTGCGGTGGCCCTAATGGCAATTTTACACCGTAGTAGGTGTTGCCGTTCTTCATGGTGCCGTTACCCGCCCATCCGTTGTCATAAACAACTTTTGGCACGCTGTGCGTGGTTGAAGATGCTGCCAGTACGTAAGCTATAAGCCCCTCATTCCAACCGCTGATTTTCATGTTGATGGCCCACGCATTGCTCGGGCTCCAGTGCCAGTACAATACGTTTTGGCCGCCTTGCCTAAACCAGTCCCATTCTACATTATTCCAAAGGGTATTTATGTCTGCGCGCAAATCCGTTTCATCCGTACCGGCGCCGTTAAAATACTGGCGGGCGGTAAGCATGCCCTGCATAAGGTATGATGTCTCTATCAGATCGGCCCCATTATCAAGTGCGCTAAAAGGCTGTACTGCGCCTGTAGCACCATTCAGCCAATGCGGGAAAGCACCATGAAAAGTTTGAGCCTTTGTTTTTAAGAAGCCCACTATCTTTTGCATCCTTGCCAATCCCTCGGCACGACTGATAAATCCGCGGTTAACACCAACAACCATCGCCATAATTCCAAAACCTGAACCACCTGTGGTAACTACATCGCCCGATGTATTACGCTCGCGGGCAAGGCCACTAATTGGGTGCCCAAAATCGTAAAAGTATTTAAAGGTTTGCTTCTGCACCAGTTCAAGCAATTGATTATCTGATATGGTGGTGAATTTATTAGTAGAATCTATACCTGTATTAATAGCGATATTTACAGGTGACTGTAATGCACCATCTTTTGCAGATTTAAGCGATGTACTTACATCTAAAGTATATTTTGAGATAACGGCAAGTGTAGGTTTAATAACTACTGTACTGTCGCTGTTCTCATAGCTGGTGGCAAAGTTTATAGCCGCGCCGGCTTTGTCTTTTAAAGTTATGGCTGATGCTACCGTAGTTTTATTTAACGGGGTAGAGAAGGTAATTTTTATTACCGGGGTTTTGTTTACGTTGGTATATGTATAGCCGTTAAAAACACCATTTACCTTTAACCCATAAAAGCTGAACGAAGCAGGTGTTACAGGCTTAACCGGATCCGGCGTAGGGGTGTTACCGCTCTTGCTGCAGGCAAATAATAATACTAATAAACTAAAACCGGCAAAAATCTTCAAATCTCTCATCATCAATACCTTTAAGTAAGCAGATAAGCCTGCAAACTAAATCTCAAAAAAAGAGGCTGCCCGGCGATACACCGAACAACCTCATAATCAATCAAATGTTTACTTTCCTCGTCCTTCGAGTTTAGCAATAGCGCCAACTTCAATATCAGATAATGCTTTGTTATATATCCTAACCTCGTCAATAGAACCTGTAAAAAAGCTTGCCCAGCCTTCAGCACCATGGGTTGTGGTTTGGCTTGGCGTGGTCATAAACTGTGGCGCACCAAATACGATGTTACCTTGGTTTTTAAAGTTTAAAGGGCCTGTAACACCCGGGAATGGCTGGTTAACAATGCGTGTACCATTCATATAAACTTTACAGGTTGCTGTAACAGCATCATAAGATACCGCGAAGTGTACAAATTTATCAAACCAGTTTTTTGTGCCGTTAACTTCTAAGGTTTTATCATCTGTACCATTAAAAATGTGGATACGCAATAAACCAATATCATTGGTGCTACCGTTCTCGAAAAATATTTCGATGTTACCCCAAAAGCCAGCCTTGTTTGCTAAAGAAAAAAGAGGGACAATACCTACTGAAGGTGGTGGTGTGTTGATCCACTCGGCAAAGGTAAAGCTGGTTAAACCTGATACAGCAGCAGATGGTGCAGTTATTACGTAGCTGTTTAAAGCACCCTGCAAAGCACCGCCTTTAACGCCTGTGCTAAAAGTGGTACCTGTGTTTGTACCGGCAACTTTTGAAACGCTGTCAACCAAATTGCCGTCAAAAGACCATTTTGCAACAAGGCTTTCGGGTGCAACTTTGTTTGAGCTGGTGAAACCATCAATACTCAACGGCGGCGCGTAAGTAGAAGGGTCGAACTTTTTTTGACATGATGATAGCGCGGTACTTACAAATGCCGCTACTATTAAGCATATATTTAATTTTTTCATTTTGTGTGAAGGTTAAAATTAGTTGTATCCCTGGTTTTGAGTTAATACACCAAAGCTTAGGTCGATCTCGTTCTGAGGGATCGGCCATACTTCGTTTTTGTTAGCTTTCCACCCTTTAGGGCCAAATACAGCTAAACCACGCCCCTGGCGTATAACATCGAAGTAACGGTCGTACTCCTGCGATAACTCAACCCTTCTTTCTTTCCAGATAGCGGTGCGTAAAGCATCTTTATCTGGAGTTGTAAATTTTGGAAGGATTGCGGCATTGCTACCCCTTGCACGTGCCTTAACCAATTCAAGGCTTGCAATTGCAGTAGTAGCATCACCAAGCTCATTAGCAGCCTCGGCATTCATTAATAATACATCTGCATAACGTATCACGCGGATATTTTGCTGTACCCCTTCGTTGTAACCGGTTACAAACATGCCGAAAGGCACATAAGATTTTTGGTTATACATAGGGTTATCGCCGGTTGCCGGGATGGCATCACCCTCGGGTGTTGTTTCGCCACGGAAGATGATAGAGGCATCACGACGAGGGTCGCCGGTTTCAAAGGCATCGGCAAGGTTTTGAGTTGGAACGTTAAAGCCCCAGCCACCACCTGTAGAGCCCCTTACACCCTGGATTTGTGAGTATTGGGAGTTTGACGCATCCGGGTTGCCCGGGATCAAATCACTCTGGATCTCAAATATCGACTCAGAGTTATTCTCGTTATTGGTCCTGAACATTTGCTCGTAATTAGGGAACAAAGAGTAACCTAAGCCTTTTACCTGGTTGGTAAATGACAATACATCAGCCCATTTTTGCTGGTACATAGCAGCTTTAGCGTGTAATGATAGTGCGGCACCTTTGGTGATACGGCCAACATCAGCAGCGCCATAGCTTTGTGGTAACACAGCGGCAGCATCTGTAAGATCTGTTTCTATAGCAGCCCAAATTTGGGCTTTAGCGGTACGTGGAATGTTGTATTCGCTTGCATCTTTTGGTGGTGCAAGGCGCAATGGTACATCACCAAATGCCCTAACCAACCTAAAATATGCGTAAGCCCTTATGAATTTACATTCGGCAATGTAACGTGCTTTTAGGTTAGCATCCATTTCAATTGCAGGTACGCGGGTAATAACCTGGTTTGCAAAGTTGATGGTTTTGTATTCGCCACTCCAAAAATCACCAAGCTGGCCCTGGCCCGCAGTTACGGTGAAGTTGTCGTAATCGTTCATGAAGGTTGCATCTGTGGCACTACTTCCTTTTTCGGTATCGTCAGAACCAACGCTTTCAATAGCCATTGGGGCAAATGCAATGTTTGTCCACTCGTGCAGGTTGGCGTAAGCAGCACTTACAGCTGCCTTAGCATCGTCTCCTGTTTTCCAGAATTGTGCTGCCGGTTGCTGTGCCTGGCGGGGTACATCTAAAAAGCTTTTTTTACAGCTTTGCGTTAATATAAGGGTTGCAAAAAGCACAAGTCCTGATGCTTTATACAAGATATTTTTTGAGTAATTCATTTTTAATCAGATTAAAAAGTAACGTTAACACCAAAGTTATAAGTAGCATATAGTGGGTATACGCTGGCATCAATACCAGTGCTGCCCGGGCCGCCACCAACTTCTGGGTTAAAACCTTTGTATTTAAAGAAGTTTAATGGGTTTTGCGCGTTCGCGTAAACTCTTAAACGTTTTATGCCAATCTTAGTTAACAAAGCGCTTGGCAGGGTATAACCCAATTGCGCGTTCCTAACCCTGAAATAAGCACCGCTTTCTACAAAGAAAGAGTTTGGTGCCGAGTTGCTTGTGTTACCAACATTTGCTGATGGATAGGTAGTTGAAGTACCCGGCCCGTGCCAGCGGTTGTCATAAAAATCTTTAGTGTAGTTTTCGTTACCAAAGCGGTAAGCTACGTTTGCATTATAAATATCAACACCTGCAAGGCCCTGGAAATCTAAAGCCAGATCGAAGTTTTTATAACCAAAGCTGGTGTTAAATCCGTAGTTATATTTAGGGTTAGGGTTACCTAATACTACGCGATCTTTACTGGTGATAACACCATCCCCGTCGGTATCAGCATATTTAAAGTCGCCGGGCTGTGCGCTGGTTTGACCAGAACTTGCAACTTCGGCAGCAGTTTGGAATACACCAACAACTTTATAACCGTAGAACTGGCCAATTGGCTCGTTAACTACCGAACGGGTTGCTAATGCACCGTTAGCTATACCATCGCCACCCTGGTAAAGTGGATTTTTACCGGATACAACTTCAAGTAATTTATTATTGTTGATGCCGATGTTACCACCTATAGAGTAAGTAAACTCGCCTGAAGTACCTCTCCAGGTTGCAGAGAACTCAAAGCCACGGTTTTGAATTTTAGCCTGGTTGCCAATTAACCCGCCTGATGTACCAGTTGATGATGGTACAGGGATAACAAATATTGCATTATTGGTGGTTCTGTTGTAGTAATCAGCCTCGAAAGTTAAGTGGTTGTTAAACATTGCCGCCTCTAACCCAATATCGGTACCAACACCAATCTCTAAACGTAAAAGCTGTGGTTGTACGGTGTTATAACTTGCGCCCTGGTATGGTACGCCGCCAAAAATAGCGGTTAAATATGGGTCACGTGCGATGGTTGGTGTTAGTGGGTTATACGGGATACCCGCATTACCTACTTTACCCCAGCTGCCTCTTAATTTCAATAGATCAAATACATGCTGATCTTTCATGAAATCTTCTTTAGTAATAACCCAACCTGCACCAATTGATGGTAAGGTTGTGTGTAAGAAATCGCCGTAGAATTGTGAAGCAGCATCATCACGGATGGTTGCATTTAACAGGTACTTGTCTTTAAACGCGTAGTTAACACGGCCAAAGTATGATGATGCTGTGTTTAACGAACCGCCGTCTGTTGAAGTCCGATTTGTACCAAGCGACAAATACATGTTTTCGTCACCACCACCCGGTACGTTTTCTGCACGGCCGTTAAAAGTGTAAGCCTGGTTGCGTTGCGCGGTTTGACCGGCTAACACGGTTAACCTGTGGTCGCCGAATTGGTTTTCATAGGTTAGTGTGTTTTCAACTATCCAGTTGCGGGTTTCTGTTCTGTCCTGGCTAAGTACGCTTGTTGTATTACGCTGCTTTAAAGTAGCAACGTAAACAGGGTTGTAGTTTTTAACCTCGGCCTGGCCAAAATCGCCACCTAAGCTTGTTTTAAAGTTGAAGTGTTTTAGGAAGGTTAACTGCGCGTAAACATTACCCGTAAAACGAAAATTTGTTGATTTTTGGTTAAAGAAATCAAGCGATGCCTGCGGGTTGTAGTTGTTACCATCACCCAGGCTGTAGTCACTTGGGTCGCCATAAGTGCCATCGGCGTAGTAAACCGGTACTACTGGTGCTGCGCCATAAACCTCGTGGAATATGCCACCCGGGATATCTTTTGATTTGCTGTATAAACCGCTTGCGCTGATACCTAATTTTAGGTTTTTGTACGGCTGATAATCATCAGTTAAACGCATGGTATAGCGTTTATAGTTGTCTGTTTTGATGTTACCATCCTGATTAAGTATGCCTAATGATAAGTTGTAGCTCGATTTTTCGGCACCCCCGTTTATAGAAACCTGGTGGTTTTGTACAAACGCATCACGTAAGATCTGTTTAGACCAATCGGTACCTGTTCCGTAGCTTGCAGGGTCGTTAAATAATGGTGTAGAATTATTGCTTGCGTAAAGCTCGTTGATAATGGTAGCATACTCGGTAGCATTAGCCATTTTTACCGGGTTGGTAACTGATTGCCAACCTGCGTAACCGTTATAGTTAACAGTTGTTGTGCCTTTTTTACCTTTTTTGGTAGTTACCAAAACAACACCGTTTGCCGCCCTGATACCGTAGATAGCAGTACTTGATGCATCCTTAAGGATACTCATATTTTCGATATCCGACGGGTTGAGGAAGCTGATATCATCATACCAAACACCATCAACTACATATAGTACATTGGTGTTACCGTAAATGGTACCGGTACCACGTATAACTACTTTAGGTGAAGCACCCGGCGAACCCGAGTTGGTGATCTGTACACCCGCTACTTTACCCTGCAAAGCGCTTAGTGGATTAATAGAAGCCTGTTTAGAAATCTCCTCGCCTTTAACCGAGGCAACCGAACCGGTAACATCAAGTTTGCGTTGGGTACCGTAACCAATAACTACTACGCCTTGCAGTTCGTTAGTAGCGCTTTGTAGTTTAACGTCTATGTTATTACGTCCGGCAATTACAATTTCCTGCGTTGTGTAACCTAAATAGGATACCTGCAGTATTGTGTTTGATGCGGCATTTACTGAGTAAACCCCATTAACATCGGTTTGGGTGCCGTTTGTAGTACCTTTTACCGCAACTGTTACGCCTATAAGCGCTTCACCGGTTTTTGCATCGCTAACTTTACCTTTAATAGTAACGTTTTGTGCAAATAGGGCAGTTGAGAAAAAAGTAAACAATAGGAGCAAGCCCGAGATTGTGTAAATTCTCTTCATAGTGGTTAATAAATTTTTAAGTACTGGTTTAATTGGTTCTTTAAGATTCGAAGTTGAGGAGATAATATAATTTTAGCAAATAATGCAACTCTACATTAATACATCAACCTTAAAATACTTTCACAAATTTTTTAAGAAGAAAATATAAACAATTGATATAATGTAAGTTAAGAAACAATTTTACATGCTTTGTATACTACAAACTTTATGCATGCATAACAGTAGCGAAATGGGGGTATGAGAGGTAATGATGTAGTATTATAACTCGATGAGAAACTCTACCAGGTTTTTATCATGCTCTAAATTGAGCTTTTTACGCAGGCGGTAGCGCCTAATCTCCACACCACGGAGCGATATGTTTAATAATGATGCCATCTCCTTGCTGTTCATGTTCATGCGCAGGTAGGCACAAAGCTTTAAATCGTTGGGTACCAGGTCGGGATGGCCTTGTTTAAGTTTCTTAAAAAAGTTTTCGTGCGCTTCGTTAAAACTGTTCTCAAAAACGTTCCAATCGCGGTCATCACTCATACCTTCTTCAATAACTTTGTGGATCTTTTTAAGCTGATCGTCTGAAAGCTTTTTGCCGCTGCTATCTTTAAAACGGTCTATTTCATCGCTTATTTTTTGAAGCAATTCGTTCTTGTACACGATGTTCATGGCCGAGTTAGCCAGCTCGCGGCTTTTGCTTGCAAGGTCGGCCTGTAGCTGTTCGTTTTTAATAGTTACAATGTGTTGCTCGTTTGCAATGGCCTCGCGCTGTAAAAACTCCTCTTTTTCGCGCTGTAGTTTTTCCTGAATCTGGTGCTGGTGGCGTTTCAGTTTAAGTAAATAATATTTGCGGATAGCAATGTAAAGCAAAGCGGCCATCAATAAATAAAACGTAATGGCAATTTTGCCGGCGTACCATGGCGGCAAAACCTCGAAAGTAAAAGTAGTTACACCCGATATGTTTTCGTCGTTAATTTTAGCGCGTACTTTAAAATGGTAAGTGCCCTGGTTAAGGTTAGTAAACTCTTTTTGGCTTTGCGCGCTCCACTCGCTCCACTGGCGCGAGTACCCTTCCAGGTAATACTGGTACTTAATTTTTGCCTGTTTATAATACGGCAGAGAATAAGAGATGCGGATGTTGTTTTGATGATAAGGGATGGCTATCTCGTTATCATTACTGTTCATATCTGTTATTACCTGTGTTTTATCGGTAATGTTTTCAACTTGCCGTATCAGTACATCGGGCAGTTTAAAATTGGGCTGCCGCGATGTGTTTTTATTATTAACAATAACAAAACCATCGTCTACACTTATGAGGTAGATCTGGTTGTTGATCATACTGATGTTCTCATAATTCTGCACCATTTGGCCATTAAGACTGCTAAAACGGTTCGAGTCGATAGTAAGTTTGCCCGGCACTGATAGGTCTGCCAGGGCAACCCGCCCATGGTTTATAAACCAGTACTTTTTACCGATAGCGGCTATTACCTTATTTGACGATGAAAAGGTTTTAAGCGCTTTATTAAGCTGCTGGTATTTGTAAAACCTGTCGGTAATGTCATCATACACATAAAAGCCAGAGTCCGACGCAAAAATGATACGGTTATCGAGGTTAAAAACACCCACATTATAACTATCGGGAAGGCCCGAGTTTTTGTCGTAATATTTTTGCGACGCTACCTTTTTATTGTCGGCAGTCAGGATTATTTTATAGATGCCTTTGTAGGCATGGCTCACCCAGATCTGGCCTTTGTTATCCTGCTCCACATACCGCGATGGTTCGGTAAAGCCATCAATTTTATGATCAAAAGCCCAATTACCGGCGGCATCTTTACGGTAAATAACCAAGCCGTTATAAATACCCTGGATCAGTTGGCCCGTATTAAATTTTTTGATGGTCCACCCACCGCTTAGGGGGTTTATTTTTGTTAGGGTATTGCCGTTTACCTGAAACGTGCCATCGTTGTGGCCGCAAAGTAGTTTACCATCTTGCAACGATAGCTCCCAAACCTGCCCCTGCGAACCGGGGATAAGTTGAAAATTAAACGACTGAAAAAGGCGCTTGTTACCCGGGATTATCCAATCGCTATAGTATAAGCCCTGGTTAGTGCCCAGGTAAATTTTATTATTAAAAATAATGCTGGAGTATACCGTACCGAAGCGCCCGGTTTTGTCAAAGTAAAAGTAAAGGGGGGAGTTTACCTCGATCCTGTCGATGCCATTATCCAGCCCTGCCCAAAGGTTTTGTTCGGTATCGGTATATAGGCTTAATACGGTGTTGTTTTGTAACCCGCTTGATTTGTTAATGTGCTGCACCACGTTACCCGCGGTATCAATTATGACAATGCCATTTAAGATAGTGCCGTAAGCAAAGTACTTACCTGGTATTACGGCGCCGTTGTTTAGCTGATAATTTTTTAGGAAATCGTTCGCCTGGTTTTGCCATGGTTGTATGGTGGCACCATCGTACAAAAACAAACCGTTTTTAGCGGTACCAATGAGGTATTTGTTGTTGGAGAATGGCAGGATTGACAGCACGCGGCTGCCTAAAATATTGCTGCCTGCTACGTATATTAGTTTGTTGTTTTTAAGTTCGAACAGGCCTGTATCAACCTGTTCAACAAAATAGCGGCTGCCGGTTTTGAAAAGGAATAGAAATGGTATAGGCGCCTTTATAACGTTTATTTTACCGTTGGCATAAATATAGATAGAGCCAAAGGACTGAAAAATAACCCTATCCTTATCTACATAGATCTTCCAGGTTTCTTCTTTTACGGGTTGGTATTTTTTGGGGACAAGGTGTGTAAGCGAATTATATTTAAGAAAGCCTTTTTTATTGTTTTCCCAATAGCCAAATTCACCAAAACCGCCAGAGTAGATCTTTCCTTTTCCATCAGCCGCTACAGAGCGGACGATAAGGCCATTGGGCATCCGGTTTAGCTGCCAGTATTTACCATCGAACGATAGCAGGCCTTCGTCGTTACCAAAGTACATAATGCCGTGCTCATCGCACGTTACCGACCAGTTTTGATTGCCCGACTGGTACTGTGCCTTAGTGTAATTTTGTACGTAAGGTACACCAATGCTTTTTATATCAGCAGCTTGCACGCAAATATTTACAAGGACGAAAAAAGCAAACAGGAGGTGTTTCCGCATAAATGTATCGGCACAAAGTTAATATGTCAAAAATACAATTTGACTTTGAATAAATGGTAGGGGAGATTTTGGCTAAAGCCAACACGCTGTTTTTGCTACCCGTTGGTTAAAGCCGACAGCAATGATAGGCTGCAAAGGTTAAGCGCGTTGGTGATTTTAGTGTTAAACGAAGTGCTGAGTTATCAAATATTAATATCATTGCCCCCATTTATGGGGCGGATGAATTGATATACATTTCCGGCTTTAGCCGAAATTATTAGCCTGCGAACTGCACAGCGCCTTTTTTAGCTGTATTTACCGGCTGGGGCACTTTTACATAGTAACCTGTGCCATCGTAAATACGCTTGCGCGGGTGCGATTGACATTCGGCGCTGCAGCATCCATCCATTGCGGTGCCGCAATCATCACACTGCGTAAAGTGTTCATTACACTCGGGGTTGGCACAGTTGATCATTTTTGGCGTGGTTTTGCCACAGTTACGGCAGGTGGATATCACAACCGGGTTTACGCTATTTACATCAACAGAAAGGCGGCTGTCGAACACGTAGCATTTGCCCTCAAAATCTTCGCCGCCGGTTTCTTTACCGTATTTGATAATACCGCCGTGTAGCTGGTAAACATCGCTAAACCCTTCGTGCAACAGCAGGGCCGATGCTTTTTCGCACTTGATGCCGCCGGTGCAGTAGGTCAATATCTTTTTATCCTTGTATTTGGCAAGCTCGTTGATCATCGCCGGGAAATCGCGGAAGTTTTCGATATCCAGCGTTACCGCATTTTTAAATTTTCCAAGAGAGTGTTCGTAGTTCGAGCGTACATCAAGTATCACCACGTCGTCGCGGTCTTTCATCGCCAAAAAATCTTTTGGCTCTAAATGTTTACCGGTTTGTAGCTGCGGGTTGATCATGTTTGGATCGCGCAGGCCGGAGTGTACTATTTCTGATTTATATCGGCAGTGCATTTTTACGAACGAAGGTTCATCTACCACATCCACCTTAAAATCGATCCCGGCGAAACGCGCATCGGCGTGCAGGGTATCCATGTAGGTTTTACAAGCCTCTTCGGTGCCGGATACGGTACCGTTAAGGCCTTCGTCGGCCACAATAATGCGCCCGGTTAACCCAAGAGCGGTACAAAATTTTAAATGATCGGCCGCAAATTGCTCGCCATCAGCTATTGTTGAATAACAATAGTAAAGTAGTGTGTTGTATTTTATCATAACCACATTGATGCCGCTGCAAACGGTGTTAAATGAGGTGCAAAGATAATGTTTTTTAAGAAAGTCGGAAAGACCGAAAGTCGGCAAGTTCGAAAGGTGCTCATGTCTTCCGGACTTGCTTACTTGCGGACTTTGCGTTAGCGTAGGCCGTAAAATATCCTGAAGCCCTGGATGTATTTTTTGTTCCCCGCGTATGAGATACCGTAATCTACCCTAAAGATAAGGCGTTGTACACCTACATAAAACTCTTTGTAGTTAGGGTTGCCCTTGGTGGTTAAATAGTTGGCGCCAATTATTTCTTCCAGCTTTAATTTCCTGATCAAAGGTATTTTGTTGAGCAACGATCCGGCAAAGTTGTGTTGGTAGTGTGCTTCGAAGAACGCGCCATTTGTACTGTAGGTATAAAACGGCAGGAAGTGGAAGCTACCGATGTAGGTAGGGTCGAACGTGGTACCCTGGTTACCTAAGTAATGGTAATAATCCATATAATACAGGTTGTTGTTCCTGAAGAAATCGCCACCTGTTAATTTAAAAGAGGAGAAACCCGACAATCCTACACGGATGTTGGACTGCGCGATATCAACCGATGCAAAATCATAATCAACATCAGACCCAAAAGCGCTTTTTATACCCTTACGATAGTTAACAGTTAGCGTAGGATACCTCGACGGGATATTGAATTTACCGGTTGGCCTGGTAATATATTGCTGATCGAATGTAAAGGCTACTGATGTATTAAATGTTAATGCCTGGTTTTGCGGGAACAAGAATGAGCGGTCTTCTGGAGGTGTACCTGCAGGTGCCAGTGGATTGTTAGAGGTAAATTCTTTATTTTTTACATTTACTAAGTGCCCAAAGGCATTGTTATACATTTGGGTACGGCTGGCGTATTGCAATGCCGCCGACCATAAAATACCATTCCTTAATTCGCGCTGGAAGCCAAAGCCCCCGTATTGCGAACGGTAATATTTTACATAGTTATTCTCGTACAGTATGGTGCTTAGTGTGTTAAAATATAGCGAGCGTGTACCTACGTTGTTCAAATCGAGCACATCGCTGCCAAAATCAACAAAAAACTTTTGGTTATGAAACGGATCGTTAAGGTACTCTGCATGCACATTGGCACTGAATAATTTATTACCGAAACCATAGCGCACGGCAGGGGTGACGCTGTACGAGTGCAGGTCATCTATTTTATGGGAGTAACGCACTTTGGCATTTATACCAAATCCTTCAACTGTGTTGTAATAAAACGTTTGCAGGAACGGGAAAATGTACAGTGAATCGCGCTCGCTGCGGTTGCTTGCGCTGTAACCAAATATGGTATAAGTAAAGTAGTTGATGTTGTTTTTAGTATGCTGCAGGCTATCCAGGTAAGCATCCGTTTTTTTGTAGGCGGCAATGCTATCCTTTTTTTGATAATTGCGGGTTTCCTGTTTGGTTAAAGGTAATGGGCGCGTTGCGTTCCAATATCCCGGGGTTTTAAGATTGGCCGCGGTATCTATTTTTAATACTTCGCCATTAAAATAACCTTTGGGGAAGGTTGGGTTTAATTTATAGTTGTTGTAGATCCCCTGGTAATATCCGCCAAATTTAAACCCAAGTACCGTTCCCCTAAAATTAACCTGTACCGCTGCCGGCATCCAAACGCTATCGGTTATAGGGATGTATTGCTGGCTTATTTTTAAGGTGTCAACAAGATTTAAGCTTGCCCTTTTGTTGGTAAGCATCAGGTCTACACTGTAAATCCGCCAATCACCCTCTACAATGTACATGTTACCCTGAAAGTACTGGCCATTCTCGCGCTTGGGTATTACCTCAATTTTATCAACTGTAAGGCCGTTTTGTATGGTGCTGCCAGCCAGTTTATAATTGTAATATTTAGCCGCGTTTGTACCTATGGGTGAAAGGTAAGCACGGGTGCTTAACCCGTTTATTTTAAATACATCGTTATAAAAATTCACCTGCAGGTCTGATGCCTTGCTGTAATCGAACGCGGTATTGATACCCGATTGCTTTGAAGCAATGGTAACCTCGCGCATTTTGTTAGGGTTTGCAAAGTTAAGGCTTGCTAGGATCTCGGTTTGGTAAAGGATGCCACGGCCGTTAGAATCCAGATCGAGTGCCTGTATCACCGCTTTACTGGTTAATGCCTTTGGCGAGCTTAAAAGCTTTTGAACCCCTTTTACATAAACCGCGCACGAGTAACTTTTTACTTCATTTAAATGCTGCTGGCGTTTGGCAATAACCCGGCTCATGATGGTATCGCCGGGGTCAAGGTTTTGTTTCCACTTGTCAGATACCTGGCTAAATTTGAAAGCCTCGTTGGTTAGCTGCATATCATGTGGAACGGGCTGGTCGGCTATGGTTATCTTTTCTACCTGTTCTGCATAACCTGTAGCGCGGTAAATAACGTTATATGTGCCGGGGCTTAGTTTTAGCTGATAGCGGCCTTCCTCGTTAGCGGTGGTGACATAACTGGTATTGCGGATGTATACCGATGCGAACGGCACCATCTCGTTTTTTTGGCCTGTTATATGGCCCGATAATACGTATTGCTGTGCCGATGCGGTAAATGCAGTGAGTATAAATATAATAAAGGGTAAGTATCTTCTCATAGGGTGTTTTACGGTAAATACTAATAGTGGCTAAAATGTTTTTGCGTGTACGTAATTTACATTAAATGTTTTGTATAACCCGTTCAATTGCTTGTTAATGTTTAATTTTGCGGCTTTAACATCTCATTATTATGTACAATACATTGCAACCGGTTTTACAGCAGGAACTTGTCGATATTGAAAGCGCCGGCCTATACAAACGCGAAAGAATTATCACCTCGCCACAGGGCGCAGATATTACCGTGCAGGGCGGGCAGGAAGTAATAAACTTTTGTGCCAATAATTACCTGGGCTTATCGGGAAACGGTAAAGTGATTGAGGCTGCCAAAAATGCGATGGATACCCATGGTTACGGCTTATCGTCGGTACGTTTTATTTGCGGTACGCAGGATATACATAAAACACTTGAACAAAAAATAACTGCCTTTTTAGGTACAGAAGATACCATACTATATGCGGCCGCTTTTGATGCGAATGGTGGTGTTTTTGAGCCGTTGTTTAACGATCAGGATGCTATTATTTCTGATGAATTGAACCACGCCTCGATCATAGACGGTGTGCGCCTTTGTAAGGCGCAACGCAAGCGTTACAAACATGATGATATGGCCGACCTGGAAGAGCAGCTGAAAGCCACTCAGGATCTTCGCCACCGTATCATTGTTACCGATGGGGCGTTCTCTATGGATGGTACCATCGCGCAGCTTGATAAAATTTGCGCTCTTGCCGAAAAGTACAATGCCTTGGTAATGATTGATGAAAGCCATTGCAGCGGCTTTATGGGCAAAACCGGCCGCGGTACGCACGAGCATCATAATGTAATGGGTAAGATAGATATCATTACCGGTACGTTAGGTAAAGCTTTGGGTGGTGCATCGGGCGGATTTACATCTGGCCGTAAAGAGATTATTGACATGCTTCGCCAGCGCTCGCGTCCTTACCTGTTCAGCAATACATTAGCCCCTGCTATTACAGGCGCGTCTATTGCTGTACTGGATATGCTAAGCGAAACCACCAACCTTCGCGATAAACTGGAAAGCAATACCCAATACTTCCGCGAGAAGATGACTGCTGCGGGTTTTGATATAAAAGCAGGCGTGCACCCAATTGTACCTGTTATGCTTTACGAAGCCAAGCTGGCGCAGGAGTTTGCAGCTAAGATGCTGGAAGAAGGCATTTATGTTATTGGCTTCTATTACCCGGTTGTTCCACAGGGCAAAGCACGTATCCGTGTACAGATCTCGGCCGCGCATGATGTAGCACATTTAGATAAAGCTATAGCCGCATTTACTAAGGTAGGTAAGGCTTTAGGGGTGATTAAATAGTTACGTATAAATTTTTATATTTGTACGTATAAATTTATTGATATGGCAACTGCGAAATTAACATTGAGTATGGACAGGGACACTATACAAATTGCGAAGGAAGTTGCAGCCGAAAGCAATATGAGTGTTTCTAAGTTTATTAAAACCCTTGTTATAGAACTTGATAAGAAGCGGAAAAAGAAAAAGGCTGATATGTCACAATTAGCTGATTTTCCGGAATGGATGCAACAACTAATTGTAGCGAGAGAGCCTACACCTGATTTCGATCATAAGGCATTATATCATAAGCATCTGGATGAAAAGTATGGCTTATAAAAATTTATTTATTAACTCCGATGTGTTATTAGATACAATTTTAATCAGGCAGCCTCATTTTAACACCAGTGCAGAGGTAGTAAACTTAGCTGATGGCAGTATTTATAAATTAAGCGCTTCCACCCATAGTTTATTGAATATCCATGATGCAACTAAACGAGTATTAAACGAGAAACTTGCCAGGCAAGCAGTTTCAGTATTAACAAATAGGTTTACTATTATTAAAGAAGATGTTGATTTAATTAAAGCTGCTGTCGCTTCGGCTTTCTCTAATTTTGAAGATGCCGTGCAATACTACGCTGCAATTAGTGGAGGATGCGACGTTATAATCACACGTAATATAAAAGACTACAAACAAGCTACAATTCCGGTATTGACTGCCGAACAATTTTTAAGAACGTTATAATGCAATCTAAAATAGACCAATATACTGCCGAGATAAAAGCTTTCACAGCTGCCAAAGCTGATGAACTGGAAGTATTTCGTATTAAATTTTTAGGTACCAAAGGGTTGATAAAAGACCTTTTTGAAGAGTTTAAAACCGTTGGCCCCGAAGAGAAACGCACTTTTGGTAAAGTACTTAACCAGTTTAAGCAATTTGCCGAAAGCAAGTATCAGGAAATACAGGAAAGTCTTAAACCCGAAATCGAAAATCCCAAATCCGAAATTGACCTTACTTTGCCCGGTGATGGTTTTGAAGTAGGTTCACGCCACCCGTTATCGTTGGTACGTAACGAAATCATCGATATATTTAAACGCCTTGGTTTCGTAGTGGCCGAGGGCCCGGAGATTGAGGACGACTGGCATAACTTCTCGGCCCTGAACTTCCCGCAGGAACACCCTGCAAGGGATATGCAGGATACTTTCTTTATCCGCAAGGGTGATGGGACGGATGATATCGCTTTGCGTACACACACCTCATCGGTACAGGTACGGATGATGGAGAATGGTAAACCGCCGTTTCGCGCCATTATGCCGGGCCGTGTTTACCGTAACGAGGCTATCTCGGCACGCGCGCACTGTTTCTTCCACCAGGTAGAGGGTTTATATGTGGATGAGAATGTATCGTTTAGTGATCTGAAGCAAACGCTTTATCACTTTGTGCAGGAGCTTTACGGCGAGGGTACCAAGGTTCGTTTCCGCCCATCATACTTCCCGTTCACCGAGCCATCTGCAGAGATGGATATCTCTTGTACCATTTGTAAAGGCGAAGGCTGTAACATGTGTAAGTACAGCGGCTGGGTAGAGATATTGGGCTGCGGTATGGTTGACCCTAACGTGTTGGAAAATTGCGGCATCGATAGTAAAAAATACACCGGCTTTGCTTTCGGGATGGGGATAGAGCGTATCACCAACCTGAAATATGTGATCCGCGATCTGCGTTTATTCTCTGAGAACGACGTACGTTTCCTGAAACAGTTTACAACAGATATTATATAAATGAAGAATATCCCGGCACTGCTTATTATTTGCCTGCTGTTTTTAGGCTGCAGCAAAGCCGAAAGCATAGTGCCGCGTGTACCTGTAAACGTAAAGATCGTAAAAACAGATCCACGCTATACCGCGCTTAACGCACCGGGGGGGTATGTCTATATATCGGGTGCGGGTGTGGCCGGAATTATTATTTACAGGCAAACAGATAATTCTTATGTGGCTTACGACCGTTGCAGCAGCTATCAGCCCGAAAAATTATGCGCCATTTCTGTTGATGATACGGGCTTTACCGCTACCGACCCATGCAGCGGATCAAAATTTTCACTTTCAGATGGGGGCCCTGTTAAAGCCCCTGCTACCAAATATCTTAGGTCGTATATTGTAAATACCACGCAATTTGAGATATTTGTGTCAAACTAATTGATGGAAGCCGATAAAATTAAAGATAGTATTAAGCGGGCAGCGCAAGATCTGTTTCGCAAATTCGGTTACCATAAAACCAGCGTAAACGAAATAGCCAAGCGCGCCAAAATTGCAAAGGCCACCATCTACAAGTATTTTGATAGTAAGGAAGCCGTTTTGCACGTGTTGCTGATGGACTATATAAAAGTTAGCGTTGATGAACTGATCAATACCAACACCCCCGATATGGACGAGGAAGCTCATCTTAGCAGCCTCATCATGAAAACCTGCCGCCTGTCATACACGGTCTGCAACGAATTTATTGGCTGGGATTTTATCCGCGAGAGCACCAACTCGCAAGATTTTTTAAAGAACCTCTCAAACGAACTGGAAGAACTGCTGGTGCAATCGTTCACCCAGCTACCCGGCATCCGCAAGCACGAAGGCTACCACCAGCGGATACGCTTCCTCATCAAATGCAGTAAAAGCATCGTATTCAGTTTCGCGTTTACGTCTGTAAGTGATAGCGACGTGCGCAAGAATTTTGTATCTTTCCAAAAAGAAATTTTGCCTTATTTGGTAAAGGCGGCGATATTGGTGTAAGACAGCCGTATCTCTGAATTTTTTTGTATTTTAGAAGTACTAAACCAATTTACATGGCGAATGAATTTGACGCGGTAATGCTTAAGCGAACCGATGCCGACCTGATCAATATCCTAAATAGCCCGGCAGGCGATTATCAACCCGCCGCGCTCGAATCTGCAAAGCGTGAATTTGAACGCCGCAGCTTATCGCAGGAGCAAATTACTGAGGCTACGCAAGTTATAGAAAAGAAACATCAGGCTAATTTAGAGCAGGCAAACGAGCCACTTGGCGTATTGGCTAAAATGGTCGCGCTGTTATTTCCTGGAGTATTGTTACTTGTTTTTTCTTTCACCTACAAAGCCGAAGGTTACGACCGCAAAGCGAAGGAGTTAAGGCGATGGACTTTGTACGGCGTTTTATTTTACTTTAGCTTGGTGATCATAGAAAGTATACTCGCTTCGCTTTAGCTCAAACCATAAATATTACATCTTTTTTAAAATAATATTTGCAACTCCCATTTTTAATAACTTACTTTGAATAACAAAGTACTTTTAAGTGAAAGAAAACGAAATACAAGACGAGCTTACATCCATCCGCAGTATGATGGAGCGCTCCTCAAAATTCATCTCGCTTAGCGGCCTTAGCGGTGTGCTTGCGGGTGTTTATGCTTTGATAGGGGCAGCCATCGGCTATAACATTATTTATGGTACTGGTGGCTTTTTCAGCTACCGCGAATATGTAATGGACGATGTGAAGCGCTCGCCGGGTAATTTGTATACTTTGATCCTGGTGGCGTTGGCAGTATTAGTTGCTTCGCTTATTACAGGTGTTTACCTAACCATCCGCAAAGCCAAACAAAAAGGGCAAAACCCTTGGGGGCGCACCAGCAGGCAATTGCTGTTTAACCTGGCTGTACCATTGGTAACCGGCGGCTTATTAGTGCTTATTTTAATATCGAGAGGGTACTTTGGCATTGTGGCATCAACAACGCTTATATTTTATGGCCTGGCACTGGTAAACGCCAGTAACAATACTTATAAAGATGTACAGTATTTAGGTATTATAGAAATTGTATTAGGTTTGCTGGCTGCTTTACTGCCGGGTTATGGTTTGCTGTTTTGGGCTGTAGGCTTTGGCGTGTTACACATTGTTTACGGCAGCATCATGTACTTAAAATACGACCGGTGAAGATCCCATTTGAAAAACTCGACAAAGCCTTTGAGAACCGGCTGCGTTTGCAAATAATGAGTGTGCTGGTGGTGAACGAGCGCTACGATTTTATTTCGCTTAAGGAACTGCTTGATGCATCAGACGGTAACCTGGCATCGCACCTTAAGGCCTTAGAAAAAGAGGAGTATATTATGGTGCACAAATCATTTTTGGGCCGCAAGCCAAACACCAATTACGAGGCTACTGCCAAAGGTAAACAAGCGTTTAAACAACACCTTGACGCCCTGGAGCAGATCATAAAAAATCAAAAGAATTTTTAACTATATTTTTTTACCTAATTACTTTGTAATTCAAAGTACTTTCAAATAAGCAAATGATACAAGAACAACAAAACCCGCTACGCAGCATCATGGATTGGTTCAAGGAATCGATCACCGTTAAATTAGTTTTCATCGGCATCCTGGTATTGGTGCTGATGATCCCCTCATCCCTTATCGGCGACCTCATCCGCGAGCGTTCCGAGCGGCAGGACGATATGATAAAAGAAGTGGCCGACCAATGGTCGGGCAGCCAAACGGTAAAAGGTCCGGTACTTATCATACCATACCGCAAAACCGCCAAGTTTATGGAAAACGGTAAAGAGATAACCAAAGAGGTGATTGAAACCCTTTACATATTACCCGAAAACCTCAAGATCAAAGCCAATGTAAAACCCGAGGTATTACACCGTGGTATGTTCGAGACGGTGGTGTATAACTCGGCCATCCGGTTAACGGGTAATTTTGCCAAGGCAGATGTGGCGGGGTTAGGCTTAACGCCCGATCAATTGATGCTGGACAAAGCACGACTGGAGTTTAGCATCAGTGATCTTAAAGGACTTAAAAACAACCCGGTGATAAATGCCGCGGGCATGCAGGTGGTTGCAGAACCCTCTTTTAACAGCAGGGATTTGTTTGCTAACGGATTAAAAGGCAATATCAACCTGGCTGCTACCAGCGGCAACGCCTTTAATTTTGATTATACGCTTGATCTAAAAGGTAGTCAGGAACTTCACTTTTTGCATTTGGGCAAAACTACCGAAGTAGAGGTCGACGGCAAATGGAGCAGCCCGAGCTTTGACGGCCGTAGCCTGCCCGATAAACGAGAGATTGATAGCAGCGGCTTTAAAGCCAGCTGGAAAATGCTGTATTATAACAGGCCCTACCCGCAGCAATGGGTTAACGATAACGACCTGCTGAACGGCAAGAAAAAAGAAGACGACGCATCTTTTGGTGTAAAACTTCGCCTGCCGGTAGATCAGTACCAGAAAATTACCCGCACCAGCAAATACGCCATTCTCATCATCCTGCTTACATTCGTTTCGTTGCTGCTAACAGAGTTGATCCGCAAGCAACGCATCCACGCTTTTAATTATATTTTGATAGGCGCGGCCATGACCATCTACTACACGTTGCTGCTTTCCTTTTCAGAGCAGGTAGGTTATAATTTCGCTTACCTCATCGCATCAGTATCAACCATTGGGTTGATATCAGTATTCATTGCATCTTTACTTAAAAACAAAGGCGCGGCGGCCTTATTCGCGCTCATCTTATCCATTATCTACATATTCATTTTCGTGATCATCCAACTGGAAGACCTGGCCTTGCTGATAGGCAGTATCGCGCTCTTCGCCATCGTAGCCCTGCTCATGTATTTCTCGCGCAAAATAAACTGGGATAAACAATAATCAATAAATGAGGCGCAAGGTATTGCGCCTCTACAAAAACATAATTAAATCACGTAGAGACGCGATACTTCGCGTCTCTAAATAAGCAAATTAGTATGCACACAAGCTATTACTGGATAGGATATTTCCAGGCAAATGCCCGCCAAAAGAGAGTGAACTGGAACATAGCGCCCACCATTACACAGGACGAGATCGCTACCATCCTGCCATCGTTACAGGCATGGCAACTGGGCGAAACATCTGAAGGGGAACACCTTATTGCCGCATCAACCAAATACGCCTACCGCATTGGCGACCCGGATTATGTAGATTCCGTAAAACTGTTTATTAAAGAAGAACAAAAGCATGGTAACAACCTGGGCCGGTATTTGGATAAGATAGGCCAAAAGCGCGTCAAAAAAGATTGGGGCGATACTCTGTTCCGCAAAGTGCGCTATTGGAATACCAGTATGGAGATTTGGACGCTGGCCGTTATTGTGGTAGAAAGTACCGCCCAGATCTTTTACCAAGCCCTTAAAAATGCGACCAATTGCCGCCTGCTAAAAGACATTTGCACCGATATTTTAATTGACGAAGCCCCGCATATCACCTTTCAAACAGAGCGGCTGGCCATCATCTTCGAGAGGAAATCGGATTTTTCAAAATCCTGGCGTAAGGTGGCCTACAAGCATTTCTTCCATGCAACATCGCTGTTGGTTTGGCATGCCCACAAAAAGCTGTTTATGGCAGGCGGGATAACGTTTAATATGTATGTAAAAAAGATGCAGTACAAGTATAAAAAGACGATCAACATGATAACAGCTGCTCCGGCAGATCATCAAAACATGATTTTCAAGTATGGAAACTAATAAATCAATCTCTGCAAGGCAATGGTGGCTTAGTCACAGGGCAAAATATAATGTAGGGCTACTATATGCAGGTTTTATTGCTTTTCTGCTTTACGTTATACTCGGCCCAATAATTATCGAGCCACACGAGGAATTTGAAGAAACCATATTTGAGGTGGCCTTCCAAGGCTTTGCCTATATTATTATGATGGCTATTGCCAATGCCTTTTACACCTTGGGCTGGATAGTTGATGCAGCCTTTAACAAGAGGAACAGCCTGCGTTTTCGAGAACGCCTATTTGCATTAGGTTATTGGTTCTCGTGTGCGCTACCCATTTTACTTATTATGAGTGTTATGGTCAGGTTTCTTATTTGGGGTAAATAAATACATTTTTTATATCTAAAACTTATAAAATGCAATCAAAGGCACTTAATTACAGTTTAAAAGTATGGTTAACCATTGTTTTTGTAGCGCCGGTTATTTTATAATCATTTTTAATTTTGTTGCAAATAAAGGATATTAAAAGTATATAAATCGCTGGCTTATTGAGCAATTGATGATCTACTTGTTAATCGTGTGTTTTTAAGCTCAATATTATCGTTTCTTACCTGGGTTATTTTTTTGTGATGATTGATTTTCAACGCGCGTCAAACGTCCGATATCTCAAAAACATTAAATACTATATTATAGCATTTGGGGTAATTTTAACGAGTTGCAATTTTTGCGTTATTATTGCTTCTTGATATTGGAGAAATCTTGTATTATTTGTGCGCTTCCTATTGTATTTGTATTGCCGGTAGTTCGTATTTCTATAAGCTGGAAATTACAAGGTTAGAGCCATGCTGTGTAGACTCAAATAAAAAATGCGAAAGGAAATGCCCCGGAGGGGCTACCGCTTTGTAGAACAAATTTGAACCTGATTATTGCCTCGTAGAGGCTACCCATCAATCAGATATGTAACTAGCTTATTTGCGACCTGTCTAAGAAAGGGTAGCCTCTACGAGGCAAAGCTCGTCCTTTTCATCGGCTACAAAGCGGTAGACCCTACGGGTCATTAATAATAACTTGTCTGAAACATATTCATGATAGGTTAGATATCACATTTGGTTATAATAATTCAAAATACCGTTTTGGTTTTCGGTATAAATTTTATTATGTTTGCATAGTAAAATTTAATCTACATTACTATGAGCCAGGAACTAATTGCATTTTCGGAGCTTATTGATGAGCAGTTCGAAATTGAGATAGATTTGGGGAGTATCGAACCGGATAACTTCTGGAACAATATTCTCAACCTGTTTATCTGAACTTCACCATATTGCTTCTCATCTGCCAATAATAGTTGGCGGCAGGAAATTTTTTTGCCTGATTGTTCTGTCTCGTTGCGTCCCTTTTAACGTGCGGATTTATAAAGTTTCAAAATTACTTTTCTAATCACTATTCACAAATCAACTACTCACTAATTTATTAACTTTGTAGCCTGATGAGTAGATCTGCAAAAAAACCTAAGTTCTTTGAAAACGTAACTGTTATTGATATTGCCGAAGAAGGCAAGGGAGTTGGCAAAGCCGAAGATTTTGTGCTGTTTATTGAAAAGGCCGTTCCCGGCGACGTTGCAGACGTAGAGGTTTACCGCAGCAAAAAAAGCTTTGGCGAGGCCAAGATCATCAAACTCATCACCCCATCAGAATACCGCGTACCTGCTTTTTGTGAACACTTTGGCACCTGCGGTGGCTGCAAATGGCAGCACATGACCTACGATGCGCAGCTTAAATTTAAACAAAAAGCGGTGCATGATGCCTTAACCCGCATCGCCAAAATTGATGTGGAGCATATGGACGCTATTGTACCATCGCCTGCCGATAGGTACTACCGCAACAAACTGGAATATACTTTTTCTAACAAGCGCTGGCTGTACGACGGCGAAAGCCGCGAAGACGAAACGCTTGATATGAACGCCCTGGGTTTCCACATCCCCGGCCGTTTTGATAAGATCCTGAACATTAACCATTGCTACCTGCAGGCCGAACCATCAAACGATCTGCGTAACAGCATCAATGCTTTTGCCAGGGAGAATGGCATCAGTTATTATGATGTCCGCGCTCATACGGGGGCTTTGCGTAACCTCATCATCCGTACCTCGTCTACCGGCGAGATCATGGTTATCGTAGTTTTCGCTCACGCGGATCAGGAGCAGGTAAACCTGCTGATGAACTATGTGGATGCAGCCTTCCCGCAGATCACATCGCTGTTGTACATCCTTAACCAAAAGATGAACGACACCATTTTTGACCAGGAAGTGATAGCCTGGAAAGGCCCTGAATACATCCACGAAGAAATGCCTGCAGCCAATGGCAATGTGGTGCGTTTTAGGGTTGGCCCAAAATCATTCTATCAAACAAACTCTATCCAGGCGCTTCGCCTGTACGAAATAACGCGAGATTTTGCAGGCTTTACCGGCCACGAACTGGTGTATGACCTTTATACTGGTGCCGGTACCATCGCTAACTTTATTGCCGGCCATGTGCGCGAAGTAGTAGGGGTAGAGTACGTGCCATCGGCCATTGAAGATGCTAAGATAAACTCGCAGATAAACAACATTAGCAACACCAAATTTTACGCCGGCGACATGAAAGATGTGCTGGTGCACGATTTTGTGGTTGAACACGGTAAGCCCGATGTGATCATAACCGACCCGCCACGCGCCGGGATGCATGCCGATGTAGTTGCCCGTTTGATGGAGATCGAAGCAGACAAAATAGTCTACGTAAGCTGCAACGCCGCAACCCAGGCCCGCGACCTGCTGATACTAAAGGAAAAATACGATACTGTGAAAATACAACCGGTAGATATGTTTCCGCATACCCAGCATGTAGAGAATGTGGTGTTGCTGAAACTTCGTAAATAATTACTGCGGCTTAAATAAATTACCCATTACTTTATTCATCAAAATACTTGATGTTAAAAATTTAATACCACGCGCCTTTATGGGGGTACAGGGCTTGGCCTTGCCATTGTAAAACGCCTGTTAAAGTTATTCAATAGTGTTATCGAACTGGAGAGCGAACAAAAAAAGGGTTCGGTATTTTCATTTCCTATTCAGTTTGAATTATATAAAGGGGAAATAAACCCGGTATCGTTGCATACGGTGATGAACAGTAACCCCGAAGGCCTCAACATCCTTATTGCCGAGGATAATTCGGTAAACTCGTTGTTGCTGGTAAAGCTGTTAACCAAGTGGAACATAAACACCACAGTTGCCAACAATGGTATGGAGGCCGTTAAAAAGCTTAAAGAAGGTGATTTTGATGTGATACTGATGGACCTGCATATGCCCGTAATGAACGGTTACCAGGCTACGCAATTAATCCGTGCCTTAGATGATAAAACAAAATCCTGCATACCCATTATCGCGTTAACGGCATCGGTTTCTCATAATATTAATGATAAAATAAAAGAAGCCGGAATGAACGATTACCTTTCTAAACCATTCCAGGCGGCATCTTTACATCAAAAACTTGAAGCATTAAGCGCTTCAAAGGCGGGTAAGGTTATAACTGGTTAGGACTAAAGTGTACGATATGAAATTGCGAGCGATAGCGCGGCAACCTCAACATGTCCGTATGTCCTATAAAATTGCCACGTCGCTATCGCTCCTCGCAAATACATGATTTTTAATGGCCCAATAACAAAAAACTTACACATGATGGTGGCGCTATTTTGTCAGTAAGTAAAATTTCAAAGTATTGATTGATAGTTGTTTGTGAAAACACGCGTATGTTCACAAACGTGAACGTGAACATTTGGCTTAAAATGACAGCGCATAATGACTAATTACTTAATGACTGGCAAACTTCCTTTATCGTTTCACTAACCGGTTTAAATTTAAAACCTATGGCTTGCTTTATTTTGCTGTTATCAAACTCGCGGCTGTTTGATGCCGCACGTGCGCTGGTTTTATCCAAAGCGGGGGCTTTGCCGGTTAACAATCCTATAAAAGATGCACCACGCCAGGCCAGTTCCATCATCCACGGCTTGGCAAGGGTTTTAGGGGCGGGTACATTTAGGCATCCTGCAATTTCTTCAAAAAGGTGTTTGTAAGGGCGGTTTTCGGCGTTTATGATGTAACGTTCGCCGCTTAGGTTGGTTTCCATAAGGGCTATCATACATTTGGCAACGTCCTGCACATCTACAAAACCAATAGTGCCGCCGGTATAAAATTTAAGGCCTTTGCGCACAGTTTCAAAGATCTGTCCGCTGCCTGTGGTGCCGGCACTTACGCCTATAATGATTGTTGGATTTACAATTACAGCATCCAATCCCTCGGCAATGCCGCGCCAAACTTCCATCTCGCTTTCCAGTTTTGATATGGCATATCCATCCGTTTCGGTTGATGAATCCAGGTGGTTGTTCTCGGTGATCAATTCGCCGGGCTTAGCCTCGCCAACCGCAGCTACCGAACTGGTGTGCACCATGCGGATGCCTTTTTCGTTACAAAGGTCAACAAGGTTGGCCGTTCCCCGCACATTTGTACGGATCATCGGCTCTTTGTCGGCTTGTTTTAGGGATACAAAGGCTGCGCAGTTGTAAACCTGTGTAATTCCTTCTAAGGCATCTTCCAAAGCGGCGGCATCCATCAGGTCGGCGTTAACCCACTCAATTTTGTCGACAAAAGGCTCCAGTATTTTAGGAATGATTGATGATGCACGTTTGGTGCAACGAACCTTGTTTCTGCGCAGGATAAGTTCTTTCGCTAATTCGGCCCCTAAAAAACCTGTTGCACCCGTAACTAAAATCATATGCAAATCTGCAAAAAATCTGCACATTTGCACATCTGCATATCTGCACATCAAAAAATATGTCTTTAGCCGATTTTTTTACACCCATAGATCTTAAAAAGATCACGCCAAAGAATGGATATTTCACCAGCCAGCTTGGTGATAAAATTAACCATTACTCAGTTGATTTCCCCGATCTTGAACAAAAAACGGATATCGCTATTATCGGTGTGCTTGATGACCGAAACGCAGTAAATAACCCCGGCTGCGCTTTAGGCCCCGATTACGTACGCGAGAAACTTTACCTGCTAAATGAGGGCAGTTACAACACTAAAATAGTCGACCTCGGTAACATCGCCCGTGGCGAAACCGTGATTGATACCTACTACGCCCTTAAAACGGTTGTAGAAGAGCTTATCAAAAAAGATATTATCCCGTTGATTATAGGTGGCGGGCAGGACCTTACCTACGCTCAATACCTCGGGTACGAAAAACTGGAGCAGAAAGTAGATATGCTGGTTGTGGATTCGCAGCTGGACCTTGATGATGACGGCTTAAGCGAAACCATCGAAACCACATCGGCATCGTACATGAATAAAGTGATCCTGCACGAGCCTAATTATCTTTTTAATTACAGCAACCTGGGCTACCAAACCTACTTTGTAAACCAGGACAGTTTACGGGTGATGGATAAGCTTTATTTTGATGCACATCGGCTTGGCGAACTTACCCAAAACATCGCGGTAGCAGAACCAATTATCCGCAACGCCAACATGGTTAGCTTTGATATGGGGTCCATCCGCTCATCAGATGCGGCCGGTAATGCCAATGCCAAGCCAAACGGGTTTTACGGCGAAGAGGCTTGCCAGATCTGCCGCTATGCAGGCTTTAACGATAAACTTACATCGATAGGGTTCTACGAATTTAACCCGGCTTACGATACTAACGGTCAAACGGCAATGTTGCTATCGCAAATGATCTGGTGTTTTATCGATGGTGTTTACAACCGAAAGCGCGATTTTCCGCTCAATCCCAAATCACAATACCTTATTTACAAAACCAGCCTTACGCATGATGAGCACGAACTGGTGTTTGTAAAAAGCAAAAAAAGCGACCGCTGGTGGATGCAGGTGCCTTACCCAACAGGAGGTTCCAAAAACGAGCGCTTCCACCTGGTGCCATGCCGGTACGAGGATTATAAAACTGCCGTATCTGGCGAAATGCCCGACCTTTGGTGGCGTACCTACCAGAAATTGAACTAACCTGCAATTGATTAGGTATTTACACGTTATTGTACTTTACTGATAATTTAAATGAAGAAATTTCTTTTCACCATAGCGGTATTTTTGCCGGCTTTGGCCTTTGCGCAAAACGCGCAGCCTTTTACCGTTAAAAGCAAACTGACAAACATTAAAGGCCCTGCAACAGCTTACTTAGTTTATTACCTTGGTGCTAACAGTCAAACAGATTCTGCAACCATAGTTAACGGCGAATTTAAGTTTGAGGGCGTTATTATGGACCCGGTGACCGCGTCTTTGTTCATCGACCACAGAAACCTGGGATTCACCAAATATGTGGAACAAAACTTCCCGAATGGCGGCCCTTCAAAAACTGCTGATGGCTTAAGCTTTTTCCTGGAAAAGGGAACTATCAGCGTAAGCGGTAAAGATTCTATCGCTACCGCAGATGTCGTTGGCTCGCCTATAAATGATGATAATAAAAGCTTGAAAGCGCAGCTAAAGGTTATTATTGATAAAGCCCAAAAAGTAACTGAAGAAGGTAAAAAAGCCACTGCCGGGCAGCAACGATCTCCGGCTTTCCAGAATGTAATGCAGGCAAAATACAAGGTATTGCAGGACGAGCAGAAGAGCGTGATCAAGAATTTTATAACCACACACCCTACAAGTTATATCAGCTTGTTAGCGTTATCGAGCGTTGCCGGCCCAAACCCGGATGTTGCCGAGATAGAGCCATTGTATAACCTGCTCTCTGCTGATCTGCAAAAGTCTGAAGGCGGGAAGCAAATGAAAATGTCTATCGATGCATTAAATATCACCGCTATCGGCGCTTTAGCTCCCGATTTTTCGCAGAATGATGTGAATGGCTTACCTGTGCGCTTGTCATCATTCCGTGGTAAATATGTGCTGTTGGATTTTTGGGCATCGTGGTGCGGCCCTTGCAGGCAGGAAAACCCTAACGTGGTGAAAATGTATAATAAGTACAAAGGGAAAAACTTTACTTTGATTGGTGTATCGCTTGATAAGGCCGATGGTAAATCGGCATGGTTGGCGGCTATTAAAAATGACGGCTTGACATGGACGCAAGTATCCGACCTTAAATTCTGGAACAACCTTGCCGCGAGTTTATACGGCGTGCAATCCATCCCCCAAAACTTTCTGATAAACCCCGAAGGTAAAATTGTTGCCAAGAACTTACGTGGCGATGCACTGGATGCTGTGTTAGAAAAGTTACTTGGTAAAATTTGATGCTAAGTATAATAACCTCATATTAGGGTTCAATAAAACCGACTGTCATTATGAAAAAAATAACATTGAGCGCACTTGTGCTTTTGCCGGCGCTTGCTTTTGCGCAAGGCGGAAAATTTACGGTACAGGGGAAGCTGGGGAGCTACAATGCACCTGCTAAAGCCTACATTCAATACCGTAAAGAAGACAAAACCATAATGGATTCTGTGGTGCTTAAAAATGGCGCGTTCAAATTTGAAGGTATTGCTGCCGATGTACCCGGCCAGGGCTATTTATTGCTTAACCCCAAAGGTAACAGCATGAATGCTTCTAAAGATTACAAAGCCATTTACATTGAACCGGGAACTATCATTGTTACCACTGCTGATGAATTGACCAAGGCAACCGTTACCGGTACAAAATCTAACATCGAAAATGAACAATACCAGGCGGCTTTAAAACCGGTTAACGATGGTTACAAAGCCATGGAAGCCAAAGAAAAAGCTACCCCTGAAGCTGAACAAAAATCTGATGCTTTCATCAAACAAGCTAAAGTAGCTGAAAAATCTATAGAAGTTCAGGAGAAAGCTATCAACCAAAAATTTATTAAAAGCCACCAGGATTCTTATGTGAGCATGAATGCTTTGCAGTCGCTTGCTTACAGCTCGGATTTTGTGGATATTGAACCTTTGTATACTTCACTTTCTCCGGCTATTAAAGCTTCGGCAGGTGGTAAATCGTTTGGCGAATTATTGCCAAAAATGAAAGCTGTTGCCTTGGGCGCAACCGCGCCTGAAATTGCTGAGGCTGATACATCAGGCAAGGTGGTTAGCCTGTCATCATTCCGCGGTAAATATGTATTGGTTGATTTTTGGGCATCGTGGTGTGGCCCTTGCCGCCAGGAAAATCCTAACGTGGTAAAAGCATACAATGCCTATAAAACTAAGAACTTTACCATCTTTGGCGTATCGCTTGATGGCAAAGGTGCTAAAGGTGCATGGGTTGGCGCTATCCAAAAAGATGGCTTGGAGTGGACGCAAGTATCTGACCTTGCAGGCTGGAAAAGCCGCCCTGCCGGCGAATATGCCGTACGCGCTATCCCCCAAAACTTTTTAATTGACCCTAACGGCAAGATCATCGGCAAAAACCTGAGAGGGGATGACCTGGAAGCCAAACTTGCTGAATTGTTCGGGAAAATATAATTTTAGGTCCGCAAGTCGGTAAAGGCAGAAAGTCCGAAAGAAGAAGCTTTGTAGCTAAAACTTTCGGACTTTCTATTTTAAAAACTATTTGTCCATCTTTCGGACATTGGACTTCCTGACTATAACAAATCGAACCCTATATCTTTCCTGAAGTAAACACCGTCGTAATAAATGCGTGCGGCATCGGCAGTGGCTTGTTGCAAGGCATCAAACATGTTATCCTGCAGGCTGGTAACCGCTAACACACGGCCGCCGGTTGCTTGTACATCTTCGCCGACCAGACTGGTACCCGCCTGGAATACATGCGAATCGCGCACGTTTTCAATCCCACTGATGGTTTTATCTTTCAAATATTCGCCGGGGTAACCGCCGGCAACGCAAACTACGGTAGCCGCGGTTTTTTTGGAGATGACAAGTTCTTTTTCGTTCAGGTTACCCTCGGCAACGCCTAAAAGCAGGTCTACAAAGTCAGACTCGATGCGTGGCATTACACTTTCTGTTTCCGGGTCGCCCATGCGGCAGTTGTATTCAATAACCCATGGCTCGCCTTGGGTATTCATCAGGCCTATAAAAATAAACCCTTTGTAAGGGATGCCTTCTTTTTTTAAACCTTCAACGGTAGGAATGATGACCCTTTGCTCCACCTTCTGCATAAATGCCTCATCAGCAAAATGCACCGGCGAAACCGAGCCCATGCCACCTGTATTTAAACCGGTATCGCCTTCGCCAATACGTTTGTAGTCTTTAGCTTCGGGCAGTATCTTATAATTGGTGCCATCAGTCATCACAAAAACCGAAAGTTCTATTCCCTGTAAAAATTGTTCTATCACCACTTTAGAGCTGGCATCACCAAACTTGGCTTCGGTAAGCATTTCTAAAAGTTCCTGGCGGGCTTCTTCGAGTGTAAGGCATATCAATACGCCTTTACCAGCTGCCAGTCCGTCGGCTTTTAAAACTACGGGCAGGCCGGTGGTAGCCAGGTAGTCAAAACCTTCCTGCAAAGTATCGCGGGTAAAAGTACGCGATGCCGCGGTTGGTACGTTGTGGCGTTGCATAAACGCTTTGGAGTAATCTTTGCTGCCTTCCAGTTGGGCACCTTCTTGCTGCGGGCCAATAACCGGGATGCTTTTCAGCTGCTCATCTGCCAGGAAAAAATCGTGGATGCCCTTTACAAGCGGTTCCTCGGGGCCAACCAAAACCATTTTAATATCGTTAGCTAAAACAAAGGCTTTAATACCTTCAAAATCGGTAACTTTAAGATTAACGTTGGTGCCATACTGGCCGGTGCCGGCATTTCCCGGTGCAATAAAAAGTTTATCGCATTTTGGGCTTTGTGAAATTTTCCAGGCGAAGGCGCTTTCCCTTCCGCCCGAACCAAGGATCAGGATGTTCATGCGGGCAAATATAGGTTTTTTGCAGTATCAAGTAATTAGTATCAAGTATCAAGACTGCTTTTCTATATTTTTTGTCATTAAATCCCGTCTATGTACTTGATACTTGTTACTTGATGCCCTGTGTAAAAGCAAAAAATCGTACCTTTGCATGTCAAAATGACTTTAAAATTGCACTGGCGCAATTATTGAGTTTGGTGCATTATATAAAAACAATATGTTAGATTTTTTTAGTAAGCTTTTTGGAAGCAAATCAGAACGAGACGTTAAAGGCATTTTGCCGATAGTTGAGAAAGTTAAAGCTGCTTATGCCAAGCTTGATCAGTTGAGTAATGATGAGCTACGGGCCAAAACCATAGAATTTAAAGAAACAATTGCTGCCGGCCTTGCGGGTATCGACGGCGAGATACAGGCTATAAAAAACCGTACCGAAACTGAACTGGATATGGAGGTAAGCGAAAAGGTTGCCCTGTACACACAGTTAGATACGCTGGAGAAAGACCGCAATAAAGAACTTGAAGATATTTTAGCGAATATTTTACCGGAGGCATTTGCCGTGGTAAAAGAAACATCGCGCAGGTTTGCCGAAAACAAAACGATTGAGGTTACCGCTACCGAGTTTGACCGTGAACTTGCCGCTAAAAAAGGTAACGTTATTATTAAAGGCGATAAAGCTACCCACCATAACACATGGTTGGCTGCCGGCAACGAGGTTACCTGGAACATGGTACATTACGATGTACAGCTTATTGGTGGTATTGTATTGCACCAGGGTAAAATAGCTGAGATGGCTACAGGTGAGGGTAAAACGTTGGTAGCCACGCTGCCTGCTTACCTTAACGCGCTTGCAGGCCAGGGTGTACACATTGTAACCGTGAATGATTACCTGGCACGACGCGATAGCGAGTGGATGGGGCCATTATACGAGTTCCACGGTTTGGCGGTTGATTGTATTGACAAACACGAACCAAACTCTGAAGAACGCCGTAAAGCTTATTTAGCCGATATTATTTTTGGTACCAACAACGAATTTGGTTTTGACTATCTGCGTGACAATATGACACGCAGCCCCGAAGAACTGGTACAGCGCAAACTGCACTATGCCATGGTGGATGAGGTCGATTCGGTATTAATTGATGATGCGCGTACACCCCTTATTATCTCCGGCCCAATTCCTCGTGGTGATGAGCATGAGTTTTATGAGTTGAAGCCGCGTATCGAGCGTTTAGTTAATGCCCAAAAAGCTTACGTAAACACCGTATTGAACGAAGCCAAAAAGGCAATCAATGATGGTAACACCGGCATTGAGGATGGTGGTTTAGCATTGTTACGTGCGCACCGTGCATTACCGAAAAGCAAAGCATTAATAAAATTCCTGAGCGAGAGTGGTAACCGTACCGTTCTGCAAAAAACAGAGAACCACTACATGCAGGATCAGGGCAAAGAAATGCCAAGGGTCGATTCGGAGTTGTTCTTCATCATTGATGAGAAAAGCAATTCGGTAGAGCTTTCTGAAAAAGGCATCGAATTGATCACAGCATCGGGCGAAGACCCACACTTCTTTGTGATGCCTGACGTTGGTACCGAGATCGCTAACATCGAAAAATCTGACGCCCCGGCAGAAGAGAAGATAGCTAAGAAAGATGAGCTGATGCGCGATTTTTCTATTAAATCTGAGCGGATCCACTCGGTTAACCAATTGCTTAAGGCTTATACCCTGTTTGAAAAAGATACCGAATACATCCTTGATGATGGGAAAGTAAAAATTGTTGATGAGCAAACCGGCCGTGTATTGGATGGCCGCCGTTATTCTGATGGATTACACCAGGCTATCGAGGCTAAAGAAAATGTTAAAGTAGAGGATGCTACACAAACATTCGCGACTGTAACGCTGCAAAACTACTTCAGGATGTACCACAAACTTTGTGGTATGACAGGTACCGCCGTTACCGAAGCGGGTGAGTTTTGGCAGATCTATAAACTGGATGTGGTAGAGATACCAACCAATACGGCAACCAGCCGTGCAGATATGCAGGATTTGGTTTACCGTACCATCCGCGAGAAATATAATGCCGTTGCCGATGAAATAGTAAAATTAACACAGGCTGGTCGCCCGGTACTGGTGGGTACAACTTCGGTAGAGATCTCGGAGTTATTGAGCCGTATGCTTAAGCTTCGTGGTATCAAACACAACGTACTAAATGCCAAAATGCACCAGAAAGAGGCGGATATTGTTGCCGAGGCTGGACAGACAAGTACTGTAACCATTGCTACCAATATGGCAGGCCGTGGTACAGATATAAAATTAGGGCCAAATGTAAAAGAGGCCGGTGGTTTAGCCATTGTAGGTACCGAACGCCACGAAAGCCGCCGTGTAGACAGGCAGTTGCGTGGCCGTGCCGGTAGGCAGGGTGACCCGGGTTCGTCTCAGTTCTTTGTATCGTTAGAGGATAACCTGATGCGTTTATTCGGATCAGAGCGAATCTCCAACCTAATGGTACGCATGGGTATCGAAGAGGGTGAAGTTATCCAGCACTCCATGATCTCAAAATCTATAGAGCGCGCGCAGAAGAAAGTAGAAGAGAACAACTTTGGTATCCGTAAGCGTTTGCTGGAGTATGACGATGTGATGAACTCGCAGCGTACCGTTATTTACGCCAAACGTAAGAACGCGTTATTTGGCGAGCGCCTTGACGTAGATTTGAGTAACACAATTTTTGATGTAATTGATGATGTAGTTACCGAATACAAAGAGGGCAACAATTACGAGGGTTTCCAAATGGAAGTTATCCGTTTGTTCTCGTTAGATACGCAGGTAAATGCAGAAGAGTTTAGCGCGACATCTATCCCTGATCTTGTAGAAAGCACTTTCTTAGAAATAACAGACTTTTACAAACATAAAGCAGAAGCTATTGCCCAACAGGCTTACCCGGTTATAAAAGACGTTTATGATACCCGTGGCCAGTATGTGGAGAACATCGTAGTGCCTTTTTCTGATGGGATCCACGGTTTACAGGTATCGGTACCGTTGAAAAAAGCGGTTGAGAATAAAGGGTTAGAGGTATTTAAATCGTTTGAGAAAAACGTTACCCTTTACTTGATCGATGATGCCTGGAAAGAACACTTGCGCGAAATGGATGAATTAAAGCAGTCTGTACAAAACGCGGTTTACGAACAAAAAGACCCGCTGTTGGTTTACAAGTTTGAGGCTTTTGAATTGTTCCGCCAGATGTTATCAAACGTGAACAAGGAGCTGGTTAGCTTCCTGTTTAGGGGGGGTATCCCGGTTCAGCAGGAGCCTGAACAGGTGCGCGAGGCAAAACCTCAGCCAAAACTCGACCTGAAAAACATGCGTACTTCAAAACCCGAACTGGTAAGCGAAGCTAACGGCATGCCGATGGAAGACACCCGCGAAATACAAAAACCAACCCCAGTAAAGGTTGAGCAAAAAATAGGCAGGAATGACCCATGCCCATGTGGTAGCGGCAAAAAATACAAAAGCTGCCACGGCTTGGGAATGAATTAATAACTAGCCCCACCCAACCCTCCCCGGAAGGGATGGCCTTAATAAAAAATTTACTAAAAATGAAAAAAGCAATGTTTGATTATAAAGCTCCGATAAGCCTCATCAAATATTGTTTTTTTTTAATGCTTCTACTGGCCACATTCGGGGTATCGGCACAAACTACCCGTGGCAAGGTACAAGTAGTGGCACCGCCATTTTTTGATACCTTGTTAGCCAAGCGGGCAACGCTTAATAAAAGCGGCGGTGGCACAACGGGGTACTCATCATCGTACGGTTACCGCGTGCAAATCTATAGTGGTAGCAACCGTAGTTCGGCGTTTAACGCGCAGGCCAAGTTCAATAAAGAGTTCCCGGAAATGCGTACCTATATTGTGTACAAAGAGCCAAACTTTAAAGTACGTGCTGGCGATTTCCGTTCACGTATTGAAGCGGAGCGTATGAAGGAACAACTGAAGCCATGGTTCCCGGTAATGTTTATTATCTCAGAAAAAATCAATCCACCCAAAACGGTTATCACTAATGATTAAAGAAAAAATACAGCAAATAGCAAAAGATATTTTTGATGATGTAGTGGCTAACCGCAGGCATTTGCATTCGCACCCCGAATTGTCTTTCCACGAGGTAGAAACATCGGTGTTTGTAGCAAATAAGTTGGAAGAACTTGGGTTGGAATATCATAAAATGGCCGATACCGGTTTGGTTGCCCTGCTAAAAGGCGACAAACCGTCTGACCAGGTAGTTGCCCTCCGTGCCGATATGGATGCCCTGCCGATATTGGAAGCTAATGATGTTCCCTATAAATCTCAAAACCCGGGTGTAATGCACGCTTGCGGGCACGATGTGCATACCTCATCATTACTGGGTGTTGCTAAGATATTAACCGATCTTAAAGGTGAATTTGGCGGTACTGTTAAGTTCATTTTTCAACCGGCAGAAGAGAAACTACCCGGTGGCGCCAGCCTGATGATCCAGGAGGGGGTGTTAGAAAATCCAAAACCACAGGCCGTAATAGGGCAGCATGTTATGCCGTTTATAGACGCAGGTAAAGTAGGTTTCCGCGCGGGCAAGTATATGGCATCAACTGATGAACTTTATGTCACCGTAAGGGGCAGGGGTGGCCATGGTGCACAACCACAACAGAACGTAGACCCGGTAGTAATTACCGCGCATATTATTACTGCCCTTCAAACTATTGTAAGCCGCTCTGCAGACCCTAAAAGTCCGTCGGTATTATCCTTTGGGAAGGTGATCGCTAACGGCGCAACCAACGTTATACCAAACGAAGTTTATTTGGAAGGTACGTTCCGAACTATGGACGAAAAATGGCGTTCTGAGGCCCATATCAAGATCAAAAAAATGGCAGAAGGTATCGCCGAAAGTATGGGTGGAAGTTGCGAATTTAATATCATAAGGGGATACCCATTTTTGATTAATGAAGAAAAACTAACCGCCAGCACCCGCGGCCATGCCGAGGATTATTTGGGTAAAGAGAACGTGCTCGACCTGGATATCTGGATGGCCGCCGAAGACTTTGCCTACTACTCGCAGGTGGCAGATTCTTGCTTTTATCGCTTGGGCACACGTAACGAAAGCCGCGGTATTACGTCATCAGTACATACCCCAACGTTTGATGTTGAAGAAAGCGCGCTGGAGCAAAGCGTTGGCTTAATGGCATACCTTGCTGTAAAGCAGTTAGGTAATTAGTCGATAGACATTAAAAACTTTTGTATCACTGTAATGTTCTTTATAAGTGATGGTCTGTGAAACTATCGACTATGGATTATTATATGAACAAAAAACTACTTTTAGCTTTCTGCTTACTCCTCTCTGCACTCACCTCTAAAGCGCAGCAGATCCCGCGTTTTAACCCCGATACTATTCTTACCATTGTTATTGATTCAGCTGTAAATATCCGCTCTCATCGTTTAAACACGCAGGACTTTATTGACGCGGTAATGAACGATACCAGCTTTTACAAAGCGTTTCAAAACATGAAATATTACGCCTTTACTGCCGAGAATCGTATTTTCACATACGATAAAAGGAATAAGGTTGATGGTAAAGTTTACCGGCGCTTGCTGCACAGCAATAGCAAGGGCAAACATCAAATAGAATACACCGCTAAGCGTGATAGTGGCAACGTATTTAAAAAGAACGGTAAGTACCAGTTGTATACCGTAGAAATGTTCGACTATATTTTTATGAATGCCTACAACTCCGATTATGTAAAAAGTGAGGGTACATCCGCAGAGAATAAAGGCAAAAACGAGGGCTATAAAGACAAGCTGAAAACGCTGGTATTTACACCCGGCAGGCGGGTAAACGGCATTCCGTTCATCAGTAGTAAAACAGAAATTTTCGGACCGGAGTTAAGGCAGTTTTATAGCTTTGAATTTGCCCGTGGTAAGTACCTCGATAGCATTCCCGTATATCGCTTTAAAGTAAAGCGTAAGCCAAGTACCGCTACTGATGATGTGATGATACAGGAGATGACCACTATTTTTGACGTAAATAATTTTGAGATCCTGGGCCGTTATATTGATATGAAATACAGTAACATGCTGTTTGATTTTAATGTGCAGATGAATATCGAACTCAACAAATTCAACGACCAGCTACTCCCCATTAAAATAAGCTACCAGGGCAACTGGGATATCCCCTTCCACAAAGAAGAACGCGCCAGCTTTTTAATTGTGCATAAGGATTACAAAAGGGAGTGATTTTAGATTATACTGATTGTAAAATGATTACACCGATTGGAGGATTAAGAGTTCGGCTAAAGCCAGTATGTTAATTTCCTAAACCAATAAAAAATTTATTTATAATCGGAGAGGCATCATTGCCATTGGCTTTAGCCAAAATTTAATCCTTCTCCGACATCTCTTTAATGACAAGATTACGTTTAACAAGCAATCCGGTCATATATCTTTTCAAGAATAGCCAGTTTGCTAACTTACCAAGTAAGCCTAAAGGCGATTCAAAAAAAAATACATCCCGCATTACGGTTTGCTTTCTCTCTTCAGCAAAGTAATGTTCGTGCCTGAAGCTTTTGAAAGCGCCCGCAACCATTTTATCTGCAAAGAAATTAGGAGAGTTAAACTCTGTTATTTTTGATGTGAGGTTTTGCCGGATGCCAAAGTGCTTAGCCCGCCAGGTAACCGTTTCACCCAATTCAATCAAGCCGCTGGTGCGACCTGCAATGGCTCGTTCGCCGGTATGAGCGGTGGATGCCACATGTATATCAATATCCCTGGCAACATCGAAACATCGCTCAACAGAGGCTGTGATATGGGTTTTGAGTTGGATGACAGGCACGGGGAATAGTTATTATTTTACTAAGGATCCTAGAAAGATTATGCTTGCCTCAGTGTCAATTTTTTATACTTACTTATTATCTAATTTCAAAATAAAAGCCTCGGCGGCAAGCCCACTTTTCACAATAAAGAGATCTTGCAATAAACTTAAAATTAAGTACCAATCTTCGTCAGTAATATCTTTGCTATTTGCGTTCATCCTTATCCAACCATCAACATCCCCACCATAGTTTTTATATATCTTTAGCTTATCAAGCGTGATCATGTTAATCTAACTAAGGAAACAATTCATCAGTATCATCAAAATAACTGAATCAGCGGTTTAAAATTCCGCGTTCTTTGGGAACCGTGGGAAAGGGATTACGTCGCGGATGTTACTCATGCCGGTAACAAAAAGTACCAAACGCTCAAAACCCAAACCAAAGCCGGAGTGCGGGCAGCCACCGTAACGGCGGGTATCCAGGTACCACCACAGCTCATCTTTAGAGATGCCTATCTCGTCCATGCGTTGTTCAAGCCTATCCAAACGTTCTTCACGTTGCGAACCACCTACTATTTCGCCAATGCCCGGGAACAGGATATCCATAGCGGCAACGGTTTTACCGTCGTCGTTCTGGCGCATGTAAAATGATTTTATCTCTTTGGGGTAATCGGTAAGGATCACCGGTTTTTTGAAGTGTTTCTCAACCAGGTAACGCTCATGTTCCGATTGCAGGTCGGTACCCCAGCCTTCTATCAGATACTGGAATTTCTTCTTTTTATTTGGGGTAGATTCTTTTAGGATCTCGATGGCCTCAGTATAAGTCAGGCGTTCAAAATCGTTATCCAAACAAAACTGTAGTTTCTCTAACAGGTTAAGGTCAGAGCGGTCCTGCTGTGGTTTTTGTTTTTCTTCGTCAAGCAAACGTTGGGTTAAAAACTCAATATCTTCTTTGTTTTTATCCAGTGCGTAGCGGATAACATATTTAAGCAGGTCTTCAGCCAAATCGGCGTTGTCTTTCAGATCATAGAAAGCCATTTCCGGCTCTATCATCCAAAACTCGGCAAGGTGGCGGGTAGTGTTAGAGTTTTCGGCACGGAAGGTAGGGCCGAAGGTATAAATATCACTCAGCGCCATAGCACCAAGTTCGGCCTCAAGCTGTCCAGATACGGTTAAATTTGTTGATTTACCAAAGAAATCTTGCTTATAATCTACCTCGCCGGTGTTGGTACGTGGCACATTAGCCAGGTCGAAGTTGGTGACGTGGAATGCTTCTCCAGCACCCTCTGCATCGGATTGAGTAATGATTGGCGTGTGAAGATAAACAAACCCACGTTCCTGGAAAAAGGTATGGGTAGCGTATGACAGCGTGTTACGCACCCTGAAAATAGCGCCAAAAGTACTGGTACGGAAACGTAGGTGCGCTATCTCGCGTAAAAATTCAAGGCTATGTTTTTTAGGTTGCAGCGGGTATTTCTCCGGGTCGCTATCGCCCAAAATCTCGATGCTGGTGGCTTTAACATCAACACTTTGGCCTTTACCTAACGATGCTAATAACCTGCCGCTAACACTAAGCGCCGCGCCTGTAGTGATGCGTTTTAATATGGCAGGGTCGGTGTTTTCAAAATCAACAACAATTTGTAGGTTGCTATTGGTAGAGCCATCATTTAAAGCAATAAACTGGTTGTTACGGAAGGTACGTACCCATCCTTTAACAGTAACATCAATATCGGTTTTACCGCTTTCAAGTAGTGCTTTAATTTTTGTACGAGTGCTCATGTAAAAAGTATTAGAGCGGTAAAAATACAATTATTTGCTAAAAAGCCCCCCTCTATTCACCCCCGGCAGGGGAGACTTTTTAAAAATATATTTTATAATGCCTAAAACTCTCCCCAAGCGGGGAGGGTTTAGTGGGGCTAAAGATAAATTAGCGAGGCAGGTAAATTAAAAAACTGCCTTTAGTGAATTTAACGCTATCTGGATAAATGCTTGATGTAGCGGGGAACGTGCGTTTAAATTTTAAAGTGAATTTCCCTGTAATGGCTTTCACGGTTGAATCTACGTCGGTAACTTCAAGCGTGCTGCCTACAGCAATCCCTGCGTAGTAACGGCTTACGGTATCGTTACCAACTATCTGATAGTATTTTGCCTGGTTGCCGGTTAACGCGTAAGTCCCTTTACCGGTATATTTGATGTGCATTTTAATACCGGCATCCCTGCTAAGGCCTAAAACAGAAATGGAGTCGGTACCAATTTTTTTGCTGAATGGCTCTGCATAAACCGATAGGCCGTTTCGTTCGGTGACAAAATATTGCTGGTACCCTGTTCTGCAGCAATTGTCGTCTTTTTTTAAGCAAGCGCTAAGTAAAAGTGTTAAGAGAGCCATGGAGGTAAATGTTAACTTTTTCATAATCTGTTTATTTAATGGTGTTGTTTGTACTATACGTTAAAAAAGTTGCTTGTGATACAGGGGGTGTGAAAATTTTGTCAGAACTCTAATTTTAGGAATTTAACAATGAGCAGAATAATTTTCACTTCCGTTCTATAAATTCCTTTAAAATTCCGGTTCAGACGAGCTATGTTTGCAGCTCAATAAAATCTGATGAAACCCAAACTGAGCCTTGTTATTGGCATTGTGTGCATTTCCTTTTCGCCAATATTTGTAAAGCTTGCCGCTTCGCCGGCCATTACATCGGGCTTTTACAGGATATTTATTGCGTGGTTGTTGCTGCTACCCTATTGCATTTTAAAAGGCAAATTGAAAACTACCCGCCGGGCGCTTATCATCACCATTATTGGCGGCGTTGTTTTTGGGGCTGATATTGCCGTGTGGAATATATCGTTACTTAAGATCAGCGCTACTATCTCAACCTTATTGGCTAATCTCGCGCCGGTTTGGGTAGGGCTAATGAGTTATATACTATTTAAACATAAAGCAGGCAAGTTGTTTTGGGCGGGCACGTTTGTGGCGGTTATTGGAATGGTGATATTGGTAGGGTACGATAATGTGCTGCACCTGCAATTTAGTTCGGGCATATTGTATGCTGTGGCTGCCAGTATGCTTTACGCCGCTTACCTCATGATCACTAAAGGCATTATAAAACATATAGATACCTTCACTTTTATGTTTTACAATATGCTTGGGGCGGCCGTGTTTCTGTTAACTATAGCATTAATCCGTGGCGATGCGCTAACAGGCTTTGATACCGGTACCTGGGGTTGTTTCCTGGGGATGGGGATGCTTTGCCAGTTGATAGGTTGGCTTACCATCAATCATTCGTTACGTTACCTCGAATCGACCAGGGTAGCGATAGCCCTGCTCGGCCAAACCGTTATAGCAGGTTTTTTAGCCATTGGCTTATTGGGCGAAACACTGCATGTAAAAGAAATTATTGGTGGTGTGATAATTTTGGCTGGGATTGCTGTTTCATTTTTGAAAGTGAAAAACGTGGTTCTCGCTCCCAAAAAAGCCGATTAATTACTTAGTTAACCACCCATTATCACCCATCCAGGTCTTCGCCCAATCAAACCATAAACCCTTGCTTTTGGAATTTACCAAGCCAAATCCATGGCCACCAGCGGGGAACAGGTGCATTTCGGTTTTTACTTTATTTTTTAATAGTGCCTCGTACATTAATAAAGCATTTTCTACAGGTACCACATCGTCATCTTCGGCGTGGACGATAAAGGTTGGCGGCGTATTGGCGGTTACCTGTTTCTCGTTCGAGTATAGGTCGATCTGATCCTGTGTTGCGTTCTTGCCTATCAGGCTCTCGCGTGAGCCAACGTGGGCCTTTTCGCCAAAGGTTATCACGGGGTAAATCAGCATCATAAAATCAGGGCGAACGCTGATGTTATCTTTATTATCAATCACTATCTTATTAAAATGCGTCCCCTCGGTTGATGCGAGGTGTCCCCCCGCCGAGAAGCCGATAATGCCGATGCGATTTGGATTAATACCCCATTTGGCTGCATCCTGCCTAACCATTTGTATGGCTCGCTGTGCATCTTGTAACGGGCCAATGGTTTTATCAACCATAACGCTATCACTTGGTAAGCGGTATTTTAACACATATGCTGTAACGCCAATTTTATTGAATTCTTTAGCTATCGCGAAACCTTCATGAGCTGATGCCAGCCCGCCGTACCCACCACCAGGGCAAATAATAACGGCCGTACCGTTGGCTGTGCCTTTTGCAGGCAGGTAAGGGGTTAATGTCGGCGTACTTACATTGGTTATCCGGTAAGTACCATTCATGGTTTCCTTGTAGCTTGCAGGAGTGGGCTTGCTGTTAGGAACGCCTTTTGGATAAAGCGGTAAAGGCTTTTGTTCCTGGCTAAAGGCTATGGTTGTAGTGGCAGTCAATATCAATGCGGTTAAAATATACTTCATTATAAAAAGTAGAATTGGTAAAGGTAAGTTACAACTTACATCAACAAAAAGCGGTGCTGTGGTGTTCAGCATCGTTTTTTGTAATAATCTAAGAATGTTATGCTGAACTTGTTTTAGCACCTCTCGTGAAATCCTTCTACAAGCTTAGGATGACAAACGGGTTTAATTTTTCGGCCCTCCAAATTCCATCAGGTACGATTTCAGGAATTCGTTCAGGTCGCCATCCAGTACAGCGGCGGCGTTAGATGTTTCGTGATCTGTACGGAGGTCTTTAACCAGCTTGTACGGGTGTAACACATAGTTGCGGATCTGAGACCCCCATTCTATCTTTTTCTTGTTGCCTTCCACCGCGCTTGATGCCTCTGCACGTTTGCGCATTTCAGCTTCATACAACTGTGATTTTAGCAAGCGGATAGCGTTCTCTTTATTCTGTAATTGCGAGCGCGACTCCTGGTTTTTGATGATGATACCCGATGGCTTGTGGTATAAACGTACGGCAGTTTCTACCTTATTTACGTTTTGGCCACCCGCACCACCTGCGCGGAAGGTTTCAAATTCAATATCGGCATCCTTCACTTCAATATCTATGGTATCATCTACCAAAGGGTAAACATATACTGAAGCAAATGAGGTATGGCGCTTGGCGTTAGAATCAAATGGTGAAATGCGCACCAAACGGTGGACGCCATTTTCGCCTTTCAGGTAACCATAAGCAAACTCACCCTCTATTTGCAGCGTAACTGTTTTTACACCGGCCACGTCACCTTCCTGGTAATCCTGTTCAGATACTTTATGCCCATTCTTTTCGGCCCACATAATGTACATACGCATCAGCATACCGGCCCAATCGCAGCTTTCGGTACCACCGGCGCCAGCTGTAATTTGCAGCACGGCGTTAAACTGATCTTCCTCGGCGCTAAGCATGTTTTTAAATTCAAGCTCCTCAACGGCAGTTAAGGCCTGCGCGTATTGGTCGTTCATTTCGCCCTCGGTAGCATCGCCACTTTGGAAAAACTCGAACAGCACGTTGGTATCTTCTACAAGCGAAACTACTTTATGGAAAGCGTCGGTCCATATTTTTTTTGTTTTTATGGATGCCAAAACCTTTTCGGCATCTTTAGGATGGTCCCAAAAGTTTGGGCCTAAGGTTATATCCTGTTCCTTTTGCATGGCATCGAGTTTGGTATCGATGTCAAAGATGCCTCCTCAGGGAAGTTGTTCTATCCCTTAAATCCTGCATGTTCTCTTTTGTCATAATGGCAAATATATAAAATTGCGGTTAGGCCAATAAAAAAAGGCCTACAATTTAATTGCAGGCCTCATTGTAAAATAGTTTAAGCTTACGCTATACGCATCTGGTTTAGCAACATACCCATATTGACAACGTTATTACCGCTAACCTTAGATAGTATGGTGCTTAATGCAAACTCTTTGTTCTGATCACCTTTAGATTGCTCCATCAACTGGTGCATAACCGGGGGTATCAAACTACCGGCAATAGCCATAGCCTCTGTGGTACTGATGTTATAAAAATTATTTAGCTTGTTGGCAAACCTGTTAACCGCACTTGTAATAAGCGGGTTTTCATAAATGGCCGAAAACTGAAAATATTTAACAAGGTCTTTTAACTTGCCGCTATCCATCTGGTTTTTTAAAACCTCTATGATAGAGCTTGATGCCTCATTGATTACCGACTCGCGATCTCCCACCGCAATTACCGGGTTGTTAATAACAGCCGTATCAGCGTTATTTTTTACGAGCAAAAAAAGTTTTTCGAACATGGTATGGTGTATTTAAAAAACGAATTAAGAAAATGATGAAAAATACCTGGTTTATTTACTAACACCGCAAATATATTAAATATTTATTTTTACTTTCTAAAAATTATTTAACATTTGTTATTGAAATGACAATTCTATTGGTGTAAAACAAACACTATGTAGGCATTGTTGATAAGTGTATAAATAGCACCAAACTGTCCTTTTTTCACATTTAAAGCCGGGCGCAGTTTTAACTTGTTATTTTTACAAAAAACATCACAACTATGCTGCCAAATATTGATTTCACGCGCACCCAATCGTACAAATATTTAACCGACCATTACATCGATATCGTATCAAAAAGTTTAAAGGAATTATTTGAAACTGATAATCAGCGATTTGAAAAATTCTCTCTTCAGTTTGAGGATATTTTAGTGGATTATTCCAAAAACCGCATCAATGATGAAACGCTTGCACTACTTACCCAATTAGCACGCGAGTGTGGTGTAAACAAGGCAATTGAAGCCATGTATTCCGGCGAAACGATCAATGTTACCGAAGGTCGCCCTGTTTTGCACATCGCATTACGTAACCGCAGTAATACCCCAATTTTAGTTGATGGTAAAGATGTAATGCCCGATGTGAACGGCGTGTTAGATCATATGAAAGAATTTAGCGAGGCCATCATTAGCGGCGCGTGGACGGGTTACACCGGCAAAGCGATAACTGATGTGGTAAACATCGGCATCGGCGGATCAGACTTGGGCCCGGTGATGGTTACCGAAGCATTGAAAGCATATAAGAACCACTTAACCATGCACTTTGTATCCAATGTAGATGCGACGCATATAGTAGAGACTTTAAAAGGGGTTGACCCGGAAACTACGCTGTTCCTGATCGCGTCAAAAACATTTACCACGCAGGAAACTATGGGAAACGCACACAGCGCCCGCGACTGGTTCATTAAAAACGGTGGTAAGGATGAGGATGTGGCCAAACACTTCGCGGCATTATCTACCAATAGTGAGGGTGTTGAGAAATTTGGTATCGACACAAAAAACATGTTTGAGTTTTGGGATTGGGTTGGCGGCCGTTACTCTTTGTGGAGCGCGATAGGTTTATCCATTTCCCTGAGCGTTGGCTTTGATAATTTTACAGCCTTGCTTGATGGCGCCCATACCATGGACAACCACTTTAAAACTGCGCCACTTGAGCAAAACCTGCCTGCTATTTTAGCGCTGATAGGTATCTGGCATAACAACTTTTTTGAAGCCGAAACACAAGCTATCCTTCCGTACGACCAATACATGCACCGATTTGCGGCATACTTCCAACAAGGGGATATGGAGAGCAACGGTAAACATGTAGACCGTGATGGCAAGCATGTAGACTACCAAACCGGCCCCGTTATATGGGGGGAGCCTGGCACCAACGGCCAGCATGCCTTTTACCAGTTGATACACCAGGGAACAAAATTGATCCCTTGCGACTTTATAGCGCCTGCACAATCGCACAACCCGCTTGGCGAGCACCACAACATGCTGCTCTCAAATTTCTTCGCCCAAACCGAAGCTTTGATGAACGGTAAAACCGAAGAAGTGGTAATTGACGAATTGAAAAAGGCCGGTAAAAGCGAAGATGAGATAGAGAAAATTGCACCATTTAAAGTTTTTGAAGGTAACCGCCCAACAAACTCTATCCTGGTTAAAAAAATAACGCCGCATACTTTAGGTAGTCTGATAGCCATGTATGAGCACAAAATATTTGTACAGGGCATCATCTGGAACATCTATAGCTTTGACCAATGGGGTGTGGAATTAGGTAAGCAACTGGCTGGCAAGATCCTGCCCGAGCTTAAAGGCAACGAAGAGATAATCAGTCACGATTCATCAACCAATGGTTTGATCAATCAATACAAAGCATGGAGGTAGGTTCAGTTTTAAGTTTGCAGCAAGCAGTATAAACGCCCTGCAGTTTCGAAAAGAAAAAGCTGCAAGTTTAAAACTTTGTATAGCCATTTTTTTAAAAAGGAAAGGCCGCGAATTTCGCGGCCTTTCCTTTTATTTCTTTATAAACTTTACTTGGAATAATTTATCCCACTTTTTACCGGTAATAAAAATGCGTTTGGTAACTTTATCATATGCAATGCCGTTCAGCACATCGGCGTGGGGATTGCGCTGCCCTTCAGGATAAAGGCTGGTTAAGTCTATCTTTTGCTCAACAGCGCCGGTTTTGGGGTTTATTACCAAAATATAATCCTGGTGATAAACATTAGCGTAGATCTTACCATCTATATATTCCAGTTCATTTAGTTCGTTTATAGGGCCTTTATCGTCATACACATCAATAAATCCTTTTTGCTGGTAGGTGTCTTTATCCAGGAACCAGATACGGTTGGTGCTGTCATCCATGTAAATTTTGTCAGCATCATGGGTCATCCCCCAACCCTCTAAGCCAACATTGTTGTCAAATTTGCTAATTAGCGTAAGCGTTTTTTTATCGTATACAAACCCGATCTTTTCGGTGTAGGTAAGTTGTACAATTTTATCGCCTATAACAGCTATTCCTTCAGCGAAGATCTTTGGGTCGATGTTTGTTATTTTAAGTACTTTGCCGGTAGTGAGGTCAACCTTACGCAGGCTCGACTGGCCATTTCCTTCTGCCGCACGCCCGCCATCGCTTTCATATAAAATCCCGTCCTGGTATTCTAAACCTTCGGTATATGAGGAGGTATCATGCGGGAAAACCTTTTCTATCACAAAACCTAACTGCTCCGGTGCTTTGGCGGCAAGCAGGTTGATGTTTGTCGTAAGATCCTGACTTTTACCGCCCTGGTAAACCTTGGCGGTAATTACTCGCGCGCCAAGAGCAATGCTATCGGTTTTAACAGTTACCGTGGCCGAGTCTTTAGCCGAGCCAACGCGTGTGCTATCCAATAAATAAACAACGGAATCTATCTTAACATCCTTTGGATAACCAATCTTCAGGGCAATTTGTTCGCCGCTTTTGTAGTTGCTGCCCGCATTGGGGCTAATGGTAAATTCGTCGTCTTTTTTATCGGTTTTACAGCTGTAGGCCAGCAGCGCTATAATGGCGAAAAGTGCTATACGTTTGTTCATCTTAAATGGCAGAAGGCCAAAAGGCATCTTCAATATGTTTTAATGTGTAGTTACTATTACGGTCAAACAGGATAGATATTATATCAAACCTAACTTCTCCCTGGTGGTTCATCAAATATATGTACTCGTCGGCAGCTTCTACCAGTAAACGCTGCTTGCGGGCGTCAACAAAATCTTCGGGTTCGCCAAAGGCATTGCCGGTGCGGGTTTTTACTTCGGTAAATATAATGATCCCGGCTTTATAGGCAATCAGGTCTATCTCGGCTTTGCCGAACGTCCAGTTCTCATCCATTATCTCGTACCCCGTAGCCTCCAGGTGGGCTTTCGCCATTGCTTCGCCTTTTTGGCCGAGATCGTTGTGGGATGCCATTATTTCATAATCACCGAGCCTAAGTAATCAGAGATTGTTTTCTCCACTTTTTTCATGTGCATGTATTGGTTCAGCAGAATTTCCTGATCGACCTCTCCTGTAGTAGTTTGCAACTCGTTACGAATTTGTGTCAATATCTTACCAACCTTTTGCTTTTTTAGATGAAAAATAGCACCGAGGATAGTCGCCTTCATGTTCGCCTGTTCATCGGGTACTAAAATTTTGTGCATCTCGTACCAGTTCTCGCTCAGGATGTATTTGGTGGCAAGCATGGTTACTACCAGGTCAACTATGCCTTTATCATGGTAATGGATAAAGTGCTGTTCCTCGGGAAGTACGCCGTTCTCCACCTCCTGTCGGTAAATCTCCATGAACTTATTGGTTTCCGGTTGCTCAAACTCCACGTCGCTCAGTTCGGCTATCATAAAGGGGCCGATATAGGTATTGGCAATACCATCCCAATCGATCATTTTATTACCGTAGTTTAAAAGCAGGCGGACTATCTCGCGCTCCTGCGTGTCCGATTCTTTGGCAATGTGCTCCTGTGGCTCATCAAAAAATAAAAGGTCTTCGGACGATGGCTCGGGTTTACGGCCTTGGTATGCCTGCTGGCTGTCTTTTTTGGCCTTAGCCTGGCGCATTTTATTAAGCTCGGTGAGCAACGCGCGTTCATCAATTTCCAGGCGGTTACTACATTCTTTTAGGAATACGGATGCCTTGATAGAATCGGGGATTTTGGCGATGCTTTCTACTATTTCGCGGATAACCTCGGCCTTTTTTATCGGGTCGTTCCCAACATCCTTTAGCAGGATCTCGGTTTTGTATAGGATGAAATCTTTTTTGTTTTTATCTACGTGAGTTTTAAAGGCATTGGTGCCAAATTTCTGCACGAAAGAATCCGGATCGTGCCCATCGGGGAACAGCACCACTTTTACGTTAAGGCCTTCCTCCAATATCATATCCAATCCGCGTAGCGATGCCTTGATGCCCGCCGCATCGCCGTCATACAAAATGGTGATATTTTTGGTAAGGCGACCGATAAGCCTGATCTGCTCAACGGTTAACGATGTACCCGATGATGCCACCACATTCTCTATCCCCGCCTGGTGTACCGAGATCACATCGGCATAACCCTCAACCAAATAACAGTTATCTTCCTCGCGGATTGCTTTTTTGGCGAAGTACAACCCGTAAAGGATGCTCGATTTATGATAGATCTCCGACTCGGGAGAGTTTACGTACTTGGGTACATTCTTGTCGCTTTTAAGGGTACGCCCACCAAAGGCGATAACCCTGCCCGTAAAGCTATGGATGGGGAACATTACCCGGCCACGGTAACGGTCATACAACGAGCCGTTATCTCGCTTAACAGATAACCCGCTCTCTACAATAAATTCTTCCTTATAGCCTTGTTTGAGGGCTTCTCCGGTAAAGGCTTCCCATTGGTCTGGCGAGTAGCCCAACTCAAACTTCTTGATGGTATCGTTGCTAAAACCGCGCTCTTTAAAATAGCTGTAACCTATGCTTTTGCCTTCGTCGGTTTCAAGTAAACTCTCGTGGAAGTATTTTGCCGCAAAGCCGGACACGATCATCAAACTTTCGCGGTGATTTTGCTCTTCCAGGTTTTCGGTGGTATTAACCGTTTCCTCCACCTCGATGCTGTATTTTTTGGCCAGCCATTTCAGCGCTTCGGGGTAGGTGAACTTCTCCAGCTCCATTAAAAAAGTAACGGCGCTGCCCCCTTTGCCCGACGAGAAATCTTTAAAGATACCCTTAGCCGGCGATACCGTGAAGGACGGCGTACGCTCGTTAACAAAGGGTGAAAGGCCCACATAATTGGCCCCGCGCTTTTTTAATTGTACAAATTCGCCAATCACCTCCACAATATCTGTGGCTTCCATTATGCGGTCTACGGTGGGTTTGGTAATCATGTTTGTTACTTCGCGATTGGGCGGTTACAAAAGTAATTGTTAAGTGGGTAAGTCGTTGCTTAAATATAGAAAAATATCGGCGATTTTACTCACCCGGACATCACTTCGCTCGCCAACCCTCTCTGCTGCGCAAAGAGGGTTAAAAAAACTAGAGAAATATTCACCCCCTCTCTGCTGTGCAAAGAGGGGGCAGGGGGTGAGTTAACTCGCGAACCATAAATTTAAATGAGTTATCCCCCCATTATCTGCAGTAACTCATTCAACTCGTCCACCTTTTCTGATGAGCCCAAGTGTTCGTAGGCGCTAATGAGGTTGCGGATAACACGCTTAATAATGTCTGAGTTGGAGCAGGGTTCGTAAAACTGCTTATCAAATTGCAGGTTCAGTTGCTTCAAAAACATATCTACATCTCTGCGGCCAAAAATGAAACCTTTGTTAAACGCGTTAATGTAAAACAGGATGCCGCCTTCAAACTCGCTGTCGCGGCTTTCATCAAGGTAAGCCAGTATAAAATGCTGTGGCAGGTTTACACCGTAAATAGGAATGTCCAGCTTTTGGGCGATAATGGAGTAAATGATGGCTAATGAGATCTGGTTGCCTTTTTTAATGTCGAGTACCTGGCTTATATAGCTGTTTTGCGGGTCGCGGTGGTTGGTGGTGTTGCCGCTAAAGCCGTGGATGCTGTAAAAAACGTGGTTCATTAATTTTACCTGCTCCACGGGGCTGGCCTCGTTCATCATTTGAATCCAAACGTCGCGTTTTATGGCTTCTATCTGGTTAATCACCTTTTGCTCGTCAAGATCAGGGTATTGGTAGCGGTTAATGATGAGGATGCCCTGCAGCAGATCAAAAGCGCCGCTTTGGTGCCAAAGTTTCAGATCGTTTTTTACGGTGCCGAACTGGATCTCGTGTACCAGATTGGCTATCCGTTCCTGTTGAATGGGGTCAAAGGCTTGTTCGAAAGCGCTTTCGAGGTAATCTATAGCTTCTGTACCGTAAGAAAGTAGCTTTTCGTGCACGTGGCCGAATATTTCAGCATCGGGGTCGTCCAGTAAACGGATAAGTGAATTTACTTCTGTAGGATTTATCATATATCTGTTATGCTAAAATACTAAACCTTTTAATAATTTTACAGCTATGTTTAATTTAACGTTCGCGAAAGATTATCTGTTGCACAGGCTTACGTCAAAAAACCGTCATGGTTTGCACTCGCCATTTGTATACCGCCTGGTAGACCAGGTGATATATGATAAAGCTGATAAACCTGTATATGAGAAGATAGAGGCGGAGCGCGACGTATTGCTTAGGGACGACCGCTACATTAACGTTACCGACCTGGGCGCCGGCTCGCATGTGAACAATAATAAGCAAAAAGCCATAAGCACCATTACCATGAACGCGCTTAAACCCCCTAAGCTGGCTAAGCTGCTTTACCGCCTGGCGGCATCAACTAAACCCACGAGTATTGTTGAACTGGGCACCTGTTTGGGTATTACCACACTGTACCTGCAGGCCGCCGCGCCAAAAGCCAAAGTATACACCTTAGAAGGCTGCCCCGAAACCGCGGGCGTTGCCAAAGATGTTTTTACCAGGGCGGGAATAAAGGATATAAACGTAGTAACTGGGAATTTTGACGATACCCTGCCGGGTGTTATTGCCGGGCTGGACAAACTTGATTTTGTGTACATAGATGGCAACCACCAGCGCGATGCTACCCTAAAATACTTTGAATGGTGCCTGCCAAAAGTGCACGAGGACACGATGCTGATCTTCGATGATATTTACTGGAGCGATGGCATGAAAAAAGCCTGGGAACAAATAAAAGCCCACCCGCAGGTAACAGCTACTGTAGACCTGTTTTGGATAGGCCTGGTATTTTTTAAAACCGGGCAGGCGAAGGAAGATTTCAAGATAAAGGTGTAGGGGAATAGTTCATAGTGGGAACTGCCTTACCCGTGAACTATATGCTAATTAAACAGTCTCATTAATACACATGGAAAGGTAAAATAATCAATCGCGTTGAATATGAAATTAATATTATTGAGTTTCTGTTTTTTGATGAACTCATTTACATTAACCGAGCTACCGATTTGGTTCATTAAGTCTTTTAACAATAAAAAACTTAATGAGCGCTATGCAATCATTAACCCCAAATTCTTAGAAGCTGATTTTAATGGGGATAAGATACAGGATATAGCCGTGCAGGTAATTGATAAGAGAAGTAAGAAAAAAGGCATACTCATCATTAATGGCGGTACTAACAAACATTGTATTTTTGGTGCAGGGTTTAAATTTGCAGGCGATGATTTTAATGATACCAATTGGTTAGACGGATGGCGTTTGTATAAAGCAAAGGTTGCTTATGAAACAACATTCAACGCTGATGGGGATATTAAAGGAAGCAGGAAAGTAAAAATTTCACACCCAGCTATATCCATCTATTCATTGCAGGATGGAAGTGAAATAGCGGGCGCTTTGATTTACTGGGATGGTAAAAATTATGTCTCTATTCATCAAGGAGAATAGACGAGATAATAGCCTATGAACCATCATCTATCAACCATAAGCCAAATTAAAACGCTTCCCCTAATCCCACATATACTCCACTTTGTCTACTTTCGCCGGGGCGTTTTTCGCCAACGCCGTAATCTATGCGGATGCTGAGGCCTTTTTGCACATCAAAGAAGTAGCGCAAGCCGCCACCATAATTTGGCTTTAGCTGGTTGATGTCAAAGTCCTTATTAAAAACTTCTCCTCCGCCAATAAAGCCCACAATGCCAAAACGCTCGCTCATGCGGTAGCGAAGTTCGGTTTGGCCGGCTAAAAGGTTACGGTCGCGGAAACGGCCATTGTAGTAGCCGCGCATCATCTCGTCGCTACCCAGGGCAGGCAACAGGTAAAACGGCGACTGGCTGCCTGTCATGTTCTGGCTTTGTACATCAAGCCCTAACACAAATTTTTTGCCAAGGGCTATAAAATGCGTCACCTCAATGTTTAAAAAACCACCGCTGTAACTGCTATTGCCACCCACGCCATGCATAATATTTAAATAACTGGTAAGCGTACTGCCACTGGTAGTGTAGGTATTGTTGTTACGGCTATCCAGTATAAAACTTGGCCCAAAGTAAAGGATGGTACCACCGTTTTTACCCTCAATGGTTGGGTCGGTAGCGAAAATGCCTCCGGGTGCCTGGTCGTGGAAGCGGTAATCGTAGCCACCGGCCACCAATCCCAGGTAAATATAGTCGCCAAGTTTTTTCTCCCCGGTAAACGTTAAGCGGACGCGTTTTTGGCCCAGGCGGTCGGCATCCGCTTTAGCGGTATTGTTGCCTATTCCGTAAAAATCAAAAGGGAAATTGATGTAGCCAACGGCCCCCGTAAAATGATAATTGTTATTTGGCGCCCAGTAGCTGCTGCTTAAGTTTACCCTGCTTTGGCCTTTGGTAGTCAATGTCGCGTAAGCAAAAATATTGGATACTCGCGTTTTTTTGCTGAGGGTATCAGTATAAAAAGAATACAGTGCCGAACCGCCAGCCTCCAAACCTGTTTCGGGTGCCGAACTAATTACGGGGAGTACTACAAAGCTGCCGCGTTTGCTGGTATCCTTCTCAAAATACATGCGGCGGATAAATTTCGGCAGGATCTTTACCTGTGCGAAAACGGGTATTACAAGGGCGGATAATAGTAAAATGAGGATGATTTTTTTCATGTGCTGTAGTGCCATAAAGGTAATTTTAAAGCACTTGTTTCGTAGAATTTGTAATTTAAAATTCTGATGTGCGCAAAATACCTACTTTTGCAAAGTAACAATAGTAAAATAATATGAGCACAGCAAGAGGCCCTATATCTCAGTTCATTGAGAAAAACTACCTGCATTTTAATGCAGCGGCATTAATGGATGCAGCCAAAGGTTACGAAACACATTTAACCGAAGGCGGCAAAATGATGGTGACCATTGCAGGTGCCATGAGCACCGCAGAACTGGGCATTTCACTTGCCGAAATGATCCGCGAAGGTAAAATTGACATTATATCGTGTACAGGTGCAAACCTGGAGGAGGATATAATGAACCTGGTAGCGCATTCGCACTACAAACGTGTGCCTAACTATCGCGATTTGAGTCCGCAGGATGAGTGGAATTTGTTAGAGAATCACTACAACCGTGTTACTGATACCTGTATCCCCGAGGAAGAAGCCTTCCGCCGTTTGCAGAAACATATTTACAAGATCTGGAAAGATGCTGATACCGCTGGAGAACGTTATTTCCCGCATGAGTTTATGTACAAGATCTTGCTAAGCGGCGAGTTGGAGCAGTACTATGAGATTGACCCTAAAAATTCATGGATGCTGGCAGCGGCAGAGAAAAACCTGCCAATTGTTGTACCGGGTTGGGAAGACAGTACTATGGGTAACATTTTCGCATCGTACGTTATTAAAAACGAAATAAAAGCCACTACAATGAAAAGTGGTATTGAATATATGGCATGGCTTGCCGATTGGTACCCGAAAAATTCGGGGGGTAAAGGCGTAGGCTTTTTCCAGATAGGTGGCGGTATTGCCGGCGATTTCCCAATTTGTGTGGTGCCTATGCTTTACCAGGATATGGAAATGACCGACATCCCTTTTTGGAGTTATTTTTGCCAGGTGAGCGATTCTACAACCTCTTATGGTTCGTACTCGGGCGCTGTGCCAAATGAAAAAATCACCTGGGGTAAACTAGACATCAACACCCCTAAATTTATTGTAGAAAGCGACGCGACAATTGTTGTTCCGTTGATATTTGCGTGGATCTTAAAGCAATAATTTAATAACCATAATTGAAAAGGCTGTTTGGATATCCAAACAGCCTTTTTTAATTTTTGCTGATGTTACATTGGCAATTAATACTTGAAGTTATTAGTAGATTTTAAAATTTGTTGTAGTTTTAATACGGTTATTGTTAATGTGGCGGATAATTAGCTGCATTTTAAAACAATAAATAGGTTTTCAAAGTATCTTTACATATTCTCTTTTTCCAGATACTGCCTGCTTTTGGCAAAAACAGTGTTTACAGCAATTTAAAGGGGTTTAATTTATAATTTAGAACGATTATAAATTAGACATTGCGGTCATTATATTGTCAGCGATACTGTAATAAATTATACTTTTGTAGCTGTAAAAGTGACTAAATCAAACAGCTTTACGTCAGTTTAACACTTGTATATAAAAATTATTTAGCATAAATACTTTATATGAGAAATATCTCATTGATTATTAAACAGTTTTCAAGGTCGGTTTTACTGGTCGCCGGTTTGGTTGTGGTAGGCTTAACAGCCCATGCGCAAACAGACGCAGCAAAAGGTGAAGCTATATTTAAGGCAAAATGTACCGCGTGTCACAAAATAGATGTGCGTATGACCGGCCCGGCCTTAGGTCCGCAGTTAACAGAAGAAACTGATGACGCTTACCTAACTAAATGGATCCAAAACAACCAGGCATTAATTGCTGCCAAAAACCCCAAGGCCGTTAAAATATATAACGAGTACAACCAGGCGGGTATGACAGTATTTGCCGAGTTGACCGATGCAGATGTTGGTAACGTTATTACTTATATCCGTGCTGATTGGAAAAAAATTCAGGACGATAAAGCAAAAGCACCTGCAGGCGGCACAGTAGTAGCCGAAGATAAAGGCCCAAGTGCTTTAGTTGTTTGGAGTTTATTAGGGGTTATTGTTATTGCGTTCGTGGTTATCCTTGTTTTAAACAAAGTAATTGCAACGCTAGAGCGTTTGTTGCTTAACAAAAAAGGGATTTTTGAAGAAGAAGAAGTTGTTGTTGTTGAGGGAGAGAAAGCACCTGTAGATAAATTAGCTATAGTTAAAAAGCTTCTTAAAAACAAAAAACTTGTTTTCTTTTTAGTGCTTTGTGCTGTTGTTGGCTTAGGTAGCTTCAGCTGGATCACCATGTGGAATACTAACGTTCACCAGGGATATCAACCGGTACAACCTATCAAATACTCGCACCAGTTACACGCTGGTGCCATGAAAATAGAGTGTCAATACTGCCACTCAGGCGCATATAAATCCAAACATGCTTCGATACCATCGTTGAACGTTTGTATGAACTGCCACAAAGTTGTTAAGACAGAATCACCGGAGATCCGCAAAATTTACGATGCTTTAGGTTACGACCCTAACACCGCAAAATACGATAGTACTAAATCAAAACCAATCCAGTGGGTGCGTATACACAACCTGCCAGATCTGGCTTACTTTAACCATTCGCAACACGTTACAGTTGGCGCAATAAAATGCCAAACCTGCCACGGCCAAATTCAGGAAATGAAGGAAGTATATCAATATTCTCCACTTACCATGAAATGGTGTATCCAGTGTCACAAACGTACCGAGGTTAACGGTAAAGGCAATGCTTACTACGACAGCATACTTGCTGCCCATGATAAAATTAAAAAGGGTGAAAAAGTTACTGCAGCAGTGTTAGGCGGTATTGAGTGTGCTAAGTGCCACTACTAATAATTATTAAGAACAGTACATTACAGTTTATATAACTATAAATGGATAGCAATAAAAAATACTGGAAAGGTTTAGAAGAACTGAACAAAACGCCAGAATTTGTTGAGAAAAATAAGCACGAATTTGCCGAGCCAATTCCTATCGAGGAGGTTTTAAGCGGAGGCGGCCTTATGGGCAAAACCCCCCGTCGCGACTTTTTAAAGGCATTAGGCTTTGGTGTTGGTGCGGTTACATTAGCGGCTTGCCAAAAAGTACCGGTACACAAATCGATCCCTTACTTAATTAAACCGGAGGAGATAACCCTGGGTGTGGCTAACTACTACACATCTACTTATGATGGTAGCGCAATTTTGGTTAAAACCCGCGAAGGCCGCCCTATTAAGGTTGAAGGTAACCCTAAAGATCTTTTATCAAAAGGTGGTTTAAGTGCGCAGGCACAAGCATCAGTGCTTGAGCTTTACGATACCAGCCGCGTTAAGGACCCTCAATTGAACGGTACCGACAGCAGTTGGTCTGAGATTGATGCTTTTGTAAAAAGCAAACTTGCAGCGGTTGTAGCAAGTGGCAAAACCATCAGCATCGTTTCATCAACAGTACACAGCCCGTCTACACAAGCGGTAATTGCTGAATTTATTGCAAAATATCCTACTGCAAAACACGTACAGTACGACGCAGTTTCTTATACAGGTATTATAAAGGCTAACCAAAACAGTTTTGGTAAAGCGGTATTGCCCCACTACAATTTTGATAAGGCTGACATCATTGTAAGCTTCGCGGCAGATTTTCTTGGAACATGGATCTCCGGTGAAGAATTTACCCGCCAGTACGTATCAAACCGTAATAACAAATCGCTCGAAGAAAAAAAGATGTCACGTCACATCCAATTCGAGAGCGGTATGAGCCTTACCGGTACCAATGCAGATGTGCGTATCGCCATCAAACCATCTGAAGAAGGTGTTGCCCTGGTTAACCTGTACAATGCTATATCTGGCACAACGTTACCGGGTTCAAAAAAATTAACTACAGTAAACGCAGATAAAGCCATCTTATTAGTAGCGGCAGAACTTAAAGCAGCAAAAGGCAAAGCCTTAGTTGTAGCCGGCTCAAACGATGTTGCTAAACAAGTTTTGGTAAATGCTATCAACTCTTTATTAGGCAGCTACGGCACCACTATCGATCTGGACAATCCATCTCGTCAGTACGCCGGTAATGATGGTGCCATTGTTGATTTCATTACACAAGCTAAAGCAGGTACAGTTGGTGCAGCATTATTCCTTGATGCTAACCCGGCTTATGATTACCATATTGCAACAGCAGTTGTTGATGCATTGAAGAATGTAGGCTTAAAAGTTTCATTCTCTGATCATACCGATGAAACCGCGGCACTTTGTAATATTATTGCCCCAAACCACAACTATTTAGAGTCGTGGGGTGATGATAGCTCTGTAGAAGGTTACTACACGGTAATGCAGCCAACTATTAACCCGGTTAATAATACCCGCCAGGCCGAGCATAGCCTGTTGGTTTGGGCTGATAGCGCAACTAAAGATTACTACGCATTTGTAAGAAATAATTGGAACACCAGTTTATTAGCCAAAGGCGGTTTATCTGGCCAGGCTGGTTGGGAAACCTTATTACAAACCGGTTTTGTATTGGTAGCACCTGTTGCTGCCGGTTCATACACCTTTAACTATGACCTTAACGCGGTTGCACAAACCATATTAGGCCAAAGTGCTAAACTTGCCGAAGGTGGTAAAGTGGAGCTGCAGGTTTACCAGAATACAGCAATGCGCGATGGTAAAAAAGCAAACAACCCATGGTTGCAAGAGTTACCTGACCCGGTTTCTAAAGTTACCTGGGACAACTTTGTAGCGATGTCTCCATCTGATATTAAAAAGATGGGCCTTGATGAATTTGAGGTTGTTGAGATTAGCGCGAATGGTTACACGGTAACATTACCGGTATTATCACAACCGGGCCAGGCGCCGGGCACAGTATCTGTAGCTGTTGGTTACGGCCGTACTGCAGCAGGCCTTGTTGGTAACAATGTGGGTAAAAACGCATATCCATTCCTTAGTTTCCTAAACGGTACGTTCCAAACAAACGCATCGGCAACAGTAAAAGCTACAGGCGATATATTCCCGCTTTCGCAAACACAAACGCATCACTCTTTTGAGGGCCGTAACATTATCCGCGAAGCAACCTTTACCGAATACAAGAAAGATGCACGCGCAGGCAGCGGTAAAGAAGGTGAAGAAGAAAAGATGTTTGACCTTTGGGAGAACACTAACGAAGACACCATCCACGCTCGCCCTGTTTATGACTGGGTTATGGCTATTGACTTAAATGCATGTACAGGTTGTGGCGCTTGCGTTGTAGCATGTAGTGCAGAAAACAACATACCTGTTGTTGGTAAAGACGAAGTTGGCCGCCGCCGCGAGATGCACTGGATCCGTATTGACCGTTACTACAGCTTTGAACAAAATGGCGAGGCTAAGGTTGATAGCCGTTCTGGTAAAGTAACGCAAGAGAAAGAAATTGAGAAACTGGCCGACTTTAGCAACGTAACCGTTGTTCACCAGCCAATGCTTTGCCAGCACTGTGACCACGCACCTTGTGAAACTGTTTGCCCGGTATTAGCTACCACGCACTCAAGCGAAGGTATAAACATGATGGCTTACAACCGTTGTGTTGGTACACGTTACTGTGCAAATAACTGCCCGTATAAGGTGCGCCGCTTTAACTGGTTCAACTATTGGAACGATTCTCGTTTTGATAATTACTTAAATAACGTGCATACACAATTAGTACTTAACCCCGATGTTACTACACGTTTCCGTGGGGTTATGGAAAAATGCTCGATGTGTGTGCAACGTATACAAGCAGGTAAATTACAGGCTAAAATAGAAAAACGCCCGCTAAGGGATGGCGAAGTTAAAGTTGCTTGTCAGCAAACTTGTTCTGCAAACGCTATCGTGTTTGGTAACAGGAACGACCCTAACTCTGAAGTTTCAAAAGCTTTGAAGAGCGAGCGTACTTACTATGTACTTGAAGAACTTAACGTAAAACCGGGTATTGGATACCAGGTGAAAGTTAGGAACACCGGAACTGAATCATTGGCTTAATTTTACATCGAGATATATAACAACATATGGCTCATCAACATGAATCAATAATCAGGGAACCGTTAATGACGGGCAAAGACATGACCTTTGCCAAGATCACTAACGATATATTGTTACCTGTAGAGAATAAACCTAACAAAGCGTGGTGGATCGGTTTTACCGTATCATCATTAGGCTCATTGTTATGGGTAGTGTCTATCAGCTACACCTTTTGGTTTGGCTTAGGCGCGTGGGGGCTTAACAAAACTGTAGGATGGGCTTGGGATATTACCGGTTTCGTATGGTGGGTAGGTATTGGTCACGCGGGTACACTGATCTCGGCGGTACTATTGATCTTCCGTCAAAACTGGCGTAACTCCATTAACCGGTCTGCCGAGGCGATGACCATTTTCGCGGTAATTTGTGCAGCTACATATATTGTAGCACACATGGGCCGCCCATGGTTAGCATACTACACTTTACCGCTTCCAAACCAGTACGGTTCACTTTGGGTAAACTGGAACTCGGCTTTGATGATGGACGTGTTCGCGATTTCAACTTACTTCTCGGTTTCATTATTGTTCTGGTACACAGGTTTATTGCCTGACATCGCTTCGATCCGTGACCGTGCAACAGGCTTACGCAAACGTATCTATTCAATACTATCATTCGGCTGGACAGGTTCATTAAAAACCTGGCAGCGTTTCGAAACCGTATCTTTGATACTTGCAGGTATATCTACACCACTGGTACTATCGGTACACACCATTGTATCGTTTGACTTTGCTACGTCGTTAGAGCCGGGATGGCACACCACCATCTTCCCTCCATACTTTGTTGCGGGTGCTATCTTCTCTGGTTTCGCGATGGTGCAAACACTATTGCTGGTTACCCGTAAGGTGTTAGGTTTAGAAAACTACATTACCATGTTCCACATCGAATCGATGAATAAGATCATCTTATTAACAGGTTCTATCGTGGGGGTAGCTTATATAACCGAGTTTTTCATCGCGTGGTACTCTGGTGTAGAGTATGAGCAATACGCTTTCATCAACAGGGCAACCGGCCCGTACTGGTGGGCTTATTGGAGCATGATGAGCTGTAACGTAATTTCGCCACAGCTATTTTGGTCAAAATACTTGCGTACCAATATTAAATTCTCATGGTTCCTGTCAATCATCGTTAATATAGGTATGTGGTTCGAGCGTTTCGTAATTATTGTAACCTCGCTACACCGCGATTATATTCCATCAAGCTGGGCAATGTTCTATCCAACCTGGGTTGATGTGAGCGTGTTCATCGGTTCTATCGGTTTGTTCTTTACCATGTTTCTGTTATTTGTGCGGGTACTACCATCAGTAGCTATTGCCGAGGTTAAATTGTTGCTCAAAACATCAAGTGAGCAGGCTAAGAAGAAACTTATTGAAGAAGGCCATCTTGAGCCAGCCGAAGTTCAGTATTACAAGGAATCGTTAACAAAATTTGACAGTGTTGATTCGGCTGATTACGAAAAAGTATAAAAATGAGCAAGACTAAAATGATATTAGGCCTTTTTGATGACCCGGATGATATGATGCAGGGCATTGATAACCTACAGAAAAACAGCATCCCTATCTACGACATTTATACACCAATGCCAATACACGGTATTGAGGATAAAATGGGCATTAAAGACTCGAGATTAGGTTACGTGGCATTTTGTTTTGGCTGCCTTGGTGCTACAGTAATATTTAGCATGATATATTATATGCTTGTGCAAGATTGGCCAATGAATATAGGTGGTAAACCAAGTTTTGCAATACCAAACTTTGTACCGTTCACATTCGAGTGGACTATCCTTTTCACCGCGTTTGGTATGACGTTCACGTTCTTCGCAGCAACCAACCTTTTCCCTGGCCGTGCGCCACGTGTAATGGACCTGCGTGCAACCGACGACCGTTTTATAATAGCTATTGATGCTAAAGGAAACGTGCCGCACGAGGATATTACCAATTTATTAAAACAAGCAGGAGCAGTAGAAGTAAAGCATAACGAAAGAAAATATGTTAGCTATGAATAAACTTAGAATATTGGGCACAACGGCTATCGTTATTGCTGCATCGATCGTTATTACATCGTGCAAGGATAAGCGTAGTACCGGTTGGGAATACGCTCCCAATATGTACGAACATACAGCATTTGACCCGGACCAGGCCAATCCAAACTTTAAGGATGGTAAAACAGCGCAATTACCGCCCGCAGGTACAATACCCTTAGGCTTTAAACGCTTTGATTACTCAAACACCCGTGAGGGCTATGATAAAGCAAGCCTTGAGGTTACCAACCTTATTGCTAACGCCCCGCAGCATTTTGCAGAGGGTAAAAAGCTTTTTACAACCTTTTGCTCGCCATGCCATGGTTTAACCGGGCAGGGTGATGGTTTAGTTGTGCAGCACGGTTACCCGGCGCCGCCATCTTACTCAAAAGGCCAGTCATCGCGTGGTGGTGCAATGAAAGACCTTACAGACGGAAAAATATATCATACTATAACTTATGGTGTAAATGCGATGGGTTCTTACGCATCACAGATAGCACCAGAAGAGCGCTGGAAGATAGTTATGTATGTACACCATTTACAAACTTTATAAGATTAATTTTTAATGAAGACTCATAATAGTATAGAAGAACGTTTTCAATTCACAGGCACAAGCAAAACATTGAGTTTGGTTGGTATTGTAATTGGTATCATAGCAATTGCATTTGGCTTCATATTGGGTGGTGAACACGTACAACACACTTATAGCAACTTGTTGCTAATGTCTTACTACTTTGTTTGTGTTTGTACAGCAGGTGTGTTCTTTTGCGCTTACCAGTACGCGGCACAAGCCGGTTGGTCGGCATCCCTGATCAGGATCCCTCAGGCATTTGCCAAGGTGTTGCCTTTAGCAAGCATTATCTTAATAGCCGTAATTACTTTTGGCTTATTTAGCGAGCATGAAGTTATTGAACACGGTAAAAAAGAAATGGTACCATACCTGTATGCTCACTGGGCTACACATGGCTTAACCACTCTTGGCAGCGAAAACTACGATGCTATCATCGCGGGTAAAGCACCATTTTTAACAATCAAATTTTTCTACGGAATGCTTATTGTATTGTTAGGTGCCTACAGCTACTTTGGCTGGGCTTTAACAAAAACTTCGGTTGATGAAGATACGGAAGGCGGCATGCGTAACTACGATAAAAGTTTTAAACTGGCATGTATATTCCTGGTGGTTTTTGGTTTTACGTTCCCAATTTTCGCGTTCGGTGTTATCATGTCATTAGAGGCACACTGGTTTTCTACCATGTTTGGCTGGTACAACTTGGCGGCAATGCACGTAAGCGGTTTAGCTATCATGGCGTTGATCATGATTCACCTGCAAAAGAAAGGTTATATGGAGTGGTTACATGTAGATCATATGCACAGTATAGGTAAACTGATCTTCGGTTTCTCTATCTTTTGGACTTACGTATGGTTTGCACAGTTCTTCCTTACCTGGTATGCTAATATACCCGAGGAGTCTGTTTACTTCTACAAAAGATGGGAGCCCGAGTACAAATTCTGGTTCTGGTTTAATATCGTAATGAACTTTTTAGCGCCGTTGTTACTGTTGATGTCTCGTGATGCTAAACGTGTAAGAAGCCGTATGATGTGGACCTGTCTGCTATTAGTAGCCGGCCATTGGTTAGACTACTACATTATGATTATGCCGGGTACCGTTGAAAAACCAGGTTTTGGTGTTGAGGAAATAGGTATATTTTTGGGTTTTGTTGGTTTATTTACTTTCTCGGTATTAACCGCGCTAAGTAGGTTTACATCGCTTATCCCTAAAAAACATCCGTTCCTGCAAGAGAGCCTGCATCATCACATATAATAATTGTTAAATTTGTAACCGGATACAGCAATTCAAAAAACCAATAAAATGGGATTCAAAAATTTATTCAATTCTAAAAAAATACCTTCTCTTTTAGCTGTGTTTATGCTTTTGGGCACGAACGTGCTTTTTGCGCAGGGTACAGGGGCAGCCGGTGCTACTGCAACAGATGCAGTTAAAGACAACGGCTTGGCAACTGCAGGTTATTATATCCTGCTTTTCCTTATCGTTTGTTTTATTATCGGTATAGTTGGTAAGATTCTTCGCGTTTTCGATCTAACGCAACAGATACAAAGCAAAAACCCCATCAACTGGGATAATGTAATGGGTGTGTGCTGTCTTATATTCCTTATTGCAGGGGCATACGGGGCTTACTGGGAATTTACCGTACAGGGTGCCATGATATTGCCTGATGCAGCTTCAGAGCATGGTGTGAAATGGGATGAAATGTTCTGGACTACAACTACGTTAACAATGATCGTATTTGTAGTTACACAAGTCTTACTGTTCACCTTCCTGTTCAAGTATCGTCACAATGCAAACCGCCGTGGCCATTTCCTGCCACATAACAACACTATCGAGAAAGTTTGGACAATAGCACCAGCTATCGTTTTAACTATCCTTGTAATTTTCGGCTTCTTCACCTGGCAGCAAATCACCGATAACGTTGATGCAAAAGGCGAGCCTGCTTCTATCAATGTTGATATTACCGGCCACCAGTTTGCATGGGAGTTACGTTATCCTGGTAAAGATGCCCGCTTAGGTAAAACCGACTACAAACTGGTTAGTGGTACAAACAAATTAGGTATCAACTTTAAAGATAAAGATAGCTATGATGATCTTCAGGCTGATACCATGTACTTACCGGTGCGTAAATCCGTCAGGTTAAATATCCACGCGCAGGATGTTATCCACAGCGTTTATATGCCTCACTTCCGTGTACAACTGAACGCGGTACCGGGTTTACCAACTTTCTTTAAATTTAAACCAACCATTACTACTGCAGAGATGCGTATCAAACTGGATAAGCCAAATTTTGAATACGAGATACTTTGCAACAAGGTATGTGGTGGAGCCCATTACAACATGAAAAAAGTTGTACGTGTGGTTACCGAGGCTGAATACCAAGCATGGTTAAGCCAACAGAAACCATATCTGACAGACGCGATTAAGAAAGACCTTAAATTTGCTGCAGAGAAAAAAGAAGTACAATCAAACAGGTTAGCGTTAAACAATTAATTCAAAAAGATTAGCGAGTATGTCAACATTAACAGTTCACGATCACGTAGTATCACATCACGAAGAAGATCACGGACACCATAAAGCAACTTTCCTCAATACTTACGTATTCAGTATGGATCACAAAATGATCGCCAAGCAATTCCTGATCACAGGTATTGCAATGGCATTCATCGCCATGATGCTTTCTATCCTGTTCAGGATTCAATTAGCATACCCAGATAAAGCGTTCCCTTTAATGGAAACATTATTAGGCCGTTTTGCGCCTGGTGGCCGTTTAGATTCAAACTTTTACCTCGCATTGGTTACCATACACGGTACCATCATGGTATTCTTTGTATTAACAGCAGGCTTAAGCGGTACCTTCGCCAACTTACTTATCCCATTGCAATTAGGTGTACGTGATATGGCATCGCCATTCATGAACATGTTATCATACTGGTTCTTCTTTATAGCCTGTGGTATCATGTTATCATCATTCTTTATACAAAAAGGCCCTGCCAGCGGTGGCTGGACTATATATCCACCTTTATCTGCATTGCCTAAAGCTATGCCGGGTTCGGGCTTGGGTATGACGCTTTGGCTGATCAGTATGATCTTTTTCATCGCATCACAGCTAATGGCTGGTATAAACTATGTGAGTACCATCCTTAACATGCGTACAAAAGGTATGGACCTTTGGAAAATGCCACTATCTGTATGGGCATTGTTCTTAACTGCTGTGCTGGGTGTATTATCATTCCCGGTGTTAGTAGCAGGTGTTGTACTATTGGTATTTGACCGTAGCTTCGGTACCAGTTTCTACTTATCAGAAATTGTATTGAACAGTTCACAAGTTCAACCTTTCGAAGGTGGTAGCCCTATCTTGTTCCAGCACTTGTTCTGGTTCCTGGGCCACCCGGAGGTATATATTGTAATTATGCCTGCGATGGGTATCTCATCAGAGGTTATGTCGGTAAATTCGCGTAAACCTATCTTTGGTTACCACGCCATGGTTTACTCTCTTATAGGTATCACCGTATTATCGTTCATCGTATGGGGTCACCACATGTTTGTTACGGGTATGAACCCGTTCCTGGGCGGTGTGTTCATGATCACTACATTGATCATCGCGGTACCATCGGCAGTAAAAACATTTAACTGGCTTGCAACTTTATGGCGCGGTAACATTCGTTTTACATCGGCTATGTTGTTTGCTATCGGTATGGTTTCATTTTTTATCTCTGGTGGTTTAACCGGTATCTTCTTAGGTAATGCTGCGTTGGATATCAACCTGCACGATACTTACTTCGTAGTAGCCCACTTTCACTTGGTAATGGGTTCGGCAGCTATATTTGGTATGCTTGCGGGTGTTTATCACTGGTTCCCTAAAATGTTTGGTCGTATGATGAACGAACGTTTGGGTTACCTGCACTTCTGGTTAACCTTCATCGGCGCTTACCTGGTATTCTTCCCAATGCACTTTATGGGCTTGGATGGTGTACCACGCCGTTACTATGCGTTCACCGAGTTTGAGTCAATGAAACAATGGTTATCTGTAAATACATTTATTACATGGGCGGCAATCATGTCGGCATTAGCACAGTTAGCCTTCTTGTTTAACTTTGTACACTCTATTTTTTGGGGTAAAAAAGCGCCTCAAAACCCTTGGAACGCAAATACCTTGGAGTGGACCACACCTGTTGAGCATATACATGGTAACTGGCCGGGCGAGATCCCAACCGTTTACCGTTGGCCGTATGATTACAGCAAGCCGGGCGCTGAGCATGACTTTATACCACAAACAACGCCGCTTTCTGAAACAATGAGTTCTAACCTTCCGCACGACTTTGAGGACAACCCTATAGGTTTAGAGGAGCATAGCAAATGGACTAGTACTCAAAAAAGCAACGAAGAAGTTAAATAATATTATATTTTATCTGATGCTTTAGGGTACCTTTTCCTAATTTGATATTTAAAGAATTTATCAATTTGAAAATACTAATTTTCAAATTGGTAAATTTTCAAATTTTCAAATTAAAAGGTACCCTAATTTGTTAGAAATATTTAGATGAGCATAAAGGCACCCGGGAACAAGTTTCTAAAGTTTAATCTCACAACCATTATCCTGCTATTTTTATTGATATTGGCGGGTGGAGTAGTGCGCAGCACCGGCTCTGGTATGGGTTGCCCCGATTGGCCCAAATGCTTTGGAAGGTATATACCACCAACCAGTATTTCAGAATTACCGGCCAATTACAAAAAAACGTACTCGGATAAACGCCTTGCCAAAAACCAAAAGTTTGCCAAAATGCTCGATATTTTTGGATATAGCCAATTGGCGACGCGCATCCGTAGCGACAAATCTATCCTGTTACCTGAGGAATTTAATACCGCCCGAACCTGGACAGAATATATCAACCGTTTGATAGGTGCCGCATCGGGTTTGTTTTTACTGCTGTGCGTTGTATACTCCTTTATATATTGGAAGACTAATAAACCAATTGTTTTCCTGAGCATATTTAATGTGTTTTTGGTAGCCTTCCAGGCTTGGTTAGGATCTATAGTGGTATCAACCAATTTGGTTGCCTGGATCGTAACCGTACACATGCTTATTGCCCTGGTTATTTTAGCCATCAGCATAACAACCTACCACATGGCAAAAGTGCAGGGCAGGTATAAGGTGGAACGTAAAACATTTATAGCGATAGTTACTTTGCTGGTATTAACGCTGAGTGTTTTGCAAATAACTTTTGGCACCGAGCTGCGCGAAAAGATAGATGCAGTAGCCAGCCATTTAGAAGGCAGCTACCGTGCTAGTTGGGTACAGCGTGCAGGTGATATATTTGCACAGCACCGCGATGCAGCCTTAATAGTTTTGATTATGAACGTGGTTTTATATGCACTCATCCGTAAGGGCTTTAACAAGCATTCGGTACAACAGCAGTTAATGAGTTTTACGTTTTTAATGATCATGCTGCAAATAGTTACCGGTATATTGTTATCATACTGGGCTTTACCGCCATTTGCGCAGGCCGTACATATTGTACTGGCGAGTTTAGTTTTTGGCGCTCAATTTTATTTATTCTTGAATTTATTTAGCTCAGTGAACGTGCAGGGGGCAGGCAAATGAAATGGAGTGATTTTTCTAAGCTGATAAAAATGCGACTAACCTTGTTAGTGGTGTTTTCGGCATCTATTTCATTTATCATAGCAGTTAAGGCCAACGGTGGCAACACCTGGGGGTCGTTGTACAGCACAACCATGTGGATCAATTGGGCCAAGCTGGTTATTGGTGGTTTTTTAGTTACATCTGCAGCCAATTGCTTTAACGAAGTAATTGAGGTTGACCTGGATAAATTAATGAAACGCACCATGGACCGCCCAATGCCTGCAGGCAGGATGACAAATGGCCAGGGCCTGGTTTTAGGCTTGGGTATGGGTATGGCAGGTACATATCTACTGGGAAGTTTAAATGTACTTACAGGCCTGCTATCGGTATTCTCAATTATATTATATGCGTTTGCTTATACTCCATTAAAGCGCAAATCGCCAATAGCAGTTTTTGTTGGGGCTATACCGGGCGCATTGCCTGCATTAATAGGTTACGTAGCAGGCCAGCCACACGGCCGGATAGATGAGATAGCATTAATTTTATTCGCCATACAGTTTGTATGGCAGTTTCCGCATTTTTGGGCAATTGCCTGGGTGTTGGATGATGACTATAAACTGGCAGGTTTCAGGCTGTTGCCAACTGGTAAACGTAACCTAACAAGTGCCGTAATTACTTTTGCAGCTACTGTTATATTATTGCCGGTAAGCTTGCTGCCTTATTTTAACCATAATGGCGGCATTGTTCTTGCAATAGTGTCGTTTGTAATGAGTTTGATTTTTATATACCAGGCATTTAACCTAATGCGTACGCTAGAAATTAGCAGCGCCCGTAAATTGATGTTTGGCTCTTTTTACTATTTGCCGGTAGTGCAACTAGTGTTTTTATTTGATTTTATAGGAAAATGATGGCTCAGATACAAAAAGAAGACAGATATAACCTGGCACCCAAAAAATTCAACATGTGGATCTTCATATTCACATCGTTTATGTTTTTTGCGGCGTTAACCAGCGGTTTTATCGTATACGTGGGTGGCAGCAAGGCACATGGCATTAATATTAAATTGCCCGATGCCTTTATGTACAGCACCGGCGTAATTTTATTAAGCAGCATTACGATGTTTTTGGCATCAAATGCGGCTAAGGCGCTTGACCGTGGTAAACAGCAATTTTATTTAATGGCTACCATTTTTTTAGGCGTTGCCTTTTTTATCATACAGTTATCGGCATGGTCATACATGATCAAAAATGGCGTTTATTTTAGTAACCCAAATGCTTCCCAATCCTTTATATATGTATTTACCGGGATGCATTTACTACATATTTTTGCCGGCTTATTGCTGTTGGCCAATACGCTTTGGCGTAGCACCCGCAGTATAGAGCAGGTTAAAAATTTATACAGTGTACAGATGTCCTCTATTTTTTGGCATTTTGTCGATATAATATGGATTTATCTGTATGTTTTTTTACTTTTGAACCAATAATAGAAACTCATGAGTGTACAAGTATCACCTATAGATGAAGTAAAGACAACGCCGTGGTCTGGTGGCAGATCTCCGTTCAATGTCGAATACGGTAAAATGATGATGTGGTTTTTCCTCCTTTCGGATGCGTTTACCTTTTCGTCACTATTAATTGCCTATGGATCGTTGCGTTTCAGCTCGAGCAGCTGGCCTGCACCAGATAAGGTTTTCCAATCGGTGCCTGGTTTGTTAGATAGTGGCGCACCACTTGTGTTTGTGGGTTTAATGACTTTTATCCTGATTCTTAGTTCGGTTACCATGGTATTGGCTGTAGAGGCCGGCCACCGTTTAGCCAAAAAAGAAGTGCTTTGGTGGATGTTTGCTACCATTATTGGTGGCTTTACCTTTTTGGGTTGCCAGGCGTTAGAGTGGAGCCACTTACACCACGAAGGTTTTTGGTGGGGGACCATCCCTAATGCTGAAGAGTTGAAACACCTGTTTACAGGCGGTAACGAGGCTACCTACGGTACCTACGCGCAACAGTTTGCTAACTTGTTTTTCACCATAACGGGTTTCCACGGTTTCCACGTATTTAGCGGTGTTATTATCAATATCATTATCACTGTAAATGTATTGTTAGGTACCTACCAAAAACGCGGTAGCTATTTAATGATCGAAAAAGTTGGCCTTTACTGGCACTTTGTAGATTTGGTATGGGTATTTGTATTTACTTTCTTTTACTTAGTTTAAAAATTTAACTGATAAATATATGTCATCAGAAACAACAGAAGTTCACCACGAAGACCACGGTCACGGTGAAGGAATGACCAAAAAGAAAATTATACAGATCTTCCTGGTATTATTGGGTATAACTGTAGTTGAGTTTATTATTGCGCTTTGGTTAGTGCCATCGGGTAAAGTGCCTATACACTGGGCAAACCCGATATACATTGTATTAACCCTGTTTAAAGCATTTTATATAGTTGCATACTTTATGCACTTAAAATTCGAGAAAATAGGCTTAGCGCTTTGCATCATCGTACCGATATTATTTATTATCGGTTTGATATTGGTGCTTACAAATGAAAGCCACTACTGGATAGATTTGAGACCGAAAATAGGATAATGCGTAAAGCTTCTATCCCGAAAAAAATAATAGTCCTGGTAATGATATTAGCTTTACCGGGATTTTTGTATTATTTGCTAACCGCCAAAGGCAAGAACAGGTATAAGCCGCTCTCGTTTTTTGGCCCTAAACAGGTAGCTAAAACAGGGCATAAGTTTCACGGCACGTTTATCCCCGATACGATCTACCACAGGCTTAACGACTTTAACCTTACCGACCAAAATGGCAAGCAGGTATCGTTCAAGAACTTTGATAAAAAGATTTTTTTGGCAAGTTTTTTTTATACCAACTGCCCAACTGTTTGCAACGAGGTAAATAAGAACGTAAGCGAACTGGTATACGCTTACCGCAAAAACCCGATGGTGTATTTTACATCATTTACGGTTGACCCAACGCGCGATACACCGCAGGCTCTAAAAAAGTATGCAGGTAAGTTTGAGGAAACCAGGAAATGGTTGTTTCTTTCGGGTGATACCAGTATTACGTATAACCTGGCTCGTACCGGCTTTTTAGTGAACGCGGTACAGGCCGGTAAGGACGATTTTATTTATACCGATAAGCTGATACTGATCGATGCTGAGAAGCGTATCAGGGGCTATTACTCCGGCACATCAGCCGCCGACCTTACCAAGCTTAACGATGAGATAAAGGTGCTGATAGCCGAAGAGCTGCGCAAGGTGGATAAAGCTTTATATTAGAATAAAAGTAAGTGATCAAGAATCAGGAGCCAAAACAAAACCCTGATGAAACATATTAAATAATAAAAACGAATCCTGACGCTAATCGTCTAGATTCCTGACTCTCATATAAACGATGACTGATAAATTCATATTCCGATTTGTAGCAGGTGTAACAATATTCGTTATAGTGGTGGTGATCGTGCTTAACCGCCATCTTATCCCGGGCTCTGCTACGCCACCTGCGTTTACGCCGTATTTGCCGCTGCTTAACGCCGTTTTAAACGGTATGTGCAGTGTGCTGCTGTTAACTTCGTTATACTTCATTAAACAGGGTAATATCACGGTTCATAAACGCTTAAATATTTTAACGTTCTGCTTGTCGTCGTTATTCCTGGTATCCTACATCCTGTTCCATTACCTAATGCAGCACGATACCGTGTACGGCGATACTAACGGAGATGGCTTATTATCTGCCGATGAACGCGCAACTGCCGGTAGTATGCGCACAATTTACCTGTCGTTATTAGTGCCACACATTATACTGGCTGCAGGTGTTTTACCATTGATACTACTAAGTTTTTACAGTGGCTTACAATTGCAGGTTGCAAAACATAAGAAACTGGTAAGATGGGCGTTTCCTATATGGTTATTCGTTACATTAACCGGCGTTGTTGTATATTTGATGATCAAACCGTACTACCACTTTTAATAGGTTTACACATGAAGAAGTTAAAATATTTTTACCTCGTATTGGTTTTTGGTTTATTGGTGATAAGCGTTGTGCCGGTTAAGGCCCAGTGTTCTACGTGCAGCGCCAATGTAGAATCCAACAGCAAAAGCGGCGATAACAAAACCAACGGACTTAACAGCGGCATTATGTACCTGTTGGCTGCGCCATACCTGGCTGTTGCTGTAGTTGGATACATTTGGTATAAAAAATACCGCCGTAAAGATGTTGACCTTAAAATCCGCCCTCAAAAGCTTAACTTAAATTAGGCGTTAGCTTATAGATAATGGTTCATAGATCATAGCGAACCGTAGTCGATCATTATAAAATGTATTTTTTGGATGATACAATCCCAAACGCTTGATTTTTTAAAAGAGCTTGTTGATAATAACAACAGGGAATGGTTCCAGGCTAATAAAGCAAAATACGATACAGCTCGCGAGAACCTGATTGAATTTGCCGCGAGCGTTATTGAAAAGCTGCATAAAGTAGACCCAACCGTTAGCGGCGATCTTGACCCTAAGAAATGTGTGATGCGCATATATCGCGACATCCGTTTCAGCAAAAATAAAACACCTTACAAAAACAACTTCGGCATTAGCTTGCCAACTTTAGGTTCTAAATTGGGCGGAGTGGAGTATTACCTGCAGATCCAGCCCGGCAAATCATTTATTGCCGGTGGTTATTGGATGCCCGAGGCCGAACACCTGAAGGCCATTCGCCAGGAAATTGATTACAACGCCGCCGACCTGAAGAAGGTGATAGATGAAAAGGAGTTTGTAAAACTCTTCGGCGATTTCCGTGCGCAGGATCAGCTGAAAACAACCCCTAAAGGTTACGATGCCAATAACGGGAACATCGATCTGCTAAAACTTAAAAGCTTTATCGTTTCGCATCCGCTTAAAGATAAAGAGGTAATGACCGCAAGTGCCGCACAGGATATTGTGGATATATGCAGCAAGCTATTCCCGCTGAATGTGTTTCTGAAGAATGCAATTGCTTAATACACTTAAACCCTATATAACATGAAGTTTAAACACCTGCTTTTAGCCGTTCTGTTTGTTTCCGCGCTGCAATCCTGCGTGGTAATGTCGCCCAAAAAGCACAAGGCTCTGTTGGCCGAGCGCGACTCTTTAGCCACCCGCACCGCCACGCTGGAAGAACAAGTATCAAAACTAATAGCTGATACCTCGCGCATCCGCCAGGAATTGGCTACGCTTAAAGGAAACTTCAGCGGCCTTAATAATAAATATACGGCCCTCGATAAAAACTACAACGCAAGCTCATCAAAAGTAACTCAGCTATCTACCGATCTGCAAAAACGCGAAGCACGCCTGAAAGAGGTGGAAGAGATTTTGCGCAAGCGCGATGAAGCGACAAACGCATTGAAGGATAAGCTACAAAAAGCCCTGCTTGGTTTCCAGCAAAGCGGCCTAACGGTTGATATTCGTAACGGCAACGTGTATGTGTCGCTGACGGATAAACTGTTGTTCCCGTCGGGAAGTATTGTGATTGACGATAAAGGTAAACAGGCGCTTAATCAACTGGCTGCGGTGTTGAACAAAGAAGCCAACATTAACATTTCTGTAGAAGGCCATACCGATAACAAAAAGATAAAAAACCTTGGCCAGATCAAAGACAACTGGGACCTTAGCGTATTACGTGCAACATCCGTAACCCGTTACCTTACCGAGACCGAGAACATCGACCCTAAACGCGTAACCGCGACAGGTAAAGGGGAGTTCCAGCCGATTGATACTGCTAATACTGCCGAAGCATTATCAAAAAACAGACGTATAGAAATTGTGCTCACCCCAAAACTGGATGAGCTATATAACCTGATCACCAAATAGACTTACATATTTGACAAAATCCCCCAATATATAGGGGGATTTTTTTTGCCTTATTATTTCGATATTGTGTGGCTATACCACCAATATAAACCCATGTTAAAGATTGACAGTCACCAGCATTTTTGGCAATTCCATCCCGTTAAAGATGCCTGGATAACCAACGACCTAAAAGTTATCCAACGCGACATGCTGCCTGAGGATGTTGAACCCATAATGCCAGAGCACGGCATATTAGGTTCCGTAGCTGTACAGGCTGATCAATCCGAAGCGGAGAATGATTTTTTATTGGGCCTTGCCGATAAGCACAGCTTTATAAAAGGTATTGTAGGCTGGGTAAACTTTAAAGCAGATAATATCGAAGAGCGCTTAGCCTACTACAGCGGCATTAAACTCATAAAAGGTTTCCGCCACATATTACAGGCTGAGCCCGATGAGCAATTTATGCTGGATGAAAAGTTTATGAAGGGCATCAGTTTATTAAGCAAGTACAATTTTACATACGATATCCTGATCAAACCAAATCACCTGCCTTATTTAAAAACTTTGGTTGCGGCTTTTCCTGATCAAAAGTTTGTGATAGATCATCTGGCTAAGCCATATATTAAAAATATTGAAATAAGCAGATGGAGAGAGGATATACAAGCCATAGCAATACACCCCAACATATCCTGCAAAATATCCGGTATGGTAACCGAAGCCGACTGGGCCAACTGGAAACCCGGAGATTTTACCCCGTATCTTGATGTCGTATTTAATGCCTTTGGTATTAAAAGGGTAATGTTTGGCTCCGACTGGCCGATGTGTAATTTAGCAGGGGGCTATGAGGGTGTTTTAAGTATTGTAGAAAGCTATATGAGCCGCTTGAGCCTAAACGAGCAGGAGCTATTTTGGGGCAAAAACGCGATGGATTTTTACGCCTTGTAATTCGCCGGTTTAAAAGGCCACTCCTTATTCATGTTGGCTTTTATGAAGTAGACAATAGTACCCAATGCAATGGCGCTTAAACCACCCAATACCATATGGAAGCCCGTAGATAACAATATACCGAACCACATTGCTATTGCCAGGAAAATAGGGATAGGAAATAATGGCATTTTATAAGGGAAATTTATTTCACTTTTGGCCCGGCGTAGGAGGTACAGCCCCAGGGCTTGTGATATAAATTGGATCAGGATCCGCATGGCTAATATGGCGCTGATCACATCGCTGAGCTTAAATAGCAGGCTAAATACTAAGGCTATCCCACCCAAAAACAACAACGATACGTAAGGGAAATTACCCGTTGGGTGCAACTTGGCAAATACTTTAAAAAACGCACCATCCGCCGCCGCCGCGTAAGGGATGCGGCTATAACCCAATGTGGCTGAGAATACTGATGAAAAGGCAACCAGCAATATCAAACAGGTAACAATTTTTGCCGAGGTATGCCCGGATAATTGCTCCATAAATTCGCTTACCACAAACTTACTGTCCTTAGCATGTTGCCAGGGTATTACGCTTACCACGCTCACATTCATCAGCATGTAAAGGATAGCGATACCTGCTATAGAAATAAACATACTCTTCGGTATGTTTTTAGATGGGTTGATGATCTCGCCACCCAAATGGCATACATTATAGTAACCCAGGTAGCTGTAAACGCTTTTTACACTAGCAAAACCAATAGCCGCCACAAAAGCATAATTTACCGTTAAGCCGTCATTAATATGTTTTATGGGGGCTAAGAAATTGCCATGCGCTAAGCCACCGGCTATTATCCAAATCATGGTAAGTATTACGCCCACCCAAAGTATCACGCTAATTTTTCCTATCGATTCAATCTTACGGTATAGCAAAGCCACAATACAAATTACCACACCACCGCTCATTAGCTTAGCTTCTATGGGGGATAGGGGAAGTAAATAAGAAAAGTATGCCGCGAAACCAATAGCTGCCGAAGCGATAACCAGCGGTGCCTGGATCATGGTTTGCCAAACAAACAAAAAACTCATGAGTTTGCCCGGGCCGTTTTTGCCGTAAGTTTCTTTCAAAAAATTATAGGAACCACCTGCCATGGGGAAGGCTGCGCCAAGTTCGCTCCAAACCATGGCATCAATAAATGAAAGCAGCGCACCCGCCAGCCAGGCATACAAAAACCATGGTCCGTTCATCATACTGATCACCATAGGCAGGGTAATGAACGGCCCGATGCCAACCATATCGGTCATGTTTATGGCGGTAGCTTGTGCCAGGCCAAGGCGGCGTACCAGGGAAGTTTCAGCCATTCGTTTCTATCAGCGGGAATAAGTTTCAGTTAATAGTACAAAAATAACTTTATGCAGCAAGGGTCAAAATTTATTGGGTCAGGCATTTGTAAGGAGTTTTGCTTTGCATAAAATGTGGATGGCGTAAAATCAACCCTTATTAAATACAGGTAATAAGTATTTAAACATTAAAAAAAATTTTAAAAACCCTTGGTAAAAGCTTTTAATCGTACGCACTTGTTTAAAAAGCGTATTAAATATAAGTTAATTAGTTAAATATTATTTGCCCTAATGGCGGCTGTATTAAACTTATAAATAACACAATGTGCCGGGGTAAACGATATTGGTTTGCCTATCCTGATTTTTTTGTATTTGAATAATTAACCCTTTAAATCATTCATAACCATGAAAAAAATTTATTGCATTGTATTTGTAGCGCTATTTGCTGCCGCATGTACCAAAGAGAAAACGGCAACTGTTGCCCCGCAAAGCGCCAAGGCCCCGGAGAACGCCACCGCTGTAACGCAAGGCACAAAGCGCGACCAGGCCACCATTTCCTGGAGCGGCTACACCTGGAACGTTAAAGCACCCGCAGGCACTGAAGGCCCCGGCCCCAATTATTGGAGCGGTAATAACGTTTGGGTGGATGCGAACGGCTGGCTGCATTTAAGGGTATCTAAAAATGCCTCCAACAACCACTGGGAGTGTGCCGAGATCTCCAGCGCCACCAACTTTGGCTTTGGTACTTACCAATGGCAAATTGACGGGCCTATCGCCAACCTGGATAAAAACATTGTACTTGGCTTGTTTGATTACTCGGGCATCGATGGTCGCGACGAAATAGATATCGAATTTGCAAGATGGGGTAATGCGGCATGGCCAAACCTAAACTATACCATTTTTCCTAAGGAAGGTGATGCACCTGCCCCGGCAAGTTACTCGCAGGAGTTTTCTACCCCGGGCGGCACATATACTACACACCGTTTCAAAAGAACAGCTACCAGCGTGGTATTTAAAAGCCTTTACGGTTTCCAAAGCGGCGATACCAACCTATTCTTGACCAAAACCTTTAACAGCCCCGGCACATCCATCAGCGGCAAAAGCATGCCGGTATTGTTAAACCTATGGTGCTACAACGGCCTTGCCCCGTCAAACGGACAAAGCGTAGAGATTGTGATCCATAGCTTCACTTTTACAGCAAATTAATACCCTCTCCCTCATCATAAAAAAGGCCGTCCCGGCATCTCGGGGCGGCCTTTTTGTGATGCAATAGATTGCTATTTTGTTTCTATCCTGATGGTTTTTATTCCCTTACCGGGGATGGTAAACGTATTATCTAAGGTTGTTCTTTTGTCCTCCGCTAAATTGCTGTCCCAAAGTTTAATGCCCGTGGTTTGTTGCGGGGTAACGTTTACGATGCTTTCTGCATCGCTTGTGTTTACGATCATCACGATAGTGCCTTTTCCATCATCTGCCGGTTTTAAAATTTCGGTGTAAATGTTATTGCCGGTAATTTTAAAGGGCAAACCCTGTTCGTTAGCTGTTGCCGCGGCCACAATTAATGGCTGATGGTTATTAAGCCCCTGTTGGTTTGCTTTCAGGCTGTTATAACCTTGCTCGTGCGCCTGTATAAAGTAACGGAAGGTGGCTACACCATCCTGGTCGGCTTTAAAGTTGGTATGCCAAAGGTTATTCATCACCCACGAATAGATGCCCGATGATTGCGGGGTGAACGATAACCATTGCGGCGCAAAATGCAGCCCGCCCAGGAGGTTATCCGTGGTAATCTTGCCTATCTCAAACAAAGGAGCGTCCGGGCTGCTCCAGGTAACACCATAGTCGGCGTTCGACACATCTACCCAGCGTTGCTGCGTGTACCAGTTATGGTTAGCATTTGGCAGCTGATCAGCTTCGGCGGCAATACTTCCCCATGGAATGCTGTAACGCACCTGCGCGTTTGGCACGTTAAAAGGAAACGCGAAATGTACGCTCTCTTTCCTGCGGATGGCTTTTTTATCAATGGTGTTGATCAGTTCCACCTTATCCAACCCGCTTACCAAACGGATCTCTCGGGTTAATCCGTTTGTGCCCGGCGCGTTGGATGTTACCAGTAAACTCACTACCAACGGGCCTTTTTCTTTAATGCTGATACGCGCGTTGCTGCTGCTTTGCAGGTTCTTCAACGTATCGCCCGGTAAATAAATGTACTGGTTAAGCGATGCGGTATCTGATACATAATTGCGTGTGCCTTTTACCAGTTTTTGGATATTTCCGTTAGCCTTATCAAGCACCACATTGTAAACGCCGTTGCTTAACGTATTCAGCGTAACAATAGCTTTTGCTTTGCTGTAAGCTTTGCCCGCGCTTATGGTAAAGGTGCTTTTACCCATCTGCGCAACATCATCCGCCAAAATAGCCAGTTCGCCGGTACTTAAGCGTTGCGATGGTATGCGCTTGCCCGATGCGTCTTTAACCGCGTCACCGGCTTTGCTAAGTGCGGCAGGTACATAAACCACATCGGTACGCGGCCACATTTGGGTATTGTACACATCAATGGTATTTGCTTTTGCTGATGCCGGTTTTAAAGCAAGCACCATCAACGAATCCGCCTTTTTTTGAGCGCTTAACGCAAACGACTGCTTTACCGCCCATTCGCTTTTAACCTTGGCATCATCGGGTGCGTCGGTGCTGTTGTAAGCCCCCCAGGTATGTTCGTTAAACAGCAGCAGGTTTTTCCAGGTGTTGTTAAATGCATTTACCGGGTAGGTAGCTTTGTTGCGGATGGCCCAGATGGCATCGCTTTGTTTCAACACATCTGATGCGTTGCGGTTGATGGCCGTTTCTTTTGCTGCAGATGATACGCCATCCGTCCAGTACTCGGTGTAATCGCCCTGGTAGCTGGGCAGCTTGTCTTTATACTTTTTTTCCAGATCTGTAAAGAATTGTTTTGTTGAGGTAATTATCAGCTTTGGGGATTCGAAATGTTCGTTCCAGGCTTTTACGGCATCGGGCAGTTCCGGGTCTATCGGCGCGTTATCGCTCATGGCCCAGGTAAGGATGCTCATATCATATGGGAAGCCCTTTTGCTCCAGGTCGTCAAGGTATTGGAACAGGTAAGGGTTCAGGAAATTTTCGGTCGGTTTGCCGGTGTAAAATGGTTTTGGCTCGTCAATGGTAAAAAAGTTAGGGATCTTGGTGCCTTTCAGGGCATAGCCGATAGAGTAGGGCTGGCATTGCCAAAATAATAGTTTTTCTTTACCCGATGGTGATACCCAATAGAAGGGTTTATCCTGCCATTTGGCCAGGTTGCCAATCCTGTCCGAAGCGTTTGGCCCGGATAGGAAATACTTGATCCCCGTTTGCTCTGCCTGCGCGGCCAATCCCCAGGAAGCGCCCGGTACATCCCCCTGGAACATCGTGTGGATCTCAATACCCTGCTCGCGCGCCAACCTTTGCGATTCTGCAAACATCTGCATCAACTGCCTTGAATCGGTTAAACTGGTATTGATGTTGCCATAAGCACCATCAAGGCTGATCCAGCCCTTTTTAACGGCATTCCAAAAGCGGGCCTTCTTTTCTGTTGATGACAGCTTCAGGTAATTATCAACCACCCATATAGCTTCGGTAGTCCATTTAAAACGGGCTTCGGCAGGGTAATTTTGGGTCTTTTCGGCAAGGGTAATGCTCTCTTCAATGTTTTCCATATGCAGTTTCAGCACCTTAGCCTGCGTATTGGTGTAGCCAATATCCACATGCGAGTGGGGGAGCACATAAACACTCCAGTTAGCACGTGCAGGTTCAACTATACAGCGGGCGGTATACGTTTGGTTGCCCGCTTTTAATATGACGATTGCCTGGGTAGAGATCTTAATGGCATCGCCCGGCAGGGGCAGTTCAAAAACATCCAGGCCATTTTTATTGGCCGGGATGCTGAGGTGATCAGTATGATTATTGAACGTTACGCTTACATCCGCGGCAGCATAGCTTTTGCCATTTTTAAAAAGCAGCCTTGCCAAGCGGCGGGTTTCGCCCTTATATTTTACATAAGCGATGGTTGGCTGCAAGGTTACCGAAGTAAAATTTATAGCGGGTGTTTGGCTATATGTAGTATTGTTGATACTTATTAATAAAAAAACTATCGCAAAAACAAGGCATTTCTTCATAGTGTATTGATTATGTTGCTGTTATAATTTTATGTAAGCAGGTTAGCGCTTTTGCAAGATAGAAAGAAAATCGACTAATTATACTTATGCTGATGAGACCGGGTTCCAGGTAGTATCGCCGGCAAGCATTTGGGTGAAATTGCTGCGCGATGGGATGTCGAGATAAGGATAGGTAACCTTGCTGAGGTATAAACCCTGCGGATAAGCCGGTTTAATTACCTGCGGCAATAACGGGTTTATTAAGTGTGCTTCAAACTCATCAACACTTAGTTTGCCGCTGCCAATATCAATGAGTTTTCCGGTGATGATCCGCACCATTTTCCCCAGGAAACGGTTGGCAGAAATGTGGAAACGGAGCCTGTCGCCCGCGTTATCGGTAAATATTTCCGCCTCGCTTATGTTGCAAATGGTGTGCTGGTTGCGCCCGGGCATTTTGCAGAACGCGAAAAAATCCGTATATTGTAGCAACAGTTTTGCCGCCCTGTTCATACTGCCCACATCCCAGTCTTTTACGGCGTACATCGAACTGAAACCACTAAGGAAAGGATCTTTATAGGTGTGGATAAAGTAGTCGTACCCACGCTGCACGGCATCAAAACGGGCGTGTTGCCGGCCATCTACCGGGATAATGTCAAACACAGCGATATCATCCGGCAATAAATTGTTCAGCCTGAACGCAAGGTCAAAATCCCAGGCATCATCAACATCCAAATGGAAAAAGAACTGGCTGGCATGCACCTGCGCATCGGTACGGCCACAGCCTATGATCTGTAAGGGCTTCTTAAATACCTGGCTCAGGCTTTTTTCTAAAACCTGCTGTACACCTATTCCATCGGGGTGGATCTGCCAGCCGCTGTAGTTGGTGCCATGGTAACCGATATGGAAAAAGTAGCGCAAGGCGGTGGGGATGATTATTCGGTTATTTCTTCATCCTCAGATTCCGCATCGTCGGTTTTCTCCGGCTTTGGCAGGTTTGCCTTCAGCATCACGCGGCCTTTTTTGGTTAAGGTACAGGCCGGTGAACGTTTGGCTTCTTCGCCCTTGCCAATATCTATCAGGTTGAATTTTTTTAGTTCCTGCAGATCTGGTTTGGTTAAGTTGATGGCGAGGCCTTTTTCGGCAATAACTTTTAGCGCGGCAACCACTTCTTCGTGTTTCATAAGTATCGTATTGTAGCTGCAAAGATAAGAATAAGAAAGGTCATCGCTCTTAATGCTTTGTATGGTATATTTAGGTGTTTGATATACGATAAGGCAATCATTGGGGTAAATTCGAAACCCCGCTTATAATTATAGAGGACAATATTGATCTACATCAATCACCTTTAAAAAAACCAAAATGAGCATGCTCAAAGTTAAAGGCGGTACCGAAATTTATTACAACCGCGAGGGCGCCGGGGTATCGCCAGGCATGTGCGACAATTGGTGGCGCCAGGGGATATTGGGCGGCATCAAGGCCCATTACGATCGTATCAGGGCGTTCTCGAAAAACTGATTTTACCGAAGACCTGAAAAGTGTTGATGTACCCGTACTTGTTTTGCGTGGCGATGACTACCGGATAGTACCCTACCAGCTTACCGGTGTAAAAGCCGCGAAGTTGGTAAAAGATGGTAAACTGATCACTTATCCAAGTTTTCCGCACGGCATGCCGACCACGGAAGCCGCAACGATCAACAAAGATCTGCTGGCATTTATTAAAGGCTAAAACAGGACGTTTAAAAGTCGTTTTTTGGTGAAAAATGGCGCTCTGAATTAAGTTTTCAGGGCGCTTTTTTTGTGATAATTTGTAAAATATCTGATACTATCCAATTTTTGCTAAATTGATTTAGTAAAATGTTTTTGTTTTGTACAAATTTGTTTTGTAAACCAATTATATCAGATCAATTAAATGTTTAAAGCCTTACGGTTTTTTTGTACGATATGCTTTTTTATACAGGTTAGTCTTGCGCAGCCTGCAAAAATAGTGGTTGGTAATACCACTATTTTTAAGGTAAACCAGGTGCTGCAAAGTAACATGGTTGTACAGCAAAACAAGCCATTTAAAGTATGGGGCGAGGCTGAAGCAGGTACAACTGCCTCTTTTAAAGCAGATTGGATTGCAGCCCCGGTAACTGTTGTAGCAAATGCGGATAGTAATTTTTTAGCCATAATCCCCGTACCACAGGCAAAACCCGGTGACTTTACCGCTCATCAAATAAGTGTCCAAAACGGTAAGCAAACCATTGTTTTAGCTAATCTGCTGATAGGCGATTTATGGTTTTTGAGCGGTCAATCTAACATGCAGTTCCCGATGAAGGAGGTTAAAGGTGCTGGTAATGAGGCAGCTAAAGTGCAGGATCCTAACATCCGCATACTGAACCCAAGCTTTAACTCGTTTTATAACTTGTCTATCAAGGGTTTCTGTTGGTATCAGGACGAATCTAACCGTACCGAGCGCGATAGTTACCTGCAATTGAAGGCCAAAGCCGATAGTGCTTTTACAACAAATGCTATTGCTGTCCATTCATCTGTAAATGCGCCATCTTTTGCCATCACTTACAGGGGCTATACTGAGATCCCAACTACTGGGGTTTATACTTTTTACCTTAATTGCGACGATGGCGGCATCTTTAAAATAGCCGGCCGCATGGTAGTTGATAACGATGACAACCACACTGCAATTGAAAAGAACGGGCAGGTGGCATTAGGCAAAGGCCTGCAGCCCTTCGCGCTTGATTTTATTGAAGGAGGCGGTGGTTTTGCGTTAAAGCTAAAATATAGTTTCAATGGCAGTGCTCCTGCAGAAGTACCTGCATCATGGTTTAAACACTAACATCTATGAGGAAATCTTTAATAGCAATTGCCCTTGTTGCGGCCGGCTTAAATGTTTCGGCACAGTATGCTCTTAAGCCTTATGGCGTATTACCCAAACAGCGGCAGCTAAACTGGCAGGAAACAGATATGTACTGTATAGTGCATTTTAGTATGGCTACCTATACAGATAAAGAATGGGGCTATGGCGATGAAGAGCCTGGTATATTTAACCCCAAAAGCTTTAATGCCATGCAAATTGTAGGCGCGGCAAAAGCAGGTGGTTTTAAAGGGATTGTGGTAGTAGCAAAACACCACGATGGGTTTTGCCTTTGGCCAACCAAAACTACCAATCATAACATTAGCAAAAGCCCCTACAAAAACGGCAAGGGCGATATCCTGAAAGAATACCAGTTGGCATGCCAAAAGCTGGGGATGAAAATGGCGGTTTACTGCTCGCCCTGGGACAGGAACAACGCCCTTTACGGCAAGCCAGAATATGTAACCAAAGTTTACCGTGAGCAGCTGAAGGAGTTATACAGCAATTACGGCCCGCTGTTTATGTCGTGGCATGATGGTGCCAACGGCGGCGATGGGTATTACGGCGGCACCCGCGAAGCGCGTAAGATAGACCGATCGACTTATTATGGTTGGGATACTACCTGGGGCATCACACGCAAAATGCAGCCCGGCGCATCTATATTTGGTGATGTTGGCCCGGACGTACGCTGGGTAGGTAACGAGGAAGGCCATGCCGGCGAAACCTATTGGGCAACTTATACACCCCACGCACCCGAAGAAGGCAAAGTACCTGCTAACGGATTTGTAAAAGATTATGAAGGTACAGAAGGCACCCGTAACGGCAAATTTTGGATGCCTGCAGAGTGCGATGTGCCGTTAAGGCGCGGATGGTTTTACCACCAGTCGCAGGATGGGCAATCAAAATCGGCTTACAACCTGGTTGACCTGTACTACAAAAGTGTTGGCCGTGGCGCATGTTTAGACCTGGGCCTGTCGCCAGATAAAGATGGTTTGATAACCAATGAGGATGTAAATATCCTGAAACAATTTGGCGGCATTTTAAAGCAAACCTTTGCCGTTAACCTGGCTAAAGGCGCATCTTTTAAAGCATCCAATATCCGCGGTAACAATAGCACCAAATTTGGCACATCATTTTTAATAGATAATAGCCGCTATACGTATTGGGCTACAAATGATAAGGTTACCAAACCCACTTTAGAAGTCGATCTGCACTTGGCCAAAACCTTTAACATTATCCGCCTGCGCGAGAATATTAAACTGGGGCAGCGTATAGAAGGCGCGGCTTTTGACGCCTGGATAGATGGAGGTTGGAAAGAAATTGCCACTGTGCCAAGCGTTGGCGCTAACCGTTTAGTACGTTTGCCTTATAACATCACCACAAGCAAAGTAAGGTTACGGATCACCAAATCGCCGGTGGCAGTTGCTATTAGTGATTTCGGCTTATTTAAAGAACCGGTACATTTGGTTGCGCCAATCATCAATCGGAACAAATTGGGCGAGGTGGCTATCACCACAGAAGCACCCGTCGGCAGTATCCGTTATACAACAGATGGTACACTGCCCACGGCTACTTCCCCGGCGTTCATCAAACCGTTTATGTTGGCCGAAGGCGGCGAAATAAAAGCGATTAGTTTAGATGGTAACAATAAACCGAGCGAGGTAAGTACGCAAGCATTCGGCTTGTCAAAAAGTAAATGGCAAGTTATCGGCGATGACGCCAAAAAGGCTATTGACGATGATGCCAATACCTTTGTAGCAAAATCAACCTCGTCAGAATTGGTGGTAGATTTGGGCGCAGACTACACAATAAAAACCTTTTTATATCTGCCAAGGCGGGATAAACAAACTGACGGCTTGGTAAGCGGTTATAGCTGGGCTGTAAGCAACGACGGTACCACATGGCAAACTGTTGCCGATGGCGAATTTTCAAATATCAAATCAAACCCAATAGAACAATTGGTGCCGCTGAAAGCCGCTGTGAAAGCCAGGTACTTTAAATTAACGGCTGTAAAACTTATCAGCGGAACAGGAATAAGCGCTGCAGAAATAGGCGTACAAGTAAAATAGTATGATATCAATGAAGAATAAATTAAGATTACTTATACCATTTGGCGCTGTACAGTTAGGGCCAACCCAGCTTTATCTCCTTAAGTAGCATGGAGCAACAAATGCAAGCATAACATCTAAAACACATTTTGTTAAATATTAACTGAAATCGCTGATTAAGTTCATTTTATGATCTTCGTTTAGTGAAAAACAAGCAAATCAAACAACTTATCAGAGAAATTTCGACGAAGTGAAAGCCGACCGCATTTTGCTGCTTTTAAATACCGCAAAACATCACGGCTAAATAAGGCAGATGAATATAGTTTAGCCAGGGTAAACCAAAAGGAACTTCACAGGTTAATCTTGCTTCAGATTACCTTAGCGATTCCCAATAGTAAACAACATCCTTAAAAGTATAATTAGCGTATGTTGCACTTATAGCCCTGAAAGAAATGCTTATTAAATATTCTTGTCATCAGTATTTTAGAACTGGAAATAAATAAATGATTTACTGGTACCCTGACTTAAAATAATCAGGATCAATAATAAGGCCCATACAATACCCAATAGCCACCACGGTAATTTTGCAGAGGTTTTTAAAACTGTTGTATCCCGCATAAACCAATGAAATGCCAGCATTAATGACACTACAATTGCTACCTGCAATAGAGCAGCAGTAGTAAGTAATGGCGGCCCAGCGGGCGGAGCCTGGCCTGCCATGGATTTTAATAAACGCCATGCGATTGCAAAGGTAGCCGAACGGAAAAATACCCAGGTTACACAAATAAGCAGAAATGTAAACAGCGCATATAAAAATCCGCCAGTGCTTTTGCCGGGTAATACAGGCGCGAAAGAGGCTGTAACAATAACAGGCGCCAGTGGGATACTATCGGGCAGGTGTGGTTTTTTTATCCTGCTGTCTTTCAGCGCTTTTTCTATCCATAAATAAAAGCCATGCAAACAACCCCAGGCAACGAAGGTCCAGTTGGCGCCGTGCCATAAGCCGCCAATTAGCATCGTGATCATTACATTTATATAGGCCCTGAATTTGCCTTCGCGGTTGCCCCCTAATGGAATATAAAGGTAATCACGCAACCACGATGACAGGGTAATATGCCATCTGCGCCAAAAATCCGAAAATCCGATGGCTGCATATGGATACAAGAAATTTTGCGGTAAAATAAAACCAAGGCAAAGTGCCACACCTATGGCAGAAGTAGAGTATCCTGCAAAATCAAAAAATATTTGACCGGAAAATGCAAGCACCCCTGCCCATGCATCAAGCGGGCCCATATTGCCCGGGGAACTAAAAACGATATCAGATGTTGATGCAAGAAGCGTGTCGGCACAAACAACTTTCATGAATAAGCCAAGTGTTAACAGCAGTAAGCCGTTAAGTAATTGTTGGCCCGTAGCTGTGCGGGGGGTTTCAAATTGAGGCACCAGTTGAGGTGGGCGCACAATAGGGCCGGCAACAAGGTGAGGAAAAAAGGTTACAAATAACGAAAAATCAAGCAGTGATTTTACCGGCTTACTTTTCTTTTTATACATATCAATGGTATAACAAAGTGTGGTAAAAGTATAAAAAGAGATGCCGGCAGGTAATATGATATTTGGTTTAGCGGGATGGTAGTTTAAACCTATGGCATTACTAAGGGTTACAAAATTCTCTAATATAAAGCCACCATATTTAAAAAAGCATAACATGCCCAGGTTGCCTATTAAACTTATTATTAATAGCAAGTGGCGTTTACTTTTATTGGGTTGCGTGTATAATGCCCTGCCTACAAAAAAATCTACAACGGTAGAAAGCCAAAGCAATAAGATGAACGGCGGATTCCATGCTGCATAAAAAAGGTAACTGGCAATTAACAAGTTTATCTTTTTAGCCTTCCAGGAGATGGGAAGGTTGTGCAAGCCGAGTATGATGGCAAAAAAAATAACAAAGGTATAGGAGTTAAAAACCATGGCGTTAGCATTTAAGGTTTAGTGTGATTTTTGCGTTTAGGAGCTAAAATGTTATAGGCCCCAGATCTTGTCGTGTTTTAAAATATTTACCAATGTGTGGGTATAAGTTATAGCGCCTGCGGGCGATAAATGCGAAAACTCCGGGCAGGTAAGTGATGCCATTACGGGATAATCTGCGTAGTAAATACCCTTGCACCCGGTTTCTTTTAATAACCTGTTCCAGTAAGCCTCACGCGGGAACATGTGGTTTTCGGCCATTAAAAAAAATCCGCTCGAAGGTGTCCTGGTGAAGACAACGTCACCGCCTCTTGCTTTAATTTTAGCTACATCGCGCGTTACCGACTGCATAACCAGGTCAAGTGCTTTGCCGCTCATGGGTGGTGTAGGGTCATTTTTCAATAATCCCCAAATGGCTTTTACTTTATTGCGTTTATTAGTATCGGTTACAAAATCTGCACTCATTTTAGTTTGCCGGTTTAAAAGTGTGATGCCGAAGCCTTGTGGGAAATCAAGAAAGGGATATACCATTGGCCTGTTTGGAATATGCATTTCGCCAATAAAGGCATTGATGGCGTATTTGCCATTATTTAAAAAAGCCAGGCGGCTTTCTATCGGCTTATCAATAAGGAAACTTAATTTCTGAGCCGGTGTACGTTCTTTATAATAAGCTAAGCCTGCATCAGGTGAAGCATTGCCACGATTACTAAAAAATAAAACTTCAGTAACATCAATAATAAGCTTGCCTTTGAATTTAGGGTCATTAGCTAAATTAGTGAGTATGTGTCTTGGTGACGAGGCTACCATTGCCAGCTGTATAGCGTGTTTATTTGTGAGCCCTTGCCAGGTGGCAATATCAAGATCATATTTAATACGGGAAGAGCCTATGAAAACTATTGATTTATCGGAAGGCTCGTAAACCTGTTCACGGGTATGTGCCCATAATTCCGGGCCGTCGTCATAATCGGTAACCACACCTTGATGCCGCAAGTATAATTCCCATGAAATTACAAAAGCTAAAACAAGCAGCAGGGCTAACGCTGCTGATTTTACAGATAGTTGTGTTTTCATTAGCAAGAAATAAATGTTCGTGTAAAAAAAAACTTAGCGAAGTGCGTGTTCGTAATAATTCCCGCATCGCTTTAGAAAGGTATACGTGGTGTAATGTATTGTAAAAGCCTGTAATTTAACTATTTATATTGAAAAGCAAAGTTTTTTTAAAAAAATTTTAAAAACTGTATGATAATTAAGGTGAAGCCTACGATAGATGTTGATGTAATAAGTTTTTGGTAGTGTAAGGGCGGTATTTCACCGTGTGGCCTTTGGTAGCAAATTGGTTATGTGAAAGGAAACGGTTGTTGAGATCGGATGTAAAGCCAATATAGATCTCGTTAAAAGAAGGTGAATACAACACGTAGACGGTAAACATACGCTGTAATTAAATTAGGAAGGCCCCATAAAGGGGCCTTCTACAAGTAGCGGGGAGCAGGATCGAACTGCCGTCCGTTAGCTAACGGATATGAATCCTGTGTTCTAACCATCTGTTGTGTCAAATTTTTTCCGGATGATATCCCAAATAAATGTGCGGCCATTTGATGATTTTAATTGCTTTTCTCTTTTCATCGCTTCGGACTTAATTGCAAAATCTTCAATATGTGCGATTACCCAAGGGCGGTATTTCACCGTGTGGCCTTTGGTAGCGAATTGGTTATGTGAAAGGAAACGGTTGTTGAGATCGGATGTAAAGCCAATATAGATCTCGTTAAAAGAAGGTGAGTACAACACGTAGACGGTAAACATACGCTGTAATTAAATTAGGAAGGCCCCATAAAGGGGCCTTCTACAAGTAGCGGGGAGCAGGATCGAACTGCCGACCTCAGGGTTATGAATCCTGCGCTCTAACCATCTGAGCTACCCCGCCGAAAAAAATATATGGTTACCTAAATTTTACTTTAGCCCTATTTTGTAGTCATACCAATGATACTTCCGAAAAAGGTTTGCAAATATAGCAGAAATTCGCTTCCTTTAGAAAAAATGTTAACTTTTACTCTTGATTGGTTTTTGTAATTATTGATTCCCTATGTCCGAAAAGAAGAAATTTAATATCGAGTACGAGATAAAATCGTCACCCAGAATACTATACACCTTCCTGAACGAAGCAAATGGCCTTACTCAATGGTTTGCAGATGACGTTAGCGTACGCGACCAGATCTACACCTTTACATGGGATGATGAGAAGCAAAACGCCAAATTGGTATCCTTAAAGGAGAACAAACTGGTGCGTTTTAAGTGGATTGACGACGAGCCGCAATGTTATTTTGAAATGGAGATCATCCAGGACGAGCTAACAAACGATGTTGCCCTTAGCATCACCGATTTTGCAACCGAAGAAACCATTGCAGAACGTAAACTGATTTGGGATAACCAAATAGATTACCTGATAAGTACACTGGGCGCTTAAACATTTTTATTTCCTTATTTTTGTATTCCGAAACGGGCGTTAAGCGCTTGCAATTATTTGCGCGCATAAACGTTTCAGTCCCTGTATACAATTGCCCTGATGAAAAAAATACATCTGTTACTGCTTAAATCATTTATAAGGCCTTTTATAGTAACCTTATTAATAGTGATGTTTGTATTGCTGATGTTGTTTTTGTTTAAATACATCGATGACCTTATCGGCAAAGGCTTTCAGTGGTATATCATCCTGGAGCTAATGATGTATAACTCGGCCACTAACCTGGCCATGGCGCTGCCGCTATCGGTATTGCTTTCTTCTATCATGACTTACGGCAGCCTCGGTGAAAACTATGAATTGGTAGCGATCAAATCGGCAGGGATTTCTTTACGCCGTGCTATGTATCCAATGATTGTGGTGGTTTTTGTGATAAGTATTGCAGCCTTTGCATTCTCAGATTATATGCTGCCGGTAGCTAATCTTAAGTATTTTTCCTTACTGTACGATGCCCGAAAGCAAAAATCTGCCGATCTGCTTCCCGAAAATATTTTCAGCAATCGTTTCCCGGGATATACCATTCGTGTAAAACACAAGGATCCTGATGGCCAGACTTTGCACGATATCATGATCTATCACAAAGGTACGCTGGAAACTAACCTGGATGTTACCTTTGCGAAATCGGGTTTAATGTATCGCTCAAAGGACGATTTATTTTTGATATTAAAACTTAAAAACGGTGTAATTTATGCAGAAGAACCCGGCGACCAGGGTAACAGCATGCCAAGGCTGCGTTTAAGGCGCTTTAGGTTTAAAGAAACCGAATACAAGTTCGATCTTTCCGATTTTAAAATGACCCGCACCGATCAAAGCGAGTTTAGGAATGCATCGCAGATGATGAACCTTAAGCAGTTACAGCACTATGTAGATTCGTCACAAAGAATGGTTGACAGCAATGTTAAAATAAATTATGCCCTATTATCGGCATATATGAAATATACAACCGTGCCTGCAAAGTCAAAAGTAAAGGCATTCCCCGCCGATAGCATTAAAATGAATGGGCAAAGCGATAAGATCAACGTGCTAAACAATGCATCGAGCGAAGTGCACCAAATCCTGGATGTTTTACGGAACCGTGCCGAAATGCATAAAGAGACCAACCGCGGTATCCGCCGCTATGTGCTGGAATATCAAAAGAAATTTACGCTTGGCGCGGCATGTATTGTGCTGTTTTTAATTGGCGCGCCGCTTGGGGCTATTATTCGTAAAGGGGGGCTGGGCTTGCCTGTAGTGGTGTCGGTTATTTTCTTCCTTATCTATTACATTATTGGCACCATTGGTGAGAAATCTGCCAAGGAAGGCGATTTGTCGCCGTTGGTTGGTGCCTGGATATCCATCGTTATATTGTTCCCGATAGGCCTTTTCCTGAGTTATAAAGCCGCTACTGATTCGGCATTGTTTGATATGGATCTTTACAAACGTTTTTTTAAGCGCTTTAAACTGCGTAAAACTAAGCCCGTATAGTTTTACAAATTACCGACCTTATTACGCTTATTATCGTATAAATTTGTACTACAAAAGTAAGTGCCAATACGGTAGCTGTTCCTAAAAAGAAAAACAAAATGCTAAATACTATACCGGAAGCTATTGAAGCTATAAAAGCAGGTAAAACCATAATTGTTGTTGATGATGAAGACCGCGAAAATGAGGGCGATTTTTTAACTGCTGCCCGCAACGCTACGCCGGAAACCATCAACTTTATGGTGAAATATGGCCGTGGTTTGGTTTGCACCCCAATAACCAAAGAGCGCGCTCACCAGCTTGAGCTTGAGCCGATGGTAAGCCATAATACTACATCGCACGAAACTAATTTTACGGTATCGGTAGATCTATTGGGCCATGGTTGTACTACGGGTATATCGGCAAAAGATCGCTCAAAAACCACTTTAGCCCTTATTGACCCTGCTTCTAAACCTGCCGACTTAGGCCGACCGGGGCATATTTTTCCGCTGATCGCTAAAGATGGTGGTGTATTGCGTCGTTCCGGGCATACCGAAGCCGCTGTAGATCTTTCTGTTTTGGCGGGATTTGAACCCGCAGGTGTTATCTGCGAAATAATGAAGGAAGATGGCGACATGGCCCGCCTGCCCGAGTTATTAGTGATGGCGAAAGAATTAGATCTCAAGATAGTTTCTATAAAAGACCTGATATCGTACCGTTTGAACACCGAATCGATGGTGCGCAAAGAGGTATCTGTAAAGATGCCTACCGAGTGGGGCGATTTTGATATGATAGCTTACACCCAGCTGGATACCGGCGAAAACCATCTTGCCCTTGTTAAAGGCGAGTGGGAGCCTAACGAGCCTGTTTTAGTACGTGTACACAGCTCTTGTGTTACCGGCGATATATTTGGATCATGCCGTTGCGATTGTGGCCCACAGCTGCACAAAGCAATGGAGATCATCAGCAAAGAGGGTAAGGGTGTGATTGTTTATATGAACCAGGAAGGCCGTGGTATTGGCTTGGTAAATAAATTGAAAGCATACCATTTGCAGGAAAATGGACTGGATACTGTTGAGGCTAATATCCAGCTTGGTTTCCAGATGGATCAGCGCGATTATGGTATTGGCGCGCAAATTTTACGTAGCCTCGGTATCTCAAAAATGCGCCTGCTAACCAACAATCCTAAAAAACGCGCGGGCCTTATTGGTTACGGTTTAGAGGTTGTTGAGAACCTGCCTATCGAGATAGCATCAAACCCCCATAATGAAGCGTACCTGCGTACCAAACGCGATAAGATGGATCACGCCATCATGCGGGAACATTAATCCTTAATTGTCGCCTTCTGCATCCTCATTGTTCCTGTCGTCTGATGATTTGGACGGCCTTGGTGTATTTATAGTCGTGGCAGGTACTGTTGTAGGCTTAACAGGTGGCTTGTCGCGGCGGCCTTGTCTAAATATATTCCTCAGGAACTCGCCGAACGTGTCAAAATCGCGCTGGTAAACCAAACCAATACCGTTTACATATTGCACTCCTAACTGGTCGTTAATGGTGTTTAGCGTGGTGCTGTTTAATGCCCGGTACGAGTAACGGCCCCTTAAATTACCATCTTTACGGAACAGGTACTGGATCTCGAAATCTTTTGTCAGGGTTCTAAAATCAGTATTTAATAAACTCTGGCGGTTGTTGAATAAGTCGCTGGTACCGCTATTAGAATATAAGCTACCGTTAATAATCAACCGGTCATTTAAAAACTTTAACGAGGCGCTCGCATCATTAAACGACCGTATGTTTAAATCAAAATATTTGATGTTGGATTGAGAGATAAAGCTATTTAGTTTATTAAACGCAAATTCGCTCACCGCCTCGCCGGCCGTACCCAAAACCTGGTTGGTTAAATTACTACCCGTGCCCGATGCAAAACTTCGCCTTACAATGATGCTTAGCGCCTGCTGGCTGCGGTTATTGTTATCAGCAAGGTAGGTATTCAAGTCATCCTTAATAGATGGATCTACAGGGAAATTAAAGTTAAAATCAATATTTGGTTGCAGGAGCGATTTGGTCAATATCAACTCGGCTTGCACTAACACCTGTTTTGGTTGCGGCGCCTGTAAACCCGCGGCTGTGTAGAGCGGAGCAATATTGGTACGTACCTCGTATACGGCCTTTAAATTGATCTCCGCGTTTGACGGATTACCCGTCCACCTGATGTTACCCCCCTGGTTTACCATAAAGTTTTTACTGATAAAATCTTTGGCCGTAAACTCAAACTTACCCGAGGTGATCCCGAAATCGCCAAACATCTCAAAGTCGCCCAGGCTATTGATCTTAAGGTTTAAATTTTTCGCGTTTCCTGTACCTTCTAACACACCGTAATCGGTACTTATCCTTACAATAGTTTGCTCGTCAATTGTTAAGTCGAAGTTTAGCGTAACCCCGTTAAAGGCTTTTACTTTATCTATGACTTTTTTAGTGGTGTCGTTATGGTCAACCCAGCGTATAAAATCATAATCCGCCGCGGTTGATGAGGTGTTAAGCGGGATATTAAATACCGTACCGGCCCCGGTACTGGCTTTAATATCTATCTTCATGTTATCTATAGGTCCGGTAAAACTAAATGTACCGCTGCCATAAGCTGTACCATAATAAATGTGGTTATCCTTAAACGTAGTATTAAGCGCCATCAGGTTTTTAGCCTCCAGCGAGATATCAAGTGTGGGGTTTGAGATATTATTCAAATCCACCGTGCCATTAGCTTCGCCTGTGCCACCGCGAATATCCTTCAATATCATCTTATCTATCTTGATAACACTGTTGTTAACCGTCAGATTATCGTTTACTGTGTAGGCGGTTTTTAAGTAATTAACAGTAATGCCGGTATTATCCAGCGATACTGTACCGTTCAACTCAGGCTTGGACGGCGAACCGGAGAGTTTCAGATTTGCCGATACAGCCCCTTTTACATTTGATACCAGGTCTTTTATAAACGGCTGGAATATAATGGCTTCGGTATGGTCCATTTTAACATCAAAGTCCAGTTTATCATCGGTTTGTTTACCAAGGGTGTAAACGCCGGCAATATTCATGGTTTCGAGGCCGCGGTTAGTGATGTTCAGTTTTACATTGGCAAGTCCGTGGTCGTTATCAAGGTTTGATAAGATCTTTACATCGCCGAGCAAAGTCTTATTCATCATCAACGAATCGATACCTAAATTGGCATCCACCCCCGGCTTTTTAATGATAGAGGTAAGCGTAACATCTCCGTTTAACGATCCTTTAAGCACTATGCCAGATGTTTTGGTAAGCTGGTTTAGCGTAGCCATATTAAACTTCTCGAATTGCACTTTCAACTTATCCGTTGGGTTATTGGATATAAATCCATTAATTCTTACCTTCTGTACGCCGTTTGATAACTCAAAACCCGATACCTGGGTTTTGCCATCCAGCAGGCGGATGCGTATCTGGTCCTGGATCTTCCAGTTCTCCCGCTCTAACACCACATCAGATGGTAATATCTTCAGTTTGGCAGTAGTGTCCCGGCCAAATTCTACCAAACCGTAAAGGTCTAACTGGTTGGCAGCGTTCTTATCAGATAACTTAACGTTAAAGTTTAGGCTATCATGCTTCAAGAAGTTGGTAATGTTGATGTTTTTGATGTATAAGCTATCCGTTAGGTCAACCCGGTTCAGGGAAACGTTCAGGGCCAGGAAATCGTCGCTTGTGCTCTCATCAATAATAAAATCATGAAATACGATTTTACCCAGTTTTATTGTTTTGATGTACCCGTTTAGCGTCGCCGTTTTATTTACCGAGTTAAATTTACCTACAAAGCTTCCCTGCTCGGGCACCTTTAAATCGGGCATAAATATGGCCGTAAAAGGATCGATGTTTTTCAGCGTCAGGTTAAAATCAAAGTTTTGCGGTTTAGGCGGGGTAATATCCGTTTTAAGCGACGGAATGTATCTTTTGGCGATGGTTTTAAAATAGGAGGGCAGGGTAGCCAGGTCATAACTGCCTTTAATGCCCCCATCTGCAAGGTCGGATTTTAAAGAAATTACCCTTGCATCCCCTTTGCCGTTAGCCGTTAGTGCTACGGTATCTACCACATAATTATTCCGCGGGTTTACAACGCGAATTTTGGTTAGCAGGATGCTTCCATCCAAATTGTCCAGGTTATTGCCCGAGAAGTTTGTGTTAAGATCGGTACTGATGGTAATTGTATCCTTCAGGAATTTTAACTCGCGTAATTTCGCATTAGTTACGTTTCCCTTAAAATCAAAAATTGGCAGCTTAGGGTTTAGGTTAACACTGCCGGCAATAGCAAGCTGCATGTTTTTATCATTTATAGATATTTTACCCTTTGCAGTTTTGTGATTAAATGTACCGTTGGTTACAATGTTTTTGTAAGTGTATCCCTTAAACTGGAAATATGCCACTTTTGCATCACCGCGAACATCCAGGTTTTTAAGCTCGTCGCCACGGCCGGCCAGGTTGGCTGATAGGCTGGTGCGGCCAATGGTGTTATTATCTAATAAAGTGCCCAGGTCAAAATCTTTGGTGGTGATTTTTCCGCTATAACCTGGCACGCCCGCTTTGTTTATTTTTAGGTTTATATCCGGGTCAAAACGACCTAATTTTGTCTTAAAAACGCCAAACGCCACAAAATCATTCTGCACGCCGGTGAACCGGCCCGTAAAGTTTACGTTGCCAAATTTGCCCACAATGGCAGGCACTTTAGCATTTGGTTTGCCGGTAAAATGCTGGTATAAATAATCCAGATCTTTTTTGTTGGTAGCAATCTGATCGAACTTTAATTGCAGTAAGGTGTTTTCCCAGTCCGGCAATCCCGTAAGGTTAAAATCGCCTTTAATAAAAGTTGCCTGGGCTGCGGTAATAGTTACCCCTTTTGCTTTAAGGTTATTTACCAGGCCTCGTACCCGTCCGTCGATACCCAGTTCAAACGTTGTTTTATCAAGCGTGCTGGTGAAATAGGCGATATCTTTTGATGACAGGTGCGATGTTTTGAAATCGGCATCCATTTTTATTTTGTTCTCAAAATCATTAAAGTCACTAAACGACTTAAATCCCATTCTGAAGAAGTTTCTTACATTGGAGTTTGCCGTTTGTATGTTTAGGTTTTGCAGCAGGATCTGGTTGGTATCGATGGTAGCATTGGAGTTGAAATTTTTGACAAAGAACCCGCTCTTTTCTTTCAGGGTTAAGCCGCCAACACGTGCTTTAAACAAGTGGTTCTGCAAGTCCATATTGCGGATAACGGTACTGAAGTTGCGAACGTCGATATCATTGAAATTCACCCCTTTTACCAGTTCGTTCCGCAGGCTGTTCTTGTACTTAAAATGGAAATTGTTAACGGCGATCTTCTCAAAGGTAAGCGTCCACGGTTTGCTTTTGGTTTTTGTGGTGTCGCCCGAGTTAAAGTAATCCAGCACAAATTTAAGATTGGTGGTACTGTCCTTTAATTTTTTAAGATAGAAGGTGCCGTTATCTAATTGGATTGATGCAAAATTGATTTTCTTTTGCTTGATGCTGTTAAAGATGGAGAACCCGCTAAGTTCTACAGCTAGTTTGGGTGTATTTAATAGGGTGTCCTGCTGTTTATCCAGTATATATAATCCTTCCAAAACAACCGATGAAAATGGCTTAATGTAAAGGCTTTTAATATTAACAGTGGTATGAAGTTCTTTAGACAGGTAAGCGGTGGCTTTTTTTGCAGCCCATGTTTGTACCGGCTTGTACTGAAAAAGCAATAACGTAATGCTTATTAGTAACAAAATTATCAATACAATGCTTAACGCTATTTTGAGTACTTTTTTAATAACTTTGTGTTTTAGTAATGGTTGGAGGTCTTGAATCAAAATAATCCCTATCGCTATACGTTTTTATGGCGTAATAGTTTGAAGCTTAGTCAATAATTCATCAACTCAAAAATCAATAATTTAGCAATCGTGCCTGTAATATTAGCTATTGAATCTTCTTGTGATGAAACCTCTGCATCTGTTTGTGTGGATGGACGGATCCTGAGCAATGTTATTGCTAATCAAACCATTCATGAACTTTACGGAGGCGTTGTCCCTGAGCTTGCCTCAAGGGTTCATCAGCAAAATATTGTTCCTGCTGTGCAACAAGCATTATTAAACGCAAAAGTAAGCAAAAATGATATTGATGCAGTAGCTTTTACGCGCGGACCGGGCCTTTTAGGTTCACTTTTAGTGGGTGTTTCTTTTGCCAAGGCATTTGCGCTTGCCAAGAACCTGCCGCTGATTGATATTAACCACATGCAGGCGCATATCCTGGCGCATTTTATTGCCGATAAAAAGCCGTCATTCCCATTCCTTTGCCTTACCGTATCCGGCGGGCATACCCAAATAGTTTTAGTTAAAGACTATTTTGATATGAAAGTGATTGGCCAAACCCTTGATGATGCCGCTGGCGAAGCGATGGATAAAACCAGCAAGATCCTCGGCTTGCCATACCCCGGCGGCCCCCTGATAGATAAACACGCGCGTACCGGAAACCCCGATGCTTATAAATTCCCCGAGCCGCAGATCGCGGGGTTTAATTTTAGCTTTAGCGGGGTTAAAACAGCTATCCTATATTTCATAAGGGATAATGTGGCGACTAACCCAAATTTTATACAGGAGAACCTGAATGATATCTGCGCATCGGTAGAAAAACGTATTGCTACTATCCTGCTGAATAAATTGAAACGCGCTGCAATAGAATATAATATTAAAGATATTGCCTTAGCAGGCGGTGTATCTGCCAATACCGGCCTGCGCCAAAGCCTCATTAAAATGGGTGCTGATAACGGCTGGAATGTTTTTATACCAAAATTTGAATACTGTACCGATAACGCGGCCATGATTGCTATTGCCGGTTATTATAAATATTTAAAAGGCGAATTTGCCGGGCAGGAGATAGCTCCCCTGGCACGGATGCCGATGTAGTTTTAGCGTATAGTTGATGGTTTACAGTAAATAGCCATCTGCAAAGCGCCATAAACTATTAACCATTAACTATTAACTATGAATATTCCTTCACTTTTATTTTGGGCGATTTTTGTGCTGCCGCTTGTGGTGTTTTTAGTGTGGCTTATGCGCCAGGATAAACGCAAAGGCATTACCGGCCTAATTGTGCTTGCTATTATGGTTGTGGGCTGTATTGCTTACATGTACTGGAAAACCGGCGGTAAATAAAATTGCCATAAACAATAAGCCCCCGCATTGCTGCGAGGGCTGTTAAGAAAAACCCTTACAAAATGTTTATCCTGCTTTTTTGTGCAGGATTAGATTTTTCTTCTAAAGAAGCGTGTAGCCATACACAAACAAAAAAGCCTCCCTGTTGGGAGGCTTTAATATATTCTATAAAGATTGGAGTAACATTTCACATAATCGGTGAAATTATCTGTCAAACTAATTGATCAGTGTAATCATCCATCAATCGGTGAAATCTAAATCTAAACTTCAGCTAAGCTTTCGCCTGTAACGGTGGCTTTAATTTTTGCTTCCAGTTCTTCCATCAGTTCCGGGTTATCCAATATCAGTTGTTTAACTGCATCGCGGCCCTGGCCTAAACGGGTTTCGCCGTAGCTGAACCACGATCCTGCTTTTTTAATGATATTGTATTCTACACCAAGATCAATTATTTCACCTGCTTTGGAGATACCCTCACCAAACATAATGTCGAACTCGGCAATACGGAACGGAGGAGCCACCTTATTTTTAACGATCTTCACTTTAACGCGGTTACCAGATACCTCGTCAGAATCTTTAATTTGCGAGATGCGGCGTACATCCAAACGTACCGAAGCGTAAAATTTTAAAGCGTTACCACCTGTTGTAGTTTCGGGGTTACCGAACATAACACCGATCTTATCGCGCAGCTGGTTAATGAAGATACAGCAACATCCTGTTTTGCTGATGGTACCGGTTAGTTTACGTAACGCCTGTGACATTAAACGGGCGTGTAAGCCCATTTTAGAATCGCCCATTTCGCCTTCTATCTCCGCCTTTGGTACCAATGCCGCAACAGAGTCGATAACTAATATATCTATAGCACCCGAACGGATCAGGTTATCGGCAATTTCTAATGCCTGCTCACCATTATCCGGTTGTGATATTAAAAGGTTTTCTACATCTACACCCAATTTTTTGGCGTAGAAACGGTCGAAAGCGTGCTCAGCATCAATAAATGCTGCTATGCCACCTTTCTTTTGGGATTCGGCTATAGCATGTATGGCTAAGGTTGTTTTACCTGAAGATTCCGGGCCATAGATCTCTATCACCCTGCCTTTTGGTAAACCGCCTACACCTAAAGCAATATCAAGGCCTAAAGACCCGGTTGATATAGTTTCGGTAGGTTCAATAACGGAGTCGCCCAGTTTCATGATGGTTCCTTTACCGTATGATTTTTCCAGCTTGTCTAACGTTAGCTGTAATGCCTTTAACTTATCTGCGTTGATCATCTTAAATTATTGTGAAACAAATATAAAACATAAATTTATAATTACTAATATTTTTAGTAATTATTTATTGGTAGTAATATCCCGTCATTGCGAGGAGCGTAGCAACGTGGCAAGCTTCGATAAGTAAGTAAGCCACAGGCCTATCAAAGATTGCCACGTTATCGCTCGCAATGATGCAAGAGGTTGATGTAAACTTACCTAACCCAAAACTCTTAATCAAATATCTTTATCAACACTTCGTTTTGCCAGTTCTTTGCTGATAGTATTCAACGCCTTTTTCTTTTTAGCGTCTTTGGTCTTGCGCATCTTTGCAGCCTCAGCACGTAACAAAGCCGTCTCGGTATTTTGCTGCTCGTAATATTTGCAGAACCAGGTAAGCGGGCAGATCTCGCACTTAGGCGAGCGGGCCACACAAATATAACGCCCGTGCAATATCAGCCAGTGATGCGCAATGGCCAACGTATTTTGCGGCAAGTATTGTACCAGCTGCTTTTCTACCGCCAGCGGGGTAGTGGCGCGTGTGGTTAAGCCGATCCGGTTGGACACCCTGAACACATGCGTATCTACCGCGATAGCAGGTGCATCAAACACTACTGATGCAATTACGTTAGCCGTTTTACGGCCTACACCGGGCAGCCTTTGTAACTCATTAATATCAGATGGTATTTCGCCGCCAAAAACTTCCATAAGCATTTTGCCCATGCCGGCCAGGTGCTTTGCCTTATTATTTGGATAACTTACGCTGCGGATGTAAGTAAAAATCTCGCCGGCATCTGATGCCGCCAAAGACGCCGCATTTGGGAAACGTTTAAATAGTGCTGGTGTAACCTGGTTGATGCGCTTATCGGTACATTGTGCAGATAATATTACGGCCACCAACAATTCATACGGACTGCTATAATGCAACTCTGTTTCGGCCGAGGGCTGGTTTTTGGAGAAATATTCTACGAAGTGGCGGTAGCGTTCGGCTTTAAGCATGGGATTAGTTCATAGTTGATGGTTCATAGATCATGGACGAACCAATTTTTTACAATAATCCAGAATTATATGCAATTAGCCAAAACGAGTTGCTATGAACCATTAACTATCATCTATAAATTAAGGTATAAATAGAAAGGTTCATAAATCAAACCAATGGGTGTAATACCCAACCGGGATGATTTATGAACCAGTGCTTTGGCGTAATACTACTTAGCGACGGCTTTTCGAATAATCGAGGATGTAGTGGATGGTCTGCAGTTTTGGCTTCTTCTTTAGAAGGTCCAAATCAGCACGGATGGAATGATAAAACATCACATCATCCACATCCAGATTTTCTTGTACTACCTCTGATTGTTTCACCTGAGCTTTGTTAGTGACCGCATTAAAAATTGAAGTAAAGGTTTCACCCATAAGCTGTTGATTGTTTAATTATTAAAGTAACGGGAATTATTTATTAATATTTTACGAACATGAAAATTAAATGAAATTTTTTTTGAGAGTTAATTTTATGCAAATTAGTACGGTTTAAATTAATAACATTAACTCAATCGTTTAAAATTCCATCATGGATTTGAATTTTAAACGACCAGAGGTTGCTGGATATTGTTGCGGGGGCAATAAAAAAAGCCACCCTATGCAGGGCAGCTTTTGTAACAATATGATTAGATGATTATTTCCCCGTCCTGAGGGGTGCTGAAACAAGTTCGGGATGACAGGTTGCCAACTAATTTTTTAAACTCATCTCTTTATTCTGCATCATTTTGCGCAGGTTATTAAGCGCGTAACGCATGCGGCCAAGGGCGGTGTTAATGCTTACATCGGTAACATCGGCAATTTCCTTAAAGCTCATGTCACCAAAGTGGCGCATAATTAATACCTCTTTTTGTTCGGATGGTAAAAGTTGGATAAGCGATTTCAGGTCCTTATGCGTTTGCTCGCGTACCAGGCGGTCTTCGGCGCTTTCGTCATAATTGCCTAATACTTCAAAAATGTCGAAGTCGTCGCCATTGCTAACCATTGGCGCACGTTTTTCTCGGCGGAAATGATCTATCACCAGGTTATGCCCAATACGGGTTACCCATGGCAAAAACTTACCTTCTTCGTTATATTTGCCGGCTTTTAGCGTATTAATAACTTTAATAAACGTATCCTGGAAAATATCTTCGGCAAGGGCTTCGTCCTTAACAAGTAAGTAAATAGATGTGTAAATTTTTGATTGATACCGCCTGATGAGTTCAACAAGTCCTGCCTCGTCTCCGGCGATATAAAGATGGATTAGATCCTGATCACTTTTCAATTGAAAATCCATAGAAAGCTACTAATAAACTAAATTAAATGTTTTGTCGTTATTAAAAGTAGAATTCTATCTATAGCGTTTCTTTTAAGGTTTTAGAAAAATGTTACGCTCAAATATAATGATCTTAAAAAATAAAAGCAAATATTTTTTAACCGGGCATTTTACGTTCTTCTCAAAAGCTAATGTGTCACTAAAATGCAAACTCTTTTATTAATAACTAATTAACCTTCACAATTACCAAAACCTATTTGGATTAAGCTAAATATTTTAGGATTTTTGCAGCCGGAAAATGTTCATAGATAATAGATCATTGTTCATAGTCTGAAGTGCCAAAAATCAAACAAGTTTAATCCTTTAGCGGTTAGACTTTTATTCGTGATTAAGGTTTAATCGGTTCTAATGAACTATTAACCATTAACCATGAACTTCCCAGATGAATTAAGGAAAAGAATGACCAAAGAAGCAGAAAAAGACCCGAAAAAACATATTATCATAAAAGGGGCAAGGGTACACAACCTTAAAAATATGGATGTGGCCATCCCCAAAAACAAGCTGGTGGTTATCACGGGCATGTCGGGTTCGGGTAAATCATCGCTTGCGTTTGATACTTTGTATGCCGAAGGTCAGCGTCGCTATGTGGAAAGCTTATCATCCTATGCCCGCCAGTTTTTGGGGCGAATGAATAAGCCTGATGTGGATTATATAAAAGGGATAGCACCGGCCATCGCTATTGAGCAGAAAGTGATAACCAGCAACCCGCGGTCAACGGTGGGTACTTCTACCGAGATCTACGATTACTTAAAGCTGCTTTTCGCGCGCATTGGTAAAACCGTTTCGCCTATATCAGGCGGGTTGGTTAAAAGAGATTCGGTTACCGATGTAATTAATTTTATTACAGCTTTGCCGGATGAATCACAGGTTACCATCCTTTGCCCGCTGCATCCGCATAACAACCGCAGCATTAAAGAGGAATTGGCCGTTTTAATGCAAAAGGGTTTTGTAAGGGTAGAGTTTAACGGACAGGTATCGCGCATAGAAACCTTGCTGGAAGATGAAACTATTGATGGTGCATCTATGGTGATGGATGAAGAAGCTGCGCCTGCAAAAACTAAGAAAACAAAAACTAAAAAAGGTGAAGAGGAAGTATCGTCACTGCCTGCCATTTCTGTTGTGCGCATCGTTATAGATCGTATCACTAAGAATGAGGAAGACGAAACCATCAGCCGCTTAGCCGATAGTATCCAGACCGCATTTTTTGAAGGGAAGGGCGATTGTTATGTGCAATACGTAGCCCCGGCAGCCCCCTCTACATTTTACCCGGTAGGGGAGCCTTTAAATTATGAAGCCCTCCCTTCCGGAGAGGGTTTTGGTGGGGTTTCCGAACGCTTCTTCTGCGACCGTTTCGAGTTGGATAATATCCGTTTTGAAGAGCCTACGCCAAACTTTTTTAGTTTTAACAACCCCTACGGTGCCTGCAAAAAATGCGAAGGTTACGGTAAAGTTATCGGTATTGACGCCGACTTGGTTATCCCCGATAAAAGCAAGAGTATCTACGAAGGCGCTATTGCTCCATGGCGTGGCGAAAAAATGCGCGAGTGGAACGATGTGCTTGTAAAAAGCTCGTTAAAATTTGACTTCCCTATCCATCGCCAGTATAACCAACTAACCGAAAAAGAGCAGGAATTGCTATGGACGGGTAACCAGTATTTCCGTGGGTTAAATGCCTTCTTCAAAGAGATGGAGGAGCAAACCTATAAAATACAATACCGTGTTTTGCTATCGCGATACCGTGGTAAAACCACCTGCCCGGAATGTAAGGGCAGCCGTTTGCGCAAGGATGCAACCTATGTTAAGATAGACGGCAGATCCATCACCGATGTGGTGCTGATGCCTTTAGATGCCGCGCTGGAGTTTTTTAGCAACCTTAAACTGAATGAGACCGACGCAAAAATTGGTAAACGTTTATTGCTGGAAATAGTAAACCGTTTGGTGTTTTTGAATGATGTAGGTTTGGCGTATTTAACGCTTAATCGTTTGTCAAATACACTATCTGGTGGCGAGTCGCAACGGATCAACCTGGCTACATCATTAGGGAGTAGTTTGGTAGGGTCGATTTATGTGTTGGATGAGCCAAGCATCGGCCTGCACCCACGTGATACACAGCGTTTAATTACCGTGTTAAAATCCCTGCGCGATGTAGGCAACACCGTTTTGGTTGTTGAGCACGAGGAAGAGATCATGAAAGCTGCTGACCATATTATTGATATTGGCCCCGAAGCAGGCACGCATGGCGGTAACCTGATGTTTACAGGTACCTACGACCAAATTATTGTAGATAATGAAAGCCTAACCGGTAAATACCTGAGTGGCCGCCAAGAGATAGCTATACCGCCAACGCGCCGTAAATGGAGCGACTATATAGAGATAAAAGGCGCGCGCGAAAACAACTTGAAGAATGCGGATGCTAAGTTTCCGTTGGGGATACTTACTGTGGTAACAGGTGTATCCGGCTCGGGTAAAACCAGTTTGGTGAAACGCATTTTTGCGCCTGCCCTTCAAAAAACTTTGGGTAACTATAATGGCGACCAAAGTGGCGCGTTCGATAGTATCGAGGGCGATTATAATAAAATTGAACAGGTAGAGATGGTAGATCAAAACCCAATTGGACGTTCATCGCGCTCTAACCCGGTTACTTATGTAAAGGCCTGGGACGAGATCCGTAACCTGTACGCCGCGCTGCCGGTTTCTAAGGCAGCAGGCTTAAAGCCATCAGCATTTTCATTTAATGTGGAGGGCGGCCGTTGCGACGTTTGCCAGGGCGAAGGCGAAGTGAAGATAGAGATGCAGTTTATGGCAGATATCTTCCTGACTTGCGAGGCCTGTAATGGTAAACGCTTTAAACAGCACATTCTGGACGTTACTTATAATGAGAAGAACGTATCTGAAGTATTGGAAATGACGATCGACGAAGGACTTGAGTTCTTCGTTAAAGAACCGAAGATATTGGCTAAAATAAAACCATTGGTTGATGTTGGCTTAGGTTACGTGCAGTTGGGCCAATCTTCAAACACCCTATCGGGTGGCGAGGCGCAGCGTATCAAGCTGGCATCCTTCCTGGTGAAGGGTAACAATACTAATAAAACGCTTTTCATATTTGATGAACCTACAACAGGTTTGCACTTTGCAGATATTAAGAAGCTGCTAAAATCATTCGATGCGTTGTTAGAGCACGGCAACACTATCATTGTGATAGAACACAATATGGACGTGATAAAATGCGCCGACTGGGTGATAGACATTGGCCCCGAAGGTGGCGACCGTGGTGGTAAAGTAGTGTTCGAAGGCCTGCCCGAAGACCTTATAAAAGTTAAAAATAACTATACAGGTCAGTTTTTGAAGGAGAGGTTTTAGGGAAGATATTAGTGAATGGTGATTAGAGATTAGGCTAATGATATAAAAGGCGATGGTTATTCATTGCCTTTTTTGTGTCGTGTTCCTGCCAATAATCCCACAAAAAAAGCCTCCCCATTCAGGGAGGCTTAATCTAAAATCGTATTTCTAAAATCTAAAATTAAGATATCATTTGCCTGCGGATGATGTTCAACGCGCCGCCTGCTTTAAACCACTCAATTTGCTGTGCATTGTATGTGTGGTTTACCGAGAAGCTTTCTGTTGTGCCATTTGCATGGTGTAACACTACGGTTAACTGTTTGCCCGGGGCAAAGGTGGTTAGGCCGGTAATGTCAATAACATCGTCCTCTTGTATTTTTTCGTAATCGTTGGTATTAGTAAAAGTGATACCCAACATACCTTGTTTTTTAAGGTTGGTTTCGTGGATACGGGCAAATGATTTTACCAGTATGGCACGTACACCTAAGTGGCGTGGCTCCATTGCCGCATGCTCGCGAGATGAACCTTCACCGTAGTTCTCGTCACCAACTACTATAGAACCGATACCTGCAGCTTTGTAATCGCGCTGTGTAGCCGGAACCGGGCCATATTCGCCTGTCAATTCGTTTTTCACGCTATCGGCCGTGTTGTTAAAATAGTTAATAGCACCTATCAGCATATTGTTAGATATGTTATCTAAGTGACCACGGAACTTTAACCATGGGCCAGCCATTGAAATATGGTCGGTAGTACATTTACCACGTGCTTTAATTAACAGTTTTAAACCGGTAATGTCAGTACCTTCCCAAGGGGTAAACGGCTCCAGTAATTGTAAGCGTGATGATGTTGGGCTAACAATAACCTCAACGCCGCTGCCATTTTCGGCCGGTGCCTGGTAACCGGCATCTTCAACTGCATAACCATGTATCGGCATTTCAATACCTTGTGGCTCGTCAAATTTAACCTGCTCGCCTGCTTTGTTGGTTAACGTATCGGTAAGTGGGTTAAAGGTAAGGTCGCCCGCAATAACAAACGCGGTAACAATCTCCGGAGAGGCTACAAACGCGTGAGTATTAGGGTTACCATCCTGGCGTTTAGCAAAGTTACGGTTAAATGAGGTGATGATAGAGTTTTTGCGGGTGGGGTCGTCGGTATGGCGTGCCCACTGGCCAATACAAGGGCCACAAGCGTTTGCCAATACTACACCGCCCATAGCCTCAAAGGTACCTAAGTAACCATCGCGCTCAACCGTGTAACGTACCAACTCCGAACCCGGGGTAATGGTGAACTCTGCTTTGGTAGCTAAGTTTTTATCGATAGCCTGTTTCGCGATTGATGCAGAACGGGTAATGTCTTCGTAAGACGAATTTGTACAAGAACCTATTAAACCAACCTCTAATTTTACGGGCCAGTTGTTTTCACGAACCGCTTGCGCGAATTTAGAAATAGGCCACGCCAGGTCAGGAGTGAACGGGCCGTTAACGTGTGGCTCAAGTTCGCTCAGGTTGATCTCGATAACCTGGTCAAAGTATTCGGTAGGGTTTGCGTAAACCTCGTCGTCACCGGTTAGGTGTTCGGCAATAGCGTTGGCAAGGGTAGCAATTTCTTCACGTTTGGTACCGTTAAGGTAAGTAGCAATTTTCTCGTCGTAACCAAAAATAGAAGTGGTTGCACCAATCTCGGCACCCATGTTACAGATGGTACCTTTACCTGTTGCAGAAAGTGAACGTGCACCTTCGCCAAAATATTCAACAATAGCGCCGGTACCACCTTTTACAGTAAGGATACCTGCTACTTTCAAAATAACGTCTTTGGCTGATGTCCAGCCGGATAGTTTACCGGTTAATTTTACACCGATAAGTTTAGGAAATTTTAGCTCCCATGGTAAGCCTGCCATTACATCACAGGCATCGGCACCGCCAACACCAATAGCCACCATACCCAAACCACCTGCATTAGGTGTGTGCGAGTCGGTACCTATCATCATACCACCGGGGAACGCGTAGTTCTCTAAAACAACCTGGTGAATAATACCTGCACCGGCTTTCCAGAAACCGATACCGTATTTATCAGATACAGATGAAAGGAAGTCGTAAACTTCGCGGTTAATATCAACCGCCGTATTTAAATCGGCAACGGCGCCAACTTTTGCTTGTATCAAGTGATCGCAATGTACGGTTGATGGTACTGCAACCTGCGGGCGGCCTGCCTGCATAAACTGCAATAGCGCCATTTGCGCGGTAGCATCTTGCATGGCTACGCGGTCTGGTGCAAAATCAACGTAGTCGGTACCGCGTTCAAAAGCTTTTTTAGCATCACCTTCAGAAAGGTGAGCGTATAATATTTTTTCGGTTAATGTAAGATGTTTACCGGTCGCTTTACGGGCAGCATCCACACGGGTGCTGTAGCGATCGTAAACCTTTTTGATCATGTCTAAATCAAAAGCCATAATGTTTGCTTTTTAATAGGTAATAAGATATAAGCCTGCCTATGTAGCCGACTTGCCGCGAATTTACAAAATATAAACTTTATTCACAGTAAGCCCTTTGTACAATTGTTATTTGGATATGTTCTTAATAAGTAAGCGATTGAAGTTAATCTTCAAATGGATCAAAAACTATAGGTTGGAAATCTTTTTAAAATTGGCAGTGTTGCGCGTAATTAGGGTTTTGCTATGCACTACGGCAATTCAGATTTCATTTTTCCCGAAATTCGGCCAATTGTTTTTTAATATCTTCAATAGACGGCTTCGTCATTTTGCCTTTAAGACTTAGTAAACGCTGCACTCTTTTTCATCAGTTCTCGGTTCATTATCGTGTAATTTGATAATGTTCATAGCTTCAAGGTCCTTTAACAGGTCTAACGCCTTATCATCAATTATAACTACTGTTACAGTTGTCATAACGTTTCTATCGAAATATAAATTTTAAAAAAAACGCATTGGCAATGCCAACTCATCAACTATTTCCCACTCTTTTCTATCAACTTATCCCCCCCCCCCCATTGATTGTAACAATATAAACCTTACCATCGGGCCATATGGTAATATCGCACATGCAGCCTTACTTGCCTTTGTAAAAAGTGCTAACGCTGTTAAATATTACTGGTTTAAGTTTTTTTTATACCCAAAATGAGTTAAGCTTTCAGCTTAACGGTAATATCAGGACTGCGCTTTACTTCAATTTGTTGCGCAAGCTAAAAGCTTGTTGTGTTTTAGGCCTAAGTTGAAAACTTAGATTAGATGGTGGAAATTTAAAATGGCTGCAAACTGCCACCCGCTTACTGCAAACTTTCAAAAGTATACCCCTCCTTACTCCAATGCTCCATCGCTAACGGCAGTACATGCTCAAGCTTAAAAAAAGCCTTTACACTGTCATGGAAAAGAACGATCGAGCCTTCCTTTGCATTATTGAGCACATTTTTTAAAGCGTCTTCCTTTTTTAGCGCCATATCAAAATCGCCGCAAAGTACATCCCACATAATTATCTGCAGATCGGGGCGGGCTTCCTTCAATAGTTTTATTTGGTCGCGTTTAATGCGGCCGTAAGGGGGGCGAAACAGGGGCGTATCTAAAACCTTATCTGCTTTTAGGAAGTTTTCGAGGTAGGTTTGGTTGTCTGTGGCCCAGCCTTTTAGGTGGTTGTAAGTATGGTTGCCAATGGCGTGGCCTGCTTTTTTCACGTCGGCAAACACATCGGGGTGCTTGCGCACATTGTCGCCAATGCAAAAGAAGGTGGCTTTTGCATCATACTTTTTTAAAATATTTAACACAAATGGTGTAACAATGGGTATGGGGCCGTCGTCAAAAGTCAAATAAATGCAACGGGCACCTGGTTTAGTATCCCAAATTAATTGAGGGTATAGCTTTTTTAGCCACCAGGGAGTTTTTACCAGGTACATTCGTAAAACGTTTAAGTGTTTAATGAGTTTGCCAACAAAATCTGAACTTGCAAAGTAAATAGCTTTACTTACAATTGTATACAATTTATTATGAAACTAAACTTACAAATCACAAAAGTAACCATTGCTTGCTTCATATTAGTTTCGGCGGTAAACTTTACTGTTAATGCGCAGGAAGTTATCACCTTACAAAAAGCTATCGACCGCACGCTTGAGCGCAACTTAACCATTAAACAAGCTCAGTTTAGCGAAGCCATATCCGAAGAAAACCTTAAGCAATCTAAATACAACCAATTGCCAAATTTAACGGCAGGCCCGCAGGCTTCACTAAATTTTGGCCGTAATATCGATCCATCTACCAACCAGTTTACCAACCAGCACATTTTTGCGTTAAATGGTACGCTTAGTTCGCAGGTAACACTTTTCCAGGGTGGGCAATTGCGTAACCAGATCATCGCTAACAAATTATTGCTTGGTGCCGACCGTAGTTACACTGCCAAAATAAAGAATGACCTGGTACTGAATGTAGTTACCCAATACCTGCTAATATTAACAAACCAGGACCTGGTAACCGCTGCGCAGCAACAAATAGATATTGCCAAAATAACGCTTTACAGGGCTCAAAAAAACTTTGACGTAGGTAACCAAACCCAGGCAGATCTGTCGCAGGCCAAAGCAGCGCAATCAACCGCGGACTTAAATTATACCAATGCCGAGAACCAATTGGAATTATCGGTACTTACACTTAAACAGTATATGGAGATGCCCCCTGCAACAAATATTACCTTTGAGAAGCCGGACATTAGCAGGTTTAAAGAATTGAGCACCGTGTACGACCCCGAAGTTGTTTTAAAAACAGCTTTAGCCGTTAACCCGGATGTTACTTTGGCAGAAGCAAGGCAAAAAGCTGCCGCGCAGGATATTAAGGTAGCAAGAGGCAATTATTTCCCAAGTGTGGTGTTGTTTGGCCAGGTTGGTACAAATTATTCTGACGCGCGACGCCTGCAGGGTACCCCGTTTGCAACCGGCAGGGTAGATACTATTGGTTTTGTGCAAAATACGCCAAACGCGGTTACGATACCAAACTTTTCGGCACCTATCTTGCATTACCCTATTGGCAGGCAATTGAGCGATAACTTTAACCAGTCTATTGGTGTAACGTTACAGATCCCTATATTTAACAGGTTTAGCGCGCGTACATCTGTACGTAAAGCGAAGATCACTAATGAAAATGCCATAGTTACGGCGCAGTTAGCTAAAAACAATTTAAGCAAAATAATTTACCAGGCGGTTTGGGATGTGCAGGCAGCAAACAAAAGATATATATCTACACAGCAAACTTATAATGCCAATAAAGATGCCTTTAACATCATACAACAAAGGTATAATGTGGGCCTGGTGAACTCGCTTGATTATAATACATCATTAACAAACCTAAATAAATCGCAATTTGACCTTATAAACGCCCAATACGAGGTGGTGTTCAGGAGCAAAGTGATTGATTATTATTTAGGCAACCCTATAACACTTTAATTAAACACACAAACACAATCCTAAAATTATCATGGGAAAAACTACTAAATATATACTGATAGGCCTTGTTGTGCTGGTGGCATTACTAATTATTGGCAAAGTTACCGGTATAATTGGCAAACCGCAGGTAACGCAGGTTGCTGTTGAGAAAGCCGATAGCCGCGATATTAACGAAACCGTATCTGCCAGTGGTAAAATAAAACCTCACATCGAGGTTAAGATCAGCCCGGAGGTATCTGGCGAGGTGGTTGAGTTGCCTATTAAAGAAGGTGACGTGGTTAAAAAAGGCCAGTTGCTTTGCCGTATCCGCCCGGATATCTTAAAGTCGGGTTATGACCGCGCTGTGGCTTCATACAACACCCAAAAAGCAAGCGTTGGTAATTCGGCACAAATGCTGAAACAATCGCAGGCTACATTTGCCAACCAGGAGTCTATCTACAAACGGAGTAAAGAGCTTTTTGACAAAAAAGTATTAACCGTTGCCGAGTTTGAGCAGGCGAAAGCTAACTACGAAGGCGCGCGTGCAACATTAGAAGCATCTAAGCAAAACGTAATAGGTTCTACCTATGGTTTGGCACAATCACAGGCCTCTGTTAAAGAGGCACAAGATAACCTTGCCAAAACAACTATTTATGCCCCTGTTGATGGTGTGGTATCAAAACTGTCTATTGAGCAGGGCGAGCGCGTTTTGGGTACCCAGCAATTTGCCGGTACCGAGATCATGACCATATCTGACCTGAGCAAAATTGATGTTAATGTGGATGTGAACGAGAACGATATTAACCGCATAGCTATTGGTAACCAGTCGCAAATTGAGATAGATGCTTTCCTGGGTAAGAAATTTACGGGTGAGGTTATCGAAATAGGCAGTTCGGCCAACGTGGTAGGTACCAATGCAGACCAGGTGACCAATTTTACGGTTAAAGTGCGCATCACCGCGCAATCATATATCGACCTGCTGAAGAAAAATGCGGAGAACCATTCACCTTTTCGCCCGGGGTTAACCGCCACGGTTGATATCCAAACCAATCACGTAAAAGCATTGTCGGTGCCTATCCAGTCGGTAACCGCCCGTGATGTGAAAAAGACGGATGCTAAACCGGCCGATACCCAAAAGGACGATGCCAAGAAAACCACTATCAGCGCACCTGCAAAAGAGTATGTATACGTTTTGCAAGGCAACAAAGTGAAGCAGGTACAGGTAACCACCGGCATCCAGGATGATACCTATATCCAGATCTTAAGCGGCCTTAAAAGCGGCGAAGAAGTGGTATCTGCACCATTCGCAGCTATCTCAAAAACATTGAACGATGGTATGATAGTAGAAAAGGTAGATAAATCGAAACTGTTTACCGGCGAGGTTAAGAAGTAATTTTAAGCCGAAAAGGTGACGGAAAAAGGCGAAAGGTTTCAGTACTTTTCGCCTTTTTTGGTTAAAAATGTACTGTATTTTTCCGTTTAAAGATGGTGGCGCTATTTTGTCAGTAGGTAAAATCCGGGTGGCTTGATTATGAGATGATTGTGAATATTCACGTGTGTTCGCAAACGTGAACGTGAACATTTTGGTTAAGCTTTGCGCCGGGAAGCCTTTAGCTTTCACCTTTTCGCATAATATTTCATTAATTTGCATCACGGGAAAACCAATTGCCCGTTTGGTTCATTACTGACTAAATGCTTAAGCAAAAAAACAAAATTGCTGTTGTGGGCGGCGGAAGCTGGGCCACCGCAAATATTAAAATGCTTACCGATAACACCGCCGAAAAGGAAATTTTTTGGTGGATGCGCAACGGTGAAGCTGTAGAACACATCCGTAAATTTGGGCATAACCCACATTACTTAAGTTCTGTGGAGATCAAAGTGCCTGCGCAAAATATCTCTACCGATCTAAGATCCCTGATACAAGGTGTTGATTATATACTGCTGAATGTACCGGCAGCATTCTTAAAAGAAGCGCTTGCAGGCATCACTTCGGATGATTTGAAGGGTAAAAAAATAGTATCTGCCATAAAAGGTATTGTGCCCGACGAAAATAAGATCATCGGCGAGTTTTTGAACGAGAACTACGATGTGCCGTTTGATCATATCCTGGTGATAAGCGGCCCCTGCCACGCAGAAGAGGTTGCGCTTGAGAAACTATCCTACCTAACCATCGCCTCAAAAGACGAAGCCCTGGCTGCCGAATTTGCGGACATGCTAAGCACCCGCTACATCAAAACCATCGTGTCCGACGATATTTACGGCACCGAATACGGCGCTGTGCTGAAGAATGTGTATGCCATTGCCAGCGGCATTTGCCACGGCGTTGGGTATGGCGATAACTTCCAGGCGGTATTGATCTCGAACGCCATCCGCGAGCTGGAGCGATTCGTTGACAAAGTACACCCTATTGACCGCGACATAAAGGAATCGGCCTACCTGGGCGATTTGCTGGTTACCGCCTATTCGCAGTTTAGCCGTAATCGTACTTTTGGGAATATGATAGGGAAGGGTTACACGGTAAAATCGGCACAATTGGAGATGAATATGGTTGCGGAAGGATATTATGCAGTAAATTGCCTACACCAGGTGAACAGGCAATACAAAGTAGATATGCCCATTTGCGAGGCCGTATACGCTATTTTATATAAGAAAAGCCCACCTGTGTTAGAAATGCAGAAATTGGCAGAGAAATTGAGTTAGTTACAGCAGTAACTAAACAAAATTCTTCCAAATGAAAAATATATTTAAATCAGTCCTGTTCGCTGCTTCGTTATTTGCAGCATCATCGGCTTTCGCGCAAACACATAATGACACTACGCTGGGTCAAAAAATTGGTACCACAGCAAAAAAAGGTTGGCATGCTACAAAAAAAGCAGGTAAAGCAGTAGGTAATAAAACAGCAGAAGTTGCCTCTAAAGGTGTCGCAGCTGTTGCCGATAAAAAATACGATGAAAAAGTAGCGCCGGGTGGCCAAACTATTTATATCGATAAAAACTCTTATTATTACTACGTAAATAAAAAAGGCCATCACATATATGTGCCTAAAGCAAAACTGGTTAATAAACCGGATAAATAATTTTACAAAAAGCACCGGCTAACCAATCGGTGCTTTTTTATTTTCCCATCTTTTATTACCTTATCTGCAATATGAAAAAACATGCTCTACAATTGATAATGGTATTTGGGGTTGCCACACTGTTAACCGCCTGCGATAAAAAGGAATCAAATAAAAAAGTACGGGGCGACTGGAGATCTAAAGATTCCAGCACGAGCCTTAAAATAACTGATAAAAAGTTTATTATGGATGGCGATGTGCAAAACGCCGAGGATTATTTTACCAAAGGCGATACTATTTTTACATCATTTGAAGGCAATCAGCCCTATACCAAATTTGTGATTCAAAAACTTGATGAGCAGCGCATGAACCTGCTATACCCCGATTCGGTTGCCGTTGAGTTTATCCGTTAAAACAAAAACCTCCCGTATGATGAACAAACGAGAGGCTTTGTAAACAAAACTAAACTAAAACTATGCTTCCGGGTAACTAATCCGAAAGCTCTTATGAAACTAACTAACTAAACTTAGAATCTTCTGCGGCGTTCCGGGCGCTCTTCGCGGGGTTTGCCAGAGAAATCACGAAAACCACCACCACCGTTGCCAGCGCCGCTGTTCCTGTCCCTGTTGCCACCTTCGCGGCGTCCGCCATTACCACCACTATTTCTATCACGGTTGTAACCGCCTCCGCCTTCGCGCCTTTGGTAACCGCCTTCACGTCTGTCGCCATCGCCGCTTCTTGGGCTGCTGGTACCTTCGCCAGATATTTCAATCCTAACTTCGCGGCCTTTAAACTCAATGCCTTTAAAGTTATTTACTACCTGTTCAACATCAGCATTGCTTACTTCAAAGAATGAGTAAACACCTTTAACATCAATTTTACCAACGGTGCGTCCGCTTATTTTAGAGTTGTTGCAAATGTAACCCAGCAAATCGCCGCGGTTAAACTCATCAACACTACCTAAGTTGATAAACAAACGTGTATATTCTGATTTGCCACCTGAATCGCGCATACCGCGTTCGCCTCTTTCGCCATCCCTGCTACGATCATCTGCAGGTGCGTTAAGGTCTGGTGCATTTTGATAATAATCTAAAAAGCGGTTAAACTCTAATGATGCAAAACGTTTAATTACATCTTCTTTGCTTAACTCAGCAAATTCATCCATAATACGTGGGATGTATTGCTCAATTTGTGCTTCGTTAATAGTTACGTTATGTACTTTATGTACAAGGGCAAACAATTGTTTTTCGCAAACATCAAAACCTGTAGGTATTTCGGCTTTTACAAACTTTTTACCAATTACACGCTCAATTTGGCGAATTTTACCAAGCTCTTTGCTGTTGATGATAGCGATAGATATACCCATTTTACCTGCACGAGCTGTACGGCCGCTACGGTGGGTGTAGTTCTCTATCTCATCTGGTAAGCTATAGTTAATAACGTGTGTAACATCATTAACATCAATGCCGCGTGCTGCAACATCAGTAGCAATTAATAATTGCAGGCTGCGTTCGCGGTAGCGTTTCATTACCTTATCACGTTGTTGTTGTGATAAATCACCATGTAAAGCATCGGCGTTGTAACCATCTTTTATAAGTGACTCTGCAATTTCCTGAGTTTCTATTTTGGTACGGCAAAATACGATACCAAAGATCTCGGGGTTGTTATCAACTATCCGTTTAAAGGCAGCGTATTTATCACGGGCACGTACAACGTAGTACTCATGCTCGATATTAACATTACCTGTATTTTTTTCGCCCATGGTTAACTCAAAAGGGTTATCCATGTATTTTTTAGCGATCCTTCTAACCTCAGAAGGCATGGTGGCTGAGAACAGCCAGGTTTTTTTCTCGTCCGGAGTGGTAGATAAAATACTGTCAATGTCTTCCTGGAAGCCCATGTTGAGCATCTCATCAGCCTCATCCAATACCACAAACCTAACCTGCGAAAAATTGATCGCCTTGCGGTTAATAATGTCAAGCATACGGCCCGGGGTAGCAACAACGATCTGTACACCACGTTTAATTTGGCGTAGCTGATCCTGGATGCTTGCACCACCGTAAACGGCAACAACGTTAACGTTGTTCATGTGCTTGGAATAGTTCTTAATGTCGTTCGTGATTTGTAAACAAAGTTCACGTGTTGGGCATAAAACAAGCGCTTGCGGATGATTTTCTTCGAAATCGAGCAGTTCTAATAGCGGCAGTCCAAAAGCAGCTGTTTTACCGGTCCCTGTTTGGGCTAATCCGACAAAATCGTTGCTGCCTGTTAACAATACCGGAATTGACTGTTCCTGGATTGGTGTAGGATTTTCAAATCCTAACTCAGAGATGGCATTAACAATATCATGACGGATTCCCAGATTGATAAATGGGTTCATGAATTAAAATAACGTATTTGACTACATCGTCAAATCGGGTGCAAAAGTACAATTAATATTTGATATTGCAAATACTGATTTTGAAATTTATGATACTGGTAAAATTTAAGGTTAATTTGATGTTAACTAACTTAAAATCAATAACTTTTTTATGTTAATTATTTTGGCGTTAGTGTGGTGTATACACGCCAACAGTTTTTCAACCTCTTTTAAAAAGACTTTTAAAATGTTAACCACTATTATGAAAAATATTGCAAATCAGCTATAATTCATACCTTTAAACATATAAAATCATATTGGAATGAAATACTTAAATAAAACACTGTTATCTACCTTGTTAGCTTTAATCTCCATAGTTAGTTACGCGCAGCAAAAACCCGATAACGATACAACTCAATACGGGCACAATGCTGCTGTAGGCAAGTATGTTACTTTGCGTGGGTTTAATATGTATTATGAAGTTTATGGCAAGGGCGAACCAATGCTAATCATCCACGGTAATGGCGGTTCTATTAATAACTTCAGGTACCAGATTCCATATTTTGCTAAAAATTACCAGGTAATACTGGCAGATAGCCGCTCGCAAGGAAAATCGATAGATAATAAAGATTCCATCACCTATGAAATGATGAGCGATGACTTGAACGCTTTAATGGAACACCTGCAGGTTAAAAACGCCAACGTTATAGGTTGGAGCGATGGTGGGATAGAGGGCCTGCTTTTAGCCATGAACTACCCCGATAAAGTTAAAAAACTTGCCGTTACAGGCGCGAACCTTTGGCCCGATACCAGCGCGGTTGATAAGTTTGTATACGATTATGCTTTTAAGATGAACCAGGTAGCGGTTGATACCATGAAGAAGATCAAAAACCCAACCGGGGATATGCAGGTGCAGGTAAAATTACTGCACCTGCTAAGCTACGAACCGCATATAAAATTGGCTGCATTAAAGAAGATCAGCTGCCCAACGCTGGTAATTGGCGGCGACCATGACGTGATCAGGAACAAGCACACTATGCTGATAGCAGAGAACATAGCCAACTCGTATTTGTGGATCATACCCAACTCGGGTCATTCCACCCCGATATTTTACCGCAATATGTTTAACCAGGTAGTAGGCGACTTTTTTGCGAAGCCATACAGGCAGATAAAGGAGTTTGGAAAGTTTCAGTAACTACCTCAACCTATCAGCAGATTTCACTAGTTTCTCATCTTTTTGAATTGCTTTAACAGCAAATATGATAAGGATGATGCTCAACGATGTCAGGAACAGGCCAATGCCCATGTTTTTGTATTCCAGTGTAATTGGGCCAACAACGCTTTTAACGGTTTGTGCCATCCAGAAGCTGTAGCCTATCAATACCAAAACAGCCACGTAGCTAATGGTGATTTGCTGCTTACGGTTCTTATAAAGGAATATCAGCGCCAGCGGGATCAACGCTGCAAATGCGGTAGCAATAGTTAATGGTAAAAAAGGGTGGGTCTGCTTGTCCTGCCCGTTTAGTATTTCATAAACGCCGGTTACGGATACGTTAACCAGTTTGCCATCTACAAAAATGTTATGGGCAAGCGGGAAAACGAACAGCGCGAAAATCACCATTGAAGCGAAAAGGAAGTATATTGATTGGATACGTTGTAGCATTTTGTTTGTTATAAGTTGCAAGCAAATATAGAATGGTAATTGGTAAATCTAAAATCGTAAATGATGTTAACTTTGCCACGTGGCAAACATTCAACGATATTTTATTGAACTGGCTTATGATGGTACCAACTATCATGGATGGCAGGTGCAGCCAAATGCCGTAACCGTTCAGCAAGTGTTGGACAAAGCCCTTACCACTTTGTTACGCCAACCCATAGAAACCGTTGGTTGCGGCCGTACAGATACAGGTGTGCATGCTAAAGATTTTTTCGCACATTTGGATGTTCAGACGATGGTCCATGGCCCATCTACCATAGACAAACGCAGTTTAAACGCCCTGCTTCCGCACGATATCGCCATTAAAAACATCATCCCCGTAAATCCCGAAGCTCACGCCAGGTTTGATGCCACACTGCGTTCGTACGAGTATCATATCCATTTTGAAAAGAACCCGTTTTTAAACAACTATTCATGGTTAATCCGCGACAAGCCAAATCTGGAACTAATGAACCGGGCGGCGGCAATAGTCATGGAATACACAGATTTTAGCTGTTTCAGCAAAAGTAATACGCAGGTTAAAACCAATAATTGTAAAATTGCAAAAGCAGAATGGGTGGAGACTGAAAACGGCATCGTTTTTCATATTTCTGCAGATAGGTTTTTGCGCAATATGGTCCGCGCTGTTGTGGGTACGTTATTGCAGGTTGGCAAATGCGAAGTGCCGCCCGAAGATATCCGCAAGGTAATAGAAAGCAAAAACCGCAGTAAGGCAGGAACAAGTGTACCCGCTTGCGGGTTGTATTTAACAGAGATAAAGTATCCGTATTTGTAAGATTTCGAATGTTCAAATTCGAATTTGATTTAACAGGACAAAGACATTAAAAAGCAATCTCGAATTTGAACATTCGAAATTCGACATAAACTATAAATGGCATCAGGAGTTACAGGTAAAGCGCTCGACTGGAAATTAATGAGCAGGGTTATGCACTATGTAAAGCCATACAACGGCAAGTTTGTGGTAGCTACAATCCTCACCATGTTTTTGGCGGCTGTTGCATTGGTGCAGCCTATACTGATACAACGCACGCTTGATGTAAACATATTGGGTAACGATTATAACGGCCTCGTTTTTATGATTGGGCTGATGATAGCGCAACTGTTTGTTCAAACCATTGCGCAGTATTACCAAACTTATTTAACCAATGCGCTGGGTCAGTCTGTGATCCGCGATCTGCGGAAAGATGTTTTTAACCACATCACCAGCCTGCGTTTAAAATATTTCGACCGTACACCAATTGGGATGCTCATCACACGCACCGTGTCCGACCTGGAAACTATCGCTGATATTTTTTCTGAGGGGTTGATCTCTATTATGGGCGATATGCTGCTGGTTTTTGCTGTAATCGGTTACATGATCTGGCAGGACTGGAAACTGGCGCTGATCACTCTGATACCTATGCCGTTGCTTTTTGCATCAACTTATATATTTAAAGAAGCTATAAAATCTTCCTTCCAGGAAGTGCGCACGCAGGTGGCGCAACTGAATACCTTTTTGGCCGAGCATATCAGCGGTATCAGCATCATCCAATACTTCGCCCGCGAGGAGCAGGAGATGCGCAAGTTCCGCTCAGTAAATGAAAAGTATCGCGATGCCAACATACGCTCTAACTGGTACTATTCTATCTTCTTCCCGGTGGTAGAAATTTTGTTCGCCATTTGTATAGCCCTGCTGGTTTGGTACGGCTGTAAACGGATCCTGAACGATCAGCAAATGCATGCATTATCGGCTTCGCCAAATGGTATTACGCCGGGTGTAATTACCGGGTTTATAGTATTGCTAAATATGCTGTTCCGCCCCATTCGCCAACTGGCCGATAAATTTAACACCCTGCAAATGGGTATGGTTGGTGCCGACAGGATCTTTAAAGTATTAGATACCGATGAGGTTGCAATTGACAAAGGTAAACTTGCACCTGCCTCATTACAGGGCGATATCGAATTTAAAAACGTTTGGTTTGCCTACAACGAGGAGAACTGGGTGCTTAAGGATATTAACTTCCACATAAAACCCGGGGAAACGCTGGCTTTGGTTGGGGCAACCGGCGCGGGTAAATCGTCAACAATTAATATTTTAAACCGCTTTTATGATATAGGTAAAGGCGAAGTGAAAGTAGACGGACACGATATTCGTGAGTATAAGGTGGATTACCTGCGGTCTAAAATAGCCACAGTAATACAGGATGTATTTTTGTTTACCGATACCATTGGCAATAACATCAGCCTCAATAATCCGGAAATCACCCGCGAAGAGATCATAGCGGCAGCAAAAGATGTTGGCGCGCACGATTTTATTGAACGTTTACCCGGCGGTTACGATTATAATGTGATGGAGCGCGGGGCAACCTTATCTGCAGGGCAGGCGCAGTTGATCTCGTTCATCCGCGCATTGGTTTATAACCCGGCTATTTTGGTGCTGGATGAAGCTACCTCATCAGTAGATACCGAAACCGAGCTATTGATACAAACTGCCATTAATAAATTAATGCAGGGCCGTACGGCTATCGTAATAGCCCACCGTTTATCTACCATACAAAACGCCGATAAGATCATCGTGCTTGATCATGGCGAGATCAAAGAAGTGGGTACCCACCAGCAATTGTTGAGAATAGATAATGGTTACTACCGTAAACTTTATGATCTGCAATTTAATTCGGCAGGTATAGCTAAAACAATAGAATAGCTTACTTAGATTCCAAACGGCGGTCGTCATCATCAGATGCATCGGGCTGGTTTTCTTTCGGTGGGGTTTTTACCGGATAAACCGGTTGCTCCTCGTTTTCATAACGTTTGGCCACATTTTCCTGCTGTGGCTCATCGCTGTGATATTGTTTATCTTCTTTTTTCACAACACTTTTGTGCCCGTTATCTGCAGGCCTGTTAGTTGGTGTGTCTGATGGTGATGGTTTATTGTGGTCGTTTGCTGGAGTTGTCATGATGGGATAACAGGTGTAAAACAGATTTGTTTCTTGCCTCGCCACCATGTTATTGCGAGCGATAGCGTGGCAATCTCAGAGGACAAGCGGATATGCTGTTATTGCCACGTCGCTACGCTCCTCACAATAACATAAGAGCGTAACGGCGTTAATTATTGTTAATTATTCGCTATAATCCTTTACCTTTAGGGCAGGTTTGTTAATTTAGCAAAATTAAGGTGTAAGATATAAAGGTAAAGCTGGTCTCAAATCTTATATCTACATCTCATATCTAAATATACGCATGGAAGAATTTGAAGCAAGCGCATCGGCAAAAAAAACAAAAACGATATATATATCCACCGTTTTTGGGATTGCCATGGTTTTATTGATGATAGGGCTGCTGGGCTTGATATTGGTACATGCCAATAACCTGTCGCGCTATGTAAAAGAAAACATTGTGCTGAATATATTTATGGATGATTCGGCCCACGAAACAGATGTACTGCAACTGCAAAAACAACTGGATGGCAACCCCATGGTTAAGCAAACCGCGTATGTAAGTAAAGAACTTGCCGCCCGCAACCTGCAAAAAGACCTGGGCGAAGATTTTGTAAAATTCCTTGGTTACAACCCTTTATCGCAATCGCTGGATATTTACCTGAAGGCAGATTACGCTAACAATGTGGGGATCGAAAAATTTAAAGTAGAGTTGCTGAAAAACAAACTTGTTAAAGAAGTTAAATACCAGCAGTCGCTTGTCGACCAGATGAACGCCAACCTTACGTCTATCAGCCTAATTATATTGGCTTTCGCCGGCATTTTCATTATCCTATCGGTAGCGTTGATCAACAATACCATCAGGCTGGCCATATACTCGCAACGCTTCCTCATCAAATCGATGCAGTTGGTAGGTGCAACAAAAGGGTTTATCCGTAAGCCGTTTTTACTTTACGGCATATGGCATGGCTTATTGGGCGCGTTAATATCCATTGTGATATTGATAGCTACCTTGTTTGTTGCCAACAAGCAGATCCCTGACCTGGTAATTCTGCAAAGCCCTGCCGAGTTTGGTATGGTGTTTTTAGGTATTGTAATACTGGGGATATTTATATCAGCCTTTAGCACGTTCCTGGCGGTTAACAAATTTTTACGCTTAAAAATATACGATCTGTACAGGTAGTTTATTAGTTTACTGGTTTATTAGTTAATTTATAGCTACAGCCAAGTAATTAAATCAATCATTAATAATTAAAATATATGGCACTGCAACAATCAAAAACAACCGCAAGCAAAATACAGGCCCCGGTAACCAATATTACTACGCCTGCTCAATTTATATTCGGTAAAGAAAACTATAGGTGGCTAATCATCAGCATTGCCGTAGTTGCATTTGGTTTTGTGCTGATGAGCGGTACTACCGATATTTATAGCACCACCAAAATCGTTATCGCACCAATTGTAGTATTAACAGGTTTCGGCCTTGGTTTCTACGCTATTCTAAAAAAGCCTACAGCTAAGTAATGAACATCATACATGTAATTGTCCTTGCTATTATAGAGGGCATCACCGAGTTTTTGCCCATCTCGTCTACCGGGCACATGATCATCGCCTCATCGGTAATGGGCATCCAAAGCAACGATTTTGTAAAACTTTTTACAGTGGCTATACAGTTAGGCGCGATCCTTTCTGTAGTGGTATTGTACTTCAAACGGTTCTTCCAGTCGCTTAATTTTTACTATAAGCTTTTTGTGGCTTTTATACCCGCGGCAGTGTTCGGTTTGCTATTCAGCAAAAAGATAGACGCCTTGATGGAAAGCGCGCTTACGGTTGGAATCACCCTGTTTATCGGCGGTATCATCTTGCTTTTTGTAGATAAGTGGTTTAACAACCCCGATGTTAAAGAAGAAAAAGAGATCAGTTATTTAACCGCTTTAAAGATCGGTTTTTTCCAGTGTTTATCCATGATCCCGGGCACATCTCGTTCAGCAGCAACCATTGTAGGTGGTATGAGCCAAAAGCTGAGCCGCAAGGCCGCTGCAGAGTTCTCCTTCTTTTTAGCGGTGCCAACCATGTTTGCCGCCACAGCCAAAAAGCTGTACGATTTTTACAAAGAAGGCCACGTATTTACCGGTGAAGAAGTTAAGCTTTTAGCGGTAGGTAACGTGATCGCGTTTATAGTAGCCCTGTTGGCTATCAAAACATTCATCACCTTTTTAGAGCGCCGAGGTTTTCAGCTTTTTGGCTGGTACCGTATTTTGGTAGGCGGGGTAATTATTATCCTTTACCTGAGCGGGCATAATTTGCAGGTGATATAAAACCATTCCTTTTGATCAACTCCTTCTCCTCCATACAAGACTTTGCCGACGGGCAATTCCTCCTCATTGATAAACCATTAGAATGGACAAGCTTTGATGTAGTAGGCAAGCTGCGCAATTCCTTTAAGCCCTTAAAACTAAAGGTAGGCCACGCGGGTACGCTCGATCCGTTAGCTACGGGCCTGCTCATCATCTGCACCGGTAAAATGACCAGGCAGATAGATACCTTCCAGGCCGAGGAAAAGGAGTACACCGGCACCATGGTGCTTGGCGCTACTACCCCAACATACGACTTGGAGAGCAAGCCCGAAGCTAAATTTGAAACAAGCCACCTAACCGACGAACAAATAAAAGCGGCCTGCGCGCAATTCACGGGTGATATTCAGCAATATCCACCCGCGCACTCCGCTATTAAAATTGACGGCGAACGCCTTTACGAAAAAGCCCGCCGCGGCGAAGAGGTGGAGCTTCGCCTGCGTAATGTTACGATATCAGAATTTGAGATCACCCGTATCGAACTGCCGGAAGTTGATTTTAGGGTAGTATGCAGCAAGGGTACTTACATCCGATCATTAGTAAATGACTTTGGCAAGGCGCTTGATAACGGTGCATACATGTCGGCATTAAGGCGTACACGGAGTGGTAATTATATGGTAGAGGATGCCTATGATATCTTAGAACTTGTGGATACCATTCGCGAACTTAAATCGAGCGAGCAGGCAAACCCCGCTTTGTAAATTTTACACTTCAACAAACAAAAAGCTGCTTAGTCCTTTTACCTTTGTGCCGGCACGATGAAGATCTATAACCATATCGACGAATTTACAGCCGTTAAAAACGCGGTGGTTACCATTGGTACGTTCGATGGCGTGCACATCGGTCACCGTAAAATTATATCGCGCATTAAAGAACTGGCTGCTGCTACCGGCGGTGAAACGGTTATACTAACGTTCTTCCCTCACCCAAGGATGATCCTACATCCCGAAGACGAAAGCATCAAACTCATTAATACCATAAACGAGAAGGCCCAACTGCTGGAACAATTAGGTGTAGACCATCTCATTATTACCCCATTCTCCCGCGACTTTTCTAACCAAACGGCCGAGGGTTATATCCGTGATATACTGGTGAATAAGATAGGTACTAAAACCATCGTTATAGGTTACGACCACCGCTTTGGTAAGGACAGGCAGGGCGGCTTGCAGGACCTGCTTACGCTTGGACCACAATATAACTTCGAGGTAGTAGAGATTCCCGAGCAGGATATAAATGATGTAGCCATTAGTTCAACCCGTATCCGCGCGGCCTTGCTGGATAATAACATTAATATTGCTAACGAATGCCTGGGCTACCCATTCTTCATTACCGGTAAGGTTGTCCGTGGCGATCAATTAGGTAGGCAATTAGGTTACCCAACCGCCAATTTACTTGTTGAAGAAAGCTATAAACTCATCCCTGCCGATGGTATTTTTGCCGTGAAAGTGAAAGTTGCCGGTAAAGAATATATCGGTATGGCTTACATAGGCCACCGCCCAACCGTTAACGGGATGACGCGTAACATTGAGGTAAACATCTTCGATTTTAAAGACGAGATCTACAATCAGCAAATCAGGATGGAGTTTTTGCACTTTGTACGTGCCGATATCAAATTTGAATCGCTGGACCAATTGGTGGTGCAATTATGTAAAGATAAACAAGATGTTCAATCCCTACTGGTGATTGACGGCCCGCAGTTTAACACATAGCTTTATTCCCTTTTCATCGTCGGGCATTAATTTCTCATCCCGGTATCTGTAAATTAAGTCTGAACTAACATTGTTTCCTCTCACTAATTCCTATAAATTCGTGTATCTGTAAACCTATGGCTAAACTAAATATCGACCGGCAGGAAAGTGAGTTTTTGAACGATACCATCGCGCATTGGGAGAAGAACAACCTGCTTGATGCCACCCAGGCCGAAAAACTTCGCAACTCTTACGAAGTAAAAGGCTTCGACTGGATGCGGTTGGCTAAGTACAGCATTTGGGTAGCCCTGCTTTGTGGTGCCATAGCCATTGGTTCGCTTATTGTGGATACAGCAGTGATCAACTGGATAAAAAACCTTTACGATACGCCCGATATCATCATTTGCATCCTATCCGGCGTTGCCGCAGCCGCACTTTTCTATATAGGCCGCAGGCGCGAAAGGTTATATCCCGAGAAGATCTTTAGTAATGAGGCCACTATATTTTTAGGCGTTTTTTGCACGGCCAGTTGTATAGCCTACCTGGGCAAAACGTTTGATAACGGCTCGGGGCATTATTCTATACTCTTCCTTGTATCCGTATTTGTATACGGGGTTTTGGCTAACCGGATGAACTCAAGGCTCATCTGGCTGTTTGCGCTGGTATCATTGGGTAGCTGGTTCGGTACTGAAACAGGGTATCAAACCAATTGGGCGCTTTACTTTCTGGGGATGAATTATCCGCTGCGTTTTGTACTGTTTGGCTTGCTGTTAGTGGGTGCCTGCCATCTGCTTAAAGGTAAAAAATGGTTTGCCTACTTTTGGGAATTGACGTATGTTGTAGGGATGCTATACCTGTTTATGTCGCTTTGGTTGTTGAGCATATTTGGCAATTATGGCAGTATGGAGGTTTGGTGGCAGATCAAACAGATCAGCTTGTTCTACTGGGGTATTATCTCCGCTGTGGTTGCCGTTATGTTCCTGCTATATGGTTTGAAATTTAAAGAGGTTATAGCCCGCGAGTTTGGTATCACCTTTCTCATTATATTCCTGTATACCAAATACTTCGAATACTTTTGGTATGGTACCAACAAAACGCTGTTCTTCGCTATCCTCGCCCTTTCGTTTTGGCTGGTAGGCCGTAAGGCCGAAAAGATCTGGAATATCAACGCCGCCAAGCCACAGGTTTCCGAAGAAAATAGTTAGCTATTTCTCAGGGTGTCCCACTAATTATTACACAACTGTAATGATGTAGTTAATAATCTGACTATCAACAAACTGAAAACTTAATTTTTTGCTTTTATCTCAAGTGTTTCTTTAAGTAAAATACAGAAAATTCTTTATTTAAGAGATTTGTACATTTTGATGAGGGTGTCCCGCTTGTTTCTGAATGGGACGGAATGAGACACCTTATTTTTAAGGTAATTGAGCGTATTTCGGTGACTTTAAATAGCATTTCATTCGCCTTTTTTCGTCCGTCGAAATCAATTATTTATCTTATTTACCGGTGCTTAAAATAAACGAGATAGATTTGCTTAAAAACATGATATGCCGCAAACGAAAAGAATAATATAGAGATGCCAATATCAACAGCCTTGGTGCTCAACTCAAATTTCTTTTGCAAGAACTTAGCGAACCGGGCATAAAAATATAAAGCGATAAAAGACCCCGCAGCCGAACCGATACTAAAGATAACCAACGCCAGGCGGCCGTCCTCAATCCACTCATGGGTGATGAGGTAAGTGCCCGTCACCATCCAGAAAGGGATCTGCATGGGGTTTAAAAACCCCAATAGAATGCCGTATTTAATACTGGCGCGGTTGCTGTAAGTTGTTTTTGGCGGTTTGTTGCGGTTTAACCAGGTAATGGTACCCAGTGTACCAAAAAGCACCACCATTACCCAGTCGATAATGGTATCCAGTTTAACCTCCTCAGATAGCCATTTAGCTCCCTGCATCACCACATAAGTAAAAAAGAACTCTACGCAGCTAAAAGCGACAATAAACTGCAGCGCCTGTTTCATGCCGCGGTTTATGGTGATCTGCATCAAAGTAAGGTTGATGTTACCGGGTGGTATGTAGCCAATAAAGTTGGCGATTACCCCGATAAAAAAGGTTAGGAATATCATTGAAAGCAAAGATAATATTTAAGAGGATAAGTGCAGTAATCAGTTTGCAGTTAGCGGTACGCGTCTTTTACACAATTCCCTCTATATTTCGCATATTTGCAACCAATATGTCTGCTCATAAAATAGTTTCGTTATTACCCGCCGCTACCGAGATCGTTTGCGCATTAGGATTGGAAAGCAGCCTGGTTGGCCGCTCGCATGAGTGCGATTATCCGGAGAGCATCAAACATTTGCCCATATGCTCTGAAGCCAATTTTCCGGAGGGTATGAGCAGTGCCGATATTGATGTAAAGGTAAAAGAGATCCTTGCCGATGCCTTATCGGTTTATACCGTGAAGCGCGAGGTGATCAAAGAACTGACGCCCGATGTGGTGATCACCCAGGCGCAGTGCGAAGTTTGCGCGGTGTCGCTGCCCGAGGTGGAGCAGGCTTTGGAAAACTATTTAGATAAGCAGGCAAGGATCATCTCTCTGCAACCTAACAGCATCGATGAGATCTTTAATGATATTAAATCAGTTGCTAAAGTACTTTATGTTGAAGCAGAAGGGGAACAACTGCTTGAAGACCTTACCGAGCGTGTTGACATCATTCGTCATAAGCTGAAGTTTATGGAAAGGAAGCCAACCGTTGCCTGTGTGGAGTGGCTGGAACCCATGATGATATCGGGCAACTGGATGCCCGAGCTGGTGCAAATTGCAGGCGGCACGCCTATATTGGCGCAGGCCGGCAAGCATTCGCCATACGTAAGTTGGGACGACATCCGCGAAAGCGATCCTGATATTATCCTGCTGATGCCTTGCGGATTTTCCATCGAGCGCACCATGCGCGAGATCAATATCCTGTTAGAACAACCCGGGTTTGCCGGCCTGAAAGCGGTAAAAAATAACTGTATTTACATTGCCGATGGTAACCAGTACTTTAACCGCCCTGGTCCGCGGATAGTAGATTCTGTCGAGATCTTGGCAGAGATCATCCATCCCAAGCAATTCGCGTTTGGCTACGAAGGTGAGGGCTGGATCAAATTCGCACTTTAAAAAATATTTTAAAAAGTATTTCCACATCTTAAAATCATTATATTTACGGTTATAAACCTAAATATAAACTGATGCTCCGTTTTATTACCCTATTGATGTTTGTTGCAATAAACACTGTAACAGTATTAGCTAATGCACCCGTTTTTGATACTAAAGATTTGCACCTAAGCTGGGAAGTTTTAGATAACAACTATCTAAACAAGCACGAGGCCTTAACCTCGCTGGTGATCACCAACAAAGGGAAACAAACCATGCCTGCAGGCGGATGGAAGATCTATTTCAACTCGTCGCGTAATTTTATTGCAGATGCGGTTAGCGGCAACGCCAAAATATTACAGGTAAACGGCGACTTGTACAGCATCACCCCAAACGATAAATTTGCGGTAATAAAACCCGGCGAAAGCATCCGGATAGACTACCTGTGCGATGCCGTTGTGGTAAACTTTACCGACGCCATTGAAGGCCCGTATTTTGTATGGGATGCCGAACCAACCAAAGGGTACCGGCCCGGCAATTTTACCATCAAACCATTAAACCCAACCTACCAGGGCTTAATTACGCCCGAGATATTGTATAACCAAAATAAGATTGTTCAGGATATCCCGGTAGCGCAGCTACAAAAAATTATCCCTACGCCGGCAAGCTATACCGAAAGTGCAGGCAGCTTTGTGATCACCAATGCGGTGTCTATTGTAAGCGACCCACTTTTCACCAAAGAGAAAGCCTATTTCATTACCGATATCGAAAAGTTACTGGGCAGTAAGCTTAAAGGTGGTTCAATAACAAAAAAGATCATCTTTAAAAAAGAGACTGCTTTAGGTGCGGAGGCTTATACTTTAAATGTTACGCCGAATGATATCGCCATAGGGGCATCAACCCCGGCAGGGTTATTCTATGGCATCCAGTCGCTCAAAACAGCTATTTCGGCATCACCATGGATGAAAGCGCAGGCCAGTATCCCCGTGCCTTGCATCAGTGTTAATGACGAGCCCCGTTTCCCATACCGTGCGGTGATGCTGGATGTAGCACGTAATTTTCAAAGCAAACAGCAGGTGCTTAAACTCATCAACCTAATGGGGGTTTACAAGTTAAACACCCTGCACATGCACCTTACCGATGATGAGGGCTGGCGAATAGAGATCCCATCATTACCGGAATTGACTGCGATTGGTTCGAAACGTGGCCATACGCTGGATAGCAAAGGCTTCCTGCCGGCATCACATGGTTCCGGCCCCGATTTTGATAACAAAGCCGGTACGGGTTTTTACACTAAAGCCGACTATATCGAGATCCTGAAATATGCTGCCGAACGCCACATTAACGTATTGCCCGAGATAGAGACCCCCGGCCACGCACGTGCCTCTATCAAAGCGATGGACGCCCGTTACGAGCGACTTTTAGCCGCTGGTGACAAGGCAGGTGCCGAACGTAATTTGCTGCGCGATGTAAACGATAGATCGGACTATCGCTCGGTACAATACTGGAACGATAACGTAATAGACGTATCAATGCCATCCACCTATAACTATATCGAAACCGTAGTTGGCGACCTGGTAAATATGTATAATGAAGCCGGTGCGCCGTTGCCTGCCATCCACTTTGGTGGTGATGAAGTGCCGCCGCATGTGTGGGAGAAGTCGCCATCATACCTGGCGTTGAAAGCAAGCAACCCCGATATCCAAAATACCGGCGACCTGTGGTACTACTTTTACGGCAGGGTGAACGAGATCCTGAAGAAACGCAATATTCGCCTGGCGGGTTGGGAAGAAATGGCCCTGCGCAAAACACTGGTGGATGGAAAAAATACCTATGTGCCTAATCCGCAGTTTTCGGGAGAAAAAATGCAGGTTGATGTTTGGAACAACGTATTGGGTGATGGACAGGAAGACCTGGCCTACAAGCTGGCGAACGGCGGTTACAAAACGGTGCTTACCTGTGTAACCAACCTGTATTTTGATATGGCCAACTACAAATCGTGGGACGAGCCGGGTTACTACTGGGGGGCGTTTTTAGGCATAGATAAATTCTTCTCGTTTATCCCGTACGATTACTTTAAAAATGCAGATGTTGATAAAAACGGCCTGCCCATAAACCGCAACATCTTCATCGGCAAGCAACGTTTAACCGATTACGGCAAAACCAATATCATTGGTTTACAAGGCGCGCTTTGGGCCGAAACGGTAAAGACGCCCGAGCGGATGGATTATATGATCTTCCCCAAGTTGATTGGTCTGGCAGAACGCGCATGGGCGAAAGACCCGGCCTGGGCCACCGAGCGCGATACCACCAAGGCCCGCGAAATGTATAATGCCGACTGGAGCAAATTCCTGAATATATTAGGCAAACGAGAATTGCCAAGATTAGCCTATTACAACGGCGGGTATAACTTCCGCATACCCAAACCGGGTGTTACTTTAGAGGATGGCAAGTATAAAAGCAATATCCAGTTCCCGGGCATTACCATTCGCTACACCACCAATGGCAAAGAGCCGGACGCCAACAGCCCTGTTTACGTAAAACCTATCCCTGCAAACGGTATCATCAAATTCCGCGCTTTTGACGCCAAAGGGCGGGGAGGCAACGTAGCCGAGGTGCAGAATAAGCAGGAACCGGCGATGTAAGGTTTAGTTCATGGATGATATTTGATGGTTCATAGTTTGGGCATCATGATGAAGGCTGCCTGATGGCAGCCTTCATCATATTAACCACGCGTAATTGCGAGTGTAGCGTGGCAAAACCCTACTTACAGAGTTGCAGATAGGTATCTCTAAGATTGCCACGTCGCTATCGCGCCTCGCAATTGCGCTCGTTTTAACTATGATTTATGAACCATCGCAATGAGGTGTTTTTTACCATGATCTATAAACTTTCCTACAAACTCACATTCATCCCAAAAAAGTAATTCCTAAGCGGTGCGGGATTATAATAACGGTTCCCCACCGCATTCAAATCGTTACCCAAGCTATATTTCTGATTAAGCAAATTGTCTGCACCGGCGTAAAGTTCCAAACGGGTTTTACGGCTGATATTGTGCTGCCAGGAGGCCTTTGCCTGCAAAAGGTGATACTTGGGCGCGTAAACGGTGTTGCCATCGTTCAGCGGGATATTAGAGGTGTAGTTGTGCTGTACAAACAAAGCGAAACTTTGCGGGAATAACGTTTGTAGCGATGATACAATAACCTCGCGCGGTACACCCGTTAAACGGTTGCCAGAGTAACTTGCCCCCGCTACATTATAATCCCTAAATTTGAAACGGCTTATGGTAAATGAAGTATTGAATTGCAACCCGCGGATGATACCGTTGTTGTTGCGTTTGATTAACCAATCGGTAAAAGCCAGTTCAAAACCGGGTTGGTTGGTGCCTCCCGAATTAATGTAGTACTCCGTTTCGTTTTGGTTGAGCTGACGAACGATAGACTTATCTAACCTATAATAAAACACCGAAGCATCCAGCAGCAGGCTTTCATCTTTATTACGCAGTCGGAAACCCGTTTCGTAGTTCCAGCCGGATTGTGCCTGCAGGTTGGTGTTGATGATATTATTGGTAGGCCTAACCTCGGCAGTAGTAGGGGTAGAGTACCCTCTGCTAACCGACGCCCGCCAGATGAAATCATTGGTGATCTGGTAAGACAGCGCCAGTCTCGGCATCACCACGGCATCAAATTTACGGTCGGTAAAATTAGCCTCATTCAAAGGGGCAATGTTGCGGAATTTGTAGCCGTAGTAGTTCAAACTTGCGGCAGCCTCTACATGCAAGCGTTTGAAAATATCCGCCGCGTAGCGCGCGAAAAAGAAATGTTGGCCGGTGTTGATCTTGTCTATCTTTTGCACCTTACCCTTTTCGCCGGCGTTGTTATTATAGTTGCTGATCTGCGAGTTGGTTTGCTGCCACTCTGCGCCCACGTTTAGTTTCCAGTCGAAATTTTCCTGCGGTATGGCGGCCAGTTCAAAGTAGGTGCGTGCGCCGAAGGTATTCTCTTTACGCTGCTCGTAATTGGTGATGAAAGGGTTGGCAAAATCTACGTGGTTACCAAAAACGGCTATTACGTTGCGGATACGGTTGTTAAGCAGTGCATCGTTCACCAGGCCGCCCAAAAGTAATTTAGTATTGATGCGGGTCTTTTGCTGGATAGCCCCCGGCAGCGTAGCTGTTGGTAACCTTGCATTGCGCGGGTCGGCTTGCATTTGCGCCAGGTTTAAGCCGCCGGGCGTTTGGTAATCCAGATCCGAGTATAGGACGGTTGCACGTAATTCGCTTTGCGGTGCGTATTGGTAAGCATCGCCCGCCTGCAAATAGGTGCGGTGCATGCGGCTATTTTGGCGGTAGCCATCATACGTTTGGTACGATTGATTGAAATTGAACCGGTTTTTAGCGCCCGTATTTTGTAGCGACACCTTTTCATGGAACAAGCCATACGAGCCGCCGTTGATACCTGCGGATAAATAATTACTGTCTGTACGGTTAACCGGACTAAGCAAAACCACACCGCCGGAATTAGCCCCGAAAAGGCTCCCATCCGGCCCTTTCAGGATCTCGATGTGGCGGATGTTACTGATATCGATAGTATTCAAATAAGTATTGCCGCCCGCATCGGTTAGAGGGATCTCATCAAAGTAAACTTTTACATCCCTCACCCCAAACGGCGATCGCAGCAAACTACCGCGGATAGACAAGCGGTAACTCCCCGGCGAGCGCTCCTCAGCACGTACACCCGGCAAGGTGTTTAGCGCGGTAACAAATGAATTATCGGGCTGCAATTTCAGCTGTGCCGACCCAAGCACGCTAACCGATGCAGGCGCACTTAGCACGGGCTGTTCGGATAAGTAGGCCTTTATGGTAACCTGCTTTAACTGTCGCGAGGTGTCTTGTTTAGCAATAGGCTTGGTTTGCGCCACAGCAGCAACCGAGAATATAACAGCTGAAAATAAACTTAAGTAACGTTTTGTCATGTGCGGGGGTATAAAAAAGCAAAAATAGCGCTTTATACTGTATTGGGATATCCTTGTTAAATAATATTACAAATAGTTTATTTTGCGCTCACACGCCAGATGCGGTTGCTCACATCATCGGCAACCAACAGTGAACCATCTTTGGCAACAGCCACGCCAACAGGGCGGCCATAAACTTCTTTTTTATCCAGGTTGGCAATAAAGCCGGTCAAAAAGTCTTCCATTTTTGGGGCGGGCCTGCCGTTCACAAAAGGGATAAAGCCAACTTTGTAACCGGACAAAACCGATTTGTTCCACGACCCATGCTGACCAATAAACGCGCCGTTGTCATACTTAGCCGGGAACTTTTTGCCGGTATAAAACGCCAAGCCTAAAGATGCCGTGTGCGGGCCTAGTGACAGATCGGGCGTAATGGTTTTGGCAACCATATCGGGGCGTTTTACCTCCAGCTCTGGGTCTTCGTGTTTTCCGAAGTAAGCCCATGGCCAGCCGTAGAAGCCTCCCTCTTTAACGCTGGTAAAATAATCGGGTACCAGTTCATCACCCAGGTTATCACGCTCGTTAACCGCGGCGTAAAGTACGCCCGTTTCAGGTTGCACATCTATCCCTGCGGGGTTGCGTAAACCGCTGGCATAAATACGTTCGCCGCTGCCGTCGGGGTTTATCTCTAACACATCGGCGCGGCGTTTTTCAACCTCCATACCGTACTCGGCAACGTTACTGCCAGAGCCAACAGCCACATAAATTTTAGTGCCGGCGGCATTAGCGCGCAAGTTACGTGTCCAGTGGTTGTTGTAGCCTCCCGCAGGCAACGATAATATCATTTTGCCCGGGGTAGTTATTTTGGTTTGCCCGGCTTTGTAATCGTATTTCCAAAGGCCGTCGGTATTAGCCACGTAAAAGGAGTTACCTAATATCAGCATCCCGTAAGGCTGGTTTAAGTTGCTTAAAAATACCCCACGGGTATCGGGTACGCCATCACTATTGGTATCACACAATATGGTTACCTGGTTGGCACTTTTACCCAGATTTTGCGATGCGGCCGCGCCAATAATTTTGGCACCTATTTTTTTAACACCCTTCACTTCGGTATTGGCCTCGCTTACAAAAATATTCCCGTTAGGGGCCACATAAATATTACGGGGGTTTTTCAGGCCATCGGCAAATAAATTAACCCCGAACCCTGCCGGGGCCACGGGCATTTTGCCTGCAGGCCATGCAATAACTTTGCAATAGTTACGCACCGCTTTAGTTTGGTATGGTGCAGGCAGGTTTACCTTCTGTTTGGTGGGCGTATTTACCTCTGCCGCTTTAGAGGCGTCCACCTTTGTTTGTTTGCAGCTTGCGGCTAATAAGGTAATGCCGGCTATGCAGGCTATATAACTTTTCATAGATACAGTTTGTTAACTATTAACCTACCCCGTTAGTATTTGTTTGATGAACAGTGCATATGTACCAGTGGTTTTAAAGGTATAAACAGCTGTAATAAACTGTGCATTTATTTAAATTATCCCGTTATGCGCAACTTTGCTAAAAAGCTATATTTTTGATGTTACCGTTTTGTACACCAGTACGCCATGCCAGTTAATAAACTAAAGTTTTTAATCTTAATATGTTTCTTGTTTATTGATGTGCAGGTATTTGCGCAGGTAAGTGACGGTAGCTTGGGCGACCCGGTTTTTACACAAGACTTTGGTTCGGCCACCAGGGCGGCGGTTCCCTTATCAACCAATTATACTTTTACTACAAATACCTGCCCGCCCGATGGTAGCTATGCAATTGCAAGCAGCACAAACGGGTGCTTTGGTAACAACTGGCACACGGTTACGCATGACCACACCGGCGACCCTGGCGGGTATATGATGATCGTAAATGCATCTTACAACAAAGGCGAATTTTTTAAACAGCAAATAGACGTGGGTACACTTTGTGAAAACACCAAGTATGAGTTTTCTGCTTATATATTGAATTTAATTGTACCCAAGGGCGACGCCACTATTAAACCGAATATATCTTTTATAATAGAAAAGGTTGATGGTACGCTTTTAAATAAATACGATACAGAAAACATTCCGGAAAGTGCTGCACAAGATGCCTGGGTTAAATACGGTACCACTTTTACCACCACGGCAGGTGTAACCCAGGTGGTGATACGGATGGTAAATAATGCAGATGGCGGCAATGGTAACGATCTATTGTTAGATGACATTGCTTTTAGGGCCTATGGGCCGGTTATGCAGGCCAGCATAGGAGCAAACGTTGGTTTTACAAAAGATAATGTTTGCCAGGGTAACGTGGCATCATACCATTTAACATCAACACCGGCAATAGGATACAGTAATGCAAAATACCAATGGCAGCTTAGTACTAACAATGGCGATACCTGGGCGGATATAAACAATGAGACGGGCCAATCGCTCGACCGTGTTTTTCCTGCCGATGCCCTATTGGGGGCTTACCAATACCGTTTGGGTGCTGCCGAGGGAGAGAATATCAATTCCCTTAAATGCAGGGTGTACTCAAATATCGTCACTATTAGCGTTACAGCTTATCCCGTAGTAAATGGCCTTCCGTCGCAGCAACCCATATGCGAGGGCGATGCGCTCACGCTTACTGCAACAGGAGGTGCAACCTACAAATGGACGGGGCCAAACCTGCCCGAAACTTCTCAAAACCCGCTGATTATACCAAATATGACGGCAGACAAAGCCGGGACTTACCATGTAGATGTAATATCTGCCGCACTTTGTATCACGCCTAAAAATGTAACGGTAAAAGTAAATTCAAAACCCGTTATAAATGTAAGCGGCCCGCAAACTATTTGCGCGGGTACGGGCTCGTTAATAACGGCATCGGCACCAGATGCGGTTACCTATAGCTGGTTGCCTGCGGCAGGCCTGTCAGATCCTAATTCAGCCACTCCTTTCGCCAATCCTTCGGTTTCAACTTTATACACCGTTACCGTTACCAGTGCCGGTAATTGCTTTAGCACCAAAAAAGTGCAGGTTGATGTTTTGCCGGTACCTATAGTTAATGCCGGCGGCGATAAAAAAATATTTGAGGGCCAATCTGTAAAACTAAATGGCAGCGCCACGGGTGATATAGCTACCTACAATTGGTCGCCAACCGATTACCTGGACGATCCGCATTCGTTAACGCCGGTTGCCACGCCGCGACACGATATTACGTATACCCTCACGGTAACCTCAGGCAATAATTGTGGCGAAAAGGAAGACAAGGTTTTTATAAGGGTTTACGAAAAGTTAGTTATACCATCATCATTCACCCCAAATAGCGACGGCATAAACGATATATGGAATATTGAAGCCCTGGAAACCTACGCCGATGGTGTAATTTCTGTTTACACCCGCACCGGTAAACGCGTGTACCAAAGCAGGGGCTACGGCAAACCATGGGATGGCAGGTTAAATGGCAGCCAGCTACCCGCAGGTACCTATTATTATGTGATCGATCTTAAAAACGGCACGCCTAACCTTTCCGGGTGGGTGTTGCTGATGCGGTAAAAATTATTTGAAAAAATAGTTAATACCCAATTGGGCACCATAGGTGCTTATGTGATAATAAGAGTCGTGAGTAACATCGGTGACACTTAAAAATCCGGCGTTTATCTCAACTCTTTTATTGATTAGCACACCAGTTTTTAAAACTAAAGCAGGTGTAACTGTGGTAAAGGAATCGAACGGTTGTGAAGCCAGCGTGCTTGGCGTTCCGTCGGCATTTCGAAACTCTTTGCCGATGTAGGTACTAAGGGATGCCTGCAGCCCCCCGCCCATAAAAAATTTGAAATTTGGCTTGTTGTAAACGGTGAAAAGTACCTGCGGGCTAACAGATAAGGTTACCTGGTTAAATTTAAAAACCACTTCATCATATGGCGAATCTTTACTGGTGTATCCTATAGCATAACGGCCCAGGGCTAACCCTGCTTCTACCCTTAATACCACTTTTTGTATCCGTGGATTTATATAAAAGTTTAAACCGGCAAGTATTTTTGGTAAAACAGATGTAGCATCGGGCGCACCTGCCGCCTTAAGGCCTCCGTCGGTTTTATAAAAAGTTATGTTAGCCGCTACCCCGCCATAAAAGCTAAATGCTTTTGAGTCTTGTGCATAGGTTGTTATCGCTGCGTTATCGGTTTTATCATTTATGCTATTTATCACTTTAACCAGGTCACCCTCTTTATAGTCTGTCCGCTGTATCAAGATGTTAACATCATCACTCAGTTTCTGGTTTTGTGAAGCAATAACACTTAGTTGCTTACGATACGTACGTTCATCAATATTCCTATCATTTTGCTGGTACGAACGATAGATAAGTTCCGTTGGGGCGGCATTGTCAATTGCTATAAAAAAGCGGCTTTTAACACCGTCCCGGTACTCATACAAAGCCAATTTGTTGCCACGGGTAAGCAATTTCAAAAAAACGGTTTTTTGCTCGAACGATGTATCCCTGTCGTTGCCGCCGGGTACATCAGCACTTACACTCCCGGTGTGGCTTTTATAAATTTCAAACCCGGTAATAGATACCAGCCTTACATTTTGGGGTGTTAAGTGTTGGCGCTGGTTATTGTTTAGGGTAGGTTTAAAATCAATTATTTCGGGGTTTTCCTCCCATTCGCGATAATCAACATACCCTTTTGTGGTATCGCCTTGCAACGAAATATAGTAGCCGGGTTTATAGTTGCTTTGTGCCGATGCAGAGAGTGCGAAGCATATAGCGAAAATGGAAAAAAAGCAAAAGTGTTTCATTAATAGTTTAGGTTTAGGAGATTACTTTGTTTAAGACAATTAGGTTCATGCGAAGATTAATTCGTATAAATGCACTGTCATTATTAATTAATGGGATTTGAAAAGCACCAGGTAAGCAATAACGCTAAATAAAAGAACAGCAAGTGTTAATTTTGTGTAATTCGTTTTCTTTTTTACAAAGGTAGGGTTATGCACGCCATTTATTTGCGATACCATTTTAACAAGGTTTGGCTCGCGATATTCAGGGTCGTCTAAAGTGCGCTGTAATTTATCGGTTAGGCTGCCATATTTTAAGGCAAGGCTACCAAGTTGTTGCGCGTAAATATTATCGGTTTTGGTTCGCCCCTCGTTACCGGGAAGCACATAAACCCTATAAAGTAATTCCTGGGGTGTTGTAGTGCCTTTTTCGGTCACAAAAAAGCGTTTTTTGGTTTCGTCTGAATAGGCGTAAAGCGATACATTTTTGCCGGCCTGCAGTTCTTCTAAAAATACCGTCGCGGTTTTTGTGGTGGTATCTTTACGGAACAGATGGTTCTCTTCTACCGCAGCCAGGCTTATTTGGCAGCTGAAGCTTTTGTAAGTAACACGGTTATCTATTGTAAACTGTTTAATATCGGCAACGGTATATTTTTGTTGCCCGTGAAGTGTGTCGGGTTTAAAGGTTACCGATGTTGGGTTGGAGTCCCACTCATGCTCGCTTATAAAGCCTTTAAGGGTATCGCCCTTTAAGGTAATTACATAACCGGGTTTAAAATTACCCTGGGCGTAAGAAAGTGAGGGGAGTAGCAGTACTGCCGTAAGCAGCTTGTATATAAGTTTCATTAATTGTGATAATTGGTGGTATAAATATATTTAAATTCACCATCAATAACACTAAAAACTTAGTTTTAATTAAAACTTGATGAATTTATCCATCTGCTCGTTGGTAAATTTTAGGGTGTCCTCGGGGGTGATGTTGCCTTGTTCGTCCATTTCCTTACGGATAGATGCGATGTGGATCTTTAACGGCATAACATGCAGATTAAGGTAGTGGCAAACGCCCGTAAAATGGTCTACACCGCGGATGTTACCATACTTGCCCGATGACAAACCAACCAGCGCCACTTTTTTATCATAAAAACTTTCGGGGAAACTGCAGGCATCAACAAAAACCTTTAAAATGCCGGGGAAGCTGCCGTTGTATTCGGGTATCAAAAATAAAAACTTTTCGGTAGCGGTAATTATCTTCTGGATCTCGCCAAAGGCTTCGCTGCGTTTGCCGTACAGGTCGGTTTCTATCAGGTTTGGCGGCAGTTGGGCCAGCGATACCAAGGTAGTTTCCATGCCTTTTGCTGCAAGTTGCTTTTGGTAGTATTGGGCAAGCTTTAAGGTGAAACTCCCGGCGCGGTTTGTTGATGCTATAATGGTAACCATGGTATGTTTGGTGAATGATGAGTAGTGAATGGAGAGTAGTTAAATGTAGGATAAGATTGCTATAAAAGCAACCATTCATCACGCTCTACTCACCAAACATCAACGCACAAATATGTTTGTAAGTTGGCAAAACTGTTAATTTCTCAATTGTTAAAATCCGTATCTTTAGCGGCGGATAAAAAAACAGTACAAATATAGAAATTTATGTGCCTGTTTTTCGTTCGTAATATACCACAGACTTAATTTTTTAGAGATATATAATGGGTAAAATTATTGCTTTAGCTAACCAAAAAGGTGGCGTTGGTAAAACTACATCATCTATAAACCTTGCCGCAAGTTTAGCAGTGCTGGAATACAAGACTTTACTGTTAGATGCCGACCCGCAGGCAAATTCAACATCGGGTATCGGTTTCGACCCGCGCAATATCAAAAACAGCATTTACGAGTGTATCATTAACGATGTTGACCCCCGCGAAGCTATCCAGAAAACAGAAACACCAAACCTCGACCTTTTGCCAGCGCATATTGATTTGGTTGGTGCCGAGATAGAAATGATAAACCTGCCAAACCGCGAGTATAAAATGAAAGCGGTTTTAGAAAGCATCCGAGACGATTACGATTTTATCATCATAGACTGCTCTCCGTCGTTAGGTTTAATTACCATAAACGCGCTTACCGCTGCAGATTCGGTTATTATCCCGGTACAGTGCGAGTACTTCGCTTTAGAGGGTTTGGGCAAATTGCTGAACACTATCAAAATTGTACAATCGCGCCTGAACCCCACCTTGCAAATAGAAGGTATTTTATTAACGATGTACGATGTGCGCCTGCGCTTATCTAATCAGGTGGTTGATGAGGTGCGTACCCACTTTGAAGATATGGTGTTTGATACCATTATACAGCGTAACACGCGCTTAAGCGAGGCGCCAAGCTTTGGTATATCCGTAATTATGCACGATGCAAACTGTAAAGGTGCCGTTAACTATCTAAACCTTGCCCGCGAGATCATCCGTAAGAATGGCCTGGTTAGTAACGAGGAACTGGCAACTACCGTAACAGCTTAACAATAACAATGAGTACAGAAAAAAGAAACGCTCTGGGAAAAGGTTTAAGCGCCCTGCTAAACGATTCCCCAAGCGTAAATCAAAATAAGAACAATTATTCCAACCCATCAAACCCGGTATCAGAAATAGATAGCCTGGGGTCGGTGAACGAGATCAAGATAAGCGAGATAGAGGTTAACCCTTTCCAGCCCCGTACCGAGTTTGATGAGCAGGCCCTTGCCGACCTATCGGCTTCGATAAAATTACAGGGCTTGATCCAACCTATTACCGTAAGGCGTGTTAATTCGCATTCGTACCAGTTAATATCGGGCGAACGCAGGTTACGTGCATCAAAAATGGCGGGCCTTACCCAGATCCCGGCTTACGTACGTACCGCCAACGACCAGCAAATGCTGGAGATGGCGCTAATAGAAAACATCCAGCGCGAAAACCTGAATGCTATTGAGGTAGCACTTAGCTTTCAGCGGATGATTGACGAGTGCAGCCTTAAACAGGAAGAACTTGGCGATCGCGTAAGCAAAAACCGCTCTACCGTTACCAACTACCTAAGGCTTTTAAAATTGCCGCCAACCATCCAGGCGTCAATCCGCGATGGTGGCATCAGCATGGGCCATGCAAAGGCTTTGCTGGCTGTTGATGACCCAAGCGTTCAGCTTTATATTTTCCAGCAGGTCATCAAAAATGAATTGTCGGTACGTAAGGTTGAGGAGATGGTACGCGAGATCCAAAAAGCGCCGCAAAAGAAAGAAGGCAAACAGCCGGAAACGCTTACTTATCAGCTACAAAAAGTACAGGACGACCTTGCTTCAAAGTTTAGCACTAGAGTAAAACTAAAAGTTAACGCCCAAGGCAATGGAAGTATCGAAATTCCGTTCTTATCCGAAGACGACCTGGGCCGTATACTTGAAATGCTGGATTGGTAAACACATGCTGAAGAAACTTTTAACTACTGTATTATTTTTAGGGTTTGCCTTTTTTGCAATGGGCCAAAACCCCGATACAACCGCGAAAGCTAAAAAAGATACTACCGTTGTTAAAAAAGTTGATACGGTGAGGAGAACCTCCTTTGCCCCGCCAATAAAAAAAGAAAAAGAGTACCACCCCGATAGTACGCACAGCCCAAGCCTGGCTGTAAAGCGCTCGCTTATTATCCCCGGATGGGGGCAATATTATAACCGCGAATTATGGTATTTAAAAGTGCCTGCTATTTACGCCGGCCTTGGCTTATTGGGTAACGCAATTATTGTGAACCAAAAAGATTACAAGATTTTTGTGGCGCTTGCAAAAATAACGCGGACAGGTGGCGTGCCTGTGCCCGGGGACAGGCTTTATGATTCGTATATTAAATACAAACGCGAGTACGACCTTTATGTGGTAAACTACGGTGCATCAAACACCGACCTTGAAAGCGCGGCAAACGGCTATCAGCGTAACTTTCAGATAAGTATACTGGGTGTAATAGCCGTTTGGGGCATACAGGCGGTAGAGGCTTACATCACCGCTAAATTTATAAATGCTTATACGGTAGATAATAACCTTTCTTTTAAAGTTACCCCCACCTTAATGGGGCAACCTGTTTATGCAGCGTCGAATTTTAACAGTACATTTATGCCGGGAATAAAATTAACCCTAACGCTTTAATAATTTAAAGCATACAGTTTAATACATTACGGATGAAAATTGCATTGTTAGGTTACGGTAAAATGGGTAAGATAATTGAAAAGATTGCCCATGACCGAAAACACGAAATTGTACTTAAAATAGATAACAATAACCTTGATGAGCTAACTACCGAAAACCTGCAAAAGGCGGATGTGGCTATTGAGTTTAGTACCCCGGCAACCGTGTTGGGCAATATCGAAAGTTGCTTTAAGGCAGGCGTACCCATAGTTGTGGGCACCACCGGCTGGCACCACGAAATGGAGCAGATCAAAGAACAGTGCGAATACCAAAAGGCATCGTTTATTTATGCAACCAACTTTAGCGTTGGCGTAAATGTGTTCTTCCACGTAAATAAAATCCTGGCCAAGCTGATGAATAACTACCCTTACTACGATGTACAGGTAGAAGAGATCCATCACACCCAAAAGCTCGATTCGCCAAGCGGAACGGCTATTACCATTGCCGAGGGTATTATTAATAACCTGGATAGCAAAAAAGGCTGGAAAAATGTTTTGATCAGCGATGAAAAACCTGACGACGAAACAATTGCGGCTAACGACTTGCTTATTGAATCGTTACGGATAGAGAACGTGCCCGGTACCCACACCGTTATTTACGATTCTGAAATAGATACCATCGAGTTTAAACATACCGCTCATAACCGTAACGGTTTTGCCTTAGGCGCCGTGCTGGCTGCCGAATGGATCAAGGATAAAAAAGGTTTTTATTCTGTTGAGGATATGTTTGATTTTAATAACTAATTTACTGCCCAATAATTAAATAATGAACTGGAAATTTTGGAATAACAATAAATCAAAGGATAAGAAAAAAAAGAGCTCGGGCCGCGAATGGGCAGATGCGATAATTTTTGCGGTTGTTGCCGCTACGCTGATCCGTACGTTGTTTATTGAAGCGTACACCATACCTACACCATCAATGGAGCGCTCGTTGTTGGTAGGCGACTTTTTGTTTGTAAGCAAAGTTAACTACGGTGCCCGCACACCTATGACGCCTGTTGCCTTCCCGTTTGCGCATCATACTATGCCCATATTAGGCACAAAAGCATACTGGGATGGCATTAAATTACCATACTACCGTTTGCCGGGTTTAAGCGAGGTAAAAAAAGGTGATGTGGTGGTATTCAATTACCCCATGGAAGCCGACTCGCCATACTTTAGGCCGGTTGATAAACGCGAGAACTACATTAAACGTTGCCAGGGTGCCCCCGGCGATACCTTGAGCCTGATAAACGCGCAGGTTTATGTAAACAGTAAGGCTGCACCAAACCCTCCGGGTGAGCAAACAGATTATGCAGTTACTACAAATGGGATGGATTTAAACCCGCAGATCCTGGCCGACCTGAATGTGTCTTATTACGACCCGAGCCAACCGACCCCAACCATGACCAAGGATGCGGCGGCCAAATTAAAAACATACTCCAACGTAAAATCTATCACGCCAAACTATAAGCAGCCGGGCATGGCAGATCCGTTTAACCCGGTTTTCCCGGCGGGGTATCCAAAATATAAACTAAGCCCGTTGAATAAAGATTTTGACTGGAATGTAGATAACTACGGCCCTATCATTATCCCTAAAAAAGGCTGGACAGTTAAATTAGACAGCTTAACCCTGCCTATATACGGCCGCGCTATTGAGGTTTACGAAGGTAATAAATTAGAGATCCAACACGGTAACGGTAAGGTTCTGATCAACGGTAAAGAGACCACTACCTACACCTTTAAAATGAATTATTACTGGATGATGGGTGATAACCGCCACGACTCGTTAGATTCGCGCTACTGGGGTTTTGTGCCCGAAGACCATATAGTAGGTAAAGCCCTTTTTGTGTGGATGAGCTGGGATGATAACGCCTCGTTCTTCGGCAAGATTCGCTGGAGCCGGTTATTAAGGGGTATCCACTAACCCCTGTTATAATATTGAAAGCCCTCCCAACTATAGTCGGGAGGGTTTTTGCGTTTGCGACAAATAATAAAAACCACGTCGCTACGCTCTTAGCAATGCCATATTTTACTATTTACTCCCCCTCATACTTCAACCCAACCTGTTTCCTTGCTTTATCTATCATCGCTATCATTTGGCGGGACATTTCATGAGAGATGATCGGGCTTTCGGTTTTGCCGGCTTGCATCAGGTCAACAAAGTGTTGTATTTCGTAATTTAATCCGCCTGCGGTAAAAGGTTCATTAATTTCTACTACGCGCCCGTCCAGGTAACTAATGGTAGCCTTTGCCGGGTTCCACCAGTTTTTGTGGATGGTGACGTGGCCGATGGTGCCGCAAATGAGTGCGTCGCCTTTACCATGCAGATCGAACCCGCCGTAAAGCTGGGCATACCCATTCTTGTGTTTGGTTTGGAAAATGCTGAACATATCTATCTCCATCCCGCTGAAGCGGCCCATGGCTTGTACCTCTTCTGTTTTGCCAAGCCAGTCTACGGCCAGGAAAGCTTCGTAAATACCAATCTGCATCAAAGCGCCGCCTGCTAACGCGAGGCTAAAATTTGGATGGTCTCTGCTGATATCAGCTACTGATGAGCCTGCCCTTACATACCCCACCGGGCCAATAGGGTCTTCAACTAAATATTCTTTAAGTTTTTGGTATAACGGGTAAAAGGGCGGTTTCATCCCTTCCATAAATAACAGGCCGCTTGCTTTTGCAACGGTTAATACTTCTTCTAACTGGGGTAGGTTTAAGGTAGCCGGTTTCTCGCATAATACATGCTTTCCGGCGTTTAATGCTTTAATACTGTAACCGGCGTGGGTATCGGGCAGGGTAGCAATATAAACCGCGTTTATATCGCTTGCTAAAAGCTCTTCCGCGCTGCTACAAGCCTCGCCTCCGTACTGCGCTACAAATGCGTCGACCGTTTCCGGCCTGCGCGAGTAAGAAGCCACAAGCATGTTGCCGGGCAAGGCGTTTAAACCCTGCATAAACCTGTGCGCTATGCGCCCGCAGCCGATGATGCCCCATTTTACTGGAGAATAGTGAGTGGTAAGTGAAGAATGTTTGTGCATGCTTGTATTTTAAAGGGCAATGTATATTAAAAAATGGTGAGTAATTCATCGTAAATTATACGCCATGAACCACTCACCACCCTCTATTCACCACTTAATCTCTATTGATACTGTATATACAAAGGATAAGGGCTGTACCTTGTTATTACCTCTGTTGGGGTTAGCAAATGGTGAGGTGCTTTCTTGATGTCGTTTTTGTAGAACAATTTAAACCCTGTGAATTGTACCGGCTCCTGGTTAATAAAGTAGCGGTAAGTACCGGTCTTCAAATCAGGTTCGCCCCAGCCATCCATATCCATTACTATCTGTACTTCCGGGCGTAATTTAATGTTCTTGTAGTTGGTTACCATCTTTTTAGTAAAACGGTGAATAACCAAAATTTTTGGAGGCAGGCCATTCTTTTTAACAATGTTAGCCAAATAACCGGTTACGTAATTAATATCGGCAGCATCATAAGTGCCAATTTTTTTACCCGGCTTGCTGCCGTCTTTCATAGAAAACTCAGGGTCCATACCAAAATGTACTTGTGGCATTTTTAAGTATTTTTCAAATAAAGGCAACTCGGCCTGTATATTACTTAAGGCTACCTGCACATCTAAAAAAACAATGGCATGTGCTTTTTTAGCCAGTACCAAAATACTATCAATTTGTTTAAAAGGCATGCGGTAACGGTATTTACCATCTTTACCACCATCGCCCTGGGCAACAACTGCAATGTAGTGTAAGGCAGGTTGTACAGGTGTTTTAGGATCTGCTTTTTCCCATGCTTTAACTTCGCCTTTTAGTTTGGCAAGCATTTCCTTTGGCGGCAATTCGCCCAGGATGCCCATTTTTTTAGAGTATAGGTTGCCGTAAAAAGATACCACGCGTTTAAATGGCAAAATGGCACCACCTAATGGGTAAGGCTGGTTTTTAACCGGCCAGCGGCCGCTGGTATCATTATGGGCGTTAAATTTTAATAAAGAGTCGTATTTGGCTTTATCAATTGGCGGGTAGCTCGATTTTAAAACACCTAAAGTATCGGCTTCTTCGCCTTTAACTTTCGCGGTGGTGTCGGCCTTTTTATCGGCTGTTTTGCTGCCACCGCTTTGGTTGCAGCTGCTAAGTAATGCAACAGAACATACCGCTATTAATGCCGGTACAAATACGCTTTTTAATTTCATAAGTAATGGGTAGTTTGATTGTGTGCCGAACGTTGGGCCTGGTTAAATATAGTGCTTGTAAAGATAAAACTTACAGGTGTATTAGCTTTTATTTTTATAAAATTTACCAAACACGCCTAACGGTAGTTTGAGGCCTGCCGTGGCCTGTAAATACAGCTCGCCTGTTTCTAAATTCTCTACTGCAGGATATGCACTTTTGATCAGGTTCTCTATGATGACCGATGAAAACCCAAGCGAGTAGGTGTTCAGGATCAGGAAGTGTTCTTCGGGGTCAAGCAATTGCATTACATCGCTCATCATCTCGTTGATGTTATCTTCCAGTTTCCATTTTTCGCCGTTGGGGCCGTTACCATACGCAGGCGGGTCCAGGATGATGCCGTTATACGTTTTGCCGCGTTTAACTTCGCGCTTAACAAACTTCAAAGCATCTTCTACCATCCAGCGGACGTCTTTTAAACCCGATAGTTCCTGGTTCTCATTTGCCCAGGTAACCACTTGTTTTATCGAATCTACGTGGGTGGTATCGGCACCTGCCGCGCGGGCAATAAGCGATGCACCACCGGTGTAGGCGAACAGGTTAAGCACCTTTGGAGTTGGCGTTTTAAATTTTTTGATATTGTCTGAAATGTAGTCCCAGTTCACGGCCTGCTCCGGGAAGATCCCCAGGTGTTTAAATGAGGTTAAACCCAGGCGGAATTTAATAGCAACATCGTTGTTTTTGTATTCCACGTGCCAGCGGTCGGCAGTTTTTGGGTCTTTCTTTACCCAGTCGCCTGCGGTTGCGCTGCGGCCTTTAAATTTAATATGGTGCAGGCGCTGCCATTCGGCGGGGCTGAGGGCTTTGCTCCACACAGCCTGCGGCTCGGGGCGTATCAGTATAGTATTGCCAAACCTTTCCAGTTTTTCAAAGTCGCCGCAATCTATCAGCTCGTAATCTTTCCAGTGGGTTGGGGTAAGCAGTTGGATCATGTTTTAAGTGGTCCGAAAGTCGGAAAGACCGAAAGTCCGGAGGTGTTTTTATTGTGAATTAATAAGATGCTGCAAATTTAGACAATCTTATTGATTTTGTTCTTCTTTCCGACTTTACGGACATCGGACTTACCGACTTAACTACAATTTCTCTTTCGCTGCCTGCATAAATTTACTGGCAAATACAAAGTCGTTAAGTTCTTGATTATCGGTATGTGCAATATCTTTATTGGAGCCTTCCCACCATTTTTGGCCCTGGTGAAGGAAAATGATATGGTCGCCAATACCCATTACCGAGTTCATATCGTGCGTTACAATAACGGTAGTCATGTTATACTCGGCAGTAAGATCGTTGATCAGGTCATCTATCAGGATAGATGTTTTTGGGTCGAGGCCGGAGTTTGGCTCATCTACAAATAAAAACTTTGGCTGCATGGATATGGCGCGGGCAATACCCACACGCTTTTTCATACCGCCCGATAGTTCTGCAGGGTAAAGTTTGTTCTTGTCTTTAAGGTTTACACGCTCCAGGCAAAAGTTAGCGCGGTCTTGCTTCTCTGCCTTTGATTGCTGGGTGAATAGGTTTAGCGGGAACATGATGTTCTCTTCAACCGTCATGCTATCAAACAAAGCCGAGTTTTGGAACAACATCCCAATTTGCGTACGGATAGGTACGCGGTCGGTAAAATCCATCTCGGTAAAATTTTCATCCTCAAAAAACACCTGGCCTTTGGTAGGTTCGTGCAAGCCCACGATACATTTTAGCAAAGTAGTTTTACCGGAACCCGAGCCACCGATGATGAGGTTGTTTTTCCCGGTTTGAAAAGTAGCGCTGATGCCTTTAAGCACCTCGTTATCGCCAAAGGTTTTATAAATATCCTTGATCTCGATCATAACATTAAACTGGTGATCATAAGGTCGGCAAATAAGATCCACACACAACTAAAAACCACACCACGTGTGGCCGACTGGCCAACCTCGAGTGCGCCGCCTGTTGTGTAAAACCCCTGGTAAGAACAGATAGAAGCGATAAGAAAGCCAAATACAAAGGCTTTAACCAATGCAACACGAATGGTAAGGCCATCAAAACCATCATGAACACCCATCAGGTAATCTGCAGGGGTAATGCTGCCGGTAACCAAACAAGCGATGTAACCGCCTGTAATACCCAATGCTATTGATATGACAACCAGTAAGGGCACCATAGTGATAGAGGCTAAGATCTTAGGCGCTATTAAATAGCCCGGCGCGTTAACACCCATTATTTCCAATGCGTCAATTTGCTCGGTAACGCGCATGGTGCCAATGTTTGATGCAAAGTTTGAGCCCACACGGCCTGCCAATACCAATGATGATATGGTTGGGCTAAACTCCAGGATGTTGGAGTCGCGCGAGATGCTGCCGGCAATACTGCGGGGCACCAAAGGGCTTGAAAGCTGGAAGGCCACCTGGATGGTTGTAGCGGCACCGATAAATACCGATATAATACTGATGATACCCAACGAGCCAACGCCCACTGATACCATTTCGCGCATTACCTCGGCCCAATAAACCTTAAATTTCTCGGGTTTTTTAAAACTTAAACCCAGCAATATTATATATTTTCCTAAGCTTTGAAACATTTGTGGTCGTAGATAATTCGGTTAAAAATACATTTTTTAATATTAAGCTATATTGCCGCTTCAAATTCAATCGATTTTAATTGATATTTAAGTATGAAAAACGCTCTTATTACTGCAGCAACTAAAGGCATTGGCCGTGCTGTTTCAATTGCTTTTGTTAAACAAGGAATAAACTTATCAATTTGTTCTCGAAACGAGCAAGATTTATTAAAATTTAAAATGGAGCTGCAAGGCATCAACCCCCAAATTACGGTAATAACCATGGTTACGGATTGCAGCAAGCGCGACGAGCTCATAAATTTTGCCGTATTCACCGAGAAAAAGATGGGTTTCGTCGACATTATTGTGAATAATGTGGGTATGTACAAGCATGTATCTATACTTAACGATAGCGAAGATTCGTTCCAAAAACAGATAGATACCAACCTGCTTCCGGCCTATGAACTGTATCGTTTCTTCGGTAAAACCATGGTTTCTGTCGGTAAAGGGCATATCTTCAATATATGCTCTGTAGCCGCTATAAACCCCGTAGTAGAGGCAGGTATGTATAGTGTAACTAAATATGCACTTTTAGGTCTTAATAAGGTAATGAGGCTCGAAACGCAGGCACATGGTGTTAAAGTAACAGCAGTGATACCGGGGTCAACATTAACAGATTCGTGGAACGGTATTGAGGTTGATAAAAACACCATGGTACTCCCCGAAGATGTAGCATCGGCAATAGTAAATATATTAAATATGAGCGCCGGTGCCAATGTTGACGAAGTGGTTATAAAACCTGCGCCGGGCCAGATTTAAAAACCAACATTTAAATTAAAAGACAATGGAAAAGAAACTTTACAGAGACGAACACCGCAAAGTAGTAAGTGGTGTTTGCGCAGGCTTAGCCGAATACTTTGGCATTGATGTATCAATAGTACGTGTAATATTTGTACTGGGCATATTTTTAAAAGGCTTTGTTGTGCTGCCCTATTTTATATTATGGGCAGTATTGCCAAAACGCCCGTTTAACTATAATGAACCATTTAGGCCGGGTGTAACACCGGGCTATAACCCTAACTATCAACAAACACATGGTGATGTAAAGGTAGATTATACCATACCTAACCCGCCATATCCGGGCCAGCCGTTCCCGCCGTTTCAGCCGGTAAAAAAGGCCTCTAATGTAGGTGTGATGTTTGGTGTGATATTGATAGCCCTTGGCACCATCTTTTTGCTGGACCAGATAGACATCATCCCTGATTTTGATTTTGAAAAATTATGGCCTGTAGTATTGGTAGCTGTTGGTGCAACGCTAATATTTAGTACCAAAAAACAACCCTGGGAAAAAGAAGGCTGGGCTGCCGATAAAAAAGAGGCCGATTTTACTGCCCAGCCCAAAGCCACCACAACCGAAGAAAACTTAAACGATAACACTCCAACTGTATAATCATGAAAAGCGAAAAAATTGTACCTGGCCTTATCCTGGTCCTGTTAGGAACCGTATTCCTGTTAAATAATTATAACGTGATAAATTTTCACTGGGGCAACATATGGCACCTTTGGCCAATATTCCTGATCATGGGTGGTGTAAACCTGGTGTTGGCCAATAATAAAACGGTTTGGGTAGCTGCCCTTAAAATAGGTGTGGTAATATTAGGTTTTGCGCTGCTGTTATTTGGGCGTTTTGAAAACCGCTGGTTCTCGCCGTTTAACAGCCGGTGGAACTTTAACGATAAAGGCTGGTATAAAGATAATGATGACGACAACGACAACGACAACGACAACGATAACGGAAGCGATAGCACCGGCATAGTAAAGGTAGAAGGCAGCAGCACCTATACCGAGCCTTACGTAGCAACTGCAACGGTTGCCAAGCTTAATATAACCGGTGGCGGTACTGCATATAAGCTGAAAGATACAACCGACCAGCTTTTTTACGTCAAAACTAAAGAGCATTTTAACAGGTATATCTATACACATACCATGGACGGCGCCACACCAGTAATTAATTTGCGCATGAAAGATAAAAAAGGCCATATCGACTGGGATTCAGACAATGGTAATTCTGCTGAAATAAAGCTGAACACAAAGCCAGAATGGGATATCAATATTGATGCTGGGGCTACCGCTCTTGAATTTGATCTTTCGAAATTTAAAATTCAACGGGTTAATATAAACGGTGGTGCGGGTTCTTTTGAAATTAAACTCGGCCAGCCACTTGCAACTACCAACATCGATGTTGAAACCGGTGTATCTAAAGTTGCTATCCAAATACCCCAGAATGCAGCATGCCGTATCACCTCAAATTCCGGCCTATCATCAACAGATTTTATAGATTTTGTTAGCAAAGGCGACAATGTTTATGAAACCCAGGGATTTGAAGCCGCTAAAACTAAAATAATCATCAATATGAAAGGTGGCTTATCTAAATTTAAGGTAAGCAAATATTAATAGTTTTTATTGCCGGATGGCTGCACCTAATGTTTAAATTTGAACGCTATGCAACCATCCGGCAATACTAAATTACAGCCTAATACCCATGACGAATATACCCTCGTCATCAACGGGAAACCCGATGGCCCCTTCACTCTTACGCAACTAAAAGAGCGTAAAATTAAGCCCGGCGATTTTGTAAAGACCCCGGCGATGGACGATTACAAAGAAGCCCATGAAATAGCTGCACTAAGGCAGCTTTTCGGTTTTAAAAGGCAACCGTTGCCCATGCAATATTTCGGTAGTTTCGATCAGCGGGCTATTGCAGCCGTTATAGATTGGCTAATTGTATTATTGGTATTTGTATTGACAGCCTTTGTGGTGATGCTGGTGTTATTATTAGCCCTGCCGGGCGATGATAATAAGATCTTAAGAGTTGGTATCACCATCGGCATTGTAGCCTTAACACCCATTGCCAAGCTAATTTACAACGTACGATTGGAAAGCGGCACCAAGCGCGGCACAATAGGCAAGCAATTAATGAAGATCCGCGTGTGCGACCTCTACGGCGAGCAGATAACCTCCGGCCAGGCCATGGGCCGCAACCTGGGCAAATACATTTCCACAGCTACATTTTTTATGGGTTATATCATGTGCTTCTTCACCGCCAAACAGCAATGCCTGCACGATATGCTGGCAGATACAGTAGTGATCAAAGACAGGCTCGACTCGTAGTACTGATAAATGTGTCAGTCTGAGTCTGTCGAAGGCTTCTGCGAGTGGCTAATGGTTCAACAAGCTCAGCATTACAATTTGTAGATCGCACAAATATATAGCGATGGGTATAAAACCCATCGCTATATATAGTCATGCAAACTAATAACTGCCAACTAACCTAAACCGCGTCAGACAGTGAACTAAACGTAAAGTCCCTTATCCGCATTGGCGGGATCAGGGCGCTTTGGCTGCTCTCGCCGCTAACGGTGCGCTCGCTTTTGCCAAGGGCATCCAGGTTGTTCAGCATTATAACAGGGCTCTCGTTAAAGCGCATGTTTTTGATCGGGAACTTGATCTTACCGTTCTCTATGTAAAAAGTACCATCGCGGGTAAGGCCGGTGTAAAGCAGGGTTTGCGGGTCAACCGGGCGTATGTACCACAGGCGGGTAACCAGTATGCCTTTTTCGGTGCCTTTTATCAAGTCTTCCAGGCTTTGTGTGCCACCTTCCATAATAATGTTGGCTGCACCGGGCACAGGTTTAACACCCTTCTTTTGCGCCCAGTATCGCGAATAGCTCAAGTTTTTGATAACACCTTTTTCTATCAGGCTCATCTTATCTAAAGGCATGCCTTCGCCGTCGTAAGTTGTGGCAGGCAGGTCGGGGTTGGTAGGGTCGGCGTAGATGTTGATGCGCTCGTCAACCAGTTTTTCGCCAAGGCGGGTTTTACCGCCCGGTTTGCTTAAAAAGCTGCGGCCTTCATCGGCACTGCGGGCATCCAGGCTACCGTATAGTTGCTCTAATAATACAATGCCTGCCGCAGGTTCTAATATTACGGTGTACTTGCCCGGTTCAATGGCTTTAGCGCCAACAGAGCCGGCTGCTTTTTTAGCAGCTATTAACGAGAAGGCGTTAACATCCAGCTTGCTAACGTCGTTATAATCCCTGGTAACATAACCCGAGCCCTGCCCGTCTGCCGTGCGCATTGTGGCCGAAAAATTAACGTTGGTGCCGCTGTTGTATACAAACAGGCCTTTAGAGTTCATCATGGCGCTGCTGGCACAACTGTCTTGCAAAAAGCCGGCGGCTATCAACTTGTTCTGTTTAGATATGTTAAGGCTGTCTTCCACCCATTTGCTGCGCTGTGCAGGTGTAATAGCCGCTGTTGCCTCTACAAAAGTTTTGCCGTGGGCGGGGTAGGTTTGTGGCCCAAGCATGGGCATATACTCCGGGTTCTCGGGTGCAAAATGCGCCAGTTCTTCAGCGCGTTTTACCGCTTTTTGTAACAAATCGTCGCTATAATCATTTAACGTAATAACGCCCAGCTTTTTGCCAAAGGCCGATGATATGGACATGCTGCTGCTGCTGATAGCGCCGCTGGTTGATACGTTGTTACGGGCAAAGCGTACGTTTGCCGAATCTGAACTGTAAATGCTAACCTGGCATTCATCAGCTTTTGAATAGCTAAGCACCTTTTTTAACAGGGTGCGGCATTCGTTTTCAGTTAATATTGCCATTATATTTTTCTTGCTGTGTTAATTACGTTAACCCCGTTAAAACGGGCTGTTGATGAACCATGAGATACCGCGCTTGATTGCATTGGCTGGCCCTTGCCATCAAAGAAAGATCCGCCCAAACGGTAATCGTCCTTATCGCAAACAGCCGTACATGAATTCCAAAACTCCTGCGTGTTGGCCTGGTAGGCAACATCGTTTAGCATACCCACTATTTTACCATTCCTGATCTCGTAATAAAGCTGACCGCTAAACTGGAAGTTGTAACGCTGCTGATCTATCGAGAACGAGCTATCGCCGATGATGTAAATACCTTTCTCCACGTTTTTGATCATATCCGCAGGCGACATTTTCTCCTTGCCCGGCAGCAGCGAGATATTTGGCATGCGCTGGAACTGTACGTCTTTCCAGCTTTGCGCGTAGCAACAGCCTTGCGATTCTTTTAGCCCGATGATGTGTGCCTGGTCGCGGATGGCCTGGTAATTTACCAGTATCCCGTCCTTAATAATATCCCACTGTTTAGTGCCTACGCCCTCATCATCATAACCAACCGCGCCAAGCGAACCCGGCTGCAGTTTATCGGCCACAATGTTTACGTTTTTACTGCCGAAGTTGAACTTGCCTGTTTTCCACTTATCTAAAGTTAAGAAACTGGTACCGGCAAAGTTGGCTTCGTAACCCAGCACACGGTCAAGTTCTGATGGGTGGCCTACCGATTCATGGATGGTTAACCACAGGTGACTTGGATCAAGCACCAGGTCGTACTTGCCCGGCTCTACCGTTTTTGCCTTTAGTTTTTCGGCAACCTGCAATGCTGCCGCGCCTGCATCTTCCAGCATATCGTAGCGGTCGCGGTATAGGGTGGTTTGGCTTTTTATCTTTTCGCTTGCCATAGGCATCAGGTATTCGTAACCCATGCCCCTCGGCGCGCTAAGCGAGCTGCGGGTTTCAAACTTGCCGCTTTTGTCGTCAATTTTGGTAACCCCGAAAACCGGCCAGATGCGGTGGATATCCTGGTCTATGTACGAGCCATCGGTAGAGGCAAAGTATTTTTGCTCATTCACCAAAAACAACACCGAGTTAACGTAGTTGGCGCCATTTTTAAAGGCAGCGTCGTTTACAGATAACAGCAGGTCGGTTTTTTCCTTCATGGGTACCTCAAAAGCGTTACGCTCTATCGGGGTTTTCCAGGTAACTTCGCCGTAGCCCTTTTGTGGGGCCAGCTGTACCGGCTCGCTTTGTATACGCGAGTTTTCTTTGGCAATGGCAACGGCGGTTTCGGCAGCGCGTGCAATGCTATCGTTATCCAGCTTATCTGTAGCGGCAAAGCCCCAGCAGCCGTTGGCAATAACGCGGATGCCCATGCCGTAGCTTTCGGTATCTACTATGTTCTCAATGTTTTTATCGCGGGTAACCACAAACTCGTTCAGGTAGCGGCCAAGGCGCACATCTGTATAAGTAGCGCCTTTAGCGCGGGCTGCGTTAAGTGCCACATCGCTCATGCGTTTTTTAATGGCCACATCAACATCGCGCATGCGCGTGCCGGGCACAATGGGCGAACCCACCGCCGTAAACTGGCTAAGCATAGATGCACTAATGCCCATGCCCGTAAGGTAAAGGAAATCTTTTCTTTTCAAAGTGGGTCAGTATTAAAGCCTAAATATAGCGATTAAAGGAAGATGTGCAAATATGCGGATATGCGGATATGCAGATGTGGGAAATGTGCAGATGTGCAGATATGCAAATGTGTGGATGAGGGAAAAATGTGCAAGTGGGGGAAATATGCAGATGTTTTTAAGTTCCCCTCTTGAGAGAGGTTAGGGGTGTGTTATACGAGCGACGTGTGTCTGCTCAATCACTATTGAACAAGTGAACTAATGAACCAACAAGAAAAGCAATTGCAGTAGTGCTTCGGTTGGGGCAGCCCCTCCGTTAGCCAACGGATATACGAGGTATACGCTGCTATCGGGTTTAGGTGGGGGTGGGGCTGTGAAGGTAGGGGCACACGCGGTGGGCGAGCGCCAGCAAGGGGGGTGGCTGAAGATTGTCTGAACCTTGATTTATAGGATTATCCGGATTACAGGACTTTTAAAAATCGGAAACATCGGGCAAATCATCTTAATCGAAGTTCAAAACCAATTGAGCCTGACGAACCGAACGATGACCTAAAACCTGCGGCATAGTGTAACACACGGGTGGCACCTCAACTGATAAAGCACTAACTTTAATAGGGTGTTACCAAGCCGCGACTTTTCTTTGGTTACTTTCTTTTGAGAGAAAAGAAAGTGACAACCACTGACGATTCATAAAGCACCAACCCATATCTAACGAAGAACTAATTAACGCCTTATCATATCTTACAAGATTTCTCTTCGTGCCTTTTTCGAAATGATAAGTTGGAGAGTAGTTGCAGCTTGTCCGAACCTTAATCAGGTGCAGAAAGAGGGAGTCCTATACTGCACCGTTTTGTTCATCAAATGGCTTATTCCCCGGCGAAACCAAGGCGAAAAAAAGTCATTTATGAGCGTAAAAACAAGTGTAATTTTTAAATACAAAGTGGTGGCGCAGTTATGTCAGTACTTAAATTGTTAATTAGTTGGTTATCAGAATGTTCATGATGTTAGCCGTGTGTTAACAAGCGTGAACGTGAACATTTTGAGGTGGGCAGCGTACCAAAGGGTCTCCGCTAACCAGCGGAGGAGATTTAAAAAGGGGGCTCTACCTATTCCGTACCAGCACGTAGGTTTTAGCGATCTTATCGTGCCAGGCTTGTTTGCGGTCGTCCCACAGTATGCTCAGGTAACCTAAAAGCAGGGCCATTTGGGATAATATTTTGCTGAAGTTACGGATGAGGGCTTTACCGTATTTGAGCTTGCGGCCATCTTCATCAACTACCACCAGTCCGCAGAAACGTTTGCCCAGGCTGCCCTGTATGGGCGATGCTTCCAACGCGGCATTATACAAAGCGAAAACCACAAAATTAAGCAGGCTTATTTGCAGGAAAAAGGGCAGGTCGTCGGTCGTCATCTTATTCTCGGCTATTTTTTTGTAAAGCGGGGCGGTAAGATCTGATGTGAAAAGCGACATGATATTGGTGATGATAAACGAATCGATAAAGTAAGCCAGCAGCCTCCACCAAAAACCGGCAAGATTATCTTCGGTAGGGAAGATGATGCCGGTGGCCTCAAAGTAATTAAAAAACTCGGGCAGATCGGCCGCGCGTTGCCAGTCGTCGGCCCCCGGGGATAGCACCATGGTATCTAAATCGATACCCATTTCCGTCAATTCTTCTAAAGTATAAGGGCCCTTTTCTTCATTGCCCTGCGATATGTGGTAACCGTCTGTCATGCGTGTTTTAAAACTTGGCGAAAGGTAAGCAAAATTGGCGTTACCCGTTCAGGAATTCATGGCGTAAACAATAATATTCACCCCAAATTTGGTGTTATCTTCTGCCAGGAAGCGTTTGTTGCGGTAATCGTAATCCCACTCGCAGCCGTAATCTTTACTACTGTACAGTACACCTATGCGGCCATTTATTTCAATGGCTTTCAGGTAGTCGTGCACCAGGTCGTCGCCCCAGCCGTTCAGCTCAAAGGAGGTGGTAGGCGGGCCTTTCTCAAACTTAAAGAACGAACTGTAGAGCTTATGGTTATTGGGGATCTTTTTCATGGCCGCCGGTCCAAACAAAGCCACCATCTGCGCCTCGAACGATTTGGCGAACAGGCCGTCGATATCGTGGTTGCAATCGTCTACAAACACAAAACCCCCGTTTTGCACGTACTTTTTAAAGTTGGCTTTCTCTTTGGCATCAAACTGAACCAGCTTATGCCCGCTGAGATAGCAAAAGGGGTAGGCAAAAATGTCATCGCTGCTTAGCGGGATCACCTTCTCGTGCTCGTCGATAGCGATGGTGGTGTACTCCAGCAGGGAATTAAGCAGGTTGGAAGGCATGCGCTGATCGGTATCCCAATCGCCGCTGTGGTAGCTTAACCTTGTAAAAGTGAATTTTTGCCCGTATGCCATCTATATTAAACCCCGGTTTTATCGTGACTAAAATTAAAACAAAAATACTGCCCGCTTAAATTAATAAACCGATGATGTTGTAAAGTTTTAGATACTTTAATGAGATTTTGACAAAAAAGCATGGTATTTAGTTAAAAGCATAATATCTTGTAGCCTCATTAGCCTCACCCCGGTCCTCTCCAAAGTAGATGGAGTTTGTAAGTGGGTTTATAAAGCCCCCTCTCCTTTAGAGAGGGTTGGGGTGAGGCCGAAATACAAATACATTGGAACTTACCGAGAAAAATATACAAACCCTGCTACAAAAACTGCCTCAGTTAAAAACCGAGATCCAGAAGGTTATTGTGGGGCAGGATGCCATTTTGGATGAATTGCTGGTGGCATTTTTAGCAGGCGGGCATTGCCTGTTAGAGGGTGTACCCGGCCTGGCAAAGACGCTGATCGTTAAAACTATGTCGCGGGCTTTGCATTTGGCGTTTAGGCGCATCCAGTTTACGCCAGATCTGATGCCGACGGATATCATCGGCACCGAGATTTTGGAGGAAGACCACGCAACGGGCAAACGCTTTTTTAAGTTTAATAAAGGCCCGCTATTCGCCAATATTATCCTGGCCGATGAGATCAACCGGACACCGCCTAAAACACAGGCGGCATTGTTGGAGGCCATGCAGGAATTTGAGGTAACCTATGGCGGGCAAACCTACCCGCTGGATAAGCCTTTCTTTATCCTGGCTACCCAAAACCCAATAGAGCAGGCAGGAACGTATCCTTTGCCCGAGGCACAACTCGACAGGTTTTTACTGCTGATAAAAATCGGTTACCCAACCCCCGAAGAAGAATTTACGATACTAAACCGCACCACCGGCACCAAAAAAGCCGATGTGCAGGCCGTAATAACCGCCGAAGAAATTATACAGGCGCAAGCCCTGGTAAGGCAGGTAACCATCAACGAGGACCTAACCCGCTACGTTAGCGAACTGATCCGTGCCACCCGCCCCGATACTACCACCGTTGCTTATATAAAAGAGTGGGTACGCTGGGGTGCAGGCCCGCGCGCAGGGCAGGCGTTGATATTAACTGCCAAAGCAAGGGCTTTGCTAAAAGGGAGATATTCGGTACTAATGGAGGATATCCACGCCATGGCCCCGGCCGTGTTAAGGCACCGCATACTCATGAACTTTAAAGCCGAGGCAGAAGGCATCAACTCCGACAGGGTAACCGAGGAGTTGATAAAAGTGGTTGAACGTAAAGGCGCGCTGTAGCCTCACCCTGCCCTCTCCGCAGGAGAGGGTTCTAATAAATTAATGCGTGCTAATCTCTAATTAACCGATCTTTGATCACTAACCATGCTTAACCCTAAAGTATTAATGACCATTAAGGATTTGCCATTATTGGCGAAGACAGTTATTGATGGCTTTATGTACGGGTTTAACAAAAGCAAGGTAAAGGGCCCCGGACTGGAGTTTAGCCAGTACCGCAGCTACCAACCGGGCGACGACCTGCGTTGGCTGGACTGGCGGATGTTTGCCCGAAGCGACAGGTACTACATCCGCGAGTCGGAGGTGGAAACGAGTATCTCCGTAAGGTTTTTGGTGGATGCCAGCGCATCTATGAACCATGATGATGACGGGATTAAAAAGATAGCATATGCCAAAGCATTAACGGCTTCATTAGCCTACCTCGCCAACCTACAGGGCGATTCGGTAGCTTTGAATATATTTAAGGGTGGCGAACTTTTCTCCTTGCCATCTAAGCCCGATCCGCAGCATTTGCAACGCTTGTTTTATAATTTGCAACAAGTTGACCCGGCAGGTGCGTTTACTAAGCCGGTGCATTATCAAGAGCTTTTTGCAGGCAACGGCCGCAAGGAACTATTGGTTTTTGTGACCGATATGTACCAGGCGAATGGAGAGATAAACGCGCTGCTTAATTCCTTATCTGCATTACGGCACGAGATCATCGTGTTCCACCTGATGGGGCAAAACGAACTTGATTTTGATTTTAAAGATTTTTCTACGCTTGAAGATCTGGAAACAGGCCAAATTATCCAGGTAAACACCCAGCGCGCAAAGCATACTTATAAAGAGCGGTTGAAGGAACATTTAGCGGCTATAAAAAGCAACCTCGCGGCCAAACGCATCGTATATCAAATGGTGAGCACGCAGCAGCCTTTAGACGAGGCCTTGCGGGTATTTTTGGTACAGCGTAAAAAGGGGGCAAAGCAATGAAGGGTGTATTAATTTATACTCCTTATTTTAAAGCCCGCCCCTTTGGGGAGGATTTAGGAGGGGCTTTATGCAATTTTTAAACCCCATATGGTTTTTTGCACTGGCCGCGCTCAGTATTCCTGTTATTATTCACTTGTGGAATGTAAGGCCTGGAAAAACACGTAAGGTTGGTAGCATTTCGCTTATTACGGAGGCCTCTAAAAGCAGCAGCCACAGTTTAAAGCTGCTGGATATTTTACTGCTGATACTGCGTTGTTTATTGCTGGCCTTATTGGCGATGCTACTGGCTTCGCCGGTTTGGCAAAAGGTGGCATTAACTCAAAAGGTTAAAGGCTGGTTGCTCGTCCCGAAGGAGAATTTTAAAGAAATCTATCAAAAATTTAAACCCGTGGTCGATTCGCTAAATAAGGCCGGTTACGAGTTCCATTATTTTAACAGGGGATTTGCAAAGAACGATTTGAAAAAGCTATTAACCGATACCACCATAAAAGATACCGCTGCCAAAGCCAACTATTGGAGCATCATTAGGGCTTTGGACAGTAAGGTTTCGTCGGCTATGCCGTTGTATGTTTTTACGCCGAATGGTATGAACTATTATAAAGGCAGCAAACCACAAGTAAATTTGAACCTGCGTTGGCAAACCTACACTGCTGCCGATTCGGTGAGCAAATGGATCGCATCGGCATCGCTAACAAATAGCGGTTCCATAAAAGTAACAGTTGGCAACAGCAACCCTGCAGGGACAAGTTACAGCAATCAAATATTGCAGAATGATGGCAGCGGCGACATGAGTGTTAGCACTCAAAACGGACAGCCATCAGTCAGTTTAAAAGGTGCCAATAGTATTGCTGTTGATACCAGCGCCACGCGTATAGCAATCTATACCGATAAGTATGCGGTTGATGCCGGTTACTTGAAAGCGGCGCTATTTGCAGCAGTTAACTTTAGCGGAAGGAAAGCTGTTGTTAAACAATATAGTAGCTCGTTACAAATACCCGGCGAACAAACCTGGTTGTTTTGGTTATCAGAGAAACCTGTAAGCAGTTCTGCAAAAAACAGTAATCATATTTTTAAGTATGAGGCAGGTAAGGTCATTGATGTACATACCTGGATAGAGCCGGGGCAAATCGCGTTAGCAAAATCCATCAATCCAAAAAAGAATGAAGAAGCAATTTGGAAGGATGGTTTCGGCAAGCCGGTATTAGGTTTAGCTGGCAATACTTATCATTTCTACAGCCATTTTAACCCCCTTTGGAATGAATTGGTTTGGAGCGACGCATTCCCAAAAATGATCTTGAAGCTGATAGAAAAGGACGTCGTTCAGCCCGCACAATACGATAAACGGGTACTTAGCAACACGCAAATCCAACCCAATAAAGTAACCGAAAATAAAACGATCTCATCAGCTAAATCAACAGAACGTATAGCCTTGTCGCACTATTTTTGGCTGTTATTAATCGCAATGTTTATTGCCGAGCGCATCCTTGCACATAAAACTAAAACCATAAGTAATGGCTAAGCAGGGGGGGATATATAAAATACAAGGCCTGCGCCAACGATGGATAATTTACCAGGTGCTGGAGGATATGCTATACTCGCTTTACGCAGCCTTATATCTGGGTGCGCTTGTGTATTATTTATGGTCGACAAATTTGGTGTATGGGCTCATCACCTTCCCAATTGTCTTTGCCATTTTATTGTCTATTAATCGCCCATGGCAAATGACGGACGAGAAGATAGCCGCCTTTTTAAACAAAGAATATCCTGAGTTACAGGAAAGCAGCCAATTGTTGTTATTACCTGTGGATGAATTGAACCCGTTACAGGTTATTGCCTCATCAAAAACGGCGTCTGTTTTAACAGATCTGAAAATATCACATAAGCCATTCGCCAAACGATTGATAACCGCATTCTTCTTTTTGATTATCGCTACAGGTTTGATATGGGGATTAGGCAAGATCTTCCATATCGAGCGGGTATTTTTTGGGCCAAATCGGCCCGTTGCAGTATGCGCACCCGGCACAATGGATATGGCCGAAAAGGTTTTGCCGCAAATAAGCAGTGTGGAAATTACGGTAACGCCACCCGCTTATACAGGCAATGCCAAACGCGTGCAGGATAAGTTTAACCTTTCGGCAGAAGAAGGGGGAGCCGTTAGCTGGATTATTAAAACCAACATCGCTGTCAAGAAAATTACCATACAGTTTATTAAGAATGGTGAAATTGCATTACAAAGCAATAAAAAACATACTGAATGGCATGCTTCTACACAAATTAATAAGCCGGGTTTTTATCAGGTGAGTATCGATGGTAAATTATCTGACTATTATTATATACAAATGGTTAAGGACGTTGCGCCGGTTATTCATATTAAATCGCCAAAACAGTATACTTATATAGATGCCGGCGAGGCTCAAAAGGTTACCATAAACGCCACCCTGAATGATGATTATGGCATTGCAGCATCTACCATTATAGCAACCGTTGCCAAAGGCCGGGGTGAGGGTGTGAAATTTAAAGAATATATGCTGAGTTTTGCGGAAGTTTTTGATGCGCATAAACCGAAATACGATCTGCAAAAACTAATCAACCTACCAACCCTGGATATGCAGCCCGGCGACGAACTTTATTTTTACGTGCAGGCACAGGATACGCACAAGCAGCTTAGTCGCACCGATGTATATATCGTAAGTATACAGGATACTGCAGAATTGCTGAGCATGAACGGTGTGCTCTCCGGTGTAAATGTTAAACCCGAATTTTTTAGGAGCGAGCGGCAAATAATTATTGATGCCGGGCAATTGCTGAAAGATAAGGACAGCATCAGCGTAGAGAAATTTAATGCACGAAGTAATGATCTGGGCATCGACCAGAAACTGTTAAGACTGCGTTACGGCAAGTTTTTAGGCGAAGAAGGTGAAGATGCCATTGGTGCGCCAAACAATGACCCCGCCAACCCGGCAGATTTTAGTAACGCCGCAAAGATCCTGAAAGAATACACCGACGACCACGATAATGCCGAAGATGCAGGCTTTTTTGAGCCGAATATAAAAGCCCAGCTAAAAGCCACCCTCACCGAGATGTGGAAGGCCGAATTACAGCTGCGCCTTTACAAACCACAGGCCGCCCTGCCTTTCGCTTACAAAGCGTTGCGATTACTGAAAGATCTGCAACAAAAGTCACGTTCATACGTAGCCAAAACGGCTTACAACCCCGCGCCGCTAAAGCCCGGGAAACGATTGAGTGGCGAACTGGACAAAATCATCCAACCCATAAACAAACAGGAAATAAAAGCCCCGGCAGATCAGTTGGAGGTGCTTAAAAATGCGGTGAATGTATTGGAAGGTTTAAAGAGCAACCCGGCGCTTAAGCAGGCTGATAACAGGACGCTCCGGATAGCTAACCAGGAACTAAGTGTGAGGGCATCGGCACAACCCGGCGTTTATTTGTCGGCTTTGAATGCCATGCGCAGGATATTATTGGTACCAAAGGCTAACCTTGCAGATGTAAATACGGTAGAACGTGCCCTGCAAAAAGCGCTAAGGGCACTTAAAGCAATGCCATCATCTCAGGGAACTTCCGCGGATATGGGCCTCTCCAAACAGTATTATAAGAACTTACAACAAGCCAACCGTTAATGCAAGCCAACTGGACATATCTCGTTATCGCGCTCTGCATTGTGCTGGCTTTGGGCTTTGTATGGCAGGAGTACAGGCGTGCCAATAAACGATATGTATGGCTGCGGATGCTGGCGGTGCTTATCGCGATAGCATCATTGGCATGTATTACTTTGCCAATTGCTTACCATGACTCGGTAACAAAATCTGACGAACATAAATCCATTTTGCTCACCGATGGTTTTGATGTGGATAGTATCAAATCTACAGATACCAATTTGGTTACGACAGAGGCTGCAATTAAGAAAGCCTACCCCAAAGCCAAACTCATTAATGGTTTAGATGAGCTGAACAAAACGGATAAGCTGCACATTTATGGTTACGGATTACGTGCAGATGAGTTAGCACAACTGAATAGTCTGCCATTTGTATTTCATCACGCCAAAGCACCATCCGGTATTAACAATGTAAATTGGAACGGCCACCTAAAAGCGGGTGAAGCCCTACAAGTGCAGGGCACCTACAACAATCCATCGGCACAAAAAGTAAAATTGATTTTAAGCGGGTTGAACACGGGTTTAGATTCGGTAATGCTGCCGCCGAATGCACAAACGGAGTTTGACCTAAGCACCATCCCAAAAACCACAGGTAAGGTGGTGTTTAATTTACGTGCGGATACCGCTTTGCAGGGAAGCATCCCCGTTCAAATATCGCCTGTTAAACCGCTAAAAGTTTTAATGCTTTCGGCTTCGCCGGATTTTGAGAGCAAATTTTTAAAGAACTGGCTTACTGAGAATGGCTATTCCGTTGTACTGCGATCTGTTATTAGTAAAGGCAAATTCAACATCGAATACATTAACATAGCACAATTCAGTTTGGATAAACTATCCACCCAAACGTTGAATAAATTTGATTTAGTAATAGGAGACCTATCAGTTTTAAATGGATTGACCCCGGCAGGAAGCGGAGCGCTTAAACAGGCTGTTGCCGATAACGGCCTTGGGATAATTGTACGTGCAGATAGCATGACTAAAAGATCATGGCTGCAAACACAGTTCCTGGTAAACAGGCCGGAGGGTAAAGAACCAGAACCCGCTTTGCTCATCATCAATGGTAAAAAAAGCGCAGGCAAATTGGTTTACGGACCGGCGCATATTGTTTATCAAAACGGCACCCAGCCCTTGATTAAAACCGCACAAGAAAAAGTTTTGGCAAGCAGTGCCATATTCGGCTCAGGAAAGGTTGTGTTTACCACATTAAATAATACTTTCAGTTGGATGCTAAGTGGAAATAAGCAGGATTATATGATGTTGTGGTCGATATTGATTAATAAGGCTGCGCGTAAAGATGATACGAATGAAAGCCAAATTGAATTTATATCTCCACCTTACAAAGGCGAACCGTCACAACTAAAGGTAGCACAAGGTAAAGCAGCCCCCATCACTATCAACAACAAAATCATCGCATCAATACAAAACCCAAATGTACCTTTTGAATACAGCGCGCAATACTGGCCAAAGGCTGCAGGTTGGCAAATTTTGCAGGGTAAAAACGGGTATGCATTTGCTAATAACGATTGGAGACCAGTACAGGCGGCCAACAAATTATCGGCGACTGAAAAGTATGCTAAGTCGCACGAAATAAGTGGTATTGTAACAAAACAGATACAGCAAAAAGTGCGAATTGATGTGCCGAAAATATATTTTTATATCCTGCTGCTTGCAGCATGTACTTTCCTTTGGGTAGCAACAAAATTTTCATAAAATAACCGTCTTCCCCGGTTGGGAATTAATTTTTTGGAGGACAAGCTTTGAGAAGAAGAGACTTTATTTTTTTAACCGGCGTTGGCGCGGGGGCTATGATGCTGCCGTCGTTAGATGGCTTTGGTAAAAACATTGATGTGCAGCAGGCGCTTGAGGGCGTTGATGTACGCATCAAAAAAGGACTGGCCGATGTTGGGCTTAACACTGCTAAAAGCGCAGGTGCAAGCTATGCCGATGTACGTATAGGCCGTTACCTAAACCAGTTTGTAATAACCCGCGAAAACCGCGTAACCAACGTTGCCAACACCGAATCGTATGGTATTGGCATCCGTGTTATTGCCAATGGTTGCTGGGGCTTTGCCGCAACAAACGAGGTAACCCAAGAGGGAATAGCTAAAGCTGCTAAACGTGCCGTTGCCGTTGCCAAGGCTAATGCCAAATTGGGCAGTGCGCCGGTACAACTGGCCCCGCAAAAAGGTTATGGCGAAGTAAGCTGGAAAACACCTATCGAAAAAAATGCCTTTGAAGTACCTATTAAAGAAAAGGTAGACCTGCTGCTTGGCGCGAATGCCATAGCGATGGGTGGCGGTGCCAACTTTGTAAACTCCACCATATTTGCGGTAAACGAGCAAAAATACTTTGCATCAACCGATGGTTCATACATCGATCAGGATATCCACAGATTATTCCCGTCGTTTAACGTTACCAAGATAGATAGCGCTACCAACTCTTTCCAAACCCGTCGCTCGTTAAGTTCGCCGGTAGGGATGGGCTACGAATACCTGGTGCCGATGACTTCCGAAACGATTGCCGGCATTACGCCACGCTACAAAAAGCGTTACGATATGATGGAGGATATGAAGTTCGCCACCAAACAAGCCGCTGAAAAGATCACCGCCAAAACGGTAGAGCCGGGTAAGTATGACCTGGTGCTTGATCCAAGCCACCTTTGGTTAACTATCCACGAATCGGTAGGCCACCCAACCGAACTTGACCGTGTATTGGGCTACGAAGCCAACTTTGCCGGTACCAGTTTCCTTACCCTGGATAAATGGAAATCGGGCAAGTTTAATTTTGGCAGTAAAAATGTAAACGTAACTGGCGATAAAACCGAAGTTGGTTCGCTTGGCGCTGTTGGTTACGATGACGAAGGCGTTGGTACTAAGAAATGGGATATCATTAAAGACGGTACGCTGGTAAACTACCAGGCCATCCGCGACCAGGCGCATATCATCGGTCTTAAAGAATCGCAAGGATGCTGCTATGCCCAAAGCTGGCAGGATGTACAGTTCCAGCGTATGCCGAATGTATCGTTACAGCCGGGCAAAACGCCGTTGGCGGTTGATGATATGATCAAGAATGTAGAGAAAGGTATCTATATTATTGGCGATGGGTCGTTCTCAATTGATCAGCAACGTTATAACTTCCAGTTTGGCGGGCAGCTGTTCTACGAGATAAAACAAGGTAAAATAGTAGGTATGCTTAATGATGTGGCTTACCAGGCCAATACCCAGGAGTTCTGGAACTCGTGCAACGCGGTTTGTGATGAGCGCGATTACCGCCTTGGTGGTTCGTTTAATGATGGTAAGGGACAACCGAGCCAGAGCAGCGCGGTATCGCACGGGTCGTCAACAGCAAGGTTTAACGGTGTTAATGTAATTAACACAAAAAGAAAGATCGGATAACATATGCCTATATATACAAAAGAACAAGCACATGCTTTATTAAAGAAAGTGCTTAGCTATTCAAAAGCTGACGAGTGCGAAGTAGGCCTTAGCGGCAGCGAAGGCGGTAACGTACGTTATGCATTAAACGCGGTTTCAACCGCCGGCGATATCAGCACGGTTGGGCTTAGCGTAACCTCCGTTTACGGGAAAAAAGCAGGATCTGCTACTATCGACCAGTTCGAAGACGCATCTTTAGAGCGCGTTGTTCGCCGGTCGGAGGAGTTGGCGCAACTGGCACCCGAAAATTCGGAATACATGCCGATGCTTGGCCAAAGCGAGTTTAAAGAAGCCATCACTTATAACGCCAATACCGCCGCCATGACGCCCGAAAGCCGTGCCGAAATGGTTGGCAAAAGCTTACAGGTTACCAAAGAAGCCAAACTATTTGCGGCTGGCTTCCTTGAAAATTCAAGCGGATTTAATTCGGTGATGAACTCAAAAGGCTTGTTTGCTTACAATAAAAGCAGCGATGTTAACTTTTCGGTTACTACCCGTAACGAGGGAGGCACCATATCGGGTTACGCGGCGCGTGGTTTTACCGATGTTGCTAAATTAGACACCGCTTCTGCAACCCGTGTGGCTTGTATGAAGGCCAATGCATCTGTTGGTGCAAGGGCTATTGAGCCCGGAAAATACACCGTGATATTAGAGCCCGTGGCGGCAACTTATATGCTGGAAAATATGTTCCGTTTCGACGCGCGCAGCGCGGAGGAAGGCCGTAGCTTCCTGAGCAAAAAAGGCGGCGGCACTCGTTTGGGCGAGCAACTGGTAGATCCTAAGGTAACTATCTATTCAGATCCTTTTAACGCCGATTTGCCCGGCTCAACCTGGGGTGATGACGGATTACCGCGAGAAAAAACAACCTGGATAGATAAAGGTGTTGTGAAAAATTTATCGTACTCGCGCTTTTGGGCGCAAAAGAAAGGCGTGCAACCTATCCCCGGTCCAAGTAATATCATTATGGAGGGCGGCACCCAAAGTTTGGAAGAACTGATAAAAGGCACCGAAAAAGGCATCCTGGTATCCAGATTATGGTACATCCGTATGGTTGATCCGCAATCGTTACTGTTAACCGGCCTTACCCGCGATGGTACATTTTACATCGAGAACGGCAAGATCATGTTCCCGGTAAAAAACTTCAGGTTTAATGAGAGCCCGGTAATTATGCTGAACAACCTCGAAGCCCTTGGTAAGCAGGAACGCAGCATCAGCGTGGAAAGCTACCGCAGTTATTTGATCCCGCCAATGAAGATCAGGGACTTTACCTTTAGTTCACTTTCTGACGCGGTGTAGTTTAGTTGGCAGTTTGTAATAACTTTATATTGCGATGGGTTTTATACCCATCGCTTTTTTTGCAAAATAAAACGTGCTGAAAAATGCTTAAATTTGAATATGGAAACATTAATTGTACATCCTGAAATTCAAGAACAATTTGATGCATTAAAGGCTCTAATAAAGGCTTTTAAAATTTCTTTCGAGGTAAAAAAGACCTTGATGACGAGGAGAAAATAAATGTTGGAAAAGGTTATAAAGTCGATACAAATAATTTGTTAAAGTGATTTATATTAAACACCATTGCCAAAATGCAATGGCGTTTTTGTTTCTTTGCAGCCCCAAAACATTTATCATGCAAAACTTCCCGGTCAGTAATTCTACATTATCTACAAAGTACGTTGATTTTTTTTGCAGGACAAATATGGGTTTAGCGTAATTGCTAATTGCAAAAGGGTGGTGTACACGCCAAAGGTTATATTGTAGGATCCATTTGAATATATCAAGGAGTTTCTGCCTGTCGACAGCGAGGAAATGCAATGGATGCTATCAACCCAAAATTTTTATTGGACGAATTGGGAAAAGCAGATAAATCACAACTAAGAATAGGTGCTACCCACATGGATATTTGGTTCGATAATTTCAACATCACCAAAGAGGGGCAGATCAACTTATTCGATTTTGATTTCTGCGGGGAATGGCTGGCTGTGTTACGATATTGCTTACTACATTTTACAATTGAATAGTACAGAGAAGGTAGAAGCCGAGCGCACGGAAAAACTGAATAACTTTTTAACCGGCTATGAAAGTGTTATTACAATAACTGATGAAGAAAAGCGCTTGCTGCCTTTGTTAGGAGTAAGCATGTATTTCTTTTATCTGGGCATTCAGGCGCAGCGGTTTGATAATTGGTTAAATGTGTTTTTTAACAAAACTTATTTGAAACGATTTATTAATCTGCTTGTAAAAAAATACTTCGACGAAAACGTTGTTACTACAAAAACTGTTAATCCATCATGACAAATACAATAAAAATTGGCTGGATAGGCCTTGGCCTAATGGGCAACCCTATGTCGCTGCAATTGGTTAAGGCTGGGTACCCGGTAACGGTTTACAACCGTAATAAAGCCAAAGAGGCTGAATTGAAGGAGCAGGGCGCAAGCACTGCGTCAACCCCCAAAGAACTTTTGCAACATACGGATATGGTGATTATTATGGTGACCGACGATAAGGCTATCCGCGAAATATTTACAGGCGAAGATGGTTTGTTAAAGGCTGATGTTAACGGTAAAGTCATCATCAATATGAGCACCGTATCTCCCGCTATCAGTAAAGAAATGGCTGAATTGTGTAAAGCGCAGGGTTTGGATTATTTAGATGCACCGGTATCCGGCAGTATTAAACAAGCTGAAACCGCGCAATTGGTTATCATGGTTGGCGGGGATGCTGAAGTATTTGAAAAGGTAAAATCAGTTTTAGAAACCATTGGTAAATTAGCGGTTAACGTTGGTGAAGTTGGCGCGGGTAATGCGGCCAAACTTGCTATCAATACTTTATTGAGCTTTTATACCCAGGGCTTAGCCGAGGCGGTTATCCTTGCAAAAAACAACGGGATAGAACCCGAAGTTTTATTGAACCTGATAGGGAATGCCGCCATTGCCAATCCATACACAAAAATAAAAGGCGACGCTATTGTAAACGATAATTTTAAAGCGGCATTCAGCCTTAAAAATATTGTGAAAGATTTGAAACTATCGCGGGATATTGGATTAACCACCCCATTAGGTGAAGCGGCATTAAAAACATTTGAAGCGGCCAGCAAAAACTTTGGCGACGAAGATCTTATCTCCATATATAAATATCTGGATAGCGCTAAGTAACTATTCCCGCTTCTTTTTTAAGCTGTAGGCAGGTTTGTTAGACTGAATCTTATCGGCATTATCATAAAGGCTTAATGTGCGTTTATTAATGATGAATGAATATGCCTTTTGATCTTTAGCGTTCAAGTTAAAAATGATCTCGTCGTGGCTGTGTCGTGGGTCGGCAATATGGTCGTTTTGTACGAAGTAGGTCGTAAGCCCCGGTAAACCGGTTACTTTTCCGTTGTCGTTAAATTTGGCAATTATTTTTTTGCCTGCAGTGTTCGTGCCTTCGTAATTGCCGGATAGGATGGCCTGGTTGATCATCAGGTTCATGCCTTCGGCTAAGCCACCTGCAGGTTTGCTTTGCATCGCTTTGATATATTGAGCGGTATTAGTTTCTTTGGTTTGGTTGTTATAACTGTAGATAATTAGCGTGGTATCACCATTTTTTACCTTATAGCTTAACTCATCGTCGCCAAGTTCGATAGTAGTAGTATTTTTACCTGCCTGAAATCTTAATCTTGTGTTAATGCCTTCATGATTGTTTATTACAACGGGTACTATAATGCTATCACCCTTTAGCTGAGCCGTATCAATATACATTACTGTGATGCCCGTACCTTTTTCAACAGCCTCCAGCGGCGATTTGCTTTTCTTTACTTTTTTAACGTAATCCTTTTTTACCCATACACCGTTTATCAACGGTTTAAACTGGTGCAATAGGTCCTGCGATTGGTCCAACCGGCCAGCCACGGTTGTGTCCTGATCGGTATCACCTGTTTTGCTTTTGCACGATAGGAAAATACTGAGTATAAGCGGGAGATAAAAGATCCTTTTCATGTAGACGTGTTAATAAACCCAAGATAAGGAATTATAGGCCTATTGTTGTCTAAATGACACAATAAGATTCTTATTAATTATTAAAAATATTTGTCTTTAATCTTTTCGGCAGGTATATAGCTTATTTCGTTATTGATTTCTTCATCAAGCATTTTATCAATCATAGCTTTATAATTATCAGTTAAACATGATGCTAAATGGGTTTGATTTTCAATGTATTTTTTTTATCCATGAATTAAATTTTTAAAAATAACTTTACAACCTGCCAACATAAACAAATTTCAACCTTCAAACTTCTTTCGTATTTTTGCGTCTCATTAATTCTATCCCTGCATGAATGCTGATGCTGTGAAAATGCTGCAAGGCCGTTATTGTAACTCATTAACAAATTATTCCCGTTTTGTAACCCGCGAGGTTGCTATTGGCGATGTGCCAATGGGCGGCAATAATCCTATCCGCATACAAAGCATGACCACTACCGATACCATGGACACCATGGGTACGGTTGAGCAAACCATCCGCATGGTTGATGCCGGCTGCGAGTACGTGCGGATCACCGCGCCCAGCATTAAGGAAGCAAATAACCTTGCCGAGATAAAAAAACAACTGCGCCTGCGCGGTTACCATGTGCCGCTGGTCGCCGATATCCACTTTACCCCAAACGCTGCCGAGGTAGCCGCACGTATTGTTGAAAAAGTACGCGTGAACCCCGGCAACTATGCCGATAAAAAGAAATTTGATACTTTAGATTATACCGACCTTGAATATAAAGGCGAACTGGAACGCATCTTTCAAAAGTTTACGCCATTAGTAAATATTTGTAAAGAATATGGTACCGCCATGCGGATTGGTACCAACCACGGTTCGCTGAGCGACCGTATCATGAGCCGCTACGGCGATACTCCGCAGGGGATGGTGGAGAGCGCTATGGAGTTCATCCGCATGTGCGAAACATTGGGTTACTATAGCCTGGTGGTAAGTATGAAAAGCAGTAACCCGCAGGTAATGGTACAAGCCTACCGCTTGTTGGTACAAACCATGGTGGCCGAAGGCATGAATTACCCGCTGCACCTTGGCGTTACAGAAGCCGGCGACGGCGAGGACGGACGTATAAAATCTGCCGTAGGTATCGGTACCTTATTGGAAGACGGCCTTGGTGATACTGTCCGAGTATCCCTAACCGAGGAACCGGAGGCCGAAGCGCCGGTAGCAATTGCTCTGGTGAAGAGATATAGTGAGCGAAGCCTCACCCCAAACCCCTCACCGGGGGAAATGGACTTAAAAAAAGTCTCTCCGCTAAACAGGGGAGGAGATCCGATAGTTATCGGGTTAGAGGGGCCTCATTCACCCTACGAATACAAAAAACGAGAAACTTACGAAGCCAACGCTTTTATAGGCGGGCATATGGTACCAAGGGTAGTGGTAGATCTATCTGCCGCTAAACTGAAAGACCCAGCGGTGATGAATGATGCAGGTTACCTGTATTCGGCACTGCTTGATAAATATAACATGGCCGAGCAATCGGTAGATTTTGTTTACCTGGGCGATAGCCTGCCGTCGTTTACCCTGCCGGGCAACTTAAAGCAATTATACAATTATACAACCTGGCAAAAGCTTTCTAACAAAACGCTTTGCCACCCCGTTTTTACCTTAGATGAATATGTAAGTGAAAACACCGACCGTACATCCGCTCTGAACCTCGTCTGCATTAAAAATGCCGATTTGGATGCAGAGGCTTTCGGGTTGATCCCGCTTGATAAATCGCTGATTTTTGTATTGGAAACAAACGAGGACCACGGCATGGCCGACCAGCGCGCTTTTTTCCTGAAGCTACAGGATTTGGAGCTGGATGTGCCGGTGATCATCAAACGTAGTTACGGCAGCCCCACCCAACCCTCCCCGGAAGGTAGGGCTTTAGAAAAAAAAGAAGTCGCCCCTGCCGGGAGAGATTTAGAGGGGATTGCTACCATGCTGTTACAACTCTACGCTGGTACCGATCTGGGGGCTTTATTAGTTGATGGTTATGGCGACGGCATCTGGATTGATGCGCCGCAGGTGCCAATAAATATTATCACCTCTACCGCTTTTGGGATATTGCAGGCAACGCGCTCGCGCATCTCCAAAACAGAATATATCTCCTGCCCAAGCTGCGGCCGTACACTGTTTGACCTGATGGTGACCACCCAGATGATCCGCAGCAGGACAAGTCACTTGAAAGGATTGAAAATTGGTATTATGGGCTGTATCGTAAACGGCCCCGGCGAAATGGCCGATGCTGATTATGGTTACGTAGGCTCGGGTACGGATAAGGTAACCCTATATCGTGGTCAGCAAGCTGTAAAGAAGAATATCAGTTCTGCCAATGCGCTCGATGAACTCATCGTCATCATCAAAGGCGATGGTAATTGGATTGAGCCTGCAGAGTAGATTATTACCTTCGCCTTTACCCCTTGCTTTGGCCTCAAATTCCTGCCAACCTGTCACCGAAAAGTAAGTTAGACTGACGGTTTGTAAGTTAACTGACACGGCTGCTTTATTTTTTCTGCCAAATACATATTGGCACAGGCATTGATAAATAGGTGTAGAAGCATTTATTATCAAGAAAAAAAATCATAATATGTCTAAAATAATTGGAATTGACTTAGGAACAACAAACTCCTGCGTATCAGTAATGGAAGGTAACGAACCTGTAGTTATTGCTAACAGCGAGGGAAAACGTACTACGCCTTCTGTTGTAGCTTTTGTTAACGACGGTGAGCGTAAAGTGGGCGACCCGGCAAAGCGCCAGGCCATTACAAACCCAACAAAAACTATTTATTCTATCAAGCGCTTTATGGGTAACAACTTCAACGAAGTTACCACCGAAGTTGGCCGTGTACCTTACAAAGTAGTTAAAGGCGACAACAACACCCCGCGTGTTGAAATTGGCGACCGTAAATATACACCTCAGGAGATCTCTGCTATCATTCTTCAAAAAATGAAGAAAACTGCCGAAGATTTCTTAGGGCATGAAGTTACCGAAGCGGTTATTACCGTTCCTGCATACTTTAACGATGCACAACGCCAGGCAACTAAAGAAGCCGGTGAAATTGCAGGTTTAAAAGTTCGCCGTATCATTAACGAGCCCACTGCTGCTGCCCTTGCCTACGGTTTGGACAAAGCACACAAGGACATGAAGATAGCGGTATTTGACTGTGGTGGTGGTACGCATGACGTATCTGTACTGGAGTTAGGTGATGGCGTGTTCGAAGTAAAATCTACCGATGGTGATACTCACTTAGGTGGTGACGATTTTGACCAGGTTATTATCGACTGGATGGCTGACGAATTTAAAAGCGACGAAGGTGTTGACTTGCGTAAAGACCCAATGGCTTTGCAACGTTTAAAAGAATCTGCAGAGAAAGCTAAAATAGAATTATCAAGCTCTACTCAAACAGAGATCAACCTGCCATACATTACTGCTGGTGCCGAAGGCCCTAAGCACTTGGTTAAAACTTTAAGCCGTGCTAAATTTGAGCAATTGGCTGATAGCCTGATCAAACGTACTATTGAGCCTTGCCGTACTGCTTTGAAAAACGCAGGTTACAGCACTTCAGATATTGACGAAGTTATCCTGGTAGGTGGCTCAACTCGTATCCCGGCTATACAGGATGCAGTACAAAAATTCTTTGGTAAAGCGCCGTCAAAAGGTGTTAACCCTGATGAAGTTGTTGCCATTGGTGCAGCTATACAGGGTGGTGTTTTAACCGGCGAGGTTAAAGATGTATTGTTGTTAGATGTTACCCCGTTATCATTAGGTATCGAAACTATGGGTGGTGTAATGACAAAATTGATCGAGTCGAACACTACCATCCCAACTAAAAAATCGGAAACATTCTCTACAGCGTCTGATAGCCAGCCATCTGTTGAGATCCACATATTACAGGGCGAGCGCCCAATGGCAGCGGGTAACCGTACTATAGGCCGTTTCCACTTGGATGGTATACCTCCTGCACCTCGTGGTGTGCCTCAGGTTGAAGTAACATTCGACATTGATGCAAACGGTATACTACATGTATCTGCAAAAGATAAAGCAACCGGTAAAGAGCAAAAGATCCGTATCGAAGCATCATCTGGTTTAACCGATGCCGAGATCAAAAGGATGAAAGACGAAGCTGAAGCTAACGCTGAATCAGATCAAAAAGCAAAAGAAGAAGTTGAAAAACTGAACTCTGCTGATGCCCTGATCTTTTCTACCGAGAAACAATTGAAAGAGTATGGTGATAAGATCCCTGCCGATAAAAAAGGCGCTATCGAAGCCGGCTTAGAAAAATTGAAAACAGCTTACTCCGCTAAAGACCTTGCTGCTATTGAGCCTGCACAGGAAGAGTTAAATGCTGCATGGACTGCTGCATCTGAAGATATGTACAAAGCATCTGCCGAAGGCGGACAACAGCCGGGTGCTGACGCAGGTCAGCCTGCGGGTGGCAAACCGGAAGGTAATGCTGACAACGTAACAGATGTTGACTTCGAAGAAGTAAAATAATCAGCCCGATATACAAATGAAAAGGCCTCGAATTTCGGGGCCTTTTTTGTTGGTGTAGATTGTCAGTCTGAGCTTGTCGAAGACTTATCCGCCCTGTATAGTTTACTAATGGTTCGACAAGCTAATCATGAACATAATTGAAATATGAAGGCCATCAGTTAGTTAGCAGATGGCTTTTCTATATAAAGTCTTTTATCTTAAGATATTAAATTATTCACCTTATCAACCAACTCAGTTAAATCGAATGGTTTGTTAATGATTGCGTCGCAACCATAGGCGTAAAGGTCGGCCTCGTGGTTAATATATGCCGAGAATATAATAACAGGTACATTCCCAAATTTTGGATGTGCTTTAATACTACGGCAAAGTTCGCCGCCGTTTTGGCCCGCTACGCGATAATCAAGAATAACCAGGTCGGGTTTAAATTCTTCAACGAAGGGCATTACATTTTCGCTCGCCCCGGTGCTTTTTACATCGAAGTTTTCGTACGTAAGCGTTTCATGAACAATGTCCAGAATATCCTGATTGTCGTCCAATACTAAAATGCGCTTCACCATAACCAATGAGTAACTAAATTAAAAAGTAAGTAAAGATATTAAAGTAAAATGAAAAAATTATGAAAGCAGTATCTTGGTACGGAAACGTAGCTTAATAATATCTGGTAATTAATCAGCTATCAAATAAATGTAAGATATTTATTTATATTAAAAAAAAATATTATAGCTAGAGTTTTAAAAATAAATTATTTTATAAAATAAGATAATGAGTTGCTTGCCATGTGAATGTAGGAAAAATACAGGCACAAAAAAGCCCCCGTTGATAAAACGGGGGCTTTGAATATGATTAATAAGGATATGCCTTACCTGGATGTTTGCGTTTCCATGCGCTGCGGCGTTCCAGCCATGCGGCGTGTTTTCTTTTTTCTTCTCGTTTACGGGCTTCGTTACCAATAATGTAACCACCACCTGCACCAATAGCACCACCAATTACGGCGCCACCAACGCTTTTACCTATAAGGGCACCTGCAACAGCACCACCGGCACCACCAATAATGGCGCCTTTACCTTGTTTACTTATTCCTTTACTCTCTTGCGCCTGGGCACTAAAATTAACAGTTGTAGTTAATGATAGTAACAAGCCTCCATATATGATCAATCTTTTCATGGTATGTATCTTTATAAATATGAAAAACTTTAACAAATAGCAAGCCAGTAAAGCTTACATATTAATAGAGCCGTAAAAATGCCAATGGTTTAAAATTTATTTTAAAAAATCAAGTATCGCTGCCGAAAACTGTATAGTATTGCCTGCACTGTTATGGTTACCAGGTACGGTAATGAACTTAGACCCAGGTATCATTTTCTGCAGAACGGTAACATCGCCATTAGTGGTATCTTCTGTCCCGTCTATCAATAGTACCGGTATTTTAACCGCCGCAAGCTCTTTAGGGCTGGTACTTGGCTGGTGTTTTTGCTGGTAGGCCAGGGCAAGGTTATCAAACTTGTTTTTATGAATCCAAACCATCATCTCATCCACATCATGCATGGTGGTATCGCCCATTAAAGCTTTATAAGCGTGGATTCGTCGAGGCCATTCGGGGTTGGTATAATCAGCACCCATGCCACCCATTACGGCCTTGTTAATGCGTTTATCAAGCACAATCAGGCGCGACGTAATGATAGACCCGCGCGAGTATCCCACAACGCTATATCTCTTAAGACCGAGGTTGGTTGCCAATGCCATTACATCTTTAGCTTCGGCATTGTTGCTGTATCCCGCGTTGGTGTGGGGCTTGCCGGAAAGGCCGTTACCGCGCTGGTCCAGTATAATCACCTGGTAACCCTCGTCAATCAATGCCGGGTAAAGCGAGCCATGCTTCCACCCCTGGCTGGTGCCGGTAAAGCCATGCAACAATATCACCGGGAAGCCTGTGCCTTTTACCTCGTAATAGATCTTCGTTCTGTCGAAAGACGTGAAAAATTTACCCTCCGGGTTTTGGGCGTGCAGGTTAACACTGCAAACAACGGTTAAAATAAGTGCTGATAAGATCCTCTTCATAACATTAAACAAACAGGTTTAAAATTAAAACACCACCCAGGCCTATGACAGATACTAAACTTTCCATCACCGACCATGATTTGAAGGTGTCCTTTATGCTGAGGTTAAAATACTCCTTAAATAACCAAAAGCCTGAATCGTTAACATGCGAGAATGCCAAACTACCCGCACCGATGGATAACACCATCAAATTAGGGTTTACATGCTCGCTAACTACCAATGATGATACTATGCCGGCGGCAGTTAGCCCCGCAACTGTAGCCGAACCTAAACTTACGCGGATAATAGCAGCTATTACCCAACCTAAAACAAGCGGCGGCATATTAAAGGATTTTAAGCTATTGGCAATTTCGTTGCTTACTCCGCTGGTGGTTAGCACCTCTTTAAAGGCCCCCGACCCGGCGATGATCAGCAGGATCAGCGATATATCTTTTACGGCATCCACATAATTAACGCCTAACACGCTCATACTGCGGCCTTGTTTTATACCAAGCGTATAAGTAGCCACAATAAGTGCTATCAGCATAACAATAGAAGGGTCGCCAAGGAAAGCCATCACTTTTAAGGCTTTTTCATTTGTTACACCCAAATATGGGAAGAACGCCGTAAGCATCAGTAACATCACCGGCAGCAGCGCGGTAAAAAAGCTGATAAAGCCGCTTGGTAGTTTATCGGCAGGCATCTCTTCGGCACGGAAGGTTGCCAAGGGTTCTGATGGGATCTTTTTTAGAAAACTTGCGAATACAGGCCCGGCAAGTATAATTGTTGGTATAGCGATGCAAAGGCCATAAACAAATGTAGTAGCCATATTTGCATGGAATAAAGCTACCAATGCTGATGGCGACGGGTGCGGCGGTAAGAAGCCGTGGGTAACCGATAGCGAGGCTATCATGGGCAGGCCTATCCAAACGGCGGGTAGCTTGTACTTATACACTAAAGAAAATATGAGCGGTACCATCAGCACAAAGCCTATCCCGTAAAACAGGGGGATGCCTATGATGAACCCTGCTGCCACCAATGCCCACTGAATGTATTTTTGCCCAACGGCATTAACCAGTACTTCTGCAATTTTTTGGGCGGCGCCACTTGCGGCAACCAGTTTGCCCAGCATGGCCCCAAGGCATATAATAATAAGCAGGCTTCCCAGTATTTCGCCAATGCCTTTTTGTACCGATGCGGTTACTTTATTGATAGGTATACCCAGCATTAAACCCGCGGTGATGGATACCAGCAGGAACGCCAAAAATGGGTTTAGCTTAGCCCAGCTAACCAGTAATATGAGCAGTACTATACAGAACAGTATAACCAGCATTATTTTATATTAAGGTTTATAAATGTATTGCTTGCCGGCGGGGCCGGTGCAACTAAAGTAGTAATTATATTAATTGTATGATGTTAAGCGTTCATCTTTCATAACAATGTCAGTTAAGGGTTTAGTAGTAAACTATTTACAATTGCCTTACTCCGTTCACTCAATTAAACTTCGTTTATTTGCAGGGATGACAAGCCAACGCTATTTTTTTCTGATCCTGATATTGGGCTCGCTTACCGCACTCGCGCCTTTTTCCATAGATATGTATTTGCCGGGTTTCCCGGATATTGCAAAATCCTTGCATACCAGTACCGAGAATGTGGCTTTGTCGCTTTCCAGCTTTTTTATCGGAATCTCTGCCGGGCAGTTGCTTTATGGGCCGCTGTTGGATAAATACGGGCGTAAACCACCTTTGTATTTTGGTTTGGCATTATACATTGTAGCGTCAATAGGTTGTCACTTTTCGGCAAGTATCGAGATGCTTATTGCCATGCGGTTTATCCAGGCCATTGGCGGTTGCGCTGCATCGGTAGCATCTATCACTATAGTGCGCGATATTTTCCCGGTGAAGGAAAACGCCAAGGTTTTTGCCCTGCTGATATTGGTTTTGGGTGCATCGCCTATGATAGCGCCTACAGTTGGCGGGTACGTGACAACCGCTTTTGGCTGGCAATTGATTTTTCTTATCCTGGCGGTTATCGCCGTGCTGATAAGCCTTGCGGTTATCTTTTTTTTGCCGGAGAGTTATAAGCCCGATCCAACATACTCCCTTAAGCCAAAGCCCATCATCAATGGCTTTATAACCGTTATTAAAACACCACAGTTTTATACTTATGCCATAAGTGGGGGTATAGCCTTTTCGGGGTTGTTCGCTTATATCTCCTCGTCGCCATTGGTATTTATGGAAGTATTTAACGTGAGCAGCAAAGTTTACGGATGGATTTTCGCTATCCTTTCGGTAGGTTTTATTGGTTCCAGTCAGGTAAATAGTTTACTAATTAAAAAATACAAAAGCGCGCAAATAGTTAATGCCGCGCTTATTGCAATGGTAATTATCTCGGCTTTATTCGTTGTTGGATCTGTGCAAAATATACTTGGGCTTGTGGGCACTATTGCCATGATATTTTTGGTTTTGTGCTGCGTAGGCATTACCAGCCCAAATACATCGGCATTAGCCTTAGCGCCATTTGAGAAAAACGCGGGTTCGGCATCAGCCCTTTTAGGCGCATTCCAAATGTGCATAGGCTCGGTTGTATCTGTAGGGATCAGTTTGTTAAAAAGTCAATCTTCTATACCCATGTCGGCTATTATGCTGGCGGCATCGTCACTGGCCCTATTTATCGTACTAATAGGCCGCCGAAATATCAAAGAGAGGGTTGAGTCTACCGGCGGATCCTTTGGCGCACACTAAACTTTTTTAACAGTAGCGTTATTTTAACAGTGCATATTTTAAAACATTGCCTACAATTATGAACAGCATCGTACAATATTAAAATGGGACGTTTTGTAACAAAAGCTGCATAATAAGATAAAAGATATTCCTGTATGGAATAATACTTTAATGTGGCATAAGCCTTGCAGTCAGCACAAAAACAAAAACTAACAGTTGTATTATTTACAACTTTTGGTTGTGTTGATACAAGATAATATGAAAAGCCCCCTAATGATTGCCGGTGTAAAAAAAATACCTGTCCTACGTTATGCCTTAATTGTACTGCTCATAGTAGTGTTATCTGGCAGTGCATTCTATTTATACCTGCATTATAAAAAGGCCGAAAAACTGCGCGGAAATTTCCAGCAGATGGTTAACGCGCGCGAAAACTCATCCCTTATAGATAGCTGTATTGTTGAACTTTATAGTGCCGATAACAGCAGCCGTATGTATGCCCTTACCGGGCGCAAATGGTATTCAAACGAGTTTTCGAGGCAGATCAAGAATGTACGCGGAATTATTACGGCCATTAATTCCAACGATAAAAAATCCGCTAATTTTTCTGGTGATGTCGAACTGGGAAACCTGGTTAGCGAGAAGAAATTAAAAACCGATAGTTATATTAAATTAATGGCTTTATCTGATAGCCTGATGCGGTCGGCTAAAAAGATAAATGCGGCTTTAAAGGATAAGGACAATAAGATAATACAACAACCTGTAGTAAGGCGTATAAAAACGCAGGTAAGCATAGATACTGTTAAAACGGTGGCTATTGCTAAAACGCCTGGACAAAAGAAGAAATTTTTTGGTCGCCTGTTCTCTGTTTTTGATAAAAAGAAAAAAGAAGAGGGTAATAAACTTGTGCTGTTAACAAGGCGTACGGATACCATTATTACCACCATGACCGCAAGCCCTAAAGTGGCACAGGCCTACAGTAAATATTATACTAAAATATACGATGCCAACAATAAGCTGCGTGCCAACGAGCGCGAGATGCTGGAGATAAACAACCGTTTAATTAGCCAGATCATTGGTAGTCTTAAAAAGTACAAAGTGGCTGAGCAGCAATACATCGTGGGAAGCCGGGAAGAGGTGAACAGCAGCCTTTCTAGTGTATTGTACGAGTTTAAAAGGTTATCGGGCATTATGTTCCTACTGCTTACTACCGTTGTAGTTATTATACTTTATAACATCTGGAAGATCTTCCGTAACGAGGAGGAATTGGTTGTTTATACCGAGATAGCCGAAAAATACGCGCAATCTAAAAGCCGCTTTTTAGCCAGCATGAGCCACGAGATCCGTACACCTTTGAACTCTATTATCGGTTTCTCGGAACAGCTAACACAAAGTAACTTAACTGCAACACAAACCGAGCAAAGCAACGCCATCCGCAGCTCGTCAAAAATGCTGCTGGAGGTTGTTAATGAGATCCTGGATTTTTCAAAGTACGAAACCGGTAAAATGAATTTCGAGACTTCGCCCTTTAGCCCGTTTGAGGCAATACAGGAAATTGCCACCAGTATGCAGGTGCAAGCAGGTAAAAAGAATATTTCCTTAAAGCACGAGATAAACTTTGCCAAAGACTTTTGCTTTAACGGCGATTATTTTAGGTTAAAGCAAGTAATTATGAACCTGGTAGGTAATGCCATTAAATTTACTACCATTGGCGAGGTTGCCATTACTGCGTTTTTAACCGAAGGCAAACCCGGCCAGCAGATCCTGAATGTACAAGTGCAAGATACCGGCTTAGGTATCGATAAAGAGCATTTACCGCTACTATTTGAAGAGTTCTCACAGGTGGCATCGGCACAAAAAACAGCTAATTATGGCGGTACGGGGCTTGGCCTCGCCATCTGTAAAAAAATAATTGAGTTACAAGGCGGCAGTATCAAAGTAACCAGTAAAGTAGGCAAAGGCTCGGTATTTAGCTTTAAGCTGCCAATGGATGTTGCCAAAAAAGGGGCATGTGTTAAGGAACAAGAAGTTGTAGCCGAGTTTAACCCCAAACAGTTTGTTGCAGGCCGACACGTATTGATAGCTGAGGATAACAAACTAAATGTATTACTGGTAAGTACCATTCTTAAAAAATGGAAGATAAGCTTTGATGTTGCCTATAACGGCCGCGAAGCGCTGCAGCTTTTTGAAGATAAACATTACGACATTGTACTTACAGACATTGAAATGCCGGAAATGGGGGGTATAGAACTTACCCAGGTTATCCGTACCAACGGTAATGCTAAAAAAGGCGAAGTGCCTATTTTAGCCCTTACCGCTAACGTACTTAAAGAGGACAGGGACAAGTATTTGTCTGTAGGGATGAGTGGTGTGGTATTAAAGCCATTTTCTGAACAAAACCTGATAGATAACATTGCCGCCGCTTTGCAAAAAAAACGTGAATTAGTAGGATAATAGATTTGCTACGACTGCAGCTTTTGGTAAATAACCGGTGTTATTGTTTTCTTTAATAATTACCGTTATGTTTATTACCGTAATTACACAGTTATCATCATGAAAAAAAGCCTACTTTTTATCCTCCTGTGCTGGCATGCAAACTCATTTGCACAAACCACGGCCGGCTTAACCATCAGCAGCAATACCGGGGAAACTGTAAGCAGGCATATCTACGGACAGTTTGCCGAACATTTAGGCAGGGGCATTTACGATGGTTTTTGGGTTGATAAAAACCTGCCGGTAAAAAAGCAGGGCAGAATACGCCTGGATGTAGTTAACGCTTTACGGAAAATAAAGGTCCCTAACCTGCGCTGGCCGGGTGGTTGCTTTGCCGATGAATATCATTGGCGCGATGGTATTGGCCCCAGTATGCAAAGGCCTAAAATGGTTAATACCAATTGGGGTGGTGTAACCGAAGACAATAGCTTTGGAACACATGAATTTTTAGCACTTTGTAAGTTGCTTGATACCGAGCCATACATTGCCGGTAATGTTGGCAGCGGCACGGTAGAAGAGATGGCTAAATGGGTAGAGTATCTAAACTCGGGCAGTAGCAGCACAGTTGCTAAAATGCGTGCCCAAAATGGCCATCCCGAACCTTTTAAAGTTAGCTTTTGGGGTGTAGGTAACGAAAGCTGGGGCTGTGGTGGCGAAATGACCCCTGAATTTTATGCCGGCCAGTTTAGGCGATATGCTACATATGCAAGGGATTACCCGGGTACACCGCTAAAAAAGATTGCCAGCGGCGCAAATTCCTTTGATTATAATTGGACGGAAGTATGTATGAAAAATATCCCTCTTAATATGATGTGGGGGTTATCGTTACATTACTATACCATACCTACCGGTAACTGGGGCAAAAAAGGGTCGGCAACCGGTTTTACCGAGCAGGAGTATTTTAATACCATGGTAAGCTGCCTTAAAATGGAAGAACTGGTTAATAAACATTCGGCCATAATGGATAAGTATGACCCGGATAAAAAAGTGGCGCTGGTAGTTGATGAGTGGGGGATTTGGACCGACCCCGAACCGGGCACCAACCCAGGATTTTTGTACCAGCAAAACAGCCTGCGAGACGCGTTAATAGCGGCAACTACTTTAAATATATTTAATAACCATTGCGATAGGGTAAAAATGGCCGAACTGGCCCAAACTGTTAACGTACTGCAGGCATTGATCCTTACCGATAAAGCTAAGATGCTGCTAACACCCACATACCATGTGTTTGATATGTACAAAGTGCACCAGGATGCTAAGTATTTAGCCGTAAACCTAAAATCGCCGGATTATGATTTTAACGGCAAAACCATCCCGGCCATAAACGTTTCCGCTTCGCAGGATGCCACAGGGAAAATCCACATATCTTTAGTTAACGTTGATATGAACAAAGCGGTTAGCATTAGCACACAGTTAAAAGATCTCAAATGGTCGGCAGTAACCGGTGAGATACTTACCTCTGCTAACATTACAGATGTAAACACTTTTCAGCAGCCTTCTAAATTGCACATCAACAATTTCACCGGTGCAAAAAAAGACGGGGATGACCTTAAGGTAACTATCCCGGCAAAATCAGTGGTGATGTTAGAACTTAAGTAGATTTTTTAGCGGCCTTATTTGTTTTTCGCTCCTTTTTTTTCACCTCGTCTTTTTCGCTAAACGGCATTTCTGTTTCCAGATTGTTATAACCGGGTGATGGTGATTTTTCGGTATCCTTTTTTGTTTTGCGCAGGATGATCTCGTCGATACTATCAGAGATATTGTTCCAGGTATTTGCAGGAGGGGTACCGGTCATGCTTTGAACAAGCAGTTCCATATCTGTTTCCAACTCCTGTAAAGCAATGTTTACCTCAGGTTATTTTGCCTTCATCTGCTGCAGTTCATGCACCTCTCGCTCGAAGGCAGAAACTGTTACATAAGCTTCTAATATGCCGCTATTAATGTACTGCTGTATCACTACGGTTTTTCCTGATAATTGTAAACGATTCTCTTAGTAATTGCCTGATGGTGTCTTCGTGCTTATTTAACTCGGTAGCCAATTTAGCAGTTGTTTTGCCATGGTAATGTACTCCACAAAAAACAAGTTGCTGCTCTTGGTTCATCATTTCAATAAACTTATTGCTTTGTATCGCTCTCTTAGTGGTTATTTCTACCTGGTCGGCACAATCTTCAACCGTGCTGATAAATGATGATAGCTTTTTGCGGGCCAACTGCTGCAAACGCAGAAAAGCATTTGCGCCGGGTGCCAGTATCTCTTCAATATCCTTATGCTGCAAGTCGTTAAAAACCTCTATAAGGTATTGCTCGGCAATGGTAATTTCTTTTACCACCTCCTTAATATAACCCAATAGCATTGCGCCATAGTTAGTGTATAAACTATGCTTGCTTTGCTTAATTGTGGGTAGTGAAGCTTCAGTATGTATTAACTGCTGTTTCAAGTTTAATCAGTTTGTTAGTAAGGGTAAGCAAAAAGTATTTATAATGTTCTAAATATATTTTAAAAAAAAAGTAATTAGTTAAAAAATTTCGTCTATGGAATCGTTTTCTGCTGAAACCATCTTGTTTCTCACAGGGAAATGTTAATTTAAGTTAAACATCCATACTGCTTTGCGAATTGTTGTGCCCTTTACATAGTTTTAAACTATGCAACGCTACCTTATCCTTTTCGCGTTTTTAATATCAATCGAGGTTAATGCCCAAACTACATTAAAGGCGCGCTTTTTCGAAAATAAAACCCGCATTGGCTTGGCCGGGATTAGATAACCTGAATAATAAGAAAACTACGCTCACCAATAATACCGGCAATTTTACCCTCCCCGCTAAAATAGGCGACTTGCTGGTGCTTAAAGCTTTTGCTTACCAGGTTGATACGCTGGTTTTAACCAAAATGAATGAGCAGGAAGTGTTTATGGAGCCTGTTACCAATGAGCTGAACCAGGGCAACATTATTACTACCGAAACCATAAACCTATTACGACCCAAGGCTTCACGCACAACAGCTGATTTACGCATACGATGACAAGTTGAACTATAAAGGCGGTGTTATGTGGCGATTATGGTGGTGGAAGAGAGATGAGAAAAAGAAAACCAAGCTTGAAGTGCTGCAACAAAAATATGCGATTATGGATAAGATACAGGCGGTATTTCAGCCGAAGATCATCGCACAATATATTCCCTTAACGGGCGCAGATCTAACCAACTTTATAAACCTATACACCCCTACTACCAAGATAGTAACGGAGGTAGATTTTAACCTGGCTAATTACCTCAATGCTTTCCTGAAGAAGTATTAGAAATTATCGCTTGAAAAAAGGCAACCACCAAAACTTACAAAGTAATGCCACTGCTAAACGCAAAGGCATCGCTGAAAGCACCTGTAAACTGCGGTAGTATATCAGGCAGTTTATCGGCATGTTTACGGATGTAGAAACCGGCAACACCTGTAAGTAATGCTGCAGCCCCGCCAATTAACATTCCCTTTAATATACTCTGCTTGTTTTTGCGAAAGATAGCCGCGCCCGCAAATGCGCCCGATGCTACGTGCAGAACTAGCTGGCTCATATCAATATGATCGGTTGTTTTTGCTGATCTCTTTCTTTCCTTCTCTGCGGCAGAGAGCAAAGAAGTTGCAATACTGGTGATTGGAGCATGCACAAACCTAACTATGCTTAGCGAGCTGGAGTGAAACCCATTGCTATAATAATTGGCTATTGACGGTGCCGCGCTTGCTTTTACACCTGCAACTGCACCTAGTCCTAAAGTTTGCCAAACGGGTTTCCTGCTCTGCATGATCATTCCTGTTGATGTGTACAAGCAACAGGGTAGTGGTGCGATGGTTTTGATTAAACAAAAAAAGCGACAGTCATTAACCCGTCGCTTTCAGTATCATAAAGCAGGAAATTCTTACATCGCCTTTTTAATACTATCCTGTTTGGCTTTCTCCTTTTTCTTAAAAAAACCTTTTAACAAAAAATTATGCTGAACCGCTTCCAGGTCATCATTTAGTTTGATAGAACTCTGTTGAAGGTAATTGATGGTGTTTTGTACTTTAACGGCCGCTTTGGGGTCGTTTAAAAGTACACCAAGGGCGTTGTCTGTCGTGTTAAGTTTGTTGCTGGCCTTGTTCAAGTTATCCGTTAAAGTGCTGGCATTATCCGCGGCTTCTTTTAAACGGATAACAGATCCACGAATTTTGTTGAAGGTAATTGTGTCAGTTAACAGGTTATCGGCAAAGCCCCCTTTGGTGTTCATCTTATTGCTAAAGTTATTTAGCTGAGATGACATATTCGCCGCGTTTTGGGTGGCAGCCTGTAAATTGCGCATGGTTTGTTTTAACTGGTTGCCCATGGTGCTATCGGCCAGTAAAGTGCCTACAGTGCCTTTTCCGGCCAGTATCTGTTTGCTTAATTGTTTAAAATCAGTAGTAATAGCCAGCAAGTTCTGGTTGTTTTGCTGCAGGGTTTTCAGCACATCATCGGTAGATAACAATTTTTCTGACTGTAGCACAGCACCATCCTGTATAGGAGGTGCCTGCGGCGAACCACCATCAATAACGATGATTTTGTTACCTATTAAACCATCGCTGCTAATACGTACACCTGCATTACGGTGAATGTACTGCTGCGTGCTCGATTCGATACTCATGATCACATCAACCTGCGACGGGCCTGTGAAATGGATGTTTTTGATAGTACCCACCTTTACGCCCGAGAACCAAACGTTATTCCCTTTTTTTAAACCCGCAACATCGCTAAATATCGAGCTGATGGTTATGCTTTTAACAAAACTTTTTTGCTGGCCGCCAAGGGTAAGCACGCCTATTACAAACACGGCCACGCCGAGCAGTACAAACACGCCTACTGTTATTGATCTTTTATTTTCTGCTGCATCCATTATATAGGGTACTAATATCTATTGTATAAAATTATAATCGTAAAAAGGGGTAACACGCGGGTCGGTAGTTTTAAATACCTCATCAAAAGGTCCCACACGTTGAAACTGTCCGTCAAGTAGCATCGCTACACGGTCACCGGTCATTTTGGCGCAGGTAAGGTCATGCGTGATGATGATCGACGATGTATTATAGCGCTGCTGAACCTCGTTTATCAGTTCGTTAATTTCTATACAGGTAATTGGGTCAAGGCCGGCGGTTGGCTCGTCATAAAGCATTATTTCGGGGTTAAGGATAAGCGTACGGGCAATACCTATACGCTTACGCTGCCCGCCCGATAGCTCTGACGGCATTTGATTAATAGTTTGCGAAAGGCCTACGGCCTCTAATACTTCGGCTACGTTTTTATCAATTTCGAACCGGGTGATGCCCTTGCGGTTACGCACCAGCGGGAACTCCAGGTTCTTACGAACCGTCATACTATCGTACAGGGCACTATTTTGGAAAGAGAAACCAATGTGGATACGAAGTTCTTCGAGATCGCGTTCGCTAATGTTGGTTACCTCTTTGCCCAAAACTTCTATCGTACCCGCATCAGGCGTTAACAATCCGGATATTAACTTAATTAATACCGATTTACCCGTCCCGGAACGACCTAAAACCACTAAATTTTCGCCCTGATAAAGGTCAAGGTCGATACCACGGAGCACGTCATAATCCGCGAAAGATTTTTCAACCCCTCGAAGCCTAATTACTTCGTTAGTCTTATCAATATTTGCCTTTTGCTTTTCCATAATTTAGCGGAACCATCCGGCCATCTGTACAATTAAAACTTCCTCAATAAACACCAAAAACATGGCGGTAACTACCGCGCCGTTTGCCGCTTTACCAACACCCTCGGTGCCTTTGGTAGAATTATAACCCTGGTAACATCCCACAATACCAATGGTAAAACCAAATACTAGGGCCTTGATAAGTGATGCCCAAAAATCAATAAAAGTTAAAGGCTCAAAAGCCTGCTCCATAAAGATGGCGTAACTGGTGCCCTCGTTTTGGCTAACGTTTAAGTAACCACCTAAAAGCGCTATAAACGCGGTGTAAGTTGCCAGCAATGGTATGGTGATAGTGGTAGCGATAACCCGCGTACAAACTAAAAATTTAAAAGGTTTTGTGCCCGATACTTCCATGGCATCTATCTGCTCGGTAACCCGCATCGAGCCAAGCTCGGCGCCAATGCTTGAGCCAACCTTACCTGCAGCTATAAGCGCGGTAACCAGTGGTGCAAGGGCTTTCATGATAGCGATGGATACCAGCGACGGTAACCACGACTCGGCACCAAAGTTGGTTAACGACGGGCGGCTTTGTTTGGTAAAAATAACCCCCACAATAAAACCGGTAAGTGTAATCAGCGTGAAGGATTTTACACCGGTTTCATAACATTGCTTTACAATCTCTTTAAACTCGTAAGGTGGTAAAAAAACCTCTTTAAAAAAGCGTAGGATAAATGCATATATCCTGTGCAGCATTAAAAAAAATTCTGCAAGTTTACCCCGCGTTTTTGTAAAACGTTTTGGTGCAGGTTTTAAAGATGTATCTACGCTATCCATTAATGTGGTAAAGGTATAACTTATGTAAGATATAGATACTTGAAAGCCCCAATTTCTTTTAAAAGATATTTAGCTAAATGTAATAATTATCTAAAATACACAATAATAACCGGCTGCAAAACCACCGCTATAATTAATACAAACAAAATTCGAAAAGGTGCAGGTTTAATAATTTGTGCTACTTTAAGGCATCTGATATCAGCATGAAAAGCATTTACCGTTACGCCATTATCATCATCTTATTAACCCGTGGTACATCAGTTATGGCACAATTACATAACCCTTGCGATAAGCAGGCCATATACGAAACCAAACAGCTGTATTATAGTATGCAGCGATTGGTAGGAGCGGGCACCATCTTCGGCCACCATGATGATACCGCCTATGGCATAGGCTGGTGTTACGAGGAGGGGCGGTCTGATGTTAAAGATGTTACCGGATCATACCCCGCTATGTACGGCTGGGACCTCGCTAAAATAGAGCACGATAACACGCGAGATATTAACGGGATGCTTTTTAAAGAGCAAAAAAAGATGGCGCGCGAGGCATACGATCGCGGCGGCATCAATACTTTTTGCTGGCATATGGATAACCCAACCAATGGCAAAACCGCCTGGGATACCACTAACCGTACCATTAAAGATATTTTACCTGGTGGCGCATACCACGATGTATATGTGAGGTGGCTGGAGAAAGGGGCAAATTATTTAGCCGATTTAAAAGGCAGGAACGGTGAGCAAATCCCTATCCTGTTTCGCCCGTTTCATGAACTTACGGGAAGTTGGTTTTGGTGGTGCGCCAATACCAGCACTCCCGGGGAATTTAAGGAGTTATGGTGTTTCACCATCGATTATATGCGTAACACCAAAAAGTTGCATAACCTGCTTATTGTATATTCGGCGGCGGATTTTGACAGCGAAGCCGATTTTATGCTGCGATACCCGGGTGATACTTATACAGACTTTGTTGGCTTTGATAATTACTGTAATAAAAACGTAACCGAGTACCAGCAAAAACTGGACGAGCGCATGGGCATTGTAGACGCCGTTGCTGCCAAAACACATAAGCTTGCCTGCCTGCCCGAAACAGGGTATGAGCAAATCCCACAGGCCGACTGGTGGACAAAAGTGCTTTTGCCAACCCTTGCCAAACACAAAACATCCTACGTAATGGCATGGCGTAACGGCCGGCCCGATCACTATTTTGTGCCATACCCCGGCCAGGTGAGCGAGCAGGACTTTAAGAAATTTTATGCCGATCCACGCATGATATTTGAGAACAGGCTGGCGCGTTTAGGGGTTTATGGGCGATATATATCTGCACCGTAGCGTTCAATCGGTAAAAACTTAATTCAACACGGCCTGTTCTTTAAGCAAATAATAATATTATGAATGCTTATCAGCAAAAGTGGTTGGATGTATTGCAGGGCGCAGGCCTTAAAGACTGGAAAATAGAAGCCCGTGGCGAAGACATCGCTATAGACATGCCCCACATTACCGACTTAAAATTGATTCGTGACAATCTGCCGTCAACCTTAGGTGCTATATCGCTGGATATTAATTTGCCGCACGAACGGATCAAGTTCATCTTCCATAACGGATACGAGAATTTTGAATATGTTCTTAATCCGAATGAAGCAGATCTGACAGAAGAGTAATTAAATTTTTGCCTTGGTAGCAAATATGGTTACGCAAATACCCATGGCTGCTATGAGCGTAAAGGATGCCCTTAAAGTAGCTATCCCGGCCACAAAACCTATCAACGGCGGGCCAACTAAAAAACCTGCAAACCCAATGGTTGATACGGCCGCCAGTGCCACCCCCGGCGACATGGTTTTAGATTTGCCTGCCGCGCTGTAAACCAACGGCACAACAGATGATACACCGAACCCTACCAATAAAAACCCGAATATTGCCGAGTACATGTAAGGGAATGCCACGGCGGTAAGTAAGCCGGTGGCGGTAAGCATACCGCTTATTTGTAAAGTGCGTTTAAGGCCAAAACGGTGTGCGAATTTATCGGCTACAAAGCGGCCGGTAGCCATGGTAAACATGAAGGCTGTATACCCGGCACCCATTGACGCATTTTGGGCAAGCACTACTTTTTTAAAGAAAATAACGCTCCAGTCGAACATCGCGCCCTCGCATATCATCGAACAAAAAGCGATGACACCTAATTTTATCAGTGAGTTATCGGGCATTACAAACACCGGCCCGGCGCTTGTTGGCTTGTCGTTTTTAAGGTAGCGCGACGTGAAAATCACCACTACGATCACCAGCACCATTATCATGCTAAAATGCTTGAATGGGATAACCTGTTTGCCTATCATAAAGGTGCCTATGACAGCCCCTGTAAAGCCCGCCAAACTCCATAAACCATGGAACGATGCAAGTATTGGGCGCTGGTATAACTCCTCGGCAGCTACAGCCTGGGTATTTACAGCTATGTTTACCGCGTTGCTGGAGAAACCGAATAACAGCAAGCATCCGATCAGCTGAACGGTATTTTGCGCAATGCCCAAAGAAACTAACGAAAGGCTGTAAACCACCAACGCGCTAATAAGCAATTTACGGCTGCCTATACGGGTAATTACCCAGCCGGAGAATGGGAGCGAGCACATTAAACCAACGGGAAGTGCAAATAAAACACCGCCAAGCCCTGCATCGCTCAAATTAAGATCCTGTTGAATAGTAGCTATACGGGATGCCCAGCTTGCAAAGCAAATGCCGGTCATAAAAAACATGGCTCCCACCGCAACGCGCAATGTAGTTCTGGAGAAATTGTAAGATGGGGCTACTGCTTCCAAAAGTAAAATTCAAATTTTGTGTATTTATTACACTAAGGTGCAAAGTTACTATCTATATTTTAATTATTGAAAATAATAGGGATAAACAGCTGTCAACAAATAATAGGGTTACATTTTAAGGCTGAACGATCCTGAAATATCTTTCTCGGGTTGGTCGGTTAAGAAACCTGCTACTTTGCGGGTAAAGGTGCCTTTTATAGTGCCCTTTAGGCCGTTTTTATCCTTTACGTTAATGTCTGTAAAAGTAACTTTGCCCGAGCCGAAGAAGTACCAACTGTAATTATATCGGCATCAAACGTACCGGTGGAATTGGTTTCTGCCATTAACAAAAATGCAGTTGCAGGATCTAAGCCGCCGCCTACTTGTATGCTACCATTTGGCGGCACTAATGTTGGAGAAATCACCTGAAAAAAACCAGTGGTGAATTTTACTGTTTTGCCATCTAAAGTATACGAAATGGTACTGTTGGCTGGCGCATTTCCTGTACCGGCAAGATTTGCTGCAATAAATTTATTTGCTTAGCAATCGCCATCAGGGCCGCAGGTTGGGCCTTCAATAACGTCTAGTTTTGGTTTGCTTTGATCATCGTTCCATTCTGCAAACGCTTTTTCTAATGTTTGGGTAAATACCGGAACCGCCTGCGCGCCTGATACGCCGTATTTATTATTCATCACAAAAAACGGTACACCCTGTATGCCTAAATACTGCGCTTCGGCTATGTCATGCTTAACATCATCTATAAAAGCATCGGTAACAAGGGTTTGTTTTATCTCATCGGGGTTAAGGCCGATAGCAGAGCCCAATTCTGCAAGGGTGTCTGTATCGTCCACATTTTTGCCTTCGGTAAAGTAGGCTTTAAATAAGGCTTCTTCGGCAGCATCGCCAAGGTTATACTTTTTAGCAAGATGGGTAAAGCGATGAGCTTTTAAGCTGTTGGCAACAACGGCATTGTCCATATGATAATTGAGGCCAACTTCGGCAGCCATCTCGGTTACGTGGTTGTTCATTTGTTGTGCATACTCCAATGTCCAGCCTTTAGCATCGGCAAGGTATTGATTAATGTTTACCGATGGGTTGGTTACCATATCCGGGTTAAGCTGAAAGCTTTTCCATTCTATCTCCACTTCCCCTTTATGCGCGAATTGTTGCAGGGCATCTTCAAAACGGCGTTTACCTATGTAACAGAATGGGCACATTACATCACTCCAGATCTCGATCTTCATCATTATTAAATTTTCATAAAATTACAGGTATTGTAGTTTAATCGCGTAAGCCTAAAGTCAAAAACAAATATGCTAATCAAAAGTGTAGTGCGGCTTAAATAAAATTCGACTTAAAATGCCATATGGGAAATTTAAATATCTTTTATAATTTAGGCTTAGTAACCTAATTAACCAATACTGTAACAAGCCTTTACGGATAAAGCATGAACAAGACAACTAAACCTTCCCTATTTTGGGCTGGTATTATACTACTCTTAATTCCGGGGCTGATAAATGCTTACCTGCTGATGCCTTTCCCTGGCAGCCAGGATATTAACGCCATTACTTTTTGCTACTACCTGGAAAAGATGATCCAGCCGTTGCGGATACTGGGCGCTGTATTGATATTGACATACCTGGGGCTTTACCTTATAAAAGACACCACCAAACAAAAGGCTATAAAAGTTGCCGTGATGTCTCTGTGCCTTATCAGTTTTTATTTTACCGATAACATGTATAAGGCCGAAATTATGTTTAAGGAAACGCGTAAAGTGGCGTTTGCCAATGCCATAAAAAGCCGGGTACCGCATAGTTATCTGGTAATAGGTGTAGTGTATAAAGGCGTTGCCAAAGCATATCCGATAATATATTTAGGTTACCATCATAAGGTACAGGATAATATTGCCGGCAAGCCGATGCTAATTACCTATTGCACCATGTGCCGCACAGGCCGCGTTTACGACCCTGTTATCAATGGGAAGCTGCAAACCTTCAGGTTGGTGGGGGCGAGGCATTACAATGCTATTATTGAGGATGAGGCTACTAAAACGTGGTGGTACCAATCTACCGGAAAGGCTGCTGTTGGTGCGTTAAAGGGCGCGCAATTGAGCGAAGTGCCTTACGAGCAATTAACCCTTGGCGCATGGCTTAACAAATATCCCGGCTCGCAAATTTTACAGCCGGATGCCATCTATACCAATGACTATGCCGACCTAAAAGATTACGACCGCAAACAAACGGTTGATAAGGATACCACGTTGAAAAACAAAAATTCGCTGATACGTAAAAGCTGGATGATAGGTGTAATTGTGCAAGGCCAGCCAAAAGCGTACGACTGGCGTGCCATGGTGCGCAAACGAACTTTTAATGATAAGATTAAAACTACCAGCCTGCTGATAGCTATGGAAAAGGACAGCATGAACTTTCATGCCTGGAATAGTACCGTAAACGGCAAGCCCCTGCATTTCGAGGTGAATGCTGATAAACAGCTGACCGACGATGAAACTTCATCCATTTGGGATTGGAAAGGCGTTTGTATCTCCGGCTCATATAAAGGTAGCCGGTTAGGTGTCATACAAGCTTACCAGGAGTACTGGCGCTCGTGGAAACAATTCCACCCCAACACCCTTTTCTGGAAAGAGGAGTAACTGTTTTAGGTTTCTGAACTAGTGACTCTCAGGATAAAAAACAGATAAAAAAATGAGATTGCTGCGCGATAGCGCGGCAATCTCATAGGACAATCGGATATGCTGAGATTACCACGTCGCTACGCTCCTTAAAGCAATGACATAAATTATTTATTTCCCTGTTGTATCCCGCTCCACCAAATCCATTCCGCATTTACTGCAGGTGCCCGGCTTGTTTAATGTTATCTCGGGGTGCATGGTGCAATAGTATTTCCCTTTTGGTTTGGCAGATTCGGTTGCCTTGGCATCTTTTGTTGCCGGTGAATTACAGGCTGCAAAGCTCAATGCGGCTACAGCTAAAATGATGATGTATCTTCTCATAATTATTTGTTTTTAAGGAACGCGGCAAAGCCGAATGCTGATATGACGAATACACCCAGCGCGGCAAGCATGCTTACTATGTCGCGGATGTTTTTGCCGGCCCAGCTCATGCCGAAATACTTGTGTAAAAATATAAAAGAAAACCCTTCGGCGCGGTCAATACCCGCTACTTTGGTAGCCAATTGCGATGTGGTGGTTTCGATATACCAGTTCTCGCCGTTAGGGTAGGCCACTTTTTGTACCGGCAGGCGTTTGTTGATAAAGCCATATTCGTTATCAAACTGACGGGTCTGCGTTATTGTGCTTTTGCCTTTTACTTTTATCTGTGGCTCGCCTGCGCGGTAAAAACTGCTCAGGTAATTGGCGTAGATCGCATCACCATCTGCCAGTTGTTTGCCGCTTGAGGTATTAAAATAGCTGACATTCTTTTTAAGATCGGCCACCTGATAATAGGTGCTATCTGCATATTTAATTAGGCCAATTGTTTTGATGCTATCTACGGGCAATTGCAGGTTAGTGATAGACAACTCTTTTGTTTCGATCATTTGGCTATACGATTTACTCTGCGGTTTGATAATATGCAACTTCATAATTAAGTGGAATGCCGCGCTGATGATAAACGTGAACATCACGAACGAAACAATAAGCCCAAGCTGCCTGTGAAAGCGGTGTACAAAGCGGGTATCCGGGCGTTTATCGGCTTTGCGGTTTTGTTTGATGGTCTTGAATTTCTTCCAAAAGAAACCATAGACGGTTAACCCGGTCAATAGCGATAAAAACATAATGCTCACGATTAACAGTAACACCACAATGCGGAATTGCTCGCCGCCAATTGCTTCTAAAAACTGCCAGGTGTGCAGCTGCTCAAAAACGCTAAGCATCGCCTTGCGGGTATTGTTGTTGAACGTACCCATGCGGCTTTGAGCGGATTCCACGTAAACGTCCATACCGTCTGCCCGGTCAAAGGATATTTTCCAAACGGGCAGCAGGTGGTTTATGGGATGATAATGCGCGTCAAAGGTTTTTTGCAGGGTGATGCTTTTTACTTTTGATGTGCTATCCTGCGTAAAATAGCGCGCAAGATAGGTAGCGTATTGCTTATCGCCGTCATTCACTAAAATACCGTTGGTAGCTGAGTAGTAGTTAGTGATGCTATCCTTCCCCAATACCTGGTAGTAAGCCTGCTTATTAAAACTGATAAACCCAAAATTGATGAATTGGCTTATCGCGTTCTTATCCAGCACCTGCTTAATGGTCAGCGTTGGCTTAATAATCTGCTCCGGCTTGTAAACTTCTCTTGCAATAGTCGGCCTGAACCAGTTGGACATGAACGGGTGCAAAAGGCCACTCAGCGTCCACATCATAACAGGGATAAGGGCTGTTAAGCCCAATATCCGATGCCATTTATAAAAGTTTTGTTTTGCTTTTGCCATGGTTAGTGTTTTGCAAATGAATAGCTAATACCTAATGTATAAACCCTTGGTGGCGCAGCTGTATACATATCGCCGAACTGGTAGCCGGTTACCGTTGTGGCGTAAAGCTTATTGGTAACATTTAATACATTTAACCAGATGCCCGCGCCTTTAAGCACGCCGCTTTTTACATCAAACCCGGTACGAAGGTTAAAGATATCATATCCCGAATAGGTTTTGGTGTTTGCCGGATTTGTAAAGTATGACGAAATGTGCTGCCACTCGCCCGCTATCCTGAAACCGTTGATGTAAGCAGGCTTGTAAGTAAGTTCGGAGTTGGCTATCCAGCTTGGTGCGTTATTCATGCGGTTGCCACTGTAATCGGTAACTGTGCTTGTACCCGTGATAAAGTTGGTTGAAACTTCATTAAAATCTACATAAGTATGCCTGGCATTCGTTCCGCTAAACCTGAAACCCAACTCGCTAACCGGCGCGTAGGCTACCGAATACTCTATACCACGATGGCGTGTTGCACCAGCGTTTTGGTTTTGAGTAGTATTATCCGGCATTAATTGGTTAATGATCTCGTTACGGCCTTCCAGATTATACACGGTTACCTCTACATACATTTTCTTGTTTAATAATGCTAACCAGCCACCTGCTTCGTAGTTATTAAAGGTAGCTTGTTTTAGCGGGGTGAGCTGGCGGGCGTTATATAAGTGGCCGGTTTCCGGCGGCTGGAAACCTACGCTGTAGTTGGCGTATAAACCTTTATTGTTGCCAAAATTATAGGTCATGCCAAGTTTTGGCGCTACGATGTTAAAGACGTTGGTTTCCTGTTGTTTGTATTTGGTGCTGCCCGCAGCGATGCCATTGGTAAAGTTGTATTGGATGCGGTCGTAACGTAAACCCATTACAATGCGCAAAGGCTCTGCAGGTTTAATCTCGTACTGGGCGTATGCCGCGGTGTTAAACAATTTAATGTGGTAGTTATCGATGTAATTTCCGGTAGGGGTGTAACCGGTATAAAAATTGTTAGCCACGTCTTTCTGAATATTTAAAAACTTGGCGTAATAGCTGCTCGGGCTGTTATCGGCATAAACTCCCAAAATCAATTTCGAGTGTAAAAAATCAAAAGCCTGGCGGTGCTGCGCCAACAAACCAAGGCTATGGAAACTTTGGTCGTTCTCCTGCCCGTTGGAGCTTTCGTAGTTACCCGCATTGTCCCGCACATCACGTATAAAGTAACTTGGGAGTTGCGCATTAGAGTTATTGCGGTAAAATAAGGTCAGGAAAGTGCTGCTTTGGTTATTCCAGCTGTGCTCTAACTTGGTATTGGCCCTAAAGGCTTTTGCTTTACGATAGGTAAAACGCTGGTTAGCGCCAAATGTCCTGCTGTAAAATTTCGCGCTGTCTAAACCGCCCGGTGTTTGTGTGTTCAGATAATTATAGGCTACAGAAGTGGTCAATCGCGTAGCGGCATCAAAATCGTAAGTGATTTTAAAGTTGCCCGAGTATTTGTCAAAGTCGCTGTAATCCTGCCAGCCGTTGCGCAGTTTGGCTACGTAACCGCCAACGTACAGGCCAAACTTTCCTGCGCTAAAACCACCATCGGCATCAACCCTGCGGTAGTGGTAATTATCGCCTTGCACAGATACATTGCCGGCGTAACCCGCCGGTGGGCCCTGTGTAATAAAATTGATAGCACCGCCAATAGCGTTACTTCCGTAAAGGGATGATGCAGGGCCTTTGATCACTTCAATGTCACGAACGCCACTCATGTTGATCTCGTAAAGGGAGTTGTGGTTAAAGATCCCGGTAGGGCGAATAGGCAAACCATCTTCCATGTATAAATACAAAGCGTTGAATGTAATAGGCTGGCGGATGGCCATGGTATGCTGCTCGCTCCCAAGATCTACCATATAAACACCGGTTACTTTGTTAAGCAGCTGGTAAAGCGCGGTGGCTTTGGTATCATGAATTTGGGTAGAGTTTATTTTGCTGATGGCGATAGGTACATCCTGCCTGGCCTGGCGCTCGCGGCTGGCAGATACAACTACTTGCTGCAGATCAATCGTAGAAGGCTCTAAGGCGATCTCGACAGTTGCAGCGCCGGTTAAAGTGTAAAGCTTATCATTAAAACCAATCATTTTAAAGCGAAGGCTTTTGATGCCGTCGGTTGTTAGGGTAAACTTGCCTTTGGCGTTTGTGGTAGTAAGCAGGTTGCCGTTATCGGCATCGCTTACCATTACGCCTTGCACCGCTTCGTTTGTGCGGGCATCGGTAACGGTAACTGTTAAGTTGTTTTGGCCAAAGCATAAGGCAGGCGCAAAACACAACAGGATATATAGTAGTTTAGATATTTTCATAAAAACGTGTATAGTGTCCCAAATGCAACGGGACATAAATAATTTACAGGGCATGCAAAGGCATAGCAGATAAGGGCCGCGAAGCCGGTATCAAAACTGTATAAATAAGAATGGTGTTTTTATGCGAGCTGTGGGGGCTGGAAGATGTTCGCCGATTGCTGCGGCAGTTGGAACCTGTAGTTGGGTACTTTGGTTACCGATAATAAAACCGGGTAAAATTTAACCTGAGCAGGCTGATTGTAAGTGGCCTCCTGGAACAGGTTTTTTTGTGCCTGCCTGTCTTCGGTGTTCTGCTTCTCTTCGGCTTGCTTTACTTTTTTCATTAAGTAACACATGCCGTTGCAATGCAGCTGCGGTTTATTACGGTTCTCACAAAGTTTCGTCGCAATGTAGTTCCTGTTCAGCTCAAAACCCGCGTAGATAAAAAAACGTGAAAAGTTGGCCGATACCAGGGATACAATTAATAAATATGCGGTTAAACGGTGTAACATGCGGGGCTAAGGTAAGCGTTGTTAATTATTTACCAAGCCTTTTATTTACATTAGGCTAAAAAACCCCGCCGGGTTGGGCGGGGTTTTTTATTATTTTAAGAGATTGGTGTTATTTTATGCGTTTTAGCACAAAGTGCAATTGGTCCGCATTGATAGTAAGGTTCATGCCAACAGAATCTGCGTACACTTTACCTTTATGTGGTACATCAAGGCCGTTAACGTTAACGTTAAAGCTAAACTCGTCGCCTTTAATTTTACCATCTTCGATATTTACATCACCCTGTGGCGACTGTGCTGTACCGGTCAGTTTTTCGCCGGCAACTTTAAAATCGTATGTAACCGGGAAGGTGTTACCATCGCTCATGGTTAAATTACCTGTCCATTTACCAGTAAGGTCGGCAAAAACCGCTGTTGCCATGCAGATCATAAAGCAGCATGATAAAAGGGCTGTAGTGAAGATCTTTCTTTTCATTTTGGTTGTGAATTTTATAGTCCTAAATATACCGCTTTTATATAAAAGTAATGCTTGCCGAATATTAATTCTAAATAATCAAAAGTTTAAAATAAAAATAGCGGGGCGATGTACCACATCGCCCCTCCACCTGACTTACCACGGCAAACAAGATGCAATAAAAATAGCCATGCAGTATCCCCCTACACCACCCAGCTATTATAAAAATCAGGCTGTTACGGTTAAAGTGTTATCAACCACGTTAACGGTATACTTTTTAAGCGCAGTTGCAGCAGGCCCCTGTAATACGGCGCCTGTAGTACTAAACTCGCTGCCATGGTTAGGGCAAATAAACAGGCCTAGGGCGTTGTTATAGTTAATGCTTGAGCCCTCGTGCGTACAGGAAACCTGTACTGCTGTAAAAGCGCTTGCCGCTGCCCCGGCTGCTAAGCGGACCAGTATAACGCCGTTAGATACTTTGGAACTGCCTACGCTCTGAAGCTCGCTGTTGAGGTTAACGGATAATAAGTTGCCATTACCACCTGTTGGCGGGTTATTACCGCCATTTCCCGGCGTGGGGTCACTTACTTTAGAACCGCAGCCTACTATACTACACCCGGTACAAGCCGCAGCTACACCTATACCTAATTTTGCTAAAAATTCGTGCCTTTCCATAGTTTTGAAAGTTAGTTTGATTTATGTTTTTTGTTGAAATCGAAAATGCGGGAAATGGTAAACCCTAAGCGAAACTGGCCTTTGCTCCAGCTGGATTGGGTATTGGTTACATAATTAAATTCGGAGATAGCCTCTGCATTGGTAAAGTTAATGGTGAACACGTGGCCACCGGTCTCAATCTCAATACCCACACCTAATCCATCATAAAATTTGGGGTTCACGCTGTTATCCCTGAAGTTGGAGAAGGGGTGCACGTAATCTAAAACGATCCCCATGCGCTTGCTAAATTTTAAACGGCCCGCTGCAGATAGGGCAAAAACATTGTGCGTGTTACCTGCCAAAAACGGATAGGGCAAATTGGTACGCACAAATATTGGCGATACCTGTAAGGATAATACTGATGAAAACTTGCGGGCTATAACGGCCTGTGCCAGGTAATTGAACCGGTTGCTGTAAAAATCATAAACATTGGTATTTACATGGTAAGGTTTAAGCGCGGTTTTACCAATCAGCGTAACGGCAACGGGTACGCTGTTATCTGTTTTTTGATGCAGGATGTTGTACTTTAAACCAAATTCTATCAATTGTTCGGATTTGCTGCGGCCAAAATCGATGTTCAGGTTATCGGTAAGGCCATATTCAAAGCCAATATAGATATCTGAAGAATTATCAAGCCCCCAAAGGGTTTTGCCACCGCCTGCCGCGCCGCCAATGTCACCAAAGCGATGGATCACCAAAAAGTTAAGTTCTTTCTTTTTAACCGTTTCGGTAGTTTGCGACAGGATGAGGCGCGTGGCCTTAAAGGTTGCTATAACCGGCTCGCCTTTTTGTGGCGCGCTCAGGGTTTTCATGAGCGAATCGGTGCTGTTGATAGTCGTTGTTGAATCGGTTTTGGTTTGTGCTTTTATAAAGCCTGCTGTACTTAACAGCGCGATAATTAAGAGGGACCTTTTCATGATAATGGTTGTGTTGAGGGTTTGCTATTTGTAAGGCGCGTATGCCGCTGTTACTTTTATTTTGATGGTTTCGGCAATGTTTTGGAACACCAGTTTTGGGATATCTATCTTATGGTCTTTACAAGCCACCATAAACTCCGAGCTAAGGCTTACGACACCGTTGGTTATAGTTATGACTCCCGGGATGGTGCAGCTTTTTTTTACACCATGCGCTTCGAAAATACCGGCGGCGGTTATGGGGTAGCTTCCATCCTTGCTTAGGTCCGGTTTGCTTGTAAGCCTGCCTTTAAAACTTGCTTGCGGATACTTATCGCTTTCCATATAGTTTTCGTTGAAATGTTCCTGCATCAGGGCATTATCAAACTTAAATGAGCCGATGGGTACGCTAAAGGCTACATCGCCGGTGGCGGTGTTTAGTACCGATGTTCCCCTGTCGCTGCGGGCATCGATATCCTCTATAGGTGCCTTTGAATAAAGCGTTACAACCGCGTTTTTACAGATATAGATATCCTGCCCCGACCGGTTTGTTGCGAACCAAACGAGTAATATTACTCCGATATATTTCATGTTTTTCTTAAGGTTTTAGTCCCGTATTAATGTTCCACGTTACCCCCACAGCAACCCCTGCCGATTTTAGATTCACCTGCCCGTAGCCAATGCCCGTGAGTGGTACTTTAAAGTATGGCTGTACACCCACCCCAAATTTTGAACTTATCTCGCGCTGATAAGTGACATTCAGGTTTAGGATGCCCATAATGTGTTTGTTTTTATTACGTATGTTGTAGGCGGTTGGCCCATCCGGGTAAGCACCTGCATATTTAAAGGTGTAATTTTCGCGCAGCATAAAGTATGACGACAGTCCCGTGCCCAGGCTAAACTTGTTGCGGCCATTGTTAAAAAGCTGGTACCCAACATTTATCGGGATATCTAACACTATACAGCTTGCGGTAACGCTTACCGGGTTGGTGTTAAACTTGTAGGCCGTTGCATAATTTGTAAAATCGGTCATGTAAGGTTTGTTGGCATAAACCGCCCCCGTGGTAATGCTCCATTTGCGGGATACGCCCATAGTTAGCATTAGCCCAAAATTGCTGCCCACCTTAGTTTGTGTAAAACCTTGGGCACTATTCACATCCGGCGAAGCAATAAAACTAACCGCGAATGTTGGCCTGAATGCGTAAGCTGCCGGCTTAGATTTGCCGACTGGTCTCGACGATTTTTTGTTCGGTTTAATATCATCCACTACCGAGATCAACGGAGACCGTTTTTGGGTGATAATGGTATCTTTTTTGATGCTGTTTGCTGCTATAACGGCGGCTTTATCGGTTATGATGGTGTCAATATAGGTTTTGTTGTTATTTGCAATTACCGGTATGCTTTTATCGGTAATAATGGTATCTACTTTAGCTATGCCGCGTTGGGTTACATCAGTAATTATCGTATCCTTTTTATAGCGGGATGGTGTAATAGGTACGTAGCTAAAACCGGTAATATTACGGCCGCCCGGTACAGCAGATAAGGTGAAGAACGACTTACTTTTACGGTTCAATTGGTTTGAACTCATCGCACTACTGTCATTTGCCGAAAGCGTATTACTTTTAAGATGTGCTAGTTGCTGCACGGGCAGGCCGTATATACCGGAATCCTTTTGTACAGATTGTGATTTTTTCACCACCTGTTGTGTGTTTTTATCAGGTTTTGTGGCAGGGTTTAGGTATAACCAGCCAATTATTAATGCCAGCATAGCCGCTATGGTGCCGGCCAGTACCAATAAATTAAATACAATGCTCCTTAGCTTTTTGTCATCAAGCATTTCCTCCATAGCGTCCCAGTCTTCCTCCCGGTATTGCGCATTGTAGCCCGGCTGGCTTAGGCCGCGGCTAAACAATTTATCAATACTATCTTCTTTTTCCTCTTTCATCTTTTGGTTACGTTGTTTATAAAAGATATGGATAAGTTGGTGGTGTTTTTGTGGTTAAGTGGTACTATGTTATCGTTTACTTGTTTACTTGCTGTGCCGGGCATTTTATTGCTGTTGGCTATCATTATCTTTAATTTCGCGCGCGCCTTGTGCAGGTTTGATTTTGAGGTTCCCGTGCTGATATTTAGCATGGTGCCTATCTCTTCGTGCGTGTAACCCTCAATGGCAAATAAGTTAAATATGGTACGGTATGCACGAGGTAACTGACTTATCATATCCAGTAATTCGTTATAATTTAAATTCCTGTCGGCAAACTCAGTATCGTTAACGTGTTCGGCTTTGTCCAGCTCTTCGGTGTATGAAATCTTCAGGTTAGAGCGGTAATAATCTATGGATGTATTAACCATAATGCGGCCTATCCATGCCTTAAAGGGCTTAGTTAGATCATACTTCGCTACGTTTTTGAATACTTTATAAAACCCCTGGTTCATGATCTCCGAAGCCTCGTACCGGTTGTTGGCGTACTTTAAACAGATGCCTATAGCAAAGCCATAAAAAGCCTTATACAAAAGCTTTTGACATAGCCTGTCATCCTTTAAACAGCCTTTTACCAGTTGATGTAATTCTTCTTCGCCCATATTTGGGAATCCTGTTTGCCTTAAATTATTACCTTATCTGCATACATCACGATGGATATTGCCTTAAGGTTGCCACGCGGTCAGAAAAAATTTGAATTAGTTTATTTGATAGAAATGTAGTGATAATTATTCGGAGTTGACAATGCCTTTAACACGCTAACAGCTAAGTGATACTTTAATTAGCTATATTTAGGTAATGAAAAAGCTGATATACCTATTGATCCTGCTTGCGGCGTGTAAAAGCCCCGAAAAGAAAGTTGCCGCGGTTGAAAAAGATACCGTGCAAAAGGCAAAACCCGCGGATACCACTTTTTTATGGAGAGAGGTTAAAAAGGATGTTTATCATGCGGTTTATATAGAAAAAGACCGCAATGCGAGCCAATACAAATGGCTGTTAGGTTTTAAGTATGACCATAACGACAGCATAAATTATAACGAAACCTATAAGATATTAAAGGTTAAGCATTTTAAGCCACTTAAAAAATATGACCTTGCCGGCTTGCCAAAGCAGTGGGTACCGTTAAATTTATATAAGGGTAAATATTACCTATATGCACCCGGCGATGGCGGCAATACACGGATCCGGGCAATTACGGATAGCACCATAATATACTACGATATGGATGGGCCTACCGTACAGGCCTTGCTCGATTTTAAAAAATTAAAAGCGAATAAATACTTTTTAAAATCGCCGCCATTTTACCAGTTCGTAAGATCATCAAATGTTACCATATATATTATAGATCCCAAAAACATGGTTACGGTTTGGGAAGACACATCGCTGCCGTTTGATTACCGCTATACCCTATACGTAGCCAAAGAACATGCCGCCAAATTTGATATGGTAGTCAATTACAGCAAAATGGATAAAATGCCAGAGTTTGATTTTGATAAGATCAATTATAAAAAGCTTATCAAAGGCCTATAATCTCGACGTTATTGGTTCCCGTGTTCACGTTTGATGTGTTAAATAAAAAACACAAACCGATGATTATCAGTATTATAGATAATTATAACGGTGTTCGCACCGTGAACGTGAACACTCGACTATGAATTAATTTCCTGCTATTTTATAATAATATATAGGCGCGTAAATACCCTCACTGGTAGTATAATAACCATTGCCATCACGCGTAAAAGCTATAGCCTCGCCCTGTTTTTCCTGTTTGTAAACCAGTTCTTTCGGGGTGGTTTTTAATGCCTGCCAAATAGGTTGGTTGGCCTGGCGCTGCCAGTAATAAACTTTCTCGTAGCTTTTTACCAGAATCTGTTTACCATCGGCAGTTACATCTGCAGCGGTTATCCATTTAAAAGGTTTTATCCCGCTGAAGAATAACCTGCCCCTAAAGGTTAAGGTAATGGTATCATTGGCTTTGTAAGTTAACGGCGATGTGTAAACGCCCACACTATCGCCACGCTTGGTGATGATGTAAAGTAGCTTTTCAATAGGATCAATGGTTATTGCCTCGGCATCCTTGGCGCCATCCGGGTATTTCAGGTTGAGTGGCACGGGCACGGTTTGTGCAAGGCTGTTGGTTCCCCAGGTCTTACGCTCTTCGGCGCGGTAAACGGTTATGAATTTTCTTATTGCGCTATTATCACCAATATCACCAATATACACATAGCTTTTGCCTTTTAAGGGGCCGGGCCCAACGGCAATGTCCTCACAATCGCGCACGCCAAAGGGCTCTTTTTTATCGCCGCTAAAATAAATGGTGGTTTTTAGTTTGCCATCGGCAGTAATGGCGAAGAAACGGCTGGTGTCTCCGCTATCGTTATGGGCATAATAAATATCTGGGTTTATGGCTGATGCTGCCAGTCCCGATGTTTCATCCATTTCTTTTGAGAACAGATGGCTTTCGGGCAGGTGCTTGTTATCAATTAAACGGTGTTTGGCAAATGCTGCTATAAACAGCAGGCACAGCACCGGGATAAATATTTTAAACGCTTTACTTTTAATCATAACTAAGCCTATAAAACAAAAAACGACCCATATTATTATGGGCCGTTTTATTTATGCTTTTAAATTGACACTTAAGAGTTTTGCGGGGTTAAGGCGGGTTCTTTGCCAAAACTCATTTCCGCATCTGGTTTAGATACATCGGTAATGGCAACCTTGCCACGCTCGCGACGCAAGATCCTGTTGAATAACGAGATCTCCCTGTCAAACAAAAACTGGAAGAATAGCTTGGTCCAAGAGGTGTGATAGTATAAAGTATCGTAGTATTCTGGTGCGGTTTTCTTTATCTCCGGAAGCTTATTCCATGGGATAGAAGGGAAGTCGTGGTGCTCATTATGGAAGCCTACGTTAAATGCTACCGCATTAAAGTTACCATAGTAGCTGTAAGTTTCCTGCTCAACATTGTGAGTTAAGTAGTGCTCCTGGATCCAGCGGGCGCCAAGCGGGTGCAAGCCAACCGAGAATGAGAAGCTCAATAGCAAAAATGCTAAGGCATGCCAGCCCATAAAGTAATAAATAAGGCCTGTAAATACGGCCTGTATTAACCAGTTGGTTAGGATCCAGCCGTCAAACGGGTGGATCTCGCGTAAACGTGATAAACGGAATAACTGGAACACCGGAAAGAACAATAACCAAAGTGCTTTACCAAAAAATGAGTTGCTGATCAATCTTGCTTCCCAACGGTTTGGCAAATCGGCATCAAGCTCGTGCACACCCTGGAAAGAGTGGTGTTTGATATGGTATTTTTCGAACGATATAGCGCTTGGTAATATTTGCGGCAAATTGGCAAACATAGATGCCCAACGGTTAGCGTTACGGTTTTTAAATAACAATTGGTGGGTACATTCGTGAATCATCACAAATAGCGCGTGGTCTGCAAATGCGCCTAATAAATAAGCTGCGCCAAATACCAACCACCACGATTGATCGCGAAGGAACCATGCCAATACAACCTGGAACGCTACCAGGCCAATGATCGCCCAAATAGTTTTTGGGTTTTTCCCTATCAAATTCCTTAGCTGCGGAAACTGCTTTAGTATCTTTTTTGTACGTATGCGGTGTGGTTCCGATTCCTGAGAATAAACAAAATCAGTTTTCTTCATATTAAGATTAAAACGATGAAGATAAGAATAACGTGCCACAAAAATAATTTTCTTATAAAAAATCATCATATTTAGGATAAAAATACCATTCGATATTAGTCTAAACGAAATTATTTTTTTTTGGATGGTATCCGATAAGTTGAATTGGTAATTATTTTAACCTGTATAAACTATAATTATGTGGTGGATCTATGCATTACTCTCGGCACTATTTGCGGCCTTAACCGCTATATTCGCTAAAATTGGTATTAAAGGGGTTGATACCGACCTGGCTACCGCCATCCGTACGGTAGTGATATTATTAATAGCCTGGTCAATTGTATTGTATAAAGGCACACAGCATGGCATAAACGGTTTAACTAAATTAAACTGGGCTTTCCTGGTGCTATCCGGTTGCGCCACGGGTTTATCGTGGATCTTTTATTTTAGGGCATTGCAGTTAGGTAAGGTATCGCAGGTGGCTCCGGTAGATAAACTTAGCGTGGCAATTGCTATAATTTTATCTGTGGTTTTTTTGGGCGAGCCGCTTACACTAAAAACAGGGATGGGGGCGTTGCTGATAATTTCGGGCACTTTGGTGCTTATATTTTAGCCGAATATGGAGTATGTAACAATTACGAAACGTAACTAAAAATTCAGTTTTAATCCAAAGTTTCTTTTCAGTTTTGTACCTCGAAATAAAGAGGTTATATGCGTACGTTTTTTGTTCTTGTTTTTCTGTTTGTTACTACCGTAAATGTAAATGCCCAAAATGCTGCGGGCGGCAAAGGTAAAATTACCGGTAAAGTTACCGATGCTGTAGGCAAACAGCCGGTTGACTATGCAACCGTATCATTATTTAAACAAGGCAGCACCAGCCCCTTCAACGGTATTAGTACCGACCCAAAAGGCAACTTCAGTTTAGAGAATATCCCCGCCGGAGATTACCGCCTGACCATAGATTTTTTAGGGTATAAGAAACACGCCGTTGAGCATGTTATTGTAGTTGACGGCGGTACAATAGCCCTTGGTAATGTTTTGATAGACCCTGTTCAAAACCAGCTTAAAGGGGTTGATATTGTGGCTAAAGCGCCGATAATTGAGAACCGGATCGACAAAATGGTTTACAATGCCCAAAACGATCTGACAGCGCAAAGCGGCGCGGCTATTGACGTGCTTAAAAAAGTACCGCAGGTTACGGTAGATATTGACGGTAACGTAGAATTACAGGGCAACGCCAACATCCGTTTCCTCATTAATGGTAAGCCGAGCAGTATTTTTGGTGCCAGCCTTGCCGATGCCTTGCAGGCCATCCCCGGCAGCCAGATAAAAAGTATTGAAGTAATAACCAGCCCCGGCGCTAGGTACGATGCGGCAGGTACAGGCGGTATCATCAATATTATATTAAAGGATAGCAAGGTACAAGGTATCAATGGTAGCGTTAACTTAACCGCCGGTACCCGCCAGGAAAACGGATCGTTTAACCTGAACGCCCGTAAGGGTAATTTTGGCGTAAACGCGTTTTTTAGCGGGAATGCGCAGCTAAATACAACTGTTTTAAATACTAGCAACCGCTCATCAACCGAAGGCTCTGGCAATTTAAACGGCCTGGTTCAAAATGGTGGCTCAGATTCTAAAAGAAGCGGTTACCAAAGCGGCCTTAGTTTAAACTGGGATATTACGCCTAAAGATTTATTAACGGCTTCAATTGGTTTTGATCATTTTGGGAACCACAACAACGGGCTTACCAATCAACAGGACAGCGTAACCGATGCGAACGGTAATTTGTTATCTAACCTGTTAACTCTGCGTAATTCTGATAGTAAGTTCACCGCGTATTCTACCGATTACAGCCTTGCTTACAAAAAGAATTTTAAGAAAGAAGGCCAGTCGCTTGAGTTTTTATACACCAGCAGTTACAGCAAAAACACCGCAAACTATTTCCAAACGCAAGATTACCTTAATGACCCGAAAGAGACCACCGGCATCCGTGGCAACAACCCGGGTAGCGACAGGGAGACCAATATCTCCATTGATTATACACACCCGGTAACTAAAACCTTTACTATTGAGGGCGGCGTTAAAGCGGTGATAGAAGACCTGAAGAATATTACCATTACCGATACTTTACAGAGCGGTAGCTATGTAAACAACGCCGACCAAACTTATGAATTTAACTATAAACGTAATATTTACGCGGGTTATGTATCGGTATCAACATCGTTGTTTAAAAATTTTTTGGATGTTAAGGCGGGTTTGAGGAGCGAGTACACCGATACCAAATCAAACCTTGCAGGAGTGGTAATTCCGGCCTATAATACTTTTGCGCCATCGGCAGTAATATCTCATAAGTTAACGCCAACACAAAGTATTAAACTGAGCTACTCATATCGGATAGAGCGACCGGATTATGGCGAGATCAACCCGTTCTATAACATCAGCGACCCTAAGAACATCAGCACAGGTAACCCTAACTTAAAGCCGGAGAAAAGTAATAGCTTTGAGTTAGGCTACAACAAATCATTTGATAGCGGCACCAATATTTACATTGGCAGTTTTTATCGCCACAATACCGACGATATCCAACAGTTTACCACCCGTTACGAGTTATTAACTATCAACGGGAAGGATTATACCAACGTATTACTTAACCAACGCGCCAACCTGGGCACACAGGCATCATTAGGTGGTAACATTTTTGCATCGATACCGGTTACTAAAAAACTGAACCTGCGCACCAATATATTCCTGGTAGAGCGTAGCAACAAAGCACCGGGTATCGATTCTATAAAGGCCTTTCAGTATCGCTTAAATTTAAATGCCAGCTACCAATTTGGCGGCAACATTATGGCCGAGGCATTTGGTAACTACAATTCCTCATCGCGCACACTGCAAGGCACACGCCCGCATTTCTTCTTTTACACCATGGCTGTACGTAAGCAGTTTTGGGATAAAAAGGCCAGTATTGGTTTGGTTGCCAACAACGCGTTTAGCCGGTATATTAACCAGGAGTCGACCACTAAAGGGCCGGGCTTTAACCAATCAAGCATCAGGCAGTTACCATTCCGCTCGTTTGGGTTAACGCTTAGTTATAAATTTGGTAAGCTGGAGTTTTCTAAGGATAAAGAGAAGGACGGCCGAGACGAGGGCGGAAATAATATGCCAAGCGAGCCCGCAGGCAGGTAATTTTAAAAACAATTAAGCGTTTTATAGTATTATTATAATGATATATCTTAAAGCATTATCGTTATGAATACGGCTGAAAAACATTATAAATTTATAAACAGTAAAACTGGGTATGTAATTTTCTATTCGTCGTTGAGCATCAAATTAGGCCCCGATGAGGTTAAAGCCGAACTTGAAAAAATAAAGGCGCACGTTGCCATCAAAAATGGCATTTATGAAGGTACCCTTTATTGGGAAGAGATAAAGGACGAGTAAACCCATTTTGTATTTTTTTAATTATAGTGCAAAAAATGCTTGTACTATACATTTGGATATCAGTATATTTATGTGTCAATTATAACGGACAGACCATCCGCAATTTTATCGCATATAAATATCTCACATCATGAAAAAGCTTTTCTTAATGTTGTTTGTAGCCGGCTGCGTAAATGTGGCTGTGCAGGCACAGGTTGCGCCTCAAAAAACGGATGTTAAAGATGTAGTAGCCAAACTGCAATCACTCTCTACCGACAAGATCATTGAAAAAGCTTATCTGCATTTCGATAAACCTTATTATAACCCGGGCGATACTCTCTATTTTAAAGCCTACGTAACCGCTGGCGAACAGCACGAATTATCAAAGATCAGCGGTGTATTGCACGTAGACCTGGTGAGTAAAAACGATTCGGTTATGCAGTCGCTCATCCTGCAACTGAAAAACGGGCTTGCCTGGGGCGATTTTTCGTTGCCAAACTACCTTTCAAAAGGCAATTATAAAGTGAGGGCTTACACCCAATGGATGCAAAATGCAGGCAATGCCTATGTATTTAATAAAACCATATCTGTTAATGGCAAAAGCATAGCGCAGGTATACCCCGCAAAAGCAACGGACAACAAAACCGACGTGCAATTTTTCCCGGAGGGCGGCTCGTTTGTAACCGCTGTACCCTGCCGTATTGCGTTTAAAGCGGTTGGTAGCAATGGTTTGGGTACATATGTAAAAGGAATTGTTGTTGATAGCGATAATAAAGAAGTTGCCAAATTTACCTCGGCACATTTGGGGATGGGCCAGTTTTATATCACTGCCGATGCCGGCAAAACTTACAAGGCAAAAGTAACCTATCCGGATGGTTCGGTAAATATGGTGGCGCTCCCAACGCCGGAAGCAAAGGGCATGTCGCTTACGGTTAACAACAGCGACCTCAGCAAACTGGCCATCGATATAAATGCCAATAAGGCTTATTACCTGGAGAATAAGGATAAAGAAGTAAACGTGGTGATCTATTCGGCCGGTGTGGTAAAAACGGTAAAAACTATTTTAGATAACCAGGTGATCGGGTTCGATCTGCCAAAAAAAGATTTAAAAAGCGGGATAACACAGATCACCGTTTTTACGCAAAACGGCGTGCCATTAGCCGAACGCCTCGTGTTTATCCAAAATGAAGATGGCATTAATTTTACCGTAAACAGCGATAAAGCAACTTACGCCGGTCACGATAAGGCAACCATCACGCTAAATGTAAAGTTTGGGGATAAAGCATCAGTAGGCAACTTCTCGGTAGCGGTAATAGATGAAAGTAAGGTGCAGGGCGATGAGGATAAAGAAAGCTCTATTTTGTCAAACTTGCTGCTAACCTCAGAATTACGGGGCTATGTAGAACAGCCGGGCTATTATTTTAACACTATAAATGCCGATACCCGCAGCAACCTGGATGTTTTGATGCTTACCCAGGGTTACCGCCGCGTACAATGGCAAGAACTGTTGAATGAACCGCCAACACCCTTAACTTATAAACCCGAGTTCGGGATCCCTATTGAAGGTGTACTCACCAATAGATCGGGCGCGCCAATAGCTAATGAAAAGTTAACCTTAATGCTATCGGCCACCGGGCAAAGTATAACTGCAACTACTAATGCTGCAGGTAAATTTAACTTCCCGGGTCTGGAGTATGCAGACAGATCGCAGTTTGTGTTAAATATTGATAATAAAGCATTACGTAACAAAGCTAAATTAGTGATAGCTAATAATAGCAGTGCAATTACACAAGCCGCTTATAATGAGCCGGCAGTAGGGGTTATTGATAACTTATCAAACTACGCAGGTGTAACAGCCTGGCAAACAGGTAAAATACGCGATCTGAAGCCGGTATATATAAAAGGGAAACCAGGCAACTATCATACACAAAGCCTTGCAGGCGCAGGCAATGCCGACCAGGTTGTTTTCGGCAAGGACATTAAAAATTTCGCAACTTTATCACAAGGGCTTACCGGGCTTGCACGTAATATTGATTTTAATAACGGGAAAGCTTACCTTAAAACCTCGATTGCTGTGGCAAACGGATCTACTGTTTCCGAACCCATGCTAATCGTTATCGACGGCGCCATCACTTCGGGAGGGATAGATGTTGTACAGCCTAATGATGTTGAATCTATAGAGATACTTAAAGGTGCTAATGCCGCGGTGTATGGTATGGGGGCAGGCAGCGGAGTTATGGTTATCAATACTAAACAAGGTGGTGACGCGGTGGAGGAAAGTAAAGAAATGTCGCCGGGCATTTTATCATTATCCCCGAAAGGGTTTTACATGGCCCGTGAATTTTATTCGCCGGTTTACGATGCAGTAAAGAAATACCCAGCCGATGAACGTACAACCATTTATTGGAAACCAAACGTAATAACCGACGCTGCAGGGAATGCTTTCATTAATTATTTTAATGCCGGGGCGGGCCGATGCCGGGTAATTGTTGAGGGTATTGATAATGGAGGTAATATTGGCCGTGCAGTTTATAAATACAACGTGCAGTAGTTACTTGCTGATAAGATAAGCCTTTGAGATAACCTGGCTGCGTGTGGCGCTGTTTATAAACTTTGGCAGCATATTTTCCTGCGGATAATCAATAAATGATTTGACGACCTTAAAATCGGCGTGGGTATTGGTAAGGTAATCTACAGATGCCTGGCTGGCAAAAAAGAGTGCTTTACCCGCAGGTTTAAAATCTTTAAAGCCCTCAAGTGGCACAAACTGCACAGGCCTGTTACTATAAAACTGGAATGAGTTGTTAGACATGCGCAAGGTATATAAATTAGCATCGGCAAACTGCGGCTGGCTTGCGTACCTGGCTGCAGGTATTTGCCCGTTGTAAGAAGTAACCAGCGGGAAGAAAACAGTATTCAAGTAAAAATTAGCGAAAAGCACCGAGCAGCAGGTTAGCATAAAAACCTTGTAGGCTATTTCTTTTACTTTTAGGCTGATTGCTGCAGCGATTGATCCAAACAACACAACAGCTGTTATAAATAGCAGGTTAGACGCCGGCTTCGCAAAAACATGTATCGCTATAATTATCATCGGTAAAGCTATCGCAAATAAAAGCAGAACTATCTTACGATAATTTTCGCCTGCCTTGCTCAGTTGTACAAAACAATAAGGCGCGGTAATAATAGCAAATAAAGGGAAAAGTATATTGGTATAAAACGGCAACTGAAACCCGGATAGCGAGAATAGGATCAATAACAACAAACCGCCGCTTAGCGTATAATATTCCGGCAGGGTTACCTTTCGCCAGATGCTTTTGAAACTTTTGTAAAGTGCGTAATAGAACAATAGGCACCAGGGTAAATAAGCCCAAAGCAGGGTATGTATAAAGAAGAATTTATCCCCGCCTTTTTTTTGTTGGATAGGGCCCTGGTTTATAAAACGGCCAAACTGGCTATCCCACAAAAACCATTTTATGCCGCTTACATTTTGCCTGTCGAAAACTGTTTTCTCGGGGTGGGCGTCAAACTGTACGTAAAGGGCGTAAACTTCGGGGATGGTAAACAGAAAGGTAAGCAAATACAACAGCAACCATTTAGGATAAAACAACTGCAAAAACTTTTTTTGAAATATAAACTGCCCAAGCAACGCACCATATATTGCTACGATCACAAATATGCCTTTAGTCATTATAGCACATGCGGTTAGCAGGGCGGCCAGCAATAAGTGTTTTGCTATCGGCTTATCATTATACCGGGCAATGTGGTAAATGCTGCCAATGATCAGCGCCAATAAGTACGGCTCGGCGCGTATATCAAGGTTTGATAACAGGATGTGCTGGGCTGTCATCAATATTAATACCGCTGTAAGCGCTATTTCTTTGGTGTAAAACCTGCGTGCGAATAGGTACGTATAAAGCAAACTTAGCAAGAAGAACAGCAGCGCGGGCAGGCGATAGGCCCAGGCACTCACGCCAAATATTTTAAAGCTTACCAGCACCGCCCAAAACGGAAAGTGGGGCTTGTCGAGCCAATCGGTATTATAGGTGAAGAGTTGTAATACGTCATGCTTGTAAAGCATGTTTTTAGCAATAGAAGCGTAAAGGCCGGGGTCGTCGGTAAAAAAATCGGCATTGATGCCAATGAAATTAACCATCAGCGCCAGCACAAACAGTAAAAGGTAAAAAGGCTTGTAATTTTTGGCCATTGCTGGCACAAATATAGGAGTAATGCAGGCAAATATTTATCGCGCTGAACGTATAAAAAACCCCTGCCGCAAGGCAGGGGCCAAAAACTCACAACAATTGTTTAACCTTTCGGTTTATTCCTAACTGCAATGTGAATTTAGCCCTGATAATACGCTGTTTTAGTGAAAGTTTTAGCACCGGAAGGTAATAAGTAATTTTTTTAGATGTTGTGCGTTTATGCGTTATCTTTATCACCATATAAACTACAAGCGTTACTATTATGAAAAACACATTTCAATTAAAAGCAGCAATGCTATTTGCATTCGCCATGCTGTTCACAACCGTTACCTTTGCGCAAAAAAAAGCTGTTGAAAGTCCGCGCGACAGCGTTAGCACAAAAATTGGTGCATCAACCGTTAGCATCAACTATGGCAGCCCGGCGGTTAAAGGCCGTAAGATATACGGCGAATTAGTGCCGTTTGATAAAGTATGGCGCACAGGCGCTAACGAAGCAACTGTATTTACAACAACTAACGATATTTTGGTTGAAGGAAAAAAATTGGCTGCCGGTACTTATAGCTTTTTCGCTATCCCAACTGCTACCACCTGGACAATTATTTTTAACAAAACTGCCAAACAATGGGGCGCGTATAAATACGATGCAGCACAGGATGCATTGCGTGTAACTGTTAAGCCGGTTGCTGCAAAACCTACCGAGCATTTGGTTTACAACATCAACAAAAAAGGTTTCACCCTAACATGGGATAAGCTAACTGTACCGGTTGCCGTAAAATAAGTTATCGAAGTATTTTAATAAATTAACCCCGGCCATTTGGTTGGGGTTTTTTATTGGGCGATAATTAAAATAAAGCTAATATTGCCTTACTATATTACCCCTATTACAAATGCAGAAACAAAAGCCGGGTAAGGTTTTCACAAATAGAGGATTGATCATCCTCGGCCTTATGCTCGCAGTAAACCTGCTGCTTGTTTTTGCGGATCATCCCCGGGCGGTAGAGCAATATTACTCTAACGGGTTTTATCCTATCATAAGCCATATACTGCACCCGGTTTTTAACCTGTTCCCCTTTAGTATTGGCGACCTCATCTACCTTTTTGTGATCGGTTACTTAGTGTATGTACTGGTTAGGCTTGTTGCAATGTGTATTAAAAAGAAATTTATTCACGCGGGGATTTTTGCGGCGGGGATCGTAATTGCCGTGATGGCAGGCATCCTGATGTTTTACGTTTTTTGGGGGTTAAACTATTTTCGCCCGTCGGCAGGGGAGCGGCTTAACCTGCGGGAAAGCACTTATACCAGGGCCGAACTGCAACGTGTTACCAATATCCTGATAGATAGCGCTAATGCCACCAGGGCAAGAGTTACAGCGGCAGATCTGAAGCAGGGTAATGATTCTATATATAGCATCGCTACAAAGGCGGTTATCAAATTATCTAATACCAATAGCGAATACTACACTTACAGCCCTAAAATAAAACCATCGCTGTTAACGGGGCTATTAAATTATATTGGTACATCCGGCTATTACAACCCGTTTACCGGCGAGGCGCAAATAAATTACCAGATGCCGGTATTTAACCGGCCGTTTGTAGCCAGCCACGAGATGGGCCACCAGATGGGTTACGGCCCCGAGGACGAAGCCAACTTTGTAGGCTTTGTAGCAGCAATAGGCTCTAACGACAGGTTGTTAAGATACTCGGCATATAACCTGGCTGTTAACGAGTTTATGCGTACGATGCGCTATACCGATACCGTAGTATTTAAACTGCTAAAAACAAAGATCTCCCCGCAGGTATTAGCCGATTTTAAAGAAGAGCGCCTCTACTGGCTTTCCTATCAAAATAAGATCAACACCATTACCAGCGTTTTTTACGACAACTTTTTGAAGGCCAACAACCAGCCCCGGGGTTTAGATACCTACAACCGGATGGTACTGCTGGTAATGGCGATGTATAAGGGTAATTGAGTAGTTAGTGGAGGGTGGTGAGTGGTTGGAAATTCAAACCTAACAGATCGGTGCAAACAATCTTAAATCTATCTGCAGCAAGCACGATTGGTGTAAACCAAATAAAAAATGCGTTCCGTATCTCACCCCGGAACGCACTGCAACATCATTCAAATAATGTTGATCAACTAAACCTCAGATAACATGTTTAAAATTACCCAAGCTCTTTGTAGCGAAGCCATTGCGGCTGCTTATTTCTTAAAATATTATGGATTTGATAGTTATACTACAAAAAGTGTTCCTAATGCAACTAAGTGTCAAAGGCACACATTGAACATATGCCATAAAAGCTTGTACTAATAAAGAACTGTTTAAACATATAAATATTACAAAACTTTGAATAATACGGTTCTGAACTAATACGGGGTGTAATATGCCGGCGCAAAAGCGTAAGCAAAATTTAAATGAGCATATACTATCTGAGAAATAAGTGATAGAATTATAATGATGTTTTATGCACTATAATATATACAAGTGGCGCAAGGGTGGGTTAATTAATATGCCGAGGAGCATTTGCCTTGTATTCCTAAAAGCGATGGCTGCGAACATCTTAAAATAAAAAATTTCAATTATATTTGTTTCATCTTAAGGTGCATGAAAAGATCCGCATTAATCATATTACTCTTTAGCCTTTGCGTTGGCGCGCGGGCACAAAGTATTTCTTTTTTCGATCTTACCAACCTTACTAACTTAAGCGATGGGCAGGCGCATACTTATCTTATCCTTGGTAATGTTTTTAAACACTACTATTTAGAGGAAAAAGACGGTAAAAAGATAGAGCATTTCCGCTCAAAATCAACTACAGTTAAAGAGCAAAGTATTACCATAGGCGAAAATACCACATTATCTAACGGGGCGATATTGCGGACAGTTACTTACGATACTACTGATCCGCAGCACATTGTAAACCTTATTGCCCAGGCACGCCGCTCTAAGCTGATCATGAAATTTCAAGGGCAGGATAAGTACAACAACATCTACAAGTTTGATAACGAATTTTACTTTATCACCATGACTATCAGCACCACCGAAAACCGGGGGCAGGTTGTAGTGCACCAAAAAGAATTTGTAGGATATTGATCAAAAAATAATCCCCGGCATTCGCCAGGGATATCAGTTTTTAAAATCTTCGTTAGTTTATGATTAAGCGGTTAGCTCCTCATAAGCCGCGGTAAGCCCGCGTTGTATGCCATCGCCATTCCAGTCGGTAACACCGGGGATTGCGGTTGCGGCCAATATCTGCTCCTTGGTTTTGCCGGCTTTAATGCCGCTATCTACAAAGGCAACCAGTTTCTCCATAAAGTTTTGCATGGCTTTCAAATCGTCGGCAGTACCGGTGACTTTAACAGGATCAAAGGCATGGCCGTATACAAATATGGTGTCCTTATTAAATTGTTTTTGGGCCTGCTCCAGCGCTACCGGCCAGTTCTTGCATGATGCGCCCGCGCTGCGATCTATGTACGGATACATACGGTTAAACACCTGGTCGCCACAATGTACAATGTTGGCGTTCTCGAAATGGATAAAGCTATCGCCATTGGTATGGCCGGGGCCAAAGTAATGTGCGCTAATGGTTTCGTCGCCAACTTTTGTTTTCCAGTTAAGGTCGTACGTGATATTAGGGTATAGCTGTTTGTCTTCCGTTTTTTTTGCCTCGGCAGCTCTTTTTTGATTGATAAGCGAGTTGGCATGTGCGGCTACGTTTTTGGCGATGCCTTTAAACGAGATATTACCGCTGGTATGGTCGCCGTGGTGGTGGGTATTGATCAGCCATTGAAAAGGCTTATCACTTTTCTTTTTCAGCTCGGTTATCAAATGCGTTGCCGGGTCGGGGAACTCGGCATCAACACAAACAATGCCTTCTTTATTCACCATCCAGATGATGGTACCGCCCTGCTCGGTAAAAATGCCTACGTTGTTACGCAACGGTGTTAATTTATACCCGGGCGCGGCAAGCAGTTGGGCAAAGCTTTTGTTTCCCAACAGAGCCAGCGAACCGGCTGTTAAAGCGGTGTTTCTTAAAAATTTACGGCGTTCCATATATGAGAGAATATTTAATTGTTGATTAAAGATCAGTGATCATTTAATTATGTTATTTAAAGGTAGAAATTACTTTAGTCATTTAAAATTTAGGATTTATATTTAATACTGATGAAACCCCTGCGACACAAACTCCAGCACTTTTGGTAACGATGCGCGCCAATACGTCCAGTTGTGTGCGCCATCGCGTACGCGGTACTCATGAGGGATGTTCAACTTACGCATCAGGTTATGCACCAAGCCGTTGCCTTCGTACAAAAAGTCGTCGTCGCCAACATCCATAAACCAGCGCACGTCTTTCTTTTTGGCGTCGGGCATGGCTTTCATCAATTCAGATACGCTGTATTGTTTGTAATAGTTGCTTATGGTGCTATCTTTTATGGCAGGGTATTCTTCTTTACAATAACTTTTTGCCTCGTCTAAGCTCCAAAAACCGGTAGCGGCACTCAGCGGGCAAGCAGATGAGAAAAGTTCGGGATGGTGCAGCGCGTAAATAAAAGTGCCCTCACCGCCCATGCTTAAACCGGCAATGGCGCGATAGCGCTTTTCAGATTTAACTTTATATTTTTTTTCTACAAAAGGCATCAGTTCATTAAAAATGAAATCCTCGTAATTCCAGTCGCCCTTTACGCGGTTAAAGTAACCCCTGTGGCCGGTATTGCCATCGGGCATAACAATAATCATGGGCGTGGCCATACCATCGCGGAGGGCCTTATCAGTTATGCTGAGCACCTCGCCAAACTGCACCCAGCCTGTTTGGTCGTCGCCCGAGCCATGCAGCAGGTAAAGTATAGGGTAAGTACGGCCGCTTGTCTCGTAATCGGGTGGCAGGTAAACGGCATACTTGCGTTCGCTTTTCAGGATCTTGCTGGTAAGGGTAAGGTTATCATACACCTTGCCGGTAATCTGCGCGAAAAGCACAGCCGGACAAAGCATCAGCAATACAAACAATATTTTTTTCATCAATATTTTTGGTTAGCAACAGGGGTTATTGCGTTTGGTTAAATTTAGGGATAAAAGTTTGGTTTGTGAAAAATAGGGTTAATGTTATTGTGGCGTTACCTTTATGCAAGGAGCCGCGAAGTATCGCGTTATCTTTTTCGCGCGTTATTGCAAGGTACGAAGCAATCTTTTTGTTTTACAGAGCGGATCTGCCTATGTAGGGATTGCTTCGTACCTTGCGATGACGTGTAGGTTGATCAACAAACATTTACTTAACTTTACCCCGAATGCAACAACCCGACCGCGATAATTACAAATGGCTTTACACCTTTATTGGTTTGGCCGTGCTGCTTAATTTTACGGGTTTGTTCATCCCCATTTTAGCGCCCGATGGTACATTATATGCCGTAATCGCCAAAACCATGGTGCAGCGTAACGACTACGTAAACATTATTGTAAACCATACCGGCTGGCTGGATAAACCACATTTCCCGTTTTGGGTGGCAGCACTGTCATTCAAGATCTTCGGGTTTACTACCTGGGCATATAAGCTGCCCGGCGTTTTGTTTATGTTGATGGGGGCGTGGTACACTTATAAACTGGGTAAAAAACTGTATACTAAGCAAATAGCGCTATGGGCGGTGCTGATCTTGCTTACCTCGCAACACATCATCTTATCCAATAACGATGTACGTGCCGAGCCTTACCTTACGGGGTTGATCATCGCGTCGGTATATTATTTATTTATCGCTTATACGCGCAACAAGTTTTGGCAACTGGTATTAGGTGCATTGTTTGCCGCCTGTGCCATCATGACCAAAGGCATGTTTGCCCTGGTGCCGATAGGTGGCGCAATAGTATGTCAGTTGGCCATTACCAAACAATGGAAACAGCTTTTTAACCTGCGCTGGTTGCTGGCTGCTGCGCTGATATTGGTGTTTATCCTGCCCGAGATCTGGTGCCTTTATGTGCAATTCGACAGCCACCCCGAGAAGCTTGTTTTTGATACGCACAATGTATCGGGCATCAAATTCTTTTTTTGGGATAGCCAGTTTGGGCGCTTCTTTAATACCGGCCCCATTAAAGGCCACGGCGACCCATCGTTTTTTGTGCATACTACGTTGTGGGCGTTTTTGCCATGGTCGCTGATATTTTTCGCGGCGATATGGCACTTCATTAAAACGGGCATTAAAGATGTACAAAAGCGCGAATGGCTTTGCATCAGCGGGGCATTGCTTACGTTCCTGCTGTTCTCGGCATCCAAATTTCAGCTGCCGCATTATCTCAATATCGTGTTTCCGTTTTTCGCTATTATAACCGCGCAGTATCTGGTGGGTTTACAGTCAGAACGTACTATCAAAACCATCCGCATAATGCAAATTGGTTTGGTTGTTTTGTTGCTGCTGGTGATAGGCACCCTGCACTATTTTTTTAAACCGCAGGAATTTAATGGGCATGTTGGGTTTACACTTTTGATTTGGCTTGCGCTATTAATTATACTGCCCGGTAATTTCAGCGATGCCGATTTTAGGCAGATGGGATTCCGTACACTCATCATAGCTTTTGTGGTGAATTTGTACCTGAATTTAGCTTTTTACCCCTCATTGTTAAAATACCAGGCCGGGAGCGAGGCCGCTTTTTGGATCAACCAAAACAACACCGCGAAACTACCAGTTGCCCGCAGCTTTGAGTTTGCCTCCTTCCCGATGGAGTTTTATCTGCAACAACCTATTGTGGAATTGAATGAAGATGGCAGCGGGAAGATTCCTGTAACGCCATTTATTTTCTATGGCCCGGCAGAGGTAGCTGCATCATTCATCTCAAAAGGATACAAGGTTGAAAAGCTGGCGCAATTCCAACGTTTCCACACATCCCGTCTAACGCCTAAGTTTTTAAACCAGGCCACGCGTGATAAGGAAGTCGCGAAGATGGAAGTAGTGAAGGTTTCTAAATAACCCTGCCCATCAACGGATCTGTAAAGCTGGAATGCCCCGTTTCAACACGGCCCGCATAACGTTTCTCAAAATTGCCAAAACCTTTTACTTTCAAGGTAAAATCATACCAGCCATGGCTCTTACTTAAGTCGAGTTTTATAGTTTGCGGCGCAAAGCTTTCCTGCTGAATGATCATTTGTTTTGTGGCGGTTTTGTAGGCATTGTCAATTATTTCAACAGTACGCGGAGTTCTGTCACCATGCAGCCAAAAAGTAAGTGTTATATTGCCGTTCGGTTTTTTATTGACCGCCTGGCAGGTAAGTTCCATACCGATGCCGGGGTCTTTAATGTTGCCTTTAAACTCCCGGTAAAAACCGTTTGGCCCGTAAGTGCGCAGGTGGTAATTGCTGCCCTCAAATTCGTTTAGCGGCCAGGCATCGGTTAGGATATCGCCCGCCTTTGCGGCATAACTCCAAGTGCGTACCGGCTCCATTTTCTGCGGATTGTTAAAGGAAGCATACTTACCCGGGGCGTAAACGTTAAATGGCGCGCCAACGGCCTTGTCGCCAAAAACTGTATTGCCCGCCTTAAATTTTATTTCGAACGCGGTTTTGTCATCGTTCAGGCTGCCATCAGCATAAAGTTCATACGGTAACGCACAAGCCGGTTTTATACCCGGTTCCTGCTTTGGCATATGTGGAGATGTTGCCGGATGCTTTTTAATAACAGCTACCTCAGCCGCCGACAGGTTTTTATATCCCGACGGCAGCTTTTTAAATTGTGCTTTGTGGATACCCTCTACAAATTCATTTTTCTTCAGGGGTGTAGGGCTGGCAAATTTCTCGCCATTGTACGGGCGGAATACGGATGTAAGGTCGCCGCAAATGGTACGGCGCCAATCGCTGATGTTATGTTCCTTTATTTTCTTGCCGGTTTTTTTGGCAAGGAAGGTTTCTAAAAATTGCAGTGACGAGGTATGATCAAACACCTCGGAATTTACATACCCGCCACGGCTCCATGGCGAGGCTATCACCATCGGCACCCGGTAACCCAAACCAATAGTGCTTTCGCGGTCGTAACCGTTCGGGAAATTTTTGCGTTCCTGTTCCTGCTCCAGGGTTACAAACTCCACCCGCGTATCAATCCCTTCAGAAACTTTTCCGGTGCCTTTTTTGTGCGAATGAGGGGCGGTAAATGGTGGAATATGGTCGAAATATCCGTCGTTTTCATCGTATGTTAAAATGAAAATTGTCTTCTTCCAAACCTCCGGATTTTTGGTTAAAATATCCAAAACTTCCGACGTGTACCATGCCCCATACCAAGGCGCACCGGGGTGGTCAGAGAAATTTTCACCGGCCGTTAACCACGATACGGTGGGCAGCTTTCCCGTTTTTACATCCTGCCTAAACTGGTAAAGTACATCGCCCTTTGGTACCAGCATTTCGCGCTCGGTACCGTTATCATTATACTTAAGGGTGGTTAATTTATGATAATCCGGGTCAGCTTTATTGGTGGTAAATGCCTTTAAATGAAGGTTTTTCTCCTTAGCGCTTAGTTTATCAAATGCACCTGGCTCTAATATGGCCTTGTTACTGTTGATGCCGTCCAATTCCTCTTTTTGCTGCTTTAATTCCTCTTTAAGTTTGATTAGAGTAGCATCTCCGGCAGGTAAAGCATCTATTTTTGCCTGTTTATCAGCTATTTGCTTTGGTATTACAGTAAGCTGTTTTTTTAGATAGGCGACGTGTTCGTTGTGTAGCTTTACGTTGTATTGCTTAAAAAATTCCAGGTTATTATCGGTAAAATTCGAGAGCCATGCATCCTCTTCGCCCTTAAAGCCAACACCTACCGATACCTCGTTTTGGTAGCATTTCCATGATATTCCGGCCTCTTCCAATCGCTCGGGGAAGGTTGTCCAATTTAGCGATTCAAAGTCCGAATCTTCATTCCACACATTTGGACGCGATGATTCATTTTGTTCCTTGCGGATGCTGCCCGTCCAAAAAAAGTGACGGTTTGGCGTAGTACCCGTTAGCGAAGAGCAGAAACTCTGGTCGCAAACCGTAAAAGCATCTGCTAAAGCATAATTAAATGGAAGATCTTCCCGGTTATGGAAACCAAGTGTTAAGGGCATATTTTTATAATCCTTATTATCCGATTTCTTCTCCATTAACCACTGGTCAAATTTGCCATCGTTACGGGCATTTACCTGGTTGCTCCAGCTGTGTGGCAACGAACTCATCCACGTAGAGCGTGTGTTATGAATATCCAGGTGAAACGGCGCATAAGTTTCGCCTGTGTTGTTTGATTGCAGCCAAACCGGATTGCGGTTAGGCAATTCGATAGCACGCGGGTCGTTAAATCCCCTCACCCCTTTTAGCGAGCCAAAACAATGGTCGAACGATCGATTCTCCTGCATTAAAAACACAATATGCTCAGCATCGGCCCAAGTGGTGCCGGGCAATGGGTTTATAGCCATTGCTTTTTTAATAGAAGCCGGGAGGATATTTGCTAAACCGGCGGTACCGGCAAGCATAGCTGCTTTTTTAAGGAAATCTCTGCGTGTATCTTGCATTGTACTAAATTATAAATCCGCCCCAAATATCTGTACTGTATAGTAACGGTAGTATTATGTTATTGTAAAATCAATGTATAAAGCAAAAGCGCCTCACCTTCGGTTGATGTTACCAAGCCTATTTTTAAATAGCCACACCTTTCTAAAAACGTTGCGAACGCGTGATGCTGTCTGTTGTGGTAGCATATAATTTATCTACAGGGTATAAAGTTTATTAATGTATGCTAGTGATGCTGTGCAAGCTTCGTAAGCCAGGCCACGGCCTTCATAACCTGGCATGAAAGGCGCAGGCTGATATTGGATGATGTGTGCAGTGCTCATAAAACACTAAGCTATGAATTTTAATAATTGGATAACGCCATAACGCTTGCTTTTACCACAAACATTTGCTTACTTGTATAATCGTTATAAATCATCTGTTTACTTTACCTGATGCCTATGAAAAAGTATTGCCTTACCCTCGATTTAAAAGATGATGCCGACCTGATAGCTGGTTACGAAGAGCATCATAAAGCCGTTTGGCCAAAGGTATTAGACAGTATTACCGCATCGGGCATTACCAATATGGAGATCTATCGTTTAGGCGCAAGGCTGTTTATGATAGTAGAGGCTAATGCCGATTTTAGTTTTTCTAAAAAGGCTGCAATGGATGCCGGCAACGCCAAAGTGCAGGAGTGGGAAGACCTGATGTGGAAATATCAGCAACCCATAAAAGGCGCGCTTGCCGGCGAAAAATGGGTTTTAATGGATAAGATATTTCAATTATAACAGCTACATTAATTTACCAATTATGAGAAGGACGCTACTAACGTTATGCCTGTTGTTAACTATTGTAGTAAATCTTTCGGCACAAGGTGCTTACACACCAACCGCCGAGAACCTGGCACAAAGGCAAAAATTTCAGGATATGAAGTTCGGCCTGTTTATTCACTGGGGTATTTATAGCATTTTGGGCGATGGCGAGTGGGTAATGCACGATAAAAAGATTCCCTATGATAGCTATAAACGGTTAGCCGGGTTTTTTAATCCGCTGGAATTTAATGCCAAAGAGTGGGTGGCGTTTGCCAAACAGGCAGGGATGAAGTACATCACCATAACCTCGCGCCACCACGATGGGTTTAGCATGTACGGCACCAAAATGTCGCCATATAATATTGTGGATGCCACGCCTTACCATAAAGACCCATTGATGGAACTGGCAAAAGAATGCGAAAAGGAGGGCATCGAACTCCACTTTTATTATTCGTTGCTGGATTGGGGAAGGCCCGATTATGCTTATGGCAGCAAAATAGTAAACGGTAAGCCCGAAAAAGGCAACTGGGACGGCTATATTAAATTTATGAAAGACCAGCTTACCGAGCTGATCACCAACTACCCCGGTGTAAAAGGCATTTGGTTTGACGGCGGTTGGGAAAGGGTAGAAGCTAACTGGCACTACGATGAAATTTACGCGTTAATACACAAGCTAAACCCGGCCATAATGGTGGGCAACAACCACCACGTTGCTGTGAAAAATGGCGAAGATTTCCAGATGTTTGAAAAGGATCTGCCGGGAGGCAATACTACAGGTTTTGCACCGTCTCAGTCGGTAGGTAAACTGCCGCTTGAAACCTGCGAAACCATTAACAACAGCTGGGGCTTTAACATTACCGACAGGAGTTTTAAATCGTCTAAACAGATCATCCATTATTTGGTGAATGATGCGGGGCGCAACGCTAATTTCCTGCTAAACATTGGGCCGATGCCAAACGGCAAGATCCAATCTGAGTTTACTGATACCTTAGCTATTGTTGGCGCATGGGTAAAAAAGAATGGCGAAAGCATTTACGGCACCCGCGGCAGCTATGTACCACCACAGCCATGGGGTGTTATAACTGCAAAAGCCAAAACAATGTATGTGCATATTACCAGTCCGCAAGGCGAGGGATACATCTTTCTCCCGAAGTTAAAAGAGAAGGTTAGCAAGGCTGTTTTGTTAAGTAATGGCAGCGCTGTTAAAATTAAGCAACAGCCGGAAGGTGTGTTTATTTATACCGATGGTTTGGCGATGGATGAGGTGGATACTATTGTTAAGTTGACGGTGGAGTAAACTTTTTGTCATCGAACGAGGTACGAGGAAAAATCTGGCAACTCCATACAACTTTTTGATGTTCATTGTAGAAGATTTCTCACTATAGTTTAGAAATAACATCATATTAAAAAAATGGCCAAAAACTTTTTTTTAATTTATTATTTGCTATGCATGCATAATAAATTTATCTTGCAGCGTTTAAAGCTATTATTTGTACCATATACCGTTTTGGTGTTGATCTTATGCTGTTTACCGCATAAAACATTGGGCAAATTAATTGTTAGCTTTACCGTAAACCAATTATAAATATACTTTTATTACATGGAATATTTGTTAACCGATAGCCCTGCGGGCTACGATTTTTCTGTAAGCGAAAACCAAAAAATGATAGGCCAGATGGCCAAAGATTTTGCCGAAAAGCACATCCGCCCAAATGTGATGGACTGGGACGAGGCGCAAAAATTCCCGTTGGAGTTGTTTAAGCAACTTGGTGAGCAGGGAATGATGGGCGTGCTTGTTCCTGAAGAATACGGCGGTTCGGGTTTTGGTTATGCCGAGTATGTTACTACAATTGTAGAGATAGCAAAAGTTTGCGGTTCGATAGGGTTATCGGTAGCGGCGCATAATTCACTTTGTACCGGCCACATCCTGGCATTTGCAAACGAAGAACAAAAACAACGTTGGTTACCAAAACTGGCTACCGCCGAGTGGCTTGGTGCCTGGGGATTAACTGAAGCTAATACCGGCAGCGATGCTATGCGTATGGCAACCACAGCCGTTTTAGATGGTGACCATTACATTGTTAACGGATCAAAAAACTGGATCACCCACGGTAAAAGCGGCGATGTTGCCGTTGTAATGGTACGTACAGGTGAGAAGGGTGACAGTAAAGGTATCTCGGCTTTGGTAATAGAGCGCGGTACACCAGGCTTTAGTGCAGGCAAGAAAGAGAACAAACTGGGCATGCGTGCATCAGAAACCACCGAAATGATATTTGATAATTGCCGTGTGCCAAAAGAAAACCTTTTAGGTGTAGAAGGCGAGGGCTTTAAACAAGCCATGAAAGTGCTGGATGGCGGCCGCATCTCTATAGCGGCACTATCATTAGGTATTGCTAAGGGTGCTTTTGAGGCGGCGGTTGCGTATTCAAAAGAGCGCCACCAGTTTGGCCAGCCGATTAGTAATTTCCAGGGGATTGCCTTTAAACTGGCAGATATGGCTACAGAGATAGAAGCTGCCGAATTACTAATTATGCAAGCTGCCGACTTAAAGAACCGCCATTTGCCGGTAACTAAGCAATCGGCAATGGCAAAATATTTTGCTTCGGAAGTGGCCGTACGATGCGCTAATGAGGCGGTACAGATCTTTGGGGGATATGGTTACACAAAAGACTTCCCCGTAGAAAAATTTTACCGCGATGCCAAGCTTTGTACTATAGGTGAGGGCACCTCAGAGATCCAGAAGATCGTGATTAGCCGCGAAGTGTTAAAGTAAGAAACTATACTGATCAATTATATACCCGGGCCTGTAGCTTTACGTTGCAGGCCCTTTTTGTTGTTGGGATTTTTAAAAAATAAAAAGAGCTGGCTTGGCCTTGCGCTATACCTGCTCTCTATAAATTTTAATTAGCTAATAACCGGCAGTTGATTAAATCTGTTAGTTGATAAAAATATAATAAGATATTCAAAATTGTAATTGATTATCAAGTTGCTGATATTTAGTAATTTATTGGTTCACTTTTACAGGGATAGGCGTAACGTAATAAAATGCGTTGCGATCAACATTTTTGATATTTACATCCATCGTTTCGTTCACCTTATTAATATTTACATTGATACTGCCATCGGGGTTGGCTGGCAGGGTAACGTATTTTTTGCCATCGGCCATAGCAGGGGTGATGCTGCTTTTAAACAAGTTTACTGTTAGCGCAACAGCGATAATGGTTAAAATAATTTTTGTGTATAGGTCTGTTTTCATGATTTATTTGGTTTAAGGTGTTAAGGTAGAGAAAATCAAAACACTTTTAAAAAGTAATAAAACAAAAAAATCCCTCCCGGTTTATTGGGAAGGATTTGAGCGAAAGACGAGATTCGAACTCGCGACCCCGACCTTGGCAAGGTCGTGCTCTACCAACTGAGCTACTTTCGCGTTGGGGTGGCAAAAGTATAATTTTAGTTTAAATGACGAAAAAATATTTTTAAATAGTTTTTTTCAGCTATTGCGACCATACTTACCTAAACCCGATTGCAGCGCATACCCGCCTTGCGCTTAAGACCTGTGCAGTATTAGCGGAAAGCGGGGCTGGCGGTAGATAGGAATAGTGCGCTTGCTTTACACATTATGCGATTTATATCCTTCACTATCATTCAGAATGACACGGAGGTAGCAAATTTATAGCCACATCATCTGCTCTTGCCACTCAATCAATCCATTACAAAAAAAACTTTTCTTGCAAGCGCTTGAAAATCAAAAAATAAAATCTACCTTTGCAGTCCTTAAAATAAGGATAAAACAGTAAATACAAAAAGGAAAAAATGCCTACTATTCAGCAATTAGTTAGAAAAGGTAGAGTAGCTATGGTTGACAAGAGTAAGTCACCAGCGTTGGACAGCTGTCCACAGCGAAGAGGTGTGTGCACACGTGTGTATACCACTACCCCTAAAAAACCAAACTCAGCAATGCGTAAAGTTGCACGTGTGCGCCTTACAAATGGTAAAGAAGTTAACGCCTACATCCCTGGTGAAGGCCACAACTTACAGGAACACTCTATTGTTTTGATCCGCGGTGGTCGTGTAAAAGACTTACCGGGTGTACGTTACCACATCATCCGTGGTGCGTTAGATACTTCAGGCGTAGCCGGTCGTAACCAACGCCGTTCAAAATACGGAACTAAACGCCCTAAACCAGGTCAGCCAGCTGCCGCGACAAAAGGTGCACCAGCTAAGAAAAAGAAATAATTAAAGGAGGATAGTAATAATGAGAAAATCAAAACCAAAAAAAAGAATCCTTCTTCCTGATCCAAAATTCAATGAAGTATTGGTAACCAGGTTTGTAAATAACATGATGTTTGATGGTAAAAAATCTACCGCTTACACCATATTCTATAATGCAATTGATATTGTTGAAAAGAAAACAAGCGAAAACGGCTTAGACAGCTGGAAAAAAGCTTTAAACAATGTAATGCCTGCTGTTGAAGTAAAAAGCCGCCGTGTTGGTGGTGCTAATTTCCAGGTGCCTACAGAAGTTCGCCCTGAACGTAAAGTAGCTTTAGGTATGAAATGGTTAATTAGCTATGCACGCCGCCGTGGTGAAAAAACCATGATGGAGAAATTAGCCGGCGAGATCATTTCTGCTGCTAAAGGTGAAGGTGCTGCTGTGAAGAAGAAAGAAGATACGCACAAAATGGCTGAGGCCAACAAAGCGTTCTCACACTTTAGATTCTAATAAAAGGATTACACCGATTTAATATACGGTTGCACCGATTTTGCTATGATTGCAGAATCGGTGTAATCATTAAATAAACTGGTGAAATCAAAAAACTAAAAAGATGTCAAGAGATCTAAGATATACAAGAAACATAGGGATTGCCGCTCACATTGATGCAGGTAAAACCACTACTACAGAGCGTATTCTGTATTACTCGGGTGTTAGCCACAAAATTGGCGAAGTACACGAAGGTGCAGCTACAATGGACTGGATGGCGCAGGAGCAGGAACGTGGTATTACCATTACCTCTGCTGCTACCACTGTTAATTGGAAATATAGAGGCCAAAATTATCACATCAACATTATTGATACACCAGGGCACGTAGATTTTACCGTTGAGGTAAATCGCTCGTTACGTGTATTAGATGGTTTGGTATTCTTATTTTCGGCAGTTGACGGTGTTGAGCCACAATCAGAAACCAACTGGAGACTTGCAAACAACTACAACGTTGCCCGTATAGGTTTCGTTAATAAGATGGACCGTAGCGGTGCCGATTTCTTGAACGTTGTGAAACAAGTAAAAAGCATGTTAGGCAGCAACGCTGTTCCGCTTCAATTGCCTATTGGCGCTGAAGAGAACTTTAAAGGTGTTGTAGATCTAATTAACTGGAGAGGTATTGTTTGGAATGAGGATGATAAAGGTATGACCTATACGGAAGTGCCTATTCCTGAGGATATGATCGAGGAAGCAACTGAGTGGAGAGAGAAATTACTTGAATCGGTAGCTGATTACGATGAGAGCCTGATGGAGAAATTCTTTGAGGATCCTGCTTCTATCACCGAGCGCGAAATTTTAGATGCATTGCGTAAAGCAGTGTTAGATGCTAAAATTGTGCCTATGGTGTGTGGTTCATCTTTTAAAAACAAAGGTGTACAAACCATGCTTGATTATGTGATGGAATTACTTCCTTCACCTATGGATGTTGATGGTATTGTTGGTACTAACCCTGATACAGGCGAAGAGATCATCCGTCAACCTTCAGAAAAAGAACCATTTGCAGCATTAGCGTTTAAAATCGCGACTGACCCATTCGTAGGCCGTTTGTGTTTCATCCGTGTTTACTCTGGTAACTTAGAGGCTGGTTCATATGTACACAACATGCGTTCAGATAACAAAGAGCGTATCTCCCGTATCTTCCAGATGCACGCTAACAAGCAAAACCCTATCCCTAATGTAGGTGCAGGTGATATTGCAGCGGTAGTAGGCTTCAAGGATATCAAAACAGGTGATACACTTTGTGATGAGAAACACCCTATTATTCTTGAGTCGATGAACTTCCCTGAGCCGGTTATCGGTTTAGCTATCGAGCCTAAAACTCAAGCTGACGTTGATAGATTGGGTATGGCTTTAGGTAAATTATCTGAAGAAGATCCAACCTTCCACGTAAAATCTGACGAAGAAACCGGCCAAACTGTAATTAGTGGTATGGGCGAGCTTCACTTAGATATCATCATGGATCGTCTTAAACGCGAGTTTAAGGTAGAGGTTAACCAGGGTGCGCCTCAAGTAGCTTTCAAAGAAGCTATTACAGGTACTACACAACACCGCGAAACTTATAAGAAACAAACTGGTGGTCGTGGTAAATTTGCTGATATCCAGGTTATATTATCACCAAACGATGAAGGTAAAGAAGGTTTAACTTTTGTTAACGAAATCTCCGGTGGTTCAATCCCCCGTGAGTTTATCCCATCTGTTGAAAAGGGCTTTGCAGCTTCATTAGCAAATGGTGTATTAGCAGGTTATCCGCTTACCGGCTTAAAAGTTCGTTTAATTGATGGTTCATTCCACGCAGTCGATTCAGATGCGCTATCTTTCGAGTTAGCTGCTAAGATTGCTTATCGTGAGGCTTTACCAAAATGTAAGCCGGTATTACTTGAGCCGATCATGAAGATTGAGATCTTAACCCCTGAAGAAAATATGGGTGATGTTATCGGTGATATGAACCGTCGTCGTGGCCAGCTTTTGGGTATGGATTCACGTGCAGGTGCACAGGTAATTAAAGCAACTGTACCACTTTCAGAAATGTTTGGTTACGTAACCCAGTTACGTACTATTACATCTGGCCGTGCAACTTCAACCATGGAGTTTGATCACTATGCTGAAGCTCCACGTAACGTTCAGGAAGAAATAGTTGCTAAAGCAAGAGGCAAAAAAGCTGCTGCTAACGCGTAATTAGAGATTAGTTGATTGGTGATTATAGAATAGTTACCAATCAACTTTTATATATAAATCCGGCCATCTATAATTAATAGCTCTTATAGGCGGCCAATTTAAAATCGGTGAAATCGCCTTAATCGGTTAAATCATCATAAACAAAAACAAAATGAGCCAAAGAATCAGGATCAAATTAAAATCGTACGATTACAACTTGGTTGATAAATCAGCCGAGAAGATCGTTAAGACAGTAAAGCCGACAGGCGCTGTAGTTAGCGGACCACTTCCGTTACCAACAGAAAAGAAAATTTTCACTGTTTTACGTTCACCACACGTTAACAAAAAAGCACGTGAGCAATTCCAATTATGTTCCTACAAACGTTTATTGGATATCTACAGCTCAAACTCAAAAACTGTAGATGCGCTAATGAAGCTTGAATTGCCAAGCGGTGTTGAAGTTGAGATCAAAGTATAAATATACCGGAAGATCTATAAAAAAAGCCATTCGTTATTAACGAATGGCTTTTTTGTTTAATTTGTAATTGTTATTACTGCACTTGTGGGCATGCAGGATCTGTCTGCATAATTTTCCAGTGGTGACCATCAAGGTCGTCGTAGCTGTGCTGAAATTAATTTAGAGTTGCCCGTAATAGGTATCAGATAAAAGATCTAACCATACGCCTTCCAGTTCATCAATCAAATGCGGCCTGATAGATATGCCTGATGCCTGCGGCGCCCAGGTTTGTTCGTCAAGTTTGCCGGTCTTTAGTATATCGAAGGTAAGGATACGTTCTTTATCAGGATTGAGCAAAGCATCAATACCGATATTAATACGATGATAAATGCGCCCATTGCGCGATGCAAGGTAAGGTTCTGATGCGATATGCCCCGAGCCGAATATACCACGTGGTTCGGCACCCAGGCGCACAAGGTAGGCGCGGTCGCCAATTGCTGTGGTTTTATGGCTGGCAACACTCCAGTTATCTACAAGTTTGCCGGTGGTTTTTAGCTTTTCAATATCGTCATCAATATTTTCCCATTTAAACTTAACGGGGTTCCATCCAAACAAAAAAGCTTTTTGTAGTGGATTAGCCATTGCCCATTAATTCGTCATTCTTGTTACGCTCTGTTTGCAACTCGCGGGCAAGTTTCTTTTCTTTTTCGTTAGCTTTGGTTTTGTAGATTTTATACTCTTCTTCCAACTCGTTATAAAGCTTAATGCGGTAACTGGCTTCGCGGCTGTGGCTGCCACTACGCGCGATCACGATGGCTGCTATAACGCCAAAGCCTATCACCAGGCCCCACATAATTAAATTGTAGGTGCTTTTAGTAAGCGGCACGCCAACAAGGCTTACCTCATCAACTTTGGCTTTTGATTTGGCCACCGCCTGGTCTTTACTGGTCGATGATTTTTTTAAAGTATCTATATCCTTTGCCTGTTCTTTAACAGTAGCCTGCGCTGCTTTTAACTGTTTGCGGGTAGTGCTAAGCGTGTCGTTATAGTTTTTAAAAAGCGCTGCAACCAATGGTTGCTGGTAATTGTAAACTTTGGTCAACAAGTAATGGTATTGCCCGCGCAGGCTCTTATCTACAGGCGCTGCAGATTGTTGTGTAGGCGCGGTGCGATGTTGTGCAGGTACTGCTACAGTTGGTACAGCTGTAGTGCCCGGTATTTGCGCGCTGGTAAATACAGGTTTTTTATAGGTACTGTATTTGGGTTTAGCGGCAACCAATTTAGCGGCGGTTACTTTTTTTGTAGTATCCTGCGCTTGGCTAAAGCTTGCGCTGCTTAAAGTGAGTATCGCTAATAAGGTAATCCGTAAATTCAAAGGCTTGGTCATAAAATTATAGGTATCGGGGGTTAATCAGATCGGTTTAAGCTATGTAAATGTATAATATGTTAAACGTAACAAATAATTTAAAGTTTATAAATATAGTTTAAACAAATGGCGTGTATCACCATCATCTTTACAAGGATGATAAGTAATGCCTGTATAAATAAGGTGTAATTGGCAAAAAGCATATATTAGGCCTTTATTTTATACTATGCGGATAGGTATTATAGGTTTAGGCGATATGGGTAAACTTTACGCCAAAGCTTTTGCAAATGCGGGCTACACGGTTTGCGGCTGCGATATGCCCCTTAACCGGGAGCGACTGGAGAATGAGTTAGACCAGTTGGGCATCATCCTAATGGATGATGGGAAAGATGTATCTCGCGTAAGCGACCTCATCATTTATTCGGTAGAGGCCGATAAACTGGAGCAGGTAGTGGGCATGTACGGCTCATCTACCAAATATGGTGCTATTGTAGCAGGGCAAACATCTGTTAAACACCCCGAGATCGCCATCTTTGAAAAATATTTGCCTGCGGATGCGCAGATCATCACCTTCCATGCCATGCACGGCCCGGGCTTTGAGCCAAAGGGGCAAAAGCTGATTCTTATTAATCACCGTAGCGAAGCAGATGCTTACCAGCGCATGCTTGACCTGTTTACTGCTTTAGAAACCGACATTGTAGAGATCCCGGACTATCACGAACACGATAAAATTGTAGCCGACACGCAGGCTGTAACCCACGTTGGTTTCGAGAGTATGGGCACCGCCTGGAAATCGGCTGGGTTTTTCCCGTGGGAGAATGCCTCTTATATAGGAGGGATCGATAATGTAAAGATCCTGACCACCCTGCGCATATTTAGCTACAAAGCCCACGTGTACGCAGGTTTGGCTATCCTTAATCCTTATGCACGCCAACAGGTGAAACGTTATGCCGAATCTGAATCGGAACTATTTAAGCTGATGATAAAAGAGGAGGAGCAGGAGTTTAGGAACCGCCTTTACCGCGCGCGCGATTTTGTTTTTCATGAAAGCCGCAAACCCATCATGTTTAATGATAGCATTATGAACGAGTTTTCGCTTGCGCGGGATGCGGGCCACCAAAAGCCAAATTCGCACCTGAGTATATTAAGTATGGTTGATGCTTGGTATCACCTGGGCGTAAACCCGTATGACAACCTCATCTGCCAAACCCCGCCGTTCAGATTGAGGTTAGGTATAGCAGAGTATTTATTCAAGAATGAAGAATTATTGGAAGAATCAATAGAAACTGCCCTGTACGATAAAACCATCCGTGGTGATGACTTAGAGTTCCATTCCGCAGTGCGGGAGTGGAGCGCCATTATTGGGTACGGCGATATGGAAGGCTACAAAAAACATTTTAACGAAGTGCAGTCCTTTTTTGCCGGCAGGTTAGAAGAGGGTAACAAGCAGAGCGCTGAGTTGATCCGCAGGTTAATGATGGGGTAATTTGCAAGGCTATCATAGCTAATGATAAAATGAAAGACCATTACTAATATTTTTTCTGTCGATAGTTATCCTTTTCTTTATTGGGTTTATTTGGTTCTCAATTAACCTTATTAAGAAAACGAACGCAAAATCTGCCGATGCCCCACGCATTGCATTAATTACTATACCGGCTGCATATTCAAATGTATTTCCTTTGATTGATAGCTTGAAGTTTTTTGTTGGCGATAAAAGTAAATATCGAAATCCAAGCGTTACGTTGGGGTATGGCAAGGAATATAATATAGAACTCTATAAACTTACTAACTACGATCTGCCTTCGCTTGATTCATTGATTACTATTATTCATCATTCTTTTAAAATGAATATGAAAGCTGGTTATTACTCATCATTTGCAAATAATCCACCCCTTACAGTCGAATATCAGATCGGAAAACCTGAGCCGTTGAAACATATTTATTTAAGTTTAGCTGGCAAGGGTTATCAGGTAATTCTTCGTTCAGATAGTATCGCTTCGTTTTACTCTAATATGCAATTGAGTTATTTAAAGTTTAGTCCTAAAAGCATGGAGGAAATAGTGATAAGGCCTAATGGCGATATTGTTAAGGAAGTTGCTGTAGAAACCACCCTTTATCAAACAAAAACTGGCTTATATTTAATTGTCCTTAATCCCCAAAAGCTGGGCGGGCAAATTCCCCCCGGATACACATTAAAATTAATCAAAGGCTTAGCTGTTGCAAGTTTATAATAAGTTAACAAATTACACTTCCAGCTTACCTCGTTCAATACACAAGTTATGGGCTGGTTATCATTAAATTGAATGGTAATTGTGTTGGCGTAATATTTATTTAAAAATAACTTGATAACTATTTGAAAATTAATGTAAAGTTTCTATCTTTGCCGTCCCTTAAGGGGGAAATAATATGCCTTGAACGAAGCCCTACTGCTTCGATGGGCACAAATAAAATAAAGAAAATGTCAGGAATTATTGGTAAAAAAGTAGGAATGACCAGCATTTTCGATGAAGCGGGGAAAAACATTCCTTGTACTGTAATCGAAGCTGGCCCTTGCGTAGTAACCCAAATCAGGTCTGTTGAAACAGACGGATATGCAGCTGTACAGTTAGCATATGGCGAGAAGAAGGAAAAAAACACTTCAGGCCCGTTAAAAGGCCATTTCCAAAAAGCCGGTACTACTCCAAAACGTAAACTTGTTGAATTTAAAACATTCGAAGACGAAAAAGCTCTTGGTGACACTGTTACCGTTGAGATTTTTGCCGCAGGCGATTACGTTGATGTAGTAGGTACTTCAAAAGGTAAAGGATTTCAGGGTGTTGTAAAACGTCACGGTTTTAGTGGTGTGGGTATGCAAACTCACGGTCAGCACAACCGTTTACGTGCTCCAGGTTCATTGGGTGCATCATCATGGCCTTCTCGTGTATTTAAAGGTATGCGTATGGCGGGTCAAATGGGTAACGTTCGCGTTAAAGTACAAAACCTCGAAGTGGTTAAAGTATTTGCTGAGCAAAACCTAATTGTAGTTAAAGGTTCTATCCCCGGAGCTAAGGGTTCATTCGTAATAGTGGATAAATAAGATGGAAATCAACGTATTAAATCTATCAGGTAAAGAAACAGGTGCCAAGGTGCAACTGCCTGAGTCCGTATTCGGAGTAGAGCCTAACGATCATGCTATTTACTTAGATGTAAAGCAGTTCTTAGCTAACCAACGCCAGGGTACGCACAAATCAAAACAACGTAATGAAATTGCTGGTAGTACCCGCAAATTACATAAACAAAAAGGTACAGGTGGCGCCCGTGCAGGTAGCATAAAATCTCCATTGTTTAATGGTGGTGGTCGTGTTTTCGGTCCGCAACCACGTGATTATAGCTTTAAATTAAACAAAAAGCTTAAATCATTAGCACGTGCTTCAGCTCTATCATACAAAGCAAAAGATAACAACATTTTGGTTCTGGAGGATTTCAGCTTTGATGCCATCGCAACCAAAACTTATATAAAAATGGAAGCTGACCTGAATGTTACTAACGATAAAACGTTATTAGTATTAGCAGGTGCCGAAAATAACAACGTTTATTTATCAAGCAGGAACCTGAAGAAAACTAAGGTTATATCAGTTGAGCAGCTTAACACCTATGATGTGTTAAACGCTGGTAAACTAATCTTAACTACAGGCGCTGTTAAAACTTTGGAGGAAGCATTAGCTAAGTAATTATGGAAATTTTAAAGAAACCCTTACTTACTGAAAAAGTAGCTCAACTAACTGAGAAACTTAATCGCTATGCGTTTAAAGTTGACCACAGAGCTAACAAAATTCAGATCAAAGGCGCTATTGAGGCTATGTATGGTGTTAACGTTACAGCAGTTAATACAATGAAATACATAGGCAAACTTAAAACCCGCAACACAAAAGCAGGTGCAGTGTCTGGCCGCGCGGCTACTTACAAGAAAGCCATCATCACGCTGAAGGATGGTGAAACAATAGATTTTTACAGCAATATATAATATAGAGATGGCAGTAAAGAGATTTAAACCGGTTACCCCCGGTACCCGTTTCAGGATTGATGTATCTAATTCGGACATTACAACAAACGTTCCTGAAAAGTCGTTGGTTGAAGCAGCGAATAAAAGATCAGGCGGTCGTAACCACAGCGGTAAAATGACTATGCGCTACCTTGGTGGTGGCCATAAACAAGCATACAGGATAATAGATTTTAAACGTAATAAGTTTGACATTCCTGCAAAAGTTGCAACTATTGAGTATGATCCAAACAGATCTGCACGCATAGCCCTGTTACATTTTGTAGATGGTGAAAAACGATACATGATAGCTCCGGAAGGCTTAACAGTTGGAACGGTAGTTGTATCTGGCGAGGCTGCTGCACCAGAGGTTGGTAATACCATGCCTTTGAAGAACATCCCGTTAGGTTCTATCATCCACAACATTGAGTTAAACCCAGGCCAGGGTGGTGTTATTGCCCGCAGCGCCGGTACTTATGCTCAGTTATCCGCACGTGATGGTAAATACGCCATCATCAAATTACCTTCAGGCGAAACACGTATGATACTGTCAACTTGTTTGGCAACTATCGGTACCGTTTCAAATGGCGAAAAAGCAAACGCAGTGCTTGGTAAAGCCGGCCGTAAACGCTGGTTAGGTCGTCGCCCTCGCGTTCGTGGTGTAGCCATGAACCCTGTCGATCACCCTATGGGTGGTGGTGAAGGCCGTTCATCAGGTGGTCACCCACGTTCACGCAAAGGTTTATTAGCCAAAGGTTACAAAACCCGTGACAAGAAAAAAGGATCAGATCGTTACATCATTGAAAGAAGGAAGAAATAATAATGGCACGTTCAATTAAAAAAGGACCTTACATAGATCATAACCTGGAAAGAAAAGTTCTTACCTTGAATGATGCAAGTAAAAAATCAGTTGTAAAAACATGGTCACGTCGTTCCATGATCTCTCCTGATTTCGTTGGTCATACATTCGCAGTACACAACGGTAATAAATTTATCCCTGTGTATGTAACAGAAAACATGGTTGGTCACAAGTTGGGAGAATTTGCACCAACCCGCACATTCCGCGGTCACGCAGAAAAGAAAAAATAAGGCATGGAAGCAACAACTAAAATCAAAAAGTCTGTACTAATCAGGCAACAAAAAGAAGCGGCTAAACTCGTAGTGGGTGGCTCTTCAGTTGCTAAACTACAGAACTGTCCAACTTCACCACGCAAAATGCGTTTGGTGGTTGATCTGATCCGTGGTGAAAACGTTGAGAAAGCGTTATACATCTTAAAATTTACTAACAAAGAAGCAGCTATACGTGTAGAGAAACTTTTGTTATCAGCCATTAAAAACTGGGAAGCAAAAAACGAAGGTAAACGTGTTGAGGATAGTGCCTTATTTGTTAAAGAAGTATCAGTAGGTGGTGGCCGTCAATTAAAGAGGTTACGCCCCGCACCACAAGGTAGAGGTTTCCGTATCCGCAAACGTTCTAACCATGTAACTCTAATTGTGGATAGTAAAAACGATAACAACTAATTTGAAATGGGACAAAAAGCACATCCAATAGGTAACAGGTTAGGGATCATCCGCGGTTGGGATTCTAATTGGTTCGGTGGAAATCACTATGCCGACAAATTAGTTGAAGACGAAAAGATCCGCAAATACTTATCAGTACGTATCAACAAAGGTGGCGTATCTAAAGTAGTTATAGAACGTACTTTAAAGCGCATCACTGTAACCATCCACACTGCCCGTCCGGGTATTGTAATTGGTAAAGGTGGCGCCGAGGTTGATAAGATCAAGGAAGAGTTAAAAAAATTAACTAAAAAAGATGTTCAGATCAACATCTTCGAGATAAAACGCCCTGAGCTTGATGCCCAGTTAGTTGCCGAAGGTATTGCCAAACAACTTGAAGCACGTATCTCCTTCCGTCGTGCTATGAAAACTACAATTGCTTCTACCATGAGAATGGGTGCCGAAGGAATTAAAGTGATGACATCAGGCCGTTTAGGTGGCGCTGAAATGGCACGTACTGAACAATATAAAGAAGGAAGAATTCCTTTGCATACTTTCCGTGCTGACATTGACTATGCTTTGGCAGAAGCCTTAACTACTTATGGTAAAATAGGTGTTAAAGTATGGATCTGTAAAGGTGAGGTTTACGGCAAACGCGATTTATCTCCAAACATTGGTGGTACAAGCAGCGCAAGCGGTAAAGGCGGACGCCCTGAAGGTGGCGCACCAGGCTTTGGCGGACGTGATAATGCACGTGGCGGCGAAAGAGGTGGTGAGCGCAGAGGCGATCGTAAACCAGGTGGCAACAACGACCGCAGAGGCGGTGGTGGTAACAGCCGTCCAGGTGGACCAGGTCAAGGTGGTGGTAACCGTCCAGGCGGCCCCGGAAGAAGATAACAAGAATTAGAAAAGACATATCCGTGAGGATATAAAAGCTTAATAAAATGCTACAGCCAAAAAGAACGAAGTTCAGAAAGATGCAAAAAGGCAGGATGAAAGGTTTAGCCAGTCGTGGTACTGAGCTTTCATTCGGATCTTTCGGTATAAAATCACTCGAAGCCGCCTGGATAACCAGTCGTCAGATCGAGGCTGCACGTATCGCTGTTACACGTTTCATGAAACGTGAAGGCCAGGTGTGGATCAGGATATTCCCTGACAAACCCATAACCAAAAAACCAGCAGAGGTACGTATGGGTAAAGGTAAAGGTGCACCGGAATACTGGGTTGCAGTTGTACGCCCGGGCAGGATGATATTTGAAGCAGAAGGTGTGCCTTTGGACGTTGCAAAAGAGGCTTTACGCCTGGCAGCACAAAAGCTACCTGTGCAAACAAGATTTGTAACACGTAGGGATTACGTAGAAGCATAAATTTAAGGTTGAAAGTTGTAAGTGTTGAAAGGTTGTTATTTGCAGCCGCCATTAGGTAACATTAACACATTTAAACTTTCTAACATTACAACAACAATAAAGAACATGAAGAACTCAGAAATTTTAGAGCTTACAACCGAAGAATTGTCAGCAAGACTGGGCGAGGAAAAATCAACTCTTACTAAACTGAAATTTGCACACGCTGTTTCGGCTATTGAGAACCCAACCCGCATTACTAAAGTGCGTAAGGATATTGCTCGTTTAACTACTGAATTAACAAAACGCAAGGCGGCGTCAGCTTCTGAACAGAATTAATTTTTAAGCGTCGGAAAACAATGGAAAGAAATTTAAGAAAAACACGTACCGGCCTGGTAGTAAGCAATAAGATGGAAAAGTCTATTGTGGTTGCTGTAGAGCGGAAGGTGAAACACCCAATCTATGGTAAATTCGTAAAGAAGACTACCAAATTTATGGCTCATGACGAAACTAACACATGTGGTGTTGGTGATACCGTATTGATTATGGAAACCCGTCCGTTGAGCAAAAACAAAAACTGGAGATTAGTTCAAATTTTAGAGAGGGCTAAATAACATGGTACAACAGGAATCAAGATTAAATGTAGCCGATAACAGCGGAGCTAAAGAAGTTTTAGTGATACGCGTATTAGGTGGTACAGGTAAAAGATATGCTTCTATTGGCGATAAGATAGTAGTTACCGTAAAAAGTGCTTTACCATCAGGTAACGTAAAAAAAGGTACTGTATCTAAAGCAGTAGTGGTTAGAACCAAGAAAGAGATCCGCAGGAAAGATGGTTCATATATCCGCTTTGACGACAACGCAGCCGTTTTGTTAAACAACCAGGATGAGCCAAGGGGCACACGTATCTTTGGCCCTGTTGCCAGAGAATTACGTGAAAAACAATTTATGAAAATTGTATCATTAGCACCGGAGGTATTGTAATATGGAAAAGAAAAACACAAAACCAGCTAAATTAAAGATCCGCAAGGGCGATTTAGTTAAGGTAATAGCCGGAGATTCAAAAGGATCACAAGGTAAAATAGTTGAAGTTATCATTGAAAAAAACAGGGCTATAGTTGAAGGTGCCAACATGGTATCTAAACACACTAAGCCTAATGCAGCCAACCCTAACGGCGGTATTGTAAAGCAGGAAGCTGCTATACACATATCTAACCTGGCACTGGTTGAACCTTCAACAGGTAAAACAACCCGCGTAGGCCGTAAATTAAACGATGCCGGCAAATTGGTTAGAGTATCAAAAAAATCAGGGGAGGAAATTAAGTAATGACTTACATACCAAGATTAAAAACAAAATATAAGGAAGATATCCGCACAGCGCTTAAGGAAAAATTTGCCTACAAAAGCGTAATGCAGGTTCCTAAATTGCAAAAAATTGCTATCAACCAGGGTGTTGGCGGTGCTACTACCGATAAAAAACTTATCGAGAACACGATCACCGAGCTAACAACCATCACCGGTCAGCAAGCTGTTTCATCAAAATCTAAAAAGGATATCTCAAACTTTAAATTACGTAAAGGTATGCCGATTGGCGTACGTGTAACTTTACGTGATAATACTATGTATGAGTTCTTAGACCGCTTAATTGCTGTTGCCCTGCCACGTATACGTGACTTTAAAGGTATCAACGACAAAGGCTTTGACGGTCGCGGAAACTATACCTTAGGTATATCAGAGCAAATTATCTTCCCGGAGATCAACATTGACAAGATCAACAAGATCCAGGGTATGGATATTACCTTTGTAACCTCGGCAACTAACGATGTTGAAGCATTGGAGTTACTGAAACAATTTGGTTTACCATTTAAAAATCAAACACCAACTAACAATGGCTAAAGAAGGCGTAAAGGCTCGTGAAGTAAAACGTGCCAAATTAGTAGCAAAATTTGCTGAAAAAAGAGCAGCGTTAAAAGCAGCTGGTGATTACATAGGTTTAGACAAATTGCCTAAAGCTTCATCACCGGTAAAATTACACAATCGTTGTAAATTAACAGGCCGCCCGCGTGGTTACATGCGCCAGTTTGGTATATCACGTGTTACATTCCGTGATATGGCACTAGCTGGTAAAATACCAGGTGTTAAAAAGGCAAGCTGGTAAGCAAAATATCGGGAACGAAATTGAATTCAAAACATACTACAATATGTTTTGAATTTTTTTGTAATTTCGCGGCTCAAATTTTATAAAGAATTAACCGATAGAAGGTCACCCGGGATGTTACCGGAAGGAAACCACTATCATAAACAACAATAATGAATACAGATCCAATCGCAGATTATCTTACAAGAGTAAGGAATGCTATTAAAGCCAACCATAGGGTTGTTGAAATTCCTGCATCAAATCTGAAAAAGGAAATCACTAAAGTGCTTTTCGAAAAAGGTTACATTGCTAATTACAAGTTTGAGGATAACGGTCCTCAAGGCACTATCAAAGTTGCTTTGAAATACCACCCAATAACTAAAATTCCTGCAATCCGCAGCATTTCACGTATTAGTAAACCAGGTTTGAGAAAATACGCCGGCATGGATAACCTGCCACGCGTATTAAATGGTTTAGGTATCGCTATCTTATCGACTTCAAGAGGTGTAATGACCGATAAAGAAGCTCGTACACAAAATGTGGGTGGCGAAGTTTTATGCTACGTTTATTAATAGGAGGAAATTAAGCAATGTCAAGAATAGGAAAAGCACCTATTGCGTTAACCACCGGTGTTACCGTTACTGTATCAGCAGATAATGTTGTTACTGTTAAAGGCCCAAAAGGTGAATTGCAACAGGCAGTTGATAGAGATATCATCATTGAGCAAGAAGGCGACCAGTTATTGGTTAAACGCCCTTCAGAGCAAAAACGTCATAAAGCGTTACACGGTTTATACCGGTCGCTTATAAATAACATGGTTGTTGGTGTAACCATCGGTTACAAAATTGAGCAGGAATTAGTAGGTGTGGGTTACCGCGCAACTAATACCGGCAATACATTAGATCTTGTGTTGGGTTATTCTCACCACTATGTGTTTCAATTACCAGTAGAAATTAAAGTTACAACCACTGCTGAGAAGGGTAAAAACCCAACCATCATCCTGGAATCAAACGATAAACAATTGATTGGACAAGTTGCGGCAAAAATACGCTCGTTACGTACTCCAGAGCCTTACAAAGGTAAAGGTATCAAGTTTGTTGGCGAAATATTGAGAAGAAAAGCAGGTAAATCAGCATCTAAAAAATAATCGTCATGAAATTATCAAGAAGAGACAGGATTAAAAAAGGCATCAGAAAACGCCTTTCAGGATCAACAGCACGCCCACGTTTATCTGTATTCAGAAGCAATAAAGGCATCTACGCACAAATTATTGACGATGTTACTGGTAAAACTATTGTATCAGCTTCATCATTATCAAAAGATTTTGTTGCAAGTGGTACAACCAAATCAGACCAATCTACTGCTGTAGGTAAATTAGTAGCCGAAAAAGCTATTGCTGCAGGTATTAAAGATGTAGTGTTTGACAGGAATGGTTACCTGTATCATGGCCGTATCAAATCATTGGCCGAAGGTGCACGTGAAGGTGGTTTAAACTTTTAATCGAAACAGGAAATGTCAACAATCAACATAAAAAGAGTAAAAACCAGCGAGATCGAATTAAAAGATCGCCTGGTGAGCATACAACGTGTGGCCAAAGTAACCAAAGGTGGCCGTACATTCAGCTTTTCTGCCATAGTGGTAGTAGGTGACGAGAACGGTGTTGTAGGTTATGGTTTAGGTAAAGCAAAAGAAGTTACCGAAGCTATTGCTAAAGGTATTGATGATGCTAAAAAGAACTTGGTAAAAGTTCCAATTATCAACAACACTATCCCTCACGAGCAAATAGGTAAATTCTCTGGTGGTTTTGTATTCTTAAAACCTGCTGCAAACGGTACTGGTGTTATAGCTGGTGGTGCAATGCGTGCAGTGTTAGAGAGTGCCGGTATACACAATGTATTGGCAAAATCTAAAGGATCATCAAACCCGCACAACGTGGTTAAAGCAACCGTATCTGCATTATCACAATTACGTGATGCAGTTACTGTAGCACAACATCGCGGTATTAGTTTAGGTAAAGTATTTAACGGATAATCAGTCATGTCGAAAATCAAAATAACACAAATTAAAAGCGTTATCGACAGAAGCGAGCGCCAGAAAAAAACCGTTGAGGCCTTAGGTCTTAAAAAAATTAACCACAGCGTGGAAGTTGAAGCCACTGCTGCTATTATAGGTATGGTACGTAAAGTAAACCACCTTGTAGCAGTAGAAAATATTTAATATCATGAATTTAAGTAATCTTAAACCTGCAGAAGGTTCTACTAAAAATAGAAAAAGAATTGGCCGTGGTACAGGTTCTGGCCGTGGCGGTACATCAACCCGTGGCCATAAAGGTGCCGGTTCACGTTCAGGTACATCTACCAAGGTAGGTTTTGAAGGCGGCCAGATGCCATTACAACGCCGTGTGCCTAAGGTTGGTTTTAAAAACCCTAACCGTGTTGAATACACAGGTGTAAACCTTGATGTGTTACAACAATTGGTTGAGAAATTTTCACTGGTAACAGTAGATTTCGATATCCTGAAAGAGCACGGTTTAGCTTCTCGTAACGAATTGGTTAAAATTCTTGGCCGTGGCGAATTAAAAGCTAAATTAGAGGTTAAAGCACACGCATTTACCGCTACTGCACAAAAAGCTATTGAAGCGGCCGGCGGAACTATTGTAAAGTTATAATTTCGATGAAGAAATTTTTCACCACATTATCCAATATCTGGAAAATTGAAGATCTAAGAGTGCGTATTTTAAACACACTCTTATTTCTTTTGATATATCGTGTTGGCTCGTATATTGTTTTGCCTGGCGTAAAAGCGGCATCACTAAATGCTACACAAAATAAAGAAGGGCTTGTAGGCTTGTTAAACATGTTTGCCGGAGGATCGTTCTCACGTTCTTCTATTTTGGCATTAGGTGTTATGCCTTATATCTCTGCTTCAATTGTGGTGCAATTATTAGGTATTGCGGTACCATACTTTATTAAATTACAAAAAGAAGGCGAAAGCGGCCGTAACAAAATTAACCAGTGGACACGTTACCTAACTATAGCAATTACAGCGCTACAGGCTATTGGGTACCTCAAATCACAGGTTAGTGCCGATGCTATGTCTATCTCTAACCCTTTATTTACAATATTGAACGTATGCGTATTAACTGCAGGTACCTTATTTGTTATGTGGTTGGGCGAGAAGATTACTGATAAAGGTATCGGTAACGGTATCTCATTGATCATCATGACAGGTATCATAGCTCAGTTACCAAGCGCGGTTGTTGTTGAGTTTGATTCACGTACAAACGGTGCAGGTGGTTTAATTACCTTTATTGTTGAGATTGTGGCACTGCTTGGTGTGGTAATGTTTACCATATTAATAGTACAGGGTACACGTAAAATTGCCGTACAATACGCAAAACGTATTGTAGGCAACAAACAATATGGTGGCGTACGCCAGTATATACCTTTAAAGGTGAATGCTGCTGGTGTAATGCCTATTATTTTTGCCCAAGCATTAATGTTTATTCCCGCAACTGTTTCTCAGTTTTTTCCTAATGCAAGTTCTAACGGTTTGTTAATATCATTATCAAACTATAACTCTTGGCAGCATAATGTAACGTTTGGTATATTAATTATACTATTCACTTACTTCTACACTGCTATTACAGTTAATCCTAACCAGATGGCTGATGATATGAAAAAGAACGGTGGCTTTATCCCGGGTGTTAAACCAGGTAAATCTACTGCAGATTACATCGATGGGGTTATTTCAAGAATAACTTTACCGGGTTCTATTTTCTTAGCCATCATCGCTATTATACCGGCTTTGGCCAGTTTGGTAGGTGTGAGTAGCATCTTTGCAAGATTCTTCGGCGGTACATCATTGATCATCCTTGTGGGTGTAGTGTTAGATACTTTACAGCAGGTTGAAAGTCATTTGTTAATGCGTCATTATGATGGTTTAATGAAAACAGGGCGTATCAAAGGCCGTGCAAGTATCCCTACAGCTTCTGGTGCAACCCCGCCGGTTATCTAATAAACATGCCAAAGATCATCTATAAGTCTATTGAAGAAATAGAACTGATAAGAGAAAGTTCTTTACTTGTTTCCAAAACACATGGGGAAATAGCGAAAGTTATTGGCCCAGGTATTACTACTTTAGAATTAAATAAACTTGCCGAAACCTTTATCCGTGACAACGGAGGGGTTCCGGCATTTTTAAACTATAATGGGTTCCCTTATTCATTATGTATTTCGCTTAATGACCAGGTGGTACACGGTTTCCCAACTAACAAAGCGTTGGTAGAGGGCGACCTGGTATCGGTTGATTGTGGTGTGATCCTGAATAAGTACTTCGGCGACTCTGCCTTTACCTTTGCCATTGGCGAGGTTGATGAGGCTACCAAGAAGCTAATGCGCGTAACCCGCGAGTGTTTAGACCTTGGTGTAGAGAAAGCTGTTGTAGGCATGCGCATTGGCGACATAGGCTACGCGGTGCAGGAGCACGCCGAAAAGAACGGTTTTGGTGTAGTTAAAGAATTGGTTGGCCATGGTGTAGGTACACGCTTACATGAGAAGCCCGAAGTTCCTAATTATGGCAAACGTGGTGCAGGTATTAAATTAGAGGAAGGAATGGTAATTGCCATTGAGCCGATGATAAATGCAGGCCGTGCCGGTGTTAAGTTTTGGGATGATGGATGGACGGTATCAACCGTTGATAAAAAACCATCGGCACACTACGAGCATACGGTAGCTGTAAAAAGGGGGAAACCCGATATTTTATCGACGTTTGACTACATTGATAAAGTTTTAGAAGAAAAGAATAAAAAGTAAATAATTTTTATTAATTTTGCATCCCGGTTTTGGGGTGGATAATTAAGTAATAATCAATAAAATATGGCAAAACAATCCTCGATTGAGCAAGATGGAACAATTCGCGAAGCATTATCTAATGCTATGTTTAGAGTTGAACTTGAGAACGGCCACGAGATTATTGCACACATATCCGGAAAAATGCGGATGCACTACATCAAAATATTACCTGGCGACAGAGTGAAACTAGAGATGAGCCCGTATGATTTAACAAAAGGAAGAATAACCTACAGATATAAATAACAAACGAGATGAAAGTTAGAGCATCCATTAAAAAACGCAGTGTTGATTGTAAGATCATCCGCCGTAACGGGAAACTTTATGTGATAAACAAAAAGAACCCTAAGTATAAGCAGCGTCAGGGATAATTAAAAAGGAATTGTAATAAGCCGCACAACGGTGGCCCGCCGTTCGGTATTACTTAAAAACAAAAAACAAATATGGCAAGGATCTCCGGTATTGATTTACCAAAAAATAAAAGAGGCGAAATAGGTTTAACCTATATATACGGTATTGGCCGTACTACAGCCCAAAACATCTTAACTGAAGCAGGTATCGATGTTAACATCAAAGTTCAGGATTGGAATGATGATCAGTTAACTGCTATCCGTACCATCATCAACGATAAAGTTAAAGTTGAAGGTTCCCTACGTTCAGAAGTTCAGCTTAACATCAAACGTTTAATGGATATCGGTTGCTACCGTGGTACCCGTCACCGTAAAGGTTTACCCCTACGTGGCCAACGCACTAAAAACAACTCACGTACCCGTAAAGGAAAACGTAAAACAGTTGCTAACAAAAAGAAAGCTACTAAATAGTAAATAGTTGATTGGTGAGCGGTGGGTAGTTAATACTTTAAGCTTGCCAGGAATAATTAGAATTAAAGCGATTAGTGGGTCCGAGTTACAATCACTAACTCAGTAATTCACCAAATCAATAATTAAAAACAAAATGGCTAAAAGCAAAAAAGTTACCAAAAAACGTGTTGTTATTGTTGAGTCAGTAGGCGAAGCACACATCAACGCAACTTTTAACAACATCATTATCACCCTTACCAACAAAAGCGGCCAGGCTATATCATGGTCTTCTGCAGGTAAAATGGGTTTTAAAGGTTCTAAAAAAAATACCCCATACGCTGCCGGTCAAGCTGCTGGCGATTGCGGTAAAGTTGCTTACGACTTAGGTCTGCGCAAAGTAGAGGTATTTGTTAAAGGTCCGGGTTCAGGCCGCGAGTCTGCTATCCGTACACTGCAAACAACAGGTATCGAAGTAACTACCATAAAAGACATTACACCGCTTCCACACAATGGTTGCCGTCCGTCTAAACGTAGAAGAGTTTAATTCACTTAATTTTTAAAGCTAAGATTCGACAGCTGCGGGCTGTTTGATACTTTAAAACACACAAATAATGGCAAGATATACAGGCCCCAAATCAAAAATTGCGCGTAGGTTCCGCGAGCCGATCTTCGGTCCGGACAAAGCGTTAGAGAGAAAAAACTACGGTCCAGGTATGCATGGTGCTTCTAAAAGAAGAGGAAAGCAGTCTGAGTACGCGGTACAGTTAATGGAAAAGCAAAAAGTTAAATACACTTACGGTGTATTAGAGCGTCAGTTCGAAAACTTGTTCCACACTGCATCTGCAAAAGAAGGTATCACTGGTGAGAACTTGTTAAAGTTCTTAGAAGCACGTTTAGATAATGCAGTTTACCGTTTAGGTATTGCACCTACCCGTTCTGGTGCACGCCAACTTGTAGGCCACAAACACATCACTGTTAACGGTAACGTTGTAAACATCGCTTCTTATGCGTTAAAAGCTGGTGACGTTATCGCAGTGCGCGAAAAGTCAAAAACACTTGAAAGCATTACTAATTCAGTAGCAGGCCGTAAAGTAAATAAATATAGCTGGTTAGAGTGGAACGCCGATGAATTATCAGGTAAATTCCTAAACTACCCTAATCGTGATGAGATTCCTGAGAACATCAAGGAAAACCTAATCGTCGAGTTATATTCAAAATAATAACGATAATTATCCGGGAAGTGGTTGGCATATTATGCCAATCATTTTCGTGGTTAAAATCATTTCAAATTAGTTAACAATAAACAAAAGATATAAATGGCAATTTTAGCATTTCAAAAACCAGACAAGGTTATCATGCAGAAATCAAATGATTTTGATGGCACGTTTGAGTTTCGTCCGTTAGAACCAGGCTTCGGTATAACCATTGGTAATGCTCTGCGTCGTATCTTACTTTCTTCATTAGAAGGTTTTGCTATTACTTCAGTACGTTTTTCTGGAGTAATGCATGAGTTTTCGACCATCAAAGGTGTGGTTGAAGATGTAACCGAGATCATCCTTAACTTGAAGCAAGTACGTTTCAAAAAAACAGGTGAATCGGGCGATAATGAGAAAATATTTGTGATCATTAACGGCCAGGATGCTTTTTCTGCAGGTGATATTACTAAGTTTTCAAACAACTTTACAGTATTGAACCCTGATCTTGTTATTTGTAACATGGATTCATCAGTAACGCTTGAAGTTGAGCTTACAGTTGCCAAAGGCCGTGGTTACATCAGCAACGAGGAAAACAAAAATCCTGATGCTAATGTAGGCGTGATAGCTATCGACTCTATCTTTACACCTATAAAAAATGTAAAATACACTTTAGAGAACTATCGTGTTGAACAAAAAACAGATTACGAGAAACTGATCCTTGATATTTCTACAGATGGTTCAATCCATCCTGAGGATGCATTGAAACAAGCTGCTAAGATCCTAATTCAGCACTTCATGCTGTTCTCTGATGAGAACATGATGCTTGAGGCCCAGGCTAAAGAAGAAACTAAAGAAGTTGATGAAGAAATTTTACACATGCGTAAAATTCTTAAAACTGAATTGGTTGATCTTGACTTGTCAGTCCGCGCACTTAACTGCTTAAAAGCTGCTGATATCCGTAGCCTTGCAGACCTGGTTTCTTACGATGTTGCTGATATGTTAAAATTCAGAAATTTTGGTAAAAAATCATTAACTGAAATACAAGACCTGGTTAAATCAAAAGGCTTATCTTTTGGTATGAACCTTTCTAAATTTAAGTTAGACGAAGAATAATTTTTTAGAGAGGGTTTAGTTGTTGAATAGAGAGTGGTTTTAATTACTCACCATTTACGGCTCACCACTCAGCATTATTAATAAATAAGCGAGGGCATAATTCCGATGGCTTGATTAAGTTCGCCTGACGGTATGCACGTGCACAAATTAACAAACAAATGAGACACGGAAAAAAATTAAACCATTTAGGTCGTACAAACAGCCACCGCAAAGCGATGATGGCTAACATGGCGTCTTCGCTTATTCTACACAAGCGTATTACAACAACATTGGCAAAAGCAAAAGCATTGCGCGGTTACGTTGAGCCACTTTTAACTAAATCAAAAAACGATACTACACACTCTCGCCGTACTGTGTTTAGCTATTTACAAGACAAAGACACCGTGAACATCCTGTTCCGTGAAATTGCTGAGAAAATTGCTAATCGCCCGGGTGGTTACACACGTATTGTTAAATTAGAGAACCGTTTAGGCGATAACGCTGAAATGGCGATCATTGAGTTAGTTGACTACAACACTGTTTACGGTAAAGATGTTGACGCTAAAGCTGAGAAGAAAACAACACGTCGCCGTGGTGGAGCTTCTAAAGTAAAAGCTGAGCCTGCTGTTGCCGCAACAGAAACTGCTGTAGCTGAAGTTGCACCGGCTGTTGAAGAAACTCCTGCTACCGAAGCTCCTGCAGCTGACGACAAGGAAAAAAACGCTGAAAAAGGCGAATAATTTATTATTCAACTTAAAGTATTAAAAGCCTCCCGAATTTCGGGAGGCTTTTTTGTGCATTAATGTTTTGTAATGTTTATCGAAATTTAAAACCCTCGCCTGCTTCCTGGGTTTAGATAGTATAATATTTAAATTAAGTATGGCAAAGGTAGCAGATCAAATGGTTGAAATGCTGGTTAACGCGGGCATCAAAAGAATATACGCCGTAACAGGTGATAGCCTGAACGAGGTTAATGATGCCGTAAGGCGCGAAGGAAGTATCCGATGGATCCATGTTCGCCATGAGGAGGCCGGTGCGTATGCAGCAGGAGCAGAGGCGCAGATAACAGGTAACTTAGCCTGTTGTGCGGGCAGCAGCGGCCCGGGCCACGTGCACCTCATTAATGGTTTGTACGATGCTCACCGCTCAGGTGCACCGGTTATAGCCATAGCATCAACCGTAGCCAGCTTTGAGTATGGTACCGAATACTTCCAGGAAACCAACACCATTAAATTGTTTGACGATTGCAGCCACTACAACCAGGTTGCCACTACACCAAAACAGTTCCCAAGAATGCTTCAAGGAGGCATCCAGGCCGCATTACATCGTAAAGGTGTATCGGTAATTGGTGTGCCGGGCGATCTGACCAGCATGGATGCCGAAGACATTACCACATCTACCCAAAACTTTGACCCTGTAGCGGTAATCCGCCCTAATAATGCTGATATAAACAAGCTTGCTGCTTTGGTTAATCAGCATAAAAAAATCACCATTTTTTGTGGAATAGGGGCCGCCGACGCGCATGATGAAGTTGTTGCCTTATCGCAGAAACTTAATGCGCCGGTAGCTTACTCTTTCCGCTCTAAAATGGATATCCAGTTCAACAATCCTAACGAGGTGGGTATGACGGGCCTGTTAGGCTTGCCATCGGCATACCAAAGTATGCACGAATCTGAACTATTGATCTTATTAGGTACTGATTTCCCATACGCGCCATTTATGCCTACCAATTGCAAAATTGTACAGGTAGATATTAAACCCGAACGCATTGGCCGCCGTGCCAAGGTTGATGTTGGATTGAGCGGATCTGTTAAAGATACTTTGGATGCTTTGCTGCCACACGTTGAGCAGCATGAGGACGACAGCTTCCTGAAAGCGCAATTGGAGTTTTACGCGCATGTTAAAGAGAACATGAAGATCTACGTAAAAGATACCGGTAAAAAAGAAAATATCCACCCGGAGTTTATTGCCAGTTTGATTGACGAATTAGCTACCGACGACGCCATTTTTACGGTAGATACCGGTATGTCATGCGTGTGGGGTTCGCGTTATATTAATGCTACGGGTAAACGTAAAATGATAGGCTCGTTCAATCATGGATCTATGGCTAACGCTATGCCACAAGCCATAGGAGCTGCTTTGGCTATGCCGGGAAGGCAAGTTATAGCTTTATGTGGTGATGGTGGCCTGTCGATGCTAATGGGCGACCTGGCGACCATCACCCAATACAACCTGCCGATAAAGATCATTGTGTTTAATAACCGCTCGTTAGGGATGGTAAAGCTGGAGATGGAAGTTGCGGGCCTGCCCAATTGGCAAACCGAAATGCATAACCCCGATTTTGCGATGGTTGCTAAGGCAATGGGCATAAAAGGCATCACTGTTAAAGACCCGGAAGAGGCAAGACAGGCATTAATTGAAGGATTAATATACAAAGGCCCGGCTTTAATAAATATATTTACCGACCCTAACGCTTTGGCGATGCCGCCAAAAGTGGAATTAGCGCAAGTAAAGGGTATGGCATTATCCATGACTAAACTGATGCTTAACGGCCGCATGGACGAGGTAGTAGATACCATTAAAGCCAACTACAAACACTTAAAAGACCTGGTATAAATTAATGAACATCCGCAGGCAGCATATATTACTGTTAGTACTGACACTTATTACCGCAGGCTTTATAACACTCTCCGTTTTGGTAGCGCTATATCCTGTTATGCCTATCGATGTTAAAGTATCGCGCGAGATTCAGGAGCATCAAAATATTTTTTTTGATAAAGCTATGTTTCTGATCAGTACGCCAGGCTACATGCCCGAGTCAGTAATATTGCTTTTGGTTAGCAGTGTGCTGTTCTTCGTTTTTAAATATAAAAAGGTAGCTGTTTATGTGCTGGCAACGGGTTTAACGGGTTTAATTAGCACCCTTGTAAAAGTCCTGGTTAATCGCCCGCGGCCTTCAAAAGGTCTTGTAAAGATCTTATCCGAAACCACGCAGCAGAGCTTCCCGAGCGGGCATGTATTGTTCTACGTGGTGTTTTTTGGATTTATGATATTGCTGATGCTCCAGTTGGACAAGATTCCTAATTGGCTTAGATATGGTGTTGGCTTTTTAAGCGCTTTTTTGATATTTACCATCCCTTTTTCGCGAATTTACTTAGGCGCGCACTGGTTTACAGATGTTGTGGGCGGCTTTTTATTAGGCCTGCCTTGCCTGTACCTGCTATCATGGCTGTACCTGCGTAAGCCTGCCGATAAATAGGAAGCACCTGTGGCAGAAACAAAATAATTTGTTCATTTAAAAGGTATAATTATTAAAAAACCCAACAAAAAACGCAATTTTTAGACAGGTCTAAAAATTGGCTTATTGATTATGAGGTTGTTATGAAAACTGTTGTGGTGTTCACATCTCAAACGTGAACACTTTAAATAATGCCTTAAGCTGTCCGTCGCCTGCTATTTAATATATTGCTGAATAACCTGTTGCAGTTGATTAGCCTGCATTACGCCGCTTTGTCGCCATTTGCTTTCGCCGTTTTGGAAGATCATTAAAGTGGGAACGCTTTGTACACGGTAGGCAGTTGCAGCAGCCGGGTTTTTATCAATGTCTATTTTAATGATGGTAACCTTGTCGCCAAGGGCATCTTTAACCTGTTTTAAAATTGGCGGCATCATTTTACACGGGCCGCACCACTCGGCAGCAAAATCTACCAATACGGGTTTTTCTGAAGCTATAATATCCTGGAAGTTTGCCATTTCTTTATCTCCTTTTAGTAATAACGTTAAAGGGAGCAATACGTTTTAATTGACGGATCATCTAATTGCCATGTTTAATCTGGAGCGTACCTAAGGCACGCATAATTATCATTTTTTTTCTACAAAGCGGTTGTCCCTACAGGTCATTTTTAATTAATTTCAGTTTTAGAATATAATTGGCAGGTATGCTCCATTGGGGCTACCGCTTGGTAAAAGCGCTAATAGAAAGTTTTTTACCTTGTAGAGGCTACCCAATCTCTGGATTTTAGTGTAATACCTTCTTCCGCTCGGGTTGCAAAATATTACTATCCTCCAGCCAATCGGCGAGGCGCTGCGGCCAGTTGTTAATGGACTTTAATTTGCGGTTGGTGCCCATATTAAAGGCATGGTCGCCACGGGCATACATATGCATTTCAACCGGTACTTTTGCTTCGCGATAGTGTTGTAATAATTGGATGATTGGTAACGAGCAGCAAGCATCATCATTAGCCGCAACCAAAAACGCGGGAGGTGCATCTGCCGGGATCTTCTCGGGCACAAAGCCCGGGCCGGGATAAACCTGTACAATAAAATTTGGTTTGGCGTTGCCACGATCTATCGGGTCGGCGGCTTTTGGGTCGCCTTGCCAACCGCTAAAGGCCACCATATCTACCACCTCACCACCTGCCGAAAAGCCCATCATGCCGATCCGGTTGGTATCGATATGAAACTCCGCCGCACGGCTACGCACCAAACGCATGGCACGGTAAGCATCCTGTTTAGGGTGGATGTCAACCTTGTAAGGCGACAAGGTATCCCTGCCTAAACGATACTTTAATATGAAAACGGCAACTCCCAGCTCATTGTAGAATTTGGCAGGTGCAACGCCCTCGGCATTAAATACCAGTAAGCGGTGCCCGCCACCCGGGCAAATTACTACGGCTGCACCGTTTGCTTTATCGGCAGGGGGCAGGTAAACGGTAATTGAGGGGTTGTGGATATTTTTTACCCAGTAATCTTTAGCCTGTTCAGGCTCGTTACGGCGGTTCTCGAAACCCGGCGCGCCTTTGGCCCAAAGCGGTATAACGGTTTGCGCCTGCGATGCCAAGCCGAACAGCATCAGTATAAATAAAACTTTATAGAATGATACTGTGCTATTCATACAAGTAAATTTACATCATTTTGGAGCCTTAAAATCAAACTGGTCGACTTTTTTTTTCTTGATTCCTGATTCTAAATATCTTGCTTCTTCTAACCACTCATAAAAGGCTTCCACCATTCAGAATTATATGGGTCTTTTACCTCGGTGGGTTTACCGGGCTGGGGGATGAATAGTTTGATGTTTTTCTCTTCGCCGTATTTTACCAGGCGTTCGCCCGGCTCGTACCAGGCGTGTGGCGCCAGGTTAAAGGTTGCCCAATGTAATGGCATCATCAGCTTGCCTTTTAAGGCAAGGTGGGCGTTGGTAGCATTATTTGGCCCCATGTGGATATCCGGCCAGTATTTGCCGTATGCGCCTATCTCCAGCATGGTGAGGTCAAACGGGCCAAAGGCTTCGCCAATTTCTGCAAAGCCAGGGAACCAGCCAGAATCGGCACCGAAGAATATATTATGCTTGGGACCTTTTATCACAAAGGATGCCCAAAGTGTTTCCATACGGTTGAAAATGCCGCGGCCCGAGAAGTGCCTTGATGGTGCAGCCGTAATGTTACAATCGCCTATCATCACGCTATCCCCCCAGTCCACCTCGTGGATATAGTTTTTCAGGATGCCCCAATCTTCCAGGTATTTGCAAACACCCATAGGTGTGATGAATTGTATTGGCTTGCCCGCGAAGAATTTGATAGTGGCTTTGTCCAGGTGGTCGTAATGGTCGTGCGATACAATAACCACATCCAGCGGGGGCAGGTCTTTTAATGCTATCGGCGGCTGGAAAAATCTTTTAGGGCCAAAAGCTTGTGAAAAAGATACCCGCTGGCTCCAAACCGGGTCGGTTAAAATACGGATGCCATCGACCTCGATCAGCAAACTGCTATGCCCAACCCAAGTAATTCGTAAGCCGCTTGCCGGTGGTGTTTGGTATACGGATAGATCCGTTTTTGGAACAGTTATTGGTGCTTTGGGGACGTTTTGGGCCGTATTATTAATGTGCTCGCGCAGTATCGGGATCATTATACCAAAACCGGCTTCTTCGGTTGGTATGGTATTTAAAAATTTACGGCCCTGTTTTTTTGCTCCGGCTAAACTCATTAACAATTATAAAACTTGTGGTGCTATTTAAACCATATAACTTTGAAAGATTGCTTCCAGATGGCTGTAACAGCAATTATAGCTTAAAAAAATTAATGGCAGCATCACAAAATGCCAATAATTGAGTGGGTAGCTCGGTTGGTTGATATGGCTCCGAAGCATTAAACACGTGGTCGGCAGTTGGTATTACCAGCAGGCCCGCCAGCGGTTGGGCCACATGCAGCAATTCAGCATTACTTAAAGGTACGCTGGTATCGGCATCACCATGAATGATTAGCCACGGTTGTGTTATTTCTGATGCCCTAAGCGGGATATCTAAACGTATCGGGTTATCATCCAAGTCTTTTAATAGCGATGATTTATACGGCATATTTTGCCCGGTGCGCGAATTTTTCATATACATCACACCCTGCAACCGCCATTGCTTTTCGGCCTCTTTTGGCCAGAGGTTGTAGAAGCTGGATATGGCCGCCATGGTAACCATTTTAGCAATGCGTTTATCTTCGGCGGTTTTTACAATGCTGATACCCCCACCCAGGCTGTGCCCAATAACATAAACGCTTTTAACCCGCGGGATGGCCGAGCCGCCGCAGGCAAAATCAATAACCGATTTCAGATCTTCCAATTCTAATGAGAAAGTATTATCGCTAAAAGCTATCAGGTCGGCAAATTCGGTGGGCTTATCTGCTGTGGTGCCATTGTGCGAAAAGTTGAATTTGAGGAAACGGAAGCCGTTCTCGGCAAAGTAATTGGCAACCAGGTTATGCGCACCCCAGTCCTTAAAACCCCTAATGCCGTGTGCAAAGATCACTAGTGGCGCATAGGGGTGAAGGGTATTATAATTAATATCTGCCGTCATCCCGCGGCCTTTAGCGCCGGAGATGGTATAATGTTGCTTAATAATCATGTGCTTAAAACGTTATTTCTTTTTCGGTAATATCTGTGGCTTTTACTACTAAGGTGTTCGCCCAAAGATCGCCTAATCTTTGATGTTTTGGCGTTTTTGAAATGCAAATTAAAGCAGGAATCCCGTATATGAAAATATCAATAGGGTTAATTTTACAATATCATGCCCGGGCGTCGCTTGAGAAGTTGACTCTATAATCACAAAATATATAAACCAAACCATAATTAAAGGCAATGCCATAATGCCCGTAACACTTGCTTCACCAGGTTCGGGGTTTTCGTCGAAAATGTAGAGGTATATGACGAAAAAAATCAGATATATGCCATAATCAATTAAGGTGGCTATTATTCTAAGTTTAATATAGGGTTTAGGTTCAACGCTACGAAAAATCATTGCAATCAATATTTGTTGCAATGTATGAATTGCTATTAAACTTTCTTCCCGTTAAATGTGATCCCGTATAAGTCCGTCCGTCTATCTTTCAAATTCTGCACGCTGCCATACTCATGCAGGGCGCTTAACACCGATAGATCGACATCTGCAATAACGATCATCTCGCTGTTTGGAGTAGCTTCGGATTGGATACCGTTTGTGGGAAATCCAAAATCTGACGGTGTAAATACCGCTGATTGCGCATAAGAGATATCCATGTTATTTACGTTGGGCAGGTTACCCACGCAGCCGGCTATTGCCACATAGCACTCGTTTTCTACCGCGCGGGCCTGGGCGCAAAACTTAACCCGGTTGTAGCCGTTTTGGGTATCGGTAAGGAATGGTACAAACAGAATCTGCATATCCTGGCTGGCTAAAATGCGCGATAGCTCCGGGAACTCTACATCATAACAGATCAGGATCCCAATCCGGCCGGCATCGGTATCAAATACTTTTAAGTCGTTGCCGCCGCGCATCCCCCATGAACTGATCTCGGACGGGGTAGGGTGTAGCTTTACACTCTCTTCCATGCTGCCATTGCGCCTGAACAGGTAAGATACATTGTAAAGCGAATCATCCTTAATACAGGGCATACTGCCCGAGATGATATTTACATTATAGGATACCGCCAGTTTAGAAAAAGCCTGTGTAATAGCCTCGGTATATTTAGCCAGTTCTCGCATGGCTTTTGCGGCATCCATATGGTTGTACTCGGCCATTAGGGGTGTGTTGAATAGCTCAGGGAACAGCACAAAATCCGATTGATAATCGCTCACAGCATCTACAAAATATTCAGCGTGTTTCATTAATTCGCTGATGTTGTTGTAAGGGCGCATTTGCCATTGTACCAATCCAATACGCACAACAGTTTTTTGGTTGATGACAGAGCTTAGTTCTTCATAATAAACATTGTTCCACTCTATCAACGTAGCAAAACCTTTAGAGCGGGCATCCTCGGGCAGGTAATTACGCAGGATCTTACGTACGTGAAAATCATTTGATAGCTGAAACGACAGCGTAGGATCAAAGATTTCTTTATACTTTACTTTATCGATGTATTGTTTAGGCGTGAGATCAGTCTGAAATTTTTGATAATTTGGGATGCGGCCGCCGGCGATGATGCTTTTTAAATTCAGTTTTTCGCATAGGGCTTTACGCGCATCGTATAACCTGCGCGCAAGACGTAACCCGCGATATTTTGGGTGGATAAAAACTTCTATACCGTATAATACGTCGCCCTTATCGTCGTGCGTTTTAAAGTTGCCATTGCCTGTAATTTGTTTATAAGTGTGGGCATCGCCATATTTATTGTAATCTACAATGATGGATAGCGCACAACCAACAACCTCGCCATTAACAGTAACACAAACCTGCCCATCGGGAAATAACCTGATAAGCTTTTTGATAGAGGCCATATCCCAATGATCGTCGTCCATGTCAAGGTAGGCCGATTTCATTGATTTTTTGAGCTCCTGGTAATCCTGTACCTCGAGGGTACGCAGTTCTATACTTTGCAGATCCATTTTCCTGTAACGGAGATGAGGGCGGAATGTTTGGATTAGTGCTTATAGTCAGTTTAAGTCGCACAGTTTAGTCACCCCGACTACGCTGCGTTGGTCCATCCTGTGAGCTGTGCAAATAGGGTGGAAGAAGAAATGAAAAGCCTTACCTTCTTTCCGCGTATCGAAGAGAGAGTGGTTGAGCGAAGCAATGACACGGTGAGTAAAATATACTATTCCCGATGCCACCACGCCCATAGCATTAACACCGGCTGCAACGCTAAACGTACCCAGGCAATTGCATGGGTAACCCACAGGTCGCCGACCTTTAGCGGGGAATTTTGCAGCATGGTAATGTGTACCGGTAAAAAAGCAACCAACATCAGTATTATGCCATAGGAGGCTACCTTACGTGTTTTTGGCCGTATCAACATTAGCGCGAACAAAACCTCGAAGAAACCTGCCAGGTAATTTAAGATAACCGGTGCCGGTAAGTAAGATGGGATGATGAGGATGTATCCCTGCGGATGGATAAAATGATTGGCCCCGGCAATAAAGTAGCCAACCACTAAAACTGCAATACTTACGTTTTTTAATATTCGCATTTTTAATTATTCAATTGATTGATAAATCAAAAATATTGTAAAAATATGGTTTTTAATTGATAAAAACACATTATTTATAATCATTCTAAATGCACCTGTATGACAAATAATTGACACTGCATCTAACAAGGTATATTACTTTTGTTCGGTCAAAATATAAAACTGCTTTGAAGTATTTAAAAGTTATTGCTTTTACACATAAACACATTGAGCTGAAGGAATTGGGCAGACTGGTGATGTGCCAGGAAAGCTCAATCGATAAGCTTCATGCAGCAAAAGAACATTTTGGCATCGACGAAATTTTTTATTTATCAACCTGTAACAGGGTTGAGTTTGTGTTATCAACACAGCACAAAGTTGACAGGGAATTTGCGGAGGCTTTTTTAACCGAAATGCAAATGGGCCTTTGTACAAACTCCACTTCTACTCTTTTGGATGCTGCCTCTATTTACGAAGGCCCGGAAGCTATGAACCATCTGTTGCGCACTTCTTGTTCTTTAGAGAGCCTGATCGTAGGCGAAAAGGAAATTTTAGCCCAGTTACGTAAAGCCTACGAAGATTGCCGCGAGGCAGGCCTAACAGGCGATAAATTACGTGTAACGATGGAGTGTGTTGTTAAAACGGCTAAAGAAGTTTATACCCACACCAATATTTCTAAGAACCCAATTTCGGTAGTTTCATTAGCTTACCGTAAGTTGAAGGACCTTAAACTTTGCGCAAACGCCCGCATCCTTATTATTGGTGCCGGCGAAACCAACCGCAATATTTCTAAATACCTTCAAAAACACAAGTTTTCCAACTTTTCTGTTTTTAACCGTACGCTTTCAAAAGCGCAGCAATTGGCTAATGATCTGGGCGGGCAGGCTTACGAGCTTGATGAGCTAAAGAACTTTAAAGGCGGTTTTGATGCTATTGTTACCTGTACCTCTGCAGTTGAGCCTATCCTTACCACGGAGATCTACACTTCGCTTTTAAAAGGCGATACCAATAAAAAAACCATTGTCGATTTGGCAATCCCTAATGATACCGCGCCTGAAGTGCTTGAACAGTTTGATGTGAACTTTATTGAAGTGCACAGCTTAAACGAAATTGCCAAGAAAAACCTGCAGGAACGATACCAGGAACTGGTACATGCAGAAGCTATTATCGAGCAAAATATTGCAGAGCATTTAGTAATGCTTAAACAACGAAAAATTGAACTGGCCATGCGCCAGGTGCCCGAGAAAATCAAAGAGATTCGTAACAACGCGGTGAACACCGTTTTCGCCGAAGAGGTACAAAGCCTTGATAAAGAATCGCGCGAGATCCTTGAAAAAGTTATCAACTATATAGAGAAAAAATATATCAGCGTTCCCATGATCATGGCGAAAGATATATTGATTAATAATAATTAAGACTTTTCTTTTAAGAATATCACGTTTCTTAGCTTAATAGCATAAACGTATGGGTTTCTTTACTCCTAATATAATTGTTTCAAATCCCATTCCTCAAAAGGTTACAATTTACTATTCTAAAGATTTTGCTATTATTAGTATTTGCTTTTTATCTATTTTTATTGGTATAGCAATATCTTGGATTGCTGCAGGACAGATGGTTTTAGGCGGAATAACACTGTCAATTACCTTGATCTTAATGGGTTTTAAATCTAAAAGTCTTTTTAACAATAAGCCCAGGATAATTATTAATGTAGCGGGGATCCAAACTGCAAATACGCCATTTTATAAATGGGCAGAAATATCAGATGAACGCGTATCCGGTGAATATATAGGTAGAGGTGAAAGGCCGATGTTAGAATTCGCTTACCCGGGTGGCAAAGAGCAGGTAAAGGTTGAGTCATTGAACATCAGGCCGCAGGATCTTGATATCTTGTTGAAATATTACAGAAAGCCATGGGTGTTTCGTGTCAATTGATTTTATCTGTGTCACCATTTACGCAACGCTAAACTTGCATAGTAAATTCAATAAGTCAGCCCACTCTCATATCCTTAATTAATACTACATTACTGTGCATAAAAAATTAAATTTGTACTGTAAAAATAGATCCCTTGGACAGAACAGTAATAATAGGAACGCGTGGCAGCGATTTAGCTTTATGGCAAGCCAACTTTGTAAAGGATAGCCTGGCTGCGATAAACATTACCGCCGAACTTAAAATTATAAAAACGCAGGGCGACCGTTTCCTTAACCTCAGCTTTGATAAGCTGGAAGGGAAAGGCTTTTTTACCAAAGAATTAGAAGAAGAATTATTGGCAGGCACTATAGATATTGCAGTGCATTCGCATAAGGACCTGCCAACTGAAAACCCTCCGGGACTCATTATCGCAGCAGTTTCAGAACGGGAAGACCCGGCTGAACTGTTGTTGATCTTGAAAGATGTGGTTGATGTACGCCAAAAACTATCTGTTAAATTCGGTGGTTTGGTTGGTACATCATCAAACAGGCGTAAGGCGCAATTGCTTGCCGTACGCCCCGATCTGGAGATAGATGAACTGCGCGGAAACGTGCCTACCCGCATAGGTAAACTGCGCGACGAAAAATACGACGCGATTATGCTTGCGAAAGCTGGTGTTACCCGTTTAGGTATCGACCTGAGCGAGTTTCATGTGGAGGAATTGACCGCTACCGAATTTATTCCTGCACCTGCACAGGGTGCTTTAGCCATCCAGATCCGCGAGAGCAATACCGAATTATTTGAAGTGCTGCAAGCCTTAAACCACCCCGATGTAGCTGAAGAGTTAGGATTGGAGCGTGGCGTATTAAAGATGTTTGGTGGAGGCTGTAGCCTTCCGCTTGGCGTTTACTGCCGGAGGGACGATGGTAAATTTCAGGTGTTTACCTCAAAGGCTGAGGCCGGCGATGAATTTCCCGACCGCTATTTCATAGAAAGCGATACCCTTGATGGTGTTGCCGAAAAAATTGTTGCCCGCTTTGCCAAGGACCGGAAGTTCCCGAATAAAGTTTTTATATCAAGGGATATCTCGGCGACAAGCTATTTCCGCAAAGCACTTGAAAAACATAAGATAGAGATCGAAGCACGCTCGCTGATCCGTACCGTACCGGTAATCACTAAGTTTGATTCGTACATCCTTAAAAATATCGACTGGGTATTTTTTACCAGTAAAAACGCGGTTGAGTATTTCTTTAAGTTGTCGCCTCAGTTTCCTAAAAAGATAAAATTTGGGGTGATGGGTGCCGGTAGTGAGGATATGCTGCGCCGCAACGGCCACTTTGCCGATTTTGTTGGCGAAAGTAACGACACTGCAGATGTAGCCGCCGAATTTGCTGCACTGGCAAATGGAACCATCATCCTGTTCCCGGGGGCTGATAACTCGATGAGGAGTATCCAGCAAGGCCTGGCTGCCGAAACAAAAATAATTGACCTGCCCGTTTACGAAACTGTGCTGGAAGAAGAAGTAGAGCCTACAGGTGCCGATGTGGTGGTATTTACCAGCCCAAGCAACGTAGAAGCCTATTTTGCCGATAATTTGCTTGAACCCGGACAAAAGGTGATAGCTATTGGCAAATCAACCGGTAAAAAGTTTGATGAAATGGGTGTAAAATACACCCTGCCTTTCTCTCCGGACGAAGTGGGGCTTGCAGAGGCAGTGTTTGGGATTTAAGCCCCACCCAACCCTCCCTGGTAGGGTGGGCTATAATAGGGCTTTTTAAATTAAATAAAAAATCTCCCCTACCGGGGAGATTTAGAGAGGGCTATATGTTACAACGACCAAGAAGAAACCGTAAGAGTGAAGTTATCCGCCAGATGGTGCAGGAAACGCATGTTAGCGCGGCTAATTTGATATTCCCGCTGTTTATTGTAGAGGGCGAGAACCAAAAGACCGAAGTATCATCTATGCCGGGCATTTTCAGGTATTCGGTAGATAACCTGCTGCGCGAGGTAGAAAGCTGCATGAAGCTGGGCTTAAACTCTTTTGACCTGTTCCCGAATATCGACGAAGCCCTTAAAGATAAATATGCTACAGAAGGCCACCGCGACGAGAGCCTTTACCTGCGCGCTATCCGTGCGGTTAAAAATGAGTTCCCAGAATCATGTGTGGTAACCGATGTAGCCATGGATCCATACAGCAGCGACGGCCACGATGGAATTTTTGAGAATGGTGAGATCCTGAATGACGAAACTTTAGAAGTTTTAGGCAAAATGGCTTTGGCCCATGCCCAAAGCGGTGCAGATATCATCGCTCCTTCGGATATGATGGATGGTAGGGTAGGGTACATCCGTAAAGTATTGGATGACGCCGGTTATGCAGGCGTGTCTATTATGTCGTACACCGCTAAATATGCCAGCGCTTTTTATGGTCCGTTTAGGGATGCATTGAACTCGGCCCCAAAATTCGGCGATAAAAAAACCTACCAGATGAACCCCGCCAACCAGCGCGAAGCTTTGATTGAAGCCGCTTTGGACGAGGCAGAAGGTGCCGATTTCCTGATGGTGAAACCCGGCTTACCTTACCTGGACGTCATCAAACTATTAAAAGATAACACCGAACTACCAATCGCCGCCTATAATGTTAGCGGCGAATACGCCATGATAAAAGCCGCTGTGCAAAACGGTTGGTTAAACGAGCAGCGCTCGGTTACCGAAGTGTTAGCCAGTTTCCGCCGTGCAGGTGCCAGCGCGATATTAACTTATCACGCAAAAGAGGTGTTGTTGAACAAGTGGCTGTAGAAAGCCCCACCCAAACCCTCCCGGGAGGGGGAGGGCATATAGATATAACTTTTAAAATAAAATAAAAGTCTCCACTACCGGGGGAGATTTGGAGGGGGTTAAATGATTATACCAGATATAAGCAGAGCAAAATCTGCAGCATTGTACGAAAAAGCGAAGACCTATTTCCCTGGTGGAGTAAACTCACCGGTAAGGGCGTTTAAATCTGTTTATGGTACGCCACTTTTTATCGAAAAGGGCGATGGTAGCCATATTTGGGATGCCGATGGTAACGAATTTATAGATTTTTGCTGCTCTTGGGGGCCGCTTATTTTGGGCCACAACAGCCCGGCAGTACGCGAAAAAGTTATCGAGGTGATGCAGAATGGTATGTCATTCGGTGCGCCAACGGCTTTAGAGAACGAATTGGCCGAGTTGATCCTTAGCAAAAATAAATTCATCCAAAAAATTCGTTTTGTAAGCTCAGGTACCGAAGCAGTGATGTCGGCCATCAGGTTGGCAAGGGGCTACACCAAGCGAGATAAGATCCTGAAGTTTGAAGGCTGTTATCATGGCCATACCGATGCCTTGCTGGTTAAAGCAGGCTCGGGTCTGGTAACTTTCGGCGAAACTTCATCAGCTGGCGTGCCAAAGGCTTTTGCCGACGAGACCATAGTTGTATCGTTGAATGATAAGAAAGCGTTAGAGGAGGCCTTTGAAGAGTTTAAAGGGCAAATTGCAGCGGTTATTATCGAGCCTGTCCCGGCCAATAACGGTTTGCTTTTACAAAATCAGGATTATCTGGATTACATACGCCGGATCTGTACCGACAACGGCACAATGCTGATTTTTGATGAAGTGATCTCGGGCTTCCGTGTGGGCTTTGAAGGTGCGGCGGGATACTACAACATTCAGCCGGATATTATTACCTATGGTAAAATTATAGGTGGTGGTTTGCCTGTTGGGGCTTACGGTGCATCGGCAGAGGTGATGGATCATATCTCACCGGTTGGCTCGGTTTACCAGGCAGGTACGCTATCAGGTAACCCGGTGGCCATGGCAGCAGGTATCGCGCAGCTAACAGAATTGTTAAAACCCGGCTTTTACGACGAGTTGCATGCCAAAACGGCAGGGTTTGTAAAAGATCTTCAAGCATTTATTGATGAGCGTGGCTATATGGTAAAGATCTTTACCATCGGTTCTATTTTTTGGTTCGCATTTACTGACCAGGAAAGTATTACCACTGCCGAGCAGATTGACCCGGCAAGTATGATTAAATTTAAAGAAATGCACCGCGAACTCATCAACCGCGGCATTTATTTAGGCCCGTCAGGTTACGAAGTTGGCTTTATATCTGCTGCGCATACGCAAGCTGACTTAGAAACCACAAAAACAGCTATATTTGATAGTCTGGACGTTGTATTCAGTCCCACCCAACCCTCCCCGAAAGAGAGGGCTTAAGTGAATTTAATAAATTATTTTTTTAAAAGTCTCCTCGTTCGGAGGAGATTTAGAGTAAGCCAAATGAAAAAAACACTCGTAATATTTTATGCCATCATCATTTATGCCGTTGCAGAACTGATTTGGTGGGGGTACATGCTGGTGCACCTCAACCCAAGCCGTAAAGGTATGATCTTGGGCGAGGGCTGTATGTTTGTGACCGTGTTTTTGGTTGGCGCATACTTTTTGCACGAGTCTTTAAACAAAGAAGCGAAGCTGCAGGTGCAAAAGAAGAACTTCCTGCTATCCGTTACGCACGAGCTTAAATCGCCCCTGGCATCTATAAAAATACTACTGCAAACCATCCAAAAGCGCGATCTTGCTAAAGCGCAGATCCTGAACTTTATTGATAAATCGCTGCTTGATGTAGAGCGTTTAGACGATATGGTAGAGAATATGCTTCTGGCGTCAAAAATTGATAATCGCTCATACAGCTTCCCTAAGGCTAAGTTTAATTTATCTGTTTTAGTGGATAGCATCGTAAACCGCCTGCAGATAAGTAAGTGTGATTGCAACCAGCAGATAATCAACGCCGAGATTGAGCCAAAAATTGAAATAACGGGTGACAAATTTGCATTAACGTCAGTAGTTACCAACCTGGTGGAGAATGCCGTAAAATATTCCAACCCCTGCGAGACCGTAAATGTGAAGCTTTTTGAGAAGGAAGGAAAAGTTTACTTTCAGGTGGCAGACCATGGCATAGGTATTGCAGACAATGAGAAGCCACGTATTTTTGATAAATTTTACCGTGTAGGCAGCGAAGATACACGAAATACAAAAGGTACTGGTTTGGGCTTATACATTGTAAAACAAGTATTGGATAAGCACCAGGCCAGCATTAAAGTTAAAGACAACCGCCCTGCCGGGAGTGTATTTGAAGTAGTTTTTGCATTAACCTAAATCATGGAGACCATGCCAAACAAAAAAAGAATTTTATTAGCCGAAGACGAAGATCATTTATTAGAGGCCATCAAGTTAAACCTGGAGCTGGAAGGTTACAAAGTTTCTACAGCAAACAACGGTAAAAAAGCCCTTCAGATCTTTAAAGAAGAGCGCTTTAACCTGGTGATATTAGATGTGATGATGCCAGAGATAGACGGCTTTGTGGTTGCCGAGACCATCCGCCTGGAAAATTCTGAGGTGCCAATCATGTTCCTTACCGCAAAAAACACCAACGAAGATAAAATATCGGGCCTTAAAAAAGGTGCTGATGATTACCTGACCAAGCCTTTCAACCTGGAAGAGTTAATCTTGCGTGTAAATAACCTTGTTAAACGTAGCCTAAAAGGTGATGACCTTAAAGAGTTTAACAGCTATAAAATTGGTGATAAAACTATACACTTTAACTCTTTTGAACTGGTTAACGGCGATGAAACCATCACCCCGTTAACTAAAAAAGAAACGATGTTGCTTAAGCTTTTGATAGAGCGCCGTAACGAGGCAGTATCTCGCGAGCAGATTCTGGAAACCGTTTGGAATTATGACGTTTACCCGTCGACCCGTACTATTGATAACTTTATCCTAACCTTCCGTAAGTATTTTGAACCGGATCCTAAAAACCCGGTTTATTTCCACTCGATACGTGGCGTAGGTTATAAATTTACCGATAACCAGCACTAATACATGTTTACAAACAGGGCACGACTATTAGTAACCGGGCTTTTTATTATAGCACTAGCTTTTGTACTTAAGTATAAAATGTACGAGCTGGCGGCGGTTAATGTAATGTTTATTGGCTTGTTGTTATGGGGTTACTTTAAGCAGGGTACTATTGTACTGGCTGCAAAAGCGTTCCATCAAAAGGATTACGACAAGGCCGAGAACCTGCTAAAACAAGTGCCAAAACCCGAGTGGCTTAGTAAAAGGCGACGCGGGTTTTACGAGTTTATATACGGAGGTGTATGCCTGCAAAAGCGCGAGTACACCGAAGCCGAACAACATTACGAGATTGCTGCCCTTTACCCGCTCCGCAGCGCTAACGATCACGTTGCGGCGCTTGTACATGTAGCCAATATAAACGTACGCAACGGCAATTATGAAAAAGCCAAAGCATATCTGCAGCTTACCGAAAAACATAAAGATATTATAACTGCCAAAATGAAGGATGTGATCCAAAAGGTTGAGCAGGAACTTAGAAAACACTAAAACAAAGAGGTAAGATAGTAAGAGCCAGGAAACAAGATTTTTCTTGCATCTTATCTCCTGTTATCTTGCCTCTCTACAAACATGAAAGACTCGTTATTTTTAAAAGCCGCATTTTCAAGGAAAACAGAACGACCTCCCGTTTGGATGATGCGCCAAGCCGGCCGTTTTATGCCCGAGTATTGGGAAATCAAGAACAAGTATTCGTTCCTGGAAATGTGCAAAACGCCCGAACTGGCTGCCGATGTTACCATGCTGCCGGTCGATTTGTTAGGTATCGACGCGGCGATATTGTTCTCAGATATATTAGTTACCGGCGAAGCTATGGGCGGCGACTTAAGTTTTACCCAAGGTATAGGCCCTAAGTTTGCTAATCCTGTACGCACGCAGGCAGATATTGATGCCTTAGAAACTAATGTCGGCGATAAGCTGCAATACGTTGCCGATGCTATCAAGGTAATTCAGCAGCGTTTAAATGGCCGCATCCCACTAATCGGTTTTGCAGGCGCACCATTTACCGTAATGAGCTACTTGGTAGAGGGTGGGTCTTCCAAAGACTTTAAACTAACCAAGCTGATGCTCCACAACCACCCGGAAATGGCGCACCAGTTATTATCAAAAATTGCAACTGTAACAGCCGATTACCTGAACCTGCAAATTGCAGCGGGTGTTAACGCCATACAGATCTTCGACAGCTGGGCACAGGCGTTATCATGGGATGATTATACCGAGTTTTCGCATCGTTATATCGTAGAAATCATCAGCAAGCTAAACAGGAAAGATATTCCCGTGATCTCTTTCTGCAAAGGCAGCTCGGTTTTTGCACCGCTGATGGCAGAGGCCAAACCGGATGTAATCTCTATCGACTGGAACGTTGACCTGTTGGATATCAAAAACCGTTTACCAAAAAATATAGCCGTACAAGGTAATCTCGATCCACATATTTTATATGCTGATAAATCAGTCATTAAAGAGCGGATCCATCGCCTTTTTGAGCGAATGAGGGGCGAAAATGGGTTCATATTTAACCTTGGCCACGGCATTATGCCCGATATTCCGTTTGATAATGTGAAGTATGCGGTTGAGGTTATAAAAGAGTTTAGATATTAATAAAAAAATATGTCATTGCGAGCGATGGCGTAGTGCTATCGTTCAATGACATTATTAAAAGCACAATGTACCAGTACGTTTTAGCTATACATATCATATTTGTAGTCTGCTGGATGGCGGGGTTGTTTTACATTGTACGCCTGTTTATTTACCACCGCGAGGCTCAGGACAAACCCGAACCTGCCCGCACCATTCTGTCTGATCAATTTGAGATCATTGAGAAAAAGCTTTGGTGGATAATTGCCACGCCAAGCATGTACTTTGTTATTTTGGCTGGCGCAACCATGCTGCACCTTAACCCTGCGCTTTGGAAAATGCCCTGGCTGCATGTAAAGCTTACTTTTGTAGTAGTGCTTATTGCGTACCATTTCATCTGCCAGAAAATAATGAAACAAATGGCTCATGGCGTTTTCAAATGGACATCCATCAAACTCCGTTTATGGAACGAGTTGGCTACTATTTTACTCTTCGCTATTGTGTTCCTGGTAGTGCTTAAGAGCGCTATCAACTGGATCTTTGGGGTGATAGGGATAATCTTATTCAGCCTCATCATCATGTCGGCAGTAAAGATCTATAAGTATTTTAGGGAGAAGAGTTGAGCTTATCTCAACCTTTTTAAGGTTATAACATTGCTGAAGTTATTATTAGCTAACGCGACATTTTTAATACGAATGATCTCAAATTTTTCCGTCACAATTGCCTGTTTTTTAACATTCATAAATGTCCTTTTATCCTTTGAAAAAAGCTGGATATTGTAATATTCAGTATAGGCCGATCCTGAAGCCGGCTCTTTACATATTTGAGATCTCGACTGTACAAAAGCATTTTTTTTGTAAAATGTCCATCCAACAAAATCACAACATTTACTTAATTGATAAAAATAATTGATGTGATCGTAAAGCCTTAGTGTATCATCTTTGAAGAAAGCGCTGTCTTGATTACAAATAAGCCATTCTCCTGAACCGATGCTGATGCTCTTTTTAGATGATTGATCAATACTCAATTTTAATAATTTGTAAACCTGTTTGATTGTAGGGCTTGACTTTTGAGCGTATGCAATATTGGTAATCAATATAAATGTTAAAGCGAAAATCAATTTCATTATTCCAATTTCTGGTTTCCGGATAGTATTTGCGGATATTGCAATTGTTAAATTTAACTAAATTTATTTTACTACCCGATGCAACCATTGTGTGTTCCTTTACATCTTACTGTTAAATGATGTTTTTGGAACCTAAACCTAATATTGAACATTTAGTAAAATGCTGTAAGGACGGGCAGCGTAAAGCGCAGGAAACGCTGTACAAGCAGTTCGCGGCTAAAATGCTGAGTGTTTGCATGCGCTACGCTACCGATAAAATGGAAGCGGAAGATATGCTGCAGAATGGGTTTATAAAGGTATTCCAAAAGATTGCCGATTACCGTGGCGATGGTTCTTTTGAGGGATGGGTGAGGCGCATTATGGTGCACAGCTCCATAGAATACTATCGCCGGCACCATAAAATGATGCAGGTGGTTGATATTGATGAAGCCGGTTATGAACCATTTGTTGACGCAGCTGCATCGAGCAGTTTGGAGGCTAAAGACCTATTGGTATTGATCAAAGCGTTATCACCGGGTTACCGCTTGGTTTTTAACTTATATGCCATCGATGGCTATTCGCATAAAGAGATTTCCGAAATTGTTGGCATCAGCGAGGGGGCATCAAAGTCGCAGCTATCAAGGGCGAGGGCTATTTTAAAGGAGCAGATATTGAAAATTGACAATGAAAAATATGGATATGCAGGATAAAGATATTGATAACCTGTTTAGGTCTAAACTCGATAATTTGGAGGTTGAGCCATCCGCACAGGTTTGGGGAGGCATTGCATCCCAAATGAATAAAAAACAAAGGCCATTGGGTAGTTACCTGAGCATTGCCGCCAGTTTGCTTATATTGCTTAGCGCGGGCTTGTATATTGTATCGAATAAAAAAGAAATTACGAAAAAGCCGGTACAAATAGCTGCGGCTAAAAACAATAAGCCTGCAAAAACAATTATACAGCCGGTAATTGTGTTGCCAACAGTAGTTAAGCCTCAGATTGAAAAGGTTGTAGCTTTAAACACGGTAGCATCGCGCAAGCAACAAGTAAAGGTTGTTAAAGAACAGCTGATTTTAGTAAAACAAGAAAAAGTAACGCAATTAGTGCCGCAATTGGCGCAGGCGGTTCAAAAAACAGATGTACCGTTGAAGTTTGTAGTGCCGGACAGGAGTGTGCCATTTAATGATAAGATTGATATACCAGAAGATCAGCCGTTAAAAACTAATACCTTAGCGCAGGCAAAAGATGCACGTGCAAGTAAAGTATTGGCCGCGGTACAGGTTAAAAAGTATCGCATCCGTAATTTTGGCGATCTGATAAACGCCGTAGTTAGTAAGATTGATAAACGGAAAGATAAACTGATAGAGTTTTCGAGCCCGAATGATGAGGATGAATCTACCCTGAGCGGGTTGAACCTTGGATTTATAAAAATAAAAAAGACAGACCAATAGCATAAAATATACCACGATATGAAACGCCTGATTTTTACCGCAATAATATGCCTGGCAGCAACAACCCTATTTGCACAAACAGATTCTGTTAAAACCAGTACAGATACTACCAAAACCCGCCGTACAAGGATCCGCCTTGGCTTTGGAGATGATGCCGCGCAGGGGGCTATAAATGACACTACCAGCTATAAATCAAAAGCGCCGGGCTTTTCATTCGGGCTTACGTTTACCAGGTTTGACATTGGTTTAAGTACCCTGAATGATAATGGCAGCTTTAAGCTATCACCAACCAACCAGTTTTTAAATTATAGGTCATGGAGGAGCAGTAACATTGGGTTTGATATTTTGCAGTTGGGCTACCGCTTTAATAGCTCGTTCAGGATTTACGCGGCCGGTGGTTTCGATTGGACAAACCTGCGCCTGCGCGAAAGCGTTACCATATTGCGTAACCAGGCACCGCTTGCTTATACCCAGGATGCTGTTAAATACGATAAAAACCGGTTGTCGGTAACCTACATCCGTGTGCCAATAGCGTTCGATTTTCGCACCCACGATGACGATGATGGCCGCAGGTTTCATTTTGTTGGCGCAGCTGAACTAGGTGTACGTTTAAGCAGTAGCTTAAAACAGGAAAGTAAAGAGAACGGCGACCCAAAACTGAGCGGTAACTACAACTTTGCCAAATTTAGGTACGGTGCATCGCTGCGCGTTGGTTATGGTGCCATAGGTGTATTTGGTAAATACTATTTAAATAATATGTTCGAGAACAGCCCCGCACAGGATGGCCTCAGAAACTTCTCGTTTGGGATGAGTGTTGGGTGGTAATACAATTTAGTATCTTTGCACCTAATGGCAGAAGTACCTTTTTTACAGGCAATATCAGTTAACAGAACATACGGCGGGGCCGAAGCATCGGGGGTTAAAAATATAAACCTCGAGATAATCCCCGGCAAAATAACCGCCATAATTGGTCAAAGCGGCAGCGGTAAAAGCACTTTATTACGACTATTTTACGGCCTTCTTTCGCCTGAAAAAGGCACTGTAAACTTCAAAGGCGAACGCATTTTGGGGCCTGAAGAAAAGCTGATACCCGGCCATGATGCCATGAAAATGGTAACCCAGCATACCGACGACCTGAACCTGTTTGCCCGCGTTTGGGATAACGTAGCGGCTATGCTGCCAAGCACTAATGTAAGGCATAAGGAAGAAAAGACTGAACAAGTGCTCACTCAGTTAAATATGATGCACCTATCCCTAAAGCGCGTTGCCGACCTGAGCGGCGGCGAAAAACAACGTGTTGCCATTGCCCGCGCCATTATTAACCGTCCCGAAGTTTTATTGCTCGATGAACCCTTTAACCAGGTAGATACATCGTTCCGCGAAGGCTTACAGCATGATATCAGGCAAATTGTACAGGAAACCGGGCTTACCGTGGTAATGGTATCGCATGACCCGGCCGAAGTACTCTCTATGGCCGATGAACTGATCGTTTTAAAGGATGGAGAGATTGTGGAAACCGGTCACCCGAAGACCCTTTATCATTCCCCGGTTAATTTATATACCGCCGAGCTGCTTACCAATTGTAATGTGCTTACGGTTGATGAAGCCAAGGTATGCGGCATCGAATCTCATAAAGAAGCCGTAGTGATATATCCCGAATGGATCCGTATCAATAATGTGCTTAAAACCAATAAATGGACTGTAAAACAGGTGCTTTTTAAAGGTTTTTATGATGACCTGATATTGGAGAATAATGGCGTGATACTCCGCGTTATAAACGATGATAGCGGCAAATATAAAGAAGGCGACATTGTTGGCCTCAAAATAAAAAAATGGCTGGAGTATTAATTGGCCCCCTCAAATCTCCTCCGGTAGGGGAGACTTAAGGTTGCCAATATTTTATAGTTCCTCCCTTCCGGGGAGAGTTGGGAGGGGTTTAGATCTCAAAAGACGATAATTGCACAAACTGCTGCACACGTGCGTCAACTTCCGCATCGGTTAGATTCTTGATCTTCTCGGTGCCAAATTTTTCTACACAGAATGATGCCAGTGCCGAACCGAAGATGATGGCATTCTTCATGTTATTGAAGTTAACCGTACCCACTTTAGCCATATAGCCAATAAAGCCACCCGCAAAGGTATCGCCTGCGCCGGTTGGGTCAAATACCTCAGCAAGCGGAAGGGCAGGGGCCGAGAAGATATGATCTTCGTGGAATAACAACGCGCCATGCTCGCCTTTTTTAATGATCAGGTATTTTGGTCCCATAGTCAGGATCTTGTTAGCGGCTTTCACCAAAGAATACTCACCCGATAGCTGCCGTGCCTCTGCATCGTTAATGCTTAAAACATCAACCATTTTAATGGTTTCCAGCAAATCGTCCATGGCAATGTCCATCCAGAAGTTCATGGTGTCCATTACAATCAATTTAGGGCGATTTTTAAGGCGTTTAATAACTGTTTGCTGCACCTGTGGGGTAAGGTTGCCCAGCATCAGGTATTCGCAGTCCTGGTAAGCCTCGGGGATGATCGGGTCAAAATCAGCAAGTACGTTCAGCTCAGTAACCAAAGTATCTCGGCTGTTCATGTCGTTATGGTACTTGCCGCTCCAAAAGAATGATTTTTCACCTTGTTTTATTTGCAGGCCTTCGGTATCTATATGGTGGTTATTAAAGTCTTTAATTTCTTCAGCGGGGAAGTCGTCGCCTACCACAGCAACGATCTTTATCTTGTCGTAAAAGTAAGAAGCGGCCAAACTTGCATAGGTAGCAGCCCCTCCAACAATTTTATCTGTCTTTCCAAAAGGGGTTTCAATTGCGTCAAACGCCACAGTACCAATAACTAACAAACTCATGTAAATTTTTTTTAATTTTTTTTGTGCAAATATTGTGAAATTACACCAGAAATCATACTTTTGCACCACTCCAATACGGAAAAACACTCCTGAGTAGCTCAGCTGGTTAGAGCATCTGACTGTTAATCAGAGGGTCCCTGGTTCGAGTCCAGGCTCAGGAGCCTCAAAATCAATGATTTAACCCCACTCTGGCGAGTGGGGTTTTTTTGTGCACAGAATTTGCACAAAATATACATTGCTTTTATTAAAACTGTTGAATGTTATTAATCTTTCATTGCACGATTAATTCCCCTCATAGAATGGCAAACACGATAATGATACGATTTGATACGAAAATACGGTATGATAATACAGTATAACGACGGGTTTATTTCAGGAAATTATTGTGTCGGCAACTAAACTATGTTTCTCAATTCCCTCAATAATCTTTTTTACATGGTTAAAGATGGCTAATCTTACCCAAAATCTTTCAATTATATTTCATTTGTTATAGCCACCCAAATTTTTCAATAAGCTTTTCTTTCTGATTTCGTGCAACTGGGATATTTTTACTATTGGACAGTATAAGATAATTGCCCTCGCCGCGAACGTATTTTTTGATGTGGTCAAGATTAATGAGGTATTGCCTGTGAACTCTCAAAAAATTCCGTTCCTCCAATACTTCCTGTATATCACCCAAAGTTTTGGCTACTGTATGCTGTTGGCCGTCAATCATGTTAAAGCGGGTATAATTATTGTCCGATTCGCAATAGATGACATTTTTGATCTCTACAAACGTAACCCCATTTTGAAATGGCAAAGCTATTTTCTCTGGTATTGATTTTTCGCCACTATGCAATTGTTGTTTTAACAGACTAAGCTGTTGTTTATCCGGGAACCGCCGGTATTCGGCTTTTTCAACTGCAGCTTTGAGGTCTTTCCCGTCGATGGGTTTTAGCAGGTAATCCAGCGCACTAAAGCGGAATGCTTTAACCGCAAACTGGTCATACGCGGTTATAAACACCAGGCTGAAATTGATAGCACCTACTTTTTCTAACAATTGAAAACCATTCATTACCGGCATTTCTATATCCAGGAATACCATATCTGGCAACAAGGCTCTTATTTTTTCAAGCCCCTCGCTACTTTCAGTACATTCCGCTATCACCTCTACTTGTGGGCAATACATTTTTAGCTGCAATGCTAATAGCTTTACACAATCCGGTTCATCATCTATTATAACGGCTTTAAGCATATATTTCCAGGTTATAAGGGGATTTGAATGGTCACTTTCGTTCCTATAGCATTATTCATGGAATCCTTCAGATCGATTATCTTTACATCAGCCTCCATTTCGTATAATTGGTTGATGATATCTATCCTTTCCGAAGTTATTTTTAAGCCAAACGATTTTTGCCGGGTAGCAGATTTGCTTTTGTAGGCTGCCGCTAGTTCCCGCCCTACACCGTTATCAGTAATTTCGATATGCAACAAATGTTCCGAGGGCTGTGCAACATCTATTTTGATAATTCCTCCTTCTTTTTTATGCATCAGGCCATGCCATATTGCATTTTCCACATAGGGCTGCAAAAGCAACGGGGGGATATCTGTAAATTGTTGGTCTATAGCCGGGTCTACATTGATCTGATAGCGCACCTTGTTTTTAAAACGCATTGCTTCAAGTTGAATATACAAGCGCAGTGTTTCAAGTTCCTTTTGTAGTGTCACTTTTTCCGACTGCGAGTTCTCCAGTACCAACCTGATGAGTTGTGAAAAAACAGTAAGATACTCCGATGCCGTTTGCGAATCATTTTCAAGCGTGTAGAGCTTGATGGAATTAAGGCAGTTGAATATAAAATGCGGGTTCATCTGTGCGCGTAGTGCCGTCATTTCGGTTTCTGCTATCCTGTGCTCAAAGTCTGTTTCTACCTGTTTTATTTTTTGGGCTTCGCTGATGCTGTTCTGTATTTGCAATTCATTTGTTTTTACAGCAAGTTCATTTTGTAACTGCAAGGCATAGGTTGCCTGCAAAGTGTTTTTCTCAATCAAAATCAGCTTTGCGCGATAGGATAACGCAAACGAAAAGAAGATTGCTTCGATAGTTAAGCCTAATAAAAAAAAGGCAGGTAAAAAAATGATTATCACAAAAAACTCATGGCTTTTGTAAGGCAAATGATAGAATATACGTGTAAATGGTAAAAACCATAATAATAGCATGCTCACTAACCCGCCAAACAAAAACCATTTTACAGGTTCTTTGCTTTTTGCGGTAAGTACCAGCAACACAAAATTAAGTGCCAATGTGGGGAAAACGGACGTAAGAATGCTGTAGTAATTTTTGTTGAATATAAACCAACCGTTATGCACCTCCAGAAATTCAATGACCATTTGCAATACCGCAATACCTATCAACACTTTTATTAACACCCAGCCTTTTTTAAAATAGCGCGAAAACTGAAGCAGCTGCCCTATAAAAAGCGCATAAAGTGCGGGGATCAGTAAAATGCAGATCGAGAAAATAATATCGCGTATGAATGGCGAAAACAGCATCAATTGTAATCTTATATCCATCCAAAACAATCCCATAAATAAAGCCGATGCGGTGTAGCATATATACCAGATAAATGCAATATCGCGATATAAGTAATACTGATAAACGGCATACAGGTTTATGAAAAATAAGCAACCGCAAAGCCTGGCTAACAGCAAAAAAAGATACCGGTCTCCATATATATCAAGAGTGCCCTCTTTTACAGCAACATATGGCGTTTTTAAAAGAATATGAGGCGGTATCAACTGATCTTTACGGTCTTCGGTGCGTAATAGGTAAACAATGGTAGTATGCGGCGGGATGAGTAAGGACATACCATACCGCCACAAAGTTGGCAAACCTGTTTGATAGGCCCCGCCGAGCCCTATAATTTTTTGCCTATCGTACAAGCGGGTGTAATAATGAGCAGAAGCATCCAGTCTTAAGTCTATAGTGTCGGTTTTTGACACGTTGCATATGGCAAATTTAATCCACTGAATAATCAGAGGCCTGTTGGAATATTCCAGTTCTCTTAACTCTTTCCGATACGGAATAAATACCGCTTTTTTTATTTCAGTAAAAGTTAAAGGCTGATCAGCTGTTTCTTCATAAAACAGGCAATGGTCGGCCATATCAAACGCTTTTTCCCATTTAGGTTGTCCGTTTAATGCAATCGTATCCTGGGCTTTTGTTAACCCGGTTGCGGCAATAAATAAGCAAAAAAGGGCAATAATAAGGCGCATTAATTATGGCTTTTTTTAAATGTAAATAAACCCTAGGACATTGCGTAAAGTTTATGGTTAACGGTTATTTTTTTGAGTGAATGGTAAGTACATCGGTAAAATTAACTCTTGCTCAATAAAACATGCCCTCACTCACAAAAGCTGCCGTTGGCCCCACATGGCTTTGAAATAATTTTTAAAGCTCGCAATTTTACGATAACCAAAGCAATTGAATTGTTAAAAACGAGTGCAGCTGCTCAATATTTTTAAAAACCTTTAACCATTTTAATAATTATGAAAACGATTATCACAGGGTTAGTAAACAATATTAAGGCATCTAAATCGGCCACAATTACTTTGGGGTTGTGGTTTGCCTGCGCTTTTCTCTTCTCCATATTCACTACCGATCTGCCGGGTACGCCGCCAACACCGCAGGGTTTAATTCATGGTTTCTCCGCATTAATCGGCTTGTTAAGTTTAAGTATAGCCATAATTACCTGGGGCTTTAGCTTCAAAAAGAATAATGACTGGCAACGCATGGCCAAAACATCCTGGTTTTTTAGGGTGATAAGTGTTGTGCTATTTATTATTTTTCTTCTTAGCCCGCCATCAATAAGAGGCTTTAGTGAAAGGATCCTGATTGCTTGCGATACATGCTGGCTTATCTTGGTGAACCGGCAGCTATATGTAAATGTAACACATTCATTTTCAAAATTTTAAACTTTAATATGAAACCTATCCCTTTAATGTTTTGCGCTTTATTGATTGTCCTATCCGCCTGTGAAAAAAAGATAGATCATCAGGTTTATTTACTTACAAACGCAGATTCGTCTGCTTTAAATTTAACCGGCAATCCCGAAGTGCGCAAAGAAGTGATTGCTTATATGCACGCCATTGCGCCTGACAAACCGGGTGCCGCCCGGCTAACATCTCAATGTACAGATGATTTGGTTGCTGTAGGGCCCGAGGGCCTTAGATCCATCAGCGGTGGGGTTTGGAAAAAAAATGCAGAAAAGGACGGCATTATTTTCAAAAAGGTGCTTGTTGTGCCCGGAACTGAAATTGTACGCCTGTATAATGACGGTAATACCGCGGTTAGAAACGTACTGCTTGATGTAACATTAGGTACGCCCGCAGGTGAAATGAACTTGGATGTGATGCGGCTGGAAACTTATATCAAAAAAGGCGCTCACTGGTGCATGGTAGCCGGGCAGGGAACCGTGCCCTATGATCGTATGGATGTGATGAAGACTCTGGTTATCCGTATCGTTTTGGCATTTGTAGCCGGTTTGCTCATTATGTTTTTAGTCATGCGCCGTAAATTGAATAAGCTGAAACTTAAGTGAAGGCCTTTTGTGATGAAAATAAAACATGCCGATTTTTTACCACCATAACTATTCCGTTTTAAACGAATTTCGTCATAAATAAAAAAACCATCATGGAGAAAACCTATCAAAATGTAAGCTACTTTGTAGTTGTAATTTTAGCCTTTGTAATCTGGGGCTTTTTCAGAACTTATTTCGTCTTGTTCCCTTCGTTCAACGGTATCACTAATGTGCAACATTTTCATGGGCTGATGATGCTAAGCTGGTTTGGCATGCTCATCGTTCAGCCCTTTTTAATCCGCTATAAAAAATATGAGCTGCACCGCAATTTTGGGAAGGTGTCTTATGTATTGGTGCCGTTGATATTGCTCTCAATTTTTTTAGTTTCCAAAGGCCAGTATCAGCGTTTGGCTCCAACCATACCGAAAGTACAAAACATCGCCGGCCTGGCTCTAAACCTGCCAGATATTTTTGCCTTTGGTGCTTTATATATTTTAGCTATTGTACACAAAAGCAATAGTGCTTACCATATGCGATACATGATAGCCACGGCCTTTTTAATGCTTGGCCCGGGTGTAGGCAGGGCAATGATTATTTACGGCGGTGTGCCATTCCCATTAGCCATAGAATACTCGCTACTGTTAACCGATGCTTTAGCGATAGGCTTTATTATTTATGATGCCATTAACAAAAGGCCGTACAAACCCTACTTAATTACCCTGTGTATTTTAGTAGGTATGCACCTGATATGGGAGTTCCAAATGTCGGCACCATGGCAGGCAGTTGCCGGCAAGTTTGCACAGTTATTTTTTTGATAATAGCTATTAAATCAAAACCATGAATCAATCAGATCATGAATCACGAGCCACTTAACTTGAAGATCATTGGCGTAATAACTGCGTACTTCCTGGTGAGCCTCTACTATTTTGGGATCATCACATCCAATTATCTGATCATCTATCCTTCGTTTTCTCAAATTCATGAACATTATGACGCCTATATGGGTGTATTTAATGCATCCGTAAGAATATTGATAATCTATTCGTCGGTAGCCTTATTGCTTCTCTCTGTTCTGTTGCTTTGGTTCCGTCCGAATACGTTTCCCAAGCCGGCTATGTGGGCTATTATTTGCTTAAGCGCCATTTCGGTTTGCGCAACCCTCTTTTTTATAATGCCAATACAGTTATCGTTGTGGATAAACGGTTTTAACGTAGCGATCTACGGGCGATTGATGGATATAAGCTTATACTTTCAAATCATCCCCTCCTTTTTGCAGGTTTTAATGGGTTTTTGGTTGCTTAACAGGTATTTGAGCGATATTAAAGTAGTAAGCCGCTGGGTGTTCATCTTATTTTTTAGCATCACGTTTTGGACAGGAAATTACGATGCATTAGTGAATTTTTCATTATACACTACGGTCGGAGCTAAAGACTGGCTTGCTTTCAGGGAAGCCATTGTACCAACAAAATTCTTTTTTTTACTGATTGTGGCTTTTACCCCGATGTTGCTCACTATACCAATGTTTTGGTTGAGGCCTAAAAGCGTTCCAAAGCTATTTGTCGGTATTTACGGGCTTACTATATTTTGGATTTTCTTCATCACATTTATCTACATCGCAAAGGATTTACAGGGTTATTTGTCACATGATTACTCCCGCGCTAAAATTGAAGAACTGATCAACAGCGATTTTGAGTACAGGGGGTTACCGGCAATGGTTTTAACGTTAATCGCCGCCTGGATGTTTTTAAAAATCGGACAGCATAAAATGAAGGTAGGCAATTGATTTTTTTTTAAAAATGCTAAGGCCATAGCTTAAGAGCCCATTGAAGTTTGCAAAATATTTAAGTGAAGCTCCGCCAGAAGTAATCCACCTTTAATTTATAATCAATTCACGCATACTAACCAGTACCCATGCAAAAAACCATACGCTATTTAGTTAACCTTACGCCATTACGCGGTATTGCTGCGTTACTTACCGTATTGTTTCACCTTGATTTGACACTTGGCTCAGGCGGTGATTGCCTGATAAGGTTTAAGGATTCCATGATACTAAGCAGGATGTACTTAATGGTTGATTTTTTCTTTATCCTCAGCGGATTTATTATGTGCCATGTTTACAGTAAATGGTTTGCAGAGGCAATTACCGGCACACAATTCAAAAAATTTACCATCGCCCGTTTTGCAAGGATATACCCTATGCACCTGGTAACTTTGATATATACTATCATTCTCTTTTATATATCTTCCTTACTACAAATACCTAAAGTGCCTGTTTTGCAAATAGCCGATAACGGATACTCCGTTTTAACTAACTTGCTTTTACTGCATTCCATGAATTTACATAACTGGTTTAGCTGGAACCATGCATCCTGGTCCATCAGCACGGAATGGTGGGCTTATATGGTATTTCCCTTTTTGGTTAAACCAATCATGAAGCTTAAGCCGTCAGGAATAATAATTGTGATAGCGCTTTGCTTTATAGGCTACCTAGGGATAACTTATTATATCATTCCAATTATAACGGTACCACCTGAATTGTCCTTTGTAAAAATAAATCCGGCAGCACTGTCGCTTAATGCAGCCTACCAGTTCGGGTTTTTAAGGTGTTTATGTGGGTTTACACTGGGCATGGCTATGTATCAATGTTACAAAGCAGGTTGGGGATCAAAGCTATTAAGCAACGGATACGCCATGGCAATAATTGCCTTCAGCATATTTACCTCCATGCACTTTGCTCTTCCGGATTTTGTTACCGTAACTCTCTTTCCCCTGTTACTGCTTTCGGGAACGTATGGAAGTACCGGCATTGATAAGTTATTTGGCATAAAACCCCTACAAATGCTGGGCGATTGGTCATTTTCCATTTACCTGGTGCACGAACCATTATTGTACACCATGGGTAGTATCACCGCTTACTTGCATCCTGCCGGTAAAGGGTTGCAGTTTGGGCCACCGCCTAAACCCGATATGCCTGTAGCATGGCTTATCAGTTTAGGCTTTGTTGGCGTAACTTTATTGATTTCTTCTTTAACTTATCGTTTTATAGAAGTGCCTGCACGCAACTGGATTAACCGGCGTAAAAAAAACAAACAATCCGGGATCATACAGACAGTATCTAATACGGGGTAAATATTACCGATAGTGTAATGAAAGATACTTAGGGCTTTAGGATTGGAAATTTAATATTAAAAGCCTTGGCCATATTTAACGGTTACGGGCAAATAATGTGTTAGTTATCAATTGATTAAATTTGATTTGTTTAATCAAAATTGTCTTATTATTATTAGTTTGCAATAAATTATTCAATACCTTGTTACGCTATATATTCCCCAACCCATTAACGGCACAATACATTAAGCATTATTTTTGTTTGCATTTTGTTTTTGATGCCCAAACCAAAGTTCCGGTAAAGCCTTATCCGGCTTGTCCGGATCAGGGAATCACGTTCTATGTCCGCGGTAAGTTGTTTTCAGAGATACCAGAAATGGGTGTTTCAGAAAACAGAGCAAGATCGGTTATTATGGGGCAAAACACCTGTAGGCATAACTTATATTCGTCTAACGATTACATCATGTTTCATGTAAGCTTCCAACCTGGTGCTTTTTTTCAACTTTTTAGAATACCGATGACAGAATTTGTTGATAAAAACGTTGATGCCGAACTGGTGTTGGGTAACGGTATGAAACAGCTACACGAGCAAATGGCAAACGCTAAGTCGCTAGAAGAGTTGCCAAACATATTCGAAACATTTCTATTAAAAAAAATAGGCCAGGCAGATGAGTTTATCCGGCCAGTTGATAAAATTGGGAAACTTATATTTGATAGTCCTCAAAGTTTTAAATTCGACACTTATGCCAGCATGGCCTGCCTTAGCATTAGTCAATTTGAGCGGACGTTTACAAGGCAGGTAGGTATTTCCCCTAAATTTTACGCACGTATTTGCCGTTTTTACCAGGCTTATGCAACAAAGCAGCATTATCCTCATTTAAGCTGGTTTACTATCGCCATTAAAACAGGCTATTCAGATTATCAGCATTTGGCTAAAGATTTTAAGCAATTTGCAGGGAACACACCCAATACACTATTAGCGGAAACAGAACGATCCCCAGAACAGATTTTGGGGTATTCTGATTTTTTATCTCCTAAGCTGTTGCATAAAATTTATTAATGATAAACAAAAGAGAAATATAAATTAAGCTAATGGTATTACTGGAATTTGCACCAAGCCTGCCTTTATCGGCCTTTGTAAGAGTGTACAGTTTTTCGCACGGTATGATATGCTGGGGTTGATAGCCCTGTACGGTGGCTCAAAGAAGTTTAAATCGAAGCTGGATTCGTTGTTTACCCTACCTTGGAACCCTAAATATATTGCCCGTAATGTAGAAATTATGGTAGGCCAATATTGCCAGGGTAACCAGCCAGATCACTAAGCGCCTTTCGCCTGTACTTTTATCGGCAAGCCGGAGAAAACGCAGAAGGTATTGGATAACAGCCTGAATAACCTATATGGCATTGGCGACGAAGGCCTGGAGTTAAGTGGGATGGATGCCGCCGGCGAAATGTCGTCATGGTATGTGTTTAGTTCGATGGGTTTGTACCCGTTCTCGGCTACCAACCCTAAGTATATCGTGACCGCGCCACTATTCGATAAAGTGACAAGGAAAACCAGCAGCGGTAAAATCCTCACTATTGCTAAACCGGGTAAGGGCAGGGCCATCACCGCCATAAAAGTGAATGGCAAAAAGATAAACAGCTACTTTGTATCGCACGATCTGTTCAAAACATGAGGGACTATCAACGTGGTAACTAAGAATAATCCGTGTGAAAACGGAGGCGGAGGCAATCAAATGTTCACGTTCACGTTGGTGAACACACGTGGTTATTTATAAATAACTGGTTGTTAATAAGTTTAAGGTTTACTAACTGACAAAATAGTGCCACCACCGTTATCAAAAAAGTTTTAGCCAGTAATGCCTGCTGCGGATAAACAGATATAAAAGTTTATCAACATAAAAATGAAAGATGGCAGTGATGCCCAAAAGCCATCTTTCATTTTTAACCGCACGCCAAACCCAATCAGCATCAGCAAGGCCAGCCCGCCCGATGCTAAAAGTAAAGCAGGCACCCAAAACAGGCCTATAAGCATACCAAAACCACCAAGCAGTTGTAACCCACCTATCAGTTGCCTGTACCTATCTAAACCATACCGCTCAAACTCCAGCTTCATGGACTTGGTTGCGAAGAAAGTGGAACCATAATATAAAAACGACAGTGCTGATATTAATGTTAATACGATCAGTAGCATTAAATTTTTAATAAACCCGAGTGTACCCAGGCAGTAAATAAACTAAGGGTCAATAAAAGGGCCGAAGGCATAAACTTATACCACGGGTTTTTGACACGGAAATGGGCGATTTGCGCGCAAATCATTAAGGCTGCCATTAACAAAGCGGGTATCAATACTAATGAGGGGTACCAAATACCGGCAACCAACAGTGTAGATAAGGCTATTTTGCTGGCTCCTACAAAACTTCGTAATACATCGGGGATGCCGTATTGTTTAAATTCTACTACGATGTTATCAAAACGGATGATCCAGACATAGCCTATTGATAGTGCTATAATTACTTGAGCACAATTAGCAAGTGTATTCATTTTTTGGGATTTAAAATGGTGGACATTAACCGGAAAGAATAAACTCAGCGTTGGTCTTTATGGTGTTGTTGTTTGGTTTGGGCAGAAAACAAGCTAACGGCAAAGCCCACATACAAAACCGTTACAATAACGGTTAGGATTAACAGATCTAAATTTCCCATCTTAGTTTTGTTTTTTTTGGTTAAAGTAGATGAGTAAACCGATCATTGTTGGTGGCCACAAGCCAATAAATATGGCCCGGTCATGTTCTTTTAAAAAGATGTAATAGTACTCGGAGATAAAAATGATAACTATCACCATGGTGAGGATAGCAAATTCAATTTTGGAAATTTTGTTCATTTGAATGTTATTTTAAAATGTACAAGTGAAAAATAAGTTATAACAGGTTTCATAAAGCACCGGCAAAGCAAACATCAGGACTTAATTATGCCTGTAATATTAAAAGAAACGCTATAAAAGAGTGACGGGAGGCAGAATATTTACGCTGCAATTTAGAAATAAATTATCGCTAAACGTTGTTTATTTACTTATATCTGAGTTGCCGCTTTAAATGATTAAAAGCAGTTGCCGCCTTTATTAAGTGTACCTTACCACAATTTGGAAATCATCTTCAACGAACTCATCGATAGTTACCTGGCCACCAACGTGGGCACGGTTAAAAACTTCCTTACCCAGGCTTTATCTGCCCATTTGGTAAATAATATCAATACGCTATATGCAGCCGATAAATTGCTTGCTGCAGGCACGGGCAACAATAAACTAATAAATCACGATATGTTGGTTCGCAGCGATAAGATCTATTGGCTGGACAGGCTCCATAACAATGTTCATGAGAATAGTTTTTTTGATTTGATGGATAGCTTTGTAGCCCATTTAAACAGTAGTTGTTATGCAGGCATAACCGGTTACGAGTTCCATTACGCGCTTTACGAGAAAGGGAGCTTTTATAAACGCCACCTGGACAACTTTAAGCAGAACGGTACCCGCGCATTTTCGATGATCATCTACCTAAATACCGAAGTTGATGGCGGCTCGTTGCGCATTTACCAGGGGAATGAATCACAGGATATCAGCCCAAACTCGGGCAAAAGCGTGTTCTTTAAAAGTACCGAACTGGAGCACGAGGTTTTGGTAACCAACCTGCCGCGCATGAGCATCACCGGTTGGTTAAAGGTTGCCGCTGTAAATTAGCGGTACACATTAATCTTTGTCGGTTTTTAGCTTTTTAACCAGCCAAGGCAAACTTAAGTCCTTGCCAATGAGGGTGAACATCACCACTACTGAGATAAACATGATGGCATTACGCTTGGGAATGAACGTAATACTAATCAAACAAAATGACTATTTTTAGCTTATACCTCAAAACCCGGTACGGCAATGTTAAAACGTTTCTTATTAGCAGTTACTTTTACACTTATACTTTTTTGCCAGGCCGCGCAGGCGCAAAAGGAACACCCCGATACCGTAAAAGCAGGCATTTATATCACCAGCATCCACGACATCAATTTTAAGGATAAAGAGTACACGGTTAGCCTATGGCTGTGGCTGAAATACAAGAACAAAAAATTCGATTTTTTGCATAACCTGGAAGTGCCGCAGGCCAAAACGGTTACGCAATCCTATTCTACGGTAGACTCCAGCGATAACAAGGTTTACATACTGATGAAGCTGCAATGCGTAATGAAAGATTCCTGGGCGATAGATAACTTTCCGTTCGACCACCAAACGCTTCGTTTCTCTATCGAGAATTCGCAGTTCGATTCTAAAGCTTTGGTGTTTGCCCCTGATACTTTGGGAAAAGAATTTGACCCGAGATTTACCCTTCGGGGATGGCGGATAGATAGCCTGAAAGTATCTACAGGCATTAAAAAATATGAGACCGCTTTTGGCGATGACAGCGCACCCAAACCCCATACCGAATACAGTAGTTTTAAAGTTAAGATGATCATTGCCCGCGATGCGATGGGCTTATTCTGGAAAATGTTTTTGGGGATGTATGTGGCTTTCCTCATCGCATACATGTGTTTTTACATCCATACAGATAGCATCGATTCGAGGTTTGGGTTGAGTGTGGGGGCACTATTCGCCGTAATTGGTAACAAGTATATTGTCGATTCGGCGCTGCCGGAGTCTACCACTTTTACCCTGGTAGATACCCTGCATGGTATCACGCTGCTGTTTATTTTGTCGGTTATTATCGGTACATCCTATTCGCTCAAATTAATTAAGCGCAATGAAGTAGAGAAAGCCAAAAGGTTTGATTTTATAGCCGCGCAGGTTTTATTAGGCACCTACCTTGTGCTGAACGCCTGGTTTATTTTTGAAGCGACAAGAGGTAGTTAACGGCTATTTCTTACCCTGTTTTCTAAGATATATAAAAGCTAAAACTACGCCCATTAAAGCGCCTATTGCCGCGTACCAGTAAATCTTGTTTGTGGTTGCCTGCAAAAGTACCGGGTTGTTTGTGCCCATCAATATCAGGCTGTCCCAGTAGTAGGGCAGGTACATTGCATCGGCTGTTTGGTTGGTGTTTAACCAGGCCAATTTGGCAAGGTGCAGGGCGTAGCCGCTGCTTTGCTCATCAAGCAAAAATTTATACATATTGCTGGTAATTTGCGATACGGTTTCATCATTTACATTCCATAAACCGGCTATTGTTGCGGGTGTGCCAATGGCGCTAAACCCACGCGAAAGACTAATTACCCCTTCGCCCTTTGCCAACTGCCCGTCGCCGGTACGGTAGGCACTAAGTACAATCAGGTTCGGTTTATTGCGCCTGGCTAATAGCTCGAACAGGAAAAGTTTTTCTTTCCCAAAATCAAGCGTAGGTTCCTTATTTACACCCTACAGGTACGCGTGCGTGCTGATATGTAACGTGCCCGAATTTTCAAAGCTATTAAAGAAAGCTTTGGTATTCACCTCGTTATTGTACAAGTATTTGCCTTTGATCAGTTCGTAGATAGCCGCGGCTTCTTTCTTTACCGCGATGATGGGCGTTTAAGAAAAGCCTTTACGAAGAGTATAGCATAAACGGCAGCATGTCGGTTATCGAGCGTGGTGAGGGCACACCAACCAACCTGGAAAAGGCAGCCGCTTATTATAACAAAAAAGATTATGCGGAAGCCGAGAAGCTACTGGCCAAAGAATACGCCGCTAACCCTAAGAACAGCATAGCAGCCTACTACAGCATCACACTGATACAAGATAAACAGGAAGCCAAAGGCCGCGTCATATTGCAGCAACTGTACCAGGGCGAGTCGGTGTTTAAGTATGATGCGGCATACCAGATTGCCCTAAGTTTTGTGAAACAAAAGCAGCCCGAAAACGCCAAAAAGTGGCTTAAAAACGTCTCGCCGGTTACTTCAAACTACAGTAAAGCGTAGGAACTGGAAGGAAAGTTATAAAAGAGGAGGGTTAGCAAAAAGCTAACCCTTTTTTGTTTTTAATTTAGCAGTGACTGGGATAACATTGGTTTTACTCAAGGCGGCCAAAGTGAACGCGCCGCAACTAAACGCCAGTGCTTCAAACGCGCTTACTATCTCGTTGCCGTTAAGGCTATGCGGATCGGCCATAGCACGGGGGATGTGGAGCATCACAAACCAGATCAGGATCATAATGCCCAACAACTGTGCTGCTAAACGGCGCTTGATATTTAGGATGATACCAAGCCCTGCAGCAATAAGTGCTGCACCGGTTAGGTAGGTCCAAAACAGGTGACCCGGCAGGCCTTTTGGAACCAGGTTCTTCACAAAATCGGCATAAATAAAATGTTCGGCACCAAAAACAAGCATGGTTATGGCCAGGAAGTATTTGCCCGCCGGCAGGATGCCCCCGAATCCGGTGGTGTAATTTCCCTTCGGTAAGGCTGATGCGATTATTAAAGCGCATCCGCTTAGTGTTAATATTTTGAGTGAGTTTGCCCAGCTGCCTAAAAACTCCGGCTTGTTTAAGAATTGATTGGGTATATGGAAGATGATTAGTAACAGTAAAAACAATAAACCCAGGTAGATGGCCGCAGGACGTGCTTTGCCATCAACAAAAATGAATGCACTTGTAAGAATCAATACCGCGCTACCTGTATAAACAGCTAATTTTGACGTGGAGAGCTCGGCGGGCCAGGGGATAATTACAGGCATAAATACCGAGAACAATAACTGCTGTAAGGCAATAGCGATAATGGCAAGCGCAAATAGCACGCGCCATACTTTAACAGGGTTTTGCATGAAGAAGGTTTATAAAATGGGTTACTTACGCAATTTACAAAATTGCCAAACTATTTATAATTAAATGTTGCTTATTGGCGGTGCTTTTTTTCACCTGTAAATTTTTTCTCACCGGCTTCAGCCTTAAGTTTTAAGTTATTTTCTTCGGGTGGCATAGGGCATTGGTAACCATCGCTGTAGGCGCAGTATGGGTTGTAGGCTTTGTTAAAGTCTACCACAACTTTGCCGTTTTTGATGTCGCCGGTTTTAAGGTCGATGTAGCGGCCGCCGCCATAGGTTTCAGTATTATTAGTATCATCGGTAAAGGGTAAAAACAGGTAATCTACCAAAGAGGGTACATTACTAAACGATACATTTTTGTAGATATGCAAATGGTATGGTTTGCCCTTTAGCGCAAATTTGATGAGTGCGTATTTTACATAAGCCTGCCTGGCACCGTCAAAGGTCGGCATCTGGAAGGTGAGCTGGTTAGCTAAGATCTCAGCATCCGCATTAACCTGGTAAGTGCTATCGGCATCATAAAACTGCAGGTTGGCAAGGTCGGCTTCTTTGATGGGTGAGTGTTTATCTGTAGTAAAATCTTTTTTATAGCTATCGCGATGGGTGGCAAGCTGCGTTTTATAATCCTGCGCTAATGTGTTTGCGCTAAAAAAGATCAATAGGTACAATAGGTATTTCATGGGGCTGTTTTAATAGGTGCCTAATTTACAAACACGGCATTAAATGCTGAAAATTATTAACTTCATAAAAATAGCAAAGTATTCGGTATTGACTAAACTATTGCTCTGTTACACTTTATTGTTAGCCGGTTGAATGGCAGAATCACCCGCTTTTGTTATTTATGTACATAACCCCACGTCATTTAATTGTCACATAATATTCTTGAAGGTTTTACACTTTAACAGTTGCGTTGACTGTTACTTAAAAGTTGCATCAAACTGTAGCTTAAGTTACCTTTGGGCTATTTGTTCACAAGTTTTTAAAATGCTTTCTTGGTGGTTAACTTTTCTCATCAGGAAACCTAAAGGTTAAAAATATAAACTGCGTAAAAATGCACGCAGTCTAAACCACGTATTTCTACGCAATTTCCCCAAACTTTTAATAAGGGCCTTGCGTTATTGCAAAGGCCCTTGTTATTTTGTGGCAAATGGTAAATTGTTAGCTTTACAATTAATATAGTACATTAGCTAATAAGTACTGCTCCATTAGCAACACATGTCCAACAATAAGTTACCCACTATTAAAGAGATAGCCAAGCGGCTCAATGTATCTGCATCTACCGTATCGCGGGCGCTGCACGATCATCCGAGCATTGGTTTGGTAACTACCATGCGGGTACACAAGGTGGCAAAAGAACTGGGTTACGAGGCCAACAAAATGGCCATCTACTTTAAGGAGCGTAAAACCTATACCATAGGCGTAATCATCCCTGATCTTTCCGAACCTTTCTTTTCTGCCGCGCTAACTGGGGTAGAGGATGCCGCCGAAGCCAGCAACTACAACGTGATCATCGGGCAATCGCTTGATAATTTTGAGCGCGAGAAAAAGATAGTAGAAAACATGAAAGACCACCGCGTAGATGGCGTGCTGGTATCGCTCACCAAAGAAACCTCCACCTACGAGCATTTTGATAGCCTGAAAAAGTACAACATCCCCGTGGTGTTTTTTGACAGGGTACCCAACCGCAAGGATATAAATTATGTAGCCTGTAACCTGGTATCGGGCATGTTGCAGGCCATAACCAAACTGGTTGGTATAGGGCACAGCCGGATAGGTTTGATAAATGGCCCGGCCAAACTGGCTGCCACCCTGCAACGGTTGGAGATCTACTGCCGATGCCTGAAAGAGAATAACCTGCCGATGGACCAGGATATTATTGTATCTACCACTTTAGCTAAAGCAGACAACGTTAAGGCTATAGACAAATTGCTTGCGCTTGAAGAACCCCCAACCGCCATTATTGTATTTAACGATTACGTTTTGCTGGATTGCATTGCCGCGGTTAAAGCCGCCGGGTTGGTGGTAAACAAGGATATCAGCTTTATCAGTTTTGCCAATTTGCCTATTTGGGAGTATATGGAAAGCGTGCCATTAGGGTCGATAGAACAATTTGCGAACAAACAATCGTCTATGGCAGCAGAGTTCCTGTTTCAGATGATCAACAATGCCAATAAACCTAACTCGCCCGAACTCCCATTATTGCAGCACATCATCGATTCGGAGATGATAGATTACTCATCTGCCAAATAATTAACCCTCCTTTTTGTGTTAACCAAACATTATTGGGTGTTTTATATCTAAAACAACCAATAATAATCTGCTAATCAGCACTTAAGTAAATTTTACGCAAACGGTTGCGTAAAATGGCGCAAACGGTTGCGTAAGTCACGCAAACGATTGCGTAAACGTGTTTGCGCTTTTGCGTTCTGCTGCACCCTTTCGTTAACAATAATTTTACATCACTTTTACAATAAGCAACAAACTAAAGATTACCTAATAAACTAAACCACAGAATATGACCAGGAAAATTTTACTTATCTGTTCTTGCGCTATGATGTTTTGCCTGCAGGGTTTCTCGCAAACCCTACCGGTTACAGGGCATGTAGTAGCCGCGCTCGACAAGCAGCCAATGGCAGGCGTAACCGTCTCGCTTAAAGGCACAACCAACGGCGCCATGACAAACGTTAACGGAGATTTCTCTTTAAACGTGCCGGCGGGCAAAGCAATATTAGTTGTACGCTTTGTAGGCTACCTGCCTAAAGAGATAGCAGTAACCGGTGGCCAAACCGGCATCCAGGTTCAACTAACCGAGGATGTGCAGCAACTTAACGATGTTATTGTAGTAGGTTACACCAGCAAAAAGCAAAACGAGCTAACAAGTGCGGTTACCGTGATATCTGCCAACAAACTTAAGGACGTTACCTCAAACGACATTGGTACCATGCTGCAAGGTAAAGTTGCAGGTTTAAACGTGGTAAACAGTTCAGGCGCGCCGGGCGCGGTGGCCGAAATCAGGCTGCGTGGTGTATCATCTGTTAATGCAAGCCAAAGCCCGCTTTTTGTGGTTGATGGTATTATTGGCGGTAACTACGACCCCAACGATGTTGAAAGCGTTACGGTATTGAAAGATGCAGGTGCTACCGCATTATACGGTTCGCAGGCAAACGCGGGTGTTATCATCATCACCACAAAAACTGCAAAACAAGGCGAAACCAGGTTTGAGGCTAAGCTTTCAACAGGTTTTAGGACTGCCGATTTTGGTAAACTGAACGTGATGAACAGCAACGAGCTTTACGATTACCAAAAGGAGTTTTACCGCGATTACATTGTAGGGGCAACTGATAACTCTTACAAGATCGACTTGGCGAAGTTCTACGCAGAGCGCCCTTTATCGCTACGCAACCAGGATTATAACTGGTCTAAACAATCTTTCAAAAAAGCACCGGTATATAACTTCTACCTATCTGCCAGTGGCAAAACAGAAAAGAATGATTATTACATAGGTGCATCATACTATAAAGAAAAAGGTACGTTCATTAACACCAATTTTGAGCGGGTTAACTTACGTGGTAACTCAACTTACCATTTCTCAAAAAAACTGGATGTAACCAATAACATCAACATAAGCGCGTCGCAAGGCAAAAGCTACGATTACATGGATGTGTATTACTCGTTCCTGAACATGCCTTGGGATAACCCGTACGATGCAGCAGGCAACCCAATTTATGTAGATGGTAACTCGGCATTTAAATGGTGGTCGAGGGATAAAATAAACCCTATTAACACCGTTCAAAATTCCGATCACTCTTATAAAGGGTTTAACCTTAACTACGATTTAAATATCAATTACCGCATCACCAACTGGTTAACTTTTGCAAGTACCAACAGGGTGGCAGCATCGTTTGATAAAAGCAGGAATTTTGTATCGCCATTAGCGGCAGGTACTTTTCATGGTACAGGTTACCTGGATGAGTTAAACACCCTTAATTACGGCCTTATTAGTAACCAGTTATTTAAATTCGATTTCAGGCTTGGCGATCATAACATCAGCGGTTTTGTTGGTGGCGCGTTCGAGAGTAGTAAAAACGAATATTCGGGCGGTTCAGGTAAAGGCTTACCAGAGGGGCTTAGCGTGCTTAACGTTGTATCAAACAACCAATTGGTTAATGGCGCTTATAACAAATACATTTTACAATCATTAATATCCCAGGTTAACTACAGTTACAAAGACAGGTATTTTCTTTCGGGCTCGTACAGGTACGATGGTTCATCAAACTTTGCACCAAGCAAGCATTATGGTGGTTTCCCATCTGTATCGGCAGCATGGTTAGCCAGCAGCGAGGAGTTTCTGAAGGAAAACAGTGTTATCAATAACTTAAAGCTGCGTGGTAGCTTCGGTATTACCGGTACACAAGATATTGGCGCATCACGTTTCCTTGGTCTGTTCTCGTTAACTACCCAATACAACGGGTTGGTAGGTGCAATACCTTACCAAATAGAAAGCCCTAACCTTACATGGGAGAGCAAACAACAGATAAATGCCGGTATCGACATCGGTTTATTTAAACGTGTAAACGTAACAATAGATGTTTACCGTAACGATACTAAAGATCTGTTGCTACAGGTATCGCAACCGCTTTCGGTTGGTTTCGAAACTAAATGGGAAAACGCCGGTAAGGTTATCAATAAAGGTATCGAATTGGGCATCAACTCAACCAACGTAAAAACCAAAAACTTTGAGTGGACAACCGATTTTACCATCAACTATAATAAAAACACGCTGGAAAGCTTTCCGTCAGATATCGTAAAAACCAGCCCAAGCACTACCAATGTATCGCAGATCTATCGCAACGGAGGTAACCTGTTTGAGTTTTATATGAAAAAATGGACAGGTGTTGACGCGCAAACAGGCGCACCTACCTGGGAGAAGATCATCTATAACACCGATGGCAAGGCCGTTGCCAAAGAACGCACCTTTAACTATGCAGAAGCCACCAACCAGGAAGTTGGTTCGGCGTTGCCTAAATTCCAGGGTGGTTTTAACAACAGCTTTAGGTACCAAAACTTTAACTTGCGTGTAAGCACATATTTTAGCGTAGGTAATAAAGTGTTTAGCAATAACTTAAGGTATATGATGAACGATGGCCACGAACCATATTACAACCAGATAAAATTACCTGATGGTGCTAAAGTTTGGACAGGCCCGGGCGATACCCAAGCCACCGAGCCAAGCCCGCAAAACAATGCTAACTCTACAGAAACATCAACCCGTTACTTAAAAGATGGCAGCTACTTTACCATCAGGAACATTGCTTTCAGCTACACCCTGCCAAATGCATGGGCTAACAAAATAGCGATGAAGGGCGTAAGCGTTGGTGTAACTGCCGATAACGTAGCCACGTTCTCTAAATTCTTAGGTCAGGACCCGCAAACTACCATTACACCGGGCAGTTTTGCAATGCCGGGTATATCCGACTTTAAGTACCCAAACAACCGCCAATATTTATTAACTGTTAATTTCAACTTTTAAGCAGGCTGCAGCCTATTAAAATTAAGTATATGAAAAAGAAAATATTCACCTTCATTACCCTTATGGTTGTTGCAGCAAGCAGCTGTAAAAACCTTGATGTAAACCCAAGCGATGCCATTAGCACGGGTACAATTGTTACCACAACCAATGGTTTAACCAATGCACTTAACGGGGCATACGCGTTATTGAAAGACCATATTGAGTTTGGCGGATCGATAGATCAGAACAATATGTACCTGCGCCAGTTTTATCACCTGAGCGATTTTGCCAGTGATGATATTGTTTGCGGCCAGGTAACAACCGACCCATTGTACTATAGCTTTAGCTTAAACCATTCGCCGGCACAGGGTAATACACGTTATTACTGGTATATCTCATATAAAATAATAACCGGCGCAAACACCGTTATTGCCGCGGTAGAAAAATCGGGCAAAACTGATGCTACAACCAACCAGCTACTGGGCGAGTGTTACTTTTTACGTGCATTTTGCCACTTTAACCTGGTAAGGACCTTCGGTAAGGCATACACTACCGATCCAAATTCGCCGGGCGTCATCCTGCGTACTAACCTTACAGACGATTCTAAAAAAGCACGTTCAACCGTTAAGGAAGTTTATGATTCGGTACTTGCCGATGCTGAGAAAGCCGCGGCTTTGATGACCCAGCCAAGAGGTGTACAATACGCTTCACAGGCAGCCGCAAATGCTTTGTTGGCACGTGTAAGCCTTTACAAAGAAGATAATGCTAAAGCTGTTGAATATGCAAATAAGGTAATAAACGCGGGTAAGTACACATTAGCTACCAAAGCAACCTATCCAGCCATGTTTGCCAACTCGCAAACAGCAAGTGAAACCATTTGGTGCGTGGCGTTTACCCCGGTGGATGATTACGGGAAATTTGGTTCTGTCGCCTCCATGATCTACTCAGACGGTAACTCTGGCTGGGGCGAAGAATATGCTTCATCATCATTACGCGGTTTAATGTCGGCCCATCCAGAGGATGTTCGCTGGTCGTACATTGTTCCATCTAAAGATGCCGGTGGCAACGTTCAAAAAAGAAATGGGATAGAAGTTTATTACATCAGCAAATTTTCGTTCCAGGGCGGTTTGCCAAACTTAAGTTCGCCAATAATGTTCAGGCTGGCAGAAATGTACCTGATCCGTGCGGAAGCAGAAGCTAAAACCGGCGCCACCACAGCGGCGCTTGATGACGTAGACGAGATTCGCAAGAACCGCGGTTTAGAAGGCTCGCTTTACAACAAGGTTTTACCTGCGGGTAAATCTGCCTTAGATGTAGTGTTGGATGAAAAACGCATAGAGATGGCATTTGAAGGCCACCGCTCTTATGATGTTTTCCGCAACAAACGTACACTGAATAAGGCTTACTGGGGCTATCACATTGCAGGTTTAAAAGAAAGCGATGTAGACCTTTCAAAAACACCTGCAGGCTATTTAAACTTAACTGTGCCATATACCAGCCCGCGTACTATTTACTACATCCCTGTTGATGAAACGCTGAGCAACCCGTTAGCAACCCAAAACCCATAATTTAATTATCACATCGTAACATATAAATTGATATGAAAAATTTTAAAGCTTACATGTTCATGCTGTCGGTAGCCGTGGCAAGTTCGGTATTCAGCTCATGTAAAAAAGATAATTACACCCCTAAAACAGATCTGCTTTACGAGATAGATGTTGACGGCGCAACCGCAACCTTTACCGTAAAAACAGAAGGTGTAACAGATTACAAATGGGATTTTGGCGATGGTAAAACCTCTACCGAAGCTAAACCAACCCATGTTTACCCAGGCAAAGGCAAATATGTGCCAACGCTAACAGCATCTGTAAACGGTAAAAGTGCCGAGGCATCAACCGTGTTGCGTATAGCCAAAACAACCCCGGTTAAAATAAACGATAACTCGCTTGCCGATTGGGATGCCGTTACTAAAGATGTGATAACCTTAGGCCCCAATAAAGGTGTGTTTAATAAGGTTAAGTTTGATTACGATGGTAACTATATTTATGCTTACATAGAAATGGCCAGGAAAAAAGCTGACGCGGACATCTTCGATTTTTATATCGACTCTGACAACAACCCTGCAACAGGCTTGCTTACCGGTACATACCCCGATGGTGGCTATGATGTTTTATTGGAAGGCCAGTTGCTTACCAACGGGATAGATATATTTTATCACAATAGCACCAACCAAAATGCATTCTCTTTCGAGCAGCAATCAATTGCTGATGCTATTACGGTTGGCACCATACAGGAAGCTAATGGTATAACCAAGTTTGAGATGCGTATTGCACGTGGCAAGCTAAAGGGCCTTACAGGTACGGGTGCACGTTTGGCAATACAGATAACTAAAAATGATTACTCGGTATTATACGGTAGCGCGCCTGATACGGGCACATCAAGCTACTTCTTAGACATGAGCGAATAATGTTTTAATTGGTTAGTTGAGGCTGTAAACAAAAATATATATCAAAGCGCTTTTATGGTGAATAATTTGAATGCTGATCAATTGGCTAACGGGCGCTTAGTATCCTTAGATGTGATGCGCGGTATGATCATGTTACTGCTTTGCGGCGAAAGCTGCATGCTTTACGAAGCAATAAAGCACATTGATCCGGCGCAGCCCATGGGCGGGTTAATCATCCAGTTCTTTCACCATCCGTGGCACGGGCTGCGTTTTTGGGATTTAGTGCAGCCTGCGTTTATGTTTATGGCGGGCGCTGCGATGTATATTTCTTACAGCCGTAAACTGGCAAAAGGCGAAAGCTGGGGGCACAACTTAAAACATGTGCTTGTACGCAGCCTAAAGCTTTTTATATGCGGTGTTGCCCTGCATTGTTTTTATGCAGGCAAACCCGTTTGGGAACTTTGGAACGTGCTTACCCAATTATCATTCACTACCATCGTAGCTTATTTGATAATTGACAGGCCGTACACCTGGCAGTTTGTGTTCACCATCGGCCTGCTTATCCTAACAGAGGTTTTATACCGCACCATACTGATACCAGGTTTTGACCAGCCGTTTGTGGAAGGCAAAAACTTTGGGACATATGTGGATACCCTGCTCATGGGCAAAATAAACAGCGACGGATGGGTAACCATTAATTGCATCCCAACGGCGGCGCATACCATTTGGGGCGCACTGGCAGGCAAGTTGCTTATCTCCAACAAAACCATCACCTACAAAATAAAGGCATTGGTAATTGCAGGATTAATAGCGCTGGCTACAGGCTTTGGGTTGGATTGGAGTGGCGTTACACCTATCATCAAACGCATCAGCACAAGTTCGTTCGCTTTTGCATCGGTAGGGTGGGTTTTGCTGATACTGGCCGCGATTTACTGGCTGGTTGATGTTAAACGTAATACCAGATACGCCTGGATCTTTACCGTGGTGGGCATGAATGCCATATTCATTTACCTGTTCTTCGAAACCGTGGGCGTACAATGGGTAAATGCCAAGGTAGCTGTTTTTACAGGCAATATGCTGCACCTGTTTTTGAACGTGCCGCTAAGTATCGCGGCAGTAACATCAGCCATGGCCGCGTTGGTTTTAGAATGGGGCTTATGCTACTGGCTTTATAAACAAAAGATCTTTTTTAAACTATAAAACTACTCTTAAACTAAGATATCATGATCAAAAAATTTACAGGCTATGCCCTGGGCACGTGTTTAGCAGCAGTACTGCTTTCGTCATCGTGTAAAGATAAAGACGCCAACCTCGTGCAAATTGAAAAGGTAAACGTTACCTATACCGAAAGCGCCGAAGATTTCCCTAACCCCGAGCGTGGTTTTTACCGCTACTCTGAGGTACACTCCAGCAACTACACGGTATTAACTGCCGATGAGTTAAAAAGCTACCGTTCGCCGCAGTCTATCCAGTCGGCTAACTACCAGGTATCAAGCACGCTGGTGTTCAGGTATTATATTTTAGATGATGTGGTTAATACCGCCATTACTGCCAATTTCATCACCAATATTAAAAAGGATTTTGAGGCCGCACGTAGCGCAGGTGTTAAACTGATACCCCGCTTTGTTTACACCGCGACAGCAAAGCCGGGTAACTGCCCTGAGGGTTTTATTTGCCCGCTATACGGCGATGCTCCAAAGGCGATCATCTTAAACCACATCGCGCAGTTAAAACCAGTATTGCATGATAATGCCGATGTTATTGCCTGTGTGCAATTAGGCTTTATAGGTACATGGGGCGAGCAGTACTACAGCGACTTCTTCGGTGATGCTTCACCAAACGCGGCACAAGGCAAATTGCTTGACCAAAACTGGAAAGATAGGATAGAAGTGATCAAAGCCATGCTTGACGCAGTACCTGCCGACAGGATGATCCAGCTGCGTTACCCGCAATTAAAGCAACGTTATATCTACGGTGTTAATGCGCCGTTAACCTCTGCACCATTGACAGAAAGCAGTGCCTTTACCGCAACTGATATTGCGCGCTTAGGTTACCATAACGATTGCTTTATGGCCAGCGCAGATGACTTTGGTACCTATACCGATTATGGTAATAGCTCGAGCCCCCGCGAATCTGGTGGCGCAGCTTTAAATACGCTGAAAGACTACTTTAAAGCCGATAGCAAATTTGTAGTTGTAGGTGGTGAAACCTGTTCTGATGGTTACAGCCCAACTAATGACTGCGAACCTGCAGGTAAGATCCAGGCGGAGTTTGCAGCATTGCACTACAGTTTCATCAATGCACATTACAATACCGATGTTAATAACGACTGGCAGGATGGCGGTTGTATGGATAACATTAAACGCAACCTGGGTTACCGTCTTGTATTGCAAAGCGCCGTATTGCCCGATAACGTTGTTAAAGGTACCGATCTTAATATGGTGTTGAACGTCAAAAACGCGGGCTATGCATCGCCATACAATAAACGTACGGTAAAACTGTTACTGCGCAACACCAAAACCAACGAAGTAAAATCATTCGACCTGGCTACTGATGTTAGGAGGTGGTACAGTGGTGTTAACAAGATCACAGAAACGGTTAAGATCCCTTCAGATTTCCCTGCCGGCGATTACGAAATGTTGTTGAACCTGCCGGATGCTTATGCAAGCATCGCTACCAAGCCAGAGTTTAGCATCCGCTTAGCCAACAACGGCACATGGGATGCTGCAACAGGTTACAACAAGTTAAACCACACTATAAAAGTTAACTAAATATACCCCCTGCTAAATGATAAAGGCCTTTAAAATATGTTTGTTTGCCGTGATGCTATGCATTACAGGTGCCGGGCTGTACGCGCAAACAAGCATAACTATTAAAGATGGAGAAAAATGGTTCGGCGGCGCTTCTAACGAGGCGCACCTGGCACCTTTTAAAGATGGTTACAGCTACGATATGTATGCCGATACCAAAGGCAACCAGGCGGCGCCGCTATTGCTATCTACCAAAGGCCGGTTCATTTGGAGCGAGGAGCCTTTTAAGTTTACGGTAACGAACAATAAATTGGTTATCAGCAATACAAAAGTTGCGGTAACTATCGATTCGGCAGGTAAGAATTTACGCGAGGCATTTAGCAACGCGTCAAAACGTTTCTTCCCCGCTAAAGGTAAACTGCCGGATACCTTGTTGTTCAGCAAGCCGCAGTACAATACCTGGATAGAACTGGTTTACAACCAAAATCAAAAGGATATTTTAAAATACGCGCACTCGATAATCGACAATGGTTTCCCTCCGGGTGTGATCATGATAGATGACAACTGGGCCGATTACTACGGCAGGTTTGATTTCCGGTCGGACAGGTTTATCAACGCCCCGGCTATGATTGATACCCTACACAGCATGGGTTTTAAAGTGATGCTTTGGGTAAGCCCCTTTGTATCGCCCGATACCGAAGTTGCGAGGGAATTGCTTGCTAAAAAGCTGTTGCTGATGGCTAATAAAGTAAAAACCGGTAACCCGGAAAAAGATGCCGGTGAGCCTGCCATAATCACATGGTGGAACGGTTACAGTGCCGTGCTTGATTTTACCAACCCCGATGCTATAAAATGGTTTAAGGGCCGCTTAGATCATATGGTGGATACTTACCACCTGGATGGTTTTAAGTTTGATGCCGGAGACGCTGATTTCTATCCGGCAAACGCGGTATCATTTAAACCGGCAACACCAAATGAGCATAGCAGGTTATGGGGCGAATTAGGCCTGTACTACCCGCTAAACGAATACCGCGCCATGTGGAAAATGGGTGGCGAGCCATTAGTACAACGCCTGCGCGATAAAAAACACAACTGGGAAGATCTGCAAAAACTGATCCCGAATCTAACCACTGCGGGCCTGTTAGGCTACCAATTCACCTGCCCCGATATGATTGGGGGCGGCGAATATGGCTCATTCATTGGCAGGGATAAACTTGATGAGCAACTGGTAGTACGTTCGGCGCAATGCTCGGCATTAATGCCAATGATGCAGTTTTCGGTAGCGCCATGGAGGGTGTTATCAAAACAAAACCTTGCAGCGGTAAAAAAGGCTGTGGATGTTAGGGCTAAATACACGCCATACATTATGCAACTGGTGAAGCAAGCCGCCAAAACCGGCGAGCCTATTACCCGCAGTATGGAGTACGAGTTCCCTAACCAGGGCCTGGCTGAAGTAAGCGGCCAGTTTATGCTGGGGAATAAATACCTGGTGGCGCCCATGGTAGCCAACGGCAATACAAAAACAATATACCTGCCAAAAGGAAAATGGAAAAGTGATTTGGGCAAAACCGTTAAAGGCCCCGCGAAGATAGAGATGGATGTAGCGGCCGACAGGCTGCCGGTGTTTGAGTTAATTAAATAGAAACAAACTTTAAAACATATCACTATGAGAAACTTATTTTTAATCGGACTATTTGCGTTCATGTTGTCCGCGTGTTCTAAGAACAACGAAATTAAAGCTATCGACCCATCTACCGGGAAGATAGAAACGGTGCGTAAAATCTCGGCTTTAGCCAATTATTATGTAGACTCTACATCGGGGAATGATGCAAACGCCGGTACTTCTACCGCTACCGCTTTAAAAACCATCCAGGCGGCCTTATACAAAACAACAAACGGCGTTGGGGCTAACATTTATGTATTGGCGGGTACTTATAAAGAAAGGCTTTACTGGCCAACTTCGGGCGCATCGGCCGCGGCACCTATTACCTTAACAAATTACAACGGCAGCGTGGTAATCCTGGATGGCGTTAACGCTACCAACAACGCGCAAAACGAGATGCTGGCTATTCCAAGCAGGAGCTACATCCGTATCGACCATATTAATATCACCAATAATACCAGGGCAAATGCAAAAGGTATTTATATTGTAGGCAACGGTACCGATATACAGGTTACCTACTGTAAGATCTCTAACATTGGCTGGACTACCAACGGCAGCGCTACACCAACCAGTACCGATAATGCAAGTCCGTTCATCATCGTGGGCTCTACATCAACTTCATACTCTCAAATTTATATCGGCAGCAACGAAATTTTCAATTGCAACACCGGCTACAGCGAAGGTTTAACCTTAACCGGTAACATAGAGAACTTCCTGATAGAAATGAACACCGTTCATGATATTAAAAACATCGGTATGGATATGTCCGGCAATTACTCGTGGACAGGTGCGCCTGCCGCGGTTAACTATGCCCGCAACGGTAATGTTAAAAACAATACGGTTTATAACTGTATCTCGCCAATAGCCACTTCGGCAGGTATTTATGTTGATGGCGGTAAATGGATCAATATTGAAGGTAACACCGTTTACGGCAATTACGCCGGTATTAGTGCCGGTTGCGAAAATAACAACTTCACTACCGAAGGTATAAACATCCGCAGCAACGTTATTTATAACAGTATTGAAGCAGGGTTGCTTATAGGCTCTAACCAGCCAAACAGTAAGGTGATCAATTCAACCATCAGCAATAATACCGTGTTTAAAAACTATTCAAAAGGTGGTTATGGTGGCGAAATATCTTTACAGAACACCAATAACGTTAAGTTCATTGACAACATTATCCAGTCGCGCAGCAACATCGTAACCATTGTATTGCTGGGTTATACTTCTACAGCGCTAAGTTTCGATTACAATAAATACTATACCTTATCAGGTGTGGCAACAAACATTACATTCGATTGGGGCGGTAATAATGGTACAAGTTATTCTACACTGGCGGCTTATAAAACTGCAACAGGCTTGGATACGAACTCAACCTATGGTAACCCGGGATTTGTATCTAATTCGCTGCCAAGTCCAAACCTGCATTTAACCAATACCTCGGCTTGTGTTAATGCCGGCTTGCCCAGCTACACCTTGCAAACAGGCGAACTGGATATTGACAAAGCAGCAAGGATAGTAAATTCACGGGTAGATATTGGGGCGGATGAGTCTGTTTATTAACGGCTTATCTCTAAATTTAATAAATGATCCACACATGGTGTGGGTAATATATAACACTTATAATTCTAAAGTATAGTGCAAAGTTCTAAAAACATAGCTGAGGTTGTATCGCACTTTAAATGTGCGGCTGATGTGGGTTCGCAAAAAGCTTATGGGTCGGGTCATATAAACGATACGTTCAAATTAACGAATGTAACTGCCGGTGGCGCCGACTACCTGTTGCAGCGTATAAATCATAAGATATTTACCAATGTAGAGAAGCTTACAGATAACATGCGCAAGGTAACCGAGCACCTTAAAAGTAAAATTAAGGGGATGGGTTACGGCGACCCGTTAAAGGAAGTGATGACTTTGATACCTACAGACGGCAACCGCTTTTTTTACCAGGACAGCGCCGGCGATTACTGGCGCATGTTCTACTTTTTAAACGATACCAAAAGCTACGATGTGGTAGAAACCCAAAAGCAGGCGTACGAGGGTGGCAAGGCATTTGGCAAGTTTCAGCATATGTTATCGGATATACCCGCAGGCGAGATGTTTGAGGTGATCCCCGATTTTCATAACATCCAAAAGCGTTTGCAGCATTTAGATGAAGCAATTGCAAAGGATGCACATGGGCGTGTGGCTTCTGTTGAAGCCGAGCTGCAGATTGTGAAAAAATATGCCGAAGAGATGCAATACTTTCAGCAGCCAAAGCAGGTTGCCACTTTGCCAAAACGTGTTATCCATAACGATACCAAGTTTAACAACGTGCTGCTGGATAGTAACGACGAAGCACAATGTGTAATAGACCTGGAAACGGTAATGGATGGTTATGTAGCTTATGACTTTGGCGACGCTATCCGCACTATCATCAATACCACAACCGAGGATGAGGCCGATCTGAGCAAAATTCAACTGAATATGCCGCTGTTTGATGCCTACGTAAAAGGCTACCTGAAAGAAGCTTCGAAGTTTTTGACAGATGCCGAGGTTAACTCGCTGATCAAGGGCGCGCTGTTGCTGCCCTACATGCAGGCAGTACGTTTCTTAACCGATCATATCAACGGCGATACCTATTTCAAGATAAAGTTTGAGGGCCACAACCTGCAAAGGGCAAGTGCACAGTTCCAGCTGGTAAAAATGCTGGATGCCAGCGCAGCGCTGATGCACCAAACCATATTGAACGAAATGGATAGCTATAAAACCGCTCAATACTAATGGATGCAGCTATATTGGTAAAAATTCCCTACCTTAATGGCTTAGATGACCAGCGTTCGGTCGAAGACATATCTAATGTTTTGGATGCTCACGAACGCAGGCCTATCCAACACGCGCCATGGTCGGCAGGGGCAAAGCAGCCACAGGTTTCATTTGCACTTGCTTATGGTAACGATGACATCTATCTTAAATACTATGTGCACGAGAATAGCTTAAAGGCCGAGTACAGTAATTTTAACGATCCGGTGTTTGAGGATAGTTGTGTAGAATTTTTTATCGCTTTTGATGATGATGCCAGCTATTATAACCTGGAGTTTAATTGCATAGGCACCAGCAGGGCGCAGTACGGGCAGTACAAAACCGGGCGTACGTTTATACCGGTAAACCTGCTGAAAACCATCAGGCACCAAACGTTTGTTAAAAGCAACGTGGTTGGAGATATACAATGGGAACTTACGTTATGCATCCCAAAAACGATATTTAAGTTTCACCCGGCGTTGTCGTTAGAGCAAAGCAAGGCTAAGATTAACCTCTTTAAATGCGGCGACGGCCTGCCCGAACCGCACTTTTTATGCTGGAACAGGATAGAGGCCCAACAGCCCGAATTTCACCTCAGCAGCTTTTTTAAAGAGATTACTTTTAGCCGGCAGGCTTCATAGTTTAAAACTTTAAATCCCAATATATGTCAGAGACAACAGCGGTGATCAGTAACAAAAAAGCAACCCTCAACCCCATTTTTATCATTGGGATGCTATTCTTCATCTTCGGTTTTATTACCTGGTTAAACTCGGTTTTGATACCCTATTTAAAACTGGCCTGTGAGCTAACAACTGTTGAAGCATATTTGGTAACCACCGCGTTTTACATTTCCTATTTTGTACTGGCTATCCCATCGGCCTGGATCCTGAAGGTTACAGGTTTTAAGAAGGGTATGTCAGTTGGGCTTGCGGTAATTGCCATGGGCGCGCTAATATTTATCCCTGCAGCGTTAACGCGCTACTACGGGCTTTTCCTGCTTGGATTATTTATCCAAGGTTCGGGTTTAGCTTTATTGCAAACCGCGTCAAACCCATACATCACCATTTTAGGCCCGCCCGAGAGCGCCGCCAAACGGATTAGTATTATGGGTATCAGCAATAAAATTGCAGGTGCTTTAGCCCCGATAGTACTTGGTGCTATTACCCTGAAAAATGCCGACGGCTTTAAAGAACGTTTAGCCACCATGGCTGCCGACGTAAAAATTGCCGAGCTGAATGAGCTGGCATCACGGGTTATCCTCCCATACATCATCATCGTTATTGTGTTGCTGATACTGGCCGTTATCATCTATTACTCGAGCCTGCCCGAGATAGATACCGACCAGGAAGATGAAACAACGGCTATTAACAATAGCGGTAAAACAAGCATTACACAATTTCCGCATTTGCTATTGGGCGTGCTAACTTTGTTTTTTTATGTAGGAGTAGAGGTTATTGCCGGCGATACCATTATTAACTATGGCAGCACGCAAGGCATAGCGCTGGGTACGGCCAAGTTTTTCACCACGGGCACACTTGTATTTATGCTGGTAGGTTATGGTGTAGGCATCCTTTGTATCCCCAAATACCTGAGTCAGGAAAAAGCTATGAAGCTGTCTGCAGGTTTAGGCATAATATTATCTGCGGTAGCGATACTAACAACAGGATATATATCAGTAGCAGCTATTGCTTTATTGGGGCTGGCAAATTCGCTGGTATGGCCGGCTATCTGGCCAATGGCATTATCGGGGCTTGGCAGGTTTACCAAAATAGGGTCATCATTATTAATTATGGGCATAGCAGGCGGTGCAATTGTGCCGTTGGCTTATGGTGCATTGGCGCAGGCCTTAAACCCAAGCCTTGGTTACATCGTTTTGATCCCGGCTTATCTTTTCATACTTTATTATGCCATTAGCGGGCATAAATTTGGGAAGACCAAAATTCAGCAAGTACAATTATAAATTATCAACAAATAAAATTTTAAAATTATGGATCGCAGACAATTTGTTACAAATAGTGCCGTAGGAATGGCCGGTTTAACAATTTTGCCTTCAGGGTTATTATTTGCAAAAAATGCAGATAAGGTAAGGTTGGGTTATATAGGTGTGGGCTTACGTGGCCGTAACCATATAGGTGAGGGTTTGCTTCGCGATGATGTGGAGATAGTAGCCATTTGCGACATACAGGAAAGTTCCCTTAAATACTGTCGCGCTCAATTTGTAAAAGCTAAAAAGAAACTGCCTGCAGAATACACAGGCGGTTTGGATGCTTACAAAAAACTGCTTGACCGTAAAGATATTGACGGTGTTATAATTGCCACCCCGTGGCAGTTTCACAAAGAGCAATCTATTGCTGCTATGCGCGCCGGTAAATACGTTGGCTGCGAGGTTATTGCCGGTATTACCGAGCAAGACCACTGGGATATTTTAAAAGTTTACGACGAAACCAAAGTGCCATACATGACTTTGGAGAACGTTTGTTATCGCCGCGATGTTATGGCGGCTCTGAACATGGCACGCCAGAATATATTTGGCGAATTGGTACACCTGGAGGGTGGTTACCAGCACGACTTACGTGGCGTATTATTTAACGATGGTAAAAGCTTTAGCGGCAAAGGTGCCGAGTTTGGCCCTGCAACAGTTGGTGAAGCCCAATGGCGTACCCAATGGAATGTTGACCGCGATGGCGATATTTACCCAACCCACGGCGCAGGCCCGGTGATGAATTATATAGATATTAACCGCGGTAACAGCTTTACCAACTTAGTATCGTTCTCGTCAAAATCGATAGGGTTGCACAACTATATCGATAAAGTATCCCCGGGTAATAAAAACTCGAAAGTGAAATTCAAAAATGGTGATGTAACCACCACCATGATCAATTGTGCCAATGGCGAAACTGTGGTATTAAGCCACGATACACACTTGCCCCGCCCATACTCCTTAGGTTTTAGGGTACAGGGTACCGAAGGAATCTGGATGGATGTTGCCGAATCGGTTTACATAGAGGGGAAATCAAAAAACTACGATCAGTGGGATAAAGCCAGCGAATGGTTCGAGAAATACGACCACCCGCTTTGGAAGAAATTTGAAAAGTTTGCCGAAGGCGCAGGCCACGGCGGTATGGATTGGTTTGTTTTTAACGGTTTTATTGAAGCTGTAAAACAAAAGAAACAAACCCCGATAGACGTTTACGATTCGTTAACCATGAGTGTAATTACCCCACTATCAGAAAAATCGCTTAAAGACGGTAACGCCCCGCAAAAATTCCCCGACTTTACAAAGGGCAAGTGGAAAGAGCGCAAGAATACCTTCGCGCTTGACGATAGCGGCTTCTAAAAACAAGACCCTAACAAACATAAATATCATAAACCGGCGGGCCTGCTGAAAAGCAGGCCTCGGCACGGTTGTGGAATTGTTATGCCCAAATTAAAATAAAATATACCCCCAACATGTTACTCAATTTATTAGAAGAAACCCGGTACGAGAAAGTACCCGTAAAAATCTACGAAACCGACAGTGAGGCCAGCCTTGATGTTGCCAAGCGTATTGCCACCATTATCAAACAAAAGCAAACCGAAGGTAAAACCGCAGTTTTAGGTTTGGCAACAGGTATATCGCCTATTAAAGTTTATCAGGAACTGATTAGGTTACATAAGGAAGAAGGCCTGAGCTTTAAAAACGTGGTAACTTTTAACCTGGATGAGTATTACCCCATCCAACCAAACTCTGCGCAGAGCTATGTAAGGTTCATGAAAGAGCAGTTGTTCGACCATGTCGACATTGATATGGCCAACGTTAATATCCCCGATGGTACACTTGCCGAACAGGATATAGCAGCTTTTTGCATGGCTTACGAGCAAAAGATAAATACCTACGGCGGCATTGATGTGCAGCTATTAGGTATTGGCCGTACGGGCCACATCGGGTTTAATGAGCCGGGGTCTGCCCCAAATTCGGGCACGCGTTTGGTTACATTGAACGACCTTACCCGCCGCGACGCATCCAAAGATTTTGGTGGTAAGGAGAACGTACCGACAAAAGCCATTACGATGGGTGTAGGTACCATATTTAAGGCCCGCGAAATTATACTGATGGCATGGAACGGAAAAAAAGCCTCCATTATTAAGAAAGCAATTGAAGGTGTGATCTCGCCGGATATCCCCGCCACATACCTGCAAAATTCAGATCACGTTGAGTTTGTTATTGACCGCGACGCATCGGTACTCCTTACCCGTTTTGATACTCCATGGCTGGTTAAGGATTGTGTTTGGGACAGTATGTTCATTAAAAAGGCCGTAATATGGTTGGCTAAAACGTTGTGCAAGCCTATCCTGAAACTTACTGAAAGCGACTATAACAACAACGGCATGGCGCAGCTGGCAACTCAGTTTGGACCGGTTTATAATATCAACATCAGCATATTTAACAATATCCAGCACACCATTACCGGCTGGCCGGGTGGTAAGTTTAATGCCGATGACAGCCAGCGCCCCGAGCGTGCCAACCCAAAGGTGAAACGTTCTATCGTATTTTCGCCGCACCCGGATGATGATGTGATCTCGATGGGTGGTACTTTCATTCGCCTGGCCGATCAGGGCCACGAGGTGCATGTGGCTTACCAAACATCGGGCAATACCGCCGTTTGGGATGATGAAATGTTGCGCTATGTAGAGTTTGCGATGGACTTTGCCAAATCGCAATCGCAGGACGCCGCTTATCTGGAAGGGCTTTATAAAAGTATGACCGCCTTTCTGAAAACCAAAACTCCAAACCAAAACGATACCGAAGCCATCCGCACCGTTAAAGGATTGATCCGTAAGGGCGAGGCTATTGCAGGGGCAAGGCTTGCCGGGTTGCAAAACCAGCGCATTCACTTTATGGACCTGCCGTTTTACGACCGAAGTAAAATAGGGAAAAACATATCTTTTGAGGACGACATCCAACAAACCATGCAGCTATTGCAGGATGTAAAACCTCACCAGATTTTCGCCGCAGGTGATTTTGCAGATCCGCATGGTACACACAAGATCTGTTTCGAGATTATGCTGGAGGCATTTAGCCGCCTGCGAAAAATTGAGGACTGGACAAAAGATTGCTGGATTTGGCTGTACCGTGGGGCATGGCACGAGTTTGAGATCCATGAGATTGAAATGGCTGTACCGCTATCTCCGCAGGAAGTGGAGCGTAAACGTTTGGCCATATTTAAACACCAGTCACAAAAAGATATCCCGGTGTTTCCCGGTGATGATGCCCGCGAATTTTGGGTTAGGGCAGAAGACCGCACACAGGAAACCGCCCGCCTTTATAACGAGCTTGGCCTTGCCGAGTATGAAGCCATTGAAGCCTTTGTGCGCTGGAAATTTGATTAATTTTAATGCTAATACAAACCAATGTCATTGCGAGCGGTAGCGTGGCAATCTCAGCATGCCCGCTTGTCCTCTGAGATTATTAATGTGTTTAATTTATCTTAAAGGAATTAATGAGCACCCTATGGTCGGTTGTCCACGTAACTCTGTTCCTCAGAATGACATATGTTTTAATCCCGTAAATCCCGGTTCAAAGACAAATAAAAAACCCCGGTACTTTCGTGCCGAGGCTTTACTTAAAACATAAACCTCAAAAATTCTTAGTCTTCTATATAGGATAACGGTTCTAAATCGGGCAACTCGGCATTGGTAAACAGGCGCGAATCTATCATAAATCTAAACCCGGTGGGTATCTCGATAGAAAAACTGGAGCCCCGGCCTTTGGTAACGGTCACCGTAAGCTGGGTATGCCGCCAGTATTCAAACTGGTCCTTACTCATCCAAAATTCGCAGCCGTCTATTTCGCCAAGCTTTACATCGCTGCCGCCAAGTTTAAATTCGCCCTTTTCAAAACACATGGGCGATGAGCCGTCGCAGCAACCGCCGCTCTGGTGAAACATCAGGTCGCCAAAGCGGCCTTTTAATTCGGCGATAAGCGCAGATGCTTCGGGTGATACCAATACTCTTTTTACCATGCTAATTTAATTAACCACAAAGAACACGAAGGATTTGCTTGTTGAATAACTACAAAGGTCACAAAGCTTCTCTTAATGCTCTCTGTTTTCCTAACTTAGTGCGCTTTGTGGTTTAAAAATCTTAAAAGAAACCCAGCTTGTTTTTATTGTAAGAAATCAGCATATTTTTAGTTTGGCGGTAATGGCCCAGCATCATCTTGTGGTTCTCGCGGCCAAAGCCCGATTTTTTGTAACCACCAAATGGCGCGTGTGCCGGGTAAGCATGGTAATTGTTTACCCAAACACGGCCTGCCTGTATAGCGCGCGGCACCTGGTAAACCTCGTGTGCGTCGCGGGTCCACACGCCGGCACCTAAACCATACAGGGTATCGTTTGCAATCTCAATTGCTTCTTCAACCGTTTTAAAAGTGGTAACACAAGCCACCGGGCCAAAAATCTCTTCCTGGAAAATGCGCATTTTGTTATGGCCTTTAAACAAGGTAGGCTGTATATAGTAACCGCCACCAAGTTCGCCATCTAATTTTTTAACTTCGCCGCCGCATAAAACTTCGGCACCTTCTTCGCGACCAATCTTAAGGTACGATTGGATTTTTTCGTACTGGTCGTTTGATGCCTGTGCGCCCATCATGGTGCTGTCGTCAAGTGGGTCGCCCATTTTAATGGCGTTTACACGTTCTATTACGCGGGCAATAAATTTATCGTAAATGCTTTCCTGGATCAGTATGCGCGACGGGCAGGTACAAACCTCCCCCTGGTTAAGTGCGAACATTACGGCGCCCTCGATGGCCTTGTCAAAAAACGCATCGTCGGCATCGGCAACAGATTCGAAAAATATGTTTGGCGATTTACCGCCCAGCTCCATGGTAACCGGGATCAGGTTCTCTGATGCATATTGCATGATCAAGCGGCCTGTTGTGGTTTCACCTGTGAACGATACCTTGGCAATGCGTGGCGATGATGCCAACGGTTTACCTGCCTCAGGGCCAAAGCCTGTAACAATGTTTAAAACACCGGCGGGCAAAATATCACCTATCAGTTCCATCAGCACCATAATAGATGTTGGCGTTTGCTCGGCCGGTTTTACCACACAGCAATTACCGGCTGCAAGCGCAGGAGCAATTTTCCAGGTAGCCATCAGCAGCGGGAAGTTCCATGGGATGATCTGGCCAACAACGCCAAGTGGTTCGCTTAAAACAATGCTCACGGTAAACTCATCGTGTTCGGAAATGCCGCCTTCTTCTGCACGGATAACACCGGCAAAGTAGCGGAAATGATCGACCACCAAAGGCAGATCGGCGTTTTTGGTTTCGCGGATGGCTTTGCCGTTATCAATCGCTTCAACGGTTGCCAGGTAATCTAAATTAGCTTCAATGGTATCGGCTATTTTATTTAGTAGGCCTGCACGGGTAGCGGCAGATGTTTTACCCCAGCTTTTAAAAGCGGCGTGGGCGGCATCTAAGGCAAGTTCTACATCCTCTTTGGTAGAGCGTGCAGCTTTGGTAAATACCTTGCCATCAATAGGTGAAACGTTGTCGAAATATTCGCCTTTAACCGGCGCTACAAACTTGCCGCCAATAAAATTGTCGTACTTATCCTTAAAGGAAGGTTTTTTGTTGATACTCATTTTGTAGGTTTTATTTAGAATTGGTAAGGCTAAGGTAGCGGGGTGCAGGCTTAGGCATTTGCACAATGCTATCAATTGGTAGCACAATAATGTCAATATATTTAGGTTGTTGTTATTGATAGTTACAATGCCTAATTTGTGTTAAATATTCAGCCATGAATAATGTAAACCTGGTAACGCCTTTAGGCCTTTCTAACAACAAAGAGCTACGGACCCTTGTGGAACACCGGAAGGCTTATACCATGAACCATTGCGAACTGAATATTTTTGAAACTTATGAGCGCAGCGAATTGGTGCCACTTACCTTTAGCGACCTGGTGATTACCAGCATGCTACGGGGCAAAAAAGTGATGCACCTGTTTGATAAACCCGGCTTTGATTACCTGCCCGGAGAAACGGTAATCGTGCCCCCCAACATTACCATGACCATTGATTTCCCCGAAGCTACCGCGCAGCAGCCATCACAATGCACGGCGTTGGCCATCAATCAGCAGGAGATAAACAATACGCTTAATTACCTGAACGAAAACTTTCCGCGCGAGGATAAATACGCCTGGCAGCTCAACTATAAGCAGTTCCACTTTTTTAATAATTACGAATTGGCACAGTTGATTAATAAACTAATCCGCATCAGCACAGGGGATAACCTGACCAAAGATGTGCTGGCAAGTTTTACACTGAAAGAATTGCTGATCCGTATTATGCAGATGCAGAACCTGCACGAGGTAAAGGATAATATGCACGAATTATCTACCGGCAGCCGCTTTGCCCACGTGCTGGAATACATTAAACTGCACCTTACCGATAAGTTGAACATTGATGCCATGAGCCAGATGGCTTTTATGAGCAAGCCGAGTTTCTTCCGCGCGTTTAGGCACGAGCTGGGCATATCGCCTGTTGATTATATTATCAAAGAGCGCATCCAACTGGCCAAGCAATTCATGAACAACCCATACAACAGCATCTCCGAAGCCTGCTTTAAAGCGGGGTTTAACAACCTCAATTACTTTAGCCGTGCCTTTAAGAAAATTGAAGGCGTTACGCCGAGTTTTTATAAGGCGGGGTTAAGTGTGAAAGGATAATGGATAGCCCAGCTGCGCAAAATGCTAAAACAGCAGGGCTATCCATCGGCACAAATAAAAGTGCAGGGCTTTTGGTCGTAAGCGGGCTAAATAAAAGGGTAAAGGTTATTTTTTACGTAAGCCGCGCTGCGCTTAACATTGCTCATAGCATCGGGTACGTAATTATTCCCCTGTTCAACAAACATATGCTTTACGCCCGCCAATTGGTGGTCTTTTAATATGGTTTTAAAATCGATAGAACCATCGCCTACGGTAGTGTGCAGTTCGCGGTCTTTTTTATCCATATCCTTTATGTGCAAAATGGCAAAACGGCCGGGTTGCTTTTTAAACCATTCAAGCGGCGCAACGGGCGAGGAATGGCTGGCCCAGTACAGGTCCATTTCCATTTTAACCAAATCGGGATCTGTTTCATTTAAAATGGTGTTGTAGCCAATTTGGCCTTCGTGGTCAATAAATTCAAAGTCGTGGTTATGGTAGGCCAACTTAAGGCCGCCCTTTTTTATTTGACCGCCAATGGTGTTTAATGTTGCCGAAAGGCGTTTAAATTCGTCCATATTGCGGTATTCGGGCGCAAGCCATGGCCACACAATGTAATCCTGTTTCATTACCAAAGCGCCTGCAATACACTGGTCTACATACTTGGTAAGAGCATCTGCCTTGTCTTTCGCAAAAAACCTGTCCAGGTCATAATGCCCGGCAGATGTTGTTAAATTACAATCATCCATCAGCTGTTTAGCCTGTTTAGGCTCCAGCCCCCAGTAGTATTTGTTATTACCATAGTTAAAGCCATAGGTCTCCACTTCTTGGTAGCCATAACCGGCCACGCTGGTTAGTGTGCCGCGCAGGTCTTTTTCCATCGCTTCGCGGATGGTGTATAGTTGCAGGCCCAGTTTGAATTTTGCTTTGGGGGCGGCAAAGGAAATAGCCGGTATGGCCATAGCGGCAGATAATAGGCCGGTTTGTTTTAAAAATGTTCTTCTGTCTGTCATAAGTGGTTTAAGTTATATAAATGAAAAGATACAAAAATGCACCCCGGTAAAATATGTAGTAACCGGGTGCTTATGTTAAAAGGCCGTAATTATTTCTGCTTTACGTAAGTTTCGATGATCTCGTGGTTGATGTTGAGACTGTCAATTTTTTCGATGCCTTTTTGGATCAACGTGTCGCCTTTAAATTTAACCGTAAAATCGAAGCTGCGGCCTTCCCATTCGCGGGCGTTCAGGTAGGCCAGGTGCTCGGTATATTTATCGCCTTTAAAATCGTAGGTGCCGCCGCCTGCACTATACATAGCGTTTTTGCCTTTACCCTTGCTTAGATCATGGCGCATAAAAGCAAAATGGGTGGCGTTCAAGATCTTTATCATCTCCTGGTTGGGTATTGGGTAATCTTTAACGGTATCGCCTTTGGTAACGGTAACGGCAGCCACAAGCTTCCAGGTGCCTATCATTGGTGAGGCTTTATCTTCGGTAATAGTTGCCGCAGGTTTTGGCGTGCAGGATGCCAGGGCAAGCGCCGAGAAAAGGAACAGTCCGGTAAGTTTCATGTGAGCTATGTTTTGAGGTTTATTTGGTTAATTAAACGCTAATATAAGCGCAACAATAGTAAATGCAAGTGTGTTAGGCTATTGTATGCAAAATGCCAGGCAAAATTTCTACTTGGATATCAGCGGATTGATGCTGCCCGTTTCCAATAAATCGCTTTATCCGCTTAAGTTTCAGGACAAACCGAGGCTTACCTACTCTGGCTCGTTTTTTTACAGCATCGAGATCAATGGCTCGTTTTATAAACTTCCACAGGCATCTAACATAAAAAAATGGACGACGGAAGTGCCCGATAATTTCCGCTTTACCTACAAGCTTTGGCGCGACATTACCCACAACAAACAACTGCTTTTTAAATTCGAAGATGTAGACCGCTTTATGCTGGTAATAGAAGCCTCGGGCGATAAAAAGGGCAGCCTGTTCATCCAGTTCCCGGGGAGTAATGATGTGAGCAACATCCGTCAGTTGGAGAAACTGTTGGTAAATATTAAAGATACCCGTTTAAGTGATGGTGGGATATAGCTATCGAGTTTCGCAACAGGAGCTGGTGTAAGGATGAGATTTACGAAATGCTATATAACTATACCTGCGGAATGGTGATCCAGGATATGCCCAAATTGTTAACGCCCATGATACATATGGCAACGGAATTTTTTTATCTGCGTTTCCACGGGCCAAACGGCGGTTATCGCGGTAGTTTTACCAACGCTTTTTTACGATAGTATGCCCAATACATGAACGAATGGCTTGCCGAGGGCAAACGGGTTTACGCCTATGTGGGCGCAGGAGAGATAGGCTAACTGTTTGATGGATCAACCTATTTTGTTTTATTTATAATGGTTCTGATTACCTCATCCAACTCTTTAGCGGATGTGTCCAGGTATTCTAATATTTCATGCTCGGATTTTATATCCTCGCTAATTTTTAACAAGTTAACCAATCCCAAAATGCGGCTTAACGGTGCTCTCACAACGTGCGATTGAAGGTAAGCTATTTCATGCAGTTGTTCATTTTGTTTTTCAATAGCTTTGGTATGTTGTATTTGCTCTGTGATATCCCTGGATATCACCAGCCGTTCTATTTTACCCTGGAAAATGATATTGCTACACCTAACCTCCGCATAAATAATGCGGCCGTTCTTACACTTATGCTTAACAGTTGATACAGCCGAACCATTCTTAGTGCCGTTCTTTTCAAGGGTTTGCAGTAAATCGTCTACATCTTCTGCTGGTCTGATATCTTTGATGGTCATAGCCCAAAATTCAGCACGCGTATATCCATATTTTCTGATAGCGGCCCCGTTTACTTGCATAAATTTAAGTGTCTTTAAATCGAAGATCCACATAGGTGACAGGGTGCCAAAAAATAAACGTTTATACTGGCCTACGGATTCAATGAGCTTGCTATTAAGTAAATTTTTCTCTTGTATCTCATTTTGAAGGGTTGTGCGCAAGTTAACTTGCTGCGAAATCGTTTTTTCGAGCCTGATAATTATATGGCGAATAATAACGACTATAGCAAGGTTTAAAAATAAGAAATTAGATGTGTGAAATATCCAAAAATCTAATGTGTATTTGCCAATTAGGCGTGAGTTAAAAAGCTTAAAGTAAATTACAAAACCAAAACTTATATAAATAAAAAAATTAATAATAACTGAACCTATGATTGCCTTTCGCGAAAACAGTAATGATATAAAAACGCTTAACGCCAATAAATAAATTGCACCAATCGCAAACGAGCCTAACAGGTCCGTTTTAATTATAGCCAGCGTATAAAGCATAAAAGCTACATATGTTTTTTGGTAGCTTGGCTTAATATGATTGCTTAAGGCAACCGGCGGAATACTTATTAATACAAAAACGTCAAAAGCGGACAGAAATTGGTAGCCATTATTTAACAAAATAATAAGGCTTGGTACCAATGCAATAAGGCTTAAAGGGGTAGCATAAAGTATTATTTTTTTAAAGATCTTTTCGCGCCAGTTGCTATTCTCATCTATCTTGGCGAAAAATTTATTCCTTAATAAAGCCCTGAAAATAAATTTATTAGCCTTCAAAATTCCTGTAAGCGGTGGTGGCATATTTTAAGGTTTAATAATCATTAGCCAATATAAGTCTTATAAATAAATAATGTTTTATAATAACTAATTAAAACCCCCAATTTATTGTTAATGTGCTGTTTGTACTTGACCAATGCCAATTTTAGAAAATGTTACTGTGATGACAATATGGCGACCACCTTAATTAAACCCTGAGGCCACAATCACTGTCATACTACAAAAATTAATAAACATGAAAAAGATATTGTTGATGATAACATTCCTGGCCGGTACAGCAGTATTTGCCCGGGCACAAACCCAAAAGGTGGCGAAATCGCCGGAGCAGAAGGCCAACCACAGAACTGAAGCTTTGACTAAAAAATTGGCCCTGTCGGCAGATCAATCAAAAAAAGTGGATGCCATTTTTGCTAAAAGCGCTGCCAGTATGGATAGCCTGAAAGCTGCCAAAGGCACCGATCGTAAAGCCAACTACGAAAGTCGTAAAGCAATTATGGTTAAAACGGATGCAAGTTTAAAAACGGTTTTAACTGCCGACCAGCAAACAAAATATGCTGTTTTGAAAGCAAGCTTTAAAGGTGAAATGCACGGCAAACGCGGCGGCCACAAAAATGTAGCGCCCGAGCAAAAAGCACAGCGTATGTCAAAGATCCTTCAGCAAAAGTTAACGCTTAGCCAGGACCAGTACACTAAAGTGAATACCATTTTGTTGAAACGTGCTACGCAGATGGATAGCTTAAAAGTTAACGGTAGCACTACCGGCCGTAAGTTAAACCACGAGAGCCGTAAAGTAATATTAATGCAAACTGACGGCGAATTGAAAGCAGTGTTTACTGCCGATCAATTAAAAAAATATACTGAGTTTAAAACCCAGTTAAAAGAAAATATGAAAAACAGGAGAGGTGCTAAAACCCCAACTGCAGGATAATTTTTGTGAGTGAGTGATGAGTGGTGATAAAGCGGGATGTCCAAATGGCGCCCGCTTTTTTTATTGTGTTAGTTTTTGAAAATACGCGGATGAATGTCGCTAATCACCTTTAAATGGTCGTATATGCACCTTACGGGATGGATGCCTTTACTGTAAATTTGTTGTATAATTATTAAACAATTAAACACAACGATATGTCATACCAAGCGTATTTAATTACCATTAAACAAAAAACAGGCAAAGGCCCGGCAGATTTTAGGGCGATGGCCGAAGAAAAAGGGTTTACCAAAAGCGGCGAACTGGTTGTAAAAGCAACCGAGATCACCAACTGGCTTAAGGCCGACTTTGAATTAGGCCACGGCCACGCCATGGCAATTTATGCCCTGCTAAAAGGCATCAAGAACGAGGATAGCGTATAAACAAAAAGCCTTCCGTATAACGGAAGGCTTTTTTAATAATTACTGAACTACCAAAGTAGCTATTGAATGTGGCTCGCTTGTGGTTTTGGCGGCTTTGCCTTTTATCCATAAGCTGTAATCTATTTTCTCGTCTGTGCGGTTCATTACCACTACGGCTATTGATCCGTTAGGATTTTGATAAGCTGTGGTTAACAGTTTGTCGCGGCTTGCGGCAGCGGCAATACGTTTCGCACCCGGCTGTATGTATTTAGAAAAATGGCCGATGTAGTAATACGAGTTGGTGTATAGCAACTGCCCGCTGCGTGTATCGGCATGTATGGGTGCAAAGCAGAAATTACCTACATGGTTAGGGCCACCCTTCTCATCCAGCAGAATATTCCAGTCGGTCCAGCCTACGGTGCCGGCGTTAAAATCGTTGATCATAGATAGGCCGTATCGCTCGCCCAAGTTCCAGTCATCCAAACGGGTAAAGTCGAATTTTTCTATACAACCTTCGGTGAAGATCAGGTTCTTATCCGGGAAAGCGGCATGGGTTAAACGGGTGTTCTCAAAGTTTTGGCCCGCACCAGTCCAGGTTTCGTACCAATGGAAACCAATGCCCCAAACGTATTTGGCAGCAGCAGGGTCTTCCAGGATAGTACTTGCGCGTTGGTAAAGTAAGTCGCGGTTATGGTCCCAAACAATCAGTTTTTTAGCTTTTAAACCTTGTTTCCAAAGCGTTGGGCCTAAATAGGTTTTTACAAAGTCGCGCTCTTCTTCGGCAGTGTACTTACAAGATTCCCATGTTTGGGTTGCCATAGGCTCGTTTTGAACCGATAAGCCCCAGATAGGGATGCCCAGTTTTTCGTACGTTTTTATGAATTTGATGTAAAAGTTTGCCCAGCTCTGCGCAAACTCGGCTTTCAGTTTCCCGCCGTGTAATACATCGTTGTTGTCCTTCATAAAAGCAGGAGGGCTCCATGGCGATACAAACATGGTTAGCTTGCCGCCTGCAGCAGCAGTTGCTGCTTTAATGAACGGGATGCGGTATTTTTTATCGTGGCTTACGTCAAAGGTCGACAGGTTTTTATCGCTGTTGCTTACGTAGCTGTAGATGCCGCTGCTAAAATCGCAGCTTTGGATATTGGTGCGGGCAAGGGTGAAGCCAATGCCTTCTGTTTTGCTGTAGTAAGCCTCTAAAAGCTCGGCCTGTTTGTCTTTAGGCAGTTTATAAAATGTTTCGGCAACGGCATCTGTTAAGGCACCGCCAATCCCCAGCATAGTTTGGAATTTCTTTTCCGGGTCTACAAAAACCAGCGTTTCTGTTTCGGGTGGCTGTGCTTCGGTTACAAACTTTAGTTCGCCTGCCGGGGCAAGCCTTTTAGTCGAGCCTTTTTCGGTAACGTACATTTTTACCGTTTTATTGGTTGTAGAATATGGCACTTTTGTTGCCGTTTTTACCTGGCTGTATGCGCTTACCGTGAAGCACAAAAGGCCGGCTATTAAAAATACTTTCTTCATTTGGGGTTCTGCTAAATGTTATGGGTTTATTTGGTGTTTCCCAGCCAAAGCAGGGTACTTAATATCAGTTTATCCTCTGCCGGGTTACCAAAGGTACGCGACAGGTCTTTATTGGTTTTATGCTCGTAATCGATATCGTTATGGCCTATGTTAAAATAAACCATTTTGTAATTTTTGTTGGCCCAAACCACGGGGTAGTAACCACTATGCCAAATCTCGCTTTGCTTTGGCCCTGTTCCTAACGGGAAGCTTACCGGGTCGATTGATGCTAAGATCTGAATGTCGGGATTTTTGGTAATATCATTCTGCCAGCGGTACCATTCGTTTGGCGATGCTTTAAATGTTGAGCCAAGGCCTTTCATAGCGGGATGGTTTTTACCTTCTACCTTTAATATGGCCGATGTTGGCCGCCAGGTGTTGCTGCCGTATTCGCCCGAGCCTAAAAAAGTATTATGGTACCAGTCCCAGTTTTGGGGCACGGCCGATTGGTTAAGTGCGAATGCCGAAAAGTGGAAACCCATCCAACCACCGCCGCCTTTCATGTACTTTTCGAAGGCCACGCGCTGTAGTGAATCCTCGGGGCGGGTATCTAAAAAGATCACCACTTTGTATTTTGCCAGGAAAGCAGTGTTCAGGTTTTTCCAGTTATTGGTAGAGTCGTAGGTGAAATTATACTTTTTGGCCATAGCCGGGAACCACTTGTTGGCTTCATGCACAAAGCTGATATGCGCCTGGTCTTCCTTGCCGGTATAAAAAGCGATCACTTTAAACTTAAGCGATGCCGCCTTTTTTTGCGCCTGCGCGATGTTTAATATACACAGGCAAAGCGTGCAAAGCGCATAGGTTTTTATCCTGACAGATAGGTTCATGAAGTGGTTATACTGGTTAATAAACAGCTAATTTATAAATATATAGTGTACATTTTACATACTCCTATATTTAAAGCTGGTAAAACGACGGCGTAAATGGTTTCTTAATAAACTACAGAGGGCGCTAACAGAAAACAACATAGGCCACAGAGACCTGTTAGACCATACCAATGAATTTTTAGACTATTTAATATTTGTGTGCTTTGTGTTCAAATCCTCAAAAATCTCAGTGCTCTTTGTGGTTAAAAATAATTACTTCACCAATTGTTCATATAATCGCGTAAGCGAATCATCACCATTTAAACAAAAGCCGGGGTGTACTTTGGAGGTTTGTAGTACCGTACTGCGGGTAGCCGTTAACCAGCGGAAACGTGACGCTGCATCCAGTTCACCAATTGGGCCGGAGTTTTTAGCACCCTCTGCAATGCGCTGTAACGATAGCAGGTTTTCTTCCAGTGCTTCAATATCCAGGTCATAAGAGAAAGCTCGCAGGCGTTTGCGGTCTAGATGGTACATCATTTTCAGATATTTCTGTTTGCTGCATAACAGGATTACCCCAACGTTTAGGAACTCCTCGCGTTCTACCCTGGGCACCACGCGGATAACGGCATACTCAAATAAGTGTCTGTCTTGCATTTTGTGCTTCGGTTACAAAAATATTTGAGTTAGCTAATCGGGTGTTCAGGAATTTGGTGTAGATCTGCCGTTGCTCATCTTCGGTTTCAAAAGAGCGGTCGGTAAGCCAGGCATCGGGTATCAGGTCAACAACAGATTGTATAAATTCTGGCGTCAATAATGTTTTAAATTGTTCGTCAATAGCATTCAGTTCGCTTGCTTTGCGCAGTAATACGTGGTCTTTAATTTGAATGAACGGGCGTTTGGCCTGCTCTTCCCAGTTCTCCATACTGTGATGAAAATACAGGGCCGCACCATGGTCTATCAGCCAAAGTTCGCGGTTAAACATCAGCATATTGGTGTTACGGGCGGTGCGGTCTACATTCATCAGCAGGGCATCCATCCAAACTATTTTTGAAGCCATTTCTGTAGTTACAAAAGTAACGGTAGGGTCGAAAGTGATACTTCCCGAAAGGTAATGCAATGCCAGGTTAAGGCCTACGCTAAATTTGAGCAGGTCCTGGATTTCTTCGTCAGGTTCGGTACGGCCAAATGCTTCATCTAGGTTGGCGAATACCAGCTCGGGTACTTTAAAGCCCAGTTTACGGGCGATCTCGGCGCCGATAAGGTCGGCAATAAGCGCTTTTGGCCCCTGCCCGGCACCGCGAAATTTGAGGACATACAAGAAGCCATCGTCAGCTTCGGCAATGGCCGGCAACGAGCCTCCCTCTCGCAATGGTGTAACATAGCGGGTAACGTTAACGGTGCGTAATTGGGGTACGGTATTAGCCATGGTTGTATGGGGCTAATATAGGGAATTATCGTGTAGCTGATAAATGGCACGTTTTGGAAATACAGACTATTGTTTTAAATTTAACTCACTTATTGCACATGGGAATATTTTATCGCATTTATTTTTGCCAAGATTGGGGCACGTCGCATAATTGGCGGGTTTACAAGTTTCATGTTATGCCTATTTATTTTTCCTATTGGGTTTTACTTGTTCTAAACTCCAGAAGAATGGATGATAAGGAAGCTGATGAGGCTTTACTTAAACAGTTTGCCAAACCTTACAAGGCTCGCCGGCTATTTTAATTGCCCCCGTCCTGGTTTATTATCATCTGCCATTAACAATTTATCACAAATAAAACAAAATAATGTATTTAACTATTTACCTAAAAAACTGTTGATATGCCTAAGTGGTTAAAGCTTTCTCTAAAAATATTTGCCGGCCTGGTGTTACTGGTAGTGCTGATACTGGTTGGCGCTACCTTATACATAACCTTCAATAAAGCCAAAGTGCTTAAGATGGTGAACGAACAACTTGATAAAAGCGTGGACGGCACACTGGTTATCGGCGATATAAAGCCAAATTTTTTCAAAGGTTTCCCAGAGGTATCACTTACACTGCAGAACGTAGTGATCCGCGATAAACAGTATAACAGGCACAAGCATACACTCCTTAACGCCAAAGATTTTAATGTATCTATCAACACAGTGGCCCTTTTCAAGGGGACAATTGACATCAACTATATCGATATCCGCAACGCCGCTATCGACTTATTTACCGATAGCACAGGCTACAGCAACACTGCGGTTTTCAAGAAAGACCATAAACAGGTAAAGGATAACCCGTCGGAAAGTAGTTCGTCTACCCAGTTAAAAAGGTTTACCCTAAATAACGTAACGTTTACCGTTGACGACCGCAAGGCCAACAAGCTTTTTAATTTTGGGGTGAATGACCTGCGCGGCAAAATGCAATACCCGGATAGCGGCTGGCGTGCAGATTTCCACCTGGATGTGCTGGCAAAAAGTATGGCTTTTGATAGCCGCCGAGGCAGTTTTATTAAAAATCAAAAGCTGGAGGGCAACTTTGCAGCAGGCTATAACGAAAAGAGCGGAAAGGTAAATGTATTGGTGCTACCGCTTAATATTGGCGAAACCCCTTTTAAAATAAACGCTGTTTTTGCTACTAAAGATAAACCATCTGCAAACTTTGCCATCAACATTGTTGCCGACCAGATCTTATGGCGACGGGCATCTGGTTTACTTGCACCCAACATCACCATGGTTTTAAACCGCTTCGATATCAGTAAGCCTATGGATGTTACCTGTAACATTGCAGGCAGTTTTAGTGGCGGCGATGGCGGGCCTAAATTATATGTTACCGCTAAAGTTAAGGATAGTAAGATAACCGTACCCGGTGGCGAACTGGATAAGTGCAGCTTCAACGGGATTTTTACCAATAACTATGTAAAAGATAAAGGTTATGGCGATGATAATTCGGCCATTAAACTTATTGGTATGAAGGGTACCTACAAACATTTGCCGTTTAATATTGATACGGGCAGCATCATCAATCTTATAAAACCTATCGCCACGGGTAACTTACGGTCAAACTTCCCTGCGGCAGATCTGAACTATCTGTTAGAAGATAACGTGGCTAAATTTGCCAATGGCGAGGCGGATATGAAGCTTTACTATACAGCCGATGTGGTAAATTATAAAATAAACAAGCCAATCATAAAAGGGGCGATAGTGCTGCGTAATACGGATATCCACTATATACCGCGTAACCTTAAACTGACTAATTCTTCCATATCGCTCAAATTTGTTGGGGATGATTTGATACTAAATAACATCCGCCTGCAAAGCGGCCGCAGTATTGTTACGATGGAAGGGCGCGTAAATAACTTCCTGAACCTGTACTATAACTCGCCCGAGAAGATCCTGCTGACCTGGCAGATCCGCAGTCCGCAATTATACCTTGGCGAATTTTTGGGCTTCTTAGCCCAGCGTACGCAGGCACCCGCAACTAAAAGTAGGGCAAACAGTGGTAACATTGTTGACCAGCTGAGCAACGTGCTTGAAAAAGGCAAGGCAGAAATGCATATGAAGGTTGCCAAGGTTTACTACAAAAAATTCCTGGCTACGGATGCTACAGCCGACTTGCTGACTACAGATAACGGCGTCATCATCCAAAATATTGGGGTTAAACACGCCGGTGGTTTTTTAAAGATGAACGGTAAAATGATGCAGGGAAAATCGCTTAATAACTTTGCCGTAAAAACAGTGGTAAGCAATGTAAACATGCGCGAGTTTTTTGACGCGTTCAATAACTTTGGGTTAAAGGATTTTACCGCCGCGAACCTAAAAGGCTTTTTGTCTGCCAAAACCAGTATTACCGGGGGCATTACCGATGCGGGTAACCTCGTGCCAAATTCCATTAACGGTAATTTAGACTTGAGCCTGCGTAATGCCGCGTTGATAGACTTTAAACCGCTTGTAAGTGTAGGCAAATTCGCGTTCCCATTCCGTAACCTTAAAAACATCAGTATCCCTAAATTGGATGGTCACTTTTTGGTAAAAGGGAATATGATCACCATAAAACCGCTGCAAATAAGCAGTAGTGTGTTAAATGCTGATGTGGAAGGCGTTTACGGATTAAGTAAAGGCACCGACATTGCGCTGGATGTGCCACTGAGAAACCCGGGCAAAGACAGCACCATAACCGATAAGGAAGAACTTGCCAAAAAGCGCTTCCAGGGAATTGTACTCCACATCCGCGCGCACGAAGAAGGCGGTAAGATTAAGATAGGGTGGAATAAAAATCATAAATAATAATAAAGGCCGCGATCACCGGGGCCTTTATTATTACAAGATTTTTTTACAAGTAGCAACTAATATGCCTTTATCGTATAAAAGCAGGTTGCCTTTCTTGTCAACTTTATAGCTTTCGTCTGGGCGTTCTACACTTACATAACCTTCGCCTTCTTTCCTGATCTCGGATGCGGAAGCGGTGATAGGCGGGGTGTCGTTCAGTTTCAGGTCGTTCCCTATAAACGTAATAGCCTGTATATATACTTTATGGCCGTTGCTTACTACTTCGTAAGCAATGCTTTCGCCTTTCTCTGTTTTAATACTTTCATCATGCCATGCACCAACTAATTTCCCCGTATCAATAGCGGTAGGGGCCGCAGGGGCAATCGGTGCTTTGGCAATGGTATCAGTTATAGGTGTTTTGTCTTTTTTGGCTGATGTGTCGCATGATGCGAAGGCTAATGAAATGATGGCAATCATCGCCAACCGGCTTAAGTTTTTGTACATAGTGCATTGTTTGAAAGGGCCGAAGATACTAAATAGGTATTTAGCTAATCTTCGGCATAATGTCAGTTTATCAATTCTTGTCTACAAATTTTAGGTTTCCTGCGTTATAGCGGTCGCCCGTGTTTGGGTATTTCTTTAGCAGGGCATCAATATCATTTAAAGTATTAGCGCTTAATTCCACGCCAACACTACCTGCGTTCTCCAGCAAATATTTGCGTTTTTTGGTGCCGGGGATAGGAATGATGTTATCGCCCTGGTTCAATACCCAGGCAATGGCCAGCTGTGCAGGTGTTGCATTAATGCCTCCCGCTATGGCTGCAAAACCATCGGCAAGTTGGTTGTTATTATCGGCATGGCCTTCCTGGTAACGGGGAAGCGTTTTGCGGAAATCACCTTCTTTCAGTTCGGTTAAGTCGAGCTTGTTAGTCATTAAACCACGCGCAAGCGGACTAAACGGAATGAACGAGATACCCAGTTCTTTAGTCACCGGTAGTATCTCTGCTTCTACATCACGGGTTAATAACGAATACTCGCTTTGCAGGGCGCTGATAGGGTGTACGGCATGTGCCCGGCGGATGCTGTTTGCAGATGCTTCTGATAGGCCAAGGTATTTTACTTTACCTTCTTTCACCAACTCGGCCATTGCCCCAACGGTTTCTTCAATAGGGATATCGGGGTCTACACGGTGGGCGTAATACAGGTCAATCACGTCGATCTGCAGGCGTTGTAAACTTGCTTCAACCGCTTTTTTAATATAGGCCGGTGAACCGTCAAAGCCCGAAAGCTTCCCGGTGCCATCAGCAGTAAAACCAAATTTTGTAGCGATAAAGATCTTATCGCGGTTAGGTTTTAATACCTGCGAGATCAGTTTTTCGTTTTTTCCGCTGCCGTAAACATCGGCAGTGTCCCAAAAGTTAATGCCCAATTCAATGGCTTTGTTTAAAGTGGCAATAGATTCAGCGTCATCAGGTTCGCCGTAGGCGTGGCTCATGCCCATGCAGCCTAAGCCAACGGCAGATAGCTGTACATCGGTATTGCCTAAAGTTCTGTATTTCATAATATGTGGTATAAATGTTATATGAAGGTAAGGGAAAATGCTCTTAAGGAACAGATTTATCGTCGACCCCGTTAATATTTCAATATCCTGACAGTAGCGTACAAAAAAGAAGCCATGAATGAGATCGGTCTAAATCGGCATCGAACCAGTGTTTCTATAAAATTAAAATGCTTACAACCAATTGCTATTATTATAACTAATAAGTAAATATTGGCTAATTGTAGCACAATTGTTGTAACTAATGGAATGTTAACTTCAATAAACATCTACCAAAAATGAAAATCAAATCAATTACCTATGTAGCGCTATTCTGTATGATGGGTGCCGCAGCGTGTACCGGCAGTGGGTCAAAAGCCGCCGGGGATAGCACCGCTAAAGATTCTAACCCGGCACCTGCCGATACCGCTAAGTCAATGGCCTTAAAACCAAAAGGAGCGGCACCTGCCTGGGCGCCGGATATTAAACCCGAAATGCAGGCCGTTATCGAAAAACTGGTAAGCTATGGCGATAAACCCATCCCTGAATTAACCGCTGTTGAAGCCCGCAAGAACCACACCCCAACAGACGCGGTGATGGACCTGATGAAAGAAAACAACATCCCAAAATCGGTATTTAATGTAGATACCATGGGTAAAGACATCCCGGTTGAAGGTGGCAGCATCCACGCACGTATTTATATGCCTAAAACAGGCAAAGCATCATACCCGGTAATTGTATATTACCATGGTGGCGGTTTTGTAATAGCCAATTTGGATGTTTACGGTGCATCTGCCAATGTACTGGCCGACAAAACAGATGCTATTGTAGTATCTGTAGCTTACCGTTTAGCACCCGAGTATAAATTCCCAACCGCGCATAATGATGCTTTTGCAGCCTACAAGTGGGTTTTAGCAAACGCCGCAGGTATGAAAGGCGACGCTAAAAAGGTAGCCGTAGTAGGTGAAAGTGCCGGTGGTAACCTGGCTATCAATACCGCCATTAAAGCCCGCGATAGCAAAATTATGGTGCCTACAGCCATTGTTGCTGTATACCCTGTTGCCGGTGCTGACATGACTACTGCATCATACATAAAAAATGCTGCCGCGAAACCATTGAATAAACCAATGATGATGTGGTTTGTGAAAAATTACCTTAACAATATGGCAGAGGGTAAAGACCCACGCATCAACCTAATTGCCGCAAACCTTAAAGGCCTGCCGCCAACTACTGTAATTACCGACGAGATAGACCCGTTGCAAAGCGAAGGCATGGCTTTGGTTGAGAAACTAAAAGCTGCCGGCGTAACTGTCGACAGTAAAAACTGGGATGGCGTAACCCACGAGTTTTTTGGAATGGGTGCTGTAGTGCCACAAGCTAAAGAGGCAGAAATGTATGCTGTTGATCAGCTTAAAAAAGCTTTCGGGATGTAATGTTCCGGCTGGTCTTATAATACGAACGCCGGGCATCTTGTCTGGCGTTTTTTGTTTTAAATGCACAGGGATCATCCTGAGCTTGTCGAAGAACGCGCGGGGGGATAGCCTGCCAATGGTTCCACAGGCCCACCATGACAATTTTAATACCGCCGGTTCAAGCGTTCACGCTTGAACCATTCATAATGTAAGCGCCTACGCTTATGTTTTAATAATCGCAAGCGTAAACGCTTGCCCCGATATTAGTTTCTGGCGTGGACGCTTGAAACGGCGTTATGGCCTGGCGAAGCAATAGCATGGTGACTAAATAATGTCACTTCTTTTATCATCATAAAAACAGATATTTGATGTGCTAACCTAATAAGCTACCAATTATGAAGTTCCGCATCCTGTTAACAGCACTGATATTTGCCTGCATTATAAATTCATCGGCACAAACCAAACGCCTTACTTATTGTAACCCGCTAAATTTAGATTATGGCTACACGCCCTTCGAGAATTTTGCTGCCTGGGGTAAGCACCGCGCCACTGCCGACCCAACCATGACGTTATTTAACGGCAATTATTACCTGTTTAGCACCAATCAGTTCGGTTACTGGTGGAGCAGCGATATGCTGAACTGGAAGTTTGTATCGCGCAAGTTTGTGAGGCCCTATAACGAGGTAAAAGGGGATGAGCTTTGCGCGCCCGGCACATTGGTTTTGGGCGATACGCTGCTGGTGATCGGCTCCACTTATAATAAAGATTTTACGTTGTGGATGAGTACCGACCCAACCCACGATACCTGGAAAGCTGCCAAAGATTACTTTAAAGCAGGCGCCTGGGACCCGGGATTGTTTGCCGATGATGATGGCCGCGTTTACATCTACCATGGCAGCAGCAACACCCTGCCTATGTACGGGCAGGAGATAGACCGCAAAACATTTGAACCCATCGGCCCGAAAAAAGAAATGATAAAACTGGACTGGAAAGAGCATGGTTGGGAGCGTTTCGGCGAGAATAACGATAACGTATTCCTGACCGGGTTTATGGAAGGCGGCTGGATGAATAAGCACAACGGCAAATACTACCTGCAATATGCCGCGCCGGGTACCGAAGGCCGTGGCTATGGCGACGGCGTTTACGTTGGCGATAAACCACTTGGTCCGTTCACTTATCAAAAGCATAACCCGTTCAGTTATAAACCGGGCGGCTTTGCAAAAGGAGCGGGGCATGGCGCAACCTGGGCAGATAAGTTTGGTAACTACTGGCACATTAGCACTATGGTGATAGATGTGAAGAACAACTTTGAACGCCGCATAGGCTTTTGGCCGGCCGGTTTTGATAAGGACGGCGTGCTGTATGCCAACACCGCTTATGGCGATTACCCGCATTATTTACCGGCAGGTAAGGAAGATCACCTAAAAAGTAATTTTACAGGCTGGATGCTGCTGAACTATAATAAGCCCGTGCGGGTATCGTCAACGCTTGGGGCTTACGTACCAAACCTTGCGGTTGATGAGGATATTAAAACTTACTGGAGCGCTAAAACAGGAAACAAAGGGGAATGGCTAAAAACAGACCTGGGCGATGTAAGTACTATCAAAGCCATCCAGCTAAACTATGCCGACCAGGATGCCACCTTTATGGGGAAATCATTGGGCGTATATCACCAGTATGTGATCAGTTCATCAACTGATGGAAAAACCTGGAAAACTCTGGTAGATAAAAGCAGGAACAAAACTGACGTGCCCCACGATTATATCGAGCTTAAAACCGCGGTTAAAGCCCGTTATTTAAAGATCACAAATCTGCATATGCCAACAGGTAAGTTTGCTTTATCTGGCTTTAGGGTATTTGGAAAAGGGGCTGGTGCCGCGCCGGATACGGTTAAAAATCTGATTGTTTTACGTGGCGATGCCGAACGCCGCAATTCCTGGCTCCGCTGGCGCCAAACCGACGGCGCGGTAGGCTATACCATTTACATGGGCACCGAGCCGGATAAACTGTACAACAATATTATGGTGTACAACGTAAACGAGTACTACTTTAACGGCATGGAAAAAGGCCTGCCGTATTACTTCCAGATAGAGGCATTTAACGAGAATGGGATAAGTAAAAGGACGAAGGTGATGAGGGTGGAGTGATGTATTAATGAAACCCTTACAATTGCGAGGAGCGACAGTGACGTGGCAATCTTAGATAAAAAAGTCGGTGACAGGCCTATCGAAGATTACCACGCTACGGTCGCAATGACGTGTTGGCAATATTGGCTTAAAAATTGCGCTTTATATCAAACTGATCTGTATGCTTAAACTATTATCTGCCGTTGCTTTTATAATTGTTTTAAATCTGTCGGCCAAAGCCCAAACTCAGGACAGCACACTCAAGCTATCGCCTGTTAAGACCTTGAGCGATATACAATATAACGCATTAACAAAGGGGAACGACCTTTACGAGATGGATAAGGTGGCCAGCCAGAACAATTATCCGTCATCAGAAAAGGCTTTAAAATTTAAAAAGGAGATGGATCTAAGCCCAACGCAGGTTGCATCTTTAATTAAGATAAACACGGAGCTAAAGCGTAAGAAAATAGAAATGGGCAACTTTATTGTAACTAACGAAACCAAGCTGGATGCCTTGTTCCGCGCTAAAAAGATCAACGAAAGCGACCTTATCTATTATACTAACCGCTATGGTTTATACCAGGGCGAGTTGCGGAATGCTATTTTAAACGCGGCGCTTAATACCTATTATTTACTGTCGCCGGGGCAGATAGCAAAGCTTAACAAATTGAAATAATCATAATTAAAACAATATGCCGATGGATTTATTTAATTTAGCGGCCAATAAAATTGTATGAAGATTACATTTGATTTTGAAAAACCACTGGCAGAATTGCAGGGGCAGATAGAAAAGGTTAAGCAGGTTGAAGAAAAAAACAAGCTCGACATGTCGGCCACCGTTGCAGAATTGGAAGCCAAGATGGAAGCCACCAAGAAAGAGATTTATGCCAACCTAACCGGCTGGCAAAAAGTACAGATATCCCGCCACCCCGAGCGCCCTTATACCCTACAATATCTTGAGCTGATGTGCGATGATTTCATCGAGATGCATGGCGACCGTACCGTAGGTGATGATAAAGCGATCATAGGCGGTTTTGGGACGTTAAATGGTCAAACAGTGATGTTTATTGGTCACCAAAAAGGCCGTAATACCAAGGAGCGCCAGTTCCGTAATTTTGGTATGGCCAACCCCGAAGGTTACCGCAAAGCTTTAAGGCTGATGAAAATAGCCGAGAAGTTTGGCAAGCCCGTGGTTACCCTTATAGATACCCCCGGAGCATTCCCCGGCCTTGAGGCTGAAGAGCGCGGGCAGGGCGAAGCTATTGCCCGTAACCTGCTGGAAATGTCTGTGTTAAAGGTGCCTATCATTTGCGTGGTAATTGGCGAAGGTGCATCAGGTGGTGCATTGGGTATAGGTATTGGCGATAAAGTGATGATGCTGGATAACTCGTGGTATTCGGTTATCTCTCCGGAAAATTGTTCTACCATCCTGTTCAAAACATGGGAGCAAAAAGAACGCGCTGCCGAAATGCTGAAACTGACCTCGACAGAGATGCTGAAGAACAAGTTGATAGACGGTGTAATCAAAGAACCACTTGGCGGCGCGCACCAGGATCCAATTGCTATGGCTGCAACGCTAAAGAAACAACTGATCAAAGACCTTAAAAACCTAACAGAACGCAACGTTGACGAATTAGTTACCGAACGGATCAACAAATTTTGCAACATGGGTGTTGTAGAAGAAGATTAATTTTTTAGGTAGTAGATAAATGAAAAGCGGCTTAATGGCCGCTTTTTTTGTTCCGTGTTCATCGAAAATGGAAATACGTTAAAGCTTTTATTGTTGATAATGAGGTTTTTATGAAATGTTCATGGTGTTCACGTAGTGAACGTGAACACTTGCCAGTCAATATGACGAGTGGGTATTAAACAAGAAAAGCGGCTCATCGCCGCTTTTCTTGTTTCTAAAAATCTAAATTCTATTGTTGTGTTTGCATACCGCCAAACTTGGTGCCGAAGTCTTTCAACTGGGCGCTTATTTTAGCACTTAGCGCATCCTGTTTATAGGTTTTGGTTAGGTTAACCATGCCGTTAAGTAACGACAAGAACAGCTGCACATCGCGGGTGTTTAAGCTGCGATCACTTTTTTGATAAAGGATATAGCTGTAATTCAGTTGGTCTGCTATGTAAGCATCAATTTGGTTAGTAAGCTTAAGGCCTAAAGTAGCATCACCCATACGGAACAGGCTTTCTGCCATGTAATATTTACGCACTGCCAATTCAGATGAGATGATTACAGCAGGCATTACATCGTCATATTTCTTCAACGCGTTTTTAGCCAAATCCTGGTGGCCTTCTTTTAAAAGGTTATCGGCAAGGGTTGCATACAAACGGGTTATTAGCGGGTAAAACAGGTTTAACGATTCATGATCCAAGTAACTGGCATTTTTAAAGTTGCCGTATTTATACTTGTTGATCATGTTGTCATACATTTTCAACGTATTGCTATTTTCTTGCGCGGCAGCAGTTGTATCCGGCTTGTAAGGCATCAACCTGTAGGTTAAACCTTCACTATACAGGTATTTATCAAGCCCAAGCATATTATCGCTTGGTACGGTTGATGCAAAGTAAACCGGGCGTTTCCAGTTGTTATGTGCCAGGATATCCATCATAGCCAGGTTATCTTTAGTTACATATTTACCCGGGTAGGTCCAGTCCATTTCAGGTACTATTTGGTCTTTTTTATCGGCAGGTACGGTGCCGTATTTAACAACATCAGCAGCATTAACCGTTAATTTAAAGTTTTTGCTTGGCAGATAATTAGCGCTTTCGCCGTTTTGGTACTGCACCATATTGTCTTTACTGTCTGATGTTATAAAGTCGAATACTTCCTTCAACTCTACATTGCCTGCAATTTTAGCGTCGTTGTAATAAATCACATCGCGGATGCCTGTTTTAAACTTATCATTAGGCATGCTGATAGGCAGTGGCGCCGAATTATTCATTTTGCCCTTCATCTGGCGGATATACCAATCCGTACCCAGTAAGCTTAAGTTTACAATACGCACATCCGGGCGAACGTTTTCAACCTCCTGGATATACCAAAGCGGGTAAGTATCGTTATCGGCGTATGTGAAAAGGATAGCATTTGGCGCACACGAGTTTAAATAATCGTAAGCGATATCGTGCGGGGTAAGCTTGGTAGAGCGGTCATGGTCATCCCATTCCTGGTTAGCCATAAGTGCTGGTGCAGCAAGCAAACATAATACGGTGGCAATTAGGGCGCTGGTTTTAGGATTAATCTTTTTGCTCAGCAAATCAGCGATAAATAATACGCCCAGTCCAATCCAAATCGCAAAGGCATAGAACGAACCTGCATACGCATAATCACGCTCACGTGGCTGTAGAGGGTCCTGATTAAGGTAAAGCACAATGGCTAAGCCCGTGAAGAAGAAAAGTATCACCACCACACCCGCATCGCGCTGGTTGCGTTGGAAATGATAAACCATCCCCAATAAACCTATAATTAGTGGCAAGAAATATAACCTATTGTATGATTTACTTAGCGTAACCGTGCTTGGGAGGTCTTTATTACCAAATCCGCTTAACCAGCTGCCATCAGCACCTTGGGCAGTTTGCCCGTCCATTTCGTTAGCGCGACCTACAAAGTTCCAAAGGAAATAGCGGGTGTACATCTGTGTAACCTGCCAGCTAGTAAAGAAACCGATATTGGTAGCCATGGTAGCCATGGTAGGGTGCTCCTCGTGCCCTAATTGCGACCACGTTTTGTAAAACTCGGCATGGCCGGGTTTTTGACTAAACATACGCGGGAACAGGGTGTTTCTGTCGTAAATGGTACTTAGTTTTTTACCGGCAATTTCGTATTCCTTTTCGCCGCGGCGGTATATTTTAGCGCCCTCTGTTTGGTCGGTAACCTGCGAGTCGAAGTATTCGCCGTATAATAAAGGCGTATCGCCATATTGGTCGCGGTTTAAGTAGCTGTTTACAGCAAATGGGTCTTGCGGGTCGCTGTTATTAAGGTTAGTACCCGCTTTAGCGCGGATCACGATCATCACAAATGAACTGTAACCAAACAAAATGAAAGCAGCACATATCAGTACGCGGTTAAGCGCAACACGCCTTTCGCGCACTTTTAAAACATATTCTAACAATGCTAAAATAGCCGCTGCGCCTATAAAGCCTATAATGCCTGCGCTAATGGTAAGCAATGCCACAAAGCAAAATACCGCTATTCCCAAATAAGTAGTGGTAGGTTTGATGGTATAATAAATACCTGATGCTAAAGTGCCAATCACTAATATAAAGAACACGATAGCACCGCTGCCGAAGCCCATGCCTAAGGTGTTTACAAATAGTAAATCGGAGAAGGCCGCACCTTTAACGGTAAACTGTATAACGCCCCATAATATTAGTGCAACGGTTATTACACCTAAAACAAACGACCAGATAGTGCCTGAAGCGGTTACGTTTTTTGCCCTGCGAAAGTAAATAACCAACGCAATTGCCGGTATAACCAGCAAGTTTAGCAAGTGAATGCCTATTGATAAGCCCATTACATAGGCGATGAAAATAATCCATTTATCAGCACGGTTTTCATCGGCGTGGTTTTCCCATTTCAATATCGCCCAAAAAACAATTGCGGTACAAAGCGACGACTGCGCGTAAACCTCGCTCTCCACAGCCGAGAACCAGAAGGTATCAGACCAGGTATAAGCCAATGCCCCCACCAAACCTGCACCAATAATTTGGATGATGTTTGTTTGGGTGATCTCTTCGCCGACTTTAACAACTAATTTTTTTGCCAATGCGGTTATCGTCCAAAATAAGAATAGGATAGTTGCACCACTGGCCAGGGCCGATGCCATGTTGGTGAAGTAGGCCACCTTCATGTTATTGCCCATAGATAGGAGCGAAAATACTTTACCTATCATGGTAAACAGGGGCGCACCGGGTTGGTGGGCTACCTGCAGGCGGTAAATACAAGCTATAAATTCGCCGCAATCCCAAAAGCTGGTAGAGGGTTCAAGCGTTAAAATGTAGGTTATTGATGCAATAATGCCGGCAGCCCAGCCAAAAATATTGTTGATCTTATTGTAGTTCATGCTGTTTATTACAAGCTAAATCAGGTTTAAGTAGCCGAAAATAAGAAAAACATTAAGATGTTTCGGTTAAAAGAAGTAAACCTTAACACTTTTTAACGGATGATTTGGCTGTAAAAACAATTTCAAATACTTTTTTAAATTTTGCTTTTGAGTTTTGAAAAATCATCCTATATTTGCATTCCTTTTCGAGGTAGAATACAACCCAAAGGAGATTGCCTGATAGTATAATGGTAGTACAACGGTTTTTGGTACCGTTTGTCTAGGTTCGAATCCTGGTCGGGCAACGTTGAAATTTCGGATTTCGGATTTTTCATTTCGGATTTATTTCCAAGATAAAAATCGAAATCCGATTGTTTTTTATACCGGGGTTGATGAACTAGGGACTGCTGGTTGAGGTGTTAAAGCCGAGATCATAAATCGTAAATCCAAAAGAAAATGCCTTTACAGTTTAATACAGTTAAGCTATTTGCAGGATCAGGTTCTAAGGATCTGTCAGAACACATTGCTACATCATACGGGCAACCGCTTGGCGATGTGGTTTTGTCGCGTTTTAGCGACGGCGAATTTCAACCGCATTTTAACGAAAGTATTCGTGGTTGTGATGTGTTTTTAATACAAAGCACACATCAGCCTACCGATAACCTCATGGAACTGCTAATGATGATTGATGCCGCACGCCGTGCATCTGCCCACTACATTATTGCAGTTATACCTTACTTTGGTTTGGCCCGTCAGGACAGGAAAGATAAGCCTCGTGTTGCCATAGGCTCAAAACTGGTGGCAAATTTATTAGTAGCCGCAGGTATCAACCGTATTATGACGATGGACCTGCACGCTGCACAAATCCAGGCGTTTTTTGATGTGCCGGTAGATCACTTAGATGCATCTATCATATTTGTACCTTATATAAAAAGCCTTAATTTAGGTAATATAACCATTGCATCGCCGGATATGGGCGGCTCTTACAGGGCGCGTAGCTTTGCAAAGTTTTTTAATGCCGAAGTTGTTATTTGCGATAAACGCCGCAAGCGTGCAAATGAAATTGAAAGCATGACCATTATTGGCGATGTTACCAATCAGGACATTGTACTGATAGATGACATTTGCGATACGGCAGGTACGCTTGCAAAAGCAGCCGGCTTAATTATGGAGCGTGGTGCACGCAGCGTTCGCGCGGTATGTACACACCCGGTGTTATCCGGTAAGGCTTACGAAACTATCGAAAACTCGGCATTAACGGAATTGATAGTGACCGATACCATACCGTTGAAGCACAGCAGCCCTAAAATAAGGGTACTTACAACTGCCGACTTGTTTGCAAAAGCAATAAGCAATGTAAACGAGCATGGCTCAATAAGCCAGCTTTTTAAAGTAGACTAAAAATATCCATACCATGTTGGTATGGTTTTGAATAATAAATAATAATGAAATCATTTGCTATTAGCGGTTCTCCAAGAGAGAACGTAGGGAAAAGAGACGCTAAAGGACTGCGTTACCAAGGCTTAGTGCCTGCAGTACTTTACGGTGGTGCAACACAAACCCACTTTGCAGTGTCCGCAGCTGATTTGAGAGCCCTAGTTTATACTCCGGTTGTTCATTTCATCGACATTGAAGTTGCTGGTGTTAAATCACAAGCAATTATTAAAGATATGCAGTTCCATCCTTTAACTGAACAACTTATCCACATCGACTTTTTATTGTTAGATCAAAACAAGCCGGTAACTATCGAGATCCCTGTAAAATTAACAGGTACTTCTCCGGGTGTTAAAGTGGGTGGTAAATTAGTTCAAAAACTAAGGAAACTGCGTGTTAAAGCATTGCCAAAAGATCACTTAGATAACATCGAAGTGAGCATCGAAGACCTTGAGGTTGGTAAATCAGTAAAAGTTAACGAGATTAACTTGCCTAACCTTACTATCACTAATGCACAAGAAGATACAATTGTATCTGTAACCACTTCACGTGCTTTACGCCAGGCTGAACAAGAAGCAGGTAAAAAATAATTTGTGGTGATAACACCGATTATTGTGTAATTACAACGATTACAGCGATAGGATATCCTATCGCTGTTTTTGTTTAATCATATCGTTAAAACAATTACAGGGTTAAAATTAAGAGAGTAAACTATAAAAGCAACGGAGTTAAACCCATCGCAATTTTTGTATAATTGTGGTTGTAAAAGTTTCCCTTATTAAGGGCAGAGGAAATATGAAGTATTTGATAGTAGGACTGGGAAATATTGGGCCTGAGTATGCGGATACAAGGCATAATATCGGTTTTATGGTGCTTAATGAAATGGCGAAGCAGGAGGGGGCAAAATTTTACACCATGCGCCTGGCTGCATATACCGAAGTGTCTTTTAAAGGCCGCACCTTGTCGCTTATCAAACCAACCACCTATATGAACCTTAGTGGTAAGGCCCTAAACCATTGGATGAAGGAGTTGAAGATCCCGGTTGAGAATGTACTGGTTATTGTTGATGATATTGCACTGCCATTAGGCACGCTGCGTTTAAAACCTAAAGGCAGTGCTGCCGGGCATAATGGTTTAAAACACATCGAAGCTACATTGGGCAATAACGAATATGCGCGGCTGCGTTTTGGCGTGAGCGATAATTACCCTAAAGGCCGCCAGGTTGATTATGTGTTAAGCGGATTTGATGACGATGAAAAACCCGAGTTACCTGCCCTGATAGACCGCTCGATAGAAATGATAAAGAGCTTTGCTACTATTGGCACTGAGTTGACCATGACTAAATTCAATAAATAAGTTGTGAATACTAAGTTGTTATTAATAGGTATTGCTTTTGTAATAGTTGGGTTGCTAATGTATTTGGACGTTAGAAATAGAAGACCGGCTTCTGAAAAAACCAATTGGAATGGACAGCTATTACCACAATTTATTGAATTTTGGATTTACGCAATTCTGAGTATAGTTGTTGGGCTGGTGTTTATTTTAAAATCATTTTAACAATTTATATCCTATGAAAGTTTACGGCATCACCAATTGCAATACGGTAAAAAAAGCACTCGACTGGCTTAAGGCCAATAATGTAACTTACGAGTTTCACGATTTTAAAAAACTTGGTGTTAGCGCCGAAAAACTGAATGAGTGGGATAGCAAGGCTGGCTACGAAAAGTTTATGAACAAGCAGGGCCTTACCTACAAACAGCTTGACCCGGTTGTTAAAGAGGGCATCAAAACCAAAGACGATGCTTTGGCTTTACTACAACAAAAAACCAGCATGATCAAACGCCCGGTGATAGAGAATGGCGATTTCCTTTTTTTTGGTTTTGATGAAGCTGTGTATCAAAAAATATTGTTAGCGTAGTAACTTTTGCTAATTGCTTAACAATTAGCGTAATTTAATTATTACAGTTAATAAATGTCATAGTAGCTAATTCAATTATTACTATACTTGTCCTTGTTTTTACCAAATCATTAAAAAATTATGAAATTGAAACTAATTGCCGGGTTTACGTTGGCTTTTATGTCTGTTACGGGCATTAGCCAGGCACAGCAAGCCCCGGTGAGTAACTATAATTACCACGAAGCTTTTGCGCCGTTCTTTTACACCAAAAATGGTAACGAGTTCCGTGCGGCAGATGGCCAGCCCGGTGCAAAATACTGGCAAAATCGTGCCGACTACCAACTATCGGCCATCCTTAACGATCAAAACAATGAGGTTACAGGTGCCGAAGTATTAACCTATACCAATAACAGCCCACAAAAACTGGATTTCTTGTGGATGCAGTTAGATCAAAACTTATTCAAACAAGATTCTCGCGGTACAGCTATTATCCCGCCAAGCGGAAGCCGTAACGGTGGCCGTGGTAATCTGGCTAACGTAGGTTATAATATTAAATCTGTTAAGATAGGCGATACACCGGTTAAGTTTTTAATAAACGATACCCGTATGCAGGTGTTTTTACCAACTGGGGTTAACCCAAACGGCGGCCAGGTAAAACTGAATATTGAGTATTCATTTGTAGTGCCTGAGTATGGTTCTGACCGTACCGGGATCCAAAACACAAAAAATGGTAAGATCTACACTGTTGCACAATGGTACCCGCGTATGTATGTATATGACGATATCATGGGTTGGAACACCTTGCCTTACACGGGCCCTGCCGAGTTTTATTTGGAGTATGGCGATTTCGACCTGAGCATTACTGCTCCTGCAAATCATATTGTAGTTGCATCAGGTGAATTACAAAACCCGCAGGATGTTTACACGCCTGAGCAATTGAAGCGTTGGGCATTAGCTGAGAAAAGCGAGGAAACGGTGGTTATCCGTTCTGCAAGTGAAGTTACCGATGCGGCATCTCGCCCGGCGGGTAAAAAACAATTAACCTGGAAATTCAAGGTCAAGAATGCCCGTGATGCATCATGGGGTTCATCAGCAGCCTTTATTATTGATGCTGCCAAAATGGACTTGCCAAGCGGTAAAAAATCGACAGCAATATCTGCCTACCCGGTTGAAAGCGGTGGTAAAGATGCATGGGGCCGCTCTACTGAGTATGTGAAAAAATCTATTGAGTATAACTCACAAAAATGGTTCGAATACCCTTATCCTGCTGCTACGGCTGTTGCCGGTGTAGTTGGTGGTATGGAGTACCCGGGTATTGTTTTCTGTAGTTGGAAAGCTAAAAAGGGTTCACTCTGGGGTGTTAATGATCACGAATTTGGCCATACGTGGTTCCCCATGATCGTTGGTTCTAACGAACGTTTATATGGCTGGATGGACGAAGGTTTTAATACTTTCATCAACACTTTAAGCACTGCCGATTTTAACAAAGGCGAGTACGCCGGTAAAAAACAGGACATGCAAAAAGTTGGTGCTTACTTAACCAGTTCGCAAATGGAGCCGGTAATGAGCTACCCTGAAAACTTAAGGGAAGAAAATACCGGCTGGATGTTATACTTTAAACCGGGCATAGGTTTAACCTTACTGCGCGAGCAGATCTTAGGCCCTGAGCGTTTCGACTTCGCTTTCCGTGCCTATATAGCACGCTGGGCATTTAAACACCCCACGCCTGATGATTTCTTCCGTACGATGGAGAACGCAAGCGGCGAAACCCTGCAATGGTTCTGGAGAGGCTGGTATGTAAACAACTGGCGCCTGGATGTTGGCGTTAGAGATGTTAAATATGTAAGTGGTGATGCGTCAAAAGGGGCATTGATCACTTTAGATAACCTTGATAAACTGGTTATGCCGGCTACGCTGGAAATTAAGACCGTTAGTGGTAAAGTTGACCGTATTAAACTGCCTGTTGAAATTTGGGAACGCAACAGTACATTTATTGTTAGATACCCGTCTACAGAAGAAATACAATCTGTTACCTATGACCCGGACAAAGTATTGCCGGACTATAATTCGGACAATAATGTTTGGAAAAAGTAACAATAATAAAAAACTCGGTTTAGGCCGGGTTTTTTGTTGATTTGAAGTATTATAATTGAAACCTTTGCCCGGCAAAACAGGTTTAACTGTTAGCTAATCCATCTGCCATGAAAAAACTATTTCCCCTCATCATTTTATTAATTACCACAGCAACATTTGCTAACGCCCAAACCATATTTAAAGGTACTGTATACGAGCATGGCACCAATAAACGCCTGCCAGATGTTTTTATAAAGGACATCACCAATAAACAGGTAAGCATTACAGATAAGAACGGGAACTTTGGCATCCGGGCCGCGGCAGGGCAAACGCTTATATTTAATTCGCCGGGATATATATCAGATACCTTGTACCTGGTTGATATGTCGCCTAAAAAGATAGAGCTTACCACATCAATGATATCATTAAGGGGAGTAAACATTACAGCTACCCGTATCGCATTTAACCCAAGGGAAGAATATCCCGAAGTTTACGAGAAAAGTAAGGTGTACGCTTTTTCGCCATCAACCTGGTTTAGCGACGAAGGTAAAAAGGCCCGCAGGTTAAAGCACTACTTTCAGCGCGAAGCCGAAGAGCGTAATATTGATGCAGCCTTTAGCCCGGCGTACGTAACCAGCCTGGTGCCTTTACGGGGTAACGATCTGGAGAACTTCATGACTATGTTTAGGCCAAGCTATGCATTCCTTCGCAGTAATAACAGCGAATCTATGGTGGCTTATATCAACGATAGCTATAAAAAATTTATGGTTTTACCGGCAGATAAGAGAGCGCCGCAATCGCTTAAATAATAAGGGTTAAATCGGCATAAAAAAATATAAAATATTGTATTTCAAAATTAAAAGTAATTTCCTACCTTTGACGTCCCTGAAAGGAGGTATTTGGAATTATGATCATTATTAACGTAAAAGACGGCGAATCATTAGACAAAGCATTAAAACGCTTTAAAAAGAAATTTGAAAAAACGGGTGTTTTAAGAGAACTGCGCAGTCGCCAGGCTTTCGAGAAAAAATCAATTACCCGCAGGCATGAAATTAAACATGCTATTTACAAGCAAAATATGAATTTAGAAACTACTGTTTAATTCTTCTTCGAAAAGAATTTACAGATTTTCTTGTCACTATAAAAAAACTATTTGTACATTCAATTTATTGGGTGTTCAAATAGTTTTTATGTTTTCAGATAAGTTTATACAGTACGTCAGTTTTGAGAAGAGGTACTCGCCCCATACTGTATTAGCTTACAAAAGCGACCTGGAGCAGTTCGTGCTTTTTTTGAACCCGCCCAACGCCATACCACAGGTTACCCACCCATCAGAAATTACCCATCACGACATCCGCAACTGGATGGTTGCCCTAATGGATAATAAACTATTAGCCCGCTCTGTTAACCGTAAAATTGCCACGCTGCGCAAATACTTTAAATTTTTATTGCAAGAGGGAGAGGTTACCATTAACCCAACATCGCGCATTACTGCGCCCAAAGTACCCAAGAACCTGCCAACCGTTGTTGACGGCGATAAACTTACCCGCATGTTGGATGGCAGGATGGACGCAACGGGCGACGATCCTATTTTTTCAAACGACTTTTCCGGCCTGCGCGATAAACTAATTATTGAAATGCTTTTTGGCACCGGCATGCGCCTGGCCGAAATTACGGGCATAAAAGATGAAGATATAAATTGGTACGAAAGCACTGTTAAAGTTTTAGGTAAACGCAACAAACAGAGGATAATACCCTTAAATAACGAACTTATACAACTGTTAAAGCGTTATGCAGAGGCGAAAAAAAGTGAAAATTTTAATAACAATTCCTTAATGTTACTCGTTACAAATAAAGGAGCAAGCGCATATTCAAAGCTTATATATTTAATAGTGCAAAAGTACTTGTCGCATATATCAACTCAGGATAAACGCAGCCCCCACGTGTTAAGGCATACGTTTGCGACCAGCTTGTTAAATAATGGTGCCGATTTAAACGCGATAAAGGAGTTATTGGGCCATGCTAACCTTAGCGCAACGCAAATTTATACGCACAATTCAGTAGAACGACTTAAATCTATTTATAAACAAGCCCATCCAAAGGCATAAAAAGGAGGAAAAATGAAAATTACCGTGCAATCTATTCACTTTAGTGCAGACCAGAAATTGTTGGATTTTATTCAGAAGAAGGTAGATAAGCTGGAAACCTTTTTTGATCACATCATAAGTGGTGAAGTATATTTAAAATTAGAGAATGTAGATGATGAGGCAAACAAGATAAGCGAGATTAAAATTTTGCTGCCGGGAAACCAAATTTTTGCAAAAGAAAAGTGCAAAACGTTTGAAGAGGCTACCGATTTGGTGGTTGAGAGCCTTCGCAAACAGATAGAAAAGCATAAAACAAAAAAATCTATAGCTGCCGAAGCTGCTAAAAAAGCAGCTCTTATTACGGAAGAGGATGATTTTTAAGCATATATGAGCGCTGATTTGTAGCGCAGATCGGCAGGTTTAAAGCCTGCCGATTTTTTTTGCAAAAATATTTTGTACAGCTCTATTTTTTTGTAGATTTGCAATCCCTTTCAGAGAGGCCTTAACCGCCACTATGATTATTGAAAGGGTGGTTCTTTAAATAGAAAAAAATAGTGCAATATTAATTGCAGTCAAATATCCAAAAAGCCCGAAACGGTAAATAGGTAATGGCAACAATTTAAGCCTCCTTAGCTCAGCTGGTAGAGCGACTGACTTGTAATCAGTAGGTCATTGGTTCGATCCCGATAGGAGGCTCTGTTTATTTCGGAAATGGTATGCTTAGCTTCCAATTAGGCATAACAGATCCGAAATCAACAATGGGGGGATACCAGAGCGGTCAAATGGGGCGGACTGTAAATCCGCTGCTTCGGCTACGAAGGTTCGAATCCTTCTCCCCCCACATTTTTGAGTTAGCAGTTTATAATTGGCAGTTGGCAATAAGCCTCTTGAAAACGATAAGCTGCTAACTTGATTATAAAGGTTTTCGGGAAACGCAATATCGGCCAGGCATAATGCCAACTGAAAAATGCCAACCGAAATTAATAAGCGGAAGTAGCTCAGTTGGTAGAGCGATAGCCTTCCAAGCTATAGGTCGAGAGTTCGAACCTCTTCTTCCGCTCTAAATGAACTAATACAAGCCGACGTAGCTCAGGGGTAGAGCACTTCCTTGGTAAGGAAGAGGTCATGGGTTCAAATCCCATTGTTGGCTCATAATTTTAACAGATTATAATTTTTAAGAATAAATTAACCTACAAACAAATATAAATCATGGCAAAAGAAAAATTTGACCGCAGCAAACCGCACTTAAACATCGGTACAATCGGTCACGTTGACCACGGCAAAACAACTTTAACTGCAGCTATAACTAAAGTGTTATCTGACGCAGGTTTATCAGAAGCTCGTTCATTTGAGTCAATTGACTCGGCTCCTGAAGAAAAAGAACGTGGTATAACTATCAACACAGCGCACGTTGAGTACTCAACTGCAAACCGTCACTACGCTCACGTTGACTGTCCAGGTCACGCGGATTATGTGAAAAACATGGTTACTGGTGCGGCTCAGATGGACGGTGCAATTATCGTTGTTGCTGCTACAGATGGTCCTATGCCTCAAACTCGCGAGCACATCCTTTTGGCTCGTCAGGTAGGTGTGCCTTCATTGGTTGTATTCATGAATAAAGTGGATATGGTTGATGATCCAGAATTATTAGAATTAGTTGAAATGGAAATTCGTGAATTATTATCATTCTACGATTTCCCTGGCGATGATATCCCTGTTATCCAAGGTTCAGCATTAGGCGGTCTTAACGGCGATGTTAAATGGGTAGGTAAAATTATGGAGTTGATGGATGCTGTAGATAGCTACATTCCAATCCCTCCACGTTTAACTGAGCTTCCTTTCTTGATGCCTGTTGAGGACGTATTCTCGATCACTGGTCGTGGTACTGTTGCAACTGGTCGTATCGAGCGTGGTATCATCAACTCTGGTGAGCAGGTTGACATATTAGGTATGGGTGCTGAGAACTTAAAATCAACCGTAACTGGTGTTGAGATGTTCCGCAAGATCCTTGATCGTGGCGAAGCTGGCGACAACGTAGGTTTATTATTACGTGGTATTGAAAAAACCGATATCCGTCGTGGTATGGTTATTTGCAAACCAGGTTCTGTTAACCCACATACAGATTTTAAAGCAGAGGTTTACGTATTATCAAAAGCAGAAGGTGGCCGTCACACTCCATTCTTCAACAAATACCGTCCTCAATTCTATTTCCGTACAACTGACGTAACCGGTGAAATTTCATTGGCAGAAGGTGTAGAAATGGTTATGCCAGGTGATAACGTTACTATCACTGTAAAGCTAATCAACGCTATCGCTATGGAAAAAGGTCTACGTTTCGCTATCCGTGAGGGTGGTAGAACAGTAGGTGCTGGTCAGGTAACTGAAATATTAGCATAATTACAATCTGCCTTTAGGCAGAGCAAACGGTTAATTTTTGTGTAAAGTACCGGGACTTTTGTCTCGGTACTTTATTCACAATAAGTAAACACAATAAATTTCTCCATTTTTGGAGATAGTATACACGGGAATAGTTCAACGGTAGAATAGAGGTCTCCAAAACCTTTGATCAGGGTTCGAATCCTTGTTCCCGTGCATAAGCAATTAATAAAATGGCAGGCGTAGCTGAATACATTAAAGAATCATACATCGAGTTGACCGAGAAAGTAACCTGGCCAACCTGGACAGAATTGCAAAACAGTGCCGTATTGGTGTTGATAGCTGCAATTATTATTGCTATGGTCATTTTTGGTATGGACCAGATCATTGGCTATTTGCTTAATCAGTTTTACACTTCACTAACCTAATTATACAATAGATGAGTGATCAATTAAAGTGGTACGTAGTTAGAGCCATCAGTGGTAAAGAAAAAAAAGTAAAACAATATATAGACGCTGAAGTAAGCAGGTTAGGAATAACACACTTGGTACCCCAGGTGCTTATCCCGACTGAAAAGTATTACCAAATGCGCGATGGAAAGAAAATTGCTAAAGAACGCAATTACTTCCCGGGTTATGTATTGATGGAAGCCTCACTTGACGGTGAGCTGGAACACATCATAAAAAATGTGAACAGTGTAATTGGTTTCTTAGGCGATAAGCAAGGTAATGCTATCCCTTTACGCCAGGCCGAAGTTAGCCGTATTTTAGGTAAGGTTGATGAGATGAGCGCACAAGGCGAAACTATGAACGTACCATATTACGCTGGCGAAAACGTTAAAGTAATGGATGGTCCATTCAACGGTTTTAGCGGCGTAATAGAAGAGGTTAACGAAGAGAAAAAGAAATTAAAAGTAATGGTAAAGATATTCGGGCGCCGTACGCCGCTTGAATTGAATTACATGCAGGTAGAGAAAGAATAGTTTGGTGAGTGATTAATGGTTAATTAATAAATAGTTGACCGAAACCTGACCCAAGCAAACACAATATTAAATACACAGAGCGTTTGATAACATAAGAGTGACAACACTTACCACTCACAAAATCAACCACTCACAAAACCTTAAATGTTACTTAGCTTCCACTTACTAACATTGAGTTATAATTAAAACAAATCAAAATGGCAAAAGAAGTCGGTGCGATGGTAAAGCTACAAGTAAAGGGCGGCGCTGCAAATCCATCTCCTCCAATTGGCCCAGCATTGGGTGCAAAAGGTGTGAACATTATGGAGTTTTGCAAGCAGTTCAACGCACGTACCCAGGATAAACCTGGTAAAGTGTTACCTGTAGTTATTACTGTTTATGTCGACAAGTCTTTCGATTTTATCATCAAAACCCCTCCCGTTGCTATCCAACTTTTGGAAGTTACAGGCTTAAAAGGTGGTTCGGCTGAACCTAACCGTAAAAAAGTTGCCAATGTAAATTGGGAACAGGTTGAGACCATAGCTAAAGATAAAATGATTGATTTGAATGCATTTACAGTAGAATCAGCCATGAGAATGGTGGCAGGTACTGCCCGCAGTATGGGGATAACCGTATCAGGTACGGCACCCTGGAATAATTAATTAATACAAATCAGTTTAAGACAGTGGCTAGATTAACAAAAAATCAAAAAGCGGCACTCTCCAAAATTGAGGCTAACAAAACGTATACGTTAGAAGCAGCGTCATCGCTGGTAAAGGAATTAACCAATACCAAATTTGACTCATCTGTAGATATCGATGTACGCTTAGGTGTTGATCCTCGTAAAGCCAATCAAATGGTACGTGGTATTGTAACATTGCCTCATGGAACCGGTAAAACTGTACGTGTGTTGGTGCTTTGTACTCCTGATAAGGAACAAGAAGCAAAAGATGCAGGTGCGGATTTCGTAGGTTTGGATGATTATATTGCCAAGATTGAAAGCGGATGGACTGATGTTGATATTATCATTACTATGCCAAGCGTTATGGCTAAGGTAGGTCGTTTGGGTCGTATATTAGGCCCGCGTAACCTTATGCCTAACCCTAAATCAGGAACAGTAACACCAGAAGTTGGTAAAGCTGTAACTGAGGTAAAAGGTGGTAAGATCGATTTCAAGGTTGATAAAACCGGTATCATTCACACTTCAATAGGAAAAGCATCTTTCACTGCTGAGAAAATTTATGAGAATGCATTAGAAGTATTGCAAACTATCTCTAAATTAAAACCATCAGCAGCAAAGGGCACATATTTTAAGAGCATACATATCTCTTCAACAATGTCGCCAGGAATCACAATTGAAACTAAATCAGTAGCGGGGATCTAATCATGAATAAAGAAGAAAAACACGACCTTGTTCTTGCCCTTGCTGATCAGATTAAAGAGTACGGTAATTTTTATATTACTGATACTGCTGATCTAACAGTTGTAAAAGTGAATAATATCCGTCGTCAATGTTTCGAGGCTGATATCATCATGCTTGTAGCAAAAAACAGCTTGATCAAAAAAGCTATGGAAGCTGCAGAAGGTGATTTTTCCCCGATATATGATGTATTAAAAGGTTCTTCATCAATCCTTTTCTCAAAATCAGCAACTGCCCCGGCAAAGTTGATCAAAGCTTTAAGGAAAAAAGGTGATAAACCGGTTTTAAAAGCAGCATACATTGATTCAGCGATATTTATTGGCGATAATCAATTAGATACTTTGACTAAATTGAAGTCAAAAGAGCAATTGATCGGCGAGATAATAGGCTTACTACAATCACCAGCGAAAAACGTTATTTCTGCATTACAATCAGGCGGAAATATCCTTGCAGGTGTTGTAAAAACATTACAAGAAAGAGGTTAACAAACACCTTAAAGTTTGATATTAAACAAAAAGAATTAAGTAAAAAATAAAAAATAAAATGGCGGATTTAAAAGCGTTTGCTGAACAGTTGGTAAACTTGACAGTAAAGGAAGTAAACGAATTAGCTCAGATCTTGAAAGACGAGTATGGCATTGAGCCAGCTGCTGCAGCTGTTGCTGCTGCACCGGCTGCTGGTGGTGGCGATGATGCTCCTGCTGCTGCTGCTGAGCAAACTGCATTTGACGTGATCCTGAAAGAAGCAGGTGGTTCAAAGTTAGCAGTTGTTAAATTAGTAAAAGACTTAACTGGCTTAGGTTTGAAAGAAGCTAAAGATTTAGTTGACAGTGCACCTAAAGAGGTAAAAACTGGCGTAACTAAAGAAGAAGCTCATTCTTTGAAATCTCAATTAGAAGAAGCTGGAGCAGTAGTTGAGGTTAAATAATTTAGCCTAACACCAAATAGCATCAGACTCCGATCATTTTTGGTCGGGGTCTATTGCCGTTTATACACATTAGATTTGAGGCGTAAGATAAGAGATATGAGATCTTACGTAATTACAACAGGCTTTAAGCGATTGTCTTCAATCTAACGTCTAACATCTCATATCTGAAACACAGGTTTAATAAAATTAAATTATAACACCTTGGCAAACAATATTAACCAAAGAGTAAACTTTGCAACCAGCAGAAAGGTACTTGATTACCCCGATTTCCTGGATGTACAGTTACAATCTTTCCAGGAATTTTTTCAATTGGAAACCACGTCAGACAACCGCTATAAAGAGGGGTTGTTTAAAGTATTTGCCGAAAACTTTCCTATTTCAGATTCAAGGAACATCTTCGTTTTAGAGTTTCTTGATTATTTTATTGATCCGCCACGTTACGATATACGCGAGTGTATTGAGCGCGGGTTAACTTACAGTGTGCCATTAAAAGCAAAACTTCGCTTATCATGTAATGATGCCGAGCACGAAGATTTTGAAACAATTGTACAGGACGTGTACCTGGGAACTATCCCATACATGACGCCTAAAGGTACGTTTGTTATCAATGGCGCCGAGCGTGTAATTGTATCACAATTACACCGTTCACCTGGTGTGTTCTTTGGCCAAAGCCGCCACACCAACGGTACAAAACTATACTCTGCCCGTGTTATACCTTTCAAAGGTTCATGGATAGAGTTTGCTACAGACGTTAATAACGTGATGTATGCCTACATTGACCGTAAAAAGAAATTCCCGGTTACTACGCTTCTGCGTGCTATAGGCTACGATTCTGATAAAGACATCTTAGAATTGTTTGAGCTTGCAGACGAAGTTAAAGTAAGCAAATCTGGTCTGAAGAAATTCATTGGCCGTAAGCTTGCTGCAAGGGTGCTTAAAAAATGGGTAGAAGATTTCGTGGATGAGGATACCGGTGAAGTGGTATCTATTGACCGTAACGAGATCATCCTTGAGCGCGAAACCGTATTGGAAGACGATCACATCGATATGATCATTGATGCAGGTGTTAAAACCATCATCCTTAACAAGGAAGATGCTGCCACCAGCGGTGATTATACTATTATATATAACACGTTACAAAAAGACACTTCAAACTCTGAGAAGGAAGCGGTTGAACACATCTATCGCCAGTTGCGTAACGCCGAACCACCTGATGAAGAAACAGCTCGTGGTATCATCGATCGTTTATTCTTCTCTGATAAAAGATACGATTTGGGCGATGTGGGCAGGTACCGCATCAACCGTAAATTAAAGTTGAATACTTCTGACGAAACAAAAGTATTAACCAAACAGGATATCATCGCGATTGTGAAATACCTGATCAAATTAATCAACTCAAAAGCTGAGGTGGATGATATTGATCACTTGTCAAACCGTCGTGTTCGTACCGTTGGTGAGCAACTTTACGCACAATTTGGTGTTGGTTTGGCTCGTATGGCACGTACCATCCGCGAGCGTATGAACATTCGTGATAACGAGGTGTTCACACCAACCGACCTAATCAATGCACGTACACTATCATCTGTGATTAACTCGTTCTTCGGAACAAACCAGTTATCACAGTTTATGGACCAAACCAATCCACTGGCAGAGATTACGCACAAGCGTCGTCTGTCAGCCTTAGGCCCCGGCGGTCTGTCGCGTGAGCGTGCAGGTTTCGAGGTTCGTGACGTACACTACACCCACTACGGTAGGTTATGTACAATTGAAACTCCGGAAGGACCGAACATTGGTTTGATCTCATCACTTTGTGTACACGCTAAAATCAATAACTTAGGCTTTATCGAAACACCATACAAACGTGTGGTTGACGGTATTGTACAGGTTAACGAGCCGGTTATTTACCTATCTGCAGAAGATGAAGATGGTAAAACTATTGGCCAGGCTAACGCTTATTACGATGATAAAGGTGTTTTCGCTAACCCACGTGTAAAAGCACGTTTCGAAGGTGACTTCCCTATTATCGACCCGGACAAACTGGATCTGATGGACATCGCTCCAAACCAGATCACGTCAATCGCGGCTTCATTGATTCCTTTCCTGGAGCATGATGATGCTAACCGTGCCTTGATGGGATCTAACATGCAACGCCAGGCCGTACCATTGTTACGCCCCGAAGCGCCAATTGTAGGTACAGGTTTGGAAGGCCGTGTAGCAAAAGACTCTCGTACCCTTATCAACGCCGAAGGTGATGGTGTGGTTGAGTATGTTGATGCTAACGAGATCAAAATTAGATATGACCGTAACGATCTTGATCGTTTGATCTCTTTTGATGGCGATACCAGGAGCTACCTGTTAACTAAATTTAAAAAGACCAATCAAAGCACTACCATCAACTTGAAGCCTATTGTTAAGAAAGGCCAGCGGGTTACTAAAGGTGAAGTGCTTTGCGAGGGCTATGCAACCCAGAATGGTGAGCTTGCCTTAGGCCGTAACCTTAAGGTGGCATTTATGCCTTGGCAAGGTTACAACTTTGAGGATGCGATCGTAATATCTGAGCGTGTAGTATCTCAGGATATATTCACATCACTTCACGTTGAAGAATTTGAACTTGAAGTGCGTGATACAAAACGCGGCGAAGAGGAATTGACACCGGATATCCCTAACGTATCAGAAGAAGCTACCAAAGACCTTGACGAAGACGGTATTATCCGTGTTGGTGCCGAGGTTAAAGAAGGCGACATACTGATAGGTAAGATTACTCCAAAAGGTGAATCAGACCCTTCTCCGGAAGAAAAATTGTTACGTGCCATCTTTGGTGATAAAGCAGGTGATGTTAAGGATGCTTCTTTAAAAACTCCGCCGTCAATAGCGGGTGTTGTTATCGATACAAAATTATTTAGCCGTGCTAAAAAAACCACTAAAGCGGAAGAAAAAGCGCAAATTGAAAAACTTGATGCTAAACATGATAAAGCTGTAAAAGATCTTAAAAACACGCTAATTGAGAAGTTATTTGAGATTGTTAACGGTAAAACATCACAAGGTGTTTACAATGTTTACAAAGAGTTATTTGTAGCTAAAGGTGTTAAGTTTACTCAAAAAATATTGTCTGAGCTTAGCTACGAAAGTATCAACCCAACAAAATGGACAACTGACGATGATAAGAACGACCATATAAAAACTTTGCTTCATAACTATAATATTAAAGTGAACGAAGAACTGGGTGCTTACCGTCGTGATAAGTTTGCTATTAGCGTAGGTGATGAGCTTCCATCAGGTATTGTTCAAATGGCTAAAGTTTACATCGCTAAAAAACGTAAGCTTAAAGTAGGTGATAAAATGGCGGGCCGCCACGGTAACAAAGGTATTGTTGCGCGTATTGTACGTGACGAGGACATGCCTTTCTTAGAAGATGGTACCCCGGTTGATATTGTGTTGAACCCACTGGGTGTACCTTCACGTATGAACCTTGGCCAGATCTACGAAACAGTATTAGGTTGGGCAGGTAAAGAGCTTGGTGTAAAATTCGCTACTCCTATTTTTGATGGTGCAAGCCATACCGAAGTAGAAGAGTGGGTTAAAAAGGCAAACTTACCGGAATCTGGCCGTACCTATTTATACAATGGTTTAACAGGCGACCGTTTTGACCAGCAAACAACCGTAGGTATTATCTACATGCTTAAACTGGGCCACATGGTTGACGATAAGATGCACGCGCGTTCTATCGGGCCATACTCATTAATTACACAACAGCCATTGGGTGGTAAAGCCCAGTTTGGTGGTCAGCGTTTTGGTGAGATGGAGGTTTGGGCACTTGAGGCATTTGGTGCATCAAACATCCTGCAGGAAATATTAACTGTTAAATCGGATGATGTTGTTGGCCGTGCCAAAACTTATGAAGCTATTGTTAAAGGTGAAAACTTGCCTACGCCATCAGTACCGGAATCATTCAACGTATTGGTTCACGAATTAAGAGGTTTAGGTTTGGATATCACTTTAGAATAAAGGTTGTTGTAAAGTTGTAAGGTTTGAATGTTGAAAGGTTAACGCCATAACATTCCAACCTTACAACATTTCAACTTTGCAACATTTCAACCTTTTCAACAACTAAAAAATCAAGTAGACTATGTCTTACAAAAAGGATAATAAAATTAAGAGTAATTTCACCACAATTACCATCAGTTTAGCTTCTCCGGAATCTATCCTTGAGCGTTCAAGCGGTGAGGTTTTAAAACCTGAGACCATTAACTACCGTACCTACAAACCCGAGCGTGACGGTTTGTTCTGCGAGCGTATTTTCGGTCCGGTTAAAGATTACGAATGCCACTGTGGTAAATACAAACGTATCCGTTACAAGGGTATAGTGTGTGACCGTTGTGGTGTTGAAGTAACTGAGAAAAAGGTACGCCGCGAACGTATGGGCCACATCAACTTAGTGGTGCCTGTTGCGCACATCTGGTACTTCCGCTCGTTGCCAAATAAAATTGGTTACCTGTTGGGCTTACCTACCAAAAGGTTAGACCTTATCATTTACTACGAAAGATATGTAGTTATTCAGCCTGGTGTTAAAGAATCTGACGGTATCTCTAAAATGGATTTCCTGACAGAAGAAGAATACCTGGATATATTGGATACCTTACCAAAAGAAAACCAATACCTGGATGATAAAGATCCACAAAAATTTGTGGCTAAAATGGGTGCCGAAGCATTAGAAGAATTGTTGCGCCGCATCAATTTGGATGAGCTTTCATACAACCTACGCCACCAGGCAGCTAACGAAACTTCACAACAACGTAAAAACGAAGCGTTAAAACGCTTACAGGTTGTTGAGGCTTTCCGTGGTGCGGCTACAAGGATAGAGAATAACCCATCTTGGATGATTGTTAAGATCGTACCGGTTATACCTCCAGAATTGCGCCCGTTAGTACCATTGGAAGGTGGCCGTTTCGCTACTTCCGACTTAAACGATTTATACCGCCGTGTAATTATCCGTAACAACCGTTTAAAACGTTTGATCGAGATCAAAGCACCGGAAGTTATATTACGTAACGAAAAACGTATGTTACAGGAAGCTGTAGATTCGTTATTTGACAACTCACGTAAAGTTAACGCGGTTAAAACTGAAGGTAACCGTGCCCTTAAATCACTTTCAGACATCCTGAAAGGTAAACAAGGTCGTTTCCGTCAAAATTTACTTGGTAAACGTGTGGATTACTCGGCACGTTCGGTAATTGTTGTAGGCCCTAACTTGAAACTGCACGAGTGTGGTTTGCCAAAAGATATGGCTGCTGAGTTATTCAAACCATTTATCATTCGTAAGATGATAGAACGTGGTGTGGTTAAAACAGTAAAATCTGCAAAGAAAATTGTTGACCGTAAAGACCCATTAGTTTGGGATATTTTGGAAAACGTATTAAAAGGCCACCCTGTATTATTAAACCGTGCGCCTACGCTGCACAGGTTGGGTATCCAGGCTTTCCAACCAAAACTGGTAGAAGGTAAGGCTATACAATTGCACCCGTTAACCTGTACCGCCTTCAACGCGGATTTTGACGGTGACCAGATGGCTGTGCACGTACCACTTGGTAACGCAGCAATTTTGGAAGCCCAGGTATTAATGCTTGCATCACACAATATCTTAAACCCTGCTAACGGTACGCCTATTACAGTACCTTCGCAAGACATGGTGCTTGGTTTGTACTACATAACCAAAGGCCGTAAAACTGACGAAGGACGTGTTGTAAAAGGGCAAGACCTTACTTTCTATTCTTCCGAAGAGGTAATTATCGCTTATAACGAAAGAAAGATAGATCTGCACGCCTTTATCAAGGTTAAAGGAAAAATTAAAGACCGCGATGGTATCATCGTATCTAAAATAATTGAAACTACTGTAGGCCGTGTGTTATTTAACCAGCACGTGCCCGAAGAAGTAGGTTACATTAACGAATTATTGACCAAAAAATCATTACGTGATATTATTGGCGAGGTTGTTAAAATAACCGGTATGGCACGCGCTGCCCAGTTCCTTGATGATATTAAGGAGTTAGGTTTCCGTATGGCATTCCAGGGTGGTTTATCATTTAACTTGAAGGATATTAATATCCCTGAAGAAAAAGTGACTTTAATTGCCCAGGCTTCTAAAGAAGTAGAAGATGTTATGGGTAACTATAACATGGGTTTTATCACCAACAACGAGCGTTACAACCAAATCATCGATATCTGGACACGTATCAATAACCGCTTAACCGCGAATGTGATGAACATCCTTTCGAATGATAACCAAGGGTTCAACTCGGTGTACATGATGCTTGACTCTGGTGCACGTGGTTCTAAAGAGCAGATCCGTCAGCTTGCAGGTATGCGTGGTTTGATGGCTAAGCCTCAAAAATCAGGTTCGGGTGGTGAGATCATCGAAAACCCGATCTTATCTAACTTTAAAGAAGGATTATCGGTATTAGAGTACTTCATCTCTACCCACGGTGCGCGTAAAGGTTTGGCAGATACAGCGTTAAAAACTGCGGATGCTGGTTACTTAACCCGTAGGTTGCATGATGTTGCACAAGACATGATCGTTGGTGAGGTTGATTGTGGTACCCTGCGTGGTATTTACACAACTGCATTAAAAGATAACGAGGATGTTGTTGAGCCTTTATATGACCGTATCTTAGGCCGTACCACACTACATGATGTACACGACCCTATCACTAACGAATTATTGATCAAAGCAGGTGAGGACATCACCGAAGAGATCGCTAAAAAAGTAGAGAACTCACCTTTAGAAGGTGTTGAGATCCGTTCGGTATTAACATGCGAAAGCAAACGCGGTGTGTGTGCTTTATGTTATGGCCGTAACCTTGCAAGCGGTAAACGCGTGCAAATGGGCGAGGCTGTAGGTGTAATTGCTGCACAATCAATCGGTGAACCGGGTACACAGTTAACATTACGTACATTCCACGTGGGTGGTACCGCATCTAACATCGCGGCCGAGTCTCAGATCAATGCTAAATTTGATGGCGTTATTGAGTTTGAGAACGTACGTACAGTAGAATACAAAACAGAAGAAGGTATAGTTGACGTGGTATTGGGTCGTTCAGGCGAGTTCCGTATCATCGAGGCCGGTACAAATAAAGTAATTGTTACCAACAACATCCCATACGGTTCATACCTGTATGTTAAGGATGGCGCTAACATTACCAAAGGCGACCGTATATGTTCATGGGATCCGTACAATGCGGTAATTATCTCTGAATTTGCCGGTATCACTACATTTGAGGCAGTATTGGAAGGTATCACATTCCGCGAGGAAAGTGATGAGCAGACTGGTCACCGCGAGAAAGTGATCATCGATACCAGGGATAAAACTAAAAACCCTGTTATACAGATAGCTGATACAAAAGGTAATATCATTAAAGGTTATAACATCCCGGTAGGTGCCCACATTTCTGTTGAAGAAGGTGAGAAACTACAAACCGGGCAAGTTATTGCCAAGATTCCTCGTTCAACCGGTAAAACGCGAGATATTACAGGTGGTTTGCCACGTGTAACCGAGTTATTCGAAGCACGTAACCCATCTAACCCGGCCGTAGTAACCGAGATTGATGGTGTGGTAACTTTAGGTGGTGTTAAACGTGGTAACCGCGAAATGACTATCGAAAGTAAAGACGGCCAGGTTAAAAAATACCTTGTGCCATTGTCTAAACACATCCTTGTACAGGATAACGACTTTGTTAAAGCAGGTATGCCATTGTCTGATGGTTCTATCTCTCCAGCAGATATCCTTGCAATTAAAGGCCCGGCTGCAGTACAAGAGTATCTTGTTAACGGTATCCAGGAAGTTTACCGCTTACAGGGTGTGAAAATTAACGATAAGCACTTTGAGGTGATCGTTCACCAAATGATGCAGAAGGTTGCCATTGAAGATGCCGGCGATACCCGTTTCCTTGAAAGGGAAGCAGTTGACAGCTGGGATTTCATGACCGAAAATGATGAGATGTTTGACAAGAAAGTTGTTGTTGAGCCGGGTGATTCAGCATCGTTAAAAGCTGGTCAGATCATATCATTGAGGAAACTAAGGGACGAAAACTCTATCTTGAGACGTAAAGATTTAGCTTTGGTTGAAGTTAGGGATGCTATTGCAGCAACTTCGAGCCCGATGTTACAAGGTATCACAAGAGCATCATTAGGTACCAAATCGTTCATTTCAGCGGCATCGTTCCAGGAAACTACCAAAGTACTGAACGAAGCAGCCATAGCAGGTAAGAAAGACTTAATGCTTGGCCTGAAAGAAAACGTTATTGTTGGTCACTTAATTCCGTCAGGAACCGGTTTACGCGAATACGAAAATATCCGTGTAGGTTCTCAGGAAGAGTTTGATCGCCTGATGGCTTCAAAAACTGAGGAAGTGGAAGCTTAATCAGATTTTTTTAAATACTTTTGCAAAGCCTTCTGTGAAAACGGGAGGCTTTGCTATTTTTATACCATTATGGAAGAACAAAGCGAAAACCAGATCAACATTGAGCTTACCGAAGAGGTAGCCGAAGGTGTATATGCCAACCTGGCCATTATAACCCATTCCAGTTCGGAATTTGTGCTCGATTTTATCCGTGTAATGCCCGGTGTACCAAAGGCGAAAGTAAAATCGCGCATCATACTTACGCCCGAGCACGCAAAACGTTTGTTAGCCGCTTTAGAAGATAATTTAGAAAAGTTTGAGGCAGCTAATGGTCGCATCAAAATCCAGAACGAACCAACTGGTTTCCCGATGAACTTTGGCGGAACAATGGGGCAGGCGTAGTACGGAAGTTAATAGATCATAGTTAAAAGTTCATAGTGTTTTGAACACTATCATGAGATGATTTATCGACTATTAATCCTATCCACAGGTGACCTACACTTCATGGTATCAATTTTTTACTATGAACTATGAACCATCAACTATTAACTAAAATGCATAAATACGATAAAATATATATTGCCGGGCACCGGGGGATGGTGGGTTCTGCCATTATGCGGAAACTGCAGGCCGAGGGGTTTACAAACTTTGTAACCCGTACCTCAGCCGAACTCGACCTGCGCGACCAGCCTGCTGTAGCCGCTTTTTTTGAACAGGAAAAACCCGATTACGTTTTTTTGGCGGCAGCCAAAGTAGGGGGCATTGTTGCCAATAATACCTACCGTGCGGAGTTTTTATATGATAACCTGCAGATCCAAAATAACATCATTAATTCGGCCCATCTAAATAACGTCACAAAACTGATGTTTTTGGGCTCGAGCTGTATCTATCCAAAACTGGCGCCACAACCCCTGCATGAAGATGCATTGTTAACGGGTTTGCTTGAACCAACCAACGAGCCATACGCGATTGCCAAAATAGCCGGTATTAAAATGTGCGATGCCTACCGCGCGCAATACGGTAGTAACTTTATATCGGTTATGCCAACCAATTTATATGGGTATAACGATAACTATCATCCGCAAAATTCGCACGTGTTGCCGGCATTGATCCGCAGGTTTCATGAAGCTAAAGAGGCTGGCACGCCCGAGGTTGTTATTTGGGGAAGCGGCTCGCCGTTACGCGAGTTTTTATTTGCAGATGACCTGGCCGGGGCATGTTACCACCTGATGCAAAACTTTGACGAAGCCGGTTTCATCAACATCGGCAGCGGTAAAGAGATAACCATAAAAGACCTTGCCCTGCTTATCAAAAAAATAGTTGGCTACCAAGGTGAGTTAACCTTTGATAGCAGTAAGCCCGATGGCACGCCACGCAAACTAATGGATGTATCAAAACTGGCGGAAAAAGGCTGGACTTATAAGACAGAGTTAGAAGAAGGTATCAAACTTGCATACCAGGATTTTTTGGTGAAACATGTAGAGCGCTAATAGGTTAATTACATCAAACCTCACAACACATTATGAGTAAAACAATCGTTTTTGGTGCTTCCGGACAGTTGGGGCAATGTTTTAAAAAGCTTGTCATAGAAAAAGGTTTAGATTTTTTCATTTTCCCCGAAGAAGGCGAAGCCAATATATTGGATGTTGAAGGCTTGGAGAAGCTGTTTGCAGCACATCAACCCGATTACGCCATAAATTGCGCTGCATACACTGCTGTAGATAAAGCCGAAGACGATGCCGAAACCGCCGCTAAAGTAAATGTAACTGGGGTAGAAAACCTGGCAAGATTATGCAGCAAATACGATGTTACGCTTATTCATACCTCTACCGATTTTGTATTTAAAGGCGATAGATCGTCCCCGTTAAAAGAAAACAGCGAAGCAAAGCCTGTTAGCGTTTACGGCCAAACTAAACTGGATGGCGAGCGTGTTATTCCGCATTTGCTTGATAAGTATTTCACCATACGTACGGGTTGGTTATATTCTGAATTTGCCAACAACTTTGTAAAAACCATGCTTAAGCTTGGCGCCGAACGAGAGGAACTTAAGGTAATTGCAGACCAGGCAGGAACACCTACGTACGCTATCGATCTGGCGGAGACTGTGATACATATTATTCAGTCGGACAGCACTGCTTACGGCATTTACCATTACAGTAACGAAGGCATTGCCTCTTGGTACGATTTCGCGAAAGCGATCTTCGAACTATCGGGCAGCGATGTAAAAGTAATACCCGTGCCAACCAGCGAATACAAGACCCGCGCGGTAAGGCCGGCCTACTCGGTAATGGATAAAACGAAAGTGAAACAAACATTTGGCCTGCAAATTCCGTATTGGAGAGAAAGCCTTGCAATTTGCATCGGCAGGCTTAAACAACAAAATTAATTAGAGACTTTTAACAATCTTACGATACGTAAAGTTGATAGGAAATCACTAATTCAATAACTCACTATGCCGATAACTATCGGGACAAAATATCACTAATTAAAAATGAAAGGTATCATATTAGCAGGCGGATCGGGCACAAGGCTTTACCCTATAACTAAGGCCATAAGTAAGCAGTTGATGCCTATTTATGATAAGCCGATGATTTACTACCCGCTCTCGGTTTTAATGCTGGCCGGTATAAACGAAATCCTGATCATCACCACTGCCGAGGATAACCCTGGTTTTGTGCGCCTTTTAGGTACCGGGGAGGAGATTGGCTGCCGCTTCGAGTATGCCATACAGGAAACCCCGAACGGGCTTGCCCAGGCTTTTGTTATTGGCGAGCAATTTATTGGCGATGATAAGGTTGCGTTGGTTTTGGGCGATAATATTTTCTACGGATCAGGCTTTAGTAAGCTGATCCAAAGCTTTAATGATGTAAATGGCGCGGCTATATTTGCCTATCCGGTAGCGGATCCGGAGCGTTATGGGGTAGTAGAATTTGATAAAGACAACATCGCCATATCTATCGAAGAAAAACCGCTGAAACCAAAATCGAAATTTGCTGTTCCGGGATTGTATTTTTACGATAATAGTGTTGTAGAAATAGCTAAAAATATTGACCCATCGCCACGTGGCGAGTACGAGATAACCGACGTAAACCGTGTTTACCTGGAGCAGGGCAACCTGCATGTAGGTGTAATGGATAGGGGCACAGCATGGCTTGATACAGGTACATTCGACTCGTTAAGCGATGCCACCGAATTTGTGCGCGTGATTGAAAAACGCCAGGCTAAAAAGATAGGTTGTATCGAAGAAGTAGCCTACCTAATGGGTTACATAAATGCCGAACAATTACAGGTATTGGCCAACAAGTATATTAAAAGCGGATATGGCCAATATTTACAACAGCTGATCTGATATTTTTTAAATCAGCTGTTGTAATAATTTGTTGCGCTATAGCCTTGGGTGCTTAGCTTGTGAAAAGCGTAGCATCGCTTAAGGATTTATCGATCATGTTTTTGGTGATTTGACAAATTTTATCAGCATCATCGCCACCCATACCGGTAGGAGAACACCAATTCATTGTCGCAACATTTACCACGGTACCAGAACTAGCAGTTTTTTTAAATACAATAAAAGTTGCTAACCCATTTTTTTGAGGTCCGCCTGTAGCAAAATCGAACCCGAGAAGTTCAACTTTATTAAATTGAAGAACTTTATTATCAATTACCGGTATTTCTGATGAGCCTGGCAGAATAGTCTTTACCACAGGGGCACCATCTACCTCGTATGACGGAAGCTTAATAATATCACCGTTTTTCAAATTTAAGCCTTCAAATAATGGTGAACTTGCGTTAGTAACTTTAAAACCGTTCCATCTATTTGGCAGTTGATTTGCATATCCCCCACCGTTCCAATCTGCACCGATACTTTGTGTTATAGGTAATTTTAAAATTTCGTCGGACCAGTGTATAGTTGAGTAAACAGAGTTTCCTATAGGGTCATAAGTCGCATCCTTTGTGCAAATCATTAATGTTTTGTTTTGTGCATACCTTACTTGCCACCACATCGTATTACCGGATAATACCAACATGTTTTTACCAGATGCAACAAACTTATCTGCATTGATCCTCGCTTTTCGCGTCCAATATTCACTATGCCCTATAATTATTAATGTTTTTGAATTTGCAATTACATTGTAGTCTTCAAGATCGGTATCAACAATATAATTTATTGAGTACGACTGCATATTAGCCCATTTTGTAAAACCGGTAGTGTAATCAACCGGAAACTGAAAATATCTTTCAAATGATGCTACGGTTGATCTATCTGAAGGGGTAGGGCCGTAAAGAGACTTGCCGCCACAAATATTGTAGGCATTGTCTGTGTTCATAGGATAAACAACTGTCAAATCAGTGTTTTTAATTTTGCTTTTACAAATTATAGTAATTTTTTCATGAACATTATGACCAGTTAATATTTTGTAAACCCCGCTTTTTAAATTTACCGGTAAAGTAAAAGTTGTGGTTTCATTAAAAAATAAACCGCTTTTCCATGGCTTTATGTTATTAATACTTTGCCTTTCTATGGATGTTGAAAAGCTATATACTTGTTTCCCTGCAATATCAGTTAAAATAATAAGTTTACTTTCACTTTTAGGGCCAGTAAGGTACAGGATTACATCGTCGCCCGGATAATATGAAGTTTTATCACTATATCCATAAGTCAGTAACGAAAAATATCCAGGAAGTATTGCTATAGCAGGGCCCAGCTCAGTTGCACCGTATAGCTCCAGATCATACACAGTAGGCGGTATAACGGGTGGGATAGTTCCGTTTGTAGTTAGTATAGTAGTACTTGGTTTTAAATCAGATTTTTTGCAGCCAACAAGCACAAGAAAAACTGACAAAGAACCAAGAAAGGCTCTTCTGTTAATAGTAGGGGGTGTCATTAATTTATTATATTTATTACACTGCTAAGATATATAATAGTCAAGTCATTAGAAAGCAAGATTTCTTTAAACTATCAAAAATAAGTATCAAGTTAATTCAATGTTCTAGCAATGTTAACATCATGTTAGGGATGGTCCAAATTATATCTTTATCTTTACGGAACCAGGTTAGTTGCCTTTTGGCGAAGCGGCGGGTGTTTTGTTTGATCCTATCGATTGCCGTGTCCATATCGGTTTTGCCATCAAAAAAGTCAAATAGTTCTGAATAACCCACTGTATTTAGCGCATTATATTGGCGAAACCGCTTAAGAGCGGCTACTTCTTCTAACAAGCCATCTTTCACCATAAGATCCACGCGGCGGTTTATCCTTTCGTATAATTGTTCGCGGGGCATATCCAACCCAAACTTAATGATATTGAAAGGGCGTTTATGTAATTTAGCTGTACGAAATGATGATATTGGATTGCCTGTAGCTTCAAACACCTCCAGCGCTCTTATAACCCGTTGTGGGTTGCTGATATCTACTTCGGCATAATATGCTGGGTCAGCTTTTTTTAATCGTTCCTGGAGGGCTGCAATGCCGTTTGTGGTAAGTTCGGTATTGAGGCGGTCGCGAATATCAGGTTCAGCGGTTGGCAATTCATCAAAGCCTTCTGTAATGGCACGGATATATAAGCCTGAGCCGCCTGCCATAATAACGACATCATGCTTTTCGAAAAGCTCCGTTAATAATTTCATTCCCTCGCGCTCAAAATCGCCGACAGAGAATGGTTCAGTAATACTATGCGAATTAATAAAATAATGTGGGGCTGCTGCTAACTCTTCATCGGTAGGTTTAGCCGTGCCGATAGACATTTCCCGGAAAAATTGCCTGGAGTCAGCAGAAACAACAACTGTATTATAATGCTGCGCCAAACTAATAGCCGCCGCGGTTTTACCCGAGGCCGTAGGGCCGGCAATTACAATAAGGGTTTTATTATTTAAAGGTTCATGGTTCATGGTTGGTAAAATCATGATCGCTGTCATGTTTAATATTTTATTGTTTTACTATGAACCATGAACTACAGGCCATCAACTTATTAATAGTCGTCGCGGCCGGGTTTGTCCTCATCTTCAAATTCGGCATCGTCACCAAAGCCAAATTCGTCTTCTTCTTCCTCGTTGTCAACTTTCTTTTCAACATTATCTTCAACACCGTTATCGGTCACTTCAGAAAACTCGTCGGCATCATCATGGTTGTAGGCCATCTCGTTTAGGAAATCGAAATCGCCGTCAGGTGCCTCAACCGCTTCCACAGCAGGGTTAAATTCATTGCCAAATTGTCTTGGCGCCTCACCAACCGAACGTATAACAGCAGGGTAGGTAACACCAGGTGCGTCGTCAAGGATGATCTTCATCAACTCTACATGGAAATCAAATGGCCTGTCGAAATTGAAGGTATAATAGAATTTTTGATGCGGATCGTCAATAAAACTGCTCAGCTTTATTTTTTCCATCAAAGGGATCTTACGGTCGGTACGTTTTTGGTTTGGCATGTAGGTGATCTCTTCACCCTTCATCCATTGGTCGTTACTGATGTAAAAAGAAGACGGAAAATCAGGGCTGTAACCGGTGCTCTGGTGTATTGCCTTATGAAGATCTTCGAATGTTTGGTTAGATTTTACATCGATATCCCGGGAAACGTCGTCATAATCTTCAAAAGTAACCCTGAACCTGTATAGTGCCATTTTTAAGTAGTTTTTGTAAAAGTAGTAATGATAAATTAATTTTTGTTTGCCACAACTTTCAAGCCAATTTCTTGCCCTTTTGCAATTGTAAAGTTTATTGCAGCTTCGCGCTCGTTTGGTATCTCACCTTCCAGTATCGCTTCGCGGATCTTATTTTTAATGATCCCTACCTCGCGGCCCTCGCCAATACCAAAAAGCTGCATAATATCCAGCCCGGTCACCGGTGGCTGCCAGTTACGGATGTTGTCGCGTTCTTCAACGGCTTTCAACTTTTGTTGTACCAGTTCAAAGTTGTTGCGGTACTTTTTAACCTTATATTCATTTTTGGTGGTGATGTCTGCTTTGCATAGCAGCATTAACGCTTCAATATCATCGCCGGCCTCAAATAGCAACCTGCGCACTGCAGAATCCGTTACAATAGATTGCGACAGTACAATAGGTCGTAAGTGCAGTTGTACCAGCTTTTGTACCAACTTCATTTTTTCGTTAAGCGGCAGTTTCAACTGCGCGAATATCTTGGGAACCATGCGCGCGCCTTTATCCTCATGCCCATGGAACGTCCATCCGTGGCTTGGTTCAAAGCGTTTGGTAGGAGGTTTTGCAATATCATGCAATATAGCCGACCAGCGCAGCCAAAGGTCGTCGGTAGCTTCGCAGATGTTATCAAGCACCTGCAGGGTATGGTAAAAGTTGTCTTTATGTCCTTTCCCGTTTATGATCTCTACGCCGTAAAGCGCAACCATCTGCGGGAAAATGATATTCAGCATCCCGGTATCAAACAGGTAGTTAAAACCTATTGATGGTTTGGGCGACAGGATGATCTTGTTCAGTTCGTCGGTTATGCGTTCCTGCGACACGATCTTTATGCGGTGCAGGTTGCTTTTGATGGCGGATATAGCCTCGACGTCAATTTTAAAATCGAGCTGACTGGCAAAACGGATCGCGCGCATCATCCGCAACGGGTCATCAGAAAAAGTTTCGACCGGATTTAGGGGCGTACGAATGAGTTTTGCCTCCAAATCAGCAATGCCTTCAAATGGGTCTATTAATTCCCCAAATTGTGAACTATGAAGGGCGATTGCGAGTGCATTTATGGTGAAATCGCGACGCTTTTGATCGTCCTCCAAAGTGCCATTTTCAACAATAGGCTTACGCGAATCGGACCGGTAACTTTCCTTACGGGCACCTACAAATTCAACTTCAACATCCTGGTAGCGCAGCATGGCTGTACCAAAATTCTTAAATACAGACACCTTAACATTTAGCTTTGCGGCAACAGCCTCGGCAAACGCTATCCCGTTCCCTAAAATTACAATATCAATGTCTTTAGAAGAGCGTTTAAGGAAAATATCGCGCACGTAACCCCCTATTGCATAGGCCTTTACGTTTTGTTCGGCAGCAAGTTTAGAAATAACAGAAAATACCGGATGTTGCAGGTGTTGTTTCATAAGGATGCTGCGAACAGGCTTGTATAACGCTGCAAATTTAGCGATTATATAAAAATTAACGGCGAATAAATTCGAAACCGCCATTTGGATTCAACCGCATAATGGTTGAAGGCTTCTTAATTTCAGTGCTATATTGTTCAATGTCAACCACATAATCAACACCATCAATAATATCCTGGTCTATTTTTCCAAAATATTCCGGTGATGGCTGACCACTTATATTGGCCGATGTGCTTACCAAAGGTTTGCGTAAACGCTGTATTAGTTGCTGGCAAAATGGGTGACTTGTCACTCTAACGCCAACACTACCATCCTCAGCGATCAAAGCCGAAGAGATGTTCTTGGCCCCCGGCATCACCAGTGTTAATGGGCTTTCGGCATATTCTATCAGGTCGTAAGCAATATCGGGTACTTCGTTGATGTAGGTTTGCAGTTTATTGTCGATATCCAGCAGGATGATCATGCTTTTACTTTCTTCGCGTTGTTTAAGGGCGTAGATTTTTTTAACGGCTTCGGTATTGGTGGCATCGCAGCCAATACCCCATATGGTATCGGTAGGGTATAGGATAATGCCACCATCCTGCACAATTTTTAGTGCCTTGTTTACTTCGTCTTTAAGCATGATTGAGGTGCAAACTTAATGCTTTTATTATTTTTATTTCATCAAGCATTTCCATGCACCTTGGCACACCGTATAATTCGCAGGTATTGCGCACACAGGGCTCACATTCCAGCTTGCCGTAACGAATAACTTGCAGGTTCTGTTTGTTGTAAGGCGCGGTGTTGGTTTCATCGCCGGCGCCAAACAATACTACAGTAGGCGCACCAACAGCATTTGCTAAATGTGCCGGACCCGAATCCGTTGTCAAAACAGCTTTGCTGTTGGCCATGGTTTCGGCGAGGTCTTTTAAATTGGTTTTGCCGGCAATGTTTTGTAACCTGTCGGGATTATCAAGTCCAATTAATAAATCATCAATAAAGCCAGCCTCTTTTGGGGAGCCAACAAAAGCAAAGGTAATATCTTTAAAGGTATTGGTTAACGTGTTAATAATATCGCGTCCTTTTTTTAACGGCATCCTGCGCGATGAGGCTTCTGAGTTAAAGTTGATAATAACTGTATCTTTAGTATCAGTAAATTTGTCTAATTTTAAATTAACCTGCCTTTCAGAGATGGTTTTTCCTTCAAATTGTTCTAACAAGTAAACGTACTCATCTACCCGGTGCAGGTTAGCAGGTTTATTAAAAGATCGCGTTAGCAAAAATAGGCCGCCTTCTTTATTAAAACCTATGCGCCGCTTAGCGCCGCTGGCCCAGGCCAGTACAAAAGAGGATAGGGAATGCGGCAGGTTAAAAAAAATGTCGTACCGCTCTGCACGCAAGGTTTTACCAAAGCGATAAACACCGCCAAGGCCATTGTATTCATGTTTTGAGAAGAGATGGATCTTGTTTAAACCGAGGATAAGTGAGGCAATGCCGCCCAGTTCTTTTTTGATAATAACATCGATTGACCCATCGGGATAAAGCTGGCGCACTGCATTGATGAACGCTGTGCTCATAACCACATCCCCAAGCCAGTTGGGCAGGCGAATCAGGATTTTCATGTATAGGCCCCATTAAAATCTCCGCCGGAAGGGGAAACTTTATTTAAAAGCCCTCCCTTCTCGGGAGGGTGGGGAGGGGCTTCTAATCTCATACTTAAACTGCTACGTTATTCTCCCTTAAAGCATCGTTAAGCGATGTCTTTTTATCGGTAGATTCTTTACGCTTGCCAATTATAAGAGCACAAGGCACCTGGTAGTCGCCGGCAGGGAATTTTTTAGTGTACGAGCCGGGTATAACTACCGAACGGGCCGGTACACGGCCTTTATATTCAATTGGCTCGGGGCCGGTTACATCAATAATTTTGGTAGATGCTGTTAAAACCACGTTAGCGCCTAACACAGCTTCGCTTTCCACGTGTACACCCTCAACCACAATAGCACGTGAACCAAGGAAACAGTTATCCTCAATAATTACCGGGGATGCCTGTACCGGCTCTAACACGCCACCAATACCAACACCACCGCTAAGGTGAACATGCTTGCCAATTTGCGCGCATGAACCTACAGTAGCCCAGGTATCAACCATTGTGCCTTCATCAACATAAGCGCCAATGTTTACATACGAGGGCATCATAATAACACCTTTAGCCAGGTATGCACCGTAACGGGCAACACCAAGCGGCACTACGCGCACACCGAGTTCCTTATAATTGGTTTTAAGTTTCATTTTGTCATGAAAGACAAACTGGCCGAATTTAATTTCTTCCATAGTGCGGGTAGGGAAGTATAATATTACAGCTTTTTTGATCCAGTCGTTAGTATGCCAGCGGCTGCCAATCAGTTCGGCAACACGTATCTCACCTTTATCAAGGCGTTCAATAACGGTATTTATGGCATTAATGTAGTCGTTTTCACTTAAAAGGGTGCGGTTATCCCAGGCATCCTCAATCATTTTTTTAAGGTCGATCATTACAGAATTTAAATTTTGTCAAATTAAAGGAATTTTAAGGAGATTTGCTTGATTGTAGTATCAAGATTATAGAGAGCGCCATGGCTGAGAAAGAAAAATTAAGAATTGATAAGTATTTATGGTCTATCCGTGCGTTTAAAACGCGCACTTTAGCATCTGATGCTTGTAAGGCCGGCCGGGTTAAACTGGCGGGTAATAATATTAAACCATCGCACGAGGTAAAGGTGGGCGAAGTGTATACTGTTTCAAAAGGCCCTGATAAACGTGTGCTTAAAGTTACCGGTTTATTGGAAAGCCGCACCGATGCAAAAAACGCCGTAATGTTTTACGAGGATGTGACGCCCGAGGAAGAAACAATCGCATTTAAATCAATGTTCCATGCGCCACTATTAACGCGCGACAGGGGTGCCGGCCGCCCTACAAAGCGCGACCGCCGCGAAATTGACGACCTAAAAGACGATTTTTTTAATTAAATAAAACAATTACATTGTAAATATGTTTTACCCTCGCATACAAACAGGTATTTAGTAAAGTGCTATGTTTTATTGGTGTTTGGCTGTGTTTTATTTTGAAAATGACCTTAATTCATTTGTATTATTTTAATATAATACAACCGCATTTAAGTCGAAGTTGTTTATTTACATTGGTTTAATTAATAAAAAAATCTACTTTTGCGCCGATACCGCACCATACTATGAAAAAAAAAAGCTACTTTAATTTTTTTTTGATATTATCTGTTATTTCTGTTTTGACATCGTGTGTAAGTCGTAAACAAATAGCATATTTTCAAAAAGGCATTGGTCAAATGGATACGATTGCTGTAGCTGAAGCCTACATACCTAAAATCCAGCAGGCTGATATACTTGCCATTAATATTGGTTCTCTTAACCCGATGGCGAGTAGTTTTTTTAATCCATATTCATCACTGCCTATAAGCCCAAATACTGATGTTAATTCGGTAACTCAGATATCCGGATCCAACACAGCCATACAAAACGTAGCCCCAGGTTTTCTTGTTGACCCTTTAGGCAATATTGAATTACCGCTTGTTGGGTCTTTAAAAGTTGTGGGTTTAAATACTTCTGAAGCCAGGGACCTTATAAAAGAACGCCTAAAAACTTACTTAAAAGAACCTACTGTAAATGTTCGGTTTCTTAACTACAAAATATCTGTAATGGGCGAAGTAGCCCGACCATCTGTATATGTTATACCAAATGAGAAAATAACCCTTCCTGAAGCCCTAAGTATGGCAGGAGACCTTACAATTTTTGCCAAGCGAGAAAATATACTAATTATACGCGACAATAATGGGAGGAAAGAATTTGGTACCGTTAATTTAAGTACGCGTGAACTATATACTTCCCCTTATTATTACCTACACACCAACGATGTTGTATATGTAGAACCAGGAAAAGGAAAAATATCACAGTCAGATAAAGTTTATCAGATATTACCTGTGTTATTAAGCGCACTTTCATTCATATCTATCATTTTTGTATACGCACGTCGATAATCTTTTTATTATCTAATAAATGACCAATCTCACAGAGGACATAGAATTTTTTGAAAAACATCAAAACGAGCCAAATTTCAGAGAATTTTTTTTTAAATATTTATCTTATTGGAAATGGTTTGCATTTTCATTGACTATTGCAATACTTTCAGGCTATGTCTATATAAGATTTAGTACACCTTTATATAAAATCGAAACGGATCTTTTAATAAAAGATAATAAGGGTAATTTAGGAGGGCAAAATGATCTTCTAAAAGATTTAAATCTTTTTTCTTCCGATAAGATAATTGATAATGAAGTTCAAATCTTAAAATCTAAAACTATTTTAAAGAAAGCTATTTTAGGATTAAATCTGCAAAGTTCTTATTATAGTACTTCAGGTGTCAGGCGACATGAAATATACGCTGATATCCCTTTTAAAGTTGAATTAATGAAACCAGCATCCTGGGTTGACTATACTATTATTTATCAGATGCGGTTATTAAATCCTAATCAGGTAGAAATTAATGGTAAAAATTACGCCATTGATAAGCCAATTAAGATAGATGCCGGGATAATTTTGATTACCCTTAACCCCGGTACCAAATACTCTCCTAAAAGTATTGTTGAGATTAAATTCAACAATGTAGACGACTTAATCGATCAATATTCTAATGCCATAAATGTTTCTCCGGTTAGTAAGCAAGGAACCGCACTTATTATCACACTTGAATCAGCTATACCCGAAAAGGGGGAGAATATATTAAACAGGTTGGTATTTGAGTATAATAAAGCCGCTGTTGAAGACAAAAACAAAGTTACTGCTACCACTTTAGCATTCATTAAAGACAGACTAAATAAGTTGCAAAATGAATTGGGTACTGCTGAAAAAAAGGTGGAAAATTATAAATCAGGCAATCAAATAACGGATATCAGCGCTCAATCGCAAATTTTTTTAGAGACGGTTCAGGGTAATGACAGTGAGCTAAGTAAGGTAAATATTAAGCTTAGTTTGTTGAAAAACATGGAAGATTATCTGCAAAATACAATTAGCGAACATAGTAGCGTACCATCTATGTTAGGTATCGAAGATCCTGTATTACTTGGTTTAGTAAGCCAGTTAGGCGAAATTCAACTTAAAAAACAAAGTTTATTACAAACAATACCTGACACCAACCCCGTTATTATTTCTTTAAATGATCAAATTAAAACGTTAGTTTCTTCAATAGGTCAATCAGTACAAAATACAAAGGCCGGTTTACTTAGTACAAAAAGATTTTTAGAGAATAAGAATGCATCGTTTCAGGGAATTATTAGTAATGTACCTGCTAAAGAACGCGGTTTGATAGATGTTATGCGTCAACAAGAAATTAAAAACAATTTGTTTACTTATTTATTGCAAAAGCGCGAGGAAACAGAAATTTCTTTAGCCTCTACAGAGGCAGATAGCCGAACGATTGACGACGCAAAAAGTTCAAGAAACCCCGTAAAACCTATAAAGCAATTAACATTTTTGGTATTCATAATTCTGGGAATAGTAATTCCGGTAATTATTATTTACATACAGGATATTTTGAACTTTAGAATATCCAAAAGATCTGATGTTGAAAGTTTTACAAGAGTACCTATATTATCAGAAATATCGCATTCTGACGATTCATCAGCGTTACTTGTTGCAAGTAAACCCCGATCAATGGTGGCGGAACAGATTAGGGCTTTAAGAACAAATCTTAATTTTATTATTCCTCAAGCAACTCAAAAAGTTTTATTATTTACATCCAGCATAAGTGGTGAAGGTAAATCTTTTATTTCGCTTAATTTAGGTGGAAGTTTGGCTATGTCAGGAAAAAAAGTTATAATCCTTGAACTTGACCTTCGCAAACCCAAATTGCACGCGGGATTGGAAATTAGTAATGCAAAGGGTTTATCGAATTATTTGATAGGCGAAATTTCTAGCAAAGAGATTATAAAAAAAATCCCTCAGCAAGAAAATTATTACATTATTACTTGTGGTCCAATCCCGCCTAACCCTGCAGAGTTGCTTTTAAATGGTAAGATTAAGACTCTTATAGATGAGTTAAGAGAAAACTTTGATTATATATTATTAGATGCTCCGCCAGTAGGCTTGGTAACAGATGCCCAAATATTGGCACCGTATGTAGATGCTACACTCTATATAGTGCGTCATAATTATACAGCAAAAGCTCATATCCGTAATTTAGAAAATTTAAATCGCACGAAGAAGTTTTCGAATCTTAGCATGGTAATGAATTCTATTGATAATAAAGGCGGATATGGATATGGATATGGATATGGGTATGGGTATGGGTACGGGTATGGTGGCTATTATCAAGAAGAGTAAATCCTATAAGAAAAATTATTTTTGTAAGGATATTTATAACGTTAAAATACCGTTTGAATTAAAATTATAATTCCCTATATATATATGTCAACTAATAAGATTAATCAACAAGAAAAATATAGAGTTGCAGTAATAGGTTTAGGTTATGTAGGACTACCTTTGGCTGTTGAATTTGCAAAAAAATATAAGGTTGTAGGTTTGGATATTAACCAAAAACGTATAACCGAACTAAGTATCGGACATGACGCTACACTAGAAGTTGATGATGAATTACTTAACTCTGTTTTATCAAAATTTCATAATAGTGGAATAGGATTATCCTTTAGCAGTAGCTTGGATAAAATCGCTGATTGTAATATTTATATTATAACTGTTCCAACTCCTGTTGACAAGAATAATCGCCCAGATCTTACCCCGTTATATAAAGCCAGCGAGAGCATAGGTAAGGTATTAAAAAAAGGTGATATTGTAGTATATGAATCAACCGTATACCCGGGTGTTACGGAGCATGAGTGTGTACCTGTGCTTGAAAAAATATCAGGATTGAAATTCAATATCGATTTTTTTGCTGGGTATTCTCCTGAACGTATTAATCCTGGAGATAAAGAGCACACAGTTTCTAAAATTCTTAAAATAACTTCGGGCTCGACACCGGAAATAGCGGATATTGTTGATCGCTTATATAATTCAATTATCACAGCGGGTACTTATAAAGCCCCTTCAATAAAGGTTGCAGAAGCCGCAAAAGTCATTGAAAACGCACAGCGTGATATTAATATTGCTTTTGTTAATGAATTGGCTAAGATATTTAATCGCTTAGGTATAGATACAGATGAAGTTTTACAGGCGGCCGCTACGAAATGGAACTTCTTAAAATTCAAACCTGGTCTTGTTGGCGGGCATTGCATCGGGGTTGACCCGTATTATCTGGCTCAAAAAGCACAAGAAGCGGGGTATCATCCCGAAATTATCTTAGCTGGCCGAAGATTAAATGATGGCATGGGAGAGTATATTGCACACGAGGTTATCAAACTGATGATTAAGCAGGAGATCCCCGTGAAAAATTCCGAAATACTTGTATTAGGAATAACGTTTAAAGAAAACTGCCCGGATGTAAGAAATACCAAGGTAATAGATATTTTAAATACGTTGAAGGGTTACAATATTAATATTAGCGTATACGATCCCTGGGCAGACCCCGCTGAAGTTGAACATGAGTATGGTTGGAAATCAACAAAAGTAATAGTTGCCGAGCAACTATATGACGCCATTATCCTTGCGGTATCACATAATGAGTTTGTAAGTTTAGATATCCAATCATTATGTAAAAATAATAATGTAGTGTACGATGTAAAAGGACTTTTACCTAAAAACAGCGTATCTGCAAGGCTTTAATATTTAATTTTACACATAAAATGTATACCACCCCCTACCATACCCGAGATTTAAGTAATATATCTTTTCTTATTACCGGTGGCGCCGGTTTTATAGGGTCTAATATAGTAGAATACCTTTTAAAATACGGTGCAAAAAAGGTCAGAGTTTTAGACAATTTTTCTACAGGTTATAAAAAAAATATTAAGCCATTCTTAGCAAACCCAGCTTTTGAACTTATAGAGGGCGACATTAGGGATATTGAAGTATGCAGGCACGCTGTAAATGGTATAGATTGCGTATCTCATCAAGCAGCGTTAGGGTCAGTACCGCGTTCTATTAATGATCCTGTAACAACCAATGATGTAAACATAAGTGGCTTTTTAAATATATTGCTGGCAAGTAAGGATGAAGGTATAAAGTATTTTGTATACGCAGCAAGTTCAAGCACGTATGGTGATCATCCCAGCTTACCCAAGGTAGAAGATAAAATTGGCAATCCGCTATCGCCATATGCTGTTACAAAGTATGTAAATGAATTATACGCATCGGTTTTTTCCAGAACATACAACTTTCATACAATAGGTTTGCGATACTTTAATGTTTTTGGCCCACGACAAAATCCTAGTGGTGCATACGCGGCTGTAATACCATTGTTTATAAATGCTGCTGCAAAAAAGGAAATCGTAACCATAAACGGTGACGGACAAACTAGCCGCGACTTTACATTTATTGAAAATGTTGTACAAGCAAATATTAAAGCACTTTTAATTGAGCCCAAAAACCATGAAGTTATTAATATTGCTGTTGGCGAACGAACAACGCTTAACCAGTTGTGGAAATATATATGCAATTTAAATAATGTTGATATAGAACCAAATTATCAACAAGAACGCCGTGGCGATGTGAAACATAGTTTAGCTAATATACAAAAAGCTGAGAGTCTGATAAACTACAAGCCCCAAATATCTATTAAAAAGGGCCTCGAGATTTCTGTAGTATGGTATGCACAGCAATAGCTGCTACTAAAGGAAATTAGGAACTTTATAAGTAAAAAATGATTAAACTGTTAAAAAAAATAAAGAATATTAGTGATGAAAGATATAAACAGGCAATAAAAACCTCAACGATTTCTTTTTTAGCACAGGGTATACAAATGCTAACGGCACTTATAAGCGTACCGTTAGTTTTAAAAGCTGTAGGGAATGAAAGGTATGGCCTTTGGATGACCTTATCATCAATATTACTATTTGTGACGTTCTCCGATTTTGGTATGGGTATAGGCATGCAAAATATTATGTCATACGCAAAAGCCGAAAATGATGAAAATAAGCTTACTAAAGCGTTTGCTACAACATTAGCATTTGGTGGAGTTATATTTACAGTATTGATAGCAATATCTTATTTGGTATTGCCATTTATAAATCTGGCTACAATATTTAAGTATCAGGATAATAGTATCGCATCAGAAATTTTACCTACAACGCAATCTGTATTTATAGTATTGTCATTTGGTATCATTTCAGGATTAGTTCAACGTGTTTTTGATGCATATCAGCAGGGTTATTATTCACGCATTATATTGGTAATATCTAGGGTCATATCATTGGCTTTATTGTTTTGGGCGGTAAAAACTAATCAGTCTCTTTCTATTATCATATTGGTATCAAGTGGTTTGCCAAATTTAATGCTTGCAATTGGTATATTTTTATTATATCGAAAGTACCCTTACCTTGTATTCCAGTTTAAAAACGTCGATAAAGTATTATTTAAAAGAATCTTTAGAACTGGTATTGTAGGCCTTGGAGCGGCCATAGCAATTTTTTTGGTAAGCAGTATTACCCCGATGATAATTTCATCAAATTACGGATTGAAAGAAAGTGCTAAATATCTTGTGTTAATGCGTTTGTTAAACTTTATTATACTGTTTGTTAATATGATGTTTATGCCACTGTGGCCTGCCGTATCAGATGCTTACTCAAAACAGGATACAGTTTGGCTTAATACTTTATATAAAAGAATTAACCGGTTATTTATTCAAATTGGTATACCTATATTTTTACTGCTAATTTTTACCAGTAAATGGCTGATACTGTTATGGACACATAATTACGCTGTATTACCATCTTTTCAGATGACCGTTTTTTGTGTGTTTTTTATCATATTATCGGTATGGAATACAATTATATGTGTTTTTTTAAATGGTATGTCTCTTTTTAGGGGCCAGGCAACATATGGTATTTTAATAGCTGCGGTATCAATATTCGCGGTATACGTACTAAAAAAATATATTGATCCATCAGGTGTTGTGTTAATAATTACAATAGGTATGTTGATACGCTGTATTTATTTAAATTATGAATTAAAAAGCACAATGGACAAACGGTTTAAATTAGATGAACAAATATAATGAGTGTACAAGCGCTCTCTAAGCAACCTGTGGGTTGGATTCCTTCCTTTTTGATTTTAGCTATAATGGCTTTAACCGGGTTTGAGTTTTTTTATAGAGCACAAAATTATTTGCTGGTGCCTGTTTTTGTAATTTCAGGAATATTCTTTACTAAAAGAGGGTACAGAATCAGCGAAGGCTTGCTTGTTATACTTATTCCATTTTTAATATTATCTCTAATTCAAACAATTTTAGGATATAATAAAAACATTCTAACATCAATATCACTATTACTCGCTTTTTTGACGTATGGTTTTATATCAAAAGTAGTTGGGGATAAATTCATACATGTATATATAAAACTTGTATTAATTTTTAGTATTGTTAGCCTTATATTTTTTCCGTTGACTTATGTTGAGCCATTTATGGCCATAATAAGTACTAAGATTGCGCCTATGTTTAAATCATTGAATGATAATAATAATGATTTAGCCATTGGCGAAGAAAACAGAAATATTATAATTTATAATTTTAAAAATTATGCTTCATTATATAATCGTAATTCAGGGCCCTTTTGGGAGCCCGGTATGTTTGCTGTATTTATAAATGTTGCGTTATTTTTTAATATAGTAATTAGCAAAAAGCTCATTAATATTCGTAACATTATCCTTATAACTACAATTGTAACTACATTTTCCACAACAGGTTACATAGCACTTATTTTTATTTTTTTAGTTTATTCCATCTTTTATTCAAACTCCAAATTAAGCCTGCTATATGTGCTGGCTATTGTTATTGCTTCTATTTATATTGCCAACCTTGATATATTAAAGACCAAAATATTAAATCAATATTCTGATAAAACAGGGACAAGCCGTTTTGGTGCTACATTAATTCATTATCAGGTAATTAGTGAATATCCTTTTACAGGCGTAGGTGATGGTGCTTCAAGATATATTGCAGATTTGACCGATGCCGAGTCTACTGCCAACGGGCTTACTTTCGTTTTTGTAAAATATGGCGTTATATATGGATTGCTTTACTATATGGTGTTGTGCCGATCCTGTATATATATCATGGGGGCTTATTCCAATAGAAAAATCATTGGGTATAGCCTCTTTGTGCTTTTGCTGATACTTGCCTTTTCTCAGGATATAACGGTGCGCCATTTTTATTTTTTTATTATAATATGGGGGACAATTATTATGGCTCCTAATGTGCGGATAAAACAAATTAGTAGAAGGTTGAAATATTATCAAAAGCAAAGTGTCTCCCAATAAATTAAAAAGGATTGCAATAATATGCGGCTATTCATTCCCGGATGGGTTAGCACCAACCAACCGTATATTAACTTATTCTAAGGGGTTGGTTGAATTGGCTGTTAAGGTTCATATTTTTATTTATTTTCCTACAGATAGCATAGAAAAAAATTTACCTGTTAACGGAAGTGTTAATGGTATTAATTACCATTACCCTGGTACTCGATCGTACCCTTCAAATAAGTTTATTAGAAAACTTAGCCATATTTTTTATTGTTATAAATCAATTAGGGTACTAATAAAAGAAAATCGAAAGGAAAAATTTGACTTAGCCATTATTAGCTCAGATTGGTTTAGGATATTGTATGCATTTATTCCTGCCCTGAAAATAATCGGGTTAAAAATTGTGTTTATCGCAGATGAGTTTCCCGTACCTATCAGAGTATACTTAAAAACAAGTATATCTTTTTGGCGTAAACTATTGTTTAAAAATAGTTTGAAATTTGTATCTGGAATGATTTTCATGACTCAATCTCTAAAAGAATTTTATAACGGCATAGTCAAAAAAAATAGCTTCATACTACCCAGTGTGGTAGATATCTCTAGGTTTACAGATGTCCGTGATACACATGAAAATAAAAAGCATTTGTGTTACATGGGCAATATGGAACTATCTAAAGATAACGTAGACAATATTATAGATGCCTTTTATCTAATAGCTGATAAATTTATAGATATTGAATTTCATCTCTACGGAGCACCGTCGCAAATTGATAAAGCAAAGTTAATAGCCTTGATAAAAAAATACAATTTAGAGAAAAGAGTATTATTTAAAGGTAAAGTTAATAATAATGAAGTACCGGTTATATTAAAAAACAGCTATATACTCGTATCTTCTCAACCTGATACGAAAAGAGCTGCTGGCGGATTCCCGACGAAACTGGGTGAATATATGGCAGTGGGAGTACCAACACTACTTACTGCAGTAGGCGAAATTCCTAACTATATTACTAACGGGGTTAACGGGTGGTTAGCAAAACCTAATGACCCACAAGATTATGCAGTGAAACTTAAATACATTATTGAGAACTATCCTGCGGCATTAGAAGTTGCAGATAAAGCGAAAAAATATGTCAATGATAACTTTGATTATAAATTTCAATGTGCAAAGCTATTACAGTTTTTAAATAACATTGTTAATGAATAATCAAAAACAGATACTATATATAGGCGGGTTTGAACTACCTGATAAAAATGCAGCCGCACAACGTGTTATTGCTAACGGAAAGGCATTCAGAGATCTTGGATATTCTGTTTACTATTTATGCCTCGATCGTGCAGTTAGTAAGATAACGAAGTTGGAAGATACTAAAGATGTTTTTGAGGGGTTTACATATTATCGATTTAAGTATCCAGTAAATACTATTGATTGGTTTTTGTATATGCTAAGTATAAATGATGTAAAGTCAATAATGAATTTACTCAATAACTTGAAGTTTATTGTGGCTTACAATTACCCTGCTTTTGCGCTTTTAAGATTAAAATATATATGTGAAAAGAATAATATAGCCCTTGTCTCAGATTGTACGGAATGGTATGTGCCACAGGGAAACATACTTTTTAAGATTGTAAAAGGTGCTGATACGTTTTTAAGAATGAGAGTTGTGCAACGCAAACTTGACGGTGTTATTGCCATAAGCAAGTATCTATATGACTATTATGCACCCCGTATGAAAAATGTAATCCAGTTGCCTCCAATGGTAGATTTGGCATCAGTGAAATGGGCTGCCATTGTTTTGAACGATGAAGATGACGCTATCAAACTTGTTTACGCAGGCTCGCCGGGTGTGGGGGCAAAAGATAGAATTGATAAAATAATTAGTACATTAAGTACAATAAGAGTTAACATAAAAAATAAACTATTATTAAACGTTATTGGTTTAACAAAGGAACAATATCTGAATAGTTTTAACAAACAGCTACCTATAAATGATATTGATGAATTTGTTTCTTTTAAGGGTAGGCTGTCTCATGAGGATGCCCTTATGCAAGTAAAAAGAGCTGATTATGCCATATTTATCCGGGATAATAATTTGGTTAATACAGCTGGTTTTCCAACCAAGTTTGTGGAAGCTTTTTCATGCGGAATACCTATACTTGCAAACGCATCAAGTAATATTACAGATTACTTAAAAAATGGAGAAACCGGGTACGTTTTAGACACTACCAATACTCTTTTGTTTTGTAACTCACTACTAATACCGTTATCACTAAACAAGTTCCAAATTAGTACTATGAAAAATAATATTATAAAAAAGCGTTTGTTTGATTATAAAAATTATTTAACACCTATTAGTAGTTTTCTAGACAGCGTATCTAAAGATAATCATAGCTAAATATGTCAAAAAAGGTGCTGTTTTTAACGGGTTTGTTTCCCAGTGAGATACGTGAAGAAATTGTTTCAAACAGTAAATTTAATATACAATTTGCTGCGGATGCCCTGCAATGGTCATTTGTAAAAGGGTTAGGTGCCTATTATGATGATTTAACGGTATTAAACTTTCCATTTGTAGGGTCTTACCCTACTTTGTATAAAGTACCGATAGTAAAAAGAATAGCGTTTGGCTCGATGTCGGGTTTTACTGGTATAAATCCCGGTTATTTTAATCTTTTAGGGCTAAAAAATATTGATATTTACCTAAGTGCAAAAAGAGAGATAAAAAAGTGGGCTCTTAATACAAACGGCGAAAAAGTTATCATAATATATTCCGCTTTTTTACCTTTTTTAAAAGCTGCAATTAACTCAAAAGAATTATTTAATGAGTTAAAGGTGGTTTTAATTCTGCCAGACTTGCCGCAATTTATGGGGGGGCCCAATAATGTTTTTTACAGAATCTTTAAGAACTATACATATAATGCTTTACAAAAGCTTTTTAAAAAAACAGACGGGTATATATTATTAACCCCGTATATGATGGAAAAATTGCCTGAAAAAAAGCCGTTTACGGTAATTGAGGGTATTTTTAATAATGTGGATATTAGCAGCACCACTAACGTTAATGATTTAGTAATAAAAACTATACTTTATACGGGTACTTTAGCACGGCGTTATGGGATATTAAATTTACTGGCTGCATTTAACGTTTTAGAAAATATAACAGCAAGATTAATTATATGCGGAGACGGAGATGCCAAAGATGAAATAAAGGCAGCTGCTGAGAATAATCCTAATATAATTTATCATGGATCTTTAGAAAGATCACGAGTTTTGCAATTGCAAACGCAGGCATCATTACTCGTAAACCCGCGTACGGCTGAAGGAGAGTTTACCAGATATTCTTTCCCGTCAAAAACAATGGAATATTTGGCATCAGGAGTGCCTGTGCTCATTTATAAGTTACCAGGTATACCAAAAGAATATTATGAGCATTGTTATAGTTTAGATGATGTATCAATAAAAACTTTATCAGATAAAATTAAATGCATACTGCAAATGGATAGTAAAACATTAATTGAAAAAGGTAAAAAAGCACGTGATTTTATTTTAAATTATAAAAACCCGGTTGCGCAATGTAAAAAAATAGTTGATTTAATTGAAAATAAAATATAAGAAATGTTTGATAATAAAGTACTATTAATAACCGGAGGAACGGGTTCATTCGGTAATGCGGTCTTAAACCGTTTCTTGAATACTGATATTAAAGAAATACGCATATTTAGCCGGGATGAAAAAAAGCAAGATGATATGCGCAACCAGCTTAACAATCCTAAGCTTAAATTCTATATTGGTGATGTAAGAGATTATAACAGTATTGAAAAGGCTGTGCATGGGGTGGATTATATATTTCACGCAGCTGCGTTAAAGCAAGTCCCTTCATGTGAGTTCTTTCCAATTGAAGCTACTAAGACAAACGTTTTTGGGACACAAAATGTTATTGACGCAGCAGTAGCTAATAAGGTTTCGCGTGTTATTTGTCTAAGTACAGATAAAGCGGCATATCCAATTAATGCAATGGGTATCTCAAAAGCATTAATGGAAAAAGTAGCCATAGCTGCATCACGAAATATTGTTAACGGCGAAACTACAGTTTGTTTAACCCGTTATGGTAATGTGATGGCGTCAAGAGGGTCAGTAATTCCATTGTTTTTAAAGCAAATTAAGGCTGGTATTCCAATAACAATAACTGACCCCTATATGACCCGTTTTTTGATGTCATTGGAAGAGGCTGTTGAATTAGTTTTATTTGCCTTTGAACATGGTAATCAAGGAGATTTATTTGTTAATAAGGCACCTGCTGGAACTATAAATGATTTGGCTATTGCGCTAAAAGAGTTGTGTAATGCCGATAATGAAATCAAGATAATTGGAACACGCCACGGTGAAAAGCTTTACGAAACACTCTGTACTAGAGAAGAGATGCAAAAAGCTGAAGATATGGGTGAATTTTACCGTATACCTGCAGACAATCGCAGCTTAAACTATGCGCAATATTTTTCTGAAGGTGAAACAAACCTTTCTAAAATTGAAGATTATCACTCCCATAATACAGAACAATTAGGGGTTGAAGGAATGAAAGCTTTGTTATCTAAACAGCCATATATTCAACGCGAAGTATTTGGTGATACAAATGCAGTAAAATATAATTTATAATGTTGCAAACTCCACAATTTATAAATGGGGGCAGTTTTAACGATGAAAGAGGAAGTCTTTCATTTGTTAATCACTTCTCTTTAGATGATGTAAAAAGACTTTATCATATTCAGCCCGCTAATACTGAAATAGTTAGAGCATGGCAGGGGCACAAGTTTGAGCAAAAATGGTTTTACGTAGTAGCAGGCAGCTTTAAAATAGTTGTTGTAAAGCCAAGCGGTTGGGAAAATCCTATACACATCCATAATTTATATGAATATACAGTTACAGAGCTAACAGGTATTTTACACATACCGGGTGGATATGCTAATGGTTTTAAGGCACTTGAGCCAAACTCAAAATTAATTGTGTTTTCCGACTTTTCGGTTGAGCAATCTGCAGCAGATGAATGCAGGTTTGATAAACAACTTTGGTATGATTGGAAAAAAAATGAAAAATATGATTAAAGTAGGAATTACCGGTCAGCAAGGTTTTGTTGGTCAGCATTTATATAATACACTTGGCCTTTTCCCGGATGAGTTTATACGTGTAGATTTTAATAAGACGTATTTTGTTGACCAAGCAATTCTGGATAATTTTGTGTCTGGTTGTGATGTAATTGTGCATCTGGCGGCAATGAACCGGCATAACGACCAGCAAGTAATATATGAAAATAATGTTGGGCTTATTAAACAGTTAATAGGAGCATTAGAACGTACTGATAGTAACGCACACGTTATATTTTCATCTTCATCGCAAGAGAATAATGAAAATTTATATGGTAAAAGTAAAAAAGAAGGTCGCGAACTTTTTATAAACTGGGCAAAAAAATCAAAAGGGAAATTTTCCGGTTTAATAATACCCAATGTTTTCGGCCCATTTGGGCATCCATATTATAATTCATTTGTATCTACCTTTTGCCATCAGCTAATCAATAACGAGCAACCTAAAATAGAAGTTGATGGCAACGTAAAACTAGTTTATGTAGGCGATTTAGTAAAGGCATTAGTAAACAAAATAAGAAGTAATTCTGGCGATGATTTATTGACCATTGCGCATACCGATGAATACAAAGTGTCAGAAGTTTTAACCTTGCTTAACACATTTAAAGAACAATATTTGGATGCGGGGATAATACCTGAATTAAAAGATTCATTTGAGATAAACTTGTTTAATACTTTCCGGGCATATATAAATGTTGAAAGCCATTTTCCGGTTAAATTTACACGGCATACAGATCCCAGAGGGACATTTGTTGAGGTAATACGGTTAAACCTTGGCGGCCAGGTTTCGTTCTCAACAACAGTACCTGGTATTACACGAGGTAATCATTATCACACCCGTAAAATTGAGCGTTTTGCAGTAATAAAAGGCGAAGCGCTTATTCAGCTCAGAAAAGTTAACACCGATAAAGTATTTGATTTTCATTTGTCAGGTAATGCACCTGCATATGTTGATATGCCCATTTGGTATACTCATAGCATAAAAAATACTGGGACCGAAGAGTTATTTACTATATTTTGGATTAACGAATTTTTTGATCAGAAAGATCCTGATACATATTTTGAAAATGTTTAATAATATTACAAAAGTCAGCTACCTATAAATGAAAACAAAATTAAAAGTAATGACGGTCGTAGGCACACGGCCCGAAATTATAAGATTAGCACGTGTAATGGCCGCTTTAGATGCGTCTGATGCGATAGAACATATTATTGTGCACACTGGCCAAAACTACGATTATGAACTTAATCAAATATTTTTTGATGACTTATCAATCCGTAAACCAGATCATTTTTTAAATGCAGCAGGTGGTACGGCAACTGAAACTATTGGACAAATAATAATAAAAATAGACACTTATCTTGAAAGTGAAAAGCCGGATGCTTTCTTGGTATTAGGCGATACTAATAGCTGTCTATGTGCAATACCTGCTAAAAAGCGTCATATTCCTATTTTTCATATGGAAGCTGGAAACAGGTGTTTTGACCAACGTGTGCCCGAAGAAACTAATAGGAAAATTGTAGATCATATAGCTGATATTAATTTAACATATAGTGATATAGCCAGAGAGTATTTATTACGAGAAGGATTACACCCAGACAGGATAATAAAAACAGGCTCACCTATGTTTGAGGTACTGAATCATTATTTACCAAGAATAAAAAACTCTGATATTTTAAAGTGTTTAAACCTCCAAGAGCATAAATATTTTGTAGTGTCGTCGCATCGCGAAGAGAATATAAATAGTGAAGCCAACTTTAAAGGATTAATAAATAGCCTTAACAATATAGCCGATACCTATGGCTACCCTATTATTGTAAGCACACACCCGCGCACCCGAAAAATGATTGAAAACAAAAATTTTGCAGTAAGCCCACTGATTCAGTTTTTAAAGCCAATGGGATTTAATGACTATAATGCCTTACAAATGAATTCGTACGCGGTATTATCAGACAGCGGCACAATTTCTGAAGAATCTTCTATCCTGAACTTCCCCGCATTAAATATTAGGGATGCACATGAACGCCCGGAAGCCATGGAAGAAGCTTCTGTAATGATGGTTGGCATGAATACTGAACGTATAATGCAAGCGTTAATACAATTGAAGTATCAGAAGAGGGGAAGTGAGAGGAATTTTAAGCAAGTAGCTGATTATTCTATGCCTAATGTGTCTGATAAAATGGTCAGAATAATAATAAGCTACGTTGATTACATTAAAAGGGTAGTGTGGCGTGAAATTTAGAGTATGTTAAAACAACGATTTTATAATAAAGTATATCGCTTTAGACAGAGGTTTAATTGCACAATTATTGTATTTACAACCTTACTTATTTTTTGGGGAAGTTGTAAAGCTCAGGAAAGCTTTAAATATAAAACTATAGCGAATAGTTATCTGCCATCGGTTCAAGAACTTGCCCCTTTTAAGTTAACAGCAAATTCTTTTAAAAATAGGGCCTACGATGCAACTCAAGAATTACCGCCAGGGTATGTAAAAGATGGCTCTATAGATTATACAACCTATATGCAGCGGGCAATAAATGGTAATGCAAATGTGCTAATGCCAAACTTCCCTATTCTTGTTAACTCAAGTGGAATATCCATATTAAGCAATAGGATAATATTATTTGGCCCTAATTCAAAATTAATAATGGCACCAAATAATTTAACAAATTATCAAATACTTAGAATATTCAACGCAAACAATGTTAAAATATATTTTCCGGTATTAGTGGGTGACAGAGATCAACATACCGGCACTACGGGAGAATGGGGCATGGGCATTTCTATTGCAAGTTCATCAAATATTCAAATTATAAACCCAAAAGTTTATGAGTGTTGGGGGGACGGCATATACATAGGACAGTTAACTAAGCATAGTAGTAATATTCAAATTTATTACCCACAAGTGGATCACGCCAGGCGCAATGGAATATCTATTGTAAGCGCAACTAACGTTACAATCTTACATCCTGTTGTTTCTAATATCAATGGCACAGAACCTATGGCGGGAATTGATATGGAACCCAACCAAAATTCAGATTCACTTAATAATATTACGATAGATAAACCAGTAACTTTTAATTCAAAGCGTGGATTGATGATAGTTTTACTTGGTTTAATTGGTAAAAATGGCCAGCAGGTTAATATTAGCGTAAAAAATCATATTGATGACCAATCACAAACGGCATTGCACTATAGCGGTTATAAACAGTTTTATAATTATGCCCCAATAGGCGGTAATATAAATATTATAAATTCTACGTGGAAAAATAATAAGTTAGGATTTGGGCATGGCCTATATAATAAATATGGACCTGTACTCCACATAAATAAGGTTAAAACAATCTATGATTTATCTGGTAAAAACATTTCTCAAACTCAGATGCTTGACGCTATTAAAAACAATATCGTTGAAAAGGACAAAATACAATTGGTTAACTAATTGCACAACAGTTTGAAAGATAAAGTAAAGCTTTTACGTATATCAACAGTCCCACACTCATTACATTTACTATTACGGGGGCAAATAAAGTACATGGCTTGCCATAACTTCGAAGTTTATATGGCAAGTGCTACAGATAATTCAGTATCAACTTTAGAAATGAATGAAGGAGTGCCGCACTTCCAAATTCCTCTTAATAGAAAACTAAATGTTTTTAAAGATATTGTTGCACTATACTATACTATAAAATTAATCAGAAAGCTAAAGCCTGATATTGTACATACTCATTCGCCTAAAGCCGGTATAGTTGGAATGTTAGCTGCTATGCTATGTAATGTTAAGCTTAAAATTCATACTGTAGCCGGCCTGCCCTTAGTAGAGGAAACAGGGTTAAAACGCCAATTGCTTATTTGTGTTGAGAAATTAACTTATATTTTTGCCGACTGGGTTTTGCCAAATTCACAAGAACAGCTCCAATTTATAAAAGCAAATATTGATTCTTCTGATAAGATCACCATTATTGGAAAAGGAAGCAGTAATGGTATTGATCTTGATTATTTTTCCAAATCCGAAAATAACCTTACTGAAAATGATAATCTGAGAAAGCTTTACAATATTAATTCAGATGACGTTGTACTAACTTTTGTTGGCAGATTAGCAAATTATAAGGGCTGTAATGAATTAGTTGCATGTTTTAAAAATCTCAGCCTTAGGCATACTAATATAAAATTATTTTTAGTTGGCCCCTTAGAAGATTTAAACCCATTAATGCCCGAAACTTTAAACGAGATAAAGAGTAATAATGCTATTATCGCTACAGGGCATCAGAATGATATAAGACCTTATCTTAATATGGCCGATATATTTGTATTCCCAAGTTACCGGGAGGGCTTTCCACAATCTCTGATGCAAGCTTGTGCTTTTGGGCTACCATGCATAGCAACTGACATAAATGGTTGTAATGAAATTGTTTTTGATGATGTTAATGGTTATCTCATACCAACCAAAAGCGAAATCAAATTAATTGAAAAATGTGAAATTTTAATTAATGACAAAAACAAAAGGCTTGAGTTTGGAGCAAAGGGGCGTAAATATTTAGAAGATAACTTTGAGCAAAAACAATTTTGGCATCGCCTAAAAGGATTTTATTTAAAAAAATTGAGTCTATAATGCAAAAAGTATTGTTAACAGGAGGGCATGGTTTTTTAGGTAACGAAATTTATAAGTATCTTAAAACCGATCGTGATGTCAGTGTTTTAACTTTAGGAAGAAGTGTAAATAATGATATAATTGCTGACGTTAGCAGTAGTTCTCTTTCGCTTCCGTCTGATATTAATATTGTAGTTCATGTAGCTGGTAAGGCACATTCTATTCCGAAAACGCCCACCGAAATACAGGAGTTTATAGATGTTAATTTTCAAGGAACAAAAAACCTGTGCGAAGCATTACAAAATAGGGCCAAGGCTCTAAAAAGCTTTATATTCATCAGTACCGTTGCCGTATACGGATTAAATAGCGGTAAACTGATTACCGAAGACAGTCCGCTTAATGGAAATACCCCTTATGCCCGATCAAAAATAATGGCCGAAGAATTTTTGCGAAACTGGGCGAGTAGAAATGGTGTGATATTGGGCATTTTGCGATTGCCACTTATAGCCGGGCCAAGCCCCCCGGGTAATTTGGGTGCTATGATAAATGGCATTAAAAAGGGCAAATACTTAAGTATTGGTAAAGCAAATGCACGTAAAAGCATAGTTTGGGCCGAAGACATAGCTAAGATAATTTCAGTAATAGCTAACAAAGGTGGTATATATAATCTTACAGATGGTTACCATCCTTCTTTTAACGAACTTGAAAAAGCAATTTCTAAGGCCTTGAAAAAACCATATCCTCCAAAAATTTCGCTATTCTTGGCTCGGTTTATAGCTAGGTTAGGTGATCTTATAGGCAGTAAATCCCCAATAAACTCAAGTAAATTAAGTAAAGTTTTGTCAACATTAACTTTTAGTGATAATAAGGCCAGAGAAGAATTGGGGTGGAATCCCACAACTGTTTTAGACAAAATTTATTTAATTATCAATAGCAATAATTTAAGTAAATGATTTACCTTGTCTTATTTTTAGTTCTTTTAGTTTTGATGCTTTTATATTTCCGCATCGCAGATCATTACAATATTGTCGACCATCCCAATGAACGAAGCTCCCATAGCGAAGTAACCATTCGCGGAGGTGGAGTTATATTTGCTATAGCTATTATTTTCGCCGTGTTAATGCACTCCGTTTATTGGTTGCCTGGTTTAGGTTTACTTATGATAAGTGTTATAAGTTTTATTGACGATAGGATAAACCTGTCAAGCAGGTTAAGGGTAATGGTGCATGTAGCAGCGGTAACGCTAATGTTTATGTTTTTGCAACTATTTATGCTACATTTTTACGTATGTATAGTGCTGTATATTATCGCTATAGGTATTATAAATATGTACAATTTTATGGATGGTATAAACGGTATTACCGGGATATATACTCTTGTTTTACTTGCAGGCTTACAATATGTTAATTTAAATATGCAACCTTTTATAGAGGCCGATCTTATATGGTTGCCAATGCTGGCCAGCGTTGTTTTCTTATTTTTTAATTTTCGCAAAAGGGCAAAATGCTTTGCTGGGGATGTTGGCAGCGTTGCAATTGCATTTTGGCTTGTTTTTTTATTATTCAGGTTGATACAGGTAAGCGGTAACTTTACTTACATTTTGTTTTTATCTGTTTACGGGGTTGATGCCGTCTTAACTGTAGTTCACAGGCTAATACTAAAACAAAATATTTTTCAGGCGCATCGCCTTCATTTTTATCAAGTACTTGTTAACGAGCAAAAGATGCCGCATTTGTTTGTAGCAGTAAGTTATGCTCTTATCCAATTATTAATTATTGCGCTTATTATTTTATACAAAGACGCTTCAGTAATATTAGTCTTTATTGCGGTTGTTGCACCGCTTGCTATTTTATATATCGCAATAAAACCGCGATTAATGATAACAAGAATACAAGCTTTTAAATAGATGTTTATGATAATTCCAAAATACAGGTAATATTTTTTTGTTAGCTACCGGAAATTGTCATTTATTTATTTAATTAATTTATATTTGTGATGGTCACAACTAATTTCCCCCGATTGTGTTGTAAACACAGATTGCATTATTTTTTATTTAATTTGCGACTTTTAGATGTAAGCCAAAAACAAGCGTTCAATATGCTCATAGTTTATGTTTAATTTTATAACATAATCATTAATTTGACGATAATTAAATCCGCGTAACAAATTATTACAAGTTTGTGCCCAGTGTAAAAAAGTTTGATCAGAAAGTTTAACTATTAAATTTGCTTCTCTACCTACAACAAAAATACTTATGAAAAAATATTTGCTTTTCAGTAAGGTAGTACCACGGTGGATAATAATGTTACTGGACTTTGTTATCATAACATGGTCTTTCGCTTCATCTTACCTCATCGTAAACCGCTTCGAGTTTTCTAATATATTACGGGGATATTTTTTTATTTATACAGGCATTTATTGTATAATAGCTGCAATTGTTATGTTTTTAATGCGGGTTCATATAGGGCTTATCAGGTATTCTAACACAAGGGATGTATTACGCATTTTTGGTTCGGTATTTATTAGCAGCTTGGTTTACATTATAATTATTACTCTATGGGTTAAACCGGTGTTGGCAATTAATTCTGCAACTATAAATTTGGTGTTGTTGGTTAATTTCTCGGTGTCCAGTACGTTACTTATCCTTTTACGGAGCGCTGTAAAAAGTGCGTTCAACTATATCAACAATTATTCGAGCTCAAAAAAAACATCCGTACTTATCTACGGGTCGGATACCAGCGCAGTGCTTGTTAAGCAGGCTTTAGAGGCCAGCGCCAAAACCAATTTTGTTATTGTGGGCTTTGTGGATGCCGATACAAACAAAATCAACAAAGAGATCCAGCAGGTAAGGGTTTATGATATTAATAAACTTGCCAAACTAAAGGAAAAGCGTGCCATCGATAAGATGATCATCATGAACCATCATTTGGATGAGCAATCTAAAAAAACAGCCCTTGAGGCTTGCCTTGCATTGGGTATACAGGTATTAACCGTGCCGCCGTCAGATCAATGGATTTATGGCAAGCTTAATATGCAGCAAATTAAAGATCTTAAAATTGAGGACTTGCTGCAGCGTAAAACTATACAAATTGATACCACACGTATATCTGAAGATTTGCAAGGTAAACGTGTGTTAATTACAGGTGCGGCCGGTTCTATTGGTTCAGAGATCGTTCAGCAGGTATTGCAATATAAACCGGCAATGGTCATTCTTTGCGACCAGGCCGAATCGCCTTTGCATGATATCCGTTTAGAGGTTGAAGAAAAATTTGAGCAGGTACCGGTTAAAATCTTTATTGGAGATATCCGTAACTACTACCGCATGCAAAAATTATTTTCTGAGTATAAACCGGAGGTTGTTTACCATGCTGCTGCTTACAAGCACGTGCCGATGATGGAAGAAAACCCGTCTGAAGCGGTTAGGGCGAACGTACTGGGTACAAAAAATATTGCTGACTTATCAGTTGCGTTTGGTGTACATAAGTTTGTGATGGTATCAACTGATAAAGCGGTTAATCCGTCAAATATAATGGGTACCACCAAGCGTATTGCTGAGATCTATATCCAGTCGCTTAAAGATAATCCTATCAATAAAGGTACCGCATTTATAACTACCCGTTTTGGTAACGTATTGGGTTCAAACGGTTCGGTTATTCCACGCTTTAGGGCGCAGATCCAAAAAGGCGGGCCTATTACCGTAACCCATCCGGAAATTACCCGTTACTTCATGACCATACCCGAAGCCGTGCATTTGGTATTGGAAGCGGGTACCATGGGTACAGGTGGCGAGATCTTTATCTTTGATATGGGCGAACCCGTTAAAATCGTCGACCTGGCGCTTAAAATGATAAAACTTGCAGGCTTACAGCCCGAGCGTGATATTAAGATTGTTTATTCGGGCCTGCGACCGGGCGAGAAGCTTTACGAGGAACTACTAAATCAAGGCGAGCACACCATGCCAACCCACCACGAGAAGATAAAGATCTCTGAAGTGATATCTTACCCTTATAAAAAGGTTATAGAGGACATTAACGAACTTATTTTGTTGAACCAGCAAAATGATGATATGGCGATGGTAAATAAAATGAAAGAGATTGTTCCTGAATTTATCAGCAAAAATTCTCAATTCGAAGGCCTTGATAACAAGCCTGCTCCGCCTGTACAGATAGAGGTTAAAAAGCTAAGGGCATTACAAAACTAAGTAATTTTTATCTCGCGCTGTAGCTCAGTACGGCCCGTCATTTATCTAATCTGATTTTATTGAGTATTATTGCAATACAAATAGTACCCCGAGCTATCACAGCTTATGAAAAGTATTGCCCAAAAAGTATTTGATATAGAAATAGCGTCGCTGCAGTATGTGGCATCGATGATCGACGAGCAATTTAGCCAGGCTGTTGAATCTATACTGGAGTCAAAAGGCCGTTTAGTTGTTTGCGGAATGGGCAAATCCGGCCATATCAGCCGTAAGATCTCTGCAACTTTTACCAGCACAGGCACTCCAAGTTTCTTTATGCATCCCGCCGAAGCTTTCCATGGCGATTTGGGAATGATAAGCGCCGATGACGTGGTGGTATTGGTATCCTACTCCGGCGAAACCGAAGAGGTGCTGAAAATTGTTCCATATCTGCAATACAATAAAAACACTTTTATAGCTATAACAGGCAACGCCAAATCTACATTGGCTATCAATGCTAACTACCATTTAAATGTTTGCGTTAAGCAGGAGGCTTGCCCGCTGGAGTTAGCGCCTACATCATCAACTACAGCTACATTGGTTATGGGCGATGCCCTGGCAGTAGCGCTTATGACCGCGAGGGATTTTTCACCGGCAGATTTTGCACGTTTTCATCCCGGAGGCAGGCTTGGCCGCAAATTATTGGTGAGAGTAAAAGATCTGATGCGTACCGATAAACTTCCGTTTATTGACAGTAGTGCAACGTTTACGCAATTAGTGTTGCAAATGAGCGAAGGTAAATTAGGAATGGTGATAGTAGGCACGCCCGATAAAGTAGCAGGTGTAATAACCGATGGTGACCTGCGACGGGGCTTTGTAAAGTATGAAGACATCCATCATTTGCCAATTACGGATCTGATGAATACTAATCCCCGAATAATAAACGAGCATGAGTTGGTTTATGACGCGGAGGAATTGATGATGGAACGCAAAATAACCACTCTGTTGGTACACAATGATGATAATACTCTAACGGGGGTTTACCAGATATTTAACCAGGCTTAGCAAGATGAAGGCAATCATAGTTATACCCGCCAGGTTAAAGTCGACCCGATTACCCCGCAAAATGCTGCTTGATTTGGGTGGAAAACCCGTGATACAACGCGTTTACGAAGCCTGTTTAAAAGCAACCCTTCATCACGAAATTTGGATAGCTGTTGACAGTGATGAGGTGTTTAACGTTTGCAAAACGTTTACTCCAAACGTACTCATGACCAAAGAGGAGCATCCAAGTGGTACAGATCGTATTGCGGAAGTGATTGAAACCGTGCCCTGCGATATGGTTGTGAACGTACAGGGCGACGAACCTTTTTTTGATGCCGGCATCATCGACAGGTTAATAACCGCCCTGCAGCAAAGCGATGCCGTTATGGCAAGTGTTTGCGCGCCGGTACAGGATGTAGCCGAACTAAACAACCCAAACCTTGTTAAGATTATTACCGATGTGAATGGCAATGCTATTTATTTTTCAAGGTTCGCTATTCCGTTTTCAAGGGACAAGGAAGTAGGGGACACATCGGTTTACAAAAAACATATGGGGGTGTATGCTTATAAGGCATCATTCCTGAAAGAATTTATTACTATGCCAGTATCGTTTTTAGAGAGCACCGAAAAATTGGAGCAGTTAAGGGCGATTGAGAACGGCTATAAAATTAAAATGATTGAAGTGAAAGGTATCGAGAAGGGGATAGACACCCCCGAAGACCTTGAGCTTGCACGTAAAAAGATAAAAGACAATGGCATTATATAACGACATCACCCAAAAACCTTTTTTTATTGTTGGCCCATGCGTAATGGAGAATCAGGAACTGCTTTATACGGTAGCCGAAAAGGTTGCCGAGATTGGTGCCAAATACCCGGTTACGGTGGTTTTTAAATCATCGTTTGATAAGGCAAACCGTACCAGCGTAAGCGCTTACCGCGGGCCGGGTTTAGCAAAAGGCATGGAGATGCTGAACAAAGTAAAGGAGAAATTCAACCTGCCTGTTACTACAGATATCCACGAACCATTCCAGGCTGCAGCATGCGCAGAGGTAGTAGATATCTTGCAGATCCCGGCATTCCTTTGCCGCCAAACAGATCTGTTGGTAGCAGCTGCCGAAACCGGTAAAATTGTAAATGTTAAAAAAGCACAGTTTCTATCCGGTCAGGATATGTTTTACCCTGCGCAAAAAGTAAAAGAAAGCGGTAATGACCAGATCATCCTTACCGAGCGCGGTAATTCATTTGGTTACAATAACCTGGTAGTTGATTTTAGGAACGTTGCCGATATGCTGGAGTTTGGTTATCCTGTTTGTATGGATTGTACCCACTCGGTACAGCGCCCGGGCGGTGCAGGTGGTAAAACCGGCGGCGATCGTAAATTTGTACCCGGCATGGCGCACGCTGCAAAAGCATTCGGTGCCAGCGGTTATTTTATAGAAACTCACACTGACCCGGATCATGCGATGAGTGATGGTCCTAATATGCTTTACCTTAAAGATTTGGAAGAGCTTATTAAATCGTTGATAAACTAAAAACCTACCGTCATTGCAAGGAACGAAGCAATTTCTTTGCTATACAGAGCTGTTCTGCCTATGTAAAGATTGCTTCGTAATCTCGTAATGACGCTTGGGAGATTTTTAATACTCCTTCTTACTTTCCGATATCTCCCACTGCTTAAAAACGGCAAACGCCTTGGTATGCATCATTTGCACGAATGGGAGTTTGCGTTTTTCCATCGGTTTCGCTAATTCATCATAAATAAAGTGGTCGTCGAAGCCTATATTGGCTGCATCTTTTTTGGTATTAGCGTAATATATTTTGTTGATGCGTGCCCAGTATATTGCCCCCAGGCACATTGGGCAGGGCTCGCAACTGGTGTATATCTCGCAACCCTCTAAATTATAAGTTTCCAGCTCCTGGCATGCAAGGCGAATCACCGAAACCTCGGCATGTGCTGTGGGGTCATTGGTAGGTACAACCCTGTTTGCGCTGCGCGCTATAACCATGCCATCCTTTACTATCACTGCGCCAAACGGGCCCCCCTGCGCGTGTGTTACGTTATATTCAGACAGGTCAATTGCCATCTGCATAAACTTTTCGTTGCCTTTGTCTTCCATATTGTTCTAAATTAAAAAACCCCAACTATAAGCCGGGGTTTTAATTAATTTATATTTTGTGCATCAGCACAATTATTATTTTTTGTCTTTAGCGTAAGCGTCGTTTAATCTTTTAACAACATCCTTAGTCACATCAAGGCTTGGGTCGCCGTAAAGTACTGTAGCGTTACCTTTTTGATAAGTTAAGATCATTTTGTAACCTTTTTCTTTAGCGTAGGCCTTGGTAAACTCAACCAATTTTTCGTAAAGTTTGGTTTGTTCGCTCACCTGATCGTTTTGAACCTGTGCACCGGCATTTTGCTGATATTGTTGAAACTCCTGGCCTTTACGTTGTAAACGTTGCTCGGTAGTGGCACGCACATCCGCAGCCATTGTAGGGGCGGCTTTTTGGTACTCAGCAATTTCGCGTTGGATAGCTTGCTGGCGCGATGCAACATCAGCCTGCGCAACTTTACCTTTATCACCAAGGCGTTTGTCCATATCCTTGATGTAATCGTATTTAGATACTAACGAATCCTGGTTAATGTAAACAATTTCAGGAGAGTCGGCAGTTGCGGTTGTAGCAGCAGCCGGCTTAGCATCTGGTTTATTTTGGTTACAAGCAAATACACCTGCAGCTATTAGTAATGCTAATACTGATTTTGTAACAATTGAAGTCTTCATTTTCATTGGGTTTATCTTAAAAAAATTTTTGACAAATATAATCTTTCGGCACAAGTTTCCTAACCATTTATTAAGATGTTTGTTATGGATCATATTTATCCACAATCGCACTAATATTGCACATAATTCGAGTTAATGCGAAGCTAAATTCGTAAATTTGATAGTTATTGTTTTAATCAAATATGAGCGAAAAAAATCAGGATAAATCAAATTATTCCGCGGATAATATACAGGTTTTAGAAGGTTTAGAAGCTGTACGAAAAAGGCCTTCGATGTACATTGGTGATACTGGCGTAAAAGGCCTTCACCACTTGGTTTACGAGGTAGTTGATAACTCGATAGATGAGGCCCTTGCCGGCTATTGCGATACCATTAACGTTACTATCCACAAAGGCAACTCTATTACCGTTGTAGATAATGGCCGCGGTATCCCTACGGGTATCAATACCAAGGAGCAAAAATCAGCATTAGAAATTGTAATGACCGTGCTGCACGCAGGCGGTAAATTTGATAAAGACACCTACAAGGTATCGGGTGGTTTGCACGGTGTGGGTGTAAGTTGTGTTAACGCGCTATCTATACACGTAAAAACGGTTGTGTACCGCGAGGGTAAAATATTTACGCAAGAGTACGAACGTGGTAAACCATTGTTCCCGGTAAAGGAAATTGGCGTGTCTGATAAAACAGGTACTACCCAAACTTTCCAGCCGGATGCGGAGATATTTACGCTTACTACCGAGTATAAATTTGAAACATTAGCCACTCGCTTACGCGAGCTTGCTTTCTTAAATAAAGGGATCCGCTTAACGTTAACAGACGAGCGTGAAACTAATGATGACGGTTCTTTCCCATTGGAAGAGTTCTTCTCTGAAGGCGGCTTAAAAGAGTTTATTAAATACCTTGACGGTACCCGCGTGGCTATAATCCCCGAGCCAATTTACCTGGAAGGGATTAAACAAGGCATTCCTGTTGAGCTGGCTTTCCAATACAACGATACCTATACAGAAAATGTACACTCGTATGTAAACAACATCAACACTATTGAAGGTGGTACACACGTTGCAGGTTTCAGGATGGGTTTAACGCGTACGCTTAAGGCTTACGCCGATAAATCGGGCTTGTTAAAAAACATGAAGATCGAGATTACCGGTGATGACTTTCGCGAGGGGTTAACTGCTGTAATTTCGGTAAAAGTACAGGAGCCGCAATTTGAAGGGCAAACCAAAACCAAGCTGGGTAACAGCGAGGTGAGTGGCGCCGTTAACGTTGCCGTAGGCGAAATTTTAGGTAACTACCTGGAGGAAAACCCAAGGGAAGCTAAAATGATAGTGCAGAAGGTTATCCTTGCTGCTACAGCCCGCGCAGCGGCCCGTAAAGCCCGCGAAATGGTACAGCGCAAGAGTGTTATGACAGGGTCTGGTTTACCCGGTAAACTGTCTGATTGCGCCAACAGCGATCCATCCTTATGTGAGCTTTACCTTGTAGAGGGTGACTCGGCGGGTGGTACTGCTAAACAGGGCCGTAACCGCGAGTTCCAGGCGATACTTCCACTACGTGGTAAGATCCTGAACGTGGAGAAAGCCATGGAGCACAAAATTTATGAGAACGAAGAGATAAAGAATATGTTCACCGGCCTTGGTGTAAGCATTGGCACGCCCGAGGACGCTAAAGCATTGAACTTAAATAAATTACGATATCACAAAATTGTGATCATGACGGATGCGGACGTAGATGGTTCACACATTACCACGCTGATCTTAACCTTCTTCTTCCGTTATATGAAAGAATTGGTGGAGCACGGCTATGTGTACATTGCATCGCCGCCGCTTTACCAGGTTAAAAAAGGTAAAGAATTTGAATACTGCTGGACAGACGAACAACGCGACACCGCCATACAACGCCTAAAAGGCCAGGGTAAAGAGGATAGCGTACACGTGCAACGATATAAAGGTTTGGGTGAGATGAACGCCGAGCAATTATGGGATACCACCATGAACCCGGCTAACCGTACACTTAAAAAGGTAGCTATTGAAAACGCTGCCGAGTGCGATCACACCTTCTCGATGCTGATGGGCGATGAAGTTGCCCCACGCCGCGAGTTTATAGAGAAAAACGCGCGCTATGCGCGTATAGATACATAAGAGCATCTATTCTGCCTATGATATTAAAGCTTCCTGACTATACAGGAGGCTTTTTTACTTTTTGGATTTTATGAGCGCCTTTTTTAGCATTTTAATCACCTTTATTCGCCCTTCATTCGTCCTTTAAAGTTTCTTTTAAGTATAAAAACAGCCAAGTAAGCGATAGCATCAAAAATTATATACTTTTTTATTTATATACATAGTTTTCTTATGTATATAAATATTTTTTTTATATTTGAATTATGAGCACTAATCCATTGCTGAAAGGCAGCCTGCAAACCATTATTTTAAAACTGCTGGAAGATAACCACCAGATGTACGGCTACGAGATAACCCAAAAAGTTAAGGAGGTTTCTGAAGGCGAAATAATGCTTACCGAGGGTGCATTATATCCGGCGTTGCACAAACTGGAGGCGGATGGTTTTTTAGAAACTTTCACCCAGGTAGTTGATAACCGCGTGCGTAAATATTACCGCCTTACCGAGCAGGGCGGCAAAGAGGTTACCAGTAAAATGAATGAGGCACAGGCTTTTATTGAGCAGTTGCAAACATTGTTAAACCTTAAACCTACAACCAAATGAAACCAACAGACCGACAATTAATGGTATTGCAGGTTTTCTGCATAAAACGCTTACATACCGCGAAATTTATGAGGAAGTGTATCATCATATTTTATCTGCTGTTGAATTTCAACCGGGCAATATTTAATTTGAGGATGCTGTAAATAATATTATAAGGAATGATTTTGGTAGCCCTGAAAATTTGCTGAAGATTGAAAAAGGTATAAAAAATGCGTTGGTGAAAGACACAGTAAGAAAGTATTTTACCTATTTATCAGCCTGCTTTAAATTCCCGGGGATGTTATACACTGTATTGGGTGCATTACTGACGTACTATTTCTTTTGGACTATAAAATTTAGTCTGGTGGTAATCTTTGCAATTTTCGCAGTATTGATATTTTCACCGTGTATTATTTGGTTTATGCGCTTATACAATACTGGCTATATTTAAAATACTACCCGTAAATCCGCGAAAGATAAGCTGTTTGAAACCTTCACTGGGATTCCAATCCGCATAGCGTTGATCCCCTTGTTTTTTACAAACATATGGGGCTATAAGATATGGCAAAACAATAATTATTATTTAATCACCACATTTTTTATGGTGGGCGTATTGTACAATATTGCACTTTACAAATTGTATAAAGAGGAATTTAAAATAGATTCCGCCAAATGATACTAACCTCCGATGAACTGCAATGGGTTACAGATCGTATGAAGATCTACGACGTCAAATACCAGGAGATTTTTTTGCTGGATATTACGGCGTTGATCTACTTGTATGCTGATATCCCGGAGGGTGAAAACCATAAAGGGAAAGCGATCTTTACTTAAAAGACACCTTATATGGCAAACCTATCTGCCGGCAATGTTGCTAAACAACATTATTTATCTCCCCACATTTTTACGGCTTTGGTTGATGGGGATAACGGTTTTAAGCTGATGCAGCATTGGCCATTGCCCGCACCTATGGTTGACCTGATATTTTTTGCTGTATTAAACTTAAGCACGACAGACCTCTGCCGTAAGGTTCTAAATAAGCAAGTAGTTTAAGCTTACTTCAGTAATAACCTTTTCTTGCCAAAATCAACAACGGCTTTATATTTCATCAGTATATCACTACCCAAAACACCTAATACTTCGGGATGCCCCATTTCGTGATAGGCTATGTTTATGGTAGATAGGTTGAGCACGGCTACTTCCAACTCCGGTATGAGTAGATCACCTATCCAAATGTTTTCGATAACTGCTGTGGCCGATTCCATGGTATTGGTACCTAACCCGGTCGACAATCTTTCGCTCGCTACAATGGCAGCTTGTTCATTCACTTCAATGAGTAAGTCTCTATCAAATGCGGTACGCGATGCGCCGGTATCCAGCACCACTTTAAAAGGCTTGCCAAATATTACAATATCCAGCAAGGGATGGAAACCATCGCCTTGCAAATCGATAATGTTTAGCGGAACGGAGATCGTGTTTTTAGTCATTAGATCATTCGGTAGATAGTGATTAGACGTATCTAACCTCGTAATATTACAATCACCATTACACTAAATAATTAAAATGGATAACCGATGGCAATATTTAAAATTGCGTTTTTAAAGCTTGGGCTTATTGACCGTGTGCCACCTGCAGGGGTATAAGGCCTCATCAGCGGGAAACCAAGATCGGTACGTAATACCAATATGGTAGCATCAAACCTTAAACCAGCACCGGCATCAACAGCCAGTTGAGATAAAAAATTAGGGCCGAATGTACCACCTGCCTGGTGTCGCTTGGCATTCCAAATATTACCGGCATCGGCAAATATGGCGCCGTACACAATGCTAAATAGTTTTTGGCGGAACTCGATGTTGGCTTCCAATTTTATATCACCGCTTTGGTCGGCAATAAAACTGTTGCCGCTAAGTGGGGTAGGGTCAACCGTACCCGGGCCTATTGACCGTGGCCTGAAGCCCCTTAAGCTGTTTGGCCCGCCAATAAAGAATTGCTGATTGTAAGGCAGGATGGTAGAGTTACCATAAGGTAAACCAACACCCACCAATAGCCTGGTAGCAATTTTACTGCCCGTGCTCAATTTATGAAAGAACCTGATCTCGCTCTCTACTTTAGCATACTGGTTAAATATAGTTCCGAAAAGTTTTTTCTCTTTACCGGCAAGTGTATCGGCGCCGGTAACAAGGCCATACAGGTTATTTGATAAACTTACTTTACCACGGAAGAAAATGCTATTGGTGCGATAATCTTCGGTAGTATTATCATAAGTATAAGCATAGCTTGGGCCTAAAGTAAATTGAGGATCGATAAGATGTTTAAGCGAAGGGTTACGGTTGTTCGGATTATTGATGCTATCCCTGTATAAACTATCTACAGAACGCGGTTTTACAAAGGTAGCCTCCAGTAAATTCAGTTCGTGCAATTTGTGTTCATTAGTTTTAAACTGGTAGCCAAATGAACCGGTAAATGAGTTTAGCGAATACAGTTTTTGCCTCACAACAGAGGTATAACCCAAACTTAAAACGGTACGTGGTATATATGCGTTTGATGAACTAACGCGCCATGGGGTTATCAATCGTGGCCACGAAAGGCTGGTTTGCACACCATATTGGAACACGTTAAAGCCGTTATTTTTCCCGCCTATTTGCACATCGGTACTTCCAAATAGCGTTACGGTTAGCAATTCGCCGCCTTTAAAGGCGTTGCGGTTTTTCCAGCTCAGGTTTATTTGCGTACCGGTGTAGTTGGCAGATGTGGTACGGCCAATAATCTCGGCCTGTAATGATTTACGTTTGTAAGGGGTAAGGAAGTAGTAAACATCCAGTTTTGGTGAATCAGGCGTCACATCCTCAAACCTGTTTTTTACATAACGGTAAGGGCCTAAGTTAATGAACCTGTTTAACGAATTATTATGCGTGGTGCGGCTGTAAGAATCGTTTGGATGCAGCAAAACAGTATTAGCAAACAAGTAAGGCCTGGCGGTATTACGGGGGTCTACAATGTTGTACCAGCGGTAGGGCTTAGCCTGGTTTAGCTTTAACGCAGTATCCCTTAACGAATAGTTAGGGTACACATAAATATTACGGATGGTGTAAATTTCACGGGCACGCTCAGGCGTAGTTTCTTTGATCTTTACTAACAGATCAACTTTGTGGGTATCAACCGTGCTATCAACTTTTACAATCAATTGCTCGGGCGAGAAGAAGAAGAAACCCTCATCCTTTAAGCGGGTGTCAATACGCACACGTTCCGATTTGATAACGTCTAAATTGTATTTATCGCCGGTTTTCAATAGTGTTCCCTTTTGGGCGCCCCTGATCGCGGTATCCAGGTTGTTATCTGTCGCGCTGGGGAAAGTTACATTACGAATGGTGTAAGATGGCCCGGGCAAAGCTGTAAACAGAGCCGAAGCCGTTTTCTTTTTACCAACAGTATCACCACTTACCGACGCCTGGAAGTAACTTTCGTTTTGGAGGCGATTGGTCATGATGTCGCTGTTCTTAGCTAAGTTAACCTGACTTACGTAAATAGGTGGCTCGCCATATTTGCTGAAGAATTTTTGGATAAAACCATGGCGGCCCTTTGTCTTATAATACAACCAAAGTTTAATGCGCATCCCCAATAATGAAGAATTTGGTTTAGGGCGGATAAGCGTTTTCATTTCGGCACTAAGCGCCTTGGCATCACCTTTTGATATGCTTTTATCATCAACCTTTACAGTACCGCCGGTGTATAATTTTTCACCCTCGGGTACATACTTAGTGGTACTACAAGCGTTTAATATTACGGCCAGCGATAGTAAATATATTATCCGTTTTATCATAAGGTGGTAGTCTGGGTCTTAGTTCTGTCTGCTTTATCTTTTTCCTGCGATGCTTTCTCCTGCTCGTTTTTTACTTTTTGCTCCTCTTTGTATTTACGGCGCATCTCTTTTTCTTCTTCGGTACGTTTGCGGAAGATTTCGCGGAAACGGTTATAATCTACCGTTAACGAGAAACCTAAACCGGTTTCAACTATCTGGCCCTGTATCACTACAAATTCGTCCTTACGGTAAGCGCGCAGGGTGTAGCGGCCGTCTTTACTCAGTTTGTAATTAACCGATACGTTACCGGCAATATTTGATGTTTTTTGCCCCTGTTGCGCACCCTCCAGGTTAAAGTTATTACCTATCGATACCGTAAGCCTATCGTTAAGGAATCGTTTGGATAGGCCCACGTTCAAGTCTGTTCGGTTGGTGGCCGTACCAGACGAATAATCCTGCCCGGAGGTTAAACCGAAGTTTAGATCAACCCCCGATATTAAACCACCTGCAAGGCTGTTCAACTGGTCGGTTAATAAACTGCTTACACTATTACGGATAGCACCTTGCACACCTGCGCTTCCACCCTGGCTTTGCAGCGGGTTATCGCCAATAAAATGGCCAAGCACCAATACACCCAACACCTGTTTGTTTAACTCGTTAGGGTCTTGCCTGATTTGTGATAGGCGGGTTTCTACCGTATTGGTAACCACGGCGGCAACGTTATAATTGCTATCCGGCAGGGTAATGTCAAAGCTGATGTTTGGTTTCAGCAGTTCGTTACGCAGGTTAAGGTTTACGTTAAATGGTAGTTTTTGCTTGTATTGGGTCGAGTTTTCGTCGCTAAGTTGGTTAGCTACCAGGTCTATCGGCGGTACGTTGGCAACGTAAATTGCGGTCAGGTCAATATTCGCGCTCGTTGGGTCGCCCGTCCATGTTATAGTGCTACCCTTTTTGAAATTGAATTTACGGGATACCGTTGCGTACGATAGGTTATATGAACCGCGATTTACGATATAGGTACCCGTTAAGCTTGTTTTACCACTTGGGTCGATGCCGCCGCTTAGGTGTGCTTCGCCTAATAGTTCAACAACGTCACCATTGCGCTCATCAATCACGATAGTGAATTTGGCGTTCTTATCAATATTAACCGTAGCGTTTACATCAAGCCCGGTGATCTCAGATTTTTTTAACGAATCTAACTGGCGTGCCATCAGTATCGAATCCATTTGAGGGTCTTTAGAGTTCCAGAACTCCACTACGCCTTTACGATCTTCAACACCCGGGTCGCTGGTTGGTAATACAAATACCATTTCGGTTTTGTCGTTTACGGTAAGGCTCGCGTCAACCACGGGTTTGGCCATGTTGCCACGGATCTTAATATCGGTATCCAAAAACAGTTTGCCGTAAAATAACTTATTATCGGCTTTGTTTGAATTTATCGCGCGGAAATTATTAGCGAGGATATTGATCCCGAATTTAAAATCGGTGTAGGTTTTAGTGTAGATAGATCCCGATACAACGGCCTTATTATTGATCGAATCAACCAAAGTGAAATCGTTAAAGCGGATGCCCTCATCATTAAATGTAATGCTTTCCTGAGGCATGGTAAAATAGGAGTTAAGCATGCTGACATTAAAGCCCACCTTATTAAAGTTAACATTACCCCGCACTGCCGGCGCGGCTGTGGTCCCCGTTATTTTTAGGTTACCGGTAATGTTACCACTGGAGTTTTTGATGGTGCCGAAGCTAAAGCCTTCAATACTCTTCATACCCAGGTTTACAATGTTCAGGTTCAGGTCAAACCTGCTTTCGGGCAAGGTGTAGTACATGCCGTTTAAATCAACCTGGTTACCACGGCCTGTTATGCTCATTTGCGCGGCGTAGGCATTAGCTGTTTGGTTGTTAACTTTTAGTGCGATGTTACCAACGGTATCGCCTTTAAAGTTAAAGTCGCTTACGTTAAGGGCTGCCGTAAATACAGGTAATTTTTGGAAGTTGCTTACCTCGGCATTACCGTTTATGGTACCGCCAACTAAAAGGGAATCCTGCTTAGCCAGCTTGGTTAAAGTTTCGATCCGGAAGTTTTTGAAATCGACCGTGATAGGCCCGTTATACTGACCTGATGTGGTATTGGCGCTCAATACCTGGTTGCTGTTGGTAATACTGAAGTTACGGGCTAAAATGCCTTTGCGGCCAAACATCAACGCGTTATTGGGATTAACCGACCATGCGGTATAATCAAGCAATAAGCCATTCTCCAAAAAGTTAAATTGATATTCATTTGGCATAGCGATAAACTGCCCGGCGATACGGTAGCGATCTTTCTTTTGGTTGTCCCTAACTTGCAGGCTGATCCCCAATTTGTTGTTTAGGGCGCTGCCCGATACACTGGTAAATAACAGATCAAGCGATGAGCCTACTTTAATCTCATCAACCGTTAGGTTATAATTAAGCGCGTTACCGGTATTAATGGCAAGCTTAAGATTGTTAACTGTATTGGTGCCATAAATAACTTTTGGTGCCGATCCGTTCAAGATCAGTTCACCGGTGGTGCTGTTAAAGCGGCCGTTGAATAATACCGGTTCAAGTTGTTTCAGTTCGGGCACAAACTGTGTTACCAGCGGGGTTTTAACCAAACGGGCATCAAACGTAAACTGTTGCGGCGAGTATTTTACCTTTATACGAGGTGTTTTACTGCCGAGGCTGGTGTTGTAATATTTGTCGATAACATCTTGCACTGCAGGAGTAATTTGGGTTAGCTTGTATTTACCGGCCATGTGCGCATAAAACATTGGCGCTTTTAAGTAAAGGGTGCTGCTATCGGCAGTGGCTGTAGATACCAGGCTTACCGTATCCAGTTGAATACGCTTTCCGTTATTGTTAATTAAAAGATCGGTAGCCAATATTTTCGCGTTCAGGTAATCCGGGTCGGCGGTTGGTACATCGGCAACAATTTTACCGTGGAAACGCATTGGGTTAGCTGTAAAATGCAGTTTTTGCAGATCGATACTATCTACCATCAGCGTAGCATTTACCGATGGGTATTTTTTGTTCATGTTAGCCTTTGCATCCAAACTAAAGTTGATGTTAGGGTCTTTCATGCGGGCTTTAGCCACATAGCTGCCATTGCGTGCCGTGCCGTTCATCACTAAATTACGGTAGGTGTAGCCTTTTACATTTGCGCTCGTTACATCGCCGTTAAATTTCAAACTGGCGGTTTTAGGGTCGAGGCCGGTACCGCTAATGTTGGCCTTCATGGTTACAAAACCAACCATTTGCGGTTGTTTGGTTAACGCACCTACATTTAGGTTATTGGCTTTAATATTTGCTGTGTAGGTTTCGCTGCCTTTGCGTTCACCGCTCTTCATGGCTGCCACCAGGTCAACCGCGCCATAACTGCTGCGCAGGGCCATTTTGGTGTTAAAGTTTTTCATGCTGCCTTTAAAGGTTCCTTTCAGCGCCATATTCTCGGGCACAATTACACTTGGCGGGATGGTTCCTTTTGGTACCAGGCGAACAATATCATTACGTGTTGTGCGGAAATCATTAATGGTAACATCAAATACCGACTTCTTTACATTGGGCAGGCCACGCATGTTAGCCGATGCTTTGATGTAAGTAGTACCAAAACCACTTATCTCAATGTTCGGGATGCGCAGGTTATCAACCGTGCCATTAACACGGCCATTGATTTTAATGGTGGAGTTTGGCGACGATTTGAACGGTTCCATTGAAGCCATGGCAGGCATCAAAAGCAACACATCGCGCAAGCCAAGCTTGCTGCCATCTAAATTTGCGTTGATGTTTAGCTTGCCCAGGTCTTTAGTTAACGATTCGATAGATGGGTAACCCACCTGTAGATCTTTCCGGATAACCGAACGTGGTGTTTGCACCAGCAGGTCTTTCAAATAAGCATTCTTTGGCCCGTAGAAAAAGGTAGTGTGGAACTTATCGATCTTTAACCCGCTTTTTTCGCTAAAAGTAAACGAATTGATACGTCCCGATAAGCTATCCGGCGTGTAGCCAATATTTTCGGCATCGGCATTTAAGTTTTTGATACTCATGTGGGAAAAATCTAAACCGCTTGGCATAGGTTTTTTTGTATCGTTATCAAACTTAATATTATCGTTGGTGAAGGTTACTTTACCTAAGTTGGCTGTCCACCCTTTCGCCTGGGTGGTAGAGGTAAGCGTATCTAATTTCTTAATGGTTTTATCAACCGCTTTGGCTACAGTTGCAGGTTTGGCAAAGGTTAGCCAGGCGGTGGTATTATCTAACACGATAGATTTGATGCCCACGTGCTGGTTCTTCATGTCTATCTTATCCATGTTCACCAAAAACTTGCCCAAATCAACCTTGGCGGCCATTTCGCTGCTTTTGTAATCAACTTTAATCTTGTCAATATTGATCTCGCCTAAAGCCAGATCCATATTTAAAGGTTTGGTAGTGGTGTCTATTGTAGCAGCTTGCTTAATGGATGAACCGGCAGGTGTTTGGATGATCTTAGCATTTACCCCGCTCAAGTTTATTTTAGGGATAGTGAACTTCATCTTATCCGGGTCAAAATCCTTAATGCGGGTATCAAAGTGGCCCAGCAAGAATTTCACATCGTTGCCTGTGGTTACATCTTTGTATGTGATATTGATCTTATCAAGTATGATCTTATCTACCGAGAACTTCATGGTAGAGGTAGTGTCCTCGGGCTTAACTTCTTTCTTTTGCTCGCCTGCGAATGCCTTAATAATATAATCGAAATTAAAGAGGCTATCTGTCCCGCGGCTAATGTTAGCCGTAATGCCTTCCAGGTTTATTTCATTTATCTCAACCTTGTTTTTTAACAATTTTAGAAGCGTGATATCGACCTTTAGTTTGTCGCCTGCGATAAGGGTATCTTTCTTTTGATCCTCAAAGTAAACATCTTCCAGCACCAGTAGTTTGGGCAGCCCCAAACTGATGTGTCCAATCTCAACTTTTGTGTGAATTTTATTTTGCAAGAAAGTAACCGCCTTATTCTTAGCAAAGTTTTGCACGGCGGGTACCTGTATTAAAATAACCACAAGTAACACCAAAAATATGACACTTGCAATTATCCAAAGTATTGTTTTAAGGGCTATGCGTCCAAATCGTTCCAAATTCTTAAAGGTTAGGGTACTACTTGTAGTTAGGGCAATTATTCGTAAAAAAGGGTTTTTGCACAAATTTTTAACATAAATACAACGCGTTTGTTTTTTCTTATAACGATATATTGGCTATAAATATAAGATTATTGGTATGTATTATAAATCTTACAAAAAAATGCAGCGAATACTATCCATATTGAAAATATTTCAATCGTTTCAAGTACAGAATATTACGATGTAATTATCAACAAGGTGGGCTTAAACTTTTAATTTTTGATAAATTTGTATTCCAAAGGATCAGCAGAAAGAGATAACACATGCCCGAATTTTCGCACTTACACGTACATACCCAGTTTTCTTTACTTGACGGTGCCGCCGATATATCAAAATTATATAAAAAAGCGGCTGCTGATGGGATGAAAGCCCTGGCCATTACCGACCACGGGAACATGTTTGGTGCGTTCAAGTTTGTGGCCGAGGCGGGTAAACACAACGTAAAACCTATTGTAGGCTGCGAGTTTTATGTGGTGGATGACAGGCATAAAAAGCAATTTACCAAAGAGAAAAGAGACAAGCGTTACCACCAGTTGATGCTGGCCAAAAATGCTGAAGGCTATAAGAACCTCATCAAACTGTGCTCGTTAGGTTATATGGAAGGCCTTTACAGCAAGTGGCCACGTATTGATAAAGAACTGATCCTGAAATATCATAAAGGGATTATAGCTACCACCTGCTGCCTTGGTGCATCGGTACCGCAGGCTATTTTGCGCGATGGAGAAGCTGCTGCCGAAATTGAGTTTAAATGGTGGCTGGATCTTTTTGGCGAAGATTTCTATATAGAAATGCAACGCCATGACATCCCCGAGCAAAACACTGTTAACCTGGTGCTGGCAAAATTTGCTAAGAAATACAATGTTAAGGTTATCTGTTCAAACGATTCGCACTACGTGGATCAGCAGGACAGTAACGCCCACGATATTTTGCTTTGTGTAAATACAGGCGATTTACAAAGTACCCCTATAGCCACTGACGAAGAAGGTGGTAAGGGTTATCGATTCGGTTTTACCAACGACCAGTTTTATTTTAAAACACAGGCCGAAATGAGCAAACTATTCAGCGATATCCCCGAGTCGCTGGATAATACGCAGGAAATTGTAGACAAAGTTGATGTGCTGAAACTTAAAAGGGACATCCTGTTGCCTAACTTTGTTATCCCCGAAAAATTTAAGATCCACACCACTGCAGATGCCGATACGCTAAACCAGTGGGAATACCTGAAGCACCTTACTTATATGGGTGCCAAGGAGCGATATATAGATATTAGCCCCGAGGCTGAGGAGCGCATTGAATTTGAGTTGTTCACCATCCGCACCATGGGTTTTGCCGGCTACTTTTTAATCGTAGCTGACTTTATTAGGCATGGCCGCGATATTGGCGTGTTTATCGGTCCCGGCCGTGGTTCGGCAGCGGGGTCTGTGGTGGCGTATTGTACAGGTATCACTAATATCGACCCCTTAAAATATAACCTCCTGTTCGAGCGTTTTTTGAATCCTGACAGGAAGAGCATGCCCGATATTGATACCGATTTTGATGACGCCGGGCGCCAAAAGGTTATCGATTACGTGGTTGATAAGTATGGCAAAAACCAGGTAGCGCAGATCATCACTTATGGCTCTATGGCCGCCCGTACCAGTATCCAGGATGTGGGCCGCGTGTTGGATATGCCGCTGAGCGATGTGAACGCCATGAAAAAGCTGGTGCCCGATACCTTGGGGATCAACCTGAAAACAGCCATTGAGCAGGTGCCCGAGTTGCAGGCTATCTACAAATCTACAGATTTGAAAGGGATTGTGCTCCGCGAGGCTGAAAAGCTGGAAGGGTCGGTACGTAATACAGGTGTGCACGCCGCGGGTATCATCATTGCACCATACGATTTAACAGAGATCGTCCCGGTGGCTACCGCTAAGGACTCCGATCTGTTGGTTACCCAGTATGATGGCCGCGTAATTGAGGATGCCGGTGTAATTAAGATGGATTTTCTGGGTCTTAAAACCCTTACCATTATTAAGGACGCGCTAAGGCTTATCAAACAAAACCACGATGTACGCATCGATATAGATTACATTCCGCTGGATGATGAGCAAACTTATGAACTTTACCAGCGTGGCGATACCAACGGTACTTTCCAGTTTGAAAGCGACGGGATGCAAATGTACCTGCGCGACCTGAAACCCGATAAGTTTGAGGATCTGATTGCCATGAATGCCCTTTACCGCCCTGGCCCGATTGAGTATATCCCTAACTTTATTAAACGTAAGCATGGTTTAGAGCCCATTGTGTTTGACCTTGCCGACATGGAAGAATATCTGGGCGAAACCTATGGTATTACCGTTTACCAGGAGCAGGTGATGCTTCTGTCGCAAAAATTGGCAGGCTTTAGTAAAGGCGACGCTGATGTTTTGCGTAAGGCTATGGGTAAAAAGCAAATTGAGGTACTCAACAAAATGGAAGGCCAGTTTATGGATGGGGCCATTGCCAATGGCCACCCTAAAGATAAACTTACCAAAATATGGAACGACTGGAAGGCATTTGCCCAGTATGCGTTTAATAAGTCGCACTCTACCTGTTACGCTTTTGTGGCCTACCAAACGGCTTACTTAAAGGCGCATTACCCGGCAGAATATATGGCTGCGGTATTAAACAACCAAAATAACATGGAGAAGATCACCTTCTTTATGGAAGAATGCCGCCGTATGGGTGTGGAGGTTTTAGGCCCCGATATTAACGAAAGCGACCTCGCCTTTACAGCCAACAGAAAAGGGGTTATTCGTTTTGGATTGACCGGTGTTAAAGGTGTAGGCGAAAAAGCTGTTGAAAGTATTATTGAAGAGCGTAAAGAACGCGGCCCTTATAAAACCGTTTATGATTTTGCGCAACGGTCTAACACCAGATCGGTAAACCGTAAATCTTACGAGAATTTGGTTTATGGCGGAGCATTTGATGAATTTGGTTTGAACCGCGCACAGTTTTTCGCCAAAACAGAGAATGGTATTTTAAGCGGGGTAGAACGCCTGATCAAATATGGTAACGATTACCAGAATACGCAAAGCAGCTCGCAATCATCACTATTTGGTGGTTCGGTAGCATCATACATCCCCGAGCCGGCTATGCCTGAAGCTGAGGAATGGCCGCTGATAGAAAAGCTGAAATACGAAAAGGATGTAATTGGAATTTACCTTACCGGGCACCCGCTTGATAATTTTAAGCTGGAGATGGACAAGTATTGCAATACCAGCATTACCGAACTAAAGAACATCCAGAAAGCCCGCTCGGGCGAGGGAGGGGAAGGGGTAATGGAAAACCTGGCTAATCTGCGTAAACGCGGCGAGATCAACATTGGGGGTTTAGTGGCCAACGTTCAGCATAAAACAACTAAGATGGGTAAGCCATTCGGCACGTTTGTGTTAGAAGATTACAACGAAAGCTACGAATTTGTTTTTTTTGGTGAGGACTATGTAAAGTTCCGTAATATGATGGTTGATGGCTATTTTCTGCATGTTAAAGGGAGTATCGAGGAGAAATTTCGCCAGAAAGATAACTGGGATTTAAGAGTTACCGTAATGAGTTTACTATCCGAAATGAGGGATAAACTTACCAAATCCTTAACCGTTTGCCTTGATGTAAAAGCGCTGAATAACCAGTTATTAGATAGCCTGATGCAGGTGATCACTACAAATAATGAGAAATATCCAGCCAAAAGCTGTACCCTTAAATTCAAGATCCGTGATGGCGAAGAGGCGATGTATGTTGACCTGCTGTCCAAATCGCACAAGGTAAGCCCAAGCGATGAGTTAATGGCTGATATATTTAGCTTGACCAACACGCATGCAGTATTGATGTAGTTTTATGATGTAACATATGGATTTATCTACAGAACAAGAGGAGATTATTTTAGAAAGTCATCGTGCTTACTAAATGGGGAATATGGAAGTCTACTCATTGGAAGAACTAAAATAATTTTTAAATAACGATGAGCTTTTGATGCTTTCTCCACACAAAAAATAACCTTACTAAGCGCAAAATAAAGTTGCCTTTGTCATATCTATAGATGTTGATAATATAATTGTCACATTGTGATGCCCCTACTTGTGGCAAGCTATTTGAATAGTATATATTTGTATCAAATTATTAAAATATAAAAATCATGGCTTTAGAAATAACTGATGCAAACTTTGACGAACTTGTACTTAAATCAGATAAACCGGTACTTATCGATTTTTGGGCAGAGTGGTGTGGCCCGTGTAGAATGGTAGGCCCTGTAGTTGAAGAACTTGCTAAAGAATACGAAGGCAAAGCTGTTGTAGGTAAAGTGAACGTAGATAACAACCCGGGTATATCGATGAAATACGGTATCCGTAACATCCCGGCTTTATTATACTTTAAAGGCGGCGAAATTGTTGACAAACAAATTGGCGCTGTACCAAAATCAGTACTTGCAGAAAAGTTAGCTAAACAATTAGCATAACTAATCCATATATAAATGAAAAGGCTTCGGGACATCCCGAAGCCTTTTTTGTGGGCTTTTTTTCGCCCTTTACTTACTTTTTTCCGTCTCTTATTCGCCGGGGAATTACATCCTGCTAACGCTACCGCTACCTGCTTTAGAGCTGGAGATATTTTTGGCAGAACCGGTGTAATGTACATCGCCCGAGCCCACAACCGAAGCATCAATTTTGTCGTTCGCGTTCACCCTTGCATCGCCGCTGCCTGCAACTTTTACCTGGGTGTTGGTAGTCACCAAATTTTGGCCGGTGAAATCACCAGAACCCACTACGCTAACGGTAGAGTTATCTGCACGGCCTGATAAAGTGATATCGCCCGAACCGGCAATGCTGCTTTCCAAGTTCTTCACATCAACCTTACCGCTAATATCGCCAGAGCCGGTTAGTTTGATCTTTAATGATGTTGCCCTTAAGCCATCTTTAAATACCACATCGCCGGAGCCTGCAAGGCTAACCGCGCTGATATCTTTAATAGATACATAAACAATCATCTTTTTGTTGCCGCTTTCCCAGTTCCAGTTATTGCCTTCTTTGGTGTGGATAACCAACACACCGCCTTTTACTTCGGTGATGATCTTATCAATGATGTTCGCCGGGGCATCAACCTTTACAGATTCTGACGAACCCTGGGTGATGAATACATCGTACGAACCCGCTACAGCGACTGATGTAAAGCCGGTAAGGTGACGGTCTTGTGTATCTGCTTTTGCTAAGCCTGCTGTTACTACCAATGCGGTAGCTACTAAAAGTGCATTTAATATTCTCATTTTTTGGGGTTGTTTTAGTGTTTGTTTAGTTATTAGACGCAACCTTGGTTGGGTTAGTTGCATGAAATTGAAAATAAAACATAAAACATAAAAAATTTGTCATCCTGAACGACAGTGAAGGATCCAACCGGCTACATACAAGTCGGCGAATAGATGCTTCACTGTCGTTTAGCATTACAAAAGGAAGCATTAATCCACCAACACCCCTATATAATAATTAAAGGTATCCACCTCGATATTATCTTTTGTGGCACCCTCTATATTAATTGGGGTAAACCTCATTTTTGGGGTAATATACTGGTACTCGCCACCTTTGACCTTTACACGCACCGGCATAGCAAAACCGTTTACATCGGCTATCCAGCGGCTGTATAGTTTATCGTTGATGGTAGCAAACTCCAGCGTTGGCAGGTTCTTATACTTTAAGTACTGGTCAAATACCGGCGTTAGGTTTTTACCGCTTTGCTCGTTAATGTAGTTAACGATCTGGCCGTTAGTAACGGTTTGGTGGTAAAAAGTTTTGTTTAACCCACGCAGGATGCCGCGCCATTTTTCATCATCATTAATTACCGTGCGGATCATGTTAAGCAGGTTTGCACCTTTAGGGTACATATCGCCCGAGCCTTCTTTATTTACATTATAGGGGCCGATGATTGGGCCATCATTTTGGATCCCTGTGCGTAAGCCATGCACATATTCCTGCGCGGCCTGCTTGCCCCAGTTATCCTCCACAAAAAGCGATTCGCTGTAGGTGGTAAAGCCTTCGTGGATCCACATATCGGCAATATCTTTTGAGGTAATGTTATTGGCGAACCATTCGTGCCCACTCTCGTGTACCACAATGTAATCCCATTTCAAACCCCAGCCGGTGCCCGACATATCGCGGCCAAGGTAACCGTTGCGGAATTTGTTACCATAAGCCGTACCGCTCTGGTGCTCCATCCCCAGGTGGTGGGTTTCTACCAATTTATAACCATCCTCGTAAAAAGGGTAGGGGCCAAACCAGTGTTCAAAGGCTTTTAACATTGGTTTAGCGTTTGCGCCCCAGTGTTTTTTAGCTTTTTCGAGGTCGTAACTTAGTGGCCAAAAATCCATAGTGAGTTTGCCTTTTTCGCCTATGTAGGTATCACTGTAATGCACATAATCGCCAATGTTGGCTTCTATGTTATAGTTGTTGATAGGGTTAGCCACAAACCAGTCGAAACGGGTATAGCCATCCTTTAAATCGGTAACCTTACGCAGTCGGCCGTTGCTCACATCTTTTAATCCTTTTGGTACACTGATGCTAATGAGCACGCTATCCACTTCATCTGCCTGGTGGTCTTTTGTAGGCCACCAAACGCTGGCACCCATGCCCTGGCAGGCAGTAGACACCCATTTGTGCCCAAGCGAATCTACATTATACTCCACACCGCCATCCCATGGGGCGTTTTTGGCAATGGTTGGGTTGCCCGAGTAGTAAACCGTAAATTGGTCCTTACTACCACTTTTTATCGTTTGCGGGAAAGTGACAAATACCGCGTTAAACTCGCGGGTGTAGGGCACTTCTTTACCTTTATAAACCACCTTTTCTATCTTGAGGTTAGCAAACAGATCGAACTGAAGTTTGGTAAAATGCTGCGTGGCCGTGTATTTAAAAAGCACATTGCCGCTAATCGCTTTGTTATCGATATCAAACTTCACATCCAGGTGATAGTAGTTAATATCGTAACAGGTACGCAGCGGTGTAAGCATACCACGCAAGGTATCGGCACGGGTAAAGGTTTCTTTATGTGTGCCGAGCTGGGCGTGGGCTGTGAAACCGGTTAGGACTAAAAGAACAAGAATGCATAATTTCATTTTTTATATATTTTTCAATTTTTAATATGTCATTGCGAGCGATAGCGTGGCAATCTCATAGGATAAGAGGATATGCTGAGATTGCCGCGTCACTACGTTCCTCGCAATGACATGGTGTAGAAACCTCTAATCTCTTACTTCAACACCTCCACGTCAATAAAGCTATCGTTAAATACGGTGTGGGTTGCTTTTTGGTAATCGCTTGCTTCGGCTTTGTACGGGTTCTCTACAAATTTTTGCGGGTTACGCGCATACAGCGGGAACGATGTGCTTTGTACCTGTATCATAATGCGGTGGCCTTTTTTAAAGGTGTGCAACACATCATTCAGGTGAAAGTTCACATCCGTTTTTTGGTTGGCTACCATCGGTACAGCCTTTTCAAACCCATTGCGGAAACGTGCCGGCATAATTTGCGAACGCACCATTTGCTGGTAGTTGCTCAAAATAATGTTCTTGTTAGGCATGTACGGGTTGTTCGGCTCGTCGGCAGGGTAAACATCAACCAGTTTCACTATCCAGTCGGCATCGGTACCGGTGGTAGCAACTTTAAGGTTAGCCATTATTTCGCCGCCCAGGGTAACATCATCCGTTAAAACATCCGTCTGGAAAACCAATACATCTGTACGGCGGCCTGCAAAACGTTGATCCTCGCTCATGTAATTAAACGGGGTAAAGCCCATGGTGGTGGTGTTATCCTCGGTGTAGGGTACCGGTTTCATCGGGTCGCTTACAAAGGTGGTGTTTCCTGTCGCGCCTGGCGCCGCGTCGGCCAGTTTGCCATCGGCGTTCAGGTAAAACTTAACGTGGGTAGCCTCGGTAGCCGGCCATTTATCAAACTTGCGCCACTCGTTTTTACCGGTATTAAACATATAAGCCTCCGGCAAGCCAGAGTTTTTGTCGCCCTTGCCTTTCAGGAAGTGGTTAAAGAATTTTTGCTCGATATTGGTTTGATAGAACGTTGCAATACTATCGCCAAAGTAAACGTTGCTGTGCATGGTGTGCCCCGTCTCGCGCGACCACCTGCCGTGCCCAAACGGGCCCATTACAATGGTGTTATAAGCGCTCGGGTCTTTCTTTTCGATGGTTTTATAAATAGCCAGCGGGCCTGTCAGATCCTCGGCATCAAACCAGCCGCCAACCAGCATTACCGCGGGTTTTACTTTGTTGAAGTGTTTCAGCAAACCACGTTTTTGCCAAAACTCGTCATAGCTTGGGTGGTTAACCGTTTCCTGCCAAAAAAAGTTGTCCTTGTAATATTTGTCGGCATTTTTAAGCGGGCCAAGGTCCAGCAAAAACTGGTAGCCATCTTTAGTACCGGGGTTAAACATGGTGTTTTGGTACCATGCTTTGGTAGTGGTATCTGTTTTTTGCACGCCAAATACCGGGAAAGTGAAAAAGTAGCTTTCGATGAACGCGCCGTTATGGTGGAAATCGTCAAAAAAGAAATCGGAGATTGGTGCCTGCGGCGATGATGCCTTTAGTGCCGGGTGGTTTGACAGGATACCTGCCGCGGTGTAAAAGCCCGGATAGCTAATACCCCATTGCCCAACCCTGCCGTTGTTACCAACCGAGTTTTTAATCAGCCAGTCGATGGTATCGTAAGTGTCTGAGCCTTCGTCAACATCAGTTTTGCTTTTTTTATTGTCGATAACCGGGGTCATGTTGGTCCATGTGCCTTCGCTTTTGTAGCGGCCGCGCACATCCTGGTACACAAAAATGTAACCTTCCTGCATCATGTATTTTGAGGGGCCTACCTGTCCGGGATATTTTGTTTCGCCGTAAGGCGCGATGCTGTAACAGGTACGCTGCATCATAATAGGATATTTTTTATCCTTTGAGGCATCGTTTGGCGTATAAATGGAGGTGAAAAGTTTCACGCCATCGCGCATGGTGATGTAAACATCCTTTTTGGTAAAATTTTCTTTAACGTAGTTGCTTTGGGCAAACACGCCGCTGCAGGTTGCAGCAATAAACAAGATTAATGCGGAGAGTTTTTTCATGTTCGGGTCAGTATTAATTGATGAGCCTAATTTAGTAAGTAAATGGGGAATATACTAACGAATGATAAAGGTGTTACAAAGCCCCCAGGGAAGACTTCACAGCCCTCCCTGCCGGGAGGGTTGAGTGGGGCTTATGTCAATCCCCTCACATTTTAATCAATTACCTATTTATAAGCCTGCAAACATTCCTTAACTTCGGCCACCAAAATACACTACTATGCAATATGATGTAATCGTTATAGGTTCTGGTCCGGGTGGTTATGTGGCGGCAATACGCTGCGCCCAGCTGGGGATGAAAACCGCAATTATCGAAAAATATAACACCCTTGGCGGTACCTGCTTAAACGTAGGTTGTATCCCGTCAAAGGCTTTGCTTGATTCGTCCGAACATTACTATAACGCTGCCCACACTTTCACTGCACACGGTATTAAATTAGATAACCTGGGTATTGATTTTGGCCAGATGATAAAACGCAAACAGGAAGTTGTTGATGCCAACACCAGCGGTATCACTTACCTGATGAAGAAGAATAAAATTGAAGTGCACGTTGGAGTAGGTTCATTTAAAGATAAAAACACCATTATTGTTACCGCTGCCGATGGTAAAGCTACCGAACTAACCACTGAAAAAGTGATTATTGCTACCGGTTCTAAACCGGCAAGTCTGCCTTTCCTGAAGATCGATAAGAAACGTATTATTACCTCTACCGAGGCTTTAACGTTGACCGAAATACCCAAACACCTGATATTGATTGGTGGTGGGGTGATTGGTTTAGAGCTGGGTTCGGTTTACGCGCGTTTGGGTGCAAAGGTATCTGTAATTGAATTTATGGATGGAATTATCCCAACCATGGATAAAGGCTTAGGCCGCGAGTTGCAAAAGGTGTTGAAGAAAATAGGCATGGAGTTTTACCTGGGCCACAAGGTTACAGGCGCTATTGCCAAAGGCAAAGAGGTTACCGTTACGTTTGATAACCCTAAAGGCGAAAAACAAGAACTTAAAGGCGACTATTGTATGGTAGCCGTCGGCCGTGTTGCTTATACTGATGGTTTAGGCCTGGATAAAATAGGCATCACCGTTGAAGAGCGTGGCCGCAAAATTACGGTTGACGAGCACCTGGAAACCAGCGTTAAGGGGGTTTACGCCATTGGCGATGTGGTTAAAGGCGCCATGCTTGCCCACAAGGCAGAGGATGAAGGCACCTTTGTTGCCGAACTGATAGCCGGACAAAAACCACACATTAATTATAACCTCATCCCGGGTGTTGTTTACACGTGGCCTGAGGTTGCCGCTGTTGGTTATACCGAAGAGCAATTGAAAGAAGCCGGTACAAAATACAAAGTAGGGTCGTTCCCGTTCAAAGCCAGCGGCCGTGCCCGTGCAAGCGGCGACCTGGATGGTTTTGTAAAGGTTTTGGCCGATGCTACTACCGACGAGATACTGGGTGTACACATGATAGGCCCCCGTGTTGCGGATATGATAGCCGAGGCAGTAATTGCCATGGAGTTCCGCGCCTCTGCAGAGGACGTAACCCGCGCCAGCCACGCCCACCCAACCTACACCGAAGCCATGCGCGAAGCTTGCTTAGCAGCTACGGAGAGCAGGGCGATACATATTTAAGATACCATTTGCAGTTGGTAGTGGGCAGTTTGCAAGCTACCCGGCCAAATGCAAACTTTTAACTGCCAACTAAATGCAAGTCCTTAGCAACATCGGTATTATTATTCTTACGATTGCTTTAATGGAGTCCCTTTCCTGGGCTATGCATAAATATTTATTCCATGGGCCGCTTTGGTTTATCCATAAAACGCACCACCAGCAGCGCCACGGCTGGTTCGAGCTGAATGATCTGTTCAGTATTGGTTTTGCCGCGCTGGCTTTATGGCTGATGTGGGTGGGGCATACCACTTTAGATTACCGCTTCTGGATTGGTACCGGTATCAGCACCTATGGTACTATTTACTTTATCTTCCACGATTGGTTTATCCATAACCGTTTCAAAGCTTTTAAAAGCAGCAACTGGTACCTTTCCGCAATTCGCAGGGCACACAAGATCCATCATAAATCGACAAAGAAGAATCCATCGGAAGAGTTTGGGTTGCTGGTGGTGGGGAAGAAGTGGTTTAGGAAGTAATTCTGTTAAGACTGTCTATGGAGTTTGATTCTTTTCACACCGAACTTTAATGACATCCAGCAACCTGCCTTGAAAATCGCTCAGCATGCTGTTACCCCACATAGATGCATACATATTTATGCGTGTGTCGAGTTGATAAGATGATGTTAAGGTTAATTGTGTTTGTGAGCTGGTTATCTTTTTAAGCTCGTAAGACGCTGTCAAAAACTCAAAGTGTTTGCCTGTTAGCAAATGCTGGTCAAAAACGGTGTTACGTAAGGTTGATTGGATTACCTTAATATTAAATGAGATTTTATTTCTTTTGTCCCAGTAGCTTACCGTTTCTTTAAAAAGCAAGCCACCTTCAAAGTGTCCAATTCGTGTGGCACCAATCGTGTCTTTATCAAGCTCGGCAAATATGGGTTTGGGGATACCTGCATAATTATAAAAGCCCTTGCTGTATTCATTATTTTTTATTTCTTTAACGCGGATTACGTTTTTCCAGATGTTATCAGGGGATGCATTAATGATCCTGACGGTTCTTATTTCGAAAGCCTGAGAAGGTATTATAAATTGCTCTTCAACAATCCCAGCAACAAGCGGGATAAATAATATAGAATAAACTATACCTCGGCGTTCACGATATTTTAAGATCAAGCGCCCGAACGCTAAACCGCCAAACATAGCACAAAGTAGAAACGGTAAAGCGATAATGACTATGCAAATGATATCTTCTATCCTTGTTATGAAACAGATGATGGCGAATAGAAGAATGCTAAGTAACGGCACAAATGCAGTGTAACCTATATTTTCGAGATATCTTTTTTTGGCGAAGATCAACGGTGCAACGCCCATAATAAAAGGAACTATCCAAATAAACGTTATCGAAAAAAGATCGGTAAAACTAAAATGATTGCCGTATGGGATATTAAATATTAAGCGCAACACCAAACCATACAAGGCTCCGGGCAATATAGGGGCGTATTTAATTAAAAACTGTTTCAATAGATTTCAAGTTTACCATGTAAATATATCAATTCACAACACGGCTGACGCATATTTAATTTGCTTAATCATCTAAAATATATTTCCGAAATTCGCCACAATTCCAAAATCATTATCCATGCTGCAAATACAGGAGAACGTATCGCTTAAAAAATTCAACACTTTTGGTATTGATGCCAACGCCCGCTATTTCGCCGAGATAAGCCACGAAGATGAACTGGTTGAACTTTTTGCCGACCCACAATGGGCGCAGATAGACCGCCTGGTGCTTGGCGGCGGCAGCAATATGCTGCTGGTGAATAATTTTGAAGGCCTGGTTATTCGCCTTAACATCCGCGGGATAGAACATCGCATCAGTCACGATGATGTATTTGTAGAGGCCGGTGCGGGCGAGGTATGGAACGACCTGGTTAACTTCTGTGTAGACCGCAACTACGCAGGTATGGAAAACCTGAGCCTGATACCCGGTTCGGTTGGTGCATCGCCCATACAAAATATTGGTGCTTATGGGGTAGAACTGAAAGATGTATTTGAAAGCTGCCGCGCGTTCGAGATCTCTACCGGAACTTTTAGTGTTTTCACTAAAGAGGATTGTAAATTTGGCTACCGCGAGAGTGTTTTTAAAACAGAACTTGCCGGGCAGTATATTATAGTGGGGGTAAAGTTCCATTTATCGCTTAAGCCAAACATCAACTTAAAGTATGGGGTTATAGAGCAGGAACTGGCCAACCGCGGCATCAGCAACCCAACAATTGAAGATGTATGTAAAGTAGTATCCCACATCCGGGTATCCAAACTGCCCGATCCATCAACCATTGGCAACGCGGGGAGTTTCTTTAAAAACCCGGTTATTACTGTAGGGCAATTTGAAACATTACAACAAAACTTCCCGGAGGTTGTTAATTACCCAACTGTATACGGACAAGTAAAACTGGCCGCCGGCTGGCTGATTGAACAGTGCGGCTGGAAAGGCAAAACAATAGGCAACACCGGCACATGGAAGAACCAGGCGCTGGTTTTAGTAAACCACGGCGGCGCAACGGGCGAAGAAGTATACAACCTATCGTCGCAAATCATAGACAGTGTGTACACTAAATTTGGCGTTACGCTACAACGCGAAGTTAATATTATTGTAAAATAAAATTAATTATAATTTAATTTTACACTCCACTCATCTACAGCAAGTTAAAAAATTATTTGTTTTAACTATTTGATAATAATAAGCTAATAAGACAATTCTGTGATAAATTGCTATAAATATCTTGTTTATAGCTATTTATGTTAAAATGTCTATTTTTTGAGCAAATTCCTTGCTGTTATTCTGCTAAAACAGGCACATCTGTAATTTCATACGCTTTTCATAAACTGGTATCATGTTTGCCTACTACTCTATACAAAACATTAACAGAATGACAAAGATTGAGTTTAACACCCTGGTATTACGTCAAGCAACTTCATTAAGGTCATACGCCTTACATTTTACACATGATGCTGACGACGCAAACGACCTTGTTCAGGATACAATGTTGAAAGCTATAACTTATTATAACAAGTTTAAAGAAGGAACAAATTTGAAAGGCTGGTTATATACCATCATGAAAAATACCTTCATTAACAACTATCGCCGTTTTGTTAAAATGAGCACATTTGTTACAAAAAGCGATGAGATATCTTCTACGAACCTGGTATTCAGCTCAACAAAAAATCAAGGTGAGGCTAAATTTGTAATGGACGATATTAAACGCGCTTTAGACCGTTTACCGTCAGATTACTACGTGCCATTCACTATGTATTTTGAAGGCCATAAATACCACGAAATAGCAGATCATTTAACAATCCCAATCGGTACTGTTAAAACCCGCATCCACGTAGCCCGCAAACTGCTTAAAAAGAATTTAAAAGCATACGATAACGGTGTTACAAAACCAATCTACGCCGAAAACTAAAATATAACAAACTCAATATATATATAAAGAAACCTGCCCTTAGGCAGGTTTCTTTATTTTGGTAAGTTTTTAACTTTCACCCGCGCGTCATTGCAAGGTAAGAAGCAATCTCATTGCTATACAAAGCCGCTCTGCCTATGTAGAGATTGCTTCATACCCTTGCAGCAATGACGGATATTTAAAAGTTTTTAAGCCAACTTCCCAATAGCCGTAAACTTTTCAAAAACGGTTTCGGTATGCGGTGCGTCAGCGAGCTCTTCGGTGAGGTCCTGCCCGGCCCAGTGCTCGTAGTGTTTGCCATTTCGCCAAAGGCGGCTTTCGGTAACATCATAAATGATGCCTTTGTAGGCCACCCAAATCTGCGGTTTATCCTGCCCGTTACGCAGGGCGAGTTGTAATTTGGTATATAAAGGCAGGTCGGCCATTATGCAGCAAGCTTTTTACTTTTCTTAAAATACTCAAAAAAGCCAACGTTCATCAGCAGCAAGGCCATGCTGTAAAAATGATCTTCGAAAGGGATGGTCCCCACACGGAAGCCAAGGTTTTGGTTATCGTTATAAAGCACCACAGGGATAGATGTCAGTAACCCGTTCACTAAATAAAACGGAATAAGCGATACCAGGAAAGCCATGTAAAACCTACCCAGCCAATTGGCCTTAAACACAAATAATAAAAGCAATAGTATAATGGCAAGCAGGCTAAAGGTAACTGCGGTATACAGTTTGTTAAAATTATCCATCAGTATAAATGCCGACGCTAACGCCAATAAGCCGGAGATGCTGCGCGATACATCACGGCTCAGTTGCCATTTAACATAATGGTTTAAGCAAACATAAATAAAGATACATGCAAAGGGGACGGTTAAAAAGAACAGGATCTCCTCAAGTGGCAGGCCAAAGAATTTGAGGCCGATTATGTATTTATCATTAAACGACCATACGCCGTGAATGGTAAACAGCACATCCCAAAACAAAAACAACAAACCTGTAATAGCCATTCCCGGCCAAATGAACTTCCAGCTTTTGGCAAAGGCCACGCGCTTATCAAACGATAATACAACCGGGAAAAAGATAGTGGCTATGTTGATAAGCAGGTAGGTGTATTTCACTTATAAGGCGGCTAAATGCTGTGAAAGGTTGTTGTTTTCTGCAGGAGAGCAGCGTTTAGAATCTATTAAAAAAGCAATGATGGTTTTTACCAAAGCCGCATCTGCCGATGAATAATGCTTGCGGTCTATCTGTTTGATGATCTCGGTACGGTCGGCAACCAGGTTTTTGGTGTAGCCTAAAAAGCCCGGAACATTATGCTCAACCGAAAATCGCATAAAGCGGATCTCTATATTTGCCGGGTCGCGGGTTACGGCGCCTTTAAAGGACTTTTCGGCGTCGTTGAGGTACTTCACCTTGTAATAGGGGTTCCAGGCATGCTTAGCTTTTAAAGCTTCCAGTGTGCCCAAATAGCCGGTTATAAGGCCTGTGCGATTTTTAATCGACCCGAGGTTGCGGTAAAGCGAATCTGTTGTTTTACTGCTGTTGATGGCAGTTAACAATAGCTTACGTATAACATGGAGGTTGGGCTCAACAATATCATCGGGCATAGCGCTGGCATTGCCCCGGTTTAGTGGTGCAAATAACAGCAGCAAGGCAGGTAATAACAGGTATCTAAATCTTACAAGCATCAGTATTTTATAACGGTACGGGCTGTATTAAATTATATTGAGTTTTTGATGCAGCTTTGCCTTTAAGTACAGGCTTAGCTTTTGCGTATCAGAAACCCTGATCCTTTTTTGCATAATAGTTAGGGCTGTAGTAGCCTTTATTTTTTTAAACAGCTGCAGGTAGTAAATATAAGCTACGTAAACGCCCAGCCTGCCGCCGCTTGGTAATAACTTTATCCCTTCCAACGCATCATCAAAATCTTGTTTGATGTCGGTTTCAATGAGTTGTTTATCCGCCTCGGTAAAGTTGGTGAAATCTACCTCGGGGAAATAAGTGCGGCCACGTTCCTCATAGTCTGACTTGATATCCCTCAAAAAGTTTATTTTCTGAAATGCGGAACCCAGGCTACGCGCTTTTGATACCAACTGATTGTAAAGCGCAGCATCGTTTTCGCAAAAAATGCGCAGGCACATTAGCCCCACTACTTCTGCAGAGCCATAGATATAAGTTTTGTAACCCTCATCATCATAAGCCGTTTTATCCAGGTCCATTTTCATGGAGGTAAGGAAAGCATCTATCAGTTCTTTTTCAATATTGTATTTGTTAACAACTTGCTGAAAAGATTGCAGCACCGGGTTTGTACTGATGCCGCGGTCAATAGCTTTAAAAGTTTCTTCCTTAAATTCGTCAATCAACTGGCGTTGGTCGTGGTCGTAAAAAGTATCAACTATCTCATCCGCGTAGCGCACAAAGCCATAAATGGCATAAACGGGGTATCTAAAACGTTTGTCGAACGCATTGATGCCGGTACTAAAAGAAGTACTGTATTTGGTGGTTATCAGCTTGCTGCATTCAAAGCATGTTTCGTCGAAAAGGTTCATCACCCAAAAGTACAAAATCAAACCTGTATTGTTTCAAACCCTCACCTAATTTGCGCAGCATTCATAAATACCATAATTATAATTAAATAATGCATAGTTCTGTACAAAGTAGACGACTTTAAAAAATTTCACTCCAGCTACCTTGAAGCAGGGCAGGGTGAAGCTTTTTTGCTTAATTTGGCTGCTGATGGATAAGAATAAGCAAATTATCGTGATCGGGGCAGGTTTTGCCGGGCTGGCTTCGGCCTGTGTGCTGGCAAAAGAGGGTTACAGGGTCACCGTTTTAGAAAAGAATGACCAGCCTGGCGGCCGCGCGCGCATTTGGGAGAAGGACGGTTTTAAGTTTGACATGGGCCCAAGCTGGTATTGGATGCCCGATGTTTTCGAGAATTTCTTCGCCATCTTCGGTAAAAAGCCGACAGATTTTTACGACCTGAAACGCCTTGACCCGGGTTACCGTGTTTATTATGGTAAGGATGATGTGCTGGATATACCCGCCAATATGGGCGAACTGGAAAAATTGTTTGATGAAATTGAACCAGGCAGCAGTGCAGGCCTGCGCAAGTTTTTAGAACAAGCCGCTTATAAATATAAAGTAGGCATGGGCGAGTATGTATTTCGTCCCTCACATTCCATTACGGAGTTCATCGATTTTAACCTTATCCGTAAAAGCTTTAGCATGCAGTTACTCACCAACATGAGCAGCCATGTGCGCCAGTATTTCAAAAACCCCAAGCTGATAAAGCTGCTGGAGTTCCCGGTGCTGTTTTTAGGAGCTACCCCGCAAGACACCCCCGCCATGTACAGCATGATGAACCATGCCGACCTTGCCCTTGGTACGTGGTACCCCATGGGTGGCATGAACGAAATTGTTAAAGCGATGGTAAACGTTGCCGAAAGCTACGGGGTTGATATTAAACTAAATACCGAGGTAACCAAAATTGACGTTGCGGATGGACAGGCAAAAACCATCCAAACCAACAATGGAAGCTACACAGCAGACTTTGTAATTGCCGGTGCCGATTATGAACATATTGATCAGCATGTTTTAGACGCTCCGGACAGAAACTATTCCGAAAAATATTGGGATAAGCGCACGATGTCGCCTTCGAGCCTGTTGTTCTACATCGGTACTAACAAAAAGGTAGAGGGCATCCAACACCATAGCTTGTTTTTTGATGAGGATTTTGAATTGCATGCCAAAGAGATCTATAAAGATCCGCAATGGCCAAGCAAACCGCTGTTTTATGTATGCTGTACCTCCAAAACCGACCCGGATGCGGCACCCGAGGGAGGGGAGAACCTTTTCTTTTTGATGCCGATAGCACCCGGACTGGATGATGATGATGCCACCCGTGAAAAATATTTTGATGTGATGATAGAACGGTTCGAAGATATCACCGGCCAAAGCATCCGGGATAGCATTGTTGTAAAACGAAGTTATGCACTTAAAGATTTTAAAGCCGATTACCATTCCTTTAAAGGCAATGCCTATGGCTTGGCTAATACCCTTGCCCAAACCGCGTTTTTTAAACCAGGCATGCGGGCAAAGCACATTAAAAATCTTTTGTTTACCGGCCAACTAACCGTTCCCGGTCCGGGCGTTCCGCCGGCGTTGATATCAGGGCAAATAGCGGCGTTGGAGGCGATGAAGGTGTTGGAGGGAAAAAAATGAACATTCCGTCACTGCGAGGTACGAAGCAATCTCTTGTGTACAATTATACACTTTGCATAATTGATTTGCTCAAACAGATTGCTTCGTGCCTCGTAATAACGCATGGGGGTTACAGGCAATATTCTTTAATTAATCTACACCAAATACTCAAACAAAGTTTTATCTCTGTTCAACTCTATTACTTCAAAACGATGCTCGGCCATACGCTCTAAAAGGGCCGGGTAATCCTCGGCATTTTTTAGTTCGATACCTACCAGGGCAGGGCCGTTCTCTTTAGAGTTTTTCTTGATGAATTCGAAACGGGTAATATCGTCGCTGGGGGCAAGCACATTATTTACGAACAGCTTAAGTGCGCCCGGGCGTTGTGGGAAACGGACGATGAAGTAATGCTTTAAGCCCTCATATAGCAGCGATTTCTCCTTGATCTCCTGCATGCGGTCAATATCGTTATTGCCACCGCTTATCACACAAACTACCGTTTTGCCTTTGATCTTTTCTTTTACAGCGTCTAGCGCAGTAACTGAAAGTGCGCCTGCCGGCTCAACCACAATGGCATCCTCGTTGTATAATTTAAGTATTGTAGTACAAACCTTTCCTTCCGGAACGGTAAGCATATCGTCCAATATCTCACGGCAAATAGCGAAAGTTTTATCGCCAACACGTTTTACGGCGGCACCATCCACAAAACGGTCAATGTTCGTTAGTGCAGTGTTTTCGCCATTTGTTATCGACGTAAGCATCGATGCTGCGCCTTCCGGCTCAACACCAATAAGGGTAATATTAGGAAGCTGTTGCCTTAGGTAAGTACCCATACCAGCTGCAAGTCCGCCGCCACCAATTGGCATAATAGCAACATCGAATTGGGGCAGATCTTGTAAGATCTCAACACCCACAGTTCCCTGACCTTCAATGGTGCGGTAATCATCAAACGGGGGAATAAACTCCACGTCATGCTCTTTGGTGTAAATCAAAGCTTCGCGCAGGCAATCGTCAAAGGTATCACCCGTTAAAACCAGTTTCACATTACCATTGCCAAACATTTCTGTCTGTTTAACTTTTTGTTTCGGGGTGATCTCGGGCATGTAAATAATGCCTTTAACGCCCTTTTTTTTGCAGGAGTATGCTACACCTTGCGCATGGTTACCCGCGCTGGCGCAAACCACGCCTTTATCTAATTGTTCCTGGCTTAGTTGTGCTATCAGGTTGTAGGCCCCGCGTAATTTGTAGGAGCGTACTATCTGCAGGTCTTCGCGTTTTAAATATATTTTGCATTCGTATTTTGCCGACAGCCCCTCGTTATACTCCAACGGAGTATGTTTTACCACGCCTTTGAGGCGCTGGTAGGCCGCTTCAAAATCTAAATGCATTTCTGTTGCTGTATCCATCACTTAGTTCTTTACCAACTTGTAAGCCACAAGGCCTTGCAAGTCGTCATCATTTATATCCAGCTTAGCATCAGCAAGCGTTAAAAAAGTTTTGTAAACCTCGTACAGTTCATCTTTATCCAATTTGTGGCCCAATCTCTCCAAATGGAATTTAAGCGCATGGCGACCGCTCCGGGCAGTCAGCACAATGCTTGCACTTGGGAAACCAACATCTTCCGGACGAATAATTTCATAGTTCTCGCGGTTTTTCAGGAAACCATCCTGGTGGATGCCCGAGCTATGCGCGAAAGCATTGCTGCCCACAATAGCCTTGTTTGGTTGTACCGGCATACGCATCTGGCTGCTGATCATGCGGCTCATTTCAAAAAAGTTTTTGCTGTTGATGTTGCTGTGTAAGCCGAGAATTGCATGCGTTTTCAATATCATCACCACTTCTTCGATAGAGGTATTACCCGCGCGTTCGCCAATACCGTTGATGGTGCCTTCTATTTGGCGGGCACCGTTCTGTAAGCCGGCGATAGAGTTGGCGGTAGCCAAACCAAGGTCATTATGGCAATGCACCGAGATAATGGCCTGGTCGATATTTTTAACGTGCTCCTTTAGATATTTGATCTTGGCACCGTACTGGTCTGGCAAACAGTAGCCATTAGTATCCGGGATGTTCACCACAGTAGCACCGGCAGCAATAACGGCTTCGATCATCTGCGCTAAAAAAGCAGAATCGGCACGGCCGGCGTCTTCTGCGTAGAACTCAATATCCTCAACAGATTTTTTAGCGTATTTAACAGCTTCGACAGCACGCGCTAAAATCTCTTCGCGGGTGCTGTTAAATTTATGTTTTATATGCTGATCTGATGCGCCGATACCTGTATGGATCCTTGGGCGCTTGGCGTACTTTAATGATTCTACCGCTACGTCAATATCGGTTTTATTAGCACGGGTAAGCGCGCAAACAACAGGCTCTTTAACGGCCTTGGAGATCTCGACAACGCTCATGAAATCGCCCGGACTTGAAACCGGGAAACCTGCTTCTATAACATCCACGCCCAGTACTTCCAGCTCGCGGGCTATATCGATCTTTTCAGGGGTTGTTAACTGGCAGCCCGGTACCTGCTCGCCATCGCGAAGTGTGGTATCAAAAACATAAACGCGGTTAGGATCGTGTAACATATTCTTTAAATTGGGATGTTAGATTTGAGATTTGAGCCTCTTACCTGCCATCGGGTTATATTCTTTTATTTTTTTTATTTTGATTTGGTCTGATGATGTGAAATCACATTTCTCACATTTTTATACTCATATCTCTTTTACAGCTGTAAACCTTAATCTCTTATAATCCGAGTACCATTGCCCGTTATCGTTGTAATGGGGTTCAAGTTCGTCGGTAATTTCGTTTAGTATTTGTGGTAATTTGTCTTCTGGCACTTCTGCAAAAAATGATGAACCAAACATGGTTAGCCATTTTGCTACCCCTTGCTGCCCATCCTGTAGTTGTGTTTTACGGTCGAAGTGTGCCGTAAATGTTACTCTAAAGCCTGCTGCTTCAAGCTTTGTTGCATATTCTGCGGTTGACGGAAAATACCATGGGTTACCGTTTTGCGGCACCTGGTAACCGTGCTTGTTTAGTGCCAGAGTGGTTGCTGCAACCATTTGCTGTACGTTGCCTTTGCCACCCATTTCGGCAACAAAGCGGCCACCGGATTTTAGTGCATTGTAAACCGATTTGATAGCACCATCCGCATTTTTTATCCAGTGCAGTGCGGCGTTAGAAAACACGGCGTCAAACTTATCATCGAAATCAAAGTCAGCACCATCGGCAACAAAAAAATCGGCGTTAAGATAGGTGGCACGTGCTTTTGCTATCATTTCCGGCGAGGTATCTATGCCTGTTGCCACTGCACCCAGTTTCTGGATCTCGCTGGTTAAATAGCCTGTGCCGCACCCCAAATCGAGAATATGTTCTCCCGGTTTGGCGTTAAGTAATTCCAGCACATTCTCGCCGTATTGAAATACGAAGGAATGTTTATCGTCATATAATTCAGCGTTCCATTTCATTGTGTAACCACCTTTAAATCTCCCCCGGTAAGGGATACTTTTTATTTTGTTTTTTTATTAAGCCCTCCCTACCGGGGAGGGCTTGGGTGAAACCCTACAAGTATTCCAATACCTTTTGCCCCATGGCTTTTGTGCCTAATATTTTGCTTTTGTCGGTGTTGGCATCAGCTATGTCGCCGGTGCGGTAACCGTCTTTCAAAGTTTTGTTGATGGCATCTGTTATCTTTTTGGCTTCATCTTTTAGGCCGAAGCTGATCTCTAACATTAAGGCTACCGATAGGATAGAAGCCAGCGGGTTGGCTTTGTCCTGCCCGGCAATATCATGTGCCGAACCGTGGATAGGCTCGAAGAAACCTGTACCATCACCAATTGAAGCTGATGCCAGCATCCCCATAGAACCTGCTATTTGCGAAGCCTCATCGGTTAGGATATCACCAAAAAGGTTAGCGGTTAATACCACATCAAACTTTTTAGGGTTTTTAACAAGCTGCATGGCAGCATTATCAATAAACATATGCTCAGTTTCTACATCAGGGTATTGTTTGGCAATCTCCTGTACTACCTCGCGCCACAGGCGTGATGACTCCAACACGTTAGCCTTATCTACAGAGCATAACCTTTTGCCACGCACACGGGCAGCCTCAAATGCTTTTTTAGCGATGCGTTCTACTTCGTAACGATGATAGATCATCAGGTCTGACGCGGTATTGCGGTCTTCGCTGCGTTTCTTCTCACCGAAATAAACATCACCGGTCAATTCACGAAAGAACAGTATATCCGTTCCCTTCAGGATCTCGGGTTTTAAGCTTGATGCATCCAGCAGCTCATCAAAAAGCATAATGGGGCGAAGGTTGGCATACAAGCCCAATTCCTTGCGGATCTTCAATAATCCCTGCTCAGGCCTAACTTTGGCCGATGGGTCATTATCATATTTGATGTGGCCGATTGCGCCAAATAAAATGGCGTCACTGTCTTTTGCTTTTGCAAGTGTTTCATCGGGCAATGGCTCGCCTGTTGCCTCGATACCGGCGTGGCCCATCAGGGCTTCGTCGAAGGTGAACTCGTGGCCAAAATCGGAACCAATTTTTTCTAATACGGCTTTACCCCAAGTGGTAACCTCAGGGCCAATACCATCACCAGGTATTACTAATATGTGTTTTTTAACTCCCATTGTTATTTATACGTTAGTCCCGCGCACTTCTTTTAGTTTCATCACCATCAGTTGCGCGTCGCTTTCAATCCATTTGTTATAATCTTCGATGGCCTTCAAGCGGTCATCATCTGTTATGTAACCTTCCTCAACCATCTGGGTGGATTTTGCTACCGACGACCAGATCCCAATCTTCGACAGGAAATTTGGCTCGTCTTTTTTGTAATATTCATTTGCATCCAAAACCTCAACGCTGCTTAAACCGGCTTCGGTAAAGTAACCGGGCAGGTCTTGGGCAACGTGGTTATTCATACCTGCATCGCCGCGCCATCTTAAAAAGGTAGCGTAAAACTGGCGCATACTTGCGGGCGGTTCGGGCTGCCATTCCAAAGCTTCGTGGTTATAATCCAATACGGATAATATGCCACCAGGCTTTAGCATGCTTTTTAATTTTACAACAGCTTCCTGCGGATTGTTCAGCCATTGCAGTACCCTTGCGGATACTATCAGGTCGAACTTTTCTTTTGGCTCAAACGTGAACAAGTCGGCATTTAGTAACTCCAGGTTCTCTACATCAGCATAAGTTTCTTTACCGCTTTCGATAAAGTATGCTGTGTTATCAATCCCCGTTACGTGCCCTGCAGAACCAACCATTTGAGCAATGCCCTTAGAAATAGCCCCGGTTCCGCAACCGATATCCAGCACACGCAAGCCTTGCTTAAGCAGGGGCGGTAACGTGGCATAATCGGCTTCAAGACTACGCTCGTCAAATAACTTCGCAGTACCTTTGCCTTCCCGTTTTATCTCTTTGTTCATAGTTCATTGGTTCAATAGTTATTGGCATTTGCAACCTTTACTTTTTGCCTTTAAGCTTTTACCCTCTTCCTTCAAACTCTACAACCAATTCCTTTTTGCTCAGAATGTAGTCGATATCATCATAGCCATTGGTCATGCAGGCTTTTTTGTAAGGGTTAACCTCAAAGCTTTCTTGCTCACCTGTTGCTACTATTTTAATGAACTGGTCTACCAGGTCAATTTCAATTACGGTATGCGGATCGGCATCAACAACTTCAAAAATCCTCTTCAGGAAATCGTCGCTCACTTGTACCGGCAACAAGCCATTGTTTAGCGCGTTGCCTTTAAAAATATCAGCGAAGAAACTGCTTACCACAGCATCAAAGCCATAATCGGCAATGGCCCAGGCGGCATGCTCGCGGCTGCTACCGCAACCAAAGTTTTTACCTGCTACCAGGATCTTGCCGCTGTATTTTGGCTCGTTCAAAACGAAATCTTCTTTCGGGTTGCCGTCGTTATCAAAACGCCAGTCGCGGAACAGGTTATTGCCAAAGCCCTCGCGGGTAGTGGCCTTTAAAAAACGAGCGGGAATGATCTGGTCCGTATCGATATTCTCGATTGGCAGAGGCACCACGCTGGTTTGGATATGTTTAAATATTTTGGTACTCATTGTATTTTCTTTTATGTTATTGCGAGCGATAGCGTGGCAATCTCAGAGGACAATCGGATATGCTGCTATTGCCGTGTCACTACATTCCTAGCAATAACATGGTAATTAAACCAATTCCTCTTCTTTCAAAAACTCCCTAATATCTGTAACCACTCCCGTAATTGCACTTGCCGCCGCGGTAAGTGGGCTTGCCAGGAAAGTACGTGAGTTTGGCCCTTGCCTGCCCTCGAAGTTCCTGTTTGAAGTAGATACACAGTATTTACCTGCCGGGATCTTATCCTCATTCATACCTAAACAGGCGCTGCAACCCGGTTCGCGTAGCGGGAAACCTGCCGCGTCGAAGATCTTATCCAGACCTTCGCGGATGGCTTGTTCCTGTACTTGTTTTGAACCGGGTACTACCCAAACGATAACGTTATCTGCCTTGTGTTTGCCTTTCACAAACTGTGCAACTTCGCGTAAGTCTTCAATACGGCTGTTGGTACAGCTGCCAATAAATACGTAATCGATAGGTTTGCCTAATAGTTGCTGATCGTCATGCAGGCCCATATAGTTAAGGGCTTTTTTGTATGAGCCTTGTTCCTTTTGCTCAAATGAAGCGGTTTCGGGAACGTGCTGTGTAACGCCAATGCCCATACCGGGGTTTGTTCCATAGGTGATCATCGGTTCTATATCTTCGGCTTTAAAGCTTAGTACGCTGTCAAAATCTGCATCTTCATCAGAGTACAGGGTTTGCCAGTAAGCTACTGCCTTGTCCCACTCTTCGCCTTTGGGGGCAAATTCGCGGCCTTTAACGTAATTAATAGTAGTTTCGTCGGGCGCTATCAATCCGCAACGCGCACCCATTTCGATGCTCATGTTACAGATGGTCATGCGGCCTTCCATGCTTAAACTGCGGATGGTGTCGCCTGCGTATTCAACAGCGTAACCTGTACCGCCGGCGGCAGATATCTGCGCGATGATGTACAGGATGATATCTTTTGCGCCAACACCTTTTTGCAATTTGCCGTTCACTTCAATTTTCATCCTTTTTGGGCGAGATTGCAGTAAACATTGGGTAGCCATTACTTGTTCTACCTGCGAAGTGCCTATGCCAAACGCTATGGCACCAAAGGCGCCGTGTGTTGAAGTATGACTGTCGCCGCAAACATAGGTGCTACCCGGACGGGTGATGCCCAGCTCGGGGCCTATAACGTGAACGATACCCTGGAATGGATGCCCTAAACCGTAAAGCTCGATGCCGAACTCCGCGCAGTTTTTGGTGAGCATATCAACCTGGTATCGGGAAAGTTCTTCTTTAATGGGTAAGTGCTGGTCCCAGGTAGGGACGTTGTGATCGGCCGTGGCAACGGTTTGTTGTGGCCTGAAAACCGGTAACCCTCTTAAGCGCAAACCATCAAAAGCCTGCGGGCTGGTTACCTCGTGAATGAAGTGCGTATCGATGTATAAAATATCGGGAAAGCCCTCGTTGCTACTGACGACGTGTGCATCCCAAATCTTGTCGAATAATGTTTGTCCCATTTTAGTATCAAGTAGTTAGTGTCAAGTATCAAGTAAAACTCTGCTACTTAAAACTCATATTTATTATTAAGTAGCAAGTACTTAATATCTGCCATCAATAAATCTTGATATTTGATACTAAATACTTGCTACTAAAGAAAATTATGCTTCTACAGCCTGGTTCTCGGGGCGTAAACTGCGTACAGTTTTGCCTGCCTGCCATAATTCGCTATCACGTAATTCTTTCAATTCCGCGTCTAATTTTTCACGGTAATCATCTTTACTATTGCTGTCGATTGATTTTTGTGATTCAACACCGGTTGCAACGCTTTTGTACAGGTCTTCGAACACCGGTTTAGTGGCATCACGGAATTTCTTCCACCAGTCTAAAGCACCACGTTGTGCGGTGGTTGAACAATTCGCATACATCCAGTCCATACCGTTCTCTGCAACTAATGGCATTAACGATTGGGTAAGCTCTTCAACAGTTTCGTTAAACGACTCTGAAGGTGAGTGGCCGTTAGCACGTAAAACTTCGTACTGCGCGGCAAAAATACCTTGGATACAACCCATTAGCGTACCACGTTCGCCGGTTAAATCGCTGTAAACTTCTTTACGGAAATCTGTTTCGAACAGGTAACCGCTACCTACCGCAATGCCTAAAGCAATAACACGCTCAAAAGCTTTGCCTGTAGCATCCTGGAAAATAGCGTAGCTTGAATTTAAGCCACGGCCCTGCAAAAACATACGGCGTAATGATGTACCTGAACCTTTAGGAGCAACCAAAAATACATCCACATCAGCAGGAGGGATGATGCCGGTTTGCTCGTTAAAAGTGATACCAAAACCGTGAGAGAAGTAAAGCGCTTTACCCGGGGTTAAGTGTTTTTTAACGGTTGGCCATAAAGCTATCTGTGCAGCATCGCTCAATAAATAGCAAATAACGGTTCCTCTTTTAAGGGCTTCTTCAATTTCAAAAAGGGTTTCGCCAGGTACAAAGCCGTCGTTCACAGCTTTATCCCATGTTTTTGTGCCTTTACGCTGGCCAACAATTACGTTAATGCCATTGTCTTTTTGGTTGAGCGCCTGGCCCGGACCTTGAACGCCATAGCCAATTACTGCTACAACTTCGTCTTTTAATACGTCCTGAGCTTTTGCTAAAGGGAACTCTTCGCGGGTTACTACATTTTCTTCACTACCGCCGAAATTTAGTTTTGCCATTGTTTTTACTTTTTGTGATTACACCGATGCTTTTGATTGTTTACACCGATTATTTTTTATTGTGATTTATAATTGTTCTGTCTTGATTCTTTATTTCTTGCTTCTCCGCAATTACATCGTGAACACTTTTTGCCCCTTGTTCAGATATTCGTTCTCGATAACGTCTTCGCCCGGTTCAAGCCTTTCAAATTCGCGGAGCTTGCTGTTAAAGCCTTCGCTGTTTTTGATTATGGCTACGCGTGCGCTGCGTACAAATTCAATTAATCCGTAAGGCTGAAGGATGCTGATCAGGTTATCGGTTTCTTCGCGATGGCCGGTTGTTTCAAATACCGTATAGTCTTTACGCAATACCACCACTCGGGCGCCGTTCTCGCGCAGTAAACGCTCAACGCTTACCTTTTCGGCAATAACATCGGTAGATACTTTGTATAGAGCCAGTTCCTGCCAGATTACATCGGCATTGGTATGGAAATATACTTTAAGCACTTCCACCTGTTTTTCAATCTGGCGGGTAAGCTTGCGCACCACTTCCTCAGATTCGGTTATCACGATGTTAAAACGGTGGATGCTCTCGATCTCGGAAGGAGAGGTGTTTAAACTATCGATATTGATCTTACGACGCGTGAATATGATGGCAATACGGTTTAGTAAACCTATCTGGTTTTCCGTGTAAACCGTTATGTTAAATTCCTGCTTTTCAGGCCCCTCTAGATCTCCCCCGGCAGGGGAGACTTTTGTAGCGCCATTTGTTTTGTTTTCCATTTTTTGTTTTTTTTACTCTTCACCTCCGGAGAGGTTGGGAGGGGCTGATTTCTACTTTAACCTGATCTCGCTTACACTGCAACCTTGCGGTACCATCGGGAACACGTTGTTCTCTTTGGTTACCATTACTTCTAAAAGGAATGAACCCGGATTGCTCAGCATTTCATTTAATGCTGATGGCAGGTCTTTGCGGTCGTCAATTACTTTGCCGGGGATACGGTATGCTGCTGCCAGCGCCACAAAATCGGGGCTTTGGATATCTACGAACGAGTAACGGCGCGAGTTAAACATTTCCTGCCACTGGCGAACCATGCCCAGGAAACGGTTGTTAAGGATAATGATCTTTACATTGATACCGCTTTGCATTATGGTACCCAATTCCTGGCAGGTCATCTGGAAACCGCCATCGCCAATAATGGCAACTACGGTACGGTCTTGCGCGCCAAATTTAGCGCCAATGGCTGCAGGCAGGGCAAAGCCCATGGTGCCTAAACCACCGCTGGTAACGTTACTACGAGTGTTATTAAACTGCGCATAACGGCAGGCTACCATTTGGTGTTGACCCACGTCGGTTACTATAATTGCCTCACCTTTGGTGATCTCATTTAATTGTTTGATCACCTCGCCCATGGTCATTTCGACCGTGGTGGGGTTAAGTTCTTTATAAATCACCTGCTCAACTTCCTGGCGGGTGTAATCGTTAAATTTGGCAAGCCATTCCGTATGCTCTTTTTTCTCAACCAATGCGCTAAGCATCGGGATGGTTTCTTTACAATCGCCCCAAACAGGTACGGTAGATTTTACGTTCTTGTCGATCTCGGCAGGGTCTATATCCAAATGGATCACCTTTGCCTGCTTGGCGTATTTATCAAGGCGGCCTGTTACACGGTCATCAAAGCGCATGCCTATTGCGATTAATACATCGCACTCATTAGTTAGAACATTTGGCCCGTAGTTGCCGTGCATTCCCAGCATACCAACGTTTTGTGGATGGTCTGTAGGTATGGCCCCTGCACCAAGGATGGTCCATGCTGCCGGGATGCCACTTTTTTCTACAAAAGTTTTAAACTCCTGCTCGGCACTGCCTAATATTACACCTTGTCCCCATAATATGAATGGTTTTTTAGCGGAGTTGATCAGCTCGGCTGCTTCCTGGATATACTGCGGGCGAACGATTGGTTTTGGCCTGTAGCTACGGATATGGTTACATTTAACGTAGCCTTCGTAATCAAATTTCTGGATTTGCGCGTTTTTAGTTATATCAATCAAAACCGGGCCTGGGCGACCACTTTTGGCTATGTAAAATGCCTTGGCAAGCACCTCAGGGATCTCGGTAGCATCGGTTACCTGGTAGTTCCATTTGGTAACCGGGGTAGTGATGTTTATTACATCCGTTTCCTGGAAGGCATCGGTACCCAAAAGGTGCGCGAAAACCTGGCCGGTGATACAAACCAATGGTGTGCTATCTATCTGTGCATCGGCTAAACCGGTAACCAGGTTGGTAGCACCGGGGCCGCTGGTTGCGAAAACAACGCCCACTTTGCCCGATGATCGCGCATAACCCTGGCCGGCATGTACGCCGCCCTGCTCGTGGCGCACCAGGATGTGGTTCAGCTTTTCGCTATAATCGTACAATGCATCATAAATAGGCATAATAGCACCGCCGGGGTAACCAAAAATGGTATCCACACCTTCCACGATCAAGGCTTCTAATAATGCTTCCGATCCTGATAGTTGTATTACTGGCGATTTCACCGATTTCTCTGCGATCCCTCCGATTTGTTGTGTGATTGTTTGTGTTTCCATTATTCTGTGATTACACCGATGATTTTTATTACACCGGTTTTATTCTATTCTAACAACTCTTTAATTCTAAAAATGCCGGTTCAAACTATGGCATTTCATCTGTTACGCAACCTTCGGCAGCATTACTTACGGTTTTGGCGTATCGGTATAAAAGCCCTCTGCTTACTTTTAAAGCCGGTTGTTTCCAGGTGGCTTTGCGGGCGGCAAATTCTTCGTCGCTTATCATTACATTAATGGTGCGGTTTATAGCATCAATAAAGATCCTGTCTTCATCTTTTACAAATGCTATACCACCACCGTCATAAGCTTCCGGCGTGATGTGGCCTACCACGAAACCGTGTGTGCCACCACTAAAACGGCCATCAGTAATTAACGCTACCGAACTTCCCAAACCTGCACCAAATATTGCTGAGGTAGGTTTAAGCATCTCGGGCATACCAGGCGCGCCCTTTGGGCCAACGTTACGGATAACCACCACATCGCCTTTTTTAACAAAGCCGCTTTGGATTCCGTGGATCAACTCAAACTCGCCATCGAACACGCGGGCGGGGCCTTCAAAGCTGGTGCCTTCTTTACCGGTGATCTTGGCTACGCTGCCACCTTCAGCAAGGTTTCCGTATAAGATATGTAAGTGCCCGGTTGCTTTAATAGGTGTTTCGGCCGGGAGTATAATTTTTTGTGTCTCGAAGTTTATTTCGGGAACGGTTTCTAAATTTTCTGCAATTGTTTTACCGGTTACGGTAAGGCAGCTGCCATCCAACCAGCCTTGTGCTAGGCAATATTTCATTACCGCAGGTACACCGCCAATGTTGTGCAGGTCTTCCATCATATATTTACCGCTTGGCTTCATATCGGCCAGTACCGGGATGCGGTTACTTACGGTTTGGAAATCATCCTGCGTAACTCTTAAACCAACACTTTTAGCCATTGCAATTAAGTGCAATACCGCGTTGGTAGAACCACCAAGAACCATGATGATCACTATCGCGTTCTCGAAAGCAGCGCGCGTCATGATATCTGATGGTTTGATATCTTTCTCTAATAAGATCTTTATGGCTTTACCCGCTGCTAAACACTCTGCTTTTTTATCATCGCTTAAAGCAGGGTTGCTTGAGGAGTAAGGCAAGCTCATACCCAAAGCCTCGATAGCGGCAGCCATCGTATTAGCGGTGTAGATACCACCACAGGCACCTGCACTCGGACAGGCGTTTTTAATCACACCTATAAAATCTTCAGGAGTAATTTGGCCTGCTATTTTTTTACCTAAAGCTTCAAAAGCTGATACAATATTAAGGTCTTCGCCTTTCCAATGGCCGGGTTTAATTGTACCACCATATACCATAATAGAGGGGCGGTTTAAACGGCCCATTGCCATGATAGAGCCCGGCATGTTTTTATCACAGCCCGGCAGGGTTATTAAACCATCGTAATATTGCGCACCGGTTACTGCTTCAATCGAATCGGCGATAATATCGCGGCTCATCAAGGAGTAACGCATACCTTCGGTACCGTTGCTCATGCCATCGCTTACGCCAATGGTGTGGAAGATCAGGCCTACCATATCCTCGTCCCAAATGCCTTGTTTTACCAATTTGGCAAGATCATTCAAGTGCATGTTACAGGTATTACCATCATAACCCATGCTGGCAACACCAACCTGTGCTTTTTGCATATCATCATCAGTAAGGCCAATACCATACAGCATGGCTTTTGCCGCAGGTTGGGTTTCATCCTGGGTAAAGGTTTTACTGTATTTGTTTATCTCTACAGCGGTTGTAGTATTTGATGATGAACTCATTTTTAAAGCGTTTTTATCTCTCGTACCCGCCAAAGCCGGCGTTAGCGATTAATGTTGTATTGTGTATTCGTAAGTTAGATATAGCCTTATGGAATAGCAAGACATTAAACAGTTATTTTAAATAAGCATATTGTATTGTTTATTTTTAATAATCAATATTTAATTTGTTTATATATTGTAAATATAAAATTATATTTTTATTAATTTATACCAAAGTTTAAAACGGTATTTGGTATGTTTTTTATGCATGCATAGTAAGTTGCCGAAATTCGGCGTGAAATGAGTAGAAACGGAAAAAAGTTGACCGGAATTATTACCTTTCTATCTTAAACACACAATATGAAGAAAATAATACTTTTTATGCTTTTTGCTTATTCGACAACTTGTTTTGGGCAGGAGATTTTTACAGCCATAAAGGGTAAAGATTATGACAAAATTGCCGAGCTGATAAAATCTAAAAGCAATGTAAATAAGCGTAACGAAAATAACATGACGCCCTTGCTTATAGCCGTTATCGGGAATGATATTAAAGCTGTAAAGTTGCTTGTAGAGAACGGGGCGGACATTTCTTTAACCTCAAAATCTAACTGGACACCATTGATGGTGGCATGCCAAAGCGCCGATGTTGAAGTTGCCGGTTATCTAATTGAAAATGGAGCGGACGTCAACACGCCGGATGAACATAACTGGAACCCTTTGATAATATCGGCAAGGAACGGACAAACAGAAATTGTTCAATTACTCCTTACTAAAGGGGTTGATATTAATTGTAAAGCCCAGGATAAATCGACACCATTATTAATAGCATCCTACAAAGGCCACTTAGCTATTGTAAAACAGTTACTTGAAAAAGGCGCAAATCCAAATCCGGTGAACCGTGATAGCGAAACAGCCTTATATCTGGCGGCCCAAAAAGGTAATGCAGAAGTAGTGAAACTACTGCTACTATATCATGCTGATAAAGCCTTAGTAAATAAGGACGTAAAAAGTATTTGCGATGCGGCAAAAAGTAGCGGCTATAAAGACATTTGTACCCTGCTGCAATAAAAATTTCAAAGAACAAAAAACAAGCAAAAAAAAAGTCCGGCCAATACTGACCGGACTTTCCATATATCAATATACAAAGTCTATTTAATAATAATACCCTCCGCTAATACAGTAACCTTATTGTTTAAGGCTTCTACCACACCACCCTGGATAAAAAATACTTCTTCTTTAGTACCTGCGGCACCGCGGATGGTTAATTTGCCATCGTTTAAAGTAGAAATAATAGGGGCGTGGTTATTCAAGATCTCTAAAAACCCTAATGTACCGGGTAAGGTAACCGAGGTAGCCTCGCCTTCGTAGATCTTTTTATCAGGAGTAAGAATTTCTAATGTCATGAGCCCCTCTCTAACTCTCCCCGGAAGGGAGAAGATTTTAATTTAATTATTATTATGCCTTTTCTTCCTCCCCTGCGGGGACGTCTGGTGGGGCTTTAGTTATTAGTTTCTGCTAATAATTTTTTACCTTTTTCAATAGCATCTTCAATACTGCCTACAAGGTTAAATGCTGCTTCAGGGTACTCATCAACTTCGCCATCCATGATCATGTTAAAACCTTTGATGGTGTCTTTAATGTCAACCAATACACCCTTTAAGCCGGTGAACTGCTCGGCAACAAAGAATGGTTGTGATAAGAAACGCTGAACACGGCGTGCGCGTGATACAATTAACTTATCTTCCTCAGAAAGTTCATCCATACCTAAGATGGCGATGATATCCTGAAGCTCTTTATAACGTTGTAAAGTTTCTTTAACGCGTTGAGCGGTATTGTAATGCTCGTCGCCTAAGATAGCTGCGCTAAGGATACGTGAGGTAGAATCCAATGGATCCACCGCAGGGTAAATACCAAGCTCGGCAATTTTACGTGAAAGTACGGTTGTTGCATCTAAGTGAGCAAATGTTGTTGCCGGTGCAGGGTCAGTTAAATCATCTGCAGGTACATAAACGGCCTGTACAGATGTAATTGAACCACGTTTTGTCGAAGTGATACGCTCTTGCATGGTACCCATCTCGGTAGCCAGTGTTGGCTGGTAACCTACCGCCGATGGCATACGACCTAATAGTGCCGATACCTCAGAACCTGCTTGTGTAAAGCGGAAGATGTTATCAATAAAGAACAGAATATCACGGCCTTTACCTTCTTCATCACCATCGCGGAAGTACTCTGCAAGGGTCAATCCAGAAAGTGCCACACGTGCACGTGCACCGGGAGGCTCGTTCATTTGTCCGAAAACAAATGTCGCTTTTGATTCTTTCAAAGCTTCAGGGTCTATCTTAGAAAGATCCCATCCGCCTTCTTCCATTGAATGCATAAATGCATCGCCGTATTTTATAATGCCCGATTCAAGCATCTCGCGCAATAAGTCGTTACCTTCACGGGTACGCTCACCTACACCTGCAAATACAGATAAACCTGCATAAGCTTTCGCGATGTTATTGATCAGTTCTTGTATTAATACTGTTTTACCAACACCGGCACCACCAAACAAACCAATTTTACCACCTTTTACATAGGGCTCTAAAAGGTCAATTACTTTAATACCGGTAAACAATGCCTCAGTTTCGGTAGATAGATCTTCGAAACGCGGAGGAGTTGCGTGGATTGAGCGGCCATTGGTTTTGTCAAGGTTAGGGATGCCATCAATTGCATCACCTACTACGTTAAATACACGGCCTTTGATTTGCTCACCAACCGGCATTTTAATAGCAGCAGCGGTATCTAAAACCTTCATGCCGCGCAGCAAACCGTCGGTCGAGTCCATAGCGATTGCGCGCACACGGTCTTCACCTAAATGTTGCTGAACTTCTAAAATGATTTTTTGTCCGTTGTCTTTTGTGATCTCAAGCGCATCATAGATCTTAGGAAGATGTGCATCATCAGCGAAACTTACGTCAACTACCGGACCGATGATCCTTGATATTTTTCCAATGTTTGGCATATATAACCTGGTGTTTTAAATAATTTATAATGAAACAGATGCCTTCTATACAAAACGGTACTATTTCAGAGGTGCAAAGTTAAGGTTTATTGCCAAATATTTAAATAGTAATGTGAAGAAATTTGCGTGGAATTTTTTAGCGACAATTTTGTAGTTTTGTTTACCAAATTTAAAACCGGCTTTACAGCCTCTTAACGTATTAAATGAAAAAAACTCTACTACTCTTAATATGGTTATCGCCTGGTATTATCTATGCCCAGGGTTTTATGGTTAACCTAAACGGACAAAAGCAAATAGGCATGGGCCACACCGGCACCGGCTTGCTGCAGGATGGGGCTTCGGTTGTTTTTAACCCCGGTGCAATGGCCATGTTATCTGAAAACTATCTGCAGGCAGGTATAAGTCCGCTCTTTTTTAAGTCGGGTTTTCAGGGTGCGGGTGCATCGGGTACAGCATTTGTAAAAGAAAAAGTTGCTACCCCTTTTAATGCCTACGCTGTTTGGGGGCCTAAGGCGGCCCGCTGGAAAGTAGGCCTTGGTGTGTACACCCCGTTTGGCGGTTTAATCGACTGGGGCAGCAACTGGCAAGGTAAATACGTGCTGGAAAGCCTGGATCTAAAAGCGATATTCTTCCAGCCAACGGTTAGCTACAAACTGACTGATTACTTAAGTATTGGTGCAGGTTTTGTCTATAACCACGCTTCGGTTGACTTACAACGCGCTATCCCGGTGAGTGGCCCTGATGGCAATCCCGGCCAGGCGCGTTTAACAGGCGGCGGCCGCGGTTACGGGTGGAATGCCGGTATCTTTATTAAACCAAGCAGCAAATTTACTATTGGTTTAGATTACCGCTCGCAGGTTAACACTACTATAAAAAAGGGTGATGCTTTTTTTAGTGTGGCAAATTCGCTGCAGGCAAACTTCCCTCAGCCAAACACATTTATGGCAGGTATCCCGTTGCCGGCAAATGCTTCAATCGGTTTTGGTTATACCCCGGATGCGAAATGGACGGTTGCCTTCGACGCGAATTTTGTGGGATGGCATTCATACAAATCCCTGGCGTTTGATTATGCATCAAACACATCCACCTTGCAGGATACCTATTCGCCACGAAACTATAAAGATGCATTCAGCTTAAGGGGTGGTGCGCAATATAAAACAAGCCGTAAGGTTGCCGTACGCCTTGGTGGTGGTTACGCCAGCACTGCGGTAAATGATGGTTATGTAACCCCGGAAGTGCCGGATGCTAACCGCTATTACTTAACAGCAGGATTGGGTTACAAGCTTACGAATAAGCTCGATCTGGATTTTTCTTTCGAGTACGAACACTTGTTCTCTCGTTTCCAAACCAATATCGAATCTAACTTATCGGGGACATTCAAAAGCAATGTTTACATCCCGGGTGTTTCACTTTCTTACCACTGGTAATACCATCAAAAAAATGAAAACGTTTAATAAATATATATACTTTGCTGCAACATTTGCACTATTTGCAGGTTGCAAACCATCTTTCGAGAGCCCCAAGAAAAGCGAAGGAACTGCCGATTTTACCCGCTACATCTCAGTAGGTAACTCGTTAACCGCAGGTTTTGCCGATAACGGTTTATACCTGGAAGGCCAGCAAAACTCCTACCCAAGCATCATTGCCAAACAAATGGCTTTAGTTGGTGGCGGTACATTTACCCAGCCATTGTTTACCGAAGCACAGGCAAATGGCTCCACCTATTTGAAATTGACCGGCTTTAATCCTAATGGCACGCCTATTACTACTACTGTTACCGAAAATAATGCGGTACGTGGTAAAGTAACCATCCCCGGTTTTGGTGATGTTACTCTATTAACCAAATACAGCGGAGACCTTAATAACTACGGTGTGCCGGGTATTAAATTAAAACAGATAACTTACGCGCCTTATGGTAATTTAAACCCATATTTTGAGCGTTTGCTGCCGGGTAACCCACCAACAAATAATACTACTTACCTTGATTTTGTTACCGCCAAAGATTTCACCTTTTTTACCGACTGGTTGGGTTATAACGATGCCTTAGGTTATGCTACCAGTGGTGGCGCAGGCGATGTATTGACTGATAAAACACAATTTGCGCAGCTGTATACTTTATCTATATCAAAACTAACCGAAAAGGGCGCTAAAGGTGCTGTTGCAACTATTCCGGACGTAACATCGGTACCATATTTTACTACGGTTACAGTTGGTGCTATTTTAGGCGCTGTGCAAAAGGCTAATCCACAAGCCCAGGCACTTTATGTAAATGCACGTGCTACTGTAGATATTACTAATACAACTTATGCGCCACGTGCCGCGACTGCCTCAGATCTAATCGTATTAACTTTCCCTACAGCAAAAATAGGGGCTATGGTTACTTCACCTGTAGGTATGGTGCCTTACGGACTAACACCTTACGCGCCTATCGAAAATCAATATGTGTTGGATAATAACGAAGTGACCATAGTAAAAGATTACGTTACCGACTACAACAAAACTATTAAAGCAGTAGCCGCTACAAAAGGCTTAGCTGTATTTGATGCTTATTTTTACCTTAATGGTGTTAAAGCAAATGGTTTGTTAATTGATGGTGTGAGTGCAAACTCAAGCTATATTAGTGGTGGTATCTTTTCGCTGGATGGAGTTCACCTAACGCCACGCGGTTATGCTATTGTAGCTAACCAGTTCATCAAAGCGATCAACTCAAACTACGGCTCAACAATACCGGCCGTAAATATTTCAAACTACCGCGGAGTTAAGTTCCCGAATTAATATTAGTTGATGGTTCATGGTGTTTTTGCTATGAACCATCAACTATAAGCTCTCTTCAAACTTCAACATTATCTTCCCCATATGCTCGCTGCTTTCCATTAACTCGTGGGCTTTTGCCGCTTCGTCAGCAGTAAATACTTTATAGACTATAGGTTTTATTTTCCCCGATGCCAGTAAGGGCCAAATATGCTCTTCGAGATTTTGGGCGATGGCCGCTTTAAACCCCACATCGCGAGAGCGTAACATAGAACCGGTTATGTTGATACGTTTGCGCATTACTTCGCTTAGGTCAACCTCTACTGTTTTACCCTTCATGGTATTGATGAGCACCAACCGGCCTTCGGTAGCAAGGCTTTTAATGTTGAGGGAAGTGTAAGCACCGCCTATCATATCTAATATTACATCCACGCCTTTACTATCAGTTAGCCCGGCTATCACATCGTTAAACTTCTCTTCGTTATAATTCATGGCTTTTATCGCGCCAAGGTCTTCACAGAATTTACACTTCTCTTTGCTGCCTGCTGTAACGTAAACTTTGCTGCCCAAGGCAGTTGCCATTTGGATGGCCGCTACACCAATGCCGCTGCTGCCGCCATGTACAAGCAAGCTTTCGCACGGTTGCAATTTAGCCCTGTCGAACACATTGCTCCATACGGTAAAGAAGGTTTCCGGGAGGGATGCCGCTTCGGCGAATGAAAGGTTATCGGGTATGGGAAGACATTGGCCCTCGGGTGCATTGCAATATTCCGCATAGCCTCCGCCAATCACAAGGGCGCAAACCTTATCGCCAACTTTCCAGCGGGTAACGTCGCTGCCAACTTCGGACACAATACCTGCTATTTCCAATCCGGGAATGTCAACAGGCGCACCCGCAGGTGGTGGATAGTTGCCTTTACGCTGCGCCACGTCCGGCCGGTTAATGCCCGCTGCCATCACTTTGATGAGTACCTCGGTTGAGGTATAGGCAGGAATAGGACTTTCTTCAATTTGCAAAACTTCGGGCCCGCCGGGCTGGGTTATGATGATGGCTTTCATATCTATTGGTAACACATCAAACCATAAAAAATGTTTTGCAATGCATATTATTGTTGCATTGCCTTTAGTGATTTGCCCGAAAGTATAACTGCTGCACTATCTGCCAGATTAAGGTTTAATTTAGCTGCATAGCCGTGCCCAATATCCAGCAAAGTATAGTCCTTTAACAAGGCGGTAACGTTTTTAAATGTCATGTTTTGAGTGCCTTTTAATTCTGGCGACATTTCGAACGATACCTGGCTCGAATCTGCCTGGGTAACACTTAGCGTGTCGAAATTGTGATTATAACTTTCTACCTCCAGGCGCGATTTTCCGTTTAATTTAATGCTGATATTAGCTTGTCTCAACTTTTGTAATTCAAGGTTGGTGTTGCTGCCATCTATTGATAGTAATTGCTGGGCAAATAAACGCACTAACACTGTGCGGCTCATCCAGTCGCGTTCATTTAAGTTTTTATATTTATTGGGGAAGATAAAGTGTAGCGTGTCATTTTTAACAAAAGCTCTAAAAGTAACATCTTTCTCGTACTCTCTCCAGTCGTTTAGCACCCGCACTGATGGTTTCGTGTTTTGTTCGAAAATAATGTTGGTTATATTTCCGCCTTCTATTTTTAGGTGATGGTAAGGTTGTTCCAGTATACGGTTGTAATTCCAATAAAGGTCGCTTTTATCTATTTTGTCGTATACATGTTTTAATACTAAATTTGATGCAAAGACACCTATCACCATTAATGTTAAAACCGTAAGTAATATGGCAGTACTTATTTTAAGGCCTGTTTTATTTTTCATCTTTATTATCTTTGAAATTTTGATTTATAAATGATTTGTAACGTACACTTATGTCTTCTATCGGGACATTAAGAAGATAGATGTTGCGGAAAAATAGGGGCAATTCGTTTTCTATAAACTGTTCTTTCCGAAAGCTGACCACTCGGTTTACTGCATCATCATCAGCAAAGTAACCTATGCCACGTTTGTTGGTTATAATTTCTCGCTGTTGCAAAAAATCGTACGCGCGCTGTACAGTATTGGGGTTAACCTCCATCATCACAGCCAAATCACGGATGCTTAGTATTTTATTGCCGCATTGCCAATGTTTTAGTAGTATCTGATCGCAAACGTACTCGGCTATTTGTAGATATATTGCTTGTTTTTCTCTAAAATCCATTCTAAATTTCTTTCTCTCTAAGCCTTATATAGGCCGTTATCCACAATGTAGCAGGTAAAATATAATTAATAAATATATCTGACATCTGGTATGCTCTTTGCGGTAACTGTATCACACCAACCTCCGATCGTACTTTTATCAGCACCGTATAAAATGGAAAGGCGACATCAATATTGCTAAATAATGCACTTGCAACGGCCAAATTTAAAAAGTAAATGCACCCAAGCACTACACAAACTAATAAGGATACTTTTACAATTGCCACCCGGTTAAAATACAGCGAGCCAATCAGCATTACTCCGGCGCAATTAGCCCATATTATATATACCTTGTTTACCACATTATTTTGGTAAAGGGGATATAGGTACACATGGTCGTAAAGCCGCTGATAGAGAGGGCTTGTATGGTCTAACCCTTTATGGTACGCTGTTACAAAAATATAATCCATAACCCGGTAGAAACTCAAAAAGATAACAAGGAAAAATATGCCAGCTATTAAAACACTGCAAAGCCATTTCTCAAGCGCCGAGGCAGGCAATGTTAAATAAGCAGAGCCACCTGCATTGGTATTAAAATAGCCGAAAACAAAGGATGCTAACACAGTACCGCCGCCAATAAACCCCCATATAAAAGAGATGTTTTGAGCAGACCCATAATCAATACTATATAATACAAGCGAATATAAAATGAGTGTAAAACATAAAATTAGCCCCATAAGGCCGATAAGTTGTACGGGGCGTTCTAAAACTGTTTTCTTTAACAACAAGCTAAACCGGGTTAGGTTAAAAGTATCGTTCATATCAGGCGTTAGTTAAGTGGGAATAATTGTTTGGCCATCGCTGGGTTTTCTGTAACTCCGTTAAATAGGTGTTCGAGGTTGAGAGCCGAATCTTCGCCGTTTATGTTTTCTATAACTACCGATGTACCCCTAAGCATTTTTTCTGTGTATAGTACTTTTACTCCTATCGGAGGGGAGGTTACAGTTTTAAAGCAAAGTTTTTCGGCAATAGTTGTAATAGAAGAGTGTAACAGCAGGTTGCCGTCATCCACAATCATTACCTTGTCTATCATGTTCTCCAAATCGCGTATTTGATGGGTGGACATGAAAATGATGCGGTCTTCATTCATCACTGACGCGATAAGTTTTCTGAATTGCGCTTTAGATGGGATATCCAACCCGTTAGTGGGTTCGTCCATTAATAGTACTTCGGTATTGCAGGCTAATGCAAAAGCAATAACAAATTTTTTTTGCTGCCCAAATGATAATTTATTCAACTTGCCATCAATGCTTACTTCCAGTTCCAATAAATACTTGTAAAAACTTTCTTTATTAAATAAAGGATAAAAAGGGGCGAAGAGCCTTTCATATTGTTTAATAGTTACAGGTGGCACAAATACATCCTCGGCTATGTAATAAATAGTTTGAAGAAAAGATGGCTTACGGCTTTTTGGTTCTTTACCATTTATAGATATTGTGCCCTCCAATGGGAATAATGTACCTACCATGTTTTTTAACAGTGTAGACTTGCCTGCTCCGTTTTTACCTAATAAGCCATATATGCTGCCATTTTCGATTGATAGCGTTAAATTTTTGTAAAGAAGTCGTTTTCGAGAATAACCAAAAGATAAATTGTTGAATTGTATCATAGTGTATTAGTTAAGTAGTACACTACAAATGTACCATGATTTTTATTATTTCAAAATTTTTAGATATATTTTTTTATAAATAACATCGCTGTTATAATAAATAGGCGAATAATCATTTTATTTGCAGCACAAAAACATAAAAACAACATGTCGATAACAGTAGGCCAGGCCGCACCGCATTTTAAATTAACCTCGTCAGATCTTAAAGAAGTTTCATTAACCGACTTTAAGGACAAAAAAGTGGTGATTCATTTCTTCCCGTTGGCATTTACTGGTGTATGTACCACGCAGCTTTGCACCATGCGCGATAGCTTTGGTTATTACGATGGCTTAAACGCCCAAATTTTAGGCATCTCTGTCGACTCGCCATTTACCCTGGCTAAGTTTAAAGAAGAAAATTCTTACCAATTTCCTTTACTTTCTGATTTTAACAAAGAAGTTTCTGCAGCCTATGGTGCATTATACGCCGAGTTTGCTTTTGGTATGAAAGGCGTATCGCAACGTGCTGCTTTTGTGATAGATGAGGAGCAAAATGTGATCTATGCCGAGGTGTTAGAGAACGCCGGCGACCTGCCAAATTTTGAGGCGATTGCCGAAAAAGTAAAGTAATTGATAAAAAAGTTTGCAATGGATGTAGAAAATCTTATTTTTGCAGTCCGTAAAAAACGGGGCGGTTGCCGGTTTAGTCGGTAACAGTTTATATCTAAATGCATTTGTAGCTCAATTGGATAGAGCATCTCACTACGGATGAGAAGGTTTGGGGTTCGAATCCCTACAAGTGCACACTAAAATTAAGCCTTTCCGTTTTGAATAACTGAAAGGCTTTTAACTTTAATCACAAAGGGATGCTTAACTTAGTACTGTTTGGCCCGCCCGGAGCAGGGAAGGGTACCCAATCACAAAATCTTATCGAGAAATTTGGCTTAATTCACCTTTCAACCGGTGATTTGTTACGCGGCGAGATTTCGCAAGGTACCGAGCTTGGCCTCGAAGCAAAAAAACTGATGGACGAGGGCATGCTTGTTCCGGACAGTGTTGTGATTGGTATGATCAGCAATAAGCTTGATGCTAATAAAAACGCAAAAGGCTTTATTTTTGATGGTTTCCCCCGCACGGTTGCACAGGCCGAAGCGTTGGACAATTTACTTGAATCAAAAGATTCAGCAATCTCGGGCATGATAGCCCTGGAAGTTACCGACGGCGAATTGGAGCAACGTTTATTGAAACGTGGCGAAACCTCGGGCAGGCCGGATGATGCCAACCCCGAAGTAATTCGCAAGCGTATTAAAGAATATAATGATAAGACTGCACCGGTTGCAGGCTTCTACAAAAAGCAGGATAAATATAAAAGCATCAATGGTATTGGCTCTATAGATGAGATATTATCTTCTATAAATTCGGTTATCGACGCTTATTAATCATATAGTCCGAAAGTAGGCAAGGCAGTAAAGTCCGGAAGTTGGTAAAGCAGTTTGCTTACCGTCTTTCGGACTTTCAGTCTAAAAAACTTTCCGACTCAAAACATAAAACTATGTCTCAAGGCTCAAATTTTGTTGATTACGTAAAAATATGCTGCCGTTCGGGACATGGTGGTCCGGGTTCATCGCATTTACACCGCGATATTTTAACCTCAAAAGGTGGCCCAGATGGTGGCGATGGCGGCCGCGGCGGGCACGTTATTGTAAAAGGTAACGCCCAGTTATGGACGCTGCTTCACCTAAAATTCCGCAAGCACGTTATTGCCGGAGACGGCGATTCGGGTGGTAGCTCGTTACGATCTGGTAAAACCGGCCGCGATGAGATCTTAGAAGTTCCTTTAGGTACTATAGCCAAAAACGCCGAAACGGGTGAAGTGCTTTTTGAAATAAGCGCCGATGGCGAAACCAGGATCTTATCAAAAGGTGGCCGTGGTGGCCAGGGTAACTGGCACTTTAAAACGGCTACCCAGCAAACCCCGCGCTACTCACAACCCGGCGAGGATGGCGAAGAAGACTGGAACATCCTTGAACTAAAATTATTGGCCGATGTTGGTTTAGTAGGTTTTCCAAACGCTGGTAAATCAACCTTGCTTTCGGTAGTATCTGCTGCTAAGCCGGAGATCGCCGATTACGCCTTTACAACACTGGTGCCTAATTTGGGTATAGTTGGCTACCGCGATAACAGATCGTTTGTTATGGCCGATATTCCGGGTATTATAGAGGGTGCATCACAGGGCAAAGGGCTTGGCATCCGTTTCTTACGCCACATTGAGCGTAACTCGGTGTTGTTGTTTATGGTACCTGCCGATACCAACCGCACTATTAAAGAAGAATACGATATCCTGTTAAGAGAACTTAACGAATACAACCCCGAACTGATACACAAGCCGCGGGTATTAGCTATAACCAAATCTGATATGCTTGACGCTGAATTGCAGGAAGAGATGGAGAAGGAAGTGCCTAAAGATATCCCTTACGTATTCATATCCTCGGTTGCCCAACGGAATATTACTGAATTGAAGGATCTACTTTGGAAAGAAATTAACAAAGACGCTATCGCGCCTCAGTAGCAAAGTAAAGTACATAGTTGTCACTCATTTCTTTAAGTGAAAAGCCTTTGTACCCCGGGAAAGATTTTAGGATTACAGATGCCCTTATGCCTACATAATATACTGGCATTATGATATATAGGGGGCCTGCGTGGCCTTTGTGGATATACTGGTTAAAGTCGATATTGATATCGGAATTTAGTGCGTCAAGTGTAATTATCCTGTTGTGCTTAATCTCCAGACCAAGATCGGGGCTAAAGAAAACGAAGGTGGCATTCCTGTACTTATCGTCAAGCTGTTTAACATAATTAAGGCTTTCCTGATCTATAAATTGCTGGCCAACGCCCGATGTTCCGTACGCTGTATATTGATGCAAACCATGCGACCCGGTGTAATAAAACACGACCGAAAAACAGCCAATAACCGCCACAAAAACACCTAAAAACGCCCTATAAACCATCTTGTACTGACTGAATAAGTACAGCACCCCCGGTGTGATCAATAAGCCTATAATTCTAAAGTGTCTTGCCTCGTAAGAAATATCTAACCGGCGCAAAAATGCTGAGCCAAAGAATAACAAGGATACACCATAAAATATAATGATGATGTGGCGATAGTTTTTATCGGGCACTTTGGTGATAATCTTACATACTAATACAATGCTCAATATGGCCAGCAGGATTAGCACGGCGGCCGCCCAGCCCGCAGATAGTACCGCATCATCATTATGAAAAATAAAACCATTCACCAGGTCGTCGGCAGAAAAGCCTGCGAGTATTGGCGAGGCGATGGGGAAGGAGAATACCTTCCAGCTCAGATCGATACCGTTTGACCTGGACGCGGGATTTTGGCCTTTTGAAAAATATAGCCAGTAGATAGCAACAACCGATATTAAGGCCGGGATACCTATCCGGAAACCTTTAAAGAGCCATGCTTTTGCGCTACGGTTCCCGGCAGATAGCTGTACCCACAAAAATAGTAACCCCGCGAAATAGATCCAGATGAATGATGATTTGCAGATAAAACCTATCCAGCCGGAGAACAGTATAAAAAGGATCAGCTTCCAATCGGGTTTATTGAATATGAGGCATCCGTACAGGAACCATCCCGCGAAAGCGAACAACAAAGTTTCGCCGCCGATGTAAAAGATGTATGGGGTTAAAAATGCCTGCTGGCAAATGATCACCAGTAAACTTAAAGCGCTGATGAACCGGCTAAAACCTGCCTTCTTAAAGAATTTGTAGAACCCTATTAAGCCAATTAACTGGCAAAACATGGTGGTTAAAGCCGCAGCATGACCGGTATTTACCCCAAACAAGGTTTTAAAAAAGTATGGGACAAGATACTGCCCCGGCGACCACCAAGAGATAAACTCGCTGGTGTTTAAAGCGATATTTGCCTGGCTTGGTTTGGTAAGCACATTAAACGGCCCGCCCAACTCCATCGATCGTAAAACCTGGAAACCCCAGCTTGCATCGGGGAAGATTGCTGCCGGTGTAATGATAACCAATACGCCAAGTACAGCAACAATTATAAATACTGTTAGCAGGATAATACGATGTGCAGGTAGGTTTTTATAACGCATAACAGGTTTTATTCGATAGAACGACTGCGCAGTTTAATGGCAGGGTTACCCTGATAAATGGTATAATTTTCAAGATCTTTTGTAGCAACAGAGCCACTCGTTAGTACAGCGTGGCTTGCTACGGTAATACCCTGGTTAACAATTGCCCCGCAACCTATCCAAACGCCGTCTTCTAAAGTGATTGGCCCGGTTACGAGATCGAACGTAGGCTTTTTGTAGTTATGGCTGCCGGTTTGCAAAATTGCGCCCTGTGATATACAAACGTTGCTGCCAATAATAACCGTGGTTAAGCTATCTATCCAAACGGCTTCGCCTACCCAGCTGTGGTTACCAATTTTAAGGTGCCATGGATATTTGATATTTACGCAGGGCTTAATGACCACCCCCTTACCAACACTCGCGCCAAATAAGCGCAATAGAACAACTTTAACTCCGCTTACAGGCAACCAGCCCGATCTGAAAAACAAACCGTTCACATAATACCACAACAGCCTTTTGAAGGCATTGCCGCCCGGGTGGTAAGGGTGATTATTATATACCGATAGGTTTGTTTGCTGCATTTAAAGTAGTGGCTTTGTCTTGATAGCGGGTATAAAAATACAAGCTGATAGCGATGAGTATGTAAACAACGATGTTAAATATTGTATGATGGTCAGAAAGATAAATATTGGTATTGTGTTTCCAATACAGGCCAAGTAAAACAAACCGCGATATATTTAATAATTGTATGGTAACCAAGCCCATTGTACAAAATAACAATTTAGATTTAAAACTGCCGGGATAAGAAACCACAAACGAACTAAAAAAACACATTACCCCAAAACCAAGGCAATCAAACCCTACACGTAATATATTATGGCCAACGGTAAGCAGTTGGTTAATGTTTGTGCGCGTTTGGTAACCAAGTATATTTAAGACCCTGGCGCTGCTTTCTATCAATATATACCTTAAGCCGCTTATAAAGTTTAGGTGTTTTTCAAAAAAGGAGATGTGCATACCACCGGGAGTGGTGATGCTGAGATAAACTATGTAAAACCCGTACAACAGGCCAAACAAGCATAAAAACTTTAATACAAAAACCAATGCCGGGTTTAGTTTCGGTTTATTTCCCATCAGTGTTTTGTTGTTTTAAAAGTTCGTCAATTTTTATATCGACAACAAGCCGGAACCAAAATGCCTGCATAAAATGAAAAATTAAGCCTGTGCGGCCGTCTAATATACCCAGTTTAAATATAACGCGATAAATGAAATACAGCATGGGCCTTACATAGCGTGGCAGTTTCCACCATTTGCGTTTAAGCCATGCGGTGCGTTCATCCGGCGAACCCCAAAACCTTGGCGTAACGGTTTGTAGCCTTAGGTTCAACATCCGTTCTGTTTCTTCGGTGGCAAGCAAATCGCTGTATGTGTTATGCTTGGCTATCCAAAAGCTTATTTTATTTTCTTTTAGGTTCTCTTCTAACAGGTGGCCATCCTTCCAGATCATGGTGTTACCTGGCACCACAAGGCGATGATCCATATTTTCACTGGTATCTGAAAAGCCTACACCAAACCTGATCATTTTTAGCAAATAGAACGGGTAATAACCACCATACTTTATCCACCGGCCTTTAAAAAAGTTTTTGCGGTTAAAGTAAATACCGTTGATATTCTGGCAGGCCTCATTTTTAAAGTTTTGCAACAGCGTAAATAATTCGGGCGTTACAACCTGGTCTGCATCAAGGCAAATTACCCACGGGGTTTTAACGTCAAAGTTTTTTAAGGCGAAGTCCCACTGTTTTGGGTGGTTCTCAAACTTATTATGTAAAACGGTCGCATTTGCATCAGCTGCAATTTTAAGTGTACCATCTGTACTGCCCGAGTCTAAAATGTACGTTGCCGCGTTTAACCCCGCTACCGAGGCAAGCCACCTGGGCAAATGAATTTCTTCGTTATAGGTGAGTATTATAAAAGAAAATTGCGTGTTCAATTCAACCGGGCTTTAATCAACATAGATTTCCAAAGATAAGGGATCCTGCCGCAACCTTTAAAATGGGTTACTGTAAATCCGTTAGCTGTTAACACTTTGCTCAGCGTCGCCCTCGACCACATTTTTATGTGGCCGCCAAGCCACAGCGGGCTAATATGGCTATCCCACTTATTAAAAACGCTTAATACCAGGTTTTTTAAATACCCGTGGTAGGGGGTAGAGAGTATGATTTCGCCTTTTGCAGCCAATGCCTGCCTGCAAAATTTAATAAAGCCTTCCGGGTCGTATAGGTGTTCAATAACCTCGGTAGATATAATGGTGTTAAAACTTAACCCCTGTAATTGTATGGGCAGTTTCCCTGTCGATAAATCCTGAACAAAAAATCTGTCGGCATTTTTTTGTTTGGCTATCTCGATGCCTTTCTCTGAAGCATCGGTACCATAAGCATTGTAACCTAAAGTTATCAAATGATTTACCAGAAACCCATTACCACAGCCCAGGTCTAAAATACACAGGTTTTTATTTATATCCAGCATATTTAGCAGCGGCTGCAATACGTAATCAAAATTGTAGGTTATGGCACTGCTGTGGTACCCATAATCTTTATAATCGCTCATGTGCTAAAATATCTTTATAAAAATTAATGTATTGCTGCTGTAACCGCGAGCCCGAAAAGTCTGCCCTGATTATACCCGGTGCTTTTTTTTGTATTTCAGTTATTTTTGTATTGTAGTCGGTCATGTTATTAATAGCATCACTTACCGATGCCGCATCGGTATCGCAGATCCAGCCCAGATTATGGTCTTTAACGTAATTGGCAAGGCCAACGTTGTAGCTAATTAATACGGGCGTGCCTACGCTAAGGCTTTCTATTACTACATTGCCAAAGTTTTCATCGTGCGATGGTAATACTAACAAGTCGTGTTGGCTAAGTAATATAAACTTATCATCGTTATAAAACCCGGCCCAGGTTATTTTAGCGGTAATGGCCGGGTCTGTTACGGATGCTTTAAGTTTGTTGATATAAGTAATGTCACCATCGCCCGCAATGGTTACGTGAAAAGGGATGGTTACGGTATTAAGTGCCTGTAATAAAATATCCAGTCCTTTTTTTTCTTCTATACGCGAAAAGAAAAGCAGTTTAATAGGCCCATCGGCTACTGCGGGTCTTTCAACATTCGCTGTCGGCAACTTTACAAAGTTTGGTATGGTGGTAATATTTAAGGGTTTTACAACATCAAGTATAGATACGCTTTCTCTTGCGGCGGTTACATGGATATGGCATTTAGCCAATAATTTTTTGCCTAACAGGGCATGGATAATCCTTTTTTTACCGGTGTTGTTGTTAGCGAACGAATAATTACTTAATGTGCCACGCGGCGATAATATAACCGGCACCCCTTTAGCTAAAGCAATAGCGCAGGATAATACCGACACGAGGTTCCACCACGCATGGATATGGATCACATCAAACTCTTTGGCCCTTTTCCACAACGCTTTTAGCAAGGCGGGCGAAAAATGGGTGTGATCTTTAGTGATCCGTTTAAAATAGGTAACGGTTACGCCATCTACATTAACCGGTTTATTTATACTAACGGGCAGTTCTTCAACGCCATTTGCGGTGGTGGTAAATACCTCTGTGTGTAAACCGGCCCGGTTTAATTCCTCGCACAACATCGCTACAGACATTGTAGGGCCACCATAAATAACGGCCGGTTTATAAGCGGCAATAATGTTTAGTGCCTTCAAACCCGTTTAAGAAAATTAGTGCCCAATAAAATTTTTTGTATGACAACCATCGTTACATAGCTCCAAAAAACGGAGTTAATTAAAAACTCAAAACTTAAACCACGCCAAAAGATTTGGAAAAGCCCGCTAAATATTAATGCCGAGCCCAGGATATAGCCACCAAAAAGCTGTTCGGCTTTTTTAGAGATAAGCTGAGCTATAGCACCATAAGCAAATAGCGTAATAAATATGCCAATAAGGCCGCCGGACAAGTAAGCATCTACCACAAACGCGGGCTTGGCAGATACATTTGACAGCCTGTTAGCTACACCGGCATCGTACACGCGCTGCATTACCAGGTCTTCTGTAACGGGTTTGTCGGGCCAAAATACGCGTGGTACAATTACAATTAACGATTGCTCCAGTAACTTAACCCCGTAGTAATCTACATTTTGCGGGGTAGATTGCGCGAAGGTGATAAACATATCTATTTCGCTTAAACGGTAAACAAAAAACGACCAGTTAGAGTCATCATTATCGTTATTCAACGTGGCATCCAGTGCTAACTGGGATGACTCTTCTGCATCAGAATCTCCCGACCATGCATTTTGGCGAAAATTGGTTACGTAGGTAGGTAACAGTATAAAAGCAGCTAATAACAAGGGGATAAACGTTACCGTAATTATTTTTTTGTAGTTGGGGTATAAAAATACACCCAGTACCATTATGCTGATAATAACCGGTTCTTTAAACCCCGAATGAAACGCCTCGTAAAGGTTAAACAGATACAGCAATGTACAAATAATAGTGTTTAACGATTTGTTTAGCGGTATGGCAAAAGCCAAAGCCAGCGTACCCGCGATAAAACTAAGTGAGCTAAGTTGGAAGTAGAACTGGGTTAGCCCCGGTATACTAAGGAATGCTATAGATACCGGGAAGCTGATAAAAGCTACCCTTAACAGTAAATTAGCAAGTACTTCTTTCTCTATGTAGTATTTTTTTTCCTGGGGATACTTCATGAAAACTAAGATCCCGGTAACAAATGATGCGTGTGCAAGGCTGTAATAGCGCTGGCATTGCGCTGTAAACATTAACCTTGTTTGGTCGGTTAAAATTAGGCTGGTTGTTTTTTTGAAATCGCTGTAGCCCAATACATCAAAAAAGTAAAATATTGATGTGCAACACATAAAACCGGCAAATATTATTTGCATAATAAATAGCGGGCGCATTAGTTGCTCGCTAAAGCTGCGGTCTGGCGGTAACGGTTTTACCCAACCCGATAAGGTTATGTAAAATATAAGGAATGACCCCAGCCAGGCTATAATGTAAGACAAGACGGCATCGGCCCTAAATATCGATGCTAAAAGCCAGGGTAAATAAAGTACCAGGTACCTTTCCAGCTTTTGTTTGTTAGCCATTATTTAAGCGGTATGCAAAACAGGTTTCCACTTTCAATTTTTTTAACATCAGTTATCAATTCGCAGCCAACAGATGTTATTTGGTATAGCGTATAGCCCAATGATAGTAAAAAGGCTGTACAGTCTATTATACTTTGGCCAATTGTAGCCCAGTAATTGCTATCGTACTCAAAAATAATGCGGGGCTTATGTTGCTTTAAAGTATTTGTAAGGCCGCGTAAAACCTGGTATTCATACCCTTCAACATCTATTTTTATTAATGCCAGGTGGTTTAAGGATTGTACCTCCGACAGGTTATCGGCAATTTTTACATACACGGTTTGCTTATCGGTATGCACTTGTGAATCATTTAAACTAAAAGTGCCCTGGTTCCAGGCATTTTTGTTGATGCTAAATTCGGCCTCGGTTTCGGTATCCGATAAAGCAAACGGGAGCAGTGTTACATTAACCGCCTTGTTAAGCGATACGTTTTTTTTGAATTTTTCCTGCAGGTGGTTAAGCGGCTCAAAGGCATAAACCTTACCGCCATTGCCAACACATTGCGACATGCGGATGCTTTGCAAACCAATATTGCCCCCAATATCTAAAGCGTTCTCGCCTGGTTTTAACGATATCCTGATTAGTTTATTTATCTCGTCTTCGTAAGTGCCGGTGCTTAAAATGGTCCATTCTATATAATTATCGGCAGTTGTATATATGGCAATATCCTCGGTATTTAACCATACAATCCCATCCTTAATTTGGGTTTTAAGCTGATTTGATGGACTGAAAAAATGAGCCAGCCGTTCTTTACCGGGCAAATTCCAATTACGGATAAAATTCAGCTTGATGCGGTCAGTTCGTTTCATTCAATAGTTTATTTTCAATTGCAATCGCAATTTTGGTAAAGTCCCAGTCTTTTATGATGATACCCGAGTGTTTACCAAGCTCGGTTAATTCGTTGGCAGATCCGGTTAGTGCTATCAGGTTTTTAAGCAGGCTTTTTTCATCGCCACTTTTAAATATAGCGCCATTATAACCGGGTTTAACCAGGTCAACAGCACAGCCTACCTTATCGGACACTAATATAGCCTTATTGCAAGCCATAGCTTCGTTAACAGCAAGCCCCCATGTTTCGCCGGGCCCGCCTGATGGCAGGCAAAATAAATTGCAGGCCTGGTAAATTACCGGCATATAGGTTTGGTTCTGAAAATCCATAAAATGGACGTTTTGGTTTGGGACAGCTTTTAAAGGCCCTTCTAAGATACCATTCCCGGTAAATAATAAATGTACGTTGGGTTTATTTAACAATAAAAAGGCTTTGAGCAGCAGCAGGGGCGCTTTTTTATTTTCAAACTTGCCTGCAAAAAGTATGAGCAGATCGTTTGTACCAATCCCCAGTTTTTGGCGGAGGTGTTGTGCTTCTAAGCTTCTGTCAGCCGCAAACCTAAGGTTATCGGTAGCATGAGGTGCAAAACTTAGCTGGCTTTCTTTTAAGCCGAATTTTTTAAAGTATGCTTTATTGCTTGTACCCACATAAAAGGCATGGTTTACATGTTTGTAAACCCACTTAAGCAATACTGATTTTACAAGAGACCTTATTCCCCCTGTTTCATCTAATAAGGTAGAATCCCCGCGGAAAAGCACAGGTATGCGATTCTTAAAATGCCTGATAGCCTTTAGATGGCTTTGATATGCCCAGCCAAAAACTAATAGGGCATCGGGGTTGTAATTTTCGATAAGCGTTATAAGACCGGGGTTAACAATGCCTTTATAGTGATGCGATCCGGGCTGTTTGGCTGTGTTGGGTACCCAATGGTACGGATAGCCTTCCAGCAGGGGGACATCCCATATTATTTGTTTGCCAAAACCGGGGTCGTGCTTATCGAGGGATTGCTGCCCCCAGGTATAAAAAACTTGTATATTGATGTTTCCACGTTGGCTAAGCAGCTTAAAAACGGGTGCGTAATATTGAATAGGGTGTGTGGTAATAATAGCTAATCTCATTTGCTTACCACCGCGTTAAAAAGCAGGCATTGCTGGCTTGCCATATTATTGGCCGAGTACCGTTCTACTGCGTCATTATTATAATCTTGCGCAATGGCAACTCCATTGGCAACTTCATTTATAAAGCCCGCTATCCCGTCAACATTATCAAATGTATAAACATGCTTAGCCCCATATTCGCCAAGCGTGGCAATTGCCGGGCTTTTAGGATTAAAGACTGCCAAAAGGGGCCTTTTGCTAAGTAAATATGGGTAAATTTTAGATGCTGTATATGCCGGATCGTCAGATCCGGGGATAAATAGCGCATCAGCCTGTTGCAGGGTAAGCAAGGTATGATAATAACTAATTCGATCAGTAATTTCGATGATGTTACTTTCCATCCCATGCTGTTTTGCCAGCGGTAATAGGGTTGGTATGCCTTGCCCTGCCGCGGCGTAACTTGTACCAATAAAGTAGAACCTTATTTTATTCAGTAAACCGGGGTTTGTATCCGCACATTGTTTAAACGCGGTAAACAAAGCGTTTACCGCTTTGTGCATATCGGTACCTCCGCGGCCAACATAAACTATATTTTTATGATTGGTGTCAAGCAGTGATGTGAAGTTTTGAGCGTTATTTGCCGCTATGGTAAGATCTGGTTGGTAAGCGCCAAAAGTAATGGTAGCCTGCGGAATGTTCTGTATTTGCGGGTAGCGCTCTTTAAGTGTAGCTATATAACTTTCTGATACGCTTATTAAGCCATCCACCTGTTTCATGGCCAAAGGTTCCAGGTATTTATTTAGCCGGTATGAAAACCAGTATTTTGGTGGTTGCTGTTCTTTAGGCTTATCCCGGTAATAGTCAGAATGCCATGGGTCTTGCATATCTATCACATACGGGGTCCCGAAACGCTTTTTCCAATAACTGCCAAGGATACAAACCGGGAATTGCGTGGTGGAAAAATAAATAAGATCGAACTTTTGTTGGGCCAGCAACTTGTTTACTGTTTTACGGTAATACCATAAAGAACGTAGTGCCAGGCTCCCCAAACCAAATTTAGCCGTAAAGTTTTTACTTAATGCGCTAACACGATGGACCTTAATAGTGCCGGGCACACTTTGCAGCAGTAATTGATCCGTCGCCATATCGGTGTATTGTTCATCAACACAAACCACCTCTGCATCCCAGCCAAAATTTGCATAATAAGGCAGACTCATCCTAACCCTCTGCATATCCGCAGCGTTTACCGGCGGGAAGTATGGCGATATGATGAGCACTTTGCGTTTCAAGATACTTGCAATGTTTTTTGCACGGTTTGTAAGAAGGTTATACTTTCCTGTTCCCAGTTAAACTTTTCCTGCGCTAATTTAAACGAGGCTTGCTTTGCATCTGCAAGGGCATTGTTAGTTTCGGAATAATGCCTTAGTGCAGCAGCCAAAGAATGGATAGGATTGTTTTGGTACACCAGTCCTATTGCAGGATATTGGGTTAGTAACGCCTGTTGTGCGGTGGTATCGCTGGCTATTACAGCAAGCCCGGCCTGCATGTATGTAAATATTTTGTTGGTTAGGCAAATATCCCTGTTATATGGTGTGTTGTTTTCGGCGGCTATACCTATATCAAACTGCATGGCAAATTCTATAAGCTTATTTGGGTTAACCGGTTGATGGAAATAAACAGGGAGCCCGCCCAAATCAAAGCTTTCTTTAAAGGCATCATCAGTCTGGCCTAATAAATGAAGTTCGAACGGGTTGTTTTCTAAAAGTTTTAAAGCGCTAATGATGTTGCTTAAGCCGCGCCCGTTACCTATGGTTTGAGAAAACCAAAAGAGTTTTATTGGTTCATTTTTGTTTTGATGCAGATGATTAACCGCACTGCTTTTTGGAAATACATTTAATATAGTGACCGGGTTGGTATTTGGAAACAGCCTGCGGTACTCATCGGCAATAAGCGGACTGCTTGCCGTTAAATAATCTGTTAACGGCAGGTATTTATCATCAATATATTTGGAGATAACATACTCATATGAAGTGGTATCATCGGTAACCTCGTGTCGGTGAAAATCTTCGATGTCGAAACCGCATTTTACAAGACGTTTTTTTGCCGCTTTCACGGCTACAGGCAGTGCCGCTTGTATATGGGCGATATACAGATCAGCCTTTATAGCAATTGCTTTTTTCAGTAATTCCGGGTAAGTTCTGCCAAGGGCGATTTCTGCAATGCCAAATTTGAGTGTGATGTGTTTAGCAATAAACCGGGCTGCCTTTACCCTTAACCGGGTAAAAAAATAGGTTGATCGTGCTTCAAACGGCGAGCCGCCTGCCAATATCGGAGTCCAGTTAATTTCTTTGAACAGTTGTTTGTCTGTTTCCCAGGCCCATTGTGTCCAAAAAGTATAGATCACGTAAACCTCATACCCCGCATTTTGTAAAGCGTTAGCTTCTTTTACTAACCGGGGGTTGGTAGAGGGCTGGCCTACTGAAATAAGAACAACTTTTTTCAAGCTATTTTACGCAATCTACGTATAGGGAATGGTTGCTGTGGTTAAACTGGTCTTCAACTAGCTGTTCGTCTAATGACTGCCTGTACTGTTGCCTGGTAATATTTTTGAACCCGTGCTTTGTTAAAAGGAACTGCAGTGCTTCCCAGTCGTAAGCATATTTATGTTCACCATCCTGCCTGAAAATGTGGTTCAGGATAGCAATTTTTGTATCAAAACCATTTGGAAGGTTATTGATGTTGTAACCAAGGGCTTTCCATGATTCTTCATCGTTATGATAATAGGCGTTAATAAATTTCTCCACATCGGGTACCGCTATTCTTAAAACTGCTCTGGGTTTCATTACTCTTTTACATTCCTCTAAAAAAAAGGGTGCTTCAAATGATTTATCTATGTGCTCAAAAAAGTGTTCTACCCTTATCCTTTCAACAGAATCATCTTTAAATGGCAGGTGCTTACGGGTATCATAAGTAAAAGAAACATTTTCCAGGGCCATTAGGTCTACATTTACCCATCCATCGTGCCCAAAAGGGCCACAGCCAACATTTAAGCTGATGTTGGAGGCATTGATGATTTTTTTTACTGCCGCTTTTTTAAAGGGATTAAGGCGATAATTTAACCTGTTCCTGAAAGCGCGAAATTCGCCCCTTAGTATTGAAAATATCTCCGGAGATACGGGGGCATTTTTAACGATAAGAGATCCGATCTTTTGTTTAAAAGTCATATAAATTACGTTGTTTTTAGTGATAGGTATTGGCTTGCTATGATACTAACGTCAAACCGTTGTATCGCAGCCCGCCTGCAGGCAGATCGGTCAATAAGCTGTATGCCATCTATTTTTTTGATCATTTCATCAGCATTGTTAACCCTAAAGCCGTTTACCCCGTCCTCAACGACCTCCGGCACCGATCCCCGGTTAAATGCGATCACAGGCGTGCCGCATGCCATGGCCTCGATCATCACAATGCCAAATGGTTCATCCCACTCAATCGGGAACAATAAGGCTTTTGCCTGCCCTAAATAATGGTTTTTTTCTTTGTCATTTAATGCCCCCAAGTAAACTACGCGGTCGTTATCAATATGCGGCTCGATCTCGGTTTTAAAATACTGATAGTTATCTTCGGTATGTGAAATGTTACCGGCTATCAGTAGTTTATTACCGGTTGCATTTGCCGCTTTAATAGCGGTATGCACGCCCTTGATTTTATCAAGCCGGCCCAAAAACATTAACGGGGCATCTATGGCTACGTTTTTGTTTAGCTGGTATTGGTTAAAATCTATCGCATTATAAACGGTATGCCATTGGCCTGCCACATTACCTGTTGCCACGCAGTAGTTACTGCAGCCTGTAAAAACCAGGTTTTTATTGGGTAAAGCATTTATGATGCGTATACCACGCCTGCTAACCGGCCGGCCATAGGTCATTAGTTTCTTTACGGGTTTGTTAAGTATAGGCAGGTAATATATAAGCCGCCCAAAGTTGTGTACGAGGTCAAAACCTTTGTGGTTTTGGATAAGGTATTTCCAAACAAACAAAACCTCTTTGTATTGCTGCGTTTTTGACCTGTTAAGGTCATTTATACCGAACGTTACAACTTTGCCGCTGCAATTTGAATCGGGCCCGGCAAGCAGGGTTACTTCGTGGCCTAATTTATTGTATTCCTCGGCGAAAAGATATACCAGGCGTTCGTGGCCCCCATATAATTTGGGAGGCACCGGGATACCGGGATCCATGATGAGCAGGATCTTCATGAATAAACGCTATTAATGATATCCAGCATTTTTTGCGCGCTTTTTTTTAATGTGATATTTTCTAAAATATATTCGCGGGGTTTAAAACCATTGGTGGTTAGCGTGTGCCAAAATTGATCGATGGATGCTTCAAAACCTTCCATGTTTTTAAATTGCATACCACATCTCGTATCAAAAAATGGAATGGATGATGCCGGCACCGGTTCTGTTTCGCCCCACGCGAAGCGATTGGGGTCTAACCATTGGCCCTTGTTCCAGGCAAATACGGGTACATTGGTAGCCATTGCTTCGCAGCAGGCAAAGCCCTGGCTTTCGTGCTCGCAAAGGAATATCATGGCTTTGCTTTGTTGCAATAGGTCAAAGTATTTCGCCTCTTTATAATCGCCGTAGGTTATTTCTGCATATGATAACCCAAGTTTATTTAGTTTTTCTAAAATAGGTGCCTTTAATTGTTTGCGGGTTTCATCTTTATCCCACATGATTTTATCGTACACCAGTATATCATATTTTTTTGTTGTGTTTGCGCTGGGGGCCCATTTACCTGTATTGACACCGGCAGGCCATATTTCGCAATTAGCAGTTCCATAATAGGGTATATAAACGTTATTAGCCCATACGGAGTGCTGCAAATATTTGGCTACAGGGTAATCGGTAAACAAGCCCGGCCATTCTGAAGGGTGGGTCATTAAACCGATACCCGCTATAACCGGATTAGGCTGATGGTAACCCTGTAATGCATACCTACCATTTCCCAAAACCACAGCGGGCTCACCCGGCTGTATTTTTTTGAATGGCAGGTTTATGTCGTAGTCAACGCTAAGCTCATCAAACCCTTTACAAAGGTTTATAAATACTTTTTCAATACCAGAGACCTTGTTCCCTTTGATCAATTTACGCAGCGCGGGTATTATATACCTGTCGCCGGGGAAAAAGCGGTCGGTAGCAGGTTGTGAACGGAAATAAAGGTGGATCCTGTTCATTCTCGGGTCAAAGTTTTCCTGATGGCCGGTTGCAGGTATAGTTCTAAAAGTATCGACAATGAAAAAGTAATACTTATCCAAAGCAGGTATTTAACCACTATTTCGGCAGTTGGGTTACTTATGGAAATCAATTTTTTAATAAGCAAAGCTACCGGTACGTGCAGCAGGTATAAGGCATATGATATTTTCCCTACGCCGGTAAGTTTATCAGCAATAAAAGCCGATGCTTTTCTCTCAAAGTAAAATACCAGGGATAAGATCCAATAAATTAAACACATCATCCAGCGTATATCTTCAAAAATGCGGTTGGTAGCTATTAAAAATATAAAAACAAATGCGGGCAGGATGAAACATACTATTTTATTAAACCTTAAAAAGGCGTTATCGCGATTGGTTAAAATACTCATTACCATCAGACAAAAAGGGATATCAAACAACCAGTTCAATCCCGAATATGTGTACACACCAAGTGTATGTAATATCATTTGACCAATGCCCAAATGATGCTGGCATAAATGCAGGAATAACAAACTTAATATAGGTACGGGTTGTATAGGCACATCGTTATCGCCCTTTATAAGGTTCCAGCCAATGAACAGGCCTAATATCCAAAAGTAATAACCATTTGCATAACCCGCTAAAAACGAAGGAGGCGCAATGGTAACAAGTAGCGTAAGAATCAGCATAAAAAGTAGCAGCTTCCACACTTTTGGCTTCAGATAAATTATGATGATAAATAACAGGTAATATAAAACCTCGCTATTTAAAGTCCAGGTTACATAATTAATAAATATGGGGACTTTGAAACCAAAGTAAGGGGTATCGTTTTGAAGAAAGAAAATATTGCCAAATAATACATATACGGTAATCCCGCCTGCAATAATTACGCATAGTGCTATTGATATCAGGTATATGGGGTAAAGCCTTATCATTCGTTTTTTGATGTAAGGCCAAATGCTAAAATTGGTATTACTGTTAGTGATACCAATTACATAGCCCGAAATACAAAAGAACATAATTACCGATAAAAAGCCTGCACCAAAATAGTTGACATACAGCGGCCATGTAAAATTTTTAAATAGCATATCGGTATGCCCTGTACCATGCTCCATCATAACTAAAAGTGCGCATAGTCCGCGATATTGTTCAATGGCCGGATTGTATTTGTTTTTTAGCCCCGGAGATTTAACCGGTTGATTTAAGAAGCTTATAAATTTAGCGTACACAATATTTCTTTTAAAGAAGCGGGTATGCTATGGTTGTTTAGAACCCGTTTTTGCCCGTTTGTTTTTAGGTTTTTGCGTTTAATGACATCATTTTTTAATAATGCTGTTTTCTGCAGAAAATCCTCGGGCGTTGTATAGGTTTCTATTTCGTTATTAATATCGTACAGTTGTTCTATACCTTCTGTCCACTCAGTTAAATAACAAGCGCCAAGCATAGGGGCTTCAATATCACGCAGCCGCGAGTAGGTGTCGGGCTTAGCCAGGGGAAAAAGGTAAGAAGGATACCTGTTAACCCCAACGGTTATCATGCTGCCGGAGGTTAGCCGGTTATATTCTTCTGCAGGCGGTACGCCATGTATTTTCGACTGTAGAGCAATGCTTATTTGCCCTGTATAACTTCGCCGTTTCAATTTTTCGGTATATCCGTTAATGCCGTATTGGTTTAATTGCTGAAATTGAAACCGTATTTTTTTGTGAAGCCCGTAAGGCTTTAACTCCTGTTGAATATCTGCAGACGGTGTCCACCCGCTGCCATAAATAGCTAAATCGACAATTGGGTCTTGTTTAATTACGCTTTCAAACATCAAATGACGCTGGATATCCTTTGAGCCTATAAAAGTTATTTGCGAATTTACCTCGGGTTGCAAAATACGGTATTGTGGCGCCACCCACATTGGCATGGGCAGGTTAATGTAAGGATAACCTGCTTTTTTATATTGTTGAATGGCCTTGTATTCGGGAACCCAGTTTAAATCAAATGCGGCAAATTCTTTTGGAAGGGTAGTAAAATCGCGGATGTGATCGCAAAAGAAATTTACGCAGGGGGTACCGGTTTTCCGGATCTGCTCAATTGCCGAAGTATCTATCTGGTGGGGATACAGGTAACTTAAAAAAAGGTCGGCAGGGTTGGCTTTTAAAAAATCAACCGTTTTTTGCCATGCATCCTGTTTCCAGTTGAGTTGCGCCTGTTTGGATTTGGGCACCCTGCCCAGGGCCCAATCTACATCCGGGCATTCTATCCATTCATATCCGGCTTCTTCAATACCGTTTTTAATGTAATATTCCCAAAAGCTGTATGCAGGTATTGGATGTTTAGTTTTCGATTGGAAAAAAGACAGAAAAATCTTCATTCTGTTATCTTTTCTACATTCTCCGCCCCGGCAACTAATCCCTCAATGCCAATTTTATCTATAAATGTAACATCATAATTGCCTTTTCTTAAAACACGCTCGGCTGCAAACTCAATAGAGATACTAAAGTGCGGGGTGTTTTTATCTTTTTTACGAAATAGCACCCTAATCAAACTTCCTAACCCAACGATCCTTTCCGAATACACAAAATGCTCATAAAGGCAGTCTGTTAAAAAACGGTGAAGCGTATCGGCATCTTTTACCCAATACCCCCTGGTAGATATGCTGTTATTATTGCGGGCGTGACGGTATTTTTTTACGGCAACATCTGCAAAAGTAGGTTTCTTAAAGCCCTGAATAGGGTAGTAGCGGCCGCTTATTTTGAAAACAGGTTGATTAGCCGGCAGGTACTCAATTAAATATAACAACAGCAATAACTCGTTTATGCCTTTGTTTTTAAACTGGTACTGTAATAAATGGTGCACCTCAACCTCCGGGAAACCGGTTAATAGTTTTTGGATCTGTTCCTTATCTAAAAGCGGCGAATTATCAATGAGGAATATTTTGGTAAAACCGCATTCGCGCAGGCGTAGCAAAGTAAACTTAGTTTGTTCAACCCTTTGCTCATAAGTATAAAAACTTTTTGATTGTTGTGGCCCGGTTAACGGTTTTATGGTTGATGAAACGATGGCTATCATTACAATTGAATTGTTAGCTTAAAATTTTAGCGTAGTAGTATTGCAGGGTTTTTGAGAACTTCCAACCAAATACACCCGATATAAAGTTGATAACCCTGCCACCCAACACCGGCTTAAATTTATAAGCCGGGTAGTGTTTCAACTCCGCTATTACCTGTTTATATAAAGCAGGTTGCTCTATATAAAATAATACGGCAAGTTGCATTAACTGCCTGTATATGGCTCTTTGGATAGCCGGGTTATTAATCCGGGCTTGTAAGTAATCTCTCTTTAGCAAAACTGCTTTAAGGGCGCTTTTAAATAGCTTCTCTTTATTTTGCCTGTAGACAAATACCTTATCGGCATCGGTATATTTTCGGTAGTAGCAAAATTCGGGGGTTTTTATTATGCCCTTTGAATTTAATATTACCCTGCAAAAATATTCACCATCATCATCTATGGTTAATTCTTCATTCCAGGGGCCTGCGCTATCTATAATTTCTCTTGAAATAAGCCAGGCATGTATGGCAACCATAGATCCTGTTTCGCGATAGCCGCCTAAAAGGTCGGTTATAAAATGAACCGGGTCATCATCATCATACAAAAAAGATTCTTCGTAGGGTGATGGTGCGTTAGCTTCAGTCAGATCATTATCCTTAAAATGTATGATACTGCAAACCGGAATTCGGCCCTCGTTATGCGCTAACGCCGCAAGCTGCACTGCTATTTTATCCGGGCTGAGCAGGTCATCTCCATCAAGGTACTGAATATAATTCCCTTTTGCTTCCTGTAAGCCTTTGTTACGCGCTGCACCGGCGCCATTGTTGGGCTGACTAAAGATCTTTACATTTTCAGACTCAAAAGCTTTAGCAATGGCTAACGAGTTGTCCGTTGAGCCGTCATCTACCACAATAATTTCCTTGTTGGCCCAGGTTTGGTTTAATGCAGATTGTATCGCATCTGCAAGGTATTTTGCCGAGTTATACGCCGGTATTATAATAGAAACTAAAGGTTGTTGCATTAACGCTTAAATACGGCTATTAAATATTTTGATCCAATGGTTTTTTAGGGAAGCATTAACCGGAGGTTGGTTATTTATAAACCAAGGCTGTTGTAAGGTGCAAATGTACTTATCATCGTCGTTATCCAGCTCAATTATGCGGTCGATCAGTGGGCTAAAGTCCAGTTTTTGAAACTGATAATGCATTTTTAATTCCCGGCCTATCGTTTTTAATTTCCGCCGAATGCGGTACTGCGGGCCTTTGTGGTAGGACGGAAGTATATCTTTAAAATTGGGCTGGCTTTTTTGTTGCAACCAGTTTACAAAGGCAGAGTTGTTGGTTTTTACAAAATCTGCCGTGTTGATAAAGCTGGCGGTATTAAATATGTCGCCAATATTAGGGTCTCCACAGTAAATCGGTAAACTATTTGCCTGCATAGCATCATAAAGTTTTTCTGTTTGGTAACCGGGATAAACGTAATTCTCAAAAGCGATAGTGAATTTGTAACTGCTTAAAAACTGCCTTTTACGCTGCCAGATGTCGCCATTGTAAAGGCTATCGATACCTGCCATATTATTCATAGATCTGCCGGGGGCATCCACCTTTTTGTATTTAGATAGCTGCCTGAAAAATTCCTCGCGATAGGGTACCTTGTGAGAGTACAAGAAATTGCAGAAATTCTTCTTCTCTTTTAATACGCCTTCTGCATCAATGTTTGCCGGTTTTACCAAAGCCTGTGGGTTTAAACCATGCCACTGGATCCTTTTGTAACGCGGGCTGTTTACTATCTCTTCGCGCGGTACGCCGAAAGCCCATTCGCAGGCCTCCATATCGGGCTGTATGTTTTCGCAATAATATCCAATTCTTGTATAATTGCCCGCCGGTGGAATGTTATTGCCATAAGGCCCAAATAATATAAAATCGGGTGTTTCGCTCTCTTCAAATATAAAATCATCGCTAAGCTCATTCAGGATATCATACAAAGCGATTTGCTTGTCTATACCGTTCTGAAATTTTATCCTGATGGTTTTAGGCATTTATGTTATAAAGTGGAATGTCCCTGCATTATTATACTCATCAAGTATTTGATAGTATGAAGCATAAATTTTTTGCAGGTCGGCATCACCGGGCAAAGCGGTTATTTGAACAGGTGCCCGCCTATTTTTTAAACGATGCCAGGTATTGCCAAGCCAAACTTTTATGCGCGAGAAACGGCTAACGCCTGCCTGGTCGCCCGCGTACTCATATTTAGCTATGCCTATTTTGCCCTCGTTTTTTAGGAGATGCAAACTTGCACCTGATGTTACATTACCGGGTGTGGCTACCGAAAGCGAATTATAACCGGTGTAATACGCAATTTTAGCTTTTAGATAAGTGACGCGTAAAGCATATTCCCAATCCATCATTTTAAATTGGGTATCGTAAAGGCCTAAATAACTTAGGGATGCCTTACGCTGCAGTAAAGAGATATCGCTAAACGTAAAAGATCTTACTTTACCTGCCTTCCAATCCCGGTAGTTTTCCAACCGGCCTGTAATACTTATTTGATCAGGGTGGGTCAAATGGCTTTGCAGATGATTAGAAATACACAGATCAACATCCGCGTTGGCCATCATAAAATCCCGGCACTTGCGTATCGCGTTAATATGATGTACGTCGTCATCAATCAATTTTTTGATGATAGTACCTTTTGCCATTAGCAGGGCTTTATTCCAACCGTGTGCCTGGTTCTTATCCGGTTCGCTTATGTACTGGTGAATTTTATTAGCGTTGAAAAGACCCTGCAGGTAATCTTGCGTACCATCTATACTATTCCCATCAACTACCACTATCTCTTCGCCGGCATTTAGTACGGGTAATAAGTTACCAAGCAAAACTTTTAAAAAGGGCAACCTATTTTTGGTAGAAATGATGTAAGATAAAGTGATGCTCAATTTACTGATCTGATAATTTTTGCAGGCACCCCTACCACAACTACACTGGCTGGTACATTCTTCGTAACTACAGCACCCGCGCCAATCACAGCATTATCGCCAATGGTTATACCGGGTAAAATAACAGCATGGCTGCCTATCCATACATTATTGCCAATGGTAACAGGCTTTTCTATAACAGTGTTCCTGTAAAGTTTTGCTGAAGTATCATGGGTAACGCTGGTGATAGATACATGCGATGCGATCAGGCAATCATCCCCAATTGTTATACCGCCATGCCCCCACATGTGTACAAAAGCGTTTACAGACACATTTTTACCGATCGAAATATATTCCGGGCCTTCAAACCTCACGGGCAACTGTATAGATGTGCCCTCGCCGCAATACTTTAGCGTTGCCTTAAACTTTTTAAGCTTAATGGCATCGGCCTTTCGTTGCAGTTTTAGAAACTGGTTTTTAATTTTTTTAACAAGCCAATTAGCCAATGGTACGTTCTGTATGGGGAATGAATAAATATATTTACAAATGTTGTTGCTAACGATAAGGAAAAACCCATTAGCCTTAATTTTAAGAGAAGGCTTTGCGACCTGTACGGATACGCGTTTAAATTATTACTGCCAAAATGCAGTACAAGCGGCGAATATTGCGCAGGGTACCATGCCCGGTGATGGGGCGATGGATATGCCGGGTTACGCATTACTCTTGCGCCGGTTAACACGTTGATGGTTTTGGGCCTAAGGTCGGTGTGCATATCAGTCATCACGCGGCCATTATCCGGTATAGGCTGCTGATGATTAAACATCATGGCGATAGATAAAAGCCCCTCTTCGTTTACGCTATTATTGTTTCTATGAAAGCCGTAAGCGTCGTAATCTTTTGCTATTTCGCGGGCTTTATCATAAATAGCGGTTGTTAAAAGTGATCTTTTGAAGTAAAGTATTCCGCCGTTAAAACGAATCAGCTTATCAAGACCAAAATGTGTTTTTATGGTTTCGGCCTGCTCTGCACCGCACCAGCTTTCAGCAGGTACAATATTACCTGCTACGGTTACATCCTGGCCTTTGGCGGAGTCAAAAACTTCGTGCAAGTCGCCAAAGCAAATACAATCCGAATCAATAAAAAGGGTATGTGTAGTTTGCAGGTATTGGTCGATATGCATTTTTATTTCTATCCCCAATGGTATGTGTGCTGCCTTTGCAGGAATAATGAAGATGTTTTTTTGAAATCTTGCAGGGATAGCAAAATCAAGATTTGATACAATGAAAACCTTAATATCATTGTGTATCACTACAGATTGAGCGCAATTAAGCGCAAACAGGGCATAGGTTAGCTTATTGGTAGCAAACGTTATAACTGAGTAATCGTCTGTAAACTTTCCTGGCATTATAGTTTAGCGTGGCAGTTTATTTAATTGCTTCAACATACAAGCTTTCGGGTTCGCGGGCAGGCTGGTCTATTTGTAGTTTGAGGTCATTAGATTGCATGTAACTCATTTTATGAGTAAGGCTAAACCCGGCTTTAAGTAAACTAAGTTTTAGTGTTTCATAATCCCAGGCGTATTTATGGTCGCCGCCCTGCCTAAAAACTTCGTTTACCAATTGCATTTTGGTTTCAAACTGTATCCCCATCGTTTCATCATACAAGTTATCGGTAAGGGGGCGTGTTTTCTTTAATTGATCCCAGCTATCTGTACAGTAACCGCGCAAATACTTTTCGGCATCGGGCACTACAATACGCAATACACCGTCTTTTTGGAGCGAACGGTAACAGCTTGCCAAAAAGCAGGGCACTTCGGTGAAATAATCCAGGTGTTCAAAAAAATGCTCGGTATATAAACCTTTGGCAGAGCTGTCGGCAAAAGGAAGGTTCTTTCTACAATCAAACCCGTAAGTTACATTTTCATAAATGCTAAAATCGATATTTACCCAACCGGTTGCTAAACCAACAGCACCACAACCAATATTGCCATATAGATCTGTTTGGATGCTTAACGCTTTTACAACATTTCCTTCATTCCGTTTTATTTTTAACGCGTATAACTTTTGCCCTATTGCCAGGTTAGTTTTAGGGATAGCCGGGAATAATTTATATAACTTGGTTTTTAAGCTCATAAGCCAATCAGTAATTTAAGTTTAAACAGGGCAGATTGTATTTTATATTTTAACCACCTATGGTGTTGCCATTTGTAACTATAATAAAAGCGCGGAAGCTGTGTTAATTTTTGGTACTCTTTACTGTCTGTTGCCTTAAGCGATTCGCTGCCGATATGGGTGACAACAGATGGGGGCACCAGGTAATTTTTAACGCCGTACTTAGCAAGTGTGTTACAGTAATCGGCATCGCTATACCAAAAAGTAAATTTCTCGTCCAGTGGGCCAATAACATTAAATAGTTCTCTTTTTACCATAAAACACCAACCTATAAAAGTCCCGAAGTAGCCTTCTATGGTGGGCCCGTTCGGGTCAAAACCTGCGCTTTTGTGGTATGCGGGGCAATAGGGCGTTGCACTTAGTATTGTAGGGTTAACCTCCATTGCTTTTAATATCCCGGTGGCCCAGCCTTTATGAAAAATGAGGTCGTTATTGCACAGGCAGATGTATGAGTTAACTGTATGGTTTATGCCAATGTTTAGATATTTGTTAAAGCCAAATTCTTGTGTAGGATATATGGTTGTAGTGTTTTCAAACTGGTAGGGCTGCATTGCTTTGTTTGACTCAATTACCAGCACTGTAAACTCTATCTCTTTTGAGTCTTCAGATTCAAATAAGGTTTTAACCGTTTGTATAGTTAATGCCTTCAGCTTTTCGTCTTTGGCATAGCTAAGTACTATAATATCAACCTTTAAAGGCATTATGCTGATAGTTTAGCCACTATTACAAATTGCGGATAGTTCATATCCCGTTGCGTGTTAAACAGTATAAAGTTTAATAATTTATAATATCTAAAGTTACTTTCGTTAATGCCCTGTATGTTAGTAACACTATAGCCGCTTTGTTCAAACAAGCGTATCATGCTTTTTTTTGTAAAGAAACGCAGGTGTGTCCTATCCATAACGCCTGCATCTTCGTATTTAAAATCCTTGTATCTAAGTAGGGAGAGGACAACAGGGTACCAGCGTATATTAGGTATCGATGCTATAATTACACCGTTTGGGTTTAGCAATTTTTTGCAGGCCGGTAGTGCTTTATCCGGGTCTTGCAGGTGTTCTAAAACATCATTAAAGAAGATAGCATCAAATTTTTTAGTGGCCAGCTGTGGCATATTATCTGTAAACAGATCATTGATCACTACATCGATATTCTTTTGTGCTGCACCGGCCGATTCTGTATCCGGCTCCACACCCCATACTTCACAACCAAAGGTTTCTTTTAATAAAGCGCCAAAGCCACCGGTGGCGCAACCTACATCAAGGGCACTTTTTATTCCCTGCGGCACAAACGGAAGTATTTCGGTACGCCGGTGCAAATAATACATTTTGTCTTTGTGGCTGTACTGGTCGTTATAATCCATTTTTGTTATTTGATAGTAAAGTTGTAATCAATTTCTGTACGGCCGCGTACGTGTAGCGGGTATGGCAGTATATCATCCGTCATTGGTTTTTGTAAAACCTCAAAATGAAGCAGGCCAAAAAAATCTTTTAACAGCAAATTAGATTGCACATGTAGCCCTATTTTATACTTGCCGGGTAGGTATGGCAGGTGAAGCAAGCTGCCGCTAATATTTATCTTGTTTTTTATCGCGCTTACCGCAAATAAGTCGTTACTGCGCAGGTCTGCAAAACTCACTTTCTGGTCATACTCGTCATATATAAATATGGCTACCGACTGGAAATTATTGTTGGTTGTGCAGCTGATAGTCAGGTTAAATGCCAGGTCGTTGCCGGTAATTATTTCGCTTTTATCTATTTCAAAAAGGTCAACTTTAACGTCGGGGCTTAAAGCATGGTCCGTTATTTTTGATTTGAAGATCTCATCGGCCACAACAGAGTATTTGGCAATGGTATCATATGTGGTGCCGCTAAAAGCAATCTCTCCATTGTTTAGCAACAGGCCGGTATTACACAGGTTGCTTACTGCTTCCATATTATGGCTTACAAAAAGTACTGTGCGGCCTTCACCTTTGCTTACATCGCCCATTTTGCCCAAGCATTTCTTTTGAAACTCGGCATCGCCTACGGCAAGTACTTCATCTACGATCAATATCTCCGACTCGAGGTGCGCTGCCACTGCAAACGCCAGGCGTACATACATGCCCGATGAGTATCGTTTTACGGGTGTATCTATATAGCGCTCCACGCCCGAAAAATCTACTATCTCATCAAATTTACGTTTGATCTCGGCCTTGCGCATTCCTAATATGGCACCGTTTAAGTAAATATTTTCGCGGCCCGTCAATTCCGGGTGGAAACCTGTTCCCACTTCAAGCAGGCTGGCTATACGGCCTTTTACTTTTATAGTGCCGGTGGTTGGCGATGTTACCCGGCTCAGTATTTTTAACAGGGTGCTTTTGCCGGCCCCGTTACGGCCAATTATGCCCACGGCGTCGCCCTGTTCTATTTCAAAGTTAAGGTCTTTAAGGCTCCAAACCACGTCGCTTTCGCCTTTAGTGGTGCGGTCGTTAGTTTCGCCTATTTTAAGAAAAGGATCTTCTTTGCCCCTAAGCCTGGCCCAATACCGTTCCAGATCTCGGGATATGGTGCCGGTGCCAAAATCGCCCAACTGGTAGGCTTTTGAAAGATTGTCTACTTTTATTGCTTTAGCCATTATACCGTGTCAACAAATGTTTTTTCAACCTTGTTAAAAATAACTATCCCCGTAAACAAAATAACTATGGTTACTGCCGAACTGTACAATAACAGGTCCCAGCTAAAAGCGCCTTTGCCTAAAAAACCGTATCGGCAGGTTTCTATCACTGCGGTTAGCGGGTTGAATTTTATAAGCCAGGAATAGGCTGGGTATTTTTTAATTACTTCCGATAAAGGATATATCACCGTGGTGGTATACATCAGTAACGGCACCCCGAATGATACTACAAAAGCCAAATCGCGGTATTTTGTGGTTGCGGCGGATATGATCATACCAAGGCCAAGGCCAAGTGCTGCTATCATTAGTATTAAGAATGGAAATAAGGCGATGTAAATATTTGGCGCGATATGGTAGCCTGATAGCATGTAATAAAGCAGTAATACAACAAACAGGATCAGCTGAACGCCGAACCTGATGAGATTTGAGAACACGATACTAAGGGGCATTATTAAACGCGGGAAATACACTTTGCCTAACATGGCCGAGTTATCCTTAAAAACAGTCGAGGTTTTGGTTAAGCACTCCGCAAAGTAGTTCCAGATGATGGTGCCTGCAAGATAAAACACAGGGCCGGGTATGTCATCGGTTTTGATGCCTGCAAGGTTGCTGAAAATAAGATTGTATACTATTATAGTTATAACAGGCTGTACAAAAAACCAAACCGGCCCAAGAATAGTTTGCTTATAAAACGAAACAAAATCGCGGTGTACCAGTAATAACAGCAAGTCGCGGTAGCTCCAAACATCTTTCAGTTTCAGGTCAAATAAGCTGCTTTTAGGTTTTATTTCAAGGTCCCAGTACTCGTCGGTCTCAGTCATTTATCAGCATTTGTTGCAGGCTATCTATATAATTTTGTTCGTTAAAATAACGTAGGCAGGTATCTTTTAAATGCTTCCGTTTTTCTAAAGTTAGGGGTTGTGCTAAATGGTTGGTAATACAATCTTCAAGTTCTTGCTCATCATCGGTATTTATGGCTGTGCCAAGCTCGCCGTTACGTATGGCATCAATGCTGCCATCGGCATTGCCGCAAATAACCGGCAGGCCGCAAGCCAGGGCTTCAATAAAAACAATGCCGAAGCCCTCTTTTTTGCTTGGCAATACAAACAGGTCGGCTGTTAAAAAATGGTCGGGTAATTCTTCTTCTTTTATAAAGCCGGTTAAAATTACCTGCTCAGTTACCCCGTTTTCTTCAATCAACTGTTTTACGCGGATGCCTTCCAGTTCATCGTACTTACCGGCCAGGATATATTTTATCCCAGGGAATTTATGTTTAAGTGCTGACAATGCTTTTATAACAATATCATGCCCCTTATAAAGTTCAGTCGAGGCAAGCCTGGTTAGGGTGAAAATGATGGGAGCGGCGCTTGTTAAATCATAGCGTTCCATTAAGTACGCGGGTTTTTCAAAATTATCGGGCAGTTTCATAAACGGATCCAGGGCATTGTTCAATACCACGCATTTGTTTGGGTCGGTTTGATGCAGGGTCTGCATTTTAGCTTTTGTAAAGTTGCTAACGCAGATAACCTTATCGCATTGGTTTAATAAGTATTTTTTATGGGCTGACAGCGGGCGCCAAACTTCAATGCCATGTGCTATTAACCAAATTTTTGTTTTTGGGCTCCTGAGTTTAATTAACATGCCTACCAGCGCAAGGTTAATGTGGCTTAATATAACTATGTCGTCTTTTTTTGCGGCAAATACAGTTTTGATAATAAATAGAATGCGCTGTTTGCCAAATCCCTTAAAGTTTTGGGCTGGTAGATATTGTGGCATCAGGTCGCTATCCTCATCGTATAAAGTGGCGAGTTTAAAATCCCAGTTGTTTTGGTTGCAAATAGCATTTAGTGAATGCGCCATGGTACGGGTCATTTTTTGGATGCCACCTGTTGTGCTGAATGTTTGTAACGAGAAAAGCGTAATATTTTTAGACATGCCCCTGAATCTGGTATAGCGCGAAAGCCCTGGACCAATGGATCTTTCCCTTGTTAAATTTATTGATGATTTTTTTAGCTTCGGTGCCTTTATAATTGGTTTCGCTGCTTATGCTTCCATTGGCGGCCATCCATTTTTGCAGCGGGAAGGTAAACCCCATTTTTGGCCTGTTCCATACCATATTTGGCAACAGGTTTTTAAACGCGTCTATCAGTATTTTTTTTGGTTGCATATCATCAAACCGTATAGATGGATGGATTTGCGAAACATATTGCTGAAAATCTTCATCAAGGAATGGCACACGTACTTCGAGGCCGTGGCTCATACTCATTACATCGGTATCATGCAATAACTGGTTTTGCATGTACATGTTGGTTTCCAGCCATGCGGCGTTTAGCTTATCATACTTCCCAAGTGTGGGGATGTGCAGATCATCAAACAGAATGCCGTTCACCTCATCTTCATCCATACCTGTTAGCCTGGCAATATCAATGGGTGCATATAGGCCGCGTAAAAAAAGATAATCGGCTACGGTATTGTTATGTTCAAGATAGCCGAACTTTTTAATGTGGTCGTTATTAAACAACTTGCCTACGGTGAAGGAAGCAGCAGGTAATATTTTAAGGTAGCGCAGATATTTTATCCGGTCAAAGGAAGGGTACCCGCCTAATAATTCATCGGCACCAATACCGGATAACACCGTTTTTAAACCATCCTCGTGGGCATATTTACTAATAAACCACGAATTAATGCCATCGGTAGTTGGCATATCCATAGCGCTGAGTATGTGTGGCAGGTGCATTTCAAAATCATCCTGCTTTACCAGGTGGGTAAAGTTATTGCCACGCAATTTATTTAGAACGGCATGCTGGTAGGCGCTCTCGTCATAAGCTTTTTCACTAAAAAATATGGAAATTGTTTGCAGGTCGGGCTTGTCTTGGGCCGCCAAAAGGGTAATCAAACTGGAGTCTATCCCCCCGCTTAAAAACACGCCAATAGGGGCATCGGCAATTAGCTGCCTGTTTATGGCGTTTTTAAGGTGAGTTTTTAAACCTTCGAGCGCGGTTTGTTCATCGCGAATATAATTAACCGAAGGAGTGCTGGTGTATTTTGTTATGGTATAATTGCCGTTTTTCTCCCAGCGTAAATAGTGCCCTTTGGGGATACTTAAAACACCTTTTAAGGTTGTAAAAGGCTCTGGTATGTGGCCAAACGCCAATAGCCACACCGGCCAGCGATTATCTTCGGCAGTAGCAATACCTGCCGCCTTAAAAGCTTTGATCTCTGATGCAAATGCAATTTGCCCGTCTGCAATATTGTAATACAAAGGTTTAATGCCGGTGGTGTCGCGTACCAGGTAGGTAGCCCGATTGGTGGTATCATAAAGGGCATAGGCAAACATGCCCCTCAGTTTACCAAACGAGTTTATGCCCCAGTATAAATAGGCCTGTATAATAACCTCGGTATCCGTATTGGTTTTAAAAACAGCCCCTAAAGCCTGTAATTCGGCCCGTAATGGTATGTAGTTATAAATTTCGCCGTTAAAGCTTATCCAGGCTTTAGCGGCAACATCTGCCATTGGCTGGTGCCCGTTTGCGCTAAGGTCAATAATAGAAAGCCGGCGATGCCCAAAAACAAGCATGTTATCATCGCTGCGGTAAATACCGGCATCATCAGGCCCGCCGTGCTGCAATGTATTGCACATAACAGTTACAATTCTTTCTGCCTCTTTTCCGTTTAGCCGGTTAGTTACCAGTCCTGCTATCCTGCACATTGTATATTAATAGATATAGCTTCGCCCCGTAAGTCACAATATTGTATTGTAACTTATTGTTTATCAGCAATTTAAAATATTGCCGTTATGTATTTATACGGGCATTAACTTACAATTATTAATCGTAGCTAAAGCCTGTTAATTAAAGATGCTGCAACGTTTACGATTATTGAGCAGCCCAGGTTATTTAACCGTAACAATAACTGCTTTTGTGACCGGTAAGCTATTATTTCGCCGGTGATACCTTTTAATGGGCCCGCTTTTATTGTTATTTTTTCTCCCGGCTGTAAATCCTCTTCGGTTACCTCTAATTCAAGAGAACTTGTAAGTAATAATTTAAGGTCGTTTATTTGCCTGTCGGGCATTGCGGCTACTTTTCCCGAAAAGTATATAAAGCGGGCGATGCCTTTGGTCATTAAAACCGCGGCCTGTTCATGGTGTGCAATACGCACAAAAATATACGATTTTAAAAGCGGTTCTTCCACCCATTTTTTCCTGTCGCTCCATTGTTTTAGCTTGCGGTTAAGAGGCAGGTAAGCTTCAACTCCTTTTTCTGTTAGGGCAGCGTAAGCCTTTTTTTCTGCGCGAGGGTGGGTGTAAACGGGATACCACTTAAGGTCACTACTACTTACCGTTAAAGCCATATTGTAAAAGAACACTTATTTTTTAAACCAGCGGCTAAAATTCCACCACTTCTTTTTATCATCCTCTATATAATAGCCCGAACTTTCGTAACCGCTGTAATCAGAATAGTAATAATACTTGCCGTAATTTTCACCTGTAAAACGGGTGGTGTAATAACGCGAATGTAAAAGGTCTTCGGCAAAAGCATTTAATACTATTACCGTGTTATCCAGTTTATACTCCTGCGCTATGCGCTGTGGTATTGTAGCGGCATAATATTTTGATTTGCCCGACCTTATCACAAATATGTTAATATCACTTGCCCGTATAAGCGGTATAGCATCAGATACCAAGCCAATTGGTGCGGTATCTATCATGATAATATCATAGCGTGTTTTAAGGTCTTTTATCAGCTCGGCCATTCGTGCGCTGTGCAGCAGTTCTGATGGGTTGGGAGGCACGGGGCCGGAGGTGATCAGGTCGAGATTTTCCTGCGCGGTTTTTATGATAATATCGTCAAGATTAGACTGCCTCGAAAGATAGGTGCTAAGGCCAACATCATTTGGTACCCTAAATGTTTTATGCAGTTTAGAGCGGCGTAAGTCAGCACCTATCAGTATAACCTTTTTATCTATCAGGGATAGCGTACTGGATAAGTTAATCGCAACAAAAGATTTCCCCTCGCCTGCAACCTCTGATGTGATACAGATAACTTTGTTGTGTTTTTCGGCCGCCAGGAAGTTTAGGTTAGTACGTACCGACCTAACCGATTCTGCAAATATGGTTTTGGGCTTGCTTATGGCCAGTATCTGCGAGTTGTCTTCGTCAACTTTCTCGGGGAATTCTCTTATAACACCTAAGATAGGGATAGATGTGAGGCTCTCTACTGTCTCTTTATCATAGATGTAAGGGTTTAGCATCCTTAATAAAACAATTAAGCCAAGACCGGTAAGAACACCAAAAATTATTGCCGTCCGATGAATCGCATGTTCATCCGGCGATACAGGGGATGCGTTAACTTCGGCTTTTTCCACAATAGTAGCGCCGGGCAAAATACCGGCACGGCTTATCTGGGCCGATAGTTTTTTTTCTTCGAGGTATGATAAAACCTTTTCGTTCACCTCATAAGGGCGGTTCAGGGCAATCAGATCACGCTCGGCCACCGGGAAAACAGATATTTGCTTGTTAACTACCGCCAACTGCGACGTTAAATAATCATAATTACGTTTTACACCTATATAGGTAGCATTTATGCTGTTTAAAGCGTTATTCTTTATTTGCAGTATCAACCGGTTTACATCCTGTACAGGCTGCGAGCTGTAATTGTAAGTTTTTAACAACTCGTAGCGTTGATTAAGCAAGTCATCCAGCTTTTCTATCAGCGCGGTAAGCGCGGGGTCAACGTCCTTACCTACATTGAAATTCAGGTTTACGTTATTTTTCTCTTTATCTATCTGTTCCTTTAACTGATCGATAGCAATTAACTGGAGCTTTAATATTGCCTGCTGAGATTCTATATCTTTAGCTTTCGCCAGGGCACTTTCGGCAGAGGTGCTTACCTGCATTAACTTATTTTTTTGCTTAAACTCCAGAATAGATTTTTCGGATCCTTTAACCTTGCTCGACAGGTATTCCAACTGCTCGTTAATGAAATTGATCATCTGCGTAGCCGATTGCGTTTTGCGGTTACGGTCGTAAAGCAGGTACTCCTTCATTACCGCGTTCAAAATATCGGCGGCAAATTTTGGGTTTGCATCGGTTTGCTGCAGCTGCAGTATATTGGAGTTTTTTGACAACTCGGCGGTGCGTAATCCGCCTCTTACACGGCCAAGAAGGTCTTCCGGCGTGTTAAATCTAAACAGATATACGGCGTTTGTAGCAATTGAATTCGACGCTTTTATGATGAATGTAGTTGGCCCGATAGTTACCGGGTCGTTATACCGGTAGGTATTTAGTATTTGTTTAGTACCGGCTTTATATAATAAATTGAACGTGCTTTTATTAACGGCCTTAAAGGTGATCACATTGCGTATGTAGTTTAAGCTATCAAACCGTAATGGCTGTATATCAAGCGGCTTTTCGGGATAGGTCTCGCTTGTTCTAACACGGCCTTCAATGTAAAAGCTTATGGGGAAGTTCAGATCTTTTATGGCCGCTAAAATTACAGTAGGGCTTTGTATAACCGATGTTTCGCTTTGTATTTTTGACGGGCCGCGATCCGAAGTTGTTAACACTGTTGCAAGGTCTGCGATCTCCGACTTTTTTTCTTCCAATTTCATGGTGCCCGATGTTGCATACGTTTTTGGAGTGTACCATAGATAAACGTATGAACTTAAAACGAATAAGAGGAGCGACCCTGCTATCCAATACCAGCGGCTAACCAATATTTTGCCTATTTTAAAATAGTCAACTTCCTGGTTAGGTAATTTTTTTACGATGTTGCCTGTTTCTTCCATTACTGCCTGCTAAGGGTAAATACAATCAGCGCGGTATTTAACAATAGTAAGGCAGGTTGTACCCAAGTGTTAAAGCTTTGCAGGTTTTCGGAACGTATGGCGCGTTTATTTTGCGCCACGTAAATAATATCTCCGTTTTGCAGCATCGTTCTCGGGTCTGATAACGAGTTGATGTTGCTCAGGTCAATTTCTGCTACTTTACGGTCTTTATCCCTTCCGCGGATGATCTTTACGTTTTTTTCATTGGCAGCGGGTGTTAAACCACCTGCCTGCCCAAGTATTTCAATCAAAGTGGTGTTGTCTTTTAATATTGGAAAATTCCCTGGTGATTTTACTTCTCCCAATAGGGTCACCTTTAAATTAACAACCTTCAATTCAATTATAGGGTCCTTTAAAAGGTTTTTACGATAAAGGTCTTCTATTAGTTTTGTAGCCTGCGTACGCGTTAGGCCTGCAACCTGTATGTGGCCAATGGCTGGTAGCGCAACAGTGCCATCTTCTTCCACCTGGAAAGTTTGACCCTGCCCGGCGGTAGTAGTGCTTGTGCCTGTACCCATGGGGGCTTCGTCTACTATATACTTCAGGTTTTGCAGGTTACGTATCTGTAATACGTCCTGTGGCTGTATTTGATAGCTTACCGTAGCCACAGGCTGCGACGTGGCGGTATCAACAACTGATGCCTTTTTTTCAAACAGTATCTGGTTTTGTTTGTACGAGCACGAGCTACCTAACAGAACAATCCCAACAAAATAAATTAAGTATAAAGCACGCATATGGGGTAATTACTGCTTAATGTTACTAATAAATTAGGCAGCAATTTCAAAATTACATATTTTGGCACACAAATAAATTATTTTTCCGCAGTGCATGACCTTAAAATATCTGTAATAACCGTTTCCTTTAATGCTCAAAGCACAATTGAGCGGTCCATACAATCGGTAATAAGCCAGAATTATGATAACGTTGAGTATATAATAATTGACGGCAGATCATCAGATAGCACAGTTTCAATAGCCGAAAAATATCGTGACCATATCAAAGTTTTAGTTTCGGAACCCGATAAAGGGATCTACGACGCCATGAACAAAGGCATAGCTTTGGCCACGGGCGATGTTGTAGGCATTTTAAATGCAGATGATTTTTTTGTTAACGAGTGTGTTTTAACTGTTGTTGCCGATGCTTTTAAAAATAACAATACCGCTATTGTATACGGCGACCTAAACTATATAAAACCTGACGGCAGCATTAGCCGTAAATGGGTGAGCGGCGAGTATAAAAAAGGTATTTTTAACCTTGGCTGGATGCCCCCCCATCCAACATTTTATTGCAGGCGCGAATTGTTTGGCCGGTTTGGTAATTATAACCTCGCTTTTGGTACCGCTGCTGATTATGAATTGATGCTAAGATATATACACCGTAACCATCTGTCAACTTATTACGTAAAAAAGGTATTGGTGCAAATGAGCGTAGGTGGCGTAAGTAACCGTAGTATTAAAAACAGAGCCCGTGCCTTGTTATTTGATATGAAGGCGATGTATGAAAATAAGATATTTTACCCGCCTATAACACTAATATTCAAACCATTAAGAAAATTAAAGCAATTCTTTTAATTGTGAATTTTATTGATACATTTGCTACATATAATTGCCCCTAACATTTATATATAATGCCCGAATATTTAAACACCTACTATTTTATATATTATTTTTTAATGGTAACGTTTTCAGTTCTGATAACGTTGCTTTCTATCCCCTCAATTTTACACGTAGCACGCACCAGGCATTTATATGATGATGTTGGCCATTTCCGCAAACAGCATGACCACGGCATCCCACGTTTAGGCGGTGTAGCTATATTTGTAAGCTTTACCATCACCTTGCTTTTATTCAGCATAATTGATAAAACCATACCGGTTAGTTATTTGCTTACCGCCAGTATCGTTTTGTTTATAATGGGCTTAAAGGATGATCTGTCCGGAGTAAACTCAAGTACCAAGTTTTTAATACAATTTATAGTAGCTACCATCCTGGTTATTTTAGGCAATATCCGTTTTACCAGTATGTATGGCGTTTTTGGTATTAATAATATCTCGTATGTTACCAGCGCAATATTATCTATCCTGTTTATCATCCTTATTATCAACGCTTTTAATTTAATTGATGGTATAGATGGATTGGCCGCCACTACATGTATTATAGTAAACGGCGCTTTTTCTATCCTTTTTATCTCTATGAAACATTACGAACTGGCAGCAGTATCGTTAACCATAGTAGGGGCGGTGTTTGGCTTTTTACGTTTTAATTTAACCCCCGCAAAAATATTTATGGGCGATGCAGGCTCGTTGCTTATCGGCCTCATATCAGCTATTATGGCTGTTAAATTTATCGAGCTTAATAAAATAACCGCAGCAGTTGTTACACCTGCTATCACATCGGCACCTGCGTTAGCCTTCGCTATATTAATGGGGCCAATATTTGATACGCTTAGGGTATTTACGTTACGCGTTATACAAGGTAAGTCGCCGTTCACGGCTGACCGTAACCACATTCATCATCGTATCTTAAGGCTTGGCTATACCCACCTGCAAACCACTTTTATATTATCGGGCATAAATATCCTGCTTATTATTATGGTGCTGGCATTTGCCGATCTGGGAAACTTTACCCTTATTTTACTTATTCTTTCGGTATCTATACTTTTTAACTGGGCTATCACATTCTTCCTGCGTTCAAAAGAGCGCGAGAGTTTATCAATGCGTAACTTGTTCGTATAGCATTTAGCACCCTGTTTTATTTTGTTAGTTTTGTATCCTTAATTTTTATGTAAAATGAGGATCGCTATAAACGGTTTTGGCCGTATAGGCCGTATATTTCTAAGAACAATTCTGCTAAAGCCCGGTATCGAAGTAGTCGCTATAAACGACCAGGCTGATACCCCCACGCTTGCTCATCTTTTTAAATATGATTCTGTACACCGCGGGTTTAAAGGGACTGTCACTAATGATGACAATAACCTTTACATTAACGGCAACACCTTAAAGGTATACCAGCAGGCAGACCCGGCTTTGCTGCCCTGGAAAGAACTAAACATCGATCTGGTGATAGAATCAACCGGTAAGTTCATCACCGAAGCAGGTGCCTCAAAACACCTTACAGCAGGAGCCAAGCAGGTTATAATATCTGCCCCCGCGGGTGATAAAAGTATCCCAACAGTTGTATTGGCCGTGAATGATGGTACGGTAGACCTGCGCTCGCCTATATTATCAAACGCATCGTGTACAACTAATAACGTGGCTGCCATGGTGAAAATACTGGACGATATTTGGCATATTAAAGACGGCTACATCACCACCGTACACTCTATGACGGGTGACCAAAACCTGCATGATGCGCCGCATAAGGATTTGCGCAGGGCAAGGGCGGCATCGGCATCTATTATCCCAACAACAACGGGTGCTGCAAAAGCTATCACCAATATCTTCCCGCATCTCGAAGGTCGCTTAGGTGGCGCGGGTATCCGGGTACCGGTGCTTAACGGATCATTAACTGATTTTACCTGCAGCCTGGAGATAATGCCAACCGTGGCCGAAATAAACGCGGCGTTTAAAGCTGCTGCCGATGGCCCCATGAAAAATGTATTGGAATATACCGAAGATCCAATCGTATCTACAGATATTTTAGATAACCCGCACAGCTGCATTTTTGATGCGCAGCTAACATCGATAGTAGGGGGGCTTGTAAAAGTGGTGGGTTGGTACGATAACGAGATGGGATACAGCAGCCGCTTGGCCGACCTTGTTGAAGAAATTAGCCAGTTACCCGCATGATAAAGTTTATTACTGTCGGCGATGTGCTGCCATTGCGTAACGAGGTTTTACGCGAAGGTAAACTTACTTTAAACGAATGCCGTTTCCCTAATGATGATGATGAAGGTGCTTTTCATTTAGGCTATTATAAGGATGAGGAACTGGCCTGCATCGCATCGTTCCACCCAATGGGGTATGAAGGTTTCGAGGGCAAGGCCTACCAGTTACGCGGTATGGCCACGACCGAAAAGGATAGGGGCAAAGGCTTTGGCAATATGCTGGTGAACTTTGCTATTACCTACCTGCGCGGGCAAAAAGTAAATTACATTTGGTGCAATGCCCGCAAAAAAGCTGTCCCGTTTTATTTGGGCGTTGGTTTCGAGATCATATCGCCTGAGTTTAAGGTGCCCGGCATTGGCCCGCATCATGTAATGTATGTTAAGATACAATGAATTTTTACGCAAAAGCAAACACCTTTTTAACTTTTGCGTTGGTGATTAGAATAAAATTGCCCATTTTGGCCCCGTTTGTAAATTATATAACATCATATGAAGACAGTAGATCAGATCAGTTTTAACGGTAAACGTGCGCTTATCCGTGTAGATTTTAATGTCCCTTTGGATAAGGACTATAATATTACCGATGATAACCGTATGACCGCGGCTTTGCCTACCATTAAAAAGATCCTTAAAGATGGCGGTGCCGTAATCCTGATGTCGCACTTAGGGCGCCCTAAAAACGGCCCAACCGATGAGTTTAGCTTAAAACACATAGTATCACACCTGGCCGATCTTTTAGGCCAGCAGGTTCAATTTGCCGATGACTGTATTGGCGAAGAAGCTGTAAAAAAGTCTAAAGAACTTGAAAAAGGCGAAGTGCTTTTATTAGAGAACTTGCGCTTTTATAAAGAAGAGGAGAAAGGCGACAAAGATTTTGCCGAAAAGCTTTCAAAACTGGGTGATGTATACGTGAACGATGCCTTTGGTACCGCTCATCGTGCACACGCTTCAACATCTGTTATCGCGCAATTTTTCATGGATGCAAAAGTATTTGGTTACCTGATGGCCGCCGAGTTGAACAATGCCGAGAAGATCCTGAACGGCGCAGCAAAACCTTTCACCGCTATAATGGGTGGTTCAAAGGTGTCTGACAAGATAGAATTAATAGAAAAATTATTAGATAAAGTTGATAACCTCATCATTGGTGGCGGTATGGCCTACACATTTGCCAAGGCAGATGGCGGTACAATTGGTACATCGTTGGTTGAGGCTGATAAGCTTACCCTTGCCCTTAGCCTGGTTAAAAAAGCGAAAGAAAAAGGCGTAAACCTGCTTTTACCGGTTGATAATGTTATTGCGGATAAATTTGGTAACGATGCCAACACCGATATTGCCAAAACCGGCGAGATCCCTGACAATTGGATGGGTTTAGACATTGGCCCCGAAACAATTAAAATATTTAGCAAGGTAGTTGAAGAATCAAAAACTATCCTTTGGAACGGCCCGATGGGAGTATTTGAGATGGAGAAATTTTTAGTGGGTACCAAAGCCATTGCCGAAGCAGTAGCCAAAGCGACCGATAACGGAGCATTCTCGCTTATTGGTGGTGGTGATTCTGCAGCAGCTGTAGCCAAGTTTGACATGACCAAAGACGTTAGCTACGTATCTACAGGTGGCGGCGCTTTGCTTGAATATATGGAAGGTAAAGAGTTACCGGGTGTTAAAGCCATTAACGAAGACTAACATACACTACTTAATATGAAAAGGGCCGGCTTAATTAAGTTGGCCCTTTTTGTTTTTATTATGGCGTGTAAACGGTCGCTTGTCCACAAAGGGCGTTTGAAATACCCGATAGGTAAGTACGCACATCAGTATCGGGCAAACCGCTTACCCCAATGGCATCGGTGCTTTTTCGTGTTGCGATAGTAGCTGTTTCGTCGATTGTTGTCTGCGGCACAGCATCTTTTTTACAGGATGACGCGATCACCAAAAACAGGCCAACAAAAATTTTGGCCAATGGTAGTTTAATGGTTGCTTTCATAATAGTTATTATTTGGTTTATAAATTTAACTGGTTACACAATGCTAAGAACAGTACACACCGGGCGGCTTCAGTGTTAGGGTAATAGTCGAACATCTGTTAGTTATCAGTTGTTTTATAAAACCTATCCCTAATATGGTATAAGAATTTAATTGGGTAACGCTAATGCCTATATCTGGTATAATGATTTTGTTTTATTTCTTACATTTATGCCTTATTTAACCACAAAATGAAGAAAACTTTATTTTTAGCTTTCTGCTTTATCCTTCCGGCGTTCAGCTCTTTCGCGCAAAGCGATGCCGCTTACATCAAAGAGAACTATACCAAGTTTGAATACCAGGTCCCGATGCGCGACGGCAAAAAGCTGTTCACGTCGGTATATGTACCAAAAGATCAGACTAAGAAATATCCCATTATGATGGACCGCACCTGCTACAGTGTCGCTCCGTATGGGGTTGATAAATATAAAGGCGGCCTTGGCCCCTCAAGCCGGTTTACGCACGATGGATACATATTTGTTTACCAGGATGTGCGCGGCCGCTGGATGAGCGAAGGCATCTACGAAGAAATGACACCCGAGTTGGAAGCCCACAAAACCAATAAAGATGTTGATGAAGGAACCGATACTTATGATACCATCGACTGGCTTATCAAAAACCTGCCAAATAACAATGGCAAGGTAGGGGTATGGGGTATCTCTTATCCCGGCTTTTACACTACTACAGCTTTGCTAAGCCGTCATCCGGCATTAGTTGCCGCATCACCGCAGGCACCAATTGCCGATCTGTACCGCGATGATACATTCCATAATGGCGCTTTTATGCTGGTGGCAAACTTTGGTTTCTACCCCGGCTTTACCAACAGGCAGGATGATAAACCAACCCAGCGCCGTACAAATGGCTTTAACCCTGGTACCGAGGATGGCTACAAATTCTTTTTGGATATGGGCAGCATGCGCAACTCCAACGTAAAGTATTATAAAGATACCATCCGCCTGTGGAACGAAATGATGGATCACCCCGACTATGATCAACATTGGAAAGACCGTAATGTATTAACACACCTGCACGATATTAAGACCGCCGTACTGGTTACAGGAGGCTGGTACGATGCCGAGGACCTTTACGGCGCCATTAACACCTATAAAGTATTAGCGAAAAAGAACCCAACCACACCTGTTTACTTTGCTATGGGCCCGTGGGTGCATGGCGGCTGGGCTCGCGGCAATGGCGACCATTTGGGCGATGCTGATTTTGGTGGACCAACAGGTCCGTTTTACAGGGAGAAGATAGAGTTTGCGTTCTTTAGCCATTACTTGAAAGGTACCCATCTAAACATGGCAAAGGTTAACACTTTCGAGACCGGCATAAACCAATGGAAAACTTACAAAGCATGGCCGCCGGTGGAGGCACAAGAGAAAAACCTGTACCTTTTACCGGGTGGAAAGCTATCTTTTATCGCCCCGGTTTCACCAAAAAACGACTTTAAAGAGTTCGTATCCGACCCCATGAACCCGGTGCCGTTTATTGATGGTATCGACTTCGATATGAAACAGGAGTACATGACCGCCGACCAACGCTTTGCCGAAAAACGCCCGGACGTACTTACCTACAAAACCGAAGTGCTGGATAAAGACATTACCATTGCCGGCAACATTTGGGCAAACCTAAAAGTGAGCACCACCGGCACCGATGCCGATTGGGTAGTGAAAGTTTTAGACGTTTACCCCGATACCGCAAGCGCTAATAAATTTACAGGTAAGGATGTAAAAATGGCCGGATACGAACAAATGGTACGCAGCGAGGCGATGCGTGGCAAATACCGCAACAGCTTTAGCAAACCAGAGCCATTTGTACCCGGCAAAGTAACCCCTGTAAACTTTGAGTTACAGGATGTGCTGCATACCTTTAAAAAAGGCCACCGCATAATGGTGCAGATTCAAAGCACCTGGTTTCCGCTGATTGACAGGAACACCCAGCAATTTCAGGACATTATGAAGGCTAAAGATACCGACTTTAAAAAGGCAACCCACAAAGTGTATAGCTCAAAGGTAAACCCGAGCTATTTGAAGGTGAGGGTGTTGTAAGATGAAACCTCTTAAAGTGACAAGGATTGCTATTGCTGCGCTTGCAGTATTCTTTTTGGCTGTGTATAATGCAAGCGGACATATTATATCGCTGTAGAAAAATTTGATATTTATAATTATTGCATTAATAGTATCTTCATTAGTGTTGATGATAAATTCAATAAAAAAAATCGGCATAATCCCTTAATACAAAAAAAATAGTTTGATCAACTTATGCAAAATATCAACATCACCGCTATCCAGCACATCGGCATCCCGGTGACGGATATCATCGCCTCGCAAACGTTCTATGAATGCCTGGGCTTTGCCAATGTGATGCAGGCCGGCTTTACAGATGGCGGCAAACCCGGCACCTGCGTAATGATGCAGCGCGACCAGATGATGATCGAACTTTACCAGCTCCCCGAGCCGGGCTTATCAGAGATCCGCACACGTGGTAACGGGAATATAGATCATGTGGCATTTAACGTGCCGGATATTGATGAAGCTTTTGCTACCGTTAAACAAGCGGGCTTCAACATCATCGAACCCGAGCCGGTATACCTGCAATTTTGGGTTAAGGGTTGCAAGTACTTCAACATTACCGGGCCGGATGGCGAACGGTTAGAATTTAACCAGATCCTTTAAACATTTTAATAATTTGCTATGTTTGCATAGTAAATTATTATTGATGCGGTTTACCTTGTTAAAGCATTTATTGATTTGTTTATGTGTGTTTGCCCTGCTGGAAAGTACAGGTATCTCTGTGCTGTCTGTCATAGCCGAGCACCACATCAGCCAAACAGATAGTCAGTTGGCCAATGATGATGAAAATACTGCAGAGCATAACGAAACCAAAGGAGGCAATCCTAAAGAGCTTTGGGCGGTAAACCCTGCAACCCTGCCACAGGTTTACATCGCCATTAAAACAATAATTTACCCCTACGAAAAGCACACAGCCCATTTAGCCTGGGTGCCGCCCGTTCCTACCCCACCGCCAAACGCATAGTTTAATTATTTGTCTTTTTATTATGCCCGCTATATTGGTAAGGCTATTATGTACATTAAACTATTTTACGTCATGAAAATTTACATTCCATTTATATTGTTTTTACTTATCGTGCTGTCTGCATTTTGCGCATCGGCACAAACCCTTAGCGATGCGCAGATCAAAACCAACGCAGCGCCGGTAACCAATTCGCTTAGTTATATCAACAGGCTTCAACCGGTTACGTATCAGTATAACCGTAGCGAGTACAAGCAGCTTAACCTGCCCACAGGTACGCAGTTTGGTTTTATAGCAAACGATGCAAAGCTGGTGGTGCCATCTGCCATTACCACGCACAACAATTGGTACACGGCGGGCAAAGGCAGCCAGCGGGCCTTAACTACTACCGAGGTAGATTTTCAAAAACTGGTACCGCTATTGGTTGGCGCGGTTAAGGAGCAGCAAGCCCAGATAGAGCAGCTGCGAGCCGAAATAGATCAGCTCAAAAACAGCAAATAAGCTACGTTTTAAAAGCAGTACCAAATGGGTGCTGCTTTTATTTTTTCAAGGATGTAGCAATAGGGTAGTGCTAAGCGTAATAGATACAAACAAACCTATTATGTATAAGAAACTACTTTTAGTAATGATGCTGGCTGTCAGCCTGTCGGCATGTAAGAAAAACGAGAATAAATCGGCCTGTGGTACACAAACCTGTACAGCAGTATTTGCAGTCGTTAACTTTTCATTTACCGATGCCGCGGGGAAACCAACGGAAATTAAAGATGTAACATTAATAAATGTGCGTACGGGTAAAGCTGTGCCGGCTACATCTTATGCGGCTACCGTAAATATGGTACCAGGGGCCATAATTGTGGCTACCGATGAAACCAAAAGCGCGTTCTCTAACGAGGGCGACGATATCCGTATAACGGCTACAAGTGTGGCAACCAACAAAACCAAACAGGTTACCATTAAAGTATCCGGCGGGTGCAATTGCCATGTTGTCAAAGTATCGGGCGTTGATACTATAAAATTCGACTAACAATTTCATACTATCCTTGTTACAATTCAGTTTATAGTACTTAGCTTTAGCACACCAATATACATGCTTTAGCATACCCCAAACTGAATTGTAACATACATGGACATTAAAAGAATTTTACTTACCGGCTGCTTTATTTTAGCGGCAACAGCATCGCAGGCACAAAAAGCAACCCCAAAACTATACCACGAACAATACCGTTTACAGGCACACTTTTCGCCTAAAGAAAAATGGACTAACGACCCTAACGGGATGGTATATTATAAAGGTAATTACCACCTCTTCTTCCAGTATTACCCCAAGGCCACTGTTTGGGGGCCAATGCACTGGGGCCATGCAGTTAGTAAGGACATGATCCATTGGAAACAACTGCCAATCGCTTTGTATCCCGATAAACTGGGTTACATCTTTAGCGGCAGTGTGGTGGTTGATGAAAATAACACCTCCGGCCTTGGCACAAATGATAAGCCCGCCATGGTAGCCATATTTACCCACCACGACCCAAAAGGGGAGAAGGCGGGTTCATCTGTCTACCAAAATCAAAGCCTGGCTTACAGCCTTGATGAAGGCACCACCTGGGCAAAGTACACCAGCAACCCGGTGCTTAAAAACCCGGGTATAAAAGACTTTCGCGACCCTAAAGTGTTCTGGTACGCAAAGGATAAAAAATGGATGATGAGCTTGGCTACTAAAGACAGAATAACCTTCTATTCGTCGCCAAACCTTAAGGATTGGACAAAAGAAAGTGATTTTGGCCAGATGCTGGGCGCACACGGCGGCGTTTGGGAGTGCCCGGATCTGTTCCCGCTAAAACTAAATGGTAAAGAATATTGGGTGTTATTGGTAAGCATTAACCCCGGCGGCCCAAATAAAGGCTCGGCTACGCAATACTTTGTAGGCCATTTTGATGGTAAAACCTTTACGCCAAGCAGCACACAAACCAAGTGGATAGATTACGGGCCCGATGATTACGCGGGTGTAACCTTTGGCAATACCGGCAGCCGCAAGGTGTTTTTAGGCTGGATGGGTAACTGGCTTTATGCTAACCAGGTGCCAACCGTAAAATGGCGCAATGCCATGACTATCCCACGCGAGTTATCGTTAAAACTAACCGCGGGTGATATTTTCCTAACCTCGAACCCGGTGGAGGAATTGGACAAGATCGTAAACAAAACCATTAAGATTGATGCATTGCTGTTGGCTAAAAACAACAATGTGTTTTCGGTTATCAAGCAAACGCCATCGCAATATGTCCTAAAGTTTAATACCAAAGCGGTAAAGGATTATTCCGTAGTACTATCAAATGCAACCGGCGAAAAGTTAGTTGTGGGTTACGATGCCAAAAACACCCGCTATTATATCGACCGTACCAAGGCAGGGCAAAGCGCGTTCAACAAACAGTTTGCAAGCGTAACCTATGTACCGAGGGTCTCGCTGTTACCAACCTCAAACTTTCAGTTATTGGTTGAGGCCTCGTCCGTAGAGCTATTTGCCGATGGTGGATTGAGCAACATGACAGGCGTATTCTTCCCTAAAAAACCATACACACGTTTAAGTATTGTAAACAACGGTATGGAGATAGAGAAGCTACAAATACAACCTTTAAGATCCATTTGGTAGTATCGCTGTCCCGCTTATTATTACACAATACATCTTAAATATATAAAATATTAATAATCAATATTTTATATATTTAAGATGTATAAATTAATAGGCGACTTAAAACTCATCTAATTCATTGTCAAATAGTTAATTATTTTTTAGGGTGTCCCACTTATTTCTAAATGGGACGGAATGGGACACCTTTTTTTAGGATTTATTTGACAATTAAACACCCCAAAAGCGCCTTACATTCGTACTGCTGGGGCAGCGTGTCGCGTGTGTCCCAAATCTGCTACTCCAACACCACCGTTTTATTCTTAAACACAAACACCCGGTCATCAAACACCAGTTTTAGCGCTTTGGCTAAAACGGCGGTTTCTATCTCCTTGCCGGCCTTTACCATATCGGGTACGGTAAGGGAATGGTTGGCAGGAATAATTTGCTGCGCGATGATGGGGCCTTCGTCCAGTTCATCGGTTACGTAATGTGCGGTGGCGCCTATCAGTTTTACCCCGCGTTCATAAGCCTGGCGGTAGGGGCTGGCACCCGCGAAAGCGGGCAAAAACGAGTGGTGGATATTGATGATCTGCAAAGGGAATTGGCTCACAAAATTATGCGACAAAATGCGCATGAATTTTGCCAAAACCAGGAAATCAAATTCGTATTTTTTGGTGACGTCGATAACGCTTTGCTCAAAGGCATTTTTGTCTGTCCCGGCCTCCAAATAGTAAAAAGGGACGTCGAAACGGCGGCAAATGTCTTGCAAGGTCTCATGGTTGCCAATTACGCATTGCACGCTGGCTCCCAGTGTTTTAAAATAATTTCGTACCAAAATATCGGCAAGGCAATGATATTCTTTAGTTACCAGTACAATTACTTTTTTCTCCGGAACGGGGTTTGTTTTAATAAGGGCGTTATCCGGCAAAATATCTTTTAAACTTTCTTCAAGTCCTTCATAGCCACCGGTTTTATCTACCTCCAGGCGCATAAAAAACAGGTTGGCGGTATTGTCTACATGCTCGTGCATGCTAACAATGTTATACTCTTTTTGGGCAAGCAGGCCCGATATGGCTGCCACCAGGCCTACGCGGTCTGTACATTGGATTACAATGATCATGTTTTACTGTATAAAATACAGTCTCAAAGCTATAATTATTAAGAAGATAACATAGCCGAAAAGGCATCAAAAATGTTGAAAACTTTTGGTGGTAAAAAGTGGTATAAAGTGGTAAAAGTAATCTACTTTTACGTTACACATGTTGTTGACCCTATAGAATGTCCTATTTAACCGGAGAATTTAATTGTAAACTGGATGCCAAAGGGCGGATGATGATCCCTGCGGACCTTAAGAAACAGCTTCCAGAAGCTGAGAAAGAGGGTCTTGTGATCAATCGTGGCCTTGAGAACAATCTTGTTATTTACACTAAACGGGAATGGGACATTAAGCTTGGTGAACTAAGCAAACTTAACGAATACGATAGAAAAGCCATCAAATTTGTAAGATATTTTATGGCCGGTGCAACAAATTTGCTGCCGGACGGCACTGGGAGGATCAACCTGCCGAAGAGTTTATTGGATTACGCGGGCATTACCAACGAGGTTGTGTTAACCTGTATGCTTAATAAAGTAGAGGTTTGGGACAAAAATGCGCACGAGAAAATGATAAGTGAAGAGCCTGAAAATTTTGCGGCACTGGCCGAAGAAGTAATGGCTAATAAAGGAAAGGGGCGCGATGAGTAATTACCATACCCCTGTTATGCTGGCCGAGTGCATAGAAGCGCTAAATATTAAACCAAATGGTACTTACGTTGATGTAACCTTTGGTGGTGGCGGGCACTCGCGCGAGATCATGAAACACCTTGGCGAAGGCGGCCGTTTGTTTGCTTTTGACCAGGATGCGGATTCGCAGCAAAATTTGATAGAGGATGACAGGTTTACCTTCATCGATCAAAACTTTAGGTACCTGAAAAATTTTTCCCGCTTGCATGACGCTATCCCGGTTGACGGGATATTGGCGGATTTGGGCGTATCATCATACCAGTTTGACCAGGCCGAGCGTGGTTTTTCTATTCGGTTTGATGCCGAGCTGGATATGCGCATGAACCAGGCATCAGACCTGAGCGCTAAAGAAGTGGTGAACAATTATAGCGAGGCTGATCTGCACCGCATTTTTGGTATGTACGGCGAAGTGCAAAACGCGAAATCGCTTGCTAAAACCATTGTAACGGCAAGGCTTAACGGCCCGATATTTACCATAGCCGATCTGAAGAACGCGATAAGCAACATCACCCCGAGGGGGAAAGAAAATAAATACCTGGCGCAGGTTTTCCAGGCGCTAAGGATAGAGGTTAACCAGGAGCTGGAAGCGCTGAAAGATTTCCTGATGCAATCGGCAGATGTGCTGGCAACAGGGGGTAGGCTGGTGGTCATGTCTTACCACTCGCTGGAAGACAGGCTGGTGAAAAATTTCATCGCCAAAGGTAAATTTAGCGGCGAGGTAGAGAAGGATTTTTACGGAAACAACAACCGCCCGTTTGACGGGGTTAGCAGAGGTGCCATTGTAGCCACCGACGAAGAGATAGTATTAAATAACAGGGCACGCAGTGCAAAATTAAGGATAGCTGTAAAAAAATGACAAATCGTTTACGTACAGAAATTCAGGAAGAAGAATTAGAGGATCAGGAAGTGATCGTGGAAGAAAAGCCTGTAAAGAAGGAACTTCCGGATAACTTTTTTACCCAATTCTTAAGAAATGGGGTCATCACTACAGATGATGCAACCAGCGCTTTGCCCTTTATTTTCTTCGTGGCTTTTTTGGGTATGCTATACATTGGCAACAGGCATCTGTCAGAAAACAACATCCGCGATATTGATAAAATAAGCAAAGCGGTAAAAGAACTTAGCTGGGAATACAAAAGTACCAAAGCCGACCTGGCTTTTAAAAGCACATTAACCGAAGTTGCCAAGCGCGCCGATACTTTGGGCATCAAAGAATCGACCGTGCCGCCACAAAAAATAACTGTAAAGGAGGACGTACAGGAATGAGTATCAGAACCAACATACTGGTTAGGGTTTACCTTGCATTTGGGTTGATTCTGCTTTTTGCGGGAGCTGTGGTATTTCAACTTTGCCGCGTGCAATTTGTGCAGGGTAAAAAATGGCAGGCCATGTCAAAGGCGCAGTCTACCCGCTATAAAAACATCGAGGCAACAAGGGGTAATATCTTCGCTAACGATGGCAGCCTGCTGGCAACATCGGTACCCGAGTATGAATTGCACATGGATATGCTTGCCGGCGGTATCGAAAATGATAAGATCTTTAACGAGAAGATAGATTCATTGTCGATGAAGCTATCGAGCTATTTTGGCGATAAATCGGCCCGTGAATACACGAGGATATTCCGCGATGCACGCAAGGATAGCTCGCGTTACCAGCTGGTTAGGCGCAAAGTTACCTACCACCAATTGAAAGACATCCGTAAGTTCCCGATCTTTAATTTGGGTAAATACAAAGGTGGGTTGATCGTTGTTTCGCAGAACAGGCGCATTTTCCCGTTCCGCTTTCTGGCGGAGCGTACCATTGGCTATAAAAACGCGAACGTAAAAAACGGTGTTGGCCTTGAAGGTGCTTACGCTGATTACATTAACGGCGAAAGCGGCAAACGCCTTGAACGCCGTATGGCAGGTGGTGTTTGGATGCCTATTAATGATGATGACGAGGTTGCGCCAAAAGAGGGCGCGGATATTATATCGACTATTGATGTAAACATGCAGGACTATGTGCAAAACGCGCTGGAAAAGCAATTGATCATAACCAAAGCCGACCACGGTACCGCCATTTTAATGGAAGTAGCCACCGGCGAAGTAAGGGCTGTTGCCAACTATACCCGCATGCCCGATAATAGCTTTAAAGAGAAATTTAATTACGCCATTGCGGGTAACCAGGATCCGGGTTCTACCTTCAAACTGGCATCATATATGGCGCTGCTTGAAGATCATAAGGTAGATACCGGCACAATGGTTAATACCGGTGAGTATCCTATTCCTGGGCATACCATAACAGATTCGCATGGTAGCATTGGCCGTGTATCTGTAAAAAAAGCTTTCGAGAAGTCATCAAACGCTGCCGTTGCTTACCTGGTGAATACCAACTATAAAAATGATCAGTCGAAATTTACAGACCACCTGTACGATTGGCACCTGAACGAGAAAATGGGCTTACAGATCCCGGGCGAAGCACAACCTGTTGTTAAAAACCCCAATAACCGCAGCTGGAACAAAAACATGACCCTGCCGCAAATGGCTTACGGGTATGAGATGCAGCTTACGCCATTAAAAATGTTAAGCCTTTATAATGCCGTTGCAAATAATGGCAAAATGGTAAGCCCGGTTTTTGTAAAAGAGATCAGGAGATTAGGCAACACGGTAGAACGCTTCCAAACCAGGGTGTTAAATAACAAGATCTGTTCTGACGTTACCCTGAAAAAAATCCAGGAAATGCTGGAAGGTGTTGTGATTGAAGGCAGCGGCCGCGAATACGTTTATAACCCGTTATATAAAATAGCCGGTAAAACGGGTACTGCGCAGGTTGCCGATGCTAACAAAGGGTACAAGGCTAAAAAGCAATATCAGTCGTCGTTTTGCGGGTACTTCCCGGCCGATCATCCAAAATATTCGCTGATTGTGGTTGTAAACGATCCTAAGAACGGGTACTATGCGGCATCGGTTGCAGGCCCTGCTTTTAGGGAGATTGCAGATAAGGTTTACGCCGGCGATATGGACCTTAACCAGGCACCCGCGCATTTAATTGGCAATACCACGCTGCCTAAATTTAAACAAGGTAACCTAAAGGCATTGAAAAAGGTGTACGCAAGGTTGGGTGTAAAACCATTGTATGCATCGGCTACGCCAAGCGGTATAGATACCAGCAGCGGCATAGCATCAGAAGATAATAAATATAAAACAGGCACGGTGCCAAACGTTACCGGCATGGGTTTAAGCGATGCGCTTTACGCCCTGGGTAACGCAGGTTATAAGGTGGCGGTAAAAGGTAGCGGCGCGGTTAGCACACAATCGGTAACCGGTGGCAGTATCATACCTAAAGGTTCAAAAATAACGATAGAACTGCAATGAGATATTTAAGCGACATAATTGAGGGTGTAGCATTTACCGAATTACAGGGTAGTGCCGATGTAGAGATCTCTGCCATCGTATTTGATTCGCGCCAGGTAACGCCGGGTTGCATGTTCGTGGCCGTTAAAGGCACTGCTGTGGATGGGCACGATTATATTGACCAGGCTATTAAAGATGGCGCTATAGTTGTTATTTGCGAAGAATTGCCTGCACATACCGCAACCGAGGTGGACTTTTTAATGGTGGCCGATTCATCGAAAGCATTGGCAACTATCGCCGCAAACTTTTATGAGAACCCATCATCAAACTTAAAACTGGTTGGGGTTACCGGCACCAACGGTAAAACAACAATCGCTACGCTTTTATACAAGCTGTTTATTGATATGGGCTACAAATGCGGCCTGCTATCAACGGTAGAAAACCAGGTGAACGGCCGCATCATTCCATCAACCCATACTACGCCCGATCCGGTTGCTTTAAATAAGTTACTGAGTGACATGGTAGACGAGGGCTGCGATTACTGCTTTATGGAAGTAAGCTCGCACGCTATCTCGCAGCACCGTATAGAAGGTTTGACTTTCTCGGGAGGCATATTTTCAAACCTGACGCATGACCATTTAGACTATCATAAAACGTTCGATTTATACCTGAAAGCCAAGAAGACATTTTTTGATAATCTGCCAAAAAGCGCTTTCGCTTTAACCAATGGCGATGATAAGAATGGTAATGTGATGCTGCAAAATACATCGGCACACAAAAAAACATATGGTCTAAAAAGCATGGCCGATTATAAGGCCCGCATTATTGAGAATCAGTTTGGCGGCCTGCTGCTAAATATTGATGGCGACGAAGTTTGGTTTAAACTGGTAGGCACGTTTAACGCCTATAACTTGTTAGCGGTTTATTCGGCTGCCATGTTGTTGGAGCAGGACAGATCTAAAGTTTTAATAAGCCTGAGTAAGCTAACAGGTGCCGAAGGCCGGTTTGAATACATCGTAGCACCAAACAAGGTGATTGGAATTGTTGATTACGCCCACACGCCTGATGCCGTGCAGAATGTGTTAAGTACTATTCATGACATCCGTAAAGGGAGCGAAAAGGTAATAACCGTAATAGGTTGCGGTGGCGACAGGGATAAAACTAAACGCCCAATTATGGCAAAGGTTGCCAGCGAGTGGAGCGACAAGGTGATCCTGACATCAGATAACCCCCGCACTGAAGACCCTGCCCGGATCATAAAGGATATGGAAGAAGGTATAGACCCGGCCTTTAAACGCCACACAGTAAGCATTGCCGACAGGCGCGAGGCGATTAAAACCGCCTGTATGTTCGCGCAACCGGGAGATATTATTTTGCTTGCCGGCAAAGGCCACGAAAAGTACCAGGAAATAAATGGCGTTAAAAACCATTTCGACGATATGGAAGAGTTGCAGGAACAATTTAAGGAATTGAAGTAAAAACAAGGCCAATGTTATATTATTTATTCAATTACCTAAGTAAGAATTACAGTATCCCGGGGATAGGTGTGTTTCAGTACATCACGTTCCGGATGGCTATGGCGGTAATTGTATCGTTACTGATAACAACGGTTTATGGCCGAAGGCTAATTGATTACCTGCGTTTTAAACAGGTAGGCGAAACAGTACGTAACCTGGGCTTAGAAGGCCAGATGCAAAAATCGGGTACGCCTACAATGGGTGGTATCATCATTATTTTGGGTATCGTTATCCCGACTTTGTTGTTTGCCAAGCTGGATAATGTTTACATCGTGATGATGCTGGTAACTACCGTTTGGTTGGGTGCAATAGGCTTTTTGGATGACTATATCAAAGTATTTAAAAAGAACAAGGAAGGCCTTGCGGGCAAGTTTAAAATAACTGGTCAGGTTGGTTTAGCGCTTATTATCGGGTGGACAATGTATTTCCATACCAATATTACCATAAGGCAGGAAGTTAAGTTACCGGTTCAGCATGATGTACCGGTAGATTTTCACATGCGTGGCGATAAACCTGTGTACACACAGGATATAAAATCGACCAAAACCACCATGCCGTTCTACAAGAACAACGAGTTTGATTACGCCAAAGTACTTAAGTTTTTAGGAACAGGATACGAGCAATACGCGCTTTTGGTATTTATGCTGTTTGTGATCGTTATCATCACCGCGGTATCAAACGGTGCAAACATTACCGATGGTATTGATGGACTGGCAACAGGTACATCGGCCATTATTGGACTAACATTGGCTATACTGGCCTACGTATCCGGTAACACGTTTTTTGCCGATTACCTGAATATTATGTACATCCCCAACTCGGGCGAACTGGTAATTTTTGCCGGCGCGTTTGTGGGCGCTTGTGTGGGTTTCCTTTGGTATAACTCGTACCCCGCGCAAGTGTTTATGGGCGATACGGGCAGTTTAGCTATTGGCGGTATCATCGCGGTGTTTGCCATTATCATCCGCAAGGAATTATTGGTGCCGGTATTATGTGGTGTGTTTTTGGTAGAGAACCTATCGGTAATTATGCAGGTTGGCTGGTTTAAATACACCAAAAAGCGTTTTGGCGAAGGCCGCAGGATCTTCCTGATGGCGCCGCTGCACCACCACTATCAAAAGAAAGGTTTTCATGAATCCAAGATCGTAACCCGGTTTTGGATCATCTGTATCTTTTTGGCGATAATAACGGTGATAACGCTAAAGTTGAGGTAGATAATAAAGACGTTAAGAATCAAGATACAAGACAAAAAAGAATAGTGACTGAGAACAAAAATATATCACCCCAAAGGCTTGCCATACTTGGTGCCGGCGAAAGCGGCGTTGGGGCGGCATACCTTGCCCAGCAGCAGGGGTATGATGTTTTTGTGTCTGATTTTGGGGCTATTGCAGATCATTACAAACAGCAGCTGCAAGACTGGAACATAAACTTTGAAGAGAACGGACATACCGAGGCGGAGATCTTATCTGCCGCCGAGGTAGTAAAAAGCCCGGGAATACCGGATAAGGCACCGATAGTGAAGAAGCTGGTGGAAAATAATATCCCGGTAATATCCGAGATAGAGTTTGCCGGCCGCTACACCGATGCTAAAATGATATGCATAACAGGGTCTAACGGTAAAACAACTACCGCCAGTCTTACTTATCATATCCTAAAAAATGGCGGCTTGAATGTAGGCCTTGCGGGCAACATTGGTAAAAGCTTTGCCTACCAGGTGGCTACCGAAAAGTATAATTACTACGTGCTGGAGATAAGCAGCTTTATGCTGGATAGCATGTATAAGTTTAGGGCAGATATTGCGGTGTTGTTGAACATTACGCCAGATCACCTGGACCGTTACGAATACAAACTGGAAAATTACGCCGCATCCAAATTCAGGATAACGCAGAACCAGGGTACTGATGACTGTTTTATTTACTGCGCGGATGATGCAGAAACAAAAAAATTGTTGGAAGGCAAACTGATATCGGCAAAGCAGCTGCCTTTCTCGATAGAAAAAAAGATTGAAACGGGAGCATATCTCGACGACGATAACCTAATTATAAACGTACACCAAGCACATTTTCAAATGTCAATAAACGAACTGGCCCTGCAGGGTAAGCACAACATCTACAACTCAATGGCATCTGGTATTGTTGCCAAAGTGCTTGAGCTGCGCAATGAAACGATGAGGGAGAGCATGGGTAACTTCAGGAACATTGAACACAGATTGGAGTCGATCGGTAAAATATCGGGCATCAGTTTCATCAATGATTCTAAGGCGACCAACGTAAACTCTACGTGGTACGCGCTGGAAAGCATGACCAATGATGTGGTTTTGATATTGGGTGGCGTAGACAAAGGCAACGATTACAGCATGCTTAAATCGTTAGTTAAACAAAAAGTAAAAGCCATTGTGTGCCTGGGTAGGGACAACAAGCGTATCCACGATGCATTTGAAGATGATGTGGAAGTGATCGTAAACACCATGTCGGCAGCAGAGGCAGCACAGGTAGCATACCATCTGGCAACCAAGGGCGATACCGTATTACTATCACCCGCCTGCGCAAGTTTTGATTTGTTTAAAAATTACGAGGATAGGGGTAAGCAGTTTAAAGACGCTGTTAAAGAACTATAAAAATGTGCAGATGTGCGAATATGCAGATGTGCGGATGAAAAGAAAATAAATGAATGAAAAGCCAAATTTAATTGTTGAGTTAACCTTCAATTTTTCTTTGAAGATAATAGCCTTTACAGAAGTGCTTGAATCGCAGAAAAATTTTAATCTGGCAAATCAGCTATTTAGAAGCGGTACATCAATAGGAGCAAATGTAAGAGAAGCACAAGGCGCTGAAAGTAAAGTAGATTTTAGACATAAATGTAAGATAGCATACAAGGAAGCACAGGAAACAGAATATTGGCTAATGCTTTGTAAACATGTGGAGAATTATCCATTTGAAGAATAACTGGTCGACTATATAAAATCGATAATAAAAGTATTAGGTAAGATAATTTCATCAACACATTAAAAAAATATCTGCACATCTGCACATTCGCATATCTGCACATACATTAATCAAATGAATCAGATACTCAGTAATGTAAAAGGGGACCGCTGGATATGGCTAATAGTCATACTGCTTTCTGTGCTATCCATACTGGCTGTGTATAGCTCAACAGGTACAATTGCTTATAAACATAACAAGGGTGCAGAATCATACCTGATGAAGCATATGTTTATGATCATAGGCGGTATTGCGCTGATGTATTTTTCGCATTTGTTAGATTACCGTTATTACGCCGGGATTTCAAAAATATTGATGGTAGTTACCATCCCGTTATTGGTTTATACACTGGTATTCGGTAGCCATGTGAACGATGCAAGCCGTTGGATAGCTATACCGGGCACAGGCCTTACTTTCCAGACTTCCGATTTGGCTAAACTGGCTTTGATAACTTATTTGGCTCGTACATTATCGCGTAAGCAGGAAAATATTAAGGACGTTAAAAACTCCTTTGTGCCTATCATGGGGTCGGTTTGTGTGGTTTTTATATTGATCGCTTTGGCTAATCTTTCAACAGCTTTGATGCTGTTTGGGGTAAGCATTTTGTTGTTAATTATAGGCCGTATCAGTATCAAACAAATCTCGATAGTATGCCTTGCAGGGGTATTGTTGTTAACGGGCGTAGTGTTTTTAGGCCCTCGCCGTACAACCTATATTTCGCGTATCCACGCGTTTATGCACCCCGAGACAGCCAACCCCGATAAATCGTTCCAGTCCGATCACTCTAAGATAGCTATTGCTACAGGTGGCATATTTGGTAAAGGCCCGGGTAATAGCACCGAAAGGAATTACCTGCCTCACCCATATTCGGATTTTATTTATTCAACCATTGTTGAAGAATATGGTTTAATAGGTGGGTTTATGCTGGTGGGGATCTACCTGTTCCTGCTGTATCGATGTATAAAAATTGTAACCAAAGCGCCAAAAGCCTTTGGGGCGTTGCTGGCGGCAGGGTTAAGCTTTAGTTTAACCATACAGGCATTCGCAAATATGGCAGTAGCCGTAGGCTTAGGCCCGGTAACCGGGGTGCCGTTGCCGTTAGTAAGTATGGGTGGCACATCCATATTATTCACCAGCGTGGCCTTTGGTATCATCCTATCGGTAAGCAGGGATATCGACGAGCCGAAGAAGGTTGTAGTTGGGGAGATAAGTTTAGCTTAGAAAAGAAGCAAGAAGTTAAGAGTCAAGACACAAGAAATAAAGTAATATTTCATCTAATCGGTGAAATCAAAAAATAAAACCGGTGAAATCAAGTAAAAGAATAATCATAAGCGGCGGCGGTACTGGGGGGCATACCTTTCCGGCTATTGCTATTGCCAATGCTTTGAAAAAGCTTGACCCTGATACGGAGATACTATTTGTTGGCGCCAGCGGCCGTATGGAAATGGAAAAGGTTCCTGCTGCAGGTTATAAAATTATTGGCTTGGATATCCAGGGCATCCAGCGTAAATCGCTTTGGAAAAATGTGATGTTCCCCATTAAACTGTTAAGGAGTGTGCGCAGGGCTATCCAGATCATTAAAGATTTTAAGCCCGATGCCGCAGTAGGTGTGGGTGGTTATGCATCCGGTCCGTTGTTGTACGCGGCGGCGTTAAGGGGGATTCCAACGCTGATACAGGAGCAAAATTCATACGCCGGTATTACCAACAAATGGTTGGGTGCAAAGGCAAAAAAGATATGTGTGGCATTTGACGGGATGGAGAAATTCTTCCCATTCGATAAGATCATAAAAACAGGTAATCCAATCCGTAAGGAGTCTGTAAATATTGCGGGTAAGCACATGCAGGCGCTGGAGCTTTACAAGCTTTCATCGTTCAAAAAAACAATATTGATAACCGGGGGCAGCCTTGGCGCGCGTACATTGAATAATAGCATATTGGCCGGCATCGATAAAATAATCGCTGCCGATGTGCAGGTGATCTGGCAAACGGGTAAGTTCTATTATAAAACCATAATTGAGCAATTAGGGGCGGATAAGCACCCGGATATTTGCGTGGTGGAGTTCCTGAACCGTATGGACCTGGCCTATGCCGCTGCAGATGTAATTATATCAAGAGCAGGCGCGGGTACCATAGCCGAGCTTTGCGTGATCAAAAAGCCGGTGATACTGGTGCCGTCGCCAAACGTGGCCGAAGACCACCAAACCAAGAACGCGCTGGCATTGGTAGAAGAAAATGCCGCCGTATTTGTGGCCGACCGCGATGCTGAAGCAAAATTGATTGATAAAGTGCTTGCACTTTTAAATGATAAAGAACTGCAAAAAATATTAAGCAATAATATTGGTAAACTGGCATTGCCCGAGGCTGATGAAGTTATTGCGAAAGAGGTTATCCAAATAACAAACAACAATTAATAAAAGCCCCTGCCTTTGGGCAGGGGGCTTTTAAGTGATTAGTTAATTGGTGGCCCGATAGCTATCGGGAAAGAAAGTAGTTAAAGATTGAATAGAGAGAATTATTAAGAATAACAAATAGATAAAACAAACCGCGTTGAAAGATAAAGTGTGCAGTGAAAACCACTTACCACTTAACCTACTCAACCACTCACCAATATGGAACTAAACAACATAAAAAGAGTTTACCTGGTAGGCATAGGCGGCATAGGCATGAGCGGCCTTGCGCGCTATTTCCACCATTTAGGCTGTGTTGTTTGCGGGTACGATAAAACCCACACACCGTTAACAGATGACCTGCATAACGAAGGCATTTGTGTGGTTTTTGAGGACAAGGCTGACCTTATCCCCATGAGTTTCCAGAACGTTGACGAGGAGACGCTCATTATTTATACGCCCGCTATTCCAAAAGATTCGGAGATCCTGAATTATTTTAAACGCAAAGGGTTCGATCTGCAGAAGCGCTCGCAGGTATTGGGGATCATTAGCAAAAGCATGTACACTATTGCAGTTGCAGGTACGCATGGCAAAACCACTACATCGTGTATGATAGCGCATATCCTGAAAGATTCTGGTAAAGATTGCTCTGCATTTTTGGGCGGGATATCGTCCAACTATCAAACCAATGTGCTGTATGGTGCTAACAATATCGTAGTGGTAGAGGCCGATGAGTACGACCGCTCTTTCTTGACCCTGCACCCGGATATTGCTATTATCACCTCCATGGATGCCGACCATCTGGACATCTACGGCGATCATTCGCAATTGGAGGATTCGTTCAAGTTGTTCGCATCGCAGGTAAAACAAGGCGGCACATTAATTTATCACAAAGGCCTGCCTTTAGGTAACGGTCTAACCTACGCCATGAATGAGGCTGCGCAGGCAATGGCAACTAATGTGCGGATAGAAGAAGGGAACTTCTACTTTGATTTTAAAGATGGAAAAACCAGTATCCCCAATATAAAAATGGGTATTGCAGGTTTGCACAATATAGAGAACGCTACGGCTGCTATCGAGGCTGCCCTGCATGTAGAAGTTTCTGCGGATGCGATACATGAAGCTTTAGGCTCTTTTAAAGGTGTTAAACGCAGGTTCGAATACATTGTAAAGAACGACAGGCATATATATATTGATGATTACGCGCACCACCCCGAAGAATTACGGGCGGCCATAACATCGGTAAAACGTTTGTACCCCGATAAGAAATTGACGGTAATTTTTCAGCCGCATTTGTTTACCCGAACCCGCGACTTTGTTGATGGCTTTGCCGAGGTACTGGATATGGCCGACGAATTGTTGCTATTGGATATATACCCGGCGCGCGAGCTGCCTATTGAGGGTGTGGACAGCGACATGATCCTGAACAGGATGAAATTGTTAAATAAACGCAAATGTGGAAAACAAGAAAGCGTTGATATAGTGGCGTTTGAAAAACCTGAGTTGCTTTTAACTGTGGGCGCAGGCGATATTGACACATTAGTTTTACCCTTAAAACAAGTACTGGAAAATGTTTAAGAAACGCATATGGAAACCGCTGCTTATTGGTTTTGGCTGGTTTGTTAGCCTGGCCGGCCTGGTGGTGCTTATGAGTTTCATAGAAGTAAAAAAAGCCGAGTTGGTTTGCAAAAAGGTAAATGTGTACATCCCCGGCAACCAATATTTTTTAGACAGGCAAGAGGTTGATAACATCTTGCAAACCACCAGCCATTCGCTGATAGGCCGCAGGTTAGAGAACATAGATATCCATGCCCTCGAAAATAAATTGAAGCATAACCCCTTTGTAGAATATGCCAAGGTTTATGTAGATATGGATGGCGTAATACAGGTAGAGGTTAGCCAGCGCCATCCCATCCTGCGTATGATGAACCGTTTCGACCAGGATTTTTATATAGACCAGCACGGGTTAAAAATGCCGCTGTCGCAAAACTTTACCGCGAGGGTATTGGCGGTTAATGGCTACATAGATGAGCTGTTTGCCAATAAGGTAGATTCATTACGTACGCCGCTGGCAAAAGAGATCTATAAAACGGCTGATTTTATCCGTAAAGATTCGCTTTGGGATGCGCAGATATCACAAATATACATCAACCAAAATCACGAGATTGAATTGGTACCACGCGTAGGTAACCAGCGTATATTGCTGGGCAATGCCGATTCGCTGGCCATTAAGTTTGCCAACTTAAAAGTATTTTATAAGCAGGCTTTACCTTTGGTTGGTTGGGACGCTTATAAACTGATCAACATAAAATACTATAACCAAGTGATAGGGGTAAGGAACGAAACATTGATAGATTCGCTTAAACACCGCAAGCAGTTTATGGCCGATTCGGTAAAGAAAGCGACCATTAAGGCGTTTAAGGATTCAACAGGAACGGGCGATATCACCCCGATATTACAAGACAATAAAGGGAATACATCTATTAAAAACTAATTATATGGACAAAAGTTCAACACAAGACAAGAGTTCGCCAATTGTAGTAGGCCTTGACATAGGAACCACTAAAATTTGCGCGATAGTTGGCCGCAGAAGCAAAAACGGCAAAATAGAGGTATTAGGTATTGGCAAGGCCGAGTCGGCAGGGGTAACGCGCGGTATGGTGTCAAACATCGATAAAACCGTGCAGGGCATCACCACGGCGGTTGATATCGCGGGCACGCAGTCAAACGTCGAGATCAGGATAGTGAACGTAGGTATTGCCGGCCAGCATATAAAAAGTTTACAGCACAGGGGTTTAATTACCCGTAAGGATTTGAGCTCCGAAATAAGCCGCAAAGATATTGACAAGCTGGTTGAGGACATGTACAACCTGGTAATGCCCCCGGGCGAGGAGATCATCCACGTATTACCGCAGGAGTTTACGGTAGATAACGAGCCGGGCGTAAAAGACCCTATAGGCATGGCAGGTGTGCGTTTGGAAGCTAACTTCCACATCATATCCGGCCAGGTAACTGCCATTAAAAATATTGTTAAATGCGTTAACAAAGCGCAGCTGGAAAGCCAGGAATTAATATTGGAGCCTTTAGCGTCGTCAGAATCTGTGTTGAGTGACGAGGAAAAAGAAGCCGGTGTTGTTTTGGTAGATATAGGTGGTGGTACAACAGATGTGGCTATTTTCCACGAAGGTATTATCCGCCATACCGCGGTTATTCCGTTTGGTGGTAATAGCGTAACAGAGGATATCCGCGAGGGTTGCTCGGTAATGCGCAACATTGCAGAGCAGTTGAAAATAAGGTTCGGTTCGGCATTAGCTGAAGAAAATAAAGAGAACGAAATTGTTTGTGTACCAGGCTTGCGTGGCCGCGAACCAAAAGAGATCTCGGTTAAAAACCTTGCCTTTGTTATCCAGGCCCGTATGGAAGAGATTGTAGAACATGTTTACTACGAGATCAAATCATCGGGCTACGAAAAGAAGCTGATCGCAGGTATCGTTGTAACCGGTGGTGGTGCGCAGTTAAAACACCTAACCCAACTTATTGAATACGTAACCGGTTTGGATTGCCGCGTAGGTTACCCTAACGAGCATTTGGCTAAGAACGAGTTTTTACCGAAAAATATTTATGAAGACCTGCAAAGTCCAACCTTCGCTACAGGTATAGGCCTGCTGATTAAAGGGATCCAGAAAATGGAATACAACGGCATTAAAGAGGTGCCTGCAGCAGCAGCAGCCGTAAAAGCCGAAAAAACAAAATATACCGACGACAGGAAGTTTGGCTTATTAGGAAAGATCCTGGAATCGGGCAAAAAATTTATTAAGGACGATATAAAAGACGAAGACTTTTTAAAATAGGAAGGAGCCCCACCCAAAGCCTCCCCGGAAGGGATGGCTTTAGGACATTTTTTTTAAGTCTCTCCTAGCGGGGGAGATTTAGAGAGGAGCTATTTATTCACATCCATAAACTTTTCCACATTGTGCACATTTGTGGATAAACCTTGTGGAAAAAGTCATAATATTACAATAAGAAAATCTATCTATTCACCAGAATATACATAGCTGAAAATAAGGATTATGCAGTTTGAGATGTTAAAGGAAAAGTCGTCTATCATCAAGGTAATTGGTGTTGGCGGCGGCGGCGGTAACGCAGTAAACCATATGTACAGGCAAGGGATCACCGGTGTTGATTTCATTATTTGTAATACCGATGCCCAAGCGCTTGAGCTAAGCCCTATCCCCAATAAAGTACAGTTAGGTGCAAGCCTAACCGAAGGTATGGGTGCAGGGTCTATACCCGAAGTGGGTAAAAACTCCGCCATCGAAAACATTGACGACATTAAGCAAATGCTTGGTTCTAACACCAAAATGCTGTTTATTACAGCAGGTATGGGTGGTGGTACAGGTACAGGCGCAAGCCCTATTATTGCCAAAGCAGCACGCGAAATGGATATCCTTACTGTAGGTATCATCACTACGCCATTCTCATTTGAGGGCAAACGCCGTAAAATGCAGGCCGATGCCGGTATGGAAGAGTTGAAGAAATATGTAGATTCATTCTTGGTAATCTCCAACGACAGGCTTCGCCAGATATTTGGTAACTTAACCATGAGTTCGGCATTTGGCCAGGCCGATGATATCTTAACAACGGCCGCTAAGGGCATTGCCGAGATCATCACATTGCCGGGTTATATAAACGTCGACTTTAAGGATGTGCGCACCGTAATGAAAGACAGTGGCGTATCTATCATGGGTAGCTGCACTGCCGAAGGCGAGAACCGCGCGTTAAAAGCGGTGGAAGGTGCTTTGTCATCACCATTGTTAAAAGACAACGAAATTGAAGGTGCGCGTTACATTTTATTAAATATTAGCTCGGGCCTAAAAGAGGTTACTATGGATGAGGTGAGTGTTATTACCGACTACATCCAGGAAGAAGCCGGCTTAGCTGCAGATTTGATCTGGGGTAACTGTGTGGACGAAAACCTTGGAGAAAAATTATCTGTTACCATCATCGCGACAGGTTTCCAAACTAAAGATGAGCGCGAGAAGGAAAACAACAACAAAAAAGTAGTATCGATGCTGGTTCCCGAAAGTGAGCCATTGGTAAAACCGGTTAATGAGTTTATCACTCCGGTTAAAGCGGATGCTGAGATGGATGCCAGCCCATATATGAAGCTTAAAGACGAGCCAAAACAAACCGGGTTATTTGACCTGTTTGCCCGTGCCGAAGAGCAGGATGCTGCCGATAACGGGATCATCAGATATGACCTTAACGAAGAAACACCCGCAGCTGCCGAAGAGAACGAACCATCTGATTTTACTTTTAAGGTAACTGAAACGGTGATGAACTTTGAGCCTGTTGTTGCCAGGGTACAAGCCCCCGAGCCTGAACCGGAGGTTTTTAACGCCGACGAGAACAAAACAGACGAATCAATAGAAGAGCAACTGCGTAAATCCCGAGAACGTATTATGCGTTTAAAAGACCTGAGCATGAAGTTGCGTAACGGTAACATCCAGGAACTGGAGAACATCCCGGCTTACAAACGTAAAGAAATTGCCCTGCAGCAAACCCCTGCGTCTGACGAAAGCCAGGTGTCGAGGTTCTCATTATTACCGGACAGTGATGGTAAAACCGAGATCAGGAATAACAATTCTTTCCTGCACGATAATGTTGACTAATTGATCTAAACCCAAATATGAAGCCCCTCGCAACAATGCAGGGGTTTTTTTGTTGTAGGTATAGCAAACATGAAATTTTATATTTGCAGCAGATTTACACTACGAAACATTTAAGAATTTGGACCTGTTTAAAAAGATAAACACGAACATGGGCGGCCCCATTGGGCAGCACCAAAAGTGGTCGCATGGCTACTTCTCCTTCCCCCGTTTAGAGGGCGAGATCGATCCTCATATGATATTCAACGGCAAAAAGCACTTGGTTTGGAGCCTCAATAACTATCTTGGCTTAGCAAACCATCCAGAAGTGCGCAAGGCAGATGCGCAAGCCGCTGCCGATTATGGCATGGCTTACCCAATGGGCGCCAGGATGATGTCTGGCAACACCAAACACCACGAAGAACTGGAAGATAGCCTTGCCGAATTTGTTGGCAAAAAAGCCGCTTTTCTACTTAATTATGGCTACCAGGGAATGGTGTCTATTATAGACGCCCTTGTGGACCGTAAAGACGTAATCGTTTACGATGCCGAATCGCACGCTTGTATCATAGATGGTGTACGCCTGCACATGGGCAAGCGCTTTGTGTACCAGCATAACGATATTGATAGCTTTGAAAAGCAATTACAGCACGCCCAGCGCATAGTAGAGAAAACCGGCGGCGGAATACTGGTGATTACCGAAGGCGTTTTTGGTATGTCGGGCGCGCAGGGTAAATTGAAAGAGATCATCGCACTGAAAGGAAAATATACGTTCCGTTTATTGGTGGATGATGCGCATGGCTTTGGTACCATGGGCTTTAAAGGATCGGGTACACACGAGGCGCAGGATTGCGTGGACGGGGTAGACCTTTACTTCGGCACCTTCGCCAAATCAATGGCCGGCATAGGCGCGTTTATTGCTGCCGATACGGAGATCATCAATTACCTGCGTTATAACATGCGTTCGCAAACATTTGCCAAGGCTTTACCTATGCCAATGGTAATTGGCTTAAAAAAGCGCTTCGAACTGTTAAGATCAAACCCGCAACTGCGCGAAAACCTATGGGCGGTTGCCCGCGCATTGCAAAGCGGCCTGGTAGCACAGGGATTTGATATAGGCGTTACCGATAGTATGGTTACCCCGGTTTTTTTGAAAGGCGACCTGAATGAAGCAACCAGCCTAACCATGGAACTGCGCGAGAAGCACGGCATCTTCTGCTCTATTGTGGTTTATCCGGTTATCCCCAAAGGCTTAATTATGCTAAGGTTGATACCAACCGCTTTGCATACCATTAGAGACGTAGAGCAAACGCTGGATGCCTTTAACGCGGTATCAACCAAACTGATGGAAGGCCACTACAAAATGGCTGCGGCATAAACGTATTTGTACCAACATTATTAAAATGCGTTGCAAATATTTGCAGCGCTTTTTTGTTTTGGTTGAAATGGCTGATTAGTACGGTTTTAATAATAAACATGTGAATTTGTTAAGCGTTAAATAAAAAAAATGCCGCTTATGCAATAAATCTGTAATGATATGATTGTTGGGTTGAAAATTGAGAATTTAAGAGTAGAAACCCCTATGTAGATTTTAACCCATTTTGGCGCATAATGTGGAAAAAAACTACTTTAAAGGCACTATTTTTATATGGCTAAAGTTTTTTTTTATTAAAAAACACTTTAGATTAGCTTTAATTATAACAATAAACCTCAAAAATTAAAGGAGTAGTCACAATGAAAAAATTTACTGAAGTAAAAGAACTGGTTGCGTCGCTGGAAGCTGATGCCGACAAATTTTATAACAAAGGTAACAGCGCTGCTGGTACCCGTGTGCGGAAAGGCATGCAAGACCTGAAAAACTTAGCGCAGGCTATCCGTCTTGAAGTTCAGGAGTCGAAAAACAAAGCGTAATTATAGTCGAAAGGTTATTTTACCCTTCAATAAAAAATCCGGGTAGCCTTAGCTACCCGGATTTTTTATGTTTATACAGTTCTCTCCTCGCGGTACTACGAGGAGAGATAGCGGCGTGGCAGTCTTCGATAGACTTGTCGTTGACTTTTCTATAGAAGATTGCCGCGATACGCTCGCAATGAAGAGTTTTTTTTTTATCTACTTCACCAACTCCAACTGCTCTTTTATCTTTTCCTCCGCATCGGCACTTACATTAACCAAGGGCAAACGCAAAGGATCGTCGCAAACGCCTAAGGCCTTCAATGCCGATTTTACACCTGCAGGGCTGCCTTCGGCAAACATCAGGCGGGTAAACTCTATCATACTATAATGCGATGCATGTGCGCCTTTAAAATCGCCTGCAAGGCATTTCCTGATCATATCGCTAAATTGCCTTGGCAATGCGTTACCCACTACAGATATCACACCAACACCACCCATGGCAACCATTTGAAGGCTGATAGGGTCATCGCCCGAAATCACCAGGAAATCCTCCGGTTTATCACGGAACAACTGGTTCAGCAATTCAAAATTACCGGATGCTTCTTTAATGCCGATAATGTTCTTAAAATCAGTAGCCAGCCTAACCGTAGTTTGGGCACTAACTGATGAACCCGTACGGCTTGGTACGTTGTATAATATTATAGGGAGCGGCGTAGCCTCGGCAATTGCCTTGTAATGCTGGTAAATACCCTCCTGTGTTGGTTTATTATAGTGCGGGCTGGCCGATAGTATGGAATCGTAGCCTGTGGTATCAAAAGCTTTAATTTCTGCAACGGTTTCCAGGGTGTTGTTACCTGCAATACCTGCAACTAACAACACACGTTTATTCACGGCCCTGGCGGTAAAGGCGAAAACCTGCTTCTTCTCTTCCTTACTCAATGTGGCGCTTTCGCCGGTTGTACCAAGTGACACCAGGTATTCTACTCCGCCGTCAATCAGGTGGTCTATCAGCTTTTGTAAAGCATCATAGTCTACCTGTCCATCTGCATGAAAAGGAGTGACCATCGCAACTCCTGTCCCGTGAAATTTGTTCATGTGCTTGAAATGTTATAAGGCCGCTAAGATAGTAAATTAGTGATTAGAGGTTGGAGTGGATATTCAGAAAGGCTTGACCGGGCGATTCTGTGGAATGTAGAGCACCAATTTGTGTAATCACTTTAGAAAATCGCTATTAATAATTAATGAATTGATATGATCAAAGTAACACGTAATTAATGTTTGCTATTTCGGAACGAGGTGGTCAATGGCTCCGTAATCTTCAACTTGCGCTTTGATAAAGAGCTATTTAAGATAAAAAGGAATCGGAAAATCGTACTACGTTTGAAAAATATAGTATCACTAAAGGGGATGCCGATGTTACATAACGTGGTTATTTTACAAAAAGGTACGGACATTAAAAAATTTGCCGACGAAGCACGAAACGCAAAAAAAGAGGGCTATATTCCATCAAAATTCAGCTCATCAATTATTGCACATACCAAACAAGTTAGTGCAGGAAAAACAGATGAAATTAAATTTACTATTGCAAAGCCTGGTGTTTATAATTATCTCTGCAGCTTTCCCAAACATTGGGGATCAATGCAGGGACAAATAGTTGTTAAATAGTATTATTTTGAACTTCAGGAATATTTGGAAGCGCCATTCATGATTTAAATACCGTATCCTATTAAATTATCACTAGCATTCAACACATGTTTAAGTATTTTTTTATAATCGTTTTAATAGGGCTACAAAATGCCTATGCCCAAAGCCATACCAATGTGGCTTATGGCAAATTCCAGACTTCGGGAACAGATTCGGTTTATCATCATTCAAATAATTATACCGGATTAGGTGATATTAAATGGAAGTTTAAAACGCGTGGAAAAGTGTTTTCTTCTCCTGCCATCTGTAACGGTGTTGCATATGTTGGCAGTGAAGACCATTGCTTATATGCCATTGTTGTGAAAACGGGTAAGCTTTTATGGAGATTTACTACTAGTGGTGCGGTTAGCTCATCGCCTACGGTGTACAATAATTTGGTATACTTTGGTAGCTATGACAGCTATTATTACGCACTAAACGCAACCAACGGTAAATTGGTTTGGAAGTTTAAAACAGCTGGTGAACGAAAAATAGGCGCAAAAGGCCTGTGGGGCATGTCACCCAAGGATAAATATATGGAAGATCAGTATGATTTTTTTCTTTCCTCACCTGTGATTTACCTTAGTTCTAAAGGCCTTACTGTTTATTTTGGCAGCAGTGACGGCAACTTATATGCCTTAGACGGCATCACTGGAAAAAAAAGGTGGGCATTTAAGACCAACGGCATAATCCATGCAAGTCCTGCAGTATATCAAGGTAAGGTTTACATAGGAAGTTGGGATAGCTTTTTGTATGCTTTGGATGCAGCCACTGGTAAATTTGAATGGAAATTTGAGACCGGTAAACAGCCAATTTACCATCTATTGGAAGGTATACAATCATCCCCCGTCTGCGCAGACGGCATGGTTTACTTTGGCTCTCGAGATGGATTTTTTTACGCTTTGAATGCAGCTGATGGGAAACAAGTATGGAAATACAATGCAGATAACTCCTGGGTACTGGCTACAGCCACCATAAACAGCGGTGTAGTTTATATAGGCACTTCTGATACCTTTCTTTTCTTGGCATTTGACGCTAAAACTGGCAAAGAAAAACTTCGTTATAGGTGTAATGGATATATTTATTCTTCGCCAGTTGTTTCTGGTAATATTGCATATTTCGGGGATTTTTCAGGGAATTTATTGGCCGTCGATATAAAAACCGGGAAGCTCACTAGTAAGTTTTCTACAAATGGGCGCGTAAAAAATGCAATCCATATACTTAATCGTAAGGGCGATCTTGATTTTAATTTCCTGGCTAAGGGGATGAATAATTCGTTGTATGCTACCAGTGTAATAGTGATGAATAAGATTTACACGTTGGCGCCAATTGTATCTTCTTCAGTGGTAAATAACAGTATTATCTATTTCGGAAGTACGGATGGTTATTTATATGCTGTTAATTTGAAATAATCAAACAAACATTCCTATGATATACCAACACAAGTTTATCAGATGCTGTTTTTAGTTTAAGCTCTCTTAATTCGCTTAATCTAATGCTTGCGGTTCCTGATGCTAAGCGCAGATCATCCTGCTATTACGGTTTTTAAGATTTCAACGACCGACTTAAGGCCAGTCGTTGAAATGCAGGTAATGGTTATTTTCTGCCCGTCAAAGAACCTTTTAGTTCTACTTTGTATCTCAATAAATCTAAAGATTATTGATTCTCAATCTATTTAGCCTAAAGTACTATATTCAAACTTTTTAATAGAGATTTGCCTGTTTCACTGCAAAACAACTTGCGGTTCGCGCCCGGTTCGAAGAACGAAAGCGATTTACGAAGGTCAGCTGTGGGGTTGTTAAAATCAATGTTTTGCAAGTTTTGCCAACTACGCGCGTTTGGACAGGCGGTTGCGCCATTATGCTTCATGATTTCGGTGATTTTCATTTCAACTAAGCAAACTAAAAAATTATTTTTTCGTAAAACAAATGTATTTTTAAAAGCCGTTTGATAATTTAACTCAAAATTCCATTTCCTTACACAATGACATCCCTAAACAATACTACAGTAAACTACCCAAAAGAAGTTTCATTGTTTGATTTGATCAATGAAAGTACAAAAACCTATCCTAATAATATAGCGATAACATTTCATGACCGCTCGTTAACTTATTCCCAGGTTAACCAAACCGCCAATCGCATTGCCAAAATACTAATGAATAAGCAAGTTAAGAAAGGTGATGTGGTAGGGCTTGCGCTTGACCGTTGTCCGGAAATGATCATCGCACTTATCGCCATCCTGAAAACGGGAGCGGCTTATCTGCCGCTCGACCCGGAATACCCTAAAGACCGTATTGAATTTATGCTGGAAGATTCTGGGGCAAAAAAACTAATCACCTCATTAAAGTATAAGGGTCATTTTGCATCAGACACCGAAGAAGTTTTAATTGAAGATGCACTATTGGTATCGGCTGATTTCCCGCCCACACAGCCGGATGTGGCGGTAACAGGCGATGATCTTGCCTATATACTATACACATCGGGCTCTACAGGCAAACCAAAGGGGGTGCAGATTGCGCATCATAGTATGGTGAACTTAATGCTGAGCCTGCAAAAGGCACCTGGCATCAGCCCGGCAGACAAGGTTATGGCAACAGCTACCGTGTGCTTTGATATTGCCGGGTTAGATATTTACCTGCCGCTTAGTGTTGGTGCCGAAATAGTACTAATAGATTCTATTATGGCCAAAGATGGCCGGGCGCTGCTTGATATAGTGAGAGAGAAAAAAGTGACCATGTTTCAGGCTACGCCATACACTTGGCGCATGATGCTTGAAATGGGCTGGGAAGAAAAACTTCCGCTAAAGATATTATGCGGGGGCGAAGCATTAACTAAAGACCTGGCCGCCAAATTATTGCCCCGTAGTTATCAATTATGGAATATGTACGGGCCAACCGAAACAACCATATGGTCTACGCTTAAACTAATAACAAACGATAGCGAAATTACCATAGGCAAGCCGGTGGCAAATACATCGGTTTATATACTGAGCGAAACCCTCGGTATTGTACCCGACGGAGAAATTGGCGAAATTGTTATAGGCGGTGATGGTGTTGCAGTGGGCTATTTAAACAGGCCGGAGTTAAATACAGAGAAATTTGTAAGTAATCCTTTTAGCGGCATTCATGGCGATAAAATGTACCGCACCGGCGATTTAGGAAAGATAATTGCCGATGGCGAGATACAATGCCTTGGGCGTATAGACCACCAGGTGAAAATTAGGGGGTACCGCATTGAGTTGGAAGAAATTGAACACGCGCTGGGCAAACAACCCGGTGTTAAACAAGCGGTTGTAATTGCAAGGGAAGACCTCCCCGGCGACCCGCGTTTGGCTGCCTATATCGTGTTAGCAGCCGAGGATGGGGAAACGCTTGATTTTAAATCGCTTACAGAACAGTGGCAGCGCGAATTGTTAGCCGCTTTGCCAGAATACATGGTGCCCGACGATTTTGTAGAGATGGAAACCATGCCAAGTACGCCAAACGGTAAAATTGACCGTAAAGCATTGCCCAAGCCGGATTATAGCCATATAAACCGTACGGAAGCCTACTTTGCGCCCCGTACAACGAATGAAAAACTGGTAGTGGATATATGGGAAGAATTAATGGGGCTAACCAGGATCAGCATATTTGATAATTTTTTTGAACTTGGCGGGCGGTCATTGGTGGCCGTAAGGATAATGGCCCGCCTGGAGCAGGAAACGGGTAAACGCCTGCCCTTAGCTACTTTGTTTGAACATGCCACGGTAGAGAAGCTCGCTGCCCGGCTTGAGATTAATGCTGCAGCCATCACATGGGATTCGTTGGTGCCTATTAAGCCCAAAGGCAGTAAAATGCCACTTTATATAGTTCACGGTGCGGGGCTTAATGTTTTGCTTTTTAATGCACTGGCAAGCCATATGGATACCGAACAACCTATTTTTGGTTTACAGGCGAAAGGGATTAATGGTATAGACGAACCGCTGGATGTAATGGAAGACATTGCCCGCAACTATGTAAACGAAATAATAAACCGCGATGCGGCTGGCCCGTATGCGTTAGCAGGCTATTCGCTTGGAGGCATAATTGCTTACGAAATGGCCCGGCAGCTAATTGACATGGGTAAAGATGTAAAGATGCTTGCCATGTTTGATGCTTCAACCGATTATACAAAAAAGGACCCAAAATTGCACGGGAAAGTAGTAGTAGCTTTCTGGCATGTATTAAAACAAGTGGCTTACACTGCTGTATTGTTTGCCGGCGACCCAAAAAGAACTATCGAATATAAAAGCGGCGAAATAAAAAAACGGGCGCTTAAGGTTTACAATAAGCTGTTCAAAACAGCACCGGCCATAAAAACTAATTTCGCTATTTATGGCAATGAGATAGATGAGAAAAGCGATACCGCATTGCGCAATTACAAGTTGATGCCAATTAATGTTGGCATTGAGTTATTCCGTGCAAAAAAGAAAACATTTTACATGGAAGATTTTAAATATTTAGGCTGGAAGCCATACGCATTAAAAGGAATTAATGTGCATGATATCCCCGGTGAGCACAATTCGATATTTGCACCTCCAAACGACAAGGAATTTGCTGAAGTATTGCAAAAGGGCTTAAATAACGCCCGTTAATAAATTGCACATTTTTTAGGCTTTTATAAGGCTATATATCAAACAACAAGAACCAGCTTGGCTTTAATGACCGTTTTAAGTGGAAATGTAATTAGGAACAGAAACTCACTTGCTTCGCTTTATAAACAAACAAAATTATTTTACCACTTTGGCCGGGGATGATTATAGCTTAAATTAAAACAATACGCTATCGCGATTTGTCTTCATCATTGGCTTAGTGAATTAATTTTTAAGCAGATGTGGTCATAAGCAATAGCCCTATAATTGTAAGTATGAAAAGCGATAATAAAAAGAATATTACCTGGTTAATAACCGGCTGCTCTACCGGATTGGGAAGTAGTATAGCACAAGAAGTATTGAAAAGCGGTTATAGCGCCGTTATCACCTCGCGCAATGTTAAAGACATTCAGGATATCGCAGACGCTTACCCCGACACGGCTTTAGCACTTTCTTTAGATGTTTCGGATAGAGGCCAAATTGACGATGTTATAAAACGGGCGGAAGCTAAATTTACCAGCATAGATGTATTGATCAATAATGCAGGCTATGGTTTTCGTGGGGCTGTCGAAGAAGCAAGCGAGGAAGAGATGCGAAAAATATTTGACACAAACTTCTTTGGCACAGTCAGCATGATTCAGGCTGTATTACCTGGAATGAGAAAAAATAAATCAGGTACGATCATGAATTTGTCATCTATCGGCGGCCGTTTTGGCCCGGTAGGTTCAGGGTATTATTCCGCGACCAAATTTGCCATTGAAGGTCTATCAGATGCACTTCGCAAAGAAGTTGACTCGTTAGGTATCAGAATTGTCCTAGTTGAGCCTGGTGCTTTCAGAACAGACTTTGGCGGCCGGTCTTTAAATACTTCCAAAAAGATCATTGCTGATTATGAGCCTACAGTTGGACCAAGGCGTACAGAACCAAGCAACGGGAAACAACCAGGAGAACCTAAAAAAGCCGCTAAGGTACTGATTAAAACTTTTGAAGAAGCTAATTTACCTTTCCGATTGCTGTTGGGAACAGACGCCATTAAGATCATTCGCGATGAGTTGGATGCGCAGTATAAAGAACTGGAAGCCTGGGAAAAGGTGAGCATTACCACAAATTTCGAAGATTAATTGGAGATTCCGTATCCATTGACCATGCGATTCCGTGCGCCTCAGAGCACCGATTTGTGTAAGCAGGTAGAAAAAATGAAATTAATAATCAAGGATTTAATATGGTCAAAGCGTTCCGGAATCGTCTGCCTGACATTCCGGAACAAGGTGTCAATGGCTCTGGAATCTCCCATAGGGTAAGTATGTAAGAAAGCGAAGAAATCAAAAAAACGCCCAATAGTTTAACGGCGCTTATTGTAAAAGTATAAAATATTATGCGGATATCGATTTTGTAAATTTTGGATTGTTTGCCATTATTCTACTTCTTGAATCCCAATATTCAACATAATATCTTTTAGAAAATATCCGATAAAGGAACATTAACAGCTTTAACGGCATTTATATTGATTATGGGTTTAGTATACCAAATAATTTCACACAACACTTGGAATCCAACAGGTTTCCAAAGAATTATTGCATTCGCTAATTCCTCTTTTTATATTATTGTATTGGTTGTTATTCGCAGATATTTCAGATATAAAATTTCAAAATCGTAAAAAGAGCTATGGTTTTCATTACTCTATTTTGTCCATGTAATTATCAGTGGTCATTTTTCAAATTTTTATCCCTATACATTTATAAATGTTTCTGAAATTGATTACATTCATGTATTAATTATAGGTGTTTTTTTTATCCGTATTGGGGAATTTAATTTTCACCGAAAAAAAATGAAAAAAATAATTTAACCTTAATGAATTTTAATTATGAAAAATAATGCGTTGTTATTCGTCTCTCTTGTAGCAATATTTGTCAGCTCTTGTTCAACAATTAAAAACACTAAGACCACGGATAATCTTTCAAGTGCAACTTGGGAAATGGAATATATTTCGGGGACACGAATTGCTTTTGAAGGTTTATATCCTAACAAGAAGCCCCAAATTACATTCAATACAACAACAAATGAAGTTAATGGAACTTCAAGTTGTAACGGATATATGGCAAAATACACCTCTAATGGTAAAACAATTTCTTTTGGAGAGCCAGGGCCGACAACAATGATGTTCTGTGAAGGCGGAGGTGAACAAAGGTTTTTACAAATGATAAAAAAAGTCGATAATTATTCCATCGACAATAACGGCAAGCTTAATTTGAATGTTGGCGAAGTACCAATGATGCGGTTCAAAAAAAGTAAGAACTAATTTCACATCTGATCTAATGAATAAAATAGCCTGTTTTGGAATTATTCTTTTAACTGTTTTAAGTTGTAGAACCGCAGTTGTTCCAAATTATCAAAGTTCAAATTCGAAAACGCCAAAAGTGAACGACTTTGAGAAAGTGGGTAATGCTGAAAATATCTATTTTAAATCAAGCGGAACAGAGCCTTTTTGGAGCTTAACAATTTCAGATGGTAAAATTGTTTTAAAAACATTAAACGACTCCCTTGTAACTCCTTACGTGGAGCCTGTTTTGGCTATGGATGCAAATGTGAAATTGTATCGGACAAAGACTGAAACGGCTCAACTAAACATTCAAATTTCACAGCAAAAATGCGTAAACGAAATGTCGGGGAATGCTTTGCCTTATACTGTTTCTGTTGAATACAAAAAAAATGCAATCTCTGAATTTGAAAAACTGAAAGGCTGTGGGCAATATGTGATAGATTATCGATTGAACGACGTTTGGGTTTTAGAAGAACTTAATGGTAGAAAAATAACTAAACAAGATTTTAGTAAAGAATTTCCATTGCTAGAAATCCATGCAAGTGAAAATAAGTTTTTGGGTTTTGCAGGCTGCAACCGAATGAATGGTTCATTATTTTTTGAAAAGGAAAAACTTCTATTTACCAATTTGGCTACCACTAAAATGATGTGTGAGCCTGCAAACAAAGAAGCAGAATTCATCACAGCACTTCAAAGCAGCAACACCTATCAAATAGGAAACAACAAATTAACTTTGTCAAATTCATCAGAAGTAAAAATGATATTTAAAAAAATCGATTAAAATATAAAAAACTAATAATATTATCATTCGTAGCATTAACTACGATAAGGTGTAAAAACAAAGAACAAAAAATAGAAAACTTAAATTTAGATTTATAGGAAGTTGCAGAAAAAAAAGGAAATGCGCTAGATTTAGTGTTTAATGTTTTTAATGACGGGAAAAGTTTGGTGCTCTTAGAAATCATCGAAAACGGTAAAGAAATCAAAGGAAACCTTACTTATACTTTAGCAAAAAAAGATAAAAATTCAGGAAATTTCACAGGAGAACTAAAAAAGGGTTTATTAATAGCAAATTATACTTTTCAGTCAGAAGGAAAAGAGTCGATTAGACAAGTCGCTTTTAAAGTTGACGGAGATAAACTTACCGAAGGTTATGGTGAGTTAAATAATGATGGCACAGCTTTTAAAGACCTAAGCAATATTCATTTTACATCAAAAATGCCGCTAACAAAAATCGATTGCAATAGTCTAAAAAAAGCTTGTTTTTTTGAAAACTGAAAAGCATATTCCGAATTAAAATAAACCTGTTTAGAGTTAGCAACTTCAAAAACCAAACTAAATTCTTTAAAAGACGGCGCAAAAACTGATGGTAATCCTGCCTATATATCATTCAATTCAGACAATAGCAAAGTTGAAATTTTTCTGCCAAAATCAAATAATGTAATTGTGCTAAAAAAATCAAAACAAGGAAATTGGATTTTTTGAAATTACACCTTAATCTCTTGGAAAGGTTACGTCTTACAAGAAAAGGGCGTAGCGATATATGGAGGTTAATATTTTGGTGAACGTGCCGCTCATTGGTTTATGCAATATAGTTTCATTTTTCATTATCCTATAATATTGACCTTACAGACATCGAACAAAAAATTTGCATTCATAGCATTTTAAGCAGGATTAAAATAATCGTAAAAAACAGAAAACCATCTGTAAGTTTCCTTGAAGATGTTTTTTAAATTTCTGTGAACCTTATGGTCGAAATCTCGAACACCTTTGTGTCAGATTTAAAACAAACAATTAATTTGGCTGGTGAATTAAATAACAAATATTGAAAATTCTTTAGCAGAGTTTTTTGTGATTTCACTACTATTGCACAAAAATTGTGATTATTAGATTTTGCCTAGGTTAGATAAACCAATGTCAATTGATTGCATCTTGCCAAAATCAAGCAACCCCTAACAGATTAAATTTTAGTGAATTGGATTATATATAATATTGGCAAATGAGGGTCAACTAACTCTGGTTTATGCAACAAGTATTAGATTATAATTTAAATATTTAATTTACCAATTAGTAAATAAGCCAATATTTTAATAGATTACTGTATATGAATATATTATATAACATTCCTTCGTGGTTAATTGCATTGATTATGATCGCGTTAATGATAGCTACAAATGCGATTGGCTATTATTTTAAGAAGCAAAATCACAAAAAAGACCCAATCGCTGCAAAAGCAGGGCTAGGGCCAGTAGAAGGTTCTTTATTAGGGTTACTAGCGCTGTTACTATCATTTACTTTTAGTATTTCTGCTGGTAAAAACGATCAGCGAAGGCAATTGATCACAGAGGAAGCAAATGATATTGGTACCGTAATCTTAAGAACAGATCTCTATCCAGACAGTGCAAGATTGATGTTACGCGATTTATTGTCAACTTATATTAATGAAAGAATGGCTTACTACGCTGCAAACGATGATAATAAAATTATCATCAGCTTAAAAAAATCGAATACAACAAGTGCGCTGCTTTGGGGAATAGTAAGTGAACTCGCTCAAGATCCAAGTAATACTTTGCGCTCTCAACAAATGATACCTGCGTTAAATGCAATGATTGATATCGTTAGCACTAGAGACGCAGAAAGAAAAGCACACGTACCAGAATCGATCATCTGGTTGTTGTTTACTTTAACTTTGGCAGGGAGTTTTATCATTGGTTATGGAACAAAAGGTAAATTCAATTGGATAATGGTTTGGAGTTTTTCATTGATGACTGCTATTACAATTTATCTGATTTTAGATCTCGATAGACCACGAAGAGGTATCATTAATATGGATGAGGCACATAGTAGTATAATTGAATTAAAAAAGTTGCTCAAATAGTAACCAAAATATATTAGAACCAAAAAGCCCCACAATTTGTGAAGATTTTCGTGACCTCGATGGTATAAACTTGAACCAATTATTGGGGATTTGAGACTTTGAGTCGTACCATTTCTGATTTGGGGCGATATGAATGGTACAGCAAGATTTTCTATGGATTTACCAGCAAAAAAAATAATAGCGGACAACAGGGAGATAATGGTAGACAGCGAGGTTGTAAGAGTAATTAAGAATACCTTTTTTGCATACTTATTGTTATGCATGTCAGTTTCGATTTTAAAAGCACAGGAAACGCAAAAGAGAGGCTTTTTAAATAGAAGTTATAGCATGGACGAACGATGGGAGTTAGACAGTGTAAATCATAAAGGACTTTTCTTGATCACTCCTTATAAACCTGTGTACATTACAGCAGGTCGCTGGTCTAATAATCCAAATATTAAACCTATCAGCGAGAATCCGCTATTTACCCAACCTATAGCTATTAATTATAACAACTATGAAGCTAAATTTCAGTTTAGTTTTAAAATCAAAATAGCTCACAAGATTATCTGGAATCATGCCGATCTGTGGATTGCCTACACCCAAAAAGCACATTGGCAGATTTATAATGCAAAATTATCAAGGCCTTTCCGTGAATTAAATTATGAGCCGGAAGTAATCTTAAATTTTGCTACAGATTATAAACTGTTGGGGTTGAATGGCCGGATGTTTTGAATTATATTGAACCATCAATCCAATGGTAGATCCCTTCCTCTTTCAAGAAGTTGGAATAGGATTATACTTCAGGCAGGCTTTGAACGGGATAACTGGCAGCTTTTACTCCGGCCCTGGATAAGGTTAAAAGATGAAGAGGATGAAAACCCGGCGATATTAGACTATACTGGGCGCGGTGAAGCAGTTGTAGTATATAATAGGGGCAGGCATCAATTGTCATCAATTATTACTCATTCCTTAAAATTTAAAGATGGAGGAAGAGGTAGTATCATGTTGAGTTGGGCATTCCCTGTTATAGATAATCTCCGTGCACAACTACAGTTTTCGGACGGCTACGGGGAAACTTTGCAAGACTACAACCACAGACAAACAACATTCGGAATAAGTGTAATATTGGTAGATTGGTAATAAATTTAAATGCGGAGATTTCCAGTATGGTTCTAAACACAAAAAAACCCGTTCTTTAATATTAAAGCTAAATTATCGTAAAAGGGATTTTTTTATTAATTCCTTTTAGTCCGGTAACTTCATATTTAGGTTCCATTATCATTGTTCCCTGTGGGCGAGCATGCTGCATTGGCTTTAAAGAAACTACCCATTGAGTTACCTGCTGAGATTGAGGTGTCTGCAGGTTTGGCTTATACCAATTACAAGATCGAAGACCTGCCAATGGAAAATGACCAGATCGCATTAAAAGTGCACCCGAAATTAAATGCAAAAAGGAAAAGCAGCGGAAGTGCTGCCTTTATCAAAAACTATATGCGTAAAAGAGTGGAAACAACCATCAGTGAGATCAAAGGGCTTTTCCTTAGAAAGCTTAACGCGGTGACTTTTAAAAGCTGGTTATTAAAAATCACCCTGTTTATTTTCGTTTTTCCACTAAATAAAATACAACCTAACTAACAACTTGAGTTAATTATTATTCTTCATCTTTTTTATTGATACAAAGGCAAGGCGAGTGTATTGCCACTGGTACTAGAATAAGACATTAAACTACCTGATTAAGACAGAATTATTGATATATATTCCTCATTCTGAAATTGAATTGGGTCATGATTTGTCTAGTTAGTTCCTGATACAAGTCATCATACCCGGGTCTGTTATCAAAATTACCCTTTACAAGACTCCAGTCTTTATTATCCAAAGCCCTTGAATCTCCTGTGTACTTACCAGTTAAACTTTCCCAAGTATACTGAGCAGGAATATGATCTGTAGCAATCATTTTCCCGGAAGCAGCATCTGTAATCTGATAATTCATGATTGCTCTGGAATTGATGACCCTTCTTGTGGCCTGGATAGTGGCAGATACCTTAATGGTACTATTGCTGCCGGCCATTTTATCATTTTTTATAGGAATTATTTTGGATACGGTATAAGAATAATTATTAGTGGCTAAGTTGCTAAACCAAAGATCATGCATGTTAAGTTCTATCAACTGGTCAATCCTCCTGTTTGCGGCCTGTCCATTATTAGTACTATAAAATTGGTAATAATTTGAATTGCCAATCATATTGAGGTTCCATAAAATGTCCTTTTCAAAAAAGTTGCCATTGATGGTATAATAGCCAAAACGCTGATCTATTTTGGTAACCATCACATTGGTAATGGCGGCATCATACGCTTGTTGTTTCTTTGTAATCACATCTTTATAACCCGGCACATAATCATCGGCTAATTTCAGATTGCTATACGCTTTGCGGGCATTCATTCGATCGTTACGCTGCAACAAGGCAAGTCCCCTAATATAATGTGCATTTGCAGCATTTAAAGCTGCCTGATTTAATTCGACATTATAGTCTTTAGGACTAAAATCATTTATGTTTTTTGCAGTTTGCTCAACGGCGTCGTACATCTTTTGTAGGGATACGTAGCCATTATAAATTCCAGCAAGTTGAGCCGCTTTTTTACCATTACCACTCTTTGCTACCGCTATGTCTTGTTCATATTTGGAAGAAGCTTCTTTATAAGCATCGGGAAGGATTTTTTTGGCATTTGCATCTGAAGAATTCTTTTTGAGGTCACTGATTGCAGCATAAAAGGCTTTGTCATACTCGCCTTTGTCAAATAATTTCTGTGTGGATACACAAGAAGAGAGCAATAGCCCTAACAAGAAGAATATGAGAAAATTTTTCATTTTTATGAGAATAAATTAAGATAACTAAAGATAAGCAAATGCAGGATAGAATATTAAACATTAAAAAAACCCGCACTTTAATATTAAAGCGCAGGTTAACGTAAAAAGAATTTTTTATTAATTCCTTTCTATTCCGGTAACGTCGTATTTGCGTTCCATTATCATTGTTCCCTGTGGGCTGCTCACTTTAAATTCATCAGCAGGTGCGGTAGCAATTATTTTCCCCTCGGCATTCAGTAAAACCGCAGATCGGATGGTTAAAGTTGTACCAGCTTTAAAAGTAAATACTTTTTGATCAATGGTAGTAGCTTTGGCAACAGTTGATGAAAGGATTAACTCTGCTTCCTTTAATACAGGCAAAGTGATGCCATTGTCTTTTACTCCATATACTACTTTTAAAGTAGTTGCATTACTTAGGTCAACTGCTTTGCCGTCGGCAGATTTTGGTGAAGCCGCATTGCTGCTAAAAGTAAATTTTACATTGGTTACTGCATTTACTGATTCAGGAACAGCTTCATTATCCTTTTTACAAGCTGTAAATAATACTGGAAGAGTTAAAGCAACTATTGCTAACATTTTTCTTACATTGGTTTTCATAATTTCTAATTTTAATTCGTGTTTAATTAATCATTATTCTTTTATCTTTTTTGTTGATACAAAGGTAAGGCTGGTATATTGCCAGATATACCAGAATAAGACATTAAACTACCGGATTAAGACAGAACTGCTAAATACCTGCTTTGATGAATATCTCTTGAGGAAGCGATGCGAATGCCTTTTTATAAGCTTCAGAGAAATATCCAGGTTTGCTGTAGCCAACTTCAATGGACACTTCCCTAATTGAATTGAAGTTGCCGCTTTGAAGTAAGTTTTGGGCCAGCAGAAGTTTTTCTTGGAGAAAAAAACCGTTAGGACTGCCCTTCACAACCTTTTTGAACAATAGCTTATATTTAGACTCAGACATACCTGCCATTTCAGCAAGTACACTTACGCCAGGAAAATCTAAAAACAAGTTACCCATCAAATATTCGGCGGTTTTTAAAATGCCTGAAGTATCAGCTGGTGACAGTTTTTGAATAATGGGTTCAAAGTTTCTTACCCTTTTAACTAGGTAGGTGAGGGCCTTTAATGCAGTACCTTTGAGTAGCAATTCAAATAAAGAGTCATCAAAGCTGTAGGCTTTTAAGGGCTGTAGTAAAATCCTGGTATTGCTATCGATATGACTATAGAAAAACAGGGTGTTTTTGGAATCATCAAAAAGATCTTCTACAACTGCTTGTGGTTTAGTCTTACCCATAAGCGACTTAAGTAAATGTTTGCTAATAAAAAGCCTAAGACTACAATACCGTTGATGAAGGGCTGGAATCAGTGTACTTTCCGTACTGCAATCCATAAATCCCATTCCAAGTTTTGACTGATAACCAATCTTGTGATCGGTGCCATTTACGACGTGACTGCTAATCTCTTCGCTCATATCATAATAAACAATATAAAATGAGTCATTGGCGGCCATACGGGTCATTGAAATTGGCACACTAAAAGTTAGGTCCATAAACAGTAAAGACAGGCCAGGCATTACTTCCAAAAAAACAGACCCTCCATTGCCAATATCTTTGGGTAGCAATAACAATTTATCATTGATCAGCTTAGCGCCCAAAGCATTGGCAATTTGCTGCTGCCATACTGGGTTTAACGAGTAATGATGTCTGATACTGATCATAGATAACTCAGGTGTTCTTTTGGTGCCACCCCGAAAGAGGTTTTGAAGAGCTCTGTAAAGTGAGAGGCATTGGCGAAATTAAAATGAACTGCAACTTCCCCAACACTATGCTGGCCGTTTTCTAACATTTTTTTGGCAAAAGATAATTTATTGTTTAAGAAAAAGGCGTTGGGACTTAGCCCCGTGATTTTCTTAAATAAAGATTTATAACGGGTTTCAGACATGCAGGCTTCACTGGCCAACGAAGAGATTCCTGGAAAAGCTTCCGTGATTAGATCAAGTAGTACGGATTGGGAACTAATAATAGCTGCAAGGTCTTCTTTAACTACTTTTTCAATCAAAATTTCTTGCTGGCTACTTTGTTCAACATAATCGTTCAACAAGCAATACACAGTACCTTTCAAAAAGATATCATACAAGGGATCATCCATTTCCATTTTCCTTAATTCATCAATCAGCCACCATGCATTATTGCTCATCCTTTCATACCGGATAAAGGTGTTTTGCTCCTGATCAAAAATAGCATTTACTACATCTTGGAACTGAGGTAACTGTGCCAAATAATTTTTAAATGCTTCCTTGGAAACAAAAATACAGAGCATATAAGTTTTAGCGCCTTGTTTAATGATGTATTCCGAGTCAAGACTACTATCCATAATTGTCAGATTGTAATCCCATCTGCCAACTGATCTGGAAACCTCATCTATCACATGTATTGCATCCCCTTCGGTAAGATTATAATAAATCCCAATAAAATCAACCCTAGTATTGCGTTGGTGAAAAGTGACAGATTGATTATAAGTAACATCGATTACCTGCACTGTTGTGAATGGACTTACCGGCAATACATAGCGAATGCCGCTATGCACTTCATCAGGGATTTTTAGATAATTGCCATCAATATATCCATCCAGCTGTTTAGCCAGATTCTCTTTCCAAAATAATTCAACGGCATATTCATGAGTAATTTCTTTCATTTAGCCATTGGGTAAGTAATATTAAGAAAGCGAAGAAATCAAAAAAACGCCCCGTAGTTTAACGGCACTTATTGTAAAAGTATCAAATATTATGCGGATATCTATTTTGTAAATTTTGAATTGTTTGCCATTATTGTAGTTCTTGAATCTCTTATTCAATAAAATATCCGATTGGAGATTCCGTATCTATTGACCATGCGATTCCGTGCGCCTCAGAGCAGCGATTTGTGTAAGCAGGTAGAAAAAATGAAATTAATAATCAAGGATTTAATATGATCAAAAGGTTCCGGAATCGTCTGCCTGACATTCCGGAACGAGATGTTAATGGCAGCGGAATATCCATATTAGTATCGTGAAGTTGAATTATCGCGTTATTAGCTCATATGTTTTCCCTTTTTGTGTAGGAAAAGACATCACGTAGCCATTTTTTGTTAACTCAGTATTGAGGTTCAGTCCTTTGACTTTTACAGGAATACCCGTTCTTATTTTGCATGTATTTCCTACAAGCGATTTTATCTCTGCATAGGTCAATTTGTTATTACTCCACTTCATAGATACTTTAAAACCACCTCTGGCTTTAAGTCCTTTTACCACTCCCTGCATCCATGCATCCGGGAGTGCCGGCAACAGATGTATTTCGTTCAAATGGCTTTGGATAAGCATTTCTGCCATTCCAGCCGTTCCACCAAAATTGCCGTCAATCTGAAAAGGTGGATGTGCATCAAACAAATTAGGATAAGTACCGCCGGCGTTAGACATTTCTGTTGTGGTGACGTTTGTCGCTTTTAACAATTGACGGAGTAGTTTATAAGTATGGTTTCCATCCAGCAGTCTGGCCCAAAAATTCATCTTCCAAGCTATACTCCAGCCGGTACCATCGTCTCCACGTATCTCAAGTGTTTTTTTTGCCGCATTAGCAAATTCCGGGGTGCTGATGGGAGATATCTGCCTTCCGGGGTGTAAACCAAACAGATGAGAGACATGACGATGCTGCGGCTCAATGTCTTCCCAATCTTTATACCATTCCTGCAGGTTTCCTTTATCTCCAATATGTAGCGGATACAATTTCTTTTTCTTCTCTATCAGCAATTTCTGGAAATCCTGGTCCATACCAAGTTCTTTGGAAGCATCAATCAGGTTGGTAAACAAATCCCAGATGATAGACATGTCCATAGTAGTCGCCATTGATATGCCTGCACTTTTATCTTTGGCATAAATGAAGTCATTTTCTGGAGATGAAGATGGCGCTGTTACCAGATATCCGTCTTTATCTTCCACCAACCAGTCGAGGCTAAAAAGAGCAGCCCCTTTCATTAATGGATAAGCGGTTTCTTTAAGAAATTTTTTATTTCCGGTAAAACGGTAATGCTCCCATAAATGCTGGCTCAACCAGTTTCCTCCCATCACCCAGTTAGCCCACTTGGGGTCTCCCTGGCCTTTATCGCCAACAGGATTTGAAAGCGCCCAAATGTCAGAATTGTGATGGGCTACCCAGCCATTCATATTATAAAATTCCTTAGCTGTTGTTTTTCCGGTTTTAGCAATACCCTTTATCAGGTCAAATAATGGCTCATGCATTTCGGAGAGGTTAGTTACTTCAGCCGGCCAGTAGTTCATTTGGGTATTAATATTAATGGTATAATTTGAACTCCAGGGTGCTCGCAATTCTTTATTCCAGATTCCCTGCAGGTTTGCCGCCGTACCCCCAGGCCTTGAACTGGAAATAAGCAAATAACGGCCATATTGAAAATACAAGGTTTCCAATCCCGGATCCTGGCCACCTTTGGTGTAACCTATTAATCGTTCATCAGTAGGCAATGAATAATTTGTGTTGAGGGGATTGTTTTTTATGATAAGAGTTACCCGGTTAAAATATTTATGATAATCGGATAAATGGGTTTTCAACAAGTTTGTAAACGGTTTTTGCGTTGCAGCATTCAGGTACTGTTGTGCCAATTTGCTTTCATCTTTACCTTCTAAATCAGGGCATTTATCAAAGCCATTAAAACTGGTTGCAGCAGAAAGCAATATTAACACTTCTGAGGCATTTTTAACATCAATACCATTAGTATCTGTTTGAACAGTACCGTCATTACTTAAGGCCTTTACCCGTAACTCATAGCGCATACCGTTACATGAATCGGAGTTTTCATACTTAACCGGTTCTTTATTTGGATTGTAATAAACTGGATCAACGTGTGATGGCGCTTTACCTTTCATGACTAGTTCATTTTTACTGACTACCATATTTTTATAGTTTAAAAGGCTTTTTGTTCCTACTTTAAAGGTCAGTTGTTTGGGTTTATCCGCAGTAAGGCGGATGACAATAACTTGGTCTGGCGCTGATGCAAATACCTGACGGGTAAATTCTGTTCCATCTATTTTAAACCGTGTAGTTGTTATAGCATCCTGAATATTTAAATCGCGATAATAAGATGCGGGTGAAGCATCCTTAAAGGCTTGTTTAATTACTAAATCGCCAAGAGGCAAATATGATTGGGAATATAAACCCTGCATCTTCTTGCTTAGTTTTGCTGCAAGCGAATAATCCTGGTTTTTAAGTAAGGCTTCCCTTATTTGCGGTAAGTAGGTATGCGCCTCAGGATTTACATTTGTTTTAACCGGGCCACCAGACCATAAAGTACTTTCATTTAGCTGGATGATTTCTTCATCCACTTTTCCAAATACCATAGCACCCAAGCGGCCATTACCCAAGGGTAAAGCTTCCGTCCAGGTTGTGGCGGGTTGCTTGTACCAGAGTTTGGTATTTGATTGTGCGAATAAAAGATTTATTGAAATAAATAAAACTATTGTAATTAAATAAATTTTTTTTAACACGATGTAAAATATTAATGATGCATTTCAGCAATTTTTTTATTTTGATATATAATAACCGGGGTGCTGTAATTTATTGAAATAACTATTTTTCCATCATCTATCTTTATAGGCATAGCCTTTCTGTGATCTACATACAAAGCCCAGTCATCCACACTACTTTTTGATTATTACATACTTGTTACTAGGTTTGAAACTATGGGTAAATTACACATTAAAACAAATATATGTAATTATGAATATCGATTTCCACTAATTATTAAAAATACTATTTAAAACTTATTAAGCTTTGATAATCAATTATTTATTTTTTTTAAAATAATTGATATCGATTTCCATTATTTGATGCTATTCAATCGTTATCTTTGTATTGATCAACTTACTCATGACTAAAAAAAGGATTACTATATACGATATCGCTTTAGAATTGGGCATTTCTCCCTCTTCCGTATCAAAGGCTTTAAACAATTACCACGGCGCTAGCAAGAAGCTAAAAGAAATGGTTAATAAAAAAGCAATTGAATTAGATTACAAGCATAATTCAGCTGCCGCAAACCTCCGCAGAGGATCATCAAAAACCATAGGTGTTATTGTGCCACATATTAATCAGCATTTTTTTTCTGATGCCATTGCTGGAATAGAAGAAGTTTGTTTTGAAAATAACCATAGCTTAATAATCTGTCAGTCACAGGAATCCTATAAAAAAGAAAGTATTTCTATTGAAACGCTTATCCATCAAGATGTAGATTGTATCATCATTTCCATTTCTGCAGAAACTAAATCATTAGATTTTTTGAAGCAAATACGAAGTAATCATATTCATTTGATCCAGTTTGACAGGTATCTGGAAGATGTGGATAGCTGGAAAGTTGTCAATAACAACAAAGAAGCTAGTTATGGCGCTGTAAATCAACTAATTAAACAAGGGTATGAGCGGATCGCATTCCTTGGGGGGCCTGAACATATAATTGCATTCAAAAATCGTAAGGAGGGTTATCTGCAAGCCATAAAAGAAGCTGGCTTAAGCATACCCTACAACTTTATTGTTGATTGTGCATTTTCACGTGAAGAAGCTATGCATGAAGCTCTTGCTATGTTAGCCTTGCCAAAACCGCCCGATGCATTTTTTAGCGTAACTGATTACCAATGCTTAGGTATTGTTAGTGCAGCGGAACAATTGGGGTTAAAAATTCCAGAACAATTGGGTGTTTTTGGATTTGCGAATGAAGCTTTTACAGAACTGGTAAAACCAACCCTCTCCTCTGTAAATCAAAGGAGTAAGTATATGGGGAGAAGTGCCGCTAATGTATATTTTACACATTTAATAAACGGAAAATCCAATCCCGAAATTAAAAAAGAAATAATTATTGAAGCGGAAATTATGTCGAGGCAGAGTTCTACAAAAAAGTAAAAACACCAGATCCTGTAATCGCAGAGAAATATAGACGAAGATGGTTTGGAGTTTTAAAAATTTGATAAAAAAAATACAGGCACAATCGTTTTTCCCACCGCGCAAGCTGATAATGACGAAATGATTAAAGCAGAATATGGTCGTGCAATGAAATCTAACATGAACGTTGTAAAAACTCGAATTTTGGATGAATTAGCCTATTACTTACGAGAAAAGGGAGTGAGATACAATGAGATTTTGTTTACAGGTCACGGCACTATCAAATATTCATCTCTGAGATTAGGTGATTTTAATTACGATAATACCCCTGGATACAGTTTAAATGATTTTAAACCTTTTCTTACAGAAATTGGAAATTATGTTAAACCCAAAGAAAGTATTATTTTATTGGGTTGTTTTCAAGCAACTCATGCGTATTCAGACCCATCTTTGCATATAAAAATGGATGGCGAAAGTTTGATAAAACAACTTAGCAAAATCACCGGCAGGAATGTAATTGGAAACCAAGGGGCAACGTATGGTGGCGCTAATGAATTTTCTGGCGTCGCTAGCTTAAGTTCTACCCCCCTAATCAGGTGTGGGATCCCAATTTAAGGAAAATGGCACCCTATAAGTATTATAAGTATGAGATGAATTTTAAAGGGAAATGGACTATGGCTACACCAAGTGGAAAAATCTTCAATATTGGTGATGTCACATTAAACCAAAATGGCCGGTTGACTCCTGTCAATAGTTCTAATACAAATAATCAAAATAAGCCACCAGGCGCACCATAACTGTTACATATAATTCAATGACAAATCTTATTAAGATGAATTTCCGAACATATCAAATAATACTTTTGGTACTGATTGGTTTCACAAATTTAAAGTGTAACTCTCCAAATCAAAATAATGTTAGCTACTTTAATGATTTTGACATTTTTAAAAACAAAGGAATCGATAAGTTGTCGAAAAGAGATATTTATGATCGTCAAGTTAAAAAATCAACTGGTTATGTGTTAAAATATAATGAATTAGGAATAGATTCTATAATAGTTCTTAATCCTTATAAAGACAATTATGATATGAAACTTTCGGTGTCTACCAAAGATTCAATAAGTGTGTATGAGACCACTTATCCTTATTGGAAGGATATGAGTTATAAATGTTATTATGTTGTTAAACCAAATGAATTAGCAATGTATTTGGAAATTGAGGACGGATGGGATGTTCGAATTATAACGAATAAAATTAGCTACAAACAATTGAAAATAGTTTTGAGTGACGCTGACACCTTAAATTTCAAACAAAATCTCCTAAATAATAGGCCGCCAAAATTTAGGGATATGCCAGCTCACAATTTGGAATCTAATAGTATTCGATTAACTAAAGATTTTACATTTAATAAATGGCTTTCTTATTTTAAACCTTAAAATTAATTTTCAATTGTTGCTACATTTTCATTATTGACGAGTATTCTTATTATTAGTATATAACATGAATGGACACAAAATTTACCAAACTGCATATTAACTTGTGATAACAGTACAACAGGTTTTTGATAAACTTAATCAACTTGCAATGCATAAAAAAGAGTTTTAAAGAAAGAGGGCATCCTCAAAAGGGCACTAAAGTATTGACGTATTAAATGAGAGATAATAAAATAAAAATAGCTTTTAGTTTAATTGGAGGAAGCCTATTAATCTGCGTTCATTATCTGGGAATGCTGTTATTCTATATAGCAGGTTTATTAGTGCCTTTAGTGTAAATAATAAGTCTTTTTTCTGCTATGTATTATGCAAAAAAGGAGGAAGTTCCATTAACTTTTGTAAGATTATTTAAAATTAATCTTGCTGTTTCATGTGGCATGGTGCTTATTAATTTTCTTTTCCTGGCAATTGGTGGATTAATGATTAGCAGTATTCAAGAAAGTATGTTAGTTTTTCTTTTCAATTTAGCAGCAGCCTCATTGTTAAGTGGTGTATGTGCCTATTTTTTTGTAAAGGTTTGGGGGAAATAAGTAGATCGTAGTTGTCAAAGTATTAGTAAAAATGAATAACAGCCTGGTGAGAACTGGGCTTTTTATGCCCGTATATAGCCATTGTTACATATATGTATCTTTTGTTACATATATGTAACAATAAAAACTTTTCAACAAGCTTACAGCGTCGCTACATTCTTTTGAAAGAAGTCCTTAAACTTCTTGTTGGTGAGCATTTTGTCGATAAGTTTGAAGATGGTTTGTTTATCGTCATCGTCAAGCTGCTGTATCAGGCGCATTTGTTCAACGGCTGTTTTATCCTCTAAGATCACTTCCTGCGGTACCTTGCCGTCATAATTAATGACCTGGTCGGTGGTCAGGTTAAAGAGCTGCGCCATCTTTTGCAGTTCATCCACGGTCAAAGCCCTCAACCCTTTTTCGATCTTACTATAAGCAGATTTGTCCACGCCGATGTGCGTTGCTATCTCGATCTGTTTCAGGTTCTTTTCTTCCCGTATATCTTTGATGTTATCTGCCAGGCTCATAAGTTCAAAAGTAGTGTTAAATAACACTATTGTCAATATGTGTTTAATATGTAAACTTTATAGTTGCTAAAAAGGAAACATAAAATTTCATTTGTAGTGGTGAAAATAACCACCGCGTATAAAATGAGTATGCAGCTATTGAAATTACAGGTCACCAACGCCGAGCAACTGGTATATGAAAACGGTATGTTGATCTTAACGGTATTAGGCGGTATCAAACTAGAGGGACTGGACCGGATGCGGGTAACGCTTAAACTGGAACTGCCGGATAGCCCGAGGCCGCCCTTGCGCCATAACCTTGACCTGTACAACGATAACCAGCTTGAAAAGCTGATACGGAAGACAGCGGAAAAGTTGGAGATCGGCACGAGCGTGATCGCGGCCAGCCTGTCGGAACTAACGGAGCAACTGGAAGTTTACCGGGTGCAGCAACTCAAAAACCAACAGGCCGACCAATATATCCGCAAACAGCTTACCCCGAAAGAACGGGAGCAGGCCGAAGCTTTCCTAACTTCCTCAAACCTGTTAACCCGTACAAACGAGCTGATCGGGCAAAGCGGCGTGGTGGGCGAAGAATTGAACCGGCTGATCATGTACCTGGTGTTTACATCAAGGAAACGGGCGCAGCCTTTGCACGTGGTAAGCCTGGGCAGCAGCTGCACAGGCAAAACGCATTTACAGGAAAAAGTAGGCTGGCTAATGCCCGAAGAAGAAAAGATCGAAATTACCACCCTATCCGAAAACGCCTTTTACTACTTCGGCCAGCGGGAATTGAAGAACCGTTTGGTGCTGATGATTTGTAATTCACCAAACGGCGTCAGCCTCGGGGACATCGATGGCCAATCTTGACCGCGATGGCAAGCCGGATATCATTACGGCCAACGACATCGATAACACCGTTTCCATATTACATAATTATAACGCCAGTTCTGTTCCGGCACAGTTCCCAAATTCTACATTATCCGTCAGTGTCGGCAGTTTTTTCAACACCAACATTACCGAAGCGGTATGTCAGCAGGCATAAATTTCCTTTGAGAGATCAACGGAACGAAAGGCGATATCCAGATCACGGGAACCCTGGGTCATTACCAACTTTCACCTATTTAAGTGTAATATGCCGCTATCAGCGATAAGTTAACTCCGCTTAAAATCCCGGTTGAATATTTAAAAGAAAGCATTAAGGTTCCTGAGCACTCAGTTTACGGAATTTATTACGCTTACCAAGCTGTGTTAAATGACATCAAAAACTACACCCAATATGTCCTGATTTTAATGACGGGGTTTACATGCACAAACTTTTGGATAAAATCGAGGAAGTGTAACTAATGGCCAGGCACTACCTATTATACACCGGAAATTATTCCTCAAACACTTTATAAGGCACAGAAGAATAACTGGCTAATTGTGCAGAGAAATGATGATTTGAATAAATAATATGCGAATTCAGACAAAATAATGATGGCGTTCTCCTCTATATTTGAATACCAATAAAAAAACAAAATATGAAAAGACAAGTAATGCTCATCGTATGTACAATTTTTGTCACTAGTTGCGCAGTAAAAGAAATGGTAAAGGTAAAAACAGTGCAGGAGGTAAAACAAATCGGCGGAGTTGAAACGAATTTAAGTGTCAGCGGAATAGCCCCTTTTTTTGCAATGGGCGCTGACGTGGGATGGCTGTCAAAGATGGAAGCCCAAGGCCAGGTTTTTTACAATAAATTAGGCGTTCAGGAAGATTGCCTTCAAATTTTAAAAGAGGAAGGGATTAATTCCATCCGGCTGCGTGCCTGGGTCAATCCCGCCGACGGCTTCTGCGGAACACCGGATATTGTAAGAATGGCTGTCAGGGCCAAAAATATGGGTTTCCATCTGTTAATTGATTTTCACTATAGCGACAGCTGGGCAGACCCGGGAACTCAAACAAAGCCGGCCGCCTGGAAAAATCACTCATTTCCTGTCTTATTAAATGACGTATATAACTACACATACCACGTCATTGATACGCTCAAAAAAAACGGAGTGACCCCTGACTGGGTGGAAACCGGGAATGAAATTAGTAACGGTATGCTATGGCCCGATGGATCAACAAACAATTTTAGTCAGCTCGCCCAGCTGATTAACAAGGGGTATGCAGCCGTTAAAGCCGTAAATCCTGAGATTAAAGTCATTGTTCACCTTGATAAGGGAGATAATAACGGCTTTTACGTCTCGTTCTTTAACAATCTTACGACTTACGGGGGTAATTTTGATATTATCGGGATGTCTTGCTATCCCTATTGGAGTAATACAACTTTCAGCGCTTATGACCCGTTGCTGACATCAAATATGAACGATATGGTTCGCCGATACGGAAAACCGGTAATAATTGCAGAAATAGGGAATGATTCCACGAAACCACAGGAAACCTACTATGGCGTAAACGATGTCATCAACCGCGTAAGCAGGGTTGGGAATGCGCAGGGGCTTGGTGTTTTTTACTGGGAACCTGAAGGCTACTTCTCATGGTCAGGTTATCAGCTAAGTTGCTGGGACAATACGACCAAACGGCCCACATTAGGGATGGACGCTTTCCTGTATAATCCTGCGAATAACTTAATGAGCAATCAGGATTTTGAGGCAGCGGGCGCGCAGTCCGGGACGATTACAAACTGGACATTATGGTCAAATAACAACTACGATGCGATTTACACTGAAAGCGGTGGCTACACAGGTTATTATCGTTTAACGCATTGGAAAAGTACAGCTTACCAGGCATCAACATTTCAGAATTTTACCAATATTACAAACGGGACTTACAAATTAACTGCGTGGGTACTAAATGGAGGCGGACAAAAAACTTGTCAGCTTTATGCCAAAAATTTTGGTAATACGGAGATAGATGCGCCGTTGCCTGTAACCAATAGTTGGACACAGATTGTAATTGACAATATCCAGGTAACCAACAACTCCCTGGAAGTAGGGCTTTGGTCGGATGCAAATGCCGGTAATTGGTGTAGTATGGACAATGTCTATCTTCAGAAAAAGTAACTCGGTGGGTTATGTTTAGGAACAAAAAATATTTGATACCAGACCGTACGGCGGTATCGTTGAACCCTGCAGCTAAATCCTAACTTAGGAAATTAATAAAGAATATCGGCTAAGACACTTTTTAGGTGCAGTGATCTGAATGAATAATTAAAACTTAAATACTTATGACTGGGATCGCAATATTGCAGAATCCAGTCATTTTATATCCTTGTAACATCAATCTAAATGAAAAACATATCACTGATCACCTTATTAGTATTTTTAAAAAGTTTAGCCTTTGCAAACACGATCAAGTCATTACCGTATACGCTTGCACATGGTAAGGGGTGGTCAATTTGCAGCGGAATCGGGTGTCAACCGATCCATGAATCAGGTGGTCAATATCAGCGGAATATCCACCCCATTGTCTCGTCCTGATTTTACTTGTCGTTTTTGAGTAGTAATACTGGAATCAGTTTACACCGATATTCCTTAGTCCTGATTTTACTTTACAAGGGCACGCTTTTTATTTTCTTAATAGCTGTAAGCTTACCTCTTATTGTTATCATTAGCGTGTTAGGATGTGGGAAACTCTTTCAGTTTTCCAAATCCTAATGCGTTTTTCTTTTTTTGCTTCTTTTTTTCTTTTTGCCAGCACGGTCTCAAATGTTGGTAACCTGATTTTCCTCCTTTCCTTTTTTAGGGCGCGGATATCCCTTCCAACGTTTTTGAATTTCAACGGACATACCATGTGCCTGGTCCGGCGTATGGTAATTCAAACTTGCATGAGGACGCCGCTCGTTATAATGCCCGATGATAATGGCGATGCTTTTCTTTGCTTCCTTGTGGTTCTGATAGACCTTTTTAGGAAAGAACTCATTCTTGATAATTCCGTTAACGCGCTCAGCAAGTGCATTCTCATAGGGACTGCCGCTTTGGGTCATACTGATCGCGATCCTATCTTCGTTTAACAGGGCAGTATAATTCTGGGAGCAATATTGTATTCCCCGGTCAGAATGATGTATCAGGATAAATGGAGATATCCGTTTTCTACCGTCTACTGCCATTTCCAGGGCTGCAATACATCCAACTGCTTCCAGACTGGGATGCAGGGCGTATCCTACGATCTTTCTGGAATAAGCGTCTGTGATCAGGCTCAGGTAACTGAAGCCTTCCAGTGTACGAATATAAGTTATATCACTCACCCAGAGCTGCTCTGGTGCTGACAATGATAGATTCGTGATCAGGTTAGGATATTTTCTTAACCAATGATGGGAATCCGTTGTCTTAACCATACGCCTTCTCCGGCGGATCAATAAGCCGTGAAAGCGTAACAGATCATACAGCAGGTCCCGTCCCATCTTTATCTCGTGCTTTTCCATCTCCGGAATGAGCATGTGTAATAGTTTTCTGGTTCCCAGCATAGGAACATCAGCACGGAACTCACCCACCAATGTCAACACAACCATATGTGCTATGCTTGTCCTGGCAGCCTTATGATGAGCTAAATAGTAAGCCTGACGACTTACACCAAACAGTGCACAAATAGCTACCAGGGTATATTCTGGCCGCTTTTGCCGCATTCTTAAGACTGTTTGGTACCACGCTTTTTTCGGATCTTGATATGTAGGTCACTTTCAGCTACCTCGATCATCGTTTCCAAGGCAAGATTCTTCAATTGAGATAGCTCTAATGCCTTAGTAAGCTCATGTATCTTTTTGAAGAGTAACTTTGATTCCTGACTTTGGGTCATCCCGGGAAGCGCTGATGTATTGTTGACATTCAGCAAAGTAGTCAAATTAAGCTTCCCCGCCCATGCTTTGATGGTATTTCTTGAAACCCGGTATTTCCGGCTTGCCCCAAGGCAACTGATCATCCCCGTTTTTATTTCTTCTACAATCTTTATTTTGGTCTGTTCTTCGACCTTGTCAAATGGCTTACGTCTTACGACCGCCGCTGCTTTCTTTTTCCTTCCTGGAATTACTTTCATTTTCTTGTCTTTAATGACAAGCTATATCAGGACAAGACACTCACCCAATGATTAAAAGATAAATTAATACTTCAGGGAAATTAACGAGCTAATAGCTTGTGGCGCTTTTCGCTATTGAAGATTAGTTTAAAGCCCGTTACAGCTTAAATTCAAAGCTATGACAACTTTTGAAGAAAAGAAAGCTACACTGCTTAGCAGCCAATATAAAGCGGCGATCGATGCCAGGGACAAGCATAATGAAAACTATCATCGGTGGATACCTTTTTATTACGTGGCTAATGGTGCTATCCTTGTAGCGGTGACTACTTTATTCGGTAAAAGTAACTTGGCGAGGATGCCCGATTGTACTTTGTTAATATTGGGTGGGTTAGGCATTCTTACCTGTATGTTTTGGAACCTTACCTGTCGAGGCTATTATTATTGGTCTTTAAGCTGGATTGGGATAATTATGTATCTCGAACGGCAGATATTTAAAAGGGAAGAATATTCAATGCCTTATGGGGTTTTTTCGAAAAGCGTTGCTTTAAACAATTTTACATATTTAAATTCTACTTATCCTTAGTATCAAGTAATAACTTTATAATTGTTTTCATTTATTGTCAGGCTCCTCACCGGCAAGGTTTGCCTTTTCATTTTTTAGTAACTCCTCAAAATCATCTTTTATAAAGGCCCATTCTTTCCCCTTTAAACAAATGGGATCAAAATCGTCATCTGCTTGTATAAAATCCGTAAAGTTTTTGATAATGCCTGCATCATCATGATTGTATTCATAGGAAGCCTTATGTAAAGCGATCATCTGCTCAATCTTATAACGGTCAAGTAATTCGTGCAGGTCCCAGAAATCTTTTTTTCTGCCTCCACGTGAAACCACATCGACTTTCATCGCAATGATATCTTCAATAGAGGCAAGACGGATACCATCAGATTCGACCGCTTCCTGAACAAATGATTCGCTCGCATAGTAAATATCCACCTTAACTGCGTTGTCTTTATCTTTTCCAACCACATACCCTTTACCGAAAACGTGCACAGTGCCGAAGTCGCCGCTCACATACTGAAAAGTATCCACTAGATATTGCTCGATCTCGTTATAATCGATCTTGCCATAATTAGCTGCATCTGTGAAAAGGTCTATATCAACGGACATCCGGTGACCCAGATAGAGGCTCAGTGCTGTTCCGCCTACAAGGCGGTGCTCTTTTAAAACATTGGCCTGCATTAAAGTAAGCAGTGTTTGCTTAAGCTCCTCCGAAACTGTTTCCCAATATAGCATCAACGGTTCTGTTTGCGTAATGGAGAAGGCGCAGGCATTGGCTTGCGTTGAATGGTTAACGCTTCTTTGATGATATCACTTCCGTAAAAATGCTGGATCTCGCTTTTTTCATCTTCGTTACCACGTTCCCAAACCCGTTGTATAACAGCGTTCTTTTTTTGATGCCAGTCAATCTTTTCAAAGTCTGTATCCCAAAATAGGGCCTTGCGAATCCTGGAGGTGTCAGGTTTGTAATTACTATTTGTCTTTTGGGTAATCAGTTTCGTATAATATATCGCCTGCAAAATAACCATTGTACTTGCTTCTAAACCCAATTCATGATCTATACGAAGTGCTACCTCTGTGGTCATTTTTCGCTTTCCGCGCAAAATAGCGTTGAGCGTTTGAGCGGGAAGATCGATTTTTTGGGCAAAAGCTGTTTGCTTTAGCTTTTTCTTCTTCAACTCATGGCGTAAAACAGCCCCGGGATTTATACCGCGATATTTCTTTATCCATTGCTCCATATCCAAAAATAAACAAATCTGTTTAGTTTGCAAACTTTTTTAGTTTTCTTCGTAGATATTATGTGAACTGCTGATAGGAACTCACCGGCCTTCAATGTTTAAGATTTCTGGAATTTATTGAAACTATTTTTAGCCTGAGGTTTAGGTGTAGGTTAAGTATATTGCCGGTAGCGTACATTCCATGCGTAAGATGCTATATAAAAGTTACAAAATTTCTTTAATACGCTTAAATTTTTATTTTATTGTAATAATTTAAAATTATTTGCAAATTATTTTTCTTTATTATATTTTTACGAAACAATACCAGCGTAATATCTGCTAATTTTGTACCAGTTAACCTAAATTTTGTCATATTAATAAATTATCTCCAGATTTAAACACCTACCTAATTAGTTGCTTCAATAATTAAATTTCACTTTCTAAAAAGAGAGGGGTTCCTTGTTGATTTATCCTTTTGCCGGTTATTGTTTTCCTCTGCTAATTAGTGATGAGAAGTGACCTGAACCTATTCCGAATTTTTCAATTTGGGACGATATGAGAAGATATCTACGCCTTCTCTTTTTTCCGGCATTGGTCTGCACTAATTGCGCATTCGCTCAGGCGGGCGGCAATGCAGGTGATCTTGCCAAGAGCGCTAAAGCTGACACGCTTGTTTCGAAAATTTCTCTTATTCTGGGAACCGGTAATCCACTACTGAAGGGGGTGCCATCTGCGGGGAGCCTGGGTGATAATGCCAAAAGGCGACTGGCAGATGTGAAAGGATCGTTGGTTAGAAATCTTTCTGCCGACAGTTTAAAAAAGAAGTTAAATCCGGTTAATTCATTGAAGTCGGCAGGCGCGGGACTCCAAGATTATCTTAAAGGGGCCATACTTATGCTGGACAAAGACAAAGTCGCTCGTGATGCCAAACAAAACCTGACACGTATTAAAAGTGCCGCTAAAAGCTTACTTTCCAGCGACAGCTTACTAAATATCTCCCCAATAATAAACGAGCTGAAGGCTAAAGGCAAAGGTTTGACCGACAATGCCAGGGCCGGAATTAAAACGGTCAATGCTGCGAATGCCAAAGCTTTTGCGAATAAAAAAGTGGACGCTTTTAAAAGTGCGCTCGGGGAACGGCTGGGTTTCCTGAAAAAAGCACCTGTTAAATTTGACCTTACCCTGGAAGACGCACTGCGTTATAACCAGGCGCCGGCTTATGGTGCAATTGCAGGCGGGCAAAAATATCTTAATGTAATCAATTTGAGGGGTCAGGTCTCCCTATTCGGGGTGCCTGTAAGCATTGACTATTCCACACAACCAATGTATGCTAGCGCGTCGCCATCCTTTAATAACGGCCTTTTTAAATTTGATTTCAGCCCGGCAAAGATGGAGGGAATGTTCAGTAGCGAGATGGAACGGTTCACTAATTTGAAGAAGAATGCTTTGGGCGGGCTGAATATAGAAAATTACGCCCGCAGAATGCTGAATGAGGAGATTAGCAAAAGGCAGGTAGCTGTGGGAGGCGCAGCCGTCAATAATATGCTTTCTTCTTACCTGGATGAGCCGGGGAAAATGAGCCAGCTACTTGCGCTCTCCAAAGACCAAATCAGGGCGAAGGTCAAAGAGGAAATATCGCGAAAAAAAGCGCTGCCGGGAACGATCGAAGAGCCGGCGCAACATCAGAAACAAACTTTAACGCGACTTATGCCTATCATCTTGGGATCAGCAGTACACTAAACCTATTAATTAATGGCGCAAGTAATAAAAGAAATGGTATAAAGACTACCCTATAGGGTATGAAGAAGGGTAGTAATTAAGAAGTGTAATTTAAACTTTTTTAGACCGCGCCAATGTCTTGCTGTGGTTGAATATGTCATTCAAAGTATTCTCTTTTAATAGTTGGTTTTTTTTATCTCTCAGAATATGGAGCAATATTCTGATTAAATTTTTATCTGAAGAATCTATTTTGCTATCCCTTTTTAAATTATAAAATAAAGTTGGAATATAATTTATGGAACAATCTGAAGTTAGAATTAGAGCTTCATAGCCGTTTTGAGAGTTGCTTGAACTGTTGATATCTTTTTCGTTAAGGACTGTCTCTAATAAGTTGGCAACTGTGCGTATATGTGTACCAACATCACCCATGGTGGCATTATCTTTTATTATAGCTGCTAGAAGTTTTGTAAGATTGATTGTGCTCGATATAATTTTTCTTGACTGATGTAAAAGAAAAAATATATTTACAAATTCTCCAATCGAAAAATTATCTGTCAAAACAATCGGCTCAAAACCTTGTAATGTAACTGATGAATGGTTAAAAGCGATTTCATTGATTTTATTTATTTCAAGCTTTCTCCGTTCTAAAAAATCTATTTTTCTTCGATTGTGGTTTTCAATTGTTAATTCATTACTGTGTATTATCTCTTGAATAACTGGTAGCCAGATTTTATACATCCGCTCAAAAAAAACAATATCCTTAGTGCGTTTATTAGGTAATTGGTTGTTAACAAAAGGGATATAACAAATAAATCTTTTGATTTCAACTAAGTCAACTTCAATAAACTGTAATTCACTCATACCAAACCGGCGATCATATACCTCCAGATTTGTTTTATATATTGCTAGGTAACCATGAACATCAAGCGTAAGCCGTTGACTTAACCATTTTAAATGGTGAAACATATGTTCCTTTAGGTTTTGACTTACTTTCATACCTTACTTTATAATCCGACTACAAATCCGACAACAGAAATTAAAAAAGCCCCTCTAATTGCTTAGAGAGGCGTTTCCAGTGATCCCGCTGGGATTCGAACCCAGGACCCCAACATTAAAAGTGTTATGCTCTACCAGCTGAGCTACGGAATCATCTTTTTACTTTTTCGGTCGTATTACTCTTTCCGTTTAAAGTGGTGCAAATATAGGATTAATTGATATACCGTGCAAGCCTATTTTAAATAAATTGTAAAGTTTATAATAAGTGCCTAAAACACACAATTTTAAAATTTAAATATTCCGAGTTTACCACTGTCGCCGGCCAATAAAATGAGGTTTCCGCGTTTTGCTTTGCGGCAAACGTTATAACTGGTGCTGTCAATTTTGATCCATGTTTTGCCGCCGTTGATTGTTAGGTTAGTGCCCGGGGTGCCGGTAGACAGGAATTTATCGTCCTTTAAATATTCTACACATGACTGGTAACCCGCCGGGCCGATCACCGGAATATTCTTTTTAAACTTTACACCGGCACCGGGAATAACATAAGCTACCGAATCGGGAAGTTTATCTTTTGCGTAATTACCACCCACAATAATAGTTTGATTTTTACCAAAGGCAACCGAAAAAGCACCACGGCTTGAAACGCCGTTGGTAAGCGGCAAAGCTTTATCAACCCAAACCAAGTCCTTAATCGGCGACATAAGCATTCGGCTGTTGCTGCCACCGGTAACAATAGCCAAAAAGCCATCGGCGCGCATGCAAGTACCACTTGCGGCAAATGCAGCCTCGTTTTTTAATGCTACGGGCGCATTTTTGACCGGGTTCCAGCTATCTCCGCCATCTAAAGTTTCCAATAACAGGAATTTGCCATTTATAGGGTCGCCTAAAACAAAACCATGTTTAGCATCAGTAAAATTTATGGCGTCTAAAAAATAGGTAGTGTCGGCCTTTTTAAATTTAGTTTCCCAGTGCAGGCCGCCATCGGTAGTTTTTAAAATATACGCAGGGGAGCCGGATGCAATAACCACAGCCTCTTTATCAGATAATGCCTCGATATCTCTAAAGTCGGCTTTATCATAATCTTTTACCTGTTGCCAGGTCCAGTTTGCACCACCATCGGTTGTGATGCCTATGGTGCCTTTTGTACCGCTTACCCAGGCAACCTTATCGTTCAAAACAGAAAGCCCGCGAAAGCCGGCAGTAGTGCTTTGTTTAACAGGGGTGATAGTTTGGGCTTTTAAATTTGCGCAGAATAAAGTTGTTGCCAACGCTAAAATGATTTTTGATCTCATTATCTTACTCTTTTCCATATTTCGCTTCGGCCTAATAGTGCAATGCCTATAAAGCCTCGTATTTTTAAATTGTCGCCATTTAGCGTCATTTTGCAGCTGTAGGTTTTGCCGTTTTTAGGGTCATAAATATTGCCGTTTTCAAAAGCGTTATCGCCATCAAAAACAAAATCTTTTAATAGCTCGATGCCAAGTTTCGGTCTTGACTGCAGAGCTTTGTCGGTGTTTTGGTTGTCCAGTTTAGGTTTGCCATCAGCTTCGTTCGGGAATTTCATCCAGGCAAGCTTACCGTAGTATTTGTTGCCTTTTTTAAAGATCTGCACCTGGCCTTCGCCGCTTGGGTTTATCCATCGTCCTAAGATCGCGTCGGGGTTTTGGGCAGATGCGGTTACCGAACATACTGCCAGTAATAATATTAAATATGCTTTTTTTATCATGAATTTTATAATTGGTATTCGAAGTTAGCTTTTGCCTGCGGTTTTACAAAGCGACGGCTTATTTTTTCATTTATTTTAGCCCCGTTGCGTAAAACAATTATATTTGCAACTACGTAAATGCCCGGATGGCGAAATTGGTAAACGTTGCGGTCTCAGAAGCCGTTGAGAATTGTCTCTTGAGAGTTCGAGTCTCTCTTCGGGCACATCCGTTTTAGATGTGAGATACGAGATGTGAGATATGAGAAAACCTTACATCTCGCATTTTTTTTGATTGGATAAGTTGGCAATTAAATGGCTTTCTCAAATCTAAGTTCTCACGTCTCAGATCTTATTTTAATGCCCGGGTGGCGAAATTGGTAGACGCACCATCTTGAGGGGGTGGCATTCGTAAGGATGTACGAGTTCGAATCTCGTTCCGGGCACTCTCCTGTTAAATTAACGCTCTGTTGGTTTAATTTTGTTTTTGTAGTACCACTCCACCACGCAAACCCCATCGCTCCAGCTTAATTTACCGTCTGCAGTTATTTGGGTAAGTAAAACAGACAGCGCGTGCAGGTACACGCTCTTTAGGCCACCATATAGTTTTTGGAGTGTATTTATAGCGCACTTAGTGATTTCTTCCGGGTCTGAAAGATTACCGCATTCGTCCGCGAGTTTCAAATTGCTTAAAATAACCGGCAACCCGCTGCGTAACAACTGCTTTATTTTATCATCGATATTGCCTGGGATAATAGCTGTTAATACATCGGCAATTGGCGAATCAATAAACTTTTTAATATTTTCTGTTAGCATAACAGCAATATGCACTGCCAATTGAATTTCGGACGGGATGCTGTTAAATAGTGATTGAATAGTGCCCCATATTTTTGTGAGGAATGATTTGATGCTCATGTTATTGATGTTTTGTAGGTTTAATTTCTTCCATTTCTCGCTGTAGTACCGCAACCTGGCTTTCGAGCACTTTCAGGCGGATTTCGTTGACTCGTGTCTGCGATTGCTGATCGAGCTTTACTTCGTTGATGTCGCCTTTCAACTCAAAATAGGTGGTCATTACCGAGGCGACGATACTGGCGGTGCTGATAATAGTGACCACGATATTCTTGATAGTTATGCCTTTTAACTGGCGATGTTCAATAGACGTCATTCGGATAGGAATAATGCGCGCTCCTCTTCGCGCCGTTGGGTAAGGGTTTTAGAAACTACTTTTTTACCGGTATGCGGGTCGGTTATTTTATTCCATAGAAGGAATTGGTCGGCAGCGCCGCGGTAATTGCCGGCATTTAGTTTTTTAAACAAGGTGGATGATCTTACAACACCCGTGCCTACATTGTATATGAATGAAACCAAGGCATCAAACTGATCTTGGGACAAATGCACTGATGCGCCCTTGTTTACCGCGTTAACGTAATTAGTTAGGGTGCATTTTAATAAGGTTTCGGCTTGTGCTTCATTCGCCAGTATATCGCGGGGTTTAACAGGCTTGCCGTCGTTATACCTGGTAGAGCCATAGCCAATTGTCCATACGCCGGCAATATCCTGGTAGGCGTTTAGGCGCAGGCCCTCAAAGTTTTTTATGACAGCGATGCCGCGCTTACTTAATATCATTATCGGTTTTTGTATTTAATGGTTGGTATTGTTTTACTGCGAATTGGGCAATGATAGTTATGGTACTGCCTGCAGAAATAAGTGCTGTAGTAAATTTGGCGGAGATGCCCGCCACCTGGCTAAGCGAAGTGCCTAAGCCAACCAGGCCGATACCAAATAATTGCGCGCGTTTGAAAAATGCAGGCGTATCGCTGCGCACGCGCTGCCAAAGGGTTAGTTTGTTTTGCATGAGGAAGATGAGATTGAAAAATTGAATGAAGAAATTGCTTAGCGCGATTTTAACGAAAGCTTTGATTGCCCCGATCTAAATAGCCTGCTAAATTTAATTGATGGCTTTTCGATGAGTAGATAGAAGATATAGGAGGCAAGGATTAACATGCAGCGATAAATGAAAGGCACTAAATAAAACAGGGGCAGTGAAAATGTGGTTTAAATAGCTGTATATGGCTTTAAAGCTTTATAAAGCTGCATATATCCTGCGTGATTTAAATGTACCCCATCGCCAACGTCATAAGCGGGATTTAATCCATTTAGGTTGAAATAGCTATCAAGATCAATAAAAAATGCGCCCATATTCTGACAAGCAACCTTATACCTGCCGTTCAGTTGTAGTCTTGGTTTTTCATAGGATAGGGATTTTGTTTCTTTCTTTAACGGTAGGACACTTAACAAGTAAACCTTAGTTTTTGGACTTATAGACAAAATGGTTTTAACACCCTTGGTTACGTTATTAATAATACTGTCCAATTTAACCGATTGTAGCAAATCGTTTTCTCCGATCTCTATAAAAACCTGTAATGGGCGTCCACTTGCTATATTTACTGCGCGCTTGCAAAAGCCGAGTGAAGTGTCGTAATACACCCCTCTGTTTTTAACTTTTAAAGATTTAAAGTACTCAGCTACATCAAAACTTTGCATTTGGCTGTCACCAACAAAAAGCACATCTGTGGTGTCTTTTGGCAACCTGGCTAAAACAACGTTCCGATTTACAAAATAAGTGAGTGGAGGATTTATTATTTTCTTAGGCGATAAAACAAAATGTCTTACAATTAAACCTACAAACACTATGTTTACAAGGATTGAGATAACAAGAACGTGTCTTTTCATCTTGTAAAATTATTCTTTTTTGATTAAACTATAACTGTTTTAACAAAGTCGCCATTATCGGCAATGGTGACTTTGTAGCGTGTGCCGTTTGGGCTTTTTAAAATTATTCCTTTTCCAGAAATTACACTTTCAAAAGAACCATCCGGATTTAAATTCCAAGAATTCACCTCAGCACCATTCGAGCCACCGCTAACTAAAAATTGAATTCTACCGCTCGAATAATCATTTTTAATAACAGTGCTGTTAGCGGATGTAAGAGGAATAAACTTTCCCTGAATATTTCCTACAGAAGCTGAAATTCCTTTAGCTGTACCTAATGCAACATCGCCCCTTTGAATATCCGGCGCTAATTCAAAAGCACCACCACCACCTACAACCAACCAACCCTGATGAGGAATATACATAACCTCTTTATCCAAAACTGATAAGCGCAATCTTAAAATTGCTGATAAAGTCATTACGTCGCCACTATCAGATAGTTGAATAAATGCTTCGTGACCATCTATGGCCTTTTCAATTATTTTGGTCTGATGTTTTATTATAACATCATTATCACCGGGGACGTCAGGAAATTCAGCGCCAGTTTGTACTAATTGTTTGAAATACGTTTTGCCGTCTAATCTGATACCAGTTTTTACCGAATTTACTATACCAACATTGCCATCAATATCTATACCTAAAACGTAACTGCCATCCTTTAAAATATTATTTACGCTGAGCAGCAATTGTTTAATTGATGCAGTACCATTAAGAGTTAATGATTGCCCATTTTCAAAAATATTTGGCCTTAATTTTGCAACTATACCCCGTGCCATAAGGTAGTGTCCCGCTGAGTTGGGGTGTACGCTATCGAAAATATTCAGGTCACCACCTCTATCCTTAATATAATTAAACACATCAAAATATTTGGTCCCAAATGCTGTGCTAACAGCTAACGCCGCTGCATCAAACGCCTGTTGGATTGCTAACGTGGCAACGTTACCACCTGGGCCAACGTTACCGTAGTAAGACGATTTTTGATAAGTTGTTGAAGTTATTAGAATATCCTCTCCTAACCAACCTTTAGACACACAATGAGTCATAATCGTTGTGTAATCGGCCTGAAAGTTCGTAGGATTGTAATTCACACCACCATAGTTAACATCATTTATGCCATAAACAAAAACCAAAAATTTATCAGATGAGGTTTTAGTTGGGATCTGACTTAAACGGTCTAACATATTTGAGGCACCTGCAGGGTCAATCGGACTGCGCTTTTCGAGGTAGGACGCTGAAACGCCATAATTAAAACCTGTCAAGCCAAGAAAATTGGCAACTAATGATGTAAAAGGGCTTCCTCCAATAGAACCCGTTCCTTGAGTAATAGTATCTCCATAAAAATATATACTACCTCCGGATGTAATATAAGGGGCAGGGCTACCAATCAAAAGAGATTTCGTTGCGGGATTATATCGCAAGCCATCATCTTGCGCCAACTCACCATTAGCAGCACCGAATGTAATTTGATTTTCCATTAAATTAGATTCGCCTACACCACTACCTATGGGAACGGTTTCCCAACTCGCAATTAAACCGTCGGTTTTTAAATACTTCCCAGCCTTGTCTGATTGCACCGGGAGTGCTCCGCCTGTCATCTCCACCCACTCCGTATCATAATCTCCATCACTAACCTTAGCCAATACCTGCCCGGCGGTACCTCCGGTCGGGACGCCTTCACCGTTGAGGCCGTTAGTTCCATTGGCGCCGTTTGCGCCCGGATCACCTTGCGCCCCGGTTTCGCCTTGTTCGCCGTTTATGCCAACTATTGTTATGCCTGCCGGCCAAACGCCGTTTGTTTTAGGGCCGAAAAGCTGAAAGGAATTGGTGTTGATATAAAAATCGCCGTTAATACCGGTTAATAGGTTTGAGGGGTTTGAGGTGCCGCTTAAAACGGTGCGGCCATTTGCACCGGTATCGCCCTTGTCGCCTTTTTCACCCCTTGCGCCCTGGGGGCCTGTTTGCATCGAGAATACCTGTGCCCAAGTGCCCGCATTTTTACGATAAAATACGCCGGTATTGGTGTTAATATAGGTGTCGTTAGTGTTACCTATGCCTGGGCCGGGTATGCCCGAACCATATAAAACAGTTCCGTCTTTTTCGGCATCGGTGGAGGGCAAGGTATATTTTACCTGCCAACTTCCCGATACTTTTTGGGCGAACGAGCCTGCAGAGGTATTGATGAACAGATCGCCGTTGTTGCCCACGGTGTTTTGCGGTAAGGTGCTGCCAAATGATACCGTTGCACCGCTGTTGATCCCCGAGTTGATAAAGGTTAAAAGCGCGTCGAAATAAAACTGGTAGTAGGTGCCGTTGTGCACCACTACAGATGTATCTGCGGCGGTAACGGCGCTGAGTATGGGGAGTTCGCTTATTTTTTTGTCTGCTGCCATTAGTTTAAAAATTCGGTGATCAAATGGTTGGTGTTAAAATTATCCGCAGGAAAATTGAAGTCGGTTTTATCTACCGACCGGATGCGCGGGCCGGATTGCCTGCTGCTTTTGTTTTTTTGATTGTAATGCCACACCGGGAAATCCTGCTTTTGATCTGTTAAGAAGCGTTCCGTTTCGTTTGCGTAGGCATTGGCCGTGCTGCGTTGCTGCTGTACCAGTTTTACAATATCTTTTGCAGGCAGGGCATCTGCATTATCGTAACGTTTGGTTACCGGTCCGGTAGCGGTGTAATGCACCGAATCTGCTTCAATAAAGCGGGCAAATGCAAAATAGGCAAGTACAGGTTGTAAGCCTTGGTATAAAACAATGTGGCCGTTATCGTCCAGGTATTCGCAGCCGTTAAGCAGGTCTTTGTAATGCTGCGGGGCGTCGTCTTTAAGGTTGCCTTCGGTATCCAGCTGCTTAATGAGGTCATAATAAAGTATGTAGCCTAAAAAAGGTTTCAAGTCAAGCTCCTGCGCTTTTTGGATGAACACTTTTATGCGCTCGGGTTTTATATTCGCGGCGATATCCTGGTATCGCTGCAATGTTTCGGGGGTAATTAAATTTAACATGCAATGGTCCTCCTGTCCCCGCCAGCCGGCGGAGAATTTTTTAAATTCTTCATGATCTTACTTTGTAAATTATTTAGCCGGCTGGCGTGTTAAGCACACATGGCCTCAGCTTCGGCTTGTTTAAAGCCGTAGGCGTACACCAGTGTGGCTATCTTGGTTTCAACTGCAATTGCCGACTGTAGCAGCTGGTTAATGGCAGCCCCGGCTTTGATGCCGATCACATCATCTGCAACTGTAGCCGGTACGGGTATAATGCCCCAGTTTGCCGAAGGGTTGATATTGGTATAGAAATGACCGAACAATTCTTCCAGCGTTTCGCTTAGCTCCAGCCTATCGGCAGCGGTATTATCGTTAAACTCGCGGATGGCTTCCTTTTTTTCGCCGCCATTGCTTAGCCCCGATGCTTTCTCGGCGTTGATCAGTTCCTTGGGCACCGAGAAGCCTTTAACGATGCGGGCCTCTACCGACCTTTCCGTTGTTTCAAAAAGCTTATCGTTGTTCTGAATGGCATAGGGTTGAAACTCCGGTTTGGAACTCTCGTCCTCATATTCAATCACGATGATCTTTTGGGCGCTTTTAGCCCCCTGGAAACTGCCCAGGTCTTTTTCTAATTGCGATGGCGTGTTAGCTTTGCCGTTGTCTGTACTGTTCTCCGCTTCCTCGCGGCGCGACTGCATGAACAGCATGGTAGAGGGCAGGAAACCCGTAGTAACCTCGCGATTGTTAAAGATCTTGATGCCGGCCTCTGTCTCAAAATCCTCCCAAACAGAATCTGCTTCTATCAACGGGTAATCATCCACCTCGGGGTTAAAGTAAAATAGTTGGCCCTTGTATTTATCCCATCCACCGGCAACTTTAACTTGCTGTTTAATGGCTTTTTTGTCAGGATCATACTTGTCCAGGAAGTTGATCTTGCTGCGCATGATGTTCTTCCAGGTCTTTCTTCCCCAATCGTTATAGATGGCAAACTTGCCCGCGGTTTCGGCGTTGTCGGTATCGCCCATGCGGATGTCCTCGAACTTTACATAATTTACCGATGCTATCTTAAAATTGGCGTTATAGTTAACATGGATGCCAAACCCGCGGAATAACGCTTTATCTGACGCGATGGCTTTTAACAGTTTGGCTATGGTTAAGCCCTTGCTGTTGATGATCTGTTTGCCCAGCAATGGTTCTTCGAAACTATTACCGGTAATGAATTTGGTCCGCTTATTCCAGCAATCTTTAGCGGTGGGCGATTGGCCAACCAGCTCCAGCATCCGCTGCGGATAGGCGTTATCCATATCGTAATTTAAGATGCCGAAGGTTTGGTTGGGCCTTACCAGTATTCGCCGTTCAATTTGTGGTAAGTAGGTTTTCATAGTTATTGAATTTCACTGATTTTGGATGATTCCACCGATTTTGATATTCGCTTCCGTTTGGCTTTAGCGTTTGGCTTTTCTTCTTCCGCATTTTCCGACTTTCCGTCTTCCGGGCTTTGGGTAAACAGCCCCGCTATGTGCGGATACCTTTGCAGATACCATTCGGCTTCTTCATCCGTAAGGGTATCGTTACTGTGTACCGCCAACGAGTTTGGTACGAACTGGTGGACGCCCGGTTTTAAAATATACTTTTTCATAAGCCTCTCCTAAACGGCGCAGCCCTCATGAACATCATGATAAACAAACGCCTTGTGAATAATCCTCCCCGGTAGGGAGGACTATTTATAATAAATGTGATTTAATTCTCTCCGCTAACCAGCGGAGGAGACAAACACGGGGCTTACGCCACCAACTCTTCAAGCGCAGCTATGGTGCTTGCGTAGGTAGCCGTGCCACTTACAGGGGCGATACACACCGCGCGTGGTGGGTAAGGCTCTTTCAGCTTATCGGGGTTGGTTAATTTGATCTTGTAACCGCCGTCTAAAGTTTCGTCGGCTGCGTTGCGTTCAGCTTCGGTTACGATAAGGCCGTTTACAGCGCCAAATAGTTCAATTGCCGAGTCGCTGTCTTTATAGTTGTTTACCGAGATGGCACGTACACGGCCATAACCCATGGCCATTAGCTGCGCTTTAACATCGGTAGATAAACCTGCTATGTTAAAGTCGATCTCCTCGGTGTAGCGTGGCCCAACCTGGGTTTTAGCCAGCTTGCTCATGGTGTTAAAGCTGTTGTTAGTGCCTTCAAATTTGTAAACCTTGGCAGTGCCTACGGCGGTGATGTCTTTAATGATTAGCGGATTGATGGGGTCATACGTCAGCACAAAATCGTCCTGGTTAAAAATGTATACCACATCTTCGATACCTGAAGTAATTGGCCCCGATGTGCCCAGGCTAAAGCCCGCGTTTATTTTATTGTAAATTGACATGTTTATTTATTTAAGCTCCCTGTAAATCTTCCCCGGTAGGGGAAACTTAAAAAGGATAGTTTATTAAGTGAAAGGTTATTAAAGCCCTCTCCGCTTACCAGCGGAGAGGTTTGGGTGGGGCTGCACTACGCGCCCAGGTAAAACAGCTCGTTAGCGAATTTGAAGTTTACGGCTGCCTTCATTCGGGCTTTCATGCGCACCACGTTGTCGTTGGTGTAGGGCTTCATGTAAACGGTTGATAGCTCGGAAGCATCGCCCAAAAGATCCACACCCAGGAACAGGTTTGACGAGCGTGCACCTAAAATAGTATTGGCCTGCCAATGGTTCATTAACTGTAGCGGTACGCCCAGGTAATCCATTTTCTTAGGGTCGGTAAAAGCATTCAGTACATTTACTGCCTTATCTGCCTGTGCCTGTGCGTAGGCGTAACCCACATGTAACGGGATCTGCAGGTTAAAATCCTCCTGGCTGCGATCTGCCGGGTCCAACTGGGCATAGATGCCTGTTAGTACGCCTAAAACATTGCTCGCGTTAATGTAACTTACAGTTGCCGCGGTTGCTGAGCCGCTGAAGGTTGCCGCCTTGCGGGTGTTCACTTCGTTGTAGTTGCGCACCAACTTAAATGTAGTTGCACTTGCTACCTGGATAAAGTAAGACTGACCCTGCACATCTACACCACCACCACCGTTTGTAGTGTCTTTACTCATGCCGGTTACATTGGTGATGGTCGCCACATCGCCATCTCTTAAAGTGGCGGTGCTGCTTACGGTTACTACTCCCAAACCGCTGATAGCCGTTGCCGCCATGGAGGTTTCTGATTTACCCAGGCCAACTTTATAAACGCCGCTTGCTGCCGAGATGGATGGCAATAAACCCGTAAACGGTGCGGTGAATGCTGCTTCTTTGGTGGAACCCTTACCCAGCCAGTACAAGCGCTCGTTAGCAATTTGTATTTTGGTTAAGTAGCGCTGCACCATAAAGTCGCTCAGGTCAACCACGCCTTCGTAGTCAAGGAATGCGCCGGGTTTTAGTTGCTGACTCTCCCATGATTGTACCAGTTTGTCCCATTGTTCCTGTTTCATAAACTCGTAAACTACCGGGTCTAAGTAGCTTTCGGTTTGTGTGGCGGTAGTGCCCTGGTCGGCAAATATGCCCGATGGATTTTGCAGCACCACATCATCGTCCACATCAAGGATGATCTTGCGTTGTTTAACGTCATTAATAACGGTTAGCAGGCCACGCTTTACGGAGTCGGCCTCCAGCAGCGTACTTGCCATAAATCCCGCCAGCGCTTCGCCGGCATAGGTGTTGTTTGTAAATGTAAATTGAGCCATTTGTCTTTGTTAGAATGTTTTAAAGTTGGAAAGTTTTAAAGTTGATTTCTTAAATAGTGATTGTACGTTGCCCGATTGAAAGTCTGTAAATGCTAACATTTCAACCTTTAAACTTTACAACAACTTATTTCCCCACCGCTCTTTTCACCGCTTTTTGTGCCAGCGGGCTTTGAGGTGCAAAGAAGGGTTGGGTTTCGGTTTTTGCCTTGCTGCTGCGTTTGCTTCCTTCGGGGGTGAAGTCGCTTTTTATTTCGTTCTTCACTTCTTCGCGGGTTTTGCTAAGGCGGCTTTGAGCTTCTTCAAGCGCTGCTTTAGCCTCTTTCAATAAAGCGTTTTGGGCGTGTAAGCGGGCTTTAACTTCTTGCAGGCGGTTTTGTACTTCGCCGGGTTTTACGGGCAATTTAAATTTTGCTGCCGGCGCGCTTTCTTCGTCCTCATCATCCACCGCAACCGACGTTAGCTTTTCTATCCGGCCTTGCTTAACGGTTAATTGCTCGCCATCGGCGGTGGTGTAAGTATCGGTAACGGCGGGGGTGGTAAGGTCTTCGTCCTGATAAGCCTCGGCGCCTTCAGATAGTTCGCCGCTGTGGTGCAGGGTGCCTTTGTCGGTAATGGTTTGTTTGTTTACCACGCGTTTAAAAAAGTTCATGATCTTGTCTAAAACTGAGGTGGTTCGTTCAATAAGCTCTCTGTTGTCTGTGTTCATAGTTGTTTTTTGGGTTAAGATCTTGTTAATGCAACGCTGGTAAACCGCGGGTGCCGTATCGGTATATTTTTTTATTAATGCGCTGTTGATGATGGTTTCGCAGTAATCTTCAATGGCATCTACAAAGCCCAGGTTCAGGGCCTGGTCGGCAGTCATCCAGGTGACGGAGTTGATCAAACTATTAACGGTAACCCCGTCCAACCCGGACTTGTCCATGTAAATCTGCGCCAGGCGCGATTGCACTACATTTAACATCTGCACATCTTTTAAAAGCTCATCGGCATTGCCGCCGCTGCCTACCATAGGTTTGTGGATCATGAGCAGGGCGTATTTGCTCATCACTATTTTGCCGCCTGCCATGGCTACTACCGACGCTGCCGACGCCGCAAGGGCATCTATATGGGTGGTAACGTTGCCCGGGTACTTTTTCAGTAAGTCGTAAATGGCTATGGCATCAAAGGCCGAACCACCTACCGAACTGATGTGTACCGCAACATCGGCGCCGGCAGCTGCATCTAATTGTGATTTTACATAGGCGGACGACAGGCTCCCCGAGCCTATGCAATCCGTTTCGGTATCGTATAGGTATATTTTCATAGTTTGTTAGTTTTAGTCGGGTGTCGGGATGTCCGAAAGTCCGTAAGGCTAATTGTGTTTGTTTGTTGGTTTTAAATGCCGTTTGGCATATTTTAAACCGTTTGTCATGGTGAGCCCGTCGAACCATTGGTCGCTTTGCTAAGTCTTCGACAAGCTCAGACTGACATTGCAATGGGTGCCGTTTGGCATACATCAAAGGTCGGGATAATTTGTTTTAGTAGTGGTGGCAGTAGTGTGTCAGTAGGGCGGTCTGAACTCGAATTACACGAATTTTTGAATTGTGAAATTCATTTTGATAATTCTTTAAATTCCACAAATTCCGGTTCAGACGATTTGAACTATACAAATATCGGGACTATTATTGATGGCGATGGTGACACAGGTTTGTCAGTAAGCTATTTTCTTCGCACTTCGCACCAAAATCCCCGCACCTTATCACGCCGTAAAACAATTCATCGCCCGCCATATGGTGCGCTCGTCTTTATCGAATTTTATTTCGGCTTCCAGCACGGCCTGGTTTTTGGTGATGCCGCGGGTTTGCACATGGGCGTTTACCCAAAGGTAGATCTCGCGGTAGGTGAATACCTTGGTGTTAATTAAACCGGCTTTATACATGGCCGTAAGAATGCCCTCGTCGAAAAGTGTGTTTGCTGTTTGGATGTTCATTGAAGTTAGTGAGTAGTTGATTATGAGAGTTGTGAGTGGTTGCTAAAAGCTTTTACCTTTCACCTTACAGGTTTACCCTATTCACCGTTTGCGCCAGTATGTTTTGCTGGTTGTTAACATCTTTCACGTCTACATAAATAGGGGGGAAGTTGTTGATCATCTGGTAGGCCAGGGTGTTGGCCATATCCTTTATATCGTTAACGGGTTGGTTGTAATAGCGGTTGGCGTTGCCGCCATCGGTAAATATACCGCCTATTGCGTAGCCCCTGCCGGTATTTGGTGCCGAAAAATCCCTGCCGCCGTGTGCTACGTTTATGGCGCTTACCAGGTTACGTGCCCATGGGTTGCGCATCGCTTCGGATACCACCACCGCCTCGCCGCTGCGCAGGTAGGCGTTTGTATTGTCGGTACGGCTGTAGCCGGGCAGGAGGGCGCCACGACCGTCAGACGTGTACTGACCACCCGCTGCAAAACCAGGCTTTTGTTTGGCTATATCTGCTATTGATGCCGCGCCCTGGCCGGCAATAATGGCAGCCTGTGCTATAGCCAATGCCTGCCCAATAAACGGCAAATGCGCATAACCTTCAAACGAACCGATGATTCCCTTTTTTGTGCTGATAATAACATCTGCAATGGAGGTAGCTTTTTTTGCTAAAAAGGCGGCTTTGTATATGGCGGAATCTTTTTTTGTGTTTTTTAATACGGCATCAATATATTTATCGCCGGCATGTATTTTTGAGCTAACCAGTTTATCTTCCAGAACGGCTTTCTTTTTGGCGTAATCTTCTTCTATTTTTTTAACCTCTTCCTGCGTTAGCCTGGTGTTTTTAATAGCAGCATCATGCTGCGCTTTCAATAGCACAAGTTGCTGTTTTATTGTTGGGTCGGTAGGTTGCGCGGCTTTGCCCTCGCCATTTGCAGGCTGTGCCTCATTGGTAGTATTATTGGCTTCAGCGTTATTTGACTGATTTGTTTTTTCGTTTTTAACAGCATCTACTTGTTTGGTTAGTTGCGCTTCGTATTTCAAACGTACATCTGCCGCTTTGGCAAGCATGTCATTCTGTTTTTTTATCGATTCGTTAAGTAATCGCTCATTTTCGGCAGTACCTTTACCTTTTAATTCTGCTAACTGCTTTTGCTCATCTATTATTCTTTGTTTTATATCCTCGGTTTCTTTATCAAAGGCTTGCAGTTTTTGATTTCTATCTTCTTCGGACTGCAGTATCGCCTTTTGTTTGGTGTCTTCCGTACTATCAATTACAATTTGCTGTAAATGGTGTTCAAAATCGTTAAGTTTCTCCAGATCGTTTTTTTGGAAATTTGTTTTCAATATAGTTAACGCTTCTTGGTGCCGCGTTTCCAAATCCTGCTGTTGCTTGTCAGAAAGTTTTTTATTAGCCTTTAGCTTATCATAGTAAGCATTGGTTTCGTTTACTCTTTTGTTGTATTCGGCAAAAATGTTCTCAGATTCCTGTGCTATATTATTTGTTATGTCAAAATTATTATTCGTTTTACCGCCGCCTTTTCCATTCAGCTCGTCAGGTACATTTTTTTTTCCGTTTATTACCTCAAGCCCGTTTTGCTTTGTAACTTCTCTTATCTTACCAATCAAAAGTTGATTTTGCCCCTCTAATAATTTGGAATCGGTTTTGATATTGTTGTACTGTTTTTGTATTCCCAGTTTTTCGTTTTTTAATCTATTGAGTTTTCCTAAAGCTACTGCTTTTTGTTGACTACTACGCGGGACAGAATCACCCCGGCTTGCACTGTATGAAGGGTCTTTAATACTATCATAACTCTGTTGTGCTTTCTTTATTTCCTTATCGGAATCATTAAGCTGGGTTACCAAAGGCTGGGCTTTAAAACTATTACCTATTTGCCTTTTGCTGTTGGCAATCATCAATTCTTCGGCAGCTTTTGCTTGTGCAGTGGCTGTGATTGCGGCGGCGAGTTTACGGTATTGCGTTTCGGCTTTGCCGTTTAAAATAATATCTTCTTTAACATCTTTAAAATATTGCGGGTATTGCGCTTTTAAAGCGTCAACCGCCTCTTTACGCTTTGCATCTCCCAATGTTTTATTTTGGGTGGCATCATACAAAAGTTTTAAATGCACCAGTTCCTGCTGGGCGTCTTGTTTGCCTTTGAGGTTGGCTCTGGTCAGCGCTTCGCGTATAGTGGCCTGTTCTTTCATGGCTTTACCAAATGCACTTAACCGCGTTTCGCCTTTTATCAAGTCGTTTACCCAATCTATCAATGCGCCGCCATAGGTAGCCAGCAACGTTACACCAACGGATATCAAACCGTTCCACGAAAACATGGACGAGGCAAGCTGTTTTAAGATATTTACAGGTTTGCCGCCAGCTTCAGCCAGTTCCTTATTTTGCTTATTTAGGTTAATCATAGATTGCACCACCTCGGGCAATTTTTCGCCAATGCCTTGCAGGCCGGCTTTTAAACCATCAGCAAAAGAGGGTAGCTTGCTGTTTAATCCAACTACAGATTTCTGTAGTTCATCTAAGGCCTCTTTGTATTTTTTTGCCTGCTCAATTTCATCGTCGGTAACGGAATTATACTTTGCCATATGAATTGTGTTTTATATGCCATTTGGCATAATTTGATCTTTAAATTTGGCCTGCAAAACAGGCCAAAAAATATTTTGAAAATTAGTTATTTACTAAAAGCCGCTACTTTTTAAACTCAGGTGATTCTTGTTCAGATATATCATAAACGCTCACATAGAAAGGCCCATCGGCCCACGTATAACCTTTTGGCAGTTTAAAGTAGTCGTAATCATCTTTAACAAGCGCTTTCTTATTAGGTTTAATTATAAAATATAAACCCTTAAAGGTTTTTTCGTCAATAAAAACATCCAGAATGTCGCTACCCTGGTAAGTTCCTATATATGTAGACCTTAGTTTGTTTAAAATATTGGCGCTTATGTGCCAGGGTGTAACATACAAATAAGTAGTTTTTGAGGTTGGCAACGCCTTTTTTGCTATGTCTTTTTCCAGTTCGGTTATTTGTAAATCATCAATATCTTTGTCGGTTATTGGGCGTATCAAGCTATAAAGATCCACATTCATTGTATCCTTGGCATTATAGGGCAATTCATAAAGTTTATTGCCGGCTTGTAATTTATTGTAACGGGCATTTAAATAGTACAACCGTAAATATTCCCAATTAAAAAATGCCGTTGCGGCCAATGCCAGTAATGTAATACAAGTTAAGATTATAATTATAGTTGATTTTTTTAGGCCTTTAGGCTTTTTTGCCTGCCCTGGTGTTAATTGAGTATCAGTTTGCATAAGGTTTATAATTACTAATTTTATTGGTAAATATAAAAATGTGATTTATGAAAAGCAAAAAAAGTTTTAATTAAGACAGACCTGCTTAAAATTAGATTGACCTTGCAAGAAGAATTCTTGCTCGATTTTGGGTCGAAGTTGCAAACTTCGACCAGTAGGAGGTTTGCCGCCAGCTTCAGCCAGTTCCTTATTTTGCTTATTTAGGTTAATCATAGATTGCACCACCTCGGGCAATTTTTCGCCAATGCCTTACAGGCCGGCTTTTAAACCATCAGCAAAAGCGGGTAGCTTGCTGTTTAATCCAACTACAGATTTCTGTAGTTCATCTAAGGCCTCTTTGTATTTTTTTGCCTGCTCAATTTCATTTTCGGTAACGGAGTTATACTTTGCCATATGAATTGTGTTTTATATGCCATTTGGCATAATTTATTGTTTAAAAATATGCTTGAAATAATCAGGCCTACATTATTTGTGTTAAGTATGTTCTATGGGTGGGCGCCTCTAAACGTTAGCGTTTATTTTGCCGCGGCCGGGTTATTTGTAGAAACCTCGAACCCAAGTACGTAAAAAGGCTCGTCAGTAAATTTATATCCTGTTGGCAACTTAATCTCACTTTCGTAATACCTGCGCTCTAAACCTAATTTATTGGTGCCAAATTGGTAGTAGAGCATCTTAGTGCCAAATTCGGTATCTAATATTTTGTAGCCCTGGTAATAACCTATAAAGTTGCTATTGTGCTTAGCTAAGCTATCGCTATTGATCACCCAGCCACCGTCAATTGCTATTTTTTTGCCATTACCATTCACGGGTTCTGCAGTTCGGTAAAGTGTTATGGTATATTTCCCATCTGTTTTACCCATCCACTCAGCGGCATAAAGTTTATCATTTGCATGGGCATGGTTGTTACTTAAGTTGTAATATTCAAAATATAAAACATCCCGAAAAATATATACCGGTATTGCCAGGATAATTAATACGCCCAAAATAATTAAGATGGTCCTTTTAAACCGTTTCTTTTTAGGTGGAGTGTTGTTGGTTACGGTATCGGTCAAGTTTTTTTTCTGAGGCCATATTGGTTTAAGTTTGCTAAAAATATTGGTAAATATAATTAACCATTTTGTTAATTGCAAAAAAAATAGCCATTTATTGTAACAAAATTTTAGCGCCTTAATCCTACCTAAAACCACAAAGATCATGATCATTCTAAAATCCGATTACTTTAGCGCTCATGAGCGCCTTATCCGTTTCATCAATGAAAACCACATTAAGCGCGAGGATATATTGGTTATTACCCAGGCTCCAGGGTCATTCACCATATTTTTTTATGCGGATGATGCCGTGCAGGAGATAACGCATGGGATGTTCTCGTAATAGAATCAGGAATTATAGGGTCAAGAATCAAGATAAGACAAAGCGGGCGACGGCATAATCTATCGCGATATGCATTGTTTCTAAAGTATTGACTCTTGCTTCTAAAAGTCCCGGCTCTTTATCACAGCTTCACCAACTCTACCTTTACCGGTTGGCCTTTGCGCCAGCTGTCAATTTTGTTAATGTAGTAGTAGGCGCCGTCCTGCTCCAGGTAAACAGGGATCAGCAGGTCAAGCTCCAGGATATCGCGCGGATTCAGCATAAAATAACGCTCTACCTTTTTGGTTTGCTGCAGTATGAGTTCCAGTTCGGGGTAGTAGGTGAGGCGCAGGTTTTCCCATAGCAGGCTGTCGGTTTGGCCCGGCTTGTAAAAGTACGGTACAGCTATAGTATCGTTATTTACTATGTTGGTTGTGCCATCGGTAAAGGTTACCTGTTTGCTTAGGTTAAGCAGGTTTAACTTTTGATCTATAAGCAGCCGGGGCTGTGTGCCGATGTTAAAATCAATGGCGTTTATATCGCTCGTGGTATCAACCTTTAGGATCTGGGCTATGCTGCCGCCAATGTAGGGGCGGTTAAGGGTAGGGGCAAACCGGCTCTCGAAAAGCGTGGCGGTTGCCGGCAAGGTTTTATCTGCAACGTTTATTTGCGCGTTGCCGAATGCTTTAGGCAGTATGGCTTCATCCAGCTTATATTCCATGGTGTTTACCTGCGCGTAGCCACCCAGCTGGAAAGCTACGGTTTTACCCTGGTCCAGGCATTTAGCGGTCCAGTTTTTGGCCGCCGGGATGTTATTGACAATATCCCTGAACGATGCGAAGGTTACCACCCGGTTTGTATTATCGGTTTGGCAGATGATACCGAAACGCTGCAGCGTATCTTTAAGGAGGTCTTTTTGGGTGATGTCGGGGAAGATGCGTTCGCATTGCACCTGCTGTTTGTAAAGCACATTTATATCCTTAGATTTAATGATGAGCGAGGAGCCGCTGTAAAGCGTAAAGTTAGCATGGGTGTTACCAAAAAACTCGTACTCCACGCTTATTTCGTCGCCAACGGTAAGTTCAACATCTGCCGCCATGTTGCGGGGTTCAAAATCATGCCAGCCATAAATATTACCGCCGTTTCCTTTTTCCCTGTCGCGCGTGTCCCATACCGAAAAATCGTAATTTGTTTCGTTTGCGCTTACGGTACCCAACGCTGTTTTAACCGCAATGCGGATAACTACATATGCCGGGTAACCCGTAACCCGCCCGTATAACCTAAATTTTTGGAATCTTACCTCCACATTAACTGTAGTTATTTGTTTAGCACGGTAAACGTACCCGTTAAATTGGCTGTGCTGGTAGGTGGTGGTATCGGTAAAGGGTAGCACACCACGGTTATCGGCCACGTTGTTATGGTTAATAACCCGGGTGCCGCCCACAAAGGCGGTAATGCCGTACTCATCCGGTTTGTTTTGGGTATTGCCGCCGTGTTCAAAATTATCATTCGCAAATTGTACTATCAGCTTATCATACAAAGGCTGTTTAAGTAAAAAAGAATGGGGGTTAATGCGGTACCCCGCGCTTTTTACAAAAAGGTCTATAGCGGTTTTTAGGAAAAAGCCGGGGCGCAGGTAGCGCACATCAACTTGCGGGTTGTTGCTAAAATAGGGCTCAATGCGGCCATAATCAACCACCGGCCATATCCACCCCGATGTATTGCTTTGCGAAGCAACTACTGTGGCTACATCCCAGGTATGGTCAAACGGGGCAAAAAGGCCTTGTTTGCCTATGGGGGTGGTGCTATCGCCCATGTCGTAGATCTTAACATCCAGGCTGTCAAAAAAATCAACGTTGCCGCTAAGGATGGTAATGGCCGCGCTATCCTGTTCAACACTATTTAAAACAGCAAGCCCGCTGGGTACTATTTCCAGCCCGTCCTGTATTATTTTGGCCTGGTAATTATTATATGGCAGGGCGGTGGTAAAGGCCACATCATCGGGGAAGCCCAGTATCTGGCGGTTGCGCTGTGTAAGCGGCAGTTTAAACTGGTTGCTGGTATTGCCCTGTTGGTTTTTTACCTCGGCCAGGTTGTTTATCTGGAAGGTAAGGGCAACGGGGCTATCGTCTGCCAGGTCAACCAATTCGTCGTTTAGGTATAGTTGTAGTTGGTTCATGGTTTTTTTTTATATTATCTTTGGAATATCCTTATATGAAAAACGTTTACTCCCTCATTTTGATCCTTTCAGTTATTGGCCTTGCTTTTTCGTCTTGTAAAAAAGAGGATAAAAAAGAAGAAGTAGTTGCTGCAATTAGTTTAGTGGCTAATTGGAAAACTGCTACGGTTAACCGGGAACTCTTTTTTAAAAATAACACCACCGGGATAAAATATCCCCTTGCCATAAGTGACTATGTTGACCACATTAAATTTAATGCAGACGGAACCGGCAACATGTCGGTAAGCGGGGTGGTTATCAGGAAATTTACATACACATTTACCAATGCAGATATCCATTTTGCAAACGTGTTCTCTTACAATGGAAAAGATTGGATCCATACTGACAGTTTTATGTTTTTTATAAACAGTTTTACCGGCCAGGAAATAGTTTTTACCCAAAACGATTATAATTACAACCACGTGGTACAGAATGGTAAAGAGTACGACCAAATTGTTACCAATGTTAAAATTGTTAAGGAAAATTAATTACGACTTACCAGTATTTTACCTCGTTTAAAAAATCAAACCGGCTCTATCAGTGTGGGTTTTGTGAGGTTGAACTGAGGCCAAATTATAATCTCCGAGCAATTTAAATCCTAAAAAAGGTTTATTTAACAACCAAACTTATTTACGCCTAACTACATGAACCTTAGAATATTATTACTGGCATTGCTTTTTGCTGTTTGCTTTGCAGCTTGTAAAAAAGATGATAAGGCTGCTTCTGTGTCAATAGAAGGTAAATGGTATCTTACAGCACTCAAATTATCAACCTTTAAAAATGGGGTTGAGTATGTTGGAACGGACGCGAGATCCGACGGGTTTAAAGCCGAGTATTATTTCACTTTCGACGATAACAATAGCGGAGTGGAACACTCCCCGGACTCTTATTTTTCTTATATGCCCTTTACTTATTCTCTCTCAAATTCGGTATTAATGGTTAAGCCATCACTGCATATCGTAAATCATAACAAGTTTACGATAAACAAATTGTCGGATAGTGACATGACGCTTACCGTAAAAATAACTAACGCGGACAAATCATATAGCTTAATAGTGTTAACGTTGAGCCAAACAAGGCCGGCCGGGTATTAGTGAAACCACTTACTGCACCTGGATATTTATTGCCGGCAGGTTAAAAGTTAAGCTGAATGGCGCCTGGCCGTTGCGGGTTTCGTACTCGCTGTAGGTGGCCGTGTTGATTACGATGGTTTGCCATTTCACCGAGTTTTTGTTCACCAGCATTTGCACCTTGGGCGAGTACTTGATGGCTTGCAGGCCTTTTATATCTGCAACGCCCAGGTCCTCGGCCATTACCCTTATTTTTTGGCCCGCCGTTTTGCTGATCACCTCCTCAATGCTGTCCTGGTGTTCCCAATCGCTTACGTAGTTTTTGATGATCACGGCGTTTTGCACATCAAGGCTAACTTCCTGGTTATACACAAAGCGGTAATAGTTCCAGCTGCCGCTTAGGCCTATCCAGCGCAGGTAAACCGACTGATCGTCCACCGCGTCATCTATCCTGATGGTTTGTGTTTTGGTAACCGTATGCGTGGTATCGCCATCCCTATACTTTAAGGCTACATTAATGTAATAAACATCATTGGCAAAATTAGTGTTGATGAGCAAGCGGTTTAAACCCAACTGCGCAGGCACGGGCACCATGCTTTGGCTTTGCCGGGCTATCACCAGTTTGCCGCCATCCCGGTTAAGTAACCACCCTCCATCATCGTTTAACAAATAACCGGTTTGCGGGCCGCCGGGCAATGGGTTGCGGTTAATATCCAGCGGGGTAAACTCGGCAAACAAGTTGCGGCCCGTAAGTTCATCGCCATAAATAAAACCGATATCAAACGGGTAACCGTTGCTGTAGGCCGGTTCGGCGAAGTCGGTGATCCAGCCGGCTTTTTCGGCTCCGGTTGGCAACAATGCAAAAGGTACGTAGGTTGCCAGGTTACCGCCATAACGTTCGCCTAGTTGTTTGGCGGCGTATAGCACGTAATATGGTTGCTCGATGGTGTTGTTAACAGCCGTGTGCCCGTCCCATTCTTCGGCGTAGGCAATTTTGTAGCTGGCGCTTAGGTTTAGGTCGCGGTAGTTGGTTAGCGCGTAATCGCTTTCATCACGGGCGCGCAGTAGGCTTTGCAAAAAGTTGGAGATATCGGCACGGGTAACGCCCTTGTTATTTGGGCGGTTGGTGGATGTAATGGTGCTTTCGCGCCCGGTTATCTTATCATAAAATGTAATGCGGGTGGTAACTTTATAGTAAGGCCTTAAACGATTTATATTGATGAAACCCGTGCTGTAACCCGGGAAAGGTGTATCAATAACCATGGCGTTTGCAACATCGTTAGAAAAATATTTCTCCATCACTTTAAAAGTGCCCGTGCAGGTGGGGGTTTCTATGTAAACCATATCGCCCGGTATAACTGCACCCAGATCAGTATTTGTAAATACGAGGGTGAGGCCGTTTACGGTGTGCAGCTGCAGGTCGGTAACTATAAAGTCTTTACGCTGGTAAGTGAACACGACCGGGTTAAAAGCAGCGTTCCACCTGGAGATGTTGCCGCCCGGCAAGGTTACCGACGGGTCTGACTGCAGCAGGTTGTTTACCGTAGGGATAAACACCTGTTTGCTTACCGTATTACCCGCGCTATCGGTTATCGTAACGGTGTGGTTGCCACTGGCCAGGCCTGCAAATACGGGCGATACCTGCGACAATATCCCATCGATATTATACCCTATTGGATACTGCGATGCCTTGGCGTTAATTGTTATTTGCGCGTCGCGGGTACCCGGTGATGTTTCGGGGTTGTCTACATGGATGCTTGTAATTTCGAGGTCGCTGTAAGCCGGTACGGGCGGTGGTGTGCCCGTACCCGCGGTAAGGGAATGGAAAGCAAATGCCTTACTGGCGGCAGATACCACATTGTGTTTACTGTTAAAAGTTACATGCCCTATCTCGCCATCCCATATCAGCAGCTTCATCCCGGGGATGGGCTCGGTTGTTATAAAGCTTGTGGTATTATCTTCGTTTATAAATTTATAGGTAACGGCGGCATAATCGCCGTTTGCAGGTTGCCCGGTTACGGCATCGTATATGGCCGCGTAAACCTTGGCGTAAAGCGTCATGCTGCCATAGGTATCGGTAATTACCGCCGGCTTGTTATAGCTTTCTATGTGTGCTGTTAAACTCATTTTTTATGGTTGTTTGGTTAGGTAGGTGATGGGTTTAATAAACATCGTAATACATAGTGTTGAGCGTTACGGTTAGGCCAACACCGGTAGTGTTTACATCAAACTTGTTGTACACCGGCACGCATTTAGCCTTTTCGCCCGCCCTAATGCGGAAGTAGCGGCCCTCGCCATCGCGGTATTTACCCGCCTTTACCATAAACTCGTTAGCCATGCGCAGCGCCCGCTGTATGTAAGTTTCATTTTCGGCAGTGAACTGACCAAATTCAGTCTTGTACAAAAACTCGAGGTACAGGGTAAACACATTATCTACCGAGCCATTTACCTGTGGCGACACCACAATAGGCTGCATAGGGTACATAAACACGCAAGGGAAGGCGGTATCATCTGCCAGGGTGTTCAGTTCTTTTTCGGTACCGTATAAAAAGGTAGGGGAGGCATTGAGGGTTTGGGTAATGGTTTCTATTTGATTGCGCATGGGGTTGGTGATTAGAGGTTGGATGAACCTGCAATTGTGAGCCTGCCGAACCATTAGCCGGGCAAACAGGTATTCGACAAGCGCAGACTTACAATTTTAAATTTATATTTTATGTAAAGGGTCTTATTTCCCTTTCCTTTGGAGAGGGCTAAGGAAAGGCCTCCTACATCATCTCACTATACCGCTTCTGGTACTCCGCTTCGGTTTTGTTGAGGAGCAGTTTGGTGAGGACGCGTTCGTAGGGCATGGCCAGTACCTGGTTCCATTTGGTGATGTCGCCGCCGGCGAGGGCGTTTATGGTGTTGATGTATTTAAACTTCTCGAACGACTGGATGCCCGCGCGTTTTTCCATAGCCGTTGCAGCCGATGCCAAAAGCCGGTTCTCGGTTTCGATAAGTTGGGATAGCTCATAAAAAAATGTTTGGCTATGGGCAGTGCCTCCGTTACCCTTAGTTTTTTAATGGTTTCGGTAAAGGCGGCGGCGGCATATTCATCATACACATTACCCGTGGCAAGGCAATAAAAGTAATAGGCCAGCACCTTGCAGCAGGCGGTGAGGGAGGGGTTAAAATAGTCCTTCCAGTTCTCTTCGCCGTAAATTTTTACGTGTTCGGTTATCTCGTCGGCAATAACATCCCGCGCGGCCATAAAAGCACCGGCGGGCTCTACCGACAGGTTACTGATCACCTTTACGGTAACAGGTTTATGATCTACTTCCAGGCTTACCTTCTTCGGGATCTCATCGCTATTGTACAGGTATTTTATCTGGTGCGATAAGCTGAGCACTGCATCGGCGAAAGCCATAAAATCGTTGGCATCGCGTACCGTTTTAAGATCTGCTACAGGCAAGCCCGAGAGGATGCTGATGGCATCCAGATCGCCCAGGTTTGGGTTATCCTGCAGGGCCATCATTTGCCCAAGCGTTACTTCGTTGAGTTGCGAGGGGATGGCTACCCGCAGCTTGCCATGTGTGGTTATGAGCGTTTTTTCTATCATATTATTTGTGGGATTACACCGATTTAGATGATTAGGTTGATTGCACCGATTGAACGATTATATTGATTATACCGATGGATTGATCTTTCCGATTAGCCGATCAGTTCGCCTAAGATACCGCCGTTGGCTGGTGGGTGTTGTTGGGTGGGCAGCCTGCTTTTTACCTGGCTGTTTCCTTTAGTATTCAACTTGTTCAACGCTACATACCGCAGGGGGTCTATCAGGTGGTTGCAGGTATCAATGGGTTGGTTTAGGGTGCGGCCGCTGTTATCGGTGCGCCATTTGTATTTGCCCAGTTCCTTACGCAGGTTTACGCTGTTGCGGGTAACATTTATTTTGTAGCGTTTCAGGATGTCTATCGAGTTCTTGATGCTATCGGCACCCTTTTTGGCCCCGGTTACAAACCAGCCCCTCCGCTTTAGTTCCTCTATCGATTTTGGTTCGGCGCTGTCGGCAATAATCTCTGTCGATTTGCTGATGAATTGTTCCTTTAACTTGCCCGATATATCGGTATTGGTGAGGCCGGTTTCGTAAAACAACTCATCCACCCAAAGCTCGCCGTTTTGCTTGTACACCAGCAGGCAGCCGGTTTCGTCGATACTGTAACCAAAATCCAGCCCGGCGGCAATTAGTTTGGCATCCTGCGGGATGGCCTCGCAAACCTGCCAGTTGCTAAACACCAGGCCTGTTATTTTGCCGGTGAGGCCGCGGGCGTAAACCTTCCACAGTTCCAGGTCTTCGTTTTTCAGGGCTTCTATCTTTTTCCGCATCGGCTCATCATTAAAGGGGTTGTGCCGATGGTCGGATATTAAAAGCTGCACGCCGGGCTTGCCTATCAGCTTCTCGTGCACCCAAAAGCCGCTGTTGGGGTTGTAGTCAATATAGATCCGTTTTTTGGTACGCAGGGCAAGTTCGGTATAAACATCCCAGCCAATGCCGTTGGCCTCGTTCACAAACAGGTAATCACGCTTGCCACTCTTGGCGTCCTGCGCGTTAGCATAGCTTTTAAACTCAATGAGGCTGCCATTATGGAACTCAAAGATCCGGTCGGTTTTGTTGTAGTTTTTGATGAGGCGTTTAAATACGTCCGAACCATCGTAGATCTGCTGCGCATCGCGGATAGCGCCCGACTTTAGATTGGGGATATCCTGGCCAACCACGGTTATCACCAGCTTTTCGGTTTCCACAGCCAGGCAAAAAAGCACCTGTTCAATGGCGTAGGTTTTGCCCGAACTTGTACCGCCCTGGTTGATCACCACATTGGCGGCAGACTCGTAATTATGTTTAAATAGGGTAGATGTTTTCATTAGGTTATTTAGTAGGGGGGGTTAAGGGTGCAAATACATAATGCCTTTACAAACTTTTTTTATGAAGCTTAATTAAGCGATACTTCTTTTTCGTTAAATGCCACTTTTACCCCCGGATCAGAAATTTCGATAGTTAGGGTTTTAGGCAGATCCTTAAAAAGATCATCAGCCTTTTCGTTCCAGCCCAGGTTCTTTAAAAAGAATATCGCCCCGGTTGACGACTGGAAATGGAGCCGTTTTTCATACTCGGCCTCTACCCTTAAGCGTGCCTTTTTTGCCAGGTGTGCAAACTTGCCATCCTTTTCGTACGCCTCAAGTTCGGTTATACTAATAAAGCCTAAGGCTAATGTCAGGCCGGATAGGGTAGCCGGCTCGGGCTGGCGGTCCCATACCTTTTGATCGATAAGATCATTTTTGTCTTTAGCAGTTTTCGACGGTACTTTTTCGATATGATATTTTCCCTCTATAAAGCGAAAATATGTTGCAATACGCGCCCTGAAAGCTTTGATGGTGCTTAAGTGTTTTTTCATGAAGTTTGCGTTTAATGATTATTATGCCGATTGACATTTGTTGTATACAAAGATAATACTTATTCTTTAATAATACAAATTTTTTAAAGAAATTTCTTGAATAATCTTGTAAATAACATAGGGTGATGTTACAGGTGGATTTTAGGTTTCTTGATTACATTTGTATCTCATAATACAAAGATGAAATGGATTACCCGTGAGCGCCCAAAGATTGACCGTATTGCCTGCCCCTGGCTGATCAGGCGGTTTATTGATGTTGAAGCGGAGATCATCTTTGTACCGTTGGACCAAGTGTTGGCAATAGCAAAGGAAATAAACGCCACACCTTTTGACCTGCCCGGTATAGAATATACGCACTACGAAGATCAATGCACTTTCGACTATTTTATTAAAAAGTACGGGCTGAAGGATGCGGCACTAAACCGGTTAGCTGCCATTGTGCGTGGCGCGGATACCGACCGCCATGATTTTGCGCCGCAGTCTGCCGGATTGGAAGCGATCTTTTCAGGCCTGGCTTATAACATAAAAGACGACCACGAGCTGCTGGAATTTGGGATGACCATTTATGATGGGCTATACAGTTGGGCCAAACACCTGCACCAATTAAAACATACGCAGGCAGGGCCGGTTGAACAGATGTTGCTGGAAGTGTTCCATAAGTACATCAAACAAAACAACTCAAAGAAAGCGCCTGAATGGGCTAAAGAGCTGAAAGAGATGATCCAGGATCAATTAGATACCAATATGGCCCTAAGTTTGCAGCAGGTGTCTGATGAACTGGAGATCAACCCGACGTATTTATCCCGCGAATTTTCCAAGTACTTTGATAACCTATCCTTTGGCGACTATATCCGCAAACTCCGTATTGATAAGGCTATGTACCTGATTGCAACTACGGATTATTTATTAACAGAGATCGCTTACCTCACGGGCTTTTCTGACCAGAGCCATTTCAACCGCATCTTTAAAAAGCAAACAGGCCAAAATCCGTCTCTTTACAAAAAAAGCATTCTCAAAAGTAAAGCGGATACAAATAGATAATTCCGTACAAGTTTTTAAATTTTTTATTGGGTAATATTGTTGCACAATGACGAAGCTGTATTCTTTGTGGGACATTACACGCTATTTTCTGAAGCTGGGTGCATGGGGTTTTGGCGGGCCGGTGGCTTTGGTAGGTTATATGCAGCGCGACCTTGTAGAAGATAAAGGCTGGCTTACAGAGGAAGAATACAAAGAGGGCCTGGCCTTAGCGCAACTGGCACCCGGCCCGTTGGCGGCGCAATTAGGCATTTACATCGGCTTTGTTCACTATGGACTGATAGGCGCTACTTTAACGGGGCTGGCTTTTGTGTTGCCATCCTTTTTTATGGTATTACTGTTGGGCATGGCTTATCAATTGTATGGCGGTTTAGCCTGGATGCAGGCCGTATTTTACGGGGTAGGGGCGGCAGTGATAGGCATTATTGCCATGAGTAGCTATAAACTCACCATAAAGTCCATCAGTAAGCTACAATTAACAGCCATGAAAGCCAAATGGTTGTTGTGGTTATTTTACGCTGCCGGCATTGTAATTACCGTTATTACCGAACGCGAAGAGATCCTTCTATTCCTGGCCTGCGGTTTTTTATATATGGCGATCAAAGCGCCGCCTAAATGGCTTAAAAATTCCGCGGTAATGCCGGCCGGTATATTCATCAGCACTGGCTTTTGGAAATACGATGGCAAGGCCTTGCAAGAGATTGGCTGGTTTTTTTTGAAAGCCGGGGCATTTGTATTTGGCAGCGGCCTGGCTATCGTTCCGTTTTTGCATGGCGGGGTAGTTAAAGAGTTTGGCTGGCTTAACGAACACCAGTTTTTAGATGCGGTAGCGGTGGCTATGATAACCCCGGGGCCGGTGGTAATTACTGTGGGCTTTATCGGTTATTTAGTAGCCGGTTTTCCCGGCGCATGCGTGGCGGCTTTAGCTACATTTTTGCCTTGCTATGTGTTTACGGTAGCTTTGGCGCCATCATTTAAAAAGATAGCGAAGAATACCAGCATCAAAGCATTTGTTGAAGGTATAACCGCCGCCGTGATAGGCGCTTTGGTTGGCTCGGTGATCGTCATCGGTTTGCGATCCATCATCGATGTCCCAACTGCACTAATAGGCATAGCTGCCGTATTAGCCCTCATATATATTAAAAAACTACAAGAACCTTACATCATCATGATTGCCGCGATCATCGGCATTCTAATCAAAACGCTTTAATATGTTTAAACACTTTTACACAACGGTTTTATTACTGGCAATTGTCAAAATAAGTTTTGCTCAGCAACCTGCAACTTATCCAAGGGTAACGGGCTATTTTAGCATAGTGCAACCATTAACCACTTTATCGGGCGGCAATTTCCATAGCAATTTTAGTAATGTATACGTAATCGGTTTTCCGTTTGGTATGAACATTTTAAAGAGCGATAACTTCGGGATAAGCTTTGAAGTGGCCCCGGTAATCCGTACCGAAAAGAACATCTCCAAAGTGAGTTCGGTATTATTCCATCCCGGCGCGATGTTTCGCTTTAAGCATGGCTTTACCTTTATTGGCCGTATGGCCTTTGAAACCAGCGGCCGGTTTGGGGTAACGCCGGTGTTTAACCAGATCATAAAAAAAGGCAGGAATGCCAGTCTTTTTGTTTCTGTACCGTTTCCAATTAGGTTTGGTAACGATCAGTCAGCATCAGTAAGTACGGGAATCCAATTAGGCGTATCATTTTAGCAATACTAATAGTTGTATGCTTCGGGTATGAGGTAAATTTTGTGAGATCAACTTTGGGAAAGTGTGGTATTTTCTTATGCTATTTGCAATCTCCATCAAAAAAAACATTTGATGTGTAACAGGCTGTTGCAATCAGGTGTCTATCCATCACAAATATATTATCTTTGCAGCGCTTCCCCTCCGGCGATTAACCCTCACATCCCTAACAATGAAATTAGCTATATTGCTGATAGCAATTTTTCTTATTCCTTTTGCCGCCCTGCATGCGCAGGAAGAAAGCAGTACGGTAAAACTTACCCGTACCCGCATTAACGATACCCTGGTGGTTGCCCAGCAGGATACCTCCGCGCAAAAAGATCTATATGATGTCATCAGGTCCATCTTCAACAAAAAAGGAACGGTAGCCAACAAGGGCACAACGGTTTTTGGTACAAAACCCGTATTTTCTGTTTTGCCGGCTGTAGGGTACACGCTGCAAACCAAACTGGCGGTAACGCTGTCGGGTAATATCGCGTTCCGCATTTTGGGCAACTCGCGTATATCTACCATATCGTCCAATACGGCCTATACACAAAACAAGCAGATCATCATCCCCATCCACTCCAACATCTGGACGACAGGCGACAGGTTCAACTTCATCGGCGACCTTAAATATTACAAATACCCGCAAAGCACATTCGGTTTGGGTACGGATTCTAGATCGAGTAATGAGAACCCGGTAGATTATACCCTGGTGCGCTTTTACGAAACCATCCTGACCAGGGTAGTGGGCAACCTGTATGCCGGGGCGGGTTTTATATACGATCATCATTTTAACGTGTCTGAAAAGGGCAACCCGGATGGCAGCGTGTCTGACTATGCCTTGTATGGAGATAAGAGCAGCACCACATCCGCAGGCATAACGCTTAACGCGCTGATAGACATGCGCGATAATCCTATTAACCCAACCCGTGGCTTTTACGCCGGGGTGCAGTTTAGGGATAACAAAAGCTTTTTGGGCAGCACATCGCCGTGGACCTCGCTGGTGATAGATGTACGCAAATACTACCGCTTCCCGGCGTCATCGCATAACGTTATCGCCTTTTGGAGCTACAACTGGCTGGTGTTAAACGGCAAGCCCCCATACCTGGATCTGCCGGCCATTACGTGGGACCTATACAACGGCACGGGCAGGGGTTACATACAGGGCCGTTTTCGTGGCGCGAAAATGGTTTATGCCGAAAGCGAGTACCGTTATCGCATCACTAAAAATGGTTTATTGGGTGGTGTAGCGTTCCTAAATGCCGAGTCGTTTTCGGGCGCGCCGGGTACCCGTTTGCAACAGGTACAACCGGGTTATGGCGCGGGTTTGAGGCTTAAACTGAACAAGGTATCCAAGACAAATATCGCCATTGATTATGGCTTTGGTAACCAGGGTTCTAAGGGCGTATTTATAACCGTGGGCGAAATATTTTAAACCTTTTTTACCAGGCCATATCTAATAAAAATATATGATGAAATTTTAATGAAATTAGCTAATCTTTGGTATGTTTAATGCGTATACTTGCTAAAGTTAAAAAGTGTTAAATAATGGCTTAGAAACTATTAAAAACGCGTAATTGTTAATATTTTTATTAACTTTAAAGCATATATTAACCTATGGGCTCAAAACGGTTTACTAATTGGTATTTTTCACTTGTACTGCTCCTTTCGGTGCTGTTGGTGTCGTGCCAAAAAGATACCGGCGACCAGCAGGTAGAGCAAAAGAAAATAGCCCTTGCTGCCGATAGCACCTTAAAGGCAACATCACCCGATAATTTTCTGGCAACTGAGGGTATGCTTACCATTACCATGCAGGATAGTGTTTACACATTTGATGCCCAAAAAGATTCGATAGCGTTTGTGAACATGAGCGTTGGCGATAACCGTTACTTTGGTATCACTGCTATCAACAAGGCCCATACGTTAAGCTTTGGTGTAAGTTCTAAAGGCGCCGCTGCCGATAGCCTTATCAAGCCTGTTGCAGGCGGCCAGCTGCTGATGATGGCCGATGTGATCCACACCAAACAGTTTACCCTTATTCAATATGCCGAGCCGGGCGATGCAGGCAAAATAATGCTCGACCAATATCGCCAAAAGGATGTGCTTGCAAAAGGTACTTTTTTTACGTTTTTGTCGAAGGACGATGAGCCTAATTCATCGCTTTACAGAGTAGAGGGCACCTTTAATTTGAAGCTCAAAAAGCAGTAATTGCCATCCCTGTGTCGTAATGACACCTCATTGTAAAAAACACCTGACAGGCCTTCCCATTTGCCCCGCGGCTGCCGAAATCCGGCCATTTTTCGTATATTTACAAAAAAACAAAAGGAGATTAATGAAAGTATTTATTGGAGGCCTTCCGTTAGAAGTAAGCGAGGCCGAACTAAATGCGGTTTTTGGTGATTTTGGGCCGGTTAAGAGTCTAAGGATCGTTAAGGACCGTGAAACAAAAGAGAGCAGAGGCTTTGGATTTGTGGAGATGGTAAATGAGGATGAAGCTAAAGAAGCTATCCGCTGCATGAATGGTCAAAGCTATTATGGTAAACGTATAACAGTTAACATTGCTGAGGATAAAGGTCCAGGTTTTGGCGGTGCTGGTGGTAACAGAGGTGGCTTTAGCCGCAACTAACCCATAATATTTTTCTTTGTATAAAATTCGCCCTGCCATGCGGGGCTTTTTTATGCCATTATTCCCGGTCGTGAAATTTTTCTTTTTCCAAAAAAAACCATCCCTGCGGGTTGTTTTGAAGTTTTTTATTTTGTAAAATTTAAAGAACCCTAAACGAACAACGAATTGCGCCCCTTTGGAAATTTCAACCGCCTTTGGATCAGGCTTACAGACTCAACCTCAGAGTTGCCTTTAGAGTTTAGGATATTCCACTTCCTTTGCTTAATTGCCATTTTTGCGCTTGCCTGCAATGTTCCTTTTAATTATTTGATAGGGTTGCCTTTTATTGCTTTAATAAGCCTTGTAAAAATGCTTGTTTTTCGTTCCTTTATTACCGATCGGGTTACCTGGGCGAGGTTAAAACCACCATAACTATATTTACCATTATTGGTAACCTGCTTTTTGCTACAAACTTTATTTACAACTCGGGCACCTGGGCGCCAACAGACCTGCTGATGGGGCTTTCCATCCTGCTGGTGCTTGTGTGGCGCCTAAAGAACAGCAAGTTTTGGATAGGCGCAAAATGGCTATCATTATTATAATGCATGTAATAGCGTATTACCATCCCCAATGGGTGCCTAATAGTTATTACAACCGCGAGAGTCGCTTTTAGATCCTTTTACCGGCCTATGTGGTGGCGGTAATTGTAATCTATTACACCATTACCTACCTGAAGCGTAACTACGATCACGAAAAACGCCCGGTAGCCGATAAAGCAAATTCCATCTCCCAGCAAAACAAGCATATTTCCGAGCAGAATAAAGAACTTGCCCGCATCAACTCCGAAAAAATACAAGCTGATGTTCATCATAGCGTATGGTCTAAAGCGTAAATGGACGGCGTAAATGTTAAACTTGGTTATGTTAATCTGCGGAATGCCTTGTTTAACACCATCGAACTGGAGAAAGCCATCGCCCTCAAGAAAAACATCACCCTTACCGACGAGTTAGATTGGGATACCCGCAACGTGCCCTTTAGCGATATGTTGCAGCTGGTGATCCGCAACCTCATTAGTAAATGTCATTAAGTTAACCCTGTTAGGCGGCATATAAGCTTCAAGGCTAAACAAATTGGCAGCGAGTGCTGGCTTATCATCCTCGATAGCGGCATCGGCATGGGTACCGATAAGCAAGCCGACCTGTTCTCGCTGCAGGCACAATCAACCTTTGGTACCGATAACGAGAAAGGCGTAGGCCTTGGCCCGCTGCTTTGTAAAGAGTTTACTGAACTGCAGGGTGGCCGCGTCTGGGCCGAAAGTGTATCCAATGAGGGCATCGCCTGCTTTGTATCTATGCCGGCGGGGGATTAAGTCAAAAGTCAAACAGGATTATGTTAAGTTGGTTTAACTTACGTAATAATGTATGCGATAAGCAGATTTTTTACTTTTGAATTTTTACTTTTGACTTATTATGAAGGTCGGCGATAAAGTGATATGTGTAAATGATAAGATCGATGCGGATAAAAGCACCGAAATAAGGCGCGATTTTGAGATCTGGATCATCAAAGATAAAGAGTATACCATCCGCGAGATCCTCGATAACAACAACATCGTAACCGGTGTACTGCTGGATGAGGTACATAATTTCCCCAAATTCTTCACCCTTATCAACCGGTACCAGGAACCTGCCTTCGCTATCTGGCGTTTCCGTAAACTTAATTATGCCGCTGCACCTGCAGGAGCTGTAAGTAAGGTTGAGGAGTTAGTAGGGGTTGATGAGAAGCAGGAACATTTAATTAAGACGAAGTAATACCTTCACGTCTCGATATTGTCATTAATAGCCTGCTACAGCGGCTTGATTATCTTAAATATTGTAAGTCATAACATTAACAGTGACGTTAAAAGTTCTTTTTATTGAGATCCTTTTGTAACACTCAATTCTATTTAAATTTTGAAGATCAGCCATTAACCTTTATTAAATCATTATTAATAAAAGGTCTAATTATCAATTGCTTATAATTTAAACATTTTCATTTTACTAACGTAGTTATTTGAGATTACAGATAAATCATATGGAACTAGAGGAGCATTACACTAATAGAAGCGGATGGTTGCGTGCGGCCGTTTTGGGCGCGAACGATGGAATATTGTCTACAACAAGTATAGCTATCGGTGTTGCAGCTGCCAGCACCACCAGAGGCCCTATTATTCTTGCGGCATTAGCCGGACTGGTAGCAGGGGCATTGTCTATGGCCGCGGGTGAATATGTTTCGGTCAGTTCACAATCCGATATCGAAACTGCGGACCTGGAAAGAGAAAAAAAAGAATTGGAGACCATGCCGGAAATTGAACTGAAAGAACTTGCCAAGATCTACCAAAAAAGGGGATTGGACAGCGAGTTATCGCTCCGGGTTGCTCAGCAGCTTACCAAGCATGACGCACTGCAGGCCCACGCGAAAGACGAGTTAGGCATTAATGAATTTTCAACACCAAAACCACTTCAGGCCTCGTTAGCCTCGGGTGCATCTTTTATTTCCGGAGGTTTATTGCCCTTTTTAGTTTCCCTGTTTGCACCGGTGGGTTTAATGGTGTATTTCTTATACGGTTCTGCAACTGTTTTCCTAGCATTATCAGGAGGGGTTGCCGCAAAAGCCGGCGGGGCAAACATACCGAAAGGTATCATAAGAATTTGCTTCTGGGGAACAGTAGCTATGGGGATTACGGCGCTGGTAGGTTATATATTTGGGGTGAAGACAGCATAAGTTGTTTCTGCAAAATCACTACACCGCCGTCCCTGGCGGAAGCATCGGTTACTTTTCTTTGCGGCTAAGGCAAAGAAAAGTAACACCCACATGGTTAGAACAACTCACTGCATTCCTATCGAAGAACAATTTCCGCTATTTAAAGCCCAGATTTATGTTTTTAATGCTATTTGGCATAATTATTACCAATTTTTATCTATTGCTGCCTCTGTTTCCACTAATTGCGTTAGGATAGCTTTCAACATCGCTTCACGTGCCCATTGCTGTTCTATCAGGGTGGCATCCTGCTGGTACCAGGTAATAGCCTCGTTGATTTGCACGCGGGTTTTGTAAACGAATTGCTTATTGGGGTGCAGGCGCCGCCCTTCATAACTGTTCAGGTTTTCGGTAGTGATTAATTTTGCAAAATTCTTCAACGAGATGTCCAATTGCAGGCATTCGTCAAGCGAGTTTTTGAAATCCTGCTTATCCTCCAGCCATAAGGTTAGGTGGTCGTCGGTAAGGTCGTGGTCTGCAATGCAGATACGGCTGTAATTGTAATCTACCGTGATGATGAGCCACCACAGCTGGTCTTTGATTTTTTGTGCGATTTTTATCATAATGTTATTGGTTAATGGTTGATATAGAGTTGATAATTAATGTTTCATAGGGAATGGGCTTATAGTTGATGGTTAATAGTTTATAGTCAGAAGCCTTTTTGGCTTTCTGTTTTAAGCTTTCCGCTCAAAAGGCGGCATCCATCCGGGCATGTATTGCTGTATGGCGGCAATCTCTGCGCGGTATTTATTACAGGCGGTTTGGTAGGCCTGATAGCGCTCAGTAAGGTGCTGGTTGTTAAGTTCGGCTTTGCCGTTTTTTTGTTTGGTGCGCAGGGCGTAGTGGGCAATATGCATAGTTGTATATGGATAATTTCGTTTATTTATGGTTGTCTTTAAAGTTTCCCCTTCCGGGGGGGGAATTGGAGGGGGATTATAAAGTATATTCTTTAAGTTCTGTATACATAATATTTGGATTGTTGATTTTTAGTTTTAAATTAGCAATTATCGAACGAACAAATATAAAGAAATATCTTTAATTAAATAAAGAAAAATCTGTAATTATTTTTTATTGCTATGGATGATCTATCAAAACCGAACAAAATTAAAACGGTACGCCCTGAAACACTGGAATTTATTATCCTTTACAACCAGTTGCGTGGCCGCGCTTTTAATAACAATAGTGAGCTGGCCGAGGCGCTCAATTTTAATTCGGCAAGTTCTATTACCGAGATCATCAAGAGCCGCCAGAACATCGACCCTGAAAAACTAAAGATCTTTAAAGAGAAATACGCCGAGCACCTTGGCGGCGCGAAAAGGAATGCGGACAAACCCGCACCCGCACACCGCGAGGAAGGTATACCCATGTATGATATTATTGCTACCGCATCGGGCGTGGAGGTTTATAATGACATTAACGATTCGCAATCCGTTGGACGGATGAATTTCCCGGGAATAGAGGAGTGCGACTTCGCACTGCCGGTTTGGGGCCACTCGATGTACCCTTACCTGGAGAACGGCTGCTGGGTAGCCCTCAAAACCATCAACGATAAAAAGATATTGCCCGGCGAAGTATATTATATTGAGTGGGGCGACTACCGAATGTACAAACGCCTGCTGGCCAGCGATAACCCCGAGGAAGTGATAGCCCACTCGGACAATGTAACAGAAATGGTGGCCGGCCGCCTCAAATATGCACCTTTCCCCATCCGCATAGATGAAATAAAAAAGCTATGCCTGGTGAAGGATATCCATAAAAAGCATAATCATTAGTAGATGTGCAGGTGTGCGAATATGCAGATGTGCAGGTGTGCAGATATGCAAATGTGCAGATGAGGAAATAAAAATAAAATCTCATTTCGAACGAGGTACGAGGAGAAATCTTGTTAGATGTGCAAAGTCTGCAATTCATGTCTAACAAGATTTCTCGCTATCGCATCGAAATGACAGAGAAATAAATCCAAAATCGTAAACCCAAAATGATTCGCCTTGCCACAGTAAACGATATCCCTGCCGTAATGCAGGTAATACACGATGTTGTACCCATTATGCGGTCGGCAGGTAATTTTCAGTGGGACGATACGTACCCCAACGCGCAGGTTTTTGAAGACGATATTAAAGCAGGGCAGCTTTGGGTAGTAGAAGCCGACGGGCAAATTGCAGGCGTAACCGCCATCACTACCGAGCAATACCCCGAGTATGCGCAGGTAGGCCTCGATACCAGCGAAGAAGCTATTGTAACGCATCGCCTTGCGGTAAGTCCGCATTTTAGAGGTAGGGGCTTTGCTGCCGATTTATTATACCAGGCCGAGGTAGTAGCCATAGACCGGGGCATAGGCATCCTGCGGATCGATACCAATTCGCATAACTATGCCACGCAGCAACTTTTCCCAAAATTGGGTTATTGTTTGAAAGGAGAAATTACATTAGAATTTAGGCCCGGCCTAAGCTTTGTTTGTTTCGAAAAACGGTTGGATTAAAGTCATCACTTGCTGTAGGCGAGGCAATCCCAAGGGGTATGATTAAATTTAAACCATAAGATCGTATGCTGAAAAGAATATTAATTTGTTTTATGCTTGCTGTTTCAGCAAGTTGTCTTTATTCTCAGAATAAAACAATTCATGGAAGGGTTATAAATGCTGACTTGGAAACTTTGCCATACGTGTCAATTATAATTAATGACACAGTTAAAGTTGGGAAAACAGATTTAAATGGTTTTTTCCAAATAGATATCCCTATTTCCGTGAGAAAAATATCATTCGAGTCTGTCGGATTAGATCAAGCAACTGTAAGGCTTATAGATAAATGTGATGTAGTAGAGGTTGTAATGATGTTAAGCGGTACTTATGATTTTATACATCTGAAGAGAGTAGATAAACTTCGAATGAAAACATTCAAGAAACTACCAAAATTACATAAGGAAGCATTTGAGAAAGGTATATTTAAAACGGATAAGTCTTGTTATAGACAAGAATTTATACCTCCTTATGTAAAGGATAAAAGTAATGCAAATCGTTAAAGGCACACCCTTGCCTACTCAAAAAACAAACTGAACGTAAACGTGTGCAGTGATAATTTGCTGATAGGCGTAGCAAAAGGCGTATTATCGGCAACAAGCATATTGCCAATGCTGTTGGTCAGTTTTATTTCTGGCGAAAGTTTAAAGTATTCAAAGTAGATGTCAAACCCAAAGCCCGCCTCGTACGATGGGTAGCCGCGTACGTTGCGCAACAGGCGCTCGGTAGGGGCGGTGTTAGGCTGGTCTTTTTTAGAACCAATGGCACCCGAATATTTCAACCCGCCAATCAGGTAAGCACGAGCGTTCCCCAACCTGTCCGATTTTAATTTCAGCTGCAGTGGGAAATCAACCGTGGTGGTTTGCACAGCCTTATCTACATCCTGCGATGCGTCCACATAATTATATGTAACCGACCTATCCGAAAATACCAGTGACGGGGTAATCCTGGCCTCCAGGTGATCTGTTAAACGATAACGAGTTAAAAAGCCTACAGCAAAACCCGGCATATTTTTAGAATTAATGGCGTTAAGCGGTGTGCTCACATTTGCGCCCGTTCCCGGGTCAACAAAGGGCGTTTGCCAGTTAGGTTGTTTAATAATTTTGAAACTGCTTTGTACGTATGAAAAGGAAAAGCCAAAACTCAGGTCGTTTTGGTCGGCACCGCCACCCCATGCCTGCGCACGCAGCAAATTGCTGCAGCCCAATAACATTATGGTGATGAAGAGGCGGTTTTTGATCATTTAATACCGGTATAAATCGAACAGATACCAAACGCCAAAGGGCGCTGTTTGGTATTTTTAAAGCCTGCTTTTTTCATCAGCGTGGTAAACGCCTCACCATCCGGGAAAGCTGCTACAGATTCGGGCAGGTAAGTGTATGCCCTCGCGTCTTTAGAAAATAGCTTGCCAATACCGGGCGTTACGTAATTAAAGTAAAAAGCGTAAAGCTGTTTTATGGGGAAGTCTTTTGGTTTAGAAAACTCCAGTACCACTGCCTTGCCACCCGGTTTTAACACCCGGTGAATATCGGCCAGTCCGGTCTCTAAATTCTCGAAATTGCGTACACCATAAGCTACAGTAACCGCGTCAAATTCATCAGCCTCAAAAGGTAAATTTTCCGAATCGCCAAGCTTAACTTCAAACTTATCGCTTAAGCCGCGTTTGGCAATTTTTTGGTCGGCAATGTCCAGCATGCCACGAGAGATATCCACACCAATTATTTTCTTTGGTTTCAGGATCTTCAGGGCCTCAAAAGCGAAATCGCCGGTGCCGGTAGCCACGTCCAGTATCAATTGGGGCTTGTCGTTCTTCAACTCGTTGATCGCCATTTTACGCCAGATAATATCGATCCCCAGCGACAAAAAATGGTTCAAAAAATCGTAAGTTTTAGAGATGTTGTTAAACATATCGGCCACCTGCTCTTTTTTGGTGCCCTGCTGGTTTTGGTATGGTTTTACAGTTTTGCTCATGTGTGTTGCGGCAAAGATAAGTATTGGAGGTGATAGTTAATGGTTCATAGTTGATGGTTCATCATGGATAGTGAAAATTATGATAATAGGCTTACCCGGCGTTGGTTTAAGCCAACCCCAATCCTAAGTCATACTAATATTTGGGGGGAGATTTGTTCCCGCTATGAACTTTCAAACAAAAACAATACCTTCACTTTTCAACAAATAACAAAACTAATACACCTCATCATCATGAAAGAAAATCCCGAAGCATCCCGCAGGGGCTTTATAAAAAAACTGGCTGCCACTGCAGCAACGGTAACCGTGGGCAGCAGTTTACTGGCTGCAGATAAGCACAGCTTTCATTACCTTAAACAAAAGTATAACCAATACGGACCTAACGACCAGGTGAACATCGCCCTCATAGGTGCGGGCGGTATGGGTACGCAGGATGCCATTGTTGCTCTACAGGTGCCCGGCGTAAAACTGGTTGCCGTGTGTGACTTGTACGACGGCCGCCTTAAAGAAGCCAAAACTCGTTGGGGGGCAGATATTTATACCACCAAAATTTATAAAGAGATCCTAAACCGCAAAGATATAGACGCGGTTATCATAGCCACGCCGGATCATTGGCACCAGCAAATTTCTGTTGACGCCATGCACGCCGGCAAGCACGTGTATTGCGAAAAACCCATGGTACATTCCGTTGCCGAAGGCCCTGCGGTGATAAAAGCGCAGAAGGAAACCGGTAAGATCTTCCAGGTGGGTAGCCAGGGCGTATCATCGCTTGGTAATGAAAAAGCACACGAATTGTTAAAGAGCGGTGCCATTGGCGAACTTAATTATGCCGAAGGCTTTTGGGCACGCCGCGCACCTGTAGAGGTTTGGCAATATCCGATCCCGGAGGATGCATCAACCCAAACAGTTGATTGGGAAACTTATGTTGCCAACACCCAAAAACGAGCGTACGATTCCAAAAGGTTTTTCCGCTGGAGAAACTATACCGATTATGGTACAGGTATGGCCGGCGACTTGTTCGTGCACCTGTTTAGTAGCCTGCACTTCATCACCGAATCTATGGGGCCTAATAAAATTTATGCTTCGGGCGGGTTACGTTACTGGAACGATGGCCGCGAAGTGCCCGATGTTTTATTAGGTACTTTCGATTACGGCAAAACGGTTGCGCACCCGGCGTTTAACCTATCGTTACGTTGTAATTTTGTGGATGGCACCAGCGGTACTACTTACCTTAAACTGGTAGGCAGCGAGGGTTCTATGGATATTACCTGGGATAGTGTTACCCTGAAAAGGAACAAGGTTATTCAGTCGGACGATCCATTTTATATCGAAAAAATGCGCAAAGCGGGCCAAACCGACGCGGGCCGTAAACACATTCTGCCTCCCGAAGAAATCATCTACAATGCAGAAAAAGGTTACCTGGGCGGCCCGTACGATCACATGAATAACTGGATCACGGCCATCCGCACCAACGGCAAAATTACCGAAGATGCCATCTTTGGTTACCGCGCCGCAGCCCCGGCACTTTTATGTAACGACAGCTACTATAAAAACACCCCTATGTTTTGGGATCCGGAGAAAATGAAGATAGTTAGTAAGTAGCAAAATCGTAATTGCTTCGTGCCTCGCAATTACGCCCGGAGAGGGGGCTCGTTTAAAACAAACAAAGGCCCCGATTTCGGGGCCTTTGCTATTTAATAAAACTTTGGCAACGGGTTTAACCTCGTATCCTGGCGTTGGTGCCAATAGGGGTAAATGGGGTCGCGGTCGCTGGCTGTGTCCAGTTTTTTAATTTGATCGGTGGTAAGGTTCCACCCAACGGCGGCAAGGTTTTGTTTTAACTGCTCCTCGTTTCGGGCACCAATAACAACATTGGCAACGGTAGGGCGTTGCAGTAACCAGTTGATGGACACCTGCGCTACCGATTTACCGGTTTCTTCGGCTACTTCGTCCAAAGCCTCTACAATAGTATAAAGGCGTTCAAAGTCAGTTTCTGGGCCGTGGCTGCCACCCTGACTGCGACGATTATCCTGCGGAATAGGCTGCCCACGACGAAATTTACCACCCAGCTGACCGGAAGCTAACGGGCTCCAAACAATGGTGCTTACCTTTTGGTCGATACCAAGGGGCATCAGTTCCCACTCAAATTCACGGTCTAATAGCGAATAGTATGCCTGGTGCCCAACGTATTTTGACCAGCCGTAACGTTCAGAAACCGAAAGTGATTTCATTAAATGCCATCCCGAAAAGTTGGAAGCCGCGATATAACGCACCTTGCCGCTTCGGATCAGGTCGTCCAATGCGCGCAGGGTTTCTTCAACCGGGGTGTTACCATCAAAGCCGTGCATGTGGTATATGTCAATATGGTCGGTTTTTAAGCGGCGCAGGCTATCCTCTGCCGATTTCACCAAATGGTAACGTGATGAACCAAAATCGTTTGGGCCATCGCCCATTTTAAAGGTGGCTTTGGTAGAAATCAACACTTTATCGCGCAGGCCTTCTAATGCCTGGCCCAAAATTTCTTCGGAAATGCCGCCCGAGTAAACGTCGGCCGTATCAAACAAGTTAACTCCTGCATCAAGGCAAAGGTGAATTAGTTTTTTAGCGTCATCAAGCTGAGTATCGCCCCAGGCCTTAAAAAATTCGCCCGAGCCGCCAAAGGTAGCCGTACCAAAACTAAGTACCGGCACGTTTAATCCCGATCCGCCTAATTGTCTGTATTCCATTTATTTATGTTTTTGTGGTGTGATGTAACTGTAGAAATCCAAATTTCGGGGATAGTTTTAAGATTTGTATCATGGTAATAACATAAAAGGAATAAAGGGGGTGTAGCATTCATTGTAATACATCCATTCCCAAATTGTTATTCTCTACCGAGGTACGAGTAGAACTGACCATAGGGAGCTTACAGCCGCGTGTTTTTTTGTTCGTTTCTTTTTTGCGACAAAAAAGAACGGTAAAGCCCTCTTGAGTGTCAAAATAAACATATAAAAAAAAATGGACATATAGGCCCTTAAACTTTATACTGCCATTCCTAACGGAAAACTAACAGGCGACTTGTGCTAAAGAGATTGCTTTGTACCTAAATGATGCGTGGTTGAGTTTAATATCAACTATGATCTATCAACCATAAGTAACCTCACCAAATACTACCTTAAAAAGACAAAATAAGACAAAATTAAAACATAATTTAGTTGCCGATAGTTAACTTATCTATGGCAAAAATCGCATTAATAACAGGCGCTACCGCAGGGATAGGCGAGGCCTGTGCCCACACATTTGCACGCGAAGGTTATAACCTGATCCTTACCGGCCGCCGTATGGACAGGCTGGAGAAACTCGCGAACCACTTAAACGACAAATATAACGTAGAGGTAGCCGTATCATCATTTGATGTACGCAACCGCGAACAGGTGATCCAGAACCTGGAAGGCCTGCCCGCGCACTGGAAAAAGGTTGATGTGCTGGTAAACAACGCCGGCCTTAGCCAGGGCCTCGACCCGATCCAGAACGGCAGTTACGACGATTGGGAAACCATGATAGATACCAATATAAAAGGCCTGCTTTATGTAAGCCGCGTGGTATCTAACTGGATGATCGGCAACGGTTACGGCCATATCATCAACTTAGGGTCGATAGCCGGGAAAGAGGTTTATCCTAACGGGAATGTATATTGCGCTACCAAGCACGCGGTTGATGCCTTAAATAAAGGGATGCGGATAGATTTGAATGATAAAGGCATCCGTGTATCGGCAGTACACCCTGGCGCTGTGGAAACAGAATTTTCGGAAGTGCGCTTTAAAGGCGATAAAGAACGCGCTAAAAAAGTGTACGATGGTTTTGAGCCGCTGGTGGCCGATGATGTTGCCGAAACCATCTGGTTCATTGCATCGCGCCCCGCGCACGTAAACATCAACGACCTGATAATTATGCCAACCGCGCAAGCGACGGCAACAAATATTTTCCGGAAGAATATTTAAGTCGGGAAGTCGGTAAAGTCCGATAAGTCCGAAAGACGAAATAAAATAGATATACAATTATAGTACATTATACTTCCGCACTTTCCGACTTATCGGACTTCCGGACTAAATACTTAAAATCATGTCATTACTTACCCAAATAGATCAGGATATAAAACAAGCGATGCTAAGCAAACAGGCCGACAGACTTAGGGGGTTGCGCGCTATAAAATCGGCTTTACTGCTGGCCAAAACCGAAAAAGGCGCTGCCGACGAGTTGACGCAGGATGCCGAGATAAAGGTGTTACAGAAACTGATCAAGCAACGTAAAGAATCTGCCGACATTTATAAAACACAAGGCCGAGAAGATCTGTACGATATTGAGATTGCCGAAATGTATGTGATAGAGCCATACCTGCCGCAGCAAATGACGAAATTTGAGATAGAAGGTTTTATACAGGAAGTTATTGAAAGGCTGGGTGTTACATCTGTAAAAGATATGGGGCGGGTTATAGGCCTTGCCAATAAAGAGCTTGCAGGCCGTGCCGATGGCAAAACGGTTTCTGAAGTGGTAAAACAACTGTTAGGCTAATTGCCGCGTAATAATTATTGGAGCTAAAGCTGGTAAACTATCTTAATAATTATAATTTTACAACAAATCAGACTAATATTGATTTCGGTCTGATATATTTACGAAAATACTTACACCAGCTATATTATGGATTTTGTGCTTAAAGAAGAAAAGGGTTTCAGTTACATCGAGGAGGGGCAGGGCGAACCGCTGTTGTTGCTTCACGGGTTAATGGGCGCTTTAAGCAATTGGGACGATGTTATCCGCGAGTTTAGCCCTAATTACAGGGTTATAATTCCGGTTTTACCTATATATGACCTGCCTTTGTTAACTACGGGAGTCCGTGCGTTGTCAAAATTCATACATAAGTTCATCAAGTTTAAACAACTTAGTAATGTTGTACTTTTAGGTAACTCGCTTGGTGGGCATGTTGGTTTGGTTTATGTGCTTGCACACCCGGGTTATGTTAAAGCATTGGTTTTAACGGGGAGCTCGGGCTTGTACGAAAACGCTTTTGGTGGTTCATTCCCCAAACGCGAGAGTATTGATTTTGTAAGGGAGAAAGTAAGATATACCTTTTACGACCCGGCAACGGCCACAGAAGATATGGTGCAGGAGATATTCCAAACCATAAACGACAGGCATAAGGTGATCAGGATATTGGCCATGGCAAAATCGGCTATCCGCCATAATATGAAAACCGAGCTGCGTAAAATTACCATGCCGGTATCGTTAATTTGGGGTAAGGACGATAAGATCACCCCGCCCGAGGTGGCTATTGAGTTTAACGAGTTGTTGCCAAACTCGGAGTTGCACTGGGTTGATAAATGCGGCCACGCCCCAATGATGGAGCGCCCCGTAGAATTTAATGAGTATTTAAAACTGTTTTTAGATAAGATAAAAAAATAGGAGCCCCCTCTAAGTTTCTCTCTTCCGGGGAGAGTTTAGGTGGGGCTATTTAAAAATAATAACTATGCTTGCAATTGAGCTTATATCTGACGCGATGCCCCCGGTACATACTTCTGATAGTATACAGAAGGTGTTTGACCGTATGGCCGAGTTTCGCGTAAGCCATATGCCAATTGTGAATGAGGAACAGTTCCTGGGCCTGATAAGCGAGGACGACCTGATCGAAGAAACAGACTACAACGCGCCCATAGGTTCGATAGCCTTATCGCTGGTAAACCCATATGTGTTGGAAGAGCAGCATATTTACGACGTGATCCGCCTGTTTTATGAGCGCCGGCTAAGCGTGGTTCCCGTGCTTAATATCAAAAAAGAATACCTGGGCCTCATCAGTATCAACACCATGAACGAGTACTTTGCCAAGCTTACCTCGGTATCCGAGCCGGGGGGTATTATTGTTTTGGAGGTTGATAATAAGAATAATTCGCTGGCGCACATGTCGCAAGTGGTAGAGTCAGATAACGCACAGATCCTGAGTTCGTACACCCGCACTTTTCCGGATAGCACCAAAATGGAGATTACCCTAAAGGTGAATAAACAGGACATCTCTACTATACTGGCCACGTTTCAACGCTACAATTACGACGTAAAGGCCACCTTTAACTTCACCGACCATAACGATAACTCTATGGACAGGTTCGATTCGTTCATGAATTACCTGAACCTGTAACCACAGCATATGAAAATAGCAGTTTACGGCAGGCAGTTTAACGACCCATCGGTGTTCCCGTACATCCGCCAGGTGTTTGAAAACCTTGCGCAACACAAGGTTGAGGTTTACGTTCACCCTATATTAAGCGAAAATCTAAAAGGTAATGTAGATACAAGTACCTGTGCAATCCTTAACTGCAATGAACCCATCAAAGGTAATGTAGATGTTTTTATAACCCTTGGGGGCGATGGTACCCTGCTGGATATGGTTACCCTTGTGCGCGATTCGGGCGTGCCGGTTATCGGTATCAACTTTGGCAGGCTTGGCTTTTTGGCCAGCATCAACAAAAGCGATATCGCGGCAGCTATACACGCTGTAGTAAACCAGGAGTTTACAATGGATGCCCGTGAACTACTGGTGATAGATTCTGAACATAAAATATTTGGCGAAAACAACTTCGCGCTTAACGATGTAACCATCCACAAACGCGATGATAGTGCCATGATCACTACACATGTAGCGTTAGATGGCGAGTTTTTGAACTCGTACTGGGGCGATGGGCTCATCGTGTCGACGCCAACAGGTTCAACCGCGTATTCGTTAAGTTGTAACGGGCCTATTATTTTCCCTAACTCAAACAGTATAGCACTTACACCTGTGGCACCGCATAACTTAAACGTTAGGCCGCTAGTACTGCCTGATACCAGCGTGCTTACACTGGATGTTGATTACCGGGGCAATAACTACATTGTATCGTGCGATAGCCGTACTGTAATTGTAGACAAACCCATGCATTTTAAAGTGTACAAAGCCGATTTTAAGCTTAATTTGGTACGCCTGAATAATGAAAGCTACTTATCTACGTTAAGGAAAAAACTATTATGGGGTTTAGACGCCCGTAATTATTAACTGATCCCTTGATGCCCAAATTTTACGCCTTTTGTATTTTACTGTTTATCAGCATAAATGTACAGGCCCAGCAAACTTGGGAAATTGGCGGTAATATAGGCGCGGCAGGCTATATCGGCGATCTCAATATCAATAACCCTATTAAACCAAGCGGCGGGCAGGTGGGTCTGTTTGTAAAACGAAACTTTAACCGCTATCTGGGGCTAAAGCTAAACTATACCTTTGGGCAAATAAGTGGCGCCGACAGCACATCGGGCATCCAGCAGTTTCGCGACCGTAACCTGAGCTTTACAACCCCTATAAAAGAATTATGCCTGATGGCCGAGCTCAACTTTATGAGCTATATCCCCGATGCAGGCAAAAATAAATATACACCTTATATATACCTGGGTGCCGGCATAGCCTCGTACGCGCCAAGGGCGATGTATAAAGGCAACGTTGTTGGCTTGCGGCCCTTAAAAACCGAAGGGCAAACCAGCCCCTACGCAAACACGGCCATAGTAGTGCCGTTTGGCGCCGGGTTTAAATATAACTTTTCGGGCAAGTGGACTGTTGCTGCTGACCTTGGGTACCGCTTCACCAATACCGATTATTTGGACGATGTAAGTAAAAACTACGCCGCTAAAGGGTCATTCAGTAATACTACAGCAAGGGCTTTGTCAGATCGCTCAGGCGAAAAGACCAACGTATACATCGGTAACGCCGGCTCCCAGCGTGGCGATTACCGCCAACGGGATTTTTACATGTTTGTGGGCTTTACCGTATCTTATACTTTTGTAACGCAGGCCTGTTATTATTAACTAAAACGCCATAATTCAAAATATAAAATCTTATATTTTAAAATTACAGAATTTAATTTTGTTTATTGTAAATTAACAGTTATATTTATATGTATTATTACATGTAACCAATTGTTTCACCTTAAACTATATTGCTATGGCCGAATTAAATTCATCCCCGGAAAAATCAGGCATCAAAACCCGCTCGAAAAAAGCCGCGTTAAAGGTAGATCTTACTGCAATGGTTGATCTTGCCTTCCTGCTCATTACCTTTTTTATGCTTACCACAACCTTAAGCAAACCCAGCGCTATGGACGTAGCCATGCCGGTAGGCGAGGAGAGTGAACCGGTAGCCCAATCCCGCACCATGACCATCTGCCTGGGAAAAAACAACAAGGCCATGTACTACCTCGGCTTAGCAGATAAACCGTTAATACCTGCCACTGTTACCAATTATAGCGGCAGCGGCTTGCGCAAGGCTATATTTGATATGAGCAAACATGTGCAGCAAACCACCGGCAAAAGTATGCTGGTAATTATAAAACCCGCCGAAACATCCGTTTATGGCAATCTGGTAAACACGCTTGATGAAATGAAAATAACAAGCACACAGCAATACGCCATTGCAGATATCGCCCCAAAGGATATCAGTTTGTTGAAAGCGCAGCAGGCGTATTAAGATGAATTGAATTATATTGCAGCACCATGGTACAAGCCACGGTGCTTTTTTATGCGGAAGCTAAGGTTTATTCTCCTTACCCTCTTTGCACAGCAACGAGGGTTGGCCAGCGCAGCGCAGTAGGGGTGAGTAACTATGCAAACAGTAAATCCCTGCCATCCAAAACTACCCCCGTTGATAATTATTTCTTTTTTATCGCATACTAAAATAAATACAATTAAGTTTTACATTTGTCACCTGAAAAAAAGGGCATAAGTTGTTGAGGGCTTTGCTAAAAACGATTTAAATTTTAACAAGGCTACAGGCGCTACGGTTCATAAGCAACTGTTAACACCGTTCGGGAAATGAGTTATAAGGACCAGATAGATCTTCAGAAATTACCCCGTCATATAGCTGTTATTATGGATGGTAACGGCCGCTGGGCAAAGGGTAAAGGCAAGTTAAGGGTGTTTGGCCATCATAATGGTGTGCTATCTGTACGCGATATTGTGGAAACCGCCGGCGAGCTGGGTATTGAATACCTTACCCTATACACTTTTAGCACCGAGAACTGGAACCGCCCTAAATTTGAAGTTACCGCCATTATGGAACTGCTCATCAGCACTCTTAACAAGGAGATTGCCAAGCTGATGAAAAATAACGTACGCCTGAACGCCATAGGCGATCTTAAGGCTCTACCCGGCAAATGCCACCAGGAGTTAGAAAATGCCATAAGCAAAACAGCCGGTAATACTGGGCTGGTACTTACGCTTGCATTAAGCTACAGCAGCCGCGGCGAAATAGTACAGGCTGCTAAAAACATAATAGCCAAAGTACAAAGCGGCGAATTAAACCCTGCCGATATTGATGAACAATTGTTTGAAGATAATTTATATACCGGCGGTATGCCCAACCCCGAACTTTTGATAAGAACGAGTGGGGAATACCGCATAAGTAATTATTTGTTATGGCAAATTGCCTATGCCGAGCTATATTTTACCACCAAACTATGGCCCGACTTTAGGCGCGAGGATTTGTACGAAGCGATATTTGATTACCAGAAACGCGAACGCCGATTTGGGATGACAAGCGAGCAGGTAAACTAAATTTTTACTTTTAACACTTTTTAACAACTGTATAAATTATTTTTAGCCCACTAAAATATTCGAATGAATAAAGTTTTTTTTGCTCTACTCTTCTCTGTTATAAGCACTGCAGCAATGGCTCAGGTAGGCGGCCAAAGGCAATCAGCATTATCCGGCGGCTCTATCCCTGCCGATAGTTTAAGTTACCTTAATCCTAAAGATTATATTATAGGTGGTGTAACCGTATCCGGCGCAAAATATTTGGATAAGGATGTGTTGCTTACTATATCTAAACTAAACAAAGGCGACAAGATAAACCTTCCTGGTGAGGCTAACGCAAATGTTATTAAAGATCTTTACAAACAAGGCCTTTTTGATAATGTACAGCTAAATGTTACTCGCATCAACATGGATACCATTTACTTGGAAATTGCAGTATCAGAGCGCCCGCGTTTATCGCGTTTGCACATTACAGGCATCCGCAAGGGCGAGATAGAGGACGTAAATAAAAAACTGGCAGATAAAACCGGTAAGATCGTGAACGAAAACTTACTGAGTACTACAACTGCCATCATTAAAAAGCACTTTAACGAAAAGGGCTACCTTAATACTACCGTTAAAATAACCCAAACCAAAGACCCGGGCGATGCCAACAGCGTTATACTGGATGTTGCAGTTGATAAAAAATCGAAGGTTGAAATTAACAGTGTTGATTTTGAGGGTAACACGGCGTTCTCTGATGCCAAGTTGCGAAAGCTGTTAAAAAACACCCGCGAGAAAAAAATCTATAACATCTTCGGTTCAAAAAAATTCAAGAAAGACAAATACGAAGAAGACAAGGAAACGCTTATTGAAAAACTACAAGGCAAAGGTTACCGCGATGCCGAAGTATTGAGCGATACCGTAACCAAACATGACGAAAAAACCGTCGACGTAAAAATCAAGATCTACGAAGGCCCCAAGTATTATTTTGGTAATGTAAAATTTTCGGGTAATGCAACTTACCCTACAGAGTTATTAGAAAGGATTCTGCGTATCGAAAAGGGAATGGTATTTAGCGAGGTTGAATTATCAAAACGTTTAACCGGCCCAACACCAAGCAATGATGACGTATCATCGTTATACTTAAACAATGGTTACTTAACCTTTAATGCAGACCCGGTTCAAACCAGGGTTTATAATGATACCGTGGATTTGGATATCCGTATCTATGAAGGCCCGCAGTATACCATTAACCGTGTTATATTAAAAGGTAATGATGTTACCAATGATAAAGTGGTAATGCGCGAGATCCGTACCAAACCGGGGCAAAAATTCAACAAAGAACTATTGATACGTAGTGCGCGTGAGATTGGCCAGTTAGGTAACTTTGATGAGCAAAAAACCGAGCCAAGGCCTACAAACATTAACCCCGCCGATGGTACTGTGGACCTGGTTTACAATGTGGTTGAAAAACCATCCGATCAGATAGAGCTATCAGGCGGTTTTGGCGGCGGGCAGTTAGTTGGTACCTTAGGTTTAACCTTTAACAACTTTGCCTTACGTAACCTGTTTAACCTTAAAGCATACAAACCATTGCCAAAAGGCGACGGGCAGAAACTAAGCCTAAGGGGGCAATCGAGCGGGCGTACTTACCAAAACTTCTCGTTCACATTCTCCGAACCGTGGTTAGGTGGTAAAAAACCTATCTATTTCGCATTATCGGCTTATACACAAGGTAGCTCAACAGGCCAATATTATCCTAAAAGCAGCCCTTACTACAACAAATTACGTATTAATGGTATAGGTGTAACGTTAGGTAAAAAATTAAACTGGCCGGATAACTACTTCCAGTTAAACTACTCGTTAAACGTAGATCACTACGATCTGGATAACTATGGTGGTTATCTGTTCCAGAATGGTACATCATACAATATTAAACTAACTCAGGAGCTTAGCCGTAACTCGGTTGATGCGCCTTTGTACCCAACATCGGGTTCAAACATAAAATTAACCATACAGGCAACGCCGCCATATTCGTTTTTTAACAACGTGAACTATAAAGTGGCAACGCCCGAAGAAAGATACCACTTTGTAGAGTACTACAAATGGAAGTTTGATGCACAGTGGTTTGAGCGTATAACCGGTAAACTGGTATTAATGTCGCAGGTGCGTTTTGGTTACCTGGGCCAGTATAATGCTTTGGTTGGGCCTTCTCCGTTCGAGCGTTTCAAACTGGGTGGCGATGGTATGCAAAGCTACCAGTTCTTACAAGGCACAGATGTTATAGGTTTACGTGGTTACGAAAACTTCTCTATAGTGCCCGAGGGTTCAATGTTAAATGCAAACACCAACCAGGGTAGTGCTATTTACAATAAATATACTATGGAGCTAAGGCATCCCGTTATTACTGGGCAGTCTGCAACCATTTTCTTGTTAGCTTTTGCTGAGGGTGGTAATGTTTGGAATGGTTTTAGCCAATTTAACCCTTTTAATATAAGGAAATCTGTAGGTGTTGGTGCAAGGATATTTTTACCGATATTTGGTTTGCTTGGTTTAGATTACGGCTACGGTTTCGACAAGATCCCAAACCAGCCCGAGGCCAACAAAGGTCACTTCCACTTTACTATTTCGCAAAGCTTAAGTGGCGGGTTTAATTAATTTGCATAACGATTATTTATTATGAAGAAGATAATTTTAATACTATTTGTTACGTTTGCAGCATGTACCGCTGCAGTTGCCCAGCGTTTTGCTTATGTAGATTCGGATTATATTTTGAAACACATGCCGGAGTATGCTTCATCGCAGAAACAACTGGCATCACTTTCAGAATCGTGGCAGAAGGATGTTGACGTCCGTTTCCAGGAAATTGACCGCCTGTACAAAGCCTACCAGGCCGACCAGGTGTTGATGACCCCGGACATGCGTAAACGCCGCGAGGCCGAAATTGTAGATAAAGAGAAACAAGCGAAGGATTACCAACGCCAGATATTTGGGCCGGATGGCGAGCTTTCTAAAAAAAGCAACGCGCTGATTAAACCAATTCAGGATAGGGTGTCTAAAGCTGTACAGGGTGTAGCCGAAAGCGAAAACCTGGATATGATATTTGATAAAAACAGCGAAGTGATAATGTTGTACGCAAGCCCGCGTTATAACAAGAGCGATGCTGTAGTAACCCGTTTAGGTTTAAAACCGGGCGTGTTTGCTAAGTAAAGATTGTATATTTATAATTAGAACTATTTTTTTTTAAACACAGAAGAACACAAATGAAAAAACTATTTAAAGTTGCTTTAGTTGCAGCAGGAATGTTATTTGCAGGCAACTTTGCCCAGGCACAATCAAAAATTGGCCACATTAATTTTCAGCAGTTGATCGATTTTATGCCCGAAACCAAAACTGTAAAATCTCAGCTTGAAATTTACCAGAAACAATTCATTGATGTATTAACTTCAATGAATAACGAGTATCAAACCAAAGGCCAGGCTTACCAAACAAAACGTACAGGCATGACTGATGCGGCGCGTGGCGCAGCAGAAACCGAATTGCAAGATTTTTCAAAACGCTTACAGGATTACCAAACTTCGTCTCAGCAACAAGTTGAGGCTAAACAACGCGAGCTTGGTAAACCATTGATTGATAAAGCACGTGGTGCAGTTACAGCGGTAGCTAAAGAAAAAGGTTACGGGTACGTATTAGATACCACCAGCGAGTATTTAGTAGTATCTCCGGACGCTGATGACCTGATGCCGGCTGTAAAGCTTAAATTAGGATTAAAGTAATCTCAAAATTAAATTATTTAGAAAGCGTCTCCATTACGGGGCGCTTTTTTTATTTTTGATAATATGACGGCAGGCAGTCCCATAGGAGTATTCGATTCGGGTATAGGTGGTTTAACGGTGTTCCGTTCTATAGCAGAACAGATGCCCGGTTACGATTATTTATACCTAGGCGATAACGGCCGCGCCCCTTACGGCAACCGCTCATTTAAAACCATTCACCAGTACACTTGGGAATGTGTGCAATGGATGTTTAAGCAAGGCTGTCCGTTAGTAATATTAGCCTGTAATACCGCATCGGCAAAAGCCCTGCGCACCATACAGCAGCAGGACATGCCCGGCCTCCATACCGATAAACGTGTGCTCGGCGTAATTCGCCCCACGGCAGAAGTTATTGGCAATTATACCAAAACCAAACAGATAGGTGTACTGGGCACCCAAGGCACCGTGCAATCCGGCTCGTACTTGTTAGAGATTGAACACTTTTTCTCCGATCTTAAAGTTTACCAGCAGGCCTGCCCGCTTTGGGTACCCCTGATAGAGAACGGCGAATACAACAAACCCGGCGCCGACTATTACGTGCAGCTTTATCTGGATCAACTGATGCAACAATCACCTGATATTGATACCATTTTACTGGCCTGCACCCATTACCCCCTTTTGCAGGAGAAAATAAAAGCTCACCTGCCGGCCAATGTTAATGTAGTTGCACAGGGCGATATTGTAGCCACCAGCCTGGTAGATTACCTGCAACGCCACCCCGAAATGGAGCATCGCCTCAGCAAACAAGGCAACCGCCAGTTTTATACCACCATTGATGACACCCCCGATTTTGACCGCCATGCGTCGCTCTTTTTTGCAGATAATGTAAAGAGTGAGTTTGTTAATGTAAGGGAAGTATGTTAAAATAGATGTGCAGATGTGCAAATATGTAGATGTGTAAATAATAAATCTCCAAGCGTCCACGCTTGGAGATTTATTATTTTAAGCGTCCACGCTTAAAATGAACTTAGGCGTAGACGCTTACCACGTACAACGTTCAAGCGTAGACGCTTGAACGGGCAGATAATAAATGGAGATTCATTTTAAAATCCTACTAATCCCTAAATCAAGCGAATCCCGGTAAAGACAATAGCGTTAGGGAGTGGAGCGGATACCGTACTCGCGCCTAATGCTTGCAGGCGTATGATCCGTTAGCCAACGGACCGGGCCGCTGGCAACGGCCATTTTAGATAATAGTGATTTGTGAACAGAGATTACTTATTTACCATAGTGAAACCACATCGGTGCAATCCAATCGCGCAACGCAAAAAACAACTACCAAAACAGTCAACTATCCTTAGCATTTATTAAGTTTGCAACCCAAAGCAATCGCCCTTGAATTATTACCTTACATATTTTATTGTAGCAGCAGGTTTATTTGCTTTTGTGGGCCTGTTTACCATGTTTGGCGTATATGCCGAGCGTAAGGTAAGCGCCTTTATCCAAAACCGCCTTGGCCCTACAGAAACGGGCAAATACGGTTCCCTGCAGGTACTGGCAGATATGATGAAGATGGTGCAAAAGGAGCTTATTATCCCGGCAGCGGCCGATAAGATCTTGTTCCTGGCCGCACCCGTTATTATTTTTATTGGGGTGTACCTTGCCTTTGCCGCTTTGCCCTGGGGGCCGGGATTGATCCCTGCTAACATCAATATTGGGCTTTACTACATTTTCGCTATTATCTCTATCGAAACCCTGGGCATACTAATGGCCGGTTGGGGATCGAACAATAAATATTCAATACTGGGGGCAATGCGCTCTGCCGCGCAAATCATTTCTTACGAGATTCCTGCGGGTTTCGCGCTCATCTCTGTTGTGATGATAGCGCAGACTCTTAACCTGCAGGATATAGCCATGCAGCAGGGTATCCTATCGGCAGACAAGGCGAAGTTCTTTGGCTTTTGGGATGTATCGCAAATTGGGGGCATCCTGTCGTGGAACATCTTCCAGGCGCCTCATTTGATGGTGGCCTTTGTGATCTACTTCATCGCATCGTTGGCAGAGAGTAACCGCGCACCGTTCGATATTCCCGAGGCGGATTCGGAATTGGTAGCAGGTTTCCACACCGAGTTTACGGGGTTGCAATTCGCGCTGGTGTTTTTGGCCGAGTACTCCATGATGTTTTTGGTATCGATGGTAGGCGTAATATTATTTTTAGGCGCATGGAATACGCCTTTACCAAACATAGGTTCGCTACATTTGGCAACGTGGACAACCGGCGCGGGCTGGGGCATCATCTGGATCTTGATAAAGACCTTACTTTTAATAGGCGTACAGATGTGGATCCGCTGGACACTGCCCCGTTTACGGGTAGACCAGCTGATGAACCTGTGCTGGAAAGTATTAACCCCACTGGCTTTTGCCTGCATGCTAATATCGGGCGTATGGCGGCTATGGATTATGTGAGTTTGATTTACGATTTAGCTTTTAGAGTTTAGAATTTATTATTTATTATTTAGAATTTGCTACGAAGAGCGTTAAACGGTTTTACAACGGCATGGAAGGGGCTCTCTCTTACCATCAGGGCCTTATTTGCTTCAAATGCCAAAAGGCAGGTTACGACAATCGCCAACGATAATTACTTCCATCAGCAAAATAATACTAATACCATCCAGTACCCTAAGCAGGAACTGCCTGTGCCCGAGGTGGGCCGCTACCAGTTGGATGTGGAAATTGACGACTGTATCGTGTGCGACCTTTGCGCCAAAATTTGCCCGGTAAACTGTATCACCATCGAATCGATAAAATCGACCGAAGGCAGCATCGGCGAAACATCCGACGGGTCTAAAAAGTTGCTTTACGCCGCCCAGTTCGATATTGATATGGCCAAGTGCATGTATTGCGGCCTGTGTACTATTGTGTGCCCAACGGAGTGTATTGTAATGACCAACGAGTACGATAAAACCGTATTTGAACTGAAAGACCTGAACTACGAATTCTCGGACATGTCGCCCGAGTTTGCTGCCGAAAAGCGCGACCTGCTGGAACGCCAGACTGCCGAAAAGCAAGCCGCTAAATTAGCCGCCATGAAAGCAAGGGAGGGAGGGGTATGAGTTTAGTGCAGGCAATGTTTTACCTGATGGCGTTTGTAACCGTGGGCTCGGCCTTGGTTGTAGCCGCGGGGAAGAATTTGGTGCGCAGCATCTTTTTGTTTTTTGTTACCCTGTTTGGCCTGGCCGGGTTATACGTTTTAGCACTTGCCGATTTTGTAGCCGTTACCCAAATTGTAATTTACGTTGGCGGCATTTTGGTGCTGATACTGTTCGCTTTTATGCTTTCGGGCAAGGAGGCTTTGGCTACTGCAGAGCAACAGAAAACAAAATTCATCAGTCTGCATAATTTACCTGCATTTATATTGGCCGCTCTGTTTTTGGTGGTGATGTTAAATGTGGTTTTTAAAGCGGATATCAACAATCTACCTTGGATAAAAACGGCCATCGCTACAAAAAATGTGGTACCGGTAAACGGGACGGGTATTAACGACATTGGCGTAGGTTTGATGACACGCTACCTGCTGCCATTTGAGGTGATTTCGGTATTGCTGATGATAGCTTTGGTTGGCGCAGCGCATCTGTCCAGAAAGGAGCCGGTAGAAGCGTGATAGGCCTTAACGATTTTATGCTGGTGAGCGTGGTGTTGTTTTGCATCGGCCTATTCATCATCGTATCCAAAAAGAACGCGATTCAGATTTTGATAGGCATAGAGCTAATGCTGAACGCCGCCATATTAAACCTGGTAGCTTTTGGTAAATTCGATAAGACCAATAACGGGGGGCAGGTATTCGCGCTGTTTGCCATAGTTTTGGCTGCCGCTACAACTGCTGTTGCGCTGGCTATAATATTGAACGTTTACCGCCGATACAAAACCATCGATCCTGATAAAATTAACCAGTTAAAAGATTAAGATATGAAAAAACTACTTGTTGTTTTCTCGTTATTCTTGTCGGTAAGCGCTTTCGCGCAAACGCCGGATACTGCTAAAAAGGAGACTAAACTAAATTTAACTCACAATGGTTTGCCCCCTTTGGTAATGGTTAATGGGGTAAAATATATTGGTGATATTAATACCATCAACCCAAATGATATCGAAAAGATAAAGGTTTTAAAAACGCCATCGTCAACATCGTTATACGGTGCAGAGGGTTTAAACGGAGTTATTTTAATTACCACTAAAGAAGGTAAGGGAATTAACCTTTTAACTAAAGTAGCCATTGCGGCTAAAGCCGATTCTACCGCTGCAAAAGCGCTTTATATTATCGATGGTAATAAGGCAACCACTGAGGGTATGAAGGCTCTTAATTTTAATGATATTGACAATATATCGGTATTAAAAGATGCTTCATCTGTTGCCCTATATGGCGATACCGGTAAAAATGGCGTGGTGATCATCGTTACCGAGGCCTATAAAAAGCAACATTTTACCAGAAAAGCCGAAACCGAAAGACAAGGGAAAAACTAAAATGAAAAAACTGCTTTTAATATTGCTGATGCTGATCTCTGTTTGCGCTTTTGCGCAGCGGAAAAAGCATGCGACAAAAAAGAAGGCCAAGACTACCAAGCACACAAAAAAACGTTCGTCAAGGCACCGCTCAAGCGGGGGGGGAGCCCGTGTAGAGGAGCACGTGGAGGAAGAAGAAAGGGTAACCTATCCGTTCTTCTCGGTGGATAGCGTTACCAAGAAACTGGTGCTGAAAGACCCGCCCGAAGAACGCGACCGCCCGTTTGTAATGGTGAACGATAACGAATACCACGGCCGCCTGCAGGACCTGAAGCCTGAAAGTATTTTGGATGTATCCGTTATAAAACCGAAAGGCGCCAAAATGATGTACGGCCAAAAGGCTGCCGCGGGTGCGCTGATCGTGAAGACCAAACAAGCTTTGCCTGCCGATTTGCCAAGCACGCTATTGCCTTTGCCAAAGCAACAAGGAAACCAAAAAGCCTTTGTGCTGAATGAGGAGGCAACGTTTGGAAAAGTATCAGATATCGACCCGGAAACTATCCTGAAAATTGATACGCTGATCCAGCCGAAATTTGTAGGCGCTACTGTGAACGATACCACGGTGAACGTCACCACCAAAAAGTATGGCACCAAGCTATACCAATGGAAATTTGGTACGTTGTCTAAAGCCTATAAATTATACATCCGCTCGCGCAGAGGTAAAGATCTGGCTGTTACTTACGTGATGCCTGATGGTATTGAATTAACCGGCGAAGACAAACTGCAATTGTGGGAACTGGCCAGCAAAGCCGATATTAAAGCCGCCACCTTCACCGGCCCAAGCGGCCTTCGCAAGAAACGTAAACCGGCAAAGCTTATTATTGAACTAAACCAACCGGCAAATTAAGATGAAAGTAGGCCTTGGTAAATATTATGAGATAACTTTCCCACTTGAGAGGGGCAAGGGGTGTGTTAGTCGCGCGACTAACACACCCCTGCAACAACGCAGCCCAACACTCCCCTCTCAAGAGGGGAACAAAAAATACTTAATTTTATATTAGATATAATTTGAACCCAACCCTACCACAAACCGACGCGCAAACCGTAACCCTTGCTATTATAGCAGTGGTTTTGCCTTTTGCTGCCTTTTTGGTAAACTTTTTACTGTTAGGTAAAAGCAAGGTATCGGGCTGGGTATCTACATTAGCAATATTGGTAAGTACCGTACTTGCCGCTAATGTGTTCTTTAAAATTTGGGGCAGCCATACCATTCATGCGCAACAGGTTTGGTTTACCATTGGCGCTACTAAAGTACAGGCGGGGGTTTTGCTCAATAACCTTTCGGTATTGCTGTTGTTGCTGGTCCCGGTGATCGCCTTGCCGGTGCATATTTACTCCACCGCCTACATGGAGGATGATGACGGCTACAGCCGTTATTTCCGTTATTTAAGTCTGTTTTGTTTTAGCATGCTGGCTTTGGTGGTGGTAGATAACCTGATACTGCTTTACGCCTTTTGGGAGATGGTGGGCTTTTCATCCTACCTCTTAATAGGTTTCTGGTTCACGCGCGAGAGTGCCATCATCGCCAATAAAAAAGCCTTTATCATGAACAGGATAGGGGATATTGGCCTGCTCTCGGCAATTATTATCCTGTTCACCCAGTTCCATACGTTTGATCTGGAACAACTTTTTGCCGAAAAAGGCCTCATAGAAAATGCCATCATCGCCAATGGCGAATGGACGAGCACTTTAGGCAGTATCCCGGCAACCTGGCAATACGTTGCCTTCGGCGGGATCTTTTTGGCCGTGGCAGCAAAGTCGGCACAGTTCCCGTTACATACCTGGCTGCCCGATGCGATGGAGGGGCCAACCTCGGTTTCGGCATTGATCCACGCGGCAACCATGGTGGCGGCAGGGGTATTTTTGCTGGGCAGGTTTTACCCAATGTTTACGGGTACCGAGCTAACCATCCTGGCGGTTATTGGTTGTTTTACCGCGTTTATGGCCGCTACCATCGCCCTTACGCAAAACGACCTGAAACGGATTTTAGCATACTCCACCATATCGCAATTAGGTTTTATGGTAATGGCCATGGGGGTGGGTGCTTACGCCTCCTCGTTGTTCCATTTGGCTACTCACGCGTTCTTTAAATGTTTACTTTTTTTGGTTGCGGGTATTGTCATCCATCAAATGAAACAGATTAAGGACGATAACAACCTGGACACCGACCCGCAAAACATCCTGCATATGGGTGGCCTGCGCAAAAAATTACCACTAACGTTTATCGCAGCGTTAATTGGGGGCATCGCCTTGACCGGCTTGCCGCTCACCTCTGGCTACCTGTCAAAAGACGGCATCCTGATCCAGGCGTTTGACTGGAGCGATGATAAGGGAGGCTTACTAAAATTAATCCCATATTTTGCCCTTCTCACCAGCTGGTTAACGGCTTTTTACGTAGCAAGGCTTATTACCAAAGTTTTCTTTGGCGAGTTCCGCCTTCAAAAGATGAATCCGCATATCCGAATCCACATGGGCGATGGCGGCTGGCAATACAAACTGCCGTTGGTGTTTTTAGCGATCTGCTGTTTGTTCCCGGTGTTCTCATACAGCCCGGTGTTTTATGAAGATGCATGGTTGTACAAAGGATTTTTGCTGACCAATATTTTTGTCCGCCAAAACCTTTTCCATGTCATCATTCCGTTAATTGTAGTGATTTTAAGCGTGGTGGTGATGTATGGCGCATATGTAATTTATGTAAAACGCAATACCTGGTCGTTCCCGCAAAAGGGGCTGCTGTATCGCATCTCATTTAACGAGTGGTATATCGACAGGTTCTACAACCGCGTCATCATACGTTTTGTAATGTGGCTGAGCAACGCCTTTTATTGGTTTGAGAAAAAAGTGGTGGATGGCTTTGTAAATTCACTCGAAAAAGTTGGATTAGCCATTGCGGGTATTGCCGCCTGGTTTGATAAAAACATTGTGGATGGCTTCCTGCATTTGGTTGCAGATGTAGTGCACGGCATTGGTAGTTTTGCCCGCCGTTTCCAAGGGGGTAAAATTCAATATTATTTATACAGCATGCTATTAGTGCTGATCACCGTATTTATTTTAAAACTGATCTGGACCTGATGAATATATTAACCCTGCTCATTTTTACCCCAATTTTGTTTGGCTTAGTTATTCTGCTGCTGCCATCATCACTGCGCGCGAGTTTTAAGTTCATTACGCTGGCGGCTACGTTTTTACAGTTGTGTTTCAGCATTTACATTTACCTGCACTTTCAGACAGGGGTGGCACACGCGGGCATCAACCACGAGGATCAGTTCCAGTTTGTTCAAAAACTCCCGTGGATCAGCCTCGATCTTGGTTCGATGGGCAAAATGCAGATAGAATATTTTGTGGGGATAGACGGTATTTCAGTAACGCTATTGGTGATGACCTCGCTGGTAATGGTGATAGCCGCCATTGCATCCTGGGAAATAAAAAGCAACCTGAAAGGTTTTTTTGCCCTGTTCCTGTTGCTGGATATGGCTGTAGTCGGCGTGTTCTGCGCGCTGGATTTCTTTTTGTTTTACACTTTTTACGAACTAATGCTGCTGCCATTATACTTTATGATAGGCATGTGGGGAGGCGCAAGGCGAGAGTACGCGTCTATTAAATTTTTCCTGTACACGCTGTTCGGTTCGGTGTTTATGTTGTTGGTGATGGTGGGTTTATACCTGTCGGTTAAAGATCCGGTTACGGGCAACCACACCTTCAATATCATCCACATGATGAACCCGGCAAATTATATCGATGGATCGGTATTCTCCTTACTCAGCAACGCTACCATTTTGGGCATGCCTGCGCGTACCGTTGGTTTTGTGGTGCTGTTTGTTGCCTTTGCTATTAAAGTGCCAGTAGTGCCCTTTCATACCTGGTTACCTGATGCCCACGTAGAGGCACCGACCCCGGTATCTATCATCCTTGCCGGCATCCTGCTAAAAATTGGCGGCTACGGTATTATCCGCATCTGTATAGGCATCTTCCCTGAGGTTGCTTTATCCGGCGCATTTTGGCTTGGCTTATTGGGAGTGATCTCCATATTATATGGCGCTTTTAACGCCCTTGCCCAGCGCGATCTGAAACGCATGATCGCCTATTCATCTGTATCGCACATGGGTTTTGTGCTTTTGGGCATCGCCTCCAATACAGCCGAGGGCATCAGCGGCGCTGTACTGCAAATGGTAAGCCACGGGTTTTTATCAACCATGCTGTTCTTCCTGGTAGGGGTGATCTATAATAGGGTACACGACAGAGATATCTATAATTTCCGCGGATTAGGTACATTGATGCCGCGGTATACCGTTTATGTGATGGTGGCATTTTTCGCTTCTTTAGGTCTGCCCGGTTTCTCGGCTTTTGTGGCCGAAGCATTTACGCTGGCTGGTGCTTTTAAATCACATTCGGTTAACGGCTTGTTGCCTTACTGGATGGCTATCTGCGGCTCAATAGGTATTTTGTTAAGCGCGGCCTATTTTCTGTGGACCTTGCAGCGCATGTTCTTCGGCGCCGTATCCCTAAAAGGTGGCGACGTTTGGAAGACAGCCCTAACCGATCTCAACTTCCGCGAAACGGCCACCTTGTTGCCGCTGGCTTTGATCGCATTGCTATTAGGCATCCTGCCATCGCTGGTGCTTGGCAAGGTGAACGATTCGGTACTGGCGTTGATCCAATTTATCCAGGCGAAATAAATTTTCATTTATTTCTACATCGGTTTATGGAAAACTTAAGGCTTGCGCATCATACAGATAAAATTAAATATCATGACTAAAAAGTTATTATTTATTGCCTGCCTGTTCATCAGCATTGCGCGTGTAGCAAACGCCGATGATTCCCAAAAGATCGTATCAAAGGTGCAAAAGGTTACCCTGTTTTTAAACGGGGCGCAAGTAACCCGCACATCGCCTGTAAACTTGGCTCCCGGCACATCCACTTTAGTGTTCGAAAATATTTCTCCTGGTATCGATGTGCAAAGCATCCAGGTACGTGCCGCCGGCGATTTTACCATCCTGTCGGTAAAGCACGAATTGAATTACTTGAACGAGCAAGCTAAACAAAAGCATGTAGATGAATTACAGACCCAGCAAAAGGCCCTGAATGACAAAATATCGCTCCTGAATTACGCTTTAACAATTAACCAGGAAGAATACAATATGCTGGTTAAAAACCAGGTGGTGAGCGGTCAAAACAGCAATTTGGATGTGCTTAAATTAAAGCAAGCGCTGGATTACCAGACCATCCGCCTCACCGAGATCAAAAAGAAAGAGCAAACTATTAACAACCAGGTTGCCGACCTGAATGTACAGCAACAACGCTTCGCCAAACAAATTAATGACGTATTGCGTGGCAGCAGCGCCGTAACCAGCAATATATTGGTGACGGTTTCATCAAAGGTGGCGGCGCAAGCGCAGTTTATGCTTACCTATCTGGTTAATAACGCCAACTGGTACCCAACTTACGATATCAGGGCCAAAAATGTGAACAGCCCGATCACCATTTCCTATAAAGCCAACGTGAGCCAGCAAAGCGGCGAGGACTGGAAAAATGTAAAGCTTACCCTATCGACAGGTAACCCAACCGTTAGCGGCAGTAAACCCGAACTATCGCCGTATTATTTAAATTATGGCATGTATTATTCAGGCCAGCAATCGGCAATTACCAAGGTAACGGGTAGGGTGTTTGGGCAGGACGATCGCCTGCCACTTCCCGGCGTAGCTATAAGGATTAAGGGGACGTCCATCGGTACACAAACCGATGCGGCAGGTAACTACTCGATACAGGTGCCCAACAGCAGCGCTATTTTAGAGTATAGCTTCATCGGTTACGAAAAAATGGAACGCACTGCAACGGTGCCGGTGTTAAACATTGGCCTGAAAGCATCTTCGCAGCAATTGAATGAAGTTGTGGTAACTGGATATTCATCTATAGAAGGCTATTTGCAAGGAAAAGCCGCTGGGGTAAATGTTCAGAGCTCGCCGGGATCTGCTGCGGAAATAAGGATCCGTGGTGCTGCCAGTATTCAATCCACCCCGATAGAAGTCCAGCAGGTAGAGAACCAAACCAACGTAGAGTTTAACATCGCTAACCCATACTCTGTTCCAAGTGACGGAAAACAATACCTGGTGGAGATAAATGAAGTAAACACCGATGCTACCTACCAATACTTTGTTGCGCCTAAGCTAAGCACCGATGTATTCCTGACCGCGCGCATCACCGACTGGAACAAATACAACTTTTTATCGGGCGAGGCCAACCTGTTTTTTGAGGGCACGTTTATTGGTAAATCGTTAATTGATACCCACGCCACTGCCGATACCTTAAATTTATCGTTAGGTACCGATAGAAATATTGTGGTAACCCGTACCTTGCAAAAAGATTTGACAGAGAAGCAAGGCTTCGGCTCCAACAAAAAAGAAACCCGCGACTGGCTCATAACCGTGAAGAACCGTAAGAACCAGCCCGTGAATTTATTGTTGGAAGACCAGGTGCCGGTATCGCAAAACTCGGCCATTGAGGTAGAAACGCAAGACGTAAGCGGTGCGCAGATGGATAAGCTTACCGGTAAATTATCGTGGAGCCAGAACCTGAAACCGCAGGAAGAGAAACAATTACATTTAAAATACCAGGTTAAATATCCAAAAAACCAGTTAGTTATAGTACAATAAAATAAATGAAGGATCTGTTACCCGAAGTTACCACCCAGTTAAACGAAGTATTACGCGGCCTGCGCTTTTTTGTGCCCGAGCTATATTTAACCGCCTTGTTTATTTTGGTGCTGGTAACAGATCTTTTATTTGGTAAACGTTCGGCAAAATTATGCCGCGCGGTAGCAACAGGGGGTATGATGATTGTGATCGTACAGGTCATCAGTCAAAAATTAAGCTTCAACGCAAATGATACCGCCCGGTTTTTTAGCGGCATGTTATTGCTGCATCATACCGGCATTGTATTTAAATTGATTATTGATGTGCTGGCGCTTGTCCTGCTCTTCTACTTTGCGTGGGATAAGAAACTGGCATCGCACAAAAAAGGGTTGTCGGACTTGTACACTATTGTCATCGGCTCGGTATTGGGCTTACATTTAATGACCATGGCGGTAAATTTTCTGTCCATTTATTTGGCTATCGAAATGGTTTCCATTGCATCGTACCTGTTGGCAGCCTACCGTACCGATAACGCCAAAAGCACCGAGGCGGGTTTGAAATATGTACTCTTCGGCGCGGCGGCGTCGGCAGTAATGCTGTATGGTATCTCGCTTGTCTATGCCTTCTGTGGTTCGCTTGATATTTTCTCGCGCGAGATGCAGGCGGGGCTGATCCAGGTAAATCCTGTAAGCGTTTCCTTCGCGCTAACATTGATATTATTGGGAATTGGGTTTAAACTTTCGCTGGTGCCGGCGCATTTTTATGTGCCCGATGTTTATGAGGGCGCGGCAACTCCGGTAACGGCCTACCTGTCTACCTTACCAAAAATAGCAGCCTTTGCCTTACTGATTAATTTTATCACACCATTCATCACCTCCAGCGGCATGTATATTAACTGGGCGGGGTTAAACTTCAGGCTGGTATTATCGGCAGTGGGTATCGCTACCATGGTGGTGGGTAATTTTGCAGCGGTTTGGCAAAATAGTGTAAAACGGATGCTGGCCTACTCTGGCATAGCGCATACCGGTTTTGCCTTGATGGCCGTGGTTACCTTTAGCGGGCAGGGGCTAACCGCATTAACTTATTACCTGCTGGTTTACGGCCTGGCAAATATTGCCGCGCTTATGCTGGCCAACTATTTTGAAAATAACGAGGGCATCACCAACATAAGTGATTATAAAGGCCTCGGCTTTAAATACCCGCTGGCATCTGTAGCATTTGTAATAATATTGATCTCCCTAACGGGGATTCCCATCAGCGCGGGATTTATAGGGAAGGTTGTGGTATTTTCGGCAATGTATGGCGTATACCAGCAAACGCATGATATCTGGCTGATGGGCATGCTGATAACCGGCGCGATTACTACCGTTGTTGGTTTGTTCTACTACATCAAGATCCCGTTGAACTTATTTTTAAAACGCGTTGAAATTACCCCGAACGAAAATTTGCAATCGCGTAACCTGGTGATTTTTTCATCTGTTGTTGCGTTATTGCTAATAATTTTTGGACTTATCCCCGATAAATTGATTAATTTATTGTAATTGTTTCATTTTTTATAAAATGTCTACTAAAATTGTATAAATTGAGCCCGTTTTAATAAATGGTTTTAATTTGATATGAAACGTTACTTTCCCTTTTTTGTAATTCTTGTTATTTTATCACTTACGTTTGTTTTTCCATCCGTAGAATACGATAAAAACGTAAAATCTAACTTTAATACCGGCGATATCGCCTGGATGTTAATGTCTACCGCCCTTGTTTTAATTATGACCCCCGGGCTTGCCTTTTTTTACGGCGGAATGGTGAATAAAAAGAATGTTATATCTACAATGCTGCAAAGTATTGTGTGTATGGTGATTATTACGGTGCTTTGGGGCATATTTGGCTTTAGTTTAGCCTTTGGCGATAGCATTGGCGGCGTAATTGGCAATCCATCTACCTTTTTTATGATGAAGGGCATGCTGGGCAACGCCAGCTGGAAAGCTGCGCCAACTATCCCGCTGTTATTATTTGCCATGTACCAGTTAAAATTCGCCATTATTACCCCGGCGCTAATAACAGGTGCTTTTGCAGAAAGGATTCGTTTTAACTCTTACATCATATTTTTGGTGCTGTTCAGCATCTTCATCTTCTCGCCATTGGCGCACGCCACCTGGCACCCGGATGGTGTGTTAGCCAAACTGGGCGTGCTGGATTTTGCAGGCGGTACGGTAGTACACATGTCGGCAGGTTGGGCGGCATTGGCCTCAGCCTTATTCCTAAAACGCCGTAACGAAGCTAACCACGCACCCGCGCGCATTACTTATGTAATGATAGGCACGGGTTTACTATGGTTCGGATGGTTTGGTTTTAACGCGGGCTCTGCATTTGGCGCAAACCATTTGGCGGTAACCGCATTGGCAACAAGCACTACAGCATCTGCCGCGGCCGGTGTTACCTGGATCTTTTTTGATATGCTGCGCGGCCGCAAGCCATCGGCCATGGGTACTTGTATAGGTGCAGTGGTGGGTTTGGTTGCCATAACCCCGGCAGCAGGTTTTGTAAGCGTTCCGCATTCGCTGGCCATCGGTATCATCTCTGCCGTGGTAAGTAACCTGGTTGTAGAATGGCGCACCCGTACCACTATCGATGATACGCTTGACGTATTTCCTTGCCATGGTGTGGGCGGTATGGTAGGTATGTTACTAACCGGCGTATTTGCCAACCACAACGTAAACCCAGCCAACGTAACCGGCGACGGGCTATTCTTTGGTCACACCCATTTGTTTTTCATTCAGCTATTCGCGCTGGTAGCTACTTCCATATTCTCGTTCTTCGGGTCGGTAATATTGTTAAAAGTTACCGACATGATCTCGCCATTGCGGGTTTCTAAAGAAGATGAAATTTTGGGATTGGATATCAGCCAGCACGGGGAGAAATTGTAAGGAAAAAAACTCAATCGGAAATTTTTATGCAAGGAGACGTTAAGTATCGCGTTTCTACAAAAATCGATAATGTAGAAACGCGATACTTCGCGTCTTTAAACATGCCGAAACTTTTGGTTCGTTTTTGTGGCTAAAACAAAGAAATGGCGTAGCTTTTTGAGTGCCAAAACAAAAATAAACACATTACAAAAAAATAAACATCCATAGGCTTATATACTTAGAATTGCCATTCCTAATAGAGCTTTAATCGACGGCTTTTCTATCGAGGATTGCCACGCTATCGCTCGCAATGACCCGCGGAAAGATAGCGACGAATGGTTCGACAGGCTCACCATCACAATTGTGGTTACTTATATAACTCAGGTTTAAACCTTTTCGCTAATAGGCCTGTTGCTTTTTCGGTATCGATATCTGCCACCACAACACCGGCATGGCCGTAGGGCTGGTGTGCAACGCAAACGCCATCGGGCGCAATGATGGAACTGGTAGATTCCTGGAATTTCATGGCGTAGCCCACGCTGGCAAAGTAAATGGTGTTTTCCAGCGCGCGCATCATCATGGCTTTTTCGTAGTAGGGGCTGTGGCTGTCGCCCCAGTCGGTTATTTGTTTGCCGGTTGCATCGCTGCCGGTAAGGTGCGGGTGGAAAACCACCTGCGCGCCTTCACGTGCCGCCCATCTTACAGATTCGGGGTAGCGGAAACCTTCGTGGCAAATGGTGATGCCGAATTTAAGGCCGTTCACTTCAAAAAGGCTGCGCTGTGTTCCAGGCACCCAAAAATTATCTTCGCTTGGGTCTAACTGATTTTTGGTTTGATAACCCAGCACCTCGCCCGTTGGCGATATCACATGCGCGGTATTTAAAAACCGGTCTTCCTCGTAACAATCCATTGGGATGATAATGGCGATGGCATTAGCAGCCGCTATTTCGCACACTTTGTTTAACGCATCCAATAATTGCTGATGTGTGGCTTTCTCCGGTTTATGGTCGGTAAGCGGGTAGCCGGGAATAAATGATTCGGGGAAGCATACAATTACAGCGCCTTGCTGCGCTGCATCTCTTGAAAGATGATCAACCTGGTTTAAACCATCCCGGATGGATGTGGGAAAAGTAGGAGAGGCAAGGGCTATTTTCATGCAGGTGAATTTAAGGAATTGTTTTTTATAGTTTGCGGAATTTACTCACCCCGCTGCACTTCGTGCGCGACCGTTTCTGCTGAGCAAAGAGGGTGAGGGAAAAAGCCCCTCCGGAGGAGAGGGCGCTAAAAGCTTTATCCTCTTTCCGCCAACAGCGAAGATGGGTAACCGGGCGAAGAAACGACCGGGTGAGTAAAAACACCCGCAAGGCTTGTTTAACATAATAACAGTTTTTGGGTAGCCCCGATGGGGCATATCTGCTTAGTTAATGAGTGTACTAATGTTTACGCATCAATGCCCCATCGGGGCTACCGCTTTGTAGGAAGCGTTTTCTTGTTTTTTGCTCCGTAGGAGTTATCCTTATCGGCACAACCGCTCATCCATAAACCCGATAGGAGCGGATACCTGCACCTGCGCCCGCCCTGACAGGAGGACCAACGCTCTTTAAAACTCTATTATTTTTTTAACGGGTAAATCAGGTTTAAACAATAATCGTCCCAATCCCATAAATTCCGGTTCAGGCAATCCCTGAAATCCGCTTATCCCGGTCTACTTTTCCACACTATAAAAAATACTAACTAATGACAATATGTTTAAACACTATATAAGATAAAATTTTACCTTTGCATCCTCATCCCAAATCATGAGCGATCAGATTAAACATGAATGCGGTGTGGCATTTATCCGCCTTTTAAAGCCACTCTCTTTTTATCAGAAAAAGTACGGGACTGCCCTGTACGGACTAAACAAGCTTTACCTTTTAATGGAAAAACAGCACAATCGCGGCCAAGATGGCGCGGGCGTTGCTACCATTAAACTGGATATTGAGCCTGGGAAGCGGTACATAAGCAGGCACCGGTCAATGGCGAGTAACGCTGTTGCTGATATCTTCGAATATATCCAGAAAAAGTTTGCTGAGATACAGAAAGAAACGCCTGAAAAAATGGCTGATACCGAATGGCTCAAAGAGCACGTAAGCTTTACAGGCGAAGTGTTGTTGGGCCATTTGCGTTATGGTACCCACGGTAAAAACAGTATCGAAAACTGCCACCCCTTTCTGCGCCAAAATAACTGGATGACCCGTAACCTGGTTATTGCCGGTAACTTCAACATGACTAATGTTGATGAACTGCTGCAGCAATTGTACGACCTTGGCCAGCACCCTAAAGAAAAGGCCGATACGGTGACCGTTCTTGAAAAAATGGGCCACTTTATTGACACCGAGGTACAGGGCTTGTTTGACCAGTACAAACGCGAAGGTCTTGATGATAACGCCCAAATTAGCAAGTTGATTGCTAACGATATGGATGTTGCCAAGATCTTGAGAAAATCGGCCAAAAACTGGGATGGTGGTTATACGATTGCAGGCATATTGGGCCACGGCGATGCATTTGTAATGCGCGACCCGGTTGGCATCCGCCCGGCTTACTATTATTATAACGACGAGATTGTAGTGGCCGCCTCTGAGCGCCCCGCTATCATGACAGCCTTTAACATCCCTATTGAGGAGATCAAGGAGATAAAACCTGGTCATGCCCTCATTGTTAAAAAAGATGGTAAGATAACCGAGGATATGTTTAGCGAGCCGTTAGAAAAAAAAGCATGTTCTTTCGAGCGCATCTATTTTTCTCGTGGCAGCGATGCTTCTATCTATAAAGAGCGTAAACAGCTTGGCAGGTTGCTTTGTCCGCAGATATTGGATGCGGTAGAGAACGACGTTAAGAACACCGTATTCTCCTACATACCAAATACCGCTGAGGTGGCCTTTTATGGTATGGTGGAGGGGATTCACAAATACATCAAAAAATACCAGCGCGACAGGCTCCTGAACCGCGACGATAAAATTAGCGAAGAAGAATTGACAGAAGTTTTGGCACTTGCCCCACGTGTGGAGAAGATTGCAATTAAAGATGTTAAGCTCCGCACCTTTATTACCCAGGATGCCGACCGCAGCGAAATGGTTGCCCACGTTTACGATACCACTTACGGTTTAATAAACAAAGACGCCGATACGTTGGTGGTATTGGATGACTCCATCGTACGTGGTACTACTTTAAAACAAAGCATCCTGAAGATACTTGACCGCCTTGGCCCTAAAAAAGTTGTGGTGGTATCATCTGCCCCGCAGATCCGTTACCCGGATTGTTACGGTATAGATATGTCGCGCATGGGCGAGTTTGTGGCTTTTGAGGCTGCAATTAGCCTGTTAAAAGAGCAGGGCAAAGAGAACATCATTGTTGAGGTTTACCAGAAATGTAAGGATAGCTCTAAACTGGCTAAAGAGGATGTAGAGAACTATGTAAAAGCCATCTACGCGCCATTTACGAACCAGGAGATTTCTGACCGTATTGCCAAGATCATCACTCCGCCAAACATCACTGCCAAGGTACAAGTGATTTATCAAACCCTTGATAACCTGCACATAGCTTGCCCTGACCATGCCGGCGACTGGTACTTTAGCGGCAATTACCCAACCCCGGGCGGTAACAAGGTAGTAAACCGCGCCTTTGTTAACTGGATGGAAGGTAATAACCAAAGGGCTTATATGTAAAGATTAGTGGTTGGTGTCCCGATAGTTATCGGGAAGAGATTAGTTGCCAAATCTTTAAAATATCAAGAGCGATAGATTTCTATTGCTCTTTTTTGTTTACAATGTTTTTTCGTAGACACGCGATACTTCGTTTTTCTAAGCCCCAGAATGGTTGCTTAACTAACCGCCGGTGCCGAAAATATAAAGTGGGTAACCAACCGGTCAATCAAAAGTAAGGAAGCAATGATCAATGCTATACCGGCAACTTCGTTTAGGCGGTGTACAAATTTAGGGGAGATCTTCTCGCGGAGTTTGTTGGCGTAAAAGGCCTTTACAGAATCAAGCCCAAATTGGATGATGAGTATGGTGAGGAACATGACCGCTATTTTGGCCGACCGGTGGTGAACGCCTGCGTGAAACTGGGTACTGGCTACGCCGATAACCACCGTCCAATGCAGTAGCACGGTTGGGTTAAAAATGCACATCACAAAGCCTTTAAAAAAATAGCCCGCGTGGTTTATTTTGGTGGGGATGGTATTGTTGTAATTAACATCGGCCTTTTTAAAGATGTAGTAGATACCGATGGTGAACAGAATGATACTGCCAACAATGCCCGCTATGGTTTTATCATATGCAGATACATCAAAGTATTGCGACCCAAAAAGGATGGCGCCCACGAAAACCATATCGCTGGTTACTACGCCAAGGGCAAGTGATAAACCGGCATGAAACCCTTTTTCAATACTGGTTTTTATGAGAGCAAAAAAGACAGGGCCTGTTATAAACGTGAGCACTAATCCAAATCCAATTCCCGAAATAATGGCTTCTATCATTATGTAGGCTTATATATCCTGTTTTTCCCTACAGGTAAAAAATCAGGACACTAATATGCGACTTTTATCTGTTAAACAACAAAACTTAATGCTTGGATTTATATTTTGAAAATTTTATAGCCATAATTATAAAATTTGATTTATGTTTAGTGTTTCAAACACACCAATTAGTATTAACCTTAATTAAACAATGGCACAAGACAACTCAAAGAGTAATGGTTCGGCTTTATATACCATCATTACCGTGTTTTTCTTTTGGGGCTTTTTAGCAGCTTCGAATGGTATTTTTATCCCTTTTTGTAAAGCACACTTCAGCTTAACACAGTTCGAATCTCAACTGATAGATTTTACTTTTTACGGTGGCTATTTCATCGGTTCGTTAATACTTTACTTTGCTTCATCGGCAACCAAAGTAGATATACTTAATAAGATAGGGTATAAGAACGGTATCATTTACGGTCTTTTAATCTCGGCTGTAGGCGCGCTGATCATGATTCCGGCTATCAACTCGGGTTCGTTCGCATTCATCTTATTCACTTTCTTTGTTATCGCATTAGGTTTCTCGTTACAGCAAACAGCTGCCAACCCGTTTGTGGTGGCGCTTGGTAGCCCCGAGACCGGTACCCACCGCTTAAACTTTGCGGGTGGTGTAAATAACTTTGGTAGTATCTGGGGCCCGGTAATTGTGGGTTTCGTGCTGTTTGGCTCGGCATCGGCAAAGATTCCGGCATCTGAGGTTAAAATAGCATCGGTAAATACCTTATATATTATCCTTGCTGTGTTGTTCCTGGCAGTTGCTTTGTTTTTCTGGCTATCAAAACTACCAAGCGTAACCAGCGACGAAAAGATAGAACCAAGCAACAAAGCGAACACTCCGCTGGGTATCATATTTGTGGCGTTCCTGCTTATTTTAGCTGCAACCCCGCTTGCACAAGCTACAGGAATCCATAAACAATATTTTGTTTATGCTTCTTTAGCCATCATCTTATTCACTCTTGTAGGCACATCATCTGCAGCCGGTAAAGGCGGCCAGGGTTGGGGCGCTATGCAATACCCGCAGTTGGTTTACGGTATGCTTGCCATATTTACTTACGTAGGTGTTGAGGTTACTATCCAAAGTAACATGGGTGCGTTATTAGAAACTCCTGCCTTTGGTAATTTTAAAACCGACCAGGTAGCGCCGTTTATCTCATTATACTGGGGTAGCTTAATGGTAGGCCGCTGGACGGGTGCCATTGCGGCGTTCAGTCTTTCAAAAGCAACTAAATTGATCTTAACCATCGTTATTCCATTTGTAGCATTTGGTGTGGTACTTATTGTTAACCGTATCAGCGGTACCGATGTTAGTATGCTTTACCCATACGCAGGTTGTGTAGCTTTATTGGTTATTGGCTTCCTGATGGGTAACCAAAAACCGGTACGTACACTGGCTATTTTCGGCATACTGGGTGCTGTATTTATGGTGATCGGCTTAATGACTACAGGCATGGTTGCGGTATTCGCATTTATTAGCGGTGGCTTATGCTGCTCTATCATGTGGCCATCCATCTTCTCATTATCGGTTACCGGTTTGGGTAAATACACCAGCCAGGGCTCGGCATTTTTGATCATGATGATCCTGGGTGGTTCAATTATTCCACCGGTACAGGGTATCCTTGCCGATGGTATTGGTATCCACAAATCATACATTATCCCGGTTATTGGGTTTGCTTACCTTGCATTTTTTGCATTTAAAGCCGGCGCCATCCTTAAAAAACAAGGTATCGACGTTGACAACTTGGAAGCAGGCGGAGGACACTAATTTTTATTGTCTGAACTCGAATTAAGCGAATTAATTGAATTTTAGGATTCTGTTAATTCGCTTAATTATTCATTAATTTGATTTCAGATTACCAATGACACAACATGAAACCAAGTTTCGAACATATTTTTATGAATCTGGCAACCGACCTGGCCCAACGCTCGCACTGCGTAAAGGCCCAGGTCGGTGCCGTTTTAGCTAAAGACACGCGCATTATATCCATTGGGTATAACGGCCCGCCTGCAGGTACCCATAACTGCGACGAGGAGTGGCCTGGGCAAGGCTGCGCCCGCGACTCTAAAGGCAGCTGCTCGCTTGCCCTGCACGCCGAAGAGAACGCCATCCTATATGCTGTAAAGAACGGTGCTAACCTGGAAGGCGCTACGTTGTACACCACGCTATCGCCATGCCTGCCCTGCGCAAGGCTGATATTTTCTGCAGGCATCAAACATGTCTATTTCGATAAATCATACGCCCAATATAAAGGCTTAACCAGCGATGAAGGGGTTGATTTTTTGAATAGGTTTGGGGTGAATGCGGTGCAGTTTACAGGGGAGGGAAGAGAAACAGGAGGTTAGGAATCAAGAGGCATGAAACTAAGCCTTCAGCTTTATCCTTTTAACGCCTCAATCTTATCCAGTGCGAACTGCAGCTGCTGCTCGGGGGTGATGTTGGTATTATCTAATATAATAGCATCATCGGCGCGTACAAGGGGGCTTTCCTCGCGGGTGGTGTCCTGGTAATCGCGGTGGGCGATGTTCTCAAATATATCCTCTAAAGTAACCTCGGGGTTTTTAGCGTGGATCTCGTTATAACGGCGCTCGGCACGGATCTTTGGGTCGGCAGTCATGAAGATCTTTAGAGGTGCATGCGGAAATACCGCGGTGCCAATATCGCGGCCATCCATCACAATATTTTTTGATTTACCCATGCGTTGCTGCTGTTTCACCATCTCACGGCGCACCTCTTTCAGGGCGGCTACCGCGCTTACCTTTTCGGATACCGGCATCTGGCGGACCTCTTCAGAAACCTCTTCGTCGTTTAAAGTGATATGAGTTTCGTAATCGCGCGAGTGGAAATTAAGGTGGATGTTTTTCAGGGCTTCCTCAATTTGGGCGTGATTGGTAAGATCAATATTGTTCCGTAAAAAATATAAGGTCACGGCACGGTACATTGCGCCGCTATCCACATAAATATAATGCAGTTTTTTGGCTAATGCCTTGGCCAATGTGCTTTTACCGCATGACGAGTAGCCGTCGATTGCTACAATAATATTGTTGTTCATTAGGTAGCGAAGTTACAATATTTTGGTGAATGGTGAGTAGTTTTGTCCCGATAGCTATCGGTAAAGTGGGTGGTAGGATTGGTGCTGATTAATATAGTGGTTGATAAAAAACAACCACTCACCACTTAACCCAATCAACCACTTACTATATTTACACCCATGAATTTAACTAAGGCCGACCTGCAAAAAGAAATTTCTTACAAAACATCGCGTAGCGGAGGCAAAGGCGGGCAAAACGTAAACAAGGTATCAACCAAGGTGGAACTGCTTTTTAGCATTGAGGACAGTATCCTGTTAATCGATGAAGAAAAACTAACGCTGAACGAAAAGCTGCAAACCCGTTTTAATAAGGATGGCCTGGTACAAGTGATTTGCGATGAAGAACGCAGCCAATATCTAAATAAAGAGATAGCGGTAAAACGCCTGATCGTACTCATCACCAACGCTCTGCATAAGCCAAAAGCGCGCAAACCAAGTAAAGTTAGTCGCGCGGCAAAACTGGCCCGGCTTGGCAATAAAAAGATCCAGTCCATCAAAAAAGCTGACCGTAAAAAGAATTTTGATTTTTAATTATTTCCCCTCAAACATATAATCGGTAACCATCTTAATTTCGATCAGCTTGTCGTCCTTAAAAATGTAATAATGCTGAATGCCATCCAGAATAGAAATGAGTTTGATGGTATTTACAGTTACCGCAGGAGGCTTATTAAACAGTATCTTCAATAACTCATCTTTCGACATTCCAACCCTGATATTATTAAGAAAGTGAAAGTTGCTATCGCGGATATCGGCAGATATAATTTCCTGATAGTTAGTTTCATCACTTTTATAGAACTTGACAATACTTTTTGAAGTTGTGATTTGCGTTATGGATGTGCTATCTTGCGCGCCGATATTGCTCAAATGGATATCTTTTACTACTTTGTTTGTAATTGCTTTTTTAATCTCCTGAATATTTCCGTGTCTGCCAAACGGGTAATATAAGTGAGAGATCCCTGTTACTATTTTTAGGGTATCCGCATTAAAAAGCATTTCTGGAATTTCAACGTCCTGCTTTTGCGAGTTTTCCAGGAGCTTTCTTAATGACGCTGTATCTGTTTTAATAGCAGTATCTACTGCAATTTTAATATCATTTTGTGCTTTTTGCTTACACGAAAATAGCGCACTAAGCATAAGTATAGCTAACGCACCACTCTTCATCGATTTTTAATTAAACCTATATAGTACCGTTATTAATCCCCACTGGTGTGTACTTTTAACCTGCTGCTTCACCTCGCGGGTATTTACTACTGCCCCAATATCAAACACAAAGCGGCTGGTGGTAAAAGCTACTCCCAGCTGGTTACTGAATACGAAGTGATTGATATCGCCAACTATTTCTTGCGTGCCCGGTTCCGGGTGGTCTTTAAAAATATTGCCCTGCACTGTGGCATCATACAATATTCCGTTTATTTGCGGCTTATAGTAAAAGAAAAGTTCCTGGTTATGAAGCAAGTTATTACTTGTGTTTTTGCTTACGGTACTTTGCGTACTTACCGAGTTAAATAACTGGTTAAAATTACCCAGGCGGACCATCGGCCCAAACCCAGCTGCATTAAAGCCGGTACCTGCATTAATATAACCGGCTGCCGTAACATCTACCCAAGAGGCACGGGCAAGTAATTTGTTCACTTCTAAATTTACATTTACCTGAGCGGCGTTACGCACCTGGTATTGCCAGGTGTTCAATTCGTAAAAGCCAAAAGTGTTGTGGATGAATTTTTGGATAAGGTAACCGCCTGCTGCCGGGCCAACCATGCCAATTTTTGCAGATAGCTTTACGGTAGTTTCATTTTTATACAACACATTGCCCGATAAGCCCAGGTATAAGTAACCCGCAACAGGCCTGTCCACAAAATCTGCAGAAGGCAACTGACCCGACTGCGCGTTGTAGATCTTTTGTCCCAACTCTAAACCAAAAACGGCATTAGCCATATTAGGTTTAAGGCGTTTAACATCAGCCGCATGGCGATAGTACAGGAAAAATCCATTTGTGTAATAACGGTCGGACCCCTGGCCCAAAAAAGAATCGTTGTCCGCCTGGAAACCAATTTCGTGGCCGCGGTTTTGAGCATATGTGCTGATGCCTGCGAACAGGCAAATAGCTATCAGGAAAAGCTTATTTTTCATTGTGGAATTTAACGGTGCGCTAATGTAAAAAAAGCAGGGAAATTATCCCTGCTTTTCAAATATTTAAAACACGTAACCCAAACTTAAATAAGGCCACCAGGGAATAAAACGGTCTGATGTAATTATAGGGCTAAAACCCGTTCTGAGGGAGAAACCACCATCAATTATATTTTTTACTTTAAACAACTACTGGCTTTACGTCCTTTTCTTTAACCGTCAAATCAAGCGGTTCGCTTACCAGGTCGGTTAAAAGGGCAAGGTTTATAACTTCGCGCATATCGGTAACGTAGTGGAATTTCAGGTCGGTGATGTAACCTTCTTTGATCTCCAGGATATCTTTCTGGTTGGATTTACAAAGGATGATCTCCTTGATATTGGCACGTTTAGCCGCTAATATCTTCTCTTTAATACCACCCACAGGTAATACACGTCCCCGAAGGGTTATCTCGCCCGTCATAGCTAAATGCGGTTTTATTTTACGCTGCGTAAATGCCGATACCAATGCGGTAAGCATCGTTACACCTGCCGATGGGCCATCCTTAGGGGTAGCGCCAGCCGGTACGTGCACGTGGATATCCCACTGCTCAAATAGTTTTGGGTTGATGTTAAAGTAACCCGCATGCGCGCGCAAATAAGCTAACGCAATGGTTACCGATTCCTTCATTACATCGCCAAGGCTACCGGTTAGGGTAAGCTTGCCATTGCCCGGACTTAAACTGGCTTCTATAAACAATATATCGCCACCAACGGATGTCCAGGCTAAACCTGTTACCACACCTGCGGTGTCGTTGTTTTCGTAAAGGTCCTTATCGTAGAATGGTGCGCCCAATATCTTCTCCACCTCTTTTTTGGTGACCAATACATTGTAAGGCTCTTCCATCGCGATGTTTTTAGCCACGCCGCGGATTACCGATCCTATCCGCTTCTCCAGCGTACGCACGCCCGATTCACGGGTATAGTCTTCTATCAGTTTCTCCAGCACATCGGCCTTTACTACCACATCCTTAAGCGTTAAACCGTGGGCTTCACGCTGTTTTGGTAATAGGTGTTTCTTGGCTATCTCAATCTTTTCTTCAATGGTATAACCGTTCACCTCAATAATCTCCATCCTGTCTAACAAGGCAGGCTGTATGCTGCTCAGCGAGTTTGCGGTAGCGATAAACATCACGTTAGACAGGTCAAAATCCATCTCCACGTAGTTGTCATAAAAAGTGCTGTTCTGTTCAGGATCAAGCACCTCTAAAAGCGCAGATGACGGGTCGCCACGGAAATCGGTGCTTACCTTATCTATCTCATCCAGTATAAATACCGGGTTAGCCGCACCGGCTTTTTTTACCGATTGGATGATCCTGCCCGGCATAGCGCCGATGTATGTTTTACGGTGCCCGCGGATCTCTGCTTCATCGCGCACTCCACCCAAAGCCATGCGCACATACTTGCGGCCTAACGCTTTCGCAATAGATTTACCCAATGAAGTTTTACCAACTCCCGGAGGGCCAACCAAACAAAGGATTGGGGCTTTCATATTATGTTTCAACTTCAGCACCGCTAAATATTCGATGATGCGCTGTTTTACCTTATCAAGGCCAAAGTGATCCTTATCCAATACCCTTTGGGCTCTTTTAAGGTCGAAATTGTCCTTTGTAAAGTCGTTCCATGGCAGGTCAAGTAACAGCTCTAAATAGTTTATTTGCACCGAGTAATCTGCCGCTGCAGGATTGGTACGCACCAGTTTTTCAAGTTCTTTGGTAAAGTGGGTTTTAACCTCTTTGTCCCATTTCTTTTTAAGGGCACGCTGGCGCAGGTTCTCGATCTCCAGATCGGGAGAAGTGCCACCTAGCTCTTCCTGAATGGTTTTTAGCTGCTGATTCAGAAAATAATCGCGCTGCTGTTTGTCCAAATCAACACGTACTTTGGTCTGAATTTGGTTCTTTAGTTCCAGCATCTGCAAGTCGAGCGTCAAATGTTCCAGCACCATATTTATCCTGTCGCGCAGGCTGGCAGTTTGTAATAGCGCTTGTTTTGCTGCCATATCCGCATTCATATTTGATGATATGAAGTTGATGAGGAAAGATGTGCTTTCGATGTTACGGATAGCGATACCTGCTTCGCTCGGGATGTTTGGCGATAGCTGTATAATGTTCATGGCCATGTCTTTAACAGACGATACCATGGCTTTAAATTCTTTGTCCTCTTTAGCCTTTACCTCTTTAAACGGAGTGATGCTTGCTTTAATGTAAGGCTCGGTTTGTACCTCTTCCTTTAATGTAAAACGCTTTTTACCCTGCAATATCACGGTGGTGTTACCATCGGGCATTTGCAGCATTTTGATGATGAGGGCAATGGTACCCACCTTGTTTAGCTGGTCAAAAGTTGGGTCTTCTATGCTAACATCTTGCTGGGCAACAACACCAATAAGGCGGCTGCCTTTATTAGCATCGCGGATGAGTTTAATAGACTTATCGCGGCCAACGGTAATAGGGATCACAACACCCGGGAACAATACGGTATTGCGCAAAGGAAGTATAGAAATTATATCGGGTACCTCTTCATTATTCATTTCCGCCTCATCCTCTGACGACATCAGCGGGAAAAACTCGGAATCTTCATTAATGGAGGGCATGGTATTCTTAAAATCAAATGGATCAAAACTCATCAATCACCTTTTATGTTTGGTAACAACGTCATAATGGCAGGCACGGAAAGTCCGGTCTTGCAAATACAGGTTAATTGCCAATAGTTATATATTCAAATATACAGTTTCAAGAGCTATGCCAATATAAGTTAATTGCCCCGGGTAAATGACACACATTTGTAAATGATTGATTTGTTGGTGTTTGTGAGGGTAAAATAAATGCAGGTAGTTTTTGGTGGGATTTGAGGAAAGTGGAAAAAAAGTCATGCGGGGTTGTGGACGATAAACTTTCCAAAATCCTCTTTCCGCGCAGTGTAGAGAGAGTGGTTGAGCGAAGCAACAGTCCCGATAGCTATTGGGGGGGTGAGTAGACTACGCGGTTTGCAATTTGGTCGCGCGCCTATTTTACTCACCCCTACTACGCTACGCTGGTCGATTCTCTCTGCTGCGCAAAGAGGGTAAAAAAGGTTTTTCAATTCCATCATTGGGGAGGGAGGGGTTTCTATGCTGTTTTTGTAAAGCACATAAAGTGAAAGTGGATAATAATTTGGCTAAAGCCGCTTTTACAGTTGGCTTATCCGTTGGCTTAAGCCAACGGCAATGATATTGAAGATCCCTTCATTGCCGTCCCATTTATGGGGCGGATGGCAACTTGAAATGTTCCCGGCTTTAACCAAAGTCTTCGGCTAATCCCCTTTTATTCAAATAAGTTGTATGCAAGTCTAAAATTATTAACAAATTGCACGCCCGATATAATATTTTAACACATTGTTAGTTTATGTATTGTTAATGGATAATACCCGCTAATTAAATATGAGGCTGTCGGCTATAATTTCTTTGATCCTGTTTACATCGGTGGAGACACTATCGGCACAAAATGCCTATGTAAAAATGGGGCAGCAGGCTTTTATGGATGGCAATTTTAAAGCCGCCGTAAAACAGCTGGAGAAAGCCTGTATTGTAGATAGCACCAATGCCAATGCCTATTGGATGCTGGGTTATTCATATTATCACAGCGAAAACTACCGCAAATCCATAGCGGCATACACCAAAGTGATTTTTATCAACCCGATAGATGCCACAGCATATTATTACCGTGCGCGTGCCAAGGGTTATTTAGGGAAAGACACTTTCCTGTCGCCGCAAGAGCGCGAGAAACACCTGTTGGGTGCAATATTCGATTTGACCAAAGCCATTTCCATTGATCCAAACGACCATGGTAAATGCTTCCAGACCCGTGGTATTGCTTACCGTGAGTACGGCGTATTTAAATTGCAGCCTGGTGCTACATTTGATAAAGTGCGTGGCGTAAACTCGCTAAGAGCATCTATTACCGATCTGGAAAAAGTATTGGCCGATAACCCCGGAAGGTCTGATATCTCTACATTGATAGAGTTATCCAAAGAAAAGCTGGCAACCGCCAACGGGCATCATTAATTTATAAGACTGCCATTTATCCGATAGTTGTTCGCACCCATCACTTTCACTTTCTGGTTCTTTTCAATGCTGTAATAGGCATTTGGTACGTAAACCAATTTCTCGCTGGTGTTGTACAGGATGTTGTGCGTGTTATTAACGATAGCGATCTCAATAACCTGCCCCGCTTTTTTGCGGACTACAATTTCACGGGTTTTTAACTCCGGGAATTTGGCTTTGTAAACCGTGCTGTCGGCATTACTTTGCACATCGTAGCTTTGTTTCCAGGCGGGTTTGTTGATGTCGCTTTCGGTAAACAGGTTAAGCTCCTTTTTCCAGCTGGCAATGCGTACCTTTTTGCTTTCAGTATCGCCGTTATGGGCTACGGATTTGTTTACCTCAGGGTTTTGTTTGGTAAGCAGGGTATCCTGTTTGCCAAAATAGCCCTTCAGGTCAAAGTACTGCAGCTCGGCGCCAGTTTCCTTTATTTCGGGCTTATTACAGGCGTAGCTGCCGCATAAAAGCAGCAGCACGCTTGTATAAATAGTATATTTTTGGAATGGTTTATACCAATACATTACCGGTCATTTCTTCGGGAATGGTTACACCCAAAATTTGCAGTACGGTAGGGGCAATGTCACCCAGTTTACCATCTTTTACCTGTTTAACATCGCTGTCGATAATGATACAAGGTACCAAGTTAGTAGTGTGGGCCGTATTTGGCGAACCATCTTCGTTGATCATGTAATCGGCATTACCGTGGTCGGCAATAATGATGAACGAGTAGCCTGTTTTTAAACCGGCTTCAACAACCGCTTTACAGCAGGCATCAGCAGTTTCGGCAGCTTTCATCACCGCGCTAAAAACGCCTGTGTGGCCAACCATGTCTGTATTGGCAAAGTTCAGACAAACAAAATCGGGCCAGCCGGCTTCCAGTTCGGGGATGATCGCATCACGGATGCCTTCGGCACTCATTTCGGGTTGCAAATCGTACGTTGCCACCTTTGGCGATGGTACTAATAGGCGTTTCTCATCAATAAACTCCGTTTCGCGGCCACCCGAAAAGAAGAATGTTACGTGCGGATATTTTTCGGTTTCAGCAATGCGGATCTGTTTTTTACCGGCACCTTCTAAAACCTCACCCAATGTTTTGCTAAGGTCATCCTTACGGAAAACTACCTTCACATTTTTAAAGGTTTCATCGTACGATGTCATGGTCACATAGTGGATGTCCAACGGCTTCATATCATACTCCGGGAACTCCTTTTGGGTAAGCGCCTGTGAAATTTCGCGGCCCCTGTCCGTACGGAAGTTGAAGCAGATCACCACGTCGCCATCTTTAATTACTGCGATGGGTTGGCCGTTCTCGTCAACCTTAACAATAGGTCTTAAAAATTCATCGGTAACACCATCCGCATACGATTTTTGCATAGACGCTAAAATATCGTCGGTAGCAGTACCTTCGCCCTTAACCATTAGGTCGTAAGCCAGTTTAACGCGTTCCCAGCGGTTATCGCGGTCCATAGCGTAATAGCGGCCAATGGCTGATGCTAAACGCGCCGGCGAATCGGCAATGTGGTTCTCCAGATCAGTGATGAATTTTAATCCCGAATTCGGGTCGGTATCGCGGCCATCTAAAAAGGCATGGATAAAGACTTTCTCGAGCCCTAAAGCCTTGGTAGCATCTGTTAAGCCTTTAAGGTGATTAATGTGGGCATGTACGCCGCCATCGCTCACCAGGCCAATCAGGTGCAGGTCTTTATCGTTTTCTTTAGCATATTTAAATGCATCAAGTATGGTTTCATTTTGTATAAACTCGTTATCAATAACGGCTTTGTTTATACGGCCCAGCTCCTGGTAAACCACGCGGCCGGCGCCAAGGTTCATGTGCCCTACTTCCGAGTTACCCATTTGTCCTTCTGGTAAACCTACGGCAAGGCCTGATGCCTCCAGTTTGGAGTTTGGATACTGCGTTATCATCGAATCGAAGAACGGCGTGTTTGCCGCTACAATAGCGTTTGATCTGTCGTTGCGGCCGTAACCCCAGCCATCAAGTATAATTAAAGCAACTTTTTTTATTTTTTCCACAATGCAAATATAAAAGCAACGTTTATAAATTTTAGTTTAAGCACCGCTTTATTTTTTACAGTTGCAACAATTCTTTAAATTATTGGTCATATAAATGATGAAACTAAAACATCTGCCATTGCTTATCTTGCTTTTTTTACTGCCCATGGTAGTAAAAGCGGATACTATTGATAAGATCACCGACCTTTTAAAAATAGGGAACGCCCAGGAAATTGCCAAATACTTTGCCCCAAATGTAGATATCAGTATCACCAAAGCGAGTAATTCCTATTCAAAAACGCAGGCCGAAATGATATTGAATATGTTTTTTAAAGATAACAAACCTCACACGGCCAAACTGTTACATCGCGTTAACTCCAATCCTAACTATAACTTGGGCGTGTATGTTTTAACCACCGAAAAAGGTAAGTTCAGGGTCTCGTGCACGTTTAAGGAAGTTAATAAGGTGATGGAGATAATGGAGTTGCGAATTGAAACAGAAAAGCCTAATTAATGCGCAATTGTTCTTACTTTTGAAATTCAAAAAAACAAAGGTTTGGACAAACAAATTGTACACCAGTTCATCGTTAATGCTTTAAGTGAAGATGTTGGCGACGGCGACCACACATCACTATCGACCATTGAAGCAGGTACACAAGGTAAAGCAAAATTATTAGTTAAGGATACCGGGATACTGGCAGGCGTTGAGTTGGCTTTAGAGATCTTTAGCGAGGTTGACCCAAACCTGAAGGTTACCGTGTTTTTAAATGATGGCGCCGAAGTTAAACCAAAAGATATTGCCCTTGAAGTAGAAGGCGCCGCGCAGGCCATTTTAAAGGCCGAGCGCCTGGTGCTAAACTGCATGCAGCGCATGAGCGGCATTGCCACTACCACCCATCAAATTGTAGACCTTTTAAAAGGTACAAATACCAAAGTTTTAGATACCCGTAAAACCACACCCGGTATGCGCTATCTGGAGAAATGGGCTGTGCGGATTGGCGGCGGAGTTAACCATCGTTTTGGTTTGTACGATATGATACTGATCAAGGATAACCATGTAGATTATTCGGGGGGAATCCGCCAGGCTATTGAAAACGCCAATAAATACCTTGCCGATACAGGTAAAAAACTGGCTATTGAAATTGAAGTGCGGAACATTGAAGAGTTGGAACAGGTTTTGCAAACAGGGAATGTAAACCGTATTTTAATTGACAATTTTAATTTTGACGATTTGAGGCAGGCCGTTAACATGATACAGGGGCGCTACATTACCGAAGCATCCGGAGGGATCACCATTGATAACATCCGCGATTATGCCGATTGCGGCGTGGATTATGTATCTGTTGGGGCATTAACGCATTCTATAAAAAGTTTAGACCTCAGCTTAAAAGCTGTAAAATTATAATGATATATTGCGGTAGTATAACATCAATTTAATAATATTGCAGGCAGATGCTATCAGTCTACTCGATTTCGGCTCTTATTGCGGCTTATCTTTTCGGATCAATTCCTACTGCAGTATGGATAGGGCAAGCATTCTACCATATCGACGTACGCGAATATGGCAGCGGTAACGCCGGTGCTACAAACACATTCAGGGTTTTAGGTAAAAAGGCGGGTATCCCCGTAATGCTGCTGGATATTTTAAAAGGGTGGACAGCCACTAACCTCGCTTATATTGTTGGTACAAGTGTAACCGGGCCTTTCAATTCGGTAGCGTTTGTTAATTTGCAGTTGGCCTTGGGTGTGGCTGCTGTTATGGGCCATTTGTTCCCGGTATTCGCCGGTTTTAGGGGTGGTAAAGGTATTGCCACACTTTTTGGAATGATATTAGCTATAAATTTACCGGCTGCCTTACTTTGCGTTGCTGTATTTATTACAACGTTGCTAATAACGCGTTATGTATCACTTTCATCAATATTAGCCGGGTTTATTTACCCTATCGGGATAACGTTTGTTTTCCATGTGAGTATTAAATCGGTCATTATTTATGGGATGTGTATATTTATACTGGTATTGGTAACGCATCAAAAAAATATAGAGCGATTGTTGAAGGGCAAGGAGTCGAAAGTTAATTTATTTAAAAAGAAAATCACTACCTAACTCACCATGAAGAGAATGAAACCCCTACTGGCACTGGCTATAATAGCTATTGCAGTTTATGCCTGTTCAACCGTTCCGCTTACAGGCCGCTCACAACTTAGTTTAGTAAGCGACGACCAGATAAACCCCGCCGCGGCGCAAAGTTATCGTACGCTATTAACAGACCCCAGCACCAAAGTTATTAACACCGGTACCGATGCCCAGCGCGTAAAACGTATAGGCAGCCAGCTTGCAATAGCTATCGACGCTTATTTAAAAGCAAACGGTTACGGTAGCCAGTATAACTACCAATGGGAATTTAACCTGATCCAAAGCAAAGAAATTAACGCGTGGTGTATGCCGGGTGGTAAAGTTGCCGTATACAGTGGCATACTACCGGTTACCCAAACAGACGCAGGCCTTGCAACCGTTATGGGCCACGAAATTGGCCATGCTATTGCCCACCACTCTGCCGAGGCGCTTTCACAGCAAATGGCTGTACAGGCGGGCGGTACTGCAATTGGCGCAGCAACAGGCAATAAATCACAATCTACACAAGCTATTATTGGCACACTTTACGGTGTAGGCGGCCAGTTAGCTACCCTAAAATATTCGCGCGATAAAGAGAACGAGGCCGATAGGCTTGGTCTAACCTTTATGGCAATGGCTGGTTACGATCCACGCCAGGCCGTTAGCTTTTGGCAACGTATGGCCGCCCAAAACCAGGGCGCCCCACCTGAGTTTTTAAGCACTCACCCAAGCGATGCTACCCGTATAGCCAATATCCAAAGGTTAGTACCTGAGGCGATGAAGTATTATAAAGGAAAATAGGGTTATTTATGACTAAGTTTTAAAGGGCTGCAACAATATAGTTGTGGCCTTTTGTTGTTTTAAGGTAAATTAGTAGATGCTCAAAAACACAACAATAAATAATAAGTTCTAGTATAATGGTTACTTCTAAATCTCGTTTTCTTACTGCCCAATGGCGCAACCTGGTGATGCTTAATTACGAGGTTGACCCCGAGATATTGAAACCTTACCTGCCCGCCGCTACCGAGATCGATCTTTGGGAGGGAAAGGCATTGGTTAGTATGGTAGGTTTTATGTTTCAGGATACGCGGGTGCTGGGCATCAAATGGCCATTCCATGTCAATTTTGAGGAAGTGAACCTGCGCTTTTATGTGCGCCATTTTGATGGTAAGAAATGGAAACGAGGAGCGGTGTTTGTAAGTGAGATTGTCCCCAAAAGTATCATCGTGGTTATTGCTAATACGCTTTATAAAGAGCATTACCGCACCTGCCCGATGCGGCATTCGATCATGAAATCTGGCCCTAACCACACGCAATTTTTATATGAATGGAAAGTGAATGGGAAATGGAACAAACTTGGCGCTACGGTACGCAATAGTTTAACACCGATACCGGCGGGCACCCCCGAAGAATTTATATTTGAGCATTACTGGGGCTATAACCGGCTAACCGATCGTAAAACCATGCAGTACCAGGTAGAGCATGTTTCCTGGCAAATTGCCGAGGTTAAAGACTTTGTTTTTGAAGCAGATATTAAAGAGTTATATGGCGAAGCCTTTGTGCCGTACCTAAGTGTTAAACCATACTCTGCCTTTTGGGCCAATGGCTCAGAGATCGCGGTGAGGATAGGGGATAAGTTGGTATTGGATGAGGTGTAGCCGAGATAAAATAAAAGTATGTCATGGCGAGCTTGTCGAACCATTCGTCGCTTTCATAAGTCTTCGATAAGCTCCGACTGACAGGAATATTTTACATCTCGCTGCTTAACCCCAAAACCTCCAAAATAGCTTTTGCTTTCAACAAACATTCCTCGTATTCCCGTTCCGGGTCGGCGTGATAGGTAATAGCGCCGCCTACGTGGAACGACAGATATTTTTTGGTACTGTTGTACAGCAGCGTGCGAATCACTACGTTAAAATCAAAATCACTATCAGGACTAAAATAACCTATCGCGCCGGAATATACTCCGCGTTTGCTGCGTTCGTATTCTTCCATAAGCTGCATGGCGCTTATTTTGGGCGCGCCCGTCATGCTGCCCATGGGGAAGGTGTTTTTTACAGCATCAACGGTCGATACATCATCCCTCAGTTCGCAAACTACGGTTGACACCATTTGGTGTACCTGCTTAAAACTTTGGATGCCGTATAGTTCTTTTGTTTTAACCGTGCCGGGCTTGGCTGAATGGGTAAGATCGTTACGTACCAGGTCTACAATCATGACGTTTTCCTGTAATTCCTTCGGGTGGTTGCGCAATTCTTCGATGATGGTTTCATCTATGGCCTCGTCCGCATCTCGCCTAGCGGTACCTTTGATGGGTTGGGAAATGAGTTTGCTACCACGTTTAGCCAAAAAACGCTCGGGAGAGGCGCACATAATGTAGTTACCTTTCCATTTAAAAAAGGTAGAAAAGGGAGTAGGTGATACGCTATTAAGGTTTTGAAAGATGGATAGTGGGTCTATCTCCGTATCCTCTGCATAAAACTCCTGGCAAAAGTTGGTTACATATATATCACCGCGTACAATGTGCTTTTGAATTTTTTCTACCGTTTCTACGTACTCAGCCTTGCTGAAACGGGGTTGTATATTGATGGTTTTAACAGGTATATTGGACGAGGGTTCGAATCCCTCCGCCTCCACTAGCTTTAGGATTTCTGTTTCATTCTCCCCAATTATCTCAATCGTATTTTCTTTGATGCTGATCAGGATCTCGGGTGCAAAAAAGTAAAGGTCGGGAAAGTTGAGATGGTCTAAATTGTTGGATCGCAGGTTTTCCACTTCATTCTTCAAGTCGTACCCGAGGAAGCCTGTTATCCAGCCGGGGGTGGCGTTTTTAAATTGGGATAGCTGCACGAATGCATCTCCTGCATTGGCTGTAACTTCGGCTTTGGCACCAATTGCTATCACTGTATCAAACTTGCCGTAGGGGTCGTTAAAGCTGTTGCTGTCGAGGTAGCACAGGGTGTCAAATTTTGATGCCCATGCAAGCACCTTTTGTTTAAATAAATTCACGTCGGTTACCTCGGTTATCACGTCACAAAAATAGTTAACTAAATATAAAAGGCCCCGATAAATTGAGGCCTTTTATATTTTTAATTAAAATATCTTTTAGTGCAATACCAAAGTCTGCTTTCTATCTGGGCCTACAGATAACCATTTGATCGGTACTTCCAATTCGGCCTCTAAAAACTCGATGTAAGATTGTAGTTTTGCCGGGATCTCATTTAATTTGGTAATGCCGGTAATATCTTCTTTCCAGCCATCAATTTCCTTTAAAACAGGTACAGCATCAACCGAGCAAATATCATACGGCATGTAATCTATCTGTTCGCCTAAGTAGTTGTAATGGGTGCAAGCGTAGATCTTATCGAAACCGCTTAGCACATCAGCCTTGGTCATTACCATTTGGGTAACACCGTTCAGCATAATTGCATATTTAAGCGCCGGTAGGTCTATCCAGCCGCAACGGCGTGGCCTGCCTGTGGTTGCGCCAAACTCGTGTCCTATACGGCGAAGTTCTTCGCCCATTTTGTCGTTCAATTCGGTAGGGAAAGGGCCTCCGCCAACGCGGGTACAGTATGCTTTAAAAATACCTATCACATCACCAATCTGGCGCGGGGCAATACCTAAACCGGTACAAGCGCCTGCAGCGGTAGTGTTTGATGAGGTAACGAAAGGATAAGAACCAAAATCAATATCCAGCATCGCACCTTGTGCGCCTTCTGCCAGTACTTTTTTACCTTCTTTTATGTAGTTGTTCACCAAATGCTCGCTATCAACCAGCGGAAACTTTTTGATCAGCTCTATCGCTTCAAAAAACGCTGCTTCACGTTCGCTAAAGTCGGCTACTTCGCCGTACATAGCCTGTAGCATCGATGTATGTTTATCAACCAGTTTCTGGTAGCGCTCTTTAAAATCGGGAAGGGTGATGTCGCCAATGCGTAAACCATTACGGCCGGTTTTATCCATATAAGTTGGGCCGATACCTTTCAGGGTAGAACCAATTTTACCGTCGCCCATTTTCTTTTCAGACGCGGCATCCAGCAACTGATGGGTTGGCAGGATTAGGTGCGCCTTTTTGGCTATCATCAAATTCTTTTTGCCAAGCAGGTCGTGGCCGGCATCTTTCAGTTTATCAAGCTCTTTTTTAAGGGTGATTGGGTCAATCACAACACCATTACCGATCAGGTTCATGGTATTGTCAAAGAAAATACCCGAAGGAATGGTGTTCAGTACAAATTTTTTGCCTTCAAATTCTAGGGTGTGGCCGGCATTTGGGCCGCCCTGGAAACGTGCTATCAGGTCGTAACCCGCGCTTAGTACATCAACAATTTTACCTTTACCTTCGTCGCCCCATTGGAGGCCTAATAATACGTCAACAGCCATTAAATGATATCTTTATCTTGAAAATAAGTTTGAATGATTATGAATTATTGCGCCTTCCTGTCGCAAAAACCTTCGCGCAGTTTGGTACAGTTACCGTAAAGGTTTAGGGAGTGGTGTTTGATTTCGAACTTTAAAATATCGCCCATCATGCTCTGGATCTGCTGAATGCGCGGATCGCAAAACTCAACCACCTTGCCACAATCTATGCAAATAATGTGGTCGTGCTGTTTGTAGCCGTATGATTTTTCAAACTGGGCCATATTTTTGCCAAACTGGTGTTTGGTTACCAGATCACACGATACCAGTAATTCGAGGGTGTTATAAACCGTAGCGCGGCTTACGCGGTATTTCTTATTTTTCATGTGGATGTATAATGATTCCACATCAAAATGGTCTGTCCTTGAATAGATCTCTTCAAGTATGGCGAAACGTTCCGGGGTTTTTCGGAGGCTTTTATTTTCGAGGTATGCCTCAAAAATCTTTTTCACCAAAGCAATGGTTTCCTGTACAGGCATAATGTTAAATTAACGTTGCAAAGGTATTAAATATTTTGGAGAATAGAGTCAGAATCAAGAAGTCAAGAGCCAAGAAATGAGTTGATTTGTTCTTGTATTGTAGTGTTTTTGATTACCAATTTCTTTTTTTATTATTTGATTAGTTTTCCAAAGGAAACCCCTGGTACTTCGAAAGTATAATTATAAGTTCCCCGTTTTATATTTACGTCGAATATCTTCACAATTATTAGTGATTCTTTAAGCCATGTTTTATTTAGTTCAATGCTGTAATTATTGACTGTTTGTTTTCCACCTGAATATTCGTAATAATCAAACTTCATGATTAGCCCATTTAAATTATCAGCATACAGTAAATTTTTGGTTAGCGTATTATAAACGTATAATACACCAGGATAGTAGCCGCCATCTATCCGGTCTTCTTTTCCATTAGCATCAAATGTTACAAACTTGACCCCGGATACTGACCTCATCAGCTTATCATTTACAAGAATTACAAAACTATTATTTACCCTTATTTCTTGTCCGTAAAGATTTACAGAGGCAATCAAAAATATTATTATGAGCAAATACTTGTTTCATTGAAAGATGCCTGGATTTTAATTAAGTCGATTCTAATGATCCAATTGTCTTGGCTCTTAACTCTAAAAGTCTTGCCTCTCTCCTAAGACGCTTTCTCTATCACCGAATCAAACCTATTCACGGATGTGATGCCTTTTACCTGGTTCAGTTTCCTGATCAGGTTATCCAGGTGCTCGGTATCGTTCACATAAACCATAATCGCGCCTTCAAAAATACCATTATCGCTATCAACCGTAATAGAACGGATGTTCACTTTAAAATCATTTGAGATCACAGTAGTAAGCTTGTTTATCAAACCAACATCATCAATACCCCTTATGCGCAAGCCAGTTAAAAAGGCAAGTTCCAGCTGTTTGGTCCACTTGGCTTTTACAATACGGTAGCCATAGTTGGCCATCAATTTGGCCGCGTTAGGGCAATTGGTACGGTGAATTTTGATGCCATCGCTTACGGTTACAAAGCCGAAAACATCGTCGCCCGGGATAGGGTTACAGCAGTTAGCCAGTTTATAGTCTATCTTTTGCAGGTCCTCGCCAAATAGCAATACGTCGCTATCCTTGGTTTTTATATTACGAACGATGCTCTGCAGCTGCTCGCTCTCAATTTTATCCTGCGGTTTATTCTCGATAACTTTTTCAGATGCCTGGTACTCCTTCAGGTCCTTCATATCAATAAGGCCTTTAGCCACATTGTAAAAAAGGTCCTGGGTGGATGGCAGCTTAAAGTAGTAGCTCAGTTTATGGATATTTTCGGAGTTGTAAGTGATCTTGATCGATTTCATCTTACGCTCCAATATCTCTTTGCCATCGTCGGCAACCTTGCGTTTCTCTTCCTTAAGTGCCGATTTGATCTTGGCTTTGGCCTTGGCCGTTACCACAAAGTTTAACCAGTCCTCTTTTGGCACTTGCTTGCCCGAGGTAATGATCTCTACCTGATCGCCGTTTTGCAGTTTATAGCTAAGCGGCACTAACTTATGGTTCACTTTGGCGCCAATACAGCTTGCACCCACATCGGTGTGGATCTCAAAGGCGAAATCCAGCGCGGTAGCGTTTAGCGGTAGCTGGATCAAGGCACCTTTTGGGGTAAAGATGAAGATCTCGTCACTAAACAAGTTCATCTTAAAATCATCCAGGAAGTCGAGCGCGTTGGAGTCAGGGTTCTTCAGCATATCCCTAACTTTTTGCACCCACAGGTCCAGCCCGCTATCCGTAGATGATTCCTTGTATTTCCAGTGTGCCGCGAAACCTTTCTCGGCGATCTCGTTCATTCGTTTGGTACGGATCTGCACCTCAACCCATTGCCCGCGCGGACCCATAACTGTGGTGTGCAACGACTCGTAACCGTTTGCCTTTGGCGATGAGATCCAGTCGCGCAGCCTGTCGGGGTTTGGCCTGTACAAGTCGGTAACTATCGAGTAGGCCTTCCAGCAATCGGCTTTCTCGTTCTCAGGTATACTGTCTAATACGATCCTGATGGCAAAAAGATCGTACACCTCTTCAAACGGAATGGCCTTTTTCTTCATCTTATTCCAGATGGAGTGGATGGATTTTGGGCGACCAAACAGCTCGCCATGCACATCCTGGCTTTCCAACACCTTATTTACAGGCTCAATAAAATCACGGATGAATTTCTCGCGCTCGGTTTTTTTCTCGTTAAGTTTATTTTTGATGAATTGGTAAGTTTCGCGCTCCATGTATTTCATGGACAGATCTTCCAGTTCGGATTTTATGGCATACAAACCCAACCGGTGGGCAAGCGGGGCGTACAGGTATACTGTTTCTGATGATAGTTTAAGTTGCTTATCACGCGGCATAAACTCCATGGTACGCATGTTGTGCAGCCTGTCGGCCAGTTTTATCAGTATCACCCTCACATCATCGGCAAGGGTAAGCAGCATCTTACGAAAGTTTTCGGCCTGTAACGAGCTGTTGGTATCAAACACACCCGATATTTTGGTAAGCCCGTCAATGATTTTGGCAACCTTTTTACCAAACTCCAGTTCAATATCTTCCAGCGTAACATCGGTATCTTCCACCACATCGTGCAGCAGGGCACAAACGATGGATGTTGTACCTAAGCCTATTTCTTCGGCAGCAATTTGCGCTACCGCAATAGGGTGGTATATGTAAGGCTCGCCGCTTTTGCGGCGCATATCTTTGTGGCTCTCCAAAGCCATTTCAAAGGCCTTGCGTATCATGCGTTTATCGCCCTTTTGCAGGGTAGATTTACTGGCGCGCAGCAATGCCCGGTACCTTTTCAGGATCTCTTTTTTCTCGGCTTCCAGGTCAATCACTAAATCTTTCATGTATGGGATGGGGTATTACTATAATTAAACCCGAAAACATTAAATTTTATTGCAGTTTTATATAAAATAACAAAATAAAATGCGTTAATTTTGAATCAAGTAAAAATATGAAATTTATTGTTTCTCTTTTGTTGTTTTGTTGCGCGCTTGGGAGCTTAAAAGCCCAGGACGAGAAACCCGCGCCACCAGTTACTCTTGGCAAAAATGATACCATAAAGGTATACATGACCAAGCTTGACGGTGAGTTGGTGCCCTGGATAGTTGGGCGCGAAGTACGCATTGTTGATACACGTATTTTTGCCAGCGAGCAGGATAGGCTTGATTACATGCGTTTACGCTATAATGTGAATAAAGTGTTGCCATATGCACGCTTCGCGGGCCAGCGCTATCGCCAGCTACAGCGCGACCTTGCCCTTACCAGCGATAAAAAGAAACAAAAAGAGTTGATGAAGGCCTGTGAAACAGAGATAAAAACTTTGTTTAACCACGATATTAAAAATCTGACAATTAGTCAGGGTGAGGTACTGATAAAGCTGGTTAGCCGTGAAACGGGTAACACCAGCTTTGCATTAGCAAAAGAACTTAAGGGCGGTTTCAACGCCTTCCTCTTCCAATCGGTAGCCCGTATATTTGGGCATAACCTAAAAGAAACGTATGACCCGATAGAACAACGCGATATTGAACAGATCTTGCGCGACGCCGGTTACGTTTCCAGCTATAACTAAATGGATAACGACAGCATCTACCAATTCACAGTTGAGAAACTGAATGGCGAGCATATAGGCCTTGCCGACTACCGCGGCAAAGTTTTACTGATAGTAAACACAGCATCGCAATGCGGTTTTACCCCGCAACTGCAAGACCTTGCCGACCTTAAAAAAGAATTTGCCGATAAAGATTTTGAGATCCTGGCTTTTCCGTCTGATGATTTTGGGGGGCAGGAGCCTTTAGCCGGCGATGAAATTGCAAGTTTTTGTCATAATTATGGCGATAACTTCACCTTGTTTGAGAAATCCCGTGTACGTGGTGAGTTTGCGATACCACTGTATAAGTATTTAGCAGGAACATCAAAACCGCGCTGGAATTTCCACAAGTATCTTATTAATAAAAACGGCAAGATTGTTGATTTCTTTTACCCTTTCACAAAACCTACATCATCTAAAATAAAGAAAAAGATACAGCGGCTATTGGCTGCTGTGCCTAAATAGCGTTCTGTTTATGAAATTAGATATTTTAGTTTTACCCGTACACCCCGACGATGCCGAACTGGGCTGTGCAGGCACCATATTAAAACATATAAAACTTGGACATAAAGTAGGCATTGTAGACCTTACCCGCGGTGAGCTGGGTACCCGTGGCTCTGCCGAGATTCGCGATGAAGAGGCCGCGAAGGCTGCCGAAATATTGGGTTTATCCGTGAGGGAAAACCTGGCTATTCCAGACGGCTTTTTTACCAATACGCAAGAGTGCCAACTGAAAGTGATAGCAGCTATCCGTAAGTTTCGGCCCGAAATAGTGATCACCAATGCCTATCATGACCGCCACCCCGATCATGGCCGCGCGAACGAACTGGTAGAAGCATCCGCATTTTTATCGGGCTTGCGACGGATAGAAACTTTTGATGCAGATGATAAAGCGCAAGAGCCATGGCGCCCAACACAGGTACTTCATTTTATACAGGACAGGTACATTAAGCCTGATATTATTGTAGATGTAACCGAGTTTTGGGGTAAAAAGATAGAAAGCGTTTACGCCTACAGCTCCCAGTTCCACAGCCCGGATTATAATGAGGACGAGCCACAAACCTACATCTCGTCTCCCGATTTCATCGAGCAGATAAATGGTCGCGGCCGCGAGTTTGGCAAAAGCATCAACACCAAATACGGCGAAGGCTTTACATCGAGAAAGATCTTAGGGGTAGATAATTTGTTTGAATTGAGATAAGGATTAGATTTCGTTGTCGTAGGGACTCACATCGTAGACCCTACGATGCCTTGTGTGTGCGCGCAGGCTATCTTTTAGAAGACCCTGCGAGGACTTGAAGAGGCCGCTCAATTTCCCGCTTTTGTTGGTGTTGTTACCAAAAATTTCCGATAACGAAAGAAGGCCATTCAAATTGTGTGGCTTTCTTTCGTTAAATTCATTAAACTTTAAATGCCTACGTATTCAAAACGGTTGTTCTCGTTGCTGCGTTCGCGTTTAAGCCTGTTCTCTTTGGCAAGCTTTAGCAGGATGCCTGATAACTCGGATGTTTTAAATTCCGAATCGAATTTTTCTTTGCAGTACTCTGCAATGGATGATATAGAATGTGGTGTTTTAAAATAATCGCTGTTTAGCAAATGGTTCAACACCTTGGTGGCACCCGGTTTTTTACGGCCATGCTCCTGGTTCACTTCATTTTCTCTTGATGGCCTGCGTCCTCTTTTATTAAAAATTTCAGATCCTTCCGTATCACCACGCTCTGTTTCCATAATCTCGTCTAAAAGCCTGTCAACCACTCTCACCTGTACAGCTTCAGACTGGAAAGAATTAACAACTTCAGCAATCTCTGTAAGTTGTTTTTTTAATTTTTCAATTTGTCTGTTCATTCTATTTCTAGTCCTATATGTATATATATAAATAATGCGTTTTATATGTTACGTATCTATACCTCAATTAATAACAATTAAGTCACAATTATTAATTAATAGCAATTAAGGCACAATTATTAATTAATATTATAATAACGCTAATTTGCAATTATAGTATTTGATAAATAAAAAAAGCGTCTGTTTGTGTAAAAACAGGCGCTTGTAGCAATATTATTACAGTTGTATTATAGTTGCGGCAATATCTTTTCCAGCATGTGCATACCCTCGTCAATATGGCCGTTGTCCATAATAAGGGCCGGCCTAAAGCGAATGCTTCTGTCGCCACAGCCCAGGTACATAATATTATTCTCTAAACCAATATTAATAAAGGTGTTACGGGTGTTAGCATCTGGGAAATCAAAGGCAGTTAGCAAACCTTTACCACGCACGTTAGTTATGATATTGTTTTTAGCTGCGATATTTTCTAAGCTGGTTTGCAGGTATTCGCCAGTTGCGGCGGCTTGCGCGCAAAGGCTATCTTCTTCAATAATTTCCAGGATTTTGGATGAGCGAACCATATCAACCAAATTACCGCCCCAGGTAGAGTTGATGCGCGATGATACGTTGAAAACATTGTTCTCCACCTCGTCAACCTTTTTGCCAGCCAGTATACCGCATACCTGCATTTTTTTACCGAAGGCCAAAATATCAGGGCGGGCATTTTCGCCAAAATGCTGGTGCAGCCAAAACTTACCGCTAAGGCCAACTCCGGTTTGTACTTCATCATAAATCAGCATCACTACGTTCTCATCGGCAATGGCTCGCAATTGCTCTAAAAACTCCTGGCGAACGTGTTTGTCGCCACCCTCGGATAATACAGGCTCGATGATAATGGCGCAAATGTCATCCGGGTTATCGGCAAAGGCTTGTTTTATTTGGGTGATGGATTTTGCTTCGCGATCTTTCAGGTCTTCAATATTGGCATCCGTAAGCGGGAAGTGAACCTCAGGTAACGACACCCTCGGCCAGTCGAACTTGGCGAACCATTTGGTTTTAACGGGCTGGGTATTGGTTAAGCTTAGGGTATAGCCCGAGCGGCCGTGGAATGCGTTTTCAAAGTGGATCACCTTAAAACCTTTTTCGGATTTGTGGCCCTTGGCGAAGTTCTTTTGAACTTTCCAATCCATAGCAACCTTAAGCGCATTCTCAATAGCGAGCGACCCACCTGCAATAAAGAAGGCGTGGGGCAAGTAATCGGGTATGCCAACGCGACTAAACGTATCTACAAACTGGGCGTATTGCTCGGTGTAAATATCGGAGTTGGATGGATTGGTTAATGCGGCCAGCATCAGGTTTTTTTTAAAGCCCTCGTCGTTTAGCATTTTTGGGTGATTATAACCCAGGGGTACCGATGCAAAGCAGGTGAAAAAGTCTAATAGGGTGCGGTTGTTTTTGGAGTCATAAATATGAACGCCCTGGCTTTTTTCCATATCAAAGATAAGGTCGAAACCATCGGCCAAAATATGCTTGCTAAGGGTAGCCTGAACGTTCTGCGGAGTTACTTGCAATTGGTACATAAAGTAGAATTATTGGTTATACAAATCTAACAAAAACGCCTAAATAACAATATTTTAAAGGTTTTTATACCAATTGCCAAAAAAGTAACTTTAAATGAACTAAACCTATTTTTTGAACTAAAGCAATTATTGGTATACCAATAATTGATGTGCAGATGTGCAAATTTTAGATGTGCAGATGAAGGGAATAGCTCAATTTAATATTCAAATCTGCATATTATAAGAATTTATCCTTCATCCCTAATAACCCCCAGATACCCCCACTATGTATGGCGAGGATCTTGCTGCCGGGGGCAAAGTGGTCTTTGGCTGCCAAGTCGTAAATAGCGTAAAGCATTTTGCCGGTGTAGATGGGTTCGATAAGGATGCCGGTTTGGGTTACAAATTGCTTAATGAACCCGATAAGCTCGGGCGTGGTTTTGCCATAGCCGCCAAAGTGGTAATCCGTATGCAACGCATATTGTGCAGGGGAGGTTAAAAAACGGTTAATTTCATCGCGCATGAAATCGCCATTTTTAAGCACTGTCACAGCATTGAACTGGGTGGGTAAGCCTTTAGCGGTGACGCCATTGATGATGCCTGCTGCGGTGGTTCCGGTTCCACAGGCGCAAAAGATATTTTCGTAGGTTTGGGAGAGTTCGTTAACTAATTCGCTTACGCCTTTGGCACCTTCGGCAGATGCACCACCTTCGTCGATAAAAAAGGCTTGCCTGTCATTAGCAAAAAACTTCTTGAATAGAGCTTGTTTATCGCGGTAGCCCTCCCGGTCTGTAAAGATCAGTTGCATGCCGTGTAGTTTGCAAAGAAACAGAGTGTCATTTACGACCTCTTCGCCGCGCACAACGCCCGTTGCTTTAAAACCGAATTTTGCCGCAGCAGCCGCTGTTGCCAGTAAATGGTTGGAGTACGCCCCGCCGAATGTTACCAAATGCGTTTTGTTTTGTGCCTGTGCTTGTTGCAGCACATATTTAAGTTTTCGCCATTTATTACCCGAGATGATGGGGTGGATGAGATCGTCGCGCTTGATGGATACCTGTAAGCCTTTGGCTGTAAATAGTTCGTTTTCTATTGGCTGTACGGGGCTATATATTTCAAGGTTAAGATGCATGGGGTAAATTTAAGGAAATTAAAAGAGCCTCACCTGGTACTCCCCAAAGGAGAGGACTTTAAAAAGCATTTGCACCCTCTCTTATGGCGAGGGTGGGGTGAGGCTTTTTTCTTACTTTTGCCACATGATTGATGAAACCGCCATAATTGATAGCGACGAGCAGGATTTGTTTGAACACCTGCGCGTGGTTGTTGATAAGGGGCAGTCGCTGTTGCGGATAGATAAATTTTTGATGCACCGGGTAGAGAATGCATCGCGTAACCGCATCCAGAATGCTATCGATGCCGGCAACGTATTGGTGAATGATAAGATTATTAAAGCCAGCTATCGGGTTAAACCGCAGGATGTGATCTCGGTAGTGTTACCGCACCCGCCGCGCGATACCGAGGTTTATCCGGAAAACCTGCCCATCGAAATTATTTATGAAGATAACGATGTACTCATCGTGAATAAAGCCGCCGGTATGGTGGTGCATCCGGGTTTTAATAACTATGAGGGCACGCTGGTGAACGCACTGGTTTATCACTTTAACCAATTGCCAACCCTGCCGGGGAACGATGGCCGCCCCGGATTGGTGCACCGTATTGATAAGGATACGTCCGGCCTGCTGCTCATCAGCAAGAATGAGCGCAGCATGAGCTACCTGGCCAAGCAGTTTTACGACCACACCATCAACCGGAAATACTTAGCGCTTGCCTGGGGCGATATTGAGCATGACGGCACCGTTACCGGCTACATAGGCCGCAGTGTGAACGACCGCAGGGTGATGTCGATATACGACGACCCGGCGAAAGGAAAATGGTCGGTAACGCATTATAAGGTGTTAGAGCGGATGGGTTATGTTACCCTGATAGAGTGTAAACTGGAAACGGGCAAAACCCACCAGATCCGCGCGCATATGAAACATATTGGTCACCCTTTGTTTAGCGATGCCATGTATGGCGGCGACAAAATTTTAAAGGGAACAGTGTTTAGCAAGTACCGCCAGTTTGTAGAGAATTGCTTTGAGATAATGCCAAGGCAGGCACTGCATGCGCAATCGCTTGGTTTTGTGCATCCTTCGCTTAAAAAGGATATTTACTTTGAAGCCTCGCTACCTGCTGATTTTGAAGGTGTTTTAGATAAATGGCGAAAGTATATCAAAACAGAAGTGGGAAAAGAAATATGAGATTTGAGACAGAAGAACAAAATGCTATTATCGGGGTTTCATCAAAAAATAAATTATACTTAAGTATTTTTTTTTAAGTTATTAAATGTTGTTAGGTAGGGATTAAGGATTTTATCTACGTTTGTAAAAACGTTATTTCTTGAATCTAACATCTCAAATCTCATATCTACAAATGCCTGTTTATATCAACTTTAACGGAGAGATAACACCTGCAGATAGCCAGTTGCTTACTATTGCCAACAGGGCATTCAGGTATGGCGACGGCTTGTTTGAGAGTATGCGTGTGATGAAAGGCAAACTTAAATTCCCCGAGCTGCATGCCGAGCGCCTGCAAAAGGGAATGAAGGCGCTTAAGATTGATGGCTATTCGCAGGCCGATAGCTGGTTTTTAAAAGAAAAGGTAGAGGAGCTTGCCCGTCGTAACAAGATAAAACATGGTCGTTTGCGCTTAACCGTTTTTCGCGATGCGGAGGGCTTGTATGCGCCTACCCAAAATAAAATGGCCTACTGCCTGGAGATCCAGCCGATTGAAGAACCCCGCTATTTCCTGAACGAGCGCGGCCTGATCATGGATGTTTACACCGAACTACTAAAGCCGCTTAACTGGTTATCGAATATTAAAACCTGTAGCTCGCTTATATACGTAATGGCGGGCATCTACAAACAGCAAAATAAGCTGGATGATGTGTTCCTGATCAATCAAAACAGGTACCTATGCGAGGCCAACAGTTCTAACATATTTGTTTGGTATCAAAATCATTTATACACCCCTGCCCTAAGCGAAGGTTGTGTAGAAGGTGTTATGCGCAAGGTAGTGATACAACTCGCACTTGATAACAACATCCCCGTTACCGAGGCGCAGATAAACCCCGAAATATTAAACGAAGCCGACGAGGTGTTTTTAACCAATGCCACCAAAGGCATCCAATGGGTTATGGGCTACGGCGTAAAACGCTACTTTAACCGCATCAGCAAAACGCTGATGGATGAGTTGAATAAGTTGTAATTTTTTCTATTGAAAGGGTAATTCCTATGGAGTAAACTACTTTTCGTAGAAATTTCTACAAAGCGGTTGTTCCAACGGAATATATTTGCATGGTTAATAAACAGTAAAAAGTATAACGCCCCATCGGGGCTACCGCTTTGCAGAAAACGTATAATAAAAAAATTGTGCTTCGTAGGAGCTAACCTTTACACCTAAAATTTATTCCGGCTCTTTAAATATATACTTCTCATTAAACGCTATTTCAAAGCTTTTAAGCAACTGACGGTATTCATCTAAAAAATTAGTTTTCTTGTGATGCTCTTGCTGATTATTGATATACTTAACAACCTTATCAATTTGCGATTTACTGCATGTAAAAGCACCGTAACCTTCCTGCCATTGAAATTTAAATTGCGTCAATTTTTCTTTGTTGATCCACTCGGACGAGTCGCCTTTTACCAATAGCATCCGGTCTGAAACAGAATATTCAGGATTTAATCCAATAAACATATGCACATGGTCGAACATATTATTTATAGCTAACATCTTATGGCCATTGTTTTAAGCTGTTGCTTTAATATATAAGCGCAATCGCTCGTCCCAATCAATATCCAATAATGCAGCGCGGTTTTTTACTGCGAAAACTTTATACATAAAGCTGGGTGTATATATTAGGCATTGTAAATTAATTTACAAGTTGTTCCGCTTTTATCTCCGCCAAAATCCCATCCCATAAAGCAATACGTGCTTCCAGCGCTTGCTTAACGGCGGTGGTTGCTTGCGCCCATTTGCTGTCATCATCGCCGCAAAGTTCGGCGGTCATCTGGTAGGCTAACTGGGAGTGGTGGTCGCCGTCCACTTCTATATGGCGCTCCAGGTAGTAAAGTAATATCTCAACTTTGCCGGGCAGCTGCCCATTCAGCCTCGTCACCATTTCTATAAACATACCGGGGATCAGATCCTCTCGCCCGAACGTAAATACTGCTGCCTGCAAAAAGCTTTGGTTGGTGGCTATCACCTCAAAAGTATGCTTCACAAACTCGCGTGCGGCGGCAGGTATTTCTGCTTTTGCTAACGCGATGTTTACATCTTTTTGCGTGCTTAATTGTTGGAATAGGGAAACTATTGCTGATGTATCAGCACCTGCCTGCTCCATGGCTTTCAGGTATAGTTCGAAATGGCTGGTGCGTGTACAGGTATGGTCCACGTCGCTTTCTTCGCCGGTTACAATCTCATTAATAAGGTAACGGGTATTGGCACTGCCAACCGGCATCCACGGCAGGGTGGTGCAGGTAAGGTTTTTCTGTAGTGCTTTCAGCAGCGACATAAAATCCCAAACGGCAAATATGTGATGCTGCATAAAGGTATGCAGGCTATCTATGGTGTTAATATTGCGGTATAGCTCGTGGCTAATCAGTTGTTTACGCAGCGGCTCAATCTCTTGTTTTAGCTGAGCAATTCTTTCAGTACTATTCATCAAATTATAATTTATTCCCTCTCAAAAATTCTTCAATGCCCATTCTTTTTTTGCCCTCCATCTGTACGTCCGTTACGCTGATGAAACCATCTGTGGTGGCAAATTTCAGCGTGGTTTTATTATCGGTTACAAAACCACCCGCGGCAATCCCCGGTTCGCCAGACTCAAAATTTACGCCGTATATCTTCAATACCTTATCGTTCAATACGGTATATGCCGTTGGAGACGGGCTTAACCCTCTTATCAAATTATACACCTGCTCTGCCGGGTTATTGAAATCTACGAGACAATCGGTTTTAAAGATCTTGGGGGCGTGTTTTAATTCCATGCTTTCGGCCAGTTCTTCTTGCGGGTGTTCGTGGTAGCGGCCGCTTTCTATACCTTTTACGGTTTTTACCAGCAGGCCTGCGCCTTTATTCATTAGGCGGTCGTGCAGGTCGCCGGCCGTTTCAGTACCGTTTAGGGTCACTTTTTCGGTGAAAAGGATGTCGCCGGTATCAATATCATGTTTTAAAAAGAAGGTGGTAACACCGCTTTCCTTTTCGCCGTTAATGATAGCCCAGTTGATAGGGGCGGCTCCGCGGTATTGCGGCAGCAAAGAGGCATGTAGGTTAATAGTGCCTTTTGGCGGCATATTCCAAACAACTTCAGGTAACATCCTAAAGGCTACAACCACCTGCAGATCGGCTTTTAACGCCTCCAGTTCGGCCAAAAATTCCGGGTTCTTCAGTTTTTCGGGCTGTATTACTTTTATGCCGTTGGCATCGGCATACTGCTTCACTGCCGATTGATTTACCTTTTGGCCACGACCTGCTGGTTTATCGGGCGCGGTTATCACAGCAACAATATCGCTGCCGGCCTTTATCAAAGCATCAAGCGATGCAACAGCAAATTGAGGGGTACCCATAAATATAATTCTCATTTGCGCGCTCCTGGTTTTATGTTTTTGAAGATAGATAGCATTAGTTATACAGTAGGTATTTAGTCCTCATGGCCTTAAACTTACTTAAGCCCGGCTCCCAGCTCTGGCGTATCTCCGCCTCGGTTTTACCTGCTACAATTTGTTTCCTCAACTCATCGGTACCGGCAAGCCTTTTAAAATAGGGTGTAAAAAAATGTGCCTTATCCGGGTATATTTTATACATATCAATTAACCACGCTAAATTAAGTTTTCCGCTGTTGCGAATGGTTTGCATATTGTAATTTTTAAGATCGAGACCGTAGCAAACGCTATCTTGCAGGGGTGGCTTATCGCTCATGCCCGGAATGCTCACGGGTTTAAAGTTAAAGTTGTACTTATCTTTCAGACATGGGCTACCCACCACCTGAAAGGGGAATAGTGTACCTCGGCCAAGGCTTAGCTTTGTCCCTTCAAAAAAGCAGATATGCGGATATAACAGTATGGATTGCGCGGTGTTCAAATTTGGCGACGGGTTAACCGGCAGCACATAATCCATAGTACGGGCATAGTTGCCCACTTTTACAATTTTTAGCTTACACCTTACTTTGTTTTTTAACCAACCCTGGCCGTTTATCATCTGGGCATATTCGGCAATGGTCATCCCGTGCAGTACCGGGATAGGGTGCATCCCCACGAAGGAGCGGAACCCGGCAGTGTCCAATATCGGGCCATCCACATAAACGCCGTTAGGGTTTGGCCTGTCCAATACCATCAGCTCGATATTGTTTTCGGCGCAGGCCTCCATTACATAATGCAGGGTAGATACATAGGTGTAAAACCTGGTGCCTACATCCTGAACGTCAAATATCATTAGGTCGATGCCTTTCAGGTCTTCGGGGGTTGGTTTAAAATGTTTTCCATAAAGGGATATGGCGGGCAGGCCGGTAACCGCATCTACGGTATTGCCAATCGTAGCGCCATCGCTGGCATTGCCCCTAAAACCATGCTCGGGGCCGTAGATCTTTTTAATATCCACGCCAAGTTTTAGCAAGCTATCTACCAATGGTTTTTTATTTGTACCAATGATGGATGTTTGGTTGATGAGCACCCCTATTTTGCGGCCTTTAAGATATGGCAGGTATAGGTCCAACCTGTCGGCAGCGGGTTGTATGGGTGCTGTTGTTTTTTTTACCACCACCGTTTTAATGGTTTTGGTTGATGCTTTTGGTGCTTGCGCAAAGTCGTCGCATTTTAAAAATAGCAGGCTTAATGCAATTATGGCTGTGTACAGTTTAATACCGGTCATGAGTTTTTGGTGTTAAAGCAAATTTAAAAGCAGTATGTTTAAGTGTAAAAACGCATCTTTGCGAAGGTACAAAAAATCATTTCAGCATTGAATTTCGCCGGATTTATATCAAGTCGTATTACGTTTAAGAGTAAGCGTACTTTCTCTAAATTAATTGTCCGCATAGCCATTATTGGCATTATGCTGGGCCTTGGCGTAATGATACTTTCGCTGGCCGTTATCCGCGGGTTTAAACAAGAGATCCGCCAAAAGGTTAGAGGCTTTGCCGGAGATATCCAAATTGTACGGACAGATAACAATACCTCTTTCGACCGTGCATCGTTTACCGACAGTGCCGCTGTGGTTAAAAATATAAAGTCGGTTAGCCAGGTAGAGGCTTTATATCCATATGCTACCAAGCCCGGCATCATCAAAGCAAATAACGAAATTGAGGGCGTGGTGCTAAAAGGGGTAGACAAAACCTACAACTGGGATTACGTTAAAAAGATGCTGGTTGCCGGCACGGTTATTCAGTATTCGGATACTGCCGCGGTGCAAACCCAGATCATGATATCGCAGCTTACCGCTAATCGCTTACGGTTAAAAACCGGGGATGATGTGATGATGTATTTTGTGCAGGAACCTCTGCGTAAACGCAAGCTTAAAATTGTAGGCATATTTAGTATAGGGGTTGATGAAGTGGACAAAACCTTTGTAATTGGCGACCTTACCCTAATTAAGCGCCTTAACGATTGGAGCCACGGTGAAATAGGTGGCTATGAGGTACGTATTGCTGATTTTAACAAGATCATCTCTACCGCAAATAATATTGATGATAAGCTGCCTATCAAGCTAAAATCATACACTGTTTTACAGAACTACCCCACCATTTTTGGCTGGCTGGATATGCTGGATGTAAATATTATAGTGATGCTGGTGCTGATGATAGCTGTCGCGGTCATCAATATGATCTCGGCACTGCTCATAATGATACTGGAGCGCACCTCCATGATAGGTATTTTTAAAGCCATGGGGGCCGGTAACTGGATGATCCAAAAGATATTTTTGTACAATGCCACCTATCTGATAGGGGTAGGCCTGGTATTGGGTAATGCTTTGGGTTTGGGTGTAGGATACTTTCAGCAGCAAACAAATTTCTTCAAACTTGACCAGGCATCATATTACATGGCTTTTGTGCCCATAAGATTTATATGGGCAGATGTTTTATGGGTAAATGCAGGTACGTTAATAGTATGCCTTTTGGTGCTCATCGTGCCATCTATGCTGGTTACGCGGATACAACCTGTAAAGGCCATTAGGTTTAAATAGGATCATAACCAGGCTACTTTTTGTTCGGACCGATGATCTGCACCAATAATATCTTTGTAAAGAGCAGGCCTGCGGGCTTTCATGTATCTATAACCGCCGGCTTTTATTAACTTATCGGGCGATATTTCTGCAATAACAATTTCATTTCCTAATGATCGGCATTCGGCCATAACTTCGCCGTAAGGGTCTAAGATCATCGAACATCCGTTTTTTAGCTGGTCGTCATCCATGCCTATAGGGTTAGAAAACACAGCATAAATGGCATTGTCGTAAGCGCGTGCAGGCAGCCATTTCATTAACCATTGCCTGCCCTTTGGCCCGTCAAATTCATTTCTTAGCATTTCCCTGTTCGTTTCTTTATCCAACCAAAGCGAAGCATCAACAAAGCCTGCGCCCGGCCTTGGCGATGGCGTACACATGGTTACATGCGGCATAAAAATCACCTCGGCACCCAGCAGGGTGGTGGCTCTAACATTTTCTATTACATTGTTATCATAACAGATCAGGATGCCAAATGTCCAACCATACAGATCAAATACGGTATACGAATTGCCAGGCAAAATATTGGGGTTAATAAACGGATGTAGCTTCCTATGGTTAGCGATCATCCCGGTTTTATCTACAAAAACCTGGGCCTTATATAAATTGTTGTTCTCATCTTTTTCAAATAACCCGGCCAGTATGGCAATATTATGTTCATTTGCGATGGCTTTTAGTGCATTAATGCTTGGCCCCTGCGGTAAAACCTCTGCCAAAGCAAGCATCTGTTCTTTAGATAGCCCCCTTGCAAAACTGTATCCGGTTACAGAACATTCGTGAAAAGCGATAACGTGCGCCCCTTGCCGGGCAGCATCTGCAGCCAATCGCCTTATTATACTTAAATTATAAGTTTTATCGCCGTTTTTATTTTCAAACTGAGCCGTCGCTATTTTTAGGTTCTCTTTCATGATGTTTGTTTTTAACAAAAGTATCTTGCCCAATAACTTATGCATTGTAAATAACCGACAATCTTTTTTTACTAAACCTGCATAAAATTGATCACCGACGGATTGAATTTTGCCTTGTATTGCAGAGGTGTTAAACCGGTATTTATTTTAAAACACTTGTTTAAATGTGCCTGGTCGTAAAAGCCATAGCTGTAAATAATATCGTTAATAGCTTTATCGGAGGGGCTATTTTGAAGTGATTTTAAAAAGAACTGGAATCGGATAATATCCACAAATTTTTTGGGCGATGTACCGATGTCGTGTTTAAATTTACGTTCCAGCTGCCGCTCGGTAATGAGTAACGCTTTCGTAAGGTACTGTATTTGCACCATACCACGTTTTTGGTAAATTATATCTACAGCTTGTTTAACATAGCTATCAACCCGGCTAACAGCGGTTAACTGTTTTAACAGAAAACTTTCTATCAGTGAAATTAATTTTGGCAAAACGGACGAGCTTAAAAGTTGATCTTCAAGATCTGCGGCATCTTGTTTAAAAACATCAGTAAGTTTTACAATAGTGTTATTCAGCTCGGATGCAGCCAGCCCCAATAGTGAGTTAATACCATATGGCTGAAGTACAACAATCAGCATAGATAGATCGCCGTTAAGTATGATGTTATTGTAATGGGTGATCTGCCCGTAAATAAAACTTTTTGGCTGTAACTGTGTAGCTAAATTTAAATTGTTTACCTGGCTCAAAGGTGTATTAAGGTGGAAAACAATGCCGGGGTTGCCGTCAGAGAAAAACCGGTAAAAAGATTGATCGCTATAAGCTGTATTAACAAACAAATAATGCTTAACTACAGATCGTAACTCGTATGATGGTGGTAGTTGCATTTAGCCGGGCTTGTTTTACAAACATAAGCATGATGGTCTGATTTTAAAACGTTTAAGATGTGATTTTTATTTCTTCTGCGTTCTAAAGCTAAACTTTAGGTTTACGCCACCTGCGCCAAAGCGTATATCTTGCGCGCCTAAGCCACTAAGCGGGTATTTAACAAATGGCTCTATAACCAACCTGTTGCTGCCTACGGGATAACCTACACCAAATGAGAAGTTCAATGTTTTAGCGAAATAAAAGCTGTTGAAACTGTTATGTGAGGTTTGCTCTTCGGGCGCGGCGTTTGCTGCAAAACCCGCGCCGCCACTGTAGCCATAGCGGTAAGTGTAAGTTTCGTTAATGAACGTGCCCGAACTTAAACCTGCCGATATGTAAGCATCCGTTTTTTGAGGATTAAACTCATATTTGATGTTAATAGGAATATCTAACCCTACCAGGCGGGCATTGTAATTTTTAAATACCGGTAAAACAGCTGTGGTGCTAAAAAGGCTTTCGGACCTTAACGCAGGGGCGGCATCGGCCAGCGCGCTGGCCGCTTGCGGTGCCTGTGTATTATAACTTAACGAATTTTGCGCAATGGATACGCCGGTAGATAGTTTAAGGTTTTTACTCAGCCTAAAATCCGACGTTATACCCGCGCCGGCGTTAACCTGGTTGGTGCTGCCCTCGGCATAGTTAAAATAAGTAGCGGCATATATGCTAAAGTTCACCTTTTTCATGGGTTGCTTATCGGCCTGTTTATTGGTTTTAGTGGTTCGGTTCAGCCTGTCGTTTTCAAACATAGCAGCCATTGATCTTACAGGTGCTTGTTGATTAGCCAAACTATTAGTCGAGTTATCCGCAGCAGCCGGCAAAACTTTATTTCCGACAGGTAGGTTATTATTTGCCAGTTGCGGTTGGTTAGCAATGTTATTGATGTTTTTTTGGCTATCAATAACAGGCCTTGCGTTATTATTTACGACCGGGTTTGTTTGCGCTATGATAATGGATTGAACTCCATTTAAAACAGGCTGCTGACCCACAATTGTACTTGTATTTTGACTTGCGTGATTGTTACCGGTATTGTCAGCAGACGACGCGCCACGGGTACGATCTACATAGGTAGGGATAATAATATTATTGTTAAATACAGGTGCAGGGTTATTATTGGCAATAGAAGATTCTGTTTTATCAGGGGCGATAGTATTATTAATTGCCGCAGTGTCTTTTATAACAGGCTGTTGCTGTTGTTTTATAGGCTTAACCGCCATGTTATTTACAGGGGTGCCGTTGTTATTGTACCATGCTAAAATAATTACAAAAACCAAAATTACGGCCGCAGCACTGCTCCACCAAAGCCAGGCAGCTCTATTGTACTTTTCTTCGGCGGGGAATTTTTTTCTCAACTGCTCCCAACCATGCTCAGCGCCGTGGTGTTCGTAGTTATCAAACACCTTCCTGATGTGGTTGCTTAGTTTTTTATCAAACTGCTCATCCATGGTTTTGTGTTTCGGTTGTTAACAGCTGCCTTAATTTATCTTTAGCCCTGCTTAAATAAACCCTTGACGAGCTTGCCGGCAAATTCAATATTTTGCCTATCTCATCGTGGTTATAGCCATCTATTTCGTACATGTTAAAAATGGTAAGCTGTATCTGCGGTAATTGCTTCATCAGCTTTAAAATATCCTGTGCGTTTAAAGTATCTATAGCAGTAGCGTTGCTGCCAACGTTATAGGCGTCTTCAATATCTAAGTTAGCTTGGTGTTTAATCTCTTTTCGGCGCCTGTCAATAGCGGTATTTACTACAATTGTACGCAACCATGCCCTAAAAGGTTTATCGGCATTATAGGTGCCGATATTATTAAAAACTTTTATAAACCCGTCATTCACAACTTCTAAAGCATCATCCTGGTTAAGGCTGTAACGCATACTTACACCCATAGCATAGCCATAAAACTGTTTATACAGTAACTCCTGATGTTTTATGCTTCCAGATTTACATTTACTGACTATTTCATCTTCAGTAATGCCGTGAAGTACATGCATTAATTGTAATACTGCTTAGTTGAATATTTACAATACGCCTCAAAACACGAAACGCTACAATAACAACCAATTTTAAAAAATTAATGCTTTAATTGGTCTTTTTAAGATCGTATTGTAAACTTAAGCTGTCGCCGCTGTTAAATACCATTTGCAAATTTGTACCGTTGTATACAAAAAGATAATCGCCTTGCAGGTGTCTTTTATTGTATTTACCAACTACAAAGGTACTATCCACAAACCGGATGCCGTTGCCCGCAATGCCGTAACGGCCTTTGCTGCCTGCATGCACTTTAATGGTATCGCCCAAAACTTTAAAACCTACGCCGGGTGTTAAAATCAGTTGAATAGTGGCTTTGGTGGTATCAATTTTTGTAACATTGGGTAATTTTCTTAAAAGCCTGAATTCGCCGGAAAAGGTGCCTTCGGGATTAGGAATAGGTACCGAGTTATCGTTGTTAAAACAACCTGTAGCAAGTATCAGTAGCGTTGGTAAAAAATAAATTAATCTTCTCATCTTGTTCGGGTTTATACCTATCAATACGTACAAAATACTGAAACGCTACAGGCAGGCAATAATTATTAAACTTTTTTGGCCTCGTTCCAAAATACATCCATTTCGGCAAGGTTCATGTCTTTCAGTTGTTTGCCATGTTCTTCGGCTTTACTTTCCAGGTACTGGAAACGTTTAATAAACTTCCGGTTTGTTTTCTCCAAAGCATCCTCGGGGTTTATACCTATAAAGCGCGCGTAATTGATCAGCGAAAACAGCAGGTCGCCAAATTCGCCTTCGGCTTTATCATGGTCTATGTCCTTTTCTTCGGCCACATTATACTCATCTTTAAACTCCTGTAGTTCTTCTTCTACCTTGGCCCAAACCTGGTCCTTGCTATCCCAGTCGAACCCAACACCGCGGGCTTTCTCTTGTATGCGCGATGCTTTTACCAATGCTGGTAATGATGCAGGCACACCACCCAACACAGATTTATTACCTTCTTTCAGCTTTATCTGTTCCCAGTTGCGTTTTACATCTTCCTCGCAGCTTACAACGGTATCACTGTAGATATGCGGATGGCGGTTTATCAGTTTATCGCAAATGCCGTTTAGTACGCCGGTGATGTTAAAGCTTTCGGTTTCTGATGCGATGCGCGCGTAAAAAACCAGGTGCAGCATAATATCGCCAAGTTCTTTTTTGATCTCGTCGGTATCGCCGCTCAGGATGGCGTCAGATAGTTCGTAAGTTTCTTCGATGGTTAAATGGCGAAGGCTTTCCAGTGTTTGCTTTTTATCCCAGGGACAGTTGATCCGCAGGTCGTCCATAATGGTAAGCAAGCGGTCAAACGCCGCAGATGGGGTATATGCGGTAATAGGGGCAGTAATTGGCATTTTGTTAAATTAGATGATCAAAGATAAGGTATTCGGTTTTAGTAGCAGTGGCCGTTGCAGGAGCAGTTTAATATTTGAAGTAGTAACGGCAGCATTTATTACTGCTACAGCTATTGCACTATAAACTTTTAACAGCGCGCAGCATCTCCCGCTTACCCGGTGCGCCGGGTGCTTTCTGCACTTTTAAACCCAGTGCTTTTACAGCGCGTTTTAGGTTGCCGGTGATAGCATAGGTTACAAACACACCGCCAGGTTTTAAAAACTGCAGGGTATGGGCAATGGCCTCGTCGCTCCACATTTCGGGTTGATAGGTGGCCGCAAAAGCATCAAAGTAAATAACGTCAAATTTTTGTGCCGATGTAAAATCTTGAAGCGTAGATGCCGCTACATGAAGATCGACATAACCATTCATTTTAACAGTTGCGGATAATGAGCCCTTACAGCGCTCTAAAAAACTTTCCCAAGTAGAAGAGGCTACATATTGATCATAGCCGGTCTGGCTGATCATTTCGTTGGTGAGAGGGTAGGCCTCAATGCCGGTGTATTGCAATTTTATTTGCTGCATTGTGCAAAAATCGGCAGTAAGCAAAAAGTTTAGCCCGGTACCGAAACCTACTTCCAGTACAGAAACTTCGGTATTGCCAATGCCGGTGTTCGCCAAAAAATATTCCAACCCCGAATGTAAAAACACATGCCTGCTCTCCTGCAAGGCCCCGTGGTGCGAATGGTAGTTTTCACCAACCCGAGCGTTGTAAATGGTATTTGAACCATCGGCAGTAGGTACTATTTGCAGATGGGAAGGATTGGTGTTTTCTGTCATAGTTAGCGGGACAAATTTAGGGAAAATAACTTACCCTGGGTCGCCGCATAATTTACTCACCCCGACATTATCACGTTCGTCGACCCTCTCTGCTTCACAAAGAGGGTGGTCGTGCGAAGCAAATATGTGATGAGTAGAATGGGTATAATAAAATCCTGTCTAACTTAAAAGCGCCTCGGTAAAAAGGGGCTTTAATTACAAACTATTCTATTATTCTATAAACATTCAATGTTAAAGCAAATTAATCTTTAATCTCCGCTACGCTGTCATCGCCAGTAGTCGGTTCAGTTGGTTACAATAATCGGGTAGGGTAATGTGGCCCTGGTCGTATTCTTTCACCAGTTCGTCCAGTTGTTTTTCAACTATGGCACGGTCAACCTTTTGCTCGGCGCAGGCAACTTTTAGCGACTGCACTTTTTGCTGTGCCGATTTACGCATGTACATTGGCTGTACATCTTTTGACTGCATTAATATCTTATCAAGTTTTTTACGGTTTTGCTTATCGAATTTTAGTATCAAATACACCAAAACAGATCCTATTACGAGGAAGTAAAAAAAGTTAGCTGTAGAAGTAGTAAACAGTTCGTTCATATAAATTATTCGTCTTCGTTATTAATCTCTCGTTTTCAATTTATAGTGGTGTGCTTCGGTTTTAATTATTACGCATATTCTTTTAAATTGGTTGCGTGTTTTTTAAAAAATTAATAAACAACTTACTGGAAGTGTTTAATATTTAATTATTTAGAAAATTTGGTTGCAGGATATTATCTGCGTGTTAGGTTTTATATACCTTTGCGGCATGTTATCCAGGCACTTAAAAGTTACCCTATACAGTTCTGTTTTTTTTATGTTGATGCTGGCTGCATTGCCGGCAGTATCACAAACCAAACGCAAGGCCAGGGCCGAAGCTGCAAAAGAGGGTGCCCCCGAACATTCATTCAAGTTTAAAACCATCGTTATAGACCCCGGCCATGGCGGTAAAGACCCCGGCGCGCACGGCGCTTACTCCAACGAGAAAACCATAGCGCTAAGCATCGGCAAAAAATTGAAAGTGGCTATCAATAATGCCATCAGCGGTGTAAACGTGATCATGACGCGCAGCACCGATAAATTTATTGAACTGCACAGGCGCGCCAACATCGCTAATGAGAATAACGCCAACCTTTTTATTTCGATTCACTGCAACTCATCGCCCGAGCGGGTAAGCCCTAACCGCGGCGTGCTGCTGTTAGTTTATGGTTTCCACCGCAAAGGCGAGCAATTAGAAGCCCTGCGCGAGAACGCTTCCATATTTATAGAGAAGGATTATAAGAAAAAATACAACGGCTACGGCGATGATGCCGCGCTTAACGCCATTGTATTGGCTGCGTTTCAGCAACGTTACCGCAAGCAAAGCGTGCAGTTTGGTAACCTGCTAAACCACCAACTTAAAGTGAATAACGGCCGCAAAAGCCTCGGTGTACGCGAGCAGGGTGTGCTTGTACTACAGCAAAGCAGCATGCCCGGCATGCTGCTGGAAACTGGTTTCATCAACAACCCAACCGACGAAAAATACCTGAATTCCGAAAAAGGGCAAAATGATATTGTACAATCTATTTTGGTTGCTATAAAGAAATATAAAGAGAGTTTTGAGTAAATGACCTTTACAGGTATAAAATTTGCTGTTAAATTATGATACCTTAAACTAAAGCCATTATGAAAACCAAAAGACTATCCCGCAGAGATTTTATCCTCAACAGTACTATTGGCGCAAGCGCGTTGCTGCTTGGCCCGGCTCTTTCTGCGCTTGCCTTAACTAAACCCGATAAACGGCTGGGTATTGCCTTGGTAGGTTTGGGTGGTTACAGCAGCGGGCAACTGGCCCCGGCGTTGCAGCATACTAAAAACTGTTACCTGGCGGGTATAGTTACCGGCACGCCTGCCAAAGCCAAAAGCTGGGCGGCAAAATATAGTATCCCGCAAAAGAACATTTACAATTACCAAAATTTCGATAACATTGCCCGTAACCCGGATATTGATATTATCTATGTAGTGCTGCCGGTTTCGATGCATAAAGAGTACACCATCCGTGCGGCACGAGCGGGCAAGCATGTAATATGCGAAAAACCTATGGCCCTTAATGCTGCTGAGTGCCGCGAAATGATAGCCGCCTGCAAAAAGGCAAACCGTCTGCTGTCAATAGGTTACCGCTTGCATTTCGAGCCGCACACGCTGGAGGTAATGCGCCTTGGGCAAAAACAGGTATTTGGCAAAGTAACCAAAATTGATACCGGGAATGGCTTTACCTACAACGGCGACCCCAACGCCTGGCGACTTAAAAAGGCTATGGCGGGTGGTGGCGGTTTAATGGATATGGGTATCTACGCCATACAGGGTGCGCGTTATACGCTGGGGCAGGAACCAATTGCCGTTAAGGCCACCCAGCAAAAAACCAGGCCGCAGCTTTTTAAAGAGGTTGACGAGACCGTTTTTTGGGAATTAAAATTCGCCGGAGGACAAAAAGTTACGGGCAAAAGCAGTTATAATAATGATTGGAGTTACCTGCAGGTTGAAGCCGAAAAAGGGAATTTTGAATTGCAGCCCGCCTACGGGTATAATGGTTTAAACGGCAAAGTAAACGGTAAACCCATGCATATCCCTAATATTATACAACAAGCTGCCCAGATGGACGATTTTGCCACCTGCGTACAGCTTAAAAAGCAAAGCCGCGTTTCCGGCGAAGAAGGTTTAATGGATATGAAGGTTGTTGATGCTATTTATCGTAGTTTAGATAGTGGCCAATGGGTGAATATTGTTTAATGCCCAAGCCTGAACGACATCCCTAGAAAGAACCCGCCAAAGCTATAATTTAGGGGCGCGTAATATTTAGGGCGAAGTTTATTTATCCCCTTGCCAAAATTAGTAGTGCCGTACCCGAGGTAAACGCAACAAAGTTATATTTGGAATCGAGGAAGTTAACTGATGGTGTTATGTCCCTAACGCCAATCACAAACCCGCTTTTCGCTTTAGAAATTTGAATAAAAAATAAATTAATAAATAAGGTTAGGAAGATGGTACGCATACAAATGCATGTAATAGGTTAGACAGATATAATCACCTAAAACGAAAGGTAAATGAAAGCTATACGATTACTATATTTACCTCATTAAAACAACCCATGTACCTAAAACGAATAATATTAATGGCGCTGATACCACAACTGATAGCCGCGTTTAGCTTCGCGCAAAAAGTGCCATATGGTAAAAATGCCGCTGTGGGTAAGTATTACGATGTGCGCGGTATAAAGCTTTATGTGGAGGAATACGGCAGCGGTGAACCTTTGCTGATGATACACGGTAATGGTGGCGATATGAGTGCCTTTAGCGAGAATGTGCCTTGCTTTGCCAAGAAGTACAGTGTGATTTTGGTGGATAGCCGTTCGCAAGGTAAGTCAGTAGATACTAACCCATTCATCACCTTTGAGCAAATGGCCGATGATTTTGCCGAATTACTACATGTACTGCATATTAGCAAAGCGTATGTATTAGGCTGGAGCGATGGTGGTATTAGTGCTATTTTAATGGCCGTGCGCCACCCGGATAAGGTAATAAAGTTCGCATCCACAGGGGCTAACGTTACGCCAGACGCATCCAGCTATGCCGACCCTAATGGCTGGCCGGGTTCCAAAAATTATTACGAGCAAAACAAGAATAGGAAATGGCGCACCGCCAAAGAAAGAAATGCCTGGAAAATGTTTATGCTGGATTGGGAACAACCCAATATTAAACTAACCGAACTGCATAGAATTAAATGCCCCGCGCTAATTATAGCCGGCGATCATGATGTGATAGCAGATAAACATACCCGCCTTATCCAGGCCAATATCCCAGGCTCGCAGTTGTGGATCGTAAAGGATTCGGGCCATGGTACATTGATAGAACATGCTGATACGTTCAATAAAAAAGTCGACGCGTTTTTTCAGCATAAATAGGCCTTGGTCATTTCCCATTCAAAAAAGATGTTTAAACACCTTTTTTATTATCCCATATCAAACCTTTATCTATATTTGACTTATTAAAATATCAAACTGAAAAAATTTAAACCATGAAAAAAATCTTAACCTTTGCTGCTACTGCATTATTTATGCAAACCGCATTTGCCCAAAGCACCTGGAAAGCTGACAAAGCACACTCACACGTTAAATTTACCATCACCCACCTTGCAGTATCTGATGTTGACGGTACATTTAAAGATTTCGACGCAAGCATCGTTGCTGCAAAACCTGATTTTAGCGATGCTAAATACACATTCTCTGCAAACGCGGCATCTGTAAGTACTGATAATGACAACCGCGACGGTCATTTGAAATCTCCAGACTTTTTTGATGTTGCTAAATTCCCGAAATTAAATTTTGAGAGCACAAGCGTTAAAGCTGCAGGTACAAACAAATACAAAGTAACCGGTAATTTAACTTTACACGGTGTTACCAAACCGGCTGTTTTAGATGTTGTTTACCGTGGTACCATCACCAACCCAATGACTAAAGGCCCTGACGCCGGTTTCAAAATTACAGGTACAATCAAACGTTCTGATTTTGGTTTCGGTGCTAAATATGGCTCACCAATGCTTAGCGACGAAGTTGAACTTAACGCAAGCGGCGAATTCTTGAAACAATAATTCTCCCCTAAATAAATTGAAAAGGCGGCTTTCACTATTGAAAGCCGCCTTTTTTATGGGGTGAAATTTTTTAGATGCGTTTAAACGTAAGCGTTTTGCCAATAAATTTGTAGTGCCAGTACCCTTTTACTTTAAGCGCGCCCTCTTTATCAATATAGGCAGATGAGTTCCATAATTTGCCATGCTTTGCATCATATATCATTCCATCTTCCCAACTGTTGGTTTGCTGGTTGTAGGTAAGTTTCTCCAGCACATTCATGCCTAAAAGTTTGCGGGTACGCAGGGTAGGGTCGGGGTTTTTCTCGTCTGTCCAGTAATCAAGCTCTCTGCTATCGTCGTGGTCATCAAACCACACAATTTTTGCTTTAAATTCCATGCCGTCTTTATAAACCTGCACTATTAACCTGTCGTCATCAAGTTTCCATTTACCGCAAACTTTCTCAGCAGCTGCCGCAGATGTTACTGGTATTTTTACAACAGGTGTATGGTAATTTGTACTACCAACAAGCATTAAAGCCACAAAACTACACAAAAACACATTTGCCATATTGGTGTCAATTTAACAACACAATATAGGCAATAGTAATGCCAACTTTACAAATTATTTTTCAGAATAATTAAACAAATTTATAGTATCCTGTTAAAAGTCATGGTTTTACCTAAGAACTTTATTTTCCAGTAACCTTTTACTTTTAATAAACCTGTTTTGTCGATACCGGCGGCAGCACTCCAGTATTTACCGCTTTGTACTTCGTAGATCTTGCCGCCTTCCCATGAGTTTGACGATGCATCATATTTTAGGTCCTCTACCACATTAAGCCCAAGTACCTTACGATTGCGCAGGGCGGAGTTGGGGTTTTTAATATCGGTAATGGTTTCCATGGGTTTGGTTTTGGAAACCCCGCCGCTAAACCAGATGATTTTTGCTTTAAAAGTATTTTTGTATGGATAAACCTCAACCGTTAAGTTTTTTTCGCTGGATTGCCATTTGCCGCAGATGAGATTGGCTTTGGCGGCCTCATCGGGGTTGATGGTTTTAAAAGAACAAAGAACGGTTAACAGTAAAATAAAAACGTAGCGCATAAGGGGATTTAACTGCTATTTTAAATAGCTTTAACAATAACGCATAAATACGTAATTGTTTGCAATGCCCCAACGAAAACGTAATAGTTGAATTATTGAAGGCTAAAAGCTGCATCTGCCATGTAGTTTATATATTTGAGATGTAAACCAATAATTACTTTTCTACCAGTATGAAAAAACTGCCACTGCTGCTTCCTTTGCTTGGGCTTGCCTTGTCTGCATCGGCACAACAAAAAAATATATACCACAAGGGCTGGGTCGATTTTAATAAGAACGGCCGCATGGATGTATTCGAAGACCCGTCCCAAAACATCGAGAAACGCGTTAACGATCTGTTAAGCCAGATGACCGTAGAGGAGAAAACCTGCCAAATGGCTACCCTTTATGGCTACAAGCGTGTGCTAAAAGACGAAATGCCCACCGCTAATTGGAAGAACGAGATTTGGAAGGACGGCATCGCCAATATCGACGAAGAGCTAAATAACCTTACCTCCAAAACCGACGATGCGCCTACACAATATTCGTATCCCTTTAGCAAGCATGCATTGGCTATAAACACCGTGCAAAAGTGGTTTGTAGAAGAAACCCGCATGGGCATCCCGGTCGATTTTACCAACGAGGGAATCCACGGCCTAAATCACGACCGTGCTACCCCGCTGCCGGCACCAATAGGCATTGGCAGCACCTGGGATAAAGCTTTAGTTAGGCGAGCCGGCCAAACCGTAGGCCGGGAGGCAAAAGCCCTTGGCTATACCAATGTTTATGCGCCGATACTTGACCCCGCCCGCGACCAGCGCTGGGGCCGTGTGGTAGAATGTTATGGCGAAAACCCCTTCCTGATCGCCGAAATGGGCAAGCAAATGGTACTGGGCATCCAGGAAGAGGGCGTGGCATCAACCCTGAAACATTATGCCGTTTACAGCGTTCCCAAAGGCGGCCGTGACGGTAGCGCCCGTACCGATCCGCATGTTGCCCCGCGCGAGATGCACCAGATCTATCTTTACCCGTTTCGCAGGGTGATACAGGAAGCACACCCGATGGGGGTGATGAGCAGCTACAATGATTGGGATGGCGTACCCGTTACCGGTAGTTATTATTTCCTGACGGAATTGCTTCGCCAAAAGTTTGGTTTCCAGGGATATGTGGTGAGCGATAGTGAGGCGGTAGAGTTCCTGTTCTCGAAACATAAAGTAGCCATTAATTATAAAGAAGCCGTGAGGCAGGCGGTAGAGGCCGGGCTTAATGTGCGTACCAATTTCACCCCGCCTCAAACTTTTATTTTACCCCTGCGCGAGCTGATCAAAGAGAACAAGATCTCGATGAAGGTAATTGACTCCCGCGTAGCGGATGTTTTGCGGGTAAAGTTCCGTTTGGGTTTGTTTGACAGCCCTTATGTTAAAGACCCAAAAGCGGCCGACAAACTGGTACACACCGCTGCCGATGCCGAAATGAGCCTGAAAATGAACCGCGAAAGCATGGTGCTTTTAAAGAACGAAAACAACCTGTTGCCTCTTGATAAAAGCAAATACAAAAATATACTGGTGACTGGCCCGCTGGCGGTAGAGAGCAATTATACCATTAGCAGATATGGCCCGTCGCATAATAAGATCATCAGCGTGCTGGAAGGCGTTAAAAACTATGTAGGCACCGCCGGCAAAGTAAGTTACACCAAAGGCTGCGATATGGTGGATGCCACCTGGCCGGAGAGCGAGATCATCGAAACGCCGCTAACCGCGCAAGAACAGGCCGGTATCGATTCGGCTGTGGCGCAGGCAAAGCTAAGTGACGTAATTATAGCCGTTGTGGGCGAGGATATCGATAGGGTGGGCGAAAGCCTGTCGCGTACCGGGTTAAACCTGCCGGGCCGCCAATTAAAGCTAATCCAGGCTTTGCAGGCTACGGGTAAGCCTGTTGTTATGGTGATGATAAACGGGCAGCCGCTCACCATCAACTGGGAAAATAAATATGTGCCCGCCATTTTAGAGGCGTGGTTCCCCAGCGTACAAAGCGGGCAGGTAATTGCCGAAACCTTATTTGGCGATAATAATCCCGGCGGAAAACTGCCTATTACGTTCCCTAAGAGTACCGGTCAGCTGGAGTTTAATTTTCCGTTCAAACCAAATTCGCAAGCGGGCCAAGGCGGCCAAAATAGCTGGGGGCATACCAGCGTGAATGGTGCGTTGTACCCGTTTGGCTACGGCTTAAGTTATACCAAATTTGAATACAGCAACCTTACTGTATCGCCCGAAAAAGGGCAGTCGCAAGGCGATGTAACCGTTACGGTAGATGTAACCAATACCGGCCAGCGCAAAGGTGACGATGTGGTGCAGCTATACCTGAAAGACGACATCAGTACCGTTACCACCTACGAATACGACCTGCGCGGCTTCGACCGTGTAACCCTTAACCCCAGCGAAAAGAAAACCGTAACTTTTACCCTGCACCCAGATGACCTGGCCCTGCTGGACAAAAACATGAACTGGACGGTTGAGCCCGGCACCTTCCAGGTTTGGATAGGCACATCATCGCAGGATATTAAGCTGAAGAAGAGTTTTACGGTAGAGTAGGGATGAATTTGGGATAGAGAACGCCCATTCAGGTGTCCACGCTTATAATTATTTAAGCGTGGACGATTAAATAATTGTTGCTTCAAGCGGATGACGCTTGAAGCGGCGGGTGTCATTACATATATTTGCTATCATGCCAAAACGTTTCGACTGGACACCATCTGCTTATTCAACTATGGAAAACATTATCACCCGCCGGGCTACCGTGGCTGATATGGACACGCTGCTTCAATTTGAGCAGGGCGTGATCAGCTCCGAGCGGCCGTTCGACCCAACTTTAAAGGAGGGGCATATTAACTATTATGATCTTAACGAGCTTATCATCGCCCCACATATCCAACTTGTAGTTGCCGAACTTAACGGCGAGATTATCGGCAGCGGCTACGCCCGGATCGAAACTTCTAAGATCTACCTGCAACATCCGCAGCATGCCTACCTGGGTTTTATGTATGTGTTGCCCCAGCACCGTGGCAAGGGCATAAATAAATTGGTTATTAATGCGCTAAAGGAATGGTCGGTGCAGCAAGGGATAACCGAATTTAGATTGGAGGTGTATTTCGGGAACGTGGCTGCTATTAAGGCTTACGAAAAAGTAGGTTTTAACAGCCACATGATAGAGATGCGCATGGGGCTTTAGGACATTTGCCTACAACAATAATTAAAATTTTAAAAAGTTTAGTAACTTATTGTAGTTTCGTGCTTTATTTATAAATTTATAGCCGAATACAAACCTAAACTATTTAAAGGCAAGCATATACCGAATGGAAATTAAGAGTAATGGCGTAAAAAGCGGATGGTTAAAAAATATGATCATTAAGCGGCTGTATTTTGATAAGGCAATGTCGTGTGCCGCGTTAAGCCAGCTTTTTGACAAGAGCATCCCCTCAATAGCGAAAGCAATAAACGAACTTATAAAAGAAGGTTTTGTGGTAGAGCAAGGCTTCGCCCCTTCAAGTGGTGGCCGCAGGCCGTTGATGTACGCCATCAACACCAACGCCATGTTTATATTGGCGGTGGCTATGGATCAGTTGTCTGCCCGCATCCAACTGATCGACCTGAATAATAACCCGGTTGCCGAAATGGCTACGGTGGAGTTGAAACTCCACAATAATGATAATGCCCTTGCTGAACTGATTAGCCACCTGAATAATTATGTGGAAGAAAGCGGCATCTCTAAAAAGAAAATTGCCGGTATTGGCATTGGCATGCCGGGCTTTATCAACGCTGTAGAGGGCATCAACTACACCTACCTTGATGCCGGGGGCGAGAGCCTGAGTAAATACATCACCAAAGAAATAGGCATTACCACCTATATTGATAACGATAGCAGCCTTATTGCCCTTGCCGAACAAAAGTTTGGCATTGCCCGCTCGCAGCAAGAAGTAATGGTGATAAACCTGGGCTGGGGTATAGGCTTAGGGATGATCATTGATGGTAAGATCTTCCGCGGCTATAATGGCTTCGCGGGTGAGTTGAGCCACATCCCGCTTTCAGACAATGGCGCACTTTGCTTGTGCGGTAAACGTGGTTGTTTAGAGGCCGAAGCATCTATGCTGGTAGTTGCTGAAAAAGCCGAAGAAGGCATTAAAAAAGGCCGTATAACCAGCCTTAAACCACATAACGGCCAGTCTAAATTAATGGGCGAGGACCTGATGGAGGCCGCTAACCAGGGCGACCAGTTTGCTATAGAATTGTTGACAGATGCAGGTTACAAAATTGGCAAGGCGCTGGCTATACTGATTCATATCATGAACCCGGCAAACATCGTGTTAAGTGGCCGCGGTGCAAAAGTTGGCAAGATTCTAATGGCGCCCATACAACAGGCCCTGCATAAATATTGTATCCCCCGCCTCTCCTCAGGCACCGAATTATTAATATCTTCATTAGGTTTCGACGCCGAACTTATTGGCGCTGCCGTATTAGTGATGGAGAACTTTGATAAAGAAGAGCAGGCGAGGTAATAAAAAATAAGTTTACAGCCTATGAAAATACTTTTGCTGGGTGCTACAGGCCGAACAGGCATACTTATTTTAGAGCAACTCATTCAACGTGGGCACAGTGTGAACATACTGGTAAGAGATAGGCGAAAAGTGAAGTTGGATTCTGAGGCAGTTAATGTTTTTGAGGGTTCTACACTTGATATAAACCTACTTGGCACAGCAATGAAAGGCTGCTGTGCAGTTATAAGTGCCCTTAATATATCGCGCAAAAATGATTTTCCATGGTCTGCATTACGCACGCCACCTAACCTGCTATCGGCTACCATGAAAAATGTTATTAAGCTTCTCGGTCAGTTTGAAATAAAGCGTGTTATTATAATTTCAGCCTGGGGAGTAAACGAAACCCGAAAAGATATACCGGCATGGTTTAGGTTGATAATTGACAATAGTAATATTGCACCTGCATATACAGATCATGCCTTACAAGAGGCCACGCTTGCCGCAACCGACCTTTATTGGACGGCTATCAGGCCGGTAGTCTTAACCAATTTTAGCACAAAAAAGGTTAAAGTAAGCATCGGCAATAAGCCTAAACCTGGTTTGTTGATAAGTAGAAAGAGTGTTGCCACCTTTGCTGTTGACATCCTGGAACAAGCGGAATTTATAGGATTATCGCCTGTTATCTTTAATTGAAATTACCTATTTCGTATTATAATGCTTTACTCGGGTATGCACTAATGCCACGTGATTCCACACCCAACATTCTCTTTAAAAACTGTTTTGTTATCTTGCCATGGCATAACCAATAAATAAACATCATGAACCCAAAAGTTGATTTTTATTTTAATAAGGACAAAAAATGGCAACCCGAGGTAAATAAACTGCGGTCGATCATGCTGGATTGCGGGCTTACCGAGGAGTTGAAATGGGGCTGCCCGTGCTACACCTACCGGGATGATAACATTGTACTGATCCACGATTTTAAGGAATACTGCGCGCTGCTATTTTTTAAAGGCGTTTTGCTGAACGATACCCACGGGATCCTGATTCAACAAACGGAGAATGTACAAGCTGCGCGACAGATCAGGTTCACCGGTCTTGAACAAATTGTTGAGCAGGAAGCTATTATAAAAACCTATGTTTTTGAAGCCATTGAAGTGGAGAAAGCCGGGCTACATGTAGAAATGAAAAAGACGGCCGACTTTATCTTTGCCGAAGAATTTCAAACCAAACTGGACGGTAGTGATGAATTACGGAAAGCTTTTGAAGCTTTAACACCCGGCAGGCAAAAAGCCTATTTGCTGCATTTTGCGGCACCCAAGCAAGCCAAAACCCGCGAGGCAAGGGTAGATAAATGCATCCCGCAAATTATGAATGGTAAAGGCTTGAACGATTAGTTAGATGGTGTTTATCAAGATACGATGTCGCCGTATTTATCCAGGTGTGTTTGGCAATTTCGGCAGGTTGTGCCACCCCATAAAAATTGCTTGCCGCTTTTGGGTACACGCACAACAGGCTGTAGGGTTTGGCATACCGGGCAGTTTACACGGTTTAAATTAATGCCCCATTTAGATTTGTTCCTGCCGGCCCTTCTAACCCAGATAACAAGGCCAACTACAACAATAGCGTAAATAACAAGTTTAATCATTTTTGGATTTCTACTGTATTAAAGATATGAAATATATCGTAACGTTTGTTTTGTCAAAATCAGTTTGGTTTTTGCTTAAAACAGCTGTTTTAACTCATCAAAGTTGTTAATGGTAGCAACCTGCCCGTTTTCCACTACACCAAAACCGTACGATGCAAATATGAAAGGTACGCCCGCTTTGCTTGCGGCTTCGTAATCGCCCATGGTATCGCCCACATAAACTGGTTTTTTAAGGTTGTGGTCTATAACAATATCACTTATGTTATCTGCCTTGGGGTTGCCCTTGGTGCCGTAGCATTGGTGCGCCAAAAAATAGGAGTGCATGTTATGCAGATCAAGAAAGAGTTCGATATATCCGCTTTGGCAGTTGCTTACAATGTAAAGCTTGTAATTTTTGCCCAGGTAGGTAAGCGTATCAGCAAGATTTGGGTACAGCGTGCCACCTTGTTTGTGCAGGATCTCCAGCTCACTAACCGAGCAAAGCTGCTTAACTTCCTCCCGCTGTTCGTGGCTTAAAAACGGAAACAGTTTTTCGAAGATCTTATCATAGGTCATCCCGGTGATGGAACGAACCCGCTCGCGGGTCATTACCTCGTTAGCCATATAGGGCGCCTGGTTAAGGGCTGCCTGCCATGCGCCGGTTATGGTATCGGTACTATCCCAAAGGGTGCCGTCAAGATCAAATATGATGCTGTCGTATGTGTTTTTTAAGCTATCCATTGCTGCGTTTTGTGCCGCAAAAGTAGCAGATTATTTTTAGCGGACAGTCGCAAAAATGTAATTAGTAAATGGGGAACTCACCAATACCAAAAATGATAGACATGATTGGAACGGCTAAAAGGAAAAATACCCTCGCCTGTTCTACCTTGTCAGATTCGCCTTTTACAAATACGTGGTTAATGTCGGTTAATATAGTGTTGATCGCGTTTTTCATGGTAAACAGTGTTAATTGTGATTGCTGTAATTATGACTATGCGAGGGGAGGTAGGGTTTAATTGGGAAGTAAAAAATTAAAAGATGAAAGAAAGAGCGGAAAGCGGGGTAATGGTTGAACCTTTAGTCACGCAGAGAGGTCTTCGAGAAGCTCAGAATAACAAAAAAAAATTTCATTTCGAACGAGGTACGAGGAGAACCGACCGAAAGTAGCTCATCGTAGATAAATTTTGTTATACCTGCAAAGTTCGCTCATCGTATCTAACAAGATTTCTCACTATCGTTTAAAATGACATCGGATAAAAGATTTACCTACCCATTCTCGTACAATACCGTATTATGGATATTCCAATCCTCAATATCTATCAAGCCCGGTTGGGTTTGATAGTGTAAATCATCAGCGGGGCATTTAACTACATATTCGCTCTTGCCAATAAGGGTTATAATAGGGCGTTCGCCGCATTGTTTACAGGGTTTGCAATAAATAGATTTGGGTATTGTAACATAGCCCTTCATATATAATAAACGGAGGTTTTATTCCTTAAAGTTGTGAAATTAGTATTTTTTTTTATTCCTGTAAAAACTTATTTGAGGTTGTTATTTGGCGTCGTTTATTTCTATCCAATAACCATCAGGGTCCTGGATGTAAACTTGCGATACGCCATCCACACGGTGCTCTACCTGGCTGGCAACACCTTTCCAGTTGCTGTAGGTGATCTTTTTTTCTTTAAGCGTGATAATAAATTTGGTGATAGATGGCACGCTGAAACAAATATGATCGCCAATAAGTTTTGGCGCGGTTGAGCAATTGCCCTGTATAATGTGCATAGCAACGTTAGGCGCAATGTTATACCAGGTGTGTACGGTATCTTTAAACGGGTTGGGAATTATTTTAAGGCCTAAAACAGAGGTGTAAAAGGCATTGCTTTTTTTAAGATCGGCAGAGCATAGGGCGGCGTGGTTAAACACAGCTTGTGCATTGCTTGTAAGTGGGGCGCTTAGCAAAAGCATTGCAGCTATTTTAAAGGCACGGTTTTTTATTTGGGTGTAGTTTAACATATTTAGGGATTGTTAACAGGTGATAAATATACACCTTATGTAATACTAAATTAATGTTTGCTGATATTTAATTGTAAAAACAACAGCTAAACTTTTGCATTGGTTCGTATATTTATTTTATCAATATATACCCTATGAACACCCAACCTGTAAATAGTAAAGCCATAACTACCTGGAGCGCGATTTTAGCATTGCTTACCTGGTTTGCTATAGGGCTGCAGTTCTACTTATCTATAAACGCCTATATGGCAAAAGGCCGCACATTAGGTGGGGCAGTGGTTGAGTTTTTTAGCTTTTTTACGATAGAAAGCAATATACTGGTGGCATTTGGCCTCACGGCGGTGGCATTAGGCGGGTTTAATAAAGGGTTTTTCTCGCGGGCAAGCGTACTTACGGCTACGGCGGTTTATATCACTATTGTTTGCCTGGTTTACAACTTAGTATTACGCAGCGGCTACAACCCGCAAGGGTGGGATAGGGTGGTGAACGAGCTTTTACATGCTATTTGCCCGCCGCTATTTATATTGTTTTGGCTGGTATGTGTGCCTAAACAGGGCATCACCTATAAAGGCGCGTTGCCATGGTTATGGTTCCCGTTTTTTTATATGGTTTATGTGCTGGTACGGGGTGCCATCTACTGGATTTATCCATATTTTTTTATGAACGCTACCATTTTTGGTTACCCGCGCGTTGCCTTAAACTGCCTGATGCTGATGGTAGTTTTCCTGGCCTTTGATATGCTGTTCGTTTGGCTGGCAAAGCTGATGGCTAAACACAGGGCTGCATAGCCTATCGCTCAAAAAACTTCTTCATTCATCAGAAACTTGCTTTGTATTAACTTAGTGATACTGCCTGCCGTGAATTAAACTTTGCATTGCCGCTGTAGTTTAACTTATAACAAACACGATTTAGCATATTAAAAACATAGAAATTATGAAAAAGGAAATAGTGAGATTGTTAGCGTTATTAATATTACCGCCGCCCGGTGGTTGTTTGCCAAGTATATGTACGCCAGGCTTACCGCCGCACCGTGGTGGTGAACCGGCCTTATTACTACCGCGCATATACCAGGCGTGTAGTGGTTAGGCATTAATCATAAAATAATTAAGCCCTCCTGAATTTTCAAGGGGGATTTTTATGTGCTATAACCAAACAAAATTGGCTGTCAATGTTTTTTACATCCTAATTACCTTTCCTTTTCTATATTGCATGCCAAACAAATATTTTAAATGCACAGAGACGGTTTCCTTAAAGTTTTCCTGGTTATATCGGCCATTACTTTGTTGATGGATTGGTACGTTTTTAACGGACTGCGTACCCTTACCGCCGACTGGCAGAGCCGCCCGGTACGGCTTATCCTCATCTGGGGTTTCCTGCTGATATCTGTTGGGGTAACCGTAGTGTTTTTGGCAGGCTTAAATAGCCTGAGTAGTGCTAAAGGGATGACCCCCTTCCACGAGTGGATGCTAAGCTTGTTTCTTACCTTTTTTATAACCAAACTGGTATTTGTAATAGTATTATCACTGGGGGACCTGGGCCGATTTATAACCGGGATTGTACACGCCGTTACTAAGGATGGCAAAACGGGCGAGTTCGTATTTCCATCACGTCGTAAATTCATCAGTGAGATAGCTATCCTGCTGGCCGCTATCCCGTTTACCGCGTTCTTTTACGCCATGCTGCGCGGCAAGTACGATTATAAGGTACACCGCCAAACCATATTTTACGATGAGTTGCCCGAAGCTTTTGACGGCTTTACCATCACTCAGTTATCTGATATCCATTCCGGTAGTTTTGATAACGTAAAAGCCTTGCAGCGCGGTATCGACCTGGCTAAAGCCCAAAAATCTGACCTGTTCGTTTTTACCGGCGATTTGGTAAACAATGCCGCCTGGGAAATTGAACAATATATAGACCGTTTTGGTGCGATAAAAGCGCCTTTCGGCCAGTTCTCAATATTGGGCAACCATGATTATGGCGACTACATTGCATGGGAGAGTGAGCAAGCCAAGCACGATAACCTTGCCAAACTAAAACAACACCACGCCGAATTAGGCTACCGTTTACTACTTGATGAGAACGTAGTGCTTGAAAAAGGGGGACAAAAAATTGCCCTTGTCGGGGTAGAGAACTGGGGCGAAGGCTTCGTGCAAAAGGGCGACCTTGACCGTGCCCTTAAAGGCGCTGATTTGAACGCCTTTAAGATCTTATTATCTCACGACCCCACTCACTGGGAAAAGAAAGTACGCTACCACCCGGTGGATGTACATTTAACCTTATCTGGCCATACCCATGGTGCGCAATTTGGTATAGAAGCCGCCGGCCTGAAATGGAGCCCGGTTAAATACCGTTACCTGGATTGGGCAGGCCTTATCAATAACAAAAACCGCTACCTGTACGTGAACCGTGGTTTCGGCTTCCTGGCATTCTCGGGCCGCCTCGGTATTTGGCCGGAAATTACAGTTATAACTTTGAAGAAGAAGCGTTCCGTTTAGTGATTGGTAAGTAGTTTCACTTCACCCGCGTGTCATTCCGAGGTATGAAGCAATCTCTTTGCTATACAGAGCGGCTCTGCCTATGTAGAGATTGCTTCGTAACTCGCAAATACGGACTTTTTTTAATCTTGTCTCTTACCCCTAAAAGTCCTGCTTCTTTAATTCAACCACTTCCCAAACTCGTAAAACTTTTTAATGCTGATGCCCACCTTGCTGCCAACGGGATGTTTGCGGCGGGCGTAATTGATAACGCGGAGGCTAACCTCCTCGCGTTCGATGATGAGTTCTTCGAAAAAGCCTTTGAAGAGCACCTGCTTTATCACCCATTTTGGCCCCATGCCTAATGCGGTTATGGTGATATGCTCGGAATATATGACCACCGTACCACGTTTGGATTTGATACCGCAAACTTTTGCCTGTGCTGTGGTTAGTTCGCTGCAGCTGACTAAAATTTTGGCAGTATAAAGTAATTTAGGGTCGTGATAAAGCGTTTCGGGGGCGCCATATTCTACAATTTCGCCCTCTTTTATTACGATGAGTTCATCTGCCATCGAGAGCAATTCCGCAGGGTCATGCGATACAAGGATCACGGTAACGCCCCATTCTTTTACGATCTGGCGGATATCGTGCTGCAGGCTTTCGCGGTAGGCAGCATCAACCTGGTTAAAGGGCTCGTCCAGCATCAGCACTTCCGGGCGGTTGATGAGGGCTTTGGCGATGGTGACCCGTTGCTTTTCGCCGCCGCTTAGTTTACCAAAGGGCTGGTCGCGCAGTTCGTATATACCCAGCAAGTTTAGCGCCTGGGTGGTTTTTTGGATCTTGTAATTGGCATCCTCGGTAGGCAGGCCACGGCCCACGTTTTCCCACACGTTGGCGCCTATGTCCATATCGGTATTATCCTGGCTTACCATGGTAATGGCAACCTGCGCGGCCGTGAAATTGGCCGTACGTACGGGCAGGGGCTGGCCATGGAAGAACACATCGCCCGAATCGGGTTTCATAGCGCCGGATAACAGTTTAAGCAGGCTGGTTTTACCGCTGCCGCTTTCGCCCACAATGGCGGTAATTTTACCTTTAGGTATAAAAACGGTGATATTATTAACCCCGGAAGATTTATCGCCAAAAAAGTTTTTGGTAACCGATATGGTTTCCAGTATCAGATCGTCGTTCATTATTATTCTCGGGCGTATGATTGTTAACTTTTTTCAAACCTAATCTATAAAACGGTATCAGCCAAAAAAAAGTGGAAATCAAAAATCCTTGTTGATACGATGGGTACAATAGTATAGTAATTTCCAACTTCGCAAACAATTCGCCCTAAACCGGCATTCACATATAAAATCTATCATCATGAATAAAATCATCGGAATAGTACTTATTGTTATTGGCGCGGCAATGTTGATCTGGACGGGCTTTACTTACACCAAAAAAGAAAAAATTGTAGATGCCGGGCCTATCCAAATCTCGGCCGACAGGCAAAAAACCGTTAACTGGCCTCCATACATGGGCGGGATATTGTTAGTAGGCGGGATTGTTATTGTGGCCACTTCTAAAAAAGCCTAAACCTGCCGTATATTAGCGGTAATGGAACCAAACATTTGTCGAAGAATTAAGGCTACGCTAAAAAAATTGTCATGCTAAACGTATTGAAACATCTATTCGCCGCTATGCAAATCGTTTGTGCAAAGTTCGCTAAAAATTCCTTCGCTATCGCTTGGGGTGACAGGATACAGTTTAATGATAAATAAAAGACTGCCATCCCGGTTTGTTAGCTACCAAACCAGGCTCCACACCGTAAATATTAACCTGTCACAGCCGTATTTAGTGTGAGATGCCCTCCTCCGGCCGGTGGAAGGCACGACAGTTATCTTCAATATTATATCAGCCTGCCATTCTCGATAGCATCCTGCAAAACAGCGACTTTAAATTTTGGCTTGTAGCAATAACCCGCCATTTTTTTAACCCACGGGCGCTGGTAATCAAACACCGATTTAAGCATCCGCACCCTTGCCGACCCTTTTGGGTAGCCATATTTGTACCAGCTAAATTTTGAATTGTCGATGTTGAAATGTTCGGCAAACTCTGCCAGGAAAAGGTCTATTTCTATATCGTAAATATCAAGGTCGAGGTCTACACTGGTGTTGGGGTGCAGCTGCGAGGTATCAAACCGGCTTAACTTGTACCGGTTACAGTAGTTGATGATAAAATCTTTTAACTGTGGTTGAATTTGGTCCATAAAATCCCTTAATAGTTATCTAAAGGACACTGCTTTTTGGCCGGCGTTGCATGTTAAAAATAAAAAAAATCGATTAAAAAAAACACGGTAGGATTTTTGGCCATATCTTACATCAATAAAGAGTTGATTAATTGGTTGTGCTATAAAATTCTTAAAAGTTACTTTCCTATATTTACGGTATAACATTAAATGCGATTTAACCAGATGTTAGAAACAACAAAGCCACCTGCAGAGATATTAAAGGCACTGGAAACAGCGCCAAACATTTACCTGGTATTATCTCCCGGTCTGTACATCCTTACCGCCAGCGATCTTTATTTAAAGGCAACTAAAAGCACCCGCAAAGCTATAGTTGGTAAACATATTTTTGAAGCCTTTCCCGCTAATCCCGATCTGCCGGATGCTGATGGCGTGCAAAATATAAATGCATCGCTGCAGGAAGTATTGCGTACCAAAAAGCCGCATTACATGCGCATACAAAGGTATGATGTGCCTGATATAAGCAACCCCGGCAAATTTATACAGCGATACTGGGACCCAAGCCACACGCCGGTGTTGGACGATAGCGGCAATATTTCTTACATTATACAGCTTGCGGCTAACGTTACCGATAAGGTCCTTACCGAACAGGCCCTTGAAAAAAGCCGCTTGCAGGAGCAGGAATCATTAGCGCATGTAAAGGAACTTAACGAAGCCCTGGTTTCTGCCAATAATCAACTACGGCAAACACAGGGCAACCTGCACATTTTAAATGCCGGGCTGGAAGAAATAGTGCACAGCCGCACAAAAGAACTGGCTATTAGCGAGGCTAAGTTTAAATCGTTGATCATGCAAAACCCCATAGCCATGCAGGTTTACCGGGGCGATGACATGACCTTCGAAATAAACAACGATGCCATGCTGCAGTTTTTGGGTAAAACGGCCGAAATTAATGGTAAAACCCTGTTTGAAGGTGTGCCCGAAATTATGGGCCAGCCCATAGTAGATAGCCTGTACCATGTTTACCATACTGGCGAACAGCTGGATATCACAGCAATGCCTGTAATGATACACCGTAACGGGCACGATGAACACGGCTATTATAATGTAAGCTACAGGGCGTTGTATTATGATAGTAAAATTACCGGTGTGTTGGGGATAGCGATAGATGTTACCGCCCAGGTTATTGCCCGCCAGGCGCTGGAGGAAAGTGAAGAAAAACTTAAAGTTGCCATTGCGACCGGCAGGATGGGTACCTGGAGTATCGAATTGGATACGAAGCAGATAACGATGTCTGATTTTGTGAAGGACCTGTTGGGTATCCCTGCGGATGAACCGGCTACGGTGGAAAAGATAATGCAGGCCATTGACCTGGAATACCATAGCGACATCAACAATGCGCTAAAAGATGCTGCCGATAACCATCAGGCATGCGATATTGAATATGCCATCCGGAACTTACAAACTAACGAACAAAAATGGGTGCGGGCTACCGGTAGGGTATTCCCGGGGTTGTACGGAAAGTCGGCCCAGTTTACGGGGATGTTTATAGATATTACCGAGCAGAAGAAGGACGAACAGCGAAAGAATGACTTTATAGGTATGGTAAGCCACGAATTAAAAACACCGCTTACATCACTTAAGGCATACCTGCAGGTTTTAGAAATTAAGGCGCAAAAAAACGATGATACGTTTGTGATGAATGCCCTTGGTAAATCTAACAACCAGGTAAATAAAATGACCACCATGATCAATGGTTTCCTGAATGTTTCGCGCCTGGAATCTGGCAAGATCCATATCAGCATACAGCGCTTTGATATGGCCGGCCTTTTTAAAGAGGTTGAAGATGAATCGATAGCAACCATTGCCAACCACAAGGTAGTATTTTCCCCCGTCGACGAGTTATTTGTAAATGCCGACCGCGATAAAATAGGACAGGTTATTAACAACCTGATCAGTAATGCGGTAAAATATTCGCCCCAGGGTAGTACTATCCATGTAGCGTGCCAAGTGGCGGATAAATGCGCCCGAGTATGCGTTAAAGATGAAGGGATGGGGATCTCGGCAAAGGATATAGATAAATTATTTGATCGCTACTACCGGGTAAATAACAATACCAATATTTCTGGTTTTGGTATTGGCCTTTACCTGAGCGCCGAAATTATAAACCGCCACAAAGGCAAAATTTGGGCGAAAAGCGAAATTGGCAAAGGGTCTACGTTTTGCTTCAGTATCCCCTTTAATTAAGATACGTCTTTATAGTTAAACCAGCTTCTCCAACTTATACATTTCTACAGGCTGCCTCAAAATGCCGTTCCGCTCGGTAATATTCAGCGGGATAATTTCGCCGGTTTTGGCGTAGCCGCGGCGTTCGTACCATTCCAGCAGCTCGGTGCGGGTGGTAATAACCGTCATGGTGATGATGTGGTAATTGATGCTTCGTGCATAATCTTCAGCAGTTTCTAAAAGTTTGCGGCCAAGCCCGCCGGCTTGCAGGGTAGGCGATACGGTAAGCATGCCAAGGTAAAGGTTGTCGCTACGTTTTTGCAGGTAAACACAGCCTGTTATTTGGTTGTCCTCATTCGTGTTTTTTAGGATGATGGCTTTCGGGTCGTCCATCTGCTCAATTAAGCCGTCTGCGTCTATGCGCTGCCCATCTATCAGGTTAGCCTCGGTGGTCCAGCCTTTTTTGGAAGTTTCGCCACGGTAGGCCGAATTTATCAACACAACAAGTTCGGGAACATCAATAAGGGTAGCAGGAGTAATAGCCATGCGGCAAATCTATTAAATCGAAACAAAAAAAAGTGACATGGTGAGATTGTCAAACCATATTTGGAAGTATAGGTCTTCGATAGGCTCAAACTGATAAGCGTATTTTACAAATTCCGGTAATCTTCCCGCACGGGGCTAAACACATCTATCAACCGGCAATCGGTAATAGCCAGGCCGCTGTGCCTTACGTTTGACGGGATCACCGCAAACATGCCGTTATCCAAAACCTGCACCTCGCCATCAACCGTAAGCTGAAACTGCCCCTCCAGCACTAAAGACATTTGCTCGTGCACATGCTGATGATCGGGCACGCTATTGCCTGCCTTTACCTCTATAAAATTGATCGTATTGTTGGCAGTATGGATGAGTTTTGAGAAAAAGCCCGGGGCGATTTCTTTAGTGTCGATATCAGTAAATTGGCGAAAGTAAGTGGTATTCATAGGTGGTAAAATACAAAAAAGTGGTAAGTAAAAGAGAAGAAAAATATTTCAATCAGTAAAATCCTACAAATCCCGGTATTATCCAACTATATACTTGCTCACGGGCAAGTACGATAATATCTTGATGCCGAGATACGTCACCAAAAACGTGCTGATTGCCAGAACCGGTATCACCAACACCACATCGTGCAGCCAATTGTTAATGATGGGGAATAGCGGCACCAGCACTAAAATATGCGCAAGGTACATGCCATAAGTAAGCCCGGATACTTTAGCCATGAAGGTTTCTATCGGGGCACTTTTAAAGCTGATAACGCGAAATATCAGGAACATACCCGTTGCCATCATAGCCACGTTGATGGTTGGGAATGCCCATGACAACTCCAGTTCGGGTAAATCTTTAGCGAATGGCAACTGGTGGTCAAATACCACGTGGGTGATGATGTAGCCTATAACCAGTAACACTGCCCCAACTGCAAAGCCACCCCATTTAGAGATAGTAACATGCCCCTTAATGTAATTGCCAAGTAGCAGGTAGCCGATGTAGCCCGAAAAATAATACCCGCTATGGTATTTGTTCCAGAAGCACTCGCCCCAAACTTCGGGTGTGATGGTTTTGATGTAGGGGAAGCACAAGGTAATAACCCATATCAGCAAAAAGAATTGTTTAAACCGCTTGGATGCCGTTTGTACCCACGGCGAAAATATGGGGATGAACAGGTACACGCCAATAAACATATATACAAACCACAAATGCCCTGCGCTTGGCGCAAAGTTAATGGGAATCATGAACAGATCGTGCCACATCTGGTCGGGTTTGGTATTGCCCATCAGGAAGGGTATTATGGCGTACATCACGCTCCAAAACAAAAAGGGGATAAGCAGGCGGCTAAACCTGCGCTTGTAAAACTGGCTGCCGGTTTCTTTTATAGGCAACAGCAAATAGCCCGAGATCATCACAAACAATGGCACGCACGACCTCATAAAACTGCCGTAATTGTTTACCCAAACATGGTTGTCGCGCACAATACTACTATTGTCGCCGATGTAAAAAAACTCGCCCGAGTGTACCAGGAGCACCATAAAGCAGGCAAAAATTCTTAATACGTTAAGGTAGGCAGTTGGGCTACTTTTAAAAACGGCAGGGGCTTGTATGGTGGGCATAGTTTATTGTATGGCGGCCTAATTTATATAAAACACGTGTAATTATGTACATATGTTAAAACTTAGCCCCAATTTAGGCGTTTTACAAATACATCGTATTTAGCTATGGCATTTATTGATTATTATAAGATCCTGGGCATCAGCAAAACCGCTACTGATAAAGAGATCAAGAGCGCGTACCGCAAAATGGCCCGCAAGCACCACCCCGACCTTAACCCTAACAACGCCGAGGCCGAAAAACAATTTAAGGAAGTTAATGAGGCCAACGAGGTATTAAGCGACCCTGAAAAACGGAAAAAGTATGACAAATATGGCGAGAACTGGCAGCACAGCGAGGCCTATGAACAGCAATCTAGGCAGCAAAGCCGGCAGCGTAACCCTGGCGGCGGCGGTGGCTTTGATTTCGGCGGTGGCGGCGGCGATTTCTCCGGGTTCTTTAATTCGATGTTTGGCGGCGGCCCTCCAGGGGGAGGTGGCGGCAGGCAGCAGGCTCGTTATCGCGGGCAGGATATGAATGCCAGCCTGAGCCTGGATCTGCGCGAGATCCTGGAAAGTAAAAAGCAAACCATTACCGTTAATGGCAAAAATATCCGGCTTACCATTCCTGCGGGGATTGCCGACGGCCAAACTATAAAAATTGCAGGGCATGGCGGCGCAGGCAGCAATGGCGCACCAGCCGGCGACCTTTACCTTAAGTTCAACATCCCCGAGGATGCCGAGTTTAAACGGGTAGGTAGTGATTTGTACTGTAACATCAACCTTGACCTGTACACAGCCGTATTAGGGGGTGAAATTACCGCCGATACCCTAACGGGCAAAGTGAAGCTAAAAGTGGCACCCGGTACGCAAATAGGCAATAAGGTGAAGCTTAAAGGTAAGGGCGTACCTGTTTATAAAAATGAAGGCCAGTTTGGCGACTTGTACCTTACTTACAACGTGCAACTGCCAACCAACCTAACCGATAAGCAAAAAGAGTTATTTGAAGAACTGGCTAAATCATAAACCATATGAGGACCGAAAATTTAATAACCGTAAACGATTTTTGTGTGTACCACAATGTGGAATATACATTTGTAGACTATTTGGCTGACGCAGGGATGGTTAAAGTGACCACCGTTAATCAAACCAATTGCATCCCGCTGGACGAGATCCAAAAGTTAGAACAGCTGGTGCGCCTGCATAACGAGTTAGAAATTAACGAACCGGGCATTGCAACCATAAATAATTTGTTGCAAAAGTTGGAAGATATGGAACAGGAAATGAGCGTTTTACGCAGTAAACTGCGCCTTTACGAAGGGTAACCGTTAAAAAAGAGTAGATTTTTATTAAACCATGGTACAATTATGGTGTCATACCTGTAAACGAAACAATAATTGTGTATAAAATTCACTACCATGAAAACACTTAAAATTTCAATATTGGCATTAGCATTAACTCTTGGCGCACAGCTTGCAAAAGCACAGGTAAGGGTAGGCATAGGCATCAATTTGGGCACACCGGTACGTTATATAGAACGACCGGTAGTTTACGATGATTACGACGAACCCATAGTTTACGAACGCCCGGTTGTTTACAATAGATATTACAGCCGCCCGGTGGTTTACCGCAGCCGTTATTACAGCCGCCCGGTCTACCGCAACGTAGTTTACCGCGGCGACTACGGTTATAACAAAGGTCACGGTGGTGGTAATGGCTGGGGGCGCGGACATGGCGGTGGCAGAGGCCACGGCAAGCACTAAGCTTAAAAAGATATAATTTATAAAGCCTTTCGGTAACGAGGGGCTTTTTTTTAATGGTTTATCTTCAACCCGTTATTGCTTCGTATTTCGCAATGACGCGAGTATAAGGCGGGGTTATTACTGCTTTTTTAAAAAACCATTTAAAGCAGCCTGAGTAAACTCAGACAACACCAACTCACCGCTAATGGCGGCGCGTTCTATCAAAAGCTTATCCCAATCTTCGGTGCCCTCCCAAAGGATCTGTTTGAGGCCTATGAGGGCTTTAGGGTGGTAGGAGGCAAGCCGTTGGGTTAAGAGGGATAATGCTTCGTCTAATACTTTAGTGTTGGCGTAAACTTCGTTATATAAACCCTTTTCCATAGCCCATTGCGCCGATTGAAAATCTACCGCTCGGATGGTTAACTGCGAAAATGCCGGTAAGCCTATTTTACGGATAACGGCGGGGGATATCACAAACGGGCCAATGCCTATAGCCAGTTCGCTTAATTTTATGGAGGCAGCTTCGGTAGCCAAACAATAATCGGCAGCGGCGGCAAGGCCTACGCCACCACCCACGGCTTTGCCCTGTACACGGGCTATGATGATCTTGGGCGATTTGCGGCAGGCGTTGATCACATTGGCAAATCCTGAAAAAAATTTGGCACCTGCTTCTTTATCTTTTATCTGCAGCAGTTCGTCAAAACTGGCGCCCGCGCAAAAGGTGCGTTCGCCGGCGCTTTGCAATACAATTATTTTAGTTTGCGGGTCGGCGCTTGCCTGGTTTATTTTGTCGGTTAGTTCCTGCAGTAAAAGCGCAGGGAGTGAGTTTTGAGCGGGATGGTAAAAGCCAATGGTGGTTATGCCATTGGCGGCAATATTGCTAATTACGTTTCCGTTAGTGCTATCGGTTATCATTCGGCTGATATAAATACGTGGTAATATCCGCAATTTTAACGAACCTGCAAATTATAGGCAATAAACAAATAGCTAAGGCCCTAAGCCAGTGGTAATTCAAAATAAAATATTTATCCCTTGCACGGTTCGCTATATACACCCATGCTACCATTATGGTTGGTAATGATCTCGTGCGAAATATACAAGCCCATACCCAGGCCGCTGGTTATGTTCTTTTTATCTTCTACCGGGTAAAATCGCTCAAAAATACGGCTGCTTTGGTCTTTAGGCAGGCCGATGCCGTTATCGGTTACAGACACACTTTACCGTAGCTTCTAACGAGAACGCATAGGTCGGTAATAATAATACACAATGCGGTGCCGCTATCCAGTTCAAAAGCGCTTCCCTTTTTGCGGATATGTCTTATCCCCGGCCACGGTAAATGGCAGGAAAATACCCGGCTTTTATTATTAGCCAACTTTTCTGGTGTCTACCGTTGTTCTTTACCTGCAAGTGTAAAATCCGTGTCGAAAGTTACTCCCCATTCGGGATGTTCCAATAATAAGGCATGGTTATGTGAAATATCACCCATATAAATCAGGTCACCTCCGCTATTACTAAATTTACTTAAGGTATTACCGGGGGTGCGGCCTTTCAAAACCTCCACCATAAACAAATCAAATAAGGTGTCACCATCCTCGAAGAATTTAAGTCTGTCTTTTATCACCCCGAGAAATTTTGCAGCGTAACCGCCAGCTGGAAGTTGCATCACCCTGGCTTTTGCTCATATCAGGTTTTGTACCTGTCCAAAAATCGTATTCGGCCTGTATTCTTCTAATGCGGTACTGTGCCCAAGGTTTCCGCTATCGCTGCAAATGGTAGGGCCATGGTTGCGGCTGCTACTCCCGCACCTATGATGGCATCTCGTCTTTTCATTTTAGTGATATTTTTATTAAAACTAATCTTCACTTGCCGGTAAGGCAAGTAGGTGCTTTTTAGCGCCCTACTTACCAACACCATAGTTAAACTGATTATTAGGTATATAAAAAGAGAAATAAGCTCCTTCATCAAAAAGATCTATTTTCTTTTTACCCTGCAATATTTTATTTATAGCTTATGCAAATTTTGCCATAGTGGGAAGACTGTTCAATCTTGGTTAGTGCTTCCTTTACTTTCGCAAATTCAAATATGCCTCCGATGACCGGGTGTAAATTGGCGGTTTCAATTGCTTTATTCATCCTTACAAACATTTCTTTTGAGCCTACGTTTATACCTTGCAACTTTATTTGCTTGGACATAATCTTTGCTGTATCCAAATTTCCCTTCAATCCGTTAATTAAACCTATTATCGAGATAGTTCCATCCAAAGCAATGGCATCGATGGATTTATTAATATTGTCGCCTCCCACTACTTCGACAATGTGATCTACACCTTTGCCATTGGTAATATTCGATACCTCATCCTGCCAGTTTTGAAGATGCTTATAGTTAATCAAATGCTGTACGCCCATTTGCCTGGCCATTTGCAGCTTGTCATCGCTCCCGGATAGTAGGATTACTTTTGCACCTGCCATTAATGCAAATTGAGTTGAAAATAAAGAAACACCTCCGGTTCCCTGGATAAGAACAGTATTGCCTGGCTGTATCTTACCCTTTTCCATTAAAGAATGCCAGGCAGTAAGTGCGGCGCAGGGTAGTGTGGCAGCCTCTTCATCGGTAAGAAATGCCGGGACTGTTACGACCTCGTTTTCATTCAAAACAACATATTCCTGTAGCAGGCCGTCTCTGACCCTCCCTCCCAAAGGATTAACTAGCTTTTCCATGGTCATTGGGCCATCTATCCAGTTTGGGAAAAAAAGCCCGGCAACCCGGTCGTTTAAATTTACTGCCGTTACGTTTTCCCCGACTTCAATAATGGTTCCGACACCATCAGAAACTGGTATCCTTCCAATAGGGGGCCTCCAGTCTGCTATTCCTTTAACTACCAAAAGATCCCTGTAATTCAAAGACACAGCATTGATTTTAATTAAAACTTGATTTGCCAAAATTATCGGCCGATCTGTTTCAACCAAGCTTAAACTTGCAACGCTATATTCTTTTGTAATTTGATAAGTTTTCATACTCTAATGATTTGCCGTTTTAAAAAAGCTGACATAATTGGAGTTATATGCCTGTGATTAAAAATTATTCCCTTATTTGTAAAGACAAATGTATCTGTAAAATAAGCTTGGGTACCATGTTTTGCCCATTATGAGTTACTAATAAAAATGTGAGTATGAGCCAAAAAAAAATCAATTCAACAAACACTTTAAATGAGTTTTATCTTGAAGAACGATGCACCTTAAATAAGGTATTAAAAATTGTCGGGAAAAGGTGGGTTTCAGAAATCCTGCTATTAATAAAACAGGATGTTTCACGGTTTTCAAACTTAAAAGAATGTTTAAATGGAATTTCGGATAACGTACTTTCATCTGTATTAAACGAGTTAGTTAATAGTAAATTAATTGAAAAAGAAATATTAAAACAGATACCCCTACGAGTTGAATATCGAATTACGGAAAGTGGACTGGAACTGACGGATATAATGCATCAACTGTGTGCCTGGGGTAAAGTGCATATACCTTACGTAACTCGTATGAAGCCTGGTTTTAATTAAGGAGAAGCGTTACCTTTTTAAGGTATTTACCCTAAAAAAACTAGAACATTAGTTTTGGATAAATCCGGTAAGCTTAGAGGATAAGACAAAGTTTCGGGCAAACTACACTAAGTGAGTTTTCTAATAAGCTTGTTTTCAAACGTTTTAATAATGAATGGTTTAAGACCATATTAGCTCTGCAACACATACATAAACGGCATTCTTGGCCGCCAGTCTTTCATATTTTCAAAGCCAAACAGGCCGTTCACCTGTTGATGTTCCAGTGTATAATTTATCTATTCCGCAATGGTGAAAAATTAATACCGCTACGTGAAAATTATGATCGTGGATTAGCTATAATGGAACAAAAAAATTAATATTGTATAACATTGCCCGGCAAACCTTTTTAGCCGATACCTGCTTGGCCTATTTAAAACTGTTTTTTATACATTAAAAATGGAAAACAACGCTGACCAGAACGTGCAAACCGAAAATATTTTTAAGCTCATTGTAGAGCAATCGCCATCACCCGTAGGGCTGTATGTGGGGAAAGGTATGACCATCACCCTCGCTAACGATGCCATATTAAAGGTATGGGATAAGGACAGAACTGTAATTGGCAAAACCTTTCGCCAGGCCCTGCCCGAACTGGAGGGACAACCCTTCTTCGACATTCTCGACAAAGTTTACACCACCGGTATTGCATACGAAGCTAAAGCTGAGCGGGTAGACTTGCTATCTGGCGGGCAGCTTAAAACTTTTTACTTCAACTTTATATATCAGCCGCTAAAAAACGAAAAGGGCGAAGTATTTGGCATATTAAATACAGCCAATGATGTTACCGAACTGGTCCTCACCCGTAAAAAACTGGCCGAGAATGAGGAACGGGTGCGTTTCGCGCTCGGGTCGGCACAGCTGGGTACCTGGGATATGGACCCGGTTAACGAATTGGTTACCTGGGATGAACGCTGCAACCAACTACATGGTTATGCCAGCAGCGAGGTTTTGGCATACAACGATGTGCTAAAGAGCATCCACCCGGAAGACCGCGCCACTATAGAACGAAAAGTTAATAAAGCGCTTGATTGTAAAGGAGACGGTAATTACGATTGCGAATTTAGGACCGTTAGTGCAATTGATAAGCAGGTACGGTGGCTGCGTGGCAAAGGTAAGGCCTATTTTGATGCCGAAGGTAAGTGCACCCGTTTTGCAGGTACCGTGCTTGACATTAGTGCCGAGATCCGTGATAAAGAAGAACAACAGCGGCTGATAACACTGATAGATAATACATCCGACTTTATTAGCCTGAGCGATAATGACGGTAATGTTACTTATGTAAACGCCGTTGGCCGTAAAATGGTTGGTTTGGAGGATGGTGATAAGCTGCCCCATAACTCGGAATTTATTATGCCGGGCGAACTGGATAAGCTAAAAAACAATATCAATGTAGCTTTAACCAAACAAGGTAAATGGAACGGCGAGGTGCTGTACCGCAATTTTAAAACAGGCGAGGCTATCCCGGTTCATGGTACGTCGATGTTTATATACGATACTAACGGTAACGCCCGGGGCCTTGCTACCATAGCCCGCGATCTTCGGGGAGAAATAGCAAGCAAACAGGCTCTTATTGATAGCGAACACCTGCTGCAAAATATTACCAGTGCATCGCCTACAGCCTTATGGATGTCTGACGACCATGGCAATATTACTTATGCCAACAAAACCTGGACCGACTGGACAGGCCAATCTAACGAAGAAGTTTTAGGCAGAGGATGGCTGAAATGTATTTTAGATGAAGACCGCGACCGCGCCGCCGAAAAATTCCTCGAAGATTTAAAAGCGCAATGCTCTTACGAGGTTGATTTTAGGATTAAGCATAAGGATGGCAGCGTGCGCTGTTGTATCGCCACGGGCAACCCGCAATATAATATTAATGGTGTTTTTAGGGGATACATTGGTGCCTGTACCGATGTTACCGAGAAAACCATTACCGATATTGAACTACAGTTAAAGAACAGCGAGCTTAACGACCAGATAAAGCAGTTTGAGTTTGTGACCGATTTTATGCCCGTGCAATTATGGACGGCCAAACCAAACGGCGAACTGGATTATGTGAACCAGCAAACCCTCGATTTCTTCGGCTTGCCAATGGAAGAGATTATTGGTGATAAATGGGCGAATAATTTACACCCGGACGACCGCGACGGCTGCATTGCAGCATGGATGGAAGCCCTGACGAGTTTAAGCCTTTATCAATACGAGTTTAGGTTACTGGATAAGAACGGCGACTATAAATGGCACCTGGTGCGCGCTTTACCGTTTAGTTTAGATGGCGAAATTGTGCGCTGGTTTGGTACCAATACAGATATTGACGAGCAAAAACAAATGCAGCGCCAAAAAGACGATTTTTTGGGTATTGCCAGCCACGAATTAAAAACCCCCGTTACAAGTATAAAAGCCTATGCGCAGGTACTTGGCGCCATGCTAAGTAAAGAAGGCGAGGAGAAAAAAGCCGCCATGGTAATGAAGATGGACGCCCAGCTAAACCGCCTCACCAACCTTATTGGCGACCTGCTGGATGTTACCAAAATAAACTCCGGTAGGATCCTGTTCAATAAAACCTGGTTCGATTTTAACCAGGTGATACAGGAGAACGTGCAGGATATGCAACATACCACCCACAAACACACCCTGGTGATGGATTTTAAGGACGCCGGTGAGATCTATTCTGACACAGAACGCATAGGGCAGGTAATTACTAACCTTATTACCAACGCCATTAAATACTCGCCGCAAAGCAACCTTATTATCATCAGTACCGAGCGGGATGACAAAATGGTAACTGTTAGCGTGGAGGATTTTGGTATTGGCATACCCGATGATAAGAAAGAGCTCGTGTTTGAACAGTTCTACAGGGTAAGCGGGAGCAAGCAACATACTTTCCCCGGTTTGGGGTTAGGATTGTACATCTCCAATGAGATAATAACACGCGAAGGCGGCAGGATGTGGGTAAACAGCACAGAAGGAAAAGGGTCTACTTTTTGCTTCTCGTTACCTGTTGATATAAATGAAACGAAATAATTATTTAATAACAAGTTAAAAGCGCGAGCAGTTTTGGATTCAAAATTGCGCAGATATAAGCCAGATGCCCAAAAAGATAATGATAGCCGATGACGACCCGGGGATAGTGGACGCGATAGAGATGATGCTCGAGTTTGAGGGCTACAGCGTAACAACTACCGTTGATGGTGCCACCGTGCTTGATATGAAAGAAGAACTGCCCGACCTGTTGCTGCTAGACATTTGGATGAGCGGAGAGGACGGCCGCGACATTTGCCGCAAACTAAAATCAGAAACCCTTACTAAAAATATACCGGTCATCATAATCTCTGCCAGCCGAGACATTGCCTCATCGGCCATGGCCGCCGGTGCCGACGATTTCCTGGCCAAGCCATTTGAGATGGATGTACTGCTACAGAAAATAGAAAAGCTAACCCATTAAGGTTAGCTTTTTTTATGGAATAATATTAAAAAAGCACGTCATTGCGAGGCACGAATCAATCTCTTTGGTACGAGCGGCTCTGTAAGTCGGGGATTGCTTCGTACCAATGACGCGTGAGGTATGCTTAATCCTGCTTTTTAAAATCTTCGCCGTTAGTTAACGGGCGTTGGGAGGGCGCTTTGTACTTATCCTCACTTCTCCAAGCCTCGTAATTTAGCCCCGGCGTAAGCCAGTACAACAACGCCACTCTTGAGTACCTATAATTAAACGGAGATAACAAAAATATCACACCCAACAATACCCCAACATATACCCAGGGAGAATTAGAGCCTGTTAACATGTGCAGGCCTACCGCAAAGGTTACCATTTCGGCAACATTAAAGGCGTAGCTTACAAACATGGCTACGTACCAGTACCCAGGTTCGCGCTCGTAGTGCAGGCCACAGTGCGAGCATCGCTCGTGCATTTTTTGGCCTCCAAAACTGTAGGTAGGTGTACTGTAAATATCGCCACGGCGGCAGCGAGGGCATTTGGCCTTTATAAATGCTTCTAAAACGTGTACCTCTTTGTCGGGTTTTATATCAGATGGTGTCATTGAGCTATGGGGTTTTGCGGAAATCCTCGGGGGTAAGTCCGTTATGTTTTTTAAAAAATTTGGTAAAGTAGGAGTTATCGGCAAAGTTAAGTTTGGCGGCTATTTCGGTAATGTTGAGGTCGAGGTTTATAAGCAATCTTTTGGCCTCCAGTATCACGCGGTTGCGAATCACTTCGCCTGCCGAGATCCCCAGCATATCGTTACACAACGCATTTAAATGGTTAGGGGTGATGTACAACAAGGCGGCATAATCTTTTGGTAAACGCAGGGTGGCGAAGTTTTTATCCGTTAACTTCCTGAAGCTTTGCAGCAAGGTGTAGTTATAAGTGGGTGCAGTACTTTGGCTGCTATGCGCGCTTTGCCTTGCCACTAAAATAAACAATTGCAGCATCAGCGTGCGGATCATATCCATCCCCATGCGGCTAATTTCGCTGCTCTCTTGTATCAATTGCTCAAACAGGGCTACTGTCTGCTGGTGTACTTCGGGTTTCAGGTTTATTACTTCATCGTCTACATTGCCGGTAAAAAATGGCAGGCTTTCCAAATAATCGGGCCGTAATAAAAATGACTGGAAAAACTCTGCCGAAAAATTGATAATGTAGCCATCAACCGGGCCCTCAAAATCCCAGCGGTGTACCTGGCCGGGCACCATAAAGTAAATTTGATAAGGCTTAACCGGGAAGCCGGTGAAATCAATAAAATGGCTGCCGGCGCCTTCGGTAAATAATACCACGTGGTAAAAGGTATGCTTATGCGGCAGGCTCAGGTTCTGATGTTTTTGCAGATATGGCGCAAACCGGCTCATAAGCAGGTCGTTGTGCTGATGATCAGCTAACGAACATATATCATAAACAGGGAACACCTTTTTCATGCTACAAAGATACTTAACTATTACCTTGGGCGATGGTGTTGGATGTGGTTGTTGTGGTGTTTTTTACTGATTGTGATAACAATCACTTTTTTACCACAAAGGAAAAAACATGAAACCACAAAGCACACAGAGAAAAGCTTTGTGCCTTTTGTGAAAAAACTTCGTGTCCTTTGTTGTTAATCATCGCAAATAGATAATCTTTATTAATTTCACCATCTCTAACAAAACAAAATGCAAAAGCCCGATAGCCTTATTTTTGATATGGACGGTACCCTTTGGGATGCCGTTGACACATACGCCCACTCCTGGAATGTTGTTTTCGCCGAACTGGGAATTGACAAAACCATCACCCGCGATGTTTTGGCCGGGATGGTGGGTATGGAAGGCAAAAAGGTGATAGAGATATTGATGCCAGAGTTTGACCACGATAAACGCATTGAAATTTACGGATTAGTGAATGGCCGCCGCCACAACCTGATCGCAGAAAAAGGCGGTATTTTATACGATGGTGTTAAGGACGGCCTGAAGCTGCTTGCCGAAAAGTACCCGCTGTTTATATTGAGTAACTGTGCTAAGGGTATCATTCGCCAGTTTATTGACTGGGCAGGGATTGACGACCTGATTAAAGACGAGCTGGCCCACGGTGTAAACTTTATGCCCAAAAACCACAACATAAAATTGCTGATGGATAAACACGGATTGAAGACCTCTGTATACGTTGGCGATACCGAAGGCGACGGCCAGCAAAGCCGCCTGGCAGGCATTCCATTTGTGTTTGTAAGCTACGGTTTTGGTACAACGGAGGATTACGACCTGAAATTCGACGATTTTACATCGCTGGTTAACTATTTTATAAATTTATAAGCTGCCAATATGTTAGCTTTATATCAAATTTAAATATCATGAAAGGTCGCGTTTTAACAATTATATTTTTGGTTTTTGCAGTGGTAATTACCGGCGTGGTTTACTACCGCTATTATTTTGTTTTTGGCGAAGGCACCAAGGCCGGCACCATGAATTATTTTGTGAAAAAAGGCTATATGTTTAAAACCTACGAAGGCCGGTTGATCCAAAGCGGTATCCGTAGCCAAACACAGGGTAATATCTCTTCAAACGAATTTATGTTTTCGGTAACCGACGATAAAGTTGCTGATAAACTTAACCACAGCGCTGGCGCCATGCTGGAACTTCATTACAAAGAATATTTGCACACGCTGCCATGGCACGGGGTAAGTAATTTTGTGGTTGATAGTGTGATGTCGGCAACGCCTACTGCACCGTAAGCAGATACGTGTTTAATCCAATCCGTTATCGCTTCGTGCCTTGCAATAACGCTTCTTTTATTTCTAAAACAACGGATCTGCCTTCCCTGAGTTTTGCGTGATGATCTTGCTTAAATTATACTGCCTTTCCGCTTCATCATCACCTTTAATACGGCCCTTGTTAAACAACCCTTCCAATACCTCTCGGGTTTGTTGCAAGTGGGTAGCTTTGTCCGTTTGGGGTTCAAACTCATCCATTTTGGCAGCTACTTGCGGGGCGGTGGCGTATTCTAAGTGAGCCAGGGCAAATACCACGTTATCCTGCAAAGAAGCGCCTGCATCGTACTTATGTGGTACGTGCAGGGGCTTGTAAACTTTTAAAAAATCCTGATCGGGGCTATCCATAATTAAGTTACTTGTTTATAGGTATCGCGAAGGGCTTTAATGGCATCATGCGCTATTTTTAAACCATTTAAGTGGTTGGTAAGCAGGGTAGATACTTTAGCATCCTCCCATATCAGTTCTTTATCATCTAAAGCTTTACGGTAAGCAGCTTTGGCAACATCTTCGCCAAATTCACAGTCGGATAATATCGAGTAGTTATCTTTTTTGGCAAATGCTGATTTCATATCTATCCATGCATGATGCACTTTCCCCGAAAGGGTTGTACCATCTGTAGGTGAGCCCCCCAACAAGTGAATGTAATCGTTAAGCTCGTTGACGGAGCCACGGCTTTGATCTATATAGCCCTCAAAAATCAATTTTAACGAGGCATCTTCTAATCCATCAACGGCTTTTTCATAGCCTTCAACGCGGTCGTTATTTATTTTGATCAAATCGTTCAGTGCGCCAATCTGGTGTTGTATGTGTTGTAATGTCCCCATGTTAGTATCTGTTTATACTTTCTGAACATATTGTGGAAGTTAAATGTTTTAAGTTTGTAGAAAATTTAAGCTTAATATTCAATCACGTCATTGGGAGCGATAACATTGTTTTTTGGCTCACCTTTGAAGAAGGCCGGGTGCGGCCTCTACTCATACAACTTCTGCTCCTCTGTATAATAAGTCTTCCGCGATTTTTCATCGATGAGGATGGGCGCACCTTTGGGGCTGTGTTTTTTCTTAGCGTTGTGGATCAGCATAAAATCTCGGATCTCGCCGGCAATAATATCGGGGTTGGCTTTGATGATTTCCTTTTCGGCATTCTTCAGCACTTCGTGGATGGATCTTACCAGGTCTTTAACCTTATCGGCAGGGATCTTGTTACTAACCGAGAAAGGCGAAATGCGGGCATCCCACAGGATCTCATCGGCGTAGGCGTTACCAATGCCGCGGATTATCTTTTGATCAAGCAATACGGTTTTAACGTTGGTTTTCTTTTTGCCGATAATGCCTTTCAGGTAATCCAATCCGGCATTTTCAGATAATGCATCCGGCGCGTCTTTAGCTTCGGGGTTAAGGGTGGGGGCGGCAATACCTTGAAAATCTGTTAGCACCAAGCCGGTGTCATCAGTAAATAAAAGTTCGATGATGGGGTATTTGTTATCGTTTTCGCCTTCAAACAAAAATAGTTTGCCGTGCAGCATCAGGTGCAGGCCAAGCACATCGCCCTTGCTAAATTTAAAGAACAGCTCCTTACCATCGCGGTAAACCGACGATAGCTTTTGGCCATGCAGGGTGTTCTGCAGTTCTTTATGGGTAACGTTTAGCTTCGGCGCTTTATGTATGGTAACTTCCTTTACGGTTTTGCCGTTCAGTTTTTTATCGAGGTTATGGCTGAAGACTTGCAGATCGGGTAGTTCGGGCATGGTTTTGAGTATTATTGGTATGCTAATGTAAAAGCTTAATGGTATATAAAACAATAGCCTTTATTAAAAGTTGTAAACTAAATCTATAATAATAACGTAATTGTTATAGAAGATTTAATAACCACGTAAAATGCCACATATAGCAGCAGTTTCTAAAATTGACCTTCCTGATAAAACCAACCAGCAGGACGTAAAGGCCCAGGCGCGCGAAATGTTCAGTAAAGATTTCCCGCAGGCCGACCGGCTGATGCCGGCGTTTGACAATACAGGCATTTTAACCCGTAATTTTGTAAAACCACTGAGTTATTATGCGGAAACCACCACTTTTAAAGAGCGTAACGACGAGTACATCCGGTTATCATTACAATATTCGGTACAAGCGGTTGAGGGCGTAATAACTAAAGCAGGTATTGATAAAGACGATATTACGGATATTATCTTCATCTCTACCACCGGCCTTGCAACACCAAGTATCGATGCGCTCATCATTAACCAAATGCACTTAAACCCGCATATAAACCGAACGCCGGTTTGGGGATTAGGATGCGCAGGCGGCGTGTCTGGCATGGCAAAAGCTAATTTGGCAGCAAAGGCAAATCCGGATGCGGTTGTGCTTTTGGTAGCGGTTGAATTATGTTCGCTCACGCTCATCAAAAGCGATTATAGTAAGAGCAATTTCATAGGGTCGAGTTTATTTTCAGATGGTATAGTGGCCTGCATCATCAAAGGCGATAATCACAAACAACCAAAACAACTGCTTAGCATAAAAGCAGCCAGCAGCAAGCTATATTATGATTCGCTTGATGTAATGGGCTGGGATTTTAGGGAAGATGGTTTTAAGGTGGTATTTTCCAAAGATATCCCGACATTCATCCACACCAACATCAGCCAGGATATTGAAGATTTCCTGGAGAAGCAAGGGCTTAAGCTGAGCGATATTAAGAATTTTATCTTCCATCCCGGTGGTAAAAAAGTGTTGGATGCTTACGTAGATGCCTTGCAGATAGAAGGCGATTTTTTAAAGAATACCCGCGAGGTGATGAATGACAACGGCAACATGAGCAGCGTTACCGTACTATACGTGCTGGAAAAATTTGTAGCAACCGGCTTTGCCGATGGCTACGGCCTGATGCTGGCTATGGGCCCCGGCTTTAGCAGCGAGATGGTGTTACTGGATATGAAAAACTAAACCGATGATATTTATTGTATTTATCCTGTTCCTGATCTTTCAGCGCCTTGCCGAGCTTTACGTTTCTTCCAAAAACGAGAAATGGCTTTTAAAGAACGGTGCTGTAGAGTATGGGAAAGAGCATTACCCGTTTATGGTTACCATGCATACGCTGTTTATCATTGCTGTTATTGCCGAATACATGTGGCGGGATAATACCGTGGTAAGTTACCCGCTCATTGTGTTGTTTTTTGTGCTGATCGTGATCAAAACCATCGTAATATCTACCCTCGGCCATTACTGGAATACCAAGATCTATAAAGTTCCCGGCACACGCCCTGTTGCCACGGGTATCTATAAATACATTAAGCACCCCAACTATATTATTGTGATACTGGAGATAGCAATTATCCCGCTGGCCTTTGGTTTATATTATACGGCAGTGGTATTTACTTTGCTGAATACCGCCATGCTTTATGTACGCATTAAAAAGGAGAACAAGGTTTTGGCGATGTGATGGTATGTTTCGTTTATTAAAATAGTTTAACCACCACAAAATTTTTGATCTGTTTGTGTATCAAAGCAGTAACGCGGCTATCCAAATCAAACACAAACTAAAACTGATCATCGCAGTAGCAGCAACTGTTATGCTATCTGCTTTTACCATCGCCACAACATCTAAAAAAGCCCTGCTGATACTATGATCAGCAGGGCTTTTGCTTTAGCATTGAAGCCTACTGCTGGCCTAACAGCGCTGAAAACTTGGTTTCGTAATCTTTTAATTGTGCATCCAGCTTGTTGCCAACTGCGGTTTGTTTGGCGGTTTTGGCGTACTCGCTCATGCCGTTTAAAACCTGCATGCCAATTTGTACATCGCGGCTGTTTACTCGGTTGGCGTTGTCTTTTAGCAGGTAGTAGTTATAATCCAACTGGTCAACCAAAAACTTATCTACGTTGGCTACAAATTTGTTGCCCAGCCTGGCATCACCTAACTGGTAAGCTAACTGCGCCAGGAACATTTTACGGGCGGTAACATCTATGTACGGGTACAGGTCTTCCGGTAATTCGTCATCGCACTTGTGCAAAACTTTTAGTGCCATATCCGGTTGGCCTTCTTTTATCAGGTTTTGGGCGAGGTCTAAAAAGGTGGTTAGCATTACGGGGTAAAACATATTGGTCGACTCATGGTCTAAATACTTAGCCGTTTTAAATTTGCCGAATTTAAACTTGTTCATCACGTTATCGTACATCACCAAACTGTTGGTTTTGCTCAGCTGATCTTTATTGGCAGTATCGGCTTTAAGTGGCAGTAAACGGTACGTGAAGCCCTCTTTATACAAGTATGGCTGTAAGCCTATCAGGTTGCTGTTACCAATGGTGGTGGTAAAACAGATAGGCCTTTTCCAATCGTTATGGGCCAAAATATCAAGCAGGGCAAGGTTATCTTTAGTTACATAGTTGGAAGTATATTTCCACTCCATGGTGGTAGCTAACCGGCTTTTTTGCCCGGGCGTTATCACCTTGTTCTTCATCACATCATCGGGGTTGATAGTTAGTTTGAAGCTTTTTGTAGGCAGGTAATTAGCGCTCTCGCCGGCCTGGTTCTGGCCTTGCACGTTCTTATCGTCGCTTGTCAGGAAATCAAATACCTCTTTAAGTTCAACCGGGCCGTTGATCTTGCCATCGCTAAAATAGATCACGTCCCTAACGCCATCCTTATATTTATCAAAAGGCATGGTAATAGGCAATGGCTCGGAGTTGTTCATTTTCCTCTGCATCTGGCGGATGTACCAGTCGCCGCTAAACAGGCTCAGGTTCACAATGCGTACATCCGGGCGGATGCCTTCCACTTCCTGGTCGTACCAAAGCGAATAGGTATCGTTATCACCATAGGTGAACAAAATAGCGTTTGGCGGGCACGAGATGAGGTAGTTATACGCCATATCGTGCGCGGTCATCTTGGTAGAGCGGTCGTGGCCAGGCCATTCTTTAAAGGCCATTAGCACCGGCGCTGCCAGTAAACAAATGCCCGTAGCAATATACGCTGCTGTGCGGGCATTAACCTTGCGGCTTATCCCGTCTGCAATGGCAATAACGCCAAGGCCTATCCAAATGGCAAACGCGTAGAACGAACCTACGTACGAATAATCCCTTTCGCGGGGCTGTACACTGGGCTGGTTCACATAAAGCACTACTGCTAATCCTGTAAAGAACCACAGCAGGGCAATGATCAATGCGTCTTTCTTTTTACGTTCGAAATGGTAGATCATCCCTATCACACCCAAAATAAACGGCAGGGCGTAAAGCGGGGTGTAAGTAGGGCTATCCACTATATACTTTGGTAAATGCCTGCCTCCGTCTAAGATCCCGCTGGTCCAGTTACCGTCAATGCTTTCGGTGCTTTGTTGGCCATCCTGGTCGTTATAGCGGCCAACGTAGTTCCACAAAAAGTAGCGGAAGTACATCTGGTAAACCTGCCAGCTGGCCATCCATTTAACATTATCGGCAAAGGTTGGTTTTTCGCTTTCGGGCAGTTGCAGCCAGCCACGGTAAAACTGCACGTCGCTTGGGTCGGTGCTGTACATACGCGGCAAAAGGGTGGTATGGTCGTAATCGTAGGTTGACCGTTTACCGGCAATTTCATATTTGGTGGCACCCTTGCGGTAAATGGTGCTGCCTTCGTGCTGGTCGGTGATCTGGGCGTCAAAGTAAGGGCCGCTTAATAGCGGGTTTTCGCCGTATTGGATGCGGTTTAAGTACCCGTAAAGGGTGAAGGCATTATCCGGGTGCGAATTATTTAAATTAGTATTTGCCGTTGCCCTGATAGGGATATAAGCGAATGAACCATAACCAAAATAAATGAACGCGATACACAAAAATATTAGGTTAAGTACCGGCTTGTTTTTACGGATGCTGTACATAATGCCGAAAACAATGGCGGCGATAAGCAACACGAAAAAGAACAATGCGCCGCTGCCAAAACCAAGGCCAAGCGTGTTCACAAAAAACAGATCGAAAAACGCGGCGAATTTAATAGTATAGCCCCTGATGCCGTACTGTACAAAACCAAGTATGGCTATACTTACCAAAAAAGCGATAATGGCGCTTTTGGCAGTCACGTTTTTATACCTGCGGAAGTAATATACCAGCGCGATAGCCGGGATAGTAAGCAAGTTTAACAGGTGGATGCCTATAGAAAGCCCCATTACGTAGGCGATAAAAATGATCCATTTATCGGCACCGGGTTCATCTGCATGGGCATCCCATTTCAATATCGCCCAAAAAACAACAGCAATACAAAGCTGTGATAACGCGAACACGATGGTTTCTACCGCCGAAAACCAAAATGTATCGGTGTAGGTAAAGGCCAGCGCACCCACAAGGCCCGCGCCCATAATAACGGTGGTTTGTGCGTCGCCGAAAGACTTTTCGCGCCCGGTAAACATTTTTTTAGCTATAGCGGTTATGGTCCAAAACAGAAACATTACCGAAGCCCCGCTGGCAATGGCCGACCCCATATTGGTAAAGTAGGGCACTTTGGTATTATCGCCCAGGGATAATAACGAGAAAACCTTGCCCAGCATGGCAAATAAAGGGTAGCCCGGCTGGTGCGATACCTGCAGCCTGTATGCGCACGAAATAAATTCGCCACAATCCCAAAAACTTACTGATGGCTCTAATGTTAAGATGTAGGTTGCTGAAGCGATAACAAAGCAAAGCCAGCCAAAAAGGTTATTAATTTTATTGTATTGCATCCTTAAACGGGTATAGTTAAGCGCGGCAAATATCAGTATTTTTTGTAGCTTGACAGATATATAATATAGCTAAGCTTATAAATTTAACAGAAATTAACGCTTTGGCTACACCCAATGCTCTACAAAGGAGAGGACTTTTAAAAATTTACAAAACCCTTTCCTTTGGTGAGGGCAGGGTGAGGCTAATTTAATAATGCCTTAAATTTTAATGTTACAATAAATAACACTTATTTTGTTGCGTATGCAAAAAAACTATACAAGGCTGGCGGGTAAAGTTTCTTTACTGTTGTGCATCATTATGTTATCCGTTACGGTAATTAAGGCCCAATCTGTTTACCTGCCGCAATCTTATCAGTTTTATCAAAAGTTTAATGCCGATGTTTATTCGAAAGGCAGCAGTATGCATACTGCCCTGCGCCCTTTTTTAATTGACAGCACACTGCAAGGCCGTTACGATCAACTGATGAATGTTGGGGTTGACAGCAGCCGCAAAAACTGGTTCCTGCGCAAATTATTTAACGAACACCTGATAGCTGTAAAAGCCAGAGATTTTACTTTTTACGGCGACATCCTTTTAGAAAACACCTTCGGGCACGATTTTAATGACAAAACTACCACACCTGTAAACTTTAAGCCCATAGGTTTTGGGCCAAATTCAAGGATCGGCTTAAACACCCGTGGTTTCCAATTTGGCGGTACAGTGGGTACAAAATTCTCGTTCTACACCAGCGCTTATGAGAACCAGGCGGCCTTCCCTAATTATTTTACCGATTACGTAAAACAAATAAGCTTTATCCCGGGCCAGGCATACGACCGCTTACCGGCAAAAAGCTACCGCGATTATTCGTATGCTACCGCTATACTGTCATACACCCCATCTAAATACCTCAACTTTACCCTTGGGCAGGATAAAACCTTTATTGGCGATGGTTACCGGTCGATATTACTGTCGGACAATACGGCCCCGGCCCCCTTGTTACGCGTTACAGCCAATGTTGGTAACGTACAGTACATGATCATGTGGACATATATGCAAGACCATAACCTGCCCAAGTTTGATACCTTCGGCAACAACCGCCGCAAATGGGGCTTGTTCCATTATTTAGATTGGAACGTTAACAAGAGCCTGTCGCTGGGTTTCTTTAACGCTTACATAGCGCCGGAGGCAGATGCCAAAGGCAACCGCCGCGGTTTTGATGTTAACTTTATTAACCCTATCCTTTTTTCGAGCAGTTTAGGCCCCTCATCGCAGCCGGGTAATGCCTTAGTTGGGTTTACCGGTAAGTATAAGATATTTGATAAGACCGCCATTTATGGCCAGTTCCTTATCGACAGGTTTAAGGGCGATAACTTTTTCAAAAGCAACAATACCGATAACACCAACGGCTTCCAGTTGGGTATCCGCGGGGCGGATCTTGCAGGCGTAAAGGATTTAAATTACCTGTTGGAGTACAACACCGTTAAACCATATACCTATTCAAACACAAACGCTTTAAGTGCATATACTTATTACAGCCAGCCACTGGGCGATCCGTTTGGGGCTAACTTTAGGGAGCTTACAGGCATCATGAACTACAGCGCGGGCAGGTTCGATTTTCAGGGCCAGCTGATGTACGCCAAATATGGCCTGGATGCCGCGGGGGATAACAATGGTAAGGATGTTACCAAACCATACGCGCCAACCCTTACCACCAATACGGTAGGCCAGGGCATTGGCACCAACCTGTATTATGCCGAGGGCACAGTATCATTTATGGTAAACCCCAAATACAATATGCGCCTGGAACTTAACGGTATCTATCGCAGAGAATCAAACACCCTGGCAACCAAAAACGCTACCATTATTTCCTTCGGATTGAGAAGCAGCTTCAGGAACCTGTATCACGATTTTTAGACCTTGCGGTTGGGTTAACCTTCGTCCACGCAGGGTCTTCTGAAAGAGACCCTGCGCACGTATGCAAGGCATCGCAGGGTCCACGATGTGAGCCCCTGCGGCGACATGAATTTCTCATCTGTCGAAATAATATGCCTCTGTGTTTTTTGTGCTTTTTTCCTATGTGTACTCTGTGGTTAAATTCTGAGGCTAAAACTCCTATCTTTGATCTACAATAATTATTATGGCTACAGAAGTTAAGTGCCCAAGCTGCGGACATGGTTTCCCTATTGAGGAAGTTATGGCCGAGGAATATAAGCAGCAGCTAAGGCTGAAGATGCAGGATTATACCCGCCAAAAAGAAGAAGAGTTCCAAAAAAAAGAGGCGGATTTTACCAGTCGCGAGAAAAAGCAGCACGAGGCTTTTGAAGAACGCCTTGCCGGCGAAAAAAAAGCCCTGCAATTAACGTTGGAAGAAAATCTGCGCAAATCCATCGCATCCGATTTTGAGAACCAGCTGCTGATGCTACAAAATTCTGTAAACGCCAGTGCAGGAAAATTGAAAGAATCGCGCCAAAAGGAACTGGAGTTTTTACAGCGCGAGCAATCCCTCAAACAAAAAGAAGAAGAACTTGAGTTAGCTATTGAACGTAAACTGCAAGAACAACGTGCACAGGTTTCTGAACAAGTACGTAAACAGGAAGCCGAGAGATATGCCTCTAAAGATACCCAGCATCTGTTACAAATGAAAGAAATGGAGATGAAGCTGGAAGATCAAAAACGCATGGTAGACGAAATGAAACGTAAGGCCGAACAGGGCTCGATGCAGCTACAGGGCGAGGTGCAGGAACTGATCCTGGAAGAGCAGTTGCGCAGCTATTTTCCGTTTGATGTAATTAGCGAGGTAGGCAAAGGCGTACGCGGGGCAGATTGTGTGCAAACCGTGCGTAACCAGTTTGGGCAGGAGTGTGGCCGTATTATTTACGAAAGTAAACGCACCACCGCTTTCGGCGGCGATTGGATAGATAAGCTTAAAAAAGATATGCGCGCGCAAGGCGTTGATGTTGCCGTTATAGTAACCCAATGCTACCCAAAAGGTATGGATTGCTTCGGCGAAAAGGATGGCGTTTGGATTTGTAGCTTTGACGAAGTTAAGGCCGTATCTTACATCTTGCGCGATGGGGTTATTAAGCTGGCTAACATGGCCAAAGCCCAGGATAACAAAGGCGACAAAATGCATTTATTGTATGATTACCTAACCAGCAGCGAATTTTCCGAGCAATGGAAGGCTATCCGTGAGGGGTATATGAGCATGCGGCTATCCATCGTTAAAGAACGTGACGCGATGGAACGCCTATGGAAATCTCGCGAGAAGCAATTGGATAAAGTGTTACTAAACGCCGCTGGTATTAAAGGAAATATAGAAGGTATTGCCGGTAACGATGTGATTCGCCTAAGCCTTGACGACGACGACGAACCCTTATTGTTAGATTAGTACTTATACAACCATTAAGAATGTTAATACACCTATCTAAACTTTTATATGTAATATAATGGCTTAATTGCTACTCAGCCGTTATACTTCCCGGTTCTAATTTTCGTACCGCCAAGTTTTAGTATTTCTCTGTAATGATCAAAATTTTACTGGCCTAAAACCAAAATGTGTTGCGTAATGGCACCAGGTATCTTCTTTAAAAGAAGCGGATATGGAGTAATTGCCGAAGCCAGCAACGATTAATAAGCCCTGTAACTGATAAAAGATGGCAACAAGCCCGATATTGTGCTAACTGCCATCAATATGCCCCAAATGAGCGGTATCCAACTGTTATCCGCGTTAAACAAACTTATCCCACAGTAAAAGTTGTCATACTGTCTATATTAGATCAGAACAAATTCATTATTCTGCAAGCTTTTAAGGCGGGGGCCATCGGCTATGTACTAAAAAGTGCGAACGCCGATAAACTGATCTTTGCCCTGCGCCGCTTGTGTAATACCCATGAGCGCTACATTTATATCGAGCATGCCCTTAAACTACCGGATAAACTCATCCGTGTGCCCGAAAATAGTTTTGAGGAGGAGGCTGCTGATATCGAGATCTCTAAACGCGAGGGCGAAGTGCTTACCCTAATCTCCGAAGGTTACACAAACCAGGCCTGACGGTTTTTGTTGAAGGGAAGATTTAAACAACATCATATTTTGATGAGCAGCGAATAAAGCGCTACAACCTGGAAGTTATTGCCAACAAAATTGAAGTGCTTGGCCTTGTACCGGTAGCGGTTTAAGAAATAAGATTTATTTCATTTTATAATGAGCGAGTTTATTACAACCAACAAGCCCAACCTTAAAAAAAAAAAGGAAAAAAAAGCCGGGCTGGACCGGCTTTTTTTTGTCTAAATTTATCTCTTTATAGTGGGTTAGCAGAACCATAATTGGCGTTTTAAAGGCGAAAAAAAGGCGAAAAAAAGCGCAAAAATAAGGTGTCCCATTCCGTCTCATTCAGAAAAAAGTGGGACAACCCTTTAAATTTATAAATATCTTATAATCAATTAATTATATTTTATACTGACTATTTATCATAGTAAGTCAAATTTTCATATTATTGATTATCAATTGCTTGTATATTTTTCTCTTTTGTATATAATTTAGTGGGACACTTGGATTGAATAGACCACGAATTGATCATACTTCCGTTGTTAACATAAACCAAAAAGCATTACTTTTGCCGTTCACAATCTGTGTAAACATCCGCAACATATATGGCCGATAAAACAACACTGTCGCAACTGGCATTACAGCTGTTGCAGCAACTCATCTCTATACAATCATTCAGTAAAGAAGAAGACCGCACCGCCGACTTAATAGACCAGGTTTTGCAGCAGCACGGTGTTAAAACACATCGTAAACTCAATAATATCTGGGCTTGGAACAGGCATTTTGATGAGCGTAAACCAACTATCCTGCTCAACTCGCACCACGATACCGTAAAACCAAATAGCGGCTACACCCGCGACCCATACGACGCCAAGATAGAAGACGGTAAATTATTCGGCCTTGGCAGTAACGATGCCGGCGGTTGCCTGGTGTCGCTTATAGCCGTATTTCTTTATTATCACGACCAGGAGAACCTTAAATATAACTTTTGCTTAGCCACCACTGCAGAAGAAGAGATCTCGGGTGTAAACGGCTTAGAACTCGTTATCCCCGATCTTGGCAAACTGGACTTTGGTATAGTAGGCGAACCCACGCTAATGAACCTTGCCATTGCCGAACGCGGCCTGATGGTACTGGATTGCACCGCCTTTGGCAAAGCCGGCCACGCCGCCCGCGAAGAAGGAGACAACGCTATTTACAAAGCACTGGCCGATATTGAATGGTTCCGCAACTATAAGTTCCAGAAAGAATCGGAAGTTTTTGGGCCGATAAAAATGTCGGTTACCATCATCAACGCAGGTTCGCAGCATAACGTAGTGCCTGCTACTTGTACCTTTACAGTGGATGTTAGGGTAACGGATGCCTACAAAAATGAGGAAGTCCTTGAGATCATCCGCCGGCATGTAAGCTGCGAAGTAAAACCGCGCAGCATTCGCCTAAAACCATCGTCTATAGATAAAAACCACCCATTTGTACAGGCAGGCATATTTTTAGGCCGTAACACCTATGGCTCACCAACCACATCAGACCAATCATTGCTGGATATCTCCTCCATAAAAATTGGCCCCGGTGATTCCGCCCGTTCGCACATGGCCGATGAGTTTATTTATGTGGAGGAAATAGGCGAGGGGATAGAGTTGTATATAGAGATGCTATCGAAGATTGTTTAGAAAGTAATTACCTCCCTTGGGAGGGTTAGGGAGGGGTTTTTGCGCGAGTTCGGCAGCGAAACCCCTTCCTGGTATTACACAATCCATCGTACCCCTCCCAAGGAGAGAATTGAAAACCTGCTTTGTCATCCTGAGTATCGCGAAGGATCTAATGTACGCCATGCATGTTGGTGATTATATGCTTCAAATCGTTCGGCATAACAAATCCAATAAATCATTTAAATCTGTGTAATCCCGGTTCAAGACAAAACGCATTTAATTCTATATTTGCAACATGAGCAAGCTTTGGCAAAAAACCACTAACGTTAATAAGCTGGTAGAAAATTTTACCGTTGGCCGCGACCGCGAGCTGGACAGGCAAATGGCCGCTTTTGATGTTCTTGGCTCGCTTGCCCATACCAAAATGCTCGAATCTATAGGTTTAATGGATGCCGCCGACCTAACGCTGGTACAGCAGGAACTGAAAGCCATTTACACCGAAATAGGGAATAATAATTTCGAGATCGAGCCTGATGTGGAGGACGTACATTCGCAAGTAGAAATGCTGCTTACCCGCCGCATTGGCGAGGCCGGCAAAAAGATCCACAGCGGGCGCTCCCGTAACGACCAGGTTCTGGTGGATCTAAAACTATTCTTTCGCCACCAGCTACAAACGGTAGTTACTGAAACTGATACGCTTTTCCGCCAGTTAATTCAACTGAGCGAACAACATAAAGATGTGCTTTTGCCGGGCTATACGCATCTGCAGGTGGCTATGCCATCATCTTTCGGGTTGTGGTTTGGTGCTTACGCCGAGGGTTTAGTTGATGACCTGGAAATGGTTTTAGCCGCCTGGAAGATCACCAATAAAAATCCTTTGGGTTCGGCCGCGGGCTATGGGTCTTCGTTCCCTTTGAACAGGACGATGACCACCAACCTGCTTGGTTTCGAAAGCCTGAACCATAACGTAGTTTACGCCCAAATGGGCCGTGGCAAAACCGAGCGTGTTATTGCGCAGGCATTATCATCCATAGCGGCAACCTTAGCCAAAATGGCGATGGATCAATGTTTATACCTGAGCCAAAACTTCGCGTTTGTAAGCTATCCCGAAAACCTGACCACCGGCAGCAGCATTATGCCACACAAAAAAAACCCGGACGTTTGGGAGATCATGCGGGGTAAATGTAACCGCCTGCAAGCCCTGCCAAATGATGTAGCGCTGATGACCACTAATCTGCCATCGGGTTACCACCGGGAGCTGCAGTTACTGAAAGAATTGCTGTTCCCGGCGTTTACAGACCTGATAGACTGCCTGCAAATGGCAACCTTTATGCTGCAAAATATCAGCGTAAACAAAAATATACTCGACGATCCAAAATACACCTACCTGTTTAGTGTGGAGGAAGTAAACAAATCGGTACTGAATGGCACACCGTTTCGCGATGCCTATAAACAAATAGGGCTGGATATCGAGGCCGGAAACTTTAACCCCGAAAAAACTGTTAACCATACCCACGAAGGCAGTATAGGTAACCTGCAAAACGAAGAGATTACCAAGGCCATGGATAAAATGGTCAGCAGTTTCGGCTTTAAAAAGGTTGAGAAAGCAATAAGCTGGTTGGTGAAATAATTATTATGAACGGACAAAATAGAGCAGATATATATCCCGGACTTGAAGTACACATCATCCTAAAAAATGACCAGCGCAGCGGCAAGCTTACGCGCGGCGTGGTGAAGGACCTGTTAACCAGCTCAGCTTACCACTCCCGCGGCATAAAAGTACGCCTGGAAGACGGGCAAGTGGGCCGTGTTGCGGAAATTGTTGAAGAGGATTAAGGATTCGCAACATATGAATCATAGTTAATGGTTCATATTAAGAAGCAGTGACTATAAACCATGAACTAACCGCATCTACCATGATCAATGAACCATCAACCATGAACCTGAAATAACCATTACTAATGGAGCCAGTAACCGAACCCAAAAAGAATTTTCTGCTTCGCATTGACGCGCATTATAGGCTGTATATATCATTGCTGATAGGAGCGGTCACGTTCTTATTTGTGAGGCATAACCCATCGGCGCCGGCAGTTACGTTAATTACCTGGATAGCCGTTGCGGCCAGTATTATTGTGCTGGACTGGATAACCATTTTGTGGGCCCACCCAAAAGATATTCGCAAAATTGCCAATTTAGAAGATAGCAGCCGTTTTATGATCTTTTTGTTTGTAATGGTAGCGTCACTGGTAAGCCTGATAGCTATTTTACTGCTGTTAAAATCAACCAAAAACCAATCGAACGATGCAGTTGCGGGTTATATTATTTTAGCAATGTCGGCGGTTATTGTTTCCTGGTGGCTGGTACATACAGTTTTTACCATGCGTTACGCGCACTTATACTATAACAAAGCAGATGGTAAACCCACCCCAATAGGCGGACTTGAATTTCCCGGCGACGAAAAAGAACCGGATTATTTAGACTTTATATATTTCTCCTTCGTGATAGGGATGACCTTCCAGGTATCAGATGTCGAGATATCCTCCAAACAAATTCGCCGGCTGGTGTGGGCACACGGCTTGATATCTTTCGCATTTAATACGGCTATTGTAGCGTTAAGCATTAATGTGATATCGGGATTGGTATCAAAATAGCAGCCCCACCCAAGCCTCCCCGGAAGGGAAGGCTTAATAAAGTGCTAAGAAGTCTCCCCAACCGGGGAGATTATTCACGAAGTGTGTTTTATGGTGTTCATGAGGGCTACGCCGTTTAGAGGAGGTTTTACTCTTCTATCTTCGAATGCTTCTTCGTATCGTTCATCGTACTGTACACCACCAGTGACACCAAAATACAACCGGTTACATACCAGTAAAACCAGTTCTCGTGGCCATGCTCCTTAAAGCTAAGGGCAATATACTCGGCAGAGCCTCCGAAGATGGACACCGCAATAGCGTAAGGGAAACCAACTCCCAAAGCACGAATATGCGCCGGGAAAAGTTCTGCCTTTACTACCGCGTTAATTGCTGTGTAGTTACTTACAACAAGCAGCGCGAACATGATCAGCCCGAAGGCTACCCAAAAGTTATGCGTTGCACTTAAATAAGTGAATATAGGGATAGTGGTTAGCGTGCCTAAAACCCCAAATGCGGTAAGCATCGGCTTGCGGCCAATCCTGTCTGACACCAAACCGTATAAAGGCTGTATCAGCATAAAAACAAAAAGCGTAAGGCTGGATATTAGCGTAGCTTCGTTTTTGCTGAAACCGTTGGTGTTCACCAAAAACTTTTGCATGTAGGTAGTAAACGTGTAGAATGCCACCGTGCCGCCCATGGTAAGGCCAATAACCGTTAATACAGCCTTTGGGTGTTCTGCCAATGCACGAAGCGAACCACGGGCATGCTTGCTCACGCTATCTGCTTTTTTATTAAGGGTGACAGATTCCTGCAAACTGCGCCTTAAGTACATGACAATAATGGCCAGCATAGCACCAATGGCAAAAGGTACGCGCCACCCCCAGGAGTGTAGTTGCTCTTCGGTAAGGAATACGCGTTGTAATAGTATCAGCACCCCAAGCGCAACCAATTGCCCCATAATTAACGTTACATATTGAAAACTGGAGTAAAAGCCACGGTCTTTTTTGGTAGCCATTTCGCTGAGGTAAGCAGCGCTGGTGCCATACTCGCCGCCAACGCTCAGTCCCTGTATTATGCGTGCCAGTACTAACAAGATAGGGGCTGCAATGCCAATGTGTTTATAGCTTGGCGTTATAGCAATAATTAACGACCCCGCACTCATCAGCAAAACCGAAAAGGTTAGCGCCTTTTTACGCCCATGCTTATCGGCGTAAGTCCCCATTAACCAGCCACCAATAGGCCTCATTAAAAAGCCGATGGCAAAAATGCCGGCGGTATTTAAAAGCTGCGCGGTTAAATCGCCCTTTGGGAAAAATGAGCTTGCAAAGTACAGCGAGAATGCCGAATAAACATACCAATCGTACCATTCCACCAAATTCCCCAATGAGCCACCTACGATTGACCAAACGCGGCTTTGGGTAGTTATTGAGTCAGGAATGGTAGTGGTGTTCATATTGTATAGTTTGAAGAGGCAATATAATTAATAAATCCCTTTTGTTATGCTGAACGTAGTGAAGCATCTAATCGCTTATATGCATAATGCAAACAGATCCTTCACTACGTTTAAGATGACAAGTTTAAATTGGATTGGTAAGGTTCAGACAAAATCCTTATCTTCCCTCATGCTTTTCACCGAAGATTTTTTGCATTACATCTGGAAGTTCCGGCTGTTCGACAGGCTCAACCTGCGCACAACCGGTGGCGAAGAACTGGAAGTGTATTCTGTAGGGATGCATAACAGCCATGCCGGGGCAGATTTCCAGAACGCTCGCATCCGTGTGGGCGAAACTACCTGGGCCGGGAATGCGGAACTGCATATTTCATCGTCTGACTGGCATAAACATGGGCATACTACCGATAACGCTTACGACAATGTGATCCTGCACGTGGTTTACCGTGACGACCAGCCGCTGATCCGTACAGATGGTAAACCTGTGCCAACCCTGGAGTTGAAAGACCGCATCTCGCCCGAGTTGTATAATCGCTACCATAACCTCGTTTTTGGCAACCAGCAAATTATTCCTTGCGAAGGCTCTATCGCCACAGTAGATGGTCTCACGATGCAAAACTGGCTGACAAGAATTTTGGTGGAGCGATTGGAAAAACGATCGGAAGCAGTAATTGCGGCGTTAGCACTTAACCGGGGCGATTGGGAAGAAACTTTTTACCAGTTCCTTTCTGCTAACTTTGGCTTTAAAACCAATGCCCTCCCGTTCGAGCTGATGGCGAAATCGTTGCCTCAAAGCATCCTGGCCAAAAATAAAAATAACGCCATGCAGATAGAGGCGCTGATCTTCGGGCAAGCAGGTTTCCTAACTGTTTACCTGCAAGACGATTATCCCCTCAGCCTAAAAAAAGAGTACGACTACCTCGCCAAAAAATATAGCCTGCAACCCATCGAAAACCACCTGTGGAAATTCCTGCGAATGCGGCCACAAAACTTCCCAACCGTAAGGTTGGCGCAATTTGCTGCGCTGGTGGTACAATCAAATCATTTGTTCTCTAAAATATTGGAGATTCGCGAGGTGAAAGATTTGCGTGAACTATTCAGCAATATTAAAATAAACGATTACTGGGAAACGCATTACCGGTTCGATAAAGAATCGAAGCCAGCGGGCAAAACTTTGGGCCAAGGATCGGTGGATACTATATTGCTCAATACAGTAGTGCTGTTCTTGTTCAGCTACGGTCGGCATATGAAATTGCAGCACTTTGTAAGCCGTGCATTAAAATTGTTGGAGAATATCCCGGCAGAACATAATACTATTACGGCAGATTTTGCTACCTTAGGTGTAGATATTAAAACCGCGTTTGAGTCGCAGGCCCTGTTGGAGCTAAAAAATAATTATTGCGACTATAAGAAATGCCTGCAATGCGGCGTTGGTATTAAAATATTAAAACCCAACTGATATGTTACAACGGATTATCACCTTTTTTGAGCGCTACTCCTTTGGGGTATGTACCTACCTGGGCGAGCGTTTTAATATTTCTATCGCTAAAATCAGGTTATTCTTTATTTACTCTTCATTTCTCGCAGTTGGTTTCCCGCTGATATTTTACTTCTTCGCCGGTATCGTGCTGGATTTCCGCAACTACGTTAAACGCAGCAGGACACGTGCTGTAGATATGTAATCGAAACACTCGCGCAAGTTTAGCGCGGCATAACTTGTGTGAAAATATATTGCAAGCTTTCAGTTTGCGCCAGTAATTAATCAAACAACCCTTTTTCTTTACCAATAAACTGCGGGCGGTGAATTTTCAGATCAAGCTTTTTATTTAGCTTATCTATCACATAATCACATAACTCGGGTGAGTAGCGTTCATCGTGCTGGTGCATAAAAAACCATACGGATTGTAGGCCTTGGGCTTTCCAATCGGCAATGCGGTCAACCCATTCATCACAGCGGGCGTAGTCGGTGGGGTGCAGGCCGTTGCCCACAAAGCGGATGAAGGCATGTGGGGTAGGCAGCATCATGTGTAAGCAATCGCGGCGGCCGGTAGCGTCTGTGAGTATCGATCCAATATTCAGTCGCTTAAACAGGCTAAAAACCACGTTAAGGTTTTCGGGCACGGCAAACCAATCTTTGTGCCTTAGTTCTACATAAACAGGTACATCTGTTGGGAGCTGTTCCAGGTAAGCGGTAAGCTCGGGCAGGCTTTTGGGCGTAAAGTTATCGCTCAGCTGCAAAAACAGTGGGCCCAGTTTATCGCCGAAGGCCAAAATACCCTCGTAATAAGTCGTAGTAATTTCTTCAGCGTTTTTTAACCTGCGGATGTGGCTGATGCTTTGCGAAAACTTTGGGCAAAATTTAAAGTTAGGGTTGGTATCAGCTTTTTGCTTCCATTTGTCAATGATATCCGGGCCGTAAACCTGGTAAAATGTAGCGTTCAGTTCAATACAGTCGAAATGCTTTACGTATTCATCCAGGAAGTTAGCATCCTTAGTTTTTGGCGGATAGATCTGGCCCACCCATTCCTTACGGCCCCATTTGGCGCAGCCTACGTGTACCTGCAGGGGTTGGCCGTTATCGGCAGCGGCAAGCGTTTCGCGGGTAAAGGCAGGGTCGGGTGGTAGGGTGAAATCTACCAGGGGCAATTCATGTTCGGTAACGCGGCCAAATTCCATATTAATAATTTAGGGTAGTAATATAAGCTATTAATACAATCGCCATAAAAATTGGTTTACAAAAAAGGATGGCCCGATCAAAACCATCTTCTTTTTATTTATTAAAGCGATAAAAATTACTCACCACTCAACTTCTTTCAAAAAGTCGGCAAAGATCTCGTGCCTTCGGGTAAATTTTTTTGGAGGAAGTGAGTGGGTATTTGTTAACGATTTCTACAAACTTTTAATCAAATTATTGCTGTCAAGTCGACTTTTGAATCGTTATTAACGAATAAGCTATCCCATTAATTTACGTAAATTTCAGAAAAAGCATAACGTTTATTTTTAAGAGCTATAACTTCACAGCCTCCTGTACCACCTAAAAAAACAGCAACTTTTTTCTTGAAGGTTCTTATTTGTTTTTTCTAATGTATAATCTTCGTTAAAGTCTTGTTGCTCTAATATTTCAATCTTTTTATTTTTTTTATAACTCGCATCTTCAAAGTAATATTGTTCATCTATAATTCCTGTTTCTAAAGGGTTTTTTACGATCATAACGCCATTTGCGGGCACTTTTAAAATATATCTGCCATCTTTTTCCGGGATTTTTATTCCGTATGGCTCACCATAAATAATAATGATCTTTCCGCGAAAGCTATTAGGTATCAAAAAAGTAGCTGGCTTTACATGATGTGTGCCGAAATATATCAAAGCATAAAAACCCGGCAACTATAATATTACAGGGAGAAATGTAAATTTTTGCTTTGTTAATCATTTAGCTGTCGAAGACCATGAAAAATATAGGCCTGTGAAAAATATTAGCGGTGTTCCAAATATCCACCAGTAGGGCATAAGGCAAATTAAATAATCAAGTATGATTAAAATGACACCGGCTAAAAATTTAAGGTCTTTTTTTTGTAAGTAGAACTTTCCATCATCTACGCAAACAAATCTTTCCTAAACTTGGGTGCAAGCCTTTTCTTCGATGCCTGCTCGTATGCATATGCCAGCTTGATCAGTTCTCCTTCAGCCCAGGCGGGACCCACAAAGGATAGGCCAATGGGCAGGTCGTGCCAGGCACCCATGGGCACGGTAACGTGCGGGTATCCGGCCATAGCGGCAGGGCCGGAGAACGAGAAGCCATTATCATAATCGCCATTGATCAGGTCGATACAAACCGAGAAGCCGTTTGTGGGCGCGATCAGAGCATCCAGTTTGTTTTCTTTCAATAAGCCGTCAATCCCCTGTCTACTGATGTTGGTAGTTTTGGCTACAGCCTCCAAATATTCAGGGCTCTTCAAATCGCCTTTTGTTTGGGCCAATTCGGCGGTTTCCTGTTTAAAGAATGGCATCGCTTTTTCTTCATTTTGCTTATTATAGGCAATCACATCGGCCAAAGTTTTAACTTTCGAATTAGCCTTGCTTAGGTATCGGTTAAGGCCATCCTTAAATTCATACAGTAGTACTTTAAACTCCGCATCACCTATAGACTTTAGACGGCTGTCCAGATCAACTTCTACAATTTCTGCGCCTTGCTTTTTTAGGGTTTCGATAGCTGCTTTCAATAATTTATCAGTAGCGGCAGGCAGCTTTTCAATTTTCACCAGGCCAAGGCGTTTGCCTTTCAATCCGTTCGCATCCAGGTATTTGGTATAATCTTTTTCGGGTTTGCTTTTGATCGTCGCGTCATCGGCTGTATCTACTGCTGCCAGTATGCCAAGCATTATGGCGGCATCCTTAACTGTACGTGCCATTGGCCCGGCGGTATCCTGCGTTTTCGAGATTGGGATTATACCGCTGCGGCTCCACAGGCCAACGGTTGGTTTAATGCCTACCAGCCCGTTTACCGATGATGGTGATACGATAGAACCATCCGTTTCTGTTCCGATAGAAATTGCGCACAAATTAGCCGCTGTTGCCGAGCCGGAGCCTGCGCTTGAGCCGCTTGGGTTCCTGTCTAGTACGTAAGGGTTTTTGGTTTGCAAACCACGGCTGCTCCACCCGCTGGTTGAACGTGATGACCGGAAGTTTGCCCACTCGCTAAGGTTGGTTTTACCAAGGATTACAGCGCCTGCTTCGCGGAGTTTATGTACGATGAACGCGTCCTGTTTTGCAAAATTGTCAGCCAGGGCTAAGGATCCTGCCGTGGTATGCATATTGTCGCCGGTATCGATATTGTCTTTTATTAGTACAGGGATGCCATGCAGCGGGCCGCGTATTTTTTTCGCCTTGCGTTCCTTGTCCATGTTATCTGCTATGTCCAAAGCGCTTTTATTCAGCTCGATAACGGCGTTTAGTTTAGGGCCGTTTTTGTCAATGGCGTCAATTCTTTTTAAATAGAGCTCGGTAATGGAGCGGGAAGTATGTTTGCCATCGGCCATTAGTTTCTGCAACTGGTCAATAGTGGTTTCGTTCAGTTCAAAATCATCGGTAAAAACCTCATCGGCTTTCAGGTTTTTATCTGTTGCCGATGGCTTGCACGACGATGCCGCTACAAGGGTAGATAGGGTTAATCCCGCTAATGAACCGGTTTTTAAAAAGTTTCTTCGTTGCATGGTAAAGGGCGTTGGTTTTGCCCACCACAAGTAACAAAATAAATAGCTGTTTTTAAAGCTTATCTGTAAAAAACATGGGCTTGACCGGCGTAGGGATAATAAGGTCTGGATTATAATTGGGGACGAGCCGCTGCAATACTTCGGAAGGCATCTTGCCAACATCCATAAAAGTCCAGCTTTTGCCTTTGTCATCACTAATACCCAGCAGGTAGGTACGGTTAACATACCGCCCGTTAAACATCTTCATAATTACTATTTCGGGGATGAGACAATGGATCTGCCCGCCTGCATTATGTAATTTACCGGGCGCATCCACGTAACCGTCAAATGCAATTACACCTTGCTCTTTAAGGCTGTTGATGCGGGTGCTGATCAATTTTTGCATGGTATCCCTGCCGCCCGAATAAGCTATCAATTTTGGGTAGGTAAGATCGAGCACCGTTTTATAGTCGCCGTTAAAGCTGGCTTTGGCAAAACAGTTGGCTTGTTTTTTTACGATGGTAGTATCCTGCGCGAATGAACAAACCGGGATAAGAAACAGCAACAGTATAAATCGCTTATAACAGGGCATTAAATAAAAGGATTATTTGTGTTTAATAACGTAATTGTATCCCAATAATTGTAATTACAACTTTTTAGGCACCTGCGGAGTTGGGATAACAAGGTTACTGTTGAAATTTGGGAAAATTGTTTTTACCGAATTAATAGTGCCACGGTTCAGATCCAGAAAGCTCCAGTTTTTACCGCCATCGCCGCTTACGCAAAGCAGGCTGCTTGTTGTTGCAAAGCGCCCTTGAGGTGTTTTCATCACCAGTGACTCCGGTATTATACAATGAATTTCGTTACCTGCTTTATAAAATTTGCCTGCTGCGCCTATGGTCACTTTTTCAAACACAAAACCTTGAGCCTTCATCTGGTTAATGCCCGTGGTCATCATTTGTAGCATTTTTTCTTTACCGCCGCCCATGGCAACCGCTTTAGGGTAGGTGTGGTCTACAATAGTTTTATAATCGCTTTTAAAAAGTGCATTGGCAACCACGGTTGCTTGTTGCTTTACAACCGCCGGGTTCTGCGCAAAAACCGAAACAGGGAGTATAAAAAGTACTATAAATTTAAGGGCTATTTTTTTCATTTCTTTTTGGATGCTTTTTTGATCAGGACCTTGTTGGCCAATTGGTTTGTACCGTCAATCTTGTCGGTATGTTTAAGGCCCAATATCTCACTAATTAAATTAAAAACCGAAACATTTTCAAATGGGGTTACAACTAAATGCTTTTTAAAGGCCGGCCCCCAGGCAGTAAAGCTGGCGCGCATATCCGGTACAACGGTTGGGTCGTAACCGTGCCATCCGGGATTTATTTTTTTGTTGTTCCACAGGTTAAATACTTTTGGAGCGCGTGGTATCAGCAATATATCGCCAATGTGGTTGTGCCAGTCGTCTGCAGTGCCATAATGTAAACGGGCAGGTACGTTGCTTTTAAGGTATACGTCGTAATCTTTAGCTTCCTTTTTAAGCTCGTTGTAAGTGGCTTGTATGTCGCCTTTATTTTTGGCGTAAAGCTCCACCAAAATGCCATCGCCGGATATTACAAATTTTGAGGTGTCAATCGCGGCAGGGATGCCTATAGGATTCTTATTGTCAACTTTGGTCATGCCGTGGTCTGATACAAAAACAAAGTTTACGTTTTTCAACCTGGTGGTTTTAACCACTTTTTGCAATTCGTTCACTGCCGAATCTACAAAGTGCACTTCTTTCTCTGCCTCGGGCGATTCAGGGCCGTTTAAATGTGCTGCGTGGTCTACTTGCGGTAAGTAAAAAGTGATCAAATGAGGGCGTTGGGAAGGGGGGAGTTTAAGCCAGTTTACAACGGCGGCAATGCGGTTGTGCATGTCTATCTTTTCGTTGTAGATGTAATAATATGTAGGGCGAACGCCTTGTATGGCAGCTTCTGAAGCTACCCAGTAAAAACTAGCCGAAAGCATGTTTTGCTGCTCGGCACGTACCCAAAGCGGTGCGCCTCCATACCAGCTGCTATCTGCAACCTTTGCCTTGTTACTCATCAAATATTTGTCCTTGCGCGCGCGGTCGTAATAAGTATTGTTCACCAAGCCCGAGTGCGAAGGGTATAATCCGCTTACAATCGCATAATGGTTTGGGAACGTTACCGATGGATACGAAGGCATCATATAAGGGGTGCTAATGCCCTCGCTACCCAGCCTTAGTAAATTTTGGGCGTTATAACGTTTGGCAAAATCATACCTGAAACCATCGGCAGAAATTAAGATCACATAGGGCTTATTTTGCTGCGCTAAGCTGTTTTTACGGTTAGCGACAATGTATTGGGTGGTATCCTGGCTAAAACTTTTAAACGATATAGCCAGCAATGCCAGCAGTAAAAAGCTATATTTTTTTATCCTCATATTTGAGGATAAAAATAGCTATTTAAGGTTAAGATATCGCGATGTTAACGTTAATGTTGCATTTGGCGCCTTTTAGTAAAATTATTGTGTCATGACCAATATGAGTGTTAAAACACCTACATTTATATATGGCGCAAAGCAGGGCATACATAACATTCTTAATTATAATGGCTCTGCTGGCTTGTAATACCAATAAACGCAAGATCTACATCAGCGAATGCTCTACAAATATTAAGTTTAAGAAGGTTAGCTACACGCACTTGATAGATAGTGCCAAATACTATGATAAACAATATATAGAAGTATCCGGAAAGTATGTGGAGGGAAAAAACCAATCTGCATTAGTTAATGACAGTACCTTTACCAATCATGGTAACGGCAGTTCGCTCTGGGTGAATTTTACGCAGGATTGCCCGCTTTACCTGGTGGGCAAACACACAGGTTTATTCGAGACGGAAGACGGGGAGTACAACAAGATCAGCGACCGGCACATGACAATCCGAGGCCGCATCGAAATTACCAAAAAAGGGCATAAAAACACCTATAAGGCAACTATAAACGAGGTAAGCTACCTAGTGCTGGATTAATAGCTAACCGTAAAGTTGTTACTTTCTATAAAAGTTTTTATGGTGATGATGGCCGAGTTATTATCGCTTTTAGCGTGCAGGCCATCCACAGATTTTTGGTATCCAAGCAAGTCGGCAACGTTATCTGCATTCGCGGTTGTGAACCCCATGGCCCAATCGCCAAAGCTCCTGTTGGTTATAGGCTCATTAATAAAAGTGAAGATTGTTTATGTCTAAGGTCTATGCTTTTTTTTGGCAAAAAAATAGCATAGACATCAGTACCGGCGCCTTCAAGTACCTGTATAAATGTATCTTGGTTGTATAGAAAACACCCGTAACCTTCCGTTCACTGTTGTTTTTATGCACGGCTTTCCGGATATATATCAGCAAATCATCGGCTAATAATTTCACTGCTGAACTGAAGTATACGATATTTTTCATACAATTGCCTACAGCCGCAATGTAGCCGAATTTCTTTGCATAAAAAAAATGTTTAAATAAACAAAAAGGGAATACTAAATTTCCAGCTTCAGGCCATCGTAGGCTAAATAGATCCCTGCTGGCAGTTCTATAGATACATCGGCATGTTTGCCCAGGCGGTGGCTAATGTGGGTAAGGTAGGTTTGTTTGGCACCAATATCTCTTGCAAAGGCAATGGCTTCATCCAGTGTAAAGTGCGAGATATGCTTCTCTTTTTGCAATGCGTTTATCACCAGTATTTTTGATCCGCGGATTTTATCCTTCTCTACCTCAGACAGCGTTTTGGCATCGGTGATATACGTGAAATCTTTTATGCGATAACCTTTCACCGGCAACTTATAGTGCATCACCTCAATAGGGGTAAAGTGCACGTCGCCAACATTAAACGGTTTTAAAGTAACAGTGTGCAGGTTTACCTGTGGGATGCCCGGGTAACCTTTGTTATCAAAAATGTAAGGGAACTCGCGGCGAAGGGCAAGCTGTACGCGATCGTCGGCATAAATGTCTACAGGCATTTGCTGCTTGTAGTTAAACGCGCGGATATCGTCCATACCGGCAACGTGGTCCTTATGCTCGTGGGTAAAAACAATAGCGTCCAGGTGCATCACCTTTTCGCGCAGCATTTGGTACCTAAAATCGGGCCCCGAATCTATGGCGATAACTTTAGCCTCGGCTTCTATTAAAATAGACGTACGCAGCCGCTTGTCGTGCTTATCTGTTGATAAGCAAACAGGGCAGGTGCATGCAATAACAGGCACACCCTGCGAAGTTCCGGTTCCTAAAAAAGTTATGGTCACAGCTGCAGTGTTGTTTGTTTAAGCTGATGCAAAAATGCAGCCTGTTTATCGTCAAGCAGGTTATAGTCAATTTCAACGGTACGGGCCAATTCGGCAACGGCGGCTATTTTGCTCTCCAGGTTGGCAAATTTATTTACCACTATAACGCGGCTGCTCAGTAACATACAAGCCCCGGTTTTAAAGTTGCCCTTCTCATACCTCACACGGTAACCCGCTGTTTTAAGCAGCAGCTCCAGTTTTTCGAGCGTATGATTGGTCATCGTGAGCATCTCTTCAAAAATAGTAACATTTAACGTTAAGGCGATAAAATGTTACAAATAGATTGGCAGATCATCCGTAAAATAACTTCTTAAAATTATTTATAAAGCTGTGTTGCCTATTGCAATTCACTTTAATTAATTACTATATTGGTGCAATAAATCTCCTGAATTAATTTAATCAATTGTACCCCCATTATGAGCCAAAAGCCCGAACGGTTTCTTTCGCTGGATGTTTTCCGCGGACTAACTATTTGTTTTATGATCATTGTAAACACGCCTGGCAACGGTGCCGCAGCTTACGCGCCGCTTGAACATGCCGCCTGGTTTGGTTTTACACCTACCGACCTAGTGTTCCCATCGTTCCTTTTTGCCGTAGGTAACGCCATGAGCTTTACCATGAAAAAGTTTGACGGGCAAAGTACCGGGAGCGTTTTATATAAGATATTAAAACGCGGGTTACTGATCTGTTTAATTGGGTATTTAATGTCGTGGTTCCCGTTTGTAGACCACGGCGCAAACGGCTGGGCGTTTAGGCCTGTTAGCGGCACGCGCATTTTAGGTGTTTTACAACGCATTGGCCTTTGTTACATATTTGCTTCGCTAATTATTCATTTTGTAAAAAATAAAACCTGGGTTATCGTTATCAGCATATTGCTTTTGGTAGGTTACCAACTATTGTTACTTGGCTTTGGCGACCCCACTGCACCATACGGCATGTTAACCAACGCCGGTACATATCTGGATAAATTTGTAATGGGCGATAGCCACCTTTACCACGGCGAAGGCGTTGCTTTTGACCCTGAAGGCATATTGAGTACACTGCCTGCTATTGTTAACGTTATTGTAGGTTATTATGCTGGTAAATTTATACAGGAAAAAGGTAAGGGTTACGAAACTATCGCCAGATTGGCATTAATGGGCTGTGTGTTCATCTTTATAGCCCTTACCTGGAACATGAGCTTCCCTATTGGTAAAAAACTATGGAGCAGCCCGTTCACTTTGCTTACCACGGGTATTGATATGGTGATGATAGCTGCCTTTATTTATGTAGTAGAAGTACGCGCCTGGAACAAATATAACTGGACGTCCTTTTTCACCACCGTAGGTAAAAACCCGCTGGCTATTTACATCCTTTCGGAAGTGTTGATCATTTCTTTTTGGATGATAAAAATTGGCGACAAAAACTTTGTTGGCTGGATAAACGATGTGTTTTACCAAAAAATAGCGCCAGGCGCCTTTGGCTCACTGCTTTTTGCTATTACTTACATGTTGCTATGCTGGTGTGTGGGTAAGGTGCTGGATAATAAGAAGATCTATATTAGGGTCTAATCGCCTTACCCCAACCCCCTCCGCCACGATAGCTATCGGGACGGAGGGGGTAAAATATTCTAAAGGTCGGTATGTTCACCGGCCTTTTTTTGATAACCCAAAATTCTTTTGCATGAAAAAACTAACCTTTCTTTCATTCGCCATCGTTTTCGCCTTAGCTGCTAACGCCCAGCAACCCCCAACCTATGCCGAAAAATTGGGCTATCCTAAGGGCGCGAGGGTAATTATACTGCATGTGGATGATGCGGGCATGTCGCACGATTCTAACGACGGCGTGATCATGGCGACAAGCGAGGGCGTTGCCAATTCCACCAGTGTGATGATGCCCTGCCCGTGGGTATCCGAGTTTAAAAAGCACCTGGATAAGCACCCAACCCTTGATGCTGGCCTGCATTTGACGTTAACATCTGAATGGGAAAACTATCGCTGGGGGCCGCTTGCGGGCAAAGCCAATGTGCCTGGCCTGGTAGATAAAGAAGGCGTGATGTGGCCGGGCGTTGGCGGCGTTTATTTTACCGCTAAGGCAGATGAGGTGGACAAAGAGATCCGCGCGCAATATGACCGCGCTTTGGCTATGGGTTTTAAACCAACGCACCTTGATTCGCACATGGGGACATTGTTCGCCAAAGAATCTTTTATGGAAAAATACATTCAGTTGGGGATAGAAAAGCAGGTGCCGGTGATGTTTCCGGGGGGCGAAGACCTGTTTTACCGTGCTGAAGCTAAGGCCGCTATCATCGCAGAACTAAAGAAACAAGGCAAATACACCGTAGGTATGGACATTCCCGAACCGGCCGCTTTGGCAAAGGCTAAACAAGTAGGGGAAATGATCTGGAAAAACGGCTTGCCCGTACTGGACGACCTGCACAATAGCAGCTACGACTGGAATATGCCCGATATAGCGCACAAAACCGATAAACAGATCCAACAATGGTACACCGATCATTACATTGAAAGCATAGGCCGCCTTTCGCCGGGATTAACTATGGTTATTATGCACTGCACGCTGCCATCTGCAACATTTAAATATATATCAGACACGGGCCAAAAACGTAAAGGAGACCTACTTGCCATGACCGATCCACGCCTACGCGCTTTCCTCAAACAAAAAGGCTTTATTTTAACCACCTGGCGGGAAGTGATGGAGCGGAGGGTGAAAATAGGGAAGGAGTAATAAAAAAAGAGCGAGGTGCGAGGGGACCCAACCAAAGGGAGCTCGTCGCAGATGATTGGTTCGTTAAGCAAAGTCCGCTGTGCATATCTAATAAGATTTTACTCTAAGTTTGAAATGACAGCTATTTAACTAATCTCTATTCACTAATCTCTTACAATTACCTCAAATCTACCACCTCAACACCAGGGTAGGTTTTTTTATCGAATACAAAAGCGGTTTCGGCTATTTTGTAATTGGGGGTAAAGGTGCGCAGGGTATAGGTGTATTTGCTTCCGTTCTTATCAAAGATCTGCGCGCTGTAGAGTTGGTTCTTTACCTTGTCTATCATCAGGCGCACTTTAAAAAAAGTCTTTTTGCTGTCTTCGGGGGTAAGGTCAATAACCATGTAAACCTTGCCTGCCATCTTCTGCTGGCCGGTGTAGATATATTTGTAACCTTTCTCGTACATGGTGAAGATCTTGGCAGGGTTAAACCCCTCCTCGCTGTTATCGGCGGCACTTAGCTGCACTTCGTTGGCATCTTTAAGGTAAGTCCACTGGTTTTTACCATCGCTGATGATATCCTGCGATACGGTTTTGGTGCCTGCCGCGTAGGAGATCACCTTGTATTTATTGGTTTTTGATTTGGCTATCAGCGTACCTGTAAAGGTTTCCTTAACGTTGGCCTGCTGGTTGTCTATCGTTAACGAATAATCGGTTTTAACGGCATCGTAGGTGCGGTACTGCTTGCTAAGTTTGTTCAGTATCAACTTGGCATCCGCATCTTTTTGGGCGAACGCGGTAGCAATAGTAGTGGCAGATAATATTAGGTATAAAAGTAATCTTTTCATGTTTTTTGGATCAATTTAAAGCTCACAGGCAATAACCATTATGGCTTATAATGGTTTAGAGTGATGTAAACTAAATTAGTTTAATCGCGTGGTTTTTGCAATGCTTCCAGGTGGCGCTCCAGGCTGTACTCGTCAGGGTAAAGCACATCGCGGGCTTTGCTGCCTTCAAATGGGCCAACAATACCTGCGGCTTCCAACTGGTCGATAATTCGGCCCGCACGGTTATAACCCAGCTTCATTTTACGCTGAATAAGCGACGTAGAACCTTGCTGATGCAACACGATCAGTCGTGCGGCATCCTCAAACATCGGATCGCGATCGTCCGGGTCAAAATCTTTGGCACTGCTGTTGGCTTCACCTTCACCAACATATTCCGGCAGGAACATGGCCGATGGGTAGCCGCGCTGGTTACCAATAAAGTCAGAAATTCGTTCAACCTCCGGCGTATCCACAAAGGCACACTGCAAACGGATGAGGTCGCTGCCTGTAGAAAGCAGCATATCACCACGACCTATAAGCTGATCGGCACCACCCGCATCCAATATGGTACGTGAGTCGATCTTAGACAATACCCTAAAGGCCAAACGCGCCGGGAAGTTGGCCTTGATAGTACCCGTAATAACGTTTACCGACGGCCTTTGCGTTGCAATTACCAGGTGGATGCCTACTGCACGGGCAAGCTGCGCTATACGTGCTATTGGCTGCTCTACTTCTTTACCGGCAGTCATCATCAAGTCGGCAAACTCGTCAATTACCAGTACAATGAATGGCAGATAACGGTGTTTCTCGGGGTCGGCTATTTTGCGGTTGACGAATTTGGTGTTATATTCTTTGAGGTTACGTACCTGCGCGTCTTTCAGCAAGTCGTAACGCTGGTCCATCTCAATACAAAGTGAATTTAGCGTGTTTACCACCTTTTTGGTATCGGTGATAATGGCATCGGCCTCATCAGGTAGTTTCGCTAAAAAGTGCCTTTCTATCTTGCGGAACAAGGTAAGCTCCACCTTTTTGGGATCGACAAGCACAAATTTAAGTTCGGCAGGATGCTTTTTGTAAAGCAGCGACACCAATATGGCGTTGATACCAACCGATTTACCCTGTCCTGTAGCACCCGCAACAAGCAGGTGGGGCATCTTGGCTAAATCGGCAATAAATACTTCGTTAGAAATAGTTTTACCAAGGGCGATTGGCAAATCCATGGTGTTGTTTTGCCATTTCTCGGTAGCCAGTATTGACCGCATAGAAACCATCTCGGGGTTCTGGTTTGGTACCTCGATACCGATGGTACCCTTGCCCGGCATAGGGGCAATGATACGGATACCCAAAGCGGCAAGGCTCAGCGCGATATCATCCTCCAGGTTCTTAATCTTCGAGATTCTTACACCCGGCGCAGGGATAATTTCATATAGCGTAACCGTAGGGCCAATGGTGGCTTTTATTTTATCTATCTCGATATTATAGTGGTTAAGCGTTTCAACAATTTTGTTTTTGTTGGCTTCAAGTTCTTCGGAATTTACGGCAATTTTAGATGAACCATAGTTCTCCAACAGGTCGATAGTTGGGTATTTATAAGTCGGCAGGTCGAGCTTATGGTCGTACATGCCAAACTGATCTACCAGGCTTTTGGCTTTATCATCGTCGCTTTTTTCGATGTTGAGGATAGGCATCGGGCGCTCCACGTCAATGGTAAGCGGGATCTCGGTTTCTTCATGCGGCTCGTGGCTTACCTCGGGTTTTAGCACTACCGGCTGATGGAAAACAGGTGCCTGTTGCAGAGGCTCCTGCTGCAAACGTTCCTGCTGCATAGGATCGGCAGCCGCGGCTGCACCTTGCGCGGTGAGGATATCTTTTACGCGGTTGCCGCCATTGCGCGGCCATTCAACAGGTAGCGAAATTTCTTCGTCGACCAATTCAACCGGCTCGGGTGATACATCATCTACACCTGCCATTGGGGCAAGTTTTTCTTTACGCCCGGGTAGCTTAAAGTTGATGTTGTAAGCGATTATCAATACTGTCAGCGCCAAAAAAATCAGCACAAATCCGGTACCCGACTGGCCTATTTGCGCGGCTAAAAGGCGGTTTGTCCAAAAGCCGAACTCACCCTCTAAAAAGTGGGGATAGTCCAGTATAAAGGCATGGAAAAAGCCCAGTGTTACCGATAAGAATATGATAGCAAACAGGGTATAGGCCAGCATTTTGCTTACCGAAAATAATTTTATTTTGAATAACAGGCGGTAGCCGATGATGAAGAATACAAACACGAACAAGAACGACGCCACGCCAAACCACTCGAAGATGAATTGGTTAGATAGCAACGCGCCAAATTTGCCAAGCCAGTTATCAACCAAGGGATTGTTAACGCCGTTTTCTAACAGCTCCTTGGTGGTTTTAAACAGGTTGCCCCAGCCTCCGTTGGCTTTAGATACATAGCTTTGGTCCTGCTGCCAGGTGAACAGGTAGGAAGTGAATGCAATGAGGAAAAATACCGATAGCACCAGGCAAAACAAGCCGGCTATTTTGATGATGCGGCCGTCGCGCAGGTCGAAGAGCGGCATGCGCTCAGTCTGCTGTTTCACAGGCCTTTCACGACTGGGTTTTGCGCCGCCTTGCGAAGGTTTTGAACCAGATCGCCCTTCCTGTGGCTCTTCCCTAAAACTATTTGATTTGAACTGGTTTCCTTTGATCGGCATCCTGAAAATTACACGTTTAATTGCAAATATAAAGTTATTAGATTAAACAGATATTTTTTAATTTTTTAGTAATATTGAATTAAATGAGCCTAACCGACTTAGAACAGTTTATTGCCAACGCCGATACCGAAGCTTTAGAAACTTTGCTTGCCCGCAACCCCGAGCTTGCCCAAGCGAAAACAAGCCTGAATGTATCACCATTGATGCTCTCCTGCTATTATCATAAACCGGCGGTAACCAACATATTGCTCAAATACACCACCGACCTTACCCTTTTTGAAGCCGCCGCTGCCGACCGTTTTGATGATGTGGCCTACATCATTGCCACCCATCCCGAACGCATAGATTTTTATGCGGATGACGGATTTACCGCTTTAAGCCTGGCCTGTTACTTTGGCCGGTATGATATTGCAAGATATTTGGTATTAAAAGGCGCCGATGTGAACCGCCCAAGCGATAACGGCTTTAACGTTTATCCGCTGCACTCTGCCGCTGCCGGTAATTTTACCAGCACGGCTACCATGCTGATAGAGAACGGCGCCGATGTAAATGTAAAACAGCAAAAAGGCACCACGCCCCTGCATTCCGCAGCGCAAAACGGTAACCTTGAACTGCTGATATTACTACTGGAAAAAGGCGCCCAAACAGATATTCGCATGGAAGGCGGCAAACTCCCCGCCGACCTGGCCCGCGAAAAAGGCTTTGACGAAATAGCGGAGATATTGGAATAAACGAAAATATTAAATTCCATAACAAGATCAATAAATACCTTGTAACAACCTACAGGAATGGTTATCCAATTATCAAACCCATCATCATGATAAAAGGGATCTACGCGTTAGTATGTATTGCAATTGGTTTATCAACAGCTACACAAGCGCAAACGATAAATAAACCCCGTTTAGATAGTTTACAGAATGTGCTTGCCGCTAATAACAAAAGCATGGGCAGCCTTGCTATTTCGCAGAACGGGAAGGTGGTTTATTAGAAAAGTATCGGTAACGCGGCTATAGATAGCCTGTCTACCATCCCGGCAACGGCAAAAACCAAATATCGGATAGGCTCTATCAGTAAAATGTTTACGGGGGTAATGGTGATGCAATTGGTAGAGGAGGGTAAGCTGACTCTGGGAACTACGCTGAACAAATTTTATCCGCAAGTACCAAACGCAGCTAAAATAAACATCGGCATGATGTTAGATCACCACAGCAGCCTGCACAATTTCACCAACGACCCGACATTTATGACCTATATGCTTGCCCCGCAAACGCACGAGCAAATGCTGGGAAGAATTGCCGCCATGAAATCGGATTTTGAGCCGGGCAGCAAGGCCCAGTATAGTAATACCAACTTTGTACTGTTAAGCTATATTATTGAAAAGATCACCAATAAAACCTACCCCGAACTGGTTAGGCAGCGCGTTGTAAATAAGATAGGTTTAAAGGATACTTATTATGGCGTTAAAACAAATACTGCCAATAACGAGGCGCTTTCTTACACCTACGAGGGTAAGTGGAAGAAGTTTATGGAAACCGATATGAGCATCCCGACAGGTGCAGGTTCTATAGTATCTACCCCGGCCGATCTGGATAAATTTATCGAAGCTTTATTTGCCGGTAAACTGGTTAAGTCAACTACCTTGGAGTTAATGAAAACCATTAAGGAGGGTTATGGTCTGGCTATGTTGCCATTAAAGGGCAAAAATAGCTATGGGCACGGTGGCGCGATAGATGCCTACAGATCTGAATTGGCTTACTTTCCTGAGCAAAAACTGGCAATAAGCTATATATCAAACGGCGGTGGATACGACCCATCTAAAATAATGCAGGGCGTGTTTAGCATTTGCTTTAATGAGGCTTATAATATCCCCAATTTCGCGGAAGTAAAAGGCCTTGATAAGTATATTGGCGTGTATGCCAGCAAGCAGATCCCTATTAAAATTACAATTACTAAAGATGCAGGCACACTGTTGGCGCAGGCTACAGGGCAGTCAGCTTTGTCGTTAGATGCCTCGAAAACTGCTGATACTTTTGAATTTGAGAGTGCCGGTATCATAATGGAATTTCGCCCGGATAAGGGTGAGTTTACCTTGAAACAAGGCGGTGGGGAGTATGTATTCGTGAGGGAAGAGAAATAACCAGATCGCCATTGCGAGCTACGAAGCAATCTCTTTAATGCAATTATACAAGCCTGTATGGCCAACCTGCCTAAAGAGATTGCCACGTAGCTATCGCTCCTCGGAATGACGCTGTGGCTATGAATATTATTCAAACTGCAATTCCCATTTATCCTCGCCGCCGTCAACCACGCGGAAGATGGTTTTTTCTACAGAAGAACCGTCTATAGATGATTCCAAACGTACGGTTTCATGGTCCTGATATTCGGCTTCGAGGGGCACCATAACAGATGTAAGGTCTGCAGGGTTGCCGTCAATTTTTATCGTTTTCATAATTGTATCGGTTTATAAAAAGTTGAACAGGGCAAGAGCTAATAAGTTTGATTTGTCAGTCTGAGTTTGTCGAAGACTTATTCAATGGCTAATGGTTCAACAGGCTCACCATGAAACGCTTACCCATACTTCTCCTGGCACAATTCACAATAAAAACTTGCCCGGCGCGATTTGCCGGTATCTTTATTCTTGAATGGCGCATGGTTACGCGGGCATTCCTTTTTATGATATGCCTGCCAATGCTTTTTTAGTGTCCCTGCCTTTCGCTGTTCAAAAAACTCGAAGCTGTATTTTATGGCTTCATTTATCATTTCTTTAACTTTTTTTGGCGGCATGGCAGCTACTAGGCTTTCGGGGTGGATACGGGCGCGGAACAGGGCCTCATTCTTGATGATATTACCCACGCCCGAAAAGATCTGCTGGTTCATCAGCGCGTCGCAAGCCATCAGCTCGGGTTCGGCTTTCATTTTTTTGATGGCGTGTTTGGTATCCCATTCCTCGCTCATAATGTCGGCTTTCCAGTCGTATACGTCGTTAAGCGGTTCGGTTATCAGCTTTAGCCGGCAGGCGTAAAAGTTGAGTTCGCCATCCTCAAATTGCAGGTGCAAGCGAGGCGGTTTTTCGTTATGCCCGTTGATGCGGTAAGTGCCAAACATCATCATGTGGATGCGGATGGTGAACTTTGGGAAGCAGATCAAAAAGTGCTTACCCCAGTTTTTAAAATCCATAATGGTTTGGTCGGTAAGAATGTTGGTATCCAGCGTGCCGTTGTTACAACTGGCGTAGATCACTTTATCTCCTTTAAATTGCTGTACCTTTTCCTTTAATATCAGTATGCTTGGCCCCTCAGGCATGGTGTTGGTTTTTAGGGGAGGGATGCAAATATCAGGCCGAACGGTATATTTCAAAGCCGTATCATTTCGAACGATAAAGAGAAATTTTGTTATTAATAATAAGTGGTCAACTTGTTGTCATACAAGATTTTCCCTCGTATTTCGTTTAAAATGACAGGGTGGTGTAAATAAATTGATTCCCTGAATTTTACATTAATTTAACCATACATTTACCAAATGCATACAAATGAGCAGGTATTTAAGGTTGCCGATAAAACAGTGGAGTTGTTATATTCTTTAGATGATTACGATAACGAGAAAAATGTTGACGTATTTGTAACGCTGGAAAAAGACGGCCAATCTTATGACTACATAGCTGTTTATACAAAAAAGTCAATCGATAAAGTACCAACCTGGGTTCAAAATAATATTAAAGGGGGTTAATGCCCTTTCTTCTTTTTTAGCAAACCACCGGTGGTATCATCTACGCTTTGCTGTACGATGAATGCCGCTGGGTCTATCCTCAACACTTCTTTCTTAAGTAAAGGTACCTCTAAACGGGTTGCCACGGTAAAAATGATTTCGCGGGGCGAATTGATGTGCCCGTCTTTTCCATAACCGCTTTTACCCTGGTAAACGGTAACACCACGGCCAAGTTTTTGGGTGATAGCCAAACGGATCTCTTCGCCTTTGGTAGATACAATGGTCATGCCGGTATATTGCTCCAAACCGTTTAAAATCAGATCAATCATTTTAGAAGCCGAGAGGTAGGTTAATATAGAATATAAACCCGGTATAACACCTAATATAAATACCGCAACGGTAAATATAACTACGTTAAGTATCAATATTACATCACTTACACGTACTATTTGGGTTTTTTTACTTACAAGTAATGCAGCTATTTCAGTACCATCTAATACAGCACCGCCACGTATTGCCATGCCTATACCTGCACCAATGAACGCGCCACCAAAAATGGCCGTTAGTAACTTATCATGTGTAACATCCGGAAAATCTACAAACGCTATGCAAAATGATAAACCGGCTATCGCTGCCGCGCTTTTTAATGCAAACAACAAGCCTAATTTTCTATGGCCTAAAATAAGGAAAGGTATATTGATAACAAATATCAACACAGACAGTGGGGTATCAGTACTGGCAGCTAATAGCATAGAAATACCCGTTACTCCGCCGTCAATAAAATGACTGGATAATAAGAACCCTTTTAGCCCCATACCAGCAGCCAATATCCCTAAAATAATTAATAATGTATCGACAAGTGCGCCTCTGAATTTCATAATGCTATAAACAGTAACCATAGATGAGGGCTTAATATAGCAAAAAATACTTAATGGCGCTGGTAAGCCCCACCCCAAACCCTCCGCAAAATGGAGCCCCTCTAAATCTCCCCCGGTAGGGGAGACTTTATATTTTTTAAGCCCTCCCTTCCGGGGAGGGTTTGGGTGGGGCTTTTACCACCCACTCTTCAACCCTTCCTTTAACGCCGCCTGGTAATTCTCTAGGTCGAAAGAATAAAGGTAGGGGGCTTTGTGGGCACCGCCTTTGCGGGTTTCTTCCAGCTTGTTCAGGATGCCAAAGCCCAGCATACGGCGCTGAAAGTTGCGGCGGTCAAGCTTTTTGTCAAGGATGGTTTCGTAAAGTTTTTGCAGCTCGGGCATGGTAAACTCCTTTGGCATCAGGTTATAACCAATGGGCTGATAGTTTAATTGCAGGCGCAGGGTATCTAAAGCCTTCCTAAAGATCAGTTCATGGTCCAGTTGAAACTTTGGCAGGTCGTTAAGATCGCGCCAGGTACACACTTCCGAGAAGTCGTCGGGCGTGGGGGTGACATTAAAAAAATCTACCAAAGCATAATAGCCTATAGATATAAAGCGCTGTCCAAAAAAGTTTTGTTCTTCGGGCAGCATATTCTTATACATTTCGTTATGAATCTTAGAGCGGTCGGGGTCGCCAAAAACGTGGAACTGCTGTAAAAATATCTCATCAATGCCGGTACGTTCTTTCAGGATACGATCGGCAGCGTTTTCAATAGGTTCCCGCTTGCGTACAAAGCCACCGGGCAGGTACCAGGCCTCCTCGTTATAACTCTTGAGCATTAAAACCTTCATTTGCCCCTCATGAAAACCAAATACCACGCAGTCTATAGATATATGGTTAAGATATATCTTGCCGGCCTCGGCCCAAAAATCTTCCAGCTGCTGTTTAGTAAACATTTAACGCGTTGATAAAAATTACTTTGATTGTTTAAATTTAATATTTACAATTGTGTATCAATTACACCTTGTGTTGATCGTATTTTAAAAACCAATTATAACTAATAAGTTTTACAGTAATTTAATATTGCGAAAATTAACCTGATTAAATGGTGATAAAAATCACACTCCAAAAAACTCATTTAATGAAAAAATATTTTAACAATAAGCCTTTTGCCATACTTGGCGCTACCGCATTGTTTTGCATGCCGTTAAATAAAGCCATGGCCCAAAAGCAAACCGAGGCCGCAAAAATGAATGCTTTTGTAAGCGCATTGATGAAAAAGATGACCGTTGACGAAAAGATAGGGCAGCTTAATCTGGTAACAGGTGGCATGGCTATCACCGGTTCGGTTACTAATAATGGTATTGGCGATGGTGTTAAAAAAGGCCGCATCGGCGGTATTTTTGGTTTATACGGAACCGAGAGTGTTCGCAAAATGCAGGAAGCCGCTGTAAAAGGATCGCGCCTGCATATTCCGTTGATATTTGGTTTAGATGTTATCCACGGTCATCGTACTATATTCCCTATCCCGCTGGGGATGTCGGCAACGTGGGATATGGCAATTGTTGAGCATGCCGCGCGCATTGCCGCCAAAGAGGCTACCGCCGAAGGGTTGAACTGGGTATTTTCGCCAATGGTTGATATAGCGCGTGATGCACGCTGGGGCCGCATTTCTGAAGGTGGCGGTGAAGATCCTTACCTGGGTGGCAAAATTGCCGCCGCTATGATAAGGGGCTACCAGGGTACCAGCATGAAAAATGCTGACGCCGTAATGGCCTGTGTAAAACACTTTGCACTTTACGGCGGCGCCGAAGCCGGCCGCGAATACAATACGGTTGACATGAGCCGTATAGCCATGTATAATTATTACCTGCCGCCGTACAAAGCAGCAGTTGATGCAGGTGCAGGAAGTTTCATGAGCTCGTTTAACGTGGTTGACGGTGTACCTGCTACTACAAATAAATGGCTGCTTACAGATTTGTTGCGCAAGCAATGGGGCTTTAACGGTTTTGTGGTATCAGATTATACCGCGTTAAACGAAACTACTCAGCATGGAATGGGCGATTTGCAAACGGTATCTGCCCTGGCATTAAAAGCGGGTTTGGATATGGATATGGTTGGCGAAGGCTTTTTACTTACGCTAAAAAAATCGTTACAGCAGGGTAAAGTAACCCAGGCAGATATTGACCTGGCTTGCCGCCGTGTGCTTGAGGCTAAATACAAATTGGGCTTGTTTGATAACCCTTATAAATCTTTAGATCCGCAGCGCGAAAAAACCGAAATAATGACGGACGCAAACCGCAAGGCTGCCCGCGTTACTGCCGAGCATTCTTTTGTATTGCTTAAAAATGCAAACCAAATCTTACCGTTAAAAAAATCGGGCGGCAGTATTGCATTGGTTGGCCCGTTGGCCGATAACAAACGCGACATGTTGGGTACTTGGGTAATTGGGGGCGAGTGGGAAAAATCAGTTAGCGTTATAGAAGGCATCAAGCATATTGTGGGTAACGACGTAAAGATCAACTACGCAAAAGGCAGTAACATTACTGATGATACCACCTTTATGAAACGCCTTAACTTTGGCCCGGGTATGGTATCGTTAGATAAACAATCGCCTGATGATATGATTGAGGATGCGGTTAAAGCTGCAAAAAAATCGGACATTATAGTTGCTGTGGTTGGCGAATCGCAAAGCATGAGCGGCGAATCATCAAGCCGTTCGGATATCAGCATTCCCGAGAGTCAGCAACTTATGCTTAAAGCGCTTGCCAAATTGGGTAAACCTATTGTTATCGTTTTATTTAACGGCCGCCCGCTTACCCTAACCTGGGAGAATGAGCATGCCGCAGCTATATTAGATGTATGGGCGCCGGGCACTGAAGCAGGTAACGCCATTGCCGAAGTGTTGTTTGGTAATTACAATCCATCAGGTAAAATAACGGCAACCTTCCCGCGTACGGTAGGACAGATACCTATTTATTATAACCACTTAAATACAGGCCGCCCTTATTCATCGGGCCCAACTAAGTTTAAATCGAACTATTTAGATATCAGCAACGACCCACTTTACCCGTTTGGTTACGGTTTAAGCTACAGCAAATTTACTTACAGCAACCTTACGCTTAGCAAAACTAAACTAAAAGGTAACGAAACCTTAACCGCTACTGTAACGGTTACCAATAACGGCCCATACGCCGGCGAAGAAGTTGTACAGTTATATATAGGTGACCCTGCCGCAAGCATTAGCCGACCGGTTAAGGAGTTAAAAGGGTTCAGGAAAATAAGCCTGCAAAATGGAGAGAAGAAAGAAGTTAGCTTCCCCATCACAACGAACCAACTGAAATTTTACAACAGCCAGTTGAAGTACGACTGGGAGCCCGGCGAATTTGTGATACAGGTGGGCACCAGTTCGGCCGAGGTTAAAACCGCGAAAGTAGCTTGGGCCAAATAGTTTAAAAGGTTAGTATCCAAATAAATTAGCCTAAATTTTATTTATATAAAAATTAATGCAATATGCCTTGGTAATATTACCAGGGCATATTTTTTTTATACAAAGGTTGTATTAGGCTATAAAAACTACTTGGTGTAAAACAATGTAAAAAATGTATAGTGATTTAGTAGAATAACTGTAAAATTAACAGGAATTTAACAAAGCCTTTATTTAAACAGTATACTTCTTAAAAAAATAAAAGAAGTTTTTAAAAATTTTTGAAAAAAGGACTCTTTGGGTTTTTATAAAAAGTAAATGTGGCATTTTACCTAAATAAACGCTTTATAACAAAAATATTACATTGCGAATTTGTTAAACTAAATATTGAATTATTAAGATGTGTTTAACAAATGGTTATTAAATTGAAATATTGCAATGATTTATGCAATGGAAAATAAATAATTTATAATTCGTATTAAGTTGCTTGTGTAACCTATACACTCTGTTTATATTAGGGCATACCAATTATAAAGCTTTCTTTTTACAGACAGGCAAACACAATTTAACGGATAAATAGAATTGATGAGCATTAAGTATCGTTCAGCAACAATTAAACGGTATGATATTTTTAACAGGATAGTGTAACTATATGATAAAACTTTTACAAACCCAACGTACTAATAATCCCAGCCCGGCCAGGGGGGCACCATAATCAAATTTTTTTTTGAGGTGGTTGCCATTGTTACCTAACCAAGCATTTTGGTCATCCTCATTTATACGATCTTAAATCAAATATATTAATCAACTAAATCTCAATCTCATGTTTAAAAGTTTACTCCTTAAGGGAAGAACACTATGCCTGCTACTATGCTGCTTAGTTTCTTCATTGGTAGTTAATGCTCAAACAAAACACACAGGTAAAGTTACCGGTAGCGACGACAAGTTGCCAGTAGTAGGAGCCAGTGTGCGCGTTAAAGGCACTACTATCGGTACACAAACTGATGTTAACGGACAGTTTAGCATCAATGTTAACCCGGGTGACGTATTGGTCATCTCATACTTGGGTTACCAATCAAATGAAGTTACGGTAGGCGCAAGCGAAACAGTAAATGTTGCTTTGCAAGCCGGCAATAACTCGTTGAACGAAGTAGTAGTAACAGGCTACACTACGCAACGTAAAAAAGACATTTCCGGTTCGGTAACTACAGTAAACGTCGCAGCTGCAAAATCTGTACCATCTGTAAGTTCAGAAACTATGCTACAAGGCCAGGCGGCCGGTGTTAACGTAGTAACACAAGGTGCACCGGGTGCTGGTGCGCAGGTTACTATTCGTGGTTTAAGTAACTTCGGTAGCTCATCTCCACTTTATGTAATTGATGGTTTGCAAACAGGCAGCATGTCAAATGTAAATCCTAACGATATCGAGTCTATCTCTGTATTGAAGGATGCGGGTGCTGCAGCTATTTATGGTGTTAGCGGTGGTAACGGTGTTATTGTAGTAACTACCAAAAAAGGTAAACAAGGTAAAGCAACAATTTCGTATGATGCGTTTTACGGCACTACTCAACCATTAGGCGGTAACGTATTCAATACGTTAAATGCCGACCAGTTTGAACAATTGCTAGTAAAAACAGATCCGGGTAACGCTTTACTAATTGGTAGTAAAATTGCCGATTACGGTTACCAGTCAGGCGGAGGGTCTAAAGGTGTATTTAACCAGGCAAACGCAAGCACGTTCCTGCCAAACTATCACCTGGATAACGATCCTTCGAGAGATTATCTGATCCAAAAATTTGCCAAAGGTGCAGGTACAGATTGGTTCCACGAGATCTTCAAATCTGCGCCAATTCAGCAGCACTCATTAAGCGCAAGCGGCGCGAGCGACAAAAGCGCTTACTTTTTATCTTTAGGTTACTCCAACCAACAAGGTACACTTATTGGTACTTACTTTAAAAGATACCAGGCCCGTGTTAATACTACTTTTAGTGTGAAAGATCACATCAGGTTAGGTGAAAACATCAGCTATTCTTATATAGCTTCACCTAACGGTGCTGGTGGTTTACCCAATGGTGGTAACCAAAATGAGGGTAACTCAATTTCTGAAACTTACCGTACGCTTCCTATCATCCCGGTACGTGATATTGCCGGTAATTTAGGTGGTACTTATGCAGGCCCTGCCGCATTAGGTAACGCGCTTAACCCGGTAGGTATACAGGAGCGTCAAAAAACCACGCACAGTAACCAGTACGGTTTACAAGGTACTGTTTTTGCAGAGGCCGACATACTAAAGCACTTTACTGCACGTACTGCTTACAGTGCTGATATTTCTAACAATTACTATTATAACATTGGTTACCGCCAGTACGATAGCGGTGAGGCACACGGTGGTAATAACAGCTACAGTGAAGGCTCATCATATAATAGCAGCTTTAACTGGAGCAATACTATTAATTACAAACAAGTGTTTGGCAAACACAGCATTAGCGTGTTAGCCGGTTACGAGCAAAGAGGTTACACAGGCCGCAATATAAATGCGAACGCTATAAACCTTTTCTCTCTTGATCCATTCTACGCAAATATTTCTAACGGGCAGGCTAGCAAAACTACTGCAAATAGCCAGTTCAATGGTCTTAACACCATTCAGTCATTATTTGGCCGTTTAGATTATACCTTTAATGACAGGTACATCATTGGCGCAACTGTACGTCGTGATGGTAGTTCAGTTTTTAGTTCCGGCAGAAAATACGGTACATTTCCGGCAGTTTCCGCTGCATGGCGCGTAACTCAGGAAGAATTTGCTAAAGGTTCTACCTGGTTAAACGACCTAAAGATCCGCGGTAGCTACGGTACATCAGGTTACAATGGTAACGTTGGTGCAAATAGCGCCTACACCGCATTTGGTGGTGGTCCAGGTTCATCATCGTACCCAATTACTGGTTCATCAAGCGCGGTATTACCAGGTTATTATTTGACTTCTTTAGGTAACGATAAAACGACTTGGGAAACTGATAAAACTTTTAACATTGGTTTTGATGCGTCATTATTTAATCATTTGGATCTGAGTATCGAGTATTACAAAAAAACCATTTCAAATCTTTTGGTAAATGTGCCAATTTCTGCGCTTGCAGGTGGTTATGAAGGCGCATGGCCTGCGGTTAATAACGGTGTTGTGGTTAACAACGGTTTAGACATGAGCGCTACTTACCACGGTAGTACTTCAGGTGTAACTTACTCAATTGGTGCTAACGTAACAACATTAAAAAACAAGATTACAGAACTGGGCGCGCCTTTCTTTACCTCAGGCATTCGTAACGGTAGCGTAGTTTACAACCAGGTAGGTGGTAGCATTGGTCAATTTTACGGTTACAAAGTACAAGGTTACTGGAATACCCAAGCCGAAATTGACGCGCTTAACGCAAAGCAAAAACCAGATCTTTTTGGTTCGGTACCGGTTTATCAAACAGATGCAGCCCCTGGCCGTTTCCGCTATGATGACGTAAACGGTGATGGCCGTATCACTGATGCTGACCGTACCAAAATTGGTAACCCAACTCCAGATTTCACCTATGGTGTTAACTTAAACGTTGCTTACAAAGGCTTTGACTTAGGTGCCATATTATATGGTTCACATGGTGGCGATATCTACAATACAGTTAAATACTGGACTAACTTTTACGGTTCACAAACCGGTAACAAAAGTTTAGACCTGTTAAACAACTCTTGGGATCCTACAAAAACCGCGGCTCAGAATGCAAATGCTAAAACCCCAGTTATTGAAAAAACAACGAATTTTAGTACAGCTGATGCGATCAACTCTTACTACGTAGAAAGTGGTTCATTCCTTAAATTAAAGTCGGTAATAGTGGGTTACACTTTTGCACCAAACTTGCTAAAGAGTGTTGGTGTTGATAAACTTCGTGTTTATGTACAAGGTACCAACCTGTTCACAGCTACAAAATACAGTGGCCTTGATCCGGAGTTACAAGCAGCCGATGGCCGTAACAGCCAGGGTGTAGATTTAGGTAACTACCCTAACAATGAGCGCAGATTTATTTTCGGCGTAAACCTTAGTTTCTAATAATAACTAACGTAATTTTTAAAGTAAATAGTTATGAAAAAAAGTTTTAAATTAAAAGTCCTTATCCCGGCAACACTAGTATTGCTTGGTGGATCTTATTCATGTAAAAAATACCTTGATCAGGCACCAATTAGCGCCTTGATCCCTTCGGTACTTGCAACACGTACAGGTGTTGATGGTGTATTAATTGGAGCGTACTCCCTTGTTGATGGCGTTTTTAATGGCCAAAGCGGTGCCCCCTGGGAAACCGGTACTGACAACTGGGTATACGGTAGCGTGGTAGCTGGTGATGCCTTTAAAGGTTCTAACCCTGGTGACCAACCGGCTGCTGCCAATCTGGAGGCTTTCAGCGCAACAGGTTCAAACGATTACCTGGATCACAAATGGCGTATTTGTTACGCCGGTGTGCAACGTGCAAATGACGTTTTGAGGTTGATACCAGCTGTTAAAGATGGTTCTATCACTCCGGACCAGATAAAGCAATACGTTGCCGAAGCCCGTTTCCTGCGTGGTTTTTATCACCTGGAAGCTGCAAAAATTTGGAAAATGGTTCCTTATGTTGCTGAAACAGTTACCTACTCGGCTAATAATTACTTAGTGCCGAATGATAAAACAATTTGGGATAAAATTGCAGCTGATTTTGCTGCGGCAGCAGCAGACTTGCCTGCTACCCAGCCTCAAATTGGGCGTGCAAACAAATGGGCTGCTTTGGCATTCCAGGCTAAAACCCTAATGTACGATCACAAATATCCGGATGCTTTTACCATCTTAAAAGATGTTATTACTAACGGTAAAACAAGCTCAGGAGCATCTTACGCTTTAGGCAAATATGCAAACAACTTTAACCCGTCAACCAAAAATGGTCCCGAAGGTGTATTTGTTGTACAAACAGCTGTAAACGATGGTGCAAATGGCTTAAACGGTAACGCGGGTTCTGTATTGAACTTCCCATCTGGTGGCCCTGCAGGTTGCTGTGGTTTCTTCCAGCCAACGTTTGATTTTGTAAATTCGTTTAAAGTTGACGCTAATGGTTTACCATTAATTGATACTTACCAAAACAATTACCTTAAAAATGACCAGGCTGTATCTGCAGCTACAGTTTTTACACCAAGTGATGAATTGCTTGATGCAAGGTTAGATTGGTCAGTAGGCCGTCGTGGTATCCCATATTTAGATTGGGGAATTTGCCCTGGTGCTGCCTGGGCACGTGACCAGCCAAACGGTGGTCCGTACTTGCCAATCAAAAACGTTTATTACAAAGCTGCACAAGCAACTACTTCTGATGCTTACGGTGGTTGGGCTGCAAACCAGGCAACTTCTAACAGCTACAACGCTATCCGTTTTGCTGACGTATTATTATGGGCTGCTGAGTGTGCTGTTGAAGCAACCCAACTTGCAGTTGCAGAAGGTTATGTTAACCAGGTACGTGCCCGTGCTGCTGACCAAAGCGGTTGGGTTAAAGGTAAGTTAACTGGTTACACAGATGGCGATGCTACTAAACCAATTGTTGATAAAGAGCAGTTTGCTGCTAATTACAAAGTAGGTTTATACACCGGCCAGTTTGCTGAAATGGGACAGGTTTATGCCCGCAAAGCAGTTTACTTTGAGCGCAAGATTGAGTTAGGTATGGAAGGACACCGTTTCTTTGATTTATCTCGTTGGGATGCTACTAATGGCGGCCCTGCAGGTACATTTATGTCAACAGAAATTGAGAAATTCCTGAAAAACACTCGTGATTTTGGCCCAACCTTTACATCAGCGGTTATGAAGGTTGCTAAGTTCACTCCAAACAAAAATGAACAATACCCAATACCTCAGTTCCAGATAGATATCTCTAAAGGTACTCTGAAACAAAACAAAGGTTATTAATAGTAAATAACTTATAAAAGAGGGGGGGATTATTTATCCCTCCCTCTTTTTTTATGAATAAAATTCCTAATATCGCTATATGAAAGCCCTTAAATATCTGCTATTTATTATTGCGCTGCTTTTTGTATTTTCTTGTAAAAAGGCTACCATGTTCGAGCGGATCTCCTCGTCGCACTCGGGCATAAAATTTAATAATGAGATAGTTGAAAATGATACCATCAACCCGCTTGATAAGCTAAATATTTATAACGGAGGTGGTGTTGGCATAGGCGATTTTAATAACGATGGCTTGCAGGATATTTACTTTGTGGGTAATGCGGTATCAAACCGATTATACCTAAACAAAGGCGATTTTAAATTTGAGGACGTGACCGATAAAGCCGGCGTAGGCGGCAAAGGTGGCTGGGGCCGCGGCGTGGCAGTTGTTGATATAAATAACGATGGCCTTAAAGACATATACGTATGTAATACCTTACTGAACGATTCCGTTAAAAGGGTAAACTTATTATACATTAACCAGGGGCCCGATAAAAACGGCGTACCGATATTTAAAGAAGAGGCAAAGGAGTATGGCCTCAACATAAACGTACACTCCACCATGGCATCGTTTTTTGATTATGATAACGATGGCGACCTTGATATGTACCTAACCGTTAACGAGGCACAATCAACAGATAACACCAGCGCCTTTAGGCCGCTTTTGAAAGATGGTAGCAGCCGCAGCACCGGCAGGCTTTACCGTAACGATTATAATACTGCTTTGAAGCATCCGGTTTATACCAATGTATCCAAACAGGCAGGCATCCTGATCGAGGGCTATGGCCATGCGGCCAGTATTGTAGATATTAACCGCGATGGCTGGAAAGATATTTACGTAACCAACGACTTTTTACCAAACAACATCCTGTACATAAACAACCACAACGGTACGTTTACCGACCGTACACAAGAATACTTTAAACATACTGCCACCAGCGCCATGGGCCAGGATGTGCAGGATATTAATAATGATGGCCTTGCCGATGTTTTTGAACTGGATATGGATCCGGAGGATAACTATCGGAAAAAAATGTTTATGCCCGCCACATCATACCAGCTATACCAAAACTTTGACTTTTACGGCTACCAATACCAATATAACCATAACACTTTACAGTTAAACCAAGGGCCGCGTTTAGGCCAAAACGATTCTATTGGCGCGCCCGCGTTTGCCGAGGTTGCCTTTATGAGCGGCGTGGCGCAAACCGACTGGAGCTGGGGGCCTATGATAACCGATTTTGATAACGATGGCTTTAGGGATATTGTAATAACCAATGGTTACCCACGGGATGTTACCGATCACGATTTTATCACCTTCAGGAACGAATCATTTGCGGTTGCTACTAAAAAGCAGATCCTGCAACAGATTCCTGTCGTTAAAATAGCTAACTACGCGTTCCGCAATAATGGCAACCTGCAGTTTGAGGATGTGACCAAATCATGGGGGATGGATATCCCATCGTTTTCTAACGGAGCAACCTATGCCGATCTGGATAACGATGGCACGCTGGATATGATCATTAACAATATTGATGACGAAGCCTTTGTGTACAAAAACAACTCTCGTGCAAACGATAATGCCAACAACCATTATTTGCAGGTGCAGTTTAAAGGTGGCCCGCAGAATAAGGATGGAATAGGCGCCTGGGCTGATATTTATTACGACCATGGCAAACACCAGGTTTACGAGAATACACCGTTCCGCGGGTATTTGTCTACTATTCAAAATATAGCTCATTTTGGCTTAGGTAAAATAGATAAGGTGGATTCGGTAGTGATTAAATGGCAAAACGGCAGGCAGCAAACGCTAACCAATGTTAAAGCCGACCAAACCGTAAAGGTTGATATTAATAACGCTAAATCGCCTTATAGCTTCAATACGGCTAAGATAAATACACAATCGCTGTTTACCGAAGTTACCAGGGCGGTAGGCATCAACTACAAACATAACGATGTTGACTTTGCCGATTTTAACGTGCAGAAACTGATCCCGCATAAACTATCTGAATACGCGCCCGCTATTGCCGTAGGTGATGTTGACGGCAACGGGTTTGACGACATGGTTGTAGGTGGTACATCAAAATATCCGGCGCAACTGTTTTTACAGCAAGCGAGTGGCAAGTTTATTCAGCGTAACCTTTTAGTATCGGCACAAAACTTAACTGATAAGTATAAAGACGAAGGTTTATTATTATTTGATGCCGATGGCGATGGCGATTTGGACCTTTACGCTACCAGTGGTGGCTATGAAGATGCCCCCGGCTCAAAATCATACCAGGACAGGATCTATGCTAACGATGGTAAGGGCAACTTTACGTTGCAGGTTGGCGCTTTACCTGCCAATTTTACCAGTAAATTATGTGTAAAAGCGGTAGATTATAATAAAGACGGTGCGCTTGATCTGTTTGTATCCGGCAGGGTAGAGCCATGGAATTATCCAAAACCGGTATCGAGTTTGATCCTTCGAAACGACAGCAAAAAAGGCCAGATTAAGTTTACAGATGTTACACCAACAGCAGCTAAAGGCTTAAATAATTTAGGTTTGGTGTGCGATGCATCCTTTACCGATTTTGATAACGATGGCTGGCCCGACCTGGTGATAACCGGCGAATGGATGCCGGTTACATTTATGAAAAATGACCACGGCGTATTTAAAAACGTAACCGCAAGTACAGGCGTTGCCGATAAATTAGGCTGGTGGAATACCATTGCCGGCGGTGATTTTGACCACGACGGAGATATTGATTACATTGTAGGCAACACGGGTTTAAATACTTTTTACAAGGCTACTGAGCAATACCCGGCGTACATCACCGCTAAAGATTTTGACAATAATGATAGTTACGATGCTATCCCGTCGGTATTCCTGAAAGACAGGGACGGGGTGATGAAGGAATTCCCGGCGAATACGCGCGAGGATATGGTGAAGCAGATCATCAGCATGAGGGTTAAATTCCAAAACTTTAAATCTTACGCCGTAGCTACAATGGATAGTGTGATAACACCTGAAATGCGCAAGGGGGCGCTTCGTTTAAAAGTTAATGAACTTAGATCGTGTTACCTGCGGAACGACGGGCACGGGAAATTTACCGTAATACCTTTGCCGATAGAAGCGCAAACGTCGCAATTGGCGGGTATTATTATAGATGATTTTGACGGCGACGGTAACCTTGATGTAGCCCTAAGCGGTAACGACTACGGTACCGAAGTAAGCACCGGCCGCTACGATGCCTTTAACGGGTTGCTGTTAAAGGGTGACGGCAAAGGCGGCTTTAAACCGCTAACCATTATGCAAAGCGGCCTTTACATTCCTGGTGATGGTAAGGCGCTGGTTAAATTGCGCAGCGCTAAAGGTGGCTATCTGCTTGCGGCCAGCCAGTACAAGGGCGCGATGAAGGTGTTTGAACTGAAAAAACCTGTGCGCATAGTTAGCCTGCAGTCTTTAGATATGTTTGCCATCATCAAATATAAAAACGGTAAAACAGCAAAACAGGAGTTTTATAATGGAGGATCTTTCTTGTCACAATCCGGCAGATTTTTTAATATTGATGCTTCAATGGCGTCGGTTACTGTAACCAACAATACCGGCCAAAGCAGGAATATACCTCTAAATTAATTTATAGCCGAAAACCCATGAGAAGCCACAAAGTTTTAATTGCAGCCGTATTTTGCCTTTTGGCAGTAAGCTGTAAACAAAAGCAAAAAATAGCCCTAAAAAGCGATGCGGATGTACTGCATGAGAATGTAGACCAGCTTACCCAGGTAATTATATACGATGTGTTTAGTCCGCCGGTGGCAAGCCGTATTTATGGTTATACCAGTTTGGCGCAGTACGAGGCTATGCGTTTTCAAAACCCAAAATATAATTCAATAGCAGGGCAGCTACATGGTTTTAAAGCAATCCCTCAACCTAAAAAAGGGTTGAATTATAACTTTGCACTTGCCGCTACAAAAGCGTTTTTTACGGTGGCACATAAGGTGACGTTTTCTGTAGATACGCTAAAAAAATATGAGGACAAAGTATTTGCCATGTACGCCAGCAACCTTGATGACAGCACCTTTGCCCGTTCTGTAGCCTTTGGCGAAAGCGTTGGTAAAGCGGTTTTGGCACGTGCTAAAGCCGATAACTACGCCAAAACACGTGGTAAACCAAGGTTTTTGGGCAGCAGCGATAACGGCAAATGGCACCCAACCGCACCCGATTATTTAGATGGTGTTGAGTTTTGCTGGGGCACAATGGAAACGTTTATGGTGAAATCATCATCGGATTTTACTTTGCCGCCGCCGCCGCCTTTTAGCGAGGACAAAAACAGCGAGTACTTTAAACAGACCCTCGCCGTTTACGAGAAAAGCAAAAGCCTTACAAAAGAGGAGCTAACCATTGCCAAGTTTTGGGACGATAACCCTTTTGTGATACAGCATAACGGGCACATGATGTTCGTAAACAAAAAGATAACGCCCGGTGGCCACTGGATTGGTATCGCAGCTATCGCCTGTAAAAAAACAAAGGCTGATGCAGTTAAAACCGCGCAAGCGTATGCTTTAACATCAATTGCTTTGTACGATGCTTTTATTTGCGGTTGGCAGGTTAAATATACTACCGAATACATAAGGCCTGTTACGGTTATTAACGATAAAATTGACCATGCCTGGTTGCCGTTACTGCAAACCCCGCCATTTCCGGAATATCCAAGCGGGCACAGCGACATCAGCGGCGCATCGGCAGTAATATTAACGCATTTGTTTGGCGATAACTTTTCTTACATGGATACCAGCGACCTGCGTTACATAGGCATGCAGCGCCATTTCGATTCGTTCCTGAAAGCGGCGGACGAAACATCTATCAGTCGTTTTTACGGTGGTATTCACTACAAAAATAGCGTAGACCAGGGCGCGGTACAAGGCCGAAAAATTGGCGAATACATTTGGAATAATTTAAAATTACAGAACTAAGAAACGGCATTAGCCACACATCCATGAAAATAAAGCAGACCTTCGTATTTGCATCTCTTATATTATCAGGGGTTGCATTACTATCATTAAGCACCATATTAGAGGGGTGTAAAAGTAAACCAGCAGGTGCATATACCCTTACCGGCAATGTAATTGCCGATGGCGAACACCTTGTACAGATCCATTGTACAAAATGCCACGCGCTTGTACCTGCCGATGCACTTACTAAAGACGTTTGGCGCATGCACTCGATGCCATCGATGGCGCATTATTTTGGTATAGGTACCTACGGGCAGTCGTTTTATAAACAAACAAGTAACGAAACTAAAGATACCACTTTAATAAGCATTGTGGAGTGGCAGGCAATGGTTGATTATTACCAGAAAATTGCGCCCGATACCTTAACGGCGGCTAAAAAGCCAAGCCCGTTACTAAATGATTGGGCAGGTTTCACCATGAAAAAATCGGCAGCAAATAATAATGTCACCTTTACCACCATGGTTGCCGCTAACCCGGCCACAGGTAATATTTACACCAGCGATGTTGTTGCAAATACGCTTACCGAATGGGATAGCCAGTTAAAGGTTAAAGCTGTTACCAGCCTGCCATCGCCGGCAGTGCATGCTAATTTTACCAAAGATGCAAGTGGTGCCGACCAAGCCATACTATCGTGCATAGGCCGGATAGACCCTGTAGACTTTGCCAGCGGCAAGATCTACAGCGCAAACCTTACCGGTAAGCTAAACGCCGAAGAAATTGCTATTGATATGCCAAGGCCGGTGCAAACGCTAAGTGTCGATCTGGATAAAGACGGTAAAAATGAATTGATCGTTTTAGGGCAGGGTTTCACAAAAGGCGGTGTTTTCCTAATCAAATTAGGCGCTAACGGCAAAGCCCAAAAACAATTCACTATTACCGACAGGCCGGGTGCAGTACAAGCTGTAACGGAGGATTTTAACAAAGATGGTTACCCCGACCTGATGGTATTGTTCGGTAGTGGCGACGAAGGTTTGTCCTTGTTTCTGAATGATAAAAAAGGCGGCTTTAAAAGCAGGGAGCTGTTACATTTCCCTCCGGTATACGGTTCAACAAGCTTCCAATTGGCGGATATTGACCATGACGGTAACCTCGATCTGATCTACACTTGTGGCTACAACTTCCGCGATTCGCGCATCCTAAAGCCTTATCACGGCCTGTATATTTACAAAAACACCGGTGATTATAAATTTAAGCAAACTTGGTTTTACCCTATAAATGGTGCAACCAAAGCCATCGCTGCAGATTTTGATAAGGATGGCGACCTGGATATTGCCACTATAGCCTTTTTTGCCGATATGAAGAATAACCCTGCTGAAGAGTTCATTTACTTTGAGCAGAGCAAACCTATGGAGTTTAAAGCCCATGCGGTGCCCGTTAGCAAATATGGCCGTTGGATGAATATGGACGTTAGCGACGTCAACAAAGATGGCAAGCCAGATATAATTTTAGGCAACTATGCAAGCGGTTTCCTGTTCCAGCCAAACTTAACGCCAACCTGGGACGAGCACCAGCCATTTATTGTATTGCAGAACGAGATGAAGAAATAAAATATAGACTTTAATACTATTGGATGATGCTTATGCTACTCAACAGGGTAGGGTAAGCATCGGGCAAGGCGGTTTTTGACGAGAACGGAAAAAACATCGAGCGCATATTCGACCGTGGCTACCTGGAGTTTGAACAGAACGGCCGCAAGTTTAAAGCGAAAGATAACGGCTACAGAAAAATCAGCTACGAGTTTGATGGCGCGAGCCCGGTTACCGAGTTAGATCTCCATGAAAATGAATTTGTAGCCGAAGCCTTAACAAAGATTGTTAAAGCGCGGGCCAAACTAAAAAACTAACTATTTTGCCGTTACAATTTTTAGCGTGTGAGCCAGCTGTTTGGTACCGCCCTGCCATCCCTGGTGGCCAGGTACAAGGTATTGCGCGGTAGGGAACTTAGTTTTTACATTTTTAATGGCTACGGGCCAATGGTTTAGGTCGGCATCGCCGGTAAAGCCTTTGGTATTGGCGTCTAAGCTTTTAACCAGGCAGCCGCCAAAAAGCACATTGCCCTGTGGCAACCACACTACAATGTTATCACTCGTATGGCCGGCACCGGGATAATAGGTTTGCAGCTTTACGCCGCCAATATTAAAGGTAGTATCACAGGCGAAAGTGTATTGTGGTAATTCGTTTTTTTCTTTTTTAGCAAGGGCATAGGTTTCTTTACTGGCGTAAGTTTTTGCGCCCTGCTTTTTTAATACGTTAAAGCCGGCCACGCAATCGTCATGAAAATGGGTAGCCACACAAAAGATGATCTTTTTATTAAAACGACGTTTAACGCTATCTACCAGTTCTTGTGTTTGCTCGTCGCCCCAGGGTGTATTTACCAGTACAACCCCTTTAGGCGTAACCGCAAGTAAACTATTTGCCGGGAAAGGCTCATTGCTGCCCGGCGGGTAACCATAGGATATGCAAACATAATAGTTTTTGGTAAGGTGTTTTATCTCAATTTTTTTAACCGCTTTTTGAGCGAAAGCCCCGGCAGTAAATAACAAACAAATTATTAGCGTACGCAATCTCATTTTACAATTCCTCCAATATATCCAACGTTATTTTATCTAACCCGCTTACTACGATCTGTGCTTTGGTCAAGGTATCTGCCGAGCCGATACCCACCGTTTTCATTCCACCGTTTATGGCAGCTTCTATCCCGGCAACGGCATCTTCAAAAACCACGCAATGGGCAGGTTCAACACCAATCGCTTCGGCACCTTTCAGGAATACTTCGGGATTGGGTTTGGGGATGCTTACGCTGTTGCCGTCTACAATAGCATCAAACAGGTGTGTAAGTTCTAGTTTATTGAGGATGGTAGGCGTATTTTTACTGGCAGAGCCGATGGCTGTTTTTAAACCCGCGTCGCGGCAGGTTTGTACAAACTCGCGGGCGCCGGGCAGGATCTCTGCAGGTGTCATCTTGCCTATCATTTCGGTATACCAGGTGTTTTTTTGTGCCGCTAATTCCTCTTTTTCAGCCTCGGTTTTATTGGTGATATTGCCCCAGCCCAGAATCAGGCTGAGCGATGCCATGCGGCTTACGCCTTTAAGCTGCTCGTTTTGATGCTCGGTAAAATCAAAGCCCATGGTGTTGGCAAGGCGTTTCCAGGCTTGGTAATGGTATACAGCGGTATCAACAATTACACCGTCCAGGTCAAAAATGCAGGCTTTGATATTCATAGGTGTAAAGATATAAGTTGCCTTGTTAATAATCATTATAAATAAATCATCCACATTATTTGGATTAATTATAAATAATGGCGTCTTTTGTAAGGTCAAATGGTTACAACTTTAACAACTCCGCAAACCAATACCTGGGCAGATGTATTTGCCACCGCAAAAGGCGCTGTATATCAAAGCGATGCGGATCGTTGCTGGTATGTTGACTTTGCAGGTAAGGTTGCCAAATTTGATTATCGTTGTTTACTTAAGCTAAAAAAAGCGGTTTACAACGTAAATATCGAAGCGAAACTTTTAAACGTTAAAGACCCGGACGTAGAAATCATCTTTATCTGCGCTTGCGACCACACTTACATCCTCACCCTACTACAGATCATCGCCCTTAAAGAACTACTGGAAGGCACCTTTGTAATGCTGCAATTGAACAGTATTTTGCAAGATCGCCTGTATCGTATTGCAGTTTAGTGATTTAGACTTAATTCATATTGTTTTTATTTTCTTTCACACGGGTATATACACCTATTATTGTATAATTATTTAAGTCGGCACGCTTGTTGTTTTACTTAGATGGTTTTAAAACAATATCAACATGAAAGATCTAATCCGTATCAGAAGCCTGATCTCTGCCGATGTAGAGTCGCTTTTAAACCAGCAAGTTAAAAAAGAAGCAACATCTTCATCTATATATTTAGCCATGGCATCATGGTGTAACCGTAATGGGTTCGATTACTCGTCTGAGTACTTTTTTAAACAAGCCGAAGAGGAAAGACAACACCAGCTTAAATTTTATAAATACATCCTGGATATGGGCGGCAACGCGATATCACCTGATGTAACCGGCATTAAACAAGAATACAATTCGTTCCGCGAGGTATTTGAAGATGCGCTTGACCAGGAAGTTAGCGTAACCCAATCAATTAAAAATATATACGCACGTTGCTTAAGCGAGCAGGATTACGTAACCAACGAATTTTTAAACTGGTTCTTGAAAGAACAGCGCGAAGAAGAGTACAAAGCCCGCCGTGCTCTTGAGCTATTTGAAGTTATTGGAGAAGAAGGTACCGGTAACTGGGAAATTGACAAGCACGTTGGTAAAATAAAATACGACAGCGAAGCTTAATCCTTATTAAGCAAAAGCTTTAAAACATCTTTTTCCGAGTATTCTTTTAACCAAACGTTACCCGGAGAAAATGTACAGACCGGCGCCCAATCGCACCGGTCTGTACATTCAATTCGTATTACTTCTATATCTCCGCTGCTGTGCTTAGCAAACTTTTCGGCAGTTTTGTACATGCTTTTGCCGCCTCGTTTAGCACACTTGCTTCCTGTACATACAAACAGCACTTTATCTGGTACAGTGAATTTTCCCATCGCGTATTTTCTTTATAAATAATTAATTTACAAATATCAGCTTTATTTTTGAGAGACGCTATTTTTTCGGAGAGACGCGAAGTATCGCGTCTCTCAAGAAAAAATAATCTGTAGAGATGCGATCCCTCGCGTCTTTTACGCCTATAAACGTTATTGTTAAATAACCCAAATTTCTATCTTCGCTTTATGCTTAAAAAGTCCTTTGTCTTTTGCCTCTTTGTCTTCGCGCTAACACTCGGTTGTAATAAAACCGAAACGCTTTACAAGGTAGTAGGGGTTAAGGATGGCGATACGGTGGTTTTGCTCTCGCCCGATAACCAAAGCATTACGGTGAGGCTTGCCGAAATAGATTGCCCCGAAAAAAGCCAGGCCTTTGGGCAGGCGGCCAAGCAATTTACATCAGACCTGTGCTTTGGTAAAAAGGTAAAACTGATAGGCAACCAAAAAGACCGTTATGGCCGCACCGTAGCACAGATAGAACTGGAGAATGGTACCAACGTAAACTACGAAATAGTAAAGCAGGGCTTTGCCTGGCAGTACCGCGCTTATTCCAAAAGCATGGAACTGGCCATGTTGGAACAGCATGCGCATGAAGCTCGTGTTGGCCTGTGGCAGGATACCAACCCAACGCCGCCTTGGAATTTCAGGAAAGAAGCTAAAACCCAGCGGGTAGAAAAGAAAGCAACTAAAGCCAAACGACCTTATAAAATGCGAAAGGCCCGTAAAAAGCGCGATACGATAGCGTTTTAAATTAGCGTAGTAATACGTAACTTGCCTACAAATACATCAACCCGAATGAAAGTATTTAAGGCCATTCTATCTACCATATTTACACTCGCGCTGATCTGGGCGCTGCAAACCAAATTTGGCGATATTCCGCCACTTGGTGAGTTCCTGAACCCATCTACCGGGTTTTGGCAAAATGCCGAGAGCAAGAACATCATCCCCACAGAATACCTTAAACTAAAGGGCCTGCAAGGCAAGGTTACCGTTAAGTTTGATGAGAACATGGTGCCCCATATTTTCGCAGAGAACGACCACGATCTTTACTACGTACAAGGTTACCTAACCGCCAAAGCCCGCCTTTGGGAAATGGACATCCAAACCCGCAGTGCGGCAGGCAGGCTCTCAGAAATTGTTGGTGCCAAGGCTTTAGATATAGACCGTTACCACCGCCGAATGGGCATGACCTACGGCGCCGAGCATACCCTGCAAGGTATCCTAAAAGACCCTATAATGAGCCAGGTGATCAACGCCTATAGCGACGGGGTGAACGCATACATCAACCAGCTTAAACCCGGCGGATACCCAATAGAATTTAAGTTATTGAACTATGCGCCCGAGGAATGGAAACCAATCAATTCGGCATACCTGTTAAAGCTGATGAGCGAGACATTGGCAGGCGGTTCCAACGAGTTGGCCATGACTAATGTGCTCAATAAATTCGGCGCGAAAATAACCAACGACTTGTTTCCCGACTACCCAACGCACGAAGACCCCATTATCCCCGCAGGGACAAAATGGGATTTTAAACCATTGCCCGTTCCTCGGCCCCCCGCAGCTTTTAAAGCACAAATGCTGGCGAGTATGAAAGATAAGGAAAAGATAGAAGGCATCGGCAGTAATAACTGGGCCGTAAGCGGCAGTAAGACAGCGAGTGGTTACCCGATATTGGCGAACGATCCGCATTTGAATTTAACGCTGCCATCCATTTGGTACCAAATGCAAATGACCGCGCCGGGTGTAAATGTTTACGGCGTAACCCTGCCGGGAGCGCCTTGTGTGGTTATCGGCTACAATCAAAAAGTAAGCTGGGGCGTAACCAATGTAGATGCCGATATTTTAGACTGGTACCAGGTTAAGTTTAAAGATGCCAACCGCACCGAATACTGGTATAACAAGAAATGGAACAAAGTTATCCGCAAGATAGAAACCATCAAGATCCTCGGCCAAAAACCATTGATAGATACCGTGTTGTACACCCACCACGGCCCGGTAGTTTATGATAATGCCGATATGGCAAAAAAAGGCCGCATTAATGTGCCGGTAGGCAATGCCCTGCGGTGGATAGCGCATGATGAAAGCGATGAGTTTAAAACCTTTTACCTGCTAAACAGGGCAAGCAACTATGCCGATTATCGCAAAGCATTAACTTACTACACCGCCCCTGCGCAGAATTTTATTTTCGCATCTGCAGATAACGATATTGCCATTACGCCAAACGGTAAACTACCGTTGAAATATAAAGACCAGGGCAAATTTATTATGGATGGCGGCGACCCCGCTAACGACTGGCAGGGCTGGATCCCGTACGAGCAAAACCCAACGGTGAAGAACCCGCAGCGTGGCTTTGTGAGTTCGGCCAATCAATCGTCTACAGATCAAACCTATCCGTACTATATCAACTGGAAGTTTGAAGGCTACGAGCGCGGTAAACGCATAAACGATAGACTTGGTGCCATGAGCAAGGCCACGGTGGATAGCATGCGCCTATTGCAAACGGATGATTACAGCATCCGCGCGCAGGATATTCTGCCAACTATGATTAAATATTTAGATGCATCTAAACTGGATGAAACACAATTGGCCGCGTTAGATACGCTAAAGAAATGGGATAAATATTGTGGAGCCAAATCGGTAGGGGCAAGCATCTTTGGCAAGTGGTGGGTTAAATTTTACAACTTTACCTGGCAGGACAGTTTCGAGGACAATAAGATCCTTTTATACTCCCCAACCATGGACAGGACAGAAGCCCTGCTGATGAAAGACCCAAACTCCATCTGGTTTAATAACAAGGCTACACCGGTAAAAGAAACCGCTACGGATATCATCATGGCATCTTATACCGCTGCTATAAACGAGCTGGTGAAAGAGCAGGGCGGCATTGGCAAAACCTGGCAGTGGGGCAATGTAAAGCAATTTGAAGTGAAGCATTTGGGCAATGTGCCGGGTTTAGGTTCTGGCAATTTTGCCAGCGGCGGCACAGGCTCAACAGTAAACGCGCTGATAGATGGTCACGGCCCGTCATGGCGGATGGTGGTACAGCTTGGTCCGCAGGTTAAGGGGTATGGCATTATCCCGGGTGGGCAATCGGGCAACCCCGGCAGCTTCTTTTATGATGATATGCTAAAAACCTGGCAAGCTGGTAAGCTGCAAGAACTGCTGTTCTTGCAATCGGCCACCCAAAACTCCAACAGAATAAAAAGAACATTAACCTTAAGCAAATAAGCTATGTTATTCCCGGTTATATTATTACTCTCGTTTATTTGCGGTTACCTGTTCCCGTGGTGGGTGGGTTGCATTATGGCATTCGGTGCGGCCATTATTTTCGGCAAAAGATCAAGTTGGGCATTTTGGTCGGGTTTCTGCGGCATTGCCTTAGCCTGGATAGCCCTGGCCTTACTTAAAAGTTTCCCTAACGAACATATCCTGGCTATCCGCGTAGCGCATGTTTTCCATTTACCAAATTGGGGGTCGCTACTGGCCGTAACCGCTTTAATAGGCGGCTTGGCAGGAGGGATGTCGGCATTATCGGGATGGTTGGTGAGAAGGGCGTTTGAGAAGGGGTGATATGAATAACACCAAGGAATTTTGGAATTGGTTTAGCCAAAACGCTGTAAAATATGAAGAATTAAATGTAATTGATGCTGAACTGCGCGATACGCTACTTGATGATTTTGAAGAGCATTTACATAAATATTGCGAAAAAATATATTTTGAAATAGGTGGTTTGCCGGGAGAGGTTAATGAGTTAATAATTACAGCCGAAGGAGATGTAAATTACTTTAATGTAGTAGAAAATTTAATTAATGACGCTCCTGTAATTTCAAATTGGTTGTTTATACCTCTAAAACCGCAGGTGAAAGGGCATTTTGAAACTAAGTGGGGAGATATAAAGCTTAATACTGAAAATTTATATTTTAATCCTTCAAATAATTCAGGCGTGGGAATTATAGTATATATTCCTAAATATAATTATGAATATGAAGATGATTATTTCAATGGTTTGTTTAAAATGTTGGATACGGTGTTAGGTGAGAAATCTTTTGCATTAGATGTGAAAAAGGTGGCCATTAAAGCAAACGATAACGAATTTACAGAACAGAATGCAATTCCAATTTTAAAATTACCTGCGTATATTAATTGGTATAAAACGAAGGGGAGTTAGCAATACTATGATCGAAGTTTTCAACTTTGTCCCAAAATGCGTTAAGTTTCAGCTTAACCAACAAAAAAGCCCCAACCATTATCTGGTCAGGGCTGTTAATCATAAATATTGTCGCCTAATTACAAAGCGCTTAAAGCAGCTTTTAACTCGGTAACGGCAGGCGTTTTATCGGCCGCTCTTGCAAAAATATCTGCGGAAGCAGTAGCCTCGCCATAGTAAGCTTCATTAGCGCTTTTATTGATAGCGAGATTAGAACCGTTGATGCTGATACCGGCAAACAAACCTTTACTGCGCGAGTAAGAGTACACCTCGGCCTGTAATTTATAATCAGTGCTGGCGGTACTGCTGCGGCCAACCGGGCCTGCTGCTGCAGATACATCGCCACCAATGGTAAAGTCGCCGCTTTCTACCTTGGCTAAAACGCCTTTGTTGCGGAACACCAAAACCATATCAACCGATTGTACACCTATTTGGAAACCAACACTGCCCCCGGTAAGGGTGATGAATACCGGGTCGCTCCATTTGCCGTTGGCCAGTTTAACCATAGCAACGCCTTGCCCGCGTTTGCCGCCAATACCAAAGCCTGCGTTGATCAGTTTCGGGATAATGACGATACCCTCATACTCGGCGATCAGTTCATGCGGGATGCTTTCCTTCATCTTACTAAACTCCTTAATAACCTTGGTAGCGTCGTTGATCTTCGCTACGCCTTTCTCGTCGGCAGGTTTGGCAGATGCCAGTATAAAAAATGCGCTTAACAGTAATGGTAAGCTAAAAAATTTTAATGTTTTCATTGTCGTATTTGTTGTGTATAAATGTTGTTATAACTCCAATTCAGAATAATTGTTGTAGATATTTATACGTAGCCGGTTTATATTTACATTCATCTGCACATTGCATATCTGCACATCTGCTTATTCGCCTTATCTTTGCCACAGCATGATCAAGCCCGGACAAGAGCAAATATTCGCGATAAATAACGAGGAAAGTTTTACAAAAACGGCCTTGCAGGTATTTCAATACCAGGCGGCGAATTGTGACGTTTACAAGGCGTTTATTGGTGGTTTAAAGGCGGATCCGGATGTAGTAAAATCCCTTGAAAATATCCCTTTTTTGCCCGTAGAATTTTTCAAGGCACACAATGTAGTGACCTCGGCGGAGCCCGTCGATGTGGTTTTCACCAGCTCTGGCACCACAGGGATGATCACCAGCAGCCACCATGTAACCGATGTAAGCTGGTATGTGGAAAGCTTTCGCCGGGCATTCCAATTGTTTTATGGCGATATAAAAAATTATACCGTATTGGCCTTATTACCAGCTTATTTGGAACGTGAAGGTTCATCACTCATTTATATGGCGCAGGATCTGATCACACAGTCGGATAACGCGGATAGCGGTTTTTACCTGTATAATCATGAAGAATTACATACTAAAATACTACAGCAGAATGCCTTAGGTAAACCAACCTTATTGATAGGTGTGACTTTCGCTTTATTGGATTTTATTGATACCTACAAGGTGGATTTCCCGAAACTTATCGTAATGGAAACCGGGGGCATGAAAGGCCGCCGCAAAGAAATGATCCGCGAGGAACTACATGCGTCGCTTTGCGCAGGTTTTGGTGTAAACGCTATCCATTCCGAGTACGGGATGACAGAACTTTTGTCCCAAGCTTACTCAAAAGGAGGGGGCATCTTCAATTGTCCGCCCTGGATGAAGATCATCACCCGCGATACCAATGACCCTTTTACGTTGGTTGGTACGGGCAAAACCGGCGGTGTAAATATCATCGACCTGGCTAATATCAATTCTTGCTCGTTTATAGCTACGCAGGATCTGGGGAGGGTTTATGAAGATAGTTCTTTTGAGGTATTGGGCCGCTTTGATAACTCAGATATCCGCGGTTGTAATTTGCTGATCGCCTAAATCTTAATTTAAAAAGGGTTGTATAAATATTCTTACTTTTGCCCCAATCAAGAACATCAATATCATGATAGATAAATTCTTACGCGACGAACAAGACCCCAAGGCCGTAGAAAAAGTATACAGCCGTTTGGTTGACCTGCTTACTACCGGCGAGGAAATCATATACATAGCAGTGCAGAAAAAGCCCATCGTAAACCTTTTTCCGGATTGTATTGCCATTACTAATAAACGCCTTTTTTTCTTTACACCGACAAACCTTGGCCTGTCTATTAAGTTTATTGATTTTGTATGGAAAGATATTATTGACGTTTATACTAAAGAAGAAATTATAGGCGCGGTGTTTAGTGCTAAAACTACCATCGGCACCGAAATGGGTGTAGATTACCTGCCCAAAGTACAGGCCCGTAAACTTTATCAATACGCCCAGGAACGTAAAGAAGCCGAACGCGAGGCCCGCCGCCTGCGCGAACTGGAAGAAAAACGTGCCGAATCGGGTTCGTTAAACATCGATCACGCATCACAGGTAGCCTTCCAGCCGGTAGCACAACAGTCTGTTGCTGTGCCTTCCCCGCCACCAGCACCCATTGCCCCGGTAGAAGAGCCAAAGAAAGACGAACTTACCGAAAAACTGAAAAGACTAAAAACCCTGTTCGAGAGTGGTTTGATCTCTCAGGAAGAATACAACCACAAGAAATTGGAGTTGCTAAGCGATTTTTAAGATAGTGATCAGAGGTGAGAGATTTATTCTACATTAATTAAAAAATAATTCTTCTTTCCTTTTTGTGCTACTAAATATTTGTTATTGATGAGTTTATCAATTCCGTAAATATCATCAGCAGTATTCACTTTTTCTTTGTTGATAGAAACACCGCCACCCTGTATCATTTTCTTGGCTTCGCCTTTTGATGGGAATACAGTAGTTTTCACAGCCAGCAGATCAGATACATTTATACCTGCTTCCAATTCGCTTTTAGCTATTGTAAAGTTTAGTACCCCGCTAAATATGGCTAAAAGCTCTTCGTCGTTCAGTTCGCTCAAAAACTCGATGCCGGTATTGCCAAACAAAAACTCGGTCGATTTAATAGCTTTCTCAAAACCGGCTTCATCATGCACGCGAAGAGTGATGTCTTTTGCGAGAGCTTTTTGTAGCACACGTGTATGTGGAGCTGCGTCATGCTCGGTTTGCATAGCTTCAATAATATCACGCTCAAACAAGGTAAAGATGCGGATGTAGGCCTTGGCGTCAACATCGGTTGTATTCAACCAAAACTGGTAAAACTGGTATGGCGATGTACGGGCAGGGTCAAGCCAAACCGTGCCGCTTTCTGTTTTGCCAAATTTGGTGCCATCTGCCTTTTTGATCAATTGCGTGGTTAAGGCAAAAGCCTCGCCCTGATCCTTACGGCGGATTAACTCTGTACCGGTAACAATGTTTCCCCATTGATCACTGCCCCCCATTTGCAATACGCAGTTGTTATGCTTCCACAGGTAATAAAAATCGTAGCCCTGTACCAACTGGTAAGTAAATTCGGTGAATGACATGCCGGTATCGCCCTCCAGGCGTTTCTTAACCGAATCTTTTGCCATCATATAATTAACGGTAAGATGCTTACCCACATCGCGGATAAAATCCAGGAAGGTAAAGTTCTTAAACCAGTCGTAATTATTAACCATTTGGGCACTGTTGTCGCCGCTGTTAAAATCAAGGAATTTCTCTAATTGCGCCTGTACCGATTTCAGATTGTAGTTCAGCACATCCTCGCTGAGTAAATTACGCTCGGCCGATTTGCCCGATGGATCGCCCACCATGCCGGTAGCACCGCCAACTAAAGCATAAGGCTTATGGCCCGCGCGCTGAAAGTGGATCAGCGTCATGATCTGGGTAAGGTGGCCCACATGCAACGAATCGGCAGTGGGGTCAAAACCTATATATCCCGAAGCCATACCTTTATTTAATACTTCTTCGGTGCCGGGCATAATATCGTGCAACATGCCTCTCCAGCGTAATTCTTCAACAAAATTCATATTATAAATGTGCAAATGTGCGAATGTACAAATATGCACATTAACAGGCATGTGCCAACTGATAAATTGAACATCTACATATTCGCACATTTGCATATTTGCACATCCTAACTCCTGTTAAAACAGAGTTATCAAACCGTCGTGATATTATAATATCTGTAGTTGGGCTTTACGCTTTAGCCCTATTTTTGTATTTTGTTCAAATACAACAGACGTACAAGCGCCTTTATGAATTTTTTATCGCACTATTATTTTGACCGGGGTACCATTAACTGCTACTTTATCTTGGGTATCGTATTGCCCGATCTTTTGAAAAATGCCGATAAATCCATTATTCTACACCCCGAGAAATTGATACATGCAGATCCAAAAGTTAATACCATTATTGAGGGCTGGAACAAGCACTTACTAGTTGACAAATACTTTCACTCAGCCGATTTTTTCCTTACCCATTCGCATGTGCTTAAAAATTTGCTGTCCCCTGTTATAACCAAATCTCCGGTTAAACCCTTCTTTTTGGGACATATCGCTATAGAATTGATTTTGGATAACCTGCTCATCACCACCAGCGAAATTACGGTAAGTGATTTTTATGACCATTTGGATAATTGCGAAGATGATGTTATCCGCAAGTTTTTGGTTTTTGCCGGGATGGATAATCCCGATGTATTCTTTAAATTTTATACCGAATTTAAGCGTAGTCGTTACCTTAATACCTATGTTAATATAGAGCAGATCACTTATGCCCTAAAGCGAATTTGTATGCGTGTTTGGCGTAACCCTTTTACGCCGCAGCAAGAGGCCGACATGACCACTATACTTTTAGATTACCGCCTTGGATTGATAGATAGCTTTATGAGTATTTATAATGAGATAGGGGACAAGCTAAATTCGCCGGAGGGATAAACCTTTATAAAGCCCGAGTTTAGAGTGTTATCTCTCAACTAATTAACGTACTTAGCTCATATCTGCGCCCAAGTCTTCACAAAAACTTAAACTTTTTAATAAAAGTGCTTAAAACTCAATAATTAACACTAAAAATATTTTTATCTGTAAAAAATATATCCGTACCTTTGCAATCCCAATTAAGTATTGGGAAAAAGGAGTAAAATTTATTAATGGCAAAAAAACAAGAAGCAGAAAAAGAATTAAAAGCTAAGGAAGCTGAACTGGGTACAGTTACGGCAACCGCAGAAAAAGAAACAATTGAATCAGAAGCTGATTCAATATCAATCGAAGAGATCAAATCTCAAATTGCAGCTGCACCTACACCAGATCAAGATTTCGACTGGGATGCAGATGACAAAAAATTTGGTAACTACAGCGATAGCGACCGCGAGCAGTTAGAAAAACTTTACGACGGAACATTCAGTTCTATCACTAAAGGCGAAATTATCTCGGGTATTGTTGTAAATATCAACAACAAAGATGTGGTATTAAACATCGGATTTAAATCTGACGGTTTGGTATCTGTTTCTGAGTTCCGTGATACACCAGACCTTAAGGTTGGTGATAGCGTTGAAGTATTTGTAGAATCACAGGAAGATGCTAATGGTCAGTTAGTATTGTCTCGTAAACGTGCAAAAACTCAAAAATCATGGGAGCGCATTAATTCGGCACTGGATAATGATGAGATCATCACCGGTTTTGTTAAGAGCAGAACTAAAGGTGGTTTAATTGTGGATATAATGGGTGTTGAAGCCTTTTTACCAGGTTCACAAATTGATATCAAACCTATCAGAGATTATGATATCTATGTGGGCAAAACAATGGAATTTAAAGTTGTTAAGATAAACCACGAATTCAAAAACGTTGTGGTATCGCACAAAGTGCTTATCGAAGACGATTTGGAAAACCAAAAAACAGAGATTGTGGCCAAACTTGAAAAAGGCCAGGTATTGGAAGGTACCGTTAAAAACATTACCGATTTTGGTGTATTTATTGACCTTGGTGGTGTTGACGGTTTACTACACATTACAGATATATCTTGGGGCCGTATCGAGCATCCGAGAGAAGTTCTTGCATTGGATCAGAAGATCAACGTTGTTGTTCTTGATTTTGATGACGAGAAAAAACGTATCGCTTTAGGTTTAAAACAACTTACCCCACACCCTTGGCAGTCGCTTAATACCGATTTAGTTATTGGTTCAAAGGTTAAAGGTAGAATTGTAACTGTTGCTGATTACGGCGCGTTCTTAGAAATTATCCCGGGTGTTGAAGGTTTGATCCACGTGTCAGAAATGTCATGGTCTCAAAACTTACGTAACCCTCAGGAATTCCTTAAAGTTGGCGACGAAGTTGAAGCACAGGTATTAACCTTAGACCGCGACGAGCGTAAAATGAGCTTAGGTATCAAACAATTGACTCCTGACCCATGGCAAAACGCTGGCGAGAAATACGCCATTAGCACTAAACACATCGCTACAGTAAAAAACATGACTAACTTTGGTGTGTTTGTTGAACTGGAAGATGGTATTGACGGCTTGATCCACATTTCTGACCTATCATGGTCTAAAAAAGTAAACCACCCTAACGAATTTACTAAGGTTGGCGAAAAATTAGACGTTATAGTTCTTGAGCTTGACATCGAAAACCGTAAATTAAGCTTAGGCCACAAACAGCTTGAAGAAAACCCTTGGGATACTTTTGAAACTATCTTCACTATCGATTCGATCCATGAAGGTACTGTTATTAAAGTAACTGATAAAGGGGCTATCGTAGCTTTACCATACGGTGTTGAAGGCTTCTGCCCAACAAAACACCTTGTAAGAGAAGACGGTAAATCTGTAAAGGCTGAAGAAACCGCTGAATTTAAAATCATCGAGTTTAACAAAGAGAACAAACGTATCGTTATTTCACACTCACGTATCTGGGAAGAAGCTCGTACTGATGCCCGTGTTCAGGAGTTCGAAAACCGTAAAAAAGAAGCAAAATCTGCTAACAACGCGGTTAAGAAAGTGAAAGAATCAGTAGAGAAATCAACTTTAGGTGACCTTAGCGTTCTTGCTCAGTTAAAAGAGCAAATGGAAGGTGCAGAAAGCAAAGCGGCTAAAAAAGCCCCTGTTGCTCCTGTTGCTAAAAAAGTAGAACCGGAAGCTGAAGCTCCTGCTGCTGAAGAAACCGAAGAAGTTTAATCTTTAAAAGTTTACATACAAAAGCCTCCCGATTTATCGGGAGGCTTTTTTTGTGGATAGCTTTGTATTTGCGTTTTGATTTTCAAGTAATGTGTATTGGCTATTTTACAAATCAGCAAAAAAAATTACCTTTGCCCAAATCCACCCTTACGATGCAAAACTTAACGCTGCTCGACGGTCAAAAATTCCAAATCACTATTCAGCGTTTATGTCGTCAATTGATCGAAAATCACAACGATTTTTCAGGCTCTGTTTTAATTGGGATACAGCCACGCGGCATATACCTGGCTAAGCGCGTAGCCGACGAATTAAGAAAGATTTTACCGGACAGTAAAATAGAACAAGGCGATTTGGACATAACCTTTTACCGCGACGATTTTCGCCGCCAGGGTTCGCCGCTGGTGCCCAACCAAACCAAGATCGATTTTATAATCGAAGGCAAAAAGGTAATTATGATGGACGACGTTCTGTGGACAGGCCGCACCATCCGCGCCGCTATGGATGCCATGCAGGCATTTGGCAGGCCGGAGAAAGTGGAGCTGCTGGCACTGGTCGACAGAAGATACTCTCGACACATCCCGGTTTCTGCAGATTATGTAGGCATCGAGGTGGATTCCATAGCATCACAAAAAGTAGTAGTAAGCTGGAAGGAAACCGACGGCGAGGACAGGATTGTGTTGGTATCGGAGGCGAAGTGATTTTAGATTTACGATTTCAGATTTGAAGTCAACTTTTATAAAGAAAAAGCAAATTCGATTCCGATAGCTATCGGGACGACATTCGAAATAAAAATATGGCTCTTAGCACACGTCACCTATTAGGAATTAAAGATTTGAACCTCTCGGATATCGAACTGATATTTGAAACCGCCGATAATTTTAAAACGGTGCTGAACAGGCCGATCAAGAAAGTGCCTTCGCTGCGCGATGTTACTATCGCTAACATCTTCTTCGAGAACTCGACACGTACCCGCCTTTCTTTTGAACTGGCTGAAAAAAGGCTTTCTGCCGATGTGGTGAATTTTTCTGCATCTTCCTCATCAGTTAGCAAGGGCGAAACCCTGATAGATACTGTAAATAACATACTGGCCATGAAAGTGGATATGGTTGTAATGCGCCACCCTTACGCGGGTGCGGGCATCTTCCTGTCTAAACATGTAAAGGCCCAGATCGTAAATGCCGGTGATGGCGCGCATGAGCACCCTACACAGGCCCTGCTTGATGCCTTCTCTATCCGCGAACGTTATGGTGATGTAGCCGGTAAAAAAGTAGTGATAGTAGGGGATATCCTGCACTCGCGCGTGGCGCTGTCAAACATCCTTTGCCTTAAACAATTGGGTGCCGAGGTGATGGTTTGCGGCCCTACCACGCTGATCCCCAAATACATTGGCTCATTAGGCGTTAAGGTTGAGCACAACTTGATTAAAGCATTAAACTGGTGCGATGTAGCCAACATGCTGCGCATCCAGCTGGAGCGCCAGGATATAAAATATTTTCCGAGCCTGCGTGAATACACCATGATGTTTGGCCTAAACAAACAGATCTTGGACAGCCTTGATAAAGCGATAACCGTAATGCACCCCGGCCCTATAAACCGCGGCGTAGAAATTACCAGTGATGTAGCCGATAGCAAGCAATCAATCATCCTCGACCAGGTGGAGAACGGCGTAGCCATCCGTATGGCAGTACTATATTTATTGGCAGGGCAAACGCCATAATCTGTTTTTGTCATCCTGTGAGCGATAGCCAAGGATCTAATCTACAACCTACAAGTAGGCGACATGGCGATGATTAGATGCTTCTCTATCGCTCAGCAAATTTTTACCTTGTAAATGTTATTACTAATTAGGGCAAACCTATCTAATTCTTTAATATTCTCTCCGCTACTTGCAGCCCACTCGTCAAAGCCGCTTCAACAGTGCCCATGGCCGTGCCATCGTAAAGATATTCCCCGGTGAAAAAGATGGTGTCTTCAACAGGTCTATTTAATACCTTGCGTGCTTCGGGCGCATCAACGGTATCATAAGCGTAAGAGCCGCGGGTAAAAAGGTCTGCCGTCCAGTTCATGATGCGGTAGGCGACCAACTTGTTTTTCAATTCTTCAAAATCTATCTTAAAAATATTAGCTAACGATCGCAGGCCTTGTTCCAATACCTCGGTATCGGGCGTGTTGATCTTATCTGCCGCCGCGGGGCCGCCTATCCAGCCGGTTAGTACGGTGGAGTGCTCGGGTACCTGTGTCCACCAGGTTGGTATCTCTTCATCGCTGAACAGGTATCCCATTTTACCAACGTTTTTACCCGCCATCTGTTGCGTTTTTGCATCCAGCCAAAAAGCGTTATCAAACTCAAATAGTAGTTTTATAACCGAGCCAAAGCCCATTTGTTGTATGGCATTGCTATATTTAGGTATCGGCGGGTTAAAAGTTATTACGCCGCTTTCACCCTCGGCGGCTTTTAGCACGCCCAAAGGCATCGCTATCAATAATTGTCCGGCTTCGTAAACAGAGCCATCTTTTGTAATTGCTTTAACGCTGCCATTTTTCCATTCGATTGTCTTAACCACAGCGTTCAGGTAAATTTGCCCGCTTTTGCTTTTGCATTCGTTGCTTAAATAATTTATCATGCTGCAATAACCACCCTTAAGCCTGTGCTGGGCATCCATTTCTTCATGTTCCCATTCCTTGCGCAGGGCAAAGGCACTGGCATCGCGCGGGTCGGCAGTGTCATAACCGGATACATACGCCCATACCGAGCTGCGCAGCTCCTCATATTTATCCCCCGGGAATTGTTCATTCAAAAAATCCCAGATGTTGGTATCTTCCTTTAATTCGTCGAGGCGTTTAATGAGCAGGTCCCAGTCTTTGATCACCATGCTATTCTCCTCGAAATCCCCATTTTGATACCGCCACATTTCGGCATTGGCACTATGGTATTCAATGCCCGCTTCTTTTAATAAATTGATGGTAGTGGGCAGGTTGCCATGTACAAACTCGGCACCCAGTTCGGTGTTCTTAAAAACCAATTCGTCGCTTAACGTATGGATGCGGCCGCCCGTACGGTTACGCGCTTCCAACACCGTCACTTGCTTGCCTGCGCTGCTAAGGGTACGCGCAGCCATTAAACCGGCGGCCCCAGCCCCAATAATTAAAATGTTGTTTTTCATATACGATAGGTAACGCAATGTAAAAGTATTGGGTGGAAGATGCAAGAGAGCGTTTTGCTCAAGGCGATTTACTCATCCCACTACGCTTCGCTGGCGACCCTCTCTGCTTTGCAAAGAGGGTGACGGGAAAAGGAATAATATTCTAACCCTCTTTCCGCTTGCGGAGAGAGGGTGGTTGAGCGTAGCAATGACCGGGGTGAGTAAACTTCCTCGTGTAATTTCTATACCTACTTATCCATGTTTCTGCTATTTTAGCGAAACTATTATCGGCAAACATTTTACCCCATAGAGCATGAAACAATATTTTAAGGTTGACGAGTGGAAAATCATCGAAGAAGGGTTCGACCCATCATATAACAAGGTTGCTGAAAGCGTTTTTAGCCTGGGCAACGGACGCATGGGGCAGCGTGCCAATTTTGAGGAAGCCTACAGCGGCGAAACCTTGCAGGGAAACTATGTTGCCGGTGTTTACTATCCCGATAAAACCCGCGTGGGGTGGTGGAAGAACGGTTACCCCGAATACTTTGCCAAGGTTTTGAATGCTGCCAACTGGATAGGGATAGATGTTTGGATAGGCGACGAACAACTCGACCTGGCCAAATGGGAGGTGATTGATTTTAAGCGTGAGCTGAATATGCGCGAAGGGTATTTGCAGCGTAACACGCTGGTGAAAAGTCCCAAGGGTAAAGAAATAAGGATAGAGAGTACCCGCTTTTGCAGCATTGTAGATGATGAGGCCGGGGCTATCTCTTATACGGTAACTGCTATTAATTTTACAGGCGATATCAAACTCACCCCGTTTATCGATGGCGATATTATCAATGCAGATTCCAACTATGGCGAGAAGTTTTGGGAAGAGGTTAAGAAAGACGTAGGCAACGATACCGGCTTTGTGCAATTACGAACTAAAAAGACCGGCTTCGAGGTGGCAACCGCCATGAAAGTATTACTTAATCGGGGAGGTAAGCCTGAAGAGTTTTCATCAAAACCTATCCAAAAAGAAAAGTATATAGGAGCCGAAATAACTGTAAATGCAGTATCAGGGCAGCCGCTTACGCTTTACAAGTATGTAGTAAACCTTTCCTCACAAAATTATAAAGCCCAAGAGCTTGCTGATAAAGCAATTGCCCAGGTAACCCAAATCAGCCAAAAATACTTTGCTGTTATGCTGCTGGAGCAAGCAAATGCATGGGTCGAAAAATGGAAACACAACGATATTATTATAGAAGGCGATGCCGCCGCGCAGCAGGGCATCCGCTTCAACATATTTCAGCTTAACCAAACTTATACCGGTGAAGACGATCGCCTTAATATCGGCCCCAAAGGGTTTACTGGTGAAAAGTACGGCGGTTCTACCTATTGGGATACCGAGGCGTATTGTGTGCCATTCTATTTAGCGACAGCCGAGCAGAAAGTAGCACGCAACCTGCTGTTATATCGCTATAAGCAACTGGGAAAGGCTATAGACAATGCCAAACTATTAGGCTTTAAAGATGGCGCGGCGCTCTACCCAATGGTTACTATGGACGGCACCGAATGCCATAACGAGTGGGAGATAACCTTTGAAGAGATCCACCGTAACGGGGCAATTGCTTTTGCCATTTTTAATTATGTACGATATACGGGCGACGAAGCCTACCTCACCGATTATGGTTTAGAAGTTTTGATCGCTATTTCCCGCTTTTGGGCGCAGCGGATTACCTGGTCGGCCGAAAGGCAGCAGTACGTAATGCTGGGCGTAACCGGGCCAAACGAGTACGAAAATAACGTTAACAATAACTGGTACACCAGCACCATCGCGGTGTGGTGTTTAAAATATACCATCGAGGCAATTGGCAAGGTAAAAGAAGCAAATCAGGCTAAATACAAAGATTTGGTTACTAAAATAACTTTCCGCGAGGAGCAGGAATGCGAGAAATTTGCGGACATCATCGGCAAAATGTATTTTGGGCATGATGATAAGATTGGTATCTTTTTACAGCAGGACGGCTACCTGGACAAGGAACAAATTTTAGTAAAAGACTTACCCGCATCCGAACAGCCACTAGTAAAAAAATGGAGCTGGGACAGGATCCTGCGCTCGGTTTATATTAAGCAGGCAGATGTATTGCAGGGGCTGTATTTCTTCGAGGATAATTACGACATTGATACCATGCGCAGGAATTATGACTTCTATGAGCCGCGGACGGTGCATGAATCGTCGCTGTCGCCTTGCGTACACGCCATATTAGCCGCCAAGCTGGGCGATATTGACCGGGCTTACCAGTTTTACCTCCGCACCTCAAGGTTGGACATAGATGACTATAATGATGATACCGACGATGGCTGCCACATCACATCCATGGCAGGCACCTGGATGGCCGTAGTAGAAGGCTTTGGCGGGATGCGTGTTAAGGATGATGTTTTATCATTCAATCCGTTATTGCCGCATCAATGGAAGGCGTTTTCTTTCCAGGTTGGGTTTAGGGGCGCATTGCTGAATGTAAGGGTAAGTGCAGATGGGGTAACGGTTAAAAACTTGTCCGATAAAGAGATTTTAATAAAGATTTACGGAAGTGATACGCTTATTAAATCAAATTCAGAAAAACTAACGCCCGTTCAAGCGTCCACGCTTGAATGAAAGATGATGTAAGCGTCCAGGCTCACGAAAATACGGCAGCGTGGACGCTGCCAAAGCACTAAAGTCAAGCTTGGGCGCTTGACTTGGCGATAAAATTATTGTATAGATAAATCAAACACGGTCAACTAAATGCCCAACCATAAATTAATTATATACCAGTTGCTGCCGCGATTGTTTGGCAATAAAAATACCACCAATAAGTTTTACGGCTCGGTGGAAGAGAACGGCACCGGGAAGCTGAAGGATATTACCGACAAAGCCTTGGTGGAGATCAAAGCGATGGGTTTTAGTCACGTTTGGTATACGGGTGTTATCGAACATGCCACCATGACGAATTATTCCGCCCATGGGATCAAAACGGACGATCCGGATGTGGTTAAAGGTCGTGCGGGGTCGCCCTATGCCATCAAAGATTACTATGATATCGCTACCGACCTTGCAGATGATATAGAGTTCCGCATCTCGGAATTTAAAGAATTGATTGGTCGTTCGCATAAAAATGGATTAAAGGTTATTATCGACTTTGTGCCCAACCATGTTGCCCGTACCTATGCCTCAGATGTAAAGCCCGATGGCGTGGATGATTTTGGCGAGCATGATGACAACAGCATGCACTTTGCACCCGATAACGACTATTACTATATCCCCGGTCAGCCGTTTGTGGTGCCGGGCGGTTATAATCCCGGTGGTGATGAATTTACTTCGCTTTTAAAAGATGGTAAATTTGATGAGTTCCCGGCGAAAGCCACGGGGAATGATGTGTTCAACCCCGCGCCCTCCATAAACGATTGGTTCGAAACCATAAAACTAAACTATGGGATTTACTACCTTGATGGTAAAAAATCTTATTTCGACCATATCCCGCCGCTGTGGCATAAAATGCTGCATATTTTAACGTACTGGGGCTATATGGGCGTGGGTGGGTTCCGTTGCGATATGATAGAAATGGTGCCTGTAGAGTTTTGGGCATGGCTTATCCCTAAATTGAAAGAAAAATTCCCTGGGTTAGTATTCATTGGCGAAGCGTACGATAAAACCCAGTACAAAAACTATATCCACAATGGTGGTTTCGATTATTTATATGATAAGGTAGGGCTATACGATGCCGTTCGCCGATTAACCTGCGCCGAGCCGGGCGCATCAACCTGGGAAATAAACGCAGTATGGAACGACCATTGCCGCGGAATTGACGAGCATATGCTCCGCTTTATGGAAAACCACGATGAGCAGCGCATAGCCAGCAGAGATTTTGCAGGCGACGCCCATTACGGTATTCCCGGCATGATTGTAAGCGCTACGCTGGCAACCGGTCCGGTTATGATCTACAATGGGCAGGAGGTAGGCGAATCTGCCGCAGGTGCCATGGGTTTTAGCAGCGATGACGGCCGCACCACTATTTTTGATTACTGGGGCGTACCTGCACACCAGCAATGGATGAACAACGGCGCTTTTGATGGCGCAAACCTCACGTCGGCACAAAAAGAATTGCGCGGTTTTTACAGTAAGTTATTGAATGTGGTAAAAAATAGCGACGCGCTAAGCAACGGCGAGTTTTATGAGCTGATGATAGCCAACGAGCACCAGCCCGGTTTTGATACCATGCTGTATATTTTTCTGCGCTTTACAGCCACCCAAAAAGTACTGGTAATTGCCAACTTTAACCGTACCCAACGTGCCATTAATATCCAAATCCCTGTGGAATTGCTTACACAACTTGGCTTAGGCGGCGGGGCAAGTTTTACAGATCTGTTAAGCGGGAACACCTTTTCTACGGCTGATATCAATACAGGCATCCCCGTTGTAGTAGGGGCGAGCAGTGGTTTATTGCTAAATTTGTAATTCTGCTTTAAAATCTCGCGAGGGCAGCACTTTGGCGTAATTATGGCTTGAAATTTCAGGAAATAATCGTTTATTAGCTGTTAACAAAATTAATTAGCTGATACATTAATCTTGCTTTACAGGGCTTTTGCCGGTAAGGCCTATTGAAATAAATTGAATATGGCAGAAAATGTACCTGACCCAAACCCGGAACTGATAACGGCGAAATTGCTGCAGGTTGAGGATTTGATAGAAGAGGATGAAGAATTTCACCACTTAAATAACCCCGCCGATGGTATAAAGCCCATTGTTAAAAAATACCTGGGCATACCCAATCATGCTGAACAAGCAGGCAATAAAATATTTTTTACCGATGGAAATGCTAAGGTTGAGGTTACCATAGTAACCAGCGAGATTATCCGCGTACGCCTGGCGCCCCATAGCGTTTTCCTGGAAGAGTTTTCTTATGCGGTACCCGAGTTGCCTCAAAAAGCAGTCGAGTTTACTTTACTGGAGAACGAGCAGGAGTTTAGGGTATCAACCCCATCTGTAAACTGCCACATCCGTAAGCAGGATTTCTTTATCTCGTTTTCGGATAAGAACGACCATGTGACCAGCGCCGATGCGGTGCCAATGCACTGGGAGGAGAACACCCAGTTTGGCGGTTACTACGTGTTTTGTACCAAAACCTGCGAGCAGGACGAAAGCTTTTTCGGCCTTGGCGATAAGGCTACCGAGTTTAACCTGCGCGGAAAACGCTTAAAAAACTGGAACACCGATGCTTATTCGTTCGGTTTTAACCAAGATCCGCTTTACCGCTCTATCCCGTTCTACATCAGCGTGAGCGATAATATTGCTCACGGAATTTTCTTCGACAATACCTTTAAAGCACACTTCGACTTTGGTGCCGAAGACACAACCAAAACCAGCTTTTGGGCAGATGGCGGCGAGCTACAATACTACTACATCCACGGCCCGCACATGATGGACGTGGTGAAAAACTACCACCTGCTAACCGGTACACACCCAATGCCGCCACTTTGGGCCTTGGGTTATCACCAATGCCGTTGGAGCTACTATCCCGAAAATAAAGTAAGGGTGATCGCAAATGGTTTCCGCCAGAACAGGATCCCATGCGATGGTATTTATTTGGATATCGACTACATGGACGGCTATCGCTGTTTTACATGGAGCCCTAAATACTTCCCTAACCCCAAAAAAATGATAGCCGACCTGGCTGCCAACGGGTTTAAAACTGTTGTGATTATTGATCCGGGTATTCGTGTTGATGATAATTACTCGGTGTTTAAAGAAGGTAAAGAGAACAAATATTTCTGTCGCCGTTGCGACGATTACTTTATGGAAGGCCACGTTTGGCCGGGCCGATGCCAGTTTCCTGATTTTACCAACCCCGAGGTACGTGCCTGGTGGGGCGGTTTGTTTGACGAATTGGTTGAAGTAGGCGTTGCCGGTGTTTGGAACGATATGAATGAGCCTGCAGTATTTGGCTCGGGTACCTTTCCGGATGATGTACGTCACCAATACGATGGTTACCGCGGGTCGCACCGTAAGGCACACAACGTTTATGGTATGCAAATGGTACGCGCCACTTACGAAGGTTTGCGCAAGCAAATGAAAAATAAGCGCCCGTTCACCATTACCCGCGCGGGTTACTCGGGCGTTCAGCGCTATTCATCCGTTTGGACGGGCGATAACGTGGCATCGTGGGAGCACCTAAAATTGGGTAACATCCAGCTGCAAAGGTTGTCGGTATCTGGCATCTCTTTTTGCGGAACGGACATTGGCGGTTTTAGCGGCGAGCCGGATGGTGAACTGTTTACCCGCTGGATCCAGATGGGTACCTTCTCGCCGTTTATGCGTGCACACTCGGCAGGTGATACCAAAGAGCGTGAGCCATGGAGCTTTGGCGAACCGTTCACCTCCATTAACCGTAAATTTATAGAGCTGCGCTATAAGCTATTACCATACTTATACTCGGCGTTTTGGGAGCACCACCGTTATGGTTTCCCTATATTAAGGCCTGTGGTTATGCAGGAGCAGGAAGTTGCTTCTAACCATTTCCGCCAGGACGAATTTACTTATGGCGACAAGATCCTGATTTGCCCGGTATTGGAGCCTGGCCAAAAAAGCCGCAATGTATACCTGCCAAAAGGCAAATGGTACGATTTCTGGAGCCTGGAAATGGTTGACGGCGGCCGCGAGGTGAACGTATCAACGCCGCTTGACATTATACCGATCTTCGTTAAAGCAGGTTCGGTGATCCCGGAATATCCTGTAATGCAATACACCGGAGAAAAGGAAATTGAGGAAGTAAAACTGAATATCTACTACAGCGATTACGAAGTGAATTCGTTTTTGTTTGAAGATTACGGTGAAACTTTTGCTTATGAGCAGGATATTTATCTCGAGAAAAAATTTGTGGTGAATGGTGATTTAAAAAAGATGACCATCAAACAAAGTATGGAAGGTTTATACACTCCACGTTATGAGGGCTACCATATTAAGCTGAATGGCCTGCCGTTTAAGCCATCAAAAATTGTGGCCGATGGCAAAGAGATCCCAACTATTAATTCTAATCCTGATAAAACCTACGAGTTTAAGTTTAGTAAGAACTTTAAACAAATAGAGATCTTTAAATAGGTTTTTTAAATAGTTAACCACAAAGAACACTAAGTTTTTTGCACAAAGGTCAAAAGGATTTTCCCTTAACCAATGTTCAAGCTTTATGTACTTTGTGGTTTTTCTATGTGTACTTTGTGGTTGAAAAACTCAAATATTTCCTTAATAATAAATATCTGCTACTATTGTCTGTTCAATAATTATATATTTGATACATCAGGAGCATGCATCCTGTAAATCAACTAACCTACGCGCAACGTCGCTACCGTAACTATGGCAAAGCAAACAATTAAACCCGATGCTGCACAAACAGGGCATGTACCTGTAAATGCAAAAAAAGAAACTAAGCCTAAAGCCGTTACCAAAGAAACCACGTCGAAGACAGAAGAGATAAAGGCTCCTAAAAAGTCGGCTGTTGCCAAAACTACTGCCACCGTTAAAAAATCAAAACCACTTGAGATCATCGAGAACAACGAACTGAAATCGGTTGAAGCCTACAGCCGTTTTACTGACTTTGATATCGACCTGTTTAAATCGGGCAAGCACTTTAAGCTGTACGAGAAATTTGGTTCGCACGTGGTGGAGCATAAGGCCGTTGTGGGCACTTACTTTGCCGTGTGGGCGCCAAACGCGCAGTACGTAGCAGTAATAGGTAACTTTAACGGCTGGAACAAAGGTTCGCACTCGCTGAATTACCGTTGGGATGCATCAGGCATCTGGGAAGGTTTTATCCCAAACATCGGCGTTGGCGAAACCTATAAATATTACATCAAATCATCAACAGGGGAAGACCTGGAAAAAAGCGACCCGTTTGCCCTACGTTGGGAATTGCCTCCGCGTACCGCATCCATTGTTGCCGATACTTTTTACGAATGGAAAGACCAGGACTGGATGGCTAACCGCTACCAGTACACTGCTTTAGATAAACCATACTCGGTTTACGAAATGCACCTGGGCTCATGGGCACGCAGCCCCGAAAGTCCTGAAGAGTTTTTGAGCTATCGCCAACTGGCAGATACCTTGGTGCCTTACGTTAAGGAAATGGGCTTTACGCATGTAGAATTTATGCCTTTGATGGAGCATCCGTACTACCCAAGCTGGGGCTACCAGATCACCGGTTTTTTCGCGGCATCGTGCCGTTATGGTACACCGCAGGATCTGATGTTTCTGATAGAGAAATTCCACGAAGCCGGAATAGGCGTGATACTGGATTGGGTGCCTTCGCACTTCCCCGGCGATGCGCACGGCCTTTACAATTTTGATGGTACGCACCTTTACGAACACGCCGATCTGAAGAAAGGCTTCCACCCGGATTGGAAATCATACATATTTAACTACGGGCGTAATGAAGTTCGCGCATTTTTAATAAGCAACGCCCTGTTTTGGCTGGAGCGATACCACATAGATGGTTTGCGTGTGGATGCCGTAGCATCTATGCTTTACCTGGACTACTCGCGTAACCACGGCGAATGGGACCCCAACGAATTTGGTGGTAATGAGAACCTGGAGGCCATATCTTTCCTGAAAGAATTTAACGCGACGGTTTACAGCAACTTCCCCGATGTGCAAACAATCGCGGAGGAATCTACTTCTTTTACAGGTGTTAGTCGCCCGGTTTATACCGGCGGGCTTGGCTTTGGGATGAAGTGGATGATGGGCTGGATGCACGATACACTGGATTATTTTGCGCACGATCCTATCCACCGCAAATACCACCAAAACCAGCTAACATTTAGTATGGTGTATGCCTTTACCGAGAACTTTATGCTACCATTCTCGCACGATGAGGTGGTTTATGGCAAAGGATCTATGCTGAACAAAATGCCTGGCGACGACTGGCAGAAGTTTGCTAACCTGCGTTTGTTATATAGTTTTATGTACACGCATCCCGGCACCAAGCTGCTATTTATGGGCAGCGAATTTGGACAGGTTGCCGAATGGAATTATCAAAAATCGTTAGACTGGCACTTGCTGGAGCATGCTAGCCATAACGGCATCAAAGAAGCCGTTAAAGCCATTAACAACCTTTATAAAAGCGAACCTGCACTGTATGAGAAAGCGTTCGACTGGAACGGTTTTGAGTGGATAGACGCCGCTAACATGGATGATTCTGTGATTGTGTACATGCGTAAAGGTGTTGACAGGGATAACGATTTGGTAATCGTACTGAACATGACCCCGGTTGTGCATCATGACTATCGGATAGGCGTACCGGCAGCAGGCCAATGGCAGGAAGTATTCAATTCAGATGCCGAAAGATTCTGGGGTACGGGTTTGATCAACTTCGACCCGATAACTACCGAAGAAAAATACTGGCACGGAAAAGATAATTCGATCATCGTAAAAACGCCGCCATTGGGTGCCGCTATATTTAAACGCGTTACCGCGCCTGCATCAACCGAAACAAAAAAATCTAAAAAGCTTAAATAATATGGCTGGTAAGTTTTTTTATTTATATCTAATAGGAGGCACCGTTGCCCTTGCCTTATTGGTTTACAGCATCATAGCCGCCTATCCGGATTTTAACCGCGGCGGCGCTTTTTTTTATGTGATCCCAACACTTTTACTTTATTATATGGCCTATAAAACATGGCATGTAAAGAATGACGGGGAGTTGATGTAGGCCTAAATCTAAAATAAAGTGGGTCATCTTGTCAAAAAGCGTGCACGAGGCTCTTGAATAGTGCTTCGAGAAGCTCGACATGACCATTTAGATGTGCTGATCAATAACGCGGGTATCCCCGGCAGCATCCCTCAGCTAGTCTTAGAAACCCCTGTAGAAACCTTTAAAGAAGTATATGAGGCTAATGTGATTGGTGTTGCCCGTGTAACAAAGGCATTTGTGCCATTGATGCAAAAGGCACCAAACCCAAGGATAGTGAACGATACATCAGACCTTGGTTCTCTTGGCCTACACACTGATAAGACCTGGAGGCATTTTGATGTTAAAACCGCGGCTTACGGCCCATCAAAAAGCGTATTATAAGTTGATTTTTTTTTGGTAAACGCTGTAAACCCGGGTTACACCAAAACAGATTGTAACAATAACCAGGGTTACAAAACGGTTGAGGATGCTGCAGCACCAATCGTAAAATACGCTATGATCGACAAGGATGGCCCAATAGGTGGCTAATGTAGTGATTATGGGGTTACTGCATTGGTAATTCACCAATAGTCATTACGAGCGTAGCGTGACAATCTTTGATAGAAAAGTCGGCGACAAGCCTATCGAAGATTGCCACGTCGCTATCGCTCCTCAATGACGCAAAAGGGTTATTCCTCCTCCAAAATCCTCTTAGTCTCTGCCAGTTGGTCCATTTCCTCCATAGGCAATACTGGAAACTGCGGCTTCATATCTTTTAAGGTTTGCGCAACTATGGTTGAGATAGCTACCCGTGTAAACCATTTCTTATCGGCTGGTACCACATACCATGGGTTATCGTAGGTGCTGGTTTCTTTGATGGCTGTTTCGTAGGCATTCATATAATCGTCCCATAAGGTGCGCTCCTTAACATCTCCGGATGCAAACTTCCAGTTCTTTTCCGGGTCTTCAACGCGTTTCAGGAAGCGTTTCTTTTGCTCCTCTTTAGATAGATGCAGAAAGAATTTGATGATCACCGTCCCATTTTCGCTTTGGTGTTTTTCAAAATCGCGGATGCTTTGGTAACGTTGATCCCAGAATTTTTGGCCGATGTCTTTTACTTTTGTGATGCCGGGGATATGCTCTTTCAGGATAAACTCGGGGTGTACCTTAGTAACCAGTACATTCTCGTAATGCGAACGGTTATGGATCCCGATGCGGCCACGCTCGGGCAGGGCCTTGTAATGTCGCCATAAAAAATCGTGCTCATAATCTTCGGATGTTGGCTGCTTAAAGCTATAAACCTGGCAACCCTGCGGGTTCAGTCCCGTCATAGTGTGCGCTATCGCGCTATCCTTCCCTGCCGCATCCATCGCCTGGAAGATAATGAGCAGGGATTTACTATTAGCCGCATAAAGCTCGTTTTGTAGTTTAGCCGTTTTTTCAATCAGTTCGGCCAGTAATTCTTCCGAGTTATCCTTTTCATAACCTGCGGTGTCATCGGTATCAAAATCTTTTAATTTGAAGTTTTTGGTGTTGGTTATTTTAAAACGATTGATGATCTCTTTCATAGATAGGGTAATAAGTTAGAAAAAGGGGAGAATGTTTGAACCAGTATAAACCTTTAAAACCAAACCCTCAAAACATTTGTTTTGAGGGTTTGGTAAGCACGGTTTTTGATCTTTAATTTACCAGATACGTACTCTTTCGTTTTCGGCTTTATAGTTTTTATCGCCAGGTTGAATGTTAAAAGCCTTGTAAAAAGGAGCAAAATTCATCAACGGGCCGTTTACCCGCCACATAGCCGGTGAATGCGGATTAGTGTTTACGTAGGTGCGCAGAAAAGCATCCCTTGTTTTCACGCGCCAGATCCTGGCTATCGATAAAAAGAAGCGCTGATCGGGCGTAAAGCTATCAATCTTGTCATCGCTTTTACCTTGTTCAGTCATTTTAAACGCATCATAAGCGATGGCTACACCGCCATTGTCTGCCGTATTTTCTCCTAATGTTAACGGCCCTTTAATATGCACCGTATCTAAAACGGTGAATGAGCTATACAGGTTAGAAAGCTGCGTTGTTTTTTCTTTAAACTTGCGTAAGTCTTCTTTTGTCCACCAGTTTTTTACGTTGCCGTCTTTATCATACTGGGCACCCTGATCGTCAAAAGCGTGGGTCATCTCATGGCCGATCACCATGCCGATACCACCGTAATTGATAGCGTCGTCTGCCGAGAAATCAAAATAAGGATATTGCAAGATACCCGCGGGAAACACAATTTCGTTAACAGGAGGATTATAATATGCTGTTACTGTAGATGGTGTTGTTCCCCATTCTGTTTTATCAACCGGCTTATTCAGCTTTGCCAGCTCAAACTGAAAATCATTTTTGTTAAGCGATAGGGTATTTTCAAAAAATTTAGTCCTGCTGACCTGTACCTTGTCGTAGTTGCGCCACTTATCCGGGTAACCTATCTTCTTCGTAAAAGTATACAACTTCTCTTTAGCCTTTTGCTTTGTACTGTCGCTCATCCAGTTCAACTGGTTTATCCTGTTCTCAAATGCTTTTTGTAAATTGTTGACCAATGCCAGTACGCGCTTTTTGGCATCTTCATTAAAATATCGCTTTACATATAGTTGGCCCAAAGCTTGCCCCAACATATTATCTACATTTGCCGTCATAATCTGCCTGCGGGTCTTTTGCGTGTCCTCTCCGGACAAAACCTTGTTGAAGGTGAACGAGGCATCAACAAACGGCTGGTTAAGCCTGTCGGCGTAGTTTTGTAGTGTAGCGGCTTTTAAATAAGCTTTCCAACTTGTAATACTAACAGCTTTCAGCATTGCATTTAGCTTATCATAATAAGCGGGCTGGGCCATATCGATCGAATCTGTGGCCGCTCCTAAATTGCCAAGTAACATCTTCCAGTTTATATTAGCCTGCTTTTTGCCTATAGCAGCAACGGCTACCTTATTGAAATTAGCGTTAACATCTCTTAATTCGACATTAGTTTTACTACTATAGGCCAATTGTTTTTCAATACCATAAGTGATATCTGCATTTTTGGTTGCCACAGCGCGCGAACTTCCTGTCAATTGAAATAATGTACTGAGGTAAGTTTTATAGGCCTTTTGAACTTGTAGTGTTGCCGAATCGGTTTTGAAGTAGTAGCCCTTTTCCGGCAAGCCGGTACCGCCCTGGTACAAATGTGCAATATTGATGGAGCTGTTTTTATTATCGGGAGATATGCCGAAACTGATCACAGACCGGTTGCCCGATGCCATCTCAACGGCTACAAATTTAAGTAGCGCCGGTACACTATTTATTGCATCAATGCGCGCCAATATGGCTTTTACAGGCTCGTATCCCCTACGGTCAATGGTTGCCATATCCATACCCGAAGCGTAAAAATCTCCTACCTTTTGGTCAATGCTACCTGTTGTATTTTTAGCTTTTGAAACACTATCCAGGATGTTTTGCAGTAAAAGTTTTTGCGGAATATTTAGAAATGAGTAAGAACCCACACCCGCCTGGTCGTTAGCTATCTTCACAGTGTCATACCAGCGTGCGTTAACGTATCTAAAGAAATTGTCGCCAGGCTTAATAGCAGGATTTAGGCCGGCTACATCTACAAACGTTTTGTGTTGGGCAACAGCATTACGGCCTACGCTAAAAAGCGCTAATATTAAACACAGCGTAAATAATTTTTTCATAAATAAGATTTGTTTAAAGGTAATAAATGTAGATGATGTCTCAAATACTATCCTCATAATCCGCACAGCAATTCTTATAAGCAAAGAAGCCCTCCTAACTATTTAGTTGGGAGGGCTTCTTAATATTAGGGTTAGCTAAACTTATAGTTTGCCAATTTCCTGAACAAGATCGATCAATTTGTTTGAGTAACCCCACTCGTTATCATACCAGGATACAACCTTAACAAAGCGATCGTTAAGCGCGATACCTGCTTTTGCATCAAAAATTGATGTGCGTGCATCACCTTTAAAGTCTTCAGATACAACCTCATCTTCGGTGTAACCTAAAATGCCTTTAAGTTCGCCTTCTGATGCTTCTTTCATTGCAGTTTTAATCTCTTCGTAAGTTGCAGAAGTTTTTAAACGCACAACTAAGTCAACAACAGAAACATCAGCAACCGGAACACGGAACGACATACCTGTTAATTTGCCTTTTAACTGAGGTAAAACTAAACCAACCGCTTTAGCTGCACCTGTTGATGAAGGGATGATGTTCTGATAAGCACCACGGCCGCCTCTCCAGTCTTTATGTGATGGGCCATCAACTGTTTTTTGAGTAGCTGTAACCGCGTGTACAGTAGTCATCAAACCTTCTTCGATACCAAATTTATCATCCAGTACTTTAGCGATAGGCGCTAAACAGTTGGTAGTACATGACGCGTTTGAAACAATAGTTTGATCTGCTTTTAAAAGCTTGTGGTTTACACCCATTACAAATGTAGGGGTATCATCCTTTGCAGGTGCGCTCATAACCACTTTTTTAGCGCCGGCATCAATATGTTTTTGTGCAGTATCTATGGTTAAGAATAAGCCTGTAGACTCAATAATAACTTCTGCACCTACTTCATTCCATTTAAGGTTTGCAGGGTCTTTTTCAGCAGTTACACGGATGGTTTTACCGTTTACTACCAAATGGCCGCCTTCTACAGCGATAGTGCCTTTGAACTGGCCGTGGGTTGAGTCGTATTTCAACATGTAAGCCATGTAGTCGGGCTCAACTAAATCGTTGATACCTACAACTTCAACATCTGGTCTTTCAATTGCGGCCCTAAAAGCTAAGCGACCGATACGGCCGAAGCCGTTAATTCCTATTTTCATGATTTTTAATTTTTATTAGAATAATACGTCAATAAATGGTTTATGGGTTCTTTTATAATATCCGTTATCGTTATACCGGTACCCTCGGCAGCCTCATACAGGTAATCCTGAAAGTTGGCTGCTACCGATCCCGCAAAATGTACAGAAGCTCCCGGGTGCTGTTTGTTCAGAGGTGCCAGGTAAGTTTGTATCAGTTTGCTAAAGCCTGTAGTGATAACGTTTTTTATGTAAGGGTCTTGTTTATTCTCCAGGAAAAAATCGCTGAACGAGCTCAGGAACAAAGCCGGCTGTTTTTGGCGATATACTTTTTCAAGCAGAGTTTTACGGTCGGCATCATACTTCTGCACAAACTTTTTGCGGATGCCTGCTGGCAAAGTTTCGTTCATAAAACCTTTTATGAGCTGCCTGCCCAACCAGTTTCCCGATCCTTCGTCTGCCAATATATAACCTAAGCCGTAATTGTTTGGTTTTACCTTTTTGCCATCGTACCAGGCGGCGTTGCTTCCGCTTGCGCAGATGCTTACAATGCCCGGGGCGTTACGGCAGCAGGCAATAGCAGCGGCTTCAATATCGTGCCCAACTGTAATTTTGGCAAATTTAAAAAATGCTGCGAAGGCGTTATATACCACCTGTTTAAGTTCATCTGATGATGCGCCTGCACCAAAAAAATAGATCCGTTTTATTTCTTCGGCGTGGTGTATAAGATTTATGTTTTTGTTGAAGAGCTGGACGATGTATTTCTCGTCGTTAAAATAGGGGTTAATGGCATTGGTATTGAACGAGGCAACCGTCCTTCCCTTGTAGGCTAATCGCCAACCGGCATTGTTTGATCCACTATAAACAACTGCAATCATTAAATTGATAATATATCTGCCATCAGCATCAGATCGTCTTCTAACTTAAACTGATGCTGGGTTAAGGCCTCTTCAAGACTTGTTAATTTTATGTGGTTGGCTTCAAGTCCAACCATCATTTGTGTCGAGCCATCTATCATGGCGTTAACAGCTGCAAAGCCTAAACGGCTGCCCAAAATACGGTCAAATGCTGATGGGCTTCCACCGCGTTGCAAGTGGCCTAATATAGTAACTTTTATGTCGTAAAACTTGATTTGTTTTCTAACAACTTCGGCAAGGTCATAAGCACCGCCACTCTTATCTCCCTCAGCTACAATTACAATGCTTGATGATTTTTTATTGTACTGACCAGCCTTCAAATTCTCTATCAGCATATCAATAGCGGTATCACGTTCAGGCAATAAAATAGCTTCTGCACCACAAGAAATGCCTGCACGCAGAGCAATAGCGCCCGAGTCGCGGCCCATTACTTCTATAAAGAACAACCGGTCGTGCGCATCAGCCGTATCGCGAATCTTATCAATAGCCTCAATAACGGTATTGGTAGCGGTATCAAACCCCAAGGTATAGGTAGATCCGTAAAGGTCATTGTCAATTGTGCCCGGTACGCCAATAACGGCTATGTCCGGGTGTTTTTTAGAGAAACGTAGCGCGCCGGTAAAAGTACCATCGCCACCAATTACCACAATGCCATCAATACCGTTAGCTTTTAGGTTTTGGTAGGCAAGTTCCATACCCTCATCGGTGCGAAAGGCTAGACAACGTGCAGTTTTAAGTATAGTACCACCAAGGTTTAAGATATTACTTACCGACCGGGTGTTCATATCGTACATGTTATTTTCGATAAGCCCCTGGTATCCCTGGCGGATTCCTGCAACCTGCAGGCCATTATATATAGCGGTACGTACAACAGCCCTTATACACGGGTTCATGCCTGGTGCATCGCCGCCCGAAGTAAGAACTGCTATCTTTGAAATTTTTTGCATTATTTACTTAGGTAAATTTAAGTGCGAATATAGTGTGTCAAATTTACACCATTAAATTTATTTATTTATTTTTACATTAAAAATTAAGCAATATATTTAAGCACAATTAACCTAAATACATTTTTACCTTGGAAGTAAAGTTACCTACATTTAACTCGGTTTTTTCTATAGACTGTGTCATATTTGGTTTTGAAGCTGGTGAGCTTAAAATATTACTTATAGAACGTAACGAGGAACCGTTTAAGGATTGGCTCGCCCTGCCCGGATATATTGTTGAACAAGATGAGAGTATAGACGACGCTGCCGAACGGATCCTGTACGAGCTAACCGGCCTGCGCGACCTGCACATGCAGCAGTTTCATACTTTTGGCGAAGTTAACCGCCACCCGCAAGGCCGCGTAATTACCGTGGCGTACTATGCGCTGATCCGTATAAACGGGCAAAAAGAAGTTAAGCCGGTTACCCAATATGCAAAAAGCGCTTTCTGGCACCCGGTTAATGAACTTCCCAAACTTGCCTTTGACCACACCGAGATTTTTGAGACAGGCTTTAATAAGATCCGTCGCAGGCTAAATTATCAGCCTATTGCGTTTGAGTTATTGCCTGAGAAATTTACACTGACCCAACTTCAATCGCTTTACGAAGCGGTGTTAAATAAAAAGCTTGACAAACGTAACTTCCGCAAAAAAATGTTGAGCTACGGCTTTTTGAAGGAACTGGACGAGAAGCAGAAAGGTGTATCGTACCGTGCCGCCAAACTCTATAAGTTCGATCGCCGCAAGTACACAAAGATCTTCCAGAATGATCTGAATCTTGATAAATAGGAGGGGAGAGAGTCAAGAGATCAGGAATCAAGATTGAAATAAAAATATTGTTCATAAAAAAGCCGCATCTGTATGGATGCGGCTTTTGTTTTATCTTAACTCATCATTCTTGACTATTAATTCTAATAATCTTGATTCTTTTAACCTTATAACTGGCTTGGTGCCAATTCTAAGTGGTATTTAACCAGGTTATCTATAGGCGAGCGGATGATGTTACCAACCGTCATGCCGTTTTCGGTACAAACTTCTTCTAACACGTTGCGGAAGTTGTAACCAACAGAACCTATACAATTAAACGTGTATTTTTGATAATCGGGATAATGCGTAACCAGGTTTTTAAAGAAATCCTCGAAAGAGGTACGTACCAGGTTGCGCGAGTATTCGATATTTACAATGTTATCATAAACAAATTTGCTAAAGCTTGCGCAAAAACGGTTTGCACGTGGTTGTGTGTAAACAATCTCATTTATATCATCGGGTGTAAGCTTAAAGGTTTCCCAAAAGTTTTTACGCACAGCCTCGGGCATGTAACCGCGCAGGTAATCAACCAGTAGTTTTTTACCAATATGGCAACCGCTGCCTTCATCACCAAGGATGTATGCGCCCGAGTCGATGTTGTTGATCACTTCTTTACCATCGTAAAGGCAGGTATTTGTACCTGTGCCTAAAATAGCGGCAAAGCCCTCGTTATTGCCAAGCAAAGCGCGGGCAGCAGCAAGCAGATCGTGGCCAATATTAACTTTAGATTTTGTAAAAACTGCCGACATGGCATCCTCTACGATCTTTCGCATCTCGGGGGTAGAACAGCCTGCGCCGTAATAATTCACCTCGGTAATGTTATCTTTCTCAAGATCGGTAGGCAGGCTCTCGCTCAACGATTGAATGATGTACTCAGTGCCCGAAAAATAAGGGTTGTAACCCTCGGTGTTAAAATACACCTTTTTACCTTCTTCGGTAACCAAACACCAGTTTGTTTTGGTGGAGCCACCGTCAGCAATTATGATCATAAAATAAGTTTTAGAAAAAAAATTAGGTTAAAAATATGATTAACTTATTGTAAAAAAAACACTTCCTTACTTTAAAAAGTAAAATCGTTGTAAAGCCAGGGTTAATTCTGTGGATATGTGCACAATACTTAACTTTATATCAAAAAATAAATTTGCGCAAAAGGCCTTATTAATAAGTTAAATCATAAAAAAATACTTGTCAGTTTTACATATAAAGCACTGTGTTAATTGTACAACGCCGGTTTATAATTGAATGCAATTATATGTAATATTTTGTCAAAAAATAATGGGTGGTGTTTTTTGTGACGATAAAAATTTTTATTACTGATGTTTTGTTACCCCTGTTTTAAACGAAAGGGTTGCATCCGTTTGATTTTGAGCCTGCAATAAATTTGTTTGGATAATATTTACCGATGCCTAAATGCTATTGTTATGCATTACATTATTTATGTAAGCGCGGCTGTAAACCCCTTTACAACCAAATAAATAAAAGATGTTTTAAAAGAAAGCCGGGATAATAATATCCGGGTGGACATAACCGGCTTGCTGCTTTATAACGATGGTGCATTTATGCAGGTTTTAGAAGGATATGAAGACCCTGTTAAACAAATTTACCACAAATTTGAGATAGATAAACGGCATACCTGCGTAATCAAAACTGCCGGGGAGACTATGAAAAGGCGCATTTTTACCGATTGGGCGATGGCTTTTGCTGCCGTTTCGGGTATGATCTCGCAAGTTAAGGAATTTATAAGCCCGCATAACATCAGTTGTGACCCTAACTATTGCCGCGAACCCATAGTTATGCTAAAAGCATTATTAAACAGCCATAAACCATGGCCGCCTATTTGAATTTAGCTATTGCCTTTTCCAACCATTTTTAGCATATTTGCACCGCGAAAAAAAAGCGATGGTCCCATAGCTCAGCTGGATAGAGCAACAGATTTCTAATCTGTAGGCCATAGGTTCGAATCCTATTGGGATCACCACCAACCTAAAAAAAAGCCTTTACGATATCGTAGAGGCTTTTTTTAGGTTTCGGAAAATGCTCATTCAGAATATTTTTACCTGTAAAAATTCTTCTTGGTTTCGGAAATATGTACTATTGTTTCGGTAAAAATTAAATGAAGAGTACGCAATTTAACCAGTCGGTATCTTACAACGTATTGTGCTATACCAAGCCCAACGCTGATGGTAAAAACTTGATTTTTATGCGGGTAATCATCGACCGCAAGAAAAAGGATATTGGATTAAATATTTACTGGCCGGCTGAAAATTTCGATAATGAAAAGCAAATCGCTAAGCCCAGGCATTTTAAAGATATAGCAGTTGAAGCCGTTAATATGGTACTTAACGAGGCCAAGGCACGTGCATCACGAATAAAACTCCGCTATTTTACTGAAACCCGGCTTTTAAGCATATCGCTTTTTAAAAAGGAATTTGAGCAGTTTGAGAGCCGGGAAAACTTCCTGTTTTATTGGGAAGAGAAAATAATACAAGTTTTAAAAGACGGCGTTATTATTGAATATACCGCGGTGCGCCATCGTACAAACCTTATCCGGTTTAAATTATTTCCGGTGCTGACTCTTTCTTTGCCATGTCTGACATCAATAGCGGTTTGATCCAGCGTTAGCAAACATGGCTTCGTAAAAAGTTAGACTATAATACAACGGTGAACGCGCTAAAATGCCTACAAACCTATATTATATACCCCCGTGGTGATGGTTTTAACATTGCAAACCATAATTAAGATTCTTGCTGATTGGGGGTAGAAAATACCGGTAGATAATTATAGCAGACTTGAAAAATAAAGCTTTGGTGTAATTTACGCCTTAAACAGCAATCTGCAGGTTGTTTAAATAGGGTAGCACAAAAAATGTGTGGTCAAAGGCGCGTAAGTGGGTGATGAGGTGGCTGCGGTCGTCAAAAAAAACTTCCACGTAAAAACTATTTAGATTGTATAGTTTAATGTAATGATGATCGTTAAGGCGGTCGGCCAAAAAAGTACCATTTAAAACAGCTTCTGTTTTTTCGTAGTATTTTAAAGCGTTAAAATCATTTGAGGTCATAATGGCGAAATATTTTATAGTCCGTTCATGATCAGGGTAATACAAAACCCGTGCCCCGTTTATAAATAAACAATAGCGTTTTTGAATAGTTATACACATGTGGAGAATTATCAGATAGCAGTGACCAGGGATACCGAAACGCACCAGTTTGAAGTAAGGGAATACCGCACTACGATGACGGACGTTGTAAATACCGTGTATTTTAGAATGGCGTTTATATAGCCAGTTTTGAACCGGATAAATATTACCTTTTACACATCTGCCAAAACCCCGGCCATATTGCCGAAGACATCATACATTTGTTGGCTGATAAGATCGAGGGTTATCATCCTAAGGGTTTGTCGAAAGATATTTAACTGTTATTATTACCCCTCTCCGGCGGTATCTCGTTCGGTAATTCATCAGGGCTTTCCTTTGGTATTTCCGGCGATTTAGGGTCTTCAGGTTGTTGTATTTCAAGTTGAGGTTTTGGGATAAGCATTTCTTCAGGTTCGTTGGGAATGGTTTGATGTTTTTTGCTCATATATTATGGAACATGCCTTTTGGTAGGTTTGTTTGTTTCGGCCTCGCCATGCTTCTTCAAATTACTTACTTTTGGATGTGCCTGTCAAAAAGAAAACTACGTCGCCTGTTAAACGGAAAACCACTAGCAGGAAAAAGAAAGCCAAAGCCCCGGCGCGCTTAAAATACTACCTCTTAGCGCTTGTATTTGCATTGCTTTTATCGCCGTTTTATTATGGTTATGTCATCAAAACTGCATCCTATACCTGGCGGTGGGTAAGGGACATTGGCCAGGATCCTAACTATCGTACCTACAAAAGTTTCGGCATCAAAATTCCGTCTAATTACGAGATCCACGGGATAGACGTATCGTACGCTCAGGGTAAAATTTACTGGCCAAAGGTAGTTGCAATGGAAGAGGATGGCGTACGCATCCGCTTCGCGTTCATCAAAGCTACGGAAGGCTTGCTTACGGTTGACCCATACTTTAAACGTAACTGGAAAGAGGCTAAAAATGCAGGCATCGCCTGCGGCGCTTACCATTTCTTTCGCCCTAAAAAGAGTGGTTTATGGCAGGGAAGGTTTTTTGTCCAAAATTCATCCATAGAAAGCGGCGGCCTGCCACCCGTTGCCGATGTGGAGCGGCTGGACGGCAAAACACCCGCCGCCATGCGAAAGGAACTGCGCGATTTTCTGCTTTACGTAGAGAATAAAACCGGTGAAACTCCTATTATTTATACAGGTATTAGCTTTTACCGCGATTACCTGGCGGGATATTTTGACGATTACCCTTTGTGGATAGCCCATTACAATCAAGATAAATTAAACGTTAGCGCACGCACAAACTGGAAGTTTTGGCAACACTCGGAAACAGGCCACGTGAACGGCATAGGCCACACCGTAGATTTTGACGTTTTTAAGGGAGATAGCCTCGCGTTTAAACGCTTTATATCGGGCGCTAACCGTTAATTGCCTTACGCACCACGGGCGCTACTTTAGTGCCCAGCAGTTCAATAGCCTTTAGTGTTTTATGGTAGGGCGCATGCCCGGTAACCAGCTGTGCAAAAAACGGGTTTTGCCAAACAGCTCGTATTGTGCCATTATTTTATCGATAGTTTCCTGCGCGTCGCCAACAATTAAAGGGCCGTGGGCGCGCAGGTATTCAAACTGGTCGGTAGTCATGGGCGACCAGCCCCTGTCGCGGCCAGCACGGTTCATCAGGGCCTATTACGATGGGCAGAAGGCATCCCTGGCTTCCTCATTAGTATCGCCGGCCAAAAACTGGGACGAGATATCCACCTGTAGCTTAGCCACATCATGCCCCGCCTTCTCTGACGTCTCGCGATACAGCTCTACAAACGGCACAAAATGTTTTGGGGCGCTGCCAAGTATGGCAATCATTAGTGTTAAGCCCAGCCTACCCGCGCGTATGGCCGATTTTGGTGTGCCGCCAACGCCTATCCAAATGGGGAGCTGTTCCTGCAATGTCCTCGGGTAAATGCCTTGGTTGCTTATCGGCGCGCAGAATTTACCTTTCCAGGTAAGATTTACAGTTTTGTTGATCTGCATCAGCAGGTCAAGCTTTTCTTCAAGCAGCTCTCCTCCTAATCATTTAGGTAATACCCAAACAAAGGGTACGATTCGACGAAAGAGCCACAGCCTGCGATCATTTCTGCCCGCCCGCCGCATACGAGGTCGGCAGAACTTGGTACCGTTACCGAACTGGAGAGGCGGATGTTTTTAGTGATAGCCCCTGCTGCCGCGATAAAAATTTCGGGCTATGAGATGACAAAATCGGGGCGGTGGTACTCGCCAAAGGCAAAAACATCCAGGCCAACCTCGTAGGCCAGTTTAACCTCGTCCAGTAATTGCTGTACCCGTTTATATGCAGCGCGGTCGTTACACGCAACGCCTGCCGGGTAAACTTCTTCAAAAGTGCTGATTTTTATAGGTGCAAATAAGCTAAAAATCTAATAAAATTGTGTCAGCCATAAGTTATGTTAAGCTAACCTAAAGGTTACCACGCCGTTTAGCGAAGATAAAGTCTGCTCATGCATGGAGAATAGATTAAGCTTTATTAAACATAATTGTTGTTACATCGTATAACGGAGCAGAGGCTTTTTTTATATGACCCGTAAATTCATCTTACTTTACGTTTTTGTTTTAGTAATGCCTTGCCTATGCTTTGCCCAACTATCCGAGATCAGGCAACTGCAGCAGCAATTAAAGCATCCTAAAGATAGCTTGGATTACCTGTGTAAATTAAATAAAATAGGTTTGCTTATCCACCTCAAAAATGCCGACAGTAGTTTTTATTACGGTATACAAGGCAACGCTTTAGCCGATAGGTTGAACGCGCCGAAAGAGAAAGCCCATGCCATGTCTAACATTGCCACGGGGCTTCTCCTAAAGGGCTTATATAGCCAGTCGTTACAATACTTTGGCAAGGCATACAATATTTACCAGGCAAATAATAACAAGCCCGAGATTGCCCAGGGGCTGATGAACCAAGCCATTACCTACAGTTTTATTGGCGATAGTGCAAAGGCTATCCGGTTTGCTACCAGGGCTAATAATTTTACCCACAAATATCTGATGCGCGATTCCGCCGCCAGTATGCTTATGGCAAACTACGTGGAGCTGAACAGCGGCCTTGCTAAAGATTCTGTTGCGTGGTATTTGAGTGGAGCTGAGAAAATAGCTATAAAATTTAATGATCAGCGTACACTGGTATTTATAGGGCAGATACGTGCCAACCGTTTTATTGATGCTAAGCAACCAGCCATGGCTTTACCCATTATTATGCGGTCACTGGCCATTACGCGCGCTAATAATTGGGATTACCACGAGATGGAAAGCCTGAATAACCTTGGGAGTTATTACCTGGCTGTAAACAAAACAGATAGCGCCCTTGCCGCTTACCTGGAGATCTACAAAAAGGCTAAGGCCAATAACTACGTTTACTGGAAAATTGATGTTTTAAAGGATATTAGCAAATGTTATAAATTTAAAAATGATAAAGCCAACGAGTATGCTACAGCACAGCTGCTGATCGTCGCGCTTGAGCAGGATAACACCGCCAATAATAGTTTTTTGGGCGATTACATCCAATACAACCAAACACAGGAAGAACTGAAGAAGCTGGGCTTATCTGAAGGGTTAAATCATAAAAAGATAGTATGGCTTTTTGTGGCCTGTGGCGCGGGTAGTTTAGTAATCCTATTGCTGATCCTTTTTTATTGGAAAGTTACTGCTCAGGCAAAAAAGTTAAGCGAGCAAAATTTAACCATTACGGTGCAAAACGAAGCGTTAAAAGAGTCGGATGTTTTTAAGGGCAGGTTGTTATCTATGCTGGCGCATGATTTCCGGTCGCCGCTTAATTCAACCATATCTATGGTGCAGTTGCTGAGGGATCATGAAGCGATGGAGCCCGAAGAACTGGCCGGTTTATATAGGCTTATTGAGACGGATATTAACGAGGTGCTTTTAACCTTCGATAATATATTGCAGTGGACCCACAAGCAGCTAACCGGCTACATCCTGCAACCGGTTAAGGTCAACCTGAAGGAGAGTATAAACGAGGCATTCAGCTTTTTTCACGAACAGGCAAATGCCAGGCAAATCACCATCGTAAACGAGATAGATGCCACACTCGCACCACTAACCGACCAAGAGATCATCCGTTTTATCGACCGCAACCTGTTACATAATGCCATCAAGTATTCGCCCATAGGGGGTAAAATAACTGCCCTCTCGGTTGTGAAGAACAAGGAGATCATCATCACTATTAAAGATGAAGGTGTAGGCCTGACTGAAAAGTTGTTAAAAGAACTGTTTACCGGCAAGATCTCTGAAATTAATGACAGTGCCCAGGGTGCCGGGCTGGCCCTAAATATTTGCGCCGAGTTTATCCAAAAGCTTGGCGGCCGCATTTGGGTAGGGAAGAGTGCAGGTAAAGGTGCCGAGTTTTCATATGCTATCCCGCTTAGGGCAAGCGAATAACAAAGTTTTATTTGTTAAGCTTATGGGCGCTATCTTTGTCAAACGGTCGCGTCATTTTGCACTGTAATATTTTACATTTAAAACCCATAATATGAAATATGTAGCATCGCGCCTGTCGGAAGGTAATAAACTTTTCCCGGCAGAGATCATAACCGAAGATAACGGCATTACCATAAAAATCCCCGGCCTGTTTAGCGGCGATACCACTACCATTGCTTACGACAGCATTTCGGCAGTGGAGATCGATACACCAATTGTCGGTTACTCTACTATTCGTTTTTACCACAGCGGTAACAAGGTAGAAGCCCACGGCTTCTCAAAAAGCGATGTGAACGAAATTAAAAACTTTATCGAGCAGGGAAGGAGCCGGGCGAGAGGGTAAAGTAACAACCAGTAAAATACATGGGCTCATTAGCGTTTATCTTATCATCTGTATTAGGTTTTATATTTGGTGCAGGTTTAACTTTTTTGGGTGCTCTTGCATTAAAGTCACCTGAAAGAATTACAAACTTTAATTTGAGGATTGTAAGGCGGCTTAATTATTTGAGTGCTTTTAAATTAAAAGAGAATTACATACTTAAAGCAGAAAATGGTTATTATGCTGCAAGTTGGAAGAAAGCCGGATGGCCTCCTATTATTATGGGCGGTATTTTTCTTTTCGGATTATTGATTTATTGGAAGAACTTATAGCAATATTTAGCAAAAGCCCCCCTTTAACATTAGTTTGGAAAGCTTTTTTACGTATTTAAGCCGACAAAACAAGTGATTCATACACTACTGTTGTTTCCATAAAAGCCAAACTTTCCTCTTCCTGCTTTGTAAATATTAATATATCTTAAGGCATGAAAAAACGGGTAATTCTTTTTGTTATTTCGGCGGCTTTCTCGTTCAAAGCACCGGCACAAACTTTTATTACCGAAGATTTTAATGCCAACCTGGGCAAAAATTATTTACAGGATAACCCGGATATTGATATTGCCGATGTCGCTTATTCCCTGCAAACCACCCGTGCCGTTTTTAAGGAACTTAATTTTTTTTTAGCTACCGACAGGGACGACTTGCTGGAAAAGCTTGCCAAGTTTAAACGTGATCCTGTAGCACGCATGCTGGGCATGTTTGATATTTATGCCTACCGCACACCACATTACGACCCATTATTGGTTAAATATGTTAAGCGCGAAATGTATTTTGGCCGTAAAATATGGCATGCCATGTTGTTTAAAGATGGCTTTATGAAAACCATTACCACCCGCGCTAAGGCCGTTGAACGCGGCGCGGTAAGACTTTTATGGAAGCTTAAATTTGGCACCGATCAAAAACAGACGGGCTTTTTTGGCTATTCGCATAAGATAGACGAGATGAATAACAATTCGCGAAAGCAATACCGGATAATGCCTTACGATATCGCGATAGAATTGTTCCGCGCGGAAACGCGCTCATTTTACCCGGACGATTATGTTTATATGGGCTGGAAACCTTACGTTTTAAAAGGGGTGAACATCTACAACATACCGGGCGAACATAATACCATATTTAAAGAGCCTAATGATAGGGAATTTGCCCACATACTACAGGCTTGTCTCGATAAGATCAATTGTTAAACAGGCAGTTTTGGGCGTTATCATAAACCGGTATTTAAATGATGTAACGTGGCAAAAAGCCGCGGCAATTTCACCTGTAATTAATGATAGCGAGGTACACGTCTGGCGCTTTAATATCAGCCAAAACATAAAACGTTTAGAGAAATTTGAAGCCCTGCTTACCGCAGATGAAAAACTGCGCGCCGGTAAGTATAAACAGCCTAAAGACACTTACAGGTTTATAGTTAGCCGTGGTGCCCAGCGCATTATTTTAGGGCGATATTTAGATCAGCCACCAGTTGAATTGCAGTTTGTTTTAGGTGAAAATAACAAACCCCATTTGATAGGAGTAGATGGCAGCATCGTCCGTTATAACCTTTCACACTCCGGGGATTGGGTAGTGTTGGCTATTGCTACATCCTCAATTGGTGCCGATGTGGAATTTATTGACGCAGCATTCCCCTTCCGGGATATTTTAGAGGATAATTTTAGTGAACATGAGGCGGCGTATATCGGTACGTCATCTAAAAAATTCTTCACCCTTTGGACACGCAAGGAAGCTATCTTGAAAGCCACGGGACAAGGATTGGGCGAGCATCTGTGCATTACCCCTGCGCTTGATGGAACGTATTTGCTTGATGCATTGTTAACAGGTTCGAATAAAAACTGGCAGCTTAATAGTTTTCTTTTGCACCCCGGCTATATAGCTACCGTTGTGGTAGAAAATACCGGGCAGAAATTACAGTTTTTTGATGCTGATTTATTCTGATACCACCAACGATTTTAGCGTATCCTATGGCGCGGGTTTTAGCGCGGCAATTTCCTTTATCCTGATGCTGTTCTTTTTCCATTGCTTCAACCCTTTTTTTCCAAGGGTCGTGCTATCGGCAGTACTGTAAAAATTAAGGATGCTTTTTTGGAGTTGCGGCGTAACGTTTTTATATTTTTGTTCCTGTAGTTCTTTAAGCAGTTTATCATAGGTATTGTCGGCCAGTTTGTACTCGCCCCAGCGGGTAGGGTTACCGGTATCAAAATCAATATTGGGCAGTACTAATTGGGTTTTACCAATCTGGTCTACAGCGATATGGTAATTCTTCAATGTCGCTTCAAAACTTTGTGCAAAAAGCTTTTGTCCTTGCTCGCCCGGCGATTTAAACTTTAGCGTTTTCAGCGGGCCTATCTTAGGCAGGATCTTAATTAAAAATACCGACACTTTCGCGAAGAATTTAGATTCCTGGCTTTGTTTACCAAACTCCAGGTTAAAGGCCCGGTTGCTCATTTTGTATTGAAATTTACGTGCTGTAATGCCGGGGTTCATCTTGTCAATATCGGTTTGGTTGGCTTTATAGGCCGATTTGGTAAGCACCGGGAACAGGTTGCGCACACCCCAGCGCATGGTATTGATGGATGAGTTAATATTGGAAAATATCGATCCCAATTCCTGCCCGTAAGTTTCGTAAAAGGCCCGTTCTAAAACAGGTACCGCAATGTTAAAACCGATAAAATCATGGTAACCTTCGGATGTGTAACCCTTTTGGCCTATCTGCATTACATCGTACGCAAATTCCATGCGGCTGTGCGAAGTATGGTCGTCATTATAGGTAACCACGTTGCCAAATTTCTTTTTAAGTTTTGGGTAGATGATGGGCACATTTAAATTGGTAGACATGGAGTGCCCGTATTTATCGGACATGTAGTGCGACAGGGCGCCCAGCGCAAAGGCATATTCGTTTAAGTTTCTGGCGTCTGCAAGCAGGGCTTTAATAAAATCGCCGCTGCGTACGTAGTGCACCAGGTCGGTAAAAAAGACATTGCCAAAAGGCATGTAACCCATATCGGCCATAATGCTGCCGCCATAAGTGTAGGAGTGCGCCATCAGGATCTCCTCGCGGGTAATACCGGGGTATTTTTCTTTAAGGAGGGGGATAAGCACCGGCTTCCAAGAAGCATCGATAATGGCCTCGTGCGCAAGTATAGAGTATGCTTTTGATGTCAGTCCTGCGAAGGTAAGGAGCGCAGAGATGAGGGAAAATTTAAGAGCGGAACGGAAAGTGGCTGGCATCATAAACTCAATTCTGGATAAATTCTTACATAGAACGGTAATATACCCCCAATGGTTTTATAATATGCCTTTGTTGAGGGAATTAATACTTTAAGCTTGGCAAACGGAGACGCGATACTTCGCGTCTTAAATTTTATATATTAAAATCCTTGCGGGGTCTTCGGGACGAGAACCCTGCACAGGCATGCAAGGCAACCGTAGGGCTCACGATGTGATACCCTGCGGCGACAGCCGTACGGGTCTATTTATCTTCTCTCATTATAAACCCCAAACTCCGCGATAGAAACCTGGCCTTCAGCTTTATCAATGCTCACCCGGATCTTTGTTCCCCAAACGCGGTTAAAGCGGTGTATCTTTACGCGGGATGTGGTGTTGCCATTCAAAATGGGCTTCCAAACGCCGTTTTGCAGGTACTCTAAGTGGTAAGCCGTGATATTTGGTTTGCGCTCGGTAAGTGCAATAGTGTTAAATTCGGTATCGTATCCAAAATCAATTTCATACCATGGTTTCTCGACGGTTTTGCTGGACGTCCATGAGGTTGTAAAATCATCATCGTTGGCAAAATCCATAATTTCAGAATCATCGCTCCAGCTGGAGTTTGAGGGTTTGTTTTTAGCGATATTGCTTGAAATTATCGGCGCACCGGTTGCAGCCAGTTTGGGTGCAGGACCGTCGCTTTTCCAAAGTTTTCCAATTTCTTTCAGCGCGACTAAAGCATTATCATCAAATAAACCATCGCGGTTTGGGGCAACGTTTAAGATGAAGTTACAATCGGCCTTGTTAAGGGTGGTTAATTCGGCAACCATTTTGGCTGCATCCTTTACCGGGATGGTAGGGAAGCTGGTTTTCCAGAACCAGTTTTGTTGTAAAGGCAAACAGGCCAATGACGGCATAATGTTATTCTCTTTAGAAATACGCTGACCGGCACCCATTTCGTAGGTTTTGATATCGCTGTAAAAAAGTCCTTCGGCAGGGTATTTTGCGCCATTAAGGTCCATCAGCACACAATTCGGCTGAATAGATTTGATCAGGTGGTATACATCCTCAAAGTTAATATCATCATAGCTAATACGCGACCATGGCGCATCCCAACCATCAATAATAATAGCCTCTATCTTTCCATATTTAGTTAATAACTCGGTAAGCTGAGCCTTCACCATTTCAAAATGTTTTTGGGTGATGTTATGCGGGCGAAGCTTATGGTGGGTATCCAAAATGCTGTAATAAAGCATCACCTTCAAGTCGTTCTTGCGGAAAGCGTCCACATACTCTTTTACCACATCGCGCTTCAGCGGACTGTTCATTACGTTATAATCGGTGGTTTTGGTATCCCATATACAAAAACCGCTGTGGTGCTTGGTTGTCAAGCAACCGTAGGTCATGTTAGCGCTTTTGGCGGCTTTGGCCCACTGGTCGGCGTTTAATTTTTTTGGGTTGAATGCAGATGCAGGCGCTTCCGGGTCGGGCCAGTCGGCATCCATGTAGGTGGGGATGTTAAAGTGGATGAACATCCCGAATTTAAGGTTGACAAATTTTTGCTGTAATGCGGTATAATTGGCCGTGGTGGTAGCCGCCTCATTGTTTTGTGCTGATGCTTTAAAAATAATGAATGATAACAGGAATGCGGCTGTCAGTAATTTCTTCATGAGATGAACGCTTGATGTTTAACCCAAAGTAAGCAATTATATCAGCACGAAAAAGTAAGGGTTATTGTTAAGTTATTCAGGAAAATTGGAATGAAATAAAAAAGCGTCATTGCTTCGTATCTCGAATTGACGGGGTGGAATAGGGGAGGAAATTATTAAGGCCAAAAAAAGGCTTGCCGAAGCAAGCCTTTATAATTTAGATTTGACAACTTTTCAAAAGTTGTCAAATCTAAATTACTTCAACAGGTCCGCTTTCACGGTGTCTAATATTCTAAATGATTCGGCTGTAGTTGGTGCTTCGGCGTAAACGCGAAGTACTGGCTCGGTGCCTGATGGGCGGATCATTACCCAGGTTTCGTCTTCAAAGAAGAATTTGAAACCATCCAGGTCTTCGGTACGGGTAACTTTTAGGTCGCCAAACGCGCTGATATCACCTTTACAACGGCTAATGATCGCTTGTTTTTTCTCTTCGGTAACATGCAGATCATAACGTTCTACTGCAAATTTGCCTACCACATCGTAAATTTCCTGTACAAGGTCTTTTAAGCTGCGGCCGCTTTTTACCATAAACTCCCATATCATCAAGCCTATCCAAACGCCGTCGCGTTCCGGAATGTGACCGTTAACCGCTATACCGCCTGATTCTTCTCCACCTACCATAAATGGTTTGCCGCTGTTCACGATCAGGTCGCAAATGTATTTAAAGCCAATTTTGGTAACCGTGTTATTTAAGCCGTAAGCATCACAAAGTTTTTGAATTTTGCTGGTACACGAAAAGGTAGAATATACTTCGCCGGTTTCGCCTTTAACTTTATGCATGTAATGGATAAGCAACAACAATATGTGGTGCGAATCTACAAAGTTGCCATCGCCATCATATAAACCAATACGGTCTGCATCGCCATCGGTAACCAAACCTGATGCAATTTCACCTTCAGATAATTTGATCAGTTGCTCAAACTCCTGCAGGTTACGCTGGATAGGCTCAGGTGCCTGGCCGTCAAAGCTTGGGTTGTAATCGGCATGCAAAAAAGTAATATCCGGGAACAGGCGGCGCATAACATTCTGGCCTGCACCGTACATTGCATCATAGGCCCATTGCAAGCCGCTGTCGCGGATGGCAGGGATATCAAAGTTGGCTTCGGCATGCTCTACATACATATCTTCCAGATCAACGTATTCTACCAAACCTTCGGTAACATAATCGGTAACCGATTTTAGCTCGAGGCTGATGGTATCCGGGATCTGCGATTCTACTTTCTCAATATCATCCGGCGTGGCCGGGCCACCGTAAAATGCTTTTATTTTATATCCGTTATAAGCGGGAGGGTTGTGGCTGGCCGTAATAATGATACCTGCGGACGTTTTTAAACGTACCGTACCCAACGAGATCATGGGGGTTGATACGAAAGTATTTTCGGCACGGAATACCTTAACGCCCTGTGATGCAAGTACCGTAGTGGTCACATCTGCAAACATCGGCCCTGCAAAACGCGGGTCGCAGCCTACAAGCGCAGTTGGGTTCTCAAAGTTTTGTTTTAGCCACAATGCTGTTGCATAGGCCACTCGTTTTACGTTCTCAACAGTAAAGTCGTCGGCAATGATCGCTCTCCAGCCATCTGTTCCAAATTTTATTTTGCTCATTTTAGATATAAGTGGTTTAAAATCCTATTTTTAGCGCCTCAATATAATACAAGAATATTAATGTTTTATGGTAAACGGAAACAAATAATGAAAGTTTTAAAATTTGGCGGAACATCGGTTGGTAGTGCCGCCCGCATGCAGAAGCTACTGGACATCGTAAACCCCCAGGAAAGGCAAATTGTAGTGTTATCGGCCATGTCGGGCACTACTAATAATTTAGTGGAAATAGGCCAGGCCTACCTTACAAATGACAAGGCGAAGGCAGCCACTTTGATCGCAACATTAAAGGAAAAGTACGAAGCTGTGATAAAGGAGCTTTTAAAGAAGCCCGAAACATTTGAGCAGGGTAAAGAGGTTATTGATTATCACTTTAGGTTATTAAGCAGCTTTGCTAACGACCTGTTTACCCCCATAGAAGATAAAGTTATTTTAGCGCAGGGCGAATTACTGTCGACCACGTTATACCATATATATCTGAAAGAGATCGGCGTGCCATCGGTATTACTGCCGGCATTGGAGTTTATGAAGACGGATGAGGACAACGAGCCCATCGTAGATCATATTACGGCTGAACTTACGCCATTGCTGGAAAAATATCCGGATATGAACTTGTTCATCACCCAGGGTTTTATTTGCCGTAACGCTTTTGGCGAAATTGATAACCTGCGCCGCGGTGGCAGCGATTACACCGCGTCATTAATTGGTGCAGGCATCCGCAGCGAGGAAGTACAAATCTGGACGGATATTGACGGGATGCATAATAATGATCCGCGTATTGTAAGTAATACCAAACCTATCGCCCAGCTTTCGTTTGATGAGGCTGCCGAGCTGGCTTACTTTGGTGCCAAAATCTTACACCCGCAAAGTGTGTTCCCGGCGCAAAAATATAAAATCCCGGTACGGTTATTAAACACCATGGATCCGCAGGCTGCAGGGACCCTGATAACCAACACCAGCGAAAAGGACAAAATTAAATCCATAGCTGCTAAGGATGGCATTACCGCCATTAAGATCCAAAGTAGCCGCATGCTGCTGGCACATGGCTTTTTACGCCGTGTGTTTGAGGTGTTTGAGCGTTACCGCACGTCGATAGATATGATCACCACATCTGAGGTGGCTGTATCCTTAACTATTGATGATACCACTTACCTGGGCGAGATCACTGCAGAGCTGGGTGCTTATGGTTCGGTTGATATTGACGTGAACCATTCTATTATATGTGTGGTGGGCGATTTTGCTGCCGAGAAACATGGCTACGCAGCCCGTGTACTGGAAGCGATTAAACACGTACCGGTAAGGATGATATCATACGGTGGCAGCGACCACAATATGTCTGTACTGGTAAAAACAGAAGACAAGGTAGAGGTATTGAGGAGCTTGCATAGCAGGCTTTTTTAAGCACTACCCAACCCTGCCCGGAAGGGGAGGGCTTAAAGCATACCACGCGTCATTGCGAGCATAGCGTGGCAATCTTTGATAGACAAGTTGGCGATAAGCATATCGAAGATTGCCACGACACTATCGCTCCTCGCAATGACGCTTAGAGAATAGTCAATTTTGACTTTTGACTTTTTAATTTTGACTTTACAACAATGTTTAACAACAATACGATACAGCGCTTTAACGATACGGAAACACCATTTTATTACTATGATATGGATGTTTTGCGCAACACGCTTGATGCCTGCAGGGATGCATCATCAAAATACGGTTTCCATGTGCATTATGCAATGAAGGCTAACTTTAACCCTAAGGTGGTTAAAACTATACAGTTGTACGGCTTTGGTGCCGACTGTGTGAGCGGTAACGAGGTAAAATCGGCCGTGGAGCATGGCTTTGATAAAGGTAAGGTGGTTTTTGCAGGCGTAGGTAAGTCTGATAAGGAAATTAACCTGGCGCTGGATGCGGATATCTTCTGCTTCAATGTCGAGTCGGTACAGGAGTTGGAAATTATTAACGAACTGGCTGCTGCTAAAGGAAAGATAGCAGGTATCGCTATCCGTATCAACCCAAATGTGGATGCTCACACACACCACTTTATAACTACCGGGCTTGATGAGAATAAATTTGGTATTAACACATGGCAACTAAATGATGTGGCCGAGATGCTGCGCAAATGCGCCAACCTGAAGTTTTTAGGCATCCACTTCCACATCGGGTCGCAAATTACCGATATGGAGGTTTACCGTAACCTGTGTACCCGCATTAACGAAATGCAGGATTGGTTTGAAGACCACGGCTTTGCGATAAAGATATTGAATACAGGTGGCGGCCTGGGCGTAGATTACTACAACCCCGACACCAACAGCATTGCCGATTTTGAAGCTTACTTTAAAGTGTTCAGCAAATTTCTGCGCGTAAAACCGGGGCAGGAGGTGCATTTTGAATTGGGCAGGGCCATGGTAGCACAATCGGCATCGCTAATTTCCAGGGTGCTTTACGTAAAGAATGGTCAAAAGAAAAATTTCCTGATCCTGGATGCCGGTATGACAGAGCTGATGAGGCCAATGCTTTACCAGGCGTATCATTCTATTCAAAACCTGAGTCAAGAATCAAGAACCAAGAATCAAGAAAAATCAGAAGCTGATAACTCCCTCTCCTTTGGAGAAAGGTGGGGTGAGGCCATCAAATATGACGTGGTAGGCCCAATCTGCGAGAGTACGGATTGCTTTAGGAAAGATGTAGACCTGCCGCAATCATACCGTGGCGACCTGGTCGCTATCCGCACGGCGGGTGCTTATGGCGAGGTGATGGCATCAAACTACAACCTGCGCGATCATGTGCAATCGGTTTATTCAGAATAAGTTAAAGGTACTGCAAACCATCGGCGCTTATTAAGCGTATATTAATTAAATAGCTTCTTTAGGTTGATTATAAGTTGGTTGTCTTATATACAATGTGGCTAAGTAATTAATATTGCTTTTGTGGTTATAAGTGATGTTAAGGTATTTAGTAAGGCCCCGCAGGTTGACACTTTCGGGGCTTTTTTATATAAACTATTTGGAGTGAAATTAAAACTCTACAGTTAGTTTTAGCGTACTTATATTTAACCTGTTAAAATAAATACTGATTATCGCTTTTTTGTAAACTTTTTTTACATTTTACCGTATTAATGCAAGCATTGAAGTTATTAATTTAACTTTTAATTTAGTTAACCTTACCGATGAATTACACCGAGCAACAACGCCTTTCCGCCGTAGACAGGTTTAAAAACCTCGACGACGGTATCACGAAGGACCTTAACGATATTGTTGCCCTTGTATCTGAAATTTGCGGAACACCTGTCGCGCTTGTTACCTTACTTGATAACGAAATACAATGGTTTAAAGCAGCCGTAGGTACCGATGTTACCGACACCCCCAGGAGCATTTCTTTTTGCAATAACACTATTGAGCAGGAAGGTGTAAATATTATATACGATCTTCAGAAAGACGACCGCCATAATCAAAACCCGCTTGTTACCGGTGATCCAAATGTGCGCTTTTACGCCGGTTCGCCGTTAATTACAAAAGATGGTTATGCTATTGGTAGTTTATGCGTGGTGGATATGGAGCCGCGCGACCTGACCGTCCATCAGCAGAAAGCCCTCCAAATTATGTCTAAACAGGTGGTGAACCTGATGGAACTTAACTGGAGCATTAAGGTACTTGCCGAACAGCGCGATAAAGAAAAAGCCCAGGCCGAAGCTATCACCGATTCTGAATTAAAGTTAAAAGCCATATTTGATAGTAGTAAAGATAGCCACCTGCTTATTGGCAAAAACTTTGAGGTGCTGGCTTTTAATAAATCGGCATCATTATTTATACATACCGTATACGGCCATGCTTTACTAAATGGCGATAATTTGCTCGATTACTCCGACCCTAAAACCATAGGGCAAATGAAAAAGTATTGTAAGGCTGCCATGGGCGGTAAATCTGTAAAGCTTGAGTGGCATATTATGGCCGGTACCCCGTATTCCTGCTGGATGAACACCACCTTTATCCCCGTTAGGAACAAAGAGGGAGCGGTTATTGGTGTGGCGCTAAACTCTACAGATGTTACACATCATAAAAAGCAGGAGGCTTACATTAACTTGCAAAATGATGCGCTTAACCGTATTGCCATAATCCAATCGCATGAGTTACGCAGGCCGGTTGCATCGTTGCTTGGCATTATGGACCTGATAAAAATGGAAAATGTTTATTTTAACTATTTTGAAATTATGGAGCTTACCGTAAACGAACTCGACGAGAAGATCCGCGGGATAGTTAAAGACTCGGAAAATACCCTGCACAGCCGTCACTTGGCTGTTGTAGCGTAAACTGCTATTTTTAGCGTTGGCATAACCCGCTTCTACAACGGTTTTGCACTTTATGGATAAAAATACCTATCTTGCGCACTTTAATAAATAAAATAATGCAAAAAGAAGGAACAGTAAAATTTTTCAATGAGACAAAAGGTTTTGGATTTATCACACCTGATGGTGGTGGTGCCGACGTATTTGTTCATTCAACAGGTCTGATCGACGAAATTCGTGAAAACGATAAAGTTGAGTTCGAAGTAGAAAACGGAAGAAAAGGCTTAAACGCAGTAAACGTAAAAGTTGTTTAATTATATATTAATCCACTAAATGTTACAGAAAACATCCGCTCCCCAAAAGGGCGGATGTTTTTTTTTGCTTTATGATTTTTTTACTTTTTGGTGAGCCTGTCAAGCCATTAAATTATGACTACTTAACGAGTTATTCAATCAGGTGCGGCTTAAGAAGTTCAGTCATTTTTATATACCCCAAAGCGTTTAAATGTATTTGGTCGCCCACGTCGTAAATTTTATTTAACGCTACACCGCTTTTAAAGGTGCTATCCAGATTAATATAAATACCTCCGGTAGCATGTGCCAGCGATTTGTATTTATTGTTTAAAGCAACTCTTTCTGCTTCAATAGAACGCGGATTTTCTCCGAATTTCAAAGCAGTTGGCAACACACTTAAAATATAAACCTTGGTTGATGGGCTTTTGATTTTAATAATATAGATCGCCAGCTTTACATTGTTAAAGGTATGATCTATTGGTACCGAATTTTCAAGATCGTTTATACCGCATTCTATGAATATTTTGGCCGGATGCCCTGAAACTATATCCTTAACCCGTTTTAATACTCCCCTTGACGAATCATAATATATGCCACGGTTTTTAACCGTAGGCATCCCACTTAACTCAACAACCGGATACGCGGCAAATTGACTGTCGCCTAAAAACAACACATCATTTGTTGATTTCGGCAAGCCGCTTTGCAACTTGTCGCCATTGCAAAAAAATGTTAAGGGCGGGTTGGGGTTTACGGTTGGGGCTAAAACAAAATGCCTGATTATTGCGCCTGCAAAAATGAAATTACCTAAAACAGAAATTGCAATTAAATGTCTTTTCATAATTATTGATCAAATATATCATTAAACAGCCGTTGTGATTAAAGCACTGCCATTTGCTACAGTACCTTTATACCCTCTGGGTTTTAAGAATAAATAAGCTGTATAATAAATAGCGAGACAGGGCGATTTACTTAATCATTCCCGCTTATCCAAAAAACTATAGATGCAATCGCGATGATGGCCATAATTACCGGGATTAGCGTATCTAATATATGGCGCCCAATACGGTGGCCCACATGTTCTTTCCGGTCGAAAGTTGGGAAAAGTTTATATTTAAGTACAATGAGTATAGCTACCAGTACAACGGCTGTTAAATAAAATACTTTCCTAAAGTGTGCAGGCTTTAATAAGTCTGTTAAAGTTTCCCAAGTCATAATACCCTAAACGCCAAAGTGCTTACTTTGTGTGGATAGTACACCTATGGTTGCAAATTAAACTTAATATAAAAAAAGTAAACAGTGCGGTATGGTATTTGTTGGTCTAAGTACAAATCATCTACTAAAAAGTAATTAATAATGAAAGATCAAGCAAAAATTATAGCAGCACTTTTAGTGGGTGCTGCAGCGGGCGCCGCATTAGGTTTACTATTGGCCCCTGAAAAAGGTGAAGAATTAAGAGGCGACATTGCTGATTATGTGAACGACCTTGTTGACAAAGCAAAAAACAAAGCGCAGAACACTGCAGATAACGTTAAAGAATACGCCGGTAATACGGTTGATTCGGTAAAATCAAAATTTAACGGTGCTGTTAACGATGCCGAAGGTGCTTATGACGATGCAAAATCAAAAGCAACCATTTATGCCGAAAACGGTGCAGACAGCGTAAAATCAAAAGTAAAAAGTACCGCTAACGACTGGAATAATTCTATCCAGAACGCATAAGTATTTTAAGATAAAATGTTTAAAAGCCTCCCGGCTAATGTCGGGAGGCTTTTTTGTGTTTAATATTGCCATCCAAAATTATCCATATAGTTCGCTAAAGTGCAGTGATACAGGCACAATTGTTATCATAACAAGTTAAGTTTAAATAAATCTTATGTCAATAAGGTTAACACTAAAAACAAAGAAGGTTGGTTTTGGCAGCCGCTTGACAAGGGGGGGATCTTAAGCATAAGGCAAAAGCTTGGCAATAGGATAGTGATCAAAAAAAATTTAATCAGATCCGCCTCTTTTAAAGCATTTACTGACATCATATACATTAAAACGCCCGGCCACATCTGGTCGGGCATTTTAATGTATAAAATTAAGCTTGCTTACTTTTTAGCAGCAGGAGCCCAGGTATTATCTTTGGTGTTAGCATCCATGTAAATGCCGTTATCCAAAGTGATAGATTTTAAACTTTTACCTCTTTCAACTTTAAAGGTAACCAGTGTTTGTTTCTGGTTGGCTTCCCAAACCGCAGGGGTTTTGTGGATAGTTTTTGTTGTGCCATCAGCATACGTTATAACCACATCAAACGGGATTGCAAAACCGCCGATGTTAGCTACGGTTAAAGTATAACCATCTTTACCTGTTACCGGGTTTTTAATAGCCAAATCGTTATAGTAATTTGTGAAGAACCAATTGTTAAAGAACCAGTTTAGGTTACGGCCTGATACATTGCTCATCGAGTTGAAATAATCCCATGGGATAGGGTGTTTGCCATGCCACCTATCCATATAACCGTGCAATGCTTTTTTGAATAGTTCATCGCCAAGCATATCTTTCAATGCAAGGTAGCTTAATGATGGCTTGCCATAAGCGTTGTTGCCATAGCCGGTGGTCAGTTCGCTGGTCTGAGTAATCACCGGGATATCCTGGTTGCTCGAGCGGTTGTTGATCCACCCATTGATACGGAACTGTTTGTAAAATTCATCTGCTTTGGCTTTGCCTTTTTCGGCATTACCTATCAGGTATTCTAAAGTGGTGGCCCAGCCTTCATCCATAAACGCGTAACGGGTTTCGTTAATGCCCATGTAAAAAGGAAACCAGGTGTGTGCAATCTCATGGTCCTGCACAAGCTGTGCAAAGCCAGGGTCGCCCATTTGGCTGTCGTTCACCATCATCGGGTACTCCATATCTGCAAAACCCTGAAACGCCGTCATTTTAGGGAACGGATAAGGTACGCCCGGCCAGTTGTGGCTAAACCAGCCTAAAGCATTACGGCCATATTGTACCGATTTTTTGAAATCGGTACCGGCTACAGAGTAAGCAGCCTGCATGCTTGATCGCCTTCCGGTTTTGCTATCCACAATAACACTGCCGGCATCCCAAATGTAATGGTTGCTTAGGCCAACAGCTACGTCGCTGATGTCGGTTGCGGTCCATGTCCAGGTGTTGCTGGCGCTTTGGTTGGTTACCTTGTTACCGGTCACTTCATCAATGGTAGCCACATTAATGGTGCTGTCGCTGGTCATTGATCTTTGCAGGCGGTCGGCATATTCTTTCTGTAAAACTTTGGTTGGGTTTTGCAGTGTACCGGTAGCCCAAACAATAAAGTTTTTAGGCACGGTTACATTCAAGGTATAATCATTAAAGTCGTTATAAAACTCTTGCGCGTCAACAAAGGCTATGCGGTCCCAGCCGTTATAATCGTCATAAACAGAAACGCGTGGGTAAAAGTAAGCCAGGTAATAGCTGGTGCTGTCTATCTGCCCTTCGCGGCCGCTTTGTTTTGATGCATCAAAGTGCCACGAGATGTTGATCTTAACCGAATCATGCGGCATCAATGGTTTGCCTAAACCAACAGCCTGGTTGGTAGATGCATTTTGCACATTGTTCCAAGGCTTTTTTTGGCCGGCAATTAAAAAAGTATCTATCTGGATGCCGGATGTTAAATAATCAGCCCCCGCATCTCCCATACGGGCAGATCCCGGGCGGTGGATGTTTAGGATCAGTTTCATGTTCAGCCTTTTTAAGGTGTCGGGGCTGTTGTTAATGTAAGTAATGGTTTCGGTACCTTTTACGGTACTTAGCGGCGGCGCGGCAGTTATCGAGATATTGTAACGCGCGCGGTTTTGCCAGTATTTGGCGCCGGGTTTACCATCAAGGCTACGGGTTTCGTTGTCATACGCTTTTTTAATATCGCGCGGCATGTAAAGGCTTTGGGCCTGCAATTGTAACAGCGCTATGCTGCAAATTGCGGTAAACAGGACTTTTTTAAACATAATAAATCATAAGTTTTTGTAAAAACACATAACAAATGTAGAATAAACCTTTGATGATTTTGGTAAGCGAATTGTTACAATACTTGCTTGTTTGGCGGCTTTTATTTATATTCCTTTGCATTAAGTTATTTTAGTAGGGGTATTAAATAACTATACAAAGCCGGGCTTTATAGTCCGGTTTTGTTATTTTAAGGGCTTTTTGGCTGATGTTAACCGGTAATGTATTCCTTTGCTATCAGCGTAAATAACTTGTCGTTATCTGCTTACCCATCAAAGTTCTCCGTAAGCAACTGCTTCATTTCATCATACTTTAATAACTTGGCTATCATAAAAAGCATGCGGTATGCGGTGATATTGATGTGCTCTAAAATCTGTAAAATAAAGCATTAGGTCAAGATCATTAATCAATGGTATATTTTGCCCAACATCCAAATAAAACCCATTTTTCACTATAGATCTGATGGGGTTGCAACCCTCGGGGCGATTGAGTTTCGCCTATTAGTTTATAAATTTCTTCCATCCGTTCCACCTGCTTATCAACGTCGCCGCCAAATTCGCCTACGGCAAGTTTAAGCGCTTTAAACGATGCCAGTTTTACAAGGTCATCTGCACGCTGCTGTAAAAAACGTTTACCGTTGAAAATACGGGTAAGGTGATGTAAAATGATCTGTTTTAAAAAATGCAGCAGCGGGAGCAGGTGGGGTATGAGGGGCTATCTTGCTTAAATTACTATGAAAAGGAAACACAAAAATCAATTTAATTTAGTTAATATAAAAACGATTAATACGCATTTGAAGTTAAATTGACAGTATTAATATCATTTTTAAAGCATTGCTCCTTATTATTGCAACATGAGATATAAGTTAGGTGATTTTGTACGCTTTGTTGACGAAAAATTGGAAGGCTACGTAACCCGCATCATCGACGAGCAGATGATAGGCGTTACCGTTGAGGACGATTTTGAGATTCCCGTTTTAGCCAGCAAGGTTACCTACGTACACGGCCACGGTGCCGAAAGCCACGATGAGGAATACATTGCCGAATTAAAACCTGTAGGCGAGTTTAAAAGCAAAGGCGTGCACATTGCTGTAGTGGCCGATGCCAAAGCCCAGGCTTTAGTGCATTTGTATATCATCAACGAAACATCTTATCAATTACTTACCTCGGTTACCGCTCAGCAGCAGAAGGATTTTAAAGGTGAGTTTTCTGGCATTATCGAAGCTAACGGTGTAGCAAAAATATATTCGGCTAAACTATCAGATCTGCAATTGTGGCCTAAGTTGATCTTCCAGGGGTTGTTTTATACCAGGCAAAACCAGCCGTCGGTTAGCCCCCTTAATGTGAGCGAGCAATTTAAAGCAAAAGATTTTTCGGGCGCTAAAAAGCTTGTTCCGTATATTAAACAACTGGGCTGGATGATTCAACTGGATGAACCGGAACTGATCATAGATGCTGAAAAATTAAAGGAAAGCTTTTTTAAACCCGCCGAAGAAAAAGCCCAAACCGTAGCCAAGCCTGTAAGCGAACTTGACCTGCATATTGAAAAACTGCGCGACGACCACCAGTTCCTGAGCAGCAGCGAGATCCTAAATATTCAAACAGATCATTTTAAAAAAGCGCTTGATGCCGCCATTGTTCACCAGATGCCCGATATCACGTTCATCCACGGTACGGGTAACGGCATCCTGAAACACGAACTGCATAAACTGCTAAGCAAGCACCCCAAGGTGCAAACCTTTATGGATGCCCGTAAAGAGAAGTTTGGATATGGCGCTACAAAGGTGGTGTTGAAGTAGGACGAAGTTAAGCGCTTTTAAGTTGTTTGATATTATCAATTCCGCGTGCTTCTTGATCATGGCGTCTTCAATATCAAAATCATCCTGCAGGCCAAGCCAAAACTTTGCGCTATTGCAAAAAAAGCGACTAAAACGCAATGCTGTATCAGCGGCTATTCTTCGGTTGCCCTTTATAATTTGGTAAATGCGTGTTTGGGGAATATGCGTTTCCTTTGCCAGCCTGTAAGGGGTTGCATCTAACGGAAGTAAAAACTCTTCGAGTAATATTTTGCCGGGGTGTATGTTAGGTAATTTTTCCATTTAACGATAAACTAAAATTTTAACTTCGCTTGCGTTTGAATAATTAAATGTAAAATTAAAAAAACCTCGAATATTAATCGTAATATTGCGATTGGTATGGGCGTTACTAAAACAGATAATTTTAATGATGAGCAAAATAGATTGGCTACGCAATTAAAAGCGATTGCACACCCGGCCCGTATCGCCATTTTGCAGCACATCATCAATGCTAATGCCTGTATCTGCGGCGATTTGGTAGACGAACTTGGTTTGGCACAGGCCACCATTTCCCAGCATTTAAAAGAATTAAAAAATGCCGGCCTTATCCAGGGAACAATAGAGGGTGTTAGCGTATGCTACTGCATCGAACTAAAAGCCTGGAAAGCTTTACAAAACGAGATAAATACCATGTTTACATCTTATAAAGATGTAAATACCTGTTGTTAGATTTTTTTGCTTAAATCTATCGTAATATTACGATAGATAAAATTAAATATATAATTATGGAACACTTAAAATGGAGCGCTTTTAAAGAACAACTACAGGCAAACCCGCAGCTAATACTGCAGTTTAGGTATGCCGAAAATAAATGGGTAGATGCATCCTACCACATCACCGAAATTAAGCAGGCGCCCATCACATCGGTAGACTGCGGCGGCGTGATGAATAGGTGGACGGAAATCATCGTACAACTTTGGGAACCGGAAGATCAACAGCAGGAGAGGGCAATGGAGGTAAGCAAAGCTTTGTCTATTATTAATTTGGTTGAAAAAACTTTAACCTTAGATGCAGATGGTATAGTTAAAATTGAATTTGGTAACCAACAATTTGATACCCGCCAAATGCTGCCTATAAATTTGCTTATAGATGGCGATAACCTGGTGGTAGACCTACGCCCCGATGCCGTACAATGTAAAGCCATTGATCGTGGCGGCAGCTGTGGTACCAATGATAAAGGGGAGGAATGCTGCACCCCAACAGCCGCGGTTAAACCAAAGATACAAATGCAAAACCTTGCCGCCGATGCTTCTTGCTGTGCGCCGGGATTGGGTTGCTGTTAATTAAAATTATTATGAAAAATATATTAGTACTATGCACCGGCAACAGCTGCCGCAGCCAAATAGCAGAAGGTTACCTGCGCCATTACGCAGGCGTTAATGCGACTATTTATAGCGCCGGGATAGAAACACATGGCGTTAACCCTAAAGCTATCGCGGTGATGGCTGCGGATGGGATTGACCTATCGGCACATACCTCAAACCATGTGGATGAGTATTTGAACATCTCGTTTGATTGCGTGATAACCGTATGCGACAACGCAAACGAAGCCTGCCCGTTTTTCCCGGGGGATGTTAAGCGCTTTCATCACAATTTCCCCGACCCGGCAAAGGCTACGGGAACCCCTGATGAGGTAATGGCCGAATTTACACGCGTACGCGATATGATAAAGGTGTACTCGCAAGATTTTGTAAAACAACACATCCAATAAAATTATGACGGCTAACAATTGCGCCCCGGCGGCCAACCGAAAACAACTTGGCTTTTTAGACCGCTACCTCACCTTATGGATTTTTATGGCGATGGCTATAGGTGTTGCCATAGGTTATTTTGTGCCTTCCGCGCCTGCTTTTATCAATTCATACTCCAGCGGTACAACTAATATTCCGTTAGCTATTGGGTTAATATTAATGATGTATCCGCCCCTGGCTAAAGTAAAGTATGAAAACCTGGGCGAAGTGTTTCGTAACACCAAAGTTTTAAGCCTGTCTCTATTCCTGAACTGGATAGTAGGGCCGATACTAATGTTTGCGCTGGCCCTGATCTTTCTGCATGATAAACCGGATTATATGATAGGCCTTATTTTGATAGGCCTTGCCCGCTGTATAGCCATGGTGATTGTTTGGAACGAACTCGCCGAAGGTAACCGGGAATATGCCGCGGGGCTGGTGGCATTAAACAGCATCTTCCAGGTATTGCTTTACAGCGTTTATGCTTATGTATTTATTACTATACTGTTGCCCTTATTTGGTATGAAGAGCGAGGTGGTGAACATCACCATCGGCCAGATAGCAAAATCGGTATGCATTTATCTTGGGATCCCTTTCGCAGCAGGGATCATTAGCAGGTATATACTAATCAAACTAAAAGGGGAGGAGTGGTTCAATCAAAAGTTCTTACCGGTAGTTTCGCCTGTAACGTTAATCGCATTATTGTTTACTATAGTAGTAATGTTTAGCCTAAAAGGGCAACTTATTGTCCAGATCCCGTTTGATGTGGTTCGTATTGCTATACCGTTGGTTATTTATTTCGCCATCATGTTTTTGGTGAGCTTTTTTGCCGGCAAGCGTATGGGGGCCGATTATTCCAAAAATGCATCCATCGCCTTCACCGCGGCGGGTAACAATTTTGAGTTGGCTATAGCGGTAGCAATTGGGGTTTTCGGTATAAACTCAGGCGAAGCTTTCGCCGGGGTTATTGGTCCGCTGGTAGAAGTGCCTGCCTTGATCATCCTGGTAAAAGTGGCCATTTGGCTGCGGGATAAGTATTATTAGCTAACATGAACCTCTCCTGACAAACAAAATTCGCCTCCTTGCTATTTCTCTTGTATAAAATTTATAACAAATGAGTAAAGTATGGTTCATAACAGGCTGCTCCACCGGTTTCGGGCGCGAGTTAGCCAAAGAGGTGCTGGCCGCAGGTAATAAAGCCGCTGTAGCATCGCGTAATACCAACGATATTAAAGATATTATTGCCGATTACCCCGACACCGCCGTCGCGGTAAAACTGGATGTAACCAAGGCCGATGAAATTACTGCCGCTGTTAAGCAGGTAAACCAAAAATTTGGCCGCATAGATGTACTGGTTAACAATGCCGGTATAGGCTATTTTGGCGCGATAGAAGAGAGCGAGGATGATGCCGTTCGCAATATGTTCGAAATCAATTTTTGGGGATTAAATAACGTTACCAAAGCCGTATTGCCAACCTTGCGCAAGCAAAGGAGCGGGCATATAGTGAATATTGCATCGATAGGAGGCTTGGTTGGTTTCCCCGGAGTAGGTTTTTATAATGCTACCAAATTTGCGGTAGATGGTTATTCTGAAGCTTTGGCTAAGGAGATCGCACCGTTAGGTATCAAAGTTACAGTAGTTGCACCAAGTGGTTTCCGTACCGATTGGGCAGGCCGATCTGCTAATGACAGCCCGATAGAGATAGACGATTACAAAGCAACCGCAGGTACCAATAAGGATGCCATCCGAGGGTACAGCGGCAAACAACCCGGCGACCCGGTACGCGCAGCAAAAGCAATTGTTAAAGCTGTTGACGATGCTAACCCACCATTGCACCTGCTGTTAGGCGCAGCCGCATTAAAAGGCGGCCGCAATAAGCTGGAAGTACTAAAGAAGGATTTTGATGCCTGGGAAGAAACTACAACAGGTGCCGATTACCCGCAGGAATAATTGTGCACAGATCATATCAAGCCCCGCCTGAAAAAGCGGGGCCTTTTTATTTTAAATATAATTTATCTTTTGTCGGCATGGTAATTGCATTACAGTTAATAGTTATAAACCATTAAATAATATATACCATGAAAAAGATAAGTTTAATAATGGCGACGGCCTTTGCAGCATTTGCTATCAACGCTGCTGCAAAAACACACACAACCACATCTGCTAATAAAGCATTTTTGTTAACAGGTAACTTAACTGCCCAGCAGGATACCGTGCCTAAAAAACAAAAAACTAAAACAAGGAGTACAACTCCAACTACGCCAACAAGCCCAACCAGCCCAATGACGCCAACAAACCCTACTAACCCAAGTTATCCTACAACACCAACAAACCCTACGGCCCCAACCAGCCCAACTAACCCTACTGTACCAACAGCGCCGGTACCAACCATGCCGAACCCGACCGTACCATCAACAAGTCCAACCAGCCCGACTGTGCCCACACAAACACCAGCTGTGCCAACGCAAAGCCCGGCAATACCAAGCAGTACATCGCCAACCGCGCCACGTACAACTTCGCCTGCAGCACCGGCATCCGGTACAACTCCTGCAGCACCTGTAGTGCCGCGTCCGGGTAAATAATAACATATAATATAAATGTGAGAAATGCCGGTGAAGCGAAAGTTTCACCGGCATTTTTTGTTTACACATTCGGCATTTATTTGGTTAATCAATTATTTAAGAATTTTTATCAGAAACCATTGTATAAGCAGGATGTTAAAGCATCGTACCACTACATATATTATGGCAGATATCGCAAAGCGTTTCCCGCAAAACCCGTTATTATCCCCCAAAGACCTAAAAGCAACCACCGAAGGCCTGCACATTGCCTGCCTGCTAAACCCCGGCGTGTTCAGGTTTGATGGAAAGGTTTGGCTGCTGGTGCGGGTGGCTGAGCGCCCGGAGCAAAGCGAAGTAAAGGTGTCTTTCCCGATCCTTACAGCGACGGGGGAAACCACCATTATGGAAATAGCTTTGGACGATAGCGACCTGATTGCTACGGATGCCCGCGTGGTAAGATACAAAGGGGTAGATTACCTCACCACGCTATCGCACCTGCGCTTGCTTTGCAGCGATGATGGCGTGAAGTTTTACGAACCTGAAGGTTATGGAAGGCTGTTTGGAAGCGGCCCGCTGCAAACCTTTGGTATCGAGGATTGCCGGGTAACCCGTCTCGAGAATAAATACTACCTCACCTTTACCGCGGTAAGCGATAGCGGGGTGGGCGTAGGCATGCGTACCACTACCGACTGGAAAAATTTCCAGACCTATGGTATGATCCTGCCTCCGCATAACAAAGACGTAGCCATATTTGAAGAAAAAATAAACGGTAAGTTTTACACCCTGCACCGCCCAAGCAGTGTAGATATTGGCGGTAATTACATCTGGATAGCCGAATCGCCGGATGGCGAGCATTGGGGAAACCACAAATGTATTGTTAAAACCCGCGAGGGTATGTGGGATAGCGGCCGTGTTGGTGCAGGCGCGGCACCTATCAAAACCGAAAAAGGCTGGCTGGAGATTTATCACGGTGCTACTAAAGCGCACCGTTATTGCTTAGGTGCTGTATTGCTCGACTTGAATGATCCTTCAAAAGTCATCGCCCGCACCACCGGCCCTATCATGGAACCAACTGAGGCTTATGAAACCACCGGCTTTTTTGGCCACGTAGTATTTACTAATGGCCACATAGTTGATGGCGATAACATCACCATATATTATGGCGCTGCCGATGAGTTTGTTTGCGGGGCTAAGTTTTCAATTATGGAGATCTTGGCGGCTATGGGTGTGTAACTAAAACGTTTGCGTGCTTTGCAGGTAAAATGTATCAGAAATGTTTAATACATTGCCTTTTTATTAACCAATTATGAAGAGCTTTTTAGATGAGGACTTTTTGCTGCACAGTGATACCGCACGCGATCTGTATCACAACCACGCAAAAGACCTCCCCATTATAGATTACCACTGCCACCTGCCGCCAAACCAAATTGCAGGCGATATCAACTTTATCAACATAACCCAGGCCTGGTTACAGGGCGACCATTACAAGTGGCGCGCCATGCGTGCCAACGGAATAGATGAGGCCTACATCACAGGCAGCAAACCTGATAAAGAAAAGTTTCAGCAATGGGCAAGCACCGTTCCGTACACACTGCGTAACCCGCTTTACCACTGGTCACACCTCGAACTGCAGCGTTATTTCGGCATCACATCGCGACTTACAGAAGGTACTGCCGAATTTATCTACCAGGATTGCTCGGCAAGGCTACAAAGCCCGGAGTTTTCGGTACAACAGCTCATCAAAAAAATGAATGTGGAGGTGATTTGCACTACAGATGACCCGCTGGATGACCTGAGCCACCACGATCAGATAAAACGCGACGGTGCAACGGCAAAGGTATTCCCGGCATTTAGACCGGATAAGGCCATGTATATCGAAGACGTGGTAGCGCTAAACGCTTACGTTAACAAACTCGAAGAGGTATCAAACATCAGCATCCATACATTTGAAGATTACCTGTACGCGCTAAAAAACCGTCATCATTACTTCGCTGCCAATGGTTGCACCGTGGCAGACCATGGCGTGGAGCACATGTACGCCGAGGAATATACCGATGAAGAAATGCGCGAGATTTTTGAAAAAGTGCGTACCGAGAAAAAAGTAACCAATTCTGAAAAGGTAAAATTTAAATCGGCCATGCTATATAATTTCGCGGTGTGGAACCAGGAGAAGGATTGGGTGCAACAGTTCCATTTAGGGGCACTACGGAACAATAACAGCCGCTTGCTTAGTCAGCTTGGGCCGGATACAGGTTTCGACTCTATTGGCGATTTTAGCCAGGCCAGGCCGCTTGCCAAGTTTCTGAATAAGCTGGATAAGGACGAGCGCCTTGCCAAAACTATCATTTACAACTTAAACCCGGCCGATAACGAAATGATGGCTGCCATGATCGGTAACTTTAATGACGGCTCTATCGCAGGCAAAGTGCAGTACGGCTCGGCATGGTGGTTTCAGGATCAAAAGGAAGGTATGACCAGGCAGATCAACGCGCTATCAAATATGGGCTTATTAAGCCGCTTTATAGGTATGCTAACCGATTCGCGCAGCTTCCTGTCGTTCCCCCGTCATGAGTATTTCAGGCGTATTTTATGCAACCTGTTTGCAGATGATATTGTGAACGGCGAGTTGCCAAATGATGTAGATTGGACAGGTAAAGTAATAAGGGATATTTGCTACTACAACGCTAAAAGCTACTTTAACTTTAAGCTTTAATCGGGATATAGATCGCTATAATCGTACCCTTGTTTTGGTCGGATGAGGTGTCAACCGTGCCTTTCAGGTACTCTACCCGGGCGATGCTATTTTTGAAGCCGATGCCTTCAAATTTCATCTTGCCGTTGGTGTTAAAACCGATGCCGTTATCCTCGATGGTTAGGGATATATTATCCTCCCCTGGGGTAGATTAATGTCCAGCCGGTTGGCTTTAGCGTGTTTTATTTCGTTGTTAACGCATTCCTGCACCACCCGGTAGGGTACAATCTCTACGTTGTTATCCAGTTGCTGCTCATCCAACCCGTAAGCTTCAAGGTTTACCTTAAGGTGCTGCAAATCTATCTTGTTCACAAAATCTAAAGGTGACCAATGGCAGGCGCAACCCATATACCTTAAAATACGCATTTTTACCTGCGTAGCCTCACCCGCAGGGCGCACGATGTGAGACCCTGCGGCGACAGGAAGGATAAAAAAACTTTTGTAAATCCTTTAAAAAGTATCTTATATTTAAAACCAATTCTATAAACCAATGCCGGTGGCTGTTGCCGGTCTGTTTAAAACCGTATTAACATTACCAATGACTGTACAAAAAGCCGATGACATTCCCGCATCTGATGGTGTTAACACTTCGCCATTTACTTACGAGCGGCTTTATTCCCTTGATGCCCTGCGCGGGTTTGATATGTTCTGGATCTTAGGGGGCGAGGAAATTTTCCATACCCTTGCCAAGGCAACCGGTTCGCCGTTTTGGAAAACCATCGCCAACCAGTTTACACACCCGGATTGGAACGGCTTTCATTTGTATGACCTCATCTTCCCGCTGTTTTTGTTTTTGGCGGGGGTGGCAACCCCATACTCTACAGGCCGCGAGTTGGAAAAGGGCGCTACTAAAGGTCAGCTGGTTTTACGGGTTGTAAAACGCGCGGCTATTTTGGTGTTGCTTGGTTTGCTGGTTAATAATGGTTTAAAAACGCTTAAAACATTCGAGGAGATCCGCTTTGCATCCGTATTGGGGCGCATTGGTATCGCTTACATGTTCGCTAATATTATTTACCTGTATGCTAACCGTAAATGGCAGATAGCTTTTTTCTGGTTTTTCATCATCGGGTATTATTTACTGTTGAAATTTACAGCTGCCCCCGGCTTTGCCCCGGGCGACCTAACCATGCCGGGCAACTTTGCCTCTTATATGGATAGGCTGATACTACCGGGGAAACTTTACTTAGGCATCCACGATCCCGAGGGGCTATTCTCTACCATCCCTGCAATAAGCACTGGTTTATTAGGCGTATTGGCAGGCACATTGCTAAAAACCGGGCATCAGCATAAAGGCCGCAAAGCATTTATACTGGCCGCAGTAGGCGTAATTTTTTTAGTGCTGGCGCAGATCTGGAACCTGGACTTCCCTATCAATAAAAACCTGTGGACAAGCTCGTTCGTGCTGCATGTAGGCGGTTTAAGTTTGCTGTTATTGGCGCTGTTTTACTACGTGATAGATGTGTTGGGCTACAAGGCCTGGGCGTTCTATTTCAAGGTCATCGGCATGAACTCCATCCTCATCTACATTTCCAGCAAATTCATCAACTGGAACTACGCCACCAACGGTTTCTTTGGATGGCTGGGCGAGCTGGTTGGCGAGCCCTACAATATTGTGGTAATGGCCATTTGTTTTGTGATGATAAAATGGATGTTCCTGTACTTCTTATACCGTAAAAAAACCTTTTTAAAAGTGTAAATTAATCTATCATGAAAAATATAAAATACCTGTTCTGTATAATGTTATGTGTTGGGTTGATGCAAACGGCATCGGCACAAATGTCCATCCAGATCTTGCCCAAATTGATGCTGCGGCTGGACGATATTGGCATGAACCACTCCGTAAACATGGCCATGAAAAAAATGGCTGACACCAGGATGCCATTTTCGGCATCGGTGCAGTTCACTTGCCCGTGGTACCAGGAAGCGGTAGAGATTTTAAAGAAAAACCCTCAGATAAGTGTTGGCGTGCACCTTACCCTAACATCCGAATGGAAAAATTACCGCTGGGGGCCGGTAACAGGCCGCGAAGCAGTACCGAGTTTGGTAGATGCGGTTGGGTATTTCCCGCAAAGCACGGGCGCTTTTGCCAAAAGCGGTTACAAGATAGAAGAGGTTGAAAAGGAGCTATCGGCACAAATAGAACGCGCGCTGGCATCCGGACTAAAAATTTCTTATATAGACCCGCACATGGGTATCGCTTTATCAACCCCGGCATTGCGGGCATTGACCGAAAAACTGGCGCACAAATACAAACTGGCTATATCAACCCTTAGCGAGCAGGTGTACCTTGGTGAAACCTATAAAGAGATGTGGGGCGAACCGGTTGCCACCAAAAAGATAGCGTTTTTGGCTTATGTAACCAATAAACTAAGCAAGAACAGGCCCAACCTGGTGGTGATACACGTTGCCCTGCAAGACCCGGAAATGAACGCCCTGTTTGATATGAACAGCAGCATAATGAATACCAAAGCAGGTAAGCCACTTACCGCCCTGCACCGCCAAACAGAACTGAATATGATGTTATCGCCGGAGTTTAAAAAGCTGGTAGGTTTAAAGTTTGAACTGACTAATTATACCGAACTGATCAAAGAGCGTGGGCTGGATGCCATGAAACTGGAAACCGTAAAAAACTAACGATGGAACGGAGGCTGTTCGTAAAACTATCTGCCTTTACGGCATTGGTACTAACCCTACCGTTGGCGCAAAGTTGCAATAGCAGTTTAAAAGAAATAGCGGTTGCGCAGCCTTTCCTGTTCTCGCATTTAGTGGATGCCAAAACTATTAAAGAGGCCGGTGCCGATTACCTGAAAAAGCACCCTGTAGAAAACGATCAACAAAAGCTTTCGAAATTGTTATTGGGCGGAAAAGACCTTGCTGCATTAGGTAAAGATGAGATCCGGGCGATGCTTGATGAACAGGTAACAGCCGACTTTATAGCAGGCAAAGTAATAGCGATAAGCGGCTGGGTAATGTCGCAAACAGAGGCACGCCAATGCGCGCTATATTCATTACTTAAAGCCTAAGCCATGCATATTGATGCAAGAAATATAGAGAACAACAGCCTGATAGAGGGCGATATCTGCATAGTGGGCTCGGGCGCGGCTGGCATTAGCATAGCGCTCGAGTTTTTGAACACGCCTTATAAAGTGATACTGCTGGAGGGCGGCGGCTTTGAATACGAAAAGCAAATGCAAGACCTGTACAAAGGTAAAACCACCGGGCAGCGCTATTACCCGCTAGATTCGGCAAGGTTGCATTACTTTGGCGGTACAACAGGGCATTGGTCGGGCTTTTGTTCAACTTTCGACCCGATAGATTTTAAGGAACGCGACTGGGTGCCGCATAGCGGATGGCCCATAACCCGCCAGGATCTGGACGCATATTACCCTCGTGCCCATAAAAACCTCGACCTTGGCCCGTACGAATACGACGTAAAATACTGGCAGGGCAAAGACCCGGAACTAAGATCGCTACCCTTTAAGGGCGATGCCGTTTACAATAAAATGTGGCAGTTTAGTAAGCCCACCCGCTTCGGTACAAAATACCGCGATACCATTATAAAAGCGCCAAACATCCATCTATACACTTATGCAAACGTAACGGATATTACCGGTAATGAAAATGCATCGGCCATAACACAGGTTACGGTTAAAAATTTGGCTGGTAAACAGCATACGGTTAAGGCAAAGCAGTTTATAATCGCCTGTTGTTCTATTCAAAACGCGCGCCTGCTGTTGGCTTCAAACAATCAAATGCCGAAAGGGCTGGGTAACCAAAATGACAATGTGGGCCGTTACTTTATGGAACACCTGGAGATTAAATCGGCAGAGTTATGGTTGGCAAAGCCCGATGTGCTAAAACTTTATCATTGGGAGTGGGAGATAACCAAAGCCCGCGCCGAATTAGCCATCAGCGAAGAAATGCAGCGCAAGCATAAGATCTTGAACGGCACTGCATCGCTTATTCCGTTGGATATTGCCAAACAACAAGCCGCCTTTATAGATATATGGACGGCAGATACCGCCCAAACCAAAAAAAACTTTGCCAAGTTTGAAAAAGCAGAAAAAGATGGCGCGAAAAAGGAGGGGCATAGCTCGTATCAATTATTTACCCGGGTAGAACAAGCGCCAAATCCTGATAGCCGCGTTACGTTAGATACTGAAAGGGATGCTTTAGGCGTGCCGCGTGCTATGCTGCATTGGGAACTTACCCCGCTGGAAAAACACAGCCTGCGCGGCATCCACAAAATTATTGGTGAGCAAATTGGTATTACCGAGGCAGGCCGCGTTAGGCTAATGGAATACCTGCGCGATGAAAACGATAACACCTGGCCCGAATTTACCGGTGGTGGCTGGCACCATATGGGCACAACCCGCATGGCTGCCGACCCTAAAAAAGGGGTGGTGGATGCCAACTGTAAAGTGCACGGCATAGCAAACCTATACATGGCCGGCGCATCGTGCTATGCAACTGCCGCCGCGCCAAACCCAACGTTAACATTGGTAGCGCTGACTATCCGATTGGCGGATCATATCAAACAAAAGGTAAAGGCGGTTTAATACCGCCCGTTCAAGCATGCACGCTTGAATGATGATAACCGTGAGCGGCCCCGTTTGCGATACAAAGCCAGCGTGGATGCTGGAAATTTCTTAAGGTTAAGCGTGGACGCTTGTCTTGGCCTCTTTGGTATTACTCAACATCACAATTCCAACCGCAATTACACCCCAAAGCAACATTTGCCAGGTGCTCATGTCCCACTCGCCAAGTTTCCAGGATAGCAGGCCGAAGTAGGTACCTGCCGAACCACCAATGAAATAGGTGGTCATGTAAATAGTATTCAGTCGGCTGTGAGCATGTTCATCCAACGCGTAGATACGGGCAAAATTAGTTATCTGAGTAGCCTGTACGCCAATATCTAAGAAGAAAATGGCTACAATAAGCGCGACAATCGAATAAGGAAAGATCTTCAGCAGGATCACACTGGCGATGATCATCCCAACGGAAATTAATAACGAACGGTGTGTATTGCCCTTGTCGGCCAGTTTGCCAAACCAAGGGGCAACCAGCGCGCCCCCAATGGCTATAAAGCCAAACAAACCAATGGCACTTGCCGAAAAATTTAGCGGCGCGTTACTGAGGTGGAAAGTTAGGGTGGTCCAAAAGGAGCAGAAGATGCCGAAGGTAAAGAAGCCAAGCAATGCCGCCTGTCTCAATATTTTAAATTCACCCACTAAGGATAGGGCTGATTTTAGCAAGCCCACATAATTACCTTTAAATTTTGGCGGTACGTTGGGCAGGTATAATTTCAATAATATTGCAACAACAAATACCATCCCAGCCGAGATGCCGTAAACAAAACGCCATCCCAACCAGCCGGCAATTAACCCGCTAATAACCCGCGCACCTAATATCCCCACTAAAATTCCACTAAATACTTTACCAACTGTTTTGCCGCGGTTAACACTATCTAATGTGGCGGCCATAGGCATCAATATCTGGGCCGATGTAGCAAGCAAACCAACTAATAAACTCAATGCATAAACCTGGTATAATTGCGTAGCAAAGCTAAACCCGGCAAGGGCTATGATCAATAAGGTACTTAACAACAGTATCAGGTTTTTGCGGTTTACCTTATCGCCAAGGGGGATCAAAAAAAACATCCCCAGGCCATAACCCAGTTGCGCAAACATCGATACCTTACCAATTTCGGAACCCGAAGCATGTACAGACAGGCCAATGTCTTTAAGAATAGGCTGGTTGTAATAGATGTTGGCTACCGTAACACCGGCCGCAACGGCCATTAGGGGAATAATTGCGGGGTGCAGTTTGGGGGTAGCGGTATCTGTCATGCGGCAAACCTAAGCAAATGGGTTATGCTATCAAATGCAAACACAGTTTATATGCCTTACAATGTATATTTGTGAAAGTAAGTTGACAAACGGGCGTAAAGCCGCCAAATATTTTCATATTTGAACAAACGCTAAATAATGATCAGGATTTGTGTTGTAGAGGATGAAGAAAAGGTTTCATCATTTATAAAAAAAGGCCTTAACGAACACGATTACGAAGTGGATATTGCCGATACTGGTGAAACCGCGTTGGAGATGGTGCAGGCGTTGGAGTATAACCTGCTGATACTGGATGTAATGCTGCCCGATATGAGCGGCATAGAAATATGCCGGGAAGTACGCAAGCACCAGCCCCAGTTGCCCGTGCTGATGTTAAGCGCATTAGGGACAATTGATGATAAGGTGAACGGTTTGCATTCCGGTGCGGACGATTACCTGGTAAAGCCATTCCATTTTAACGAATTGCTGGCGCGGATAGAAGCCCTGCTTCGCCGTAAAAAACTTGCCGATGACGATACCCATATTCTGAGTTTTGGAGGATTAAAACTAAATACGTGGGATAAAACTGCCGAGCGCGAGGGCAAACAAATAAACCTTACCGCTAAAGAATACAGCTTGCTTGAACTGCTGATGAACAACCCTGGCAAGCTACTTTCGCGCGAGTATATTATGGAGCGGGTATGGGGGATAAGCTTTGATACCGGTACCAATATGGTTGATGTTTATGTAAACTATCTGCGTAATAAAATTCAGAAGGGTTTCGAGAAAAAATTGATTCATACGGTGATTGGTATGGGGTATATTCTTAAGGACTAAAGCCCTACCCAAACCCTCCCCGGAAGGGAAGGCTTTAATAAAATTTAAAAAAATTCTCTCCGCTAACCTGCGGCGGAGATTTAAAGGGGGCTACTAATGAAAATAAAAACCCGGCTATCGTTATACTTTACGCTCATCAGTTCGGGGGCGTTGCTACTGGTTTTGGTGGCGTTGTATATTGCCGTGTATTCTTTTTTTACAGCCGATTTTTATAGCCGCCTTACCGACCGTACCAACCTGGCGTCTCAACTTTATTTAAAAGCTGATGAATTGGCGGCCGACAGTATGTTGCAAATTCAGCAGCGATACCTGGAGAAATTATCCGATGAGGTAATAAGGATCTATGACCGGGATAACCTGTCGGCCTTTAAAATGAACCATAATATTTATTGGAATCGGGGGATAATAGACCAGGTGCGCAAAGATGGTTACATGGAATATGAGGAAGGCGACCGCAAGGTGGTAGGCAAGTTCTATAAAGATAACCAGGGCGATTTTGTGATCCTGGCATCCGCGGTTGATGAAAACTCCACTCGGCGATTGTTATTGCTTTTGCAGATCACTTCGGTGCTGTTTATCATATTTGGTACGGGTTTGTTTTTCGCGGGGCGGATGTTTGCGCAAAAGGCGTTGTCGCCGGTAGATAAGGTCATTTCCCAGATCAGAAATATCCGCTCGAACAACCTGTATATGCGGGTAAGCCCTGTAAAAAGCAAGGATGAGATATCCGAGCTGATAGATAATTTTAACAGCCTGCTTGCCCACCTGCAAAACGCTTTTGAGCTGCAGCAAACCTTTGTAGCCAATGCATCGCATGAGTTGCGCACACCCCTTACCAGTATTATAGGCGAGGTGGAATTGGCGCTGGAAAAAGACCGTGATAAAACCGAATACGAGCGCATCTTGTTATCAATCGCTATTGATGGTGCCCGCCTGCAGGAAACCATTACCAGTTTGATGGAACTGGCCCAGGTAGACCTTAACTATACCCAGGCCAAACTAAGCCCGGTTAGGGTTGATGAACTGGTTTGGGAACTGGAGGAACAATGGTCGGCCAGGAAAGGGGCGGGGATGCTGAAGATCCAGCTGGCTGCCCTGCCCGAAGATGAAGAAGTACTAACCATCCCGGCCAATAAATCTATGCTGTATATCGCCCTGAATAACATCATCGATAACGCCTTTAAATATTCAGAACCGCACCCGGTAACTTTGAGTTTTGAAGCTAATGCATCGCACATTAAAATTGCGGTGAGCGATAACGGGCCGGGCATCAGTAAAGAAAACGCGGAGAAGATCTTCAACCCGTTCTTCCGTGCAAACAGGGATAAAAACATAGCCGGCAGCGGGATAGGCCTGTACATCACCAGCAAAATAATCGAGCTGTTTAAAGGCACTATTACGGTAGTTTCTGAAGGACACGCGGGTAGCACTTTTGTGGTTGAATTTTTGAAAAACAATGCCCCTTTTTAATTCTAATGCTAATCTAATTAAGTTTTAATGTGCTTCTAATACAGGTGCGATAGTTTTGCGACTATCAAATAAAGTACTAATGTTACGCACTTATTATAAAATTCTAATGCTTTTTGCCCTGGCAATTATTTGCGGGCAACAAGCCTCGGCCCAGTCCGACACCCTTAAGGTAAACTTTAAAGATGCAGAGAAACTTTTCTTGCAAAACAACCTGAGCCTGATAGCTCAAAAGTATAATGTTGATGCCACACAGGCATTGGTTAAACAAGCCAAACTTTGGGATAACCCCGTATTAAGTACCGACCAAAATATTACCGACGCCAACAAAAAGTTTTTTGACCACAGCAACGGTAACGGCCAGATAATGGTTCAGCTAAGCCAGGTTTTTAAAACTGCCGGCAAACGTGGCAAGCAGGTACAAATGGCTAATGATGATGTAAATATCCAGCAGGCCCAGTTTAACGACTTGTTAAGGAACTTGCATTACAACCTGCTGTTAGATTTTTCGCAGGTGGCTAACCTAATAGACCAGCGCAAGGTTTACCAAACCGAGATCATATCGGCTACCTATATGGTAAATGCTACCGATAAATCTTACCAGGCAGGTAACAACTCCTTAAAAGACCTTATCCGTTTAAAGGCCCTGTTATTTGGTTTGCAGAATGATCTGGTTGAGATAGACCGCCAGATAAACGGCCTGCAAAGCGAATTAAAAACCCTGTTAGTTGCAAACCAGGAGCAATTTATAGCACCGCAAATTACTTTTAATAATACCGATACCACGTTGAATGCGAATGATCTGTCGGCCCTTGCAAAAGCAAACCGCGGCGATTATTTAGCCAACCAATATTTGTTAGATCAAAACAATCACAACTTGTCGCTACAAAAAGCGCTGGCCGTGCCCGATGTTACCATTGGTAGCACGTTTGACCAAAACAACAGCTACGCCCGCAACTTTGTGGGTTTAGAGATCAGCTTGCCGCTGCCCGTCTTCAACCGCAACCAGGGTAATATTAAAAACGCCAGGCTTGCCGCGCAAAGCCAGGAATACACCCTAAAGAATAGTGAACTACAGGTGAAGAACGATGTATACTCGGCTGTGCAACAGTATAAATTAAGCCAGCAACTGTTGGGCAACCGCGAGAACGACTTTTACAGTAAGTACGATCAGTTGTTTAAAGGCATGTCTAAAGCTTACCAGTTGAAACAGATAAACCTACAGGAGTATATAGACTTTTTTGACTCGTACCGCGAAACCAAGATCAAAATTTTACAGCAGCAGTTAAACCTGCAAAAAGCCATTGCCGACCTCAACTTCGCGGTAGGCACTACAGTAGTAACCCCTTTATAATAATCAAACAATAGCACTAACACATATAATGAAAAAGCACATCATATACTTAGGCCTGGGTTTAATTGGCCTTAGCGCTTGCCAGGAAAAAAAGACCGGCACTATGGAAACCAAACAGGTTTGCGTAAGCGATTCGTTGCAAAAAATGATCAAGATAGATACCGCCAAAAGCACACCAATGAAGGATGAACTTACCCTTTCGGGTGAGGTATCATTCGATGAAAATAAAGTAGTAAAGGTATTCCCGTTCACCAGCGGGCAGGTTATGGAAGTTAAGGTTTCCCTTGGCGATAAGGTGGTTAAAGGGCAAACGCTTGCCATCATCCGCAGTGCGGATGTTGCCGGTAGCTATACTGACCTGAGCGCTACAAAATCTGATCTGGCCATTAACAAGCGCCAGTTAGAACAAGCCGAATACCTGTACAAGAATGGTATCTCCAGCGAGCGTGATTACACCGAGGCAAAAGAGAATTATAATAAAGCAGTAGCTGCGAATAGCAAAGTCCGCGACCAAATTGCTATTAACGGCGGTGGTAATACCAGCGCCAGCGGCTCGCTTATTATAAAAGCGCCGGGAAGCGGTTACATTGTAGAGAAAAATATCTCTGCCGGTAACTTCATCCGCCCGGATAATGCCAGCAGCTTGTTCACCATATCTGATATGAAAGATGTATGGATCTGGGCGAATGTGTTTGAATCTGACATCTCTAAAGTTAAAAAAGGGTATGATGCCAAAATAACAACCCTGGCCTATCCCGATAAAGTTTTTAGCGGCAAAATAGACGAGATCAGCTCGGTGCTTGATCCCGACAATAAGGTAATGAAAGTGCGGATCGCTTTAGAGAATAAAGAGATGCTTTTAAAGCCGGAGATGTTTACCAATGTGCTTGTATCAAACAAGGATATGCAAACTTCGATAGCTATCCCGGCATCATCAGTGCTGTTTGATAACAGTAAATATTTTGTGGTGGTTTATTACAGCAAATGCGACCTGCAGGTGCGTGCCGTAACCATGATAAAAACGGTTGACGATATTACTTACATCTCATCGGGCTTAAAACCGGGCGAGAAGGTAATATCAAAAAATCAGCTGTTGCTTTATAATGCCTTGATCCAGGAATAATTGAGTCAAGACATTTTGAATTAATTATCGAGATAAGAAACAACAAGTTAATACATGTAGTCAAATCAGACTTATAAGGACCTCTTGATTCTTGGCTTTTGATTCCTGACTCTCAAAAAATACACAAATGAACAATTTCATTAAAAATATCATATACTTTTCGCTAAGGCACCGGGCGATGGTATTCTTTTTAACAGCGGTGCTGGCTGTATTGGGCGTTTGGAGCTACTTAAATACCCCTATAGAGACGTTTCCGGACGTTACCAACACGCAAATAATCATTATTGCACAATGGCCCGGCCGCAGTGCCGAAGAGGTAGAAAAAATGGTGACCGTACCAATGGAAACTGTACTAAACTCTGTTCAAAAGAAGGTTAACCTGCGTACAACCTCATCATTTGGTTTATCATACATCCGCATAATTTTTGATGACGATGTAGACGATGCCTTTGCCCGCCAGCAGGTACTAAGCCGCTTAGGTAACTCCGACCTGCCCGACGGTGTAAAACCGGAAGTAGAGCCGCCTTATGGCCCAACAGGCGAGATCTATCGTTACACGCTAAAAAGTAAAACCAAATCGTTACACGAGCTTACCGCTATACAAGATTGGGTGCTTGACAGGCAGTTTAAAGCCGTACCAGGTGTTGCCGATGTAAATAGCTTTGGTGGCGAAGAAAAAACGTATGAAGTAAGCGTTAACCCGGCGCTGCTGCAAAAATATGGGATGACATCGCTTGATGTATTCAACGCTATAAGCCGCAGTAATATAAACGTAGGGGGCGATGTAATTGAAAAGAACGACCAGGCCTTTGTGGTGCGTGGTATTGGTTTAATCAACAACATTAGCGAGATAGAGAACATCATTGTTAAAAACGTAAAAAACGTACCTATACTGGCGCGTAATGTTGCCGAAATTAAAGAAAGTGGCTTGCCACGTTTAGGCCAGGTAGGGCGCGATAAAAACAGCGATGTTATTGAAGGTATTGTAGTAATGCGTAAGGGCGAGAACCCTGCCGAAGTGCTGACCCGCATCCGCGCTAAGGTGCAGGACCTGAACAACAACATACTCCCTAAAGATGTAAAGTTAGATACGTTTTATGACCGTACCACGCTGATGGATTTTTGTACCGAAACGGTGATCCATAACCTGTTAGAGGGTATTGTGCTGGTAACTGTTATTGTGTTCCTGTTTATGGCAGATTGGAGGACAACCCTAACCGTAGCCATTATTATCCCGCTGGCGCTGCTCTTCGCGTTCATTTGTATGCGCATTAAGGGGATGACGGCCAACCTGCTATCGATGGGGGCGATAGATTTTGGTATCATCATAGATGGTGCCGTGGTGATGGTGGAGGGCATCTTCGTAGCGCTCGACCATCGCGCCAAAGAACTGGGCATGGAGAAATTTAACAAGATAGCCAAGCTTGGTTTGTTTAAGAACGTAGGTGCCGAAATGGGTAAAGCTATCTTCTTCTCCAAACTAATCATCATCACTTGTTTGATCCCCATCTTCGCGTTCCAAAAGGTAGAGGGTAAAATGTTCTCACCGCTGGCATACACCTTAGGTTTTGCCTTGTTGGGTGCATTGATATTTACGCTTACGCTGGTGCCTGCATTATCAAGCATCCTGCTTAAGAAAAACGTACGTGAAAAGCATAACCCTGTGGTACTGTTTTTTGAGAACGGCATTCGCCGCATGTTCAATTTTACCTATCGTAATCAAAAATTAAGCCTTATCGTATCGGTATCTTTCATGATGCTTACCTTTATATCGGCTAAGTTTTTGGGTACCGAGTTTTTACCACAATTAAACGAAGGGGCGCTTTGGGTTACGGCACAGCTGCCAATGAGCACCTCGCTCGAAAATTCTGTTAACGTAACCAATAAAATGCGCCAGGTGCTGTCAACCTTCCCCGAGGTGAAACAAACGCTGTCGCAAGTAGGCCGTACCAATGATGGTACCGACCCTAAAGGCTTTTTTAACGTACAGATCCAGGTGGATCTTTTGCCTAAAAAGGAATGGAAAAGTAAAATAACCCAGGAAGAGCTGATTGCCGAAATGGATAAAAAGCTAAGCCAGTTCCCGGGTATTATTTTCAATTACTCGCAGCCTATTATTGATAACGTTGCCGAAGCCGTGGCGGGTGTGCCCGCATCCATGGCCGTAAAAGTATTTGGGCCCGATTTTAAAACACTGGATGTCAAGGCGGACCAGGTAATGGCGGTGCTAAAAAATATAAAAGGGGTTGAAGACCTTGGCGTATTGCGTAACCTTGGGCAACCCGAGTTTAGGATAGAGCTCGATCAGCGCAAAATGGCCGTTTATGGCGTATCAACCGCTGACGCGAACTCGGTAATAGAGATGGCGATAGGTGGTAAGGCGGCTACCCAGTTATACGAAGGCGAACGCAAGTTTGATATCCGGATCCGTTACCAAAAGCAATTCCGCGATACGCAGGAAAAAATAGAGAACCTGATGGTACCTACCATGAATGGTTCTAAAATATCCATTAAAGAAATATCGAGCATTACCTCACAAACCGGCCCTGCATTTATTTACAGGGATAACAACATGCGTTACATAGCGGTTAAGTTCTCGGTACGTGGGCGCGACCTGGGCGGTACTATAGCAGAAGCCCAGGAAAAGGTAGATAAAGCTGTAAAGCTTGACCAGGGGTACTCATTTACCTGGAACGGTGAGTTTGAGAACCAGATCCGTGCATCAAATACCCTTGCACGGGTGGTGCCTATATGTTTGCTGGTTATTTTCCTGATACTGTACGTTACTTTTGGCAACGCCAAAGATGCCGTACTGGTAATTATGAACGTACCGTTCGCGCTGATGGGCGGGATCCTGGCGCTGCATATTACGCACGTTAACTTCAGTATCTCGGCCGGTATTGGTTTCATAGCCCTTTTTGGGGTGTGTATCCAAAACGGTGTTATCCTCATCTCCGTATTTCGCAAGAATATAGAGGCACGTATGCCGCTTAACACGGCCCTGTTAGAGGGTGTGGTATCACGTGTGCGCCCGGTAGTGATGACCGCCCTGATGGCCGCTATAGGCCTGATGCCTGCCGCCTTATCAACCGGGATAGGCTCCGAAACCCAAAAACCCTTAGCCATTGTGGTGATAGGGGGCTTGGTTACCTCAACTATTCTTACCCTCTTAATATTACCGGTTATTTATGCTATGGTTTACAGGTTGATCCACAGGCGCGAAAACCGGAAACTATTAAAAAGGATAGGTGTGGTTAGTGCTTAGTTTATTGTTTGAAACATTGCACCCTAAGATGAGCCGCGAGGGATTATCTTAGAGAGTGCAATGTTATTTTTCGATCTGAGCTTAACTTATAATAAATAAGAGGCCGTATCATTGGTGAAATGATCGGCCTCTTTTTTATTATAAAACTTAATACTCCTTTATAGTAATCAAAGCACATGGGGTAATACTATTGGTGCCTTCCATGTAGGCAGGCTTGTTACACCCCCGACTTAAATATCATCCTAAACGACTGATCTCGGCTTAAATAGGCAACCGCCCAGTTATAAAGGGTACGCAGTTTGTTGCGGAAATTTACCAAGGAGATGAGGTGGATGAATAGCCACATTAACAATGCTAACACCCCGCGGAAGTGTACCGTGTGCTTAAACAGATCTACCACCGCGCTGTTGCGGCCTATAATAGCCATATCGCCCTTATCAAAGTATTTAAATGGCTTTAAAGGCTGGCCTTTAACCATGGCTATAAAATTGATAGCCAATGTACGGCCTTGCTGTATGGCAACCTGTGCTATTTGCGGGTGGCCTTTGGGGTAAGCTTCATCCGTCATTAGGATACAGGCATCACCAATAGCATAAATATTATCTAAACCTATTACTTTGTTGTTCCCGTCGGTTATCATCCTGTGTCCAGGGCCAAGGCTGGCTGTTGGGATGCCGTCAAATGTATTGGCAGTGATCCCCGCCGCCCAAATTAGCGTGCTTGATTCAATCACTTCGCCGTTTGAGAGCATGATCTTGCCGTCAACATAATCGTTAACGTGCAGGTTTAGCTTTACTTTTATACCAAGGCTGGTAAGTACCTTGTAGGCTTCCTTATGCGTTTTCTCGCTCATGGCGCCCAAAAGGTTAGGGCTGCCATCAATAATATAGATAGCACCAGGCTGGTTAACCAGTTCGGGGTAATCCTTTTTAAAGATATAGTTCTTCATCTCGGCCAGCATGCCCGATACCTCCACGCCGGTTGGCCCGCCACCTGCTACCACAATAGTGAGTAGCTTTTTGCGCTCGGCAGGGTCTTGGGTAATGGTGGCGCGTTCAAGGGTTTGCAGCAGGGCGTTACGCATGCGCAGGCCATCGTCAATGCTTTTCATGGGGATGGCATTTGCCTCGATATTGGCATTCCCAAAAAAGTTTGTTTTGGCACCAGATGCAAACACCAGGTAATCGTAGTTCAGTTCGCCATCCTTTAAGTAGATGGTTTGCGTGGCAGGGTCAACCTTCACGGGTTCGCCCAAACGGAAACGGATGTTATCCTTACGGAACAATTTACGAAAAGGATAACTGATGCTTGATGGTTCCAGGAAACTGGTTGACACCTGGTAAAGCAGTGGAGGGAAGTAGTTAAAGTTATTTTTATCTACCAGGGTAACTTGGTAGTTTTTGTTTTTTGCCACGTTTTGCGCAAAGTTTATGCCGGCAAAACCGCCTCCAATAACCACAATTTTTTTAATAGTTGCAGGTGCGCTGCCTGTAAAAATTTCAGGGTTAGAAAGATCGCTCATTTATTTTTTTTTGTTAGTCACCATTATAAATAACAACGTAAATGTACGTAAAGTGTATAGAGCACACTAAAAAATCAATCTAATTTTACATAGCCTTGATAATGGCTGTGAAGGGCGTTTTCAGGGCGAAAAAAAGCCGCTTTTAAGTGATTTAAAAGCGGCTTTTGTATTTCTGCAAATGGTGCTGTTACAAGTAAGATTGTAGCGCGCCACTACGCGATGATTGCTTTATACGTTGCAAGGCTTTGTCTTTAATTTGGCGAACACGTTCGCGGGTAAGGACAAATTTTTCGCCTATTTCTTCTAAGGTATGGGTGTGATTGTCGCCCAAGCCGTAAAACAGCATCAGTACTTCGCGGTCGCGTTCACCTAATTTAGAAAGGGAACGGCCAAGCTCGGTAGCTAACGAATCGTGGATTAAACCACTGTCGGTAGTTGGGTCATCATTGTGCATTACATCAAGCAATGTGCCTTCTTCGCCTTGTTGAAAAGGGGCATCCATAGATACCTGGCGGCCCGAGTTACGTAACGAGTCGGCAATCTTTTCAACCGTAGTTTCCAGGCATTCAGCCAGTTCTTCGGGGGTTGCTTCGCGTTCCAGCTGTTGCTCAAGCGATGATTGTGTTTTGCGGATCTTGCTCAATGTACCTATCTGGTTCAACGGTAAACGTACCGAACGTGATTGGTCTGATATAGCAGAGATAATAGATTGGCGAATCCACCAAACGGCGTATGATATAAATTTGAAACCTTTTGTTTCATCAAAACGGCGGGCGGCTTTTATAAGGCCAAGGTTACCTTCGTTAATAAGGTCGCCAAGGGTAATGCCCTGGTTTTGATATTGTTTTGCGACAGATACTACGAAACGAAGGTTGGCTTTTGTAAGGCGCTCTAAAGCGGCCTGGTCGCCTTCACGTATTTTTTGTGCCAGGATAACCTCTTCCTGTGCGCTAATGAGGTCTACTTTACCAATCTCTGTTAAGTATTTATCCAGCGATTGGGTTTCGCGGTTGGTAATAGATTGACTTATCTTAAGTTGTCTCATTTAATGGAAATAATGCGGCCACGTTTGCCGGCAATTAAATAATAAATAAACTTTAAAAGAGCGGGAGCGGGCGTTTTATATGGCCCGAAAAAAACATAAAAAGCATTCTCCGGATTAGGGAGAATGCTTCACGATTATTATTATAGTGTATTAAGCTACTTTAACTTTTACCGCGTTAGGGCCTTTTTTGCCTTCTTCTACTTCATACTGTACAGTGTCGTTTTCGCGGATGCGATCAACTAAACCTGATGAGTGAACAAACACTTCTTTGCCACCGTTACTTGGGGTGATGAATCCAAAACCCTTTTCTTCGTTAAAAAATTTTACTGTTCCTTGTTGCATTATATTGATTTAAATAGTGACAAATATACCATTTAATATTCATTAAATGGTATCAATAATTAATTGATATGCTTTTTGTTAGGCTTACCGTAATATTTATACGTAAAATGACAATGAATTGTTTTTTGTTATTTGACCGATAAAGGGCGTTTGTCATCCGCACATCACAATTATACAAAACGTGTAAGTTTGCGTGATATTTTACGGCCAAGCGGCAATACTTAAAACCGTTTTTTACGTTAATTAATCAGCATGTTTAAAATCGTGTACCTCTCAAAAATTATATGAAGAAAATAATCATTCAAATTGCACTATTGTTTACAGGTTTCAGCGCCCTGGCAGGTACGCCTAAAAATGCTGTTACCGATAAGGTTAAATTAGACACCGCTACATTTGCCACAGGTTGCTTTTGGTGTACCGAAGCTAAGTTTCAGCAATTAAAGGGCGTTAAAAAGGTGGTATCCGGTTTTAGCGGGGGTACAGTTGCCAACCCAACCTACAAACAGGTTTGCACCGGCACCACCGGCCACGCCGAAGCCTGCAACATTGTTTACGACCCTAAAGAGATTAGCTATGATGATTTACTCGCTGCGTTTTTTGTAGCACACGACCCAACCCAGCTTAATCGCCAGGGTAACGATGTGGGCACACAATACCGCTCGGCTATATTTTACCATAACGCCGCCCAAAAACAAAAAGCCGATTACTATATTGGTAAGCTAAATGCCGAGAAAGCCTACAAAAGCAATATTGTTACCCTGGTAACGCCTTACAAAGTTTTTTACAAGGCCGAAGATTATCACCAGGATTATTTTAATCAAAACAAAGGAAGCAATCCGTATTGCAAATATGTGATACAGCCAGAGTTGGAAAAATTTAGAAAGGTATTTAAAAATAAATTGAAAAGCTAAAAATGAAAGCGATATATATCACCGCTGTATTGTTGCTGAGTGTTACCTGCAGCACATTTGCGCAACATTTAAAGAGTAATAAAGGGCACGAAAATAACCCATACTATTCCAATACCGATACCACACCGTTAAAGGTTACGGATGCCCAGTGGAAAAAAATACTGCAACCAGCCTTGTACGCAACAGCCCGCGAACAAGCCACCGAACGCCCTTTTACGGGCCAGTTTTGGAACAAAAGTGCTAAGGGGACTTACTATTGCGCCGTTTGTGGTAATAAGTTATTCCGTTCTGATGCCAAGTTTGCAAGCGATTGTGGCTGGCCAAGCTTTTACGAGCCGGTGAGGAAGAACAGCGTGATCTACAAACAGGATAATTCTGTAGGGATGCAGCGTACCGAGGTGATTTGCGCGCGTTGCAGCTCGCATCTGGGGCATGTATTTGACGACGGCCCTGTGCCAACCTACAAAAGGTTTTGCATGAACTCTGTTTCGTTAGATTTTCAACCCGACGGATTTTGAAAATATATTGTTAGCAAAAAGCCCGCACTGATTACCAGTCCGGGCTTTTTGCTGTAGCAAGTTTTATGAATTAAACACCTTCGCAAAATCAACCGCGAAATCTGTTAATTTGGTTTTACCATGGGTATGCTCATGCTTATCATAGTCTTCCCATAAAATACCGTTGCGTACAGCAGTACCCATTTCTACATAGTTACGGGCAATCTCTGGTGGTAATCCGGCCTGCAAAAGGCCCTGTAGGTTCTGCTCATCGGTAAAGTCAACCCATTTTAAATCAGGTTTACCAATTGCTGCGCCTAAAATAGACGCTACCTCATTGGTGGTTCTTTCGTCGGATGAAATGTAGCGGATGCTGGTCCCGCTAAAGTCGCTTTGTAATTCTGCGGAGGCCACTTCGGCAATATCATTGGGATGTACAAACACGATGCGGGAGTTATGGCCATAATTAGCACCCAAAAAACCAAGGTGTTTGATCATTTCGATGTTCGCCAATAAGTTGGTGTAGAAGAAAGCCGGGCGCAGGTGTTTTATCGCCACGCCATCGAGTTGCTTGTAAGTTTGCTCTACATCATGAATGCCAGAGATAGGGCCGGTACCGCCATCGATGTGCGCACCAATACTGCTTAGGTTCACCACTTTTTTAATGCCCGATGCTTTTATCGCTTCTGTATAGTTTTTACCAACACCGCCAATGTAAGCGCGTAAGTTTGCTGCGGCAAAGTTATTGGGTATCATGGTGTAGATGGTATCGGCGCCTTTAAATGCGTTAGTTAGGAAAGCAATATCATCTACCGAACCAATTGCCGGGATAGCGCCAAGCTTTTTAATTTCTGCGGCTTTATCCGCGTTGCTGCTGATAAGCGTTACGGTATGGCCTGCTTGTACCAATTCAGTTGCCAGTGGTTTACTAATGTTGCCCAATGAGCCTGTTAATGTAATTTTCATGATAATTTTTTTTGTTTTGGTTGATAACAAAGGTATATTTATACTTGCTTTTTTACAAGTACTTACCCTAAAGTATGTATCTATGACCGCCATCAAAGAAAGCTCGACCCGCAACGAAAACAAAGAAATAGCCATTAATGCCTGCCCGGTAAGTTATGTGATGAACAAAATAGGCGGGCACTGGAAACCCATTATCCTGTACCAGCTAATGAGCGGGCCAAAGCGCTATAACGAATTAAATAAAGCCATCCCAAACATTACCGAAAAGATGCTAATACAGCACCTGAAACAATTGCAGGAGGATGATCTGGTTATCCGTAAATCCGAGCCTGTAGTACCACCACATGTCACTTATAAATTAAGTAAAACAGGCGAAAGTTTAACCCCGGTTATGGAAGCTATAGCCACCTGGGGCTTTAAATTCATCGACAAAAACTAAAAAAAATAAGCGTTTGCAAATGTTTGTACTTTAGCGTTTTATGGGGGTATAGGCAATGTTTATAGACGCGTTTTATTGCGTCTGTAAACAATTTTCGATTTTTGGACGTTATAGAAGGCAGTTACCCACTTAAAACTAATACTACGATATAGATAAACTTATACGCTTTTAACCAAATAATTAATTGAATTAAAAACATGAATAACATGAAAAGATCCGTTTTAATGGTTGGCGCATTAGTCGTTTTAAACTTAACAGCTGGCCGTGTATTTGCACAGGTACAGGATACCACCAAAAAAACCACGACAACAACAACTACTACTGTAGCAGCACCAGCAGATGGTGCAACTGATGTGGTTGGCGCATTAGCCAGTAACGCAGATTACTCTACCGCCCTTGCTGATGTAAAAGCAGCGGGACTTGACGCTACCCTTAAAACAGGGGGGCCATATACCATCTTCGCGCCAAACAATGCCGCATTCAGCGCATTGTCGCCTGCAAAGCTTGATAGTTTAAGTAAAGACCCTGCTAAACTGGCTACCGTGCTAAAAGGCCATGTAGTAACCGGTAAATATGCAAAGGCCGATATCATAAAAGCATTAAATGCCGGAAAAGGTAAAGCGACGTTAACCACTATCGACGGGCAAACGCTAACGCTTTCAGTTACTGCCGATAAGAAATTGCAGTTGGCAAACGCCGCGGGTAATACCGCCCAGGTGGTTTTATATGACTTGGTGGGCGCAAACGGTGTGGTAAATGGCTTAAATGCTGTTTTGGCACCCGTTAAATAATATAACCAAAATAAAAATGCAAAAGCTCCCCGACGAAGAAATCGGGGGCTTTTGCATTTTTATAGTTTTTGAAAGACTGTCTTTATTCTTCTTTTTCCTCTTTCAATTCGTCTTGTTTTTTGCCACGGCCAAGGCGCACTTTTGGTTTTTCCTGTGTGCCGGTAATGGTCATTGGTATGCCGAAAATACCCAGCGGTGGTAAGCCCAACCTAAATTTAAGGTTAAGCGCACCGCTAAAACTTACCTGGCCTTCTATCCTTGGCCTAAACCCTGCCATACGCATTTTAGTGCGCTCTATGGTGATGATATTATTGGCGATAGTTGTTTTTATATCTACTTTAGATAGGTGGTTTTTACCTCCGAGGCTATCCCTGCCGGTTGCTTTACCAACTGCGCTGAATAGGTTAAAGTTCTTTACTTTTACTTTTTTAACCGAGAGCATACCGCCACCTTTTAATGAAGAATAAATGGGCATCATATCGCCGCTTAGTTTGCCGCTTAGTTTGTAATTTAACGATATAATCCCTTGCACATGCGCCGCCGAAGATGCCATATCATGAAATAGTTTCACCTCGCGATATGCGCGTTGTATGTCAAAATCTTTGGCATCTATACTGTAATCAAAAAATGCTTTTTGCGGGTTGATGCTGCCGTAGGTTGCATCCATAACTACCGGTGTGCCTAAGATATTAAACCCGGCCTGTTTCAATATGATCTGCCCGTTGCTGATATTCATCTGCCCTTTGGCATCATTAATATTCAGCCCGTTATATTTTACTTTTTTAACATTGGCGTTAAAACTTAGGTCGAGGTTGTTGGGCACCAATATTACGCCCGATGCTTTGGTGGGTTTGGCTGTTGCAGGTGTGCCGGCAAATGCCATAAAATCATCCGCTATAATCAGGTCGCTGTTTAAGTTAAACTCACCTTTTAGCGGGGTATTAGGTTTAAGCGCGTAGTCGAAAACGTTGGATAGCGCCCCGTTTAGCAAAATTATCGATCTGCCATAATCAGCTCTAAACTGCTCGAATTTCATCTTGTCCTGATTAAAGCTAAAGTTGCCTGTGCGGATAAAGAAGGGCTTTGGGAACAGATCACTTCGCAGGCTTATGTCTTTAACCTTTAACGTGCCCGAGTTTGCTAACTGCGCGTATCGCCCTGCTGTAGCATCGCTTTGCTTACCTTTCAGATTAAAGTTGGTACGCACCAGGCCTTTTACATCGTACCCTTTTAGCGCAAATACCTTGTAAATTTTGCCAATATCTAAAGTACCGCGCGAGCTGATATTATAGTCCAGGTCGTCAAAGTTTTTGAGATCGGCTTTCAGGGTAAAAGGCTTGTCCTCAAAATTAAAGGAGATAGGTTTAATATCTACCTTAAGCCCTTTAAGTGTACCTGTATTGTTTACAATTTTTACCAGTACGTTTATGTTTTGTACCGGGTGGGGGTAGTATTTGGTTTGGATATCACCATTTTGCAGGCTGATGGTTGCTTTGGTATGCGGGAAGATCCTGCTTTTCGGAATGTACCGGCCCTTAGTTTCAAGGTCGGCAAACAGGTCGCCTTTCAGGTTAAGGTTATTAATCGGGTAAAACTTCTTAATGTCTGCCAAGTGGAACTTTGCTTTTATTACGGCATCAATTAAAGATCCTGCTGCGTTGCTCATTTTTAGGCGGCCTTTGATGTAGTTATTTAGGGCCTCGGCGTTTATATTGCTCATATCCATGGTGGCGTGGGCAATGTTATTATCGGGGCAATTGGCGTTCAAGTCAAAACGAATATTCCTCAAGGCTTCGGGCAGGCGGGTGTATTTCAAATAGCCATCCCTAAATGATGACCGTAACGTAAATTTAGGTATGCTGGTGATAACAGTATCCACCTTTTGCCTGATGCCCGTATGTTTTATGCCGGTACTGTATTTGCCTTCGGCAAGCAGGTTTAACTTGTACCTGCCCTTAACCTGGAAAGATTTTATACCGAATGCCTTATACCATTTCTCCAGGTCTATCTCGGTATTTATCTTAGCAAAAACCTGTGGCGATTTAAGGCCTTTAATTTTAATTACCGAGCCGAAATAATCCTTGCCAATATTAAAATATATTGAATCAATATTCAGGTTGAGGTTATTGGGGTTTAGTCCCGGCACTTTGGCATCCATATTCACATACAGGTTAGTAACCGGTGCAGGTGTATTTTTATTAGCTACATATCCGTTGCGCACCTTTAGGTTAAGGCTCAAATCGGGCATGATGTTTTTGGCGGAGATGTATTTGCCAATAAGGTTCAGTTCTATTTTACCTTTGCCTTTCAAGTTGGTGCCTTCCACGTATTTAGCATATTCAGACGGCAGGGCGGTAAAAATATCGTTCAGGTTATTTTGTTCGGACACGATCCTGAAATCCATATCATAACCATCCTTCAAAAACTCAAACTTACCTTTAAACTGTACCGGCAGGCGGTTGATAAGCAGGTCGTTTTTTTGAAATGAAAAGGCCAGTGATTTGGTGTTGATACTGGTTACCAGGTTGGCATTTACTTTTTTATTGAGCACATAAGGCTTGTTGCCGTAGAAAAAATCAACAGATGATGCATCGGTATGGCTATAAAGATCAAACACGTCTTTGCTTAGGTCGCCGCTGCCTTTGTAGTTAAACCCGCGGGCATTAACCAGCAAGGGCATAGAGCGGTCGTTATAAACCAAACGGCTATTCTCTATCAGGATCTGTTCGATGCCTAATGATGCGCTTGCAGTATCGGCAGGTGTAGCCGTTTTATCGGTTTTACCTTTATAAACGTTGTAATTTGCCCTTCCCGCGCTATCTACCCGGATATTAATATAGGCCTGGTTAAGGTATATTTTATTGATGTTGATCTTGCTTTTTAGTAACGATGAAAGATCGATAGCCAGCGAAATTTCTTTGGCAGATACCAGTGTGTCGTTATCAAAAGGCGCGCGGCCCCTTAACAAAAAATCATCCAGCGTAAGCGTAAGTGCCGGGAATTTCTTAAAAAAGGAAAGGCGCGTATCTGTAAATGCCAATTTACCGTTGATACTGCCGCCTGCCCATTGCTTTATTTTTTGCGTAACCATTTGCGGGAATAAATAAGGGAGCAAAAACATTAGCGCTAATAAAGAAACGGTGGTAATTACGCTTATTTTAATGGTTTTGAGAAGAATCTTTTTGACAGGAAACGACATAAATAACGGATAGGTGGCGGAAGGTAGCCATAAAATAAACATCACCCTAAAAATGAAAATAGAATAAGCCAAAAGAACTTCTTTATTTAAATAATGTGCTTTGTAGGAAATTTATTTTAACGGGGTGGGTATATCCAGTAAAGATCGCTTTGAAAATCAAACAGTTGATTTTAGAAGAAACTTCTGATATTTTTAGAAGATAGCCGCCTCACGTTCCTATACGATAATAGGGAGCACATAAAAGCTTCTCATTATAAATGAACAATATTTAAACTTAAAATATAGCCATTGTAGGCGCCGGACCGGGCGGTTTAACCCTGGCAAGGCTTTTACTGATGAACGGTCAGCCGAAAGTTGGGCCACAGAAAGTGGGATCGATTTCAATAATAAAACAGAAGTGCTTAGATGGTTCAAAAACAAATACGCCGATTGGAGTGACGCTTGGGATGAACTATTCGAGAACACCAGCGGTAATTTTATCCCACGCCCGCAATTTTGCATGCCGCTCAATTAAATATGGGAAACTAAACCAAATCTCGTTATGCTTGGCGCCGCCATTCACCTGATGCCACCGTACGCCGGTGAAGGCGTAAATATGGCTATGCCGGATGCGCCGGAATTAAGTCAGTACCTTTTAAACGGAAACCATCCCGACACCCTAAACGCCGTTAAAGCTTTTGAAACACAAATGCTTAAGCGGGCATCAGCCACAGCTGAGGAAACGCTGAAGAACACCGAATTACTGCATTCGGCAGGTGCGGTGAAGTTTATGGTGAATATGATGCAGGGTAAGGAATAAACACTTTGTCGCAATTCACTCCGCAATCTGTCGTGATTGAGTATTTTAATATTGGAAAGCACACCTTATCTTTACTCATAAACAATAAATTATTATAAGAGTAAACAGGGTACAATACACCACCAGCACAACATTTTCGCTGGTTAACTTGGCTAATATCGCCGCCATTATGGAAGAGGTAAAGCAGTTAAACCATCTGGGTATTAAATGTGGGTGCTGGTTGCTGGCCGATGGTAAAACCTTTATGCATTTTGACCATGAAGCGGCGCATGATGTTTTACTTCCGCAGGCATCGTTCAAGAAATTTGATGAACAGTTTTGGGTAAGCGGACTGGAATCTGAACCAGTAATGGTTAATCCTACGTTAGTAGCATTTGCCTAAGAATATTTCGGGTAGGAATTAAGGTTCAACCTTTTTTATCATCGCCATAATATTTCCGCTTTTTTGCTTGCGGATGAGGTGCGATGTTATGGCAACGCTGATAATATCGCCGTCTTTTTTAATATGCCGCCATACGCCGTTGTCATTCATGCCTGGCTGTAATTCGCGTGCGGCGGAGTGTACCGCGGCAACATCTTTAGGCGGGCAAATGTCAAGCATATTCATGTGGAGAAATTCTTCGCGGCTATAGCCATAAAATACAATAGCTGCTTCGTTCACGGCAGTAAAAGCAAACGTACGCAGGTCGAGGATCCACATAGGGTTGGGGTTGTCGTCAAAATAACTGCGGTAACGCAATTCACTTTCGGAAATGCGGCGGGTATGCAGTTTTATGAGTTGATAAAGCAGCAAGCCGGTAAGCAGTACGTAAGTTACGCCTTTAATGCTGCTAATAAACAGCACAAATTCCAGATCGAAATGATTTTGCATGGCAAACAAAAGCTTGTCGCTCAACATAATCCACAGCACCCCTACAATCACATATATAGCTGCTATTTTAAAAGCCCCTAACTTCATCTATCTTAATATTTAAAATTGCAGGTAATAAATACCGACAGCACGTAGTTTAAAATTAAAACAAACTCGCCTGGTCATTCTCCGGCCCCTGCTGATAAGCGCGGATAAGCGTAATAATTTCTGTACCGTATTGATTGGCCTTTTGTGGGCCAACGCCTTTTATGCCGCTTAAGTTTTTTAGGGTTGCTGGTAATTTTTCGGCAATGGCAGCCATCGTTTTTTCGGTGAATACCATGCTCTGCATTATTTTTTGTGAGGTTGCCAACTTTTCGCGCCAGGTTAATAGCTCGTTGTAAAGTTCCTCGTTAGGCAGGGCGTTCAATGCTTTCAGATAACTACGGTTATGCGTGGTAGCCTTATTTTTAACCTGTTCCAAATAGGTTTGTTTAGTAAACTGATTCGCTGCAAAATATTGCAGTAGCTGTATCCGGTTCGTCAGCCATATAATTAGCTGGTCGGCTTTGGCTGCTTTTTCTTTGGACTTATCTATCAGGAAAGGAAGGTTAAGATGCAGCGTTTCGGTTGCCTCGGTTAGTTTCTCCAGGAAATAACCCGATGCCTGCTGACTGCGTTCGGCTTTTAGCTGCCTGTTGAATTTTTCTGCAACGCCGATGATGTCTTGCTCAAAATTGGGCAGCAGGCTGGTAAACTCTTTAAGCTTGGTTTGTAATGGGCCAAAGTTGAATAACTCGCTTAGCAGGTATTGTTGGTATAGGTACCTATCCTGTTCAAGTCGTTTCTCATCTGGCGCTATTTGTGCCGATTGTTGGTTAAAACGCGTAACCGCCGGGTCGCCAATAATGTTGCGTGCCGCGATTGGGTTACGTAAAACCATACCTGCCAAACTTCGGCAACGGCTCAAAGCCACATAAGCCTGTCCATGCGCAAAGGATTCGGACACATCAATAATTGCCTTATCAAAACTCAACCCCTGGCTTTTATGAATGGTGATAGACCAGGCCAGCTTCAAGGGGATCTGCGCGAAACTACCCGAGTTGGTTTCGTTGATCTCGTCGCCCTCCATCTGGTAATTGATGTTGGTCCACTCCATGGCTTCTACGGCAATTTCTATGTCATTAATGCCGCATTGTACATAAACCATGCTATCATCCAATGCGGTAACGGTGCCTATTTTGCCATTATAATAGAGCTTTTCGGCTGAGCTATCGTTCTTCACAAACATCACCTGCGAACCAATTTTTAGTTTCAGGGTGATGTCGGTAGGGTAGGCATCCCTCGGGAAATCGCCACTAACCGTAGCTGAATATTCAACCTCGCGGGCGTCAAGTGCCTCCAGGTATTCGTTATTTATTTTTTGCGCGATACTGTTATGGGTGGTGAGGGTAATGTAAGGCTCTTCGGTAGTCGGCTTAAAGCCGGGCACGTGCCTGTCGTTTAAAGTTTGCAAACTTGCCGGGCTGATGGTATTGTTGCGCACCTCATTTAAAATATCTACAAAAGCTTGCTCTTTTTGGCGGAAAACGTGGTTAAGTTCTATACGTACGTAAGGTGCTTTTTGCATCACCCTGCTGCTAAAAAAATAAGGGGTGTTATAATAAGGCCTTAATATGCCCCATTCGTCATCTTTTATGATTGGGCTAAGCTGCGAAAGATCACCTATGAGTAACAACTGTACACCACCGAACGGGTATTGCGAGCCTTTGATGTTGCGCAGTATCAGGTCAATTTGGTCGAGCACATCGGGGCGCACCATACTTACCTCATCTATAACCAAAAGTTCCAGGTTGGCAAGCAGGTCTTTTTTCTCGGTGTTGAAATGCACTTCGGGCCTTTCAGTGCCTGATGGGATTATCGGCCCAAAGCCAAGCTGAAAAAAGGAGTGGATAGTCATGCCGCCTGCATTAATGGCAGCAACGCCCGTTGGGGCAACTACGGCAAGCTTTTTTTGGGATGTTTGCCGCAGGTTTTGCAAAAAGGTGGTTTTACCTGTGCCGGCTTTGCCCGTTAAAAAAACCACCGTATTGGTGCTTTCTAAATAATCATAAGCCAACTGCATCACCGTGTTCATCTCTGCCATTACGGGTGCAAAAATATAATTCTATTTTGCTAAAATTGTAAGCATATGAATTATTTTACTAAAAATCTTCGGGTATTTCAAAGGTAATAGTTTGTTTGGTTTGGGGATGTACAAACTGCAGGTAGGCAGCATGCAGGTACATCCTGTCGTCGCTTGTTCCATACAGGTCATCGCCAACAATAGGCGCGTTAAGCCCCTGCAAATGTGCCGAATGCATCCTCAATTGATGCGTACGACCCGTTTGTGGCCAGAAATGGACTTTGGTGGTATCTTTATTACGCTGGATTACCTCCCATTTGGTAACTGCTTTTTTGCCTTCCTCAAAACAAACCAATTGCCTTGGCCTATTCAGCAGATCGGCGCGAAGGGGTAGGTTGATCTCGCCTTCAGAGTCCCTGATTACTTTAGAAAGCAAGGCGGTGTAGCGCTTAGTTACCGTCCGTTTTAAAAATTGTGCCTGGATGAATTTGTGTGCTTCTTTGATTTTTGCAACTACGATCAAGCCCGAAGTACCCATGTCCAATCGGTGAACAATCAGTGGCTCAATACCACCAAATTTCACCTTTAATCGACTATAAACCGAATCATGAACGTTTACGCCGGGGACAGACCGCAGCTCGGCAGGTTTGTTGACCACCACAAAAAAATCATCCTCGTAAATAATATCTATCTCATAGCTCTCGCGAAAGTTTTCTAAAAGTGGGTTATCATCAACAGGCATCCCCTCCAGCATGTGCGCCAAAATAGGTTTGCACTTGCCGGTGCAGGCCGGGTAAAATTGCTTGTGCTTCCTTATCTCTGATTTGGGTGCAGTGCCCCACCAAAACTCTGCCATGGCAATCGGTTTGTGCCCATGCTTAAAAGCATACTGTAAAAGTTTGGGTGTTGCACATTCCCCGGCTGCGGCTGGTGGTTTGCCAAATACCGTGGCACTAAAGATCTCCTGCAGGCTTTTCTCCTGCATGCCTTTATTCAGGAAAACGTATTGTTCAAAAAGCTGCTGTTGTAAAGCGGACGATCTTTCCCTGCGATCTTTTTTCAATTCTTCCACCTCATCCTCAAACTGCGCTATGCGCGATGTTAGTTCTGCCAGGTGCTGTTCCCATTTATTGGATAGTACATTAAACTCATGTTTATCGCGCAGGCTTTGTTTGATCAGGTCGGTTTCAAAAACTTCATGATTTTGTTCGCTTAAAACATTTTTTTGTGCTTCGCGAAGTGCTTTTCGGGCGTTTTTGTTGCTTTTAAGGAGCTTTTTAAATTCGGAAATTTCTGTTTGGGATAGAGTAGTGTCTTGCCCCAGTTCTTGTTTTAAGCTGTTGTAGTTTTCATCCCTCTCAATAGCCTTCACCTGTTGGTTGATACTGTTGATAATATCCTGTCCTTTCAAAAAGAAACTATCCTCTATCAGCATATCAAAAACCGGGGGCACAAATTTCGAGTGATTGTTAGAGCCGGCCATCTTACCCGAGAAGGCGGATAAATAACCTAATTTCCCCCCTGCATCCTGCACCACCAAAACGCCAAACATTTTTCCAATAACAGGGCCATCCTGCTCATCATCTAACCCGAAATTATGGTCAAGGTCGGTTTGTGTTTCTAAGTACTGCTGCAGATCGGCTACAGCTACTATCGTCAGTGGATGTGGCTCGTAATAAAACGGAAAGGTGAACTTTTCGGGTAAGGCAATAACTTTGATTTCGCCTTCGTTAAAATAAGAAATATAAGACTGACCTTTGTTATCCATTTACGGGCACAAAAATAGCAGATATAATCTGAAGATGGGATTTAGCCAACCATTCCGTCATCTCTTTGTTAAAAATATACGTTGGTAAACATAAACACATCTTAAATTCATACCTTTTCAGAATTAATATATTAAAGCCAATTTTAATATATAATCTTCTAAAAAAAAATGGAAAACGAATCAAACGACATCAGTAAATGCCCGTTTTTAAACGGTGAAATGAAGCATAACATTGGCGGCGGCGGTACCCGTAACACCGATTGGTGGCCAAACCAGTTAAAGCTCAGCATCCTGCGTCAAAACTCATCCTTATCTGACCCAATGGGCGGCGATTTTAATTACACTGAAGCTTTTAATAGCCTTGATCTTGAAGCTGTAAAAACAGACCTGTATGCCCTTATGACCGATTCGCAGGATTGGTGGCCGGCAGATTTTGGGCATTACGGCGGTCTGTTCATCAGGATGGCATGGCACAGTTCCGGTACTTATCGTATTACAGATGGCCGTGGTGGTGGCGGCGCGGGCCTGCAACGTTTTGCGCCGCTTAACAGCTGGCCCGATAACGTAAGTCTTGATAAAGCCCGTAGATTGCTTTGGCCTATCAAACAAAAATATGGCCGCAAAATCTCCTGGGCCGACCTTATCATCCTTGCCGGTAACATTGCCTTAGAATCTATGGGCTTTAAAACTTTTGGCTTTGCCGGCGGCCGTCCAGATGTTTGGGAAGCCGATGAATCTGTTTACTGGGGTGCCGAAACTACCTGGCTGGGTAACGATAAGCGTTATGCAGACGGGGTGCCGGGTGTAGATGGGCATGGCGTGTTGGTATCTGACGAAGATGCCAATGGCGACGAACACACACGCCCGCTCGAAAATCCGCTTGCGGCTGCACACATGGGCTTAATTTATGTTAACCCGGAAGGCCCGGATGGTAACCCTGATCCAATTGCTTCAGCCAGGGATATCCGCGATACTTTTGGCCGCATGGCTATGAACGATGAAGAAACCGTTGCCCTTATTGCCGGCGGGCACAGCTTTGGTAAAACTCACGGCGCTGCCTCTTCTGATAACGTAGGTAACGAGCCAGAAGCATCTGATATAGAGTTGCAGGGCTTTGGCTGGACTAATAAATATGGTTCAGGTAAGGGTGCAGATACCATTACCAGCGGACTGGAAGTGATTTGGACGACAACACCAACCCAATGGAGTAATAACTATTTCGAGAACCTTTTTGGTTTTGAGTGGGAGCTTACCAAAAGCCCTGCCGGTGCGCACCAATGGGTAGCGAAAGATGCAGAAGATATTATCCCGGATGCGTACGATAGCTCGAAAAAGCACAAGCCAACCATGTTGACAACCGATATCGCTTTACGTGCTGACCCAGCTTATGAAAAAATATCGAGACGCTTTTTGGAAGACCACGAAGCATTTGGCGATGCTTTTGCACGTGCCTGGTTCAAACTTACCCACCGTGATATGGGCCCACGTGCCCGTTACCTTGGCCCCGATGTACCGGAGGAAGTATTGCTTTGGCAAGACCCTATCCCTGCTGTTGACAATGAGTTGATAAATGAGGAAGATATAGCTACGTTAAAAGCAAATATCCTTGATTCGGGTTTAAGCATTTCTCAGTTGGTTTCTACTGCATGGGCTTCTGCCTCAACCTTCCGCGGGTCGGATAAACGTGGTGGTGCCAATGGTGCACGCATCCGCCTTGCACCGCAAAGGTACTGGCAGGCTAATAACCCTGCTAAATTGCAGGAAGTATTAAGCGTGTTGGAGAATATTCAAAAAGAATTTAATAACGGCGGTAAAAATGTTTCCCTCGCGGATTTGATTGTTTTGGCCGGTTCGACAGGGGTTGAAAAAGCTGCTAAAGATGCAGGGCATGACGTTGCTGTTCCGTTTACACCCGGCCGTGCTGATGCCACGCAGGAGCAAACCGATGTGGCTGCGATGGGTTACCTGGAGCCTGCTGCCGATGGTTTCCGTAACTATCGCAAAGTAAAAGGATCTGTAGCTACCGAGGAATTGCTGATAGATAAAGCGCAACTGCTAACCCTAAACGCGCCCGAGTTGGCGTTGTTGGTTGGTGGTTTACGTGCTTTAGATACAAACTATGATGGATCTAAACATGGTGTGTTTACATCGCGCCCCGGCCAGCTTACTAACGACTTTTTTGTGAACCTGTTGGATATGGGCACCACCTGGAAAGCAACATCTGCCGATCGTGAACTTTACGAAGGGATTGATCGCGCAACAGGCGCCACAAAATGGACGGCCACCCGCGCCGACCTTGTCTTCGGTTCTAACTCCGAACTACGCGCAGTTGCCGAAGTTTATGGAAGCGCCGATGCACAAGACAAGTTTGTTAAAGACTTTATTGCCGCATGGGATAAAGTGATGAACCTGGATAGGTTTGATCTAAATTAACTAAGATCGAAAATTATAATTTTAAGAGGCATTGGAAACGATGCCTCTTTTTGTTTCCGGTAAATAATGTTAACAAAAAAACGGTTGGACAGAAGCCTTTAGTTATATATTGATTAGGTAAATTTGCCCGGTATTACGTTAGCGCATTATGACCCACAAATCAGGAGGCATTTGCCAAAAGATACATCAGGCTGTTTTGTCTTTCTGTTTTAATAGGTAGCGTTTTACGCTCAGCATCTATCTTGGCATATTTTGCCTTAAGCTTGTTAAGCATTTGAAAACTGAACGCATCTGCCAGTGGCATATGGTAAAGCCCAACTGTTTTAGAATGAAGTAACAAACTTTCCTCACCAACACGCACATTCTCGTGGTTTATATGAGTTAAACCGGTTACTTCATCAGTATCAAATATTACAAAGGTGTCTATTTTTATGCCGTTTTTATCTGTAAAAATCACCGAGGCATTTGCTTTGAATTTTGTCATCGCATACGTTATTCCAAAAGGCATGCCATTAAATCATCATGCTACGATGGAATGAAATTTTATAATCCGTTGTATTTTTTTTCAGACGGTTTTGTGCCTTATTTGTACTCCAGAGGCGTTTTTTTTAATATTTTCAATACTTCTTAAGAGGTGTGAGGACGGATTCGAACCGTCGTTTGAGGTTTTGCAGACCTCCGCCTAACCACTCGGCCACTCCACCTTATAAAGGCCATGTAATTAAATACATGGCCTTGTGTTTTTAATTAATTTACATCAAACCAAAGTTTGGTGGTAAGCACATCTGCACCTTGGCTGGCAACGGCTGCTTTGTAGTTTACACCATTTAATGATTGCTCTGTTCCGGGGTATATAAACCTAACCGGCAGCTTTCCGTTAAGCGTACCTGCAACTGCTGGTGCCAATTGCGGGTAATCTAACCTGCGCCATTCGGCAAAGGCTTCTAATCCCTGCCCAAACAGGGCCAGCCATTTTTGTTCGCCTATAGATTTTTTATAGTTTGCAGCATTGTACTGTACAGCAGGTAAAGCGGTGTAAGTGGATATAGCCGCATCGGCAATGCCATACTGTTTTAAAGATGCTGTAACCGCTTGCTTGTAAAGGTCAGCAGCATCTTCGCTAGTAAAGCCACGCGCCGCGGCTTCGGCACGGTCAAACAATATTTCGGCATAGCTAATGATTACCGCCGGGGCATTTGGCGCTAAAAAGTAGGTGCCCGGTTTTGATGTTTTGGTAAAGCCCAGGTTGCTGGCATCGCCCATTAATAAACCATTAGGGATCCCCACATAAGTGTTAGTAGTTGCATCCTTTGTTTTGCTGGCGTAAACCGGCAAGCGAGGGTCGTTTAAAGCGAAAAGCTTATCAACAACGCTTTTACTAATGCGGTAATCATCGCGGGTATCAAATAGATTGCTAATAGGGTTTTGATTTGGAGAAGACAGGTAAACCAATTGCGCTGTCTCCGTATTTGTGCTGATGTACCCGCTGCTTTCGGCCTGTATATCTGCCAGCACCTGTTTTGCTTTATCCGGTTCGCGGTCTGCAATTCTTAAGGCAATGCGCAGGCGCAGCGAATTAGCGAATTTTTTCCAAAGAGCGATGTTATTATTATAGATCACATCGCCAAGGATAGGTTTTCCTGATGCTGTTAACGATGCCTGCGCGGTTTTCAAATCGTCAAGTATGGCAAAATAAACATCTTTTTGTTTGTCATAAGCAGGGGTGAGGTGCTCGCTGATGTTTGCGGCTTGGGTATACGGGATATCTCCGTAATTATCTGTCAGCAATGCAAATACCCACGACCGTAGTACAAGCGCTACACCTTTATAATTAGGGTTAGCCTGCGCGTCTGCCAGTTTAATGATCTGGTTTAAGTTGATCACACTTCGTCCATAACCCACCGTCCATAACTCCTGGAACGAAGTGTTAGTGTAAATATACCTGTCGGGGTCAGTATACTGTATTTTTGCCCAATATTGCACAAACAGCAGGCTGGCATCCATGTTGTTGGCGGTGCCCCAGTAGGTGTCGGCAGTAGCTTTAATTGCACCTGTAAGCAAATAGTCAGGCTGGGCGGTTTGCGACGCGTTGGGGTTCTGATTAATTTCTACCAGGCTTTTCTTGCACGATACTGCCGTTAGCAAAAGCGTTCCAAATAATAGTAGGGTTGTATATTTAAGTTTCATGATCGTTAGAATTTAAGGTTAATGTTAAAACCAATGTTACGTACGGTTGGCAGAGTAAGGTCCTCAAGGCCCTGGCCGTTACCGGTATTAAAGGCAGTTTCCGGGTCGATGTTGGGCACGTTTTTGTGGATGATCCAAAGGTTACGGCCAACTAATGATACCGTGGCAGATTGTAACCCTATACCCTTAACCCATTGTGACGGGAAGGTGTATCCCATTTTTACTTCGCGAAGTTTTACGTAAGATGCGCTGTAAACAAATGCTTCGTCTACATTGGTAAAACCTTTGTAATACGACTGTGCAGGTAAAATAGTGGCGTTAGCTGTACCGTCGGCTTTTACGCCTTTAAAGATCATACCGTCATCGTAAACGGTTTCGCCTGCAGGCGCGCTTGCACCGGTATTTACCTGTATAGCTCCTGCCGATGCGATATTGCCGGGGTAGTAGTAACTTAAACCACCATTTGCTTCACCACGGCCCGGAAGGGTAGAAGCCAGCACACCTGTATATGTACCGGTACGGTTGGTATTAGAATAAATTGAACCACCAATACGTGCATCTACTAAAAAGCTTAGGTTTATACCTTTATAGCTAAAGCTGTTGGTAATGCCGCCCAGCCAATCTGGTGTAAATTTACCAAGGTCCTGTTTGGTGGGGTTAATAACAGGTGTGCCATTTGCACCAATAATAATATTGCCAGATACATCGCGCTGATAAGCGGTGCCAAACAAAGTACCATATGGTTTACCAACACCTGCCAGCACTTGCACAGTACGGTTTGTGCCTATGGTATAATTTTGCAGTCGGCCTTCGTCATCAAGCGAATTAACTTTACTGCGGTTACGGGCGTAATTCACATTTATATCCCATGAAAAATCTTTTGTTTTTACAGGTGTAAGGCCTAATTGTACCTCCAGCCCTTTGTTATTAATTCGGCCGCCATTAATAAGCTTTTGGCTGTAGCCGGTTGTAGGGCTAACCAGCACGCTCAAGATTTGATTAACGCTATTAGTATTATAAACACTTACATCAAGCTTAACACGGTCCTTTAAAAAGCCTAATTCTACACCTGCTTCACCAGAGGTGGTTATTTCCGGTTTCAGATCGGGGTTAAGATATATACCTGAAGCATTTTGTTGCGGGCTTGAGCCAAATGGTGCAATAAAATTATAAGTGTTTATCAACTGGTAGGCTGTTGCGGGTTTACCCACACGAGACCAGCCCCCCCTTAGTTTGGCATAGCTTAAAAAGTCGCTTTTAATATCAAGGGCCTCAGATAAAATTAAGCTACCGTTAACGGATGGATAAAAGTAGGACAAGTTATTCAACGGCAGTGTAGATGACCAATCGTTACGGGTGGTAAAGTTTAGGAACGCGTAATCCCTGAAACCAATTTGCGCCGATGCAAAATAACTGTACGTTTTTGTTTTGTAGTATTCGTTTGATGATACCAGCGGGTCGCGCGAGTTGCTTAGCGTATATAAGCCGGCTACCGCCAGTTTTGGCGCAAGCTGGTAGTTGCGTTCGTTTAAATTAGTAGCGATGTTACCACCGGCCAGTAGATCGATACTGAAGTCTTTATTCAGCTTTTTAGTGTATTGTAAACGGCCCTCGGTATTGGTTAGTGTAACGCCGTAAGCATCCTCTTCGTACGAACCGAATGGCGTACCGTTGGTACCATAAGCAACGCGGCTTTTGCGGCGGTCATTAGAATAATCGGTACCTATACGTAAGTTGGCCGATAACCCGCTAATAATTTTGTAATTTAATTCCACGCTACCGATCAGGCGGTTTTTATGTTGACCAACAGTATTTTCGTATGCAATAAAATAGGGGTTGCTGTAATAGCTGTTATTCCAGTTGAATGTGTTGCCGTTTGCATCGCGGTAATTTTTGAGTTGATTAACATCAACCTGGCGGCCAAACCAGGTAAACTGTAGCATGGTACTGGTGGCCCGCCTGCCATAGGCGCCGGGCAGGTTGTCGGCATCGTCTTTAATATAGTTAGCTATTGTAGTAACTGTTAATTTGGGCGTTGGCCTAAATGTACCATTAAAAGAAAATGTGTTACGGCCCTGTGAAGAATTTGGCACTACCCCTGTTTGATGCAGGTTGTTATACGAGATCCTGTAGTCGAATTTTTCGCCGCTACCTGCCAATGCAACGCCATTGTTGTAGGTAACACCTGTTTTAAAAAAATCGCGCACGTTATTAGGGTAGGCTACAAATGGTACAGGTTGCCCGTTAGAATTAAATTGAGATATCAGCCTGCCATCCAAAGGCGGCCCCCAACTTTCGTCCACACCATCATTTACGCCTCCGCCTTTACCATCAACGTAACTAAATTTTCCGTTCGAGCCCTGGCCATATTGGTTTTGATAATCCGGAAAAACCTTGAGGGTTGCAAATGAAGTGTTAGAATTAATGGTGATACCCAGGCCGGCTGTTCCTTTGCCGGTTTTTGTTTTTATGAGTACAACACCGGCTGCAGCACTTGAGCCATATAACGCGGCAGCATTAGGCCCCTTTAACACACTTACGCTTTCTACATCATCGGGGTTAATATCTGCCAGGGGGTTTGCGAAATCGCGTGAGCCATTGGTGCCAAGGCGTTGCGCATTGTCAACTATAATACCGTCAATAACAAATAATGGTTGGTTTTCACCGGCGATAGAAGTTTCCCCTCTGATGATAATGCGGGATGAGCCCATATCGCCCTGGCTGCCGGTTACCTGCACACCCGCGATTTTTCCGGCGAACGAGTTGATCAGGTTGGTTTCTTTAGCTTCCGAAAAATCTTTTGATTTTAAGCCCTGTACAGAATAACCCAGCGATTTTTTATCTTTAGAAATATTAAACGCGGTTACTACCACCTCATTAAGGGAGTTGGGAGCTTCCTGTAAAATTATCCGCAGGGGTGCGCCGTCGTTAGTAACCGTTACCTCTTGTGTGGTAAAGCCAATGTAAGATGCCTTTACTACATCGTTTACGTTTGCGCTAACTGTAAATTTGCCCTGAATATCCGTTTGGGTACCTGCGGCAGACCCTTTAACGCCAATGCTGACACCGGGTAACGGCTGCCCGTCTGACGCCGCGGTTACCACACCGCTTATTTTTACAGCCTGGGCATTTGCCTGTTGTATGGTTAGTAATAGCAATACAATTGCCAGTATCGGTTTGTAAATTTTAAACATGTTGTTTATTTTTTTTTTATAAAAAATGCCAATATAAAATATAGCAATCCTATGCAGGGTTGCGGCGAATGGCACCTAACCAGTGAGCTTATAAAGTGTAAAGAATGAATTGGTAATAATTTCTCCGGGTTTAGCAGGAATGCTTGCACCGGTAACGTTGCTGTAAGATTAAAAGCAACAACACATGGCAGGCATGCAGGTAATTAGGTTTAAATTGGTGTAGAAGGGTAAAGCGTTCAAGCGACTTCGTTTAGTAAGTGTAGGGATCGTTTTCATGTAATAATATTAGAGCAAAAATTTATTAAAATGATTAGTTAAGAGCGGCAATAGGTTTGTTTACAAGCGCGTCAATGGCTTTTACCATGGCTGAAAACTCCTGCGGGTCATACAAACAGGTAAGGTTAGCTATCCGGCCGTCGCGGTCTATTACAACGTTACGGGTTACGCCGCTTTTTTTGTTTGCAAACCTGCCAAAAATGGCCGCACCCGGGTCAAGCGCGAGGGGGTAAGTTATCTTCATGTCTTTCTGGAATCTGGCAACTTTCTCCAGCGGCTCATCGCGGTCAACGCCTATAAGTAAAACGCCTTTGTTTTTATAAGCCTGCCAAACCTCTTGTTCCAGGTGTGGCATTTCCTCGCGGTAAACACTGCACCAGTTGGCCGTGAATTGTAGGATGACTATTTTACCCGCAAGTTGATTTAGCGATGTTTTAGTACCATCGGCAAGCTGCAGTACAAAATCAGAAGGTGCTGCATAACCCGTTTTTACAATATAACCCCGATCTTGATTGGCGAGGGCGGTTGGTTTAACGGTTTGCGCACCGGCAACATCTGCCATAAGTAGTAAAGCGCAGGTAACGAATAAGTATTTATTTTTCATTTTGATTAACAATTGCCGGCTTAATTATCAACGAAATGAAGAGAGGTACCAAATGATCTAATGATTGCCTTTACGGGCATGCAATAACTTGCGAACATTATCTTTTCTGCATTGCTACAGATAGGAATTAGCACCTTTATACCTTTGGCGTACAGGTTGCTAAGACATCAACGGGCCTATCCCTCAGTCTTTCTTGATAATTATTAAGAACTATTTCGATGCAAATATATAATATATTCTATAAAGTCTACTGTTTTTATAGAATATATTTGTGCGTCAGCTTTGCTGAGTTTTTTTCGTTGATTATCAAGGTTATCAAGCTTTTTCAGGATCAAATAAAAGCAAAATGACAGACGGCAAAGGCAAATTTGTCCTAACGGTTACCGGTAACATCGTTACCTTAAGATTTAGTTTTATAGGTTACCAGCCTAAAGAAGTAAAAGTAGGATCGGACAATACCATCAACGTTAACTTATTGCCCGATGCCAGGCAACTTAAAGATGTTGTGGTTATAGGTTACGGCACATCAAGTAAAAAGGATGTAACCGGTGCTATTACCTCGGTTGCAGAAGAGTTTAATGCAGGTGTTTTAACTACCACTGCCGAATTGTTGCAGGGTTAAGTTGCAGGTTTAAATATAACCAAAAGCGGCGACCCCATTAAACAAGCTGCTACAATACTACGTGGCCCCTCCGGTGCAGGGTCGGAGTTAACGGATGTTAGTACCCGGGGGGCCATATAGGCGCTTTCAGGCATCAGACCACGGCTTTTTATACTTTGCAGTAAACAATAAAAAAATTAATGTTAAAGCTGTAATGCTTCGGGAAAGGTTTTATACCAAACAGAACTGCTTAAATAATGGAATGATTGCCTTGCAAATAAGTTGCATTAATTCAAACTTCTTGAATTTTATGCAATTTTAAAAACCTTGTAAATATCTCATTTACAGTTTTTTTACGTTAAGAAATACACTTAACTTAGTTTAAGTTACCTGATAGGGTTGAAGTAATAAACGTGACCCCGAACATCCGGGGTTACACGTTTATTAGTCATTTGTTTATCCTGGTCGCGGTTAATAGGATAAACGATACTATACTGCGTCTATAGCTTCGCGTAATGCTTTAGCAGCAGCAGCAGGATCTTCAGCTCCGTAAATGGCTGCACCAGCAACCGCTACCTGGGCACCGGCTTTAATAACAGCGGTAATGTTGCTTAAATTTACACCTCCTGCAATAGAAACAGGTACACCTGCTCTGGCTGCTTCGTCGATAAGTACCTGGATAGAGTATCCTGCTGTCCACTGTTCATCTAATCCGGCGTGTAGTTCTACAAATTCAACGCCTAATTCAATTACTTCTTGTGCACGTTTCACACGGTCCGGGTAACCAATTGTATCTACTACCACACCTTTGCTATGCGCTTTAGCGGCTTTAACTGCACCAATGATGGTGGCGTTACCTGCTGCTCCCATAACGGTAACCAGATCTGCACCTGCTTTGAATGCGATATCAGCTTCCAACTCTCCGGCATCAGCCGTTTTTAAATCAGCAAATACCAGTTTATCCGGATGTGCTTTTTTCATTGCGGTGATTACAGCCGATCCCATGTTTTTGATCAGCGGGGTACCCAGTTCAATAATGTCTACATAAGGTGCAACTTTTGCGGCAAGCGCTAATGCTTCCTCTGTTGTCAATAAATCTATTGCTACTTGTAATTTTGCCATTGTTTTATTTATTAATTTGAATTGATATGATTTATTAGTACTTAATTATTCCATGTTCGCATGACGTTTCCAAAGCTCTTCAGCAGGCGTCCCGTCAATTTTCCATAACTCCATAAATACAGCGTCGCCTAATAAAAGGACTGCCTGTTCAAAAAGGCTCCCCGCATATTGCTTTGATTTCGCTCCGTTATGATCCTCTTTTTCAGCTGCCGGGATTAGGATGTGCACATCTGCCATTTCGGCCAGCAAAGAGGACGCGTTAGTAGTCATCGCGATTACTTTGGCACCCATCTGTTTAGCCTTTTCGGCTGCTTTCACGATAGTACTTGTCGTTCCTGAACCAGATGCTGCCCATAACAGGTTACCTGCTTTGATAGCCGGGGTGGTTGTTTCGCCTACGAAGAAAACTTTCAGTCCCAGGTGCATTAAGCGCATCGCTACTGAACGCATAGAAAAGCCAGAACGACCGGAAGCAATCAGGAAGATGGCAGACGCCTCATTTATTGTTTTGATCAGTTCTCCGAAATTGCGATAGTCGATCTTTTCTGCCAGTTTATTATTCTCGTGTAACACCTGTATCAGGTTTTCTTTTACAGCAGCGGCAGTATCTTCGTTGTATTGATTTGATAGCTCCATTTCAAGCGTTTAATTCTTAGGCAAAAGTATCGCCTCTGCCAGCGCAAACGGTTATACAAACAGCCCCATTGGGTGGACTATCTGGAAATAGGATCACTTAAAAGTCATAAATACAAAGCTTTAATTGTGTAATTTCTGAATAGTCTACCATAATTATCTGATTATCCACTAGGTTAGTGCTGAAGTAGCTATCTTTACGTAATGACGAATGATACTAATGACAATCGCCTGGAAAGCGCGATGATCTACATCAGGAATTTAAATAACTGTCCACCAAGTTATTTGAATGATCCGGGTAGAAAGGACTTCTTTGAGATTGTATGGTTAAAAAACGAAGATCCGCTGCACGCATTAAAAACTAATGATTTTGAGGTTAAAGGAGACTGGATCTATCTGATTCCGCCATACCGGGTACACCAGTTGAATAAAGCCGGGAAAAACGGAGAATTGATATCGTTCAAAAGAGAGATCCTGGAAGAAGAGGATAAAGAGTTTTTACTGGATATATTCAAAATCTTTAATGTTCAGGGCGAATTCTCATGTCTGCGTTTAGACAAAGCTGCAGCAGATGATCTGAGCGGCATTTACAATTTATTGATCGGTGAATACCAGAAGTCGTCCGATGACCTGATGATCTTAAAAACTTTGCTCAAAGTATTTCTTTTAAAACTGATCAAAGTTAAAGAGCAAGAATTTACTGCGCATGATATTCATCAGAAAAGGGTGTATGAGTTTTTGATGCTGCTGGAAGGAAACTATCTGCAGGTTCGCAATATTGATTTCTATGCTGGCAAACTGGATATTAGTTCCAAGCGACTTAATCAGATATTGAAGGATAAATTAGGCAAAACAGGTACCCAGATCATCCATGACCGCATTATATTGGAGGCTAAGCGGCTGATCATACACAGCGAGGATACTATTAAAGAAATAGCCTTTGAACTTGGATTTTCCGACCGGCCCTACTTTAGCAGGTTCTTTAAAAAACAAACGGCGCAAACGCCGGACGAATTTCAAAAACAGGCGAAAAATCATTTCAAACTGAAATCTAATACGTTAATTTAGCCATAAACTAAACTAACGTGGATGCAAAAAAATTTACACGTTGCAATTAATGTACCGGTACCTGTAAAGTATAAAGCGCGATGGTTTTTTTTAAAATTTTATTTCAAAATCTTCATTTATACTTAATAAAAGCGCTTGTCGGATAATTAAGATGTAGGAAGCAAAATCATATAAAATATCGTACTCTATTTCAAGTACTATTTTTTAATTTGATTCTCTATTAATAATTTCTGGTGTAAATAAAAAATGGGAACAACCGATTTGGTTATTTCTTTAAGTGAAGCCGGAGGGAACCACTATTGTTAAATTTGTATCTGTTAATCAGATTTTTAAGTTTTTATAATCTTCGGAGGTCACCGAATAGGTCACCTACTGACGGATGGTAAACCGAAAACGCTATAAGCTGGTAAACGCACGATTTTTTTTCAAACCGCCGCCCACAAATAAATTTGCTGCTAAAGTGCAGATTAGTAGCCTTGTTATAAAGGCGTTGGAAGCCTTGGGCGTAACAGGTACAACACCGGAATTAATTGATTGCATTACTACCTTGTTTACTAAGGAAGATTAGAATCTTCTATAAGAGGATGCAAATTTGGTACCGGCATGGATTGGGCAGTTGCTTATTTCGATAAACCATAAAATGAATAGCTACGATTGAATGGTTGCAATTAACAGAAAAGAAGCACATTTAAATTTTAAATGCACCCAGTAATCAAACCGGGTTACCAGAAAATGCAATAGAAAAAGACTGGTGGGTAACCTTCGCATTAAAATCGGCGTTCATTACAGCATGGTCTATAAGGGTAGCACCTCTTTAAGCAAGTCATGAGATTTGATAGAACGGTTATCAGAAGATATTGATCTCCATTGACCGTGAAGTGCCGGGATGCTTAGGGGTATAGATTATTAATTTGCCTGGGCCATCACAAATCAATTTTATCCCGCCTAAAGGCATATTGCTTATTAGGGAAGAAGATTACAGACTGACGCGAAACAGCATGATATATGGAAAGGCAGTTGATTTTAAAGAACTTATTAACCGGATGAATGAATTAACGGAGCGGTTTAGAAAAATGGCTGAGTTTTGCAACTCTATTAAAACCACCCTTATCTAATTTTTTGTTTATTTTTCATAATATTTAAGTTTTTTTTGGCATAATTCTAATACCTGACTTTTAGTTAAGTAGCTTCTATCTGCCTTGGAAGAAAACTTTAAATCCAAAGAATACTTTAAATCTTTCTTACGTTTTAAGCGGCGGGAACACCCCTATGACATCGGTATGCCTTTTTCATGGTGCCCCGGACATTACGACTGCCACTTCCTGAATACAATTTATGAGCGTAATGAAAGTGAGTTCGATGCATTCTACCATTACCACCTGTCCTATTTTCTAAACTCAATCGTGGTGACGAAGAACCGGAGTTTTTCAGGCATGTTTGGGATATTATCCCAGACGGTATTGCCAAGCTGATTGACGATGATAAAATCGATTCAAAACCAAACACGAATGAACTAATAAACAAAAACTGCACTTGCGGACTTTTGTAGCCTATTTGGGTAATGTAGACCAGTTTAATGCTCGCCCCTCACAGATCGTCATAGCGGAAAAAGGTGCAATCATTGCCCGGCAGCAACAACAGATTGCAGAATATCAGCAACAATTACAGGAACTGAACAAATTGGAAGTCAAACAAAAGGTCATGGTGGAAGAAAGCCACCTAATTAATAAGCCAAGACAGGGCGAAGTTAAGAAATGCCTGAAAAGTCTTGCGGTAAGTAGTACCGCAAGACTCCGGGCTAAAGCCCGGATAAAGTAAAAAGCGGTAAGATGGCAAGGTACAAATCCCGGAAACGAATTATCCGGGACTCACAATGGGCTTAAGCCCCTATGTAGGAGCTGGTTATGTTTTGGTGTTACTAAAATTTGCTGCTCCCATTCATGGGAAGATTTTTAAGACAAAAAAAGCTGTTGCAATATTTGAGAGAAGTGTTTTAAAATTAATTCCGTTAAATAGTGCTATTTTCTACAATGACACGAATCTTTTTATCAAGTTCAGTTACAGTTAGTTCTAACATGCTAATAATTTCTTCATTATAAGCGTAAGATTCGTCTTTCCAAATATCCATAAGTCCAATAATGGAGGCGACCGGCTTTCTCATTTCGTGCGACTGCATATAAGCGATTGCACTCAATTTATTAATCAATTGCTTCTCATAAAAAATATTTGAAATTGAAAAAACTATGGTTAAAAGTATTGCCGATGCAACGTTTGAATACATTATCTGTTTAGCTACAGGAGTAGAAATGTTTTCAATAGAAGAAAATGTGTGCCCCACATAGAAACAAATGGCAAATGAGGTCAAAACGGCGAAAAAAAGTAAAACAAACTCCAATTGACTTGCAGTTTTATTATCAACCACAATCGGAATGACAACCGTTAAGGGGAAAAAATAAAAATATTGTCCTGTTGATGAGCCCTCAACGAACGAACTTATAATAAGTAATATACAAACGGCGGCAATAATCAGGACATGCGTATTAAATATTATTTTAAAAAACTGCAGCGTAAGGATAGAGGCAACGCTGATGGAAAAACATCCTACCATAATTGCAGAGAGACTCAAACCAAGGGTGTGGAAGTAGATTGCGATGCCGATGCTTATCGTTAAACCAATCAACCCTAATTGCAACGTCCGGGTTGGAGTATTTTTTAGACTGCCGATTTGATTATTTTTTTTCATATGCTATTCAAACTCTTTTATACGTAGTTCAACAAAAAAAAGATTTTTAGTTTTTCTTTTTCAGGCAGTTGCGGTAATGAAAACACAATAAAAATCAAGGAAAGTGTTGGACTAACGTTGGATTAAAAAAAATAAAGTTTTAGATTTTAATCTAAAATACTGATTGTCAGGTGTTTAATAACGGATTCGAATCTGGCTTCTCGCATGCCAAGCATTTTTAGCGAAGTAATTTTACTGCTTCAATTAGCCAGTTTTAGCTTTAATAATTGCATATCCTCACTCACTTTTGAATCTAGTATTTTGGCGTAATGCTGCGTTGTCCTGATGTTTTTATGACCGAGCATGTTATTTACACTTTTAATAGATACACCGGGGTGCCGTGTCGGTTTTTTGCCTTGTAGTGAAAATATATTGTTAATTGGAAATAAGCCAGCAAGCTGTTTTTAAAATTGAACAGAGTGTGGAAGTTGAGGAAGATGCATTTAATATTATTTGTAATACATACATAAATTGATAACTCAGCGCCGCTAAATTATCAATGTTCATTTAATCCAATTGATAAAATCGTCGAACTTTATAACTAAAAGGTTGCTTTGTTAGAAAGGCTGTTGCAGACTGAGCGTGAAAAAAACCAATTGTTGAAAGTGCAAAAATAAAATTCTATTTAGAGGAAAACTTTCAGAATAATTGAATTTTAAACGGCTTTAATTGTGAAGAATGACGTTTTAAGGATACCAATAATAGTCGGCCTTGTCAAAATTCTATTATAGAAGTGAAATGTTGTAAAAGCCACAACTATTATTTCGATGAAATAAATACTAAGTTAAAATGTGAGCGAATTTTTGGCAAAAAAATATAACAACGAAGACCAGTTAATTATTTAACTGGTCTTCGTTGTTATACGCTACTTTTAGTAAGTAAAGCGATAAATTTTTAGTATTTACCTGGTGCGGCGGGTAAGTCATAATTCAGCTTAACCTCCGTTTTATTATCGCCATTAGCATCGGCATCAGATCCTGTTGCAACAATTGCGTCGTCAACATAAATAGTCCCGGTTAAAACACTTGTGCCACTTCCTTTAGCATTCAATTTGATGTTTGAGGCCGATGCCACATAAAGTGTGGTATCATGCGTTCCGGTAAATGGAGTAGATACTGATTTATCGGATGAATTTATAGTTATTTTAAACTGATCTACAGCAGTGCCGCTTACAACATATTTAACTTTGTAGGTGCCTTTATTATTATCACTTTTTTTACAAGAATAAATAGAAAGTAATACCATCGATGATACGATTATTTTTTTCATAATAGAATAATGTTAAGATATTGTTAATTCCAACCATGTTAAAACGCATTATGGCACTTTTTGTTTGATAATAAACTATTTTAGTGAAGAAGGCGATAAAATATACCGTTAATTAAAAGAGCCGAAGTTATTACTTAATCACACCATGTTTGTGATGCTTTTCCACTGTCTATCTTCTTTTTTAAGTCTTTTTCATCGATCTTGCGTTCTTTTTTATCTACCTCTTCCCATTTTTTATTCCAGTGTTTGGAGTACTTATTCAACCTGCATAATCCTTATTTTGTTATTGATAAAAGGGTCTGTCTAACCACCCGCTTGATAAGCAAATGCCAACGATTTTTTAAAGTTCTTTATGTATTTAAAAGCAAAGTTATTAGCACAATTGCGTTCTTAACGGAGATAAAACTCGTAATTGGTAATAAAATCATGGCCTATTTTTTTAGTCTCTATATCCGACGCTTTTTATTGCCACTGCAAATATTCTTGGGTGTGTTTTAGTGAGGTTTGATAGCGAATCGACGTACATGCGGCATATTCTTTACCAACTAATGTGGCAACTTTCTTATTGTGTTCCTTAAATATGTCAATAAGCATTCTTGTTTTTTCGCTTTACGCAATAATTTATTCCTAAAAGTTTCAGCAGTAATACTGCTTTTTACTTCGGTCAATTGACGGTGCGGATATTCCGGAAGGCTTGACTAGGCGATTCCGTAGGATGTAGAGCACCGATTTGTGTAACCACTTTAGAAAATGGCAATTAATAATCAATGAACTAACATGGTCAAAGTGTTTCTGAACCAACCGTTCGCTATTTCGGAACGAGGTGATTAATGGTTCCGGAATATCCAACTTGCCCTAATAATAGTAGGATTTAATGTGCAATCTTTAAACCTCATGTATGAACGTTTTGATAATATGGAGTATATTTTTAATTAAATTTATAACATAAAGTCAGTTCTTTCGTAAAAGTCTATTGGTGTTAATATCAGGGAACGGTACCGTTGTTACGATACGGCAGGAAATTCAAAGGCAAAAAAACCTAATTCTATTTTTCTATTGAATGAAAACAAAAATATGGCTAAGTATTTTATCGCTTTTTTTTGGTAATTGGTGCTGGGCATATCACTATAAGGTTGAACCGGATAGCCTGCGGAACGAATTACTTAAATCGATAGCTGGTAAAAAACAGTTAAATGATACTGCCCATGTAAACACATTAAATAAACTAGCCGTCGCCTATACCTCCAGCTACCCTGATAGTACCATTTATTACGGGCAAATGGCTACCCGTTTATCCCGCGATATAAGCTATAGCAAGGGTATCGCGGATGGCTTACTGGCCTCAACCACCGTATACATCAACCAATCAAAATATGCTACGGTCATAAAAAACCTGAAAGAAAGCATGACCTTGTACAACAAGGAAAATGACTTATTGGGCATCAGCAATTGTTATAAGCTTTACGGCAATTTGTATTACCAGTCAAGTGCCTATGATAAAGCTTTAATCTTTTATAATAAGACCCTATCAATAAAACTTAAAATTAATGATTTGGCGGGTTTATCCCGCTTATATTTAAGCATGGGCAACAATTATGATAACCTTGGACACCCATCCACAGCGCTTGATTACTATTTTAAGGCACTTAATATCGATACTAAGCTTCATAACAAGAAAGCTATATCTGCAGATTATAATAACATCGGCGTTATGCTGCAAAACATGGAGATCTATCCGCAGGCGCTTTCTTATTTTACCCAGGCCTTAAAAACATGGACAAAAATGCACTCCGATGGTGGCATCTCTGTAGCCAAACAAAATATCGGCGAAGTGTTAATTGCCCAGGGAAAGTATGATGAAGGGATTAAGTACCTCACAGATGCACTTGCTATTAATCAAAAACAGGATGACAAGGATGGTATCAGTTCGGGCTATAATGATTTGGGCTTATGTTATATTTACAAAAAGCAAAATCAAAAGGCATTAAGTTACCTACAACAGGCATTAAAAGTATCATCAGATAATAAGATAGATTATAACAAGGCAGCGACGCTGATCAATATTGCCTTGTATTACAACGTAAACCACGACTATTCCAAGGCATATAATTTTGCGCGGCAGGCCAAAATTCTTGCCGATCATATAGGCAGTGTTTTATTGCGTACTAATGCTGCTGTTCAATTGATTGAAACGCTTGGCGGGTTGAAATTATACGAGAAGGCGTTTATGGCCCAAAAGGATTTCGAAAAAATGAAGCGTACTTTCAAAAAGGACGAAAGTATTCAGAAGTTTACCTTATACATTACCGAATATAACTATGCCGAAAAACAACGGCAGCAAATCTTACAGCAAAAGGCAAGCGCATTATTGTATCAGCAAAAACTGCATGATAAGGATTTGTTAAACATTATATTTTTTGTCATTATAGCCGCGGCATTGTTAATCGCTCTTATGTATTACCGGCAAAAGCAGCAGCAATTGCAGATAAATGCTCAGCTTAAGAACAAAAACAATGAGGTTTTAGAACAAAAGGTCAATATAGACCAGCAGGCCGACAAGTTAAATGACCTTAATAAGTTAAAAGATAAGCTGATATCCATTTTAGCGCATGACCTGCGATCGCCGTTAAGCACTTTGCGCGGCTTATTCGATCTCCTGTCCGACGAATCCATCAGTCACCAGGAAATGCTGAAAATGATTCCAACGGTGATACGAAAGCTTGACTATACATCCGATTTCTTAGATACGCTTTTGTTCTGGATAAATAGCCAGCTGGAAAACTTCAACAGCTCAGGCAAAAGTTTTTTAATTTACGATGTAATCCAATCAGAAGTTCGAGATCAGACCGAACAGGCTTTATTAAAAAATATAACTATGGTATGCGGCAGCAATTATGAATTACGGGCGCTGGCCGACCCTAATTCCATCAGGATAGTGATTCGGAATTTAATTACCAATGCCATCAAATTTTCGGGAGGAGGCGATGTTATTGAAGTCTCGGTAATTGAGCAAGATGAAAATGCGATGGTATCTGTGACAGATACCGGCGTGGGTATGTCGGCGGCGCGGGTAAACAAGCTTTTTAAAAGTCAGGTAGACAGCAAATCAGGCACACTCAATGAATCTGGTACCGGCATGGGGCTGTTGCTTTGTAAAGACCTGATCGAAAACTGTAATGGCCGCATTTGGGTAACCAGCGAAGAAGGCGTTGGCACCAAATTCTTTTTTGTGATTCCGTTGCAAATGGTTGCAAACATCTATTGAACCGACATCCAAACTATAGATTTAACTGAGTAAGCTGGCCAATGAAACTTATTATTACGAATAAACAAATCTATTGCTAGGGTAGTTTGGGCAAAGCTTCAGGCAAGTTAGATTTGGTGACCAAATCATCCAAATTAATGATGAATTGTATGAAACAATAGATTTAAATTTAATTCTTCGTTATTAGCCACATTGTTTTACTTTAATAGGAGGGACAATCTAATGCCATTTTTAGTTAGATGTACCATAATTATTATGGTAATGCTACCTTTTGTAAAAGCTTATAAATATCGAAGTGTTTTAATTTATAATAAAGGCGTCAGAATCAATTACGATTTCTATTAAATTAGACTGTCTACAGATTACAATATTTTTCAACTTTTTATAAAAGCTCATCCATATCGAAAGGTTTACAAATGAAATCGTCAGCATTTGCATTTGTGGCTATTTCTTGGACATCCCCGTTTGCAGAAATTAAAATTATGCGTATATGTTTAGTTTGACCAAGTAAATGAATTAAATATTTAATAAGGGATTTTTATAATTAAGGTCGCTTTTCCAAGTTTGCAAATTGAATTAGCTGTAGTACAATTACCGCTGTATGTTAGGTTTTTTTAGTTTTGTTAAATTCGCACACCATTGTCTGCCCACCCGCTTGATAAGCAAATGCCAACGATTTTTTTAAAGTTCTTTATGTATTTAAAAGCAGAGTTATTAGCATAATTGCGTTCTTAACGGCGATAAAACTCGTAGTTGGTAATAAAATCATGGCCTATTTTTTTAGTATCTATATCCGACGCTTTGTATTGCCACTGCAAATATTCTTGGTTGTGTTTTAGTGAGGTTTGATAGCGAATCGACGTACCTGCGGCATATTCTTTACCAACTAATGTGGCAACTTTCTTATTGTGTTCCTTAAATATGTCAATAAGCATTCTTGTTTTTTCGCTTTACCCAATAATTTATTCCTAAAAGTTTCAGCAGTAATACTGCTTTTTACTTCGGTCAATTGACGGTGCGCTTCACAAACCTGTGATTGCAGGTTGTACAAATAAGCATTCAAAGATTTAATTTCTTCTTTAGTACCTTTAAATCGTTCTGCAATGCTGTTCCATAATGATGGTTCACATTCACGCCCGGATGTAGTTTCGGCTCGTTATCCGTTTATGGTTAAACGTAAATAGATTGGAACACGGCTATTTTCGTAATTTTCTGGCTTTTTCAAATAGAAAAGCAAACTGAAATTAGTTTTCATAATGTTTTAGCATTAAAAGTGAAACAAAATTAAGCTTGCAATCTGCTGTATACAAGATGTTCATTTATTGAACAGGTTGATAATTTAAATGATAAGCCGTTTTGGTGAGTAAGGTTTTCAGAAAGTCAACTCACCGAATTACTCACCTTGCAAATGCGAAAAGATGGGTAAATAGTAATATTTGACTATAAAAGAAATGCCTGCAATCCTTTGATTTGCAGGCATTTCTTTGGTTTTGATACCGAATTAAGTGGAGCCGGAGGGATTCGAACCCTCGTCCAAACATGGTATAAGTAAAGCTTTCTACATGTTTAGCTGTTATTTAATTGTTGGGACTATGGAAGGTTAACCGCTTACCTGTACCTTAATCCTTAGGTGTTTTGTTTCGCTTGCTTTCCACACCTTAAAGCAGGCTATTTCCGTTTTTCGATGCCCCGGTTGCCGATCCAACAGAACAGAAAACCGGCGGGACAAAAGCTATGCTAATTCTAAATTAGGCAGCTAAGGCGTAGTTATTTTCGCCATTTGTAAGTTTGAGCGTTCAGTTTTAAGCGCTAATTCACACAACGCGCTACATGCTTACTTAGTTATCTCCATCCTGTCAATTCCGGTCGACCCCATTTTTTTTGAGCCTGCTGTAACAGTTTGCAGAGCACAAATATACAGTATTTTGTTGGCAGTAGGCAGCTTGCAGTTCACATTTAAATATTGTTTGCTGCCGGCCGCCAACCAAAAAACACTTATCCCACAACGTATTTTATTAAAGGTAGTTTGCTTAAAATATAAATTAAAAGCCATGCTATCGCGAAGCAGACCAAAGCTATAAGCGGGATGCTAAGAGCAGGATTAAGAATAGTATAGTGAACATCCATCAGCTCAAAACCATTGAGTACTAATGCATGGCTTAAGTAAATGCCAAGGGTATATTTACTGGCATTATTCATCACTTTGTTAACTGTTGGGTTAAGTTTTACAACCGTATGCTTTGCGATGAGGAACGCACTGGCAGATAGCACCAGTACAAACGGGCCGATAGGTTCGTAAAATAAAGTGCTTAAGCCCTTACCCTCAACTTCAAGATAATAAGTGCCCGTGGCGATTATAGCCGTAAAAGCCACAAACAAAACCACGGTAATAAACAGCAATCCGCGGATGCAAAATTGTTTGTAGGCCAGATAATGCCCCAGTACCAGGTAGCCAATATAGCCTGCAAAATTATGCAGGTCAATAGCGGTATCAAACCTGGTAAAGTACGGTTTATTGATGAGCATGGTAATAAACCAGATCGCCAGGAAATACAGGATTTCTTTTTCTGTAGCGTTGCGCACAAAACTGCTTAGGATTGGGATGAACAAGTACAAGCTAAACAATAAATATACATACCAAAGATGGTAGTAGCTGCCCAATTTAAGGTTATGTAAAACCATTCGGATGTTTGTCCATGCATCTTTGGTGAAGTAAAACTCCTCGTTATTCCAGCGGTAGGCAATGTAGATGAGGCTCCAGAAAAGGAAGGGGATAATGAGCCTGCTAATACGCTTCTTCAGAAAATCCGTCAGTTCATATTTGCGATGGAGCAGTAGCGCACCCGTTATCATCACAAAAACCGGCACCGCAAAACGGACTGCGGCATTATAAATATCGGCTGCCATCCACCAATTTAGCGGACTATCAGCATACTTAAAAAGCAGCGGCGAGGCGGTATGCAGTACAATCACCGCAAACATGGCTATCAGCCGCAGGTTGTTTATCCAACTGATGTTTTGGGTGCCGCTTTGCGTTATGCTGTCGCTGAATTTCAAGTTAGGTTTGAGTTAATTAATGCAATATAATTGATATGAAAGCAAAACGCTAAGCAGCATAAAATTTCGCTTAGCGTTTATATATAATTAGTTGTTATGCCTACTGCAACTGTTTACTGCCAACTAAATTCGTCCAGGGTATTGCTTTAAGCTTTCGGCTAAACATTCCATGGCTTTGTTCAGGTCGTCGTTATTAAGTACGTAAGCCATGCGTACTTCGTTTAACCCTGCGCCTTTTGTGCTGTAAAAGCCGGTTGCAGGTGCCATCATTACCGTTTGGTTGTTGTGGCTAAAGCTTTCCAGCATCCACTGGCAAAACTTATCCGAGTTATCTATCGGGAATTTTGCTACCACGTAAAACGCGCCGCCCGGATTGGGGCAGTACACACCTTCAATTTTATTAAGAGCGGTAACCAGCGTATCGCGTCGTTTAGTGTATTCTTTATTTACGGCGGTAAAGTATTCGTCGGGGGTGTCAACGGCGGCTTCCCCGGCAATTTGCTCAACCATACCTGCTGACAAGCGTGCCTGGGCGAATTTTAATCCCGCTGCCAATACAGCTTTGTTTTTAGTGATCAAACAACCTAAACGGGCGCCGCATGCGCTATAACGCTTACTTACCGTATCCATTACAATCACATTTTCATCCAAACCGCCCAGGTGCATGGGCGATATAAACTTGCGGCCATCATAGCAAAACTCGCGGTATGCTTCGTCACTAAACAGGTACAGGTCATATTTCAGGGCAAGTTTTTTCAAAGCGTCTAGTTCTTCCAGCGAGTATAAATAGCCGGTTGGGTTATTGGGATTGCAAATGATGATCGCCTTGGTTTTATCTGTTATCAATTTCTCAAAATCGCTGATCGGCGGCAACGCGAAACCGTTATTGATGTATGATAAAATTGGTTTTACCACAATATCACTCTGGTTTGCAAAACCATTATAGTTGGCGTAAAATGGTTCGGGAATAATTACCTCGTCGCCCGGGTCAAGGCAGGCCATCATACCAATAGTAATGGCTTCAGATCCGCCGGTGGTAACAATAATATTGTCGGGCGTAATATTGTAGCCCAGTTTGTTATAGTATTCGGTTAGTTTTTTGCGATAGCTTAAAGTGCCTTCAGATGGCGTGTACGCCCACACCTTAAAATCGATGTTTTTGATCGCGTTTAGCATACCTTCCGGGGTCTCAATATCCGGCTGGCCTATGTTTAAGTGATATACTTTTTTACCTTCAAGCTTAGCTTTATCGGCAAAGGGCGTTAATTTTCGAATAGGAGAGGCGGGCATGCGCTGCCCTTTTTCAGATATTTTTGGCATGGGGCAAAATTAGTAAAAAAAAGCCCCCTCCGTATCTTCCCCGGGAGGGGAGAATTAAAAATTTTCTTTAAGCCCCTCTCTCTCGGAGATGAGTCGGGTTGAGGTCATAAAAAAGGCACCCATTTATTGGTGCCTTAATTTTTTTTTAGCCCTCTCTTCCGCGGGGGGGTTGAGTGGGGCTGCCTTCTTATTTGCTGCTAACCGGTGCTTTTGCAACTACTTCACCCACAATATTTAAATATTTTGTTGGAGTTTTAGCGTTTGATGTTACCACAATGGTTTTGTTAAATGCCGAAGCTACAGCTGCGTTGTAAGTAATTTTGATCGAGCCTTTTGCGCCTGCTAACACAGGTGTTTTGGTGTAATCGGCAATGGTACAACCGCAGGTAGGTTTTACCTCTGTTAAAATAAGGGGCTCTTTACCAACGTTAGTAAATTCAAAAACAGTGGTTACCGGGGTTCCTTGTGCAATTTTACCAAAATCGTGTTTCTCTTCGTTGAATTTAAACTCGGCTTTTGTGTCGGTTTGGGCAGATGCATTAAAGGCAAAGCCTAAAACCACCGCGCATATCAGTAATATTTTTTTCATGGTTACCTGTTTGATTATTACAAATATAAAAGGTTTAACCTAAATACAAAACTATTGCAAAAACAATATGTTTTACATTAACCGATACAAATAACAAAATAGAATTTCCTAATTTTACCGCCTAAACAAAATTTTATATGCCCGAAACTGTATTGAACACAGGCAACACCGAAAATGCTGCCGAACTCAGTTTTGACGATTTTAGAAAAATTGTAATTGATGATTACCGCGTTGGTTTCGAGAGCCGCCAGGCTAGTATTATTGGCAGGCGCGAGGTTCTAACAGGTAAGGCCAAGTTTGGTATTTTTGGCGACGGCAAAGAAGTCGCGCAGCTGGCTATGGCAAAAGCTTTTAAAAAGGGCGACTGGCGCGCGGGATACTACCGCGACCAAACTTTTATGTTTGCCACCGGTATGAGCAACCTAAAGGAGTTTTTTGCTCAGCTATACGCCAACCCCGATATTGAGAAAGATCCTGCATCTGCCGGAAGGCAAATGAATTGCCACTACGCTACACGCTATGTTGATGCAGACGGTAACTGGACAAACCAGGCCGAAACCATGAACTGTGCCGCGGATATATCTACCACCGGCGGCCATATGCCGCGTTTGCTTGGTTTGGCTTATGCCTCAAAACTATACCGCCAAAATAAAGAACTGGAGTACCTGAAGAACTTTTCGGTAAATGGTAACGAGGTTGCTTTTGGCACTATAGGCAACGGTTCAACGTCCGAAGGTTTATTTTTTGAGACGTTTAATGCTGCAGGTGTTTTACAGGTGCCCATGGCTATTTCTGTTTGGGATGATGCCTACGCCATATCTGTACCGGCAAAGCTGCAAACTACAAAAGAAGATATATCCGAAGTGCTTAAGGGTTTCCAAAGGGATGCCAAAGGCAACGGGTACGAGATATTTAAAGTACGCGGATGGGATTACGTCGCCCTTTGCGAAACTTACGAACGCGCCATCAAAATTTGCCGCGAAGAGCATGTGCCGGTATTGATCCACGTAGTGGAGATGACCCAGCCGCAAGGCCACTCAACATCGGGCAGCCATGAACGTTACAAGTCTAAAGACCGCCTGGCTTGGGAAGAAGAACATGATTCTCTGCTGCAAATGCGTAAATGGATGATAGAAACGGCGATTGGCACTGCCGAGAAGATAGACGAGATTGAAGCAGAAGCTAAAAAACACGTTCGTAACTGCCAGCGCGAGGCATGGAGCGAGTTAGAGAATGAGATAAAAGCGGAAATGGCAGAGGCTGTTGACCTGATAGACAAGATCGCGCAGCAATCTCCGCAACGCGATGTGTTGATGGGATTAATGTCGGGCCTGCAAACTTGTGTTGACCCGGGCCGCCGCGATACTATTGCCTGCATCCGTAAAGTATTACGCTTAACGGTTAAAGAAAACAGCGATGCCCGCCAAAATCTGGTAAACTATTTGGTTGCCGAAAAAGGTAAAAATACCGAACGCTTTAACTCAAAACTATTTACCGATACCCCAAAATCGCCATTGTACGTGCCTGTTATTGCACCGACTTATGATGACGATGCCAAAGTAATGGATGGACGCGAAGTTTTGAACGCCTGCTTTGATGCTAACTTCGAACGCGATAAATCTATTGTTGCTTTCGGTGAAGATGTTGGTGCCATAGGCGATGTTAATCAGGGATTTGCCGGTTTACAAACCAAATATACCGACCTGCGCATTACCGATACCGGTATCCGCGAAGCGACTATTATTGGACAGGGAATGGGCTTAGCCATGCGTGGCTTACGCCCAATTGCGGAGATCCAGTATCTGGATTACCTGCTGTATTCCATCACCGTTTTAAGTGATGATCTGGCAAGTTTAAGCTACCGTACCCGTGGAGGGCAACGCGCACCACTTATTGTGCGTACACGTGGCCACCGTTTAGAGGGTATCTGGCACTCGGGGTCGCCGCTTGGTTTTATACTGAATGCGTTGCGTGGTATGCACATCTGCGTTCCGCGCGATATGACCCAGGCTGCCGGCATGTACAACACCCTGCTGCGTGGCGATGAACCTGCACTGGTTATTGAATGCCTTAACGGTTACCGCTTAAAAGAAAAATTACCTGCCAACGTTGGCGAGTTTACCGTGCCGTTAGGCAAGGCCGAGATTTTGAAAGAAGGTACAGACGTTACCGTAATTACCTACGGCTCTACCCTGCGCATCGTAATGGAGGCTGCCGAGGAGCTTAGCAAAATGGGGATCAATATAGAAGTGATAGATCCGCAAACACTTTATCCATTCGATACTGAAAACCTTTGTGGTAAATCGCTACAGAAAACAAATAAGCTTTTGGTGGTTGATGAAGACCTGCCTGGTGGTGGTTCTGCATTCATCCTGCAAAAAGTTATCGAGGCGCAAAACGGCTACTATTCGCTCGATTCGCAACCCAAAACCCTTTGCGGCGCCGAACACAGGCCACCATATGGCTCAGATGGCGACTACTTTAGCAAACCATCACATGATGATGTGATAGAAACTGTTTACAAAATGATGAATGAAGCTAACCCGGGTAAGTATCCTGCGATATTTTAAGAGGTGGATATTGTGGGGACTATTATCACGCTCATCACAGCGCATTTAATTAGGCCTTTGATTATTACTATTCTTGTTGTAATTGTTTTAAGAGCGATTTTTAAAAAGAAATACAATTTTGAAAATGTTATCACTATCATTAAATGGATACTGATAGCATTTTCTGTTTTATCAATCCTGTTCTTTTTATTGACGTTACTTCAAGGCGATGTAGGCTACAAACTTTTTATCGATAGGGCAACCGGCCTCTATAAGTATTCGTACTGGTTTATGCTTACATGCGGATTCATAGTTCCACTATTATTATTTATTAAAAGACTTGGAAAAAGTATTGCCGTTCTTTTATTAGTCGCTATCTGTATAAATATAGGGTGGCTATTTGAAACTATAGTCATATATATGACCGATAGTCATCGGGACTATGTTAATGAAGCCTTCAATTATGAGCGTGAACTAACATTAATTATTGAAGGGGCGTATTGGGCGGTTATAATTTTGTTTAGAGGGCGATTGAATGCTAAACACGATATAACCCAGGCCGCATAAATTAATTCGCTTTATACACAACCTGTTTCTCTCCGGCAAACCTATTAATCAACATCGCGGCAGCTGTATCGCCTGTGGCGTTCAAAAGCGTGGCTACCGGGTCAATCAATGTGCCGATGATAATGGCAGGCGGCAGGGCTTCGGGCGGGAAGCCGTAGGCCGAGATAAAGAGCAGTTCGCCGATGTAGCCACCGTTGGGGATGCCGCCTTCAACAATACTTACCAAAACCGTCATGCCCAGCGCCAGTACGATCACTTCGGCACTGTCAAAGCTTCGGCCAAACATGGCAAACACAACAGACATTTTCAGTATAGAGGAAATGCTGGAACCATCTTTATGCAAAGTGCCTAACAGCGGAATGGTTATCCCGGCAATAGCATCTGTAATCCCCATTTTTTTGGCAGCGTCTAAATTGGCAGGTATGGTGGCAATACTACTGCAGGTACCCACCGCCATAGCGGAGGGGATGATGTTGTTTTCCCAGTATCGTTTAATACCCTTTACACCACCTGCAATAAACGCGTAGAGGCTGTAGAATACAGCATAGTAAAATAAGCTTACGCCATAACCTATGCCCAAAACATGGGCGTAAGTGCCAAATAGCGATGGCCCAAATACAGCTACCTGGTAAGCAAAATAGGCGCCCAGGCCTATAGGGCCGGCTTTCATGATGATGCCGAATACTTGCTTAAATACCTCGTTACCCGCGTTTAAAAATTGTACAAATGCTTGTCCTTTTTCTGCCGCGCCGCGTGCACCAAAACCAACCAGAATGGCAAATATGATCATTGCCAGCATGTTCTTACGCGATAACAGGTTGAAAAATTCGCTGGTGGTAAACAACTGGGTTATCTGATCGCCTGATAGGTTCTTGCCTATTGCTGCAGGCGTTACACCCACTGCCGTAAATGATGTTTGCCCTATCGGGAAAAGCCACAAAGCAAAAATAGTGAGGAGTGCAGCCATGATCAGTGTGCCCAAAAACACACCCGACATCACACCCATAATTCGCCCCAGCTTTTGCGAGCCATGTAAATTGGCAATGGCCGAAGAAATAGCAAAAAACACCAAAGGTATCACGGCAACAAATAGCAGGTTCAGGAATATATCGCCAATTGGTTTTAGTACCTCGGCCCGTTCACCAAGTACAATACCGGCTATGCTACCTGCTATAATACCGGTTATCAGCCATATCATCCCGCTATAATTTTTTATCCAGTTACTCATTTATTTCCTGACTTTTTGGTGCGAACTAATCGTTTTGAAAGGTAAATAATATCCCTCTTAAAATATTTATTCATGTAAGTTATTTCTCTATTTTTGCTTATGCCTAAAACAGGCTGTTATATATTACAACTATGGATACTACATTTTCAGCAATAGCAGATATTATTAAGGCTCGCCGTACCATCAAACCGTCTACCATGAACGGTAACAAGATCCCGAATGGCCACATAGCTTCAATACTTGAACTTGCCGACTGGGCGCCTAACCACGGCAATACCGAGCCTTGGCGCTTCATCGTATTTGAAGACCCTAAAGTTTACTGCGAGCAACATGCCGAGCTGTACAAAGCCGCCAACTCCGGCGAAAGCTTTAATCCAACTGTTTATACCAACTTTCAAAATCAGGCTAACAATACATCGCATGTTATTGTAGCTTACCAAAAACGCGGCGATCTGCCAAAGATCCCCCAGTTTGAAGAAGTGATAGCTGCATCATGTGCCGTTCAAAACCTTTTATTAGGTGCAACAGCGTTAAATATCGGCGCTTTCTGGAGCACTGGTGGTATGGTTTTAAAACCTGCTTATGCCGAGCATTTTGGTTTAGGTGCTGAGGATAGCGTACTTGGTGTTTTGTTTATGGGCTATACAGACGCACAGCCAGAAGGTAAAAGGAAGACAGCGATAGAAGAAAAGATCACCTGGAATAAATAGAATATCCGACTTTAATTTTATTTCTGCAAAGTAGTTTTACTTAACTTTAAAGTATCAATATTTCTTTAAAGTGGATTATTAGATTACCATGACAATATTTTTGGTATTTTTTCGTATATTTGTTTTAACAATATCAACTAATAGTATATCATTAGGTGTGTTGTACCAAACTAACTAAACGATTAAACCAATATTTATGAGGAAACACTTGTGGTGGATCATTGGCACTTTATTGTTATTTTCTATTACGGTTATAAGTTGGAAACCGACAAGCGCGATCAAGAAAAATGAAATTTCGGCTAAAACATTCGGTGCTAAAGAATACTTTGCACAGTATGTGGCTAATATTTACGCAACAGCTAACCTGCAGCAATCAGGTATGGATGTTGCCGTATTCCAAAAAGCAATTACCGGTTATTTAAACCTTAAACTGGCTAATAAATTAGCCCCAAACAGCAATATTATTACAGTTGTCGATTTTAATAAATCGAGCCGCGAGAAACGTATGTGGATTATCGACGTATTGAACAAATCGGTATTGTTAAACACATGGGTTGCCCACGGGCAGGGTAGCGGTGATGATAGGGCAAGTCATTTCTCCAATAATAACGATTCGCACCAAAGCAGCCTTGGTTTTTATTTGGCAAGCGAGGTTTACATGGGTAAACACGGCCGTTCATTAAAGCTGGATGGTTTGGATGCGGGCATAAACAGTGCGGCACGTGCACGTGGTATTGTTATACACGCTGCCGATTATGTATGCCAGAATACCATCAACCAAATTGGCCGTTTGGGCCGTAGTTTTGGTTGCCCTGCGGTATCTCCCGAGGTATCCGATCAGGTTATCAATGCCATTAAAGGCGGCTCTATGCTGTTTATTAACGGTAATGATAGCAACTATACATCTAAATTATTAGATGATACAGCCCCTGCTAATGCTATTACGCCAGATACAACAGCTGCGGTTACTACAGACAAATTTTAAACAAACTAACCAACTATAAAAAAGCCCGTCAGCAGCAATGCGACGGGCTCCTCTATTACACGGATTTCACCGATTTATTATGATTCATCGATAAAGATAATTTCAAAAATTGAAATTGATTTTATCGATGAAGTAACTATTTTTAACCTATGATTTTCAATCACTACAACGCAGCGATTTGACCTGTATTAGCTAAAAATTTTTGCAGGTGGCCATACAATACAATATCTAAACCGTAAACATCCGGGCGGTATTGTAATGTGTGTGTGCTATCTGCCCAGCAGGTAACATAAGTAATATATACCGGCATTTTCTTAGGTACGCTAATGGTTGTAGGCTCGGGGTTATCCTCGCTCATCGCTTTAGCAATCTTTTCGTAGGTAGCGCCTTCTCCAAATATCGCTTTAGCTAAAGCCTTTGGGTCGCCAAGGCGAACACATCCGTGGCTTAGGGCACGCATAGTTTTGACAAAGCCGCTTTTTGCAGGGGTATCATGCAAATAAACGCTGCTATTGTTATTAAACAGGAATTTAATTTTACCTAAGGAGTTATCATCACTTGGGCGTTGTTTAAACTCGTATTTATCTTTGGAAACACTTCCCCATTTGATGGTTTCAGGGTCTTCAACCTTTTTGCCATTTTCATATACATCGATGCCTTTATTAGACAGATAATAAGGATCTTGCGCGGCTTCCATCATTATCTCTTTACTAGCGATGCTTTGCGGGATATTCCAAACCGGGTTAACCTGTACACTGTGGATCATGCTGTTCAATTGCGGCGTTTCACGGCTAAACGGGCGATCTATTTTATCACTGTCATTATACTCAACCAAAGTGTTGGTATTGTCGGTATTACGGCCTTCGCCAACAACTACTTTCATATTCAGGATAGATGCACCATTATCCATTACATCCAAACGATAATCGGGAATGTTAACAATGATATATTTAGCCTGGCTTGGCTTGTTTTTCCAACGCAGGCGTTCCATGTTTACTACCAAATATCGGGTAGTTTCCTCTTTGGTCATGCCTTGTGCGGTGCCACCTGCTATTAAAGCTTTTTGAAGCATCAGGTATTGCGGGTCTTTTGGCTGGATGCTATCCAGGTAAGTTTTAAGGTTTGCAGTGTTCAAAGCCTGCATCATCGAGATGCTATCGGCGCGTTTTGTGGCGGTAAAGTAGCGTGAATAGATCTTCCGCGGGCTGATCATTCCAAACTGTAATGCGCTTGAATAGGTGATAAGCGAGTTTGCCATTGATATCTCTAATTCGGCAATATCGTGGTAAGCTTCATTAATGGTTTTAATGCCCTTTTTATCTTTAAATTTGGCAACCAATTGTTTGATTCGGTCGGCCTTAAACATTTTAGGGTCTAAACCATGCTGACTGGCCTTTTCAAAGTAATTGGCTGTGATATCTACATCACCGTTAAAAATATGGTCCATCACAAATACGGGGTCGTAATCGTTTTTCTCATAAAATGCTGTGATTAGTTTAGGGTTGTCCATTTTGCCTTTGTTGGTTTCCAAAACCTGTTTAAAAACTTCTGCCAGGCCCTCGGGGGTGGCATCTTTAAATACCTTGTTTTGCGTTTTTTTGAAAAGCGCTGCACCCAGATCAGAGCGGCTTTTTTTCTTACAGCTTTGAAAGGTTAGGGCAAGCACAAAAAGTAACGATAGGAACACCGGCATGGCCGATTTTTTTATAGTAGATATGGTCATATTTTATGATTGTTTAATTGCTGCAATGCAATTGCTATACCACAAAGCCGTGCAAACATTTATTTGATGATTTACTTTAGGCTGATGCAATGCCCGCACAGCTTTATTTATATTTGTTTATGGCGAACAATAAGCTCCCCGAGTTTTGGCTGCGAGGCCCGTTAAGTGATATACCCGCTTTGTTACAGCCGGTTGCATATGCTTTGTTACAGGCCCGGGAGGAATTGAATGCTTTAATGATAGCTTTCCCTGACGAACTATTGTGGAACAAAGTTGCCGGTATGGCCTCTCCGGGTTTCCATTTGCAGCATTTGACCGGTGTTTTGGATAGGCTTTTTACTTATGCCCGTGCCGAAGCTTTAAATGAAGAGCAACTCAGCTACCTATCCACCGAAGGAAAACCGACTACTAAGATATACAATGCCATTGAATTAGTGGAGGTTTTTAAAAAACAAGTTGATGAAGCGCTGACCCAATTAAGTAATGTTGATGAAACTACATTAACCGACTTTAGGGGGGTTGGCAGGGCGCAATTGCCATCTACAATCATCGGGCTTTACACCCATAGCGCCGAACATACCATGAGGCATTTGGGCCAATTGATTGTAACGGTGGCGGTGTTGAAATCTCGGTAAAATCACGACCTAAAACCGACTTTTTTTCACCAAAAAACGGCCCCTAATCACCGCGCAAATGGTTGAATATGGTTTTTAGGCGACCGTTCCTTTACTTCGTCACAATCTCGGCAACATCATGGTAATTGCGGGCGTGGTAGGTTGCATTTTCGTTGGTGTATTTGTCTGTCGGGTCGAAAAGGAAGGTGTCGATGCCTAATTCGATGGCAGCCTTAATTTCGGATTTTGGATCGTCGCCAATTACTAATACGTCCTCAACCGAATAACCATTCTCATCCATTATTTTTTGGAAAATATCTTTCTTGGTAAGAGTGGATTGATCGGGGTCGACTACATAAACCTGTTTAAAATCGGCGGCGATGTTTAGCATTTTTACTTTGCTCATTTGCAGTTTGGTAAAGCCGGTTGTTACCAGGTATTTATCAATCGGGATTTGCTTTAGCTGGTTATACTCCTCATAAGCAAACATCGGCTCGTCATAAGTGCATTGGCGCAGCATTTGCATGCCCTGCTCTTTCAGTTCTTTACTAAAACCAAATTCATTTGCCACGTGCTGGTAGGGGCGGCGGGTAAGTTCGTGCTTTGCCTTTTCGGCGGCTTGCCTGTCGGCCTCGCCAAGGTTCTCGTCTATCAGTTTAAATAGCTTGCCAAAAAGATGGTCGGCAATGGAAAGGACAGGATAGATGGTATTATCGAGGTCTAAAATTAAAACGCGTTTCATGGGTGTAATTTAAGGTAATTGTTCGGGCAGTGCGGCAATATCTTGGGCAGGAACTGTTTCAATAGCGGTTTTGTTGCCATTGCGATAAAGTAAATAGTAACCCAATGCCGCTAAAGCCGATAAAATGCCCAACAACCACCACAGGGATGCAAAGCCGCCATAATTGATCACCTGGCTGCCCAATGCAGGGGCAAATACCTGCGCCGCCGACCACGACATGGTATACAACGCAGCGTACTCGCCACGGTTATAGTTATTGGTACGGGCTATCCAAAAGCTGTTCATAAAGGGCATACTCATGATCTCGCCCAAGGTAACCAGTACCACCACCAGTACAGCCGTTGCTACACCCGGTGGTAAAATATTGAGCAATGCAAAACCAAAACCGGTTATCAATACCCCCCAAACAATGTACGTTAAGGCATGCCTTTTGCCTTCGAGGTAATTGATGAGCACCATCTCGATAGCCACGATAATTAATCCATTTAGCGCCAGCAGCGCGCCTATCAAACGTTCATCAAGGTGCCAGCTTAACTTGTAGAATACAGGCTGCATTATAAAGAACTGGAAAAAGCACAAGCCAAATAGGGTAGACAGAAAAATAAACCAAAGGTAAGTGGTATCCTTATAAGCCGATGATACCGGGCCGATGGCTACGGGTTTAACTTCCGATCTTTTGATAGCCGCACGGGGCATCAATTTTAATAGCATCAACGCCGCCAAAATGTTGGTGCAGCCATCTACCCAAAACAGTAAATGATAATTAATAGATGCTAAATAACCGCCTAACCCGCCGCCAAACGCCCAGCCAAGGTTTACCGCCAGTCGGTTTAATGAATAAGAGCGGGTCTTGTTTTCGGGGGAGCTGTAATGCGCTATTGCTGTGGAGTTTGCAGGGCGGAATGCCTCGCTGCAAAAGCTTAATACAAAGGTACCAATTGCCAGCGACAAAAACGTGCGCTGGTAACCTAAAATAATAAACATGATTCCGCCGCTGATCAGGGTAAAAACCTGCAGGTCGTAAAAGCCAAACCTATCGGTAAGCTTGCCGCCGATGAATGCGCCGAGTATAGCACCCACACCAAATAAAGCCATTACGTAGCCCGCTTGAATCACATTAAAACCAAGCTGGTTGATGCAGTAAATACTGAGGAATGGCACAACCATAGTACCGCTGCGGTTAATGAACATCACCACGCTTAAGTACCAGCTGTTTAACGATAAACCGCTGTAAGCTTTTTTGTATAGGTGGATTATTGACACGATACAGGTTTAGTTGGTTGACTTACAAAAATAGTGTTATGGGTTTTAGGGTGTATGCACTAAATGTAAAAAACAGCTAACACTGGGCTAACACTGGTCTAAGTTGAAAACTTAGATTTGGAGCGCTTTTTTTATAACACGGTATAATTAAACCTTTAAGTAAACGTCTTCAATATTTTCGATGACTACATTTTTTACAAAAGTTATTTTATTCTTTAACAAGTTCGCTACTTGATTTGTAGGCTCAGCATTAAAAGGATAGCACTCATCAACAGACTTTCCTGATTTTATATGCTCTATCCAAGCTTCTGCTAATTCCACATATGTCCTTAAAACTTCCCTCGTCGATTTAGGCCCATATATATCTAAATACATTGAAGGAATATCACCAGTAATTATCCACAACATATTATCTTCTCTACTGGCCAAATTATCTATTTCAAAAAGAAATATACATAGCTTCGATCCGAGGTTAGTGTATAAACTACTGCTATTTATTTTTTTGCACCATTTAAATCCTAACAAGTAATTTTCGGCTCTTTTATGTAAATCAATAACCTCGGAGTAATATTCAACATCGGTTGTAAACTGCTCATGATTTACTGGATAATGCATATTATAGTTGATTGCGTGTCCTTTTCTTTGAGTTCACTTCTTAAAATATATCACTGGTTTAACATGAAAACTTAGACCGGTAATTGGCACACCTTTACAACTTTGAAACCCTGTTCCTCAGCCAATGATCTGCTAAAACCAATGCTGCCATGGCTTCTACAATGGGTACTGCACGAGGCACCACACAAGGGTCGTGGCGGCCTTTGCCGGTAATTTCGGCGGCGTTGCCTTCACCATCAATGGTTTGCTGGTTATGCATAATGGTGGCAACGGGCTTAAAGGCTACCTTAAACTCTATGGGCATACCATTGCTGATGCCCCCCTGGATGCCGCCCGAAAAATTAGTGCGGGTACCAACCTTGCCTTGCGCATCCTTTACAAAAATGTCGTTATGTTCTGATCCGCGCATTTCGCTGCCGCTGAAACCCGAACCAAATTCAAAACCGTGTACGGCGTTGATGCTCAGCATGGCTTTGCCCAAGTCGGCGTGTAGCTTGTCGAACACCGGGTCGCCAAGGCCAACGGGTGCACCGATGATGTGGCAGCTAACTTTGCCACCAACGGTGTCGCCTTCCTTGCGGATGCTGTCGATAAATTCTATCATTTCTACGGCAGTGGCCGGGTCGGCACAACGCACGATGTTTTGTTCGCGGGTCTCTAAAAATTCTGCCGCGCTATCGATAAACACATTTGGCGCGTTAATGGTGCCTACGCTGCTTACATGCGCCAGCACCTCTATGCCCTGCGTCTTCAATAAAAGCTTGGCTAAGGCGCCCGCAGCTACCCTTGCGGCGGTTTCGCGTGCCGATGAACGGCCACCCCCACGATGATCGCGGATGCCGTATTTGGTGGCATAGGTATAATCGGCATGTGATGGGCGGAAAACATCCACATTGTGGCCGTAATCTTTAGAGCGCTGATCTTCGTTAGGGATGATCATGGCGATAGGGGTACCCGTGGTTTTACCCTCGAACGTGCCCGACAGGATCTGCACCACATCGCTCTCTTTACGTTGCGTGGTGATCTTAGACTGGCCCGGTTTGCGCTTATCCAGTTCGCCCTGTATGTACTCCAGGTCTACATCGAGCCCGGCGGGGCAGCCGTCGATAATTACGCCTATAGCTACGCCATGCGATTCGCCAAATGTTGTGATCCTGAATAATTGACCGAATGAATTACCTGCCATAAGCCCCCTCTAAATCTCCTCCGCTGGTTAGCGGAGAAACTTTATTTAAATTGTTTATCAATGTTATTTCTTAAAGTCCTCCCTTCGGGGAGGGTTGAACCACTTCAAACCCCGCATTTACCAGATCTTTCCAAAACGCCGGGTATGATTTTTCTACCACGTCGGCATCCTCAATTTCCAGTTCGGGAATTAGGATTGCCAGCGGTGCAAAAGCCATCGCCATGCGGTGATCGTCGTACGTGTTTACAAACATACGCTGCGGAATTTGTTTTTCACTGGTATCCAGTTTATAAACCTGCCCTTTTTCTATGAGCTTAACGCCAATTTTTGCCAGTTCGGTTTGCAGGGCCAGGATGCGGTCGGTTTCTTTAATTTTTAAAGTTTCGAGGCCGGTAAAGCTTGCATCGTGGCCAAGTGCCGCGCATACCACAATAACGGTTTGCGCCAGGTCCGGACACTCCTTTAGATCAAAGATCTTACGGAAGATCGGCTTGGGCTCTTTGGTTAAATACACGCCGCCATCTTTGAATACCGATGTGATGCCAAAGTTTGCCATCAGCTCGGTAATTACGCTATCGCCCTGCAGGCTGTATGATGTTAATCCCGGCAGGAAAAGTTCCGCCTCGTCGCTTAAAGCGGCAATGGCGTACCAGTACGATGCCGCGCTCCAGTCAGGCTCAACCAATAGCGCTGTTTCTGCAAAAGGTTGATTTTGGATGCTGATGACATGATCGGTCCAGCTATGCTGGATGCCCGCCTGTTTTAGCATTGCTAAGGTCATCTCTACATACGGGCGGGAGGTTAACTCGCCCTCGATCTCTAAACTTAAACCCTGCGGCAAGCTCGACGCGATAAGCAACAGCGCGGTAATGTACTGACTGCTGATATCTCCCTTAATGCTGATGCGATCTGTTTTTTGCTGAAACCCACGGTGAATTTTAATAGGAGGGTAGCCTTCGTTGTTCACGTAATCGATCTCGGCACCCAGTTTACGCATGGCATCTACCAATATGCCAATTGGGCGCTGCTGCATCCTCACGGAACCGGTAAGGGTTATCTCTTTGCCTTGCAACGGCAGATATGCCGTTAAAAAACGCATAGCTGTACCGGCAGGTCCTATATTGATTTCGGATTTAGGATGTTCGATTTCGGATTTATCCGCACCGGCCACTGCCAACTGCTTACTGCCGTCTGCTAACTCGCGAAGAATCCCGGCAAGCGTCACTGCATCCGCAGCATCCGACATATTCTCGACCTTAACCTTACCCTCGCTTAGCGCCCCGATAATTAAGGCGCGGTTACACTCACTTTTTGAACCCGTGAGTTGTACCGTACCCTTTACCGTTTTGCCTTGTTTGGTAAGTATGATGTTATGTTTTGCCATAATAATATAAGTAGCCCCATCTAAATAAGCCCCTTCTAAATCTCTCCCGGTAGGGGGAGTCTTCAAAAAGGTTCTAAAGCCCTTCCGCTAACCAGCGGAGGGGTTTGGGTGGGGCTTGAGGCTACGCGTGTGTTAATTTTTCTGCCGGTGCAGTTTCCTGGCCCGCGTTCATGATCTCGGTTTGTTTACGGATAGATTCGCTGTGCATTAGCTCAAGCAATTTCTCGGTAAACTCGGTGCTTAACTGTAAAGCTTTCGCGTAAGAGGTACGTTTGTGTAAGATCTCGTCCCAACGGTTTACCTGTAAAATGGTGATGTTGTTGTCTTTTTTGTAGTTACCTATCTTCTCCACAATTTTCATACGCTCGGCCATTTTCTGGATCACCAGGTCGTCAATTTTATCGATCTGGTTACGCAGTTCGGTTAATTTGTCGTTCAGTTCAGCGCCTTTAACTTCCGGTTTACGTAAAGCTAAGTGTTCAATAATGTCATACAAAGCAGCAGGGGTAACCTGTTGCGCAGCATCTGTCCAGGCAACGGTAGGGTCAATGTGCGATTCTATCATCAGGCCCTGCATATCAAGGTCAAGCGCTTTTTGAGAAATGTAACCAATCAGGTCGCGGTTACCGGTAATGTGGCTAGGGTCGTTAATAATAGGCAGGTTTGGTGCCAATGTTTTTAATGCTATCGCGATATCCCACATCGGTTCGTTACGGAAAGCTGATTTTTCGTAAGATGAGAAACCACGGTGAATAGCTGCCAATTTAGTGATCCCCGCGTTATTAATACGCTCTAACGCGCCAACCCATAAAGAAAGATCGGGGTTAACCGGGTTTTTAACCATTACGGGTACATCAACACCGCGCAAAGCATCAGCAATTTCCTGTACGGTGAAAGGGTTAACTGTGGAACGCGCACCAACCCAAAGGATGTCTACACCAGCTTTTAAAGCTTCTTCTACGTGTTTAGCGGTAGCAACCTCTACAGCGGTTGGCAAGCCGGTTTCTTCTTTAGCGCGTTTTAACCACTCTAAACCAATGCTGCCAATGCCTTCAAACTCTCCGGGGCGGGTACGTGGTTTCCAGATACCGGCACGCAGGGCGCTTACTTTGCCTGTTTTGGCTAATAAATGCGCGGTTGCTACTAACTGGTCTTCGGTTTCGGCGCTGCATGGGCCGGCAATAACCAAAGGTGCTTTACCCGATTGATTGATCCAGGTATTAAGGGGCTGTATGTTTAAATTGTGTTTCATGTTCTTGTTTGTTAGTCCGGAAGTCGGTAAGTCCGGAAGATGCTTTTTAAATTTTACTTATTTGTTATTTTAATATTGTATTTCTGTTTCTGTTTTTTTCGTCTTTCGGTCTTCCCGACTAAAGACTTCTGACTTTACATCACTCATCCTTCTGTTCATTTAGTTTTTTTATGCTGATATATCGCCTTGGTCGCTCGGCCTTTAATGGCTTTGGCGTAGTATCTTCCTCGTAGCGCTGATACTCGCCCAGTATGTTAAAGTTGTGTGTATATTTTAAGATCTGGCGAATGGCGTTATCATATTGTTTGCTTTCGTCCCACTCTATGTCTACATAAAAGTTGTATTCGTTACGCTTGCCTAAAACCGGCATGCTTTGAATTTTGCTCATGTTAACCTCTTCCTGCGCAAAGATGTTTAGCACCTTTGCCAATGCACCCACCTGGTTAGTTACCTGGAAGCATAGCGACGCTTTATTTGGTGTGCCCTTTTTCTTGGCATTTTCATGCGTGGTGAGGATCAGGAAACGGGTAAAGTTCAATTTGTTCGATTCTATACGGCGCTCTAACACATCCAGGCCGTATAGCTGCGCGGCTAAAGTATTGGCTATGGCAACGGTATCGGTCAGCTGCTCATCGCGGATGCGTTTTGCACAGGCGGCGGTATCGTTGCTTTCCACAATTTTGAGGTGCGGGTATTCGTCAAAAAAATCAATACACTGGCGAATAGCGATAGGGTGAGAGGTTACGTATTTGATATTCTCGAACCGTACGCCCGGCAAAGCCATTAGGTGTAGTTGTATCGGCACATAAACTTCGCCCACAACCGGGAAACTGTATCCCATCATTAGCGAGTAGTTTGGCAGGATGCTGCCGGCTATGCTGTTTTCTATGGCCATCACCACGTAATCGGCCTCTTTATTCTGCAAAGCTTCAAACGTTTGCTTAAAAGAGTTGCACTCAATGGTCTCAATCTCTTCCCCAAAATATTTGAATGCAGCCTCTTCGTGGAACGAGGCGCGGATCCCTTGTATGGCAACTCTTGGTTTCTCGGTTTTCATAAAATGTTATATATCTCTGAAAAGGGATATTAGTTTAAATGTGTCTGTTTGCTGTTAGCTAATATCTGTTATTTCAATAATTTTATCCCCTGCAAACTTAAATTCTGACCTGCCTTTCAGGTTTAGTTCGCTGCCACTTTTCAATCCATTTGGTAGGTCTATAGCTAAAACCGCATGATAATCAATTTCAAAAGTAGCTTCGTTATCAGCATATTTAATTGATGTAATAGTTTGATTACGGCTGCTAAATAAATTTTTAGCTTGCAGGGCCTGTTGCCTTAATTCGTCAATCCCGTTCAATGTCATATCCGTTTTTCCACCCGAAATGTTTTTAAATAATATAGAAGGATCAATATCTTTAAGCATACCGTCGATATCAAAGTTATTATAGGCGTTTACGTAATCCCTAATTATTTGCTCGGTCTTTTTCATAACAGATTTAATAAAATGTGCTAAATGTTATAAAGCAAAAAATCCCGGCTTTTAGGGCCGGGACTTTTTAAAGTTTTGTATGTTTTGTTAGTACATATCAGTCCCGGTTCTTACTGCTAAAGTAAAAATAGAAACCATAAAAATATGTAGCTTGTAATTTCATGTTGTTGTTGATGTTGTAAATGTACAAGTAAAATTCATTTTGTCAATAGATAATTTTATTTTTTGTAAAATAAATATAGCGAACAGAATTTTATTTTGTAAAAACGGCTATTTGCCAGTCTGGAAAATTTCTGGGTACTTGCGGATGAAGTAAACCGGCGTACAGCTTTAGGCGTGGCAATAGCTACTTATCGGGTAAAAGGGGTAAGGCGATAAAAACTCGTCGTTGAAGTCATACACATCCCAAAAGGTATCAGCACCTTTATTCACCATGCCGCCCCTGTAGGTAGCTACCGTTTCTTTTGCTTTACCCCTTAACCCGGTGTTGATTAGCGCCTGTATATTATAGTGGTACTGAAACGGGCCACCGGGATATATTGCACCTTTGGTCCGGGTTACTTTAGTCAATACTTTTTGGCCTTCGGTTTTGGTGAGCACACCGCCAAGCACCATCCAGATCCGCGTCGTGTACGAGACCTGTTTATCCTTGCCGCTTTCAATTAAGCCGGTTTGTTTATTGTACAAGTTTAAGCGGGCGGCTGCCGTCATCCTTTTAACCATAGCGGGGGGCATTTTTACTTCATCTTCCTTGCTCAGGCTTTTAGGTAATTCGTAAGTTTCTTTGAGGATGAAAATTGCCAGGCCTGTAATGCGGCTCAAACACTGTGGAACGGAAAGCTGTTGTAAAGTTAAAATGCCGGGAAGAGTAGTGCGGACGTGCATCGCCCAAAACAGGCGGCAATAGTGCCTGGTGTAGTGGAGCACCCAGTATAAAAAAACCTGCATTACAACCAGCACAAACTAATACAAAAAGCTGTTGCGGATCTAAAAAAGCCTGAATTGATAAGTGTAGTTGAGGATCAGGAATGTGCTGCCGGTAATTACCAGGTTTTGCAAAAAGGCAAGCGTGGTTAAATAAATATTGGTAAGCGTATCTCGCTTTTCGTAGTCATGCTTGTTTTCGCGGTAGCTAAACCACATTTCGGCAAGGGCGAGCAGCACAAGCAAACTCACCAATATTATTACAGCTTAGGAACGTGGATTTATAGAAGGCATTTACAGTGTTGCGTAATATCTTAAACTTTCACAAAGCTCGTCCTCTGTGCAGATATTATCAATACTGTATTCGCCAATATGTTTCAGCAAAGTGCAATTTATTTGCCCGTTTTGGTTCTTTTTGTCCTTTTGCATGTGTTCTAACAAAGTAGGGAAGGTATCTTCCTGTACTTTGTAACGCGGATAAAGGTGAATAAGCACTTTGGTAATTTCCAATAATTCGCTATCCGGCAGACCGATCTTTTTGTTAGATAGCCAGCTTTCGCAGATCATCCCAATGGCAATTGCTTCGCCATGCGACAGCGGATCTTTATCATTCATCAGCGAATAAGTTTCCACCGCATGCCCAACAGTATGCCCAAAGTTTAGCGCTTTGCGGATGCCTTTTTCTTGCGGGTCTTCAATAACCACTTCGTTCTTTATGGCTACCGAGCGATGCACTAACTCATCAGATGGTAAGCTCAGGTCGCTAACTTTTAGCTGATCCCAGTACTTGGCATCTATGATCAGCCCGTGCTTTAACATTTCGGCCAAGCCGGAAAGGATCTGGCGTGGGGGCAGGGTTTCTAAAAAGTTGACGTGCATAAACACCGCTTTTGGCTGGGTGAACGTGCCGATAATATTTTTAACCGCATCCATATCCACACCGGTTTTACCACCAACAGATGCATCAACTTGTGATAACAGGGTAGTGGGTACCTGTACAAAATCTATCCCGCGTTTGTAGGTAGAGGCCACAAAGCCACCCATATCGGTAATTACACCGCCACCAAGGTTAATCATCAGCGCTTTGCGGTCGGCACCAAAATCGATCAGGGTATTCCATATGCCTATGCAAAAATCAATGGTTTTACTTTCCTCGCCGGCGTTAACCTCAATCAGGTCAAAGTTATCCAGTTCGTCCAGGTATTCTTTAACTATGGGCAGGCAATATTCGGTGGTATGCTCGTCGGTAAGGATAAAAGCCCTGGAGTAATTACCCAGCTCTACAAAGTTACGCAGTTCGGTAAGGCTATCTTTAAAATATACGACGTATCCGTCGCTCTGTATGTTATTCATTACGTGATCTTGATCTTTTGGCCTCTAAATTCAACCAGGTCGCCCTGTTTTACTTTAAGGCGTTTGCGGTAGTCTACCTCGCCGTTGTAGATAACTTCGCCGTGTTCAACAACTATCTGCGCTTCGCCGCCGGTTTGCACCAAACCTGTCGCTTTTAGCAATTGTATCATGGGGATATAGTCGCCCTCAACTTTAAATTCTATCATAGCCGTCAAAATTAAACTATTCGTGTGATAATGAGTTATCATTTTATAATTTTGCACAATACTTTAACGAGTTGATAGTTCATAGGTGATGGTTTATGGTGTTTGATTTTACACCCGGCACGAAGCTGCTATGAGCGATGAACTATTAATAATGAACTTGAAAAACACATGACTCCAAACGATAAATTATCCTTCGAAAATACCGAGATCGCTTTTAGCCACTCTACCAATACCGACCTTAACCGCGCTTACTGGCTGTTTAAGGCTATCAACGTAAATTTTTTAGTGAAGATAGGCCCGCCGATAACCAATTTTGCGGTTAAAATTGGTTTGCCTATTAAAGGGCTGATCAAGGCGACGATATTTAAACATTTTTGTGGTGGCGAAACCATTGCGGAGTGTACCCAAACCATTAAAAACCTTGCTGATGGCGACGTAGGTACTATTCTCGATTATTCTATCGAGGGAGAAGACGATGAATCGGTGTTCGATAACACCCGCGACGAGATCATCCGTACCATCATCACCGCATCAAAAAGTAAAAGCATCCCGCTTACGGTATTTAAAATTACCGGCGTTGGCCGTTTTGGCTTGTTAGAGAAACTGGATGATGGCCTAAAGCTAAGTGTTGATGAGCAGATTGAATGGCAAACCATGCAGGACAGGGTATTGGCTATTTGCGAAATGGCCCATTCTGAGGGTGTACCGGTAATGATAGATGCCGAAGAAAGCTGGATCCAAAAAGCGATAGATAACCTTGCGCTAAATATGATGCGCTTTTTTAATAAGGAACAAGCTATTGTTTACAATACCTACCAGTTGTATCGTCACGATAAACTGGCTTCACTGGTGCATGACCATGCCGTTGCCGAAACCGAGGGTTTTATAATGGGTGCCAAAATTGTACGTGGCGCTTACATGGAAAAGGAACGCCGACGTGCAGAAGAGAAAGGTTACCCGTCGCCTATCCAACTCAATAAAGAAGCTACCGACCGCGACTATAACGACGCCCTTATTTACTGTGCCGATAACATTGCCAATATTGCTATTGTTGCCGGCACCCATAACGAAGACAGCTGCCGCCTGCTTGCCAACTTGCTGAACGAGAAACAAATTGAGCACAAGAACCCTCATGTGTTTTTCTCTCAGCTGCTGGGCATGAGCGATAACCTTAGCTTTAACCTTGCCAACGCAAATTATAACGTTGCCAAATACGTTCCCTACGGCCCTATCAAAGCCGTTTTGCCATACCTGTTTCGCCGTGCGCAGGAGAATACCGCCATTGCCGGGCAAATGAGCAGGGAGTTAAGTTTAATTGTTAAAGAGAAGAAGAGAAGAAGTAAGTAATAAAAAGTGTCTCATGGTGAGCCTGTCTAACCATTTGCAATCCTAATAAGTATTCGACAACTTCAGACTGTTATATTTTTACTTAATACTTATATCTTATCGCATCCGTATCCACCGAAACTAAATGTTCGCGCTTGGCAAATGCAGCTAAGGTATCCGGCGCGGTCATTAAAAAGGTTTGGATGCCCAGGGTTTTGGCGGCCTCTAAATGTTGCGGACTATCATCAATAAACAAAGTTTCTTCAGGCTTTAAATTATTCTCGGCCAGTACCTGCTTAAAAAAATCGATCTGCGGTTTTCGTTTGCCCACCAGGTGCGAGTAATAGGTACGCTCGAACAGGTGTTCGTTATCATCAAAACCAAAATCAGTTTTTAGATAGTTCATGATATATGTATAATGAATTTCGTTGATATTGCTCAGCAAAAACGTTCGATATTTAGCCTTGAACTTCAACAACAGATCGTGATTACCAGGGGCGATGCCCAGTAAAAGACTGTTCCAGGCGTCGGTAATTTGCTGGTCGGTAATGGCGGGATTACCAATCTTTTCCTTTACGTAGGCCCTAAACTCATCTGCACTAACTTCGCCGCGGTCAAACTTGTCAAAAATCTGATCCTGCTGGCGATGGCCGAAAAATTCGTCGGGGTTGCTGATACCCAACTGCTTAAAGGCCTGCTGCGCCTTGCGGAAATCGATAGTGAAGATAACGTTGCCGTAATCGAATATAAAGTTTTTAATATTTTTCATTTTTGGCTTTTGTAATTGCATTCAAATACGTAATATTGCGGCCTCGAAAATAGTAAATATTTTCTGCGCCTATAGCTCAGTTGGTTAGAGTAGAAGACTCATAATCTTTTGGTCCCTGGTTCGAGCCCAGGTGGGCGCACAAAGTAGAAATTATCCACCCTCGAAAACCCTCTAAATCGCTGATTTAGAGGGTTTTTTCATTTATTCTCCCCTCAACAACCGTCAAGAAAGCCAAAGTTCTCGTTACCTATCCGACTACCTGTTTATAATATTTAACTTAGGTAACACAAACCCATTCAATGAATTGACATACAGTTAATTACAGCGATAAAAGTTTGTTTTAAATCAGTCTTTTTAGACGATTCTGTGTTACCTTTTTGTTACCTAAAAACAGGGTGTTTATTGAGCATTTTAAACTTAAAAATTAAATTTTATGCAAACATCACAGTCATTCGGTATCCATTTTACCACGCGCCCGGACAAAGCCAGGGACGGAAAAGAGCCCATTTACGCATGCGTAACCGTAAATAAGCAAAGGGCTTACATTGCGCTCAAACATAATGTCGATCCCAAAAATTGGGATAGCGGGAAGGGAACTGCTAAAGGCAATAAGGATGAAGTTAAATCCATCAACAACTATTTGGGAGAGGTCCGTAATACGATTAGTAATAACTACAAGCAGCTACAGCTTAAAGGTAAAATGCTTTCCGCCAAAGCAGTGAAAGATCTGTATTTGGGAGCAGAAGAGGAAGTTTATACCCTCAGCCGCCTTTTTATCTACCATAACGAAACTTCCACTACGGACCCGCAAAATATGGCAGATGCCAACGAGTTAAAAATTCAAACCAAGCTTGCGCAGATCAACCGTCAGATCAGCCAGCCGGAAGCACCGCAATATACTGGAGGCGGAACACATGACCAGCAATCGGGGCCGGATGTAAAAAGGTTGGAAATGATGATGAAAACAATGAACAGCGGCGGCAACGACCCGGAAATGCGGCAGCTTAATCAAATGTTGCAACAGATCAATGACATTCAAAATCCGGGGAATGAAAATAGCCGTATACGTAGCCAATCTTTAAAAAATCGTCAACGGGCATATCCGGTAATGGCCGCTAAAGAGGAGGACGAAGATGATAACGGAGTATCAAACGATCAGCCATCGGTCAACTACGCTGCTTATGACGGTGGGGGTAAAAGTAAAAAACATCATACCGCAAATACTGGGCAGGCACCGGGAAATACCATTCAGGCGGTAGTGCATCAAGATCAGACATTGGTAAGCGGCGCGGTTGTCAAACTGCGTTTAGTGGACGGTATATATGTTAATGGCCGGATGATCCCCAAAGGCAGTTTTGTTTATGGCACTTGCGGATTGAATAACGAACGGCTGATCATTAAGATCGCGAGCATCCGTTACTTAAACAGTATTCTTCCGGTTGCACTGTCCGTATATGACCTGGATGGCATGGAAGGTTTATACGTGCCGGGTTCTATTGGCAGGGATGCCGCTAAGAACGGTGTGGGCGATGCAGTCCAATCAGTACAATTGATGTCAATGGATCAGTCGGTAGGCACACAAGCTGCCGGAGTAGGTATTGAAGCCGCTAAAGGGCTTTTTGGCCGTAAAGTAAAACAGATCAAAGTTAAAATTAAGGCAGGTTACGAAGTATTGCTAAAGGATAGCAACGAAAGAGACAATTAAACAGATCATCATGAAAACATTAATCATCAGTATATTTCTTGCCACCATAGGGACTGTTTCCTATGCGCAGGACACCGCATATATTAGCCTGGATAAAACAACGGCCTTATTTTTCAAATCATCGGTTAAAGTCGTTGGGAAAACACCACCTGATTTTGAAATCCGTCAAATTGAGGACGGCTTAATAACACTAAAAGCCTTAAACCCTGATTTTAAATCTGTCAAGCTGAATATACAAGATCAAAGTACCAATCAGGTTTATCATGTAGCAGTACAGTATTCTTTTGGCCGTGCTGGACGGAGAATAGAAGTTGGAGTTAGCAGTGCCGTTATTACCGTTATCAGATCACCAATGAGTAACTATGCGGCCATTGGTAGCCTGCTTGCATCCGGCAAACGCTTGGATGTGGTTGACCATAAGAAAACAGGAGGTGTTAAAGCCTGGGTGAACAAATTATCGCTTGCCAATAACAAGGTGTTTTTCAGGCTGGATATTCGCAACCGCTCAAACCTGCCTTACGATGTCGATTTCATTCGTTTTTATATCAGGGATTTAAAGACGGTTGCCCGGATGGCAACCCACGAGCAGGAAATAGTTCCCATCTATTCAAACCTGAATAAACACACCACCATATTAAAAAGTAAGGAGGTCGCTAAAGTATTTGGTTTCCATCGTTTCTCCCTGTCGGAAGATCAGGCATTGAATATTGAACTCTACGAGCGGAACGGTAATAGGCACCTCTATCTTCAAATCAAACAAAAAGACCTGGACGATCTAAAAACGATCAATCCGGCTACGTCAGCAGCAGCGGATATTCTTGCTGCAAACCAATCAATTAACAGTAGTTATTAATTTAAAACAAAGTAATCATGAACGAGCAAAATTCTGAATTTTTGAAAAAAAGCTTGCTGAACCTGGGGTTTGGCGACAAATTAAACGCCGATCTGGACAAAGAAATGGAGGCGAAAACACCTGAATTTAAGTTGGGTATGCAACATGAGTTTAATCAGAAAACCATTGATTATACGCTTCATTTTAAGGCTGGGGATAATCATGATATGTATTTCTTTAATAAATATGATGCGTCGATCAGCCATAAGGATGATCCGGCCAAAGATTTGAACCAATCATTTTTTATTAATAAAGGTAGCGGGATCACCGCTAAAGAAGCCTTTAATTTAATGGAAGGCAGGGCGGTTCACAAACAACTGTACAACCTGGAAGGGCATAAATACCAAGCCTGGTTAACGCTTGATGATAAGAATCTGACCGATAACGGCAATAAGAAGATCAAGCATTACCATGAAAATTATGGCTATGACATAGATAAAGTAATTGCGGGCAAGGGTATAAAGGAATTGGATGACCCGAAAAGTAAAGAGGAGTTAATGCGTTCCCTTAGAAAAGGTAATGCCCAACAGGTTACTGTTGACCGTGACGGCGCCGAGCAGAAGTATTTTATGGCCGCCAATCCGCAATATAAAACGGTAGACCTGTACGACCATCAAATGAAAAAGATAAAACGGGAAGGAGTTTTGCAGCCAGAACAGAAGGCCACTAAAAGTTTAAAACAAAAGGAGCAGCCAACGGAGGAGTTGCTAAAAAAAAGCAGTCGCGTAAACCGAAACTGAAAGTTTAATTTGAGCTTTCGGGAACAGGTCTTGTACAGACCTGTTTCTTTTTTGAATAACTGATAAGTGGCGAACATTGCTTGCTGCACTTGTTTAGTTGGTCATAGACATGATATATTCTATTTTTTTCTACATAAATCTTGTTTTAATAAAAAAAAATCTACACATCAGCATATGTCAAAGCAGCTAATAGAAAAAAATCTACAATCAACCATAGACGAGATCCTATTCGGAAGTTCTGATAAGGCGCTTTCCCAACAAATTAGCAGGCTGGAAAAAGCCGGTAAGATCAAAAAGATAGCACCACGCATTTATACTTCTAATCTGACAGAACAGCCCGAAGTGCTGGTCAAAAGAAACTGGTATAAAATACTTGCCCATAAATATCCGGGGGCATTATTAAGCCACCGCAGCGCGTTAGAGTTTAAGCCCTCGCTATCGGGCGAAATTTTCATCACCTATAAATACACCAAAAATATGGTATTGCCCGGTATAACGATCCGGTCGTTAAAAGGCAAAGGGCCTGTTAATGGTGATACGTCGTTTTTCAAAGAATTATATGTTTCCCAGGAACCAAGGGCATATCTGGAAAACATGCAATCTTCTACACAAAAAGAGGATAGTTCAAAAGTTCTATCTAAAGAAGCTATAGAAGAAAAATTGAATGCTATCGTTCGTATCAGGGGCGAAGATGGATTGAACAGCTTGCGCGACGAGGCAAGGCTTGTTGCAGACGAACTCGATATGAAAAAAGAGTTTGAGCAATTTAACAAACTCGTAGCCGCCTTAGCTGATATACCTTTTATTTTTTGATAGAGCTTGGTAAGGCTTATATACAGGTGCTTGCATAGAAAATCGACGTCCAAGTTCAGGTCTTGAATGTTATCTTCAATTACTTTTAATAATTTATTAAAAAACTCTTTGTCCTTTTCGGAGTGTACCAATTCGGTAGCTTCGGCCAGGTAATCGTTAGTGTACCGTTGTTTTAGCTTTTCGCCCTGCTCAAAAATATTGTGTACAGTAAGCAGCAAAAGGTCTACGCTTATAGGTTTGGCAAAATAAAAGTCGGCGCCCGATTCCATTTCTTCAATTTTGGTATCTAAGGCGTCTTTAGCAGATAGAATTACAAAAGGGATGTGACTGTTTCAAAAGTATTTTTAACAAGCTTACAAAGCTCTATACCATTCATCCCGGGCATCATTACATCACTAATGATAATGTCTGGCACCTTTTCGGTCGCTACTTGCATTCCAGCGTTACCGTCTTCGGCCTCGTATACATGGTAATGTTTTTCAAAGGCCTGTTTTAAGAAGGTGCGCAGCTCCTGGTTATCCTTTACAAGTAAAATGTGCTTGCGGCTTTTGGCCATGATTTCAATACCCTCTTCTTCGTATTGTGGTAACGGGAGTTGAATGGCGTTGTCAATAAGTCTGATCGGCGATTGTGATATGCTTATTTGATAGCTCGTCATTCACTTGAATATCGCAAGATAAAACAGGTTTGGTTATAGAAGTGTATTGATTGCCCAACTCAACACTACAAGTACCACAACTTCCCATGCCACAGCATAAACCAAAACCCGTGATTGCCAACCGGTCAGAAATCAGGGTCATCAGGCTATAATATTCATTAGCATAAGTATGGATGATATAACTCTCGCCTTTATAGATTAATGTTAAGTTAATATTACCTTTCCCTAATGGCATGGCATGTAGTTAATACTCATTATTTTGAATCAATTGTAACAGCTTACCATCATCTTTTATTGATATGCTTTTTCCTGCCACTGATATGATATTATCGGCCACCAGATCATTGATGGTACGAAACAATGATTCATAGGCTGCACCTGAAAAAGAAGCAAGATCTTGTTTCGCCAATTCAATATTAATAACCCTATCCTCATTTACGCCAAACTGTTTTTTTAGTGTAATCAAAGCCTGTGCAACACGACCTTTAACCGGCATATGGGCCAGATTACGCATTCTCTTTTCTGAATTTTGGAGCTCACCCGCAAAAAAACGCATTAACCTGACAGCAAACCCGTGGTTAATATTTAAGGAGGATTCAAAAAAATCCATCGGAAGGAAGCATACGGTTACCTTATCCAGAGCGGTTGCGGTAACGGGATAGATAAAATTACCCTCTAAGCCGAGGTGACCTAAAATGTCGCCCTTTTTGGCAAACCTGATGATCAAATCCTTTTCATCATCCCACTTTTTATGGACCTTGACAAATCCTTCATAAACAAAATATATCCCCGTTACCGGGTCGCCTTCCTTGAAAATATCCTGGCCCTTTTTAACCCTGTAGTTTTGCTTATTCAATTCGATAGCAGGTTTCCAGTCACCAACACAGGTTTTACATAAAAAACAGGTATCAAGGTCACACTTATATTTAGCTTTTTCCATTCGATCTTTGTGGGGCTTAATAACTAATTGCTAAAATAATAAATCCTTTCCCTAACGGTAATTATTAGTTGAGAGATTTTCTAATGATGATTTTATATGCAATATAATTAAGCAAAGTTAAACCTTTTTCATAACAATAACATTGCACATGCAATATAAATCTTTTGTTTCTTGTGATATCGGTTTAAATAATTCATACTTTTGCCCCGAAATATTTTCGCATTGTATCCATATTACAAATCATGAAAAATCAACACCAATCAGGTGGCATTCCTATTTCTCCATTATTGTCCGGTATAAGTACAGATTCACCGGGCTCAAACATAAATTTTTCTAAAAGCAGGTTGTTGCGCATATCCGCCCTATCTATCCTGGTGGCGGCGGCTATTAGCTTGATCGCCAAATTTTTGATTACGCTTATCAATATCGTTACCAATCTCTCCTTCTTCGGAAAATTGGCTGTGGCTTATCATAGCCCAGCGGGTAATCACTTAGGGCTTTGGGTCATCATTGTGCCCGCTGTCGGCGGTGTATTGGTAGGACTAATGGCGTTGTATGGTTCAAAAGCGATTAGAGGGCATGGTATACCGGAGGCAATGGAGCAGATTTTAACCAATCAGAGCCGGATCAAACCATCAATTACCTTATTAAAGCCCATTTCTTCTGCTATCGCCATTGGCACAGGCGGGCCCTTTGGGGCGGAGGGGCCAATTATAGCTACTGGTGGCGCACTCGGGTCAACGCTCGGGCAATTATTTAAAATCACTTCCAATGAACGGAAAATCATCCTGGCTGCCGGGGCAACCGCGGGCATGTCAGCCATTTTTGGTACACCAATAGCTGCCGTTTTTTTAGCGATAGAACTATTGCTTTTTGAGTTTTCCCCGAGATCGATACTTCCGGTTGCTTTGGCCTGTATCACAGGAGCGGCAGGACATCATTTATTATTTGAAGCTGGGCCGGTATTTCCGATGCCCAATTTAGATACGCCTACCAACGGCGCGCTGGCCATTTACAGTGGCATAGGTCTGTTCATAGGATTTCTGTCTATCGGTGTAACCAAAATAGTTTATTTCATCGAGGATGCTTTTGAAAAGCTTCCGATCCATTGGATGTGGTGGCCTGCTCTGGGTGGATTGGCAGTTGGCCTCATTGGCTATTTCGCACCGCATACACTCGGTGTAGGATATGACAATATTATCAGTGTCTTATCCGGGTCAGTTGCCATCATTCTGTTACTGCGGTTATTCTTTTTTAAATTCTTGTCTTGGGCTATTGCTTTAGGCAGCGGAACTTCGGGTGGCACCTTAGCGCCATTACTAACAATTGGCGGTGCAGGCGGGGCATTAATCGGGGCAATTATTCTTTACGTTTTCCCCAACGTTGGTATCAGTGTACCTATGGCCGCCCTGATCGGCATGTCGGCTATGTTCGCAGGCGCGTCCAGGGCTTATCTGACCAGTATTACCTTTGCTTTGGAATCAACCGGACAGTTCCATGCTTTATTGCCGCTTTTGGGTGCATGTACCGCTTCTTACCTGGTATCTTTTTTTTTAATGGAAAATACGATAATGACGGAAAAAATTGCTCGTCGTGGCGTTTCGACACCCGATTCTTTTGAACCTGATGTACTGGGTAAATTAACAGTAGCGGAAATCAGCAATGCAAACGACCTTATTTTCAATATCGGGTTGGAAATCCGCGAGGTAAGGGATATTATAAAATCTGAAAATAACGAGACGCAGTATTTTATCGCAGCTGATGATCAGGGAAATTATTCGGGGATCGTAAGTGCTGCAGATATCAATAAACATGACATGGATGGTACTGCCCCTTTGAAAAGTATCCTGCAATCGTCTAATCAGTCAGTAAAAAGCAATGATAATTTACGAAAGGCGGTAGAGTTAATGGCAGAGAGAAATGTTGAAGTATTGCCGGTTGTAGCACAAAATAAGGTAACCGGTGTGATCAGTTGTAAAGACATTATCAATGCATACAAATTTTATCACGAAGAGAATGACCGGGTAAATACTCACATTTCATTAAAAAGACAACGCTTGAAAGTCGTCGTGCGCGGCAGGGAACTATTTAAACCTAAAGCTTAACGGTGTACTAATTTATATGAAATGAAAATTGTAGCCCAGTATCTGATTGCTGTTTACATAGGGGTAAGCTTTTTAAGCCTCTATAATTATCTGGTTGATAATATTCTACATTTCTCACCATTGACAATGCAGTTACAACATCTGATAAGTTACCTTGTATATTTCATTCTGTATAAAACCTGGCTATTTGGCCTGATCTTACCCGTTTATTATTTTATGTTTTACAAATGCTACGGCATGGAAAAGATCCTTTATAAAATTACATTCATCATTGTATGGGCTGTATGCTTAAGCTCAATATATTTAAGGCGGGACTTATATTTTACGGAGCCCCCTAAAGGTATTAGGTTGTTTGTTGTTTATTTTTTAACCGGGCTTTCATTGTTGTTTGCCCATGTAAAATATTGGCATAAAAGGGATAATAACAGTAGCTGCAAATCATCGTCTGTCGACACTCTCTAATATGCTATATGCTAAATAGTGGCTATGTGATCCTTGATTTTAAGGCTTCGTAAATAATATTCAATATAGATTTTAATAAAAAACCTCGCAAGTACCTTGTACTTGCGAGGTTTTCGTACTCCAAAAGGTATCAATAACCGGACGCTTTTTAGAGGATATACAGACATTAAGGAGTTTAATTGCATAAAGAGCGATAGGTAGCGGGATGGATATTCGGACGTTTTTTAATTCGATTTCCTACCAAAATCTTTTTGTGCTTAAAGTAGTATGCCAAAATCCATCAGGGTATTTTAATCCCTAACTGATAGCTCTGCCCATACTGGCATGTTCGACCAAAATCATACCAGCCACCATTAGGTTTCGGTTTCCCATAGCCAAGCCGTATCAACCCCTGTAGATTGGGGATGCTTACCCTTATTGAATCTACTTTAGATGCTTCCGATAATTCGAGATTGAGAAATGTCATTTGCTCGCTTTAAAGCGTTATCAAAGGTATCTTTGATATTTCCTTTCCCGATTTGAAATAATAAGCGCGCTTTCTTCAGTTCGCCCATGACTTGTTCGTTGGCCACTTCTGAAATGATCAATTTCGTTCCTTGCCTTTTCATTTCCTTATTTACTTCACTTAATACCCTGATACCAGTGGCATCGATAACGGGCACATTCCTCATCCTGATGATCAATACCCTGGCAGGCCTCTCCAAAACTTTCATGGCATCCTTAAACTTATAAGCCGCGCCAAAAAATAAAGGGCCATTGATCTCAAAAACGTCAACGCCTGTAGGAATATCTTCCGGCATAAGCACTTCGTCAGTATTATCTGCCGAAGAAACCGCTTGTTTTACAGAACTCGCCTGCATCATTTTTCGCATAAACAGGAAGGCTGCCATTATCATTCCTATTTCAATAGCTACCGTCAGGTCCACGAATACTGTCAGGGCAAAGGTGGTTATCAACACTGCTGCATCACTTTTTGCCCCTTTAAATACATCGATAAAATTTTCTGTTTCACTCATATTCCAGGCCACTACGATGAGTATCCCCGCAAGCGTTGCCATCGGGATGAGCGCGGCCCACTTGCCAACAAAAAGTAAAATGATGAGTAAGGTAATTGCATGAACAATACCGGCAATTGGTGTTCTTCCCCCGTTTTTTACATTTGTAGCAGTCCTGGCAATGGCCCCGGTTGCCGGAATTCCACCAAAGATGGAAGAACAGATATTGGCAAATCCCTGGGCAATTAACTCTGTATTGGAGCGGTGATTTCCACCGATCATACCGTCTGCTACTACCGCGGATAATAACGATTCTATACTGCCGAGCAGCGTAATCGTAAATGCTGGCCGGATCAGCTGCTGTAAAGTGGCGAAGCTCACTCCGGGTATGACAGGCTTGGGTAGGGAGGTGGGAATAGCCCCAAACCGGCTGCCGATGGTTTCTACCGGAATTTTAAAAAAATAAACAGCCAGCGTGGTTAGGACAATGGCAATTAATGATCCTGGAACCTTATGGGTGATTTTGGGCCATAGAAAGGCAATCAATAAGGTAAACCCCCCTATGCCGGCTGCATATAGATTTACAGCAGACAGGTGCCGGCCATACGCTACCCACTTGCTGATAAAATCAGCCGGGACGTTCCCCATTTTTAATCCCAACAAGTCCTTTACTTCGGATGAAAGGATGATGACTGCAATCCCGGTGGTAAAGCCAATAATGAGGGGATAAGGAATATACTTGATGGCACTCCCTAATTTGGTTAGCCCCATAATAATCAGCAATATGCCCGCAATAAAAGTGGCGATAATCAAACCATTGATGCCGAATTGCTGGACAATGCCATATACCACCACGATAAAAGCCCCGGTTGGCCCACCGATCTGTACCCGGCTGCCTCCCAAAACCGATATAACCAAGCCCGCAATGATGGCCGTAAAGATTCCCTTTTCAGGAGATACACCTGAAGCAATAGCAAATGCAATAGCTAAGGGCAGCGCAACAATGCCGACAATTACCCCGGCAATTACATCTTTAAAAAACTGATCCCGGTGATAGTTTTTTAAAGTATCAATTAACTTTGGTTTAAACATGGTTTTTATTTTAACTTATCATTATTTCTATAACAGGGCATGAAACCACCCCGTCCTATTTCTTTATCCACATTTTCAATACCCTGCTATAGGAATTATTGACCAATTGATAACCCGGAGGAACTTGTGTTTCCGGGGCATGAAAAGTTACCAGCCTCGTTTCAGGAGGTTTTTCCTCCAGCATTTGGAAAACAAACCTGCTGTACAAGTTATATAGTTCAAACGAAGTCCTTACCGTATAATCTATCCGGCTATCGGGCTCAATATTTTCATAGAAAGGATTGTAAAAATAAAAATGATCGTAATTTTTAAAGTCCAGTTCTGTCAGGTTCCCGTGTATAAAATTCACATTAGGCAATTCAATTTCCGCTTTGGCTATTTCGGCGAAAGTGTATAATTCTTCCCGCTGTTCAATTCCACAGAAAAATGTTTCGGGGTGAAAAAAACCTGCTGTAATACAGAATTTCCCTACACCGCTGCCAATATCCAAAACACTGTTATTGGGAATAGACAAAAAATCACCTGCCTTTTTTGCGATGTCCACAGGTGTCCAATGCATCTGGGACAGTTCCTGGATATGTTCGGGGTACAGATCATCAAAAGCGGTATCATGACGGAATAGCGTAGGGTTTAATAGCTCATTAAGCATTCTTCTGTTTTTTCTTTGGGTTTGAAAATTTCTAAATCGCGAACGTAAAAATTGTACTGTTTTCATTTGGTCAGGTTTTGATCCACATTTTCATCAAGCCATTACAGGAAATATCTGCCAGTTTAAAACCGGGTGGTATTTCCTGCTCAAAACTATGAAAGGTAACCAGCCGGGTTTCTGAAGGCTTTTTATTTAGTGCAGCACAGGGATATTGATTATAGTAGTTATAAAGGCTTTCTGACAATTCTATGTTATCATCTATTTGATTTTCGGGGTCAATGTTCTCATGAAAAGAATTATAAAAGTAGAAATGATCGAACTCCTTAAAATTGACCTGGGTGATGTTGGCGTAAATAAAAGTTACATTGGATAGCTTTGTATATCCTTTAGCCTCTTCGGCCAGGTAAATTAATTCATGCCTTTGTTCAACACCGTAAAAAAAAGTTTCGGGAAAGTGATTGCCCGTTGCCAAACAAAACTTCCCAACCGCTGCCAATGTCCAACACCCTCGCACCTGGTTCCGCCAGAAATTCAGCCGCTTTGCGGGCAATAGCCAGTGGTGTCCAATGTTTAAGGGACAGTAATTGGAAATGTTCTGGGTACAACCAGTCGAATGCAGCATCATTTGTAAATAAGGATGTATTTAAATTATCCTTCTTTAGTTTTATACTATGTCCGCCCTGATGGTCTTCCGGGACGTGCGGGAAATAAGAAAATGGGTAAGCTTTCATGACCTACAAATTTAGCCGTTGCAGCAAAGCGATTTACCGTAAGAAATCAATGCAGAAGCTGATATTTATCAGTTTTAAAAAATTCGTACCTTTATATGATGAGTTTGTCTGGAATTTTCCCTATCGACCGATGGAATTTCACTACGCAATCGATCCTTAATGTCCTTTCCGAAAAAGAATATGCAGATTTGGTTGCTAATCAAAGTGACCAGAAATATCTGAAAGGTGATGTTGTTTTTAGAGAAGGTTCCGTACCCGCAGGTATTTTTTTAATAAGAAGCGGTAAAGTCAAAAAGTACAAAGTGGACAATTTGGCGAAAGAACAGATCATTTACGTGGCTAATCATGGAGAACTGATCGGTTATCATGCGGTTTTATCTGAGGAAAGATACCCTGATTCGGCGGCCGCTATAGAAGACAGTTTGATTAGTTTCATACCCAAAGAAGATTTTATAAGTATTTTACACCGCTCCCCTGCTTTTACACAGCGGTTATTAAAAGCTTTAAGCCATGAATTTACGGTATTAACGAACAGTATTTCCGTGATCGCGCAACGAACAGCACTGGAACGGCTTGCTATTTCCTTGATCGTACTCCGGGAAAAATACAAAGAAGAAGGATCGGATGAAAAGGAAATTATTTTAAATATCTCCAGAATGGACTTGGCTGGTATGGCGGGGATCGCCCAGGAAAATGTGATTCGGCTATTAAAGGAGTTTAAAGCAGAGGGGATTTTGGAAACGGATGGCCGGAAGATACGGATCAAGGACATCAAGTTGCTGATCAAAAAATCAAATTACAAATAAAAATACTGGTTACTTCTCAGTTAAGGTTCATCAGAAAAGCCACCTAAACAACATCCATGAAAAATGTTCGTCCGGTTGGCAGCTGGAGGTGTTCAATATATCCATTCACTAACCTGTTTTGAATAAAAGAAGAATTTTGGCAAATTAAAAATATAAATGAAAAACCCTCGCAAATACGCTGGTAGTTGCGAGGGTTTATACTCGGAACGGGAATCGAACCCTTAGCTTTAACTATTCAAATAATTTAATAAATGTTTCTGCTATCGCTTTTTGCAAAACAGTTTCAACATCACATTGATTTGCATAATCCGGCCACAGTTTAAGGATGCCTTCGATATGCCTGATGATCTCATTGGGCTTTTTTATGGTCATTTGTTTGGCCACTTCCAGTAGGTCTTTCCGGTCTATTCCCTGTCTTTTGCCGTTAATACTTAATGATTGCTGACTAACCCAGGGGCTATCAGGTCGGTAAGCATGGCATACATCATAAGCCGGGGATATTGCCCATTTTCCTTGTTGATCCATTGTAAAGGCAAAGTTCTTCGTATGGTCATCACAGTTTCTCGCCAGTACATTAAAAACCATCCGGCGGTACATTTGCTCGGCTTGTGGATAGTCCAGCCGTAAGGAGCGCATCGTTTGAAAGAGTTGCTCATAACTATATGAACCGACATTGTTGAAATCAAAATGCTGTAATGCGCAAAAGGTTTGAACGTGAACTTTGCCCTGTTCGGGAACACGGTCAAAACGCCTGGTCATAAAATGTGCCCGGCCATGTTCTTCCAATAACCGGCACTCGGTCATTTCTATTCCGCAGTCCACCGCCATCAGGTGATAAGCCATTTCAACACGCCCGTAATCCCTTGAAGTGCCGAATTGCGCATCATGTACCCCATCAAACTTGATAAGCCATTGCGTAAAACCTTTCGGGGGTTCGGCTTGTCCGCTTCTCACTTCACCCGTTTTAGGATTATAAGCGATCACTGCTTTAGCACGGGCACCACCTGCGGAGGTGCCTATCTTTAAAATATCCAGCAATCCTTTTTCTTCATCTTTTGACAGATCAGTATGAAAGTCCTTTCTTCCCGACAGGATAGCTTCGGATATTTCAACCAGGCTATCCACTTCCAGTTTAGTTGAGGTGTTTTTTCCTTTGGGTTCAACAGGCTCAAACTCTAACGCACCCATGCCCCGCTGCCCGATAAAACATAACATCTCTACTGGGTTCATGCTGTCCGCAGGGCGGCCTACCCGTGCCAGCCACGTATTAATTAACGTGTTACCATAACGGTCAGGCAAAACATCCGCTAACAGTCCAGGCAATCCCTTAAAGGTTTGATTGCCTCTTAATTCATTAAAAGAAAAAATCCTTCCGTTGGCTGCGCCAACGGGCATTTTGAGCGGGGCAATATCCCATCGCTGGCGTAAAAAGGCCGGTTCAAACTCAAAATCTGCAACCCCCTTATCGGCATCCCAGGCTATCGCGCCGACACGTTCACCCCAAAGATTTATAAATGCGCTATTGATCATTACCAGTTTACTTTAGGGGAGTTGGTGGAGGTATCATTATTTCGGGCGCGTTGCCTTTTCTGTTGTTCCAGTTTAGCTAATTGTAATGGGCTGATTTTTTGTTCTGTTTTAAATGATTGTAGTACTGGTAATTGTTCCAATACTCGCAAGATTTGCAATAAGGAAAGCAGCGTACCGCCGTTCCCTTTTTCGATCTGCCCAACGGTAGAGCGGTTGATGCCGGCTGAATCAGCCACCTGTTGTTGGGTTTTATTCTGTTGTAAACGGGTTTCCTGTATGAATTGACCAATGAGATTTAAAACCCCCTTGTCACTCATGGAATACCAATCTATGCTTGCTTTTTCCATCACTAAATGATTTTATAGGAGTTAATGCCTGCTTTTCTAAACAAAAGTACAATATTTTTAAATAGCAATACGAATTAAAGAGTGATAATGATGGCTTTTTACATCATTAATAGTTAATATAGGGCTTAATGATGGATATTTTAAGCATTAGTATCTTCTGATTCGTTTTTATACTGTCCCTGCGGCCAGGCTATAAGTTATATCTTTCCCGGTAAGGATGCCGCTGCTATCCTTGACAGGAGATTTTAAAAGGTTGCCTGTCTAAATATCCTGCTACTGCATTTTCGCTATGCTGCAAAAGCATCCGCTTCGGTAACCTGCCGGAAGTTGCAATTAAGAGCATCATTCAGGACTGCACTTGTTTACCCGCTCCATTGCATTGCGCCGGGAAAAGCTGCGCTTGCCTGAACGCTGCACTTAATTTACTGCTAATAGATCAGACACTTTAAGCAGCTATTTTCCAATCGAAACGGAGAAAAAGGCAGCTAAGGTTTTGCCCGCATTTCTTAAAGACTTACTAAAACATCCGCAAAAGACTACGGCATAAACGGTTTCCTCCCCAGAGGGTCCCCTCCAATTATTCCGTTTCCTTTTGCCTGCTGCAGGCACCTTTTAATTGCTTTCTTTTTTTCCGTTTTTTCTTTTGAAAAATAGCTTTTTAGGAAAGTCTTCGGGAAAAGAGGGAAACAAAAAAACAATTTTTTTAACCCTTTAAAAGTAGTAGAAATGGAAACAGCAGAAAAAAATGCAACCGCAGTACAAGGTACAGCAGCAAAAAACAACGAAGCAACCAACAAAATTCAAAACCGCCCAAGCCTTACCCAAAAGGAAGCCAAAGAAGATGCAAAAGCTACAGATCAAACACCCGCCCAAACTCCGAAAGTTGAGGCAACCCACAACGTCGAAATTAAGGGTGATAGCCCCGCTACAGTGGATCACAAACCCGCTCACGTTGCGCCTTACACAACAGGACAAGGGATAGGCGAAGCACCCAAAGCCGAACAGGTTAAAGCAGAAGAACCGAAAGCGGAAGTAAAGCCCGTAAAATTCGCTTTGAACTTAGAAAGTACCTTAAAAGTGGTGGATGATTTGCACCGCAGGAGCATCCAACGGATAAACCTGATTGCCCGTATCAACCAGTTAACCGCTTTTGAGGTGGCCTTAGCGCAGGAAAATGACGAATTGGAAGATAACCCATATCAGGGTTGCAAACTCATCATCAAAGATGATAAGAACCGGGAATTTATTACCACAACACCGGGTTTGATCCGTTTGGTATCTCAATACATTTTTGATGCTTGTAGCGACAAACTGGCAGAAATTGAAGCCAATATCGTTTTTCCAAATGCCTGATAAACCTAATGCTCCCTCCGTTAGCCAACGGACGGGGCACTTTTAAATTTCACCTTAAAAGTTAATCCAATGTACGAGCAATTTATAGAGTTAACCAACCAAATATTTTGGGAAGGTTACGCAGAGCAATTAGCACAGGAAAACCCGGTAAGGTTTCAATTCGAGTTAAACGATTTTATAAACACCTATCAAAATTAAGGTAATGGAAGATACGATCTTTTTACTACTGAAAATAACCATCAAAACCACGCATAAAAACATACATGATGCAATACAGGAACTGCAAACTAAAACGCAATTAACGGTAAGCAGCACCAAAAAAGTTAAGGTTTTGAAAACCGAGATCATGCAGTTAAAAACTAAAACCCTTTAAATTAATATATCATGGCACATCAAATAAATTTCAATCAGAAAACAGGTAAAAACAGCTTTATGAGCGTAAAGGAAAAAGCCTGGCACAATCTCGGGCAGGTGATAGACCGTTACCCGACCAGTAGCGAAGCCATACAACACGCCGGACTGGATTATATCGTTGAAAAACGACCTTTGTTTACTTACGATACGACAAACCATATCGGCAAAACAGCAGATAGTATAATTATCCCTGAAATAACAGTACCTAATTTCTTTGCGACCGTTAGGGCCGACACGGAACAGGTTTTGGGTGTAGTAGGCAATGATTATGAAGTGGTACAAAACCGGGATGCTTTTTCTTTTTTTGATGCTATTGTAGGCGGTGGCGAAGGTATTTTATACGAAACAGCCGGGGCTTTAGGCAATGGCGAACGTGTATTTATCACCGCTAAATTGCCCGATTATATCAAAGTAGGAAGAAAAGATATGATCGAACAATACCTGTTTTTAACCACCTCTCATGATGGTTTAGGGAGCATAACCGCCGCTTTTACCCCGATACGCGTAGTTTGTAACAACACGTTAAACGCTGCTATGCAGAGCAATAGCAACGCCATTAAAATACGGCATACCGCATCCGCAGGGGAGCGTTTAAAACAGGCGCATACGCTTATGGGGATCAGCCATGTTTTAGCGGGTGAAATGGAGGGCTTATTTAATCAATGGGCGAAAGCACGTATCACCGATACCGAAGTGAAAAAATTAATACAAATAGCAATGGCACCTAATAAAGAAGTGCTGACCAACTTAGCCGAAGGCAAAACCGAATTGTTATCTACCCATTATACCAACATCGTAGATAACGTGTATGAATATGCTTTAGCAAGCCATACCCAGCAATTAGAAACTACAGCCGGAACGGTGTTTGGTGCTTACAATGCGGTAACGGGCTACTTTCAAAATGTGCGCAGTTTTAAAAGTGATGAAGCCAAGTTTAAATCCATCATGGATGGAACTGCCAAACAACGGGCGCAAACTACTTTTAACCTTTGTAACGAATTTGTAAAGCACGGAGGCGAGGCGTTGATTTATAATTGATAACCAAGGGGGAGCGATCCCCCTTTAATTTTTATAGCATGAGTATTTTAGCAGATAAAACAGACTTTAAGGTTTTGAAAATTATATCAAAATGCCTTAAACAGCTTGATGAAATAAACGATCTAAATCTAAAGATTACTAAGGTGGATGATTTTGAAATTAGTCTTGCCATAAATAGGCTAAAGAGCGTGATTGACAATAACGAGCAGGTGATAATCATAAACCCGGTTACGTAGATCATTTTTCTTTAAATCGACTACGGGGGGGAGCAATCCCTCTTGTTTTGAAAATTGCCCGGCGGCGGGCTACGCCCGCCCGGAAGAACACCCCCTGTTTTCCCATTATTGATGATCTTTGGTCAAAACAGGGGGTGCTTTAAAGATGTTGAAAGGTGCTCAGACTACTTAAAGTACCGCATTTAATAAGGATTTTTAAATTTTGAACTTAATGTTAAATTTGGATATAAACCCAAATCAATGTCAGGTCAACGGTATTTAACAAAATCCAAATTAAAACTTGCATTAGAATGTCCGACTAAGCTTTTTTATAATTCAAAAAAAGAATATCCTGATAAAAAGATACAGGACACTTTTTTGGAAGCGTTGGCCAACGGTGGATTTCAGGTCGGTGAACTTGCGAAATGTTATTTTCCGGGCGGTATTAAAATTGACGAACTTGATTACGAAAAAGCACTGCTAAAAACCAATGAATTGTTACTTTTAGATCAAGTAACGATATATGAGGCTGCGTTCTGTTTTGAATCGTTTTTTATCAGGACAGACATCATTGTCAAAGACGGGAACAGCCTGAAATTATTTGCAGTCAAAGCTAAATCATATGATCCGACGAATTTAAAAGCTTCAATTTCAAATGCCAATGGAATTTCCCCAAAATGGCAACCCTACGTTTATGATGTTACCTTCCAAAAGTATGTGATCTCCCTTTCCAGGCCTGATTTAAGGGTTAAGGCATTTTTGATGTTGGCAGATAAAAGTAAAAAAGCATCGGTTGACGGTCTAAATCAGCATTTTCGTATTCAAAAGAATAAGGATAATAAAGTTTCTGTCAAGGTATCTGGGGATGTTTCACCCGCAGCCATTGGACAAGAAATCCTGTGTCGCGTCAATATAGATGAACTTGCAGAAATGTTGCTAAAAGATGACCCTTTGTATAACGATGATGCCAAATCTTTTAGAGAATGGATTCATTTTTTTGCAAAGAAATATAAGGCTGATGAACGCATACAGGGCAAAATAAGAGCGTATTGTAAGACCTGCGAGTTTCGGGCCACCCCGGAGCAAGAAGCGTTAGGTTTAAAAAATGGGTATAAGGAATGCTGGAAAAGCGTGAATGGCTTTACCGAGGAAGACTTTTTAATACCTTCTATTCTTAATCTTTGGGACTTTAAGAAAAAAAATGAGTACCTGGATAATAAAGTATTTTTTCAATCCCAATTAAGTAGAATTGATTTGGAAGGTCAGAAACCCAAAGTTAATATTGAACCAGGCCTAAGCCGGGTTGACCGCCAGGAATTACAGGTGCAGAAATCAAAAGACAATAACTTATCTCACTATTTCGATCATGAGGGGTTTAAGCAGGTTTCTTCAAGCCTTACCTATCCGCTACATTTCATAGATTTTGAAACCTCTGCTGTGGCTATCCCTTTTAACGCGAACCGCAGACCTTATGAACAGATCGCTTTTCAATTTTCACACCATGTGCTTCATCAAGACGGCACTGTTGAACATACAGGGCAGTGGCTAAATACGGAGGAGGGCAGCTTTCCCAATTTTGAATTTATCAGGAAACTTAAAGCGGATCTTGATGGAGATAGTGGCAATATTTTTCGGTATGCTGCTCATGAAAATTCTATACTTAATGCCATTCACCGCCAGCTAAGAGAATTTTCCGAAAGGGATGCCAGCAAATTATGTTCATGGATCGAAACTATTAGCAAATCCACAGGGGACAGCACCGTAAAATGGGAAGGCAGCCGTAACATGATAGATTTATTGGATTGTGTTAAGAAATTTTATAATTCTCCACTAACCAAAGGATCAAATTCTATTAAAGATATTTTACCAGCTATATTAAATACCAGCTCATTTCTCCAGGAAAAGTATAGCCGTCCCATTTATAAGGCCAAAGATCAGAGTTTAAATTTCAGTGAAAAGGTAAGCGTGGGGAACAGATATAGACAAAAGCGACGTGGATCTTTTAGTTGAAGTAGATGAAACTAACCCGATATTACGGTGAAAACTACTGTTAAGTCTTTATGTCTCGTCCTGGTTTTGCTTATCGTTTTTGAGTGGTAATACTGGAATCAGTTAACACCAATATTTCATTAGTCCTGATTTCTCTTTAAATGGGTATATCCTTTCCAGTTATCGGTCCTGATATTGGCATCTGTGTCGATGTGGTTAAGAAAAAACACTTGTAATTCAGCGCCATGGGCAGAGGGTATCACCTTTGTATAGCACCGGTGTATGCAGAAACCGTCGGCTTGGATAGCCATGACTACCCGTTGCTTCGTTTCATTGCCACGACTTGTTTTGCCCTTCCCTGGGCACACACATAAAACTCATCCACTTCTATATCTCCCTTCAATGGATTATTACCTCCGCTTTTCATCGCTTCGATTACTTTTTGTCTAAATGACCAACATGTTTTCTGCCTTCATCCCAATTTTCGGGATAGTTCATAACTTGACATACCTTTTTTGTTCGTTAACACTGTAAAGACAATGTAAAATGCCTTGCACAATGGGAACTTCACTTTATAAAATAAAGTCCTGGCTGTAGCCGACTCTGCATATTTGCCATTAACACATTGGCGGGAGCCCACCACTTAATTTCATAGAAATGTATATGGCCACACTGATAACCATTTTCCCATTTAAATTCCAAAAGGTATTTCCTGCAAGCATCATCTGTTGCAAATCTTTCAGAAAATTCTATAATGTTTAGTCTTTTAAACATTGTTATTAATATTTCAACCTCTTCGGCTAAAATATACTAATATTTTTAGTATGTATAAATGCCTTATTATAAAGTGTTAATTAGTTTTTCTGTTTAATCATTTAATTTTATGTGGAAATTTGAACTCCCGTGACTTAAGAGATGTAACAACTTCGTGGACTTTTAAATAACACTGAAGCATCTATGTTTTTATCATTACTTTAGAATTTTCATGTCCTTATTTTAATAGTCATGGCATTTAAATGTATCATTTAATAAAGCTCCAATCGTATAAAATGAACTTCAAAAATTTATATCAAGTAAAAACAAAACGCTTGTCATGTGTTTTAGTCCCAGTTTTGATATTTATGAGCACAGCAACTTTAAATGCTCAAACTAATACTTTATTTAAAATACCTTTGCGTGGTATTACAAGTTCACTGCCGGCTACTATTTGGGAAAATTCTTTAATCACTGGAAACGGCACCATGGGCGCTCTCGTAATGGGGCAACCCTACAAAGAGACAATAATTTTAAGTCACGCTAAGTTATACATACCCTTAAATAAGCCTAAGCAACTTATCAATCAAGCAAGCCGCCTAACAGAAATTCAGACTTTATTACTAGATGGTAGGTATAAGGAAGCTGCGAAAATACCAGCCCAACAACGAGATATTGAAGGTTTTAATATTGGTATAGATCCATTTATTCCAGCTTTTGATATCCGGATTGAACATCCAATTTTGCCTATAAAAAATTATTTACGAACTGTGAATTATGAAACAGGCGAGGCGAATGTAAATTGGAAAGATAGTTCGGGTACTTATAAAAGAACTATTTTCGTGTCCAGGCCAGACAGTGTAATTGTGCTATCCATTAAAGGGAACGGCAAAATCAATTGTTCTATTCGGTTCGCTCAGCGGCCAATTGAAGCCAAGCAGGCGCAATTTGTAAGTCAGGGAATTGCAAATATGCAAATCAACGCAAGTGGCCAATGGCTTACCTATCGAAGTGAATTTAAAAATAAATATACTGGAGGGTTAGAAGGTTACGAAGGTGTTGGGAAAATTACATTAAAGGGAGGAAAGGTAAAAGTGGAGCAAGGAAAGCTTGTTATCTCTCAAGCCGACGAGGTTTTACTCTTAATAAAAATTAATCCATCCTATAATTATAAAACTTCACAAATCCCATTATTAAAAGCTGAGTTATCGGCAAAATCAACAAATTACGATGAATTGCTGACTCGTCACGCGCAAATCCACGGTGAACTATTTAATAGATCCAAGCTTGATTTAGGCGGTGCCGATTCTGATAAAGTGTTAAGTAGTGAGGCTTTACTTTCGAACGCAAAAAAGCAAGTTTCATTTGCACTTATTGAAAAAGTATATGATGCCGGTAGGTATAACATTATCAGTGCGATGGGAACGAATCCACCAAACTTACAAGGAATTTGGAGCGGCACTTGGACAGCGCCATGGTCGGCAGGCTTCACTCATGACGGAAATATACAAACTGCCATCGCCAGTGTTTTAAGCAGTAATATGCCCGAACTAATGTCGGCTTATTACAATTATCATGAACGGAATTTAGCTACCTACCGCGATAATGCTCGCCTACTTTTCGGAACCAGAGGAATTCACGTGCCGGCGAGCACAAGTAACACAGGTATGGATACCGATTTCGGTGAAACATGGTGCCTTTCATTATGGACAGGCGGCGCTGGTTGGACAGCAAATAGTTTTTATGATTATTATTTGTACACGGGCGATCAAAAGTTTTTAACTGAACATGCTTATCCATTTATGAAAGAGTCTGCTCAATTTTATGAAGATTTTTTAAAGCCGGGCAAGGATGGTAAACTCGTATTTAATCCATCTTATTCTCCGGAAAATAATCCCTCAAACGGAACATCGCAGGCAACAATTAATGCCACGATGGACGTAATGATAGCCAGACAATTATTACGAAATTGCATTGCGGCTGCCGTAATTTTAAAGATAGATGAAGGGGAGATTGAGATATGGAAGAAAATGCTTTTAAAACTTCCTGAATACAAAGTAGCACCAGACGGAACCTTGCGTGAATGGCTGTGGCCAGATTTAGAGGAGAACCATAAGCACCGCCATTCATCTCAGTTATATGCCCTGTTTGATGAAAAGGATCCATTAATTACCAATTATCCCCGTTTGGTAAAAGCCGTAAATCGTACAATTGATGAAAAAATGAAATTCCGAATTGAAGAGGATGGGGGTGAAATGTCTTTCGGCTTGGTTCAGTTAGGTTTGGCTGCTGCTCATATTGGCGAAGGAGAAAAGGCAAATCAAATTGTAAAATGGTTGTCAGGCAAATATTGGTCTACCGGAATGGGTTCCTACCATAATGTGGGGAATCTATTTAACACAGATATTAGCGGTGGGTTGCCAGCAGTCATTATCCAAATGTTGGCTTACTCAGAACAGGGTTTAGTTTCATTGATACCCGCATTACCAAAAGAATGGAGCAAAGGAACAATTGAAGGTTTATTGCTTCGTGGCCATATTCTGGTTAAAAGTCTAAGCTGGAATGGTAAGCATGTTGAAGTTGTATTAAAATCCGCTGTAGCACAAAATGTCGATCTAAAATTTCCAAGAAGCATTGAAAGCATTTCAGTTGAAAAGATCAAAAAAATGAAATATCCCGTTCATCCAGAAAGATATATGATATCGCTACCCGCTGACGAAGAGGTAAAAGTGGTGGTAGATTTGGAATAAACTAAAGACGGACCTTTGCTAAGCCTTCGTAAACTTCTGCGGTAAAGAAACCTAAATGTTTTCTCTTTCCTTTACAACCGATTTTCGATAACCCGAGCGCTTTATTTTCCATGTTCTTTTTAAAAAATCCGTTTAAAGGGGCTTTGATTAGAAAAGCCCGTTAAATAACCGATTTTTGATAACGAGTAGTTGGAGCTTTTTAAACAGGAGATTGTTTTACTAATACGTAATTTCCGGAGGTATTCACCAAATGATAAGTCATCGAAATACTTGTAAATTCTTTGGATACATAGGCTGGATTGATGTTTAAATCACTATAGATTGCAGTTAAGCTTAATGATAAATTGGTGTTTATTTGATCTTGGATAATCACTTTAAGCTCTTTACTCCAGTCCGGAATTTTTACTATATCGGGTTTTGCTTCATACATGAGTTAAAAAAATGCAGTAAAAGATACACTGTTGGATTCTGTGTATGTTTTACATCCTGAAGATGTTTTGCCCAGCTGTAAAGGGCAAACTATTAAACCTTATTCGGATTACCTAATGGATTTTCAGCTTGTTTTAATAAAGCTGCTTCACTTGCTGAGGGTTCGTGAGTTGCCGTTCGGTCCGGCACCGGCGTATTCATTCCATCATTTGAAGGTTTTGGAACTAGTTTTTTATTATTTTTTTTCGGATTTTTTTTATCTTTACTCATTTTAGGGATACTTATGGTGAGTTAATTGCGCTTATAATTTCTGTTTTTCAGTGTATTAAATTATTTAAGGGCTATCGGGGAATGATAAACTAAAATGTCGTGCCTGTGCCTGATTTTTTTTACGCCTATATCTCCATTATGATGTGCCTTAACTGAATATCCAAATGTCTAAGCTGGACGATACTTTCTTCTTTCCGAGAAACAAACTCTTCAACTACTTAAGGCTCCTGCTGGAGGTAATAACGGGTGCGGCATCTTTAATTTTGATTATTTTCAAAAGTTTAATCTATATTAAATCTATTATTCTTCAAAAACCATGCTAAGAAAAAACGCTCTAATTAATTACCGTAACAATCACTGGCTAAAAACCATTAATCACAAGTAAGGTTTTTTTGTCGAAATATTTTAATGAAAAGCTTATCATATAATGTTTGCTTCTAAATCCTTCTTTTTAATAATTAATCTGATCTTAATTATTAAAAAGAAGGATTTAGAAGCAAACTATGTAGAAATCCAGTTTGGCGTTGTGTACTTGTTGAGAATTATTTTAAAAATTTCCTTTCGCGACGAAACCGGATTGTTTTCGTCCATTTCAATCGTTTTCGAACGCTCGGACAGTTCCAAATCCTTAACAGAAAATTTGAATCAATTGGAATAATCATGCCTGTGCAAATGGTATAGCAAGGTATCGTCGTCTACACTTAAAGCCATTTGAATAAAAACCTTAAAATATTTTAGAGATTGCGGCGACGATGAGACCTGACAAAATCATTATTTCCCATACGATCGATGAAAAAGGTAAACTTATAAAAGTCAGTCGAATATTTAAAACTTAAAATTAAAAAGTGGTTTCGTCCGATAGAAGTGATCACCTATAAAACTTGGGAACCAATCTATTTGGACCTCTAAAAGAGAGCTATTTGCCATTATTAAAACAAACAAAAGATACCTAAAGCTCACAAAGGGGCTTCGTTTTAAAAGGCTCCCATCAACTGACAGGTAGACTGCAGATCAAACATATGCCGCAAGAGAGAAAGCAGCGGTATCCTGCGAAGAGATACAGCTAAGCCCGGCCCGAAGAACATGCCATAAGATACTTATAGGTGGCGCTACACTTGACATAGCAATTAGGCTATGTTATATTTACTATGAGCGGACTTTTAACCTAATTTCTTAGAATTTTCATAAACGTAGCCAATTCTTTTATCGATATGGTCTGAATCGGTAAGAATTTGCTAGAAGCCGCGTAGGAGATCAAACTTTTTTTCAGTTGTCTTGCTGCAGGTCTTTTAATAAGATCGCTGTGCAAATCCATTGTGCAAAAAATCAGTTTACCTTTACCCACCTGAAATTCGATTAAATTTCCCAGATTTCTGTTTTTAAAAAAATTATCAATTACGCGTACGATGGGGGCTGGTTTATGGTCTAATTGATCAAATGATACTGATCGCGATCGGGTAATCAAGTCCCACCATTGCCAGTCAGTATAAAAGTTGGTCGGAAAATCTGCCAGGGCAGGATGATGATTATCGATCAACAGGCCCATACTTCCCGGCTGATCCGGAAAATGTACCGGACTCCAAAACACTGGGGCAAAACGTCCGTCAATACCGTTAATAGATGCAGTGTCGGGATTTAAAATAACAGATGCACCTGAGTTTAAAAGCTTAACTGCAGTATCTAAGGAAGTTGTGAAATGTACGTTCGCCGGTAATTGATTATCCTGATCCGGATAAACCCAGATTTTCCAGCTGTTTACATATTTTGATTTTGCCAGCTGCAGAGTTACCTGAAGTTGTTGGGAGCGGTTGATCCCATGAAGCGGCACAGATATTTTACCCAGTACCTCTGAATTACCGATAGGGATAGGTTTAGAACCAAAGCTACCTTTAAAAAGCACTTTCCGGTTGTCGTTACTTATTGTCCAAATTAGTTCACCGTTCAGCGCCTCGTCTGTATAATTTGCGAATTCGCCTTCCGCTAAAAATATTTCATTGTTGGTATAGGCCGCTTTGTCGAAACGCAATAGGGGCACAGCGGGGCCACAGAACTGTCGGAATGCAGCAGGACTGATGATACCTTTACTATCCCAAAAAGCATTAAGAATACCAACAAGCGCAGTGCCCTGACCAGGGAAATCATGCAAGTCAAGAAGTTGGAACCCACCGACACCCTTTGTTTTGAGTGCCCGCTCGATTTCTTCTTTATACAAATTAGCAGAAAGGCTACCACTTGCTTTCAGGTAAGATGCAGCGAGCTTCAGCATGCCTTTTTTTTGCAGATCATAATGAACGGCAGAAAAATTCGCAGGGACTAATACTCCAGTGTATTTGGAAATCTCTGTAAGATCGGGAAACACGGAGTATTGCCCCACCTCGTGAATGATCAAGGGTACGGATGTGCCCTTGACGGCATGGCTATAGTCGGTTTTAAAATCAGGGGTGTTGGTATTAAATATCCCTTGGCCTCTTACCCATCCCTTATCCGTATATTGTGTAATAAAAAAATCGTCGGCTGGCTCCGGTGATTTACCGTGTCCTTTTTGAAAACTAAAAGTGGTGGTGGTATACAGGTGCCGGCTATCTTCTTTTTTTAATTTTCGCACGAGCCTTTCTAGCCATAAAAAATCACCTTCCAGTTCATTACCCATGCTCCAGAAACAAAAAGAAGGATGGTTACCATAATTTTTAATCATGAGTTCTGCTTCTTCTTCCAGGTATTGAACGGTTGGCTTGTCCTTACCGACGTTCAGGCTCCAGAGCGGTAATTCTACATGCAGATAAAAGCCCAGGGAGTCAGCCACCCTGAAAGCAGCTTCCGGGGGGCACCAGGAATGAAATCGCAGGTGGTTCAGGCCGTATAGTTTAGCTGCGGAGAATACTTTGATCCAGCCCGGTGCGTCCATCGGCGGATGCCCTTCCAGTGGGAAAATGTTACACTCCAGCGTACCGCGCAGGAATAGCGGCCTGCCGTTGATACGCAATTCGCTACCCTTGGAGCCAATTTTTCTAAACCCGAACCGTTCTGTCTGTGAACTCAAAACTTTTCCTTTACGATCTGTAACTTCTACCTCTAATTTGTAAACATTCGGACTAAATTCATCCCATAGCTTAGCGTGGGGAAAGTTGATTGTAAGGTGCTGAACGGAATCTTTTGTAATGGGTTGCGGCGCGCCCTTTAAAACAGTGTGATTTGCGAGGATAACTCTGCTTTGCAGATACAGGCTATAATTGGTTTCCGGATGCAGTTTCACGGAAGCGCTGATTTGTTTGGTATCCGGATTACCCGTAACCATCACCGATTGTATAGCCACAGGGCCATTATCTACTAATTCCATACGCCCGATCACCCCGTTCCAAATGATTTGAGTGCCATCTGTATAAGCATGGGCGAAGTCATTAAAACTAATATCATGAAGTTTCCTGTTATCAATCCTTAACGTAATGATATGCTTACCTGGCGCAAGCTTTCCTATTGAAAAAGTATGCGGAGCGATCAAACTTTCCTGGCTACCGGCCGGCCGGCCATCAATCCAGCATTCTGCTTTCCAGATGACGCGTTCCAAGCTGATAGCTGCATTGGTCATTCCTTTATTTATATGGATTATTTTCTGATACCAGGCGGCGCCTGTATAGCGATAGCGCCGGGCTAAATGCAGCATGATCTCTTTTGACAATAACGATGTATCCGTTTTCACAGGCATACCTAAACCGGCATCATCAAGGGTTCCGGGAAGTATAATCTGCCCATCTAAATTCTTTAAAAACCATTTATCAGCCAGGCCTTTGTCTGAGGAGTCGAGCTTTACGCTCCAGGTTCCGGCCAGCGAAACGGGTCGATGCTGTGCTTTTGCTGATAACGAAGCAATGGAAATCAGAAAAACATATATGTACTTCATTTTTGTCGATTATAGATAGGTTCCGGTAAGAGTGGTAACAGAGCGGGTTTCAAGTACAATATCCGTAGAGGTGCTAACCATTTTCTTTAGATTTTTCGAAGCGCTGGTTACATAGGATGTAATTTCCGGTTTGCCGAGTTTTAACCCGGGGTCTAATTTATAAGTTTTTTGACTGCCGGCCATGTTGATGATGACGATTACAAATTGTTTGGTAGCGGGGTCTTTGTAGGCAGAGATCATTTGGGTTCCGGCAGAAGTGACAGGATCATTTATGTCACTTAGATTAGCGCCCACCCGGACCATACCCGGCCTGATGAACCGGGAAAAGTTCCCGAAAGACCAGAGTTGTTTGGAGTCGCTGACAATTCCGTCGTTTTTCATCGCATTAAGGTCATAGCCTCCTGATGGATCATTGATATAGACCAGGCCATCACTGTAATTATAAGGGTCGACAGCCAGCCACCATTGCCAGGAGGTCACATTGGCAACCGTAAGATCGTGATGAATCACTTTGGCCACGTATAGCCCATAATCAATGCTGACGTTCTTTGGAAAACCGTTTAACTGTCCGCATATATCGCCAAGAATACCGAATTCAGATTGCCATAATTGCAGGGAAGGATCTACCGCATTTTTTTTGTTTAGGGCGTTCATCCGGTAATTAATAATATCCGTATTAGGACAGGTCGTAAAATAACTATGTGCAGAGATGAGATGTTCCATGGAAGGAACATCGCCGATATAATTCGCTGAACTTTTGTTAAAAAACTGGTTAATCTGGTCACCTCTACCGTCGCTGTTATTGGCATCCAGGGAATTCCATTGATTTGCTTCCCCTAGGGCGATAGTTGTGGAAAGGCCGGCTGATTTGATTTTTGGACCTAATATCCGGATAAAATCGGCAATTTCCGAATTGGTTGCTCCTGTGCCTTCCTGGCTAGGGTTTTCCCCCCAATTCCATTGCGGTTCATTAAAAGGACTGAGGTAGTTAAAAGTTGTTCCGGTGGCTGAAAAATGTTGCAATACATTTACCAGGAAATCTGCAAAGTTGGCTTTTTGATCACCTTTTAAATTTAAATGGCTGTTAGGAAGCCCCGATGCCTTATTATTAAGTGTGAACTGAACAGGCGGCGATATGGGGAAAGCCAAGAACTTATTAACCCCTCTTGCCTTGGCCGCTGTAAGAAACCATTGCTGCCCGGCTTGTTTGCTCCAGTCATAGCTTCCATCAGCTTTTAAAAAACTTTCTTCCCGCCGGTATTCATCAGGGATCCCGCTGGCGGTGCCTTGCTCAAAACTTCCCGCTCCAATGTTGAAACGCCACATAGAAAGGCCAATACCTTTCGGGTTTCCTTCACTGTCATTCTCGAGGCTAAAAAGATAATCCGCCACTTGGTTTTTCTTAGATGCATCGGACCATTTGCCAATGAACTTAGTTGACCAGGCATCTGATGCGCCAAAGCTGTGAATGGTTTGCTTTTCCTCTGAGAAATTAACTACAATCTTCGGATCAACTTGCGGGCAGGTATTAACCCCGCTTACGATACATCCTTTATCAGGCGTGGTTTCTGTTTTAACTTTACTGCAGCAAAATGCTGTAGCTACGACAACCAAACCCAAAAAGAATAGGGGATATTTTGTGTATTTTTTCATAGATAGGAAAAAAATGCCACCTGCTCAACGCAGGCGGCTGGTGATATTAGTAACCAGTATTCTGTGTAATTTTACCTTGCGAGGCTATGATTTCTTTAGATGGTATCGGCCAGAGATTATGCTGACCTGCCTTAAAGCTTGCCCCTTTATTCTGCGGTTCGTTCAGGTTCGTCGTTTCATAAGGGTCACGACTTTGCGTGGTATTATACCGTACAAAACTTCCGTTCGGTCCGAATATACTGTTAATTACCGGTTGTCCGCCCTGATCTTTCCATCTCCGGATATCATATAAGCGGTCACCTTCCAGCGCCATTTCCAAGCGGCGCTCCGTACGTACCGCATTAATCAGGTTCCAGCCGGTCAGTGTCATGTCGGTAGTCAGGTTCACCCGGTTTCTAACCACGCGTAACGATTGTAATGCCGGTTGGCTTTGCTGCAGCATGGCCGCTGCTTCTGCATTCATCAGGTAAACATCGGCAAGCCTCAGGTAGATATGATCCTTCGAAAAACGTCCGTTTGGTGTCCTTTCAGTTCTTGGAATGTATACCTTTCGGTTAAAGCGGGCTGATTTTTCTTGGGCAGGATTAGCATTAAACGAGGTCACGGCCGGGTCACCCACCACCGGGAAACGATGACGCATAATTGTCCAATTGAGCCTTACGCTATCGCCTTGTGCCTTAAAGGCATTCTCCAGATCGCTTGTCGGAGTAAAATATCCCCAGCCACCTTCAGAACCAGCCATAGAGGTTGTCGGAAATATATTACCTAGATTGGGATACTGGGCAGAGTATTGAAATTGTGTTTCGAATAAAGACTCTCTTCCGTTGTAATTAGCGGTTTGCCAGATATTACCAAATTGAGGTTCTAACGTATATTCACCGGAATTGAGGATCTGTCCGCTTTGATCAAGTGCCCCTGACCAATCTTCCGTGTACAGATCTACTTTTGCCAGCAAAGCCTGGGCTGCGCCTTTGGAGATACGATACTTATCCGTAATGCTGTACTGTGATTTACCGGGAAGCAACCGAATGGCATTAGCCAGCTCTGTTTTAAGAAAATTATAAACTTCAGCGGCGCTGGTCCTTGTGTAATCATTTTGCTTGGGTGAAAGCGTTTTGGTAATTAATGGCACCGCTCCCCAGTTTTTTACCAGTTCAAAGTATTGAAAAGCCCTTAAAAACCGGAGTTCAGCGGTAAGTTTTTGTACCACTGCCGCATCCACTTTCGAGTTTTGCAACCCTTCGATGGTAGCGTTGAACAGGTAAATGCTTTTATACAGCATAATCCAATGCGCTTCTATGCGGTCATTCTCTGCGTTTAACGTATAATGTGCAGCTTGTACCGCGGTGCCTTGTCCGCCGTTGATGCCTATCCAAGCGTTATCCGAAGCCGCTTCGCCGCCAACCTGCTTAAACCATTGTGTTTGCCACCAGTCATCGTAATCAATGTATTTATAGCAGGTAGTCGTTGCGCCTGTCGCTTCTTCCACACTGTTATAAAAAGTACTTGCCTGGATTGCGTTACCATAAGGTTCTTGCTGTAAGAAATCTTTCTTACAATTTGTCATACCGGTTATAACCAGTACCAGAAAAAAATATTTTACGTATTTCATTTTCGTTGATGCTAAAGATTAAAAATTGGCATTAAAGCCGACGTTAAAGAATTTAGGGATAGGATTTTGGCCGCTATCAATGCCATATCTTAAAATACCGGCAAATGGAACTTCTGGATTAAGACCGTCATATTTGGTAATGGTAAAAAGGTTCTGTGCAGAAGCATAAACCCTGATGTTCGCCTTGCCACTAAAAGTTTTGGAAGGGATCGTATAACCTACCTGGATCAGCTTATTTCTTACATAGGTGCCGTCTTTTATAAAGAAACTTGAATTTTTTGAAAAATTACCATTTGGATCGGATAGGCTGAGGATCGGATAGGAATTAGTACTGCCCGGCCCGGTCCAAAATTGATTTTCCTTTCCACTGATAAAGTTGTAGCCGTATACCGGATTCATTCTAACCAGGTAATCATCTGCGATCTTGTTACCAAAGGAGCCGTAAAACTCGGTCCTGATATCGAAGCCGTGGTAAGATGCCTGCAAGGTCAGTCCGGATGATATTTTGGGGTATGGATTACCAATGTTCGTCCTGTCATTAAGATCGATCGTATTGTCGCCATTAACATTTGCGTATTTAAAATCGCCGGGCCTTGCATTAGGCTGCAGTACTGTACCGTTTGTACTTTGATACCCCTGTACTTCCTGCGCTGTCTGGAAAACCCCTAAAACTTTATAACCATAATAGCCGCCAAGGATATCTCCCGCTTCGGTTTTTGTTCTTCGGGTTGACTGGAACACATCGTTGGAAATTTCATCATATAGAACCTGGCCACGCAGGTCAACAGCTTTGGATATAAAATGTTGCATGGTAAGGCCGATGCCGTAAGATACTTTTCCTACCCGATCTTTATAATTCAAGCCAATTTCCCATCCGCTTGTTCGAATGCTACCGACATTGGTGTAAACGGTAGGGATAAATCCCTGAGGATAACCCAAAGAGGGCTGCACAGGAAGATACAAGAGCATGTCTTTGGGCGAACGCCAGTATTTGTCTGCCGTTAACGAAAGCTTGTTGTTAAAGAAATCAGCATCTAACCCGATGGTTACATCCTGCGTAGTTTCCCATTTAATGTTGGGGTCCGGTACGTTAGATGGTACATAGCCATAGATCCTGCTCCGATCACCATTGATATAGTCTGACAATCCTAACGTGCTTTGGTAAGCACCCGGTGCACCGGGAAGGTTGCCACCCACACGGCCATATGAGCCTCTTAATTTTAGGTAATCCAACCACTTGAGGCCTTTCATAAATTGTTCATTAGAAATCACGTAAGCACCGGAAATAGTTGGGAAATAGCCCCACCGGTTCTGAGGTGAGAGCAGGGAGGAGCCGTCTGCACGGAAAGAGGCGGCGATGAAATAAGTATTATTAAAATCGTAAGATACCCTTGAAAAGTAAGAAGTCATCTTACCGAAAGGACCAGCTCCCGGCTGATGTGTGCCGCTGGCGTCAGCGATGGTTGCACCCGAGCCAACATACCGGTAGGGTTCGGCATCGTAGGGAATATTCTGCCTGAAAACAAAACTGTTGTTGTAAGTGTAATTATCTGCTGATTGCCCGGCCAGGATATTGTAATGATGTTTACCAGTGCTGCCAATATAGTTGATTGTATTATCAATTTGCCAGCGGTAATCGGTTACAGAGGCTTGTGATACACCGGAAACGTCGTTACGATCCTGGGGGTCTATAAAGAATTTTGGTGCGTAGTTGGTTGTATTTTGCGAATTATAAAAGCCGGATAGGCTACTCCTTAAAGTCAGGCCACTGATGGGCTTAATTTCGATATAACTGGACCCCTGGGTTCCAAAAAGCTTGGTCACGTTGAAATTGCGGGCCATCGCTGCAACCGGATTATTGATGTTATTAAAATTTGAGCGTGTAAACTGGCTATACTCCGGATTATATGCAGTGAAGCTCCAACTTGGGTTTGAGGCAGCATAAGCATTCACATCGGTTTGCGTTTGTGCCGCACTTTTGATTACTTCGATATTTGGCGCGATGGACATCACATTGAACAGGCTTGTTCCACCTCCATTTCCATAATCCTCCATACGTGGAGCGAGGCTGACGCCAATCTTCACCGCTTTTGATATTTGATAATCAACATTAAACCTGGTAGTAATCTTTCGGTAATCCCCGGTATTTCGCTGTGCACGAAAATTGGTTGTCTGATTGAAGTAACCGGCACTACCGTAAAAAGTGAGCCCGTTTTTTGATCCCGACGCGCTTATATTATAATTCTGTGTGTAAGCATTTCTAGTAGACGCTTTCCACCAGTCAGTATTGGTACCAGTTACGGCCCCGTTAGCAGGTAAGGTCTGATTATTATTAGCATAGATTTGACGATAATGGTTCACAAACTCATCTGTTCCGGCAAGATTAGGATTAACCCATTGGCTCATCCCGGTAGTTCCATTAAAATTGATTTGTGTTTTTTCTTTGCCACGTTTTGTCGTGATCAGTAGGACTCCGGACCCTCCTCTTGATCCATATATGGCTGTTGAAGCTGCGTCTTTGAGTACGTCGACTTTCTCAATATCTGAAGGGTTAATATCATTCAGGCTACCGAAAGAGGTAATCACCCCGTCTACAACAATCAGCGGATCACTGGAACCGGTAATAGTTGCAAACCCCCTGATCAATAGTTTGGGCTGCGTTCCAGGATTGCCTCCTCCCTGAAATACCTGCAAACCCGGTACCTTTCCCTGTAACGCATCAGCTACGTTACTGGTTGTTGTGGGAGCAATATCTTTGATACCAACTGACGATACGGCAGTGGTGACACTCCGTCTCGAAATTGACTGATAACCGATAACCACCGTTTCATCAAGCATATTTCCTGCGGACAATAATTGTATATTGTATTGGTCACGGTCGGTAATACTTAATTCGCGTGTTTTATATCCCAGATAGGATATGATAAGTATGTTACCGGCAGCCGCATTAATACGGAAATTACCGGAGGTATCTGATACCGTCCCCGTTGTGGTGCCTTTTAAGCTAATGCTTACCCCGATAAGCGCTTGATTGGCATTATCCGTTGTTCGCCCTCTGATCAGCCTGTTTTGAGAAAACGCTAGGCTACAGCAAAGCGTCAACAACATCAGTGTTAATGTAGATCTTCTTTTCATAATTTGGTTTTTAGGATTATTGGTTTAACAAATCTAAGCGCATTATGGAATTACGGAATAGACTATCTTTTGTAAAACATGGATTATATCCTGATAAGCACGCATTAGAAAAACATTTTCAAATTCCATAATTTTCACCCCTTTTTTACCTGAAGTGCGATACACTTTTATTAATATTTTAAAATTGCTGGGCAAAAAAAGAACGGAATGTTCCGTTCTTTTTTTGCCATTTGAAAATCCTTATTGATCTTCTTTGACCGGTTCCGTATGGAAGATCAGGTGGAGGAGTTGTTCATCACCGAGCAGATCAAGATGATTACGCGCTCCGGCATGAGATGCTTCATTATCCAGAACTTCCCTAAAATAAAAGGACGCTTCCGTTTTATTATTTAGGCCGAAATGGCCAAGGCCCATTAGATAAAGACAGTGTATTTTATTTTTAAGGTTAAGGTCGCCGTCAAAGACCATTAGATCAGGGAGCGACACTGCGAAATAGTCAATCTTGATCACATCATTTAGGTGATGGTGCCCATAGCTTATCAATTTTTCAAATATTGTATACGCCTCTTGTTTTTTTTCAAATTTCAGGAATGATAACCCCTGATAAAAAATCTTCTCCGGAGGAGAATCATTATAAAATATCGCCTGCCGCGGTTCCATGTCACCGTTTAAACCTTTCCGGAACGCGGCAAATGCGCGATTTTCACTCCCATTGGCTTGTAGTGACAGTCCAAGCCAGTAATGAGCTTCGTTCTCCCGAATCCCGGGTAGTTTTCCTTCGCCAAGATTTTCGGGATAATGGAAACATTTCTGCAGCAAATAAATGGCGGATAAGAAACGTTCGGCTTTCAATTCTATTTTTGCCAGTGCAGTAAGACTGCTTACATACAGGCCTGATACTTTTCCTTCGCCTCCTTCCCAAGGATGGAAGATTCTGTCAGATAACATATCATATGCCACTTTTGGCTTACCTGATAGATGATATAAGGATGCCATTTCCAGGTAAATATCGTCTCTTTGAATGGCCGTTTGCCGATTAGTTTCTAAAAAAACAAGTCTTTCTTCAGGCTTCCTATTCAACCGTTTGTATAGTTGATCAAGTTCCATAAGTACACGAGCATCGGCCATATTCAAATCAAAAGCCTTTTCGTAATGATAAAGCGCATTATCAGGATCTCCGACTTTATTAAACAAGGCGATACCCAGGTTTCGGTTAACCGTTGCAAAGTCGGGATTAAGCACATAGGCGCATTTCCAATTTTTGATAGCTAAATGGTATTGACGTTTATCATAGTAAAGATTTCCCAAAAGATATAACGCTTTCCCGTCTGCCGGATTGGCGATTGCCGCCCACTGCAAAATCATAATATCCTGTAAGCGGTTAGGGAAGCACCATCCGGGGTCAGCAGCAGCTGCTACCATAAGATAATTGCCCGACACATTTTTATATCCTGCCATATCGTACGCATAAGCCAGGTAATAATTAATCAGTGGCGAATTGTATTCACTTTGTTCTGCCAGTAAAAGCAGCTCTGCGGCATCGTCATAAAATCCGACCTCCAGATAGCTTATAGCACACTCTATAAGATTATGTGCAGTTCCTCTGCTTCTCTTTACTAAAATTTGTATCGTTAACGCTGCTTGTGCCTCGTCCTGCAAAGCAGAAAAACACAAATATTGTTCATAAAGCGCAGCATAATTAAATTGATCACGGCCAAGTGCAGTAGTTACAGCCATAAACGCCTCCTTAAATTTACCTGCACGTCGCAACGCTTGTGATTTAATGATATAATTTTTGCCGTTTCGGGCATTCCTGTCGATCGCCCATTCAATATGGACAAGTGCTTTTTCGTAATTATTTTGACGCAAGTCGATTAGTGCAACATAATAATAGGCTGCATCCTGCCATGCTGAGTTCCATGTCGCTTTAAAAAAAGCATCATAGGCTTCTGATATTTTCCCCTGATACCATAAAGATAGCCCTAGGTTAAAATAAGCTTCACCATCACAAGGATTTGGGTTTCGTTCCGTCAACGTATTGATCGCTGTGCGGAAATAGCCAGTGGAATCTTCAAAACGTCCGCGACGCAGGTACCATCCGCCAAGTGCGTTATTGTTCCGTATATCGGCAGGGTCTATCTCGAGAGCCTTTTGATAATAAGGAACCGGATCAAATGTCGCATGACGGTATTGCTCGAGGTGCTGACCGGTTAAAAAAAGTTTTTCCGGACTATTCAAATCTTCCACATCAAGGGCAGGTAAAGCAGCTCTGGGAATCTCCTTTACAGGCTGTTTTACGCGATAATTCAGTATTTCGATGCCGTCGGCAGTAGTCACGTATACTGCCAGGTCTTCTTCCTCAAATTGTTTTAAGATTATTCTGGTATGTTCAAATATTTTTGCTGCATCAAGGTTTGTTACTACATCAAACAACTTCGAGAGGTTATTATATACAACTACTGTTATATTTTTAAACATGGTGGTCGCATATAGTTTGACGGTAATAGAATTACCTTCGGTCACCATGTTTAGAAGCAGGTCTTTACTTGCATTTTTGACAAGTCCCAACTCTGTGTAAGGCATAAAATACTGAGTAAAAGATTTTTCCTCAAAAGGCATCAGCCAGGTAAAGTCAGGTTGGTTGTCTGTAAACATTCCTGTCATAAGTTCGATATATGGGCCGTCCTCATCTGTCAGGTTCCTGTTCCAAGCAACACCAAAGTCGCCATTTCCCCAGGTCCATTGTTTTTTACCGGGTGAAATATGATGATTAGCCACATGTAACATACCGGCATTTGTGTCGTGCTCGTAGCCGCCAACGAAATCGTAAGCCGAATTAACAGCCATGTAGGAAGTGGGAACAGGGATGTTTTTATACATGGAGATATCCGTACCCGGACTGTAATCTACTTTGTAGTACGTGCCTGTAGCTATAGGAAATGAAGATACATCTCGTTTTCCGTGATCGAATACCGCATTGACATCTGGTGGAAATACCGATTGATATTGGTCATTAACCTTCACCGCTGGATTAGCCCACCACAAAAATGTTTGCGGTAAAGCGGTAGGATTGGTTAATTTTGCTTTAATTTCCAAATATGCGAAGTCCGGGTGCAAAGTAAAACCGGCCATTCCCTTGGTATGAAACATACGCTCAACTTCGTTTACCCAAATAGTTATGCTTCCATCCTTGTTCTGCTCAATCTCATAATCAACCGGATCAAATGTGCTTGGCCTATGATGTTGCGGCCAGTTGAACTCGATACCACCGGATATCCAGGGCCCGCAAAGACCAACCAAAGCCGGTTTAATCACTTGATTGTAATAAATAAAATGACGATTGCGGATCTTGTCAAAAGCCATCTGAACACGACCGCCTAATTCCGGAAAGATCATAATTTTCAGATACGCGTTTTCCAGGAACAGTCCGGTGTACTCCCTATCCACTTTGGTGTCAAATATTTTTTCTATGATGGGGTTAGGATAAACGACACCGCTACTTCCCTGATAAACCCTTTTTTCAAAAAACATGGGGTTCTTATCAGGTGTGCCTACCTCATAGGTTGGTATAGTAACTTTTTCAATCCAGGCCTTTACTTGCATGATTTATGGTATTAATGTGCTGAAAAATTTGATTCGAGTTCCTCTAAACTCTGACCTTTTGTCTCTTTCACTTTGAATTTAATGAATAGGAAGCCAAGTAAGCAGATACCGGAGTATAAATAAAACGGTCCGTAAGTACCAAGAGATTGGGCCAGTATAGGGAATGTAAATACTAAAATAAAATAAGCTGCCCACAAACATAAAATAGCAAACGATGAAGCTTTGCCCCGGATATGATTTGGAAATATTTCGGAGATAATAACCCAGGTTACCGGGGCAAGGGATGTAGCATAAACAGCAATGGGCAGCAGTACAAATAATGAAATCCAAACTATGCCAGCATTATTGCGCAGTAAAATAGCCAGGATCAGGTAACTCACGCATAATGCCATTGATCCATACATGATTAGAGGTTTTCTTCCCAGCTTATCAATCTGCCACATGGCTATCAAAGTAAATAAGGTATTTACAACGCCAATAATTACCGTTTCCAATAATTGATGATCCAGGCTGGCACCTACAGAACTAAAAATTACTGATGTGTAATTAAAAACGACATTTATTCCACAGAGTTGCTGGAAAACAGCTAGTGTAACGCCGATCAACAAGGCGGGACGAACTGCCTTACTAAATAAACCGGAAGATTTGTCCACTTTAAAGCTGCGCTCCCTGGCTTGGATTTCGTTTACCAATTGCTCGGCGGTAGCTTCAGAGCTTATTTTTTTAAAAGTTTTTAATGCTTTTTCGATCCGGCCTTTGCCCACCTGCCATCTAGGGCTTTCGGGCAAAAACAGCATGCCCAGCAGAAAGCATAACGATGGTACAACCCCAAACCCGAACATCCATCGCCAGGCGTCTTCACCCCAGCCTGCGAGTGAATAGTTAACCAGATTAGTAATTAAAATGCCCAATACGACAGTTAATTGATTGATTGCTACATTTCTGCCGCGAACGGCGGCAGGCGATATTTCTGAAATATAAAGCGGGCTTAACATGGAGGACATTCCTACACCAATACCAGCGGCGAATCGAAATAAAATAAATATGTTTAATGTTCCGGATAACGCCATCGCCACTGATGATAAGGCAAATATTAATGCAGCCACGATTAAGGCCGGCCGCCTACCATAATTATCGGCAAGTTTTCCGGCAATCAAACTGCCGGCCATACAACCTAGTGCAAGTGATCCGGTCAGAAATCCTTCAGCCAAAGCTGATAGATGAAACTGAACTTTTAAAAATGGCAACGCGCCGGATATTACTGCAAAATCAAATCCGAATAGATATCCGCCCAATGCAGATATGAATGAGATTACAAGAATGTAAGAGTGATTGTATTCTTCTTTTATAGTCTGCATCTTATAACTAATAGGTCAAATAATAATGAATTGGACATATGATAACATCTGTCTGTTGAACGATTATTTTGCATTAATCGCGTTATCTTTACGATTGCTCTAAAATCGAAAAACATCGTTAATTGTCTGCATATGCATCACCGAAAAATTTATCAGAAGTATCCGCAATCTTAAAAGGTAAGCATAAAAACAAATATCGCTGTAACAACGTACATAAACCGGTAGTTAGTCATAAGGGTGTATTGGTCTTATAATGGTGATGTAATATTCGAAATATTACAGTCCTTTTGAAATGGAGAAAATTAGGTTTTATATGGATTATTTTACTATTTTCACTTTTTAATTGATTCACCCTGACTGATAGATCTCCGGTAAACGCACCCTATTTTAAATTAGCTGATAAAAATGAATTTTAAAAAAGATGGTTTTGACGGCCAAAAGGCAATCGTTATTCCCCGTAGTGTATTAAATCGGTTTTGCGCTGCTGGTACGATGATTAATGGCACTTATCTTACAGATATTGGCTACTATCCCAAAGCCAGGCTACATAAACGCACTCGTTCTCAGGGTGCAGAACAGAATATTTTAATCTACTGCATTGACGGACAGGGTGAAGTAACTGTCGACGGAATAAAATATAATATTTTATCCGGCGATTTTTTCACCATACCTTTGGGTAAAACCCATACTTACCGGGCAAGCGAAGATAATCCATGGACGATATACTGGTGCCATTTTAAGGGAGAGCAATCAGATGCACTGTTAAAAATGTTATATACTAAAACGGATGGATACAAATCAAATGTGAGTTTTTTCCCGGATAGAATAGAAATATTCAACCGTCTTTACCGTTCCTTGGAACAGGGATATAGCTTGGAGAATCTTACTTATATTAACCTATTATTGCTGCAATATTTAAGCTCCTTTATTTTTAGCGACAGAATGGCTACCGGTGTATCTGATAATAATGGTGAGGTTTTAGAAAAGTCCATTATCTATATGCAAAAAAATTTAGGAAAGGGTCTTTCCCTTGCTGAACTAGCCTCATCTGTAAACTTGTCAATCAGCCATTATTCAGCAGTTTTCAAAAAGAAAACCGGCTTTTCGCCGATTGAATATTTCAATCATCTAAAAATTCAGAAAGCTTGTCAATATTTGCAATTCACACAGATGAGAGTTCGGGAAATTGCTTTCATGATTGGTATCGACGATCCGTTTTATTTCTCCAGGCTATTTACTAAAACCATGGGGTTTGGTCCCCGTGAATATAGGGAGACCAGATATTCAACCAGCAAGATACCAAAATGATACTGCTATAGACCATTTTTAATTAGAGTAGCTTGCAGAAATATATATTTAAGTTATTAAGGCACAGTATTGATTATTAAATTTTAATTTTCATCTATTAAACAGGCACCATTTTCTAATTTGGCAACATAGCATTTAGGAACGTAATAAGTTTGGGCATGATAAGCTTCCGATAAACGCCACATTTAATAAAATCTTTAATTTTCGCGCTTCTTACATAATTGATAACGACAGTCTTTTCCAAAACAATGCCATACCACATCTCGAATACAAAGGGCTTAAGCAGCAATTGATTATTAATGGGAAAACTTTTTTTAATGTTTTGAGGCGAACTTTATAACTTTAGCACCTCCGCTGCCTCGTATATAACCCTGCTTTAAGATAAAATGATGAAAAGACATGCAAATACGGTGTTTGCACTTGTTCATTGGGAATTGTTAGAACCAACGGAAGACAAATTCCACTTTAAATTAATCGACAGAATGATCTTAGGTGCCCGAAGAAAATGCCTTCATCTTGTAATTTTATGGTTTGGGAGCTAGAAAAAACGGCTATTCAAGTTACGTTCCAAAATGGGTAAAAAACAACACTGAGAAATATCCGTGAGTTAAAGACGAAAATGGGAACTTTAAATTATTCTTTAACAATTAGATTTATTTCCCCCATTGCGTAATTCGTAAAGTGGTGAAAAAAAGTTAAGTTATGGCGCTGATATTCAACCTTAAATAAATTTGAATCCCTCCCTCACCGCTAAGACCAATATCAAATTGTTTAAAAAGACTCTAAATTTACGATTTATAGCTTTTTTATTTCTGCTACGATCACAAATCATTCACATAAGCCCCAAATAATAACCTATCCCGTTAAAAGGTAAACTTAAAGGTTTTTGATTTTTAAACATTTCGGGTAACTGTCGTATCATTTTTAGGTTTAAAGACGGCCATGCCTATGATTTAGATTATTTAAAATCGCGTTAATAATTATGACAATGGAAAGAGCTAGCCAGACAAATTTCCATCCGGGTATAATTTTAAAGGACGACGTAATTAAGGCGAACGGGTTAAGCATTGGTGAGGACACCGATCTGTTGGCTGTATCCAGGTTAACCTTGTCTAAAATAGCGAATGGCAAAGGAGCGATAACATCCAATATCACTTTACGTATTGAAACCGTTTTTGGCGGTAATGCTGATTTTTGGTTTAGGATGCAAAGGGACTATGACCTGATATAAGAAAAGATAAAATTTTTAATCAACCCACCTAAATTGACCCACTTTGAATTGGCATAAGTAAGTAAAGCCTATAAAGCGGGGGCGTTGCCATATGTCCATACCCTTACAGAGTTCGCTTTGCTCCCGTCTTAAAAGACAAATTATGCTAATTTTCTTTCAGGCTACTAACGCATAACGTTAGATTTATGTATTGACTTTAAATATAAATGAAAGACCAACATAAAGACATATGGTTATTATCCGATCAGGTAATAGCCGACCTCGCCAAGCCGATAGCCGAGCAAGACAAAGCACGTGCGTTCTATCACGGTGAGCCAATTTCTTCCAGGAACGAATTATGTGTAACCGATAATCTTATCATCCACGAATATGAGAGCGGCAAAATGGAACTTGTTTTGGTCAGCGTTGTAAACGGTGAAAGAACATTAATAAAGACCCTCGTTAACCGGTAAGAAAAAAAGGCGTATTTAGCCAGTTTGTCCGTTTATACGCTACCCTTAACCAGCTACTTCACCCGCTTGAAGCGCCACCGGCAACCGTGTTTCGTAATGCCGCACCCCATTCTAAAGATGGAGCAACACCAACCCCAAGCTTCTTATTGCACCGCTATCACAAAGGCGGGCCACGCACAAAAACCGTCAAGAGTACATAAACGGTGCTATGTTTTTGTTTTTATAGATTGTCCCTCCCTTGACGCTTTTTGTGCTTAGTCCGGGTGGTTGTTTAAGGGTTGCAATGGCCAGCTCTGTATAAAACTCAATTTTAAATTTAAAAGGTATTAAAAACGAAAGCCTGCTTGCCCTCGCGGAAAACAGACTTTAACTAAACCTTATCACAAGTAAGCGGGTTGCTTACTAAAATAATGTAATATACCTTTTCTGATTAAAAACACAATGTTTTAAAAAACAGGCACACTATCTCAAGGCTCAAAACCAGCCCATTTTTGTAAATTTTAAATTTGTATTTACCTTTTTCGTGATGGAAATAGTCCCGCACCTCAAAAGTTTGCACGTTGACTTGTCCAATGGCTATCTGAAAATTCTCTGTTTCCATAACTTTAATTTACTGAATAACAATCTATTAATAAAAGTGTGAAAATTTATTTGTCGTTAACGATTGAATTGCTAAAAATATTAGTATAATTTTATAGCCCTTTAACTGTCAAACTCATGAACACGAACCGTCAAATCATACACATGGATCAGGATGCCTTTTTCGTGTCCGTAGAAGTACGTAAAAATCCGTCATTGATCGGGAAGCCCGTTATCATTGGCAGTCTGTCTGACCGTGGTGTTGTAGCTTCCTGTAGTTATGAAGCCCGGAAATTCGGTATTCATTCTGCCATGCCGGCACGGATGGCAAGGATGCTTTGCCCGCACGGCATTTGGATCAGGGGAAATATGGATGAATATACGACTGCCTCGCATGAGATCACCGAAATATTAAAACAGGAGGTGCCGCTCATTGAAAAAGCCAGTATCGACGAGCATTATATTGATATGACCGGGATGGATAAGCATTATGGCACACTGAAATGTGCTAAAGAATTACGGCTAAAAGTTATCAAAGAAACTGGATTACCTATTTCTTTTGGGTTATCGGTAAACAAAACTGTTTCTAAAATGGCGACCAATGAATGTAAGCCCAATGGAGAACTTTCTATAGAATATATGGGGGTACAACCCTTTTTGAATCCGCTATCAATCCGTAAAATTCCCGGACTTGGGGAAAAGACCTTTATAAAATTAAGTGATATGGGCATCAAACGGATACATGAGTTGGCACAAGTGCATCCGGAATATATGACCAGTATCTTAGGCAAGAATGGAATTTGGTTATTGCAAAAAGCAAAGGGAATAGACGATTCACCGGTTATTCCTTACCAGGAGCAAAAGACGATCAGCAGCCAAATGACTTTTAAACAGGATAGTATTGACTTGGTTGCCATTAATTATTTACTCACCTCAATGGTGATGGATTTAGCGTTTGAACTTCGTCAAAAGAAAAAACAAACCGCTTGTATAACCGTGACAGTGCGTTATTCCACACGCGAAGATGTGAACAAACAAGCCAGCATACCCTATACTGCATTAGATGGTACATTGATCAAAAAGACCAAAGAACTTTTTAAGCAAGCTTATCAAAAGCGAATTTTAATCCGGTTGGTTGGTGTTAGGCTGTCAAATTTGGTGAACGGATTTGAGCAAATTGATCTATATACGGCATCCGAAGAACAATACAGTCTTTGCCAGGCGATGGATAAGATACGCCGCCGGTTCGGCCCTCATTCCATTAAGCTGGCCTCCGGCATGGATTTAAACTTGTAATGTCATGTACATCAATGTCCATTCTCAATATAGCCTGCGCTTTGGTACAATGTCTATCCCTAAATTAGTGGATGAGGCAATGGCGCGCGGTATAACGCAAATGGCATTAACTGATATTAATAATTCCACCGGCATTATGGAATTTATGCGGGAGTGTGACGAAAAAGGATTAAAGCCTATTGGTGGATTGGAATTTAGGAGGGGGAAAAAACTGCTTTATATTGGTATTGCTCAGAATAGAGAAGGAATGAAAGAACTGAATGATTTCCTCACCGAGCATAACCTGGAAAAAAAACCGTTACCAAATACTTCACCTGATTTTAAATACGCTTTTGTGGTTTACCCTTATGGATACCCCGGCGAATTAAAGAATAATGAATACTTAGGTATTCGGTTCGATCAGTTGAATCAACTATTTAATAGAGACATCTCAGCTATAAAAGACAAGTTGTTGGCCTTACAGCCAGTATTTGTATCAGATCGCATCGAATATCGTTTACATGAATATTTACGTGGTATTGACCTGAATGCGATATTGACGATGGTAAAGCCGGAAGATAAATGTATGCCAACAGATATGTTTTTATCCCCCGGTCAGTTAGAGGCAAAATTTTCCCGTTACGCCTTTATTTTGGATAACACCCGCAACCTGATGAACCGTTGCATAATGGACTACCCCAAAGGTCGTATCAATCTCAACCGTAAAACATTTACCGGCAATAAAAAAAACGACAAAGAGTTGCTTGAAAAATTGGCACTAAGCGGCATGGAATACCGCTATGGTAAAATCAACAAAGAAGCTTTAAAAAAAGTAAAGTACGAATTGAAAGTTATATATGAACTCGACTTTTGCGCTTATTTCTTGATCACCTGGGATATTATCCGGTATTCTTCTTCGCAGGGCTATTATCATGTAGGACGCGGTTCCGGTGCCAACAGTATAGTGGCTTATTGTCTTAAAATTACAGATGTTGACCCCATTGAACTCAACCTATATTTTGAACGGTTTTTAAACGCGCAGCGTACTTCGCCACCCGACTTTGATATTGACTATTCCTGGGATGAACGTGAAGATGTGCAAGACTATATTTTTAAAAGGTACGGTAGCCAGCATACAGCGTTGTTAGGTACAATGTCAACATTTAAAGACCGCAGTATAATTAGGGAAATCGGCAAAGTAATGGGTTTACCTAAATCAGAAATTGATGGTTTTACAGACCAAACTCGGGCAGATCTCAACCGAAATAATGAAACCTTTAAAAAAATCACAGCTATCTACGAGCACATGGCCAATATGCCTAACCAGCGTTCAATTCATGCGGGTGGAGTGCTTATATCGGAAGACCCGATCACCTACTACACAGCCCTTGATTTACCCCCTAAAGGCATGGCTACCGTGCAATGGGATATGTATGAGGCTGAAAAAATAGGTTTTGACAAGTATGATATTTTAAGTCAACGCGGTATCGGGCATATTAAAATGGCGGTTAAATTAGTAGAAGAAAACCAACAGCGCAAAATTGATATTCACCAGGTAAAATCATTTATGAAAGACCCGGTAGTGAACGCACAATTAAAAACCGGAAATACCATTGGCTGTTTTTATATCGAATCGCCAGCCATGCGGCAATTGATCCGGAAACTGGACTGCGATAATTATTTGATATTGGTTGCGGCCAGCTCCATTATCCGGCCCGGTGTTGCAAGTTCAGGGATGATGGGTGCATATATTAAATACCATCATGCTCCTGAAACAGTTAACTATCTCCATCCCGTAATGGAGGAACAACTGAAAGAAACCTATGGCGTAATGGTTTATCAGGAGGATGTGATTAAAATTTGCATCCATTTTGCAGGCATGGATGGCACGGATGCGGATATATTGCGTAGGGGCATGAGTGGCAAATACCGCTCAAAAAAAGAATTTGACCGATTGGTAGAACGATTTTTTGAAGAAGCAAAGAAGTTAGGCAGACCGGATGATGTTGTAGCAGAAGTATGGCGACAGGTATCTTCATTTGCGGGTTACAGTTTCTCTAAAGCACATTCTGCCAGTTTCGCGGTCGAAAGTTACCAAAGCCTATTTTTAAAGACCTATTATCCCAGGGAATTTATGGTGGCCGTACTCAACAATTATGGAGGTTTCTACAACCGAGCGTTATATGTGCTTGAATTGCAGAAAGCAGGGGCCCACATACAGTTACCGTGTGTGAATAACAGCGATAGCATTGTTAACATCACCGGAGTAGATGTGTATTTGGGGTTTGTTGGTGTCCACGGCTTAAATGATACTTTTATAATGCTTATTCCCGAAGAACGGCGCGAAAATGGTATTTATCAAAGCCTGGAGGATTTGATAAAACGTACTGGTTTAGGATTGGAACAGACGATAATATTGATTCGCGTTGGTGCTTTGCGGTTTACTGGAAAAAGCAAAAAGGAATTGCTATGGGGCGTTCATTTATTAATGGGTAATAAAGTAAAGCCTGATAATGAAATAGAACTATTTTGTCTGGAAGCAAAGAATTATAGCCTGCCGGTGTTGATAAACACCAAGTTAGAAAACGCCTATCATGAATTAGAAATATTAGGATTTTCCTTGAGCATGTCCATGTTTGACCTTTTGGAAACGGAATACCGGGGCGAAGTTTGTGCAAGTGATTTGATAAACCACGTTGGACAATTGGTTAGAATGGTTGGGTTATATGTTTGTGAAAAAACGGTTCACACTAAAACAAACAAAAAAATGTGGTTCGGAACCTTTTTAGATGTTGAGGGCAATTTCTTTGATACCGTCCATTTTCCAAATGCTACCTCTGCTTATCCGTTTAGAGGTGCTGGTTGTTATTTAATGCAGGGAAAGGTTGTTCAGGAATTTGGTTTTGCAAGTTTAGAAGTTCTTAAATTTGCAAAACTCCCAATATACGGTAACCCGGTTATGGGATAGTATAAAATAGCCCTACTTGATGATAATAACGAACAGGTGATTGATATAAGCCTGTTACACACATCATTTTCTTTAAATAGACTTAAAGGGGGAGCGATCCTCTTTGTTGTGAAAATTGCCCTGCGGCGGGCTACGCCGCCCGGAAGAACACCCCCTGTTTTCTTGTTGTTTGATGATCTTTGGTGAATACAGGAGGTGCATTTACAAAATTGGGTTTTAATCAACTCCACTAACACAAACCCTTGCTGTAATTGTTTAAACTGAGGTATGCTCATTTATATTTAATGATCTCATTAAGTTTTTTAATTAAAATATGGCCGCTGAAGCGTGTAGTAAAATTGTAAACATATAAACATGAAAACCAGTACTAATCTTCCTAAGCAACTACTAAAGTGTCTCACCGGTATTAAAGGCTTTGACGAAATTACGGAAGGTGGACTCCCGAAAAACAGAACTACTTTAGTTAGTGGAAGTACCGGCTCAGGAAAAACCCTTTTTGGGATTGATTTTTTAATCAATGGTGTGACCAAATTCAAAGAGCCGGGCGTCTTAATGTCTTTTGAAGAAACAGAAGATGAACTTTATAAAGACGTGGCTTCTCTCAACCTGGATTTACATGGGCTTGTTTCCCAAAAAAAAATCCTGATTGAACATGTTCATTTGGAGCGCAAAGATATACAAGAGCTTGACTTTAATCTGGAAGGGCTATTCGTTCGTTTGGAACATGCCATTGACTCTATTGGTGCAAAACGAGTTGTTTTAGATTCCATTGAATCTCTATTTGCAGGCATCACTGATATTGGCATTCTTCGCTTAGAAATAAAAAGACTTTTTAGATGGCTTAAGGAAAAACAAGTAACAGCGATTGTTACCGGAGAGCCCGAAAAAGAATTTTATACCCGTCATGGCCTGGAGCAGTACATTTCCGATTGCATCATTCTTCTGGATAACAGGGTTAAGGAACAAATTGCCATTCGTAGAATCCGTGTAGTTAAATTTCGCGGTTCAAAACATGGAACAAACGAATATCCTTTCGTAATTGATAAAGATGGACTTTCAGTAATTCCAATCACCTCAGCAGGGCTTGATCAACCAGGCACGGCTATGAAAGTTTCGACAGGAATACCATCATTAGATAAAATGTTTAGAGGGATACCAGGTTATACCACTGGGAGTACGATACTTGCTTCCGGTACGGCAGGCACCGGAAAAACAAGCTTAGCTGCCGCATTCGCTTTAGCAAGTTGTAAACGTGAAGAACGCTGTCTTTTCTTGTCTTATGAAGAATCTGCAGGGCAGCTCACTCAAAATATGAGTTCTATAGGTTTTCATTTAGAACCAATGATAAAAAAAGGGCTCTTAAAAATTGTGTCTACCAGGCCTTCATTTTTTGGCTTGGAGATGCATTTACTTGATTTATATAAACTGATTGCTGAATTCAAACCAAAAACTGTTGTCATAGATCCACTGACAAGTCTTATTGGAGAGGGAGACCAACGTGAAGTCCGGTCAATGATTACCCGCATGATTGATCTCTTAAAATCCAATGGCATCACGACCTTTTTTACAAGTCTTGTTTCTTCCGCAGCACAAAATGACACAAGCGGTGAAATCGGGGTATCTTCACTAATAGACACTTGGATTGTAGTGAGAGAATTAGAAGAAGACGTCAGTAAAAAACGGATTCGCGGACTTTTCATTGTTAAGTCTCGTGGCTCAGGCCACGACAGTGATGTCCATAAATTAATTTTAAGTGATGATGGAATTAAATTGGTGCCAATGAATAATAAATCTACAGCGGTCGCGGATAAGAAAAGGAAGATCGGTAAAAATGTTTCTGAGGGTCAAAAATTAATTAAACAAGATAAAGGTGGAAAATGAAAAAAGGTGTATCTTTCGTAGATATGCGAGCCTTGCACCCTAAATTCATTGTTGGCATTGGCGGCTCAGCCGGTGCGCTTAACGGATATAAGGCACTTTTGAATACCATGCCGGCAAATACAGGCATGGCCTTTGTCATTATTTCTCACATGAATCCCACAGCGCATAGTCAGTTAGCTGAAATACTGTCGCGTCATACGAAAATGATTGTAAAGGTTGCTTCTGAGGCGATGCCAATTGAGGCAAATAACGTTTATGTAATTCCTTCAGACTCAGATCTGCTAATGGAGAATTATACCTTTAAAGTTACCTTTCCCCGCTCTGGCAGGAACAAGCAGGTTGATTTGTTTTTTATTTCTTTAGCGGAAGCAATGGGGGAGCGCGCGATTGGAATTGTACTTTCCGGATATGATCATGATGGTACCGAGGGATGCAAGCAAATCAAAGCAAACGGAGGAAAAACCTTTGCTCAGGACATGTCTGCCGAAGTAGAATTTATGCCGCTTAGTGCCCGGGATTCGGGTAATATTGATTTCGTTATCCCCCTCGACAAAATTCCGGGTAAACTAAAAAGTTTGGCAGATGCGCTTGAAACTTAGAAATGAAAGTGCAATACTAATTTTAGTTGTAGAGGAAAATATTGGAGATAGTATAAGTTCTATCAACGTTTTTAAACCATCATCCAAATTTACGCTGCCAATTGCTTGTCAACCACTTGGAGCAAATAATCAATATCAAAAGGTTTCGCGACAAAATCATTGGGTGCACCTGACAAGTGCAATGATTCAGCAAGATCATGTGTCCCCGAAATTAGAATAACGGGCAGAAAATAAGTCAAATGATTTTCCTTTATCTCCTTACAAATTAAGCGGCCATCCATGCCGGCAAGCATTACGTCCATTAATATCAAGTCTGGTTGAAATTCTTTGATATTTTCAAATATAGTTTCTCCGGATGATAATTCTCGAACTGCATATCCATTATCAACTAAAAGAATGGATACCATTTCCAAAATATCAGCATCATCGTCAAGAATCAATATTTTTTTGCTCATAATATGGAGAAACATCCGGGTTATATGTAATTCAACTCACTGAAGCAGATTATGTTTTTTTTTATTGAAATTAGTTGGTAACCTCCGAAAACAATCGCTAGGATAGCGGTAAACTGAAACAAAAGGTTGAGCCTACGCCCTCTTCACTTTCCACCCACACCTTGCCTTTATGCCGTTTGATTATTTCTGCAGAAAGGTAAAGGCCAAGGCCAAAGCCTGAAATGGATTGATTGCGAATACTATCTATCCGGTAATAACGATCAAATAACTTTTCCTGGTCCTGTAATTTTATACCCATTCCCTCATCTTTTACTTTTACTTGGACAGTATTGTTCAATTCTTTGCAAGAAACCTCTATGTTTTTATCTTTAGAACAATATTTTAACGCGTTACTTAAAAAGTTGTTGATTACCTGTCCGATTTTATCCCGGTCTGCCTTAACTACTATAGGAGGGTTAGGCAGTAATATTATATTGCGGTTATTTGATATTATAACTACTTCTTCTACTGTTTCATTCAATAGGGCATTCATTTCGAAAGTCTGCTCGTTCAAATGTATTTTGCCAGCCTCAAAACTTGAAAGATTTAAAAAGCCATTGACCAAGGCAGTCATTTTCTTAACCTGACTATTCGCTTTATCCAGCGCACCCACTGTAAAAGGGTCTTCGGTTTTCTTTGACTTTACGCTTAACATTTGTATATAGCCTTGCAGTGTGGTTAGCGGTGTTCTGAGTTCATGGCTTGCCATAGCTATAAAGTCATTTTTCCGGATCTCATCCTGTTTATGGATTGTAATATCATGTACTACCCCTGTAAAATACGTCGGCTTATCTTCGTGATCATAGGAAAGGTCGCCATTGGCCCTCACCCAGCGCAGCTTTCCGTCGTGAAACCCGTGTAGGGGGTATTCTATATCACATTTCACACCCTGGTTAATATTTGCTTCTACTGCACCGGTCACTAACGTTTGATATTTACTATCAATTTGTGCAATTGCCGCTTCATAACTCATCTGCTCATGGGGGTAAAAACCAAATATCTCTTTAAGCCGTTGGGATGGAATAAATTCGCGCGTTTGTAAGTTTATAGACCACATTCCCATTGCTGCCGAATCTATGGCTATACCCAGCATTTTATTACTGACATTTAATTCCCGCTGTATCTTTTTTAATTCGGTAATATCATTAAACGTAAGAATGGCACCATCTCTTTTATTATCTGCCTGTCGTATGTAAGGCATCGTCATGATTTGGTACCATTTACCATTATTGGTTTCAATTTCTTTGGTGATTATGCTGCCATTAGCAAGCACTTTTTTAACATCCTCAATAATGGTTTCAAATTTGATATTGGTAGAAATATTGCTAAGCGGCCTGCCCACATCTGTTTCCAGCAGGTTGAACTGCTTTACTGTACCCGGCGAAAATTTCATTAACCGAAGGTCATTATCAATAAATAACTGACCGTTGATGTTACTCCTGAAGTAATTATTTAAATCGTCATTAATTTCGAGCAGTTCTTTGTTTTTTAACTGGTAATCCGCATTAATGGTATGCAGCTCTTCATTTACCGATTGCATTTCTTCATTGGTACTTTGCATTTCTTCATTGGCCGAAAGAAGCTCTTCATTAAAAGACTGCATGTTTTCATTGGAAGCATCAAGCTTTTCATGAGCAGACTGAAGCTTATCTTTTAGTTCCTTCAACTCTTCTTCCAGGTTCATGGTGTACTCACCGTGATATATTTTTTCATCAAACACCATGTCTTCCCGATGTTCTGTGCTCAATAATTTATCCTCAGTAAAAGTTATCATTAACAATGTTTGCTCACCCTTCTTTCCGTTCAATGGGCGTATAGAGAGGCTAACTTTAATTACCGATTGGTTATTTTTAATTTTTATACCTGTAAGGGTGTTTTTTTGGTTTGTTTTTAAGGCGGTGGTTTTTAATGTATTAAACGCAACGGCAAGTGGCTTTGGCAAAAGCTCTTCCAGGTTTGAAGTATAATGCTTTTGTAAAAAATATTTTGTCGTATCGCCGTAAGATTTTACCACTTGATTGTTTTCATCAATACAAACGGCCAGGTAATCCAGGTCTTCAGCTAAACCAACGTACATTTTTTCTGCCTGAGAATTATTTGCACTTTGGGAAGTATCCTCATAAGACAAGGAGGAGGTTTTACGTTTTGGATCAACGACCTCTGGTAATGAAAATGTATCAAATTGTAAAAGCCGCTTTGTTTCGAGATTCTTGTAGATCTTATATTTTTTATGGGCGACTTCCAGGTTTTTGATGATGGGCATCGGGTTTTCACTGGAACCTAAAAACAGGTAACCATCCTTTTTTAGCCCAAAAAGCAACATGGTAAATATCTTTTTTTGCAATACAGGTGTCATGTAGATCAGCAGGTTGCGACAGCTGATAAAATGCATATTGCAATAGGGAGGGTTTTTTACCAGGTCGTGATTTGCAAAAATCACCATTTTGCGGATTTCGGGGCTGATCCTGTAATTATTTCCTTCTTTAAGAAAATAACTTTCCAGCCGCTCTGCCGATACCTCTTTTGCAATGCTTAAATTATAGATGCCTTTGCCAGCCTGCACTAACGCGGCAGTATCAATATCAGTAGCAAATATTTTTACAACGGTATTTTTTAGTTTGCCGGTTAATTGCTCAGCTATTAATATGGCAAGTGAATATGCTTCTTCGCCGGTAGCGCAGCCCGCTACCCACAGTTTTAATTCTTCCTCCAGTGCAAGATTTTCTAATATGCCAGGCAATACCTTTTTTTCAATAAAGTTAAAGGCCTCTTTATCTCTAAAAAATGAAGTGACACTAATTAAAAAATCCTTGGCCAATGCTGCTATTTCCACGGGTGTGGCCTTCAAAAAGTCAATGTAATTTTCTAATCTGGTAAAATTATTATAAGCCGCCCTTCTTTTAATTCTTCTTAGTATAGTAGTTTGCTTATAATCCGAAAAATCAAGCGGTAGCTGTTCATTGATCAGATGTATAATTGCCTCCAGATTTTTTTGGTCGTCAACGGTATCAGGTATTAATTCCAGCTCGTGTTTTACATAATCTTCAATAGCACCCGGCATTAATTCAGGTTCCAAAATAAAATCTACCATACCTGTAGCTATGGCGTTAGATGGCATACTGGCAAACTCTGCTGTTTCCGGATTGCGGGCCATCACCATTCCGCCTGCCTTTTTAATAGCCTTTATACCCTGGGTGCCATCACTTCCTAAGCCCGATAGCACTACTGCAATAGCTTTGGTACCGCAATCTGCCGCCAGGGAGTTAAAAAATGTGTTTATCGTGAGGTGAGGGCCTGGGGCCTTTTCCTTGCTTGTTAAAAATAATGTATCATCGCTTATGGTCATGAACTTATCGCTGGGGATAAGATAAACCTGGTTGCTTTTGACCCGCATACCATTTCTGGCTTCCTCAACTACAAGCTTGCTGTGCTTGGCCAGCAATTCAACCATCCTGCTTTTAAAATCAGAAGATAAATGCTGTACAATGATATAGGATACGCCATCTAAAGGTGTGTGGTCAAAAAAGGAATTGATTTCTTCCATGCCGCCAGCAGAGGCACCAATAGCAATAATATGATGGGGGTTATCTTTCATAAGACAGAATTTTAAAGAGCGGTATTAGAAATTTTTAAAATTTTTAAAGAGCACAAAAGCGGGTATAATCTAACTTACAACTATAATTCTGTAAATAAGTTTTTATTGGTGAACGTATTGTGTTATCAGATAAACCTTTCACTTACAGCTTTCGGAAATGGTATAATTTAAATCAGAATTTTAATGTCGGCATCATTTTCGATATACTAATTATATGTATCAAGGAAATGATCATTAGAAAACCGAAAGTTGATGATGCAGAGTTAGTCCGGCTAATTTCATTAAAAAGCAGAGCGGGCGCTGAAGTGCTGTATGACAGGTATACTATGGTCTTATCGTTAGTGATCATCCGCATTGTCCCTGGAAAAAAATAAGCTGAAGCTGTGCTTGAGCAAACCTTTATTAAAGTCTGGAACTCCTTTAATGTTTACATCCGGCAAAATGGAAAGCTGCTGCCCTGGATGATTGTTATCGCCAGAAATTTAATAAAAGATACTATTAATGGTAAAATTAATCTACCAAAAATGGCAGTCAAAACTTGAAAAAGGTGAAGCTAATTAACCGGCTTTTCTGATTTTAAATACAGACCCGTTTTACTATGATTTCTTTAGTAAAAACAATGATATATTAATCACTTAAAAAAAAAGTTATGCTACATCAAAATCACCATGAGCTTATTCAAAAACTTTTAAATTGCGCTTTGTCTTGCGAAATCTGCGCTACCGGTTGCTTAAAAGAAGAAGATGTTAAAATGATGGCCCGTTGCATCAGCCTTGATCGGGATTGTGCAGATATTTGTATCCAGGCAGCACGATTATTAAAACGTGAATCAGAAATAGGTCATCAATACCTGTTGATATGTGAAGAAATTTGCAGGATGTGCGCCGCAGAATGTGGTAAACATGCACATGAACATTGCAAGCAATGTGCCCAGGCATGTAAAGATTGTGCCGATGCCTGTCATGCCCACCACGAGCTAATTACTCAGAATTAATCTCTTATTGAATAGGATAGGTCAGATGCTGCTATCAGCCACGATTAATATTTGTGGCTCGAAATTTATAAATTATAACATACATTAAATTATAAAACCATGAAAAAAATACTAATGGCCATGTTCGCAGTTGCATTGAGTTGTAGCGCAATGGCACAAACAAAGATGTCGGATACATCCATGAACAAAATGGACCATATGGGCATGCAAAAAATGGACAACAGTGTCATGATGATGAATGGCAAAATGATGACCATGATGAATGGTAAAAGTATGCCAATGACAGAAACTAAAACCATGTTAAACGGCACTATGGTCATGACCGACGGTACTGTCAAAATGAAAAGCGGCAGAACTATGACGTTAAAAGAAGGGCAGTGTGTAATGATGGACGGTAAAATAATGAAAATGCCTATGAAGAATAGCATGATGAAAGACACTATGAACAAAATGTAGTTATCTTCATTAAAGCCCGGAATAGCCCTATTTCTGGGCTTCTTATTAGTGTTTTTTTTGTAAATATGTATTACACAAAATGCAAAAGCAAAATGGACAATGGGAACTTTTACGGCGACTCTTCCGGTTTTATAGTTGAATTTAGGCCTGATTGTGACGCTTACAGACCCCAATGCAAACCCGTTCAAAATTGAATAACTACGGCCGCAATTAGATGATCTTAAAAAAGTAACCAACAATACGTGGATAATTACAATTAATAGTAGAAAACATTTTACCGGTAAGTATATCCATCAGTTAGGCGCTTTGATAGTAACCGAGCAAAAGGAATTGTTTACAGACGAATTAATTTGTTAGTTGATAAATGTTACGCAATTTACCGGCCTAAAAAACATACAGTTTTCATTAAAAGAATACAATTTATGTTTTATTTAAATATTAATGATGGTTTTTAAAATTATACAAACCAACGGAGTTGCACGGCTTATGTTTATTACCACCGACGTTTATAAAACTCGGAAAGTGTGGCGGATAATTTTTGAGGATAAAACAGAGGTTATGCTTTATAAATTAGCTGACGAATGGATGCAACGGAATGAAGATAACCTGGATGATTATACCTTAAAGACCATTGGTAAATGTATTAATACTATTATTTTAGAAAAAGAAATTACAACAACCTAAACAGATATGTTCAAAACATAATGCGTTAAAAGTTCATGTTAAAGCATTAACGAATTCTCAAAGCCAAAGCCGTTAAAGCTGCTTTGGCATCTGCACATCTTTCATTTCGGGCGGCCTTTTATCATTTTTGGTCTCTTTGGCTCAAATTGAAAGGTTAGATAAATCCTTATAAAGTTCCCAAGACGTGTTAATGCCAAATATTGGGTTGTACCTTAAAATTAGCTCATTTTAAGGTGATCAATTTTAGTTATTATGGGCAAAATGTTTGTCATAAAGTTTAATGTATGATGTGATGTTAATTTCACAAACTTCTATTGTATATTTTAATTTATCTTTACGATAGAAAACATAAAATTAATTTATGCATTATACTTTACATCAGCTCCAGATATTTTTGAAAATTTCACAGACCAAAAGCATTACAAAGGCAGCGGAAGAACTACACCTGACCCAGCCTGCGGTGTCGATACAATTAAAAAATCTACAGGACCAGTTTGAAATACCACTGACAGAGGTAATTGGAAGACAATTGTATGTAACGGATTTCGGTGCTGAAATCGCCATTGCCGTAGAAAAGATTTTGGGGGAGGTTTACGCCATCAATTACAGGACCTTGGCCTACAAGGGACAGCTAAGCGGCAGGCTTAAGCTATCGGTAGTTTCTACCGGCAAATATGTTATTCCATACTTTCTTTCCGATTTTTTAAAACAGCACCAAGGCATAGAGCTCGTGCTTGATGTAACCAATAAGGCACGGGTCATTGAAAGTCTTGAAAAAAACGAAGTTGATTTTTCCCTGGTATCTGTACTGCCCGAAAAACTTATTGTAGAGAACATAGAGCTAATGCAAAACAAACTCTATCTTGTTGGCGCCGGAGGGGAAACCCACGCAATTAAACCTATTACCCACCAAATCTTAGAAGAACTTCCGATTATCTACAGGGAGCAGGGATCAGGTACGCGGTATACCATGGAAAAATACATCTCGGCGCACAGTCTAAACGTGAGAAAAAAAATGGAACTTACCTCGAACGAAGCGGTAAAACAGGCCGTTATTGCGGGCCTTGGCTACTCGGTCATGCCATTGATCGGCATTAAGAACGAACTCATTAACGGAGAGTTGTGTATTATCCCCGTAAAAGGGTTGCCTTTGAGTTCGGTCTGGAATATGATCTGGCTCAAAAACAAGGCCTTCTCTCCGGTAGCGGCTGCTTTTTTGCTGCATCTGCAAAAGGAAAAGGCCAGGATTATCAATGAAAAATTTTCCTGGTTTGAACAGTACGTGTCCAGCCAGAACAGCTAAACATTTACCGGATCTTTTCGAAAGAAAGACGCATGCCCTTTACACTTTGATCAAATTGGCCCTTATTGAAAACCAACTCGCCGTTTACCCAGGTATGGGTTACCGCACTTAGAAATTTTTGATCCATCACCGGCGACCAGCCGCACTTGTAAATTAGGTTTTCCCGATTTACCTCGCTTGCCAAGTCGAGATCTAATAGTACCAGATCAGCGTAATATCCCTCCCGGATATAGCCTCTTTGCTGGATACGGTATGCTTGGGCGACATTATGGCTGGTTTTTTCCACAATCTGCTGCAAACTGATCAGCCCCCGGTGATAAAGTTCCAGCAACATCAATAGGGCATGCTGGACCAGGGGGCCTCCGGGTTTGGCTTTTAGATAGCTGCCTTGCTTTTCAATGAAAAGATGGGGAGCGTGATCAGTTGCAATAATGTCCAGGTGTCCGCTTAGCAGCAAACGCAACAATCCGCGTTTGTCCCTTAATGTCTTAACGGCAGGGTTCCATTTGATGCTATTGCCTAATTTTTCGTAATCCTGCTCCGAAAAGTAAAGATGTGGCAAGCAGGCCTCGGCCGTGATACGCTTATCCCGGACAGGCTGTTTAGCGTCCAATAGACTTGCTTCCGCTAAGGTAGAGATGTGTAGCAAATGAACCTTGTTTCCGTATTGCTTAGCAGATTTTAATACCCGTGTGGTGGCTTCTACGCAAGCTTGCTCGCTGCGGATACAGGCGTGCAGCTTACAGGGATTGATTTCACTACCAGTTCCCCATTTTTGCGTATTACGTCCTATTACGGCATGGTCTTCGCAGTGCAGGGCTACCAGGGTATCACATCGGGAAAACAAAAAGTCCAAAAATTCAGGATCGTTTGCAAGTCTTACTTCCTGATTATCGAGGTAAATTCCATCATCGCTCAGCCCGCAGACAGTTTCAGGATCAGTCCGTAATGCTTCCTCCCAGTTGCTCCGGCTGACCCCCATAAAAAAGGAATAGTTTGCCAATGATTTTTTTGCGGCAATTCTAAACTTCTCCTCCAGGCGCTCTTTACTGAGCACTGCCGGCATCGTGTTGGGCATATCCATAAAAGAGGTTATTCCCCCCGCAACTGCAGCTCGTGACTCGGAATTAATATCTGCCTTGTCAGTGAAGCCGGGTTCTCTGAAATGGACCTGATCATCGATCATCCCGGGTATCAGATACTTTCCATCGCAATCAATGACAGCAGTATTTACGGCATTTATAACCGGTGCAATTTTTGAAATGGGGCCATTTTCTATTAGTAGGTCAGAGGTGTATATCTTTCCCTCGTTGATAAGCTGGACATTTCTTAAAATTGTTTTTTTTGCCATGCTGAACTATATTTACGATGATGTCAGATGACAGAACCAAATCCTTTAAATGACCGTTTCCAATGCGCTATCATTCAAGATTAAAGGACAACATTGACGAAGCGGCCATTTCTTCATTATCTATTAGTGCCCAGCTGCCATCTTTTTGATAACGGCTGATCTGATTATCTCCCAAGGGGTCAATAACTAACAAATATATCCACTCATTGACAATCAATCGCTTTAACTGATCGTTTCTTAAAAGTATTTGCTCAATCCGCTCACATGGCGCCTGGATGATTACAGATAGCCTGATGGGATGGTGGTAAATTACGCTGTCCGAACTGTTGACAGACTGCAAGGGCAGCCCGGCCTTAAGATCTCCACCGTTACCGCTGACTACACCAAACCTCCCGGTAACATTATGGGTTATCTTAGATCCCCCGCCAAACCTGTCATTATCTACCGTCGAAAAATAGTAGTGGTTATTGATCCACTGGGTAACAACCATCGGGCCCTGCATGATCATTTCCAAGTAAAGTCCCTTTTTGTCCAACTCCCAATCATAAGAATGCAGAAAACACCTGCTTTTAAGATCCATATTCTGGCTCAGAACGCGGGGTGCCACTATAAAACCAGCATTCCCGGCCAGACCCCATTCAGGCCTGGTTTCCGCCCAGTCTGCTACTTTTCTGCGGGCTATATTCCGCCCGTTTTTTTTCTGCTGCCGTTCGGCGATTGCAGATTGCTGAAACTCCTTCAGATCGGACTTGAGCAGCGTAATCCTTAAGGATTGGGATGCGGGTACTTCCGCATCGAAAAGAACAAGCTCATCTGTGGCCGTATTGTGTTCGGCACCCATAAAGAATGTGCCTCGCGGAATGTCTATCCCAAATTCCGCTTTGAGTGCTGATCTTACTTCGGGGAGATTGGCCAGCGCCGCCAGCATCCTGGCATTATGACGGCCCGGGCTTGCAGCGCAGGCTCCGCAGTCTAGGCTGGACGCAAAGGGATTATTAACAGATTGGCTTCCGTGTCCGGCAAAGATGACGAGCGGCGCAAAATTTCTCCAGCCCAGAAGCTCAAAGGCAGACTTTACAATCGCCACCTTTTCAATGAGTTCTATTTCACTGTTTATTTTTTCATCGCCATGGTAACCCATTTGGGTGGTACAGCTGTTCTCATGCGTAGTTTTACCATTGAATTGCCGGGTACCGAATATTGACCTCCTCAGTAGAGCGAGGCCGTAGAACAGTCCCGTCCCCTCAACATAACCAAAGGCCGAGGGAAGCATGTTCTTCATGCGCTGACCGAGAAAGTCAGCAAATTTTTGATAATTTTTTCTTTTCAAGTACTGCGCCATATCTGAGGCTTTGCCCGGTAGCGGAACCTCTGAAATGGTATAGGCCGAAGACAGGATCGGTGGGCAGGATTTGCGAACCAGCCCGCTCGCGGGGTCCCTGTAATCTGCTGCAAGCCCAAAAAAACCGGCATAGCCGAAAGTTTCATAGTCTCCTTTAGCTTCTATATGCCTTCTGATCAGTTCTGACCTGGTGTCGATACAAAAGACAAATTGGGCCAGAAGGTTCTTTTTTATAAAAGGTACAGATTTGAGGTGTATCAAATTTTCACTAATGGCCTTTCCCAAGCCCTTTTGCCAACTCTTTTCCCATGCCCTTAGCCATAAAAGCTGTAAGCTGAACAAGTCAGTTTCATGGTGATCTACGGGTTTTATTGTATGTATCTCCGTATTGATTTGACCTGCAATCCACATACGGACGGCCAGGTACTCCTTCAGGGTAATGGGATATTTCTGCTGCCAGAGGGAGCCTTCCTGCATCCGGTATTTAATGTAACCGGTCCAGCCCGGCAAAGCGGCGAGGTGGTGACCAAAGATGCTTACACATTCTTTAGGTGAATAACTTTGTAATGATGCCGAAAGTGCCTGTTCTGCTGTTTCCGGTATTTTATTACCCGTGATAATTCCGATCTCTTGGTCATAAATTGCTAATCTTCGCCAGCAGACAAAAAAACCTTCCGACCTTCCTGGCATTTCCCATTCAGCCATTCCCTCGTCCATGAACATACCAAGCCATTTAGCCATGATCCTGTCCAGTTTAGGATTGCCTTTGATTGGATGGCTATCGCCAGCCATATCCATTTCTTTCAGATAAAATTCCGCCTGCTGGTAAAGCCCTGCTTCCGTTAATATTTCCTTTAGGATATCATCCTTGATTTCTCCACAACTCCAGGCCTGTTGGAACATGGAGGCAGTGGGCAGCACCGAACCACCAAAGTATTTTTTAGCTTTTTGAATGGCGTCCCCGAATGATAAACCCTCATAGCCGGATAATGGATTAGAGGTCACGAAGCCATAAAGCGGCCAGGTTTTCCCAATTACTGAAGATGCCTCTTCAATCTCAGCATTAAAATCTGAATTGATCATATCGACTTATTTTTTTAAGGTTAGAATGGTTTTATGATAGGGTTGGGATAAGTTTAATAGCTTCACGTAGAGCCATGGAAATTTTTTGTAGATACCCAGCTTGATAATGAAAAATCCGAGCAGAAAAACTACACCAAAGAATATTTGTATCAGCGAAATAGAAGTTGACGTCCCCACAGCGGGCATATCCTTCATGATAAAGCTCACCCCGTTATATATAAGTGCATAGCTGCCTATTCCGGCGGGAAACAATAGCAGTGGAAGCAACAGTTTATGTCCAAACGAGAGCGAGTTTTGTTTAACAATATTATAAGTTGCCTGTCCTACGGTAATCGCCACAATCAGGGTCAGAAAGACACCGCTGTTCATAGCTGTTCCCTTTCCGGTCAGCTGGGCGAAGACCACAGCGCCCATGATTCCGCTTATGATTACAATCAGTGCTTGCAGTGGCCTGATCTGGATGGATGTGGGTTTCTCAGGTACAGATGCCTGGATATTTTCTCCGGAGGACAAAAAAAGGTAGGCCTTATAAAATCCATGAAGGATCAAATGGGTAACGGCTGCATTGAAAAACCCCAGCCCGCACTGCATGATCATAAAACCCATCTGGGCAATGGTTGAACAGGCCAGTTTTTGCTTTATGCTTGTTTGTAGAAGTTTAGTGAACTGGGCAACTATCGATGTGATGCCCCCGATAACAAACAGCAGGGATAGGGCCTGGGCATTTACAAGCAGGGAAGCAAAGATGGTAAGCAGGATGCCCGAACCGTTTACAAATCCGGCGTGCATAAGCGCCGAGGCAGGAGTTGGTGCAGTCATTGCAGAGAGCAGCCAGCGATGAAATGGATAAATGGCCGATTGTAGCAATGAAGCAATAATGATTAATAGAGCGGATGTTAAAAGGATAGGTTTCGGCAAACTGTTCAGCGCAGGCATAATCCCGCTAAGGGTAAGTTTATCCGAGCTAAAGGCAAGTAACAGGGTTCCCGCGCTGAGCATAATACCGGAACATAGAAAAAACTTTTGCGCATAGCTTGATGCTTCTCGGGCCGCTTCCCAATCAGATTCTACTCCTATTAATCTTGCCATAAAAAAACCCATCAAAAACCAGGAGATTAAAAATACCAGTACATGATCTCCTGATACTAGGATCATAACCGATAGCGTAAAACCAAGACAAAGACCAGCAAAACGTGTTCGGTGCCTGAATCCTTGAAGGTAGGTCGAACCATATTCGCTTACAAGCGCACTGAAGAAACTGACCACGCACCATATCAGTAATGTAAAACCGCTTATTCTAAACACCCCCCATAATTTCCAGTTCGGATATGTTGGTCCCAACGTGATCATAAAGGTCGTAGCAAGGAACACCAGCGCAAATAAAATTGTAATTAGTGTACTAAAATCATCGGGAAATCTTTTTTTGGTTTTTTGAAGGTAAGATTGAGGGGTATCTATTTTTAAATTCATATTGATGGGGATATGGTGGATATTTGATGCCGCAAAGCTGTGAAAAATGGGTTATAAGTTTTTATTTATATTATATATATAATACATAAATAAAATTTATGAAATTAATTTATTTCTCGTACGAATAAAAATCACATAATGATTTTGGGAGGCAATTTTCAAAGCTGACTTGGTCTTGAAAGACAGTTCACTCTGTTCTAAAAAATACGTAAGGATAATTTTTTATTCAAGACGAAAAATTATTTTTCGATTAACCGGACTTGGGTGTTTGAAATTTAAAATACTAGCGTGGTTACTACTTATAGCCTGATTAAACCACGCGCAATTAGCTACCGTTAACTACCAGGAGCTTTTAAAACCTATTTACATAGAAGAAATGACAAGATAGCTTTATCCTTTTAACTCGCGTAGTGGATAAAGTGGGACAGGGGCATTATTTGATTCGCTACTAATACGTTCTGTTGATCGTAATTGTTCGAGTCGTTCCCCGACAAGAAAAGCAGAACAATTGATGATGAAATTTATCGATTTGTGGAAAATGGTGACGTCAGGCATTAGTTCAATACCGGGGTGTTGTTTTAAGAAACCAGCAAGGAAATAGGGTATAATATATTTATAGGTAGAAACTACCGAAAGTTTTAAGCGTCCGGCCAACGGCCCTTTATACGCTAAGGTTATATAATTTTTAGCCTATACCCTGCCAATATTTTTTTGGAGGCAACCGCAATTTCTTTACCAATATCAGTTACATACAATTGCCGGCCAATAACTTCGGTTAATAGAATTTCAAACTGGTCTTGGAAATTCTTTATTTGAATAGACACTGTCGGCTGTGTAAGATCTAATTCTTGCTACCTTTGTAAGACTTCTGTTCTGCGTGATCCTCAAAAAGATATGAAGCTGGTGCAAAGTTTTATTCATAAGTTTTATTTATGTTAATCATCAGAAATATAAATGAAAATTTATACATTAGTATGTAGAGTTTTGGTGAACATAAACGAACAAATCAAAACATGACAAAAATCACTGTAGCAAAAGGGGATGGCATAGGCCCAGAGATTATGGATGCAACCTTATCTATTATTTTAGCAGCAGGCGCTAAAATAGAGATTGAAGAAATTGAGGTTGGTGAAAAAGTTTACCTTTCAGGGAATACCTCCGGGATTGCCGGCACATCCTGGGATAGTATCCGGAAAAACAAAGTATTTCTTAAAGCACCAATAACTACGCCGCAGGGTGGCGGCTACAAAAGTCTTAATGTAACCACTCGTAAATTTCTCGGGCTATATTCCAATGTAAGGCCCTGCGCAAGTTTACACCCTTTTGTTAGCACAAAACATCCGGTGATGGATGTAGTGATCATCCGCGAAAATGAGGAAGACCTGTATGCAGGCATTGAACACCAGCAAACGGACGAGGTGGTACAATGTCTGAAATTGATCAGCCGGCCAGGATGTGAAAAGATTGTACGTTATGCTTTTGAGTACGCTAAACAATACGGTAGAAAGAAGATCACCTGTTTTACTAAAGATAATATCATGAAGCAAACAGATGGGTTGTTTCACCAGGTGTTTGAAGAGATAGCCAAAGAATACCCGGAAATAGAACATGAACACTGGATAGTGGATATTGGAGCAGCCAAATTAGCCGACACACCGGAAGCGTTTGACGTGATAGTGATGCCAAATTTATATGGAGATATTTTGAGCGATGTTGCTGCCCAGATAGCGGGCTCAGTAGGGCTTGCCGGATCGGCTAATATTGGAGAGCAGTGTGCGATGTTTGAAGCTATACACGGTTCTGCACCGCGCAGGGCCGGTCAAAATCTGGCCAATCCATCCGGATTGCTGCAAGGCGCCATAATGATGCTAAACCACATCGGGCAGACTGAAGTCGCTGAGAAAGTACAGAATGCCTGGCTGAAAACGATAGAAGACGGTATCCACACTTACGATATATTTAAAGAGGGCAACAGCAAAGAAAAAGTGGGAACCAGGGAATTTGCCCTGGCAGTAATTAAAAACCTGAATAGCAAACCAACGCTTTTAAAAGAGGTTTCTTATGCCGCAAATTCAGCCTTAACCCTGCCTAAATACAAAAGAAAACCGGCTGCAAAAAAAGAGTTGCTTGGAGTGGATGTATTTGTTCACTGGCAGGGCACAAACCCGGATGAACTGGCAGCTATCGTTCGCGGATTAGAAACTTCAGAAGTTTCATTAACCATGATCACTAATCGCGGTATCAAGGTATGGCCTGAAGGATTTGAAGAAACTTTCTGTACGGATCATTGGCGTTGCCGGTTCAAATCGGCTGCAGGTAAGCCTTTAACTAAAGAACATATTATTGGGCTGCTTACAAGAGCGGTCGGATTAGCAATAGATACCATTAAAACAGAAAACCTGTACGCCTTTGACGGTAAGCCAGCTTTTTCATTAGGCCAGGGACAATAATGAAAAATAACATGGAAATACAATTGATCGAAGGACAATACAGCAATAACGAGGCTATGGAGCTGCTAACCCAACTGATTCACGTAAAAATCAAATTTCACGAAAATAAGATCAGCGGCCAATGCACTGAGGAAGACATCAAGTCCCGTGAACGGAGGATCAAACAACTGCAAAAAGATCTATATGAAGTCCGAAATTTTATCACTGCTAAAGGCAAGTCTATTTCGCTGCGGTCAACTATCGAAATCCAATAAACAACCGATGATTGACTTTGCGGGACGAACATTGATCATTGCTACCAAACATGCCAAACAGCAGGTTATGGCCCCTTTGCTGGAAGAAGCATTAGGGGTCCACTGCCTGGTAATTACCGAGCTCGATACTGATCAGCTGGGTACCTTTTCCGGCGAGGTAGAGCGCGAAGATGATCCGCTAACGACAGCCCGAAAAAAATGCCAGCTGGCGATGCGCTTGTCTGATTGTGAGCTGGCTGTAGCCAGCGAGGGTTCATTTGGAATGCATCCGGCCACGTTCTTTTGCTATGCGGACGAAGAACTCGTCATACTCGTGGATCAAAAAAACAACCTGGAGATAGCCACGGTCATGATCAGTACACAGACCAATTTCAATGGGGCAGAAATCAACGACAAACTGGCTTTGTTGGATTTCGCCGAAAGAGCGAATTTCCCCTCACATGGGTTGATCCTCAGGAAAGCCAAAAATGACCATGAAATGGTCATTAAAGGAATTCATACCCCTGAAAAATTGCTTTACGTTTTTGATGCCTTGTGGGAAAAGTATGGCAGTGCCTATGTGGAGACCGACATGCGGGCCATGCATAATCCTAAGCGAATGGCCGTGATAAAGCAGGCGACCAGGAAATTGGTGGATAAAGTTTTATCTCGCTGCCCCAATTGTACTGCACCCGGGTTTGGCGTCATCGCCGCCAAACCCGGTTTGCCTTGCCGGTTATGCGGGCTGCCAACGCAATCATCCTTGGCCTATATTTATAGGTGCCAGCAATGTGAGTTTGAAAAGGAAGAACAATATCCTAATCAGATCCAAACCGAAGATCCACAATATTGTGATTTCTGTAATCCTTGATTCTGCAAAATGTTAGGTAGAATTCAAGCATAATTAATCAATAACATTTAAAATTATAGAATAGTCGTTAAACAATTTTATAAATCATTAATCAGAAAATTATGTCTAAACAAAAAAAGTATCAACTTATCTCCGGCATATTTAATTCCAGCGAGGCCAAAGCTATTATTGTTAGCTTCTATAATCATAAAATAAACTACCACAATAATCAGCTACTCCGGGCAATTGAATGTAATGAAGGCAATGTGAGCCATATAGAACAGAAGATAATGGATTTAAATCATACCAGTGAATCAATAAAGAAATTCCTGGCAGACGGGATTGAACCAGATCAATTGGTAGAGGTTAAAGGATTTATTGAGATAAATTTAGATCCCTTAGGTAATGGCTGATAAATTCCAAGTTTCCATCAGAAATGCTGGATCGAAATTATTCAAATTAATTCATCTCGAAAAAAAAGAAGTCGGCGAGTTATACTTTTTCGCGGTAATAGCAGGTTTGATACAATTATCGCTGCCACTAGGTATTCAGGCCATTATAGGCTTACTTTTTGGCGGTGCCTTATCGGCTTCGCTGGTTGTATTAATCAGTTTTGTGGTAGCAGGTGTTTTATTGAGCGGAATGATACAGGTGATGCAGATGAGAGTAACCGAAAGTATACAGCAGCGCCTTTTTAACCGGCTTACCTTTGCTTATGCTTACCGTATACCGCGTATTGATTTGTTAAGCGTTGATGATTATTATTTGCCTGAACTGGTAAATCGTTTTTTTGATACAGCAAGTCTGCAAAAAGGCCTTTCTAAGTTATTATTAGATATTCCGGGCGCGTCCATTCAAATTTTATTCGGTTTAATGCTTCTCAGTTTTTATCACCCCATATTTATAGTATTCGGCGTTTTTTTATTGCTGATCATATGCTTGATTTTTTATTTCAGCAGTCATAAGGGCTTTACAACCTCTATGGAGGAAAGCGATTATAAATACCAGGTAGCCCATTGGCTTGAAGAATTGGCAAGAGCTATTAAAACTTTCAAATTTGCCCAGGAACATCAGCTTCACCTAAAAAAAACCGATCAACTAAACGTAGGCTATCTTACCGCTCGCACAGCACATTTTAAGGTATTGATTTTTCAATACCGTGCCCTGATAGCCTTTAAGGTAATCATTACAGCAGCCATGCTTATTATGGGTACCCTGTTGTTTCTAAATCAGCAAATTAATTTAGGTCAGTTTATTGCGGCAGAAATTATCATTATAGCGGTTTTAATTTCGGTGGAGAAATTGATCATCAGCCTTGAAACCGTTTACGATGTATTAACCTCTATCGAAAAGCTGGATAAAGTCCTTCAAAAACCTCAGGATAACCAAAGTTTTGATACGCCGGGACTTGCAACAGAATTACCGGCAGCATTGAGTTTGTCGTTACGCCAGCTAAGTTTTTCGTTCAATAACAATAAACCAGTTATTCATCAGCTATCTGTCGATTTTGCCGCAGGCGAAAAGATATGTATCAATGGTAAATCGGGATCGGGTAAAACTACCCTGCTGCGAATTTTAGCAGGCTTATATAGCGGGTATACAGGACAATTCATAGTTAATGGCCTGCCGTTTCAGCATATACCTGTTAAATTGTGGCGGTCGCGAATAGGCGTATTCTTTGCACGTGAAGAATTGTTTAACGGCAGTCTTTGGGAAAATCTTACCATGGGTAATGATGAGCTTTCTTTAGCCGCTGTAGTTGAAATTTGCGAATTGGTTGGATTGCTGCATTTTATAGAAATGCATGAAAACGGCTACCAAACCCTACTATATCCGCAGGGGCAAAAATTGTCAGGCAATGTTGTTCAAAAGATTTTGCTTGCCCGTTGCCTTTTAATGAAACCCGGTTTATTATTAATGGAAAACGGCTGGCAGGATATTGAACAAGAATTTCGCACCCCTATCATCAACAGGTTGATACAAGATAAAAGCTTTACCCTGATAGCCATATCAGATCTGGACGAATTTACAATAGCCTGTGACAGGGTAATATCACTTGATAAAGGAGCAATAAACAACTAAAATGTTTTTAGAAAAAAATACAGAAATTCAACGTTTTTCGGCTTTTCAGTCCTTCCAAACCGTGATGCAAGGTGGGCATCATACGCATAAAATAAGATGGCTATCTGCCGGACTAGTAATCATATGTATCGCATTGTTAGCGCCGTGGACACAAAATATTCGCTCAAAAGGCAGCGTATCAACCCTCGATCCGCAGCAACGGCCACAAGAGGTAAATACGATGATTCCTGGCCGTATAGTTAAATGGTATGTGCAAGACGGCAGTATGGTTCAAAAAGGCGATACCTTATTAGAAATTACTGAAATAAAAGACGACTATCTGGACCCGCAACTTACCCAGCGCACAGCCGAGCAATTAAACTCAAAAAATGCCGCTACTTTATTTTACAAAGATAAGGCGGCTACCACAAACCGGCAATTAGCAGCCCTGCAGCAAAGCTTGGAATTTAAGCTTAAGCAGATCAATAACAAAGTTAAGCAATATGCACTCCAGGTACAATCAGATAGTATCAGCATGAATGCTGCCGCTAATCTGTTCAATATTAGCCAGGGGCAGTTGAAAAGACAAAAAGAATTATATAATTCCGGTTTGAAATCACTTACGGAATATGAGCAGCGGCAGCAGTATTATCAGGACGCGATGGCTAAACGCATCAGTGCTGAAAACAAATTTTATTCCAGCAAAAACGAATTGCTTAATATTAAGTTGGAATTATCGGCTGCTTCGCAGGATTATACTGAAAAAATATCAAAGGTATCGGGCGAGCGTTTCGTAGCTTTATCGCAGATAGCTATCGGCGAAGGCGAGGTCTCCAAACTTCGGAACCAGCTATATAATTACCAGGCCCGGCAGGGCTTCCATTACATTATCGCGCCTCAAAGCGGACAGGTATTACAAAATATTAAGGCAGGTATAGGAGAAACGGTAAAAGATGGCGAACAACTGCTTACCATCGTTCCGATCCAATTTAAAAAAGCTATTGAAATTTATATCGATCCAAATGATTTACCACTGATCCATCCTGACCAGTTAGTACGTATTCAATTTGATGGCTTCCCAGCTATTGTATTTTCGGGGTGGCCAAAAGCCTCTTATGGATTATTTAACGGCAAAATAGCTGCTATTGATAATCGTATCGATGCATCGGGTAAGTTTAAAGTATGGGTAACACCGAAAGAGGATTACCGGAAGTGGCCCGAAACTGTACGCTTTGGTACCGGTTGCCAGGTAATCGCGCTGCTCAATAACGTACCTGTTGGGTATGAGCTATGGAGGCAGCTAAATGGTTTTCCGCCTGATTTTTATAAAAAGGTCATATCGGCTAAAGATCAATCTGTAAAGAAAAAATGATGCGATCAGTTATAGCTTTTATATTTTGTTTAACAGTTTTGCAAGTTAAGGGGCAAGAGAAATTGCTTACTTTAAATGAATACCTCGCAATGGTCAAACGCTATCATCCACTGGCACTACAAGCCGGTTTAACCAATAAAAAAGCCATGTATGTACGCATGCAGGCATTGGGTGGTTTCGACCCTAAATTGGAGGTAAATGGCGAAAAAAAAATATTCGAAGGTAAAACATATTATGATTATGTCACATCAGAAATAAAATTGCCGCTATGGTACGGTTTAGATTTAAAAGGTGCCTTTACTACTTATCAGGGCGATTACGTAAATCCTGAAAATAAAACGCCGAAATCGGGATTGGGTTACTTTGGCATAAGTGTACCCGTTGGCCGGGGTCTGTTGATGGACGAACGCAGAGCGGCATTAAAACAAGCTGCAATTTATCAAAACATAGCAGTTGCAGAGCAACAGCAAATATTGAATGATCTGTTCATCAACGCGACACAAAGTTATGCGGAATGGCTAAATGTGTGGCTAAATACACAGATATATAAAAAAGCGGTGATATTGGCCGAAATAAGGCTAAGGAGTACAACTTTGCTGTACAAAAACGGTGATAAGGCCGCCATCGATACATTGGAAGCATTGACCCTGCTTCAAAGCCGCCAGCAAAAGCTAAATGATTACGAAACGGTGTTGCAAAATAAAAAAAATGAATTGGCCGCTTACTTATGGCTTGATGATTTAACCCCCGTAGCCCCTGAAAAACTTAATGTTAAACCCGATACCACGCTTTTGGACATCATGCCGCCCGTTAGCTTAATTAACCGCGACCCGCAAACAATCGCTAAACAAAACCCTGAGGTTACTGGCTACAGCTTAAAATTGAATCAATTGGATATAGAACGTCGGTTGAAACTGGAAGAAATTAAGCCCACTTTGAATTTTAACGTGGGGCTGCTAAACCCGGGAAGGAGTATTTTTAATAATATCAATCCCGATTGGTTTCAAGGCAATCATAAAATTGGATTTACCATTGCCATGCCGCTCACTTTCACCAAACAACGCGCGGCCTATAGTTTAACTAAAATAAAAATTCAGGAAGCTCAGTTTGCTTTGGCGGAGAAAACCAACATGGTGTCAGTAAAATATACTAACTACCGTAACGATTTGATAAATTTGGATAAACAGGTACTCCTACATACCAGTATGATTGATAATAACAAACTTCTATTAGATGGAGAAGAGAAGAAATTTAGAATGGGTGAAAGTTCATTGTTCCTGGTGAATTCACGGGAACAAAAACTACTGGAGATACAAGAGAAAATTAACGAAATATACACGAAACGAATTAAAACTATTCAATACTTGAAATGGCTTGCCTATAACTGGTAATTAATACTTAAGAACAATCTTATATTTGCGTCTTATTTGATACTTGTCCTTTCGACCAGGATTTACACTTTATCTTTCAATGAAAAGGATGCCATTTTAATCCTTGCCAGGTGACTTCCCGGATACTTCCTGCTCTTAACTCCGCTACTGCATTTTCTCTATGCTGCAAAAGCATCCGCTTCAATAACCTGCCGGAAGGTGCAATCAAGAGCATCATTCAGGACTGCACTTGTTTACCCGCTCCATTGCATTACGCCGGGAAAAGCTGCGCTTGCCTGAAAGGTGCACTTAATTCATTGCTGAAAGATCAGACACTTTAAGTAGCTATTTTCCGATCGAAACGGAGAAAAAGGCAGCTAAGGTTTTGCCCGCACTGCTGTAAGACTTCTTAAACATGTGCAAAAGACTACGGCATAATGAATTAGCTCGTCCCTCGCTGATTATTCCGGGGAAAGTATACCACCATTCCGCTGCAAAAGGGGCCAGCGTGGATAAACCACGTTATATTGACCCCTCTTCGCCAATTTTAATTTGATTGCTTTTGTTGCTGATAACCAATTTGTTATTGGGGATTTACAAATTGGTGAAGAGGGGTCAAAGAGATTGTTATTTCCGGCATAGGCACTCTATTTTGCTAAGTGCCCGTCCTTTAAAAAAAACCAGGTCATTTTAAAGATAAGAATAACCGGGCCGGAAGTACGGAATTTGTAGATTGGCAACTAGTTCAGGGGACGCTAAAAAAAGGATTTGAGTTGTATTCTATCCTATTAAATCCGTTTGCAAAAGCGGCCTATATCATGTTCCTGATTAGTGAAGTTCACCCATTTTTAGATGGTAATGGAAGAATAGCCCGGGTGATGATGAATGCCGAACTAACGTCAAAAGGGTTATCCAAAATTATTATCCCTACCGTTTACCGGGAAGATTATATGGGTGCTTTAAAGAAGTTGACTAAACAGGGAGAATCGGCTGCGTACATTAGGATGTTACTACGTGCCTATGAATTTAGTGCGACCGTTCATCAGAAAGATATGGATAAGATGGAACTATATTTGAAGCAATGCGATGCGTTTGAGGAACCGGCTTTAGGAAAGTTAAACTTTCAGAAATAAGAAAGTTTCGTCTATCGCTTTTTGCAAAATAGTTGCTATATCGTATTGATTTGCATAATTCGGCCACAGTTTTATGATGCTTTCTATCTGCCTGATGATCTCATGAGGTTTTTTTATAATCATTTGTTTGGCAACTTCTAATAGGTCTTTACGATCTATACCCTGTCTTTTGCCGTTTACGCTTAATGATTGGTAGCTGACCCACGTAATATCCGGGCGGTAAGCGTGGCATACATCGCAAGCAGGGGCTAAAAAAAATAAAAAAAACGTTCACAGAATCATAATCTAAATAGCCGCTTTGAACTGTAATTAACGGCAGCTAAAAGTGTTGATTGTATCAGTCGTAGTAACTGCGGTTTAATGGTTATTGATCTTGACAATTAACATATAAATGATTGTTAAAGACGCACCAATTGCAGAAAAAATAAATAAAGGTTTTGCTCCAAATGTGAACCATATAAAACCTGCAAGGGAACTGGCTAATAAAGCCATAATGCTGCTAAATGCGGAATAGGTGCCAATTGCCGTAGCTGTATCTTTATTATCCGAAATATTACTGATCATCGCTTTGCTAACACCTTCCGTCATTGCAGCGTATAACCCATAAACGCCGAATAATATCAAAAATAACGGTAAGGTATTTACAAATGAAATCCCCCCATAAACGATAACGAAGAGCAGCAATCCTGCTATAAATGTATTCTTTAATCCGATGCGGTCGGAGATAATACCTGCCGGAAAAGCAAACGCGGCATAACAAAGGTTATAAAACATATAAACCATAATTAAATGCAGATCGCTTACACCTCTCGCTTTTAAAAGTAACAGCAAAAAGACATCTGAGCTATTGACCAGCGCAAAACACAGAAGTCCGGATACTACCTGCCGGTAAATTGCAGGGCTTTCTTTCCAATAATTTAAAAATGAAAAAAGGTTACCTAAATATTGCGATCACTGCAACCCTTGAATTAAAAGAATGAACGATAAAATCAAAAAATAGAATTGGGCGGACATCAAAAAGACGATTATCATTTAAATTTTAGTTTTACTAAAATATTAGCAAAATCATGTCCAAACAAAACACATGTCAGCTTATCTCAGGGGTATTCAATAGGAGTGAAGCAAGGTCTGTAATTCTTAGTTTTTATAATCATAAGATACTTTATCATAATAATCAGTTACTAAGAGCGATGGAAAGCAATGATGGTAATATCGGCTAGATCGAACAAAAGATAAAAGAATTGAACCTTACAAGCCAAACGATAAAGAAACTTCTTGTCGAAAGTATTGACACAAATCAATTAGTGGAGGTTAAAGGATTTATTGAAATAAATTTAAGTCCCTTGCATGATATCTAAAAATTTCCTATCACCAAACGGCATAGTCAAGTGATAAAAAGCTATTGTCAAATCACTTGCAGGTATTTATTCTAACTTTTTTCTTATGCCCCGTTCCAAAGTTGACAGTTCATTTACTGTACTTACTTTCGCAATCCGTCATTATTGAAGCTATTATCAAGCCAGTACATTGGTGTTCCCATCGTTTTGGAATTCTGCCAATGGTATAGTAAACCAAAACGTACTACCCTTACCTAACTCACTTATCACACCGATCTGACCGCCATGCTTTTTTACAATCTCTGTACTGATATATAAACCTAAGCCTAAACCGGAGTTTTGTATGCTTGTTGTGTCCGCTCTGTAATACCGTTTAAAGAGTTGGTCTAAGTGATTTTTAGGGATGCCCGGCCCGAAGTCCTGAACAGAAATTTTTGCCATCGGATACTCCGATTCTATTCTAAGAGTTATTTTAAATGATCCGTGGGCATATTTTACCGCATTATTGACCAGATTAACCAACACCTGGTCAATATGGTGCTCGTCGCCGCATACTTTTAGATCTTGGTCACCTTCTAAAAGGAGTTGATGTGTCCCTACACTTGTCACGTGGTCACAGCACCCATCAATCAGCCTGGAAATGCTAAATACGGATTTATTCAATTCGAACTGATTTTCCGTGATACGTCCGACATTAAGTAGGTCGTTTACAAGATTACTAATTTTATCAATGCTTCTATTAGACTGATTGATCAATTTTGGCAGCATTGCTGCTGTAGGATTGTCTTTCATCCTGCTCAATAATTGTAAACTCGCCTTCAAACTGGTTAGCGGGGTTTTAAGCTCATGACTGGCAATGCTTAGAAAATCATTCTTTCTAATTTCCTCAAGCTTTCTTTCTGTAATATCCATGATGGTGCCAGAAAAATGGGCTACCCCTTCAACCTCTGCTTCATATCGTTTACCTGTTGTCCTTACCCAACGTATTTTATGATCATGATAGCCCATAATGGGGTATTCCATGTTGTAAGGTATGCAGTTCAATAAAGCCGCTTCTACCGATTTAGTAACTATTTCGCGATATTCCGGTAGAATTTGGGCGATTGCAGCTTCATAAGACATATCTTCTTGCGAATCGAATCCAAATAACGCTTTCATGCGCGACGAAGGGACAAATCCTCGTGTTTCTACATCCATATACCAAGTGCCCATCTCTGCTGATTCGATTGCCAACCGAAGTCTCTCTTCAATTTGCAGGGTTGCCTCTCTTCTTTCTTCGGCAACTTCAAGGACAAAACGTTTTTTAAGCGAGCATGCTACATCATCAGTGACATCCAAGATAGTTAGGACGATGCATTGCACATCGCCAGATTCGTTTACTATCGGTGAGCAGGATGTCCGCCAATAACGGGTGTTAAAGCGATTAGTCCCCCAAACCGGAACATCATAGCGTTGGCTTGCCAATATTTTCAGCTGTTTAGTAAGAATAGCATCGGTCATACAATCGATTAGAGAATGAACCTTTTTTGGTGGCAGGACAAGCGTATTTTCCGGAAACACATTAAAAAAACTTTTTCCTGTCAATTCGTCCAGTCTAGTATTCGTCGCTTCAAGAAACGCGGGATTAGCTGTAATGATCGTAAACCTTAGTATGTCAGGTGAAAGAACAATCGCTGGAGGTGCGTTCTGTAAATAAGCGTAAAAAGAAAGATCCATTGCTAAAAGTTTATAAATCAATATTCGTATCAACACCAACCACGACCTCGCCGATATTCACTTTTCTAATCGCCCTATAAAGCTCATCCATATCACCGTTTTTAAGTAAGTAACCACGGGCACCGACAGCTAAAGCCCGTTTTAAAAAAGCACCTTTAGCGTGCATGGTTAAAATAATCACCTTGATATCAGCATAAAGCACGGCTACATTTTCGGTCAGTTCTATACCATCCATTCCTTTCATATTGAGGTCGGCCAGTACAATATCTACCACCAAGTCGTCTTTAATTAGTCCCAATGCCGCCAATCCATTTTCAGCAGTGCCGACTACCTCAAAATCATCTTGCATACCTACCATATCGGTCAAAAGTTCCCGCACAATGGCGTTATCTTCGACCACTAATATTTTGATCATTTTCGTTTCCATTAAATTCATCCCTCTAATTGATGTGGTAAATTTATTGTTATAGTTGTGCCTGCCGCCGGTGCTGATTGCATAGCAATGTTGCCTCCCAACATGGCAACCTTGTTCCGAATAGATGAAAGGCCGATGCCTTGTTTATTTCCCTCGGCAGCCTGCATTCCTATGCCATTATCATGCACCAAAATTTGAACCTCTGTACTACTTGCTTCTACCGTTACCTCTGCTTGGGTAGCCTTTGAATGTTTGACTACATTGGTCATCAGCTCCTGTACTGTGCGAAAGACAGCTAACTCCACATAGTTATCTAACTTGACGTTGCCGAGTGATACCTGGCAATTAAATTGGATACTATCCTGTAACTGCTCACCCACTTCCTTGATAGCCGCGCTCAGGCCAAACTCGGCCAGTACCGTTGGCATAAGTTCATGCGAGATACGTCGAATGTCCTTGATGGAATCGGTCAACAGTCCCTCCGTATATGCTTTAGATTTATTAAACTTATCCGAATTTTCCGTGGCCATTTTAACGGTCAGATAATTCATGGCTATTCGGGTGCCATACAGCAATTGTCCAACACCGTTGTGCAGGCTTTCTGAAATCCGTCGACGTTCTTCTTCCTGGGTGTTCAGCGTGATTTGGAAGATTTCCTGCTGCTGCCGTACTTCGAGATCGCGAAGTCGGCGTTCCGCTTCATGAATGGCCGTCATATCCAGGTCTACGCCTAATACGCGGGTTAGCTGCCCATCATTATTTTTAACTACGGCGGCTTTAATATGTACAATTTTAACCTTGCTGTTCACATTCAAGGTTATAGTTTCTTCAAAATCCTGATCGCCGTTTCGGATATGGCTAACGAGCCGTTCCGCCACAGTCAGGCTATCCGGCGTTGCATATTCCAGGTAGATTTCCGGCTGTATCTCAATCCCTCTTTGCAGATCAAACAAGCGGTACATACCATCGGACCAGACAAAATTACCCGTTAACAGGTCATAGTCCCAACTGCCTATTTCTGCCAGTCCTTCTGATTGTTGTAACAACGTGTAATTACGGAAACGTTCGTCCTCCGCTTGCATGCGCTCCGTTATATCGAGATTAGTACAGACCAGAAAATCATCACCTCTTACGAACATGGTAGAATACCAGCTGTCGATACCTTCATAAGTATAATGGTATTCCATCTTGCCGGTTTCGCCGGTCTCCATAGTTGTGACCATTAAATCAAAAAGGCCCATTTGCCGGATCCCTGGGTATAGGTCAGCATATAATTTACCCGCCAGATCAAAACGGCCAGTAGTACGCCCAATCTCTTTATTGACGGTTACGAATCTAAAATCCGTGATCGCACCTTGATCATTCCTTACCGGTGCAAATACCAACATTCCAATAAGTGTGGTATCATAAATGGTTTTCAGCAGGTTTAGGGATTCATTTAATTCTATTTCCGTTTTTTTACGCCCAGAAATTTCAGATGATGTGGTAGCTACCCCATCATTGAGTTTGACAACCGACTGTTGATACCAGGCATTGAAATTTTCATAGGTATAATTTATTTCATATTGCTGCGGAATACCAGTTTCGGTTACTTGAACAAAATGATCAAATATCCCTGTAAGTATTACGCCTGGATTGTGTTCTAATAAGCTTTCACCGGTTGTACTTCCGTTTATTTTTTCTGATGTAGCATTGTTTAGTATCCAGATAAAATCTATTATTTTTCCGTGCTCGTCCCTTACAGCGTTGAACACCTGGATCATATCATGCGAACTATCCACCGTTTTTTGCAATAGATCTTTCACTTGTTTGAGCTCAGCGGTTCGCTCACTTACTTCCTGTTCGAGCCGCAGACGGTAAGCAGCCTCACTTTGTCGTAAGGCTTCTTCTGTTTGTTTCCGTTCGGTAATATCATTACCCAAACCTAGCCATTCAGTAATCATTCCTTTACTATCCACCACTGGCACTGCCCGTGAAAGCACCCAGCCGATGGAACCATCTGCCTGTATGACCTGGTGCTCTAATTCAAAAACTCCTTTGGAATCAATAGCTTCGGCGATTTTTTGCCAAACTAAGGCCTGGTGTTCTTCGGGAATATATTTATCTACCCAATTGCCGGTGGTCTGATCTGTATCAGCCAGCATGTTTTTACCGTTAAGGGCATACATGTTTTTCCAGTCGGTACTCATTTTATAGACCATGTTTGAACTGGCAGTAACAAACATTCTAAACTGTTCTTCTGACTTTCGTAAGGCTCTTGCGGTTTTTTCGACTTGTTTCCGTTCAGTAACGTCCTCATATATTACCGCAACTTTTCGCTCGTCGGTTGTCCCAACTTTAATAGCATGGACTTGGTAGCAAACGCCAAGTGGGTTTGCTGAAAGTTCGTGTTTTTCGGCAACACCGGTTGTGGCAATGCGGCCCATTATCTCAAACCAGTGCTTTTCGTAATTGGGGTCAAGTTCACTTGTTCGCTTACCGGCAAGTTCTAAACCGGTCATGCGATTAGCAGCCGGGTTAGCTTCTATATAATAAATATCTACCGGCTGATCATTTGCATCATATAAAACCTCCAATACAATATACCCCTGATCGGAATGATTAAACATAAGATCAGCATATGAAGGTTCGCTTAAGCGATTAGATATTTCCATTTTTAAGCGCGCATCTTGAAACTAAGAGGAAGGTGTCATTGTTATAAGTAATTTAAACCTAAAATGTTTTATTTCAGCGCTTTAAACCCAAAAATTAGCAAATTCTTTGGTTTTTAATTAGTATGGCTGCCAATAGGGGGGATAGAATTCCAATATAGTTTGTAAAAATTCGCTTTTATGAAGGCGCATAATATTAAAATCCGTTAAGCAGTATCCTAATATCTTTAGTTGGGATAAAACCAAATAATCAAACAAAGGTATTCGCTCATGGGTTAATTCAAATACGAAAGTCAAACAATAAAGAATGGAACTGGAAAAGCATTATACCAATAGAAGTGGATGGCTTAGGGCGGCTGTTTTAGGTGCAAACGATGGTATCCTTTCAACAACAAGTATAGCAATTGGAGTAGCTGCGGCCAGTACCACAAGAAGCCCGATCATTCTGGCAGCGTTAGCCGGATTAGTTGCAGGTGCATTATCAATGGCAGCGGGTGAATATGTTTCTGTCAGTTCACAGTCTGATATTGAGACTGCAGATTTAGAGAGGGAGAAAAAAGAGCTTGAAACCATACCAGATATTGAGCTAAAAGAACTTGCGAAAATATACGAAAAACGCGGTTTAGAGAGTAAATTGTCGTTGCAGGTAGCTAAACAGCTTTCAATTTACAATGCTTTGGAAGCACATGCTAAGGACGAATTAGGTATTAATGAATTTTCGCAGCCAAAGCCATTGCAAGCAGCTTTAGCTTCCGGCGCATCATTTATATCCGGCGGGCTGTTGCCCTTTTTGGTTTCTTTATTTGCCTCCATTGGTATGATGGTTATTTTGCTTTATTCTTTAGCCATTGTATTTCTTGCATTGTCTGGAGCAATTGCTGCAAAAGCAGGGGGTTCAAGTATGTTAAAAAGCATTATCAGGATTTGCTTTTGGGGAACCATAGCCATGGGCATTACCGCTTTGGTTGGATATTTATTCGGCGTAAAGACCGCGTAGGATCAAAACGATACGCTTAAGCCAAGTATTAATTTTTAATATAAAACTTTTAATCTTTTTATGTCTTATATGGTCAATAGTGTTTAACGGTCATAAAACTACAATCAAACATAAAAGGCCTTTAAATTATCTATTTTCCTGTCTAATACTGCTATCATGATTATCATCATTTAAAACCTGCTATGGCGAGATTAAACAAGGGCACTGTATTGAGCATTAATGGCGGTTCCTCCAGTATTAAGTTCGCCATATACGTCGCCGATACGGCATTTACGCCCTTATTGTCAGGTGCTGTAGAAAATATCGGAACGCTAAATACAAATTTGAATTTCGTTGATACTATCGGGGGCAAACAACATACAATTCGTATAAAAACTTCCGATCGTCAGGAAGTTGTTGATGTTTTGATGGACTGGCTGGAAAAGCAGGATCATTTTGGATCATTAAAAGTCATCGGGCACCGGGTAGTCCATGGCATG
>NZ_JAMXOF010000003.1 GCF_024055595.1 Mucilaginibacter aurantiaciroseus
TCCGCTGCCGTTACGCTGCATAATTTATTCTCTATCTCTTTTAAGAACTTTACGCCTAACCATCTCGGCTCGGCTTTTATGTCGTCGATCATTGCGATCTAAACTCTCAATCTTGTGCTTAAGAAATCATTGCGATTTCTTTGTTTTTCAATGCTTTGCTTCGTTGTAGAAGCGGATGCAAAGATGCGGTTATTTTTAATTCGTGTCAAGTGCTATTTTCACTTTTTTTGAACTATTTTTTCTTCGCTGTTTTTCAATTTAACAACCGCAATTTCTTTCGTTGTTGCGGGCTGCAAAGGTGCAAATAAATTTGGTGATTGACAAGTGAAATATTCACTTTTTTAAATCTTTTTTTTATTCGCTAAACTTAAAAAAACAACGCCCTTTTTATTTGAGCGGCCACAAATGTAAGTAGAAAACCTCTACCCTTACAAGCATTAATTGAAAATAATTAAAACAATTTTGTAACTACCTGTAAATTAACGCCAAATTAACGTAAGCATTATTTGTGCAAACATCAATCCAGGCCATATATACCTTATGATGCATAATAAAGGTGTTATTTAGGGGCATAAAAAAATGCGTAAGTTTGATTTACATATGGAAAACTTCAACTTCCCACCGCTGTTTTTAGAAGATTTGAATGACGAACAGGGCTTTGACCGCCAAAATTTTATTGATGCCCACCTTTCAGAACCTGCCCCAACATCCATCAGAGTTAATCCTTTTAAACAATCGGACTTAAAAACCGACTCTCAAGTGCCCTGGTGTACCGAGGGTTTTTATTTAAATGAACGCCCTTCCTTTACTTTCGACCCGCTGTTTCACGCGGGTGCTTATTATGTACAGGAGGCATCGTCTATGTTTATCGCACATATATTAAACAACATACGCCCAAATAAGGATGATGCCATTAAGGTATTAGACCTTTGCGCGGCACCGGGCGGTAAATCTACCCTGTTAAATTCGGCGCTGAATAGCAGCGACCTGCTGGTGGCTAATGAGATCATCAAAACGCGTGTACCTATATTAAGTGATAACCTTAACCGCTGGGGAACATCAAACACTATCATCACCAATAACGACCCGAAGGACTTTAACGCCATCCACAGTTTCTTTGATGTGGTGCTGGTTGATGCGCCATGCTCGGGCTCGGGCATGTTCCGTAAAGATCCTGCCGCCATGAACGAATGGAGCGAAGGCAACGTTAACCTTTGCCACCAACGCCAGGAGCGCATCCTTGCTGATATTTATCCCGCTTTAAAAGAAGACGGATACCTTATATATAGTACATGCAGTTATTCGCATCAGGAGAATGAGGATATACTGGATTGGCTTTGCACCGACTTTGGTTTAGAAAGCATACGCATACCTATACATAAGGAGTGGGGTATAGTTGAGACCGAATCGCCGCTGAAAAAAGCATGGGGTTACCGCTTTTACCCGGGTAAGGTTAAGGGCGAGGGTTTGTTTGCGGCTTGCCTGCGTAAAAAGGAAAGTAGCGGTGGCCTATCCAACTATAAAAACAACGGGCAGCAAAAGCTACCGGCCAAAGAGATGGATATTGTAAAAGGTTATATTAATGATGCCGATAACTTTTACTTTTTTAAAGTGAATGAAGACTGGCTGGCCGTAAACCGCGAGCACAAAGAAAGCCTGAACATTTTACACCGACACCTATATATAAAGAAGTCGGGTGTGCGGATTGGGAAGCTGGCCGGTAACGACCTGATACCGGACCATGAGCTGGCCTTAAGCCTTATTATTAATAAGGATACAGTATTATCTACCGAGCTAACCAAAGAGCAGGCTATCCAATACTTACGCCGCGATAATATAGATATAGAAATTACCGGAAAAGGCTGGAGTTTGATGACCTACCAGGGATTGGCCTTGGGCTGGGCGAAGTTGTTGCCGAATAGGATCAATAATTATTATCCCAAAGAGATAAGAATAATGAGCCAGCAGGGGGTTTAACCTAAAAACTTGCTTACCGAGCGTAATTACGAGAAACGTAGTGAAGTGGCAATCCTCTATAGACTTGTCTGTGGCTCTGTAAGTAGGGGATTGCCACGCTATCGCTCGCAATGACGCGAGGAGAGAATCCTCTATATATTCTTCCCGTCCACAATCTTAAAAAACTGATCCCTATAAGTATCCCCCACAGGAATAACTTTATCGACTATGAAAATGCGGCTGCGTTCAATACTGTCTATCTTATTAATAGATACGATGTATGATTTATGCACGCGGATAAAGTGCTTGGGCGGCAAGGCATCTTCCATCTTTTTCATGCCTTGCAGGGTAATGATACGCTCGGCGGGGGTAAATATGGATACGTAATCTTTAAGGCCTTCTATAAAAAGAATGTCGTGCAGGTACACCTTCTGAATTTTATGCTCTGTTTTCACGAAGATGAAGTCGCTCATAAAATCATCTTGCTGCACGGGCTCGGCTTTAACAACCGGTGCCGTTGTGGGTTGGATAATTGCCTGTGCTTTTTGTACCGATTTAAAGAACCTGTCGAAAGCGATTGGCTTCAGCAGGTAATCTACCACGTCAAGTTCGTAACCTTCCAGCGCGTATTGCGGGTAGGCGGTTGTCAATATTACTTTTGCTTTGCCGTTTGAGATGCGCAGGAACTGGATGCCGGTGAGTTCGGGCATTTGCACGTCCAGAAAAACCAGGTCAATACCGCCATCCTGCACCATGGTAAGCGCTTCGATGGGGTTGGTGGTTGCTTTCACCAATTGCAGGGCGGGCATCTTGGAGATATAATCTTCCAGTATATTAAGCGCCAAAGGCTCATCATCAACAACAAGGCAACGGATCATGGCTATAAAACTAAGGATAATTGAACGGTGAACGTATCCGCTTCGTCGCGAATATCTAAATTATATTTACCGGGGTACAGCAGGTCCAGCCTGCGGCGAACGTTTGCAAGCCCTATCCCGCCGGACGAATCGCGGTTATGCGTATGTTTTTTGTTTTGGATAAAGAAGTAAAGTTTCCCATCCTCTATATTGATCTTTAATAAAATAGGCGATAGGGCATCGTTTGCCACACCATGTTTAAACGCGTTCTCAATAAATGAGATCAGTAACAGCGGTACAATATGCTGATTGGTTACCTCGCCCGTTACTTCAAAATTGATAAACGCGTTGTTACCGAACCTGATCTTTTGAAGGTCGATGTAGTTTTGCAGGTACTGCAATTCCTTAGTTAGCTCTACCCGGTTATCGTTACACTCGTAAAGCATATAGCGCATAATCTCAGAGAGCTTAAGGATAGCCTCGGGCGTGGTATCCGATTTTTGGTAGGCCAGCGAGTAAATGCTATTTAATGAATTGAACAGAAAATGCGGATTGATCTGCGATTTCAAAAACGACAATTCTGCCGAAAGGCGCTGGTTCTCCAAGTCGCGCTGTACGCGTTCGTTCAGGAACCAGTCGATAGTAAATTTCAAAACCGTACTCAGGAAAATAAATATGATGCTGGTAAATAACGTACTGAAAGCATATTGCCAAAAGGTGATGGTTTTACCTGCCCGTTCTAAGGCGATAGGCTTAAATATTACCGCCGCCCCATACTTAATAATCCCAAATACAATTAAGGCGCTTATTATATATATAGCGTAGTGCTTATACTTTTTTACATCTAAATATTTAGGGATAAGCAGCAGGTAATTTAAATAGAACAACGCAATGTTTATTACACCAAAAACCACAAATACAACCAGCAAGGTTTTCATAGGCATTTTACCCCCGCTGTGCCCTAAAAACACAAAAAGCGAGATCATGCTTAGCCAGAATAGAAAATGCCAGAAAATTTGCCAGGCCCGCTTCATCTATATATATATTTATCTAAATCTAAGCCTCATCCTTCCCTCTACAAAGGATAACGTTCCAATAGCTTTTTCAAGTCCTCTCCCTATAGCCCTCGGGATGGAGGGGATTAGGTGAGACTATCAGCATCTAAAGTAATATTTATAGCCGGATTTAGATGTGTAATTATATATAGCAACGCATTGTTTAGATGAACGGGCTAAAAAAACCGACGAACGGGTTAAACGTGGTTTTTAACCGTTCATCTACAAATGCTGCCTGTTGGTCTAAATGATTTTAGGGGGTGGGTTATTTAGTATTCCTTTGTTCTATCAAAATCACACACACAATGAAAAAGTTAGTTTCAAACTCAAATCCATTTATCTTATTACTGGCCCCTGTAGTTTTTGCCATAATAATGGGCGTTAGTTACCAGTTTGAACAAAAACAATTTACTGCAAGCAACTCTGCAGTACACGCTACATCATTATTTATTAAAGGTGTAACTGTTATTAAAACCGTAGCCTCTATCGCTACCGAGAAACTATGGTAATCCAAACAAACGGTTTATCATTCAACTTCGGCAATTAGCAAGTTGTTAAATCACTTTCCCTGCAAGTACCCGCGGGGAGCATATACGGGTTTTTAGGGCCAAATGGCGCCGGCAAAACTACTACCATAAAAATGCTGCTCAACCTGCTCCAAGCCGGCGAAAGCAGCATTCATATTTTTGAGAAAGAGGTGAACAGCACCCGCATCGAAATTTTAAAGTAGATAGGTTCGCTGATAGAGCAGCCCGCCATATACCACCACCTTACCGGCCGCGAAAACTTGTTGAATCGCGCTATGCTTTTGATTGGAAGAAGTTCGCGGGTATAAAGTTACATTTGGCTAAAGCCAACGGCAATGATATACTCCACTTAGTAATAATTCATTCATTGCCGTACCATTTATGAGACAGATTGGCAAGCCGGATATGGGATTTAGCCAAACCTCTGCGGGGCGCCCGCAGCTATTATACCGCCTCGCACATTTGCCCGCTAACCTTTGCCGGTTTAACTTCAGCTTCTTTCTTATCATTAGCATCTTTGCGGTATTTGGCAAGGTTTATCAGCAGTACACTTATTAATATAATTACCAGCCCGCCAATTTGCACCCACGAAACATGCTCCTGTGCAAACATCACCCCTAATAAAACCGCAATAACCGGGTTAACATACGAGTGTGTGCTTACCTGTGTTGCTGGCCTAACCTGTAGCAACCAAACATAAGCGGTAAATGCCGCTATCGACCCAAATACAATAAGGTATGCTACCGCCAGCCAAGCCTGCAAAGGCACACGGGTTATATCAAAACCTGCAAATTCGTTATGCAGGGCGCTTGCCGGTAAAAAAGCAAAGCCCGCTATCAGCATTTGCCAGGCGGTGGTTACGCGTGCCGGGCTGCTGCTCTTTTTATATTTAGAATACAATGACCCTGCCGCCCAGCCTATAGGGCAAATGATCAGCAAGCCCACGCCCCAGATCTTGGCACTGTCATGCGTGCCGCCAAGGGCGTTTGCCACCTGTTCGCCAAATAATAAGATCACCCCGGCAAAACCAATTACCAAACCCACAACGGTGGCGGTACTTGTGAGGTTTTCTTTCCAGTTGCGCTTATCTAAAATCACAAACCAGATGGGGTTGGCCGATATCATGATGGCAACCATAGCGCTTGGTAAAGCCTGCTCTACCCATATCACTATCCCGTTACCAACGGCTAAAAGCAGTAGACCACTAATGGCCGCGGTGATCACATCTTTTTTCACCCAGATCTTGTCGCCTTTAAGCGCGCACCATCCCAGCATTAACAAACCGGCAGTAATATAACGTATAGCCCCCATCAACATAGCCGGGATGCCCTGGATGGCCATCTGGATAAAAAAATACGTTGAACCCCATACAATATATACCGTGGCAAAAGCTAATACTATTAATAAGGTGGCCGGTGCTTTTTGTGAGATATTTGTCATGACGGTTGTTGTTTAGTAATTAACGTATTGATACTCCATTTGTAATAGGGCAGTGTTGACAGCAAAAAGCTTGCAGCACTTACCGTAAAAACCGAGTATCCTGAAGCGCGTCTATCCCCCTTGAAATGGTCATAGGCGCTGCGAAGGCCTGCGAAAGCACTCCGCTACCCACTGCGGCCTGGCGTGTCAATAAGCCGATGATAAGCATCAAACTAAAAACGCCTTCACCAATAGTGGCTAAAACGGCCAGCGGCGTTACAAGGGCATCGGGCAAAAACGACATGGTATCTTTAGACAGCACCATAAAAGGTGTCCAATAATCGCCCCAGCTAATATGTGGTTGCCCCGGTGCACCCAACCAGCCAAGCCTATCGGCCACCAGCCAAAGGTATGCTACGCCAAGGGCTAACCTTAAAAACAATGCTATTGCCTGCTGATATTTTGATGCTTCCATTATTTTTTGTTAATGGTATAAAAATACAAGCATAGTGGCCTATCTTTATAGTCCAGATAAAACAAGCAAGATAGTCCAGTATGCAATTTTTAACCGGTTTACTTAGTATCGACAAATCCTTACAGGTGCCCGTGTACCTGCAAATAGCCAACGGCATTATAGGCCACATCAGGCAGGGAACTTTAAAACCGACATCGGCGTTGCCCAGCAGCCGCGCTTTGGCCCTTGGTTTAAAGGTGCACCGCAATACCGTAGTTGCCGCTTACGATGAGCTATACGCCCAAAGCTGGGTGGATGTTTATCCGCAGAAAGGCATCTTTATTGCTTCCAACCTGCCGGAGGTGTCGCCGCGGCCAATTGCAGATAATGCGCCGCAACTATTGTCATACCCAGAGAAAACACATTTTGATGTTTGCGAGAATACGCTGAGCCATATCAACCTTTTTAAACCGGCATCCGGTTTAAGTATTGCCTTTAATGAAGGCTTCCCTGATACGCGCCTTGCACCTGTCGATTTGATGCTGCGCGAGTACCGTCGTTTTGCCGGTTATCATTTCACCAGTAAATATTTATTGTATGGACCAGAGCAGGGTTCAGAGAACCTGCGGACGGAACTTGCCCGCTTCCTGGGCGAGACCCGTGGACTGCACGTAAACCCCGAGCATGTGCTGATGACCAAGGGCGCGCAAATGGCTATTTACCTTGCGGCGCAATTGCTGCTTGGTAAAGGTGATACCGTTATTGCCGCAGACCCGGGTTACTGCGGCGCCAATGAAGTGTTCGTGCAAACCGGGGCAAATTTGGAACTGGTGCCCGTTGATGAATGTGGGATAGATTTGGACGCTGTGGAAGAGATTTGCAAAAAGAAAAAGGTAAAAGCGCTGTACGTGATCCCGCATCACCACCAGCCTACTACGGTTACGCTAAGTTCGGAAAGGCGGATGCGCTTGCTGGAACTGGCTATGAAGTATAGCTTCGCGATTTTGGAGGATGATTACGATTATGATTTCCACTATGCCAGCAGCCCTATCCTGCCACTTGCCAGCGCCGATTATTATGGCAGCGTTATTTATATAGGTTCGTTTTGTAAAACCATCGCACCGGGCATCCGCATAGGGTTTATGGTTGCGCCACCCAACCTTATTTCGCAGGCTACCAAATTGCGCCGTATCATCGACAGGCAGGGCGAACAGCTTTTAGAAGAGGCCATGGCCAACCTGCTCAAGAACGGCGACATTACCCGCCACCTTAAAAAGGCTAATAAGCTTTACCACGAACGCCGGGATGTGTTCTGCGATATACTGAACCAGCAGCTTGGCGAACACGTAAGTTTTAAAATTCCAGATGGTGGGTTTGCTATCTGGATGAAATACCTCAATGGCATCAAACCAAAAGCGGTTGCCGAAAAGGCCGCGGTCATGGGTTTAGCCGTTAGCGCCGGCCGGGATTACTATTTTGACCCATCCCGCGAAAGCGAACATATCCGCATAGGTTTTGCTTCCATGAATTTTAAGGAAATGGAGCAGGCTACCGAACTGTTGGCAAAAGCGGTGAAGAAACTGGTTTAATCTTTCTTGCCGTTTTCTACACGTTTCACATCGCCGCAGCGATCCTTCTTAAAGTCGAAGTTATCGAAGTCTTTGGTTTGGGGAATGTCAACCTTACCGGGGGAACAATTAACCAGGGAAAAATGCCGCCGACTATCCAGAAACTTTCCCAAGCCCACCCTTTTATACGGAATATAAAAAATGCCCGAGGTAAACCCACCGGTAAAGTGGAATATGATCCCAAAAATTGCTTGCATGAAATTAGGTTAATTGGTAAATAACTTTGCTAAGCTAATTAACCCCAATTTTATAACTGTTATATACTGTATGGTACTTAGGAGTATTCATCTATTTTTATAGTTTTATAGGAATTTAAACAAAACCCGATGCCCGAATTTTACGAATCGTTTGTACACCTTGTTTTTATTGGCATTATCGCCTTGTTCCCGGTTGTTAACCCCATAGGCTCGGCTTTTATGGTTAGTCCGTATTTTGAGAACCTGACGAGGGGCGAAAAAAAGAAAGCTGTAGGGCAAATAACGTTCTACGCGTTCCTCATCTGTACGGTATCCCTTTTTGCCGGGCAATGGATCCTGCGGTTATTCGGTATCTCGATACCGGTTGTACAACTGGCGGGTGGTATCATGATCTGTAAAATGGGCTGGGAGTTCCTCTCATCCGACGAGAAGAAAACCTCCGCCGAAGACCTTGACGACCAACCCAACGTTTCGGCATTTAGCCATATTGCCAATAAACTTTTTTATCCCATTACTTTCCCGGCGACTACCGGAGCAGGGACCATATCGGTACTATTCACCCTAAGTGCCCAAGGCGACGCGCTGGGCAGCTCCCGCTATTACATGACCACCGGCGCTATCCTGGTGTCCATAGTGGCAATGTGCTCCATGATCTATTTCTTTTACCTCAACACCAAAACCATGATCCACTACCTGGGCGAAAACGGCGAGAACATCGTAAACCGCATCTCGGCCTTTTTGATCTTTTGCGTGGGCTTGCAGATTGGAATAAGTGGGTTGAAGACGATATTTAAGTTGTAGGGGTGGGATAGACGCAGATAAGATACACGTAACGATTATCAAATTAAATAGCTCTTTTTACAGTCCTTCCTAAAATAAACGAACTAATAGTCTGTCCCATATCTAACCAAACTTTCTGTAGTGAAGGATTAACGTTTAAATATTCGAAAATCTCATCGGCTTTATATTCCACAAAGTTGGATAATACATTATGGCCGTAACCAGGTATATAAAAATGATTGTCATTATGCCAAATAGTTTGCAAACTGCTTTCTTGAATTATACCGTACCAATAGTCGTTTAACAAATGACTCATTTGCTTTTCAAAAGTTCTTAATCCTTTTTTATAATCTACATAGAAAATCGCATCTGGACATTTTTTTTGCAATTTTTCCAATCTGAGATGAGTTTCGTTAAACTCTTTAGATTTATATGTTGACTTGTAGAACTCGTGTGGAAATAAATTCTCCACCTCTAAGGCATTCAAGATCACATAATGACACTTTGCGTTTGGTAAGGTTGACGAAGCCGATTCATGAAATTCCTTCACTTTTTTTGCTGTGTCGCCAAGTTCGGAGTTTGGAGTACTCTTATCACTATCAAGTATACAAAGACAAAACTCTTCTGCCTTTTCATAAAGCGTTTTATATTCTTTAACAGTAGTGCTACCTCCACCTGTTTGCCTTTTATAAACTACTTTAAATGATTCTAATTTGTTGTGAGCTCTAAAATACTCAGCAAATAATGCGTATACCTCGGAATCGTTACCATTTTCACCAAGTAATATGGTTCTTTGGACTGAGGCTGTATCTATTAAAGTTGAAAATTTAATAGATCGAATTTCAGTTTTAGTCTCAATTTCCGTTGAAAAACTTTCCGGCTCATTAATAGGAATAACTCGAATTATAACGTTAAAGATAGTGAGCCACCCCAAAGCCTCCTTATCCCGGGCTAAATAATGTTTCAAATAGAACTTTGAAGTTTCATCCACACTGCCGTCCGAAATTAACTTTACAACATTCCTCGGTGAAATCACAACAATATGCTTACCCTCTTTGTAGGCCATCATTATGGTTTGAATGAAATCATAATATCTATCGTCTTTTGGTCCCTCTTCAATAAGAACGTCGTCTAAATAAAATACCATTATTTTATTTAGACGGAAGAAAAAACCCAAGTGGCCAATTAATAAGATTTCCATCAGAATCAATTTTTGAGATTGAAATTTTAGTAGGTTGATTCTCGGAAGTTTTGTTAAAAACAACTATATTCACATCATCAGCGGATAGTTCATTGTTTATAATACAGTCACCAAGACGATTAATTATAATATCGCTATGCGTTTCTATAATAAGACTTAAAATAGTACCTTCGGCTTTTGTTAATTTGATTACTTGCGCAAGAGCATCTGCAAACTTTGCTTGAAATTCAGGGTGCAAGTGTAATTCTGGCTGTTCGATAACAATAATATTTCTATTGCTACGGTAATAAGATATAACGTTTCTACGATTTGCAAATTTCGATGCTGTATACCACAGCTGAGTAATTATTGGAAGAATTTGGGAATATCCAAAGCCCATATCCGACAAATTTATTTCATATCCATCTTCGTGAACAATTTTAATTGAATAATGCCCTTCGATTTTTGTAATTTTCGTTCTAAACCCGAAGTTCTCATTAGTCCAATTTTGGAAACTCGACATCTGTGTGTCTGTTAAGCTGTCTAAAAAAACCGGAAGATTTTTCCCATTAGGATCAACTTCGTCAACTGCAAGATGTTGAATCCGATAATATCTTTCTGCAGTCGCTCTTATTGGAGCAATATATTTAATTCCTGAAAATGTGCTTGTTAGGTACTGATTAATTGCAGACCCGTAGATATCTAAAAAGTCATAAAGTATAATTAAATCTTTCAGGGTTTTAAAATCTTCAGAATCAGTCTTCCAATCTGCTATTTTTTCATGCCATTTTTTGGGACTCTTTATATTTTTATTTTTTCGAGTGTGATTTTATCATCGTCTGTCAAATCAACATTTTGTATTATATGCCATTTAGTATCTTCACCGGTAGACCTCAAACAATATTTTGATAAAATTGAAAGTATTCGTTTTCGAATAGTCTGTTCAACCCTTTCAAACTGTTGAGGATATTCCGAAGATATTTTTTTTTCTTTTAAAAACTCTAAAAAAAAACCTCCATCGTCTATAAATCGAAAGTTGTCATCTGCCTTAAAATGATTGGAACCATTTATTACAATGGAAGTTGTTGAGTTTTTTTTTTGGTCAATTTTAATTACAACCTGATTAGTTAAAAATTTGAAAACTATTTCACTGATTTGAATTAGTTCTTTGTCATTTTCCTCGAACTTTAAGTTATAATTAACCGCAAAATCCTTTCTCAAGGGATATCTTACGTAACGTCTTCCACGATTTCTCCTATTTAAGAATTCAAAAAAGTATTCATCAAGTGTAAAACCCAATTCATATTTTTCATTTTCGCTTTTTAAATTGTGTGGTTTGATGTCTTTATATGAACCAAAATCTATGTAATTCCCATAGAGCAGAATCGGTGACTTAGTTTTTTCTTCAGTGCTTTGCTTTAGCATAGGAAAAGTCCTTAAAAACGAACTTTTACCTGAACTGTTTTTACCTATCAGAATAGTTATTGGTTTTATGTCTATATCACCAGTATCTTCTAAACTCCGAAAATTTTTTATTCTCAACTTCATATTAAGTAGATTACTTTTTAAAGATGTGAATTTAAATGAATAGGACGCATGGTAACAATTAATTATAATTTCTTAAAATAGAGAAGATATGTTTGGTCATGATCCACCTCACCCCCTCATAATCTCCCTCTGTATATTAAACAAAAATTCAAACAAGTTCATTTCGGTGGGGATCTGGAGTTTTTTGCGGAGACGGTAACGGCTGATCTCTACTCCGCGTACGGAGATGGCCATCAGCTGGGCCACTTCCTTGCTGGATAGGTTCATGATGAGGTAGGCACAAAGTTTTAGCTCCTGCTGGTTGATGCTTGGATAGCGGTCTTTTATTACGCTTAAAAAGTTGGAGTGCACTTTGTCAAAATGGATAGAAAATTGTTCCCACTCCTCGTTCAGCTTGTTTTCTTCGGCAAGCAGGCGCAATATCTTTTTGATCTCGGCGGTCTCAACCATCTCCCTGCCCAATTTTTGGAGGTGCTGCAGTTCCTCCTTCACCTTTAATATAAACTCTTTTTTCTGCACCAGGTTCAACGCCGCGGATGCCAGTTCGGATGTCTTAAATTCAATTTCAGATTGCAGCTTATCGTTCTTCAGCTTCACCACCTCTTTTTCAGATCGTTCTAGTTCCAGCTGGTGCAGGTAGGCAATTTGCTTTTGCTCTTCCTCGTTCTTTTGCTGCTGTATCAGCAACTGCTTTTGCTGCTTTTTAATGTGGCTTGCTTCCTGCAGCTTATATATATAGTATAGTACGCCGGCTATCAGCACTGAATAAAGCAGGTACGCCCACACCGTTTGGTACCAGGGCGGGTTGATCACAAACACATACGTAGCCACCGCCGATTCATTATTCTGGTGGTTGCGCGCCTTTACTTTAAAAGTATAATTGCCTGCGGGCAAGTTGGTATAATCTTTATCCGGCCGTTTAGACCATTCCGACCATTCCTTATCAAAGCCATCCAGCAGATAACTGTACTCCGCATTAGATTGTTCCTCAAAAATTGGCGACGAGTATTCAAAATGCAGCGAGTTCCAGTTATGGGTTAGGGATGGGGTGTTTTCTGCAGCTTGCTCTTTATCATCGCTCACCCCGGTAAAGTAGCCGCCGTAAAGCAGGCTATCAACACCATAAGTAGCTTTCACCCTGCGGATGTAGACATTTATCGGCCTTATATTTTGCTTGTATTTGGCGTAGTTGATGTGGTAAAAACCATTCTCGCTACCCACAAATACGTTGTTGGCGTTAACGGGGTAAATATTTTCGAAGCCACTTAGTATGCGGTTGTTCAGTTCGGGGATGTTGATGATGGTTGGTGCTGACGTGTAATCTGCCACGCCAACGCTTTTGCCTTGTACAAACCAAACGTTGCCGGCGGCATCCTCTTTTAGGTACCGTAAACTTCTGTCGCCAAAGATTTTTTTGAACTGTGCGGATTGCACAAAGCGGTCGGTTGCCGCATCGTATTCGTAAATACCTTTTTCGGAAGCGATAACGATCCGGCCCTTTATCTTAAACACAAAATTGTTTAGGGTTGATGGCAGGCCCTCATCTTTGGTATAGGTTTTAACCTGGCCTGTATTAGGGTCGAGTTTGTAAACACCACGGTACGGGTGCGATGTCCAGATCAAATTATGCTCATCCACCTGCATAAATCTCGCCGACTCATAATACTTGCCCAAGCTGCCTTTATCAATCAGGGTAGCGCCTTTATTATCAAATAACCGAACCCCGTAGTAGTTACCCGCTGCTATCAATGATTCGCCACTTTTGTTTTTCAAGGCCTGGAAAGTCCAGAAACCGGTAACATTATAGATGGGAGAAAGCCTATCGCCCATGATCTCGAACAAACCATCATCCTTACCCGCAAGCAGGCGGCCGTTCACTTCAACCATGTTCCATGTTTGGCCTTCGCCGGTCGTTTTAAAGTCGTTTTTTAGATAACTGAGGTCGCTTATACCCTTAACCGGGAGCTGGTACACGCCGTTAGATAATGCGAAGTATAAATTGTTCTTAAACAAGGCCGCGCCATAGCCACCGCCATCTTTAAATATTAATGGATTTATGTGCTTAACCGCGTTGTTATAGGCGATATAATCAATTCCGTTATCCAGCCCAAGCCATACGTTGTGGTTAGCATCGGTATACATACAACGCACATTGATATTTTGCAGTCCTTCTTTTTTGCCGATGTTCTCGATGATGTTACCGGTTTTATCAAACTGATAAATGCCATTAACATAAGTGCCTACCAGGTAAGTGCCATCGTTCAATGCTGTTGCTCCTGAAAAATGCTGGTGGTTATCAATACCGGTCCCGTTAAGGTTAAAGTAATTTAGTTTATTGCCAGTTAGCAAAAACAAGCCATCCTTTGCAGAGGTAACCAGGCCCGTGGTATCATTAAATTTGGATATGCTGGTAATATAAAAGCCATTTGGCAGATCCGCTTTTGCAATAAACGGCGTCCAGCTGCCATTTGTTAATGCTAAAACGCCTTTTTGCTCATCATGAGCCAATAGCTTACTGCCATATGTACCCAAAAACAACCACGAGGGCGAATGGTAAATGGTTATCTTACTGTTGCTATACCTAAAGATCTTATCATGCGTGCGAAAAAAGATGTCATTCCCATAAGCCGCAATATCCCATATATCAGAAAATGCTTGATCGGTTTTAGGGATGAGGTTTTTAAGCGAGGTAAAAACAAGCCGGCCATTTTTTGCGGGGGCAAAGTATCCTATTTCATCCTGCCCGCCAACGTAAAGCTTTTTATCGGCACCAAATTCTAATGACCGTACAATGGTTTTATTGGGCAGCGGGTAAAGCTGCCAGTACGAACCATCGAACACCAGCACACCCTCATTGTTAGCCAAATACATCCGGCCCTGCGCATCCTGGCGTATTTTCCAGTTTTGCGTACCTGCATTATACTGCCTTTTCTCGTAATTAACGGTTTTGCGCTGCCCAATGTAGGCCTGTGCCATGGCACCTTGCGCCATCACATTAATTATTACGAAAAGCAGCAGCCTTAAATACAAAAGATTATAGCGTTTAATCAAAATTATATAGGTGTTTAAAATTGATTTACTAATATCCGTCTTTTTAAATGAAATTTCAATGTTGTGTAGTAGTGATGTAGTGCGAAATTTCGCTTTGGGATACGCTTCGTATACATTTGATTCCTATAAACCAATTGCTCCGGCAAATTATAACCCAATTTAAAAACCGTTAACAAATGCTTAAAGCTTAAGTATGGCTGCGCATGATTGTGCGCGAAAATGAAAACATATGAAGAAACTTTTACAACCAACCAACGTCGTCCTGAACGACCTAATTAATTTAACCTAAAAATAAATCTATGCAATTAAAACTCAAGTTTTTTATGGGGATTGCTTTGCTTTTCTGTTTCGTTAGCCAGGGCTATGCACAAACCCTGCGCCTAACCGGTAAAGTAACCCAAAAGGTGGACGGACAGGCATTGCCCGGCGCATCAGTAACCGTTAAAGGCACAACGGTGGGCGTTGTTACCGATGTAAACGGTAATTACGCATTAAACATCCCGCAAAGTGGCGGGACAATCGTGGTATCATTTGTCGGCATGGTATCCGTTGAAAGAACAGTAACACAAGCCGGTACAGAAAACTTCACATTAGAAGACAACGCTAACAACGCGCTTAACGAGGTTGTAGTAATTGGTTACGGTACCCAAAAGGTAACTAAGGTATCGGGTGCTATCTCAACCATAAAAAGCACCGACATCCAAAGGCAAAACCCGGTACGTGCAGAAGAGGCCATACAGGGCCGCGCCGCAGGTGTTACGGTTATACAAGGCGGTACGCCGGGCTCATCGCCAACAGTGGCTATCCGTGGTATCCCTTCTTATGCGGGTTCAGCCCCGTTGGTGGTTATTGATGGTGTGCAACAATCACTGGCCGATCTTAACTCGGTAAACCCGATAGATATCGAATCTATCAGCGTACTTAAAGATGCATCTGCAACCGCTATTTACGGTGTTAAAGGTGGTAACGGTATTATTGTGGTTACTACCAAAACCGGTAGAAAGAACATGAAACCCGAATTTACTGTTAACAGCAGCTACGGTGTGCAGGAAATAGCACGTTACATTGGCGTTTTAAATGCAACCGAATATGGCGCAATAGTAAACGAAGGCAGCGTAGCATCGGGTGGTAACGTTATTTTCCCTGACCTGACCACTTTAGGTGTTGGTAGCAACTGGCAAAAAGAGGTGTTTAAAACCGCTCCTTTACAACAACATACCATTGGTGTACGTGGCGGCAGCGAAACTGTAAACTACTTTTTATCGGGTGGCTACACCAGCCAGGGCGGTATAGTTGGCGGCATCGATAAATCAAGGTTTGATCGTGGAAATTTCACTGCAAACATCGATTTTCAGCTATCACAAAAACTTAAACTTACCCTGAACACTACCGGTGTAATTTTAAACTCAAAAGGCATCCAGGAAAACTCGTTTAATAGTGTAATTGGTAGCGCGCTTAACTTCGACCCAACGGTACCAGTTTTAAATACCGATCCTAACAGCGTTGGAAAATACGGATACAGTAATTTGATCCTGTCTGAGGTTTACAACCCGCTTACCAAACTGGATAACACCTACAACAAAAGCCTTGGCAGTAAATTGTACGGTAAGTTTGAGGCACAATACGATATTTTAAAGAACCTGAAATTAACCAGCAGGTTTGGTTATACAAAGTATGATGCTAACAGCAAAGGCTTTACCCCGCTTGTATTTTACGGCCCGCTTAACGTTGATAACAGCATGAATGCCGATAGATCTACCGTGATTGATAAGCATAACAGCGTAAACCACGATAAAGTGAGCAACTTTAACTACACCTGGGAAACATTTGCCAACTATAACTTTAAAGTAGCGGAAGACCATACCTTTGAAACGGTTGTTGGTTTCTCACTGGCAAAAGAATCTGGTAACGCGGCCGGTGTAAACAGGCAGGATGTACCTTTTAACTCTTGGGAGTTTGCAGATTACAGCGCGGCAACCGGTACCAACACAGCTACCAACCCAAGCGCCACAGGGGGTTATTACTATCAGTACTTTAAACGCAACATGTCGTTCTTTGGCAGGTTGAACTACGATTACAAAGAGAAATACCTTGCATCGTTCACCGCGCGCCGCGACGGCTCAACAGCTTTTGGTGCCGATAACAAGTTTGCTAACTTCTTTTCCGGTTCGGTAGGATGGGTTGCCAGTAAAGAGAGTTTCTTTAATGTACCTGCTATTAATTTCTTAAAAATTAGGGGTAGCTACGGTACTGTAGGTAATGATAATACACCAACACAGGCTACCACTATTATCACCGGCGGCCCTGATTATGGCCCTACTGCAAACAGCAATGGCTATAACTTTAGCAATGTGTTCTATCCGGGGTCTACCTTAGGTACAACAGAAAACAAACTATTAGGATGGGAAAGCCAGAAACAAGCTAACGTTGGTTTCGACCTTACCCTGTTTAACGGCAAATTAACAGTTACTGCCGATTATTATGAAAAACGTGTGGGTGGGTTGTTATTCCAACCGGCAACAGTTTACACAGGTGGTACAACCCCGGTACCTGCAGCTAACATCGGCTCAACCAAAAACAACGGGGTAGATATATCTATAGGCTACAACGAAACTATTGGAAACGGGTTTAAACTAGGTAACACTTTTAACATAACTACAGTAAAAAGCCTGGTTACCGCAACTAATACTGATGGCACCGCTAAAATATTTGGTGGCAGCTACTTCAACGGGCAGTCGCAACAGGTAACCGTATTTGAAAAAGGCCAGGCACCTGGTTATTTCTATGGCTACAAAACAAATGGTTTGTTCCAGAACGCGGCTGAGATAGCAGCAGCGCCAACTCAAACAGGCGCTCAACCGGGCGATATCCGTTTTGTGGATGTTAACGGCGATAAAGTAATAAATGCCGCCGACCGCACCAATATTGGTAACCCGTTCCCTACTGTTATTTTGGGATGGACGCTATCAATGAGTTACAAAAACTTTGATTTTAACGCGTTCACTTATGCATCTATCGGTAACGATATTTACCGTGCTTACGAGCGTAACGGTAACTACACCAACAAATTCCGCGGTGTGCTTGCAAGATGGACCGGCGAAGGAACTACTAACGATGCCCGCAACCCAAGGTATTCATTTACCGATGCCAACAGCAATATCCGCGCGTCAGACAGGTATGTCGAAGATGGTTCATTCGTGAAGATCAAAAACATCCAGTTAGGTTATACCTTCCCTCGCTTAATGCAGGGCAAAGTATTTAAAAGTATAAGAATCTACGCGCAGGTTCGTAACGCTGCAACATTCACCAAGTACTCCGGCTACGATCCTGAGATCTCAGGTGGTGTGCTTGATACCGGTGTTGACCGTGGCGCATACCCGCAGCCAAGAACATACAGCATGGGCCTTGACATTAAATTATAATTCATTAAAAAACAATACGATGAATAAAAGATATATAAAGCTAATTGCGATGGTCCTGTTGCTGACCTCGTTCACAGCATGTAAAAAATGGGTGGAGAATAACCCGCACGACAGGTTCCTGGTTACCGACCTTGACTACCTGAAATCAGAAACCGATTATCGCACCATGGCTGTCAGCGTTTACTCGCCGGTGCAATGGTTAAACCAAGCGGTAGTTGTGGGCGATATCGCATCAGACAACTCTGTAGCCGGTGGCGAAAGTGCATCAGATGTTTTAGCACTACAGCAAATAGATGATTTTACGCTAACATCAACAAATTCAACCTTACTTGACCTGTGGCAGGTTGCTTACGAAGGTGTTAACAGGGCTAATTACATGACCCAGTATAAAGACAAAAACAAAGCAGGCGAAACCGTGAACTTTAACGGTAAAGATGCCCTATACGCCGAGGTTTACTTTTTACGCGCTTACTACTACTTTACCTTAACAAAAATGTGGGGCGATGTTCCATTGTTTATTGATAAGCGCCTAAATAACAGCGATGCAAAATTATTAACCCGCGCACCTAAAGTTGAAGTTTACGCGCAGATAGAAAAAGACCTTAACGCTGCCATTGCTGCTTTGCCAACTACACAAAGCCAAAAAGGCCGTGTAACTAAATATGCTGCACAAGCCTTATTGGGTAAGGTTTATTTGTACGAGAATAAATTTACCGACGCAGCTTCAGTGTTAGACCCGGTTATCACCTCAGGTGCCTATAGTTTGATTACCAATTATGCTTCTATCTACTTAGCAGCAGGCGAGAACGGCCCTGAATCGGTATTTGAGATCCAGTACACAAACGGTTCGCCATACTTCAACTGGGGTGGTGTAACACGCGGCCAGGGTAATTATGCGGTTCAGCAGAATGGTATCAGGGGGTTAAATGGTATTGGCGGTATGCCATATGCAGCCGGCTGGAGCACTAACCTGCCAACACAAAACCTTGCCGCGGCTTACTCAGCCGGCGATCAGCGTAAAGCAATAACGGCTTTCAACATCGAAGATTACAAAGCCGCACATCCCGAATATAATATTAGCTACCAGGTAGCGCCTTACAAAAACACAGGTTTATACAATGGTAAATACTTACCACGTAAAGGTGAAACATCCGGCCAGGTAGAGCTTAACTACCTGAACAACTTTAGAGTGTTAAGATATTCTGAAGTATTATTACTGGCTGCCGAAGCAAACAACCGTTCAACAGCGCCAAACGATACTAAAGCACAAGGTTACCTAAACCAGGTTCGCCAGCGTGCATTTGGTGATGTAGCTCATAATATAACGGCTACAGGTACTGCTTTAAAGCAAGCCATTTGGGACGAAAGAAGATTAGAGTTGGCTATGGATGGCGACCGTTTCTTTGACCTGGTTAGAACAGGGCAGGCCGCTAATAAACTTACAGGTTTTATTGCCGGTAAGCACGAAGTGTTCCCTATACCACAGGAAGAAATTAACGTTACAGGTTTAACACAAAACCCGGGTTACTAAACCTTAAAAATCAAGATCATGAATGCAATAAAATATTTTTTGAGCATAACCCTTTTAATGGCTGTGATAACAGGCTGTAAAAAGGAAAAGTTTGATGACGTATCGTTCGTCAACAACGTAGCAGACCCTGCAAAAATATCGGTATTGTTTGATATTACGCAAGACAATACTGGCTTGGTAACTATTACCCCTAACGGCGAAGGTGTATCTACTTTTGATGTTTACTACGGCGATGGCGGCGAAACATTTGTAAAAGTAGCCGCTGGTAAAAACATCGAGCATAAATATGCCGAGGGCGTATATAAAGTTAAAATTGTTGGCCATGGCATCTCCGGCAAAACTGCCGAAGTTAACCAATCGCTTACGGTATCGTTTATGGCTCCGGCAAACCTTAAAACAACCGTCACAACCACTGGTTTAGCGGTAACAGTTGGCGCAACTGCCGATTTTGAAACCATGTTCCATGTATATTACGGTGACGAGGCAACGGCAAACCCCGAACCTTACGATTCGTTCATGCAAGAGCAAACCGCCACACACAACTACCCTAAGGCAGGCACTTATACCATAAGGATTGTAGCTTTAAGCGGGGGTGTTGCAACAACAACCGTAGAGCAAATCATTAAGATAGGAAAACAAATAGACCTGCCTTTGGCGTTTGATGATTCGAATTTTGATTACACCACAAGCGATTTTGGCAATAACCAATCGGCGTTAGCAACAGATCCTAAAAACAACACTAACAAAGTATTAAAGGTTACCAAACCTGCAGGTGCCGAAGTTTGGGCCGGTACCACCTTGGGTACCGCAACAGGCTTCGCAACCAAAATTCCGGTTAGTCCGCTAAATAATAAAATGACTATGCGAATCTATTCGCCTGCGGCAGGTTTAACCATTAAGCTGAAACTGGAAGAACATGCTAATGGCAAAAATACGGTTGAAACTGATGCTAAAACTACCATAGCTAATGCATGGGAAACTTTAACGTTCGACTTCAATAATCCATCGGCAGGCACACCTGCTTTAAATGCCGCGTTTAATTATGATAAAGCTTCGGTTTTCTTTGACTTTGGCACGCCGGGCAGCGGTAAAGTGTTTTATATGGACGACCTGCAAATGGCTATCCAAATTGCACAAATAAGCCTTCCTGTTACATTTGATGCACCAAACACCGATTATACCGTTACCGATTTTGGTAACAACAATACTGTTGATGCCAATGACCCAACCCTTGCATCAAATAAAGTTAAAAAGACAACCAAACCTAACGGTGCCGAAGTATGGGCGGGCACTACAATTGGCACCCCAGCGGGCTTCTCTGCTAAAATTCCGGTAACTGCATCTTACGCTAAAATGAGCATGCGTGTTTATTCAACGGCGGCAGGCCTGCGCGTCAGGTTAAAAATTGAAGACCATAATAACGGTAATATCTCGGTAGAAACGGAGGCCATCACTACAGTTGCCAACGCTTGGGAAACCTTGACTTTCGACCTTACCGCACCATTTACAGGCACCCCTGCGCTTAACGCGGCAAATACTTACGATAAGGCATCCGTGTTCTTTGATTTTGGTACAGCAGGTAACGGTAAAGTGTTTTATTGGGACGACGTGAAATTTGTACCTCAACCTTCATCAATATTAGGTATCCCGCTTGATTTCCAGTCGGCAACCCTAAACTATGCCTTTACCGATTTTGAAGGTGGTGCTGTTACAGTTGTAAATAACCCATCGGCAACCGGCATTAACACCAGTACCAAAGTTGCTAAAATGGTAAAAAATGCAGGTGCCACATACGCAGGTAGCTACATAGCCCTTGCAGGCCCTATCGACTTTACCAAGAAAACACTTAAGATGAAAGTTTACTCGCCTAAAGTGGGTGCCAAAGTGTTGTTAAAGGTAGAGAACCTTACCGATGGCAGTGTTAGCTTCGAGAAAGAAGTACTTACAACCAAAGCAAATGCATGGGAGGAGCTAACCTTTGATTACAGCGCTATCAATACTGCAAAATCGTATCAAAAAGTAGTACTGATATTTGATAACGGTAACGTGGGTGATGGCTCGGCCAACTTTACCTACTATTTTGATGATATCACCCTTAATTAATTATAGAAATGAAAATTAATATAAAAGCATTACTAACCATCTGTTTGGCAGCCGCTATCATTGCAATAGGCTGTAAAAAAGAGAAGTATTCGTTCGGTAATATAGTTACCCCAACGGATGTAACATTAACCACGACCATCGAGGGTGTCAACACAACCAACCCGGATGGTGGCGGCTCTGGTAAAGTAACTATTACTACTGCCGGTACCGGCGCCATATCATACAAAGTTGATTACGGCGACGGCATTACCGAAATTGTTCCGGGTGGAGATAAAGTACATAAGTACTCTGCCCCCGGTACATTCGATTACACCATCACCGCTACCGCTATTGGCACAGGTGGTGTAACCTCTACCGTAAGCAAAAAGATCAGGGTATTTGTATCGTTTGAGATTCCCGCTGCAATTATGCAAAACCTAACCAATGGCGCATCTCGTACATGGGTTATAGACCGCCTTACACCAGGCCACGTAGGTGTTGGCCCGGCAGATGGTTATACACCAAGCTACTACGCAGCCGACCCTAACCAGCGTGCCGAATGTTTGTATGACGATGAAATAACCTTCAGCAAAAATGGCGCAGGCATTAATATGGTTATCAACAACAAAGGTCAGTCGTTCTTTATTGCGGGTGCTACAGTATTTTACGGTAAAACAGGCGGCGAAAACTGCTTTGATTTTGATGCCACAGGCACTAAAAAGCTTGCTTTTATGGATGCTACATCGGGCTCAACATCGGCAAACTCTACACGTATCCAATTTGTAGTGCCGGATAAGGGCTTAATTGCATTTGGTACAGGTGGTAACACTTACGAGATAATGGAACTTACCGAAACTACCATTACCTTACGGAACATTGGTATCGACGGCCTTGCCTGGTATCAGAAATTTAAAGTTAAATAATAAAAGATATGAGAAAAATTAACGCTTTTTTAATAATAGCACTGGTAACATTGTTTACTAATTGCTCTAAAAGTAATGATACCGGCGGCAGCGCTACTGCAGGCATGCCAACCAACCTCACTGTAATACCAACCGTAAGTACTGATAACAGTGGCACGGTAACATTTGCGGTAACTGCCGACAATGCGGTATCCTACGAATTTGATTTGGGTAACGGTGTTTTCCAAACAAACACAACAGGCAGTTTAACCTACAAATACGCGGTAGCAGGCACTTATAATGTTAAGGTTACTGCCAAAAGTTCAACCGGTAAAACAAGCACAAAAACCATTTCGATTAATGTTTCGGCGAGCGAAGCTTTGATCTGGTCTGACGAGTTTAATATCGCGGGTGCGCCCGATCCGGGCAAATGGGGTTACGATATAGGTAACAACAATGGCTGGGGTAATAACGAGTTAGAGTATTACACCAACCGTTCTGATAACGCTTCGGTATCAAACGGCACTTTAAAAATAAACCTAAAGAAAGAGGCCTATAATGGTTTCGGTTACACTTCGGCAAGGCTGTTAACCAAAGGCAAGTTTGCCTTTAAATACGGCCGTGTAGAGGTGAAAGCGAAGCTACCTACAGGTGTGGGTACCTGGCCTGCAATATGGGCGCTTGGTGGTAATATAGATAGCACCCCATGGCCTGGCTGTGGGGAGATAGACATTATGGAACACGTAGGTAAACTGCAGAACACTATCTTCTCTACCATGCATTACCCAGGCCATTTTGGTGGCGGTGGCGTTGGTAGTACTACACAAAACCCTACTGCATCTACAGCGTTCCACGTATACAGCATGGATTGGACACCAACGGCTATGAAGTTTGCCATAGATGGAGTCGTTTTTTATACCTTTGATAACAGCGCCGACAAGCCGTTCAACCAAGATTTCTTCCTGATATTGAACGTAGCTTTTGGAGGTAATTTTGGCGGCCCAGCGGTTGATCCTAACTTTACTGCCGACGCCATGGAGGTAGATTACGTTCGCGTTTATAAATAATCAATTAAAATAGATAGAAAGGCCATTAACAATGGCCTTTCTTCATACATGCTATTCCCTTAATTAAAATCATGCTTTATAAAAAGTGTATTTATTTTGCGGCCTTAACGGCAGCTATAGCTGCGTCGTGTTCATCGGTTAAGCAAGCGCCGGTAGCAAGCAACTCAAAAGGCAACGTAATCTTCTTTGACGATTTTTCGGAAAGTAAGATCGACCGCACCAAATGGAGCCCTATCATTACCGGTTTCCACACCAACGGCGAATTGCAGGCCTATGTAGATTCATCTGCAACCGCTTATATCGAAAACGGGGTGCTGGTTTTAAAGCCTCAATACTCACCTAACTTTAAAACAATCGATAATCAGCAGTTCGATTTTATATCGGGCAGGTTTGTTACCAAAGGTAAATTTGATTTTACTTATGGCACAGCCGAGGCGCGTGTTAAGGTCACGGCAGGCGATGGCTTGTGGCCTGCCTGGTGGATGCTGGGCAATGGCATGTGGCCAAATGATGGCGAAATTGATATTATGGAATTTATTGGCGAAGCCGACTGGGTAAGCGCGGCGGTACATGGCCCAGGCTATAGTGGCGAAACCCCATTTGTAAATCGCAAATATTTTGATAAAGACCACGACGCCACCCAATGGCATGTTTACGGTGTAGACTGGACACCCGAAGCGCTTGTTTTTAAATACGATGGCGTGCCGATGTTCCGCGTTACCCGTAAAATGGCCGGGCATTATGGCAAGTGGGTTTTTGATAATAAGCAGCACTTGATCCTCAATTTCGCGGTGGGCGGTATTTATCCTTTCAAAATAAACGGTATCAAAAAGCCATACTACGGCCTGTCGGAAACATCCTTAAACAAGATAAAAAATGGCGAAGCTAAAATGTGGGTAGACTGGGTAAAGGTAACCCAAAACAAATAAGAGGCATGCCCCTGCTAAAGTGAAAAGCCTTTCGGATGAAGATCTGAAAGGCTTTTTTAATGTCAAACCATAAAAGGTTAAACTATAGCTGTTTTTTTAAAGGGAGACTTGACGCTCCCAAAATGCGGACAGTTACAATCCTTTTTAAATATACCACATGATGATAGCACAAAAGTTAATATTGCTATCGCGAATATGTATTTAACTTTTTTCATGATTTAGCGCGTTACTGATTATTAATACTCCAAATACACCCATACACCCCCCAATAGCATCAGCTAACAGGTCGTTCCAGTCACCGCTGCGCCAGGTAAAGATCCGCGTTTGCAGCACTTCTATTAATGCACCATAGCTTATAAGCACTACAGTATTTTTCATCGCAATCTCTATCCGGATACTACGGGTGTTCCATTTACGGATGCTGCCCGCGCAATATAAAATGGAGAGCACGAAAAACAAACCACAATGCACCAATTTATCAAACCCCTCAAAAAACATGGGCGAATTGCCAACACTACCAAGCGGTATTGCACATATTATTAAAATAAACAGGGCCCACAAAATTGCAGGCCCATAGTATCTTAGTGTGTTTTTCATTTACAATTAGTGGCCAATAACGCCTTTGTACGCATCAGCATCCAAAAGGCTTTCTGCATCAGCAGCATTGGTAATTTTTATCTTCACCATCCAGCCATCGCCGTAAGGGTCGCTGTTCACCAACTCAGGCTGGCTATCCAGTTTGCTATTCACTTCAAGGATGGTACCATCAAGCGGCATAAACAGGTCAGATACCGTTTTAACGGCTTCTACCGTACCAAAAACAGATTCTTTGGTTACATCCTGCCCAACAGTATTAATGTCGATGTAAACAATGTCGCCTAATTCGCCTTGTGCAAACTCGGTGATACCGATGTAAGCCTCGTCGCCTTCAACCCTGATCCACTCGTGGTCGCTTGTGTATTTTAACTCTGCCGGAAAATTCATATCTGTTAATTTATGTGCTCAAAAATAATAAAACTTTAAGGTATAACAATAATATCATCAACAAACTATAAGTGCCGCTATTAAAACCATTTCGCGTAATAGTTGTTGAACATTAACTATAAAAACTAAAAAAATCTATAAAATGAAAAAATTAAGTTTAGTGGCAATGATGGCTGTTGCAGCCCTATCATTCCAGGCGTGTAACAACGCCGCAAAAGACAGTAAACAAACTGCTGACAGTGTAAACGCAGTTAAAGACACAACCACCAATGGCTCTACAGGTATTGCTGTTGTTGCAAACGATGCAAAATTTGCTACCGATGCAGCTAACGCAGGTATGGCAGAAGTTGCTGCCGGTAAAATAGCTGCCGAAAAAGCTATTAACCCACAGGTTAAAGAGTTTGGTGCCATGATGGTTACCGACCATACTAAAGTGAACGAAGAGTTAATGGCTATCGCTAAAACGAAAAACATCACTTTACCAACCGCACCCGATGCTGATCACGAAAAAATGTTGACAGATCTATCTGCAAAAACAGGTAAAGATTTTGATAAAGCTTACGTTGACGCAATGGTTAACGGCCACAAAAAAGTAGCATCGATGTTAGAAGATGCTTCTAAAAACTGCAAAGATGCCGATTTAATGGCTTTTGCTACCAAAACATTACCAGCAGTAAAAATGCACTTAGCTAAAATTGAAGCTATCCAAAAAAGCATGCAATAAGCTTAGGTTATTTCATGTAGAAAGGGATGGGCACACGCTTATCCCTTTTTTATTTTAGATAATTTACGTTGCTACATCATATTATGATAAATTTACCACCATGCAAGCACCAATAGTTACGGGCTTAATGGCCTATGGTATGTCGGGGCGTATATTTCATGCGCCGTTCATCAGCACCAATCCCGGTTTTAAATTGAAAGGTATTGTGGAACGAACCCACAAAAAAGCCGCGCAAATATACCCGGAAATTAAAAGCTACAGCTCTATAGATGAGTTACTGGCCGATGGCGAGATAGAACTGGTTGTTGTAAATACTCCAAGCAACCTGCACTTTGAGCACGCTATGCTGGCCCTAAAAGCCGGTAAGCACGTACTGCTCGAAAAACCCGCAGCCGCAACATCGGCAGAAGTAAAAGAACTTTTTGATACCGCCCGTAAATTGAAAAAACACCTGATGGTTTATCAAAACCGCAGGTTCGACAGCGGCTTTTTATCAACCAAAGAAGTGATTGAAAGCGGCCGTTTAGGTAACCTGATAGAAGTTATTTTCCGTATGGATAGATACAAGTCTGCCATCGGTATAAAATCATTTAAGGAAACGAAAGGCGTACCCGCCGGGGGATTAGTTTATGACCTCGGGGCGCATTTGGTTGATAATACCATTGCCCTGTTTGGCAAACCATTATCTTTCACCAAAACTACGGGTATTTACCGCGAGGGATCTGAAGTGCCCGATTATTTCCATTACCATTTGATATACCCAAACCAACTAAATGTTTACCTAACATCGGGTTTGCAGATAGCAGGTGATACCCCGGGCTTTTGGGTGAATGGAACGCTGGGCAGTTTCATCAAAAACCGCAGCGATGTACAGGAAGCACAATTGGATAAAGGCATGATGCCAACCGACCCTGATTACGGCATTGAACCTGCCGGTAGTGAAGGACAATTGACTACTGTTGGTATAGATAATCAGAAGATAACGGAGTTGATCTCATCGGTTAAAGGAGATTACCGCCAAATATTTGATGCTGTTTATCATACAACACGTAATAATGCGTTATACCCTATTACAGAAGAACATATTGCCTGGCAATTAGAACTACTGGAAGCATAATTAACATTCTCAATGACGATAGAACAAATGAAGAAACTTATATTTTTATTATTCGCGGTAATAGCCGGTTTTGCATGTACACAAGCACAAACTATACCCCTTACAATTCCACCATATAAAATACTAACTACTAAAGATCAAAACCTTACACCGGCAGACCTGGTAAAGAACAAGCCGGTAATGATCATTTATTTTGCGCCAGACTGCGCACATTGCCAAAAACTGATCAATGACATGAAGCCGTCAATGGCTAAGTTTAAAAATATACAGGTGGTAATGATAACTTTTACCGATATACGTATGGTTAAAACCTTTGAGAATGATTACGGCTTAAAAGCATATCCAAACTTTATTTTAGGTACCGAAGGTTACACCTACACTGTACAGCGCTTTTACAAGCTTCAACATACGCCGTTTGTGGCCATTTATGGTAAAAACGGCCAGTTGGTGCAGTCATTTGAAAAACAACCCGAAGCGAGCGATCTGCTAACGGCGATCAAGAAAATTTAAGGGCAAGGTGCCCTTCATAACAAAGCCCGGCTGCAGATGCAACCGGGCTTTTTATTGTTAAATCTTATCTGAATTATTCGCCGCCGGTGTGGTCGTGCGCGTGCTCTTCGCGGAACAGTTTGGCGCTAAAGAAATCGTTGTTCATGAACGCGATATTGTTGAGGGTAATCTCTTTCGGGCATTCAGCTTCGCAGGCTCCGGTATTGGTGCAGTTACCAAAACCTTCTTCATCCATTTGCGCAACCATGGCTTGTACGCGGCTGTAACGCTCTGGCTGGCCTTGTGGTAATAAACCAAGCTGAGTAATTTTAGCAGAGGTAAACAACATGGCTGATGCATTTTTACATGCCGCAACGCAGGCACCGCAACCAATACAAGTAGCCGAGTTAAAAGCCTCATCAGCAATTACCTTAGGGATGGGGATGGTGTTGGCATCGGGCACACCACCGGTGTTTACCGATACATAACCACCAGCCTGTTGGATGCGGTCAAAAGCAGAGCGGTCTGTCGCCAGATCTTTCACTATCGGAAACGCGGCCGAACGCCATGGCTCGATAGTGATGGTTTCGCCATCGCTAAAGGTACGCATGTGTAACTGGCAGGTTGTAATAGCCCTTTTAGGACCGTGTGGGCGGCCGTTAATATATAACGAACAAGACCCGCAAATACCTTCGCGGCAGTCATGATCAAAATAAATAGGCTCCTCGTTCTTGCGGGTAAGGCTTTCGTTCACCACGTCAAGCATTTCCAGGAACGACATATCCGGCGAAATATTTTCGGCTTTATAGGTCACAAACTTGCCCGGTGTTTGTGTGTTTTTTTGGCGCCATACTTTCAGCGTCAGGTTCATGTGTCCACTCATGTTTGTTTGAGATTGGAGAGTAGTTGATTAAGTTAAGTAATGAATGGTTAAAAACCATTCTCTATTTACTCAATCAACCATTCTCTATTTATAACTACGTTGTGTTAACTTAACATTTTCAAAAATCAACTCTTCTTTGTGCAGCACTTCTTCCTGGTTTTCACCGGTAAATTCCCATGCCGATACAAAAGCAAAGTTGTCGTCATCGCGTAAGGCTTCACCCTCTTCAGTTTGCGATTCCAAACGGAAGTGGCCACCACATGATTCGCGACGCTCTAACGCGTCGGTAATCATCAGTTCGCCAAGTTCGATAAAATCGGCAACACGGCCTGCTCTTTCAAGGGCAGCGTTCACTTCTTCGTCTTCGCCAGTTACAATAGCATTTACCCAAAAATCAGCTTTTAAGGCTTTAATAAGGGCTTTTGCTTTGGTCAGGCCTTCTTCGGTACGTGCCATACCACAGTACTCCCAAATAATATGGCCAAGTTCGCGGTGGTATTCAACAACAGTTTTGTTGCCTTTTAAGGCAAGCAGCTTGTTGTTATAGGCTATTACATCCTTTTTGGTTTGCTCAAAAGCAGGGTGGCTGGTATCAACCTTTTTGGGGCCAATGGTGGCTAAGTAATCACCTAAAGTGTAAGGGATAACAAAGTAACCGTCAGATAGCCCCTGCATCAAAGCAGATGCACCAAGTCGGTTTGCACCGTGGTCGCTAAAGTTACACTCACCCATAGCGTAAAGGCCGGGTATGGTTGTGCTTAAGTTATAATCAACCCAAAGGCCGCCCATGGTATAATGCACTGCAGGGTAAATACGCATTGGTTGCTTGTACGGGTTCTCATCCGTAATTTGCAGGTACATGTCAAATAAGTTACCGTATTTGGCACGTACGGTGTCTTCACCTAAGCGTTCTATAGCTTCGGCAAAATCAAGGTAAACGGCTAAACCTGTTGTACCTACACCTTTGCCTTCGTCAGATATTTCTTTAGTGTTACGTGATGCCACGTCGCGCGGTACAAGGTTACCAAAAGATGGATATTTTCTTTCCAGAAAGTAATCTCTGTCCTCTTCTTTTACCTGAGAAGCGGTAATCTCTTTATTTCGAAGTTTTTGCGCTGTTTCAACCGTTTTTGGCGCCCAAACACGCCCATCATTACGTAACGATTCAGACATCAGCGTAAGCTTACTCTGGTGATCGCCGGTAACCGGGATACAAGTTGGGTGAATTTGGGTGTAACACGGGTTAGCAAAGTAAGCACCGCGTTTGTGTGCGCGCCATGCTGCGGTTACGTTAGACCCAATCGCGTTTGTTGACAAATAGAAAACGTTACCGTAACCACCAGTCGCTAAAAGCACTGCGTGGCCCTCATGAGTTTCTATCGCGCCGGTTTTTAAGTTACGGGTAACAATACCTTTTGCATGGCCGTCAACCACAACCACGTCAAGCATCTCCGTACGGGTGTACATTTTTACTTTACCTAAATGGATCTGGCGGTTTAATGCCGAGTATGCCCCTAAAAGTAATTGCTGACCTGTTTGTCCACGCGCGTAAAACGTACGTGATACCTGCGAACCACCGAACGAACGGTTATCAAGCAAGCCGCCGTATTCGCGTGCGAATGGTACGCCCTGTGCAACACACTGGTCTATAATATTTACCGATACCTCAGCAAGGCGGTAAACGTTGCCTTCGCGGGCACGGTAGTCACCACCTTTAATGGTATCATAAAACAGGCGATAAACGCTATCGCCATCGTTTTGATAATTTTTTGCAGCGTTAATACCACCCTGTGCAGCAATAGAGTGCGCACGGCGCGGACTATCCTGAAAGCAGAATGACTTAACGTTGTAACCAAGCTCGGCAAGTGATGCCGCTGCAGATGCACCGGCCAAACCTGTACCAACAACAATAACATCGTACTTACGCTTATTGGAAGGGTTAACCAGCTTTAAGTTAAATTTATGCTTGCTCCATTTTTCGGCTAATGGGCCTTGCGGAATTTTCGCATCTAAACTCATTTCTTTTATTTTAGAGGTAAGAACCAAGAGACAAGAATCAAGATATTTGATGTTGCCTTTCCTTTCTTCCCTTTGCGTTTTTAAATTTATTAAATACGTTGTCTTAAATCTTGACTCTTATAGTCTTGATTCTTGTTAAAGGCTTTTAATGTAATATATAATTGGCATCAGGGCAAAGCATACCGGTATAATAACCGCGAATAGCCAAGTACCAAAAAAGTAAATAATTGGCTTGTACTTTTTATGTACCCAACCCAAAGTGTGGAAAGCACTTTGGAAACCATGCAGTAAGTGGAAAGATACTGCGCCCATTGCAATTACGTAGAATGCAACATACCACCAATAACTAAAACTGTGCTGGATACGCGCATGCAAATCCTTTACACGAACGATCTCTACATTGTTTTCTGTAGAGATAGAACGCTCAAAATCGGCAATTTCCGGCTTGTAATCAGAAACGGTTGTTTCGTTAGTTGCCAGGTTGGTGCGGTACTCCTTAAAGCCCAGGATGTTGTTGTACTTGTAGGTAAACCAAAAATCGCCCATGTGGATCACGATGAACAACAGCAGGATAGAACCCAGCAAGCCCATGTTTTTTGATGACCACGATGCATCAGATTTGTTATGCACAGCATAACCTACCGGCCTTGCCCTGCGGTTTTTAATAGTTATCACCAAAGCGTAAACAGCATGCACAATTATAGCCAGGTATAAAAGGTAAGCTATCACCTCTATGGGAGGGAAATGCGTTAAGAAGTTTGCGTAGCTATTAAATGCAAAGCCTTGGTCGTTCTTAAATAACAAAAGGTTACCGCCAAGGTGCACAATTAAAAAAGTACACAAAAACAAGCCAGTTAAAGCCATTATCAGCTTCTTTCCCAGTGATGAGTTAAAGGTTTGTTTAAATTCGCTCATTATTGATCAGATTTATTTAGGCAAAAATACCAAAAGATAGAAACGGTTTCGACTTAAAGCAGGGATATTGGCTATTTAGAAACAGTCTAAGGAACTTGCCTGCCAATTGATTTATCCATCATGATAATTTTACACGCTAATGCTGATAAATTGATCCAATATCAAGTATATTTTAATAATTTAGTAACATCCTGTCACACGTAATATTATGAAATATTTTTACTGCTTCGCGCTTGTCCTGCTAATATCGTCATGCGATCCGCAACCTAAATTAGAGCTTAATTTTAAAACCGGTACTATTAAAAACGGCACCGTTACGCTAAACCAGTTTAACCAAACGCTTTTTAGCCAAGCTATAATGGATGGCAGCGCTATTCTTAACAAACCTATTGAAAAGCCGGGCTACTATACAATATCAATTATCAATAGCGATAAACCGCTGAACACCAAGCAAACCTTTGAGTTGTATTTAGAGAACGGCACATACAACATCGAAACCAAAGTTAATGGCCTTTATCCTGCAGTTACATCGGCATCTAAAACGCAACAGCAATTATCCGACTATTATAAGGTAGAGAATGAAATGGCCGGGGCGCTAAATAACACCATCCGCTCGGGGTTGGGTTTTCTTGAAACAAGCGAGGCACGCAACCAATCGCCAAAAGAACACTCTGCTCTTATTGTAAAAACGCGCGGCTACCAGATTCAACGCCGCGAAATGGAGCCAAACATTTTGGATGCCTATATGACCAAACATCCCGATAACGTTGTTGCGGTTCATATTATGGCGCAGCAATACATGGATGAGTTTCCTGAAGAATATGGCAAGCTGGGTAAAAAACTATCCGCCGAAGCCAAGAATACTGACGAAGGTTTAAAAGTGACCGACAAATTAAATGTGTTAATTAAATTATTGCCGGGATCTGATGCGCCCGAAATTATAGGGGTTACTACGGATGGCAAATCGTTTAAAAGGAATAGTTTAAAAGGTAAAGCAATACTGGTAGAGTTTTGGGTGGCCAACAGCCAGCTGAGCGAAATGAACCATACCAGGATCTTGAACGGGCTGATCATTGGCGACAGGGATAAAAATAAATTTGGGGTGGTAAGTGTTTCTACCGATACCGACCCGGCGGTTTGGAAACGCGCTGTAAAAAAAAGCAACCTAACCTGGCCACAGGTAGCCGATTTTAAAGGCGATGCCTCGCCAAACGTTACTAACTGGAAAATAACTAAAGTGCCTTCGTACTTTTTGGTTGATCCAAACTGGAAGATCATCAAACCTAACATCGATATACTCGACGTGGACGACCTGGTGCACGAATACTTTAACAAGCACTAACAAAAAGCCCTTTAAATTTTCACTAAAGGGCTTTTTCATAATTAAGTGTTTAGCTTCCTTACCATTTCTACGTGTTCTATCCCATCCTCATCATATCGCTCCCCCCCGGCAACAAAACCTAGCGACTCGTAAAAGGGCAACGCGTAGGTTTGCGCGCCAATGCGGATATCTGCAGAGCCAAAAAGATCATAGCAGCTCCCGATAGATAATTCCATTAACTTTCTTCCTAATCCGCTGCCCCGTGCCTCCGGCGAGGTTATTACCCTACCTATTGATACTTCGGCATATGATAAACCTGCGGGTACCAGCCTGCTGTAAGCCGCAAGTTTATTATCAGCATAAATTAATACATGGTGGCACTTTTGGTCTTTATTATCCTGGTCTAAAAACACACAGTTTTGCTCTACCACAAACACTTCGCTGCGCAAGCGAAGCAGTTCGTATAGTTCGTCCACATTTAGCTCTGCAAAGGGTTTTATTTCGTGTGTGATATTCATAGCGTATTTATTAAAGCAGCAAATTTAAATTTTATAGGTCACGTTTTATTCTTAGGCCATTTAAATTTTACAATCCACGTTTCCTTATTTGGATTTGTTTTAAATAAGCTTACATTTGTGGTCTAATATTTACGCAGATGACGCTTGAAGAGCTAGGAGTAGGAGAAACAGGGATAGTAAAGGAATTTACTGATCTGGAGATGTCTGTAAAGCTAATGGAAATGGGTTGCTTGCCGGGCGAGGCTGTAAGGGTATCGCGCATTGCACCCCTTGGCGATCCTATCGCTATCCATGTATCGGGCTACCAACTAAGCCTGCGTAGATTTGAAGCATCAACCATTATTTTGCAATAGTATTCTCATCATTTGAAAGCCGATATCAGAGTAGCGCTTGTAGGAAATCCAAATACCGGTAAATCCACGCTATTTAATGCATTAACCGGGTTAAATCAAAAAATAGGAAATTTCCCGGGGGTTACTGTTGATAAAAAAATTGGTTACAGCCAATTGCCCGATGGCCGCCGTGCCGAAATCATTGACCTTCCCGGTACATATAGCCTCTACCCAAAAAGCCGCGACGAATCTATCGTGTTCTCGGTTTTGGCAGAGAAAAATACCGATCTTACGCCCGACTTGGTTATTGTTATAATTGACGCTACCAACTTAAAACGCAATCTGTTGCTTTATACCCAGGTTGCCGACCTGAAGATACCTGTAATAATCGCCCTGAACATGATGGACATGGCGAAAAAGGCGGGTATCGGCATAGAAATAAACAAACTGGCAGAAAAACTTGGGGTGCCCATTATCCCGGTATCGGCACGTAAAATAGAAGGTATCGACGAACTGAAGACCGCTATATCATACGCTAATAAATTTGCCCTGCAGCAGGATAGCATCGATGTAAATTCGATAGCACCGGGTATTATCGAAAGCATTAGTAAAGAGTTCGGGGCCGATAACCCTTATTTTGCCCTTCAACTGGCCCATCAGCACGAAACCCTAAAGTTTTTAACCCCAGCACAAAGCGAACGCATTGAGGAACTGGAAAAAGAGCATGGTTTCCATACCCAAAAAGCGCAGGCAAGTGAAACTATTGCCCGCTATAACTACATTAACGACCTGCTTTACGATACCGTTAAAACGCCCGTAACAGCGCATGATGAATCGATAAGTAATAAGATAGACAAAGTGCTTACCCACCGGGTGTTTGGCTTTGTGATTTTTATTGGCGTGTTGTTGTTCATGTTCCAGTCTATATTTGCCTGGTCGGCGTACCCGATGTCGTTGATAGAAGACCTTTTTGTGTGGATACAAGGTGGTTTGCGCCACGTGTTGCCCACCGGCCCCCTTGCCGATCTGCTGATAGATGGTGTAGTTGCCGGCCTTAGTGGTGTAATGGTATTTATCCCGCAGATAGCCATCCTGTTCGCCTTTATATCTATATTGGAAGATACAGGCTACATGTCTCGCGTTACATTTATGATGGATAAGATCATGCGTAAGGTAGGGCTTAACGGTAAATCGGTAGTGCCGCTGATAGGTGGCTTTGCCTGCGCCGTGCCATCCATCATGAGTACCCGTACCATCGAGAACTGGAAGGACAGGATGATCACCATAATGGTTACGCCACTGGTAGCCTGCTCCGCACGTTTGCCGGTTTATACCTTATTAATAGCGCTTGTAGTACCTAATAAAAACGTTTGGTGGATCTTTAACCTGCAAGGCCTTGCCCTAACGGGGATGTACGTGCTTAGTTTGGTATCAGCAGTAATCGTAGCTTATGTGATGAAGTTTGTACTTAAGGCCCGCGAACGGGGTTACTTTATTATGGAGCTGCCCGTATACCGCATGCCGAGGTGGAGCAACGTGCTATTCAGCATGTATGAGCGTGCAAAAACATTTGTGCTGGAAGCCGGCAAGGTGATCATTGCCGTATCGGTAATACTTTGGGTGCTGTCATCATACGGCCCGGGCGACCGCTTTAAAAACATTGAACAAAAATATCAGCAGCCACAATACACCAAAACCATGACTTCGGATAGCCTGAAGCGAGTTATATCTACCGAAAAACTGGAGAACTCTTACGCCGGTGTTTTAGGCCATGTAATTGAGCCGGTTATTAAGCCTATCGGTTTCGACTGGAAGATAGGTATTGCGCTGATCACCTCTTTCGCCGCGCGCGAAGTATTTGTAGGCACTATGGCCACCATTTACAGTGTGGATGGTGATGCCGACAGGATAGATTCCGTACAGGATAAAATGCGTAATGCTAAAAACCCAAATACAGGCGGACCTGTATTTACGCTTGCTGTAGCTTTCTCATTGATGATGTTTTACGCCTTCGCCATGCAATGCGCCAGTACCGTTGCTGTAGTATATCGCGAAACCAAAGACTGGCGCTGGCCCGCCACCCAGTTCTTATACATGACCGTGCTGGCTTATGGGGCTGCGTTTTTGGTGTATCATTTATTGAAGTAGGGAAGAGCTTAATGCAGAAAGCGAAAAGCATTTTGTCAGTGTATTTTAAGCTTTTGGCTTTAGTCTTTTCGCTTTCAGACTAATCTATTATCTTTGGAAAGAGGTAAAAATTGGATAAAGTAAAAGTATTAGAACAGTATCTTCCAACGCAAGCGGCGCCGCTTATTGGCCGCTGGATAGATTACTTTAAATGCGAGTTTAAAATTTCGCGCAACCGCGGCACCAAGTTTGGCGACTATCGCGCACCCTACGATGGCAAAGGCCACCGCATATCGGTCAACTTCGACCTTAACCCTTACGCTTTTTTGGTGACTACCGTACACGAGTTTGCGCACCTGCATACCTGGAACGAGCACAAGCAAAAAGCCAAGCCCCACGGCACGGAGTGGAAGAACAATTTTAAAAAAATGATGCAGCCTTTTTTCGAGAAAGATGTGTTCCCACCGGATGTGAAGCAGGCCATAACCAGTTACCTTAACAATCCCGCCGCATCCAGCTGCTCGGACCTTACCCTGTACCGCTCCCTACGTAAATATGATGCGCCGAAGGAATCAATACATACAGTAGAGAAGCTGCCCCTTAAGGCCGTATTTAAGCTCAAGGACGGCCGCGTATTCCGCAAGGAAGAGAAGCTGCGTAAGCGTTACAAATGTGTGGAGATAAGCACGCGCAGGGTTTATTTGTTTAGCCCGGTTGCCGAGGTAGAGGTGATAGAGGAAGGAGATTTTAAATAACGCCTCTCTGTGTGGTGGTGTAAGAACGGTCCACCATCAATTGATGGCATTATAAAGCGTTTAAAGGCCTGATTATTTCTTCCAGTAAACGGAGGTCATCGGTTAGTTCTTTTTTTACAATGAATTTTGCCCCGCTTGTATATTCCTTTACAAAAAGATTTCCTTCCATCGTTTCAGGATATTGTTCATCACGATAGAATATCGGTACACCTGCCTTTAGCATTTGTTCAGCTCCCCAGCCCGCACCTTCGTCAATCACTTTTTGGTTTGGGTCTTGCGCGTATATTTCTTCTAACGTTAGCATAATACTAAGATACCTAAAATTTCAACAAAGTATCCATCACTTCTGCTAACCTTGCTTTGGCCATAAACTGGTCTTCCAGCGCTTTGTTCATGGGGATGGCGGTATCGAGGCTGGCGCAGCGCATTACGGGTGCATCAAGATGTTTGAAGCAGTGCTCTCCAATGTAGGCAGCTATTTCGCCGCCAAAACCGCTGGTGAGCGTATCCTCGTGCAGTACCAGCACTTTTGATGTTTTCTTTACGGTTTTGATCACCGCCTCCTTATCCCATGGTTGCAGGCTGCGCAGGTCCAAAATCTCTATGGACTGGTCGGGGTGGTTATCGGCATACTCAATAGCCCAATGTACACCCATTCCAAAGGTGATGATGCTGGCCTTAGTGCCTTCACGCACCACACGGGCTTTACCAATTTCTACATAGTAATCATCATCGGGCACGTTGCCGCTTATGCTTCGGTATAGGTTTTTATGCTCAAAGTAAATAACGGGGTTAGGGTCATCCACCGCCGACATTAATAAACCTTTTGCATCATCGGGGAAGGCAGGGTAAACCACTTTAAGCCCCGGTGTTTTGGTAAACCAGGCCTCGTTGGTTTGCGAGTGGAAAGGGCCCGCGCCGCTGCCACCGCCTGCCGGCATGCGAATCACCACATCAACCGTTTGGCCCCAGCGGTAATACGTTTTGGCAAGGTTGTTTATGATTTGGTTGAAGCCACAGGTAACAAAATCAGAAAACTGCATCTCCACAATAGATTTATAGCCGTTGATAGCCAAACCCATTGCCGTACCCACAATGCCCGATTCACATATAGGTGTATTGCGGATGCGGTCTTTTCCAAACTCTTCTAAAAAGCCCTGGGTTGTTTTAAATGCGCCGCCATATTCGGCAATATCCTGGCCCATGATCACCATATTTTGATGCATACGCATACTTTGGCGCAGGCCATCGCTTATGGCATCAATATAGCGCTTGCTGGTGCTAACTTCTGATACGGCATGCCTTGGGGTGTTAAACAGGCGGTACATGGCCTGCTCTTCGGTTTGTACATGCGGTATAATATCGGGCTCGCTAAACACCTTTTCAACTTCGGCATCAATCAGCGTAGTAAATTCGTTTCTTAAATAAGGCACCCATTCTTTGCGTAATACGCCTTCATCAAGCAGGTATTTCTCAAAACTATCAAGCGGGTCTTTCTGTTTCCATTCCTCAAATAGTTCCTGCGGGACGTATTTTGTACCCGATGCCTCTTCGTGCCCGCGCATGCGGAAGGTCATACATTCTATAAGTACCGGCCTTGGCTTCTCGCGCATTTCGGCGGCAAGCTCGCTTATGGTGTGGTAAACTTCCAGCACATTGTTGCCGTCTATTTTGCGGCCTTCTATCCCGTAGCCTATTGCCTTATCTACAATCGAAGCGCAACGGTATTGTTCGTTAGTGGGGGTACTTAAGCCGTAGCCATTATTCTCCACCAAAAATATAACCGGCAAATCCCAAACGGCGGCAATATTTAGCGCCTCGTGGAAATCGCCCTCGCTGGTTGCGCCTTCGCCGGTATATACCAGGGTAACTTTTTTATTATTCTTTAATTTATCTGCCAGGGCTATACCATCTGCCAGGGCCAGCTGCGGGCCAAGGTGAGATATCATCCCGATGATCTTAAACTCTTGCGTGCCAAAATGGAAGGAGCGGTCGCGGCCTTTAGTAAAGCCCGATGCCTTACCCTGCCACTGGGCCATTAAGCGCGAAATTGGGATATTGCGGGTTGTAAATACACCCAGGTTGCGGTGCATGGGCAGGATATATTCCCCGTCATTTAAAGCCATTGTACTGCCCACGGCAATAGCTTCCTGACCAATGCCGGAAAACCATTTGCCAATACGGCCCTGCCTGAGCAGGATTAACATCTTCTCTTCAACCAGGCGAGGCAATAACAGTTTCTTATAAAACGTTATCAAACCATCGTTATCTATCTTTTTCCGGTCAAATATCATCGGGTAAAGCTAAGAAGTTTTTAAAACTTTGTATGTTTGAGCAATCCATATTTTCGCCATGAAGCACTTCTACGTTAAAATCCTTATAATGTTCGCGTTTATTAGTTTGGTATCTTTTATACCAGATCACTTTTTAATGCCCGAAAATTTTTACCTGCACAAAGGCGGTAAGTTTAACCTGCATTTATTATCGGGCGAAAACCTGGTAAAAGAGCGTGAAGTGCCCTACATGGCCAAGCAAACCACCAAGTTTATGATCTACGAAGGATCTAAAAAAACCGACCTGGCGCCTGTTACCAAAAAAGATGCTACACCGATATTGAATTACACCATCCAAAACAGCGGTTTGGTATTGGTACAAATGAACAGCAACGAGTTAAATGAGATACCCCGTGAAGATTTTTTGCCATACCTAACCGAACAGGGCTACGATGAAATTGCCGATAAGCTTAAAAACAGCAATGCCTTAAACTTCACCGAAAAATATAACCGTTACCTAAAAACACTTATTACGGTTGATGAACCAAGCGGTAATGCCTATGAAAAAGTATTGAACGATGACTTCGAGATCATCCTAAAAAAGAACCCTTACAAGCTAAACTACGGCGATGATATTACCGCGATAGTAAACTTTAAAGGCAAGCCATTTACCGGTCAGGTAATGCTTTATATCCGTACAGAATCGGGCAATGTATATCCGCAGAAACTGGCGAGCGACGCGGCAGGTAAGGTTTATTTTAGCGTTAGCCGGGAAGGTGTTTATTTGTTGAGGGCAACCAAGTTTGAGGCATCAAAAGGCAAAGAGGCCGATTACGAAACGTGGGTGGCCAGCTACACCTTCTCGTTCAGTAACCTTAACGACGCGCCTAACACTTATAAAGAGTTTGGTTTTGGTGATAAGCACTAAGTAGCCGCTCCAAACCTCACCGGAAGGGAGGCTTTAAATTCTACTGCCCTTGTTGGTGCTGTTACCAACAAGCCACCATTCGAGTATGCATCTTTTATACCTGTCTGAAGGTTATTGGTGACAACACCAACAATGGCGAAAAAGGGCAACTTTTAACGGAGTAAAACTATTCCCCCACATAGACTACAAAACGGAAGAACCTCCGGGCCATAGGAGATATACCTATCTAAAAAGCACACGGTAACTCCCCAAGATGGAGACTTAAAATCTTCTTACCCCAAAAACTGCAGCTTCTCCGGGTCAAACCAGGGCATTAGTTCGTAGCGTACCTGCAACAGGCCGGTGTCATATGTTTTTTGTTCGATGAAGGTTAGGCCAACGCGGCTATCAATATCTTTAAATAGTGGTTTGCCACCGCCTAAAATAACCGGGTGAATGGAGAGCAGGATCTCGCTCACCAAACGTTTATTCATAAAAGTGGATACCAGTTCGGCACCACCAAAGAGCCAGATGTCGCCGCCATCAGTGTTAATTATTTCATCAACAGTCGTTCTAAAGTTTGCAGAAGCTATCACCTGAAAAGTTTCGCCCGGTTCAAGAGCGATGGTATCCGAGAACACATAAATATCCTTTACGGGGAACATGCCTGCATCCCCTCTTATCATGTCGAAACTTTTACCGCCGATGAAGATGGCATCGGTATGGCTGAAAAATTCTTCCATGCCATAGTCCTGGTCGGCAAGGCACCAGTCGTACTCGCCGTTAGGGCCTTCAATAAAACCATCGAGGCTCACAGCCAGGTTTAAAATTACTTTACGCATAAAAAGGAATTATTCGGGGCGGTACCGCTCCTGCCATTGCTGGCTAAATGATTTTTGAGATACTTCGGGCATTTCGCGCTTGTCGCCCCATAATCTTTTGAAAAACATCCGCATCAACCTGTTCTTCATTTTACCGCCAAAAAAATCGGTAAGGTTGCGTTTCAGCATACCTTTTGTCCAGATGTTCCATCCCCATTTTTCTTTGGTGGTTACAAGTCCTTCGTTCACAGCATCGCGGCGGTTAAGCAACAGCATTTTGTGGATATCGATCTTCACCGGGCAAACCTCGGTACATTTACCGCAAAGAGTTGATGCATAGCTGAGGTGTTTAAACTCATGCATGCCGCGCATATGCGGGGTTATAATAGACCCTATGGGGCCGCCGTAGGTAGTATCATAAGTGTGGCCGCCAATGTTCTGGAAAACCGGGCACACGTTAAGGCAGGCACCACAACGGATGCAGTACAAGCCCTGACGATGCTCTTTTTGCGCAAGCAGGTTGGTGCGGCCATTATCCAGCAGCACTACATACATTTCATTAGGGCCATCGGTTTCGTTTGCCTGGCGGGGGCCGCTTAATATGGTGTTGTAAACGGTTAAATTTTGCCCTGTGCCGTGGGTAGACAGCATCGGCCAGAAAACGTCAAGGTCGGTTATGGATGGGATGATCTTTTCTATCCCAACAACCGCTATGTGAATCTTAGGGAAGCTTGTAGTTAACCTTGCATTCCCCTCATTTTCCGTAATAGAAATACTCCCGGTATCGGCAATTATAAAATTGGCGCCGGTGATGCCCACATCGGCTTGCAGATATTTTACGCGAAGCAATTCGCGGGCTTTCTGGGTGAGCTGCTCGGCAGTAATATCCAGCGGTGTACCAAACCTCTCGTTAAATAGTTTGGCAATATCTGCTAACGACAAATGCATGGCCGGAGTAACCATGTGATAGGGCTTTTGCCCGAGCAGCTGAATGATGTATTCGCCGAGGTCGCTTTCTAACGATTCAATGTTATTCTTCTCCAAAAACTCGTTCAGGTGGATCTCTTCGGTAGCCATCGATTTTGATTTGATGACCGTTCTGGCACCTGCTTTTTGGATGATGTTCAGAATTTCGCGGTTGGCTTCTTCGGCATCATTTGCCCAAATCACTTTACCACCGCGTTTCAGGAAGTTGGATTCAAACTCGGGCAAAAACTTGTCCAGGTTTTCCATTACCTTCCATTTGATGGTATGGCCCTTCTTTTTGGTATTATCGAGGTTGATCATCCTCGATAAGCCCTTGTCGAACGCTCCCTCGTACTTATCAATGCTTTTATTGATAATAGCACGGTGCTCCGGCTCGAATGCCTTTTGCGCTGAGGCTACCAAAAATTCTTCGGCGGTGTTTCCCATCTATGCGAAATTAAACAAAGCAATTAAGAGTTTTAAGATTGAGTTAAAAATAACGCTTTTAGATGTATGATGACTGTCGCAAAATGAGCTTAAACCAGCAAAGCAGCCTTGCGGGCCGCTTTGCTGGTTTATAATGGTTGGTTATTATTTTGTTGGTGCAGGTGATTTTTTATCAACCACAGGGCGGGCATCACGGTTAGCTAATTCCCAGCCGGTATAAAATGCAAGTTGCGCACGTTTAACCAATAACGGGAAGTTAATTTTGTTTACCTCATCGCCAAGTCCGTGGTAATCGGCATGTACACCGTTAAAGTAGAAAATAATTGGTACGCCGTGCTTAGCGAAGTTATAATGATCTGAACGGTAATAAAATTGGTTTGGATCGTTAGGGTCATCGTATTTGTAATCCAGTTTCATTTTAGTGTAGTTGTTATTAGCAGCCTCGCCAATGTCATGCAAGTCGGTGCTTAGCATAGCCGAACCGATTGAATATACATAGTTTGCAGAGTCTGGTTTGCCAATGTATTCTTCACCAACACGACCGATCATGTCAATGTTTAAATCGGCAATGGTGTTAGCCAATGGATAAACAGGATGATCGGTATACCACTCAGAACCTAACAGGCCCTTTTCTTCGCCAACGTTACCTAAAAACAATACGCTGCGGCGCGGGCCTTTACCATCTTTTTGTGCTTTAGAGAAGGCGCGTGCAATCTCCAGGATGCCTGTAGTACCAGAACCGTCATCATCAGCACCATTGTTTACTTTATCTTTAGCATTCGGATCAGGGTTTAAGCCAATGTGATCGTAGTGTGCAGAGAATACCAAAACTTCGTTTTTAAGTTTAGCATCTTTCCCCGGCATAAATCCTAACACATCAACCGCTTTAACATCTGCAGTTGTAGCGGTAATAGTAACATCGGCGGTAGTTTTAACAACCTGTGTTTGTTTTGCAGTTTTAGCTGCCTCTTTAAGCTCGGCAAAAGTTTTACCGGTTGCTTTTAACGCTGCATCAGCAAGAGGGCCGTTTACAATAAATAATGGGGCTACAGTGCTTTTTGCCGCTTCGGCGCCTGTTTTCTTAATTGATATTTGGCCGCCGCCACTTGGGTTTACACCTTTAAAACGCGCCAATACAGTTGCAACGCCTTCGTTAGCGGCTAATATTAATAAAGGTTTTTTATCCTGTATCGCTTTTACTATAGCCCTGCGGCCATCAGTCATTCGGTAGCTTGTGTTTGGTGTTTTGCCGGCTTCCGGTTTGTCTTCATTTATCCAAAGCACAACTTTACCGGTAATATCAACACCAGCCAGTTCATCAGCAGTACCAAAACCAACAAATACAATGTCGGCGGCGGTTACCTTAGCATTAGCAGAACCCTGGTAAACAAAATCTTTCCAGCTAGCGAAGGCCTGCCCGTTGATGGTTAAGGGGCTTAGGGTAACAGAATTTTGAGTTAAAGGCACATCTAAAAAGTAAGAGCCGTTTACAGGGGCCTGCAGGCCTAATCTTTTAAACTCGGCAGCAATGTAGTTAGCGGCTTTTTCGGCGCCCGGTTTACCGGTTTCGCGGCCTTCAAACTCGTCTGATGCCAGGATGCTCAGGTGTTTTTTAGCATCGGTAGCGTTAATTATGTTACCGTACTTAAGCGCGGTTGGGTTTTGCTGGGCACAAGCGGCTGCGCTGATAGCCAAACCTGTGATCAATACTGATAAATTCTTCATTTAAATTGTTTGTAATAAATTAATGTTGGTTAGCAACCAATTTTGTTAACGCGGGTTGCATGGCGTCCGCCTTCAAATGCTTCCGTCAGGAAAATTTCTATTATTTGTTTAGCCTCGTCAATAGTTACATGGCGGGCGGGGATACAAAGCACGTTGGCATCGTTATGGGTGCGTGCGGGTATGGCAACCTCAGGTTTCCAGCATATTGCCGCGCGGATGCCCTGGTGTTTATTAGCCGTCATGGCTACACCGTTGGCACTGCCGCAAAGCAGGATACCAAAATCGGCCTCGCCATTTTCAACAGCGCCGGCAACCAGATGGGCAAAATCGGGGTAATCGGCAGAATCAAATGAGTAAGTGCCAAAATCTTTAAAGGTGATATCATCAAACATGCCCAGTATGGCCTGCTTGTAATCAAAACCCGCGTGGTCGGCTCCAATGGCAATCGTTAACCCTTTTTTCATTAGCTCAAATTTAAAAGTTAATTGTGTTGCCGAAGGTAAAAATTTTGTTAGAATTGAAGAGGATAGAAAAAGAGAATTAAGAAAAGGAAATAATGAATATTGAATGCAAAATGATGAAGATGTACTTCGGCGTTCGAAATTCAACATTCATCATTTGGCATTCATTCTATAAATTATAGTGTTGCTTCGCGTGCTTTTTTACGCTTTTCAACCACCCCTGCTACAAGGATACCTACTTCGTATAAAATAAACAATGGGATACTTACAATAGTCATGGTAAGCATATCAGGAGTAGGCGTAACAACAGCCGCAATGATAAGAATCACAACCACTGCATAACGGCGAGTTTCTCGCATAAATTTTTGCGTTAAGATTCCTAACGAAGATAATACATAAACCAGTATGGGTAGTTCGAAAACCACCCCGGTTGCCAGTGTAAGTGTGGCGACTGACGATATATAAGAATCAATAGAAAACAAGTTTTGGATCTTATCACTTACTGTATAACTCGAAAGGAAATTGATTGATTCAGGCGTAATTACAAAATATCCAAACATGATCCCTAAAATAAATAATAAGGAAGCATAAATTACAAAACCGCTTGCAGCTTTGCGTTCTTTTTCATGCAGGGCAGGTTTAATAAAGCGCCATATTTCCCATAGCAAGTAAGGGAAACCTGCGGTTATACCAATCAACAATGCCGAGTTGATCTGTAAGGTAAACTGTCCCGCCATTTCGGTATTGATCAAATTAATATTGATCTTATTGATACAAAAACCATCGCGATGCAGGTAATCTCCTAACTTACACAGCATCCGGTAGGTCCAGAAACTGGTTTTTGCCGGACCCATGATAATAGTTCCGAATATAAAATCGTAAAAATAGAAGGCGGCACAGGTGAAGATAACGATAGCAATTGCCGCGCGTACCAGGTGCCAGCGAAGGGCCTCCAGGTGATCAAAGAACGACATTTCGGCCTCCATTGTCTGGCCTTTCTCTTTTATTGCTTTTATCAGTTTGTTATCGCTCATTACCTTATTTCAGCACTATTAACGCCAGAAACCTAATTACGTTGTATTAACCTTTAAAGATTGTGTAAATATTAATATTCAAACGTTTCCATGAATTTGGTGGTGAAATTACCCGCGCGGAAGTTTGGGTCCTGCAGCAATTTTATATGGAAAGGAATAGTAGTTTTAACCCCCTCAATAACAAACTCGCTCAAAGCACGCTCCATGGTTGCCAAAGCCTCATCGCGGGTTTGAGCCATACAAATAAGCTTGGCTATCATCGAATCGTAATTTGGCGGGATAACATAGCCGCTGTAAACGTGTGTATCCACACGCACACCATGGCCACCCGGCGAGTGGAAGTTTGTTATTTTACCCGGTGAAGGGCGGAAGTTGTTTGCAGGATCTTCGGCATTGATACGGCACTCAATGGCATGCATCGTTGGCTCGTAGTTTTTTCCAGATATCGGGATCCCCGCTGCAACTTTTATTTGTTCTTTTATCAGGTCGAAGTTGATCACCTCTTCGGTAACCGGGTGCTCTACCTGGATACGGGTGTTCATTTCCATAAAGTAGAAGTTGCGGTTTTTATCAACCAAAAACTCTACCGTACCGGCACCTTCGTATTTAACGGCTTTTGCGCCTTTAATAGCAGCCTCGCCCATTTTTTTTCGCAGCTTATCTGTCATAAAAGGTGATGGTGCTTCTTCTACCAGTTTCTGGTGGCGGCGCTGGATCGAACAATCGCGCTCAGATAAATGGCATACTTTACCATATTGGTCGCCCACCACCTGTATCTCGATGTGGCGTGGGTCTTCAACATATTTTTCAAGATACAGGCCGTCGTTACCAAAGGCTGCGCTAGATTCTGCACGGGCACTATCCCAGGCGTTCTCAAAATCTTCGTCTTTCCAAACAATACGCATACCGCGGCCACCACCACCGGCAGTAGCTTTAAGTATTACCGGGTAACCTATTTTATTGGCAATAATAATACCCTGTTTTATACTGTCAAGTAAACCTTCAGAGCCCGGTACAATAGGTACGCCGGCTTTTTTCATGGTTTCTTTGGCAGATGCCTTATCACCCATACGGTTGATCTGATCGGCAGTGGCGCCAATAAATTTGATCCCGTACTCGGCACAAATGGCAGAAAACTTTGCGTTCTCAGATAAAAACCCATATCCCGGGTGTATCGCGTCGGCATTCGTTAATTCGGCAGCTGATATGATGTTGGGGATATTTAGGTATGAGTCGCGGCTTGGAGGGGGGCCTATACAAACAGCCTCATCTGCAAAACGCACATGCAGGCTATCACGATCGGCGGTTGAGTATACAGCTATGGTTTTGATACCCATCTCTTTACAGGTGCGAATAATTCGCAGGGCAATTTCACCTCGGTTAGCTATTAATATTTTTTTAAACATGATACTAATTTGAAAATTTGAAAATGTGTTTATTTGAAAATTCTTTAATCTTCAAAGTATAAAGCTCATTAATTTGAAGCTGACATTATCAAGTCTTCAAATTAATTAATTTTCAAATTTACTTAGGTTCTACTAAAAATAAAGGCTGGTCGTATTCAACCGGTGAAGCGTTATCAACCAATATCTTAACGATACGGCCTGAAACTTCAGATTCGATCTCGTTAAATAATTTCATGGCTTCGATAATGCAAAGTATAGTGCCGGTGCCTATTTCATCGCCAACGTTAGCAAACAATGGTTTGTCTGGTGATGAAGAGCGGTAGAAGGTACCTATCATTGGCGACCTTACGGTGATCAGGTTAGAGGTATCAGCAACCGGTGCAACTTCTACGGCAGGTGCTGCGGGCAGGCTTGGTTGTGGCGCAGCGGCCGCAGCAAGTGGCTGTGGTGCCTGTAGCGAAGCGTTTACGTAGGTAGGTGCTTCGTTAGTTTTTATGGTGATCTTAAAATTTTCCTGCTCGATCGATACTTCGTTTACGCCCGATTTTGAAACAAAGCGTATTAGATCCTGAATCTGTTTAATATCCATAATAAGCGATAATTGGTTTTGGATAAAAGTATTTATAAATATGCAAATGTGCAGATGTGCAAGTATGCAGATGATTTAAAATGAATGAATTATTTAACACGTGCAATTTTAAGATGTTTTAATTAAAAATCTGCATATCTGCACATTTAAAATCTGCACATCTTCAATTAAGCTTCTTTTTTATCGTAAGCCCATTTCAAATAAATAGAGCCCCAGGTAAACCCGCCGCCAAAGGCCGCTAAAATAAGGTTATCCCCTTTTTTAAATTTGTCTTCCCACTCCCACAAACATAATGGAATTGTTCCGTTTGTGGTGTTGCCGTAGCGCTCGATGTTTACAATAACCTTGTCGGACGAAATGCCCGTGCGGCTTGCTGTAGCATCAATAATGCGTTTGTTGGCCTGGTGTGGTACCAGCCATGCAATATCATCGGCAGTAAGGCTGTTGCGTTCCATAACTTCGGCGGCAACCTCGGCCATGTTGGTAACGGCAAATTTAAATACCGCCTGGCCTTCCTGGTAAGCATAGTGCTCTTTGTTGGCAACGGTTTCATGCGTAGCCGGACTAACAGAACCACCCGACTTTTGGAACAACAGGTGCGAACCCGCGCCGTCGCTCTTCATTACAGAATCCATAATGCCGTATCCTTCGGTATTAGGCTCCAGCAATGCGCAACCGCAGCCATCGCCAAAAATGATACAGGTAGCACGGTCCTCATAGTTAATTATCGATGACATTTTATCGCCGCCTACTACCAAAACTTTAGTATGTTTACCAGACTCAATAAACTGCGCGCCGGTTGTTAAGCCATACACAAAGCCGGAGCAAGCCGCCTGCAGATCGTATCCCCAGGCTTTTGTAGCGCCAATTTTATGTGCAAGAATGTTTGCCGTAGCAGGGAAAGGAAGATCGGGCGTAGTGGTACAAAAAATAATAAGGTCAATTTCGTCGGCAGTGATACCACGTTTTTTTAGCAACCCTTCAACAGCTGGTACAGCCATGTCTGATGTGCCCAGGCCTTCGCCCTTTTGTATCCTGCGCTCCTTAATGCCGGTACGGCTGGTTATCCACTCATCATTAGTGTCTACCATCGTTTCCAGCTCCTGGTTGGTTAAAATGTACTCGGGTACGTAACCATTTACAGCGGTAATAGCAGCATGAATTTTGTTCATTCTATATTTTTTTACTGAAAAGCCAGTTTAATTTTGTCTATAAGATTTGTTTCGATCATATTTCTTGACAGCAGCACCATGTTCTTGATAGCCTCGGGGTTTGATATGCCGTGGCCAACAACAACAGGCGCATTAACACCCAGTATAGGGCTGCCGCCATATTGCTCGTAGTTAAAGCGGTCAAAAAATTCGTCTTTAAATCTTTTCTTTAGCGTGATAACGTAAAAAGATTCGGCAAGTTTAAGGATCACGTTGCCTGTAAAACCGTCGCAAACAACAACATCGTTATTGTCTTCAAAAAGGTCGCGCCCCTCTACGTTACCAACAAAGTTAAACAGTTTGGTATCTTTCATTAAAGGGTACGTAGCCAACGAAAGCATGTTGCCTTTTTCCTCTTCTTCGCCAATATTCATTAGCGCTACACGGGGGTTAGGGATACCATAAACACTTTCGGCAAGCAGGCTGCCTAAAACGCCGAACTGCAAAAGTACATCGGGCTTGCAATCTGCATTGGCGCCAACATCCAAAATAATACCCAAACCGCCTTTAAGTTTGGGCACAATGGCTGTCATGGCCGGGCGTATTACACCGGGTATGGTTTTTACGCTAAACATACTGCCCACCAACATCGCACCGGTATTCCCTGCAGATGAAAATGCCTGTATGGCGTTTTCCTTCAACAGTTTAAAACCTACCGCAATGCTGCTATCGGGTTTCTGTACAATGGCCTTAGTGGGGTGTTCGCCCATACCAATAACCTCAGTTGTGTGTACAAACTCGAAATTATCGGGGCTAAAATTATTTTCCTGAAGAATACCGAGGGCTACTTCCTTGTCGCCAATAAGCACAAGTTTTTGCCCTGCAGTTAAAACTTTATAAGCTTCAATTGCCCCTAAAACTGCTGCCTTGGGGGCGAAATCACCGCCCATAATATCTAAGCCAATCTTCATTTTAAGAAAATTAAACTTAAGCTGCTACTGCTTTCTCAATAAGGATTTTTCCGTTGAAGTAAACGTTACCATCAACAGTATAAGCACGGTGAGGCAAGTGTACTGCACCAGTAGTTTGGCAAGTAGTTAAAGTAGGCGCTACTGCTTTGTAGTGCGTTCTGCGTTTATCTCTTCTTGATTTTGAAATTTTCCGTTTTGGATGTGCCATAACTTTTAGTTATTATATTATTTTAATTTTTTGAGAGCTTCCCATCTCGGGTCTGTACTCTCGGTTTGTTCATCATTTGCGGCAAGCTTATTCAAGTTCGCCAGCATTTCCTCGTCACATTGTTTCCCGTCGCCCTGGTTACTGCAAAGTGCAATAAACGGCAGCGCTACGTTAACATACTCATATATCAGCCCCGCTAACGCAATCTCGTGATCGTTTTTGCCAAGGGTAATTATCTCGTCATCCTCGCCCATTTCCTCTTCTGTAAACCTGGCTATCTGCTGTTCGTGAATATCTATCGGTTGCAGATAATCGGCCAAACAACGGTCGCAAGCGGCATTTACAGTGCCGGTAATGTCAAAGTTCAGCATCAGCATCGTTTCCTGCTTATCCAGCTCCACCTTACAAATAAGGTTAGCTTTTTTTACTAACGAATATTCAAACTCCGCAAAAAAAGCATCGTTTATTTCGTATTCAAAATAATGCTTGCCCAGCTTTAAGCCGGTAAAAGGTATTGAATATGTTTTTAGCGATTTCAATGAGCAACAATTAGCCCGCAAATGTAGGTAAATTTTCTAAAACCGGAAAGTGTTTTTTTTAATTGGTTTTAAGGTTATTAACAGGAGGGGAATGGAGCGGGGATTGGAGTGTGGGGAGCGGGTGGAGTTTGCTTAATTCCCCTCTTGAGAGGGGTTAGGGGTTCGTAAAGTAGTGTGTGATCCAGAGCGTCATTGCGAACGATAGTGTGGCAATCCTCGATAGAATTTTACCAGGTTGTCATTTCGAGGGAAGCGCAGCGACGAGAAATCTTGTTAGATAAGGCAAGTAGCCGATTAGTGCTTTAGGAAAGGTTGTTCGTTGATTAACGTCAGCCAGCTCATTGCCGCGGAGGCTACTTCTTTAGTCTTGATACAAAAGGAAGCAAAAAATCAAGACAAAAAAATCCTTCCCCGCACGGGCCTTTACGCATCGGCCACGGTTTTTTGTCGGCCCCACGCTCTTCGATAGAATTGATAATGCTACTATACCCGCCGTTGTTGGTATTGTCACCAACAACAAACTATACATTGCTGCCAATTAAATAAACTACCACATAATCAGTAAATAATACCATTGGCTAATATCTCCCGCCCCTATTTTTGCTTTAAACAAATCATCATGGAACAAAAACTGCCCCTGCCGCCCTTTACCTTTGAAACCGCTACCCAAAAAGTACAAATGGCCCAAGATGCCTGGAACAGCCGCGACCCGCAACGCATTGCGCTTGCCTACACTATAGATACCGAATGGCGCAACCGCGACCAGTTCATTAACGGCCGCGAACAGGTTATCGCATTTTTAACCCACAAATGGGAACGCGAACTTAACTACAAACTCAAAAAAGAAATTTGGGCGTTCACCGGCAACCGTATTGCCGTACGTTTCGAATACGAATACCACGACCATACCGGCCAATGGTACCGCGCCTACGGCAACGAAAACTGGGAATTTGACCAGAACGGACTAATGCAAAAACGCTACGCCAGTATAAATGATTTGAAGATTGAGGAGGGGGATAGGAGGTTGTAGGGGGGGGGGGAAATGAACACTTTGCTATTGGCGATACTTGTGTCTGGGGCTTTAACACGATGGTTTTTAGGAATCATTTTAGAATTATCACATATAGTTCGTTTTAAGTTTAGACAGTTTATGTCCTCGCAGGGTCTTCTGAAAGAGACCCTGCGCCGTATGCAAGGCAGCGCAGGGTCCACGATGTGAGACCCTGCGGGAACGTTAATATTCGGTGTTCGTCGTTAAAGAAAGTATCAGCACCTGCACAACCTCTCCAACAAACCTTCATGCTGCGGGTATTGCGCCAGTAGCTCATCTTTCTTCGCCATTTCAAATTCGGTAAAGTCGAAGCCGGGGGCAACGGCGCAGCTTACCAGGGTAAAGCCTGTGCCTGCCGGGATCTCGGCCGCGAACCAGGTGTTGGGCGGGATGATGGCCTGCAGGCTACCGGTATCCGTGTCGCTAAGTTCGATGGTGGTGTGGCTGCCGTCGTTATCCAGCACGTGGATGTGCAGCGGCACGCCTTTGTGGAAATACCAAAGTTCGTCTGACGCCAGGCGGTGGAAGCCCGAGAAGTCGCGGCCTTCCAGCAAATAGTAGATGGAGGTGCAGGCCTGTTTCGGATCAGTTGCCCCGGCCCGGGTCACCTCATTTGCCGACCGGAAAATTTCTTTGTAGTAGCCACCCTCGGGGTGCGGTAGCAGTTGTAAACGGTGTATCCAGTGTTGGGCGTTGGCGGGCATGGTAATTGGTAAATTAAACTGCAATATAGAACGGAAAGGATGCGAATGAAAGTCGTTTTTTGGTGATTTTTGGTGGTGTTTTTGCCCGGTTTTTAGATCTTGAGCCGTACATTAATTTTCTGCAATAGCCCGGTTAGCCACACCATTAAAAAGGAAAAGATGACGCATTTGATGAGCCCGCCGGTGCCCTGGTCAAAGTATTCGGGGTAGCCCAGGTTGGTCATCTGGTACAGCGGGTAAAACAAAAATGGCAGCAGGTAGCAGGTAAAAGTGTTAGTGCCCGCAGGCTCTATCACCTTAAACCAGTGGAACTTATGCTTAAAATCTACCAAAAAAATGAAGAAGGCATACACCACCAAACTTATCCCGGTACAGATCAATACCCACGAAGGGGTGTCGCGCGCTTTAGAGATGCCCCCGCTAAAATAGCGCACAATAAAGCCTAGGTTGAACAGTATTACCGCCATTAAAAGCATGGCTACCCATAGTATTTTAAGTTCTTTATTGGTACTCAGGCGCATGTAAAGCACTGATACAAAGACACCTGCCATGGTAAAGGCTTGCATGGCACCGTTGCCGGCTATCCACATATATTTTTGTACGGGGCTTAAAAAGTTAAGCATCCCAAAGTGGAAATCGATATTGAAGAACATGAAAAAGATCCAGGCCGCGGCCTGTACCCAAAGCACCCCGTTGCTGTAGTAGTAAATAAACGCACACACCAGGTACGACCAGCCTATGAGCCCCAGTATGCCCCACCAGGTAAGGTGCAGCCATGGGTGGGCAGGGTCGGTACTTTTATAAACGATACAAACGGCTATCAGCAAGGCTACGCCGAACCCCTGGAAAAGGTATTGCCTTAGTTTTGAGGTACTTTTGCCGTAATCTAAAAAGATGAAGAAGAAACTAAAGGTAGCCAGGCTGTCCCAAACCGGCTTGGGTAGCACGGTGGTAGCCTCGTTATAAGTTTCCATATTGGCATGGAAAAACCCGATAAATATCAGCGCGAACGAACGGGTAATGATGCGCAGCGGTAGCTTGGAATCCTCGTTATATAGGCGTTTTTTAAACGCGTGGGGTATAGATAAGCCCACTATAAAAAGGAAGGCGGGGAAGATGGTATCGGCAAGTCCTAAGGCGTCGGCATTTATACTTGCATGTTTTAGCCACTCGGGGGTATTTGGCACACCATCCAGATCATTCACAAAGATCATCAGGAACATGGTAACCGCACGAAACGCATCAATTGACCTGATGCGATTAATTAAATTACTCATTAAACAGTGAAATGATTTTTAGAGATAAAAGCTTTAATTTAACGGTAATTATTTCAAAACAGTATCCACCAACAGGCTTATTTAATCCCTGTCCCTGCTTAATTTAGCAAATACCAGTGGGTTCTCATTAAGTTCGGCAGTTTCGCGGCGGTGCTTGATAATGTGCAAAGCAGTAAACAAAGCCTCGCGGAACGAGATCTCTGACGCCATGTTTCTCCCGGCAATATCGTAAGCGGTTCCATGATCTGGTGAAGTACGTACAAAGCTTAACCCTGCTGTATAATTCACACCTGTTTCAAACGCTATTTGCTTGAAAGGGATAAGCCCCTGATCGTGGTACATAGCTAATACGGCATCAAATTGCAGGTATGTTCCGTTGGCAAAAAAGCCATCGGCAGCGTACGGACCAAAGGCCAGTACATCGTGGTTACGGGCTTCTTCTATAGCGGGGGTGATAGTACTTTGCTCTTCGCTACCTATCAACCCGTTATCACTGGCGTGAGGATTTAGCCCTAATACCGCGATCTTTGGTTTGCGGATCCAGAAATCATTCTGCAAGCTCTCATTCATAAGCTTAAGCTTGTGAACTATCTTATCTGTAGTGATACTTTCCGAAATTTTTGATACCGGGATATGGCCGGTTACCACACCAACACGCAGGGTATCGCTCACCAAAAACATCAATGATTCTGGTTTGCTATCGCGATGTTGCAGGTATTCGGTATGGCCGGGGAAACTAAACTCCGCGCTTTGGATATTATCTTTATTAATAGGAGCAGTAACCAGGCCATCGATACTACCGGCAAGCAGGTCGTCGGTAGCGCGTTGCAGGGATATGTAGGCGTATTTGCCACCATCGGCAGTTACCTGGCCGGGCTCTATCTTCACATCCTCTTCCCAGCAGTTGATCATGTTGGGTTTGCGGTGCTGCGCATCTGCCGGCTGGTCTATAACGTTAAAGTTAAACTCACCTATTTCGGTAGAACGGCGGTGGAATGATGCCACTTTAGTATGCCCGTAAACAATGGGGGTGCAGTAATCGTATATTTTAGCGTCAGACAAGGTTTTGAGGATAATTTCTAATCCTATCCCGTTAACATCGCCAATACTTATTCCTATTTTAGGTTTGTCGCTCATAATATGATGATTTCACCTATTGTTTTATTGGATTTCACAGGTGAGTACGATTGATTTCACCAATTTGGAAAGCCCAAAAAACAACGGGTTATTTTTTAATTCGCTTTGTGTCATAAGCCTTTAGCTTAGCGCCCAACATGCAAATAAAAAGATTTTAAGTTTATAATTTCTGATTAAAGCACAAATATGCCGTAATTTGCTCAAATAAAAACGGATAATGACATTAGTAAGGGCAAAAAAACATCTTGGGCAACACTTTCTTACTGATAAAAATATCGCGTCGAAAATTGTAGACAGCCTTCGCCCCGAAGGCAAGTACAAACAAGTATTGGAGGTTGGCCCCGGCATGGGAATCCTGTCTGATTTCCTGCTGCAAAAGCCCGAATACGAAACATTTTTAATTGATATCGATACCGAATCATACATCTTCCTGAAAAAGAAATATCCTGCTTTAGGCGAGCGTTTGATAAATGATGATTTTTTGGAACTGGATTTTAAAGGCAAATTTGAGGGCCAAATGGCCGTAATAGGCAACTTTCCGTATAATATCTCTTCCCAAATTCTATTTAAAATCTTAGAGCACCGCGACCAGGTGCATGAGGTTGTAGGTATGTTCCAGAAAGAAGTAGCCGAACGCTGTGCATCAAAGCCGGGCAGTAAAGAGTACGGCATTCTGAGCGTATTTCTCCAGGCTTACTATAAAGTAGAATATTTATTTACAGTGAAGGCCGGTGTGTTTAATCCTCCGCCAAAAGTACTTTCAGCTGTTATCCGCTTAACCCGTAACGAAACCGCCGACCTGGGCTGCGACGAAAAACTATTTTGGCAGGTTGTTAAAGCCGGCTTTAACCAGCGCCGCAAAACTCTGCGTAACGCCGTGTCGTCACTCATCAACAAAGAAAAAATGGTCGAGAACAAAACCTTGGATCTGCGCGCCGAGCGCCTGAGTGTTGCTGATTTTGTGCAATTGACGAATGAGATAGCGGAGAACAGGAACTAAATTATGGGTACAATCACCCGCTTATCAACCCTGTTAATTTCCTTTACTTTTAGCGCCACGCGTTTTACAAAAACGTAGTTTGCCGTGCCACCAATTACAGCGCCAACAACCGGTACCAATCTTTCGGCAGCGCGAACGCCAAATGCAAGTAACAGCTTTTCGGCTATGCCTTCCATCATGCTTTTGGTAACGGCTACGCCTGCTTCAATTTTAAATGAAGTGGCAACCAGCTGCATAAATTCGTCGAAGCCAATTTTATAGCTGCCCTTGGCGTAATACATAATAGCCATAGTAACCCTAAATTGTTGGGTTATGAGGTTTACAAAATCTACAGGCACACCTACCAGCATGGTCATTAAACCACCGCTACCGGCTATTGCGCCACTGCCTGCTGCAATGTAAGCACATTGGTTAATGAACTTATCCAAGCCCCTTTTATCAACGCTTTTTTTAATGCCTACCTGGTCTATCTTTTCAAAGATATGTTTAAAGCCATCATGTGATAGCCTGTCTACATATTGCTTTAAGTCGCTGCGGGTATTTTTAAATGGAGCTATCATGGTAGAATGTATAAATGGAGTATTGCTATTTACGTGCCAAGATTGGGCCTCACCCTGCCCTCTCCAAAGGAAAGGGTTTATTCTACAGATGTCATATTTTAAAGTCCTCTCCTTTGGAAAGGATTTAGGTGAGGCTTTTTCTTAATTTTGCCCAACAAACACATTTACCCTTGAAAAACTACATCCTTATAGTCGACGATCTGCACCCGGCATTTATGGAACAGGCCGAAGCCCTTGGCTTCACCTGCCATTATCAGCCCAATATGAAACTGAAAGAAGCTTTCGCTATCATTAATAATTATGATGGACTGGCTATCCGATCCAAATTTCAGGTAGATAAGGCTTTTATTGATGAGGCTAAAAACCTGCGCTTTATTTGCCGTGCCGGGGCTGGGATGGATAATATTGATGAAGATTATGCTATTGCCAAAGGCATTGAACTGATCAACGCCCCCGAAGGTAACATGGATGCCGTGGGCGAGCATGCTATGGGTTTGCTGTTATCATTAATGAATAACATTAATCGCGGCGATGCCGAGATCCGTAACGGTAAATGGCTGCGCGAAGAAAACCGCGGGTATGAGCTTAAAGGCAAAACCGTGGGCATTATTGGTTACGGCCACATGGGTAGCAGCTTTGCCAAAAGGTTATCGGGGTTTGGTGTGCTGGTCATCGCATATGATAAATACAAAACCGGCTTTAGCGACCAATATGCCCGCGAGGTAAGTATGGAAGAGATTGTGCGTACCAGCGATGTGCTGAGCCTGCATATCCCGCTTACTAAAGAAACCGATGGATTGGTGGATGACGAATACTTGTTCCATTTTAAAAAGCCTATATTTTTCCTGAACACGGCCCGTGGCAAAGTAGTGAAAACACAGGCGGTACTGAACGCTATTAAACAAGGTAAAATAATAGGCGCGGGGCTGGATGTGCTGGAGGTAGAGAAATTCCCGGCATTAGCCGAACAGCAATGGTTTGAGGAACTGCGCCAAAGTGGCCGGGTGATATTAAGTCCGCACGTAGCCGGATGGACGTTTGAGAGCTACCGCAAAATTAGCGAAGTAATGGCTTCCAAGCTAAATGAACTTGGGTTGATTGGTAAGTAGTTGATTAGTGAATGGTTTTAATCATTGAAATTCATCCCGACCAAATCAGGTCAATCGGTGTAATCAATTTAAAATCGGTGCAACAAATAATTTGGATATTAAAATTTATTTATATTATCTTCGTTTTACACTAAACAAGACTATGTAGGCAAAGGCCCACGTAGTCTTGTTTGTTTTTAAGGCCATCACGCTCTTCTATAAAAAAGTAGGGGGGCGGTTTTTTTTGGCTTGAACTGATAACAAATACTAATTATAATTGTGTTATGGCAGAGGTATCTTACTATACCAAAGAAGGTTTAGAAAAATTAAAAGAAGAGTTACAATACTTAAAAACTACAGGCCGTGCTAATATAAGCGCTGCAATAGCAGAGGCACGCGATAAAGGCGATCTTTCTGAGAACGCCGAGTACGACGCGGCTAAAGAAGCGCAAGGCTTGCACGAAGGAAAAATATCGCAAATGCAGGAAAACCTTGCAAACGCACGTTTACTTGATGAGTCGAAACTGGATTCTACTAAAGTTTTAGCGCTGTCCATCGTAAAGATCAAGAACGTAAAAAGCGGCGCTACCATGAGCTACCAGCTGGTATCAGAAAGCGAAGCGGATATGAAAGCCGGCAAAATCTCGGTAACATCACCCATTGCAAAAGGCTTGCTGGGTAAATCGGTAGGCGAAGTAGCCGAGATAACTGTACCCGCAGGTAAAATAGAATTTGAGGTAATGGAAATTAGTAGATAGTGTATGGTTGATTGGGTGAGTGGTTCTTATTGGCTATTCACTCAATCTATTCCATTCTTTTAACTACTCACCACTCACATAATCAACCACTCAACAACATGAGCATCTTTTCAAAAATCATATCAGGCGAAATAACCGCGCATAAAGTGGCCGAAACCAACGAATTTTTGGCGTTTTTGGATATCAGCCCGCTGGCCGAGGGGCACGTATTAGTAATCCCTAAAACAGAAGTTGATTATATTTTTGACCTGGATGATGAAGTTTATATAGGCTTGCATATGTTCGCCAAAATTGTGGCAACAGGTATCAAGAAAGCCATTCCGTGCAAAAAGGTTGGCGTTGCGGTGATCGGGCTTGAAGTACCCCATGTACACATCCACCTGATACCGATGAACCGGGTTGATGATATGAACTTTTCGCGCCCTAAGCTTTCGCCAACCGCAGATGAACTTGCTGGAACAGCTTTGAAAATTGTTGAAGCATTAAGGGAAGTGACCAATAAGTAACCAGCCTGTCCCGATTGTCAAAGTGAGCCTATCGAACCATTCGCAATTGTATAAGTCTTCGATAAGCTCAGACTGACATTTGCAGCGGTTACTATATTTCCATTATCTCTTTCTTCTTTTTTGTCCGCAATCGTTTCGGTAAAAAATCTAATATCTCAACCCTCAGGGCTTCTATCATGCGGCGTTTTAAAAAGTTGCGGTGTACCACGATGCTTACTTCGCGGGCCGGTTCGGGGCTTTTAAAATAGCGTACACGGTCGCGCTGGCGGTCGCTCATGTCGGCAAGGGCCAACTCGGGTAATATGGTTGCGCCGTTGTTCATATCCACCATGCGTTTAAGCGTTTCCACGCTGCCGGTATTATACTCAAAATGCTGGAAGCCCTTGGTGGCCTTGCGGCGCTGGCAAATATTTAGCACCTGTTCGCGCATACAATGGCCTTCGTTAAGCACCCAAATCTCTTCCATATCGATATCATCGGGGGTAATGGTTTTCTTTTTGTAAAGCTTGCTATTTTTTGATGCGTAGGCTACAAAGTTCTCGTAAAATACAGGGATCTCCGTCAGGTTGCTTTCATGCAGCGGGGTTGATAGGATGCCGCAATCCAAAGTGCCCAGTTTTAACTGCTGGACGATCTGCTCGGTGGTTTGCTCCCAAACGATTAGTTTTACCTGCGGATATTTTTCGATAAAGCCGTTCAAAATCTTAGGTAATATATAGGGGGCTACTGTTGGGATGATGCCCACTTTTAACTCACCGGATAGCTCTTTTTGCCTGTCGGTAATAATTTCTTTAATCTTTTCGCTCTCGGCCAATAAAACCCTTGCCTGGGCTATAATCTCCTCGCCTATCTCGGTAGGGATAACGGGCTGATGGCTGCGGTCGAAAAGTTTTACGCCGAGGGTATCTTCCAGCTTTTGGATCTGCATACTAAGCGTAGGCTGGGTAACAAAACATTTGTTTGCGGCGGCCACAAAACTGCGGTATGTATCAACCGCTATCACGTATTCAAGCTGAGTTATAGTCATTATCAATATAATCTATCTAAAGATAGTAATTATTGATTTTTTCTATTGAAGTTTTTTATTGAAGTTTGAATTTTACAAAACTGTTACTCTCATGGAACCTATAAAAAAGAAGCTTACCACTGCATCGGGCAAGCCTTATGCAGAAAACGAGAACTCTCAAACAATAGGACCTCGTGGCCCTATCCTTCTGCAGGATTTTATCCTGCACGAAAAAATGGCCCACTTTAATCGCGAGCGTATCCCCGAACGTGTTGTACATGCAAAAGGCTCAGGCGCTTATGGCACGCTAACCATTACCCACGATATTACTAAATACACCCGCGCCAAAGTTTTTAGCGAGATTGGTAAAGAAACCCGCACTTTTCTGCGCTTTTCTACCGTTGGTGGCGAAAAAGGGTCTGCCGATACCGAGCGCGACCCGCGTGGCTTTGCCCTTAAATTTTATACCGAAGATGGTAACTGGGACCTGGTTGGTAACAATACCCCGGTTTTCTTTATAAAGGATCCTAAAAAGTTTGGTGATTTTATCCATACTCAAAAACGCGACCCATATACCAATTGCAAAAGCCCAACCATGATGTGGGATTTTTGGTCGCTTAACCCCGAGAGCCTCCACCAGGTAACTATTCTGATGAGCGACCGTGGTACGCCATATGGTTACCGCCATATGGACGGCTTTGGCAGTCATACCTTCTCCTTTATTAATAATGATAACGAACGCTTCTATGTAAAATTCCACTTTAAAACCCAGCAGGGCATCAAGAATTTCACCGACGAGGAAGCAAGCGACATGCGCAGTAAAAATCCCGATTTTGCACAGCACGATCTGCTATCACATATCGATAACGGCGATTTCCCGAAATGGGACCTGAAGATCCAGGTAATGCCCGAGGCGAAAGCCGCTACCTATCATATCAATCCATTCGACTTAACAAAAGTTTGGCCGCACGGCGATTATCCGCTGATAGATGTAGGTGTTTTAGAGCTTAACGAAAATCCCGACAATTACTTTGCGCACGTTGAGCAGGCTGCCTTTGCACCCGCGCACGTTATAGATGGCATAGGCTACTCACCAGACAAGATGTTACAGGGCCGCATACTTTCTTACCCCGACGCACAACGTTACCGCCTTGGTGCTAATTACGAGCAAATACCGGTAAACCGTTGCCCGTTTATGGTGAGCAATTACCAGCGCGACGGCCAAATGCGTGTTGACGGCAATGGTGGTAAAAACCCTAACTATTTCCCAAATAGTTTTGATGACATCCACGCCGACCCAAGCTATAAAGAACCAGCCTGGGATGTGAACGCGCAGGTTGCAGATTGGTACGATCGCAACGCCGAAGGCGAGAACGACCATTACACTCAACCGGGCAACTTATACCGCCTGATGAGTGATGAAAGCAAAAAAGATCTGATCAAAAATATTGTACATGCTATGAGTGGTATAGCCGGCCCAAAAAAGGACGAGATTACCAACAGGCAGCTTTGCCATTGGTTTCGTGCCGATATTGGATTAGGCATGGCCGTAGCACAAGGCCTACAGCTTGACCTGAGCGAAACCATGAAGCATATGCCTGCTTAAATTTAGGGTCGGGACTACAAGAATCAAGAGATAAGACAAAAAATAGTGCTGATAAAAAGCCGCCCGTTGTTTTGCGGGCGGCTTTGTTATTTCTTAGATTTTCTTTTTGATGATGAAGCTGATTTGATACAATTGGGCACTTTTTTGCCATTTTTTTTCTTCATCCCTGCTATTTTGTAGCCTGCCCAGCATGGGCCACGTTTTCCCCGATGTGCCATAATAATTAGATTTAATTTAATAGGTTATTGCAAAGATTGTTCCAAGTTTAGATGTGAGATATGAGATAGAAAACCAAAAAATCAATCACAAAAAAATGTGAGATCCGAAACCCTGTTGGTCTCAAATCTCACATCTAATATCTCATCCCGATAGCTATCGGAACTGAGTTTACTACTCTACCGTCACCGATTTCGCAAGGTTACGTGGCTGGTCAACATTACAACCGCGCATAACCGCTATATGGTATGATAAAAGCTGCAATGGTATAGTAGCCAATAACGGTACAAACGTTTCGCCGGTTAAAGGTATTTCAATAATGTAATCCGCCATCGCTTTAACTTCAGTATCACCTTCAGAAACAATAGCAATAACGTGCCCGCCTCGTGCTTTCACTTCTTGTATATTACTTACTACCTTCTCGTATGACGAATTTTTGGTAGCGATGAACACAACCGGCATATCCGCATCAATTAACGCGATAGGGCCGTGTTTCATCTCGGCAGCAGGGTAACCTTCGGCGTGTATGTAGGAAATCTCTTTCAGTTTAAGGGCCCCCTCAAGCGCAACCGGGAATGAACTGCCACGGCCAAGGAACAAGCAATTGGTAGAATCTTTAAAACGCTCGGCAATGGCTTTAACCACATCGTTACATTTTAAGGTTTGCTCAACCAAAGCAGGTATCTCGTCAAGCTCCGTCAGGTATTCAACAAATTTGCTTTGGGTAATGGTGCCACGCTGCTGGGCGATGTAGAAGGCAATAAGCGTTAACACGGTAACCTGGGCAGTAAATGCTTTGGTAGATGCCACACCAATCTCCGGGCCGGCATGGGTATAAACACCCGCATGCGTAATACGTGGGATAGATGCACCCACAACGTTACAAATACCAAATATGGTAGCGCCTTTTTCTTTAGCCAGCTCAATAGCGGCCATAGTATCGGCAGTTTCGCCAGACTGTGAAATGGCTATAACCAGATCTTTTGAAGATATGATAGGGTTACGGTACCTAAATTCAGAAGCGTATTCAACTTCAACAGGTACGCGTGCAAATTCCTCAATTAAGTATTCGCCCACCAAGCCGGCGTGCCATGATGTACCACAGGCTACAATAATAATGCGGTCTATATTCTTTAATTTTTCAATATATTCTTTTATACCACCTAAGGCAACCAAACCCTGCTCAGGATAAATACGCCCACGCAGACAATCACGTATAGAACGTGGCTGCTCGTAGATCTCTTTAAGCATAAAGTGGTCGTAGCCGCCTTTTTCAAGCATTTCCAGCTTAAGCTCAAGCTCCTGTATGTATGGGGTTTGTATAGTATTGTCGATGTGTTTGATCAACAGGTCATCGCGCCTAACGTAGGCAATTTCGTTATCGTTTAGGTAAATAACGTTTTTAGTATACTCAACAATAGGCGTAGCATCAGATGCAATGAAGTATTCACCTTTACCAACGCCAATAACCAACGGGCTGCCTTTGCGGGCCGCTATCAGTTCATCGGGCTCATCCTCGCTCATAATAACAATGGCGTAAGCACCAACCACGCGGTTTAGGGCAAGCCTTACGGCTTCGCGCAGGCCAAGGCCGGTAACGTCCTTTATCTCTTCAATAAGGTGTATTAAAACCTCGGTATCGGTATCGCTTTTAAATTCGTGCCCTTTAGATGATAGGGCCTCCTTTAAAGTTGAATAGTTCTCAATAATACCATTATGGATAATGGTAAGCTTGCTGTCACCTGATGAATGCGGGTGCGAATTTCTGTCGCTTGGGGCACCGTGGGTAGCCCAGCGGGTGTGGCCCATACCTACCGAACCGGCAAGATCTTCGCCCTCAACATGGGCTTCCAGATCACTCACCTTTCCGGCCTTTTTAAAAAGTTTTAACCCGTCATTTGCAAGGGCAATACCGGCACTGTCGTAACCACGGTATTCAAGTCTGTGAAGTCCTTTTATTACTATTGGATAGGCGTCTCTGAAACCTATATAACCTACTATGCCGCACATAAATAAATAGAATTTGTATTGTAATTAATAGAAATAGATATGCGACAAAAGTAAGTAGATAAATAGCATTATCAAGGCTAAAAATTAGATATAAAAAAAACACCTCAAATGAGGTGTTTTTAAATAATTTTAAAAAGTTTTTTTATTGATTTAGCTTGGTGTAAATAATATTAAGCTTAATATTATATAGCGCAGCATCCTTGCCGCCAACAATGCCCCTTTCGGCAAACGTTGCAGCTGGGCTGATGCTAATACCCGTGGTAATTGTAGGATCAACAGGTGAAAGGTAGGTGCCGTAATCAATAGTTTTGCCGGTTATCAGATCCTGTAGAAAAGCAGTTACTATAAAGTGGTACTCCCCTTTTGTAGCATTGTAATTACCACCAAAAACGGAAGCCCTTGGGTCGGTTGTTGATGCATCTTGTAGTGTTACACGCTGATGCGCAATATCATACTTGTACAACGTTAGCCTTTTGGCCGGCATGTAAGGGATGCCACTTGTAGGTTTTACAGTAATTACCAATTCGGCACGGTTTATTACAACTTTGTTATTCTGCGCAGCAAAAATATTCTTTACATCGGGGAACGATATCTTAGCCCTTAAACCTGCAAGCCCCTGCAGATATACTAAGTTATCTGTTGAAGTACCGGCAATTGCTGCTTTAACATTGGCTGTGTAGGTATGCTTAATTTCGGTAACCGTTGTAGCAAACGGGAGGGATACGTTAGAGGTATCTATAACACCTGCATTATTACGACGGTAATAATATTGTACCCTTGCAGAGTCGAGCCTGAAAAATACATTGCCCCCAGCCCCTGCACTCTTACTAAGTGTTAACGACAGGCCTTTAAATGTATTTTGGAAAACAGTGTTATTGGCTAATGAAGAAGGTGCTGCTTCAAAAAATTCAAAGAACATGGCATTAGGATCAAGTTTTACGCGTACTTGTGGCCTTACCTTTATAGGGGCATCAGGTTTACCTACCGTCATACTTGTTATGTATAAACTGTCGTTATAACGCGGTTTAAATTCTTTAGAACCCAAAACGGTCGGCTTTGATAGAAAGTGCTTGGTGTTATAATATGATTTTGTAGGCAAGATCCGCTCGTCAAGCTGGCGCACGTCAACTTTGAAAGTTGATGCTGTGGAATCCCCATAGAAACCATTAGCTGCATACGGCAAAACCAAAACGGCAGAATCTACTGTAATTACGCCGGATGGCACAGTATAAGCAACAGAACCGGGTAATGATAACACAGCCGCCACACCAGCCTCTGTAAGGCCAAACTCCGGGTCTTCAAAATAAGCTAATGGCGACCTGATGCTTAAATTGTTGGTGATGATAGAATCCTCGTACGCGGTAGTAGCTACTACTCCATTGTTTGTTAATAGGGTACCGTTGATCTGGTTAGCAGGGTCAACATCTAAGCCTATACCATCCTGGGTTTTACAGCTATCTAAAATAAAAAGACTTATTAACAGGGTTAATAAGCCTAATTTGTAAAATTTCATATATAATTTTAAAGCTTAAGCAACATCCACCAATTGTTCGTTGGTGATTTCTTCGTAAAAATTGTAATAATTTTCGAAATCTGAAGTGGAAACGTATTCCATAACCGATTTATTGCTGTTTTTAACATTATTTAACACATCTGCATCAATATCGGCACTGCCTAGCACAATACCATCACTATAATGGATAGCACCTGCATACATTGCTGTGTTGGTACCCTCTTTGTAAACTTCGGTGTTAGCCTCTGTCATGTCGCCCATTACGGCTTTACGCGCAAAATCGGCATCCATTTTCTCGGTAAACTCATTCCCGTAGATAGAGTAAACAACTTTCGAGTTTTTAAATGTTGGGTCGTCCTTGTATGTTGTTTTTAAATAAGCCGGCACTAAAGCGCTCATCCAGCCGTGGCAATGAATAACATCCGGCGCCCAGCCAAGTTTTTTAACGGTTTCTAAAGCACCTTTGCAGAAGAAGATCATGCGCTCATCGTTATCGGCATAAAATTTACCGTCTTTGTCGTTAAACACATGCTTGCGTTGAAAATACTCTTCATTATCTAAAAAGTAAACCTGCATACGCGCTGCGGGGATAGAAGCTACCTTGATGATCAGCGGATTGTCGTTATCATTAATAATGATATTCATCCCTGATAAACGGATAACTTCATGTAAACGGTTCCTGCGCTCATTAATGTTCCCGAAACGTGGCATCAAAATGCGAATCTCGAAACCCTTATCCTGCATAGCCTGCGGGAGTTGGCGCGTTATCTCAGCAATTTTTGTAAGTTCAAGAAAGGGAGACATTTCATGAGTTATGAACAGTAGTTTTGATTTACCCATCACTAATCTATTTATAATATGTATAAGAATTTCAAAAAATTTGAGTTTGCAAATATAAGCATTATTATATGAACCGGCAACCACTTGTACAACAGCGTTTGGTAGTTTTTAAGTAATTGTACACCTTTGCCAAATTTTTGCAATCTTTATTTTAGTTTGAAAACATTTACCACCCGCCGGGCTATCCGCGAATATTTATGTGCACAAGGCAGTGCAACCATTGGCTTTGTGCCCACTATGGGCGCGTTGCATAATGGCCACCTATCGCTAATTGCGCAGGCAAAGCAGGCTAATGATATTACCGTTTGCAGCATATTTGTAAACCCCACCCAGTTTAACGACGCCAAAGACCTTAAAAAATACCCCCGCCCTATTGAAGCTGATATGGCCAAACTGGAGCTTGCCGGGTGCGACATTTTGTTTAACCCCGCGGTTAATGAGATGTATGACGGTAATGAGCAATGGCATTTGGATGTAGGCCGGCTTGAGTATTTACTAGAGGGCGAATTTAGGCCCGGCCATTACCAGGGCGTTATGCAGGTGGTATTTAAGCTGCTTGACATAGTTAAGCCAACTAACCTATACATGGGGCAAAAGGATTACCAGCAAATTATGGTGGTTAATAAAATGATAGAACTGCTAAACATCCCCGTAAACATAGTGATGTGCCCGATAGAGCGCGAGGCCGACGGTTTAGCTATGAGTTCGCGCAATGTTCATTTAACCGCCGAAGACAGGCAGCATGCACTTGTATTATCAAAAACATTAAATTGGGTAAAGGATAATTTTGACAGACTAAACATAGCTGAGTTGCAACAGCAAGCCATGGACAAATTAGCTGCTGAAGAGGGTGTTGAACCGGAATACTTTAGGATTGTAGATGGCAAAATGCTATTACATGCCAGCGAAAACACGCAAATCATTGTCGCCCTAACCGCAGCCCGTGTAGGCAAAACAAGGCTGTTAGATAATGTGTTGATTAGATAGGTAGCAGTTGATGGTTGATGGATCATTGAACCATTATACAGATATTACAAACGCGAAACATTACCATCGACTACCAACTATGAACCATCAACCAAATATTCCTACCTTTGCACCATGATTATTGAGGTATTAAAATCAAAGCTTCATCGCGTTAAGGTTACACAGGCCGAATTGAACTACGTTGGCAGTATAACTATTGATGAAGATCTTATTGAAGCGGCTAATATCATCCCGAACGAAAAGGTACAAATTGTTAACAATAACAACGGCGCCCGTTTCGAAACCTATGTTATTAAAGGCGAGCGTGGCAGCGGTACCGTATGCCTTAACGGTGCAACCGCGAGGCTTGCCCAGGTTGGCGATATCGTGATCATCATGTCGTACGCTTACATGGAAGCCGATGAGGCCCGTGCCTACGAGCCAATATTAATATTCCCCGATGCTAATAATAAACTGATAAGGTAAAATGATAGTATCTTACACCTGCTAATAAAGCGCCTATTTCTAATTAATTTTCTTTTACTTACTACTTTTGCTTGCATTGCTCAGCGCCAGAATATCTATTTTTTTAGGATGATGGTCGGTAGGTAAAAAGCAAAGACAGTGCTAGTGAGCGAACCTAATTCAGGCTTGACAATCTAAAACGTGATTGAGTTTTACTCAACCGATTAAAAAAGTTAATTGGTACATCAAAAGTTATTGCGTACAATTATTTTAATGGCATTTGCCTGTCGTTTTACAAAAACCGAAAAAAAACAGCAGAAACCCATGTAGATGGATGGCATTTAAAAAATTACGACAGCTACTATTTAAATGATAAGTTATATATCCGTAGGAAGATCACGACTATAGAAGAGACATCTTCGAGGAAAACTCGACCAACTGGGCAGATCTTTAAAACACTTATTGGAATTGACATCTTATTTTGAGAAGAAAGGAGTCGGGCTGATATCGTTAGATGATCACATTTATACAGACACAACCCGGTCTGGAAGCAGCCCGAGCCCGTGGAAGAAAAGAAAGCAGAAGCAAAGGTTTGTCGAAAGAGGCCGAGCGTACAACCATGCTTGCACAAAGCTTATATAATGAACGAAAACCCGGAGTAGTTGCTATTGCCAAACAATTTTTGATTTCTAAAATGACCCTTTATAAATATCTAAGACCCCAAGAGGTCAAAACTCATAGGAAAGTTTAGAAGGGTTTATAGTGCCGTAAAGGCTTATTTTTAATTGCCTGATAGCGGGCTTTTATAAACGATATTGTTTTTGAACCATTTTAAAAGCTATCTGCATTTAAAGAAGACGTACCAATTTCCGCAAAGCAATTTAATCACTTTTACTTTTCTCAATTTTGGGCAATGAGTAGATGGGTTTTGGAACTTTTAAATTTATTTATTTGTCCCTTACTCCATCCCATGCTGACAGTATTTTAGCATGCGGGTTAGTTTGCAATACCCATGTTTTATTTATAAGCATAGTTCTACGCTGTTTATTGTCATAGGCTTCCCAGCCGGGGCTCCCGGTTTTAGCAAATTGAACCCATGCATCCTGCATTTTGTTAGCTAATTCTGCTGGTCCGCCATTTGGGCCAAGCATACCTCTTTGTCCTGTCACTATATCCAAATTATTAAAAACAAAAGGAATCTCTAAACCATGATAAGCGCCATATGTTCCATTAGCAACGGATGATGGCCATGCAAATTCATACATGTATGTTTTTCCTGTAAGTGCGTGCGCATTTGCGAAACGTATGGAAGGAACTTGTGCCTGATACGAGGTGAGCACCGCAGAAAACAGTTCTCCGAGGTTTTTCTCGGGATATTCATTTTTATATATCGAGATCAATTTTGCCGGTGCTGGATGTACCTTTTTGACTGCAAAATTCAATATTAAATTTAGTTTTATTTTCTTGAGCACACCCGTAGGCACCAAAAAATAATTCATCTCGTCTGTATTGTACCCAATCAATAGATTGTAATCGCTCCCAGCACCATTACGTGCATTTGCCAATGGCACTTTTGGAACGATATCCTGATCAATTACTGGAAAATAAAGACTTACCCCACCAGAAGGATCTGAAAAATCTTCCGTTTCAAGTTTTACCATTTTTGGAGTTACTTTAGGTTGGTATGCCACCAATTGCTCGGGTGTAAATTTCATGTAAGCTTCTCTGGTATTTTTTATTTGAAGCGTTGTTGCATATTTTTTCGCGATCCGGTCTGCCTGTTCACCGCTTAGTACTGCCTGACCAGATCCACTTTGCATAATAGCGTTTTTAAATAAGCCTTTGGCAGCAGGGCTTGTTACCAGTACGCCCACACTTATTGCCCCGGCCGATTCTCCAAAAACAGTGACATTACTGGGATCCCCGCCAAAAGCTTTAATATTTTTCTGCACCCATTTCAGGGCTGCTATCTGATCACGTATACCAATATTGGTAGGCACACCGTCTATTTTCAGAAACCCTTCAATGCCCAGGCGATAATTAAAAGAAACAAGCACGACTCCTTTTTTAGCAAAACTAGTTCCATCAAAAATAGGCACATTGCTTGTACCCAAAACAAATGCTCCCCCATGAATATAAACCATCACCGGGAGGCGGCCAGTTTTTACATTTGGTGTCCAAACATTCGTGGTAAGGAAATTATCACCTTTAACCCAACCCTTTCCAAATGTGGGCTTTCCATCAATATCAGCATCTTTAGGCGTAGGAAATGGAGCGGTTGGTCCGGAAGCGATTGCATCTCGTACACCTTGCCATGGCGTAGGTTTTACCGGAGCCGCAAAGCGAAGGCTACCTACGGGCGGAGCAGCAAACGGTATGTTTTTAAAAATGTAAACGCTTTTATCAAACTTGCCACGAATCTTGCCAGCTTCAATATGCACAATAGTGTTATCTGTTGAATAACTTTGCGCCTTTGCCGAGTAATAAGCAAACAGTACAAATGTGGCGATAAAAAATAAACTACTTTTTTTCATAACGAATATATTATTGTGCTTTTTATTATTTATTAATTTTTCACTGCTATTGCAGTACCAAATATAAAACAATCCTTGACGTATACCCAGTCCTTAACAAACAACGGAAATCTTTTTATTTGGGACCACCTGAATATTGAATGAACTTGCCGAAGAGCTTGTAAGGGTGTAGTCACTCTGGCCCCGTTAACAATAAAATACTTGAAGTCCGGATTACGGTTATTAAATATTTGAGGGTAACGGAAACGTGAAATAAAAAAATTTAAAATACTTTTCATGAAATTGTCTTAATTAAATTCACGAATTCGTTTTAACCGTTACACAGAATAACAATATTAAAACATGCTAGAATGGTGTATTAAAGTCCGGAAAGGCCGTAATTAATGGCGTAAGTACCACTCATACAGACAGGTTAGTTATGCCAAAATTTGTTAATAGTGAAAATAAATTCGGTTAATTTCTGGCCACGACAATTAAATATCCTGCAAAAGAGAGGGGAAAAGTTATTCAAGACCAGGTTGTTTTAAAATTCATGGTTGAAAACGACGGAAAACTCACCAATTTTATAATTCTACGTTCGCCAAATATTAGCTGCTGAAGCCATAAAAGCGCTATGACTTAGTCATGATTGGGACCCTGGCTATAGGCATGCTGTTCCGTTAAGAATAACATATGCCTTACCAATAAAACTTTAGAATGGCTAATGAATAAAACCATGCATAATGTGAACGGTTTACTTATTATTTAATTCTCTATTTAATTTATAAATTAAAATCCCCTAATCTCTACAATTTGCTATCTTTGCACCCCGACGCTGAGGTCGGGATTTTTCGCCTTTCAGCGCATAGAAATTAGTTAATTGTTGCTGGTTAATAGTTCATGGCAAAACAATCTATGAACAATGATCCATCGGCCATAACCCACAAAGTGCTATGCCAAGAGATACTTCCATCAAATCCGTTTTAATTATTGGTTCGGGCCCTATTATTATAGGCCAGGCGTGTGAGTTTGATTATGCCGGTTCGCAGGCTGCCCTTTCGTTGAAAGATGAAGGCATCATCGTATCCATCATCAACAGCAACCCCGCCACCATCATGACCGATAAGGTTATTGGCGACCATGTTTACCTGCTGCCGCTTAATGTAGAAAGCTTAGAAAAAATACTCATCGAACAGAAAATTGACGCCGTACTGCCTACTATGGGTGGCCAAACCGCGTTGAATCTCTGTATTGAGGCTGATGAGCAGGGCTTATGGAAAAAATACGGGGTTAAAATTATAGGGGTTGATATTGCCGCTATCGAAAAAACAGAGAACCGCGAAGCCTTCCGCCAGTTAATGGTTGATATAGGCATAGGGGTTGCTCCCTCAAAAATTGCCAACTCTTTCCTGGAGGGTAAAGAAGCCGCGCAAGAAATTGGTTTCCCGCTGGTTATTCGCCCAAGCTATACCCTTGGTGGTAAAGGCGCGGGCTTTGTACATAAAAAAGAGGAATTTGACGCTGCTTTAAGTCGCGGCCTGCAGGCATCTCCAACCCACGAGGTTTTGGTAGAGCAAGCCGTTTTAGGGTGGAAAGAATACGAATTAGAGTTATTAAGGGACGGTAATGATAACGTTATTATCATCTGTTCTATCGAAAACTTCGACCCGATGGGTATCCACACCGGCGACTCGATAACCGTGGCCCCAGCCATGACCCTGAGCGACCGCTGCTACCAGGAAATGCGTAACCAGGCCATCAAAATGATGCGTGCCATTGGTAACTTCGCAGGTGGCTGTAATGTACAATTTTCTGTCAACCCGGCAGATGAAAGCATTATCGCTATAGAGATCAACCCTCGTGTATCGCGCTCATCAGCATTAGCATCAAAAGCAACAGGTTACCCAATTGCCAAAATAGCTGCAAAGCTGGCCATTGGTTACAACCTCGATGAAATAGAGAACCAGATCACCAAAACAACTTCGGCTTACTTTGAGCCAACTTTGGATTATGTGATCGTGAAGATCCCCCGCTGGAACTTCGATAAATTTAAAGGCGCTAACCGCGAACTTGGCCTTACCATGAAATCGGTAGGCGAGGTGATGGGTATTGGCCGTAGCTTTATAGAAGCTTTACAGAAAGCTTGCCAGAGTTTAGAGATTGGCCGTGCCGGCCTTGGTGCCGATGGCCGCCAAAGCCGCAACCTGGACGAGATTATGCATAGCCTGGAGCATCCAAGCTGGGACAGGTTGTTCCACATTTACGATGCCATGAGCCTGGGTGTGCCAATAGAGTCTATCCGTAAGGTAACTAAGATCGACCGTTGGTTCCTGAACCAGATCCAGGATGTAGTGAATGTAGAAACTGAACTGCGCCGTTACTCGCTAAATAATATTCCAGAAGATTTCTTTTTCACCCTTAAACAGCGTGGTTTCTCGGATACACAAATTGCCTACGTTTTAGGGAATGTAACCGAAGAGGATGTTTACCAGCGCCGCAAAGCACTGGGTATAAAACGTGTTTATAAAATGGTGGATACCTGCGCGGCTGAGTTTGCTGCCAAAACACCGTACTATTACTCAACTTACGAAGGCGAAAACGAATCGATCGTATCTGATAAAAAGAAGATCATCGTATTGGGATCGGGCCCTAACCGTATTGGACAGGGTATCGAGTTTGATTACAGCTGTGTGCATGGTTTATTGGCCGCTAAAGAAAGCGGTTACGAAGCCATCATGATCAACTGTAACCCCGAGACCGTATCTACCGACTTTAACATGGCCGACAAGCTGTACTTTGAGCCCGTTTTCTGGGAGCATGTACGCGAAATCATCGACCTGGAGAAACCGGAAGGTGTGATCGTACAGCTTGGTGGCCAAACAGCCCTTAAAATGGCCGAGAAGTTGCATGAGCATGGCATCAAGATCATCGGTACATCATTTAACGATATGGATGCTGCCGAAGACCGCGGCCGTTTTAGCGATCTGTTAAAAGAATTAGAGATCCCTTACCCTAAATACGGTGTTGCTGAAAGTGCAGAAGAAGCACTGATTGTAGCGCACGAAGTAGGCTACCCGGTATTGGTACGCCCAAGCTACGTACTTGGCGGCCAGGGCATGAGCATCGTGATAAACGATGAGGACCTGGAGAAAGCTGTGGTAAACCTGTTGAAAAACTTACCTGGAAATAGGGTATTAATTGACCACTTCCTGGATCGCGCTTCCGAAACTGAGTCGGATTCTATCCACGATGGAGAGGATGTGCATATTATTGGTTTGATGGAACACATTGAGCCTGCCGGAATCCACTCGGGAGACTCTTTCGCGGTATTGCCACCATTTGATCTGAGCGATAATGTTATCCGGCAGATGGAAGAATATACTGCCAAAATAGCACGTGCATTAAATGTTCGCGGCTTGCTTAATATCCAGTTCGCAGTTAAAGAAGATAAGGTATTTGTGATAGAGGCAAACCCGCGTGCATCACGTACAGTGCCGTTTATAGCTAAGGCTTACGATGTACCTTACATCAACATTGCCGCCAAAGTAATGCTTGGCGTTAACAAACTAAAAGACTTTACCATTGAGCGCAAGCTTATAGGATATGCAATAAAAGAACCTGTGTTTTCGTTTGATAAGTTCCCGGAAATAAACAAAGAGTTAGGACCCGAAATGAAATCTACAGGCGAGGCGATCAGGTTTATACCCGACTTGCAGGACCCGTATTTTAGGCATCTGTATAAAGAAAAATCAATGTATTTGAGCAAGTAATACAAAAACTGGCATCAGTTTTGAATTTAAGGTTAGCGCCGTATATTTTTGTGGCGGCTAAATGGTTTAATTTAGTACTATAAGATTGAAAGTTAGTTTAAAGAATACGCCGGTCGTTAATCTGAGCAATATCGACCCGGAGGATGTAAGTGATGTTTTGTTAAAGATCGAAAGATCGTTCAATATCCGGTTCACAGACGAAGACCTTACCCACGTGAAAACTTTTGGCGCCATGTGCGACATGGTTGTAAATAAGGTTAAACAAGTTCAAAGTGACAGTTGCACTACCCAGCAGGCTTTTTACAAATTGCGTAATGCAATTAACGCTAAAAAACCAATTGAGAAATGCGACCTTAAGCCACAAACTAAACTGTGCGAGCTTTTCCCACGCGATAACCGCATAGAGGTTGTTGCCGATCTGGAAAACGAGATGGGTTTACACATGAACCTGTTGCGCCCCAAACCGGGTGTAGTATGGGCATTTTCCGTAGCACTTTTGGCCTCTGTTACTGTTAGCTTTATGTTTGGTATAATTGGTTACATAGGTATGGTAATTTCTATCACAGGCTTAATATTGGCAGGCAAATTTGGACGCGAGCTTAAGGTAAAAACCCTTGGTGACCTGTCAGAAAAAATTGCCCGCGAGCATTTTCTTAAATGCCGCCGCGACGCTTCAACCGTTAACCGCGCCGAAGTAGCAGATAAAGTAAAAGAATTGTTTGCCGATTACCTTCATGTTGAACCTACATCTTTAAGAAAAGAGGCAAGGTTTGCGTAAAGAATATTTAATGAATATTTGAGATAGCGATGGGTTTGATACCATCGCTATTTTTTTTTAATCGCACTCAGCGCGTCATTGCGGTGGCGATATGGACGTGGCAATCTTCGATAGTTATGAAGCAGAATTTCTATTGAATATTGCCACGCTACCCTCGTAATAACGAGCTGGGAATACGAGAATTAGATTGACCGCTGCCAACTATCTATCCACCATCAAACCCCAAACTTCAAATGTTATCCTCGCTTTGGGATTAACTTTTTCCTGATGCTGTTTACTGCCAACTACCGTATCCCCGGCAAAGTGTTGCATATCATCGGCAATTAAAGCACGCTGGGCTACGCCTTGTATAATTACGCCGCGGCCTTTTAATTGGGTTGGCAGGGTGATGTTGTAGTTTTTAAAATGTGCGGCAATGATCTTTCCGCCGCCGGCATCCATTTCAAACCAGCCACCTTTTTCTTTGGTTACACGGATGAGTGTGCCTGTTAAGGCTGTGGTTTGCCTTATTTTCTTGCCCATAAAGTCTTCAATTTTTGTGGCAGGAACGGGTGCTATACCATTTGGCTTATGGCCAAACACCATACCATGTGGCAGGTGCACATGCTTTTGAGCAAAGCCAGCAAAGCCGCAAAAAATAAAAAAGGCGAATACTATTTTCTTCATTACCCTGTTTTAACATTCTTAGTAGTTGTTAGTTTGAAATATTTAGCCTCAAGGCTTTATTTTTCAATAGCTATTGGGCACAGGCCACTTATTTTAAGATATTTGTACTACAGCAAGAAAAGAGCAAACGGATGTTATTAGCAAGTTACCAACACGAATTTATTGAAGCAGGATGTGACGAGGCCGGTCGTGGCTGCCTTGCCGGGCCTGTATTTGCTGCGGCCGTTATTCTGCCGCGCGGTTTTGACCACCATTTGCTTAATGATTCTAAACAGCTAACCGAAGACGTGCGCTACCAGCTTCGTGAAGAAATTGAAGCAAAAGCTGTAGCCCACGCCGTTGCCTGGTGCGATAATATCGAGATAGATGAGATCAACATCTTAAATGCGTCCTTCCTGGCGATGCACCGCGCTATTGATAAGCTGCTTTGCATCCCCCAGTTTTTAATTATCGATGGTAACCGCTTTAACAAATACCGCGAAACACCTCACCATTGTATTGTAGAGGGCGATGCCAAATACTTCAGCATTGCGGCAGCATCTATCCTTGCCAAAACCTACCGCGATGATTATATGAAGCAAATTGCATTAGAGCACCCCGAGTACGAATGGCACAGCAACAAAGGCTACCCAACCATCATTCACCGTAAAATGGTGTTGCAGCATGGGCATACGCCATACCACCGTAAAACCTTTAAGGTAACCCAGCCCCCGGTACGTATTTCTAAAGAGATAATTGATAAAGCTTAAAGGGTTTTATACCTTTGGTTAACCAATTACGCTAACGCTTGAGGATATTAATATTAACGCACCGCGCACCGTTCCCGCAAAATGGCGGCTACCCCATTGTGGTAGGTAATACCATAAAAGGTTTGGTAGCACTTGGGCATGATGTTACGCTGATATCCCTCAACATAAAAAAGAAAAGCGCCCCGCGGGAGCGCGATGAGCTGCTCGAAAAAATAAATTATACCGAGTACGACATTGATACCCGCGTAACCATGATAGAGGCGGTAAGCAATCTGTTCACCAATAACTCTTACAATATTGATAAGTATTATAATGCCGGGTTCGAAAAGTTACTGTTCAGGCACTTGACGGATAATAAGTACGACATCATCCAACTGGAAGGCATCTTTGTAGCGCCTTACCTCGATATCATCCGCAGGAACTCTAAAGCCAAAGTAATTTTTAGGGCACATAACATCGAGCACCAGGTTTGGCAAAAGCTTGCCCGGCAAAAAAGCGACCCCTTTAAACGATGGTACCTGAGATTACTTGCCCGGCGCATTAAAAACTACGAGCTGGAATTGCTGAATAAATTTGATGGTATAGTAGCATTTACCGAGCAGGATAAAACTTCTATACTGTCATTCGGCACTAAAATACCGCTTACCGTTTTGCCTATCGGGATAGACCTGTCGCTATACAAACCAGACCATTCTAAAGAAGACTTTCCGAGCCTTTTTTTCCTGGGCTCACTCGATTGGTTACCCAACCGCGAGGGAATAGAATGGTTTATCGATAACTTCCATAAAGACCTTACCGACGGCGACCTGAAAGCTAAATTCTATGTAGCCGGCCATAACATCCCCGAGCAGTTTGACGATTATGAGGTGCTGGGCAAGGTGTTCATTCATGGGGAGGTTGACGATGCATTGGAGTTTGTGAACAGCAAATCTATCATGATAGTGCCGCTCCTTTCGGGTGGTGGTATGCGGGTGAAGATAGTTGAAGGTATGGCCATGGAAAAATGCATCATCTCTACCTCACTTGGTGCCGAGGGGATTAACATCCAAAATGGTAAAAATATCATCATCGCTAATGATACCGACGAATTTCATAATGCCATGCGTAAATGCATTACAGATGAACATTATTGTCATGAGATTGGCCGCAATGCCCGGCGCCTGATAGAGCAGCAGCACGATGTAAATACCATAACACATCTGCTTGCCGAATTTTATCAATCAATTATATAATCTGCCTGCGTACTACAGCTATTTTGCTATTTTTGCCCCGATATAATTTTCACCATGAAAAATACAGCTTTAACACAAGTACATACCAACCTGGGTGCCAAAATGGTGCCGTTTGCGGGCTACAACATGCCTGTACAATACGTTGGCATCAATGCCGAACATGATACCGTGCGCAAGGGCGTAGGTGTATTTGATGTGAGCCACATGGGTGAATTTATTTTGAAAGGCGATAAAGCGCTTGACCTGATCCAGCGTGTTACCAGTAATGATGCCTCTAAACTATATGATGGAAAAGTGCAATACTCTTGCCTGCCAAACGAAAATGGCGGTATTGTAGATGACCTGTTGGTTTACCGCATGGATGAGAAAACATACATGCTGGTTGTTAACGCTTCAAACATCGAAAAAGACTGGAACTGGATAAGCAAATTTAATACTGAAGGTGTGGATATGAAAGATATCTCAGACCGTACTTCGTTACTTGCCGTACAAGGCCCTAAAGCGGCTGACGCGCTGCAAAGCTTAACGGACATCGACCTGGCTTCGATGGAGTATTATACTTTTACAAAAGGCAAATTTGCAGGTATTGATAATGTGGTGGTATCCGCAACTGGGTATACCGGTGCAGGTGGCTTCGAAATTTATTTTGATAACGAGCATGCCGATTTCATCTGGAGCGAAGTGTTTAAAGCAGGCGCGCCTTTCGGTATAAAGCCAATTGGCTTAGCTGCACGCGATACCCTGCGTTTAGAGATGGGCTTCTGCCTTTACGGAAACGATATTGATGATACCACATCGCCGTTAGAAGCCGGCCTTGGCTGGGTAACTAAATTCAGCAAGGCGTTTACCAATTCAGAGGCCCTGCAACAACAAAAAGCAGCAGGTGTAGAACGCAAGTTAATTGGCTTTGAAATGATAGATCGCGGCATCCCACGCCACGATTACCAGATAGTTGACGCTGATGGTAACGTTATTGGCAAAGTAACCTCGGGCACCCAATCGCCATCGCTGCAAAAAGCAATCGGCCTGGGCTACGTAAAAAATGAATTTGCCAAAGAAGGCACCGAAATCTTCATCCTTATCCGCGATAATAAAGTAAAAGCGCAGGTTGTAAAACCACCGTTTTATAAATAACAGGGCTTTGCCCGTCATTGTATCATTAGGTCATTGCGTCATTTTTTTGACCCATGACCTAATGATTTTCCAATAACCTAATGACACATTGACCCAATGACTGCGAAAGCTTTAGATGTTTGCCTTACTCCCGCCCTTATCCCATTATATAACGTGTCGGATTATGTTGTCGTGGTAATAGATATTTTCAGAGCTACGTCGTCTATTTGCTATGGCATCGAAAATGGTGCCGAAGCTATTATCCCGGTATCTGAAGTTGAAGAATGTGCCGCCTACCGCGAAAAAGGGCTAAACTACCTCATCGCTGCCGAACGCGATGGCAAAGTGGTAGAAGGGTTCGATTTTGGCAACTCTCCGTTCTCATACACTATCGAAAAGGTATCAGGCAAAACCGTGGTGCTTACTACTACTAACGGTACACACGCCCTGCATTTATCGCGCAGTGCAAAAAAGATCGTCATCGGCTCTTTCCTTAATTTAACCGCGCTTTGCAACTGGTTAAAAACGCAGCAGGAAAACATCCTGCTGGTTTGCGCCGGGTGGAAAAACAACTTTAACCTGGAGGATACCCTTTTTGCAGGTGCGGTTGTAGAACAACTAAAAAGCAGCGGCTTTATCCTCGATGATCCCGCCATTGCTGCTAACGATCTGTTCCAAATAGGCAAAAGCAATATCGGCCAATATCTCAGCAAAACATCCCACGGCGAACGCCTCAAAAAACTCGGCATCGAAAAAGATATTGAATTTTGCCTGCAGGTTGATCTGACGACTGCCATACCAGTTTTGGATGGCGATAGGCTGGTTAAGCTTGTTTAGCCAACCTCCTTTTATTTCTCCATCTTCTTATCCACACGATTATCACCGCTATTATCAATAGTAAATACCAGCTCGATAATAAACCAAAGAATAAGCCCTGTAAAGACTCCCATCCGCTTATCAAAGCACTCTTAAGTTTATAGCCAAAGCCATTACCTACGGCAACTTGCTCAGGCTGTTTAGTGTAAAATGTAATGGTTAAGGAACTATACTCAACCTGTTTACTCATGTAATTTAACTGGCCCTGTGTCGATTCTATCTCACTGCGGACCTGGGTAAGCTTTTCTTCGATATCTAACAAGTCGCGCATTTTGCCGGCGCGGTTAAGCAAGTTCAGGTAGCGTTTTTCCAGTTGTAGTTTATTATCGAGGCGGGTTTTGGTATCGATAAATTGGGTGGTAACATCCTTTATACGAATATTGCGGCTATCGATCTTGGTGGCAGTAGAAGATACCGTGCCCAAGAAGCTATCGAAATTTTTTGCCGGGATACGGATGCTGAGCGTGTATTCTTTAGTGCCATACGAACCGTCGGTTGTTTCGCTATCATCTTCGGCATAACCACCAAAGTGCTTTAACGAGCTGATGATGAGCTTGCGGGTTTCGGCAACATCGCTTGTCTCAAAACGGATATCACCTTCTTTTATGATTTTCTTTTGGATTGCCGCAGGTTTTTGTTCAACTACTTGTTTAATATCGGCGTTGCCAACGGGTTCATCGATGGTAACTGCTTCACTTACGCCAGACCCTTGCGCTTTACCGTTGACTACAACAGGAGGCGCGTACTGCTGACTTGTAACCGATTTTTCTGCTGGCGGCGGCGGCAGTATCACCTCGGTAACTTTTAATTTCTCCTCAGGCTGGTGTTTGCATGCGATAACTCCGATCGCTAATATAAATAAGATAGTAAAATACTTTTTCACAATATAGATTTGGTTAGTTAATAATAAATATACATTATTATATTTTGATTTAACAAATAAAACAGAATATTATTTTGTTTGTTATTATAGAATTATATAACGTAGATTGCTATTTCAGTTTCTCATTATTCTGGTGCCTGTCTGCATCGCGGATGCTTTTCTTTTGCATGTTTTTCTCCAGCGCGTCAGTCAGGTCTATCCCGGTTTGGTTAGCCAGGCAGATCAGTACAAACAGCACATCGGCCATTTCATCTGCCAGGTTAACTTCCTTGTCAGATGCTTTAAACGATTGCTCGCCGTATTGCCTTGCCATGATGCGGGCAACTTCGCCCACCTCTTCCATTAACATGGCGGTATTGGTTAGCTCGTTAAAATATCGTACACCGGTTGTTTTGATCCAGTTATCTACAAGATGCTGCGCTTCCTTAATTTCCATAAACAATATTACATAATTAGTAACCGAATAACATATCGCTTTGCGAGTTACTCACTCCGCGGCATTTCATGTGCGACACTCTCTGCTCCGCGAAGAGGGTAAGAGTTTTACGCCCTCTCCTTTGGAGAGGGTTGGGGAGAGGCTTTCTTCCCCTCTTTCCGCGCAGCGAAGAGAGGAGCGACCAGCGAAGCGATGTCAGGGTGAGTACATCTCAGCCCCAAAAAACCCACACACCTAATCAACCATTCTCCGCTCATCAAATCCTCAAAACCCTTATCTTTGCCCTCGATATGACGATGAGTGCGGGTACACCTTTCCAATTTTTAGATCAGGATCTTTTACTGTTACCACAAAAGGCTATTTATTGGGCGCAAGAAAACGCCCTCATCATAACCGATGTGCATTTTGGTAAAGTTGGGCATTTTCGCAAGGCCGGTATTGCTATCCCCCGCAATATGGAGCAGGATGACCTGGCCATGCTTTCCGATCTCATCCATGAGCATCGCCCCGACAAATTATTCTTCCTCGGCGATCTGTTCCACAGCGACATGAATAACGATTGGGATTGGTTTGTGCTTTGGCGGAGCCAGTTCCCCAAATTGGAGATCATCCTGATAAAGGGCAACCACGATATCATCAGCGATAAACATTATACTGCCCTGCGCGTCATTTTACATAAGAGGTTGGTTGTTGGCCCTTTCCTGATGCTGCACCACCCGCTGCCCGATCCGGAGACGAAAGAGGAAGACGGTTACGTTTTATGCGGGCACATTCACCCTGGTATTAGTTTGGTTGGCCGGGGCAGGCAGCGCGTTACGTTGCCATGTTTCGCTTTTGGTAAGCATCAAGCCATATTGCCTTCCTTTGGCAAATTTACTGGTAAAGTGGCTATCCTGAGCCGCAAGGCCGATAGGATTTTTGGCGTGCTGGCGGATAAGGTTATCGCCATAAGCTAACCGGCGCATTATTATTTTAATATAACTTATTGCTTTTCTTATAGTTATTTGTAAATTGAGGTCTCCAATAACCTCAATTTATATGAAAAGCGTAAAACACATCCTTGCCCGTAAGGGGAGCAATGTTATTGCTGTACCTGCCACAACCATTGTTTTAGATGTATTAAAGCTGATGTCCGAAAAAAATATCGGCTCGGTAGTGGTAACCGAAAATGACGAATATATTGGCCTGGTAACCGAACGCGATTACGCCCGTAAAATCATATTGATGGGTAAACACTCTGACGAAACCACCGTTGGCGAAATTATGAGCAATAGCTTCCCACACATCACGCCGGATTCTTCTGTAGATGACTGTATGCTGATCATGAGCGAGCGCAACATACGCTACCTGCCCGTGTTTGATAAGGAACAGAACCTCAGCGGCATCATTTCCATCAACGACCTGGTTTACGAAACCATACACTCGCAAAAAGAAACTATAGAGCAGCTGCAGAGCTATATTCATTCGACATAAATCCGCCTTTAAAACTTTCGAGTGAGCATAAGGAATTTTGCCATTTTAGTCAAATCTTCACGTTGCTCTTTGGTAATGCCTTCCGGATCGAAATGCATGATATCGTTTCGTATAATTCTTACTTTATCTAACATTTTTATAAAATGGGATCGTTCAAAAGAAAGGTTTAATTTTTCCCAGTAATCAGGATTGCTAAAGATTTGTAAATAATCTCCGAACGCTAAATCATCTATAAATTCAATATCTCTTTCTATATCCCCTATTTTACAAAACTCGCGCAAGTCATCGACTAAAAATTTACTGTCTAAAATTTGCCTTAAATGTTTTTCTATTTGTTCAAGTAATAAAAAAGGTTCCGTAACAGTAATAAATTGCGTGCTGATATCAGCGAGGGTAACGATACCGCTAATTGTTTTGTCATTCTTTTGAACCAAAGCAAACTCCTTTTCTATAATAACGGATATTGCCTCTAACAAAGGGGTATCGTAGTCTAATATGGCGTAATATTTTGACGTGTAATCTTTAATATCGTCAGATTTACAACCGTTTGCCAATGCAAAACCTATAGTATCCCAGTTAACTACACCGTATACGTTTCTTGTACTACTCATCACGGGTAATTGTGAATAGTTATTTAACATCATTAAAGTAATAGCCTCTTTAAGAGTTGATTCTTTTTGAACCGTTACCAATTCTTTATTTGCCGCTGGTAGTAACTTCAATCTTTGAATAGGGTCGCTTTCATTTTTAGCTTTTGCCCGTTTCCTATGCCTTAATATTATATCACCATCGAACCATCCATTTCTATAATCCGGTTCCGTCTCAAGTTGATTTTCAAATAAGTATTGGTCAACTCGAGCTTGATTGCCAGATGTTCGCTTTTCACACCAAAATGCGTCTAATAAAGTTCTTGGAGTAATCTCAAATTCTTTGTCGTTTTCTTTAATTTCATTTACGAGTTCTGCAAACTCTTCTTTAACTATTGACATCTTTGATAAGGTTTATGTGCACTAACTTACAAATTAATTATTGTATTATTTATATAATACTGTACAGCTACATCCATTCTATCTAAACCCGACTTTAAAACCATTCCTGCTTTAAAAAGTTACTCCTTTACGGTGCGTTGATGCCCGGCAGATTATTATGCAGTACACTTCCAAACAGCAGGCTACCCCTATAATGATAGGTGCCGAGGTTTTTATAGAACCCGGGCAAACACCCAAAGAAATTGACCTTTGGTTTAAACGGCTGCAGGAAGCCGGGATGACGGTTACCCGCATCCGCCTGTTTGAAACTTATATGCATAAGGCTGATGGAAAATGGGATTTTACCCTGTTTGATGAAGCCTATAAAGCCGCCGATAAATATGGCATTAAAGTTTATGGCAACCTGTTCCCGGCTACGGCGTTTACCGACTTGGGAGGGCTAAAATTCCCGAAGGATGAAAATCATCTTGTCGCTATAGAACGATATGTAGAGAATGTTATCAGTCATTTTAAACAGTTCAACTCCTGTTATGGCTGGGTACCGGTAAATGAACCGGGAGTTGGGCATTTTCCGCAAGACCAGCATGCGACCGATAAATATAGCGAATGGAAAGCCGCCCAGGCACATCCGGAATACACGAGCGGCGGTTATGATCATTTTGATTTTGCGGATGAGCGCTTCCATCTCTATTACAACACCTGGTTCCTGCAATGGCTTACGGGTGAGATCTATAAACACGACCCGGAAAGCATCATCCATGTAAATAACCACGCCATATTTAAAAACGTGGCCGAATATGATTTTACAGCCTGGCGCGATTTTTTGACCAGTTTGGGTGGATCGGCGCATGCCAGCTGGCACTTTGACAACTTTAGTCGCCAACAATATGCTTTGGCCATAGCTGCTAACTGCGAGATCATCCGCTCGGGCGCAGGCGAAACCCCCTGGTTTATGACCGAATTGCAGGGTGGTAACAATACCTACAGCGGCTTTTTAGCCCTGTGCCCCACCAAAGAAGAAATTGCCCAATGGCTTTGGATTGCCATCGGCAGCGAAAGCAAGGGCGCTATCTTTTGGTGCCTAAACCCACGTTCATCAGGTATCGAAGCCGGCGAATGGGGTATGCTAAATTATCATAACGAACCATCCGACAGGTTGCAGGCTACAACCGAAGTTATCAATACCCTTAATGAACAGATTACCTTTTTTGAGGATGCGAAGGAATTACAATCCGGCATCAACATCATTTACATCCGCGAGTCATTATGGATAGAGAAAAAGCTGCAAATGGGTGGCAAAAGCTACGAGGGGCGTGACGAAGGTGGGGTTATGAAATCGGCTATCGCTTATTTTGAGGCATTGAGCGAGGCCGGAGTGCAAGCCAATTTAAAAGAGATAAGTGAATTTGACTTTTATAAAGATGATTACATCGGGGCGGTTATTATTTTGGCGCACCAAATCTCCATTCCATCAAAATATTGGATATTATTGGAAACATTTGTACTAAAAGGCGGTAAACTAATTGCCGACGGACTAACCGGCTATTACGATGAAAATGCCGTTGGCACCATGCGCTTAAATTTCCCTTTACGTAACTTGTTTGGAGCGGATGTGTTGGAATATATAGCCATTGATGAGATGGAAGAACTGATGGCTGATGGTATTGCCTTGCCGGCCTATCAATGGCGCGGTGAGTTAAAAACCACTACAGCAACGGCATTGGCATGCCGCGGAGAAAACTTAACTGCTACGCAAAATATGATTGGCAAGGGCACAGTTTACTGGTTGCCGTCACTCATTGGTTTAGGAAGCAGGATACTGGGCGATTATAACCACCTGAACATGTTTCTTGCCAAAGCGATAAATTTGGATACACTAAACCTGCCCTTTGTTTTTGAGGAGCCGCAAAAAGGTATACTGATGAAAGTAATGGGCAATGCTACGGAATGGGTAACCATCATCATTAATAAATCAGAAACACATCGCGAATTTAAGCTGATCCTTCGGGAAGCCACCTTGCAACCCATCGTTATTTTTGCCAATAACGGCGGTAAGGTTGGCGGCAACCACATCAGTATAGAGGCCGAAAAAACTTTGGTGATCAAATGGGTGTAGGTTTATCTTTTTATATTAGCCATTCCAATATCAAAGGAAATGAAAAAACTAATGTTACTGGCTACTTTAATATATTTCAATACCGTTATTGTTAGTGCACAGTCGACAAAAGCCATTATCCCGCTTGGTGGCAATGCCTGGGCTAAAGGCGCGGCTATTGTTTCCGATGAAGGCATAATTAATTGGAAAAGCCCGCAAGATATAACAAGCATATATTTCAGGGTTTCAACGCCGCAAACTTTTAAACTGGCGCTACGCTTGCGTGTACCAAAGGGTAATAGTGCAATAAGCATTTCCTCCGGTAAAATGGTTTTCACCAAAAAGCTTAGCAATGCTGCTTTTGACACAGTAAGCATGGGTAACATATCTATACTTAAACCGGGCTATGTAAAGCTCAACCTGAAAGGCATCAGCAAAACAGGAAGTGATTATGCAGATGTTACCGACTTAATTGTAGACGGCGTAAATGCTGATAACCAACTTACCTATGTAAAACCCGGCTCATCATTCCATTTTGGCAGGCGCGGGCCATCGGTGCATTTACGGTATGGGATACCCGATAGCATTAAAAACCAGGTAAAATGGTTTTATAACGAGATAACCGTTCCGCAAAAAATGGATGTTGTTGGTTCCTATTTTATGGCCGATGGTTTTAATGGCGGGTATTTTGGTATGCAGGTAAATTCGGCTACAGAGCGCAGGGTGTTGTTCTCCGTTTGGAGCCCTTTTACTACTGATGACCCTAAGAGCATTCCCGATAGCCTGCGTATCAAGCTGTTAAACAAAGGCCCAACCGTACACGGCGGGGCCTTTGGTGATGAGGGATCGGGTGGGCAAAGCTACCTGCAGTACCCTTGGCAGGCAGGTAAAACCTACGCGTTTTTATTAGAAGCCGACCCTAATCCTACAAAAGACGCAACTATGTACACCGCCTGGTTTAAAGAGAAAAGCAGTAATACATGGTTGCTTATCGCAAGCTTTCTTCGCCCAAAAACTAACCTTTATCTAAACGACTTGTACTCCTTTGTAGAAAACTTTGAACCTGATAATGGCGACAAAACCCGCATGGCCTACTTCACCAACCAATGGCTGGGCGATACGCTGGGGTATTTTTCCGCTACAGGCAACGTCACTTACACCGGCGATGAAACCGCCCGCAAGAACTATCGTAAAGATTATTCGGGTGGTATAAAAGACGGTGTATTATACCTGCGCAACGGCGGTTTTTTTGACGATCTGGCGCCTTTAAACCAGAAATTTTCACCAAAAAACACATTTCATCCGCCTTTAATTGACTTCAAAACGCTGCCGAGGTAACTATTCGTCATTGTTCCTTTTTTCAGCTTCCTCAGGCTCTGACAGTAGTTCCACGTAGGTATAAAAAGCGTATTTGTTCACCGGGTATAGTACAATAAAAGTTTTTTGTACAAAAGTGCTTTTAATAAAATAGGGGATCCGAATGGCGGCTACAATAATTGACCGCATTAAAGCTTTACCATCATCGGTGTCAGTTTTCGCACCTGCCGATTGTAATAAAATAAGAACTAACAAATGGAACACCACCCAATACGCATTTAAGCCAATGATGAATTTGGGGAATATATCGCGCCTTTTTATCATTAGGAAAAAGCAAAAGGCGGCAAAGCATATTGTAAACACATTGCCAAATGTTTCGAATGTAAAAGCGGCATTGTAAAAAGCTTTAGAAGATCCCGGGAGTTTTAAATCTCATTTGCTCATGTCGAACGATCCGTTATTTATAACGGTAGCAAATACCTTTATCTCCAACAACAAGCGGTGCCATTTTATCGTTGCTGCCGAAACCATCCTTAAAAGAAAAGCCAATGGCGTTGAAAAATTCTCTCGAACGGTTAAGATCCTTCACCGGTAGGTTCATCCAAAGTTCTTTTGTAATGATGGTTAGTTTGATTGGTTAATAAATATAAACAAATGTATGCCGGTTTTGCAATTGTAACAGGGTGGTAATGCGACCATTTAAAGGGTAGATGCCGCCATGGCAACTCCTGCAAATATTGTTTAATATTTATATTTCACTTCAATATGCGAAAATGCCGGATAATGTTTCATATTTGTTCAAGTATTGTGCTATAAATTAATCTCATGAATGTTGATCTTACCAACTGCGACAGAGAACCTATTCACATTCCCGGTAAAATACAATCGCACGGGTTTTTATTCGTTATCAATCAGGACAATGTCATCGTTTATCACAGTGATAATATTACTGTGTTTTTACCGGATATTTCTCCAAATTTATTGGGTAAGCACATCAACATTATCGAGCCTATCATCGGTAAAAACGAGCCGCCTAACTTTATAAGTCAACTTTTATCCTTCGGAAAAATTAAAGGATTTGACCAAACCAACCCTTTTAATACGAACATACGAGGAGTTGCATTTCATTTGATCATATCTGTATCAGCGGATTTTTATTTGCTGGAGTTTGAGCCTGCGCATTCTGACAGCGCTACCGATGTGCAAAAAATGATAGGCCGGTCTATCGCGGAAATGTTGGCCGATAAAAACCTGCAAAACCTTTTAAGTAATAGTGCGGTACAGGTTAAAAACGTAATAGGGTATGATAGGGTAATGGTTTACCGCTTTGCGGAGGACGGGCATGGCGAAGTTATTGCCGAAGCAAAAAATACAGAATTACCCTCATGGCTTGGCCTGCACTACCCTGCATCGGATATCCCTAAACAAGCACGCGAGCTTTACAAACTAAATTTAACCCGCTTAATTGCCAATGTACATGCCGAGCCATCGGCTATTTTAACCATAGCAGCTAACGAACTACCGCTGGATATGACCAACTCCGGCCTGCGCGCGGTATCGCCCATCCACATTCAGTATTTAAAAAACATGGGGGTCGAATCCAGCTTCAGTATCTCCCTGATGTACAAGGGCGAGCTTTGGGGTTTGATAGCGTGCCATAATTATTCGCCACGGTTTATAGATTACAGGTCGCGGGAGTCGGCAAAATTAATAGGCCAGATACTATCGTCTGCCCTTGAGTTTAGGCAGGACGAAGAGAACCAGCACACACAAGCGCTTTTTAAAAGTGCTGTTGCCCAACTAAGCCGGTTGATGTTAAAGGATACCAATATCGATCATGCCTTAACCGCCCATAGTGTTAACCTGCTTAACGCGGTTGAAGCCCCGGGCGCGGCCCTTATCTTTGAAAACCACATACATACCCTTGGCATTACACCAACCGATTTGCAGATAACCAGTGTGGTTGCCTGGTTAAAAAATAATGTAAGCGATAATTTTTACTACACCAACCAGCTACCGGTTGAATTTCCAGAATCTGCATTATTCAAGAACGTTGCATCGGGTATAATGGTAACTACGCTATCCCGCGAGCTTGGCGAATACGTGATATGGTTTAAGCCCGAGCAACTGGAGACCATTACCTGGGCAGGCACCCCCGATAAACCGGTAGAGACAACGGTTGATGGGGTAGCGCAATTATCGCCCCGGCATTCGTTCGAGGCCTGGTCGCAAACGGTATCGGGCACATCAAAAAACTGGACTAACGAGGAGGTGAAATCTGTAATGCGCCTGCGTAGCGAAATCACTTACGCCATCAACCAAAAAGCAGGGGCCATCCGCCTGCTTAACGAAAAGCTGAAAGAGGCCTATGAAGAGCTGGATACCTTTAGTTTCACGATATCGCACGATCTGAAGAACCCGATATCAACCGTTAAAAGCTATGCGCAAATTTTGCTGCGCGATAAGGGAATGAATCCGCAGTCTGTTAAAATTTTAGAACGCATCAACAAGGGTGCCGATAAAATGAATAACATGATCAACGAGGTATTGGATTACTCGCGCATTGGGCGGTTGGAATTGACATTATCTAACATCGATCCCAAACCTATCATACAGGATATTGTGCGCGATCTGCTACTCATCTACGATTTTGATGAAAGCTGCATAACCATTGGTAAAACCCCAAGGATCCAGTGCGACCCGGTAATGATATCGCAGGTGTTTTCTAACATCATTAGCAACGCAATTAAATACTCCATGCACTCTAATCCGCCTAAGGTGACCATATCGGGTACCAAAAACAACCATGAGGTAGTTTATTCAATTACGGATAATGGCCTGGGTATAGATATTAAACAGCGGCCAAGGATATTTGAATTATTCCACCGCACGGATAATGTGGGTGATATCGAAGGATCAGGCGTAGGGCTTGCCATTGTAAAGCGCATAATAGACAAACACAAGGGCAAGGTTTGGGTAGAGAGCGAGCTGGGCAATGGCTCAACCTTTAACATCCTGTTTAATAAGTAATAACGCTTTGTCATGCTGCCGTTAGCCAACGAATCAGCATCTCTCATGCAAATTATCACCGCTAATTATCCTGCGGCATCCCAATCCGTTGGCTAACAGATCCGGATGCCGGATGCTATTATTTAGCCTTCTCAAACCATTCGCCAAACTTGAAAAAGGTTTCGTTGGCGGCAGCTATTATAACGGCTTCCTGTTCCGGGTTTTCGGCCTGGCTATCCAAAGCGTTTTTAAACGTATCCCACATGGTTACTGTGTTATCACCATAGCTGGTAAAAAACGACAGGCCTTTATCCAAACTTAATTGCTGCTGCATCATTTTGCTGATGATCTTGCCCCCCAGGGTAGATCCCTCTATTACGTACAATGCGCCCAAGGCTTCTAAATGGTTTTTAATGCGCGGCAGTGCATCACAGTCGGCTTTTGCCGGCACATCGCCGCCAAGTGCGGTTATATCATCGGCAATGGCTTGTGTTTTACGCCGCTCATCATTATCGGGCAATAGGTTTTTATCTATCGCCTGGTTTATTTTAACTTCCAGCCCCCCAAAGTAGCCGTAGAATAATTTTAAAAGGTTGGCATATTCCTGCTGCGAGCGGATGGCCTTAAGCTGGCTCACAAGTCTCTTTTCTAAGATCTGGTGATTGGCTTTAGTTTCTTCTTTTAATTTATCTGATAACATATTTCTTAATAAGCCGGCCTTTTGCAAAGCCAATTTGTTTACACAGCTTAAATAGCTGATCGCATTACTTTTTATATAAATAAAGCCGGGCCGGGTTTCCACGCTGTTTAGCATTTAATGCTACAGACCTTTTCCCGAATCCGTCAAGTTCATCCGGTGTAAATATTTCTTCGATCGGGTACATTTGATGGGTGCGCGGTAGTGTTAACGGGATATCCCGTTCATACAATTCGCTTCCCAAAAATTGAAATGCTGCCGAATCAAAATTGTTTTGGCCACTGTAAAGCCGGTTTTTTCTGCTAAAATACCCATGCTTTTTTTAGTGTGCAACACAAAATGCCCGGGCGCGTATAACTGCACCCGGTTTTCTTAGTAAATATCCCACGCCTCGCCAAGCACCGGCACGCATACCAAAAATATACCGCAACTTTTTTAATAGCCTGTGGTATTGTTCCATTTCCTATACCTGTTGATCCATATGTTCTAACACATGGTGGGTAATAAGCGCATCATACGTGTTGGAGGGCATTTCAGACAGGTCTATTTTTAATACCTCAACATTAAACCCGTGATGTATTTCGTTACCTATAAATTTATTAACGCCGGTAACGTGTTCAAAACCGAGGTTAAATAATTCGCAAATGAGCCGGCCTTTTCCACAACCAATATCCAAAATTTTTGCCCCCGGCATGGTCTTAATGGGTTTTAATAAAGCAAAAGCCCTACTGCCTGATGTTGTATGTTTTTTCTTCATCCGGATGCCGCTTATCAACCGATTTAGCAATGGCTGCCTTTTAAGCTTTGGCACAATTTGGTTAAACGATACGTAGTACGGCGGGTAATGCTTATTGATATCAACAGGCACTTCCATAATTTGAATGCAACCACAATTAAGGCACTCGCCATACCCAAACTGTTCTCGGGCCCCAAACATCATTTCTTTAAAAACGTGCTATGGCTCAACAGGAGTATTGCGTATCCTGCAATTTATTGAATTTGTCATAAGGAGGTGTAGCAAGTAGGTTTATTTTAACCCTTACGTGGTAAACTGTATGGGTATAATAATGTAACAATGTTATGTTAAATGTATTATTAAAAAACGGCATTTGCTATTTCAAATTATAATATTTAGTATTGTGTACCGATGACACAATAGCCACATATTGTGTTGATAACCAATTATAAATAGTTTATAGCCTTAACCGGACTGTATTTAATTGAAGTGATTTTTATGAGGAAAAATTATCTAATGCTGCTTGCGCTGTTTCCTGCTTTGGCATCGGCACAAACCAAATGGAGCGAAACCAAAAATGGCGACATCGCTTTTGTAAGCAACACCGGCGGGCGCAGCCTGGGTTACTCCACCACATCCGGCGTTAAAATACTTACCATTGACGGCCTGGCATTTAAAGACCTGAACAAGAACGGCAAGCTGGATAAATACGAAGACTGGCGCTTACCCATTGATGTACGCGCTAAAGACCTTGCCTCGAAACTTAGCGTTGAGCAGATAGCGGGCTTAATGCTATATAGCCGCCACCAAATGATCCCGAGCATCCCGGATGGGCCGTTCGCGGCCACTTATGGCGGCAAGCCTTTCTCAGAAAGTGGCGCAAATGCTTACGACCTGTCAGATCAGCAAAAACAATTCCTTTCCAAAGATAATGTGCGCCACGTGCTGGTAACATCGGTAAAAAGCCCCGAGGTAGTTGCGCGATGGAACAATAATGTGCAGGCATATACCGAGGGTACAGGCATGGGTATCCCGGCTAATAACAGTTCGGACCCTCGCCACGGCACGGTTGCCACTGCCGAGTTTAACGGTGGTGCGGGTGGTATTATTTCTATGTGGCCCGGCTCATTAGGTATGGCCGCGACCTTCAACCCTGCCGAAACAGAAAAATTTGGCCATATAGCCGCGCAGGAATATCGTGCGCTTGGCATTGCCACAGCGTTATCGCCGCAGGTTGATATGACCAGCGACCCGCGCTGGAACCGCGTAAGCGGTACTTTTGGCGAAGACCCGCAACTGGCGGCAGATATGGCAAGGGCCTACATAGATGGTTTCCAGACATCAACTGGGGCTAAAGAACTAGCCAACGGCTGGGGATATAATAGTGTAAACGCCATGGTGAAACACTGGCCGGGCGGTGGCGCCGGCGAAGGTGGCCGCGATGCGCACTTCGGTTTTGGTAAATATGCCGTTTACCCCGGCAAAAACTTTAACGAAGCTTTGATACCTTTTACACAAGGCGCGTTTAAGCTTGCCGGCAAAACAGGGATGGCTGCCGCGGTGATGCCCTACTATACCATTAGCTTTAACCAGGATACCAGGAACCACGAGAACGTGGCGAACAACTATAACAAATACATTATTACCGACCTGCTGCGCAACAAATACCATTATGATGGTGTGGTTTGTACCGACTGGATGGTAACAGGCGACGAAACGGTGATTAACAGCTTCCTGTCGGGTAAATCATGGGGGATGGAGAAAGCTACCATCGCCCAGCGCCATTACAAAATACTGATGGCCGGTGTTGACCAGTTTGGCGGCAATAACAATATGGCCCCTGTTTTAGAGGCTTACCAAATAGGCATTAAAGAACATGGCGAAACGTTTATGCGCGCCAGGTTTGAGCAATCTGCCGTGCGTTTGCTAAGGGGTAGTTTCCGTACCGGTTTGTTTGAGAACCCGTACCTGGATGTTGAAGTAACCAAAAAAACCGTGGGCAACCCCGAATTTATGAAGGCGGGTTACGATGCGCAACTAAAGTCGATAGTGATGCTGAAGAACAAGGCTAACGTGCTGCCTTTGCAAACAGGCAAAACTGTTTATGTGCCTAAGAAATTTACCCCGGCGGGTAAAAACTTTTTGGGCAGGCCTTATCCTGAAAAACTGGAGTACCCGTTGAATATGGATATTGTTAAAAAATACTTTAAAGTAACCGAAAACCCCGATGAAGCCGACTACGCCCTGGTATTTATTGCGAGCCCAATTGGTCACGGTGGATATGACGAGGCTGATGTGAAGGCAGGCGGCAATGGCTACTTACCGGTATCATTACAATACGGTAAATACACTGCCGAAACGGCCCGTGAAACCAGCCTTGCCGGTGGCGACCCGCTGGAGAAATTTACCAACCGTAGTTATAAAAACAAATCAGAGATCTCGACCAATGTTACCGACCTGGCAATGGTGAACGATACCTACGCCAAAATGAAAGGCAAGCCGGTTATCGTATCTATAAACGTAAACAACCCGCTGGTATTTGGCGAGTTCGAGAAAAACGCCAACGCCATCATCGCCGATTTTGGTGTGCAGGGCCAGGCAAGTCTGGATATCTTAACCGGTAAAGCAGAACCATCGGCTTTATTGCCCCTGCAGATGCCATTGGATATGAAAGTTGTAGAAGCCCAATACGAAGATGTACCACACGATATGAAGTGCTATACCGATTCTGAAGGCCATGTATACGATTTTGCTTACGGGTTGAACTGGAAAGGCGTAATTAAAGATGCCCGCACAGCCAGGTATGGCAAACCAGCTGTAAAACATTAATTTGCAATAGTTTATATTTAACCAAAAAGTACACAGAGATTTCACAAAGGGCACAAAGTGGTTCAATATCTCTTTGTGAGCTTTGTGGTTTTCCTTTGTGCTCTTTGTGGTAACCTTTTAACCTTAGATCATGAAACGCATCTTCACTTTATCCCTGTTGTTAATCACCTATTGTGCTTTCTCGCAAGAGGCCTTTAATGTTATACAAACCACTGCCGGTAAAATATCCGGCACGGTTAGCGAGGATAAAAGTGTTCAGATCTTTAAAGGCATCCCTTTTGCCGCGCCGCCGGTTGGCGATTTGCGCTGGAAAGCCCCACAGCCTGTAAAACCATGGGCCGGCGTAAAAGAATGTACCCAATTTGCCAAAAGCCCCATGCAGGCAAAGCCCAACGAGTTTGGCGTTTACACCCGCGAGTTTTTGATAAAAGATGAACCGTTGAGCGAAGATTGCCTGTACCTGAACATTTGGACGGCTGCAAAATCACCTGCCGAAAAACGCCCGGTAATGGTGTGGATCTATGGTGGTGGCTTTGTAAGCGGCGGTACCAACGTGCCTATTTACGATGGCGAAGCGCTTGCTAAAAAAGGAATTATACTGGTGAGCATCCCATACCGTGTGGGCATATTAGGTTTCTTTTCCCACCCTGAACTAACGAAAGAATCGCCTAACCATGCATCGGGTAACTACGGGTTAATGGACCAGCTTGCAGCCTTGAAGTGGGTAAAGCAAAACATTGCCGCCTTTGGTGGCGACCCAAACCATGTAACCATTGCGGGGCAATCGGCGGGTTCTATGGCGGTGAATAGTCTTGTGGCATCACCATTAGCAAAAGGCCTTTTTAACAGGGCAATTGCCGAAAGCGGTGCAAGTTTTACTACGGGCCCGTTTGGTGGTTTAACCTTACAACAGGCGGAAGAAGCAGGTGTAAAAACTGCCGAGGCCCTTGGCGCAAGATCATTAGCCGATTTGCGTAAACTGCCCGCCGAATACCTTTTAAAACAGTTTGGCGGCCGCCCAATTGTTGACGGGTATGTATTGCCGCAAAGCATAGCAGCAATATTTGTAGCAAATAAAGAGAATAGCGTACCCCTGCTTACCGGCTGGAACGCTGATGATGCCTTTATCGGCAAGTTAAAAAATGCGGCTGATTACCGCACCGATGCACAGAAAAAGTATGGTGACAAAGCGGCTGCGTTTTTAAAACTATACCCGGGTGATACCGATGAACAAGCAGCCAAATCGCAAATAGCCATCAATCGCGACCAAACCTTCGGTACGCAAAATTATACCTGGGCAAATGTTCAAAGCGCAAAAGGTAAGGCTAAAGTTTACCTGTACCGCTTTACCCGCCGCCTGCCGGCAACCGAAGCGTTTAAGAAGTACGGCGCCTTCCACACCGGCGAGGTGGCATACGTGTTTAACAACTTGAAGTTCCTGAACCGGCCACTCGAACAGGTGGATCATGATCTGGCCAATACTATATCGCAGTACTGGGTAAACTTTGTTAAAACCGGCAACCCCAAAGGTTACCAACTCCCGGCATGGCCTTCGTATAACACTACCACGGCAAAAACCATGTACCTGGGCGAAACGCCTGCGGCCAAATCATTAGTAGATAAAGCGGCATTGGAGTTTATGGTGAAGAATATAACGAAGTAGTATTTGGATCACACCGAGCTTGTTGAAGGGCGTTCGCGGGGCGGTAATGGAACGATTTGGGTATAAGAATTTATTGACACGAGGTGGTGGCACTATTTTGTCAGTAGCGCAATTTTTAAACAACTGATTGTATGGTATTTAGAAAAATTCGTGTGTGTTCACAAACGTGAACGTGAACATTTTGGGTTGTTTTTTCACCTGCGGATTGGTTTTAACTTTCTATCGCCTAAATGTCATAAAACCCAGTCTGTAAAAACTCGGCAGCTTTAAATGGGTTCATAATACAACGTGTTTGCATAAAAAGTAACACAGGCATTACACCTATATTATTCGTATAATGTTTATTTGGCGTTTAATATTATAGTTGAATAGTATCTATTTATTATTTAAAATGTGATATTTACAGCGCGATACCTGAATACATGTTCAACACATTATCACCGGTTCTATGAAAACTACTCCTTCTACGTTAAAGATCCTTTCCATTGACATCGGTGGCTCAAGCATAAAAGCTACTATTCTGAACAGTAAAGGCGACCTCACCATGGACTATAAAAAAGTAGCCACGCCAAAGCCGGCTAATCCGGATAGCGTGATCAAAGCTATTAACGGCCTTATAAAAGGCTACCCTGCCTATGATAAGGTATCGGTAGGCTTCCCCGGTTATGTACGTAACGGTATTGTAAAAACCGCCCCAAACCTTGGTAACGATTTTTGGAAAGATGTAGATTTCCGTAAGAAACTGGAAAGCGCTTTAGGCAAAGACGCAAAAGTTGTGAATGATGCCGACATGCAGGGCCTTGGCGTTGTTAGCGGCAAAGGCCTGGAAATGGTGATAACCCTTGGCACAGGCTTCGGCACCGCCCTATTAATGGACGGCCACTTATTGCCGCATTTAGAGGTATCGCATCACCCGGTGTCAAAAGGCCGCGATTACGATCAGTATATTGGTGATAAAGCGCTTGAAGAAGTAGGCGAAAAAAAATGGAACCGCCGCATGGAAAAAGTTTTTGAAATATTAAAAACTGTATTCAACTACGACTATTTATATATAGGCGGCGGCAACTCAGATCTGCTTGATTTTAAGCTGGACAAAAACATGAAAATAGTAACCAATGCCGATGGCATTAAAGGCGGGGCGAAATTGTGGCAGGAAGATAAACATCCGGTTACACACACAGCAATGGCAACCCCAACAAAATAATAATTACGCACAACAATGGAAAAAGAAAACAAAGAACTTGAAAAATTAGCGATAGATACCGTAAGGATCCTTTCGGCAGATGCAGTACAAAAAGCAAACTCGGGCCACCCGGGCACAGCAATGGCTTTGGCACCAATGGGCCACGTACTTTGGACCAAGTTTTTAAATTATAACCCTAAAAATCCTGATTTTGCAAACCGCGACAGGTTCATCCTTTCGGCAGGCCACGCTTGTATCTTACAATACAGCTTTTTATACTTAACAGGGTACGATCTTTCATTAGATGATATCAAGGCATTCCGCCAGTTAAACAGCAAAACCGCAGGCCACCCGGAATACGGATTGGCACCGGGTGTTGATGTTACTACCGGCCCGCTTGGCCAGGGTTTTGCAAACGGTGTTGGTTTCGCCATCGCCCAGAAGCACTTAGCGGCGCGTTACAACAAACCAGGTTTCGACCTTTTCAATTACAACATCTACACTATCTGCAGCGATGGTGATATGATGGAAGGTGTAACATCTGAAGCAGCTTCATTAGCAGGCCACTTACAGTTAGGCAACCTGATCTACCTATACGATGATAACCACATCTCTATCGAAGGTAGTACCGACATCGCCTTTAACGAGGACGTAAGTGCCCGTTTCCGTGCCTACGGATGGCAGGTGCAGGAGGTAGCTGACGTTAATGATACCCATGCATTAGAGCTGGCTTTGATCAACGCTAAAACCGAAACACAGAAACCATCGCTGATACGCGTTCGTTCGCTTATCGCTTACGGTAGCCCAAACAAATCGGGTACTGCTGGTTCACACGGTTCGCCGCTTGGTGCCGATGAGATCAAATTGGTAAAAGAATTTTTTGGTTTCGATCCTGAAAAATCATTTAACGTACCTGCCGAAGTATTAAAATACTACAACGAAAAAGGTGCACGTGGTGAAAAAACCGAAGCTAAATGGAACGAGCTGTTCGCTAAATACAAAGAGAAATTCCCTGAATTAGCTACCGAATACGAAGTTGCGTTTGCAGGCGAATTGCCAAAAGGCTGGGCAGATAAATTGCCGGTATTTAAAGCATCCGACCCTAAAATGGCAACCCGCCAGGCATCGGGCAAGGTATTAAATGCGGTTGCTGCAGGCTTGCCAAACCTTATTGGTGGTGCTGCCGATTTAGCACCATCTACAGAAACTAACTTAAAAGAATACGATTCATTCACATCAGAAAACCGCGCAGGCCGTAACTTCCACTTCGGGATCCGCGAACATGCAATGGGTTCGGCTTTAAATGGTATGGCTTTAACAAAAGGCCTGTTACCTTTTGGCGCTACCTTCCTACAATTTGCAGATTATATGCGCCCGCCAATCCGTTTGGCGGCCATTATGAAGATAAGCCCGATATTTGTTTACACCCATGATAGTATTGGCCTTGGCGAAGATGGTACCACCCATCAGCCGATAGAGCATTTATCAACATTACGCGCAATACCAAACGTTACCGTTATCCGCCCTGCGGATGCAAACGAAACCGCGTTCGCGTGGAAAGTAGCTATCGAGAAAAAAGGCGGACCAACTGTATTGGTGTTCACCCGCCAGGGATTACCCATCCTTGACCAGGACAAATACGGTAAAGCAAGCGGTCTTGAAAAAGGTGCTTACATCTTATCAGAAGCCAGCAAAAATGTTGACCTGATATTGATGGCAACCGGTTCTGAAGTAGCCCTGATCATGGAAGCACAAGCCAAGCTTGAGGCAGAAGGTATTTCTACACGTGTGGTAAGTATGCCATCGTGGGAGTTGTTTGAGAAACAGGATGCTGCTTACAAAGAAAAGGTATTCCCTAAAGCAAGCCGCAAACGTTTGGCAGTAGAAATGGCATCACCAATGGGATGGCATAAATACACCACCGACGAAGGCGATATTTTAGGCATGACCACCTTTGGTGAGTCGGCCCCGGCAGAAGACCTTTACAAACACTTCGGCTTTACAGTTGAAAATGTAGTTAACAAGGCGAAAGCGCTTTTGTAAGACATTAGTATCAAGTAGCACGTACATAGATTTTTCTTTGTCTTGCTACTTGATACTTGATACTAATCACAAATGGATAGTTTAATCAGTACGCTGGAGTGGTCATCACAGATCATCAACGCGGCCGGCAAACAAAAAGTAGCGCAGCAAATTGCCCAAAAGGTAAAGGATGGCGATGTACTTGGCGTGGGTTCGGGCTCTACGGTATATATGGCGCTACTGGCAATATCTGAAAGGATAAAGGCCGAGGGGTTAAAGATCCTGGCTATCCCCACGTCGTTAGAGATAACGATGTTTTGCAGTAAGCTGGGGATACCGCTTACTACTTTGTTTGAGCATACTCCCAACTGGCTCTTTGATGGCGCCGATGAGGTTGACCCTAACAACTGGCTGATAAAAGGCCGCGGCGGGGCGATGTTTAAAGAGAAACTATTGATCAGGAGCTGTCCGCTAAATTATATTATTATTGATGACAGCAAACTGGTATCAAAATTGGGTACTAATTTCCCGGTACCGGTAGAGGTTTATCCGCAGGCATTATTGCATGTAGAATCCGAACTGAAAAAGTTGGGTGCTAACAGTGTCGCTTTAAGACCTGCAAAAGGCAAGGACGGCCCAATAGTAACCGAGAATAACAATTTGATATTGGATTGTTATTTTGATGAATTAAAAGACAGCCTGGAGCACGATATAAAAAGCATAACAGGCATAATAGAGAGCGGCCTTTTTATAGGCTATAACTTGCAGATATTAACAGCGGAAAATGACTAATAATTTTTGACGTAAGCTTAACCTAATAAGGAGATTAAGATTACACTATTCGGAGCATTAAAACTGAGATTTGCGCAACAAAAATTAATACCCTGATCCTTTTGGAAGAGAGGGTTTTAAAAGTCTCCCCTTCCGGGGGAGATTTAGAGGGAGCTAAAACGAATTAAATATTAATACAATTAAAAACCACAATACATACATTTATCATGGCAAACAACGTAAAACAAATACATGATTTCGGCCAAAGCATCTGGCTTGATTTTATTGACCGCGAGATCATCGCATCAGGTAAATTACAAAAACTGATCGACGAAGATGGCGTGAGAGGCGTTACCTCGAACCCGGCGATATTTGAAAAGGCTATAACCAGCAGTTCTGATTATGATGCAGATATAAAAACACTTGGCGCTGATGCCAAAACTACAGAAGAACTGTTTTTTAAGTTAGCGATCAAAGACATCCAAGCCGCTGCCGACCTGTTTAGTGATGTATATAACGAAGGTATTAAAGGATCGGACGGTTACGTTAGCCTTGAAGTTTCTCCGTTTTTAGCTTTAGATGCCGAAGGCACTGCCAAACAAGCAGAGTTGCTTTGGAAACAAGTCGACCGTAAAAATGTAATGATCAAAATTCCTGGTACTAAACCAGGTTTAAAAGCCATCCGCGAATCTATCGCCAAAGGCATCAATATTAACGTTACTTTACTATTTGGTTTAGAGCGTTACGAAGCCGTTACCGAAGCTTATATCTCCGGTTTAGAAGACCATTTAGCCGCAGGCCATAACATTGAACACATTTCATCAGTAGCCAGCTTTTTCTTAAGCCGTATTGATGTGGTTGTTGACCCATTATTACAGGAAAAAGGCGAAAATGGCCTTGTTGGCGAAGTTGCCATCGCGTCAGCCAAAAAAGCTTATGAAATTTACAAACGCGTATTTAGCACCGAGCGTTGGAAAGCATTAGAAGCAAAGGGTGGTAAACCGCAACGTTTGCTTTGGGCAAGCACAGGTAGTAAAAACCCTGCGTTTAAAGATACCAAATACGTTGAGGCCCTTATTGGCCCGGACACTGTTGATACCGTTCCTTTAGAAACTATTGAGGCTTTCCGCGATCATGGTATAGCAGCTGATACGTTGATATTAGGCTTAGACCAGGCTACCGAAACTTTAGCCAGGTTAAAATCTTTAGGTATCGATTTGGATAAGATCACACAAGATCTTGAAGATGAAGGTATCGATAAATTTAACAAGCCTTTCGAAAAATTGCTTAAAGCTATCGAAGACCAAAAAGCTAAAGTATAACCCCTGTGGAAGCTACATCGGTAAAAGTCCTATTTTTTGACATCGGCGGTGTGTTGCTCACCAATGGCTGGGGGCATGAATCCCGGCAAGAGGCTGCCCGGCTGTTTGGGCTAAACTATAAAGAGCTAAGCGAGTTGCATACGTTTATATTTAACGTATACGAAGCCTCTGGTGTTGACCTTGACGAGTACCTGGACACCGTTATCTTTAATCATCCGCGCGATTTTACACGCGAGGACTTCAAAAACTTTATGTTCAAGCAGTCTAAAGAATTGCCTGATATGTTAAAGTGGTTAAAGGAATGGAAAAAAGATTGTGGTTTCCGCATCATAGCCATTAATAACGAGGGCAAGGAACTGAATGACTACCGTGTGAAGAAGTTTAAGCTGCATGAGGTTTTTGACGCGTTTGTCTCATCCTGTGAAGTAAAGATACGGAAGCCGGACCCCGCCATATTTAAGCTTGCTATGGGCGTAGCCCTTGCTAGCCCGCAGGAATGCGTGTATTTTGACGACCGGAAGATGTTTGCAATGGCCGCCGATAAATTAGGTATGGAGGCCCACCAGCATACCTCGTTTGAAGAAACAAAGGAAATATTAGAAAACTTAAAGAAAGAAAACCTCAAATAACATGAGCGCAACAACAGATAAATATGCTTTTGGCATGATAGGCTTAGGTGTAATGGGCCGCAGCCTGCTCCTAAACATGGCCGACCATGGTTTTGCAGTAGCAGGGCACGATAAAGATGCCGGCAAGGTAGATTCGCTGAATAAAGAAGGCAGCGACCTGAAGGTGAAAGGATTTTTAGACGTTAAAGAATTTATACAAAGCCTTACCACGCCACGCGCCATTATGATGCTGGTACCCGCCGGCAAACCGGTTGATAGCGTAATTGCAGAACTTTCTCCCCTTTTGGATAAGGGCGATATTTTAATAGATGGTGGTAACTCGCACTTTACAGATACCAACCGCCGTGTAGAAGAATTAGAGGCTAATGGCCTGCACTTTTTTGGAATGGGTGTATCTGGTGGTGAAGAAGGCGCGCGCCGCGGCCCAAGCATGATGCCGGGTGGTGATAAAGATGCCTACACGGTGATGAAGCCGATCTTCGAAGCCATTGCCGCTAAGGTTGATGGTGTACCTTGTGTAACCTATATAGGTCCCGGTGCATCTGGTCACTTTGTGAAGATGGTGCATAATGGTATCGAGTACGGTATTATGCAATTGCTTGCCGAGACCTACGAGATCATGAAAAAGGGCTTAAAGCTGAACGGTGATGCCATTGGTAAGATCTTTACCAACTGGAACAATGGCCGCCTACAATCGTTCCTTTTAGACATTACAAAGGATATTTTCGCCTATAAAGCACCCGGAACCGACCATTTGCTTTTAGACGATATTAAAGACGAAGCCCGCGCGAAAGGTACCGGTAAATGGACTTCGCAAAGCGCGATGGACCTGCAGGCACCTATCCCAACGGTAGACACTGCCGTTGCCATGCGCGACCTATCTAAATACAAAGCCCTGCGTACGAAAGCTGCGGGCATCTACAGTAAAAATGAGAACCAAACTATCGAAGGCAGCGTTGATGAATTGTTAACCGCTTTAGAGCAGGCCTTCTACTTCACCATGATCATTAGCTACTCACAAGGTATGCAAATGTTATCACTTGCTTCTGCCGAGTACAAATACGATCTGAAGCTTGACGAGATTGCCAAGATCTGGAGGGGTGGATGTATCATCCGTTCTAAATTCCTGGAGAATATTTACGGTGCTTACGGTAAAGATAAAAACCTGGAGCACTTGTTATTGGACAGCGATGTAGCCGAAATAGTTAAAGGTACGCTTCCGGGCATCCGCAAGGTGGTTTCATCGGCAGTTAATGCCGGTATTGCTATCCCTGCTTATGCGGCATCGTTAGAATACTTTGACAACTTCCGTAACGAGCGCATGCCATCAAACTTAACCCAGGCGCAACGCGACTACTTTGGCGCGCATACTTACGAACTGATAGGCAAAGAAGGCACGTTCCACACACAGTGGGCACCGGCTGGCGAATAATAGAGAGATACAAGACAACAAGATGCAAGAACCAGGACATTTAAAGAAGCTAATCTTGCTTCATGGCCCCTGAGTTCTTGCTTCAAAATATAAAACATTACTATCATGAGTAATAATAGCACAAAACCAGAACCAACCATTTTCATCATATTTGGTGGTACGGGCGATCTAAATTCCCGCAAAATTGCGCCGGCCTTATACAATTTGTTTTTAGATGGATGGTTGCCAGAGCAATTCTCTATCATTGGCACGGGCCGTACAAAACTTACCGACGAACAATTTAGGAGTAACCTACATAACGATATTAACCAGTTCTCGCGCAGCGGTAAAGCCGACGCCAAGAAATGGGCCGAGTTTGAGAAAGGCATCTACTACCAGGTTTCTGACGCTACTGATGCTGAGACCTACAAAGAGTTTGGCAAGCGGATAGATGCGCACAACGCCGAATGGAAAACCACCGCTAACGTGCTATTCTACCTTGCCGTAGCGCCAAACTTCTTCCCGATAATCGCCTCAAACATATCTAAAGCCAAACTGGCCGAGGATAAAAACAAGGTGAGGATCATCATCGAAAAACCATTCGGTCACGATTTGGAAACTGCCAAAGAACTGAACGAATTGCTTAAAAGCATCTTTGATGAGTGCCAGATCTACCGTATCGACCATTATCTTGGTAAAGAGACCGTACAGAATATTATGGCCTTCCGCTTTGCCAACTCTATTATGGAGCCGTTGTGGAACCGTAATTATATAGAGCACGTGCAGATCTCGGTTACCGAGCAGCTGGGTGTGGAAGACCGGGGCGACTACTACGATGGCTCGGGTGCTATGCGTGATATGATCCAGAACCACTTGCTGCAATTGCTTTGTACCATAGCCATGGAGCCACCGGTAAGCTTTAACGCAGATGAAGTGCGCGACCGTAAGGTTGATGTGCTGAAATCAATGCGCAAGTTTACTGCGGAGGATGTGCGTAACTCGGCCGTTAGGGGCCAGTATGGCAGCGGGTGGATGAAAGGCCGGGAAGTACCCGGCTACCGCGAAGAACCTAAGGTTGACCCGCAATCAAACACCGAAACTTTTGCCGCCATCAAATTCTTTGTGGATAACTGGCGCTGGCAGGGTGTGCCGTTTTACCTGCGTACAGGTAAGCGCATGCACCAATCGTCATCGGTTATTACCATCCAGTTTAAGGATGTGCCGCACTTGGTATTCCCTGCCGAAGCTACCGAAAGCTGGCAGCAAAACAGGCTGATCATTAGCATCCAGCCCGAAATGAGCATCCGTTTACAGGTACAGGCCAAACGCCCGGGTATTGATATGGTGCTGAACGCAGTTGATATGGTGTTCGACTATAAAGGCACTTATACCAACCAGGCGCCGGAAGCTTATGAAACTTTGATACTTGACACCATGCTGGGCGACCAAACCCTGTTTATGCGTGGCGACCAGGTAGAAGCTGCATGGGAACTGGTGATGCCTATACTAAACACCTGGCAAAACAAAAAGAGCCTGAACTTCCCTAACTATAGCGCCGACTCTTGGGGCCCTGAAGCTGCCGAGGCATTAATTGCCCGCGACGGTTATAACTGGTTTACCCTGCCGGTAAGTGGCAAAAAATAATATTGATTTGAAAATTTGAAGATGCGCTGATTTGAAAATAAGATCGGCTCATCTTCAAATCTTCAAATAACCAAATCTTCAAATTGAAGCATGAAACTGAACATATTTGATACGGATACCAAAGTACTGGCCTCATTAACCAAATACTTTGCCGATTGCGCTAAAGGAGCCATTGCCGACCGCGACCGCTTTACCGTGGCCCTTAGCGGCGGTAGTTCGCCCAAAAAATTGCACGAGCTATTGGTAAGCGAATACCGCGAAACCATTGAATGGGATAAAGTATTTTTCTTTTTTGGTGATGAGCGCGATGTGCCCCTTACCGATTCGCAAAGCAATTACCTGATGGCCAAGCAAACCTTGTTTGACCCGCTGGGGATAGATCCATCGCATGTTTACGCGGTGCAAACCGCCCTGGGTGCCGAAGAAGCCGCTAAAGATTACACCCGCCACCTGATCGGTTTTTTCGATGGCGAGAACGCGAGTTTCGACCTCATCATATTAGGCCTTGGCGATAACTCGCACACGGCTTCCCTGTTCCCGCATACCTCGGTATTGACGGACGAAAGCGCATCGGTGCAGGCTTTGTATATAGACGAGGTAAAAATGAACCGCATTACCTTTACCGCCCCGCTCATCAACAACGCGCACCATATCGCGTTCCTGGTGTATGGCGCCGGCAAGGCAGAGGCTGTAAAACACATCCTCGAAGACCCGAAAAACATCCGGGAGTACCCTGCCCAACTCATCACAGGCACCGATCTGCAATGGTTCCTCGACGAACCGGCAGCAAGTAAACTGCAAAACAAATAACCAAAAAGCCTCCGTAATTGCGGAGGCTTTTTGGTTAAATTTAAGGTGGGTTTCTACCCCAAATGTTCACGTTCACACTCGTGACACACGGCGGATATCCTCAACACGTTAATAACCAACGTATTAAGAATTTAGGTGCTGACAAAACTGCGCCACCATGCGTTATGTAAAAATTACAGTTGTTTTTACGCCCCTGAATGACTTTTAAACGCCCTTCTTTCGCAGGGGAGCAGACTATTTGCTGAGCAAAACGGGGCAATATAGGTTCTTCTATGTATGCACCCTAAAATTATATTTACCGGCTTGGTTTGGGTGGGAAATGTATTGCGTAATGCCACAAGTGGAATGCTTGCGGTAGCAGGAGGAGAAATCTTATTAGATAAGACAAGCCGCCAATCAGTTCTTCGTTAGCCGCGCCAGTAAGTAACCACCAAGCCTGTGGATGTTACTTTTCTTTGTCTTGGCCACAAAGAAAAGTAACCAAAAGAAAAGGCCAAGTCAGAGCAACGCTTCTGCCCGCCCTGCAGGTTCTTAACCCTTTCTCGCCGCATGCGCGGACTTCGACGCTAAACCCTCATTCCCGCCACCGCCGGCCCGCATGCTCTGACGTTAGGGCCAACGCTTCTAAGAAATAAAACCTTCCGTCTTTGCGAGGTACGAAGCAATCTCTTTAGGACAAGTAACCACCCTGCCACCCCGCGCGTCCTTACGAGCGATAGCGTGGCAATCCCCTACTTACAAAGCCGGATACAAGTCTATCGCTAATTAGTTCTTCGTTAGGTGCGGCAGTAAGTAACCACCAAGCCTGTGGATGTTCATTTTCTTTGTCTTAGCCACAAAGAAAACGAACCAAAAGAAAAGGCCAAGTCAGAGCAATGCTTCTGCCCGCCCTGCCGGTTCTTAACGCTTTCTCGCCGCATGCGCGGACTTCGACGCTAAACCGACATTCCCGCCACCGCCGGCCCGCCTGCTCTGACGTTAGGGCCAACGCTTCTAAAATAAAACTACCCGTCTTTGCGAGGTACGAAGCAATCTCTTTAGGACAAGTAACCACCCTGCCACCGTCATGCCGAATTTATTTCGGAATCCCACGTGTTTAGTGTGCTGCTTTGCGGTACCCAATGCCCTTGCCACCCAAAAAGTCACAATGCTTATTCCCGCTTTCAGGCGAAGCTGCTCTGCTAACGGGAAAAAAAGCATATTAAATAATAACACCGTGAAGTCATGGTTCAAATAAGAAGCTAACCTGGAATCTTACAGTACACCCAATTTAAGGTTTTAGATTTCTACGATAGCTATAATATGCTAATTAAGAAAAAGTTATATATTTGAGTACGGCTAAAGACATATGTTTAGCATGGATTGTATTTGATAACTCGAAAGGTTTGATTAGATATATTTCTATTAACCCAACCGCAGCATGTGCAATTAGTAGTACTAATCCAGTAAAGATGTATTTCATTACTTCTGATACTAAGGTACAACAACAATTTGGAAATAGGGGGAGGCGGTAGTTAATGACTACGCGACAACTGCAAGCCATGGCACAAGATTATCTTGTAAAGGAGTGCCCTCGGAAGAATTACCTTCTATCCGCCACTGGCTTTTTGTTATTCATAAAATGGATTTATTAAACTTATGGTTTAAACCTAAACCGTATATACATTTTTCTCCAAAAATTATAAAATCCGATATACGTTGGTTACAGGGTTCGTTACGCGACAGTAATTGGGTAGCTAAACATGCCTTTTTTCCATTAATTCATAAAATATTATACCAAAGGAAATTTAGAAGGCATTCTAATAAATCGATTAAACGTCGCATCAAATTAGAAACCAAAAAGCGGCATATCTATTACGCAACTCACTTAGATACGCATGTATATGCTTATTACGCTAATAAACTTAACGAATTATACATAACTGAATTAGAAGAAGACGATCAACTTTCGTCGAGTGTAATCGCTTACAGAAGAATTGCCAAAGAAAACTCAAAAGGTAATAAAAGCAATATTGAGTTTGCGCATGAGGTTTTCAAATATATAAAAGATAGCAAGCGCGATTGTATGGCTCTTACATTTGACATCAAAAGTTTTTTTGACGATTTGGATCACAAAAAATTAAAACAGGCTTGGTGTAAATTATTAGGACTTAAAAGCTTGCCGGAAGACCACTTAAATATATATAGGTCGCTAACAAATTTTAAATATGTCGAAGAGAGTGACTTACTGTTAAAATATAATATCAAGCACAGAAATGACCTAAGACAATTAAAAACAAAATCTTTAGGTCTAAACAAAGATTTCAGAGTAAAATTTGTTGATCAAAAGCTTATTAAAAGCAATAGTAAAGTCAATCCCTCAAACAAAATAATCGGCATTCCGCAAGGTACTCCACTAAGCGCATTTTTGTCTAATTTATATCTTTTAGAGTTTGATAGAGAAGTATTGAGATTTCTATCAAATTTTGATGCGTCTTTATATAGAAGATATTCTGATGATATTGTTATTATTTGTAATCCATTATCTCGTGACGAAATAGAGAGTTTTATCTATGATAAAATACACAAAGACTATAATCTAATAATTCAACCCGAAAAAACTGAATGTGTTAATTTCACGCTTTCAAACGATGAATTAGTAAGTGATAAAGCGCTCAATTATTTAGGGTTTTCTTTTAATGGTACAACAACTTTTCTAAAACCAGCAAGTTTAGCGGGCTATTACAGAACAATTAAAACTTATATTAAGCAAGCGGCGAGAAGGGCGAATAGAAGAAAGGCTGGAAAGAATGATACAATTTTTAAAAAGAAAATTTACAAACTCGGCCACTTATATAAAAGAAATTACTTCAACTATGCAAAGCGTGCTTCGTTAGTTATGGATGATGAGCAATCTCAGATTAGAGGTCAAGTTAAAAATCATTGGAAAATTATCCATAAAGAATTGGCTAAAAGAAGCAAAAGCTAATCCTCCCCCCCCTAAACCAGATAGCAGCGATACCCACCCCGCGCCCAACGCCTGTGCCATGAAGAGCATAGCGGCACTATCCTAACAAAAGCACTACTAACATTACTTTATGAAACCGTAATTCACCAGCCAACATTAAATTTTTAACCAGGCAAACCTAAATAACCGCAAAATGTTAATTTAGGCAATTACTTGTTTAACCATTACATTATAACATAGCTACCAAACCATATGCTTACAGACGAACAAATGCGCTACCCTATTGGCAAATTCGTGCCGCCGGTATCTTATACCGATCAGGACATGCGCCAATGGATCCACGATATTGCCACCCTGCCCGGCCGAATCCGCGAAGCCATCATTGGCCTCACGTACGAACAGCTGGACACCCAATACCGCACCGGAGGGTGGTCGTTGCGCCAAGTGGTGCACCACGTTGCAGATAGCCACATGAACGCCCTATGCCGTTTTAAACTGGCCCTTACCGAAGATAACCCTACCATAAAACCATACGACGAGGCTGGCTGGGCCATTCAGCCCGATTACCGCCTGCCGGTAGAGCCGTCGCTAAAAATAATCGACGGTATCCACCAGCACCTCGTAGCCCTGTTCGAAAGCTTCACCGACGACCAGTGGAACCGCACGTTTACCCATCCCGAAAGTGGCAGCGTGATCCCGCTTAAAAAGAACCTGGCTACCTATGCATGGCACAGCAACCATCATTTGGCACATTTAACGGAAACGGTGAAGAGGTTGAAAGCGTAAAGCCTCACCCAAACCCTCTCCAAAGGAGAGGGCTTAAAAAGCAGTTGCCCTTTGGCTCCCTCTCCAAAGGAGAAGGCTTAAAAAGCAGTTGCGCTTTGGCTCCCTCTCCAAAGGAGAGGGCGAGAGGAGAGGCTTCATCGGGCGGGCCGCCTTCTCCGAGCGTCATTGCGGCGATAGCGTGGCAATCCCCTACTTACAGAGCCGTATACAACTCTATCGAAGATTGCCGCGCTATCGCTCGCAATGACGCGGTGGGGACATAACACGACCATTTTTTTAAATACCTTTGCCATTATGGAAACCATAACCTGGAACGATTTTGAAAAGGTGGAACTGCGTGCCGGTACCATTTTGGAAGTGGCCGATTTCCCGGAGGCGCGTAAACCCGCTTACAAGCTGACGGTAGATTTTGGCCCGCTGGGGGTAAAACAAAGCAGCGCGCAAATCACCAGGCACTATACAAAAGAAGAGTTACCGGGCAAACAGATTTTGGGAGTAATTAACTTCCCCAAGAAACAAATCGCTAATTTTATGTCGGAATTTTTGGTGACCGGCCTTGCAGATGAGCATGGAGACATTGTACTTACCGCCATAGATAAACCCGTACCTAACGGTAGCAAACTGATATGATTTTCGTAAACTGGGTAGTAGGCCCGCACCTCATCGGCTTGATATTTATCCTGGCAGGGCTCATCCAAAAGCGCTATCCACCAAAAGAGATCAACAGCCTTTATGGTTACCGTACCGCACGGTCCATGAAAGATCAGCAAAACTGGGACGAGGGCAATAAATATTCTACCCAACTTATTATAAAATGCGGGGTGGTGCTATTCGTAACCGGGTTTATCATCATCGTAGGCATGGCACTTTTACATATAACGCCCGAGTTAAGAACGCTGATCAAAGTGATCATCATGCTGGTGGGGGCAGTCGGCACGGTTGTGGTGCTGTTTACCTTGACAGAAAAACATTTAAAACGAACATTTCCTGATACCATATAATGCGATATTACAATTTTAGCGATGAGCAGCCCGCAATCTCTCCCGACGATTTTTTTATGAACGAGGCCCTGAAGGAAGCCCGCCAGGCCCTGGCCGAGGACGAGATCCCGATTGGTGCTGTGGTGGTTTGCAAGGGGCAGATCATCGGCCGCGGCCATAACCTTACCGAGCGCCTTAATGATGTTACCGCCCATGCCGAAATGCAGGCCCTTACGGCGGCAGTAAATTCGATGGGTGGCAAATACCTGCCCGAGTGTACGCTGTATGTTACCATGGAGCCCTGCGTAATGTGCGCCGGTGCAAGCTACTGGTTCCAGGTGGGCCGGATTGTTTTTGGCGCTTACGATGTGCAGCGCGGGTTTGGCAGGCTTAACCAAAGCATTACCCACCCCAAAACGTTGATTACCGGCGGCATCCACGAAAATGAGTGCTCGCAGCTGATGAAGGATTTTTTTAAGAGTAAGAGATGATTAGTCGGGAAGTCCGATGTCCGAAAGTCCGTAGTCGATTTATATTCTTCGCATTTTCGTCTTTTCCGGCTTCCGCACTTCGCTAACTTACCGACCACTTAACAAAAACTTGACATTGATATAGAACAAAAACATACCTCAACGCTTATATTTGTTCTATCACGAAACGTTTAACCTTAAATTTTAAATATTATGGCATTTACACTACCGGCGTTATCTTACGCTACCGATGCTCTGGAACCACACATTGATAAACTTACTATGGAAATTCACCATGGTAAACATCACCAGGCTTATGTTACCAATTTAAACAAAGCTTTGGAAGGTAAACCAGAGGCTGATGATAAAATTGAGGATATTATCAAAAATATATCAAAGTTCCCTGCTGCTGTGCGTAACAACGGTGGCGGCCACTTTAACCACACCATGTTTTGGACGTTGCTTTCGCCAAGCGGTGGCGGCGAGCCTACAGGCGCGTTGGCCGATGCTATCAAAAGCACATTCGGTTCGGTTGCTGATTTCAAAACTAAAGTTAACGAAGCAGGTGCAACCCGTTTCGGTTCTGGCTGGGCATGGCTTATTGTTACTGCCGATAAAAAACTGGCGGTTACATCAACCCCTAACCAGGATAACCCTTTAATGGATATTGCCGAAGTAAAAGGTACCCCAATTTTAGGTATTGACGTATGGGAACATGCTTACTACCTAAAATACCAAAACCTGCGCCCGGCTTACCTTACCGCTATCTGGAATGTAATTAACTGGAACCACGTTTCAGAATTATACACTAAAGCTATCGCTTAATTAGCGAAACCCTTACATTAGCCCCCTCTAAATATTATCCGGGAAGGGAAACTTTATTTATAAAGCCCCCCCTTCCGGGGTAGGTTTGGGTGGGGCTTTTATTAATTTATCCCATGAAAGCCATCGTCCTCGAATCCGCAGAAAACCCTTTGGTTATAAAAGAAGTTGCCAAACCTACACCCGGCCCGGGCGAAGTATTGGTGCAAATAAAGGCCGCAGCACTAAACCGCCGCGACTGGTGGATAACCATAGGCAAGTACGCCGGCATAAAATACCCAACTATTTTAGGTGCCGATGGTGCGGGCATTGTTGCCGAAGCTGGCGAAGGCGCAAGCGATTGGCTCAACAAAGAGGTTATCATTAACCCATCCCATAACTGGGGAGAGCACCCGCAATTTCAGGGAAAAGAGTTTAAAATATTAGGCCTGCCCGATGATGGTACCATGGCAGAATATGTACTGGTTAAAGCCGAATATCTTTACCCAAAACCTGCCCACTTAACGTTTGAACAAGCCGCCGCTTTGCCTTTGGCAGGGATAACCGCTTATAGGGCCTTGTTCATCAAGGCGCATATCAAAAAAGGCGACAAGGTTTTGGTGGTGGGTGTTGGCGCGGGTACAGGTTCATTTACCTTGCAATTTGCCGTAGCAGCAGGCGCGCAGGTTTTTGTAACATCCAGCACGGATGAGAAAATTGAGCAGGCTAAACAACTTGGTGCAGCTGCAGGCGTAAACTACAAAGCGCAGGACTGGGCGCAGGAACTTAAACACCTTAGCGGCGGCGGTTTTGATATTGTGGTGGATAGCGCCCTCGGCCCCGATTTTAATAAGATCCCCGATTTGTGTAATCCTGGCGGGCGCATCGTATTTTTCGGTGGCACTGCAGGTAATATTCCCGAGCTGGATGCACGGCCTTTATTTTGGAAACAGTTACAGCTATTAGGCACCACCATGGGTACGCAGGGCGATTTTAAAGCCATGCTTGCCTTTGTAAACGAGCACAGGATTGTCCCGGTTGTTGATGAGATATTCCCGCTGGCGGATGCTAAAAAGGCTTTTGATAAGATGGGCGCGGCTAAACAGTTTGGGAAGATCGTGATAAGCCTCACCTAATCCTATCCTTTGGAGAGAACTAAATATTTTTTGCTGCCTCCCCTTCAGAGAGGGCTGGGAGAGGCCTGTCATAACCACACCCCTTTCAACTTACCTCACTATTAATTAGGGTTTAAAATTAAATCTACTAATTTTGTGGACTTTATTTAAGCATGATCAGAAAACCCATCGAACTCCTACTGAAAGAATCTGAAGAAGTAGGAGAAAACTCGCTCAAACGTTCGCTTGGCCCGGTTAACCTTATCCTTATCGGGATAGGCATTATTATTGGCGCGGGCTTGTTCTCTTTAACAGGCCTCGCCGCAGGCCAGCACTCGGGCCCGGCGGTTACCATATCTTTTTTAATTGCCGCTTTAGGGTGTACGTTCGCCGCGTTGTGTTATGCTGAGTTTTCGGCCATGATACCGGTTGCCGGCAGTGCCTACACCTATTCTTACGCCACCATGGGCGAGCTTTTCGCCTGGATCATCGGCTGGGACCTGATGCTGGAGTATGCGGTTGGCGCGGCAACGGTTGCCATCAGTTGGTCGCAATACTTAACTAAATTTTTATCCTGGTTTGATCTGTACCTGCCCCCGCAGCTTATCCTGTCGCCGTTCGAAACTTCTAAAGCGGCCAATGGCGATGTGGTGCGCGGCATTATTAACCTGCCTGCGGCTTTAATTGTGGTGCTGGTTACCAGCATTATCATCCGTGGCACAAAAGGCTCTGCACTTATTAATGCCATTATCGTAAGTTTAAAGGTTGGCGTGGTATTGGTATTCATAGCTGTGGGATGGTCATTCATTAATCCGGCAAACTATCACCCTTACATACCGCAAAATACGGGCGTGTGGGGCGATTACGGCTGGTCGGGAATATTTAGAGGTGCCGGACTGGTATTCTTCGTGTTCATCGGCTTTGATGCTGTATCTACCGCCGCGCAGGAAGCTAAGAACCCGCAGCGTAATATGCCAATAGGTATTATAGGTTCATTGGTAATATGTACCATCCTGTTTGTGATCTTCGCCCACGTGATGACAGGGATGGCCAACTATAAAGAGTTCATCGGCTCGGGTGCGCCCGTTGCCATCGCTATCGAAAAAACGCATTACCAATGGTTAAGTAAAGCTATTGTACTGGCGATATTGATTGGCTACACCTCGGTGATATTGGTTGATCTGTTGGGCCAGTCGCGCGTGTTCTTCTCCATGTCGAAAGATGGTTTGCTGCCTAAAGTGTTTTCTGAAGTTCACCATAAATTTCGCACCCCGTGGAAATCAAACATGCTACTTTGCGGGTTCATATCCATATTCGCGGCTTTTGTACCCATCCGTGTAGTGGGTGAAATGACCAGCATTGGCACTTTACTTGCTTTTGTGATGGTATGCGCCGGAGTGCTTATATTGCGCAAGCAACAGCCCAATGTGCACCGCCCGTTTAAAACACCGTTGGTGCCTTTGGTGCCGATACTGGGTATTTTAACCTGCTTTGCCATGATGACGTTTTTACCGGGCGATACCTGGTTAAGGCTCATTATTTGGCTGGCGATAGGTTTGGTAATTTACTTTACCTACGGCAAAAAGAACAGTGTGCTGGGCAAAGCGATGGCTGCAAAAAAAGAATGATCATAAATGGCAGACTTACTGCAATTACGTGTTGATGGAATAAAATGGGAACTGCCGAATACGGCTACCTTCTATTTAGTAAGAGCCGTTGGCTACAAGCCGGTTTATAAAGCCGGGCAATTTATTACGCTGGTATTTGATCATCATAACCAGGAAGTGAGGCGCTCTTACTCACTAAGCTCTTCGCCGGATGATGAGCGGCTTACCATTACCGTAAAACGCATCAGCAACGGCGAGATCTCGCGCTTCCTGCTCACCAAAGTTAACGTAGGCGATATATTGAACGTGGTTGAACCTGCCGGGGTGTTCACCGTTAAGGAATACGAGGCTGAGAAAGACCTGGTGTTCTTCGCGGCAGGCAGCGGCATCACCCCGATATTTTCGCAAATAAAATACGTGCTTAACCGCCCGGGCAAAAGCAAGCTTCACTTGATCTATAGCAGCAAAAACAAGCAAACCATTTTGTTTAATAATGAGCTGAACGAGTTGCTGTCAAACTATCCCGATAGGTTTACCGTTACCCATTTGCTAAGCAACGAAGCCAACCGCCTTACCAATATCCGGGTAGAGCAGTTGGTAAATGAGCGATTAAACTTCGATAAAAGCAAAGCCGACTTTTACCTGTGCGGGCCATTCGTGTACATGCGCATGATCCGGCTTACGCTGATGTATATGGGGATCCACCCACAACAGATCCACAAAGAAAACTTTGTGTTGGAAACGGTACCCGTTACCGGTAGCCAAACCAATTATCCGCCCAAAAATATCCGCATCAATTTTGAGGGAGCGGTACATAATATTGTTGCAGGAGAAAATCAGTCTATCCTGCAAGCGGCCTTACAAAACAAGATTAAGCTGCCCTACAGCTGCCGAAGCGGCATCTGCTCGGCATGCGTGGCTTTCTGTAAAACCGGCAAAGTAGAAATGGCGAAGAACGAGGTGCTTACAGATGAAGACATTGCCAAAGGCTGGATCCTCACCTGCACGGGGCACGCATTGACGGATGATGTGGAGGTGGAGTATAAGTAGTTTGCCGTTGGAAGTAGGTAGTTTGCAGCTTTACACGATTTGTAGAAACACAATATCTTTCGTTTCCCGCTTGCAAAGAAGATCTTGCGCTTTTACGTGCTTAAAGAAGACGCGAAGTATCGCGTGTCTACGTTTCATTATAAAAACAACCTGTAATATCAAACGTTAGTGAGAAATCTGGTTAGATAAGAATGGCGGACTTGCATGTAGCCGACTTTGTTTATCTAACCAGATTTCTCCTCGTACCTCGTTCGAAATAACATGATTATACTAAGCACCCTGCACAGCACGCCTGTGCGCTTTATGATGAACGGCGCCGCGTACTTTGGTGGTTTTTGATTTGTTCTGTTTGCGTTTGCCCAGCCAGATAATAAAGCCGGTAACCGGTAAACTGGCGCAGATCAGGCTCACCAAAAACGCGATGATCTTGGTGGTAAGGCCAAAAATCTGCCCTACGTGGATATCGTAGTTCATCTCGTTCAGCTTTAGGCCCCGGCTTTTCTTATCGTAAGCATAGGTTTTTAGTAGTTTGCCATTGTACTTGTCAAACTCGTAACCACTTGCACCGGCATAATGCATCGACTGGGGATACGCACCCACACCTATTGCACCCGATACCGCCGGATTGTTATGGATCAAAAACATTTCGGCCTTTGGCGATTGCTGCCTGGCATGCGCGAATGCGATATCGATAACAGGCTGTTTGGCAAGTCCGGCTTTCTTAAGCGAATCCGACTTGGGTTCGCTTACTTCATCTTTGTAACTGATATTAGTGCCAACGTTTGCGGTGGCGTAAATGGCTTTACTTACCGGTTCAAATGCTATGGCAAGTCCGCTTATGGCTAATATCATCGCGATAGCGGTTGCATAAAAGCCCAGTACATTATGCAGATCGTAATTAACCCTGCGCCAGCGGCCACCCCATTTTATGGTAAAGCTGCGCTTGCGGTCGGTTTTACGTTTGGGCCACCAAAGGATAAGCCCCGTAACCATAATCACCATAAAAATAATAACCGATACGCCTACTATCCACTTACCAAAGGCCGGCGGCAGCAGCAGGTAAAGGTGAATGTATTCTACAAAAATGAAAAAGTTGGTCTGCGGCTTTTCGTGGTAAGTGATCTTGCCAGTGTATGGGTCTAAAAAAACGTATTCATAACCTTCTTTACCCAGGTTAGCCAAAACACCGGCCGGGCGCCCGGCACCGTAATAATAAATAAAATCGGGGCTTGCCTTAGGGTAGGCCTTTTTAACCTCGTTTATTAGTTGCGATGGCTGTACGTATGGCTTACCTGTATTTTGCACGGTACGGTAATCGTAAATGGCATCCTGGATCTCGTCCTGGAAACAGAAGATACAACCGGTGATGCTTACAATAAACACCACAAGCCCGGAAATTAATCCGAGCCAGCGGTGGCAAAAAAGTAATACTTTTTTAAATGGGGCCATGCTTATAATTTATACGATGCACTTAACACAAACTGGCGTAACCTTTGCGGATTGATGGTTGTGAAACCTGTGTAGTAATGTTTATCAGTAAGGTTATTGCCGCTTAAACCAAAGCGGTATTTAGGCCTATCCAAATATACCGATGCATTAAGCAATGTATATGAGGGCAATTCAAAACTACCCTGGCTAACGCTGTTGATCACTTTGTTAGCGCTTGCGTAGTTACCACCAAAGCCAACACCTAAACCTTTAACCAAGCTTTGTGGTAAACGGTAGCTTACATAAAGGTTAGCTAAGTATGGCGAACCTGCGGTGTTTGGGCGCAAGCCTAAAACGTCAGGGTCGCCGGCGGTGAATTTAGAATCGTTATATGAGAAACCGGCTACTATGTTAATAGCTGATACCGGGTTTGCAACAAACTCCGCCTCGAAACCTTTACTGGTTTGTGTACCATCCTGTATCGAACCAAATACCGGCGAATTAGGAATAGAACGGATAGTGTTTGTTACCTTAATGCGGTAAACACTTAAGGTACCGTTTAACTTACCATTAAACAGTGCCATTTTTACGCCACCTTCGGCCTGGTTTGCATTTTGTATCTTTGGTATAACAGCGGTACCGTTACCATCGGTAAATACATCAGGGTTTTTAAAGCCATTTTGGTAGTTAGCAAAAATAGAAAGGACTTCTTTTATTGGCTGATAGATCAACCCTAATTTTGGCGAAAAGCCTGTTTGGGCAAATGGTTTCACGGTTTGTAAACCATCAAGGTTGTAAGTTCCTTTATTCTCAAAACGGTCTGCACGTGCACCAATAGAAGCAATTAACCTATCGGTGATGTTTATTACATCAGCCAGGTAAACACCGTAAGTATTTTTTTTGTAGATGTATGGGTAAGTGTTGGCAGATGTAAGCGGGTTAGCTGCGTTTGTTTGGTCTACCAACAATTTGTTAAATACGCTGTAATCATAACCGGGTTGGTTAATTGGCGCTATGCCGTAAGCATTACCGAAGAAGATCTGGTTTGAGTTTTGGCGTTGAAAATCTAAACCAAACACAAAGCGGTGGCGGATAGACCCTGTTTTGAAATCGCCATTGATGTTTTCCTGGATCTCGGTAGCGCCAAATTTACTGTTAGAGGTCGATTGGTCATTACGGAAGATGTAGTTGTTATTGCCCGGAGGATCTTGTATGCCCGGTGCAATTGCCTGTGCGGTAGCATCGGTAATTAAGTAATAGTAAGGGCTTGGGCCGTTAGAGAAACTGTTTGAGTTAGAGAAGATTGTTTGTGAAGTAAACTTATCAGAGATTTTGTACTTAGCCTCGGCAAAGTAGTTGATACTGCGTGAGTATGAAGTAATGTCGCCGGCTGAATATGCGTTCATGTAATCGATATTCAGATCGCTAACCTTGCTTACGCCCATAGTTTTTGGCGAATCGTAGAAGAAGAAAAATGGCTTAGCCGAGTTGCGGCCGTAAAACATTTCAGCCTCTACTAAGAACGACAATTTGTCGTTTGCTTTTATAGATAAACTTGGTGCGGCAGCAAACGTGCGGCTTTTACCATAGTTTTGGAAGCTGCCTTCGTAGTTGTAAGCCGTGTTTAAACGGAACGCCACCTTTGAACCAAGCGGGGTGTTCAGGTCAAGCGTGGTGCGGTTTAAATCATAGCTGCCTACTGTGTGGCCAATTTCGGCACCAAAGGTTTCGTAAGGTTTTTTGGTAACCCTGTTGATAAGCCCCCCAAATGAAGTTACCGTACCACCAAATAAGGTAGATGACGGGCCTTTTATTACTTCAACTTTATCAACGTTAACGGCATCGATACCGCTGGTAACAATACCGGCTACACCGTTACGTACACTTATTTGGGTTACAAAACCACGTTGGGTAAAGTAACCGCCACCATCGCCTGCGCGGCTGGTAGCATCCCACATTTTCTGGATGCCGGGGGCATTCCTTAATGCCTCGTCTACACTAAAGATCTGTTGTTCTTTAATAAGTTCGCTGCTTATGGTGGTATAGCTTTGCGCGTTTTCCAGGTTATCCAAAGGGATTCTGCCAACGTCGGTACTAACCTTGCGGGCAAAACGGTTAGATCTGTTCGCGATAACGTTAACCTCGGTCAATTGCGAAAGATTTGCGTTAATGATGATAGCAGGCACTGTAGTTACCTGATTGGATACAACAGTTACAGGCACTTCAACACTTTGTACACCTACGTATGATATTACAATGGTGTAAGAACCTGCTGGTGCTTTAAAAGAGAAATCGCCGTTATCTAAAGTGCTGGTACCTATCTTGGTACCGCTAAGCCCTATTGACACGTTGCCGGCGGCCTCTCCTTTATTGGTTGTAACTTTGCCTTGTATAGTTCCCCTGTTTTGCGCAAACAGGCTGGCGGGGTTTATCAGGGTGAGCAGCACGATGCCCGCTAAAAATATTTTAAATAGATTAGGTTGCGATTTCTTAATTCTTATTAAGACTAATTATAAATAATGGCGCAAATGTATAAGATAACATCATGTTACACAAGTTATTTAGAATAATTACAAACAACTTGCTGGTTTAAAGGGGCTATATTTGTGTATAATTGAGACTACATGAAAAGAATAGCTATTGACATGGATGAGGTTGTTGCCGATGCCCACGCACGTTTTGCAGAATGGTATAAGCGCGATTATGGCACCCTATTTACGCCCGAACAACTCCACGACCATACCTTTGAAGACTTGATAGATTCTATTCATCGCGGTATCTCCAAAAAATATGTTTTTCATGACGACTTTTTTAAAGACCTGGCTGTAATCCCCGGCTGTAAGGAAGTAATTAAGGATTTACACGAGCAATACGAGATCTTTTTCACCACAGCCGCTATGGAATTCCCCAACTCGCTGTTACCAAAACTGGCCTGGCTTGGCGAACATTTCCCTTACATCTCCTGGACCAATATTGTTTTTTGCGGCGATAAAAGCATCATTAATGCCGATTACCTGATAGACGATAATGTAAAGCATTTTAAACGTTTTATTGGGCAGGGCATTTTGTATACCGCAGCGCATAACCACCATGTGGAGTGGGATGTACGGGTAAACAACTGGGATGAAATACGTAAAATGTTGCTGTAAAGACGCTTACTTTTTAGGGGCGATGCTTACCCGGCTGGCATTATCTTTCACAAAAGCTTCCCAGCCCGAGTGGCTTTTTTTGCTGGTTACTTTGCCACCACGTGCAACCGTTATCTTTTGGAACGAATGGCAAACGGCAACAGCCAAGCCATCGGTAGCATCCAAAAATTCGGGCGTTTCGTTAAACTTCAGTATGGTTTGCAGCATGGCAGATACCTGCTCTTTGGTAGCATTACCATTACCTGTAATAGATTGTTTGATCTTACGGGGAGCGTATTCGGTAATAATGATGTTTCGGGATAGCGCTGCGGCCATACACACACCTTGTGCACGGCCAAGCTTCAGCATCACCTGGATGTTTTTTCCATAAAAGGGTGCTTCAATAGCCAGGCAATCGGGTTTGTAGTTATCTATTAGGGCAACGGTTTTCTCGAAAATACGCTGCAGCTTCAGCATGTGGTCGTCAATCTTGTCCATCTTCACTACACCCAGGCTTATCAGTTCAATCTTTGGGCCTTTCTCCAGCACAAGGCCGTAACCCATTACAGAAGTACCGGGGTCAATACCTAAAATTATGCGTTCTTTGTGGTTTGCCTGCTCTATCATCTCTGTTTACAAAACTAATGTTTAGGCAATGGTTTTTTGCAGTATGGCAATATATTCTTCGCGGGGTATCATCCGGGCGCCCAAACTCTCCAAATGTTCGGTGTAAACCTGGCAATCTATCAGCAGGTGTTTTTTGGCGTTACAAAGGTGGATTAAAGCCGTTTTTGAGGCGTTGCTTGCCGTGCTAAACATGCTTTCGCCGCAGAAAACTTCACCCACTTCCACACCGTATAATCCCCCTACCAATTTATCATTTTGCCAAACTTCTACTGAATGTGCATGACCTTCGTGGTGTAGTTTTGAGTAAGCGGCTTTCATATCATCGGTGATCCAGGTGCCATCCTGGCCTTCTCGCTTAACGGCAGAACAGGCTGCAACCACCTCGTCGAAGCAGGTATCGGTAGTAATCGAAAAAACATCCGAACGCAAAACCTTAACCATTGATTTAGAAACCCTTAACTCCTCAGGGAGCAATACAAACCGCTCATGCGGCGAGTACCACAAGATCGGTTCATCCTCGCTGTACCAGGGGAAAATGCCATTTTGATAGGCCAGTAACAAACGTTCGGTAGATAGGTCTCCGCCAACGGCTAATAAGCCATCTTCCTCCGCAAGGGCGGGGTTAGGGAATAGTAAACGATCATCAAGCCTGAATATCATCAGGGCAAAATTAAGGTTAAGCCGGCTTTGTTTCAGAAAAATAATAACCCATAGCTAAAAACACTTGTCCTTCTTAAGCGACGGGCGGGTACGATATTAGTAAACTTTTAAAATTGGTTTTTACTGCCGATTGGGTTTTATACCGATAAAAATATAGGCACCCTTATTAAATCGCCCGTTGATTTTATTGTGGGGCTTAATCGGCAGTTTTTACATCAACTATAAAAACCCCGATGTAATAATGCAGTTTGAGCGCGCTCTTGGGCAGGTGCTGTTTTATCCCCAAATGTTGCCGGCTGGCCCGGTGGCAAAAGCTGGAAAGACAGTTCATCGCCGATGTTCCGCTTAAAGATCCCATTTACCGTTTTAAATGGTGGCGAAATATATTTTAAAGGCAAGGCCGACCCGGAAGATGAGGCCTTTTTGGCCATGAACGTTAACAAACGCAAAGCTGTAAATACGCAGGTGCAATCGCAACTTAACTGAGACTTTCTCTGAATTTGGCCGCCGGGTTTAACAAAATGCCAGCAACGGTACCGACCATGGCACCGCTAATAACGTAATGATATTTGGTGGCAAGCTAAATAAGCCGGGCATTTATAACAACGCCAAACCTATCTGCCTTAGATAAAGGCGACCTTAAGTACGAGGTGGATTTTAGGGATGTGTACGCCACCCTGCTTGATAAATGGCTTAACGTTAACAACAGCCAAATCTTGAATAAGAATTTTGCGGGATTAAACTTTCTATAGCTACGAGCGTAGCGCTAACGATTATATATATTGCCAATTAATTGTATATTGGGTGGCCGTTAATAATACGCGATACTCTAATTAATGGAGAACATTTATAAGATAATCCTGGAGGAAACCCTTGCCGGTTACTGGGACTGTTATCTGCAGGAAGATAAGATGATTTTAAGTGCCGCCTTTAAGGCCATGTTTGGCTACCAGGACCACGAACTTGAAAATACCACCGCAACATGGGCCCGGCTTATTGTTCCCGGGGATGTTCCGCGTATGGATGCCTGCCTTAAAGAGCATTACGACAGCCACGGCAAAAAACCTTTTAACATTGATGTAAGGTACACCCACAAAAATGGGTCGATAGTTTGGATAAACACTACAGGCCGGGTTATTGAATGGAAAGATAACACGCCCATTCGCATGGTGGGTTGCCACATTGATATCACCGAGAAAAAACGTACCGAGCAAACGCTCGAAATAAGCGAAGAAACTTTTAGGAATGCTTTTGATTACTCGCCCATTGGTGTGGTGCTGGTATCTACCGGAGGTAAATTCCTGAAGACGAATAAAAGCATCTGCGAGATGCTGGGTTATTCGGCCAACGAATTAATGGCTAAAACCTTCCAGGAGATAACCCACCCCGATGACCTGGAGGCCGACCTTACCCTGCTGCAGCGTACCCTTGATAAAGAGATAGACTCCTACAAAATGGAGAAGCGTTACATTAAAAAGGATGGGGGCATTATTTGGATCGTACTAAATGTAGCGATTGTACGTGATAAAGCCGAAAAGCCCTTATACTTTGTATCGCAGATAAAAGATATTACCAAACGTAAACATGCCGACGAGCTATTGAGAGAAAGCGAGCGCCGCTGGATCTTCGCGTCCGAAGGTTCGGGTGGGGGTATTTGGGACTTCGACCTGGTAAATAATACCATCTTCCACTCTAAACAATGCCTGAGCATGATAGGGCTGGCGGAGCACGAGTTTAACAACGTACCCGGCCAATGGACAGCACGTGTACATCCTGAGGACAGGGAGAAATACGTTGCAGATGTTAATGCTTGTATTGCGGGGAAAACAGAAATACACTCTAACCAGCATCGTGTACTATGTAAGGATGGCACTTACAAATGGATCCTCGACCGGGGGAAGGTTATTGAGTATGATAAGGATAACAAACCAACCCGCATCATTGGTACCCACACCGATATTACCGACCAGAAACAACAGGAACAGCACTTGCGCGAAACCCTGGACGTGGTAGGCGGACAAAATAACCGTTTGTTAAACTTCGCCTATATTGTATCCCATAACCTGCGAACGCATGCCAGCAACTTTAAAATGATTATGGATGTACTTGCCGACCCTGCTATCACCGAAGATGAGAAACAGGAACTATCAGGTCTCCTAACAAAGGTATCCGACCAATTGAATGATACTATTAACAACCTGAACGAGGTGGTATCGATACAAACTAACATAGATATCCAGACATCCGAACTTGACCTGCTTAGCTATTTTAACCGCGCCACCGAATTGCTAAACAACGATATCATCCTTTGGAAAGTTAACATCGATAATCAGATCCCTAACGGTAAAACATTAATTTATAGCCCCGCTTATCTGGAGAGCATCGTGTTTAACCTGATAAGTAATGCTATAAAATACCGCTCGGTAACAGAGCATCCTACAATAACCATAAAGTATTTTGAGGAAAACGGAAGGCAAGGCTTTACAATTGTTGATAACGGCATAGGCATCGACCTGAAAAAACACGGTAGCGACTTATTTGGCATGTACAAAACCTTTAATGGTAACCTTGATGCCAAAGGCATGGGCCTTTTTATCACTAAAAACCAGGTAGAAGCCCTTGGTGGTAAAATTGACGTAGAAAGCAAGCCGGGTAAAGGCACAACGTTTAAGGTGTTCCTTACTTAAGGCTCTATTTCTTAACCCTTTTCAAAATATCATTTACAGATAGCTTTTCCTGCTCGCCGTTTTCCATGTTTTTGAAGGTAAGCAGACCGCTTTCCATTTCGTCGCTGCCTATTAACACGGTATAAGGAATCTGCTTGTTGTTGGCATACTCCATCTGCTTTTTAATTTTAGCACCTGCGGGGTAAAGCTCGGCACTGGTGTTTTGGCTGCGCAGGCTTTGCAACAGTGGCAAGCCGTATTTTTCGCCCTGCTCATCAAAGCAGCAAATAAGCACCTGGGTACTTTGCTCTGCCGATTGCGGGAACAGGTTTAATTCTTCTAAAACGTCGTAAATACGGTCGGCACCAAAAGAGATCCCGGCACCGGTAAGCCCTTTAAGTCCGAACATGCCCGTAAGGTCATCATAACGGCCACCGCCACCAATGCTGCCCATGGCAACCTCATTGGTTTTCACCTCGAAGATGGCACCTGTATAATAGTTTAACCCGCGTGCAAGAGTAATATCCAATTCCAGTTTTGCTGTTAGCGGTTTGCAGGCGGCAACATAATCAAACACAGTTTGGATCTCATCACATCCCCTTAGGCCTATCTCAGAGTTTTGCAAAGCCGCACGCAGACTATTAAGCTTTTCGTCGTTACTGCCTTCTAACAGAATAATGGGTTTTATGGTATCAATATCTTCCTGTCTAAAGCCACGCTCAAGCAGTTCTTTTACCACGCCATCAAAACCTATTTTATCAAGTTTATCGATAGCCACCGTCATGTCTATAATATTGTCGTGCTTATCTATCACCTGGGCAATGCCCGACAGGATCTTGCGGTTATTAATTTTAATGCTGAAATCTTTTAAACCAAGCAGGCAAAGGGCTTCGTCGTAGATTATAATAAACTCCGCCTCGTTCAATAACGATGGTGAGCCAACAACATCTGCATCGCATTGGTAAAACTCGCGGTAGCGGCCTTTCTGTGGCCTGTCGGCACGCCATACCGGCTGCACCTGGAAACGTTTAAATGGAAATGTTATCTCATTTTGGTGTTGTACAACGTAACGTGCGAAGGGCACGGTAAGATCGTAGCGGAGGGCCTTTTCGGAGATTTGTTTAAGCAAGCTTTTCGTGGTAAACCCCCCAAATATTTCCTTTAATCCAATGGGTTGAATATTAGCCCAATCATTAGTTTCATTTTTTGATAAAAGTTTGGCAATATCTGTTTTTTCGATAACGTCTCCACTATCCAATATCTTAAAAATCAGCTTATCACCCTCATCGCCATATTTGCCGGTAAGGGTGCTTAGGTTTTCCATCGAAGGGGTTTCTATCTGCTGATAACCGTATTTGCGGAATACACCTTTTATGGTATCGAAAATAAAGTTTCGCTTTGCCATTTCGGCGGGAGAGAAATCGCGGGTACCCTTAGGTACAGATGGTTTGATGGATGCCATGCGGCAAAGGTACAAAAAAGCAGGCCTCACCCAAACCCGCATTAACGGAGAAGGCTTTAATTAGAAAAACGCCCCCCGATGCGTCGGGGAGCGTTTTCCTGATTAACTATTAAATTATCTTAGTATTAATTAGTGGCGCTTTTAGCCTGGTTTTTCATGGCATCGTTTGCTACGATAACAATCTCAACCCTGCGGTTTTGAGAACGACCCTCAACGGTGTTGTTATCACCAATTGGCTCGCTTTCGCCTTTACCACTAGTGCTTAAACGCGAGTTACCTACTTTGTTTGCAGCAATATATGCTTTTACAGATTCGGCACGGCGTACAGATAAATTTTGATTATACGCGTCGGTACCGGTATTATCTGTGTGGCCCACAACAAGGATGTTGGTTTGCGGGTTGTTTTGTAATGATGTAGCCAGGTTAGCCAGGTTTGTACGTGCAGCCGGTTTTAAGTCTGATGAATTGGTATCAAACAGAATGCCTGAATCAAATTTCACTAAAATACCTTCGCCTTCGCGGGTTACAGTTGCACCCGGTACCGTATTTTTAATCTCAGCAGCTTGCTTGTCCATATTACGGCCAATAAATGCACCTGCTGTACCACCAACGGCACCACCTATAATTGCACCTAATGCAGTATTACCTGCGGCTCTACCAATAAAAGCACCAATTGTACCACCGGCACCGGCGCCAATTGCGGTACCTTTTTGGGTTTTGGTAAGGGAATCACAGCCCGAAGCTAATATGCCTAACGAAGCTAATACAATACTGTATGTAGCGATTTTTAATTTTAGTGTTTTCATGTTTAAGTTGCGTGTTTGTTTAATAGATTATTTGCAAAGCGAGTGCCAAAAACTAAAACTGCACATTATTATACCAAAGCCGATATTTTGAAAATCAATAAATACTATAACAACATATTTTTAAGATTTGAGAAAACAATCCTCCGTTTAACATAAAACCCTAAAATAATACGTTATGTAATGCTGCCTTTTTTTTAGTACAGCACTTAGTTAACAAACGAATTGCCGGTAACTTTTACGGGGAAGATTAAGGTAAATGTACTGCCAATCCCTTGCTCGGAATTTACAGTGATCCCTATTCTATGGAAAGACGCGATAGACTTTACAATAGGAAGCCCCAGGCCAAAGCTATCTTGCGAGAGCGACTGCTTCATCTTTTTAAACCTGTTGAATATAAATGGCATTTCTTCATTAGGGATGCCTATGCCGGTATCTGCAATGCTAATGGTGTAGCTATCTTTAACCCATAGCGCGGTAACGGTAATATCACCTTCGGGTTTGTTGTATTTAATGGCATTATTGATAAGGTTAAAAAGCAGGTTAAATAGCAGGAACTTGTTTACGCCCGTTAACTCAACATCATCGGTTATTACAATATTAAGGCTGATGTTCCTGTCCTGTAAACGAATGGAGATCTCCTCGTTAACGTCTTCTATCAGTTCTTTAACGGTTATCTTATCTTCTTTCAGGAACTGGTCGTTCTCTATCTGCGATATCAGGAGCAGGGTTTTGGTGATGTTTTTTAACCGGTTCAGGATCTTTTGCATCTCCATAAGGCGCAGCTTTAGCTCGTCGGCAATATCATCCTGCTCAAACATGTTCTCTATTTTAGATTGCAGGATAGAGATGGGCGTCATTAATTCATGCGACGCGTTCGATATAAATTCACGCTCTTTCTGGAAAGCCGTTTCAATAGTTTCTACCATCCGGTGGATGCTAAGATCGAGTTGTTGAAAATCCAGCGTACTCGTTTTTACCTCCTTGTACACCGTAAACTTCGGAAACTTATTCCCTATCAGCTTGGTGCGGATAATGATGCTTAACGGGCGCAGGATATAGGTAGAGAAGATCTGATCGGCAAGGATGGTCAGCAAGATCATCCCCAGTAAGATCTGGAAGGCGATGTTTTGCAGCGGGCCTGTGGTTTCGCCAATGGTTTCGGTACTCTTGCCAATCTCCAGCAGGTAGTTTTTTTTTCCGGAGTTAAAGGTGTGGCTTAGTATGCGATAGCCGATGGTGTCGCGCTCTACCAGACGCTGCTCGTTCTTAATAGTATCCAAATGGTAGTCGGGCTGGACTTCCTCAAGGCCAATAAATTCCTCTTTTAACGGGAGGTAGCTACCATAGCTTTGGCCATCTTCGATATAGTTTTTTATGCCTTCGTTTCGTACCTGCTGTAAAAATTTATCTTTCTGTTTTATCAGGCGGTTATCTGTATAACTTTTGTTGATGTTTTCGATAATATTGGGCAGGAGCAATATAAACAAGGTTACAATAACCAGTTTCGATATCGCATTAAACAGCGTTAATTTGGTCCTGAGTTTCAAATATCTAAACGGTTGATTTTATTCTGTAGCCAAGCCCGCGTACGGTTTCCAACCAATCGGCAGGGGCAAAAAAACTTAATTTTTTACGAATGTTTTTAATGTGGGCGTCAATAAAGTTAGAGTCATAATCATCGTTAATAAGGCTGCCCCAAATATGCTCGCTCAGTTGGGCGCGGGTAAGCGTGCGGTTCTTATGCAACAGCATGTAGGCGATCAGGTCGAACTCCTTTTTTGTAATGGTGTTAACGGGGTTAACATGGTACATAATGGTACGGTCAGTAATGTTCACCAAAAAACCATCCAGGTCAATAATATTTTGAAGCACGCCAAACTTCCTGCGGATAATAGCCTGCATCCGGCTCTGCAGCTCTAACAGCGAGAATGGTTTAGCAAGGTAATCATCGGCACCAAGGTCAAGGCCTTTAACGCGGTCGTTAACCTCCGCACGGGCGGTTAGGATAATGCAGGCAACTTCGGGATTAGCTTTCTTGGCTTCGCGCAACAGATCAAGGCCTTCATAATCGGGCAGGCCAAGGTCAAGCAAAATAAAGTCGTAAAGGTTTACGGCCAATTTCTCTGACGCGGATGCGCCGTTATAACAGATCTCGCAGATGTAGTTATTCTTTACCAGGAAAAGTTCCAGTTCGTGGGCAAGCGCCTTTTCGTCTTCTACGATCAGTATGTTCATCTTAATAAAAGACGTAATAAAAGGTGAAATTAAAAAATGATTCGCGGCGGTTTTTTAAAGCGCCTTCCACATTAACCGGGATAGAGTACTTGTATGAGGCCTCCAAAGTATAATGGGGCATGTTATAGGCCAGCGGGATCTTAAAGCTATAATTAAGCATGTTAAACTTAGCGTTTGCCCGGGCACGGCGGCCGTTCTCGTTTTCTAAGAAAATGTTATCAATTTCAACCCAGTATTGATGGTCTAAAGTATAACGCTGCACAAAATTTTGTGTGCCAAATATCAGGTTTACCGATGGATTGATAGATAGGAAATCCTGGTCGTTAAAAATATTAAAGCTGCTCTCAAAATATTTGGAGTTGCTTATTGTGGTAAAAATATCGTACGATTTACCAAAAAGATAATCTACTGTTGCGCTGGTTTTCAGGTATTTCCAATCCAGCGTGTTTTTCCAGTTGATGTCGTTAGATGCCGATGACTTAATGATGTTGGCTTCTTTATTAAATATAAAACGAGTGTAGCTTACCGTGCCGGTGAATTTTTTAGATAAGCGGTAATAGTAACCACCACCCAAATCTATCTCATCAACCAACGGTTTATAACCCAATACCTTTAATGCCGAGCCGTAAATGAAAAAGCCCGATTTTGTATTAAAAATAATATCGGTAGTCATAAACGGATACTTGATAGGCCCGGTACGGCCAAAGAACAACGCATCGCTGCCGTAAGTTACCCCGGCCGATACCGAGTTTTTGCGTACAACCGAATCTGTATCCGAAATGGCATGGGTATCCCGGTATGCCCTTAAATCCGGCTTAGGTATGGCCGCATTTACTGCATTACAGGTAAGTATAAATATCAGGGCGCTAAGGTATCTCATTAGTCGTTTCTCCTTGGTATTTCTGGCGGGCGTTCCAAGCCTTCGGGCCTGCGCTGGCGTTTTGGTTTAGCTTTTGCCGGGTCAACATTTTCTATTTTTTCGGGCTTGGGCATTTTTTTGGCCTTTGCAACCTCTTTAATTTTCTTCTTGTCTTCTTCAGATTGGCGTTGCTTACGTTTTGTTACAGTTGTATCACGCTGTTGTAACGTTAAATTGGCGTTAACTGATACAATATTAAAGGCGGGTGAAGATTTATCGCGATATGCGAAATTATTTTTAGCGTATGACAGGCGTGGCGCTGATATCATTAAGAGTACAATATACAAAAACCACTTCGTCATTTTAGAGGAAAGAAACGCTAATTATCTGCAAAGATATGCCGCGGCATTTACTTGCAATTCAATTAAAAATAAATCTATATAAAGTGCGCAAAATATCAGGGGCTTTATCCCTTTTAGCTGGCGCGGAAAAAATTATAATAGGTTATGGCTAAATATAAGCAAAAGCTTACATCATCAAACTAATATCTTTCGAAGTATAAACGCGGGCCTGGTCGTCAACTATTACACAAGCTATTTGGTTTAGTTTGTTTATTAAGTATAAGCTGCTGTTTATGCCCATGGCAATAACAGGGTTTGCCATAGCATCGGCCAGTTCTGCACCCGGGGTAATAATGCTTACGCTCTTAATTTTGCTAACCGGGAAACCATTCTCCGGATTTATATCGGCAGCTTTTATATTAAGGCTGGTGTATTTATCGCTGTTGTACGATGTAGCAACCGCCATGTTGCTGATGTTTAAATTAGCATAAGGCTGGTTTGTCAACGACGGATCTGCAGATGCGATGGTCCACGGGGTATTGTCTGGCTGCAAGCCCCAGGTAAGCAAATTGCCACCGGCATTAATAACGCCGCTGCTAATGCCTTCCAATTGTAATATATATTTAGCCCTGTCGGCAGCGTAACCGCGGCTTAAAGCGCCAAAACCAATACGCATGCCTTTGTTTTTAAGGAACACGGTTTGGGCAACCTGGTCTAACACAACGTTGGTATAGTTGGTTAACCTGATTTTCTTTTTTAGTGTTTTAACAGCAACAACTTCAACGTCCGCCTTTTCATCCATGCTAATGGTGCTTGCTGCCGCGTAAGTAATATCAAAAGTGCCGAAAGTAAGTGCCGAGATCTGCAAAGCCCTATCAATTAAACGGAAAACCTCCGTATCAACACGTACCGGTTTAATGCCCGCGTTGCGGTTAATTTGGTTAAGGATGCTGTCTTCAGGGAACGCGCTAAGAAGTTTTTCAATACGGCTTATCTCGGCAAAGGCGCTGTCTATACGTGCAAGTGCCCATACGGCATCGGTAGCTACTAAGCTTATTTCAAACCTGTTGCCCATTAAGCGCGTTTCGCGGCTGATAATGGTTGACGCCCCTGTTAAATTTTTTACTGCCAGCATAAATAATTAGCGTTACGTAATTTAAACCTGTTGTATCAAAACATTACGCAATGTAATGCCCGGGTGCAACTCCACAAACGCTAAATTAGTTGGGCAACATGAAATTGGCATGAAAAGCCATTTTCAATAAATGAAAAAAGCACCATAAAAGTGCTTTCTAATGTGTATTATTTTTAATAAAACCTTAAGCAGCAGTACCTTCCTTTAACCTTTCAGCGTTCTCGGCAAATTGCAGGGCTTCCATTATCTCTTGCAAATCGCCGTTCATAACGCCTGTAAGGTTGTAAATGGTTAAGCCAATACGGTGCTCGGTTAAACGGCCTTGCGGGTAGTTGTACGTACGTACTTTTGCACTTCTGTCACCGGTGGCAACCATGGTTTTACGTCTCTTAGATGTTTCTTCCAGGTGCTTTTGTAGCTCCATTTCGTATACTCTGGAGCGTAGAACGCCTAATGCCTTATCATAGTTTTTCAGCTGCGATTTTTGATCCTGGCACTGGGCAACAATTCCTGTAGGGATGTGTGTCAAACGCACGGCAGAATACGTGGTATTCACCGACTGGCCGCCCGGACCAGACGAGCAGAACAGATCCTTACGGATATCACTTACCTGCAGATCGATATCAAACTCATCAACCTCGGGCAATACCACTACCGATGCGGCAGATGTATGCACACGGCCCTGTGTTTCGGTATCGGGCACGCGTTGTACACGATGTACACCACTTTCGTATTTAAAGTTACCGTAAGCATCCTCGGCGTTTACGCTGAAAACAATCTCTTTATAACCACCGGCAGTACCTTCGGTATAATCAACCAGTTCGGTTTTCCAGCCGCGGCGTTCGCAATACCGCATGTACATGCGGTAAAGATCGCCTGCAAAAAGCGAAGCCTCATCACCGCCCGTACCACCACGGATCTCTATCATGGCGTTTTTAGAATCCTCAGGGTCTTTAGGTATCAGCATCAAACGGATAACTTCTTCCATCTCATCCTGTTTAACCAAAAGCTCATCCAATTCGGCTTTAGCCATTTCGCGGAACTCATCGTCCTTCTCGGTAGCTAAAATTTCTTTGTTGCTATCAATATTGCTCATAATATTCTTGTAAATATTATACTGATCAACAATTTTGGCAAGGTCTTTATATTCCTTGTTCATCTGGGCAAAACGCTTCATGTCAGCCATGGCGTCAGGGCTGCTCAGGTCGCCTTCTACGGTTTTCCAGCGTTGGTATATTAACTCTAATTTCTCTAACATCTTCTTATTTGAAAATCAATTGCAGCGTAAATGGGTGCTGCAGTCCCGCTTTTCATTCCAAGCATTTTGCCCGGCAATATCCAATCACACAAAAGCTTTTTATTACAATCGGGTTTAGGCTTGTTACTGCGCTACAAAAAACATGCAAAAATACGCATTTATCGGCACATAATAAATTCAGCTGATTGTAAAGAGATGAGGCCTCTGATATATCGAATATTGAACGCCCAATTTTGAATGTCGAAATTCACTTCACTTCATTATCAGATATTTAACATTCGGTTTTTGTTATTTCCCGTCCTTTTCAAACCACTTCAACTCCAAATCAACTCCGTCAAACATCGCGTAGGTATTGTAATTTACCCATTCGCCAAGGTTAACGTAGCGGCTGTTATCGGGCAGGGATATATCCAATGGCAGGTGCCTATGCCCAAATATGAAGTAATCGAAAGGCTGCGTTTTTAAAACTTCGAGCGAATAGGCTTCCAGCCATTCCTGCTGATGTTGGATCTTGTCGGTGTCCGTAGCGCCTGCAATACGGCTTTTTTGTGACCATTTATTCGCGATACCCAAACCTAAATTAGGGTGTAGCCTTGCAAAAAGCCACTGGCAAACCCTGCTGCGAAAAAACTTTTTCAGAAACTTATAAAGCTTATCACCGGGGCCAAGGCCATCGCCGTGATGCAGGTAGAATTTTTTGCCCCCGCGCTCAATCTCCAACTCATTAGTAATGATGGTTGCGCCAAGTTCCTGTACAAAATAATCGAACATCCACATATCGTGGTTGCCTTTAAACAGGTAGAGCTTTACGCCGGCATCGGTCAATTGTGCCAGTTTTCCCAGGAAACGGATGTAACCCTTGGGCACCACCGTTTTGTACTCGAACCAAAAATCGAACACATCACCCATTAAAAACAGTTCGGCAGCATCCTCTTTGATCAAATCCAGCCAGCGGATGATCCGGTCTTCCCGCTCGCGAGATGAGGCGTAGCTGTTGGCACCTAAATGAAAATCGGAAGCAAAGTATAAATTTTTACCCGTTGGCATATTGGTTCAAAAGTACGGGAATAATTGGCAGATGGCAAATGGGTGTTTACCGCCATAAAATACAAATTGTCAGCCTGAGCCTGTCGAAGACTTCTGCGCCTTGCCTCTAATTGGCAAATGGTTCAACAAGCTCTTTTATGAATTAATTACAAACTTGCGTTCTCTGGCATAAATTGCAGGCGCTTGGCAAAATAAATATCCCAGCTGCGTTGTTGCTGTTTATCTACCATATGGTGTGTGTCCTGGTCGTAGTTACTATTAAGCTGTTTATACTTGGCATCAATTCGGTTGAAAATATTCATGGCCTCGTACTGATAGTTAGCCGTAAAACGGGTTCGCTCAATAGCCCTTAACACTTCTTGCTGCTCTAAATAAGCAATGGTATAATGGCCCTGTTCGTGTTTTAAAATCTCGGTAAGCTGTTCATAACTGGTTATCCGTGAGCGGTCTATCCACGATTTATCGTTGTTCATAGACAGCCTTACATTGGCGTGTAGGATGTAATTGCCATCGCCGCGACTAGCCTGGTATTTAAAATCGATAGTGCAATTGGTGTAGGCGATAACGCCCCTGCCATTTGGCTGGGGCGCCCCCTGGAAATCGTTGACAGTTAGCAGCCTATGAGGTTGCGCCAAAGCCGGATTGAACGCGAAACACAGCAAAGCTATGGCGCAAATAGTGCGTAAATAGTTGAATATCATTTATGCCAATGGTAAAGTAAAACTTTACTTTTTGACTTTATCTGACTGCAAAAGGTTTAAAGCCATCATTTCTTTCATGGTATGCTGCATACCCTCGGTAGAACCATCCAGGAAAATAACGTTACCATTGGAGTTTTCGGCGAAGTGTTTGATAGATTCCGTCCACATGGTGAAGAGGATTACCGAGGTATCCATATTGGCTTCCTTCATCTCTTTGGCTGCAACCGTCATACCCTTGGCCACTTCCTCGCGGAACAGGGCTATACCTTGCCCGCGTAATTGTGCCGCCTGGCGCTCGGCCTCGGCAGAAATTTTTATGGCATTACCCTCAGCCTCAGCGGCTTTGGTTTTGGTGATCAGTAAAGCCTGGCCTTCGTTCTCGGCGGCGGCTTTCAGGTTATTTGATGCCACAACCTGGCTCATCGATTTCATGATGATGTCGTCGAACGTAATATCGTTCAGTTGAAGATCCTGCAGGTGGTAGCCCCAGCCTTCCAGTATGGTATCTAACTGTTCTTTAACATGTTCCACAATATCTCGGCGCAATATCAACACCTCACTTTGGCGTTTTGTAGCCACAAATGCACGGATAGAGCCTTCTACCGTGCGGATCAATGCCTGCATCAGGTTACGCTCATCCACAAACTTAAAAGCTACATTTTTGATGCTTTCTTCCTGCTGATCTAGCACCGAGTATAGCAGCATGGCCTTGAAATACACATTGGCCTGATCAAATGTAACCGCCTGAAATTCAAGCTCTACAGATCGGTTTTGGATTGATATTTTGGAGTAGATCTGCTCTACCAGTGGGATTTTAAAGTTAAGGCCCGGCGTAAGAATGCGGCGATATTTACCAAAAATGGTTACTACCGCTACGGTTCCCTGCTTTACGGTAACAAACGACGAGAGCGCTACAATGATGATAAAGAATACAAGCAGGTAGGCTACAATTGATGATGATGTCATTAGGCTAAATATTTTTAATAAATATAGGCTTAATAACAATAGGTGCAACAGGCAATTTTAAACTCAAAATCCGCGCATTTTTTTCACCAAAAAACGGCCTTGAATCACCATTTTTCGACAGGTAAATAGCCCGTAAAATCTATTTTTATTCCGCCGTCCAAACCGCATCCACAAACCATTTTTTGTTGTCGAAAAACCGATCCAATGGTTTAAAGCCCGACTTGCCGGCCATCTCATTTACCTGCTCCACGGCATATTTTTGCGAGATCTCCATGTAAATGTATTCATCCTTTTGGAACGATATGATTTCCTGACCGATCTTCACTTCCTGGTCGGCGAGACTAATGAGGTAACTTTTGCATGAACCGGTTTCCGGGTCGTACATGGCGTAGTGGTCAAACTGGCGGGTGTTAAAATCGCCACCAAGCTCGCGGTTAATGCGTTCCAGCAAATTGATATTAAAACGTTTGGTAATGCCTTCGCTATCGTTATAGGCAGCCAATACAGTCGCGGGGTTTTTCTTGAGGTCGACACCAATCAGCACCATATCACCAGTTGATAGGTTGTTGCGCAATTCCTTGCAAAAACCTTCTGCATCTGCTACCTGCATGTTACCGATGTTCGATCCAAGAAACATTACCACTTTGCGTTTATTAGAAATAGCCGCAGCTTTTTTCAGCATGTCAAAATACTCGCCGTTAAGGCCTTCTATTTTAATGCCGGGCAGGGTTACGGGTAACGTAATATTGAGGTACGAGATTACATTATCCGATATATCAATCGGCAGGTAGGTAAAATCGGCTTCGTTGTCTATCAGGTATTTTAGTAACTGGGTAGATTTTGTAGCATCGCCGGCACCAAGTTCTATCAGGTCGAAGGCATCTCCATCGGCAATGATCGCTTTACAAATTTCTGCCGTTTGCGAGGTAAAGATCTCCATTTCGCAATTGGTGGGATAGTATTCTTCGCAGTTCATAAGTTCCTGGAAAATCTTATCGCCCTGGGCATCATAAAAATATTTCGACTCCAGATGCTTTGGAGTGGAGGTTAAACCAGCCACAACGTCCTGTAAAAAACGATCGTCGATTGAGGTATTTGCTGTGGTTTGTTGTGTTACTGTACTGGTATATTCCATAATGTTGTATTGTGAGCTTACTTAGCAAGACGGATGCCAGTAAATTGCCAGCGCAACTCCGGCTGGAAGAAATTACGATATGTAATGCGGCTATGGTTTGGCGAGGTTACTTCTGATGCACCCCTCAGCACTTTTTGCCCTACCATAAATTTACCATTGTATTCGCCAATGGCGCCCGGTGCTTTCGCAAAACCAGGGTAAGGCAGGTAGGCGCTTTCTGTCCATTCCCAGCACTTGCCCCATTTAAATTGGGAAGCCGCGGCTTCCCACTCAAATTCGGTGGGCAAACGCATGCCTTTCCATGAGGCGTAGGCGTACGCTTCATAATAGCTAATGTGGCGCGCGGGCTCGTGCAGGTTTAGCTTCTCTAAACCATTGTAGGTGTAGTTGTGCCATTCACCCTCGATGCTATGCCAGTACATTGGGGAATTTACCTTATTGGTATTTACCCAATCCCAGCCGGCGGCATGCCAGTGGCGGAAATCGTGATAGCCGGCATCATTTATAAATTCTAAATATTCGGCATTGGTTACCAGGTCCGGACTTATCTCAAATGCATTCAGGTACACCTTGTGGCGGTTCAGTTCATTGTCAAATGAGAAACCTTCGCCCTCAAAACCTATCTCGTAAACACCTTCTTTTAACTTGATAAATGGCGCGCCCATTTTCTCTGACTTTGGCGAAATGTAACTATGCGAGTAAGCCGGGAACAGCGGGTTATTACCCAATATAAATTTTATATCGGTCAGCAACAATTCCTGGTGTTGCTCCTCGTGGTTAAAACCAAGGATCAATAATTCTCTCACATCATCACTTACATCGCCGCAGGCCAAAAAGTTGTACATGGCATCATCCACATACTTTCGGTAGCGCTTAATGTCTATTACCGTAGGGCGACTTAAATTACCACGATCCGTGCGGATAACGCGGTTGCCCACGGTTTCGTAATAGCTGTTAAAAACGTAATTGTAGTTAGTGTCAAACTCCTGGTATTCGGCAAAGTAGGGTTTCAGGATAAAAGTTTCGAAAAACCAGGTGGTGTGCCCGATATGCCATTTAGGTGGGCTAACATCTACCACGGGTTGTACCACATAATCTTCGGTTTGCAGGGGTTCGCAAATGGCGTCGGTACGCTGGCGAACTTTTTTGTAACAGTCGGCTAAATCAATCATAATTACTTCCTTTCCAAATACCTCTTAAGGTCTGATATTGTTTTAATGTGCAGCTCATTTGCCTGCTTTTGGCGCATCATTAATGCATACGCATTATTAAACCCAATTGGTTTTAGCCATTTTATCTGGTAGCGCTTCGCAAATTCATGCTGCACGTAGTTGTAGGTACTATCCTTACTCACCTGCAGCCGGGTAACCGTTTGGGGCGACGCCTTTAAAATAGCCAATAAACCTGTGCCGGTATACTCCGGGTAAAAGTCTATCTGGTCGTTCGTCATGGCGTCAAAAACTATTTTGGTTCCGCCCAAGCCTGTTTTGGTAGCTACGCTATAATTCGTATAACCTTTAATTAGCATGGTGTACATGCTGGCCAAGATGTATTGCTCACCAAAAATTTTTGAGCCGATGCGCACCGTACCTTCGTTGCCGCCACGCTCGGGTCTGTACAGTTTTTTTGAAACCAGAAAATCTTTAGCCACTCGCTCCGGCGTTTGGTGAAGGTAGTCAGTCCGGTAATTTAATTCGGTCATTACCGAGTCAGTAATTTTGCCGGCCAGCAGGTTCAGCGTTTTTTCTAGCTCAGGAAATTTTCTAAGGGCATCTTCCCTCACAATCGGCGCGGCATAATATGGCGGGAAGATCTTTTTATCATCATTTAACACCACCAGATCGTAAGCCTTTAAGCGTCCGTCCGTACTGTATCCGCTTATTACATCCAGTTCTTTTTCCTGCGCGGCCTTGTACATTACGGCATCATTTATCACAATGGTGTGGATCTTTAACCCATACTTGCTGATGAGGCCCAGGTTACCATCCTGTCTGCCCATAAACTCGGGCGTAAAGCCTGCGGTTAGTTTACTGCCATAGGCAGATGGGATAAAGTACAGGCACGATAAAAAGATCAGCAACACAGGGGCGAACTTCACCGCGCCTTTTATCTTTTTAAAATTCAGTTTTTGCAATCGCGACAGCAGGAAATCAAACAATATAGCCAGCATAGCAGCCGGGATAGCGCCTGCCAGGATCATGTTGGTATTGTTTAGCGAGATGCCGCCAAAAATAAATTCGCCCAGGCCACCTGCTGCGATGTAGGATGCAAGGGTAGCCACACCTACGTTGATAACCGTGGCTGTACGTATACCCGCTAATATTACGGGCATAGCCAAGGGCAATTCTACTTTAAACAATACCTGCCATTTGTTCATACCCATGGCAACAGCGGCTTCCTTAACGGTTGCATCAACCCCGGTAATACCGGTATAGGTATTACGGATGATGGGCAGCAAAGCATAAAGTAATAGCGCCACAATTGCAGGTTTTGCACCGATGCCTAAAACCGGGATCATGAAACCAAGCAGGGCAATACTGGGGATGGTTTGCAGGATGCCGGCAATGCCCAGCACAATGCCCGACAGCTGTTTTTTACGGGTGATGTAAATGCCCAAAGGCAACCCCACCAGCACAGCGATGAACAACGAGATAAACGTTAGCCCAATATGCTGCATGGTTTGCACCCCAAGCTTATCGGCCTGCTGCTGCATAAATTCCCATAAAGTTTGCTGATGCTCATTCATGGGATTGGTGATTTTTATATTTTGAAAACGCGGCCATCAACTGGTCGAACGTGATGGGTCTTACTTCTTTATTTTGCTGGTTTAGCACGTTAATGTTTTCCCGCGGGTAAAATTTAAAGTTCTCTAAAGCCTCCCAAACGCCGGATGATGCCGGGATTAGCGAAGTGTTTATTTTTTTACCGCCCTCCGGCAGGTACTCCCAAATATCGCTTAGTTTAATGGTTTTAAACTCCAGCTGCAGGTGCTGCTCTTTTAGGAAATTGCGCACAAAATCGTTAACCGGGTTAAACAACAGATTGGCCGGTGAGCCTATCTGTATAATTTTACCTTTATCCATCAAGGCAATGCGGTCGGCCAGTTCAAAGGCTTCCTGCACATCGTGGGTTACCATAATAATGGTTTTGCGTTTCAGTTCGTCCAACGCTAAAAATTCGCCATGAATTTTTGAACGGGTAACGTTATCTAAGGCGCCGAAAGGCTCGTCCATTAGCAATACGGGCGGGTTGGCCACCAAAGCCCTTGCCAAGCCAATACGCTGCTGCTGGCCACCGCTTAGTTCGTTAGGGTAAACATTCAGATAATTTTTATCGAGGTGGAGCTTTTCCAGTAGCTCGGCGACACGTGCTTGCGTTTTGGCCTTATCCCATTTAAGCAGGTTGGGCACAATGGCAATGTTTTCTGCAACGGTGTAATGCGGGAATAGGCCGTTGTTTTGCAGCACATACCCAATGCTACGCCGTAAGATCTCGGCGGGTTGGCCGATGATGTTTTTGCCATCGATAGCAATTGACCCGCTGTCGGGTTCTATCAACCGGTTAAGCATTTTTAGCGTAGTGGTTTTGCCGGAGCCGCTTGTACCCAAAAGTACCATATTCTCACCCTCGTTCACCTCAAAGGAAATATCATCAACCGCGTGTGTTGTGCCAAAGGTTTTTACAAGATGCTCAACTTTTATCATCGGGCGTTATTCATCTAAAGTCATGAATAAATTATTCAGCGACTCCGAATAGGTGGGGTGCGCAAACACACAATACCTGATTCTGTCGTAAGTGATGCCACCCTCCATCGCCATTTGCAATACGCTCATCACCTCGCCCCCTTCGCTACCAATGATGGCCGCGCCCAGGATCTTTTTGGTTTTGGCATCTACTACAGCTTTCATCATGCCACGGGTGTCTCCGGTCTCGATAGCGCGGGCAACGTGCGCCATAGGCAGGGTTGCTATTTTATAATCCAGCCCTTGCTCTTTAGCCTGCGCTTCGGTAATGCCTACGCGGCCCAGTTCGGGGTCGGTAAACATACAATAGGGTACTGGCCTATCGTTAATATTCAGGTTCTGTTTTTCGATGAGGTTGCGGTAAACAATGGTGTAATCGTTATAAGAGATATGCGTAAACACCGGGCCGCCTTTAACATCGCCAAGGGCATAAATGCCTTTAACATTTGTTTCCAGCTTGCTGTTTACCTTGATGTTGCCTTTATCGTCCATCTTAACGCCGGTTTTATCCAGGCCAAGCGTATCCGTTTGCGGCGCGCGACCGATAGCGATCAACACATGGCTGCATTTGATCTTTTGCTCTTTGCTACCCACGCTTACCGTAGCAGTAATTTTGCCTTTGCCCTTTGTTTTAAATTTGATGGCTTTGGCATTAGCGTGGATAGTAATATCTTCCTGCTCCAAAATTTGGGTGATCTCGGTAGAGATATCCTCGTCCTCGCGGGATAATAACCTGCTTGCTTTTTCCAAAATGGTAACCTTGCTGCCAAACCTGCGGAACATCTGCCCAAATTCCAGCCCTATGTAGTTACCCCCAATGATGAGCAGATGCGCGGGCACTTTCTCCAGGTCGAGGATAGTGGTTGATGTCAGGTAATCTATTTCATCCAGTCCCTCAATATCATTAGGGATTATGGTTTTAGCACCTGTATTGATAAAAACTAAAGGGGCCTTAAACTCCTGCGCCTTGCCCTTTATATTAGGCGTTACACTGATGGTTTTTTTATCGATAAAGGTAGCGTTGCCAAAAAGCAGATCGAGGTTTGGGGTTTCCTCTACCGCCGCTTGCCCGCCGTTGCGCGATTTCAGGACGATATCATCCTTATGTTTTTTAACCTGGCGCATGTCAACCCTGTACCCTTTTATAGTTACGCCCATCTCGGTGCATTTACCTGCCAGATACGCTACGCGCGCGCTGGCAACCATGGTTTTGGTAGGCGTACAGCCATCGTTAACACATGTGCCGCCAATGAAGCGCTTTTCTACAAGCAGGGTTTTTTTACCAGAAATAGCCAGTTTTTTGGCAAGCGGCATCCCCGCCTGGCCAGATCCTATTACTATACAATCGTATTCCTTCATTATTGGGTTATTTTAACACCTTTCCAAAAGGCTATATAATTGGTGATATTGGCGGCTGCCAATTTTGGCTTGGGGTAATACCAGGCCGCATCTTTGTTTTGTTGCCCATCCACCTCAATGGTGTAATAAGAGGCAATGCCTTTCCAGGGGCAGGTGGTGTGGGTACTGCATTCCCTCAAAAATTCGGGCTTTACGCTGTCATTAGGGAAATAATGATTGTTTTCAACTACAATGGTGTCATTGCTTTCGGCGATAATCTGGTTGTTCCAAACGGCTTTCATAAGGCTAATTGTTTATATAAAGGTACTTTATAAGTATTGGATTTATAAATAGCCAAACAGGTTTTTTGTTTGCCATATTCTAAATTGATGTGCTAATAATTAATAGACGCGCGGGGTCAAAAAACCTTTCTAAAAATTTTTGTGAAAAAATATTTTTAATTTATCCGGAAACGTATATCTTTGCAATCCCAAAATAAGGGAAAATAAATTTAAAATATCGGATTTATAACTCTAAAATGGCCCGTTCGTCTAGGGGTTAGGACGTTAGATTTTCATTCTAGAAACAGGGGTTCGATTCCCCTACGGGCTACCAAAGGAAACGTACATAATTGTATGTTTCCTTTTTTTATGCAGTTACCTTTTTGACTATGATGAAATTAGAACATTAATGTAAGCCCGAAAAAGATGTTCGATGTTTTAATGAAAATTTTTGATAAACTTTACTCTTTAAAAAAAGCTACTGCATATAATACCCATACGCTGAATAATTCAGTTTATGAACCGGTTAATCAAATTCATCAAAATCATGTTTGGGCAGGCAAGGAAATCGACAAAACGAAAGCCAATATAAAGTTCTTCCAAGCCGCCGCCGATGTGACTGGTTTGTCTTCCGTTGGAGCTGCGTACGGCAATCCTTTTGTTAACGATAGGGTTCAGGAATCCTTAGCTGGTGTAAATAAAAAATATATTGTTACACCTTTTTTTAATCTCAACTATTCTAATTTTCATAGAAAAAAAAGCATCAAAAACTCGTAAGCGGGTGTAAGCCAATGTTACATATATGTAACAAAAAATTTATCTCTGAGGCTGAATTAAACAGGGTTAAAAAAAGGTTTGAAACAGAAGTATTAAAAAAAGCGGAAGATTACGGTAAAAATCACCACTTGGCAGATTCTGTATTATATAATTTGAAATAGTATAATCATGTTGCGCACTTGTAGCCTAACCAAAATACCTGAATTTGTCATGTAAGCCAAAGGTGTTGAAAAGTATTGTCGGGGTCGTAGGTTGCTGCTTGTTTGTTTATATTGAAAACACGATTCGTCCTGGGATCGTTTCCTACGCCGGCAAGATAGGCCCAGTTTCCCCAGTTATTGCAAACATCATAGTCAATCAGCTGCTGCTCAAAATAGGCAGCGCCATAGCGCCAGTCTAAACGTAGGTTATTGCATAAATAGCTGGCTACATTTTGCCTACCCCGGTTGCTCATAAAGCCGGTAAGTTTAAGCTCTTTCATATTAGCATCTATGAATGAAACCCCGGTTGTACCGTTTATCCAATTTGTTAGCGCGGTTTCAAAATGTTCTTGACTCATTGACCCGGAAGATAAGCTGTCTGAATTCAAAAAATAACGTTTCCCATTTTTTTCCATGCAAAAACCAAAATAGTCACGCCATAGTAATTCAAACACCAACCAGTAAGTGGATTCATTGGACCCATATATTATTTCATATCTTTTTATTTCTCGATAAATTTCTTTTGCAGAGATACAGCCCAAAGCCAGCCACGCAGAAAACTTGGAAGAAAACCTTTCACCAACCATCCCATTACGTGTTTCTTTATAAGAGGATAAAGCTTGTGTTTGGAAAAAATAATACTGCAAACGCTGGCGAGCCGCTTGCTCTCCCCCTTTAAATTGTATCGAAGCCCGCTGATCTATTGATATGCTTATCGAATTTAGTTCATCAGGCAGTGTTAAATTTAACGCCGCAATTGGTGGTGATTTAATAACTGATGGCGCTGGAAATACCGGCCTTACAGCGACTGTCTTTTCTGTTATTTTTCGGAAATCAGTAAATATATCAGGTAATCGTTCGATAGAAAACGGCAAATCGGACGAGTGAAAAAGGTTACGACATTCAAACGTAGAAATAGCGCAATTTAGAATTAACAGCTCATCTGTTACTTTTTTTTGTGTGGTTAACTCTTCGGGGGCAACCTCTTTTTCTGCATATATTTTTTGGGCACCATGTTTATTTGCAAGCCAAAATATTTCCTTTTCTATCACTCCTTTTAATAATAACAGCCCCGAACCTACCCCGCGTAAATCTGAATCGAGTTGCTGCAAACTCTCCCTTAAGAATTTCAACCTAAAATCGCCCGCTTTTTTAAACCCAAACTTGGTAGTTCGCAACAATTGATCGTCCAGGCAATAAAACGGTATCACTTCATCATTTTCTGCTACTGCCCTCAACAAACATTCGTTATCGCGTAAACGGAGATTTGTTTTAAACCATACCAATGCAATTTTCTTTGTCGCCATATTTATACTACTGATATTTTGATACTTACCTAACAACTCCTCCGGAATTATAAAAACCTTTGCAGACCCCAGCGTCAGCGATTGGAAGACTTTTTAAAAACGCTGTAAATTAATATTTAATAATCATCAAAATGCGGCTAACAACTTTAAATCTTCTAAAAAGAAGCTCGAAAAGCTTCACCTACGGGGTACTAAAATCATTATAAAAACGCTGACACCCTGCAAATTAAAATTTGCAGGTGTTACTATTGGCTTAAAAACACCATATTAAGCACCGAAACGCAACAAAACCGATCGTAATTCGATGCGATTGCTGACCATCATTGTGGGAAAAGACCCACTAAAATCAAACTTGGCAACTGAGGCATTAGCATAGCCGTACTCACTATTGGTAATGGTTGTGGTAGTACCATAAGCAATATTAGGTACAGCCCCTTAGGTGTAAGCAGGCTTAGTTGGCGTTATGCCACCGCCTTGCTTGTAAGAAACGATATTATTTGTACAACTAATGGCCGGGGGGCAAGCTTAACAACTGCTTTAATGTAGTTTAATGTAGCTATGCGGTATAAATCGCAGCACGAAGCTGCGATAAGAGGGGTCGCCTAAGCTTTGAAAAGTGCCTTATTTAAACAATGTTTTAACAGAAAAATAAAGGCCGTTACGATTTCTCATAACGGCATCATTTGGGGGGGGGCAGGAGCAGGACTACTATTGAACCGTCTAATGAGGGACTTGAAAATGTTCGCATGCATTTAAACTATGATTCGATTTTAATGGAGACCACGCCTAAGAACGATAACGCCGTGATTTTTGTGCTTGTGCTGATGCCCCACCAAAGCTGGGTTATTATTTCAATACAACATTACTATAAATATGGTATTCTCCGGGTCCGTAAGTTACCGTATAAGGCAATGTTACGTTAACGGAACCACCTGTCATGTAATCGTACCAAGTACCTGCGCTTGGGAAGGCTATCGTTGCCGATTGACTGTTGACATCGAAGTTCCCGGCTACTACAACATTTTCAGCAGTACCATTTAGGTAAACCGTTTTTATAGAGCCGGATGAACTCGAGCTGATAGATGACGTTGCAAATACCGGGTTTCTGATCTTCATCCTAATTAGCCTGGCGTAGGTGGCATAAAGCCTATGCCGCAAAGGGTCTTTATTATACTCCCAATGAATCGGCTTTTCGCCTGTGCGGCCATTCTGGTCAATACTAATATCATATCCTAACTCTCCAAACTGCCAGATCATTTTAGGCCCAGGCGCCGTTAGCAGGAATGCGGCAGCGGCTTCCTCACGCGCCAATGCAGTTGGGAGTGTTTTAACGCTGTAGCTGCCCGATACATTACCATATTGCAGGTTTTTATACATCAACCTTTCCTCGTCGTGGCTCTCCATGTAGGTAACCAGGTTATCGGGCTGGGTAAAGCCGGTGTGGCTGGTAAAGTACAAGCGAGAAAAATTAGAAGTAGGCACATAGCCCATTGTTGCCTCATTAAAGTTGTAATTGATGTTACACCACAACATCATGCCCGCATCTGATAGCTCTTTTTCTTCGCGGTCGCCGCCAAAAAATTCAAGAATGTTGTAAAAGTTATTGTTATCAATACTTTTAATAAAGCTATTATATTCATTCCAAATGGCAACTCTGCTTGCATCGTAAGCAGCAAAGGATGCATCGTCGTTACTTGTTTTTTGGGTGAAGCCTTTAGCAAGGTCGAACCGGTAACCATCAATCTTATATTGCTGCATATAAAATTTCATCACGTTTTTAGCAAAGTATTTGGTAGCCGGGCTTTCGTGATTAAAATCGTAACCCACGTTGTAGGGGTGGGTAGGATTAACATTGAACCATGGGCTGGCGCTCCGCGGCTTTTGCGTTGCTTTGTCAAAATAAAGCTGCACCATCGGCGACTGGCCGAAGGAATGGTTCAGCACCATATCTAAAATTACCGCAATACCACGGGAATGGCACTCGTCAACTAAAGCTTTTAAATCGTTTTTTGTGCCATAGTATTTATCAACCGCGAAATAAAATGAAGGGTTATATCCCCAAGACGAGTTGCCTTCAAACTCGTTTATCGGCATTAATTCAATAGCGTTAATGCCTAGGTTGGTTAAATAACTAAGTGTATCTTTCAAGGTTTTGTAACTGTGGGTGCCTACAAAATCGCGCATATGAAGTTCGTAGATAACCAGCTTGTTTTTATCAGGACGCGTAAAACTAGCGTTTTTCCAGGCGTACGCCGCTTGGTTGCCCTGCATCACGCTAACGATACCCGTTTGACCGGCAGGATAGGGTTTCAGATCCGGGTAAACCGACGCAGGTATATATTTGTCGTTATCAGGATCTAACACCTTTTCGCAATAGGGATCAGCGACTTTTAAGGTACCGTCAGACAGGAATTGATACGCATATTCTTTATTAGCGTCAAGGTTGTCAATTTGCACCCACCAGTTATTGCCGTCGGGCGTAACCGTCATGGCCGTTGGCAACCAGTTATTAAATTCGCCGATTACCGCCATGGATGTTTTTCCCGGTGCGTAGATATTAAATATAGCCGAGGCACCCGAGTTGATATAAGTTACCCCATCGCCGGCACCGGCAGGCAAAGCCTTACCATTTGTAATGGGCGGAGGTGTTACTGTGCCACCACCGCCCGCCGGAGGATCTACACTTTTTTTGCTGCAACTTACGGTACCCAATAGCAGCCCAATAATTCCCGTTAATAAAATGATATTTCTCATAAATACTGGTTGTTTTTTGCAGCGCGAAGCTGGATAGTAATGCTGTTTATTGTTGATATAAAATATATGCAGTTGTAGCCGGTAAAGTAACACTGTTATTTGCCTTAGCAATGCCTTGCCGGCTAACTCTGTAGCCATTGGCAACCATTGTCCAGATACCTGCGGGCAACGTTAGTGATTGCGGAGCTGTACTGCCATTGAGGATAACCATAATTGTTTTCCACGAATCCCCGTTGGCGTTACCATTTAGGGTGTAGGCAATAAGGCCTTCGATACCTGTATTTTTAAAAACAAGATGCTGTTGGATCATCTCCGCTGTCGGCATCCGGAAAGCCGGATGGCTTTTGCGCAGGGAAATTAATCCTTTATAATAATCATAAACGCCTTTATATTGCGCTTTGCGATGCCAATCGATCCGATTAATACTATCAGGTGATTTAAAGGAATTGGCAATGCCTTTCTTTGTCCGCAAAAATTCTGCGCCGGAATGTAAAAACGCAACGCCCTGTGCGGTAAGCACTGCCGTATTGGTCAGCTTATCCATTTTAATAATCTCCGCTTCGCTGGCATCCGGGTTAGCGATTTTTAAGCGGTCGAATAAGGTATTGTCGTCATGACAAGAAGCGTAACTTATAGCCTGGCCCGGTTGTGCAGCCCATGGAGCCTTCGAGTAATTCACCTCCCGGTAATTGATTTGCGGATGCTGTACAGCCCCTGCTATACCAAACTTCACACTTTCGGCAGTGCCCGGCTGGGCGCTTACGAAACCTTTAGATTTCACATCGCTAAAACCACCTTTTAAACCGTCGCGCATGTCATCGCCAAAGGCGGCAATTTGATGCAATTGGGAAACGTGGGCCTTAGTAGCGCGCAGGCTGTCCGGTAAAACGCTGTCACCAGCAGTCCAGCCTTCGCCGTAAATAAATATCGTTGGATCATATTTGTGTAAGGCATCGCTAAGGGCATTCATGGTAGCGATATCATGCACCCCCATCAAATCAAACCGGAAGCCATCTAAATGATATTCTTTCGCCCAGTACAGCACCGACTCGATCATGAATTTACGCATCATTGGCATTTCAGATGCCGTTTCGTTCCCGCACCCCGTACCGTTTGAGTACTGCCCGTTCGCTGTTTTCCTATAAAAATATCCCGGGGCAAACTGGTTAAATACCGAGTGCTCTGTATCGTTGGTATGGTTATAAACCACATCCAACACAACGCGCAATCCGTTTGCATGCATGGCTTTTACCATCTGCTTAAATTCGCGGATACGCACGTTGCCATTGTAAGCATCGGTCGCGTAGCTTCCCTCCGGTACATTATAGTTCTGTGGGTCGTAGCCCCAGTTGTACTGCCCGTTTAACGGTTTAGTTTCGTCGACCGTTGCGAAATCAAAAGAAGGTAGCAGGTGCACATGGGTTATACCCAGTTCTTTTATATGACTTAACCCTGTAAATAATCCATCGGGGCTTTTTGTCCCGAACTCGGCAAGGCCCAAAAATTTTCCCTTGTGTTTAATGCCGGAGTTGGGATCAACAGAAATATCGTGTACATGCGTTTCGTACAAAACAATGTCGGTAAAATTCTTCAGTGCAGGCTTTTTATCAATAGCCCAGCCAGTAGGGTTGGTTTCTGACAGGTTTACTACCATACCGCGCTTGCCGTTAGCACCCACCGCTTTTGCATACATATCGGGCTTTTCCAGCAGCCATTTCCCATCTTGCATAACCTGGAAAGTGTAATAGCGGTTTTTGATGTTTTTAATTACGCTGGTTGCCCACGTTCCGTGATCTTTTTTTTCCAGATCAATGGCTTGCAGTGGTTGCCCGCCTAGGCCTGCTGCATACAAGCGCAATTTTACAGATGATGCCGCAGGTGCCCAGACCTTGAAAGTTGTTATTTTTGGCGAATATGTTACGCCGAGATCAGTACCGGTATAAACCGGGTAAACTACATCGGCCGGTTTAAAGGACGTAAGGGTGGTAGTTAGCAAGAGTATTGCTCCATAAAACTTGGGTAACTTCATCTAATCCTCTATATTGAATTTAGCATACTTCAAATCTTTGTTATCCTGCACGTAAATGACAGATACTGCCGCGCAAAGCATAAAGATGCCCGCTATTACCAATGCGTAAATGGCTTGCCCTCCAAAAATATTTTTCACTATCCATCCGCCGAAAAACCCGTTAATGATCTGCGGGAAGGTGATAAAAAAATTGAAAATGCCCATATAAACGCCCATTTTTTTAGCCGGGATTGATCCGGAAACTATAGCATAAGGCATTGAAAGTATGCTTGCCCACGCCAGGCCGATGCCAACCATGCTTATAATGAGCATATTGGGATTCGTTACAAAAAAAATAGAAATAAGCCCTAAACCCCCTGCAATCAGCGAAAACGAGTGCGCCAGCTTGCGGCTGGTTGCCCTGGCAATAGCGGGCAGGCAAAGTGCATAAAGCGCAGACACGCCGTTATAAACACCAAACATAAGCGCGACCCAATCGCCGGCTTTTGCGGCTTTTATCGATGTGGAGTCCTTAAGATCGACATGAAAAACATGCGATGCTATTGCAGGTGATGCAAATACCCACATAGAGAATAGCGCAAACCACGAAAAAAACTGCACCAGTCCCAACTGGCGCATAGCCATTGGCATGTTTTTAAAATCTTTAAATATCTCTCTTAAACCATTCCTCTGCTCTTGTTCGTCTTCTTCGAGATGAAATTTGGCATACTCAGCAGGAGAATATTCTTTAGTGCGGATAACCGACCAAAGCAAACAGACCAACATTACAACAGCGCCAACGTAAAAGGAATAAATTACGTTTTGCTGCACGTGACCTGCTTCGGCCGTTTTGATCCCCGTAAAATGGCTAATAGCCCAAGGCAGTACAGAGCCTGTAACAGCGCCAATGCCAATTAAAAATGTTTGTACCGAAAAGCCCAGGCTGCGTTGGCTATCCGGCAAATTATCTCCTATTAACGCACGGAAGGGTTCCATCGCTACGTTAAAAGAAGCATCCATGATCATCAGGACACCCGCGCCTACCATCACCGGAGGCAAAAACATAATCAGCCCGGCGTTTGGCATAAACAACAATGCCAAAGCAGATAAGACCCCGCCTACCAAAAAATAAGGCTTGCGCCTACCTAAACGGTTCCAGGTACGATCGCTGTAATGGCCAATGATGGGCTGAACGATAATACCTGTGATGGGCGCTGCAAGCCAAAAGAGAGAGAGGTGTTCTACATCGGCACCAAAACTTTGCAGTATGCGCGATGCATTACCGTTTTGCAGCGCAAACCCAAACTGGATTCCTAAAAAGCCAAAGCTCATGTTGAAGATCTGCCAAAAAGTTAGTTTTGGGCGCTCAGCAACCTTACGCGTTTTTGATGCAGATTGTTCTTTAATAGGTTCTTTTAAAGCTGTCATTTGCTTAATTCAATAATTAATGTTGTTTTTGCAGGTATAGTTAATTGATTTAAGCTACCTATTTTTAGTTTTGTTATAACATTAGTGCCGCTATTAAACCCGGCCATACGTTCGTTAAAAAAACCGGTGTTCAATACAGCTTCTTTATCGTTACCGTTATAAGCAACCATTACCGTGTTTTTAGTATCATAACGGAAGTAAGTATAGATACCGCTTCGCGGAATGTACTGCATTAATTTACCGGTTTGCAGTGCCGTGGTATTTTTGCGGTAATTGGCCAGGGTGCGCACATAATTAAACGCATCATTTTCGCTACTATCACGGCCTTCTGCGGTAAACTTATCCTTTTTATCCCCTTCAAAACCACCGGAGAAGTCCTCACGAACCAAGCCATCAGGATTAGAGTAACCCTTCATCAATATCTCATCACCATAATAAATTTGCGGTACGCCACGCATTGTAAGCAGTAAGGCCATACCCGATTTAAACTTGGTAATATCTTCATTTACTACCGAAAAGAAACGGCTCATATCGTGGTTATCCAAAAAGATGGTATTGCGGGTTACATCCTGGTACATAAAATCTTGCGCTACAATATTATACAGCCTGTATACGCCGTCAGTCCAGCCTTCTTTACCATTCAGGGCTTCGGTAATGGCCTCTTTAATTTGTGCGTCTGTAATGCCCGGCAGTTGGGTATCAAAGCCCCGGTTCACGGTATTGCCTTGCGTAAAGTAAGCCTGGTTAGCCACCGACCATACCAGCGTTTCGCCAAATATGGACAAGTGCGGAAACTCCGCTTTCAGTTTCTTTGCCCAGTCCGCCATATAAGCGGCATCATTATAAGGATAGGTATCCAAACGAAGTCCGTCAATCCCGGCGTACTCTATCCACCAAATATGGTTTTGGGTAAGGTAATTTTGTACGTAGGGGTTGTTTTGGTTTACATCCGCCATGCGCCTGTCGAACCAGCCATCCAGCATTTGCTTTTTATCTGCAGCGGCTCCGTGCGGGTCCATTACCGCAGCGTCGCGAAAGTTAGAGTTGGTGTAATTTGGCCACTGATGTACCCAGCTTTTCATCGGCATATCCTGTATCAGCCAGCTTTCGGTGCCAATATGATTGTGCACCAGGTCTTTGATTACCTTTAGGCCCATCTTGTGGCTTTTTGCCACATAAGTTTTAAACAGGTCGTTGGTACCGTAGCGGCGGTCAATCTTATAATAATCGGTTACCGCGTAACCATGATAGGAAGCACGCGGCTCGTCGTTCTCAATCTCCGGCGTCATCCAAATGGCCGTTACACCCAAATCTTTCAAATAGCCCAGATGATTGATCAACCCCTGAATATCTCCTCCATGGCGCGAATACATAGAATCGCGGTGTAAGCCTGTTTCCAGCATGCCCGGCACCACATCGTTGGATGGGTCGCCGTTGGCAAAGCGATCGGGCATCAGTAAGTAAATAAGATCCTTACTGGTTACACCCTGTGCCCATTCGGCACTTTTATTGCGCTGTTTAAGCTCGTAGGTATAAATGAGGTCTTTTTTTCCTGCCTGTTTAAAAGTAATAGGAAATTTGCCGGGACGGGTTTCGGCAGCGATGGTAAGATCGAGAAACAAATAATTGCTGTTCTCTACCTTGTGTACAGCGGAAAGCTTTACCCCGGGATATTTCAAACTGACTATGCTACCTGCAATTTTATCGCCGTGTACAATCAACTGCACTTTTGGGTTGTGAAAACCCACCCACCAAAAGGAAGGTTCTATGCGTTCCAGCGCAGGAACTTGCGCTAGCAGACAACCCGAAAGCAGTAAGAAGCCCAGTGTTAAATGTAACCTTAATCTCATAGGTGAAATAGTTGCTTGTCGCGGTTGATTGGATGCGCGGCAAAATAAACAGGATTGTAAAAATGGTCGGCGCGCTTAATAGCAGGCCGACCATTCATTTAAGGTTATTGTTTAACTAAAGTGTATGCCGCCTTAGCATCATCAGCACCTTTAAGTACAAACGTAAACTTGTAGGTGCCTGTACTTGCAACCGGAATGTTATCTGCATCACTTTTGGCTAAAGTAGCGCCATCTGCACCCGCTTTTGGCACACCGTAGCTAGTTCCCCAATCATGATTTTTCCTTACTTTGAATTGACCTGTAGAAGCCAATGAAGCCGTAATTTCCCAGATGTTGGTTCCGTTATTGTATTTCATATCCGTATCGCTGCCCCAGCCACCTGCCGTAGCATCGCCTATTATGCTGTAATATACAGCAACAGGCTCTATAGTGTAGGTATTGGCGTTCAGGTCGACAGTAATCTGGTACTGGCCTGCGCCAGGCGACGCAAAGTTAGCTCCCGATGTACTTATTTTACCCCCTCCTGCGTCACCATAGGCTACATCCCATTTTTTTTGCGGGGTTATTTTAAATCCTGTATTACCAGGTGTGAAATTGATAATCCCGGTATATACGCCGTTACCGTTTGCAGACTGCAAGCTATCGGCAGTCGGTGGGTTCCAGCCTTGGTAAGCACCGGGTACATAAATGTAAGATACCAAAGCAAACGGTGTAGCGGTTACAGTGACCACGTTTGAGTAGACAGTACCTTCGGTAGCTGTTGCACTTAATGATGATTTCACGCGCATTTCTAATTGCGCAGGCTTACCGCTTGGCAAATTTAAAGATAACAGCAGGTTATTGAAATCCTTAACGGTATAGCTTTTGCTGAGCGCTCCTGTTGCCAGGGCTACCTCCGTTGGCGAAGCAAAAGCCGTACCTTTCACAGCTATTTGCAGGGAATTAGTGGCCGCCGAAGTATAGCCGTAATTTTGTGTAGTAGCGGTAACCGTAATAGCGGTTTCCATTAAGTTAGATTTTGACAATGCCGGCGTGGTAGTTGATGCCGTTAAAGCACCGCCAGTAGCAGGCTGGGCAACCGTACGCACTTCGTCCTTTTTGCATGACGCCAATACCAGCAAGGCGAGGCAGCTAAATGCTAAAAATTTGGTCATAAAATTTTTCATTTTTTATATTTTTAAAAAATAGATACATATTTATAAATAAGATACAGGCAGGTACGCCTAAACGGGCCTGCCTGTATGTTTTAATACCCTGGATTTTGCTTTAATGTAGGGTTAGCAGTGATATCGTCAGTCGGGATTGGGTAAATATTCCTAAAATCTTCCACGCCCTTGCCATTTGCAACGCCACCCTTGAATGGCCACAGGTACGCCGCTGTAGTGAACCTGCCATAACGCACCAAATCGGTACGGCGGAAACCTTCCCAGTATAACTCGCGCGCCCTTTCGTCTAAGATAAAATCAAGTGTGATACCAGCAACATTACCGCTGACATTACCATAAGCGCGGGTACGAATATTGTTAATATACGTTGTAGCAGTAATTAAATCGCCACCGGCACCGCCGCGCAATACCGCTTCTGCGTAAATAAGGTACATTTCTGATAAGCGGAATATAGGAAAATCAACATCAGCAAAATCAAGGCTCTTGCCGGGTAAACCGTTGCGGTCTACATTGCGGTATTTGGTAACTGCAAAACCATCTGTAAAGGCACTTTGATCCTTAATTTCCAGGTTTTGCCCATTTGTATAGAACTGAGCGCGTTTATCTGCCGAGCCGGTATAATCAGGGAAAAGATTAGGAAGGTTCTTGGTGGTACGCGCACCGCTCCAGCCACCGCTGATACCAAAATTGCTGGCAGATTCGGAGCCGCCAACCGGCGCATGGGTTAAAAACGTGGTACCGCCGTAGCTTTGTGTACGTAAACCATCATAGTTGATAGTGAAAATGTTTTCACTGGTATTTTGCTGGTTATCAGCAAGCATTATCCATTTATAATTGCTTACCAACGAGTAACCTGCGCCGATAACTTTTTTAGAATAGGTGATAGCATCGTCATATCTTTTGGTGCCTGTATAAACCTCTGCGTTTAGATATAACCTGGCCAACAATGCCCATTCAGCCGCCTGATCTGCACGGCCATACTCATTAGTCCTCGGAGCTGCTAAACCTGGCTCAATAGCTTTCAATTCTGATTCAACATAGTTAAACAATGTTTTACGGTCTGCCTGTTTTGGTACAGTTACACCAATAAGGTCGGTTTCTTTAACCAAAGGTGTGCTGCCATAAGCATCAAGAAGTACCCAATATTGGAACGCCCTTAAAAACCTTGCTTCTGCGCGAAACTGGCGGATTTTATCGGCATCGGCCCCGGAAATACCACGACTGCTCAATTGGTCATCGGCAGACTGCCTGATGAATTCATTAGCCAGCGTAATTTGGTATAAACTTCGGTAATATAAACCCTTTAAAAAAGAGTTAGCCGGAGACCAGTTCATATTATGGAAATCCTGGATACCTACGTCGCCCCATGCAATTACGGCTTCGTCTGTACTCAATTCTTGCGCCTTCCAAAACAGGCGCAAAAAATCAGAAGTACCCTCATCAATCCCTTGCACATCACCATTGCCAGCCGGGCCCTGGTTGCCAGTTAAGGCAAAAGAGCCATAAACTTTAGCAAAAACTTGTTTGTAACCTTCGGCACTGGTATATACGGTAGCCGAGGTGATGTCATTTGTTGGCAGTAAATCAAGTTTCTTATTACAAGAAACCAAACTGCCGGTCAGCATTAATATTACAAATGCTTTAATAAAGTTCTTTTTCATATCGCTTTTTTTTAGCTGTTTATGTTACTATACGAATGATTTAAAATTTCAGATTTAAGCCAAGTACGTAAGTACGCGGGCGCGGATAAATATTATTGTCGATGCCGCCATTCACCTCCGGGTCTACGCCTTTATATTTAGTGATAGTAAATACGTTTTGTACGTTACCGCTAAGGCTAAGCTGGGTAGAGCCACCGAATAGTTTGCCAAAGTTATAACCAAGGCTTGCGTTATCCATTTTTAAGAATGAAGCATTTTGCACATAATAGTCAGATAAAACATTTTTATCATTACCACCTATCAAACCGCTTTCGAGTACGTTGGTTGAACCATTATTTAGATAACCAAGCGGGTTGAGGATACTGCGCTGTACACCGGTGCTGGAAAACACATTGTTGTAGGCATAATTACCTAAATTAGCACGCATCACTACGCTTAGATTAAATTTTTTGTAGGTAACGTTGCTGGAAAAACCAAAAATATATTTTGGATCGGGCTGTTTGTAAAGATAAAGATCTTTGTCATTAATAGAGCCATCGTTGTTCCTGTCTACATAAACGTTATCAAGAGGTTTGCCATCTGTGCCGTAAACTTGTTGGTAAACATAGTAAGCACCACGAGGTTGACCAACGATAAAACGCTGTACGCTCGAGCCTGTTCCGCCCGATACACCACCTGTAGACAAGCCTGTATTATTAGGGTCATTTACAAAGGTAAGTTTAGTAATCTTGTTTTGATTGTAGGTAGCGTTTAAAGCAACATCCCAGGTTACCTCTGCGCTTTTAATTAGCTGGGCGTTTAACGATATCTCAATACCCTTATTGGTCATGGTGCCTACGTTTGTGATAAAAGTATTAGAAAAGCCGCCACCTGCGGGCACGTTAACCGGAGCTAAAAGATCTTTGGTCTCCTTATAATAAGCATCGATGCTACCTGTTAAACGGCCGTTCAAGAACCCAAAATCTATACCGGCGTTTGTGGTTGCGCTTTGCTCCCACTTGCGTTTAGGATCGTAAGCAACCGGGCGGTATAACTGGTAAAAAGCATTACCAAACTGGTAAGAGGCCGTCTGAGAACTTAGCGAATAATACGAGGTGTAAGCGTAATTAGACAAGCCATCCTGCTGGCCGGTCAAACCATAACCAACCCGTAATTTAAGATCAGATAACACGGTATTATCTTTTAAGAAAGATTCTTCCTTAATCTTCCAGGCTAAAGCACCCGATGGGAATACGGCATAGCGGTTAAGCGGACTGAACCTCGAAGACCCGTCGCGGCGGACGGTACCGGTAAGTAAATACTTATTAGAAATGGTTAAGTTAAGGCGACCATAGTACGATAAAAGCCTATTTCTCGGGATATCAAAAGGATACGTAGGGTTTGATACCACCGTTCCATCCGTTGTGAGGTCGGGATAATTGGTTACGGTTGTTTTGTAATCGTAGTACGCATAACCGGCAACCGCATCAATACGTGTATTTATAGCTTTTACTTCTTTTACATAATTTAAATAACCTTCAAATGTAGTGTTCAACGCTTTGTTGTCATACTGGTTATTTACACCGCTATGTAGTACATTGTTGGCGTCTTTATACCGCCTGAAGCTTGAGGCAGCATAATCAGGCTGTACGATAGTGCCCTTACCTTCGGATGCATCGTAACCAAAATTAACATTGGCGTGCAGATCCGGCAGGAAGTGTAATTTATAATCGAGTTGCAAGTTACCGATACTTCTTTTTACATCGCTTTTATCTTCGCGCTCCTCTAATAAGCCTACGGGATTACGCGGTGCAAGTTGCTTTAGGCCAGTTGCCGATGACGGGTCACTATCCAGATATTCAAAGTAACCGCCGTAATTGCTGTTACCCGATGTTACCGGTTTTGTAGGGTCGAAGCTAACTGCAGCACCAATGGCGCCTTGGTTAGCAAAGCGTGCTTTACTTGCAGATCCCCGTACGTTCAGATCAATTTTTAAGTGATTGTCAAATAATTTTGGTGACAGGTTTATCGATGCAGATGCCCTGTTGAGGTAACCGGTTCTCAATATGCCTTTCTGATCTAAGTAACCCACAGAAATACGGTAAGGAACATTTTTAAACCCGCCCGAAATGCTAAGGTTATTGTCGTTACTGATAGCGGTTTTGTAAATCTCTTTTTGCCAATCGGTATTTTCGGCACCTAAAAGTCCCTGATAAGTGGCATTTCCGTTAGCTTTTACATAGGCGCGTAACTGGTCTGCAGACAACACGCTTACTTTTTTTGTTAATACAGCTGCTGATACCTGCGTATTTAAGTTGATGACTGGTTTGCCTGCCAAGCCTCTTTTTGTAGTAATGATGATGACACCGTTAGATGCTCTCGACCCATAGATAGCTGTTGCAGAAGCGTCTTTAAGCACGGTAAAGGTTTCAATATCGTTAGGATTGATCAGCGAAAGTGCATTTGGCGCACCAGCAATACCATCATTGCTCAACTGAACGCCATCCACCACTATCAAGGGATCATTACTGGCGCTGATTGATGCACCACCCCTAATGCGGATAGTGCTCCCTGCACCTGGTGCACCGCCGTTTGACGTAATTGATACCCCGGCAACTTTACCGGCAATTAATTGCTCGGGAGATGTGATATTACCGGTTTGAAAATCTTTTGAACTTACGGTGGTTACAGAACCGGTAAGATCTTTCTTTTTAACAGTACCATACCCAATCACCACAATTTCGTTTAGTGATTTTGATGATGATTGCATGCTGAAATTAACAGATAAAGGGCCGGTGCCCACAGTAACAGATTTTGGATCGGTGGTGTAACCTATAAAGCTGGCGGTTAAGGTGTAAGTGCCGGCTTTTACACCGTTAATTCTGTAAACGCCGTTTACATCTGTTGCGCCGGCAATTGTGGTGCCTACTACCAACACCGTTGAGCCTGGTAATGGCTGATTATTTTCATCGACCACTTTGCCGGTGATGCTTCCCGTTTGTGCTAATATCGCTTGAGATATAAATAGCACTGCAAAAAGGAGCATGAACTTTTTTAAGTAATTGTTTCTCATTTAATTAATTGGGTTAATAGTGTAAATTGGTGTTGCTTGGATTTAAGTGCTTATTTTCTTACCCTGCCCAAACAATATTAGTACAGGTTAAAATGTATTCATTATTGATTATTCCGCATTGAAAATCTCAAAATCGACTCGCTAAAACGCTCTTATCGTGTAACGTCCCGGCTTCAACAGTGCTTAAGGTTGTTTCCAGCCCTTGGTGCAAACATTAAAAAAATTCAATACAAAAAATATAATTGGTTAATTCACCGTAGCGGAGCTATGTATAAATAGATCAACGATGCTGCGAATACACAAAGTAAGGCAGCCGAACTTTTACGAACTATTTATTTATAAAAAATTTAACGAAATAGCGCTTTATTTAAATTTATGCTGTTGATAATCAAATAATTAAAATTTAAAAAAGTCCAAAAATTTAACGGATGTAGCAGGTTTTTGATACACTAAGGGCATTTATTAAGCTTTTACGCTTCAAATAATACGGCAAAAATTGGGTTTTCTGTCTGTCCGGTACCAGCCTGCCAAACAGCCGCCTTAGAGAATGGACGCTACAGGCATAACGGACATACAACCGAATTGGAAAACAGGCTTAGTGTATCAGGTACAATAAGTGTGAACTTTTTAAAGGCGGGATTAACTCATTAAAAAAATTAAGGTTTAGCCCCGATATCGACCGCTTTAATTGCCATGATGCGCTGGTCGAATTCGTCGCCATGAATGATTGCTTTGGCTTTAATACGCATTTTGTAAACGTAGATAGTTTTTTCGGAGTATTCTAATATCTTAGCAATGGCCTCTGTACCAGTTATACCCATTCGCATCAGCGCAAAAATGCGAAGATCTGTAGTGAGCACTTCATGCTCTTTGGGCCAAATCTGGTTTTCTTTCTTAAACAGCGTATTGAATTCTTCAACAAAATTGGGGAAGATTTTGAGGAAAACCTGGTCGAAAGTGTTGAATAATGTCTCCCGTTCCTTTTTAATATTGATATTATTGCCCATCAATTGGATATCATCATACTTTTTGGCCGGCAATTTTGTGTCTATAGATCGTTTAATTCGCTCCAATTGAAGGATATAGCCCGATATTACGTTAAAAAAGTAACCGATGTAATCTTCTTTTATCTTGGTGCCTTCCATCAATTTTTCGTTAACCTTTTCTATTATCTTTTCTTTTGCTTTTAATTTTTTGTTGCGTTTGTATAAAAGTATAGATACCAGGATTACTGCTGCGGTCAGTACCGTAATCAGGCTGAGGCTTCTGATGTAAAGCTTCTCCTCCCGTTCTATAAAAAGCAATTTTTCAGAAGCAACTATTGGCAGTAACGACCCGATTTGTACTTTTCTTTGCCTGGCGCCATAAAATTCAGCGTCGGCAAGCGCATGCTCCAATGCTGTGTAAGCATTTTTAATGTCTCCTTTTTTGTAGAGAATCTCGGCCAGCCAAAACAGCGCAACTGTTTCCTTTGTAGACGACCGGATATCGCTTATGGTTGCTTTTATCAGTAATTCGATACTTTTATCTGACTGTGACGTGTTTTGAAAAACGTTGCTAAGCGTAGATTCCACAATAGCGTTCTGATGTTCGGTGAGCGTTTTAAGTTTTAGCAGTTTGTAAAAAAATACTGTGGCAGCGTCATTAAAGTTGTTTTTATATTTTTTATATCCCGACAGGTAAAGGTTATCATACGAACCCGGCTTACTTAGGAGTATGGCAGAATCGATATACTTATTTGCGAGTGAAGTATAAACCGGGGTATAGTGCTTATCGTTATTGTAGGTAGCCAAATCATAATAAGCCCTCATTATGATAGAGTAGTATTCAACTTTAACTGAGTCATTCAGGCTTTGCACATTTATACCGTGAATGCTCTCGAAAGTTTCTTTAAACATTCCGGACGAAAGCAATATAAATCCCATCTTTATTTTGCTGAAATCCTGTTTAGATTTATCATGAAGGACCTGGCTAACCGATAAAAGTTTGTTGGCATAAACATAAGCAGAATCGTATTGGTAAGATTTGTACTCGTCATATAATTTGTTCCCTACCGCGAATTGGTTTTGAAGATCCGATAAGGGCAATTGTTTAAGTTCCTTTTTAAGGGCGGTGATACGCGCTTCTTTTTGATGATCGTAATCTCTTTTTTTGTCAAAAGCAACTTTCAACTCGTCGAAAAGGTCGTTTGTGTTAGGCACTGCTGCCAGCGCCAACGGTGATAAAATAAACAAAAACAAAAAAAATACTCTCATAATTAGGTAATACCAGCGTAATGGGTAACGATAAATCTGCACGAAGATATGCGGATTTTAAAAAACGAAATAAAGATAACGATATGGTGCAGCAATTATGCTGAAAACTTTAAATCAAGATTATTTTTATTGATGTCTGATACGGCGGCCAATTACCAGATGCCTGAATATTTCTCTTTTGGCAACTATATTGGCTCGTAAGCAAAGGCTTAATGGGCTGTTCCATGGTAAAGTAAATACGGCAAGGTGCACAGGTAAATTGTACTGCGTAAGCACAGCAGGTTGCTAACATAGCCCAGTTGTAGCAAACATGACCTATTGGTATCAGCTCTCAAGCTGTTTGTGCCTTGCTGACCTATAGCTGCTGGCTTAACAATAAAACCTGCGGATGGTTATTAAAAGCGGTGTTTGCGATAGCGGGATTCGGTTGCTTAAAGGCAATAGCTTCGGGCCTGTAGTTATGCTGGTATTTAGTAAACACTCAAAGGTTAACGGCGATCACCCGGTCTGCGTTCACCATTTCTTTTTGCCTGGCGATTTGTCCCCTTTACGTTTCAGCAGTAGTTTTCTCCAGGATATTGCTTTCTCTTTTCTCAAACTGCAGGTTACCATTTTTTAATAAAAAGCGCATAGGTGCTGTCCGCACTAAATAGCAACTCCAATTTAAGTTTCAGCTACAGAATGTTAGCCGGGTTTATCGGCAGCCATTTTCCCGGACAAGATTTATTATGCAGCGGAATTATTTCCTTGGTGCTTTTAGGCATGACCGTTTTATTAATAAAAAGGAACAATCGCCGCGTAAGCATGTGGATTTAGATTTCAAAATCAATTCTTATTTCAATTTCATAAAGCTGTAAGAAATTTTATTACGTAATTTATATATGCGTTTGAAATATTTTTTTAAAACAGGGTTTATCGTGTTTTTCCTGTTAATGACAGCACTTGCAAGTGCTCAGCTTAAAAGGATCAAGGCCCCGGACTATATCCAATTATCGCAAAACTTCTTATACGCAGCTAAAACAGGTGATTCCACAACTGCATTTATTAATACCTTAAAAAATGCAGATCAAAATATTTTAGCGAAACAGTTAAATAATGACCATAAAAAACTTGCATTTTGGCTAAATCTTTATAATGGTTTTACGCAGGTGATCTTAAAGAAAGACCCTGATCAGTATAAAACGCGCGGTTCTTTCTTTTCCAGTAATCAGATCTACATTGCCGGGCAGAAATTAAGCCTTGACCTGATCGAGCATGGGATATTGCGGCATAGTAAGGTTAAATGGAGCGAAGGTTATTTAGATAAGCTCTTCCCTTCCGGGTTTGAAAGAAAGTTCCGTGTGGAAACGCTGGATTATCGTATCCATTTTGCGTTAAACTGCGGAGCCAAAAGCTGCCCACCCATTGCATTTTATGAACCGGAGCAATTAGAAAAGCAATTAAATGTGGCCGTTAAAACCTATTTAAAGGGAGAAGTAACCTACGATAAAGAGCAGAATACGGTAGATTGTCCTGCGTTAATGGGGTGGTTCCGTCATGATTTTGGAGGAAAAAAGGTTATGTTGGCGCTTTTAATAAAAAATAAGATCATCCCCGAAGGGACCAAACCAACGATTCATTTTAAAAAGTACGACTGGAGTTTATATTTGAATAATTATAAATCTGAAAACAATGGCTGATCATTATTACAATGCTGAAGACCTCGGTAAATTTGGGAACATCGGGGAATACCAGAAAGAAATGGCCGATAAGTTCTTTGCCTACTACGGTGAAGTTTTTAAAGATGGCGCATTAACCGCGAAGGAAAAATCATTGATTGCTTTAGCGGTGGCCCATGCTGTGCAGTGCCCTTACTGCATAGACGCCTACAGCAGCGATGCCTATGAAAAAGGCTTTAGCGAGGCCCAAATGATGGAGGCCGTACACGTTGCATCTGCCATAAAAGGCGGCGCGGTATTGGTACATGGTGTACAAATGATGAACAAAGTGAAAGAAATTAGCATGTAATGATCAAATCTCTCAAAGTTCTGCAAAACCCTTTAGCAAATAGTGCCTATCAGCTGGATATTTTAGAATATAATCCGAAACACAAGCATGCTTCATTCCATGAAAAAGTTTCAAGCTTGGGTATGTTTCCCTTATTGACTGTTGGTGTCGAGATCTTCCAGGTGAACATGGGTAAAATGTGCAACCAGGTTTGCAAGCATTGCCATGTAGACGCCGGGCCGGATCGCAAAGAAATCATGACAAGGGACATCATGCAGCTATGCCTTAATGTGTTAGCCAATTCACCGATCAAAATAGTTGACCTGACGGGTGGTGCCCCTGAACTCAATCCTGATTTCCGCTGGTTTGTGGAGCAGATCAAAGCTTTAGGTAAGCATATTATTGTTCGGTGTAACCTGACCATTATATTGGCAAATAAACGTTTCCACGATTTGCCTGAATTTTTCAAAATGCACCGGATAGAGGTGGTATCCTCCTTACCCAGTTTTACACAAGGCAGGACGGATAAACAGCGTGGTGACGGTGTTTTTGAAGACTCCATCAAGGCACTTCAAATGCTGAATGCGGTTGGGTACGGATTAGCGGATACCGGGCTAACGCTAAACCTGGTTTACAATCCGGCAGGTGCTTTTCTGCCACCATCGCAGGATGCGTTGGAAAAAGAGTATAAGTTTGAATTGATGAAAAAATATAACATCCGTTTCAACAAACTTTTTGCTATTACAAATATGCCCATCAGCAGGTATCTGGATTATTTGTTGACAACTGATAATTACGATAAGTATATGGAAAAGCTGATCGGTGCTTTTAACCCCGCCGCTGTCAATAATGTAATGTGCCGCAATACGATCTCCGTTGGATGGGATGGCTATCTGTACGATTGTGATTTCAACCAAATGCTTGACCTCAAAGTTACTCCGCCAATTTCGCAGCATTTAGCAGATTTTGATTTGAGTTTATTACAAAACCGCGAGATTATTTTAAAACAACATTGCTACGGGTGTACAGCGGGTGCCGGTTCAAGTTGCGGCGGTGCAGTTACAGAATAATTATGAATGATATAACTCCTTTAAATACCGCTCTTGTCATATTTGTCCGCCACCCGGAATTAGGTAAAGTTAAAACCCGGTTGGCGAAGGTTATCGGCGATGAGAAAGCATTGTCTGTTTACAATTTATTATTAAGCCATACCCGCCAGATCACTATTCCATTAAACTGCCGAAAATTTATTTATTACACCGATCAGGTCATCGAACACGATCTCTGGACTTTCCCCGGCTATACCAAAAGGCAGCAATTTGGCGAGGATCTGGGCGCACGGATGTCTAATGCTTTTAAAGAACTATTTGACCAGGATTTTAAACGGGTGATGATCATTGGCAGCGATTGTTATAAGTTACAAACGACCATAGTTGAACAAGCGATAGCCGCACTGAACGATAAAGACGTAGTGATTGGGCCGGCCTTTGACGGTGGGTATTACCTTTTAGGTTCAAACCGGTATGTGCCTGAATTGTTTACCGATAAAGCCTGGAGTACAGATGAAGTTACAAACCAAACTTTAGCTACAGTTAACCAATTGGAACTAACGTATAGTTTGACCGAAAGATTGCACGATGTTGATGAGGTAGCGGATCTGGAATTAAACGGAATTCGCGTTTAACGATAGTTCAGCATCTCTTTATATTTCAAAACCATACTTTCCTGGCTTGCGCCTTTTTGATACATCCTTACAATGGCATAGTTAGCCTTTTGAACCGTAAACCAACCATTAGTATCGTATTTCCTGGCAGAGATTAGTACAGGTTTAGTAATAATCTTATATTTCCCGCGCTTCCTTGCCCTTGTGCAAAACTCAAATTCTTCCATGATCTTCATCGTTCCGTCAAAACCGCCGGTTTGTTGAAATAGATTTTTGGTAATTAAGAGTGTTTGATCGCCACCCATACCACCAAAGGTATCAAGCCTGCTTAACAAGGCATTCAGTTTCAGCAACCAGCTTTTGCTATCATAAATAGAAAGATATCTGCCCATATCATACCCGGCTTTAACTACATTTACAATATCGGTAATATAGGTTTGAGGAGGTAAAGTATCTGCATGGACAAAATAAAGCAAGTCGCCTTTTGCGAGTGATGCGCCAAAATTCATTTGTGCTGCCCGCCCTTTTTCAGGAGAGATTACTGCTACCGCACCAGCTTTTTTTGCATAAACCAGCGAATCATCGGTACTGCCACCATCAACAACGATAATCTCTTCTAAATTATCATTGCCAAATGCTGTTAAATACCTGATCAACCTGCCGATATTATCAGCTTCATTAAAAACAGGAACAATAATGGTTACTTTCATGAATAACTAATTCTCATCTGCACTGTTTAAACCTACGTATATAAATAAATAATGCATAAAATTAACAAAAGGCATGACAAATAAAATTTTATATACCATCGCTGTATTCTTGCTGTTATCATTCAACTTAAAAGCCCAGCTGGTTAAATTCATTACGGTTTCACAACTGGAAAGCCGTATCAAACAAGGGAAAGACACTACTTACGTGATCAACTTTTGGGCAACATGGTGCAAACCATGTGTAAACGAACTCCCTGAATTTGAAAGGTTTAAAATATCGGTAAAAGGAAAACCCGTTAAAGTGATCCTGATCAGCGCCGATCTGAAATCCAAACTGGAAAGCGGTGTACAGCCTTTTGTAAAAGCCCACCGGTTAACCGGCGAAGTTTACTTGCTGAATGAAGCGCCCAATTCTTATAATGAAAAGATCAGTGCTGATTGGTCGGGCGCGCTGCCCGGAACCCTCATCGTGAAAAACGGCAAAAAGAAATTTCACGAAGCGGCATTTTCTTATGATGAATTAGTGGCAGCTGTTAAACAGATTGATTAAGCCAATTAAGCGTTTTACTGACGCCTTCTCTTAAAGGAATAATAGTGTACCCTATTTCCTGCTCGGCCTTATTAGAACTGACGACCCAGTGCTTGTTGTACTTCCTGACAAATGGCGGGGTTATCATGGGTTGTTTCCCAAATAATCGAGCCATCAATAACTGTATCCGGGAAAGGAATAGCATCACCGGCAAGGGAACATTATACATTTTTCTTTTCACACCGGTAAGTTCATCCACCAGGCTAAAGAATTCATTGTAGGTTGCATTAACACCACCCAACAGATAACGTTCACCAGGTTTGGCTTTTTCCATAGCGGCTATCAATCCTTTTATCGTGTCATCAATGTAAACGTAGTTGCCGATACTTTTCCCATTACAAGGTTTGATTTTCCAATGTCCACTGATGTACATTTTCATTAAGCGCGTAAAGCCATTGCTTTCGGTTAATAATCCAGGGCCATATACCCGGCTGGGGTTGACAATAATACCCCGGATACCTTTAGGGATATAAGCTTTGAGCAGTTGCTCAGCGTCTACTTTACTTTGCTCATAAAGCGTTTCCAGTTTGGGATTAGGATTGGTCAATTCGCATACGGGTTTTCCGTCTTCGGAATCTCCGACTACTCCTGCAGTTGAGGTGAATAGCACGTCCTTGATATCCAATTTCAGGCAGGCATCTAAAACGTTCTGCAACCCTTTCACATTTATTACTTGAAAACTTTGTGGGATTTCATGCCATACCGATGCCAGCGCAGCCAGGTGGTAAACCTGATCGCAGCCTGCCATGGCATTTAATAAGGAAACAGGATCTAAAATATCCCCTTGAAATAATACAATTTTGTGATGATGTAACAGGGCCTTTCCTTTTTTTTCGTTACGAACCAAGGCATGTATAGTATGGCCGTCGGCAGCTAATTGCAGAGCCAGCTTTTGGCCGATATAACCGGTAACACCCGTGATAAATATTTTCATCGGCAAAATTAATTAGCAACAGCCACCGCCGTCATAAAACCAAGTTGAGTTTGATATAAAAATATCACCACGTTTCAATGCTGCTAAATTTCCGGCTGTTTTATCGCAAACAGCTAAAGGCTGGTTAGGCATTAAAATATGTCCTTTCTCATCATCAAAATATTCCTTTTCGCCATAATAGATCGCGGCTTTGCCTGTAAATACACAAGGACCATCGGCGGGCATAAGGTCTTTAATGGCACAAACCTCCACGCTTTCAATATAAAGCAAATCATCTGTCGGATATTGGCCGGGAGCCAAAATGCGGTATGGCCTTTTAGCTCTTATTTCTATGGTGCCAAAGCCGATATCAGTTATGCTTTTGACATAATCATTTAAGGTTAACGACCCGGTTAAGCATAAAGCCCGTAACCTGTCGTCGTTGCGTAAGGCTTCGTTCATTGGCTGGTCGCAAACCGGATCAGACATCACTAAGCGGCCGCCAGGCTTTAACACCCGGTATATCTCGGTTAACGCCTGTTTCAAGTCGTTTTCCTTAAAAATATTGAACAGGCAATTTTGCCCGGCTACATCTATGGAATTGTCCGCCACAGGAAGTGCCAAAGCAGAGCCTTTGCGCAGATCAATAAATTCCTTTTTGAACCAGGGGTTTAACTTTTCCGCCTCTACTAAATTTTCAGCGCAGCTTTGCAGCATTTCGTCCACAATGTCAACGCCTATAACGCCTTGCTCCTTTCGGTTAAAATAGGAAAATTGCAAAAGCTCCATACCCCCGCCAACACCAACATAAAGTATCGTTGGATCATTAGCGAGATCATTGGCGCTTACGATGGAACCGCAGCCATAATTCATTTCCTGCATGATCTTCGGACTTTCCAGCCCTGGAAAGGCGTTCATTGGAGTTGTGGTACAGCAAAGGCCTACATCAGGTTTTAATGCGGCATCGCGATATAGGTTGATCGTTTCATCAAGATAACTATCCATATTTCTTTATATTATAAGATATATACGTGGCTTATCGGGCGACGGCTTTTTAAATGGCCGAATCCCCTGCTATTTTTAATTGGCTAAAACTCTTTATTAGAATTTTATCGTAAATTTAGTGATTGAAGATATAGGTTAAAAATAGATTTATGAAGCAGAAAGTGATGTTCATTTACCATATAATTTTGTCATGCAAAATATAGGCTTCCAAATAAATACTATTTTACAGCCACTGGCGGTCGGATTTGTCTTTTTACTAACTTACCTTGCGGAACATCTCTTCCCGCAACGAAAAGAGTTATTACAAAACAATCATGACTTGAAAAACATCATGGTGGGCGTGGTTAATCTGCTATTTTCATTTGCAAGTGGCTATTATTTACAAAAGTTAATGGTATATGCGTCCGGGCAGAATTTTGGATTGATCCCTTTTGCCAAAATCCCTACCTTGTTATCCTTAGTGCTCCAAATAATTTGTATCGATCTTTTCGTTTACTGGTGGCACCGCGTCAATCATCATATTCCCTTATTTTGGAAATTCCATAAATTCCACCATGAAGATGAAAATATGAATACCACCACAGCAGTTCGATTTCATACCGTAGAGCTCTTTTTTGCAGTTATCGCAAAAGCGGTATTTCTTACACTAATGGGTATTACTGTTACCGGGCTGATTGCTTACGGTATTTTGTTTTTTCCGGTAGTATTACTGGTTCACTCCAATATCAGGATAAATCAAAAAACAGACTTTTTATTAAGGAAAATAATCATTAGCCCGTTGATGCACCGGATACATCATTCAAATGTTATTGTTGAAACTAACTCCAACTATGGTTCCGTTTTCCCTTTTTGGGACCGCATTTTCAAAAGCTATCGAAAAAAGCCAATTGGCAGGATCAAATTTGGATTGTAATGCCGCTTTACAATCTAAGGTGCCAGTTAATTTAAAATTTATTAGAAATACTTAATTTAACCCGCCAATCACTTCAAATATTTAAGAAAATGGTTCGAGATTATTCCCCTACGGGCTACCAAAGGAAATACCAGACAATGGTTGTTCCTTTTTGTATACCCATACATATTTGACGCACAATTGGTTAGGACCAAATCTTATTTAGTTAGATATTTACCGGTAAAATTTGTTGATTTTCTCCCCCTGGGTCCAAAAATGGTTTTAATATAGCATAGCCTGTTTTTTTCGAGTTCGATTTCCCCTTCAGGTTGTCGTATTTTCTGTCTCTTTCACGTTTGTTGGAAGTCTTTTTAATAAGGTAGAGAAAATTCAATATAATAACCGCCTCATTATCATCAACCTCGATGCTATTTTATCTAATATAGCAATAGCGCGTTTAATCGAAATTGTTTTATCTACAAAATTAGGTGTTATGTAATTCTAGTTATTCTTGATACAAGTTTAAATAACCTTTTGACGTTAGTGGATTGTACAAGGTAGCAACAGATAGCTCCATCCTTGTTTTTTAATAATTGCGAATAAAAAATCATATAAGAGTTTGGCCATTATTTATAGACGAACGCTTGTAAGTTTGCTACGTGGAAAAATACGAGGGTATAAAAAAAAGTCTATTTTTAATCATTTAACCGGTAAATAACTGGCCGAACTATCGACGAAATTTTTTTAAATTTCCAATAAAAAATCGCTGATTAAGGCAATCCGAGCTAAAAACTTCTAATAAAATAACTTATAGACTCACTGAATTATTCGTATATAAGTATATACTAAAAATAACCCTTACTGTCCAGATCTCTTCAAGTGCGCAAAGAACATCAAATATCGCCCATTGCAATATAGAAACGCCCAATTATCTTTAGTAGTGAGCAGTTTAACAATAGTGTTATAAATTATGACGTATAAGAGTGTGTATTTGTAAAACAAATTACAGATGATACGCTATACGATAAAACTTACAAAAGAGGAAGTTGAAGGGTTATACTCAATAATCAACAAAAGGTTCTTATAGTTCTCAAACATTACGGAAAGCCTATTTAAGCGTCTTTGTATTAAATTCTTTTAATGCAAAGACAATAACCTCTTTCTCACAAGCAAACAAGCCCCTATGATACCAGCATGTTTGCCTAATTGTGATAGTCTGAGTTGAGTATCATTATTAACCAAGCTTAAAGAGTATTTATTAATGGCACTTTTAATGGGAAGGCGTATATACTCGCCGGTTTGGGCCAAACTTCCACCCAATATAACTAACTCAGGATTAAATATATTAATGAGTAATGCGATACCGCGACCAATATTTCCGCCAATTTCAGCTATTAGTTCTATGGCCAAAACATCATCATTATTGGCAGCCTTTATCACATCTTCCATTTGTATCTCTTCTCCCTCGCCTTTTTCTTCAAAAAGGATTGATGAAGAGCCTTCTTGCATCTTTTGTTTAACCATTCGAGCGAGCGCCCAACCAGATGCTTCAGTTTCGAGGCAGCCTTTTTTGCCGCAGTGGCATAGTATTTCGTTATCAAATAGTGGAATATGGCCAAATTCGCCCGAATATCCCGATTTGCCATAATACAATTGCCCGTTTATTAGTATTCCCAACCCTATTCCGTAATCTATATTAAGAAATAGTACATCTTTTTCTCCTTTTACTATGCCTGAACTAAATTCGCCAAATGCCATAGCGCGCGAATCGTTTTCTAAAAACACCTTTATACCAACCTTCGATTCAATGATCTTGCTTAATGGCTCTTCGCTAAAATTAAAAAAGCTGTAGCTGTAACCAGTAGCGTAATTAACCCGCCCCGAAATATTGATACCTATACCCAGAATTTTATCCTTGGGAATAGGGAGTTCCTTTATAAAGGTATTTATCAATTGGCACAATGTTTCCAACGATTCTTTATTGTTCTCCAGCTTATAAGATATCTTTTCGGCAACTTTAACCAGATTTTTTTGCAGATCAGACAGTGCTACATTGATATATCTTTGGTTTATATCAACCCCGATAAAAAACGCGGACTCTGGCAGCAACCCAAATAAGTTTGGTTTACGCCCGCTTTTTGACTCTACCTTACCGTAATCCTGTACTATACCATCCTGTATAAGATCGTTCAAAACTGCAGTCATCTTCGGCACGCTTATGTTTAACTCTTTAGCCAGATCAGCTATCGTAGCATCGCTCACATTAGCAAAGTAACCTAATATGCTTTTTTTAAGGTTCAGATTTTTATATGCTACACCAGTAGCGCTTTCGTTATTTAACTCTTCAAAAAATGTTTTACCCATTGGTTATACTTTATTACACTGTGATAAGGTTTTTTACGCCGTAAAATTAATATAAATCTACAAAAAAGAGCTTCTATTTTTAATAGTAACCAATACCTTACAATTACTTATTAAAATATTTTAATTATTATTTGCTTATTATTAATTTTTTTTATTACTTAGTGCTTTCTAAGATACAGTACAATATCCTGTAAAATAAATCATTAGTAGAATAATGCACACGTAAAGCATTCTATTAACAAATATTAGCCTGACTTTAATCACAAAACAGGCGAATCTGTTAAATTATTTTTTTAATAAATAGTTCTTAATTAGTTAAAATATTAAATAGCCTAATAATCATGAGGAAAATTTTACTATCAACCATTATGTTATGTTTTATCATAGCAAGTTCATGCAAAAAAAACGAGGGTGCCAACCCTTATGACCCTAACACAAAAATTACAGTATCGGTTGTGCCGAAAGTTATATCGTTTGCGCCGTTAACTGGCAAAACCGGCGATATTGTAGAAATCAGCGGATCGAATTTTACAGGCGCCACTGCTGTTACTTTTGGCAACAAGCCCGCAGCCTCTTTTAAAGTGAATTCAGACACTAGCATAACTGCCGTTATTGGCGAGGGCTCAACAGGCACTGTAAGCGTAACAAATACAAAAGGCACTAAGGCACTAATTGGCTTTACATACATTCCACCTGTAGTTGTGGTTGAGAATCCGAATCTGGCACTGAATAAACCCGCAACAGCTTCGACAAGCTTTAATGATCCCGGATTGTCAGTAGACGGCAATCTTGGAACACGCTGGTCTATTGCCGCAGCAACAGAACACGAGTGGTACAAGGTTGATTTGCTAACAGTAAAAAAAATTAACAGAATTGATATAAAATGGGAAGGTGCCTACGCCACTGATTATGCCCTACAGGTATCAATTGATAACGTAAATTTCACTACGGTGTATGCAACCTCAACGTTTACAGGTGGTGACGGAAGCAACAGTTTTCCTGCGGTAAATGCCCGCTATGTTAAAATATTACTAAACAAAAGCGCATTGCCTTACCCAATGTCGTTCTGGGAGTTTGAAGTATATGCAGATGCGCCGCCGATTAATTTGGCTTTAAACAAAACAGCGACGGCATCAACAAGCTTTAATGCCGAAAGCCTTTCTATTGACGGAAATTTAGGAACCCGATGGTCGTTAGCGGCAGCTACTGAAAATGAGTGGTATAAAGTTGATCTTGGTAAAGTTGAAAACATTGGCCGTGTAGATATTAAATGGGAGGGTGCCTACGCCACCAATTATGCATTACAGGTTTCAACTGATAATGTAAAATTCACCACTGTTTTTGCAACGTCAACCTTTACTGGTGGTGACGGAAGTAACAGTTTTCCTGCGGTAGATGCGCGGTATGTAAAAATATTGCTGATTAAAGGTGCGTTGCCTTATCCAATGTCATTCTGGGAGTTTGAAGTGTATAAAAAATAGATTTAGTTAGATTAGTTTGGCATACCGCACATGAGAGCGGTATGCCTTTATTAAACACACAATCGTGATGAAAAAAAGCATCTTTACAATAATAATAGTTAGCTTGATAGGCATCGTTAATGCCTGTAAAAAAGAGCAGCATCCGGGTAAAGTCCCTATAACAGACAGCACAGTTATAAAGCCGGAAGAGTCTGTTGCCTCAAATATATATGATTCGGTAATAAATAATCAGGTGCGATATATACTTGCCGCCCAAATGCCAAGCGGTGCTTTAAAGGATAATCAAGAATCTAACAGCAGGATATGCGGATATTTTGCCAACATATCCTGCCGTGCTTTGCTCAAAAAACCTACCGCTGATAATGTTGCTGCGGTAAAAAAGTATATGGCATGGTACATGAGCAAACTTAACGGTAGCGTAAACCCCATAACTGGTAAGCCCGAAGTACCGGGCTCGGTATATGATTACTTCGCCCCCGCAGAAAGTACAAAAGGGACGTATGATTCGGTAGATTCATACGCTGCTACATTTTTATCATTAGCTAAAGAACTGGCCGCTTTATCGCCAGCTGATAAAGCCTGGGTAGCAGGGTATTCTGTGCAACTTACCTTAATTGGCTCGGCGATGGAAAAATGCATTGATAATTCGGATAATAGTATACCCATTGGATTTACCCCCGATGATAATGACGGTCTGTCGATTGATTCGTATGTTCATGGTGCTAAGTATGCTATGGATAATTCTGAAGTTAACGAAGGGCTAAAATCCATGATTTGGCTACAAGTTCAAGTATTAGGTGGTTCAAAAACCGCACATTTTCAAAACTTGTTAGATGTTAATACCAGTGCTATTGAAAGCCAGTTATGGCGTGGAAACAGGTATAACTGGAATGATGATGGCAGCACCGGTGCAAGTATTTCCAAATGGTCTAATTTTTATGCTGACGCTACCTGCCAGCTATATCCGGGGCTATTTGGTGTTATTGATCCCTTGTCCCCACGCGCAAACCTGCTGTACAGCACATTTAATGTGAATTACCCGGCTTGGTCTAACGGCACAATATACTCTGGTGCATACCCGTGGGCTGTAATATGTTATGCCGCTGCTGTGCTTAACGATAAAGCAAGGGTTGACGAATATATAAAACATATCCTGGCACTAAATAAAGCTGGTAAGCAGAAAGATAACTGGTATAATGCTGAGGCCGCGTTTGTAATACTGGCCGCAGATAAGATAAAGAACCAGGGCAATAATGCAATTTTTATCCCTACACCAGTTGCCACAGATCCACCTATTGACGATAAAGGCAATCTTGCTTTAAATAAAACAGCCACTGCATCAAGTAGCTTTAATGCCGAGAGCTTGTCTGTTGATGGTAATCTAGGAACACGTTGGTCTACTAAATTAGCTACTGATAACGAGTGGTTTAAAGTTGACCTTGGTGCGATAAAAAATATAAGCCGGGTAGATATAAAATGGGAGGGTGCATACGCAAGCGATTATGCGTTACAAGTGTCAACCGATGACGTCAAATTTATTACTGTGTTTGCAACCAGTACAAGTAAAGGCGGAGATGTAAGCAACTCTTTTGCTTCGGTAAATGCGCGGTATGTAAAAATACTACTTAACAAAGGCGCATTGCCATACCCAATGTCATTTTGGGAGTTTGAGGTGTATAAATAAATGTAATGCCGTATCGCATAGTTATCATAAAAAGTAATTCAACTATATTATAATTAATTCACGCAATATATAAAACCTTATAATACACACAAATTATGAACCCATTATTAAAAAAAACACTCACACTTGGCTTCGCCTCAAGTATGCTTCTATCCTGTCAAAAAGGGCAATTGCCGTCGGGCAAAGCGGACGTAGCAAACCAACCTGGCATCAATACTAAAACTGTTCGTTTAAATGCAACTGCGGTTAATTATTCAACTATTATTACCAAACAAATCAACTTCATCCTTGCAGGCCAGTTGCCATCAGGGGCTATGATGAATACATCGGTACCCGGCAGCAGAATATGCGGTTATTTTGGAAATATTGCCTGCCTCGGCGTACTCGAAGCTCCCACTGCCACTAATCAAACAGCCGTAAAAAATTGGATGATTTGGTATATGGGCAAGCTAAATGGCACTACAAATCCTGTAACAGGAAAATCCGAAGTAGCCGGTTCGATATACGACTATGCTGGCTCGGCCGAAACAACTAATGGCACTTATGATTCGGTAGATTCTTACGCGTCAACATTTTTAATGTTAGCAAAGCGTTATGGTGAATTGTCTGCAGCTAACAGAACATGGCTTGCGGGCTATTCGTATCAATTAACGCTTATTGGTAATGCGTTAATGGGGTGTATGGATAATTCTAGCAATAGCATTCCTACACTTTATACTCCTGACGATAACGATTGGCTTACTATTGACTCGTATGTGCATGGAGCCAAGAACTTGATGGACAATGCCGAAACGAACCAAGGGTTAAAAGCAATGGTTTGGTTACAAAGCAACGTAATTACTAATGGTAACCCTGCTTATTATTCAAGCGTTTTAACATCCAATACTAGTGGTATCGAAAGTCAGTTATGGCGCACAACCATGTACAATTGGAACGATAACGGTACCACAGGTGCAACTATGTCAAATTGGGCTACCTGGTATCCCGACGCTGTATCCCAGCTGTATCCCGCTATGTTTGATGTGATAGCACCAACATCTGCCAGGGCAGCTAGTTTATACGGTACGTTTAATACCAAATACGCCACTTGGTCAACCGGGTTTGTGAATGATCCATCCGGCTTTCCTTGGGCTGCAGTAAGCTATGCCTCGGCTAAAATGAGTGATTTTAGCCGCACAAATTCGTATTTAACATATCTGGATAGTTTTGCGGGCACTACACAGCCAAATAACTGGTACAATCTCGAAGCAGGGTTTGCCATACTCGCGGCAAAAATTGCAAGCACAGCACCGGTTAATTTAGCCCTAAGCAAAACAGCAACGGCTTCATCAAATACAACTAGTGCAGGCAACTCAAACGATGGGGATTTAGGGACAAGGTGGTCAAGCGCAGTTGCCGATAACGAATGGTGGAAAGTTGATCTGGGTTCGAACAAAACGGTTAGTAAGGTAATTATTAGGTGGGAAGGGGCTTATGATACTAACTACTCCATACAAACTTCTGTAGATGATGTAACTTATACTAATGCTTACAACACAACAATTGGCGATGGAGGTGATGATGTGATAACATTTAACGCAACTACTGCACGCTATGTAAAAATATTATGTACCACGCGCGTACAACCTTTGTGGGGATCGTCCTTTTGGGAAGTCGAGGCTTATTAAGCCTGTCTAATTCGCTACAAGCTCTGGTGTATTGAGAGAAAATAAATAATCTAATAGGTTATATAATAATTATCCATCATAAACAATATGCCAGGGCTTTAATTCTACGCCCTTTTTAATGCAAACTATTTAACATGATATGAAATGAAAGAAATTTTTACTAATAAAAAAAAACTATTGAGCTTTATAGCAGTACTACTTATGATGGTGTGCGGCCAGCAAGCAATGGCTCAAGCTCAGAATGTAACAGGCCAGGTAATTGATATGAGCGGATTGCCGCTACCGGGTGTAACCGTATCTATAAAAGGGACAACGAAAGCTATTGCCACCGATGCAAACGGCAAGTTTCAGATACAAGTAGCGCCCGGCGAAAACACCCTCTCGGTAATGATGATGGGCTTTACAAGTAAAACTTTAATCGTTAAAGGCGGGCAGGATGTAAAAATAGCTTTGGAGGTTACTATGTCTGACCTGAAAGAGGTTGTTGTTGTAGGTTACGGTTCTATAACAAAAAAGGAAATTACCGGTGCTGTATCAGTAATAAAAGGCAGCCAGGTAAATAATATGCCGGTGAGTAGTGTAGCAGACATATTGCAGGGTAAGGCAGCGGGCGTAACTGTTTCGCAAAGCAGCGGTAGCCCAGGTTCCGCATCGGTAGTGCGTATAAGGGGCATTGGCTCAATAAACGGCAGTACCGACCCATTGTACATAGTTGATGGTTTACCGCAAACAGACATCAACTATTTAAATCCTAATGATATTGAAAGTATTGCTATACATAAAGATGCATCAGTAGCTGCCATTTATGGTTCAAGGGCTTCTAATGGCGTAATTATTGTAACCACCCGGTCGGGCGCAAAAAACGAGAAAGTGGTTATTTCTTATGATGGTTATTATGGCTTCCAGTCGCCCTGGAAGCGGCCACAAATGCTAAACGCACAGCAATTTATCTCTTACAAAAATTTGGCGGCAACTAACGCAGGGGCGGTTAAGCAATTCGACTTTTCTACACAGACCAATATAGATTCGGTATTGCGTTTTGTTGGCGCAAATACCGGGCCTAACGGCACCGACTGGTGGAACGAGATAACCCGTTACAATGCTCCGGTGCAAAGCCATAATATCAGTGTAAGCGGGGGCGGAAAAGACGTTAGTTTCTTATCAAGCCTTGCATACCTCAATCAAAAAGGCATTATAGCTGGCTCGGACTATGAGCGGGTATCTTGGCGGAACAATGTAAATGCACAAGTTAGTAAACGCGTTAAGTTAAGTACCAATTTAGGTTTGATATACGAAGGCCGCCGTACTGTTGATGAAAACAACCCATTTACCGGTACCATTTTCAGCGCTATGACGGCCGACCCAATAACACCTGTATATCGCAATAATCTACAGGGATTGCCTTCGTTCTTAAACATAATTAACTCAGGTTACGAGCCTACTAATCCATTCTCGCAGTATTCGGGCCTGTTGTACTCAAATAAGCGCAACCCTGTTGCGCAGATAGAAAGGCTGCGCCAAAGTAATTTCGAGAATTTAAGTATAAAGGGTGGTATCACTGCCGATATACAAATATTAAAAACGCTTAGTTTTCAAAGCCGTGGCGGGATGGATTTGCAGCGCGCCTTATCAAAAGGCTTTTCGCCGCAGTATTACTTAAACGCGTTTGATAATGCTAACACCAATACAGTTAGTAATTACTCATACACTACTAATTATTTTGTGACAGAAAACACCCTGAACTACGATCAAACCTGGGGTAAATACCATTTAACAACCTTAGGAGGTGTATCTGCCGAAGCAACAAATGTATCGCAGTTTGGCGCATCCATACAAGGGTTTGTAAATAATGATGTTGATATGCGGGTTATAAGTGCGGGTACCATTAACCCACAGGTTTCGGGTTACCCATACGGAAATTCAATTGCATCATATTTTGGCAGAATTGGGTTTGATTACAATGGTAAATACATTGTTGCAGGTAATATACGCCGCGATGGGTCATCGCGCTTTGCCGATGGCTATCGCTGGGGTACTTTCCCTTCTGCATCGGCAGCATGGCGTTTTACCGAAGAAAATTATTTTAAAGATAAACAAAGCAACTGGTTAAGTGATGGTAAATTAAGGGTAAGCTATGGTTTAATAGGCAACCAAAACATTGGTGGTGGTGCTTATTTATCTACTTATGGTAGCAGCATTTATGATCGGTATGAGTTTGGAAACGAAAACACACCTTTCATAGGGGCCGGCCGCCAATCCACGGGTAACACGGTTTTGAAATGGGAAACTTCCAAACAATTAGATATCGGTTTGGACCTATCGTTTTTTAATGGTAGACTAAACTTGGCAGCCGATTATTTTGATAAGAAAATTGACAATATGCTACTAATAGTGCCCTTGCCAACTACATTGGGCTATCCAACTTCGCCGTACTCAAACGCTGGAAATATGCAAAATAAAGGCTGGGAATTTGAGTTGGCCTATAACAACAATATTGGTGCATTTAAGTATAGCGTAAACGGTAATATATCCGCATATCGAAATAAGGTTACAAAATTGGGTAATGGCGAACCGATATTTGCTACCGCGCACTTAGGCGAGGTATTTACCAAAACAGAAGTAGGCATGCCGGTGGGTTATTACTACGGTTATAAAACTAATGGCATATTCCAAAATGCAAAGCAAGTAGAGGACGGCCCCCAACGGGAAACCGCGTCGCCCGGAGATATCCGCTTTAAAGACATGAACGGCGATGACGTAATTGATGCTAAAGACCGTACGATGATAGGTAACCCATGGCCTGATTTTGTATACGGTTTAACCATGAACGCGTCGTACAAAGGTTTCGACCTGAGCGTATTTTTCCAGGGTTCGCAGGGAAATGACGTAATGAACATACAGCGTTACGATACCGAATCGGGCACAGGCTATTACAATGCTACCAAAGGCTTTCTCGAAAAATCATGGAGCGGCGAAGGCAGTACAGATAAGTATCATAAAATATCGCAAAAACAAGGGCTTAACAACAGCGTTTCTGACTATTTTGTTGAAGACGGCTCTTACCTGCGTGTAAAAAATGTGCAATTGGGCTACAATTTTGCCAATACTTTTTTACAGAAGCTAAAGATGAAACAGTTTAGAGTTTATGTAGGTGCGCAAAACCTGTTTACAGTTACTGGTTATTCGGGGCTCGATCCTGAGATAGGCTCGGCAGATCCTAAACTTACCGGGATAGATCAGGGATATTATCCACAAGCAAGAACATTCATGATAGGCATCAACGCAAAATTCTAATTTAAAAAAAATGAAAAAAATATTATATATCACCCTTTGCATTACCCTGCTGGCAGCCGGCTCATGTAAAAAAGATTTCTTAAACCGCCCTCCGCTAGGCGTTCAAACAGAAGAGAACTTTTATAAATCGCGAGATGCTGGTTTAAGAACTTTAGTAAAATGCTATCAGGTATTTAATGATGCATATGGGTATGAAGCGCCCCGTGCAGAACTTGGCAACATGGCTACAGACGATAGTGAAAAAGGTGGAGGAGACGCCGGTGACCGACCCTTTGTAACCGATTTGGGTTATGGCAGGGCATTGTCAAGCAATCCGTCGCTACAGTCCGATTGGGCAACACATTACCAGGGCATAGGTAACTGTAACGTAGCTTTAGAAAATTTACCTGTGAATGAATTGATAGATGCTGCCGGAGCAAAAGTAACCGCCAATACAAAGGCCCGCTACCTGGCCGAAATTAGATTTATACGGGCATACTTGTATTTTGAACTTGTAAAAACATTTGGTGGTGTCCCTCTTTTGGACAAAACACTAACCGTTAACAATGCCAATAAATTAAAACGTGCAACAGCAAAAGAGATATTTGAATTTATTGCAAAGGAGCTTGACGCTGTTGCGGCAGAAACCAGCTTGCCCGGAAAGAACGGGATGGATTATGACAAAGAAGCCGGGCGTGTTAATAAAGAAGCCGTGTGGGCTATGCAGGCGCGAGTTTACCTATATTTTGCAAAGAATGATAACGGCCTGTTTGCCAAAGCAAGGGATGCAGCCAAAAAAGTTATTGATGCCAATGTCTATTCGTTAGACAAGCAATTTCAGGATCTGTATTTAGTAAATAGTTATAAAACACAAGAGCCTATATTCTCGATCATAAAGGGCGATAATGCGGCTTCGAACATTTATGGCGCGTTTACCCCTCTTTATACTTCTCCGCGTGGGCCAACAGGTGCTTACGGATTCGACACCCCAACACAAGATCTGGTAAGTGAGTTTGAACCCGGTGACCCGCGTTTGTTATTCACTATTATTGAACCTGGGGATGCTTTTCCAAAAGCATCGGGGCAGGAAGTATTAAATTTCTCGTCGTATCCAAATACTGGTTTTCATAACCGTAAATCTTATCTGACTCCGTTAAGGCGCGGCCCTGGCTTTGGCGATGATGCCTGGACTTTTCACCTGATACGCTACGCTGATGTATTGCTAATGTATGCTGAGGCCGTATTAGAAAGTGGCGGTGATAAGCAAACTGTTGCTAATTACATTAACATGATAAGGCAAAGGGCCAGTAACTCAACCCGTACCGATGCTGAAGCTGTTAGTCGGGTTCGCACCATTGCTAACACGCCTTTACCTGATGTTACAGTAGGTGCTGACCTAAGAGTGGCAGTAAGGCACGAGCGCCGTATTGAGTTTGCAATGGAATACCAACGCTTGTTTGACCTTCAAAGATGGAACAACTATATCGAAACAATGAATAATTATGCAGGCAAACCCGGTTCAAATGGCAAAGGTGCTGCATTCAAAAAAGGCATTAACGAGTTGTTCCCTATCCCGCAAGCAGAAATCGACCGTTCGGGCGGATCAATAGTACAAAACCCAGGATATTAACATTATTGGCAGGGCGTTGCACTACTCCCTGCCAATATATATAGAGACATAATTTTTATAGATATGAATGCATACAAATTGGCAATACGGGTTATTATATTTCTCGTAGTTATTAGCACATTTGCCTTTGCAACACCGCCGGGTACTGCCAAACCCGAGATTAGCCTTACACTCATTCCTCCATCGCCGGTAACCGACCAGGTAACCCTTGATGTACGGGCTGGGATATGGAATAATACCACTGCCAAAAAAACCATATATGTTTTATTTTACCTGGATAAAGTGGCAAAGGGAAACCTGTTGCACCAACAAACCTTAATCCTTGCAGCAAAATCAAACGGCTGCGTAAAGTTTCCGTGGTCGACTCGAAATATGGCTGGTAAGCATAAAATAATATTGGTTACCAAATCGGGCAAAAAAGTTTTATGTAAGGAACGCCCTATGCAGGTACTGGCATCAAACATCCGCTCAACCCGACGGGTTGACGGGGCATGGCTGGGCTTTTATCATTGGAGCGAAGCGGAAGGTAAATTTTGGAATCCTGAGCTAAAAAAAGCAACCGATGAACAATGGGGCGAAATGATGACCGCACAACACGCGCTCGAAATGAATATAATTGTTATTCAGGATGTTGTCCGTAATCCAACTGAATATGCAGGAAAGCATAACATTGAGAAGGATGGCTACAAAGGCGTTCCTTATTACCCCTCAAACCTATTTCCAGGGCATGTACCGATAGCGGCCGTTGATCCGTTGGAAGCAGTGCTGGCAGCCGCGGATAAGAATGGCATGAATGTTTTTATAGGTGTGGGTTCGTATGCCTGGTTCGATTTTACTAATGGTTCGTTAGAATGGCATAAAAAAGTTGCCGATGAGCTGTGGGAAAAATATGGTCACCATGATTCATTTTACGGCTGGTATGTTAGCGAAGAACAGGATGGAGGACTTGGCGACGCGCAGGCAAGAAAAGATATTGTGCATTTTTTTAAAGAATTTAAGGCGTATGTTAATAAAATAGCCCCTGATAAACCGGTTATGCTCGCTACAAATTCGCATAATGTAGGCAGCGCTATCGATACTTATCGTAAACTGCTCCCTAATTTGGATATTTTGTGCCCGTTTGGATTTCACCGCATGCCCAGTACCGATTTTACTGGTGAACAATCTGCCAATAAGTTACAGGAATTGTGCAACGAAGCGGGCTCCCACCTTTGGATGGATATGGAAGTATTTGATTTTGCCGATGGCAATGCATTAGTACCGCGCCCGATCAATGGATTACTGAGTGATCTGCACCGATTCCCAAATTTTGAAAAAATAATTTGCTACCAATTTACCGGCTTGTTAAATAGCCCAACGAGTTCGATCAAACCGGGAGGCCCTAATACGGTAAAACTATACCTTGATTATAAACAATATCTCGACTCCATTACTACCCCTTTACAGAACTTAAAAGGCGGTACCAACATACCTATCCATAAATAGAAATAATACAATTTATACTGCTATAATGAACATATTTGAATACCAAGAGATATATCGCGCCAACTTATTAGACAGCGTGGTGCCTTTTTGGGTTAATAACTCAGAGGATAAAGAATACGGCGGCTTTTTTACCTGCCTTGACGAAAAAGGGGAAGTTTACGACACCGATAAATTTATGTGGCTGCAATGCCGCCAGATATGGACACTTTCCATGCTTTATAACCAAGTAGAAAAGAAACAGGAATGGCTGGATATGGCTATACGTGGGGCCGAGTTTGTTAAAAATAACGGACGCGATGCCGAAGGCAACTGGTATTTTTCACTAACCCGCGAAGGGAAACCGATTACGCAGCCCTACAATATCTTTTCGGATTGTTTTGCGGCCATGGGTTTTGCCCAGCTTTATACAGCTACCAAAAACGAAGAATATAAAGCGATTGCCCTAAACACATTTTACAATATCCTTAAAAAGCGCAACGATAGTAAGGGCATCTATAACAAGCAAGTCCCTGGTACACGTCCGCTTCAAAGTTTTTCATTACCTATGATACTGTGCAATTTGGTATTGGAGCTGGAACATATACTTAAACCAGAACTTGTTGAGGAAACCATACAACTGGGTATTCACTCGGTAATGGATGTTTTTTACAAGCCCGAATTTGGTTTGATATTGGAGAATGTTGCTCCGGATGGTAGTTTTGTAGATTCGTTTGAAGGCCGTTTGGTAAATCCGGGCCATGCAATTGAATCCATGTGGTTTATTATGGATTTGGCTTCGCGCGCGGGCGATAAGCAATTGATAAAGAAGGCTGTTGATATAACCATTGACACGATTGAGTACGGCTGGGACAGACAGCATGGCGGTATATTTTACTTCCTCGATGTAAAAGGGAATCCGCCACAGCAGCTTGAATGGGACCAGAAATTATGGTGGGTACATATTGAAGCCGTCATCAGCCTTTTAAAAGGGTATTATTTTACCGGCGACGAAAGATGCTGGCAATGGTTTGAAAAAATACATGCCTATATCTGGAAACATTTTGTTGATGACAGGAATGGCGAATGGTTTGGCTACCTTAACAGGCGTGGCGAAGTGCTGCTGCCTGCAAAAGGTGGGAAATGGAAAGGTTGCTTCCACATCCCCAGAGGGTTATATCAAGGCTGGAAGGTACTGCAGGCAATAGAAGAAAAACGTAGTGTTTTGCACCGATAGAAAAATAACATGGCTATATTACAAGTACAAACAACAGTTATCGAGGAAAGTGTTAACCAGCAAAAACAGAATTATATACCGGCGCTTGTTGCATTAGGTGTACTCTATTTTATGATGGGGCTAATCACCTGCTTAAATGATACCCTAGTGCCTTTTTTTAAGAGTGGTTTTACCCTTAGTTACGCCCAATCATCATTGGTGCAATTCTACTTTTTCTTAACTTATGGTATTATGTCTATCCCGGCAGGTAAGGTGGTTGAAAAAGTAGGATATAAAAAAGGCATGGTGCTGGGTTTCTCCATTGCAGCTGTCGGCGCTATTTTATTTTTCCCTGCCTCAATTTTGCATATATATGCCTTGTTTTTGGCTGCTTTGTTTATAGTGGCAATAGGTATTGTTATATTACAGGTGGCGGCCAACCCCTATGTTACCGTCTTAGGGCCCGCCAAAACCGCGTCTTCGAGGTTAACTATGGTACAGGGGGTCGGCTCAATAGGCACCACCGTAGCTCCAATATTAGGTTCGTATTTTATCCTCTCGCAATTAAGTAATTCACATGGTTCAAGCGAGGCTGTACGTTACCCATACCTGGGTATTGCCGTTATGCTAATACTTATTGCGTTCACGGTTTCGCGATTAAAATTGCCGATTATAAAAACACTCGGCAGCCAGCAGATAGCCCAACATGATGATCAAACTAAAAGTGTATTCTCATTTCGTAACCTAAATTTCGGAGCAATAGCAATATTTTTATATGTTGGTGCGGAGGTATCAATCGGTACTTTCCTAACCAACTACGTATCAGATATATTGAAGATAGGTATAAAAGATTCCAATACTTATGTGGCTTTTTACTGGGGCAGCATGGTAGTGGGCCGTTTGCTGGGTGCATTGCTTTTAAAAATAATTAAACCCTCTTACGTATTATCAATATGTGCAGCAATCTCAATTTTTTTAATTGTCTTTTCTGTAACAAATACAGGGCAACTTGCTATTTGGAGTATGATTTCAATAGGCTTTTTTAACTCGGTAATGTTTGCAATCATATTCTCACTATCAGTAAATGGTTTGGGTAAATATACCACGAAGGCATCAGGTATCCTATCTACAGCAATTGTAGGTGGGGCTATTATTTCCTTTACACAAGGCCTATTAATTGATCATTTTACTTGGCCAATAGCTTTTATGCTCCCTTTGTTATGTTATCTGTATATCCTGTTTTATGGGTTAAACGGTTATCGCTCTAAATACAACTCTGCAACCTGAAATTAACGATCCCTTTTAGACATGCCGTCATTTAACTAAAAATCAGGAAGGATATAGTTATTCAGAATTAACTAAGTCACGTGAAATTCATGTCGCGGCTTGAGACCGTTGCAAGTGCCATTATCGAAGCAGTTGAAAAATTATTGGGGCTTAATTTCGCTCTGTGCCGTTTCTAATTATCCGCATGCCGGTATCGGCATGCGGTATTTTCTAAAAATTCATTTTTTGGCTACGAAAGCAGAGCGGCTTTTTGCTTGTTATACTTATTCGCAACAATATAACAAACCGGCGAAACCAATGCCCCTACCCACCCCAAAACCGAACCTCCTATGTTCGCTTCCGTTACAGCAAAACATATTTATCATCGCATAATTTTGTAAATGTCAATATGTTGTAAATTTAAAATAGCCTTAGGGGAATTTGAATTACTTGAATCCTAATATATTCCATATTAACCTTTACCATGTGGCCGACATGGTAACCCTGTTTTCGGGGTTTACACTTGCGCTGCTTTTAGCATTCTCAAAAAGGGAAGGCCGAGTAGCCAACCTGTTTTTAAGTGCCGCTTTAGCTGTAATTGTACAGAAGACTGTCAGGCTTTCGCCGATTTTTTTACCGTTGCTTTTGTGCTTATTGGCGTTGCCGCCGAAGTGATGCTAAAACGGAATAGCAGTACACAACTGGCCACCCCGATAACAGATAGATATGATGCAAAGGAAAAATGCCGCAGGCTAAAAGAAGCCGTAGCCGCAAACTGCCTTTACAAGGATGTCGAACTGGTATTGACCGCCCTGGCAGTAACGCTAAATATCCATCCGCACGATTTATCGCAGATCATTAATGTGGGAATGGAAAAGAACTTCCGTTACTTTATTAATGAGTTCAGGATTCGTGAAACTGCCCGGAAGATGAGACTATAAGCGAGAATAATTGTTTTTATGCAGACATTGCATTCTTTGATGTGTTTACATTACCTATGATTGCGGGCGATGCTAAAAGTGCTTTATCACATATCCATTCGTTGGTAATTTTAGAGAAAATCGCAAGAAAATATTTTAACAGTACTGATGTGATAGGTAAAACGATGCATCTGGATAATACATCTGACTACCAAATCACAGGAGTAATCGAAAATATACCGGTACAGTCCTATTTGCATTTTGCTTTTATCAAATAAATGAATTACCGGATAGAAATTTTCCTGATTGAAGTAATGTATGCTATATCACCTATGTATTAGCAATACCTGGTGTTAATCAAAGCGCATTACACAATTCCCTCCGAGAGGCGACAAAAAAATATGCGGAACCTGTTTTGTTAAGAGACCTTCATCGTTCATTTCCGGAACTCGGAAAGAACGGCGGCCATTTTAGGAACATTACGACGCCCCTTAAAAAAATTCATCTATACTCTCTACATTAACAGATGAACAAGAGCCATCGGGTAACGCACTGTATGTCTATATATTTACGGTAATCGCCATTTTTATATTATTAATCGCCTTTATTAATTTCATGAACCTTTCAACAGCCCAGGCTGCCGGCCACGTAAAAGAAGTGGGGATTAGAAAGGTTCTGGAATCTGATAAAGCCCCGTTACTTAGCCAGTTTCTAATTGGATCATTCACAACAAGCTGCTTAGCGGTAATTCTTGCTAGCGCTTTTAGTTACTTAACGATTGGAATAAGGTATGGCTGTTCAATGGATTATAAAGTAAAATCTAAATATTTATTAACAGCTTTCTGTAAATGATTGAACTCGTTAATTTATTAATGAAGGCGCACTGAATCATTTTGATATTGATAAAGCTATTTATTATTAAGCAATCAGGCAAAAAAATGTAGTATCCTATATGAGTCGTTAGCTTTGGGGTTAATATTCCCTTTACATAAATTTTATGTTATGCGTTTTATGCCATACAAAACTTAGTCGTCAGACTACAGTTTTTAAAGTAAAAAGAAAAGCTATCGACCAGTTTGCTACCTCTTCATTTTTTTATTTTACTTTCAGCAAATAAGGGGTGAACTTTAACTTACATCTACCCAATTATTTCTTTTAAAGAATTAATATTATTTCCGCCAAAATATAATTGCTCATTACTGTTGTTTTACGGCGTATCGTGTCAAATTAAAAGCAATTTTTTTTTATTATTAAACAGTATCTATTCGCGTAAATAAGCCATTTAACAGGTTCAGGGTATTATTATCAATAAGTTATTAAAACGCTGACAGACTATTTAGCGGTAAATCAATACGGGGCACTTGCTTTGCAAGTATCATTGAGAATATGGTATTATTTATAAAAAATATGATTGGGCTTCAGTGCCGCATGTTAGCGAAAAACGAGTTAGAAAAACTTGGCATGTATTGTATTGCTGTGGAGACCGGGCAGGTAGAAGTATTGGGCAATCTTTCTGACAACCAGTTGCGCCATTTTAAAGCCGCTTTATTAAATGCCGGATTGGAATTGATTGAAGATCGAAAAAAGATATTAATTGAAAGGATCAAAAGTATTGTCCTTGATATGATAGACAACTCAGATTATCCCTTAAAAAACAACTTTTCGTTTCATTTAAGTCAGAAGCTGAACCTGGATTATACATATCTGGCCAACGTTTTTTCAGCAATGCAAGGTACTACCATTGAACATTTTATTATAGCAAATAAAATACGCCGTGTAAAAGAATTGATTTGTGTTAAGGACCTGAACCTTACCGAAATTTCCAGGAAACTTAATTATAGTAGTGTTGCCCATTTGTCAACCCAATTTAAAAAAGTTACCGGCGTAACTCCTTCCCACTTTAAGTACATTAAACTTGCCGGTACATTTCTTCCTGCAATGTGTGAATTATAGAACTTATTTAAATAATTGTATAACATATCCGGCCAATACTCCGGTAAATTTGTACTATACCAAACTCTGCCTATTAAGTTGGCGGCGCTAACAACTAATATTAAAAAAACTTTTATGAAAAAAAGAATTACTCCGACTATTTATAGCACTCAAATGCCTAAAAGCAGAGGCTATACAAAAACATTTACCGCCATGTGGGCGATGGTTTTACTGCTAACGGTATTTATTGCTGGCTGTAAAAAAGATAAATTTATAGCTGAGCAAGGCGTATGCCCCGTAGTAGTAACCGACCCCATGGATAAGGCGGTTGATGTAGTACTACCTAAAGTTATTACTGCAACATTTAATACCGATATGGATGCGGCTACTATTACTAAATCAACATTTATAATTAAGCAAGGCGCTAATGCGGTAAGCGGAACAGTTGCTGCCACTACAAACGCCCGTGTTTATACTTTTACACCAGACGTACCGCTACTTCCATTTGTAGTATATACAGGTACGATCACCAAAGGTGCTACCGATAAATTCCATACAGCCCTGGCTAATGATTACGTTTGGACATTTACTACTATTCCACAAATCACAATATCTGTGTTGCCGGCTGCCAGCGGTACAACTACAGGCGCTGGTACGTTTGCAGAAGGGTCTACTGCATCGGTAACAGCGACAGCGGCGACCGGATTCGTATTTGTTAACTGGACAGACGGTTCGACCGTAGCCTCAACCAGCCCAAGTTACCAGTTTACAGTGGCAGGTAACAGGGCGCTAATAGCTAATTTTGCCGCCATATCAGCTGGCAAAGTGGCTTTAAACTTAGCTGCAAACCCTGTAGCTGGTGGCACAGTTGCCGGGCAAGGACAATTTAATATTGGCTCAACGGTTACCGCATCGGCAACACCAAGAGCAGGATATGCATTTGTAAACTGGACTGATAATGGCACCGTGGTTTCCACGAGCTCAAATTATCAATTTGTTATAATTGTCAACAAAACATTAACGGCTAATTTTAGTGCTACACCAGTATCTCAATTTGCAGTTGTATTATCATCAAACCCGGTAGCTGGTGGTTCAACAAACGGCTCAGGTTCATTTGCAGCAGGAACTTCGGTAACAGTAACCGCAATGCCTAATGCAGGCTATACCTTCGTTAACTGGACGGATGGCGCGACAACAGCATCAACAAGCCCGGCCTATACATTCCCGTTAAGCGCGAACCGGACATTAGTTGCTAATTTCTTATTGAACACTTACACGTTAACTGTAAATGCAAATGCGTTGATGGGCTCGGTTACAAAAAATCCAGATCTGGCCGTTTACAATAGCGGAACTAACGTGCAACTTACAGCTACAGCAAAACCCGGATTTATATTCTCGTCATGGAGCGGCGATGCTACAGGATCTGTAAACCCTTTAACGGTTAACATGAACAGCAACAAAAACATTACCGCAAACTTTACAGCTGTGGTAGCGCTTGGCCCAATATTACCAAGCCTTGGTTCTGCTGCTACCTTTAGCATATTAACCGAATCCGGAATATCAACTACCGGTACTACTTCAATAACCGGTAATATCGGCGTAAGCCCGATAACATCAACAGCCATAACAGGCTTTGGATTGATAATGGATACCAATGGTCAAACATCTCATACACCCATAGTAACCGGAAAAGTTTACGCGGCTGATTATGCCGTGCCAACGCCGGGTAATTTAACAACAGCTATAGGCGATATGGAAACGGCTTATACCAATTCGAATAACCTGGTAACACCTGCACCAGTAGTTGGATTAGGCGCAGGCGATATCAGTGGTTTAACATTGCCTCCCGGCTTATATAAATGGAGTACGCAGTTATTAATAACAAACGCAGGGGTAACACTTGCAGGCGGGCCTAATGATACCTGGGTTTTACAAATAGCCGCAGATTTGATTGTAAATAATACCGCCATCATCCATTTAAAGGGAGGTGCGCAAGCCAAAAATATCTACTGGGTTGTTGCAGGCCAGGCCACGCTTGGTACAGCGGTTGACTTTAGTGGTAATATCCTAAGTAAAAACCTGATCTCTTTAAATACCGGTGCCAAGGTTACCGGCAGGTTATTGGCTCAAAAAGCGGTTACTTTAAATGCTGCTACAGTAATAATCCCTTAATATTAATCTTCCTTAAAGTACACTCCCTGTGGGAGTGTACTTACTTAATTCACTTACATTAAAAAGAAACATATGTTACTACAATATAAAATGATAAAAAGGGCCATCCTGCTTTCGGCGATGGTTATCCTTTCACAAGTTGCCGCACAGGCACAAGTTACCCCACCTACCTGGTGGTGGGGTTTATCGGGGGCTGCAAATTTTAACTTTTACGATGGTACAACCCAAACGCTTAATAGCAGCCTAATGGTTCCTACCGCTTTTCATAAAGGGTTTGGTATAAGACCATATGGCTCTGTATTGGTGGAGTACCGCCCGGCGGGTGTCTGGGGCATCATGCTTAACGTAGGTTATGATGGCCGTGGTGGCAAATTTAATGACGTTGTAGCGCCTTGTAACTGCGATGCAACCTTGCGTACCAATGCTGCCTACATCGCTGTCGAACCAAGTTTACGTTTAGCGGTACCGGCATCAAACCTATACTTTTTTGCAGGTCCGCGCTTAGCGTTCAATATCCAAAAAAGTTTTTCGTACACACAAGTTAAGCAGCCGAATACTAATGGCGAATTAAGTAATATGCGCAAAACATTAGTATCCGGACAAGTAGGCATTGGTTATGAGATACCATTGGCAGCTGCCACTAATCCTAATAAGATTAGCCTTTCGCCATTTATTTCTTACCAGCCTTATTTTGGCCAAGCGCCACGCAGTATTGAAAGCTGGCAAATAACAACTGTACGTGCAGGTATTGCCCTTAAATTCGGCAAGGGCCGTAAAAAAGTTATGGAAATACCAGCAGTTGCGATAATGCCGGCTGATGTTACATTTGCCATACGTGCCCCCAAGACGGTACCGTTAAAACGCCAGGTAAGCGAAACTTTACCTTTGCTTAACGCTGTATTTTTTGATGATGGTGCCAACACTATACCCAACCGTTACGTAGCGCTTAACAACGCGCAGGCTGGTACCTTTAGAGAAGAACAATTGCAGGCAGAACAATCAGTATCCATGTCTGGCCGTTCTGCAAGGCAGTTAAACGTTTATCATAATATCTTGAACATTTTGGGTGACCGTATGCGCGCCAATCCGGGTACTACTATATCATTAACCGGCGCTCCCGCAGATGATGGTAAAATAATGGCCGAATCAATAAAAATGTACCTGACTGGCACATTTGGCATTAATGGTTCACGTATCACTACGCTGGCCCGCAAAAAACCGGCTAATCCTTCAGAACAACCGGGTGGTAACAAAGAGCTTGTTTTACTACGTGCGGAAGACAGAAGAGTTGATATTGCCAGCACATCGCCTGAATTGCTTATGGAAGTTGGCGGCGGAATGATGAAACCTGTACATATTAACACCATGCAAACAGATCCATTGGATAGCTACGTAATCTTAAATGTTGATGGCGCTAAAAAACAGTTTAACAGCTGGTCGATAAATGCAACTGATGACAGGGGAGTAACTCAACATTTTGGTCCGTTCACCAATGACCAGGAAAGTGTGTCAGGCATAACGATGATTGGTAATAACCCTGAGGGAAACTACAAAATCACGATGACAGGCGAAACTAAAAACGGAACAATCGTTACTAAAGAAAGCACTGTTCATTTAATACCCCAGGACGCTACTATCCAAAAGGGGTTCCGTTACAGTGTAGTATTTGATTTTGATAAAGCGATAGGCATAGCATCATACAATAAATTGTTAACTGATGTTGTATCGCCTTTAATTACCGATGGATCGACTGTTATTGTACATGGCCATACCGATATTATTGGTGAAGAGGATTATAACCAAAAATTATCTGAAAACCGTGCACAACAAACACAAAAGGTGCTTGAAAACAGCTTGTCGGCAACCGGCAAAAACAATGTTAAGTTTGAAACACTTGGCTTCGGTGAAGACATCAATCATTCGCCATTTGAAAACACGTTTCCTGAAGAACGTTTTTATAACCGTACGGTTATCATAGACATTATCCCGGCAAATAAATAATATACGGGTTATTGCTCAGTATTTATAAAAGAAAAACCCACCGCTGGTGGGTTTTTCTTTTATGTTTAACTGGATATTATGAAAGCTATATAAAAAAAGTAGTTGTGGTTACTTTTATTGGCCCGACCTTGACATTTTACCTAGTTCGCCCCGTTCATTATTTCCGTGATGAATAAGGCATTATGTTTTCATATCTGTCCGATGAAAATGGATATTTAAAAATTAGTAACAATTAAATTTTAACCTTTGTAATGTTTTGCAAATTGCGAGGTAAGATTTGTAATTAATCTGCATCAAAAAGTGGTTAGTAATTCGGTGAGTAGTATATCGAAAACCATATAAAGTATTGTGAATCAATTGTATTTTAATCATGTTCAGATCCCCTGCGGGCTAAATTAAAACTGCAAAATCCCATACAAATCGTGTAAGAGAACAACTACCTATTGTTAAGTTAAACATGTAATGACGGATAAAGTCTTTTCAGTTTTATGCGCGCATCCTTATTTTCAAACTGGCTGTTAATTTTGCTATTCTTATTATTTCTGCTGTTCTGCCATGCCGCCACTTCTTCCTTGATTTTTTGCATTGTTAAAATATGCCTATAAGCATTGTCCATTCAATACATGCAATTCTATCTCGGCCATGTTTAACCAGCTGCCGTGCTTAGACGTATAAACAAACTCAAACCTATCCCATAGCCTTTTGGCTTCGGCAGGTTCAAATGTTTCGTAAAATACAGAATGACTATTCAATTTCCAGAAAAGGAAGAGGCTAAAGGAACTGTTTATTTAACCACCTATTTTCGAATGAGTGAGTTTTATGGTTTAATTGGCTTAAGTATAGGTGTAACTATTACTGTTAATGCACATAGATATTTTAATGAACCTTACTTTGTTTAAGTAAGCCTATTATGGGCACTAATGACCCTTTTAAATTATTTGATAACATGTACAGCAACGTATAATTCCAAAAAAGAATGGAATACGGCGAACAGTATCATGTAAATTGTAATCTTAAAAAGGGTTTTTAGATCAAATGGAGCACTTAAAAGAGTAGGGGGTAATTATTACTTCTGCTGTAACAACAACTGTAGGAGAAAAATTCCTTTCAAATTCAATGTCAATTGATGATTTATTTAAATATAAAAATGGCGAATAACCTTTTGTATGGAATCTTATATGTGAAAAAAAGAAAATCCGCAAAATTACGTTGAATTTCGCGGATTTCGGTGAAAGTTAGTGGTCCTGACGAGAATCGAACTCATATCTAAAGTTTAGGAAACTTCTATTCTATCCGTTGAACTACAGGACCCGTATTTTCAGGAATTGCAAAGGTGCAAATTTTGAATGAGTTAGTCAAACCAATTTGCACATCTGCATGGGCGCTTATCTAATTACCGATCCGTTGGCCATTTCATCTGCCGGGGCAACAAAACTTAGCTTGCCTTCGGCGTTTTCGGCCATCAATATCATCCCTTGCGACATGATGCCTTTTATCTCCCTAGGCTCCAGGTTTACCAATATGCTTACCTGTTTACCAATAATGGCGTCGGGCTCGTAATGCTCTGCAATGCCCGATACTACGGTGCGTTGGTCAATACCCGTATCTATGGTTAATTTTAATAGTTTTTTTGTTTTAGCAACTTTCTCGGCAGTCAATATAGTGCCGGTACGGATATCCATATTTACAAATTCATCGAAAGTAATATTGGCTTTTGCAGGTGTAATAACCGGTTGTGCAACTACTGCTGAGGCTGCTTTTTTATCGGCCAGTTTTTGGATCTGTTTTTCTATGGCTTCGTCCTCTACTTTCTCAAACAATAAGGTTGCAGGGTTAAGCTGATGGCCATTGGCAAATTCAAGTTCCTGGTCAAATGCAACCGCATCCAAATTAAGCATACCAAATATTTTGGCGGCTGTTGCCGGTAAAAATGGCTGTAAGCAGGTTGCAATATGGCCTATCAGTACTAAACTGTTATGTAAGGCTGTTTTAGCGGCCTCAGCATCACTTTTTATAGTTTTCCATGGCTCTTGTTCGGTAAGGTAACGGTTGCCAAGGCGGGCCATATCCATCACGTTCTGCAAAGCCGCGCGGAAACGGTAGCTCTCCAGGTTTTTACCCAGGTCATCATAGTATCCGCCTAACTCTGCATTGACTTTGGCATCGGTAAATTTGACAATAGCGATATCGCTTTCTACCTTGCCATCGTAATACTTGTGCATCAATATCATTACACGATTAACGTAGTTACCCAAAATGGCAACTAATTCGTTGTTTACGCGTGCCTGGTAATCTTTCCAGGTAAATTCGCTGTCACTTGTTTCTGGTAGTATCGATGTTAGTACATAACGTAACTCATCCTGCTTACCCGGGAACTCCTCCAGGTATTCGTGCAACCAAACCGCGTGGTTGCGGGATGTGGAAAGCTTATCGCCCTCCAAATTTAAAAACTCGTTGGCCGGCACGTTCTGGGGTAATATATAATCCCCATGTGCCTTCAATATCGCCGGGAATATGATGCAGTGGAACACAATGTTATCCTTACCGATGAAGTGCATCAGGCAGGCATCATCCTCGGTATTTGCTTGCTTTTTCCAGTATTGCTGCCAATCCTTCCCGTTATCAGTAGCCCATTGTTTGGTGGCTGATATGTAGCCTATCGGCGCATCCATCCACACGTAAAGTTTTTTGCCTTTGGCTTCTTTTAATGGTACGTCAATTCCCCAATCCAGGTCGCGGGTCATAGAGCGTGGCTGCAGGCCCGATTTTAACCACGAGCGGCATTGGCCAAATACATTAACCTTCCACTCGCCCTCTTTTTCGTCAATCCATTTCTCTAACCAGGGTTGATATTTATCAAGCGGTAAGTACCAGTGTTTGGTAGGTTTAAGAATCGGTTTTTTGTTACTCAGGGTCGATATCGGGTCGATAAGATCTGTCGGGTTTAAAGATGTACCACAGTTTTCGCATTGGTCGCCGTAGGCCTTATCGTAACTGCAAACAGGGCAGGTACCGGTAATATATCTGTCGGCCAAAAACTGGTCGAAATCTTCATCGTAGTATTGTTCAGAGTATTTTTCTATGAACTCACCTTTCTCGTACAGATTCAGGAAAAACTCTTGTGACAGATCGTGATGTATAGGTGATGAGGTGCGGTGGTAAATATCAAATGCAATCCCAAATTCCTCAAAACTCTCTTTAATCTGGTTGTGGTATTTATCAATAATAGCCTGTGGCGTGGTACCCTCTTTTTTAGCTTTGATGGTAATAGCTGCGCCATGCTCATCAGATCCGCAGATGTACACAACATCCTTTTTCATTAGCCGCAGGTAACGTACAAAAATATCTGCCGGCAGGTATGCGCCCGCCAAATGGCCAATGTGCAGCGGCCCGTTTGCGTATGGCAAAGCCGATGTAATGGTGTATCTTTTATATTTATTAAGTTGCGACATTAAACAGGGATGTTTATTAATTTGCAAAGATAATTTTTTTAAGTCAGAAAGTTGGGAAAGACGGAAAGTCCGCAAGACAAGAAGACAGCATTTAAATTACCTTCAAATAGTACAATTAATCTTTCGGACCTATGCCGACCAACGGACTTTCGGACTCATCCATTACCCATCTAAAAAAAGGCGACAAGGTGGCTATTACCTGCCCTGCCAAAAAGCTTCCCATCCCTATGACTGATGCGGTAAATTTGCTTGAATCATGGGGGCTCGAAGTTGTATTGGGTAATACCGTAAACGCCAGCTATCACCAGTTTGCGGGCGACGATGCCTTCCGCGCGGCAGATATGCAACGCTTTATTGATGACGATAGCATTAAGGCCATCTTTTGCGCCCGCGGCGGATATGGCGCTATCCGCATGGTTGACCTGGTTGATTTTAGCCACATGGCCACAAGCCCGAAATGGATGGTTGGCTTTAGCGACATTACTTTGCTGCATTCGCATATTATTAGCAATTATAACTTGCCTTGTATACACGGGCAAATGCCGTTAACCATACCGGATGCTTCGGCACATTCATTAGAAACTTTAAGGCAAGCCCTATTTGGCGAAGAGTTGATCTACCGGATAGCTCCTAACCATTTAAACAGATTAGGTACAAACAGTGGTATACTTATCGGTGGTAACCTTTCTCTTTTACTCGCTGTAATTAATTCGGTTAGTGATATGGATTACAATGGCAAGATCCTTTTTATAGAGGATGTTGGCGAATACCTATATGCCGTTGACCGAATGCTCCGCGCGCTTAAACGTGCAGGCAAACTGAAGAACCTGACGGGTTTAATAGTAGGCGGCTTTACCGATCTGAAGGATAACGACATCCCATTCGGACAGACCTTGCCCAAGATTGTAATGGATGTTGTGGTTGAACATGATTATCCTGTTTGTTTTGATTTCCCGGCGGGGCATGTATCTAATAACTGCAGCCTGGTATTGGGCAGGGCCTTAAACCTAAGCGTTAATACAGAAGGCGTAGAAATAAGTTACTTATAAATATAAATGACTGATTTTCTTATCGAAAACCAGTCATTTATTAACAAAGTTAACTTAAAGCTAATGTGCTATTTTTTGTATTGATCATGATTAACTCTTGATCCTGATGAACCAAGAACAGAGTATTGAAAACCATTATCGAATAATACTGATGCTTCTGCAAAGGTATACTCTTTCTCGGTGTAACCAATAATTATTGGTTGCGCCGTTATTGCAATTTTATTAGCAGCAATTCTGTCAACGTCATCTTGATTAATTGCTATTGAAAAGTGTGAATAAGTTGCACCTGAACCTGTTCCGGTTTTGGTAAAATTAACCACGTAACGTATGTCTTGAGTGTAATAACCGCCAGCAACTTCAAACTGGGTAGGTGAATCTGGAAAAAATGTTGATGATTTACCATCAGCGTAGGTATAATTACTGGTTGCTGTAGCCGGAACTCTTGTAAATTGGTGTTTATAAGCCCCAGCAAAGTCATTTCCTATAAAGTGAAAATATCGGGTATTATAAATACCACTTATAATCTGCCCACCACCATCTTTAATAGTTATCGGTAACATATAACTTTTAGAAGGATCCAATTTGCTTTTGTAAAAGGTAACCGATAATATCTGCGTACGTGTCCCTTTCGGAATAGTCACTTTAGCATCTGCAAACTTATAAGAGTCAGTTGGCAACGGTAAATAATCAACTGAACTATTCGTAGCTTTATATTTATCAATTATCGAGTTATCTACTCCTACAGTGACTACCAAATCTTGACCTAATTCAGTAGGGGAGGCAAGATTAACTGCAAATTGCTTCACAATAGTATCTTTAGAATCTGTAATAGCATCACTAGTAAAATTTGATAAACCACCTAACGGTAATTCAATGATAGGCTTAGATGCACCAAAGTCCTCAAACCTCTTATCTTTAAGACAAGAAGTTAATGAAGTTATACCTGCTAACAATATTAATACAGTTAGCTTTGAATATATTATTTTTTTCATATTGATCAGTTTAATTATTTAGCCCAAAAAATCTTGGTACCAAACGGGTTAATAATACCTTCAGCACCAACATTGTCCGGATTTTGCTGATACTCCGTAGTGGGATAAAATATCCTTGTTGGTAAACCAGTACCTATTGCCTTATTGTCAATAGATCTAGGCACACCAGCAGGATAACCAGTCCTTCTGAGTTCATTATAAGACTCTAAACTTGAATAACCTGTCAAAGAAATCCATTTTTGAGTAACAATAGCCTGCTGCTTATTAGTGCTTGCAACCCAACTAACGTTATCTTTTGCTTGCGTATAATATGTGGTAGCATTAACTGCCGTTAAACCAACCGACATAAATGATGCTGTAATACCCGATTGATACAACTGTTGTGCATCACCGGTGATAAACCCATTAGTTACACCTTCTGCTTGTAAGAACAATGCTTCTGCTGATGACATAAGCACCCCTGCCATTGTAGGATCTTTTAACAAACCGGCACCAATGGCACTTGTTCCGGAATTAGGGATTGCAGTATTATCTCCGAGAATAATTCCAACAATTTTGCCTCCAGAGGTAGTGGCGTAAAACTTTGATATTCTTGGATCACTGTAGCTATTTAACAAGCCAACTTCAAAGGCACTTGCGCGATAGTATGCGTTATTACCTGTTGGATTTCCATTTTGATCAAAACCAAAACTTCTATAAAAAGGGCTTTGCTGACCGTTAAGTGCATCACTATTAGCATAACCAGGCTGAGTTGCAGCCAAAGTAGATGCGTCAAGATAATCGGTTCCAGCGGCCGGTAGGCCGGCGACTTTAACATTTGTACGTATAGCCATACGAAGTTTCAATGTAAGGGCAAATCGCCTCCATTTAATCATATCACCTTTAAATACGATATCAGATACATCTGGGCTTAAAGCTGATGTACTACCATCAATTAAAGCAACTGCTGCATCTAATTGTTTTATCAAGTCTGTATAAATCGCTTGACCTTTATCGTATTTTGGGAAAAACGTTTTAGATTGTTGAAAAGCTTCAGTATACGGAACATCACCATAATTATCTACCAACTGCTCAAAATCATAGGCTTTCATGATTTTAGCTATCGCTTGAAATTTAGTTAAAGTGGGATCACTTTTAGCAAGAACTTCAAGATTGTTAAAGTTTGATAGATTAAGATATAATGGTGTAAACACCTGATAATTATCAGTTGTAAACTGATATTGCTGCAATTGAGGACTTGGTACATAGTTACCACTTGGAGATAACTGACCAGCCCATACACCATAATGCGCATAGTTTATATTAACTATATCTGCCGCTGTTTTTAAGGCCCCTGTTAATAAAAACTGAGGTGTAGTAACAGAAGGTGTATTTGGATTTTCCTCCAAGCTAAGGAAGTCCTTTTTACAACCGGATGTTCCGATTATAAACAGACCTAATATTATTATAATATGTTTTTTCATTTCTTTATTTTTAAAACTAATTAAAATGTTACTCTTAAATCAGCACCATAAATCCTTGTCGCCGGCGTTTGTGAAGCACTGTTTGTACCAGCATCGTTACCAACAGAATTACTAAATTCCGGGTCTCCAAATGTATTACTTTTAGGAGTCCATAAAGCAAGATTACGGCCTGTTAACGCAAATGATAAGCCTTTCATAAAGCCTGTTTTATTAATAAATTTAGTTAAATCAAATGCAAGTGCAATTTCGCGGATTTTCCAAAAGGCTGCACTTGATACTCTTGGGCCATTTGCGGTGTTATAGGGAGAACTTTGCCAAAAACCGTAATTACCATCAAGTACTGTAATATTAGTGTTAGGTGTATATACACCAGGAGCAGTTTGTATAACAGAATTGGGATAAACAAAATTTTGACGACCAGCTGCAGCTGATATTAAGGATGAACCACCAAAATTCAATGTAGATCCTACGCCGTTATATATAATATAACCGCCACGATACTCACCAACACCTGATAATGTTAAAATATCATAACTTACACCAAGGTTGACCCCTAATATATATTTAGGCGCAGTTCTGCCAAAATTCTGTTGCGTACTGTTTACGGAAGGTAATCCTGTTGAACCATTAACTACTACCCTTCCTTGTGGATCGCGAACAAGGTCAGTGCCTTTATAAATCGGAAAAGGTTGGCCAACTTCAGCAAACACACTGTTTCCAATTTGCAAAGAGTTAATGCCTGGTAACAAAGCCAGTACTTTAGAATCATTAATAGATAAATTACCGCCTAGTCTTAATCCAACTTTATTCTGTGCCTTTGTCAACACATCTCCTATTAATTCAAACTCTTTACCGGTTGATTGTATTTCTCCGGCATTAATTAGAGCTGCTGCATAACCTGTAGCAGCCGAAGTGCTAATTTGTAAAGTTTGGTTTTTACTGTTTTGTTTGTAATAGGTGCCTTTTGCAGAAAGGCGACCATTGAAGAAGGACAATTCAGCACCAAATTCAATTTCATAAATTGACTCTGGTTTTAAATTTGGGCTGTAATTTATTGAACTTGTTGTTAAAGCACCTAAAGAACCATATGGGAAGCCATTTGTTACAGAATATGTATTGTTTAGTCTATATGCACCAATAGATATATTACCTACACGGCTTACAGAACCAAATAATTTTGCATAGCTTAAAATTTTGTTGCCTTTTAAAAAGTCAATTGCTTCTGTAGGAATAAAGGAAACTTTACCTGATGGATAAAAGAAAGAACGATTTTGAGCATTTAGTCGCGAGTCTCTTTCATTCCTCAAAGTACCTTCTAAAAATAAATACTCTTTATAGCCAATGTTTAACGCCCCAAAGTAAGCTATTTGACGTATTTTGGTTTCCCCTTCGCTGGCATTAATAACACCACCAATCGTATTTATATTATAAAAATCTTTAATAAGCAAATTGTTGCTACCTGTTGATTGTCCTTTACGATATTGCTGACGTATTGTGTTACCTAAAAGCAGACTTGTTTTAAAGTCATTAAAAAAGGTATGATGAAGATTAATGATTGCATCACCTTGTAACCTTGCAAAACCATCGGCATCACCAAAATTGCTGGTACCATCTCCATATTGATAGTAATCAGATACCTGACCAGGCGCGACACCTGATTTATACGTGCTTTGTACACTTCCTGCACCAAGCGGGTCACCAATACTATAAGGAGTAAAATTAACTTGTCGACGGGTATATCGTTCCTGAGTAATACCAAAATTTTGTGAAACTGTATAACTTAGATCCATCCATTTTGTAGCCTGGAAAGATAATCTTAAGTTGGACAAGAAAACATCCCTTTGTTTGTTAATTCTCGAATTATCAGTTATCCAGTAAGGGTTAATTGCATAAGCGTCATAAAAGTCACTTGGATTAGCAAAAGTACCGTTATTAGAATCTTTAAACTTTTTAATATCTAAAAAAGATGGCCATTGAATTAAATTAGTAAATAAATTTGACCCATTATAGCCAGATCCGTATGTACTTACATCTGTTCTGGTATAACCTGCAGAAAAGTCTGCTTTGAAATTTCCATAGGTTTTCGATCCGCGAACGCTTACAGCTGTACGATTATTTTTATCACCAGGAACTACACCCTTGCTATATGCATTTTGCGCAGAAAGATAAAGTGAATTCTTTGCATCTCCCTGTGAAAAAGATATACTATTTTGTTCAATAAAACCAGTATTAAAAAAAGATTCTATAGGGTTTTTATCAAGGGCTTTATATGGCACTTTAAGTACAGGGCCGGTAGCACTACCTGCCGGGTAACCTACTGTTACGCTGTCGCCATTATATTTAGGGCCATATTGCTGATTTTCATATGGTACGTAGAGCGAAAAACCAGTAACTGGGTCAATATAAGGATCGCCTTCACCACCATACATACCAAACTGGTTTTGGAACTTAGGGAAGTAAGCAACCTGTTGAGCTTGAAACGAATTACTATAAACGATTGTTGGCTTACTACCAGATCCTCTTCTAGTTGTAATTATTAACGCACCATTTGCAGCTTCAGAACCATATAACGCCGCCGCACCAGCACCTTTCAAGATGTTAATATCGGCTATATCATTAGGATTAATAGAAGAAAGGGCCCCTCCCGGAATAGGCACACCATCTACAACAATTAAAGCAGTATTGTTTCCCAAGGCTGAACGGTTACCGCGCAAGGTAATTCTTACTTGAGGATCAATACTATTATCAATTGTTGATACTGCCAAACCCGCTACCTTTGCGGTTAAACCGTTTGCAACGTTTGTAACATTCGATTGTGTAAGATCTTTAGCACCCACCCTTGTTGATGAATAGCCAAGTTCTTTAGAGGTTCTTCGGATACCTAAAGCCCCTGTTACTACAACCTCTCCCAGTTGATTACTTGCCGTTGTAAGTACGGCGTTTACTACACCGCCAGCGCCAATTGGCTGCGCGATTGGAGAAAACCCGATAAATGAAAAGCGAAGTGATTTTGCCGATACCGGCACACTTAGGGAGAATTTACCGGATGCATTGGTTTGAACACCAATTGTGGTCCCGGCTACTGTGACACTTACTCCTGGCAACGGTAAACCGTCATCCTTTGAAGTAACTGTACCAGTAATTGTACGATTTTGTGCATACACCTGCGTTACGCATAACATCAGGAAACACAAACTTACTAGTAGAAGTTTTTTCATGTTTGTTAATAATAAGATCAGTTAATAGTTAATTAATTATAAAAGTAATGTTCCACTATCAATAAATCAAATTAAAAATTAAAAAAAAATGCTTTATCGTAAAAATAATTTGAAAAAATAAAAAATATTAATAAAAACAGTACTATGTATTGCATAATACATTCCAAAACATATATCTTTGCATTATGATTGTTGAAAATACACAAACCCAAATGAGGAAAGGCATACTGGAGTATTGCATCCTTTCTGTTATAGCAAAGGGCGAGATCTACGCATCAGATATTATTGCTGAGTTGAAGAAGGCCCGCCTGCTTGTTGTTGAAGGTACGCTATACCCTTTATTAACCCGATTAAAGAACAATGGCCTGCTCTCTTATAACTGGGTGGAGTCAACTTCCGGGCCGCCCCGCAAGTACTATGTGCTTAGCGACGAAGGCCGCAAGGTGCTACAGCAGCTCGACGGCACCTGGAAGGAACTGGCATTTGCCATAGAAACCGCAATTGGCGACAGAAACAATAAATAAACCACAAATCATCACCCATCATGAATAAGACCATCATCATAAACATAAACGGCATCGTTTTCCATATAGAGGAGGACGCTTACGAAATACTTAAAAGCTACATGACCGATGTGCAGCGCCATTTTCTAAACTCGGCCGATAGCCTGGAGATCACAACCGATATTGAGAACCGTATAGCAGAAATGTTTAACGAGATTCTGCTAAGGGAAGGCAAACAGGTTGTTGTTGAGCAAGACGTTAAAACCGTTGTTGAGCAAATGGGCTCGGTAGAAGACTTTGAGATAGAAGAGGATGGCGCAAAGCCACATGCGCAACAGGCTTTTAACTACGGTTCTGAACACCGCCGCCTATTCCGCGACCCGGATGACCACCTCGTAGCCGGTGTATGCTCGGGCATTGCCAATTACTTTGATTTTAACCCGGTTTGGGTACGCTTATTATTTGCAATAACCGTTGCTTTTGCCGGTACAGGCGCTATACTATATGCTATACTGTGGATAGTTGTACCTAAGGCCGTTACCCGTGCCGACCGCATGGCTATGAAAGGTCAGAAACTGGATTTGCAAGGCTTCAAAACAAACTTCGAAGAAGAGTTGAACACAGTAAAAGGCCACCTGCACAACTTCCAAAACGAGGCACGTCCCTTTGTATACAAAACCCGAGATTTTGCCGGAGATGTTTTTAGCCACTTCGGTAATTTTTTAGGTGGCGCAGGTAGGGTTATGGGTAAACTGGTGGCTATTGCGCTTATCGCAAGTGCTTTTGCCGGCATTATTGCCCTTGTTGTATTGGTAATATCGGCTTTTGCATACGGTAACCGTAATATGGGCATCTACCACATGTTCCCGTTCAACATTGCCGACCAGCATATTAATAACATTTTTATAGTATGCGCAACGTTAATGGGGATCATTCCGTTGCTTGCCATTATATTGACACTTATCCACTACGTGTTTCGTGGTAATGTAATAAACCGTACAGCCGGCTCGGCATTGTTAATGACCTGGATCATCGCGCTAAGTATTGTTATTTATTATACCGCTAAAACATCTGCCGACTTTAAAGAATACGCCAGCTTTAGCCAAACCATAAACATCAAACCATCTGCCGATAGCACTTATTATTTAAAGCTTAACGATATCAAATTCCTAACAAAAGAAGACAGCGTTCGCCTGCGGGTAAAAGAAGATTTTGGCAACCGGGTTATTTTGGATGACGACAATGATAATAACATGGATATGCCCGATAAAAACATTAGCATATATGTTGAAAAAAGCGATGTGAAGCAACCTGTGCTTGTAGAATCGTTCAGCGCCCGCGGCAGCGATTACCAGGAAGCGCTTTACAACGCCCGCGGCACTAATTACCAGTTTAAACAGGAAGGCAACGTGCTAAAATTTAACCGCCGTTTAGAAAAACAAATAGACAGGTTATGGCGCGCCCAAAGGTTACACCTAACGCTTAGGATCCCCCTAAATTCAAAAGTTGTAATTGATGGCCGGGTTGAACGTTTTGTGAGGGACATCAGTGTGCACGACTGTAACGAGATAAATAAAAAAGAAAATGCAGTAGCAGCAATCTTCGTCATGACAGATAACGGTTTGCAATGTAAAGTTGATACCGTGGTTATCCCACAAACACCGCAACAAAAAGCAGTAGCGGATAGCGTCGCCAAGGCAAATGCCAATCAATAATGATCGCCTTTACAAAACATATAAGCCTGCTGTTATTCAGCGGGCTTATCTTGTAAACTAACATTTGTCTGTACCCTTTTACCATCTTATACCAAAGACAACAACATGTTGGTAAATTGCCCGCATACAACATAAACCATATCCCTATGCATACAATTTCACTACTCGGATACCAACCTAAGCCTGGTGCAGAAAAACGAGAATCGTATTGCCCGCATAACCTTTACCTACAATTTTGGTAACATCAAAATAAAAGCCCGCCAGCACCAAACCGGCGCCGAAGACGAAAAAGGCAGGGTGTAAAGCGGAGATTAAGGAAGGGATACAAGATAAGACGTAAGATTTAATACAAAGAAGGCCGCCTATTACTAAGCGGCCTTCTTTATTAAATAAGCATCTTGATTTCTGATTCTAAACTTCTTGCCTCTTTTTTACTGCCCTACCATAAACACAGCATTACTAAACAGCAATTTACCATTCTCCCAAAAACTACGGAACAATGGGTCATCAACCAAATAAACTACCGAGCCGTGGCCTAAAGATTGTACGCCAAGCAACATACCGTTATTAACTTTTTGTTTGGATTTCACACCGGCAAAGCCTGCTACATAGCCATTATTTTCAATAGTGCCCACGTTCCAGTCATCATCGCCAAGTAATTCGTAAATATCATCGCTTAGTTTTAACGAGTAATAATAGTTAGGGAATCCGAAGCCAAGCGGATGGGTATTATCCATGTTCAGCTTAAATATAGCCCCCGGTATACTCGAACGGATGGCGTCGCGGTTACGATCAACATAAAGCTTGATGCTTTGTTTGGCCTTTAAATCCGGCTTATCGTCCTTTTTGCTTTCTTTCTTTTTAATGTCGAAGCCTTTTTTATCAACCAATGATGCAACGGCGTTTTCCATGGCTATAAGCTTGCCCCCGTCGCTAACCCACTTTTGCAGATTATCTGATGTAAGGTCGTTATACCTGCCGTCGGGCATGATCAATACATCATAATCTGCCAGTTTAATGCGGTTTATATCCTGGTAGCGGATCAGGTTGATAGGGTATCCGATTTGCTGCTCAAAAAAGTGCCATACCTCGCCCATTGCTTCTGAGTTGATGCCATCGCCGGTAAACAAAGCCACGTGTGGCTGTTTAATGAATTTCACATCGAAAGAGCCAATATCAGATCCCTTATCTACAAAGCCTGAAGAAAGCGGGGTGATCTCGTGACCCATATCCGCGGCCAGCTGGGTAACTACTCTGTCAAAATCTATCTTCTCGTTCCCTGCACGGGTCACCAATAAGGAGCCTGCGGTAAACTTTTTGCCCTTAGCCTCAAAAGGCAACTCGGAATAACGAACCTTGATATTCCTTTTCAGCAAGGCTGATAAAAACCTTACATCGGCAATTGATTGCCATGCAGAAACATAAGCATATCCCTTAGTATTACTTAAAGCGGCGGGCTTAACCACACTGGAGTTGGTATTGGCCGCTTTGTAAGATTCTTTTACGCCATAAGCCTTTAAACCATAAGCGTAAGGCAGCGCCCAAGCGGTAATATCATACGTAGCCGAATCAGGGATGAATGTTTTGGGCTCCAGCAAAACATGCAGTAATACCGATTTGGGCTGATAAGCATTCACCACCAAGTCATTCGGCTCTACATTATATTGCTCGGTAGCGCCGGTAAAATAGTTATATCCGGTAACCGATTTGTTAGCCAGGCCATATCCAAACTGGATACCGTTGCGGGTAAGCATTTTGGCCAGTTCGTTCACCTTTTCGTTGTTATCGTTTTTAATAACATAGGTTTTGTACTGCCCCGGGGGATTTTGGCGGCTGTTATCATAAAACTTCTTAAACTCATCAACCACCTTTTGGGCATTTGCCGATACGACCTCTACGGTGCTTAACCCTGTGGTGTGGTGGTGCGCTATCCTTTGTACTAACGTAAGCGTATCCCCGCTGCGGGTAACAACGGCAAGGCCCGCGCTGATGCCCCCCTGCTCGTAGGTCATCCCTATCGAACCGTTATAAAGTGGGTAGGTGTCACCGTATGATGGATAAAGCAGGTCAAACTCCTGTTTGGTAAAATACATCCAGCCATTCTGGTCGAAGTATTTGGCGTTGTTTTTACCTATCACCACCTGAAAATCGCGCTGCCATTGGGTAATATCTTTATGGTACGGCTCGGCAGCCGGGGCAAAATAGTACGGGTTATTATAGCCCTGCTCGTGGAAATCTACATGCACTTCGGGCAGCCACTGGTTAAACAGGCCAACACTTGCCTGCGTTTCTTTTTGTGCCTGCCATGCCCAATCTCTGTTCAAATCAAAGTAGTAATGGTTTACGCGCCCGCCCGGCCATGGTTCCGTATGCTCGCGCGATGATGGGCTGGCATCGGGCGTAACGCCGCGTACCGAGTTATAAAAGTTAACATAACGGTCGCGCCCATCCGGGTTTAAGCATGGGTCGATAACTACTACGGAGTTCTTTAGCCATTCTTTCGACTTTGCGTTTAATGGATCGGTAAGGTCAAACAATGTCCACATAGCAGCCTCGCTCGATGCGGGCTCATTACCATGCACGTTATAACTTAGCCAGGTAATTACGGGTGAGTTTGGTATAACAGCGCCGCTTTCTATCCCCGCGATGCGCAGGTTATTATGGCGGATCTCTTCCAGTCGTTTAATATTATCATCTGATGCGATGAACATTGCCAATAATGGGCGGCCTTCGTTGGTAGTGCCAAATTGCTGCAAATGTGTGTTCTTTGCGGTTTGGGCAACGTATTTAAAATACTCAACCACACGGTAATGCGGGGTAAATTTATCGCCTAACTTATAACCTAAAAATTGTTCGGGCGATTGTAGTTCCTGCGCAAAAACAGGGATGCCGCAGAGAGCGGCTATAATAACAAAGAGTAGCTTTTTTATCATGTACAAAATGCTTGTGTCACTAAAGGCTAATCTAAAATATTTTTTTGAGGTTTCATCATCAGGCTATTAATTCAAATCTGCACTTTTGCATACCACACCATGACGCCCATACAAGCACTTCAAAAATATTTCGGATACTCAGAGTTCCGGCTTTCGCAGGAAGCTATCATCGCCAATGTTCTCGACAAAAAAGATACACTGGCGCTAATGCCAACCGGGGGAGGTAAATCGCTTTGTTACCAGTTGCCAGCCGTTTTGCTGGATGGATTGACCATTGTGATATCCCCGCTGATAGCCCTCATGAAGGACCAGGTGGATAGCCTGAACCTTACCGGCATCCCCGCGGCGTTCCTAAACTCCAGCCAAAGCCCGGAAGAGCAAAAAAACATTGCCATTAAGCTAAAGAATAACGAACTGAAGTTGCTTTATGTAGCCCCCGAACGTTTGTTTGGTGCCGATAACCGTATGATGGCATTTTTGCATACGCTTAACGTAGTGCAAATAGCTATTGACGAAGCGCACTGTATCTCGCAATGGGGCCACGATTTTCGCCCGGAATATTTGATGCTGGCGGGATTGAAAAAAGAGTTTCCCGGAGTGCCGGTGATAGCCCTTACCGCTACCGCCGATAAGCTTACTCAAAAAGATATTTTAGAAAAATTAAACCTGCACCAGCCCGCGGTTTTTATCTCATCATTTAACCGCGAAAACATCACGTACCGCGTCATCCCCAAAAAAAACAGTTTTAATCAACTTTTGGGCTTTTTAGAGGCGCGTAAAGACGATTCGGGGATTATTTATTGTCTTTCGCGAAAGTCGACAGAGGCCCTTGCCGATGACCTTAAAAAAGAAGGTTTCGCAGCCGCAGCCTACCATGCCGGGTTGACCAACGAAATAAAATCCCGCAACCAGGAAGCTTTTTTAAAGGACGAGATCAAGATCATTGTGGCAACCATCGCCTTTGGCATGGGCATCAACAAAAGCAATGTGCGTTACGTGGTACATATGGATCTTCCTAAAAATATCGAAGGCTACTACCAGGAAACCGGCCGTGCCGGCCGTGACGGACTGGCTTCTAATGCGTTATTACTATACTCGCCCGGGGATGCTATTAAACTACGTGGTTTCGCCACAGTAGAAAACAACAAGGAACAAAGCGCCATAATGCTTAAAAAGTTGGACGATATGGTAAATTATTGCCAGCTACATGCCTGCCGCCGCCAGTTTTTGATGCACTATTTTGATGAGCCATTCCCCGACAATTGCGGCTCTTGCGATTTCTGCTTGAGTGAGTTTACCAAGTTTGATGGTACGCTTATAGCGCAAAAGGCATTATCGGCCGTTGTGCGGTTGAAAGAGCGTTTTGGTGCAACCTATCTAATTGATTTTTTGCGCGGTTCCAGAAGCGAAAAAATCTGGACCGAGCATAAAGCGCTTAAAACCTACGGTGCCGGTGCTGATATCAGCAAAGCCGATTGGCAGCGATACCTGCGCGAACTGATCTCGAAAGGGTTTTTGCAAAGCGTTGATGAAGGTTTCCCTACTATCCGCCTCACCTCAAAAAGCGAAGCCGTTTTAAAGGGCGATTTTAAAGTTGAGTTGATTGCAAGCCAGGTTACCGACGAGCAGGAACAGGAAGTGCTGAATTACGAAGCCGAGCTATTGGCCAACCTGCGCCAAAAACGCCAGGAAATTGCCATTGGCGAAAACCTGCCGGCATATATTATCCTGTCGGATGCTACCTTGTTGGAAGTAGCCACCTACCTGCCTCAAAAAATGGATGAGTTGAGGCTTATCTCCGGTTTTGGTGATGTTAAGCTTGCTAAATACGGCCGCGAATTTTTGGCTATCGTAAATAGTTACAGCGAGGCAAAAGGGCTGCCATCCCGCATCAAAAAAAAGTCGGCCAAGCGCGAACGCAAGGCGAAAATTAAGAAAGGGAAATTATCAGATACTTTTCAGTTTACGTATAATTTATACAAAGAGGGCAAAAGCGTTACCGAGATCTCGCACGAGCGCGGCCTCTCAGCAACCACAATTGAAGGCCATTTAAGCCGCTTTATACAAACCGGAGAACTGGATGTCTTCGAATTTGTTAATGAGAACAAGATCCCGGCTATAAAAGATGCGGTTGAAGGTTATGGTAGTGCCATGCTATCACCTATTAAAGAGGTTTTGGGCGATGCCTATACTTACGGCGAAATTAAAGCCGTTATTGCCTGGATGAACCGAGAAGCGTAATTTAGTTTACAATTTAACCATGAAAACAACCACCGAACAATTATATCAGCTATTTACACAATACCCGGTTATTAGTACCGATACCCGCAAAATAGCGCCCGGCAGCCTATTCTTTGCGCTAAAAGGCGATAAGTTTGATGCTAATACCTTTGCCGCGCGGGCAGTTGAAGCAGGTGCAGCCTATGCGGTAATAGATACCCCGGAATATGCCACCGGCGAAAAGTTTTTATTGGTTGATGATGTGCTTACCGCACTACAGGAGCTGGCAAGGTATCACCGTAAGCAATTAAGGCTCCCGGTAATTGGCCTTACCGGCACTAATGGCAAAACTACTACCAAAGAATTGATCAATGCTGTGCTATCTCAAAAGTTTAAAACGCTGGCTACACAGGGTAATTTGAATAACCATATTGGTGTGCCGTTAACCATCCTGACTATTGATAATTCGCACGAAATGGCGGTGATAGAAATGGGCGCCAACCACCAAAAAGAGATTGCATTGCTTTGTAGCATTGTGCAGCCTACCCACGGATTAATTACTAACGTAGGCAAAGCGCATTTAGAGGGGTTTGGGGGCGTTGAAGGGGTGAAAAAAGGTAAGGGAGAGTTGTATGATTATTTAGCCCAGGCCGAAAGTCGCGTTGCTTTTGTAAATAGTGATGATGCTACCTTGCTTGAAATGCAAAAAGCGCGCGTATTGAATGATGTGGTTTACTATGGTAAAAACAGCAATTCTGATAACTTAGTAAGCGGAAAGCTGGTAGAGAACTCCCCGTATTTAACCTTAAAATGGCACGACAAAGCAAGTTCATCATACAACGTAAAATCACAGCTTACGGGTTCTTATAATTTAGATAATATACTGACTGCGATTTGTATAGGCCGTTATTTCGGGTTATCATCCGATGAGATAGACCAGGGGATCGAGGCGTATCAACCTAAAAACAACCGTTCACAGATCACCAAAACGGCAACCAACACCCTCATTTGCGATTTTTACAACGCCAATCCGAGCAGCATGTTCGTTGCTATCGAAAACATGGACAAGGTACAAGCCGACCATAAGGTGATGATATTGGGTGATATGTTTGAGATGGGTGCAGAATCGGCAGTGGAACATACCGCTGTTATCCAAAAATCCATGGCCGCTAATGTCGACGAGCGAATTTTTATAGGCAAAGATTTTTCGAGCCAGCAAACTGAGGTGGATAATACAAACTTCATCAACACCACATTTTACATGACTGCCGAAGATGCCATGATAGGCCTAAAAGAAAACCCAATTACCAATGCAACTATCCTCATAAAAGGATCGAGAGGAATGGCTTTGGAAAGGTTGGTGGCATTGTTTTAGGGTACGGTTTCTAATAATGCCCTTTTAAGGAATGGATAATAATTAAGCCATTTGGTATCTCGTAGATCATTCTATGTTCTAAATTAATCCTTCAACGCCATAGACCTTTCCAATTATATTTTAATTCTTCGGGTTGCGCTACTCCAGCATAGGGGTCAATTTGTATTGCATCTATTAGGTGCGCAATTTTCTTTTGTGCCTGTATGTTTCCACTCTTTTCCAATAAGCAATATCAGATAATGCTTTATCCATATACTTTACTTCAACAGATCTTCTGTTTTGATAATAGTTCCTTTACTCGTCCTTGCCTGTTTTCGGCATTCTTCTATTTTAGCCATAAATGCCAGGTTATAAGGAGTTTCCACATCCGGTTCTACCTGATATGGTACTTGCAAAGCATCTAAAACGGCCTTAACTGCTTTTTCCTATGCTTCGTTTGCTGGGTGTACTGCGTATGTCATCTGCTAAAAAAATATATTCTAATTTACGATCATTTTTTTTACGGCTTGAGATCTAATTTTATCTTAAAGCCAACTCCGCCACTTCCTCTCCCACCAAACTACCCATGGCTACGCCCATACCATTGCAGCGCACAGCGCAAAACATGTTCGGCTCAAGCCGCTTTACAATTGGGCTTATTTCTTCATTAAACCCCATAATGCCGCTCCACCAGTAATCTATTTCCACATTTTGGCCGGGTAGGATAACCTGGTTCAAATATTTGGTTAGTTTTTGTTTTACGGCATCCGTATGGCCAAATTCAGGCGTTTCTTCAGCAGCAAAATCAAGGTTGCGACCGCCGCCAAAAAGCACCCGGCCATCTATATTGCGGAAGTAATAATATCCGCTTTGGAAATGGTATGTGCCCTTTAATTTTAAGCCAGGGATCGGTTTCGAAATCAACACCTGCCCGCGGCCCGGGGTAACTTTCAGTTCGGGGTAAAGTTGTTTGGCAAAGGCGTTGGTTGCCATGATCACCTTTTTAGCCGTAAAGTTCCCCTGCGGAGATGTCAGGTCAATATGATCTCCGTTATTATAAATGGCTGAGATCTCACATCCATTCAAAACAATTATATCCTTTTGATAACATTTATTAAGCAGCGCCCGCATCATTTTACCTGTATGTATCTGCCCCTCAAAAGCATTGTAGATCATCCGGCTAACGCCGTTAAAACCAAAACCTGCTATTTTTGCATCAGCAGCCGTATAAATGTTATGCCCATCGATAGCGGGTTTTAATAAATTATTTAGGCGGGAAATGTTGTCAATAGCTTTCTCTGCGTGTGCTTCTTCGCCGGTCATGAACAACTCGTAACCTCCATGCTGCTGGTAATCGATATTGGCATCGCCAAGGTTTTGGCGCAGGCGTTGCAAACCCCGCCATTTGTAATTAGCAAGTCGGGCAACGTCTTCTTCGGATGTATGTTTCAGGGCCTCTAAATGTTCAGAGACTGTCCCGAAACAGGCAAAACCCGCATTTTTAGTGCTTGCACCGCTTGGTAAAAAACCACGCTCTAATACCAATACTTTTAAATTGGCCTCACGGGTTTTTAAATGCAGGGCTGCACTAAGGCCCACAATGCCACTACCGATAATGATGACATCGGCATTATCAATAAACGCGGCACGCTCCCAGTAAGAGAAGTTGTTTGACATCAATTCAAATGTAAAAATTAATCCTTCAACCTTTAAAAATAAATAAATTGTTTGTAGCGTTACGGGCAAGGCCTGCGTAATACAATTGATCGTTCTATTGATTTTGCATTACAACGTATTGCATATGCCTCCACAAGATGGCCGGCCAGCTTTTTCAAAAGGCAGAATAATCTGATAGTTTGATTGTTGTTTAGAAGAGGCTGCCTTAGGGCAGCCTCTTGTTTTTAGTGGGCTACGGCGTATAAAAATTTACTGTACTCTTAAACCCTGTACTAAGATTTTAATCTTATAAATAAATAAAGCAACTAAACCTTGTACAAAATGCCTTTTAAACGCGCGCTTTTATCCTCCTTATTAGTAATTATCCGCTTATTATGCCGCGCGCAGGACAACTATCACCTAAATGTAAGGGTTACGGGCAGTAATGCCTATATACCTTCAATCCACTTCAAGGCAAATGGGTTAACAATTTAGATTGAGCCGGATTATGCAAGGTTACGATAGCCGTATATTTTATGTTGACGATGACGGACAAGACATCCACTTTAATAGCATCACCAACCTCAATGTTGAATACTACGACAATTTCGACCAGGACGAGCTTAAGGGTAAAGTAAAATAGTTAAGCGGCGTTACCATTACTTATTATAACCAGTTTGACCGGGATGAATTACTTGGCAAAACAAAATCACCTAATATGACCGGTTTGATCTTAATAGAATGATAGGCAAGCTAAAAAGCGTTGGTAATACCACAGTTACTTATTACGACAGGTTTGATAGCGGCTTTAATACCGGACGGGTTAAAGCTATAAACGGCACAACAGCAAACGTTATCTGGCATCGTCGAATTTAATTTCAAAAAAGCACCCAAAAACACTACTGGGGCCGTATATCTTAGTTCTTGAATCTTAAAATCTTGCTTCTCTTAATTCAGCCTGTAAGGCGCAATTAAATAAAACTCCGGGATCTGTACGTTAAATACGGAATTATCCAAAAGGCGCTCCATTTGGTATTCGCCTTTCATGCTGCCCATATCGGTTTTTAGATTGCAGCCGCTTACATATTCGTGTGAACTGCCTGGCTCTATAATGGGCTGTTGCCCTACTACACCTTCGCCCTCAACTTCGCGCTTTGCGCCATTAGAATCGAAAATGTACCAGTGGCGGCTTACCAAACGTACGGCATAATTGCCCATATTCTCTATACTCACCCTGTAGGCAAACATAAAGTGATCGTTCATCGGGTTAGAATATTCGGGCTGATAAATTGTTTCCACTGAAACCTTAACACCTTCAGTTATGATAGTGGTCATTTCTTATTGTCTTCGTTATATTTCAAATATATAGCATGTATACAAATATTACGCCATTTCAAAAGCATATTTTTTGTCTACCTGATCCAATATATCCATAATTTCTTCTACGGTTGCCGCGGTTACAAGTTTCATGCGGTACTCCTTAAAATCGGGCACGCCTTTAAAATAGTTACTGTAATGGCGGCGCATTTCAAAAATGCCAGTACGCGGACCTTTCCACTCCATTGATTTTTCGAGGTGGGTTTTGCAAACCTCAATACGCTCGGCAATGGTTGGTTTGTCCAAGTGTTCACCAGTTTTAAAATAGTGCTTTATCTCGCGGAAGATCCACGGGTAACCTATAGCCGCACGGCCAATCATCATGCCATCCACCTCAAATTGCGTACGCCATTCGGCAGCTTTCTCGGGGGAATCTATATCACCATTCCCAAAGATCGGGATCTTGATGCGTGGGTTCTTTTTAATATCGTGGATCAGCGTCCAGTCGGCAACACCTTTGTACATTTGCGAACGGGTACGGCCATGTATGGTTAGTGCCTTTATACCTACATCCTGCAGGCGTTCGGCAACTTCGTAAATGTTTTTGGTGTTATCGTCCCAGCCTAAGCGGGTTTTAACGGTAACAGGCAAATGAGTGGCATTTACAACCGCTTTTGTCATGGCTACCATTTTATCAATATCCTGCAAAAGACTTGCGCCTGCACCACGGCATGCCACCTGTTTAACAGGGCAGCCGTAATTTATATCCATCAGGTCGGGGCCTGCAAGTGATGCTATTTCGGTAGCCTCGCGCATGTGGTCGATATCGCTGCCGAAGATTTGGATGCCTATCGGGCGCTCGTACTCAAAAATGTCGAGTTTTTGGCGGCTTTTGGCGGCATCGCGGATCAATCCTTCTGATGAAATAAACTCGGTGTACATCATATCCGCGCCGTTTTGCTTACACACATAACGAAATGGCGGATCGCTCACGTCCTCCATCGGTGCCAGCAACAGCGGGAATTCCCCTAAATCAATATTTCCTATTTGTACAGACATGCTTATATTTAACCCTGCAAATTTACGAAATATTAAGCAATATGATGAAAAGCCCTGTAAATCAAATGTCCCCGGCAAAACAGTTCTTGCTTTTTGTGGCTGTTTTTGGAGGGATATTTTTAGCTGGCAACCTTTTAGGCTTTGGGATGATAGCCGCCATGTACGGAATAGACATATTATTGGATATAGCCAAGCTAAACTTTAGCCACCCGCAAAGTATAAATGCCTTATACATTTTACAGGTGGTTACCACCACAATCCCGATCTTTTTGGCACCGGTTGTTTTTGCAAAATGGATTGTAAGGGATACTAACGATTATATTAAACCTACTTTTCGTTTCCCCTGGCTGCTGTTTGTCATAGCCTTTTTTATAATGGCTTTAACAATGCCTTTAATAGAGTTTTTAAGTAATGTAAACCAGCAGATGATTTTGCCAAAATGGCTTGGTGGCTTAGAGAAATGGATGAAAGACAGCGAAGAAAGTGCACGCCGCGTTACCGAAGCCATCCTTAAAATGGATTCGATATGGGATTGTATAAAAAATGTATTGCTGATAGGGTTTTTAACTGCCGTTGCCGAGGAGTTTATGTTTCGTGGTGTACTGCAAACCATATTTAAAAAATGGACCAAAAACACGCACATAGCTATCTGGGTAGTCGCCGTGCTTTTCAGCGCTTTCCATATGGAATTTTATGGCTTTTTTCCGCGTACATTGTTAGGCGCAATATTCGGTTATTTTGTAGCCTACAGCGGCAGCATTTGGCCTGCGGTTTGGGGGCATTTCTTAAATAATGCAACAGCGGTGATAAGCACTTACCTATATCAAAAAAACCTTATTACATTAAACCCCGACAAAACCAACGTATTTAACACACCAGGCTACCTGTTTAGCCTGATAATTATTATAAATTTGCTGATGGTTTACAAAAAAGTAGCACAGGGCAGGCAAAAGCCCCTATTAAATGGAGAAGAACTGGGTTAAAATTTTTACATCGTCAAACTTTTATCAGTCAGAAATTGTGAAGCAGGTGCTTACCGGGTACCAGATTGATGCCGTGTTGCTTAATAAGCAGGCGTCATCTCACCAGGCATTTGGCGATATTGAAGTTTACGTGCACCAGGAAAACTTTAGCAATGCTATCGAAATAATGATATTGAACCAGATAAATTTATGAAGACACGCGCCATAACAGGCTTCTTTTTTATTATAGTGATGATCGGGTCCGTATTATTGGATCATAACGTTTTCGGGGCATTTTACCTCATCTTAAGCCTGCTTTGCCTGCACGAGTTTTATGGCCTTAATATTAAAAGCGGCATTCAGCCAAATCGTACATCAGGCTTTATAAACGCGGTTTTCATCTACTCACTTTTTGCTGTGATAGTGTACCACAACAGGCCAATTTACCATAGCCTGCTTTTTTTACTTACGCTTAGCTTTAGCGCCATTTTTATTCAGGAGCTCTTTAAGATTTCGGTGGCGCCGCTAACCAATATTGCTTATACCATATTAGGTTTAGTTTTTGTAACCGTTCCATTTACCTTTTTCCACGCCCTTGCGTTTATCAAAGGCTCCTATAATTTTCACTTCCCTCTGGCTTTTTTACTGATGCTTTGGAGTAACGATACGGGGGCATATTTAACCGGGCGGGCATTTGGCCGCATCAAACTATTTGAGCGCCATTCCCCTAAAAAAACCTGGGAAGGCTTTATTGGTGGTGTGGTTATCAGCGGCGGGGTGGGTTATATCATTAGCCTGTACTTCCCCGAGCTGGACTGGAAGCAATGGATATCTGTAGGGATACTGATATCGTTCTTTGGTACGCTGGGTGATTTGGTAGAATCGATGTTTAAGCGCAGCATAAATATTAAAGATTCGGGCAGTTTATTGCCGGGCCATGGCGGCCTGCTGGATAGGTTCGACGGATTTTTATTGGCCGCACCCATTGTTTATACATACTTGTACTTTGTTGTAAATGTTTAGTTTTGTAAAAACTTATTAGCCTATATATGACTTTTCATAAAGAAGGATATACATCACTTGCCTTAACCATACTGGTTATAGCACTACTTAATGCTGCTATATCATTTTACTTTTCCGATGCCCACGCGGTAAAATGGATAGTTTACATCCTGTCGTTTTTACTGTTTGTAACCATCGTACAATTTTTCCGCAACCCTAAATTTGTTATCACTACCAGCGAGAACCATATTTTGTGCCCTGCCGATGGTAAAGTGGTTGTTATTGAAGAGGCAGACGAGACCGAATTTTTGAAAGACAGGAGGATTCAGCTATCGGTATTTATGTCGCCCGTAAACGTGCATGTAAACCGGAACCCTATAAGTGGTGTAGTAAAGTATTTTAAATACCACCCGGGTAAATACCTGGTGGCATGGCACCCAAAATCATCTACCGAGAACGAGCGTACAACGGTTGTAACCGAGAACAGCCAAGGTGTACAAGTATTGTTCCGCCAAATAGCCGGCGCGCTTGCACGCCGCATTGTATGGTATGTTAAAGAAGGCGATGTAGTTGAGCAAGGCCAGCAGTTTGGCTTTATTAAATTTGGGTCGAGGGTAGATCTGTTCCTGCCATTGGGTACTAAGATCAATGTGGAGCTTAACCAGGTTGTTAAAGGTGGCCGTACTATATTAGCCGAACTAACCAGCATGGCTACTACTACCGAAGTATCATCTGATGTTTTAGAAGACACCCATATTCCAGATGTAGAAACACCACTATCTAACGGGCATGGCGAAGAGATATTGGTAATTGAGCATGATCTAAAGAATGAGCAACCCGTTGTAGTAAAAGCTCCCGCACCTGCCGCTGCTAAAAAACCTGCTGCAAAAGTACCTGCAAAACCAAAAACTGCCGTTAAGAAAACTGATAACAAATAACATTTTCGATATATTTAAAAGCCCTGGTGTAAACACATCGGGGCTTTTTTGTTCCTTCATGTCATTGCGAGCGATAGCGTGGCAATCTCAACATATCCGCCAGTCTCTTAAATTATTGCGCTATTATCATCCCCCGCAATAACATGGATTACTTTGTCGCAATAAAAATGGTTCAACAGGCTCACAATGACAATTCTGAGTAAAATCTCAATCAACGCAAAAAAACCCGCCCGTATTACAGGCAGGTTTGGTATGCTTTTTATGGTATCCGCCTTGCGGCGAAAAGATAATTAAACCCTTTTTGATTTGATACGAGCTGCTTTACCGGTAAGGGCGCGCAGATAGAACAATTTAGCGCGGCGTACTTTACCAACGCTGTTAACTTCGATTTTATCGATGTTTGGAGAGTTGATAGGGAATATACGCTCAACACCAATACCGTTAGAAACTTTACGTACTGTAAAGGTTTCGCTGTTACCAACACTGTTGCGTTGTAAACAAACACCCTGGTAAAGTTGGATACGTTCTTTGTTACCTTCTCTGATCTTATAATACACGCTAACAGTATCCCCAGCCTTAAACGACGGGAAGGTATTCTTAACTACTGATTGCTCTTCTACAAATTTTACTAAATCCATGATTTTTAGCCCTTAAAGCGATTTTTAACCCGTAAAAATCGGAGTGCAATTATAAGGATATTTTTTGAATTTTTAAAACCTATTTTAAAAATTTCCACAAATTGTTTTTTGTCCACACATCATGTGAGTTTTGGTTAATTATATGAATAGTTTTAAGGCGGTTAACTATACGCCACTTAACTATACAACCACAAATCCGTTTACTCCAATAGATCGGGCCGGCGGGTTTTAGTGCGCTCCAATGCTTGTTCAAAACGCCATTTTTCCACCTCGGGGGTGTTGCCGCTTAGTAAAATTGCCGGTACCTTATGTCCGTTCCAATCGGCTGGGCGCGTGTAAACGGGGGCATCCAGCATATCATCCTGAAAAGAATCGGACAGGGCCGAGGTCTCATCGCTTAGCACACCCGGTATCAGCCTCACCACGGCATCAACCAGTACAGCTGCGGGCAGTTCGCCACCCGAGACCACATAGTCGCCTATAGAGATCTCGCGTGTAACATAGATATCCCTGATGCGCTGGTCTATCCCCTTATAATGTCCGCAAAGTATAATTACGTTTTGTTTAATGGATAACTGGTTGGCTATTCCCTGGTTCAGCGTTTCGCCATCTGGCGACATAAAGATGATCTCGTCATACTCACGCTCACTTTTTAATTTTTCAATACAATCTGCAAAAGGCTGTATGGTCATCACCATTCCGCTGCCGCCGCCATACGGGTAATCGTCAACGCTTTTTTGTTTTGCTGTGGAGTAATCGCGCAGGTTATGCACCACAATTTCGGCCACCCCCTTTTTTTGGGCGCGCTGTAAAATAGAATGGGCGAACGGGCTTTCCAGCAAGCCGGGCAAAACAGATATGATATCGAAACGCATGGAGCAAAGATACTTTTATTAGACACAGGAGTAAAGGATCAAGAACCAAGACTTTTTCTCTTGCTTCCTAATTCCACCACCACCCCCGGGCCTCTGTCTAATCCCCCTCTTCAAGTTCAAATATCGCTTCTACGGGTTTGCCAAATACGCGGGCTATTTTGAGGGATAGTACGGTTGATGGTACGAATTTATTACTCTTGATGGCATTGATGGTTTGGCGAGATACGCCGATGGCCTCTGCCAGGTCGGCTTGGGTTATATTTTTTATGGCGCGTTCTACACCCAGTGTGTTTTTCATGATGCGTCATTATTTAAATTATTTCTTTTCCTGCATCCTTGTTCAGGCGAAAGATCATCCAGCGAAAACGGATGATAAAAAATATAAGGGGAACCCACACAGCTGTTAAGATAACATGTATCAATTCGTTGATATTAGTAAAATCACATAAACGGCCAGTTCAAATAACTTAAATATACCACCCATTGTAACGACTCTAATCTAATAAATGAGATATGTTCATCTTCTATTTTTTCTTTAGAAAATGCGATAAATATCAACCCAAAAAGCAATAGCAGTGCGGTAATATCATGCGAGAGTTTCATACCCGGCTCAAGGTCGTGATGTAGTTCCTGTGCAAAACAATGCGGATGCAACATTTTAAAAATGATTGCAAACAGTAAAATTGCTACAAAACAGAAGTAGCCAATACTTCGATAATAATGTGAAAACAAGAATCGTGAATTCATATTTGTAAAGTATTTTTGACAAATATTTTTCAAAATAAAAAAAGCGCTACAATGAGCGCTTTAAAATATGTTGTTAAAAGAATGCTATTCTGATAAGTAAACATCCAGCAAGCCATCCGGCAGGGCAATATAGATCTCGCCGCTTTCAACATCAATACCTTTTATAATATCCACATTTAGGGGGAACAACACTTCCTTACTTTTATAATTTACAGACGCGATCAATTGCTGCGGATATTCTACCACATCCAGTATCTCGCCAAGTTCGCCATGGTTTTCATCAACCGCAATAAAGCCTTTTACATCTTTAAGTGTAAATTCTTCCTTTTTCTTTTTAGGCTTTACCTTATTTGGCAGGTAAATATCCTTTTTCACCAGCATACTCGCCTTTTCAATGGTATCTACATCTTCGAGGTTTAAATATGCCTGGCTTTTTTGCAAATATTTGATAGAGCTAACAAAATATGGCACCAGCTTACCGGCAATGTCTATAAATAGCGATTTAATCTTGATGGCCTCTGCATCCTCAAAATCAATATAAACCTGCATTTCGCCTTTAAGGCCTTTGGTTTTCAAAATGCTGCCAAGCCTAAAATATTCTGCCGTGTTTGTCATATATAAATACGTTTAAATAACAATGGCGAAAGACACTTGTCTTTCGCCATTGTAGAATCAAGACCTCCGGATTCAGGAACCAAGACGCTTTGTCTTGTCTCTTGCTTCTTTATTTCTTGCTTTTTCTAATAATTATTCAGCTTTTTCTGCTTCGCCTTCAGTATCAGCAGCTGCTTCTTCTTCAGCTGGTGCTTCAGAAACTTCTTCTTCTACTTCTTCGGCAACAGGAGCATTTTTAGCAGCAATAGCTGCAGCTTTATCTTCTTTCTTTTTCGCTTCAGCAATTAAAGCCAATTTACGGGCTTCGTCTTTTGCAGCGTTAAGGTTTGATTTTTTACCTGTTATTTTACCGTCTTTTTGGTCTAACCACTCAGCAAATTTAGTTTCTGCCTGCTCTTCGGTTAAAGCACCTTTTTTAACACCACCTTGTAAGTGTTTTTTGTATAATACGCCTTTGTAAGATAGTATTGCACGGCAAGTGTCTGTTGGTTGTGCGCCATTGTTTACCCACTCAAGCGTTTTCTCGAAGTTGATATCAATTGTAGCCGGGTTTGTGTTAGGGTTGTATGAACCTACACGCTCAATAAAACGACCGTCTCTTGGAGCACGGGCATCTGCTACTACGATGTAATAAAAGGGCTTACCTTTTTTACCGTGTCTTTGCAGTCTAATTTTAGTTGCCATTCTTTTGTTTTTATGTATTCAACATTGTCCCCGGAGTTCTTTCTGCGGGGATGCAAAGGTATAAATTATTATTTATATTTAAAAGGCTTATAATTAATTAGGTGAAGGTTTTAAACTTGCCGAAAGCGGAGCAATGCATCAATTCCTCCTTGGGACGGGTGCGGTAGGAATGAGAAGTGGCCCGGAGGGATTAGCAGCTTTACAAGCTCATTTTGCGCTTTAAAGATAACGGCCGCTTAAATTGAGCGGCTGTTATCTTGTATATCAGTCCAACCTTAAATCGCCAGTATCTCTACTATCTTTAAAAAGTCGGGGTTAATTTCCACGTTATGCTTGCAGGCATGCTCAAACGGAGTGTATGAAATTTCGTTGTGGATAACGCCAATCATTTCGTTACGGTGCCCATCTTTTAATGCTTCAACAGCAGCAACGCCAACACGGCTTGCTAATACCCTGTCCTGGCATGACGGGCGGCCACCACGCTGAATGTGACCAAGGATAGAAACCCTGGTATCGTAATGTGGGAAACGCTCCTTAACATGCCTACCTATCTCGAACGCACCACCGGCATCGTCACCCTCGGCAACAATAACAATTTTCGATAGCTTGTCTTTACGGCCATGTTCAAGGCGTTCGCAAAGGGCATCGATATTGGTTTTACTTTCGGGGATCACAATGGCCTCTGCGCCCGATGCAATACCTGTACGCAGGGCAATTAAACCCGAATCGCGGCCCATTACTTCTACAATAAACACACGGTCGTGAGATTCTGCAGTATCGCGGATCTTATCAACAGCGTCAATAACCGTATTAATGGCCGTATCGTAACCAATGGTAAAATCGGTACCAAAAAGGTCGTTATCAATAGTACCGGGTAAACCAACGATAGGGAAATCGTATTCTTCGCCAAAAATATGCGCACCGGTAAAAGTACCGTCGCCGCCTATGCCCACAAGGGCATCAACACCATGTTTTATTAATTGATCGTAAGCCAATTTGCGGCCTTCAACAGTCCTGAATTGCTCACTGCGGGCTGTTTTAAGAATAGTACCGCCGCGCTGAATGATGTTAGAAACAGATTTCCTGTCCATGGCAAAAAACTCGCCATTTATCATCCCCTCGTACCCCCTGCGGATACCGGTAACTTCAATGCCATAATAGATTGCGGAGCGTACTACCGCCCTGATAGCGGCGTTCATACCCGGTGCATCACCACCTGATGTAAAAACTCCAATGTTTTTGATCTGCGTCATTTTAAAAGGCGCTGTCGCTTTATAAGTGAAAAAAAAAGAACTTTACAAAAACCCTGTAGGTTAGCTACATCATTTTGGTAAAGTTCCGCGAATTTACATTAATTTTTTTAGTGCCTGCCTATTTTTTGTAAGCAGCAATACCACTATCGAGGTATTTTACAAAACTTTCAATGTTTGTTGCGCCTATCGGTTTAACCAGGGCTTTGCCCTTTTCGTTAATGATCACGTAGTAGGGCTGTGCGTTTGTGTCGTACTTAGATATCTCCAGATCGAGCCATTTACCGCCCAATGTGGTTATCTCCTTTTGTTGCACAGGTGAAGTGTACTGTTCTGCTTTTGGTAATTCTGTTTTATCATCAATTACCATCTGTAATATCACAAATTCGTTTTGCAGGCGCTTAAGCACTTCCGGGTTGGGCAATACATTTTGCTCCATTTCGCGGCAATTAACACAGTTCCATCCGGTAAAATCAATCAGGATGGGTTTATGCAATTCTTTCGAAAGCTGTATGGCCTGGTCGTAATCGTACCATTCGTCCAGCCCTTTTACCTTTGGCAGGCGTTTAAATAACTCTTCGTATTTTTTTATTTTGATGCTTGATGTATTCGCCGGTGTTGCAACAGCTGTACCACCACCACCGGATATATCAAAATCCTGCGTACTCAAAGGCGGCAGTAACGCGCTAATGGCTTTTAAAGGCGCGCCCCAAAGGCCGGGGATCATGTAAACAGTGAAGGCAAACATACCCATAGCAATAAAAGTACGTGTAACAGTTAAGTGCTGCACATCGCTATCATGCGAGAATTTGATCTTACCTATGAGGTATAAGCTCATTAATATGCCAATGGCTATCCACAACGATAACACAACCTCGCGGTCAATCAGGTTCCAGTGGTAGGCAAGGTCTACGTTCGATAAGAATTTTAAAGCAAAGGCGATCTCTATAAAACCCAAAATAACCTTAACGCTGTTTAACCAGCCGCCAGACTTTGGCAGGCTTTTAAGCGCCGATGGGAACATGGCGAATATGGTGAACGGTAACGCAATTGCTAACGAAAAGCCGAACATCACCACCGCCGGCCCAAGCCTGTCGCCTTTTGTAAAAGCGCTTGATAGTACACCACCTATAGCAGGCCCAGTACATGAAAAAGAAACCACTACCAATGTAGCCGCCATAAAGAAGATGCCGGCAAGGCCGCCTTTATCAGAGTTTGCATCCAGCTTGTTGGCTAACGAGCTTGGCAGCGTGATTTCAAACGCCCCCAGGAATGAAGCCCCGAACACGATCAGCATCAAAAAGAAAAAGAAATTGAAGATGCCGTTAGTAGCCAGGCCGTTCAATGCTGCCGGGCCAAAAATGATGGTGATCAGCAAGCCAAAAACCACATATATAAATATGATGGATAAGCCATACAGGCAAGATTGCCATATCGCGTTAGCCCTTGTGCCCCCCCTTTTTGTGAAAAAGCTAACCGTTAAAGGCAGCATTGGGTAAACACATGGCAGTAAAAATGCAGCGAAACCTCCTAAAAAGCCAATAATGAACAACTGCCAAAGGCTGGCAGACGCCTCAGTTGCAGCCTCGTCTTTTAATGTGGTATTTGTATCCGCAACCGATGTTTTTGCTGAATCCCCTTTTACTTTATCAAGCGAGTCTGCTTTTTTCTTATTAGCGATGATTTGCTGCGATGCCGACGGTACATCCGTAAACTCCACATCGTTTGTAAACACGGTGTCGGCAGTTTGCGCTTTGGCTTGCTGTGGTGTTAGGGCCACAAAAGAAAACAGGATAACTAAAAATAGGAGCGCGTACTTAAAAGAGCCGAGCGGGGTAGCTGAAGTCATTTGTCTTATCTTAAATATTATTTACCTAACGGGATAGAAAACTCAACCTCGTCTGGTGGAAGACATTTGGAATCGTTACAGGTCATAAACTCCAGCTTGCCTTTAACAGCAGAAGCCTTTGGCGATTTTAATTTAATTTTTTGTTGGAATATAACCGAGTTCTCAAAATAGCCCACATTCATGTTAAACACCTTTTCGAAATGGGTAATGGGTTTTGGCTCGCTCGGTGTACCAACTATAGCATATTCTTTTGATGGCGCAAAGGTAAAGCTGGTTTTTATCGGGCCGCCTTCTTTAACGGTTTGCGAGTAAATGTGCCAGCCTTTGTCAATAGTGGCTTTTATTAAAACAACGGCTTCGGTAGCACTGGTTTTTTTGGCCGCGTATGACCATCTCACGTGCGATTCTACCTGTGCCTTGGCGGCAAAAGTGATCATTAATGCGGTAACCGCTAAAAGTAATTTTCTCATTATGGTTTATTTAAAAATTCTATTTCCTTTAAATTGTATGTTTCGTCCTTACCGTTTTTTTCAATAACCAACATCCCGGCAGGCTCAACGCTTTTTATAATACCTTCAAAAATCTCCCCGTTCGACTTAAACGCGTGCTGTTCGTTTAACCAATATAGTCGGCTTAAATATAAATTTCTTACAAAATCAACCCGGCCGGCCTTAAGGTGTAGGTAATAAGCCTCAATATGGTTACAAATTTCAGCTAATATATTTTTTAATTCATAATCCCTTTGTAATATCTTGCTGATAGATGTAGCATTAACCGCCCCCTGCGGGAAGTTTTGCTGATTTATATTCAATCCAATACCTATAACCGAGTGCTTGATCTGGCTGCCCTGCAAAATGTTCTCTATCAGCATGCCGCCAAGCTTTGCATCGCCATAATAAATATCATTTGGCCATTTTATCTTTAGGCTGTCACGCAAAAGGGGGTACAAAGCGTCATATACACCCATGCTAATGGCGCGGGTAAGGTCAAACTGCTGCTGTGCCGATAAAAAAGTGGGATTTAAAAGAATACTGAAAGTTAAATTTTTGCCGGGTTCGGCGTGCCAGGTGTTATCACGCTGCCCGCGGCCGGCAAATTGGTCTTCTGCCATAATGACCGTTCCCTCAGGTACTGGCTTGGAATTTGACAAGATATCTTTGAGAAATGTGTTTGTAGAGTCAACTTCTTTTAGTGACACTAAGTTTTGTCCAACAAATAATCCTGAAAATATGTTATTTTGCAAAGTATAATATTATTAAACCCAAAATTGACCAAAACTAAATCTTTTTAATGGTAAAAAGTAAAGTGATAAATGAATCTACCTATATTTCTGAACTTGCCATCCACGGCATGCAGGAAAAAAAAGGCAATGATCTGGTAAGGCTCGATCTCCGTAATATCAACAGTTCGGTAACAGACTACTTTGTAATTTGCCACGCCGATTCTACCACACAAGTAAAAGCAATTGCAAATAGTGTTGAAGAAGAAATTTATAAAGTTATGCAACAGGACCCCTGGAGGAAAGAGGGACTAGAGCATGGCGAATGGATACTACTGGATTATGTAGACGTTGTCATACACATCTTCAGGACCGATAAACGCGAGTTTTATGGTGTTGAAGACCTATGGGGTGATGCTGAAATAAAAAGCTACAAAAGCGCTTAAACAAAAGCGCTGGAAAACAATACCCTTTTAAACTATTATTTATAAGTTGAGCTTGTAGAACATGGAAATTAACGATAAAAAAGAATCCCAGAAACCTTTACGCAAGGTTCCGAATAAAAAAGTTACGCCGAAGCCGCCTAAATTTAACCTGATGTGGCTTTACGCCATTGCTATTATAGGAATATTGGTTGTGCCTACTTTAATGAGTGGTAACAGCGGCAAAACCATCGATTTTCAAAGGTTTAGCAGCCAAATGCTGCGCAACGGTGATGTTGAAAAAATTATTGCTTACAAAAATGGCGACCTGATAACGGCCGAGGTTTTTATTAAAAAAGGCAGTGTTGGCAAATCTGAATATGCTGATGCCAACAAAGCACAGCGCAGTTTAGGTATAGCGGCAAACGAACCGCAGTATAATTTTACGGATGCATCATACGAAAGCTTAAAACAATCTGTAGCGGCAGCACAAAAAGACATTCCTGACGCTAACAAAATTGCTATAGAATACCAGCAGGGTAAAGAAAGCCTGTTGAGCAACTGGCTTGTACAATGTGTGATAATGGCTATACTGCTTGTTGGCGTATGGTTGTTTATTATGCGCCGCATGGGCGGCGGTGCGGGCGGTGGCGCCGGTGGCCAGATCTTTAACATTGGTAAATCAAAAGCTACCTTGTTTGATAAAGAAGCCCAGGTATCAGTAACGTTTAACGATGTTGCCGGCCTGGAAGAAGCTAAACAAGAGGTGATGGAGATTGTTGATTTTCTTAAAAACCCTAAAAAATACACCAATCTGGGTGGTAAAATTCCTAAAGGCGCGTTGCTGGTAGGTTCGCCGGGTACAGGTAAAACGTTATTGGCCAAAGCTGTGGCTGGCGAAGCACAAGTTCCTTTCTTCTCCCTTTCAGGGTCTGATTTTGTGGAGATGTTTGTGGGCGTAGGAGCATCACGTGTTCGTGACTTGTTTAAACAGGCAAAGGAAAAAGCACCATGTATCATTTTTATTGATGAGATTGATGCTATTGGCCGCGCCCGTGGTAAAAACAACATGATGGGCGGTAACGACGAACGCGAAAACACCCTAAACCAGTTATTGGTTGAGATGGATGGTTTCGGTACCGACTCTGGTATTATCATACTTGCTGCTACCAACCGCCCCGATGTACTGGATAGCGCGCTAATGCGCCCGGGGCGTTTCGACAGGCAGGTATCTATCGACAAACCCGACTTGATTGGCCGTGAGCAGATCTTTAAAGTACACCTAAAGCCAATAAAACTGGCAGAAGGGGTTGATCCTAAAAAACTATCTGCCCAAACACCTGGTTTTGCCGGTGCAGAAATTGCCAATGTTTGTAACGAGGCCGCGTTAATTGCCGCCCGTAAAAACAAGGAAGCAGTTGATATGAAAGATTTTCAGGATGCTATTGACCGTGTTATTGGTGGACTTGAAAAAAGGAATACCCTTATCTCTCCCGAAGAAAAGCGCGTGGTTGCCTACCACGAAGCCGGGCATGCTATTGCAGGCTGGTTCCTGGAGCATACCGATCCTTTGGTTAAAGTATCAATCGTTCCGCGTGGTGTTGCCGCTTTAGGTTACGCGCAGTACCTGCCAAATGAGCGGTTCCTGGTTGCCAAAGAGGAACTGATTGATGACATGACACTATCTATGGGTGGAAGGGTTGCAGAAGATATCATTTTTGGTAAAATAACTACCGGCGCGCTTAGCGATCTGGAACGTATTACCCGCCTTGCTTATGGTATGGTTAAGATTTATGGTATGAACGAAAAGGTTGGCAACCTATCATTTTACGACCCGCAGGGCGAAAGCCAGTTTGTTAAACCATACTCTGACGCTACCGCCGAGTTAATAGATGCCGAGGTACGTAACCTTGTCGAGTCGGTTTACGCACGTACTAAAGACCTGCTGAACAAACACCGCGAAGGCCTCGAAAACGTTGCCATGAAATTGTTAGAAAAAGAAGTTTTATTCCAGTCAGATCTGGAAGATATACTGGGTAAACGCCCGTTTGAGCACCGTACGGCTTACGATAAGTTTGTAAATGGCGAGCCGGAATTGGTACAGGATAACAATGCTATCCCCGATAAGCTGATCAAACCCGAACTTTCTATGATAGATGTACCCAAAGAACCATCTTCAGAAAATAAACAATAAGGGGTTTATATTATTTAAGATCGCAAGTCTTTGGTCCGCATTTGTGGATAAGGCTTGCGATTTTTTATTTTATACTTATTACTTTTGAATACTAATGAGGGATATCACTACATCAAAAGAAAAGCTTTTAAAAAAGGTACGTAAAGCGCTTTTAGAGAAACGCGACAATCCCTACCCCAACCTGGAAGACCTGCCCATGTATCCGCCCAACGAGGAAATGTTGGAGGTTTTATTTGCAGAAGAATTTACCGCAGTTAGTGGCCAGTTTGTTTTTTGTGAGGATGATGTACAATTCATAGAGAACCTGCTTGAACTTGCCGAAGAACGCAAATGGCATAAAATTTACTGTTGGGAACCCAAACTGCAGGAGATCCTAAATACTTACGAATACCCTTTTTTTGAAACCGATAAGGACTTTGACAAAGCCGAGGTTGGCTTTACCCTTTGCGAGGCTCTAATAGCCCGCAACGGCACTGTATTGCTCTCTAATGGCGATGCCGCCGGCCGCAGGCTAAGCATATACCCGCCGGTGCATATTGTGCTGGCCTACACTTCTCAAATGGTGCTCGATCTTAAAGACGGGTTTAAACTATTAAAAGAGAAATACGGCAACCGCCTGCCATCCATGATTACCCACGTTACCGGCCCAAGCCGCACTGCCGATATTGAGAAAACACTGGTACTTGGCGCCCACGGGCCAAAAGAGTTGTTTGTGTTTTTGCTGGATGGGTAGGTACTCTTGTAGAAACTCGATACTTCGCATCTTTTGCATCAACCAGGAGCGAAGTATCACGTTTTTATGATAACAATTTCAAATCTTCCAACCTGCTTTCCTCCAATACAATCCTTTCGCTAACCTTTTTGTAGTAAGCCCATTTAATGAGGCGGATGCAGCCATCGGCTATTTCTATCCCGGTGATATCGCCGTCGTTAAAGCAGCAACAGCCCGTGTTAAAGTAAGTATCCAGGTAACCGTTAAAATCTGGCTGGCTATTACCTTGCAGGTGCAGGGCAGTTATCCTCTTTTCAATTTCAGTAGCCTTTGTGGTATCATTGGCTTTTTTGGCATTATCTAAACCTATGTAAAGGATCTCCAGTTGCGTTAACGATTTAAACACCGGCTGGTGCGTATGCCCGGTTATCAGCAGCATATTCTTGCGCTGGCTGCTCCATTCGTACATAATGCGGTTATGGTCTGTTTTTAGCTGATTACTGTACGCCGGTGTGTTGGGGTTATTGCGAAGGTATCCCTGCAACGGCCCCCATACATTAGACACGAACCATTTACTGAACCAGTTACCATCGCTCTGCAAATCGCCCTGGTGGCCGTGGGTCATAAAAACTTCGAGGGGCTTCCCTTTTACTGTAGTTTGCAAAACCGCACCCTCATAAACCCGGATAGCGCGCCCGTAGATCTGGAACAGGCTAACAACAGCAAGGGGGTCGTTCCCCCAATATAAGTCGTGGTTGCCAAAGATCTTCACAAACCGGTCATCATTAATAAACTGTTTCTCTTTTTCAAACGTGGCTTTATTGTGGCGCTTAACGGTCACAAACAGGTTTTCCCATAACTCTTCGCTGTCGCCAAGGTTTATGTAAATGAAATCCTCTTTGTAGTAATGATCCAGCGCGGCCAGGTAATTTTTAGCCGATTTGGCAAATATATCCGCGCCATCTCGCGCACCCTTATGCTGATCTGATAGGATAATGAATTTGTTGTTATGAGCATTAAAAGGAATTACCAGGCCCTTTTTGCCGGGTTGGGTAGTAATGCTTTTGTAGAGTGAATTTAAAGCCTTGTTAACCCTCGTTTTGTTTGGCCGAGATGAAAACCTATCGGCAAGCTGTGATACAGGTTTATAAAGTAGCTTTTGCAAAAAACGGCGCATGTGGTGTAAACATGCGCCGTTGCTATTTGTGTGAACGAGGTTGTTAATAGTTGCCGGAACCGGTCGCGGTTGTTTGCCCGTTGGTAGTTTGGTCCATCATAGTTACCGAGAACTTATAAGATTTAACGCCGGTTTTTGTAACGGAGCCACTTAAAGAGTAAAATGATGCTGACTGGTTTACTATACTTATGGCATACAATTTATCGGTGAAACCTGCATTATCGGTATCGAAATTAGAAACGTTACTTGAGCCACTGCTTGAAGTTGGCATATTATAAATGGTAAATGATGCGCCACTTTGTGATGCAATGATTACATCTATATTACCCGATACACCGCTTGTAGCCGGGACTGATTGGCACATACCACTGTAAGGGTTACCCTTTATCGTGAAAGTACCTTTGCCTGAACCCATATCGCCGCCGCTACCGCCATCGCTGTCTTTTTTACAGCCGCCTAAAAACGCTACTACCAAAATCAGCAGCAGGCTTTTAATAAAAATGCTCCTTTTTAAAGTTTTCATATCTTTTGTTTTATGTGTTTGGTTTTGATTAATTTTTAGAAAGTGAACAGGTAGCTAAGGCCTGCAAAAGTGAATGAGCCCCCGGTTACTTTAATGTAATTGTAGCTAACACCCAAGTTTGATTTTTCGCCAATGTTGATGCCTACTTTAGCTGCCAATAAAAGATTAGTGGTTGATGCGGAAATGCCGCCTTCTTCATCATCTTTAAAAGATGCGCGTAAGCTGTAAAGGCCTATTTGGGGCTCTACAAAAAACATATCGCTAAGCTTAGCCAGGTAACCAATTTTAATAGGGATGCCAGAGTATTTATAAGTTACATCTTCTTTAGCTACAAAATAGTTGTACCCAATGGTGCCTGTTACCGCGCCCGCATCGCTCAAATGGTATAGGGCTTTTAAGTTGATCCCCACACCTACCGACGATGCCTTTTTAAAATCGCCAAGCGGCAACAATACCTCCGGCTCTAAACCAAAGCCAAATGTTGATGCAGAACCATCTGCAAATGCCGCATTCTTAAAAGCTATTTTTTGATCGAAAAGGTTTTTTTCGCTCATAAGGGGGCTAACCGTTGCCGGCTTAGCTACAAACGCCACAGACGAAGTTGTTGAAGCAACCGGCTGTGTGCTACCTGCAAGGTTGTTGTCCTGCGCATTGGCTGCAAAGCCTGCGCATAACAAAGGGATAAAAAAGAATTTAGAAAAGTTAAGGTTTTTCATGTTATTAATTAGTGTTGCCTACTCTGTTTCGTTTTCGGCTTTCCCGGCCACAATTGTTTGTAATTGCTTATTACAAATCTCTGTTTGAGGCAGGTGCGTATCAACGGGCTTAACACCTTAATTCACCTGTGTTTAGGCGGTGCAAATACGGTGTTTTCACGGTAAGCCACCTTTTACATCCTCAATAACTTAGCTGCACAATAAACATCAATCACACAATAATTAAAAACTCATGAAAAAACTATTATTTATCTTATTGCTATTATCGGCTTTTACGCTGGCCTTTACCGGCTGTAAAAAAAGCGGCGAAAACCCGTCATCGGTTTCTAAAAGCCAGATCACCGGCAAGTGGTTTTATGTTAAAATTATTGAAGATGGTGATACCGAAACCTTCACCGATGGCGAGTACATCAATTTTAACGAAAACGGAACCGCTTATGACAGTATGGATAACGATAATGGGCAGTGGAGCCTATCTGGCAATAAGCTAACCATTGTATCTAATAACCAAACCAATGTGGCTAACATTGATAAAATTACCAACAGCGAATTAGTAATATCATCTACCGATGATGATAAGAAACGGACTTTGTGTCTAAAAAAGTAGGCGCGGTAGGTGATTAATATATTGCTGATTTTTTTGCTTGCCAATTTCTTAGCTAAAGCTTAATTTACAAACACTTTAAAACACTTAAATCTTAAAACTATGCTTACAAAAATTTCAAACGACCGTTCGCCCGATAAACAACTCAATGGTGACGAAGTAACAGTTGGCCAAATCATTGATTTGTCTAAAAACTATTTTAAACATTCTTATATTGAAGAAAAGGGGCACATCAGGAAAATGAATTGCGAAAATGGCCATGTACCCGAAAAAAATGACACCCGCACTATAACATTCAAAAAAAGCCGCATAGATGAGTTTTTTGCCGCAAACCCCGGTTCTGATGATTTTATAATCCATATTGGCTTACACGATAAAAAAATCTATGACGCTCACCTGCCCGGTGAATATGAGGGCAAGTTAATGGTTGTCCTATCAACTAAAGATTTACAAAAACTGGCAGAAGGGGATGTAGTGATGATTGCCGGTATTAATGGTGGCGGTATTGATAACGGAAAACTTTGCCCTCCAGATTTAACCTGCCCTGTTTAATATGCTTTTATCTGCCTATTTGTTTTTCGAATTGCTGGCTTTTATAACATCTGTTGTAAGATACAAGGCGCTTAAGCATACCAGGTATATTTACTTTATTCCCTACTTGTTTTTTATCCTGATCTATGAGTACGGATCGATAGAGAACTGGTTCATTTTTAAACAGAGTAATCTTTGGATCACCAATATTACTCTGTTTATTTTCTTTTTATTTTACAGTATTTTCGTATATGGCTTAATTGAAACTGTGAAGTTTAAAGAGTGGATAAGGCGCCTTATTGTTTTGACCATTATCTGCTCTGCGGCAAATATGGCTTTTTTACAAGGTTTTTGGGGGCTGGATACCATTACTATTTTACTGCAATTTGCAATACTGATATCCATAACCTGCCTGTACTTTTACGAGTTAATGAACCTTACAGGTAAGGAGTTAAAGGTATTGAGGCTCCCGGGGTTTTGGCTTAATACCGGGGTGCTGTTCTTTTGCCTGGGGCAGTTTTTGTTTTTTTCGTCCTTTGCTTACATGGCTTATCTGAAAATTTACCAGTTCTCTGTTTTGCACCATGTAGTCGCTAATATTGCAAATGCTATTTTATATTCCTTTTTAACCATTTCGTTTTTATGCATAAGGACGAAGAACTAATAATATTGATAATTGCGGGCACAATCATGCTTTTGCTGTTAGGGATATTTATAATTAGTTTTTTGTTTTTTTACCAGCGAAAGCACAATCAAAATTCTGTTGATAAAGAGCAATTACATGCGCGCTTCCAGCAGGAACTCCTAAAAACTCAGGTAGAGATGCAGGAGCAAACGCTAAACCACATCAGCCGCGAGATTCACGATAACGTTACCCAGGTGCTCTCTTTTGTTAAACTAAACCTGGCAATACCGGCAAAGGCCACCCGCGAGCAGGCCGAACAAAAAATAAGCGAAAGCCGTAACCTTGTGGCACAGGTAATAAACGATCTGCGCGACCTTTCCAAAAGCTTAAGTTACGAACACATACTACAGATAGGGCTGGTACAAACCATGGAGATAGAGGTTGGGCGCATCAACAAAAGCGGCATTATTAAAATAGAACTTGCCATTGGCGGCAATGCCCATAATTTGGGCGAAGAGCGCGAACTGGTATTGTTCCGCATTTTTCAGGAAAGCCTTAACAACGCGCTTAAACATTCGGGCGCCAAACAACTAAAAGTAAGTTTGGATTATTTTGAACATTTATTTAACTTAACCATCCAAGACAACGGGAAGGGTTTTTCGGCAAATGAGCAGCTTAACAGCGGCTCGGGCCTGAGGAACATTGTGAACAGGGCTGCCTTAATTGGTGCTACTGCTGTTATTGACAGCGCGCCAGGCAAGGGTTGTTGCATTAAAATAGCTATTGACCCCCTTACACAAAACCCTCATGCCAACGGAAACCACCATAGCCTTAGTTGATGATCACCGCCTGTTCAGGAGTGGGATAGTATCGTTAATAAGCAGCTTTACAGGCTATAAAATTTTGTTTGAGGCCGCCAACGGTGAAGAACTTACCCGCAAGATCTCTCCTAAGTTTAAACCCGATATCATCCTGTTAGATATAAACATGCCCGTGATGGATGGCATAAGCACCGCCCAATGGCTGCGCGAAAAATACCCGGAGATCTGCATCATCATCTTATCGATGTTTGAGGATGCCGAAAAGGTGCTCACCATGGTAAAAATGGGTGTAAAAGGCTATTTACTTAAAGATGCCGAACCACATGAGTTTGAGCAGGCGCTAAAAAAAGTATCGGAAGGCGAACTCTACTACCCCGAATTTGTGACCCGCCACCTCGTGCACAATTTTAATAAGCACACCGAACAGGTTAAACTTAACAGCCGCGAAATTGAGTTCCTGAAACTCGCCGGCACCGAACTCACCTACAAAGAAATTGCTGACCAGATGTGCATTAGTGCGCGCACAGTTGACGGTTACCGCGACCAGCTTTTTGAAAAACTGCAGATAAAAAGCCGTGTAGGCCTCGTTTTATACGCCATAAAAAATAACATGATAGAATTGTAATTTGCTAAAATAATTAGCAAATTTGTTTCTATGTCACACGCGGAGAACGATGATTTTTTTAAGGGTAGAGGGGCTCAGGTAAACACCCACAATAAGTTTTTAAAAAACAAATATGTGCTGGACCACATTGAGGGGCTGGACGAACAACTCCTTGAAAATACCCATACCCAGCTTTTTGAAGAAACACCCAAGAAGATCGTCAGCATCTCTAATAGTCCCGATCTGAGTCATTTCCACTCTATAAACCCGTACCAGGGCTGCGAGCATGGCTGCATTTATTGCTACGCCCGCAACAGCCACGAATATTTTGGCTTTAGCGCCGGGCTGGATTTTGAGCGTAAGATCATCGTGAAACGCAACGCTGCCGAATTGCTCGAAAAATATTTTAATAAAAAAGGCTACTCGCCCATACCCATTATATTATCGGGCAATACAGATTGCTACCAACCTATAGAGCGGAAGCTTAAAATTACCCGTGCATTGTTAGAGGTGTTTTTAAAATACCGCCACCCGGTAAGCATCATTACCAAAAATAACGTAGTACTGCGCGATATTGATATTTTAAGCGAACTGGCCAGTATGCGGCTTGCCCATGTTAACGTATCTATCACCACGCTAAACGAATCGTTAAGGCAAAAACTGGAGCCACGCACCGTTACCGGGATGAGCCGCCTGGCGGTTATTCAAAAATTGACAGAAAAAGGCATCCCCTGCCGGGTAATGGTAGCGCCCATTATCCCGGGGCTGAACAGCAACGAGATCCCCGACATTATTAAAGCCGCTGCCGAACGTGGCGCGGTGGATGCGGGGTTTACTATTGTACGCCTGAATGGCGCCATTGCCGAGATCTTTACCGATTGGATAAACAAAGCATTCCCCGATAGGGCTGAAAAAGTATTGAATATGATCAAAGCCTGCCACGGCGGTAACCTTAACGACAGCGAGTTTGGCCGCCGCATGAGCGGCGAGGGCCACATCGCCCAATCTATCCATCAACTATACCGCATGGCTTGCGTACGCTTCTTGGCCGGCCGCGAAATGCCGGGATATGATTTGACTTTGTTTACGCCGAAAGGCGGGAAGCAAACGTGTATGTTTTAGGGGAGTATCTTATCTCATTTTTAATCGTCGAAGTTTTCAACTTCGACCCCAAATTGCGCAAGCATTCTGTTTGCGTAAGCTGAAGTTTACTGTGTTTTAGATGCGTAAAATTGTCCTAAAGAGATTGCTTCGTACCTTGTAATGACTCGTGGAGAGAATGAAGCTGTATAAGAATCTTACATCCTCAACCTTAACGATACCGACCTGCCCAAGGCCTGCACAAATTGCGGGTCAAGTATGTCATGCTCGCCTTCCTTCTGGATCCAGATGGTGTTTTGTTTGGTAAGTTGAAGTGTCTCGCCGTTTAGCAGCAGTTCAAGTTCAGTAGTATTTTGGTTAATAAGGCGGCTGTTTACTATTTGGTAAACGTAATCCTTATCATTAAAAGTAATCCTCAGCGGTAATCCCATATCTCAAATCTTCTCGGTGGTAAAGATAACCCTTAACGCTGGTAATGGAATTTTATTTGAAAAAAACTACAACTATGTCATTGCGAGCGACAGCGCGGCAATCTCAAAGGACATGCGGATATGCTGAGGTTGCCGCGTCGCTACGCTCCTCGCAATGACATGGTTTTGATAACAAAAAAAGGCCCCGTAAACGGGGCCTTTTGAATATAAATTTATAAACGTGGTTGCAAATTAAGCGTTCTCTTCTTCAAGAGCCATTAACTCATCAACCAGGATACGCCCGCAATGCTCGCAAACGATGATCTTTTTACGTTGACGGATGTCAGACTGGCGCTGAGGCGGGATCTGGTTAAAGCAACCAGAACATGAATCGCGCTGGATAGTTACTACCGCTAAACCATTTTTAGCGTTTGTACGCAAACGATTATAAGCGATTAATAAACGCTCGTCTGTAGTAGCTGTAGCTTTTTCTGCCTGGCCGGTTAATTCGTTTTCTTCTTTTTCAGTTTCGGCAGTAATAGTACCTAACTCATCTTTTTTAGCCTCAAGGTCGCTGCGGCGTGCTTCAAGGTCGGCAAGCGCTTTTTCGTAAATGGCGGTTTTTGAAGAGATCTCAAAACCAAATTCACGAATTTTTTTCTCGCTCACTTGTATATCTAAGCCTTGTATTTCAATTTCTTTCGAAATAGCGTCATACTCGCGGTTGTTTTTAACCTCATTAAGCTGAGTTTCGTATTTTTTTGTGTTAGCCTGAGAGTCTTTGATCAGGTTCTTGCGGGTTACAATTTCGTCCTCAAGATCATCAAGCTCGTTTTTAATTTTTTGTATGCGGGTTTCAAGGCCGGCAACATCATCTTCTAAGTCAGCAACTTCCATAGGCAATTCACCTCTTACCTGGCGTATCTTGTCAATTTTGGTGTGGATGAGTTGCAGGTCGTATAAAGCTTTAAGCTTTTGTTCTATGGTTTGTTCCATTAAATAAAATATTTGACGGGGTTTGTATTCACTTTTGTTAAACGGATGGCAAAGTTAAGAAATTTTTCTTGAATAATTTCGCACAATAATTGTTGCGTAAATTGCTCACTCTCAAAATGTCCAATGTCTGCAATCACTATTTTTCCTTCGGCATCAAAAAACTCGTGGTATTTATAATCGGCGGTAACAAAAACCTCGGCACCCGCGGCTATGGCATGCTTCAATAAAAACCCACCCGAGCCACCGCAAACGGCTACTTTTTTTACCTGTTTGCCGGTAAATGCCGTATGCCTTATCACCACGCAATCCATCGCGGCTTTTACTTCGCCTAAAAATTCGGCTTCGTCCATCGGCACTTCCAAGTCGCCTATCATCCCGCTGCCTATTTGCTGGTGCTGGTTGGTAAGGTTGTAAAGGTCGTATGCCACCTCTTCATATGGGTGCGCCAATACCAGCGCCATAATAATTTTGCTTTCCAGGTTAGCCGGATAGATGGTTTCTATCCGCATTTCTTCCTCGTGATGGCGCACTCCTGGTTCGCCCACATAAGGGTCGCTATTTTCGCTTCCTTTGAAAGTGCCCGTGCCCTCCGCGCTAAAACTGCATTCGCTGTACTCACCAATATGCCCTGCCCCTGCATGGAACAAAGCTTTGCGCACCTGCTCGGCCTGTGCAATAGGCACATAAGTAACCAGCTTTTTAAGTAGGTTATGCTTGGGTGCCAGTATGCGGGTATTGGTTAAGCCAAGGGTTTCGCAAATACGGGCGTTAACCCCCGTCATAATATTATCCAGGTTGGTGTGGATAGCATAAATAGCGATGTTATTGCGGATGGCCTTTTCCACCACGCGCTCTACATAGGTTTTGCTGTTGAACTTTTTAAGCCCATTAAATACAATAGGGTGATGCGAAATGATAACCTGGCAACCGGTAGCGATGGCCTCGTCAACCACGGCTTCGGTGCAATCCAGCGAGATCAACGCCTGGCTGATCTCCATATCGGGCTGGCCGACGATCAATCCACTGTTGTCATAATCTTCCTGCAAGGCCAGCGGGGCTATGCTTTCGAGGTAAGTAGTTAGCTGTGCTAATTTCATAATTGCACTAAGGTAATAAGGTAGGGCGATGTTTGGAAGGAATATTTTAACCTTACCCGGCCCTCTCCAAAGGAGAGGGTTGTCTCTATCTTTTTTAAGCCCTTTCCTTTGGAGTGGGCTTGGGTAAGGCCAAAAAAAATCAAAACGTACAGGTGATATTTTCTTTGGCGCTAACCTTTTTTGGGTTTACCAACGCTCACCGCGTTTTGATTTTTGTATTGCTTAGATAGCTTCCCCGTTATAAGGCAGCGTGTTTTATTTGGCGGGCCTTAAGTGTTTTAAGGTCGTTCATTAAAATGCTCATTAGTTCTTTGTCAAAGCGTGACACTAATTTATGGGTTGCAGATGTTTTTAAATTTTTCATGATTGTGATATGGTTTAAGAAATTAAAATATATGTGATAAAGTTTAGGTGATTATTGTTGATTATAGATGCCCATTTTGGCTATCTGGAAACTTTCGTATGCCATTTTTTGATTATAATCGTTCGCTAACGACTGGTGGTTGATCAGGTCGACAATGGTACCGATAAGGCAAAAGCCCCCGGTGAAAAAATAAAACAAACCCATTAGCGTTTGGCCTACCATAAACCTTTGCACACCGGCAATGCCTATAAAGCCAATTAGTGTGAAAATCAGTATATCCTGCGGGCTGCGCCTTTTGCTTGAATAGATCATATAAAAGCTTTGTTTTTGCGCGTCTGTTAAGTCGTTAGTTGCTTGATGTAGTGTTGCCATTTCCTCTGTTGTGATGCCTGGCAGCGACATATAAGGATTGTAAGTGTTCATCGTTTTAGTTTTTATTGTGTGATTTGATGATGTAAAACTACTATCGAATGACAATTTTGCCTACGGCTATTAGGCAGCTTATTGTAAACCATCGGTAAGCGCGGCAATTTATTCGGCGAAATACGGGAAGTTTTTTTTACCGACGGGGAGCGGTAAACTTATATTGCTTGTTTATAGCAAGCGTGTAGATCCGGTATAGTAAAAGCAGCAAAACGGGCATGCCAAGCCAATGCGCCTGGAAAGAGCTTTTAACATAACCCCTAAACAAATAGGAAATAACATGGCCAAGGCCGCACCCCGGGCACCAGGTAATGCCAAGCAATTTTAATGGGCATAAACTAAAGTGGCTTTGGCCTGCCGGGTTTGTAAACGCCAGGCAGATCAAAGCCACAATCCAGAAGATTAATTCGAAATACCTGTTAAATATTTTCTTAATCGACACGGTTGCTTTTAGTGGTAAGCAATAAAGATACTGCAAAAGCCTCTAATACACCAACAAGCAGGGCGCCAAAAATACGGCCGCTAAAGCTTTGGAACGTGGTATCGTTACTGTCTCCATTACCCCAGTTTATAAAAACGATACCGGCAAATATCGCTATAACGCCGCCTACCATTAAAATTTTTAAGCTTTGTACCAATGCTTCTAAAAAGCCCATGTTGCCTTTAAGCTCGCCGTCCCTTAACTTTCTTACGCCAAAATATAAACCTATAAGCGGGATCAGTATGGATACATATTCGATTGGGTTTGTTTTACTGTCTGATAAATTATAACCTGTTTGGCGCATAACAAAAAGCCATACCACGCTTAAAACGCCTATTATTGATCCAAATATTACCGAGTTTTTCATGTTACGAGAGTTTAGTTCTGTGTTGTTGTTTTTAAATATCATTTAAAAGTAAACATAAACACTAATTGTTTGCTTTAATTTTAATGATATATAGTTCGGCCTGTAAAAAAAGGCTTTTTTACCTATATTTACACCGTTTTGAACATCCGTGATATATTAGAGCGATACAAGGCCGACGAACGGATAAAGGCATTGGCGCAAGCCTTAAATGCCGGTAAAAGTCCAAGGGTGCAGCTTCGTGGTTTAGTCGGGTCGGGTGATGCGGCCTTGGCGGCAGCATTATATTTTTTGCAGCACAAGCACATGGTGTTTGTACTGCCCGAGCGCGAAGAAGCCGCCTATTTCCTGTCCGACCTGGAGAATTTAACAGGTAAAGAAGTCCTGCTTTTCCCATCATCATACCGCAAGCCATTTGAATTTACCCAGCCTGACAGCAGCAATGTGCTTGCCCGTGCCGAGGTATTGAATGAGCTTAACCACGCTACCGAATACGGGCAGCTGATAGTAACCTACCCCGAGGCTTTGGCCGAAAAGGTAATTGACCGGGCATCGCTGGAAAAAAATACGCTGGAAATTTCTGTCAACAATAAACTAAGTATCGATTTCATCACCGAGTTTTTGGTGGAGTATGATTTTGACCGGGTGGAATTTGTTTACGGGCCGGGGCAGTTCTCTGTACGTGGTGGAATTGTAGACATTTTCTCTTTTTCGCATGACCTCCCTTACCGGGTAGAGTTTTTTGGCGATATTATCGAATCGATCCGAACTTTTGAAATAGAAAGTCAGCTATCGGTTGAGCAGGTGAAAACTATCACCATTGTACCTAACGTACAATCTAAATTCTTAACAGAGAATAATATTTCGCTGCTGGAATATGTGGAACCCGGCACACAGGTGTGGATAAAAGATGTGCAGTTTACGTTGGATATCATCCAAACCGGGCACAAAAAAGCCACCCAGTTATGGAAGGCTTTATCTGCCGATGAAAAGAACCAGAACCCGGATTGGATAGACCCTAAATTTAGCTTTACTGACGAGAAACTGATTGCCGACCAACTGCACGACTTTCCACTGGTTGAATTTGGTAAGCAATTTTTTTATAACGATGCAACGCCTATTCATTTTGATATGCGCCCGCAACCATCGTTCAATAAGGATTTTAGCCTGCTGATCCATAACTTTAAAAACAACGAGGCCGAAAAGATAGAGAACTATATCCTTACCGATTCGGCAAGGCAGGTAGAGCGGCTTTATGCTATCCTGGAAGACCTGGACAAGACCGTAAAGTTTACCCCGGTAAGCATCAGCATCCGCGAGGGTTTTATTGATCGCGAACAAAAGCTGGCTTGCTATACAGATCACCAGATCTTTGACCGTTATTATAAATACAAGCTTAAAAAAGGCTACCAGCGCTCGCAAGCCATTACACTTAAAGAGCTGCGCGACCTTAAGCCCGGCGATTTTGTAACCCATATCGACCACGGCATCGGCAAATATGCCGGCCTCGAAAAAGTAGAAGTGAACGGCAAAACACAGGAGATGATCCGTTTGGTGTATGCCGATAACGATTTGCTGTATGTAAACATCAACTCGCTTAACCGCATCAGCAAATACAGCGGCAAAGAAGGCACCGAACCCCGCATGAACAAGCTGGGTACCGATACCTGGGAACGCCTCAAGAAAACCACAAAAAAAAAAGTTAAGGACATTGCCCGCGACCTAATCAAGCTGTACGCTCTGCGTAAAACACAGGATGGGAATGCCTTTTCGCCCGATAGCTATTTACAAACCGAACTGGAAGCATCTTTCCTTTACGAAGACACGCCGGACCAGGAAAAAGCCACCGTTGATTTCAAGAAGGATATGGAATCTCCGCACCCTATGGACAGGCTGATTTGTGGCGATGTGGGCTTCGGTAAAACAGAAATTGCCATTCGTGCGGCGTTCAAGGCCGTTGCCGATAGTAAGCAGGTGGCTATACTTGTGCCTACAACCATTTTAGCGGCCCAGCATTACAAAACATTTAGCGACAGGCTAAAGGGCTTCCCCGTAAATATAGATTACGTAAACCGCTTTAAAACCAGCAAACAGATCAAAGATACCCTTGCGGGATTGAAAGAAGGCAAAGTGGATATCATCATCGGCACGCACCGTTTGGTGAGCAAGGATGTGAAGTTTAAGGATCTAGGTTTGATGATCATTGACGAGGAACAAAAATTTGGCGTAACGGTAAAAGAAAAACTGAAACACATGCGCGCTAATGTGGATACATTAACGCTAACGGCCACGCCTATCCCGCGTACGCTGCACTTCTCTTTGATGGGCGCGCGTGACCTTTCCATTATCTCTACCCCACCGCCAAACCGCCAGCCGGTACTTACCGAACTGCATGTTTTTAACGATACGCTGATTAAAGACGCTGTACAGCAAGAGATAGACCGCGACGGGCAGGTATTCTTTATCCATAACCGCGTTGCCGACCTGCCACAGCTTGGCGGCATGATCCAGAAACTAGTGCCAAAAGCGCGCATAGGTATTGCCCACGGCCAGTTGGAGGGCGATGCGCTGGAAGATGTGATGCTAAAGTTTGTGAACCACGAGTACGATGTATTGGTGGCTACTACCATCATAGAGGCCGGGTTGGATATCCCCAACGCAAATACTATTATCATCAATCATGCCCACATGTTTGGCCTGAGCGACCTGCACCAGATGCGCGGCCGCGTTGGGCGGAGCAACAAAAAGGCGTACTGTTATTTGCTGAGTCCGCCGCTTTCTACTTTAACCAACGAGGCTCGCAAACGGCTTAGTGCCATTGAAGAGTTTAGCGACCTGGGCAGCGGCTTTAACGTTGCCATGCGCGATTTGGACATCCGCGGCAGCGGGAACCTTTTAGGGGCGGAACAAAGCGGTTTTATAGCCGAAATCGGGTTCGAAATGTACCATAAGATATTGGATGAAGCCATACAGGAACTGAAGGAAGACGAATTTAAAGGCGTGTTCCCTGATGATAAGCCAAGGCCGTTCATCAGCTTTACACAGATAGATACCGACCAGGAGATCCTAATCCCGGATGAATATGTAACCAACATCGGCGAACGCTATAACCTGTACACCGAACTTAGCAAACTGGAAAACGAAACAGAACTGCAAGCCTTTAAACAGCAACTGCACGATAGGTTTGGCCCTATCCCGCCGCAGGTACACGATCTGTTGAACTCCATGCGCCTGCAATGGTTAGGCAAGGCAATAGGTTTCGAGAAAGTATCTTTGAAAAAGAATGTGCTGCGCGGCTATTTCATCACCAACCAGCAATCGGCCTATTTTGAAACCGAGGCGTTTAAAGAAGTGCTTGAATTTGTACAGCGCAACCCACGCCGCACCAATCTTAAGGAAGTTAAAAACACCCTCCGCCTGAGTGTAGAGCGTATTGGCAACATAGACGAAGCGCTGGAGATATTGAGTGAGATGATGGTGGTTGGGGTGTAAAAAACTTTAATCAAAATTTCTCGGCACAACAGGCAATGCGCCTATGGGAATCTCACGGTAAAGCGGTACTTGATAATTTTCGACCGTTTTTTGAAAATAATTAAACCTGGTTTTTTTTTGAATCCCCAACGTAACTGCGAATTGCGTTCGTAATGGTATACCGTATAATTTCGCGGGCACCCATTTTGGGCATTGCTCAACGGCAATTTTCAACGCACTCAGCAAGTCGTCCGAAACGGGCTCAATTGTAGTGAAATGCGTTACCTTTCCATCAGTTTCAATCTCGAAATATATCTGAACGGAGTCTATATTTACACTAAGAACTTTAGGGGCTTTCAAGTTTTTCTTTAGCTTACTTACAAAAGTTACGATATCTTTTTCATTGTGCGCCGGTATATATAAATCATTAAATGTATAAGATTTACCAGTGGTCAACTCCCGGCTATTACCAGACTGATAAACATTTTTTTTATATATTAATTGATACTTCACATCATTAATATCTCTTGAGAACCCTTCCCACACACCGTCCATTTTACCATCTTTAATAGGGCCTTTTAAAAAAACTTTAAAATCAGCGTCATATACTATTGCTTGCCCGTTGCCTTCTGTACATATCCGTATACCCGACATATCGTAAAAATCGATTATTCTAACGTCATTTGGGTAGTAGAGATAATTTATTCGGTTTTTAATAACTAAATGCAGTTTGGCATTTTCATAATATAGGTACTCTATGCCGTTTTTTACCCCGTCAGTGTATTCACAGATGCTTTCTCTTGATCCGGATGGATAAAACGCAATGCGTTTTCCATTATACTGACCAATTCCATTTTTAAGATTTATGGATTCTGCTTTACATTGTGTAGCCGATTTTAACTTCCCATCAAAATAAAATTCCTTTATTTCAACAATTTTATCATCTTCTTCAAACGGGGGCAATACACGTATAAAATTAGCACTATCAATTGTGGGCATAATCCTTTGTGCATAGCCAACAGCTCTAACGTAATAAAAGCTTGTATCACGGTTTTGCGCATTAATTATATTCCCGAGAAAGGAAAGCGCAATAAGTACGATTGACTTTTTTAAAAATCGAGAAATAATCATAACTGTGATGAGGTATTTTTTCTACCTTAAAGATATTAAATCTTTTTATAAATCCCTCTCAAATTTCTACCCAGTTCCCGGTAATCCAGTCCGTAGCCTACTACAAACTCGTTAGGGATCTGGAAGGCTACGTATTTTAGTTCTTCGATGCTGTGCTCAACCGAATCGGGTTTAAAAAGCAGGGTACAAACGGTGATGGATGCCGGGTTACGCACCTGTAATTTTTCAATAAGGTATTTAATGGTATTGCCGCTGTCGATAATATCCTCCAGAAGGATCACATCTTTACCGGTGATGTTTACGTGCAAATCAAAATCATCGCGGATGGTGCGGGTACTGGAGAGTCCGCCGAAATAGGAGGCCAACTTGGTGAAGGTAACTTCGCAGGGCACTACAATCTCTTTCACCAGGTCGGACGCAAACATGAAACTGCCGTTAAGGATGCCTACAAATATGGGCTGTCGGCCTTCAAAATCATCATTTATCTGCTGCGCCAGCTCAACAATGCGTTGCTGGATGGTTTCGTGCGAATACATTGGCGCAAATTCAAGGTCAGCTATTTGTAGTTTCATATCGTAAACATACGCAAAGCCAAACAAATTGCATGTTTATACGCTATCTTTGAAGCTTTTATGACAGATCACCAGGTTCACGCGCTGCCAAACGGCATCCGCATATTATTTAAACATTCGCCGTCGCCTATTACACATTGCTGTTTTGTGCTCAATGCGGGCTCGCGCGATGAGTTGCCCAAAAAAGAAGGTCTCGCTCATTTTATTGAACACCTGCTGTTTAAAGAAACGGAGAGGCGCAACACCCCGCAGATCCTGAACCGGCTGGAATTGGTTGGCGCCGACTTGAACGCCTACACCACCAAAGAATACACCTGCATCCACGCTTCGTTGTTAAAACAACATTTAGAGCGCACGGTAGACCTGTTCGAGGATATCCTGTTCCACTCTACCTTCCCCGAAGATGAGATGGAGAAAGAACGCGGCGTGATTTTGGACGAGATCTCGTCATACCTGGACCAGCCCGAAGAAGCCATACAAGACGACTTTGAAGAATACCTTTTTAAGGGCCACCCCATAGGTAACAATATTTTAGGCACGCCTAAGAGTGTTGGGGTATTAAATGGTGCAGACATCAAACAGTTCATCACCGCTAATAACAACACCCACCAAATGATCTTCGCCGTTTATGGCGATTACGATTTTACAAAACTTGTGAAACTGTGCGAAAAGTATTTTGGCAGCGTGCCGGAGAACACCAACCAAAAACAACGCATAGCACCCGCGCCAATAAGCCGCGGCATCTATATTTTAAAGAAACCCATCTCGCAAACGCATTGTATCATTGGCGGGCGGGCGTACCCATCGGCACATCAAAATAAATATGGCCTGTTGTTGCTAAACAACGTTTTGGGCGGCATGGGCATGAGCAATCGCTTAAACCTGGAGATAAGGGAAAAGCATGGTATCGCTTACACCATCGAATCTAATTATACTTCGCTAACCGATACCGGCATTTTTTCTATTTACTTTGGTACCGATGCCGAAAAGGCCGATAAAGCCCTGAAGCTGGTGCATAAAGAACTAAAGAAACTGCGCGAGAATAAATTGGGCGCGGTACAGCTGCGCCAGGCAAAAGAAAAGTTTATAGGGCAGATAGCCCTGGCCGAAGAAAGCCGCATGAGCCTTATCATTTCTATGGCTAAAAGCCTGATGGATTTTGGCCGGATAGATTCATTGGAAGACATTTTCGCCAAAATAAACTCGGTTACCGCCGAAGACCTGCTGGAAATTAGCAATGAAATATTTGATAATGACCGTATGATAACCTTATTATTTGAGCCTAAATAAGAAAACTTCTACCTTTGCACCATGAAATATCCTATAATAGCATACGGCGACCCTGTTTTAAGGAAAAAGGCCACGTCTATTGAGCCAGATGAGTACCCAAACATTAAAGAATTAGTGGGTAATATGTTTGATACCATGTATGGCGCGCGCGGTGTTGGCTTGGCTGCACCACAGGTGGGCATGTCTATGCGTTTGTTTGTGGTTGATGTTACCCCGTTTGATGATGAAGAGCCTGCGCTTAAGGATTTCAAAAAAGTATTTATAAATGCCACCATTTTGGAAGAAACCGGCGAAGAATGGTCTTTTAACGAAGGCTGCCTAAGCATCCCGGATATCCGCGAAGATGTAAGGCGCAAACCAAGCATCAAGATCTCTTACTACGACGAAAACTGGAAACACCATGAAGAAACCATTACCGGTATGGCTGCCCGCGTTATCCAACATGAGTACGACCATATAGAAGGTAAATTATTTACCGATAAATTAAGCCCGCTGCGTAAGCGTTTAATAGAAAAACGCCTTAACGATATCTCTAAAGGTTCTGTTGACGTTGATTACAGGATGAAATTCCCGGCTGCGAAGAAAGGACGTTAGAAGGTTGGAGATTGGTTAATTAGAGATTAGGCCCTATATGTCTCACATAAATACTATATAAACGAAAAAGCAGGATGTTGAACATCCTGCTTTTTTTATGCTTAAAAATTATATTCCTTATACACATTTTTAGTGTACATGTATAGAAAATTGCCATTTTCTATACATGTACATTTTAATATGTATAATTTTAATCTTTTTCTATATACATTATGATTGTACAATCGGATTGATGGTTTGAATTGGCGGAGCTTGTTGTCTGTATTCCACCTCGTTTTTAAATAGCCTGAATAATGGAACGTTTATGTAAAAATTACTCCTACCTATTTTCTCCTTTTTTAAAAAACCACGCTTGACTAATAAGGCTGTATATTTAGATGCGGTCAACCTTGAGATCATTAACTCTTTCATCACAAATTCAATTTTTGTGTAAGGATGTCTAAAAATGTTATTTAACAGGTCTTGACTATAAACCTTCGGCAATTCTTTACGAATACGCATCTTATAATCTTGCATTAAAGATCGCATCTGCGAAATCAATACTATAGTTTCTTTTGCCGTTTGTTCAATGCCATTTAGCATATAAACAATCCACTCTTCCCACTCACCCGTGTCTCGAACTTTTTGTAACAGTCGATAATAGTCTGCTTTATTTTTAATTATATATCCGCTTAGATATAATATCGGTAAATCGAGTAAATCATGGACAACTAAATATAAAATATTTAAAATTCTACCTGTCCTTCCATTTCCATCATAAAAAGGGTGAATACTTTCAAATTGATGGTGAATAACTGCCATCTTAATTAATGGGTCAAGGTCGCTGTCAATGCTGTCATTCATAAACTTAACCATATTGTCAATCACCTCAACTATCTTATCATATTCTTGAGGTGGTGTATAAATACTTTCTCCGGTAGCTTGATTGATTAGTTCTGTTCCCGGCACCTTTCTAAACCCGGCATCGTTTTGTTCAAGTATTTGTTGTATTTGTATAATATGATTGGTAGTGAGTATTTTATTCTTTCTAACGAGATCGAATCCATGTTTTAGCGCTTCCGCATAGTTATTAACTTCTTTTGCAGATGCATTTGAAATCAATTCCTCAAAAAGCTGTGCTTTATATAGTTCATCATGAGTAGTAATAATGTTTTCAATAGCTGAACTATCTTTCGCTTCCTGCAGCGCTAACGTATTTATTAATATGCTTTCATTGGGTATAGTAGCGGCAACGCCTTTTAGCTCTGCTAACCTTCTATGTGCAGAAGGCAGCTTTTTTAAAACTATCTTGCTTTCTAAATCCTTTTGAGGGGGCAATAATGGAATATTGTAAAACATCGATTAAATCTTAGCTAATCAAAAATACAATAATGTATTGCCAACAGAGATAAGGTTCTAATATTAATTTGGAGAATAAAATTCTTGCCTCTTACTTACTGTCCCCATCGGTTATCGACTTGATCAAACTACCCCAGGCAAGTGGGTTAAGTAAGGGGTTAACCCGAGAGTGCTGGTTAACAATGTCCTGGTGCATGTATTGCGCGTTGGCAGATTGGATCTCCTGCGCGTCACGTGGCAGGGTGTTGGCCATGGCTACTATAGAAGTGCGACTGATGTTTTTACGGGCTATCTCCAGGTCGTCATCGGCTATTTTCGCGTTCACAAAGTCCTTGCGGAACTCATCTGTTGTGGCCCAGGGGAAAACCCTAACCATTGGCAGGTTAATCATCTGCTGTCTGATAGTTACCTGTACGGTGTAGCTTTTGCTTTTAATGTTTTGGGGTATCACCACAGTAACGGGCGCAAAACCTATCGCGGTAAACTGCAGGGAATCCTGCTCGTGCACTACAAAAGAGAAATAGCCCTTATAGTTGGTGATATTTACCGTATTGTGGCTGCTTGTGTTGGTTACGGTTACGTAAGGCACAACCAAACCTGTACTATCGGCATTGTATACCACACCGGTAAACTGTACCAGCGGGTTCTCTTTTTGTTGGGAGAATGCCGATATAGACACCAGTAAAAACAATATGCCAATTAATTTTTTCATTTATTTATATAACACAAAACACCTGCCATGTTTATTAACGTTAAATAAGCGGGTAAAAATACATCATTGAAATATATCAATAACGTATTTAACACTTCTTAACACTATCTTAAGTTTTCGGGAAGCACGGCATTGGGGTCATCAATGTCGGTTAGGTTTACTGCTTCAATGCCGATAATTTCCGGTACGGCCTTTAAAATGGCTTGCTCTATTCCCGCCTTAAGCGTCATGATGCTCATAGGGCACGAGCCGCATGAACCTAATAACTTAAGCCTTACCACTTTTTCAGGAGTGATTTCTTCGATAGAAACGTTACCGCCATCTGCCTCTAAGTAAGGCCTTATGGTATCCAACGCTGCTTCCACCTGATCTGTTAAACTCATTCTAATTTAAATTATAAAGTAAAGTTATTAATAATAATCAACATCCTTATACACGCCCCCTCTAAATCTCCCCGCAAGGGAGGGCTTCTTAAAGCCCCTGCTTACCGGAGAGGGTTTGTGGTGAGGCTACATCGGCCTTTTGGGCGTTACAAATAGAAACCTGCTGGGCAACGCGCCTGGCCATTTCCATAAATGCGGTAGTCATTACGCCATCATCGTCCATTACAATTGGCCGGCCCGCATCGCCCGAATCGCTGATACCTTTTATCAACGGAATCTCTCCCAAAAAGGGCACATCTAACGTTTGGGCAAGCTTGCGGCCGCCGCCTTGTCCAAAAATGTAATATTTATTATCGGGCAGTTCTGCCGGGGTAAAGTAAGCCATGTTCTCCACCACGCCCATAATAGGCACATTAATAGCCGGCATCATAAACATCCCAATACCTTTTTTAGCATCGGCCAAAGCCACATTTTGTGGCGTGGTAACAATTACAGCGCCCGTAACCGGGAAGCTTTGTGTAACCGTAATATGTATGTCGCCGGTACCCGGTGGCAGGTCTATCACCAGGTAATCCAGTTCGCCCCAGTCGGCATCATTAAACAATTGTTTAACCGCGGTAGATACCATTGGCCCGCGCCATGGCACGGGCTGGTTAGGGTCGGTAAAGAAACCTATCGAAAGCAACTTGATGCCAAATTTTTCAATGGGCTCAATGCGTGTTTTGCCGTTCTCCTGTGTAGCTTTTGGGCGTACGCCTTCCAGGCCAAACATAATGGGGATTGACGGGCCGTAGATATCAGCATCTATCAAACCCACTTTAGCGCCCGTTTTTGAAAGTGCAATCGCCAGGTTTACCGATACAGTAGATTTACCTACCCCGCCTTTACCGGAAGCTACCGCGATAATGTTCTTCACACCCGGTACACCCGTATTACGCTGGGTGGTTACCTGCGAGGTCATGTTCACCATAACCTCTATCTCTTTGCTAATGAAGTGGCCAATGGCATTACGGCAGGCATTTTCTATCAACGCTTTAAGCGGGCATGCCGGCGTGGTTAGCACTACCGAAAAGGTTAGCTTGTTACCGTCGATATGTATATCCTGGATCATGTTTAGGGTTACCAGGTCTTTTTTAAGATCGGGTTCCTCAACATTTCCAAGGGCTTGTAAAACTTGTTCTTTAGTAAATTCCATATTTATTTCATCTCAAAAATACGAAAACAGGGGCCGGCATGCGTTTGTTATGAAAAACAATTTGCAGCTTGCAACCGTTTGCAAACATTGTAATTAATTAGTTTTGAAGCAAAATTCCTATATGCGCCGTATCAACCCCAAATATATCCGTATTGCAGGTATAACTGTTCTTGTATTAGTAGTTATTATGCTAATAGGCGGATACGTGGCCTACTCTAAGCGCGAGGTATTGCTTCAAAAAGCCATTTACAAAGCTAAAGCAAAAGCAAAAAGGGATTATAATTTAGATGTAAAAATAGGCTCGGCAAAGTTTACGGGCTTAAGTACAGTGGCTTTTACCGATATTAGTGTGATCCCTTTTCAGCGCGACAGCCTGCTGAATATCAAAAACTTTAGTGTAAGTGTTAAGCTATTCCCGCTCATATTCGGCAATATTAAACTGGCCGATGTGATCCTGCAGGATGGTTTCCTGAACCTTACCAGCATCAAAGGCGTCAAAAACTTCGATTTTCTGTTTAAAAAGAAGAAGGATACCACCAACACCGGCAATAAGGTAGACCTGTCTGTACTTTCCAATAACCTCATCAACGAGGTGCTTTACAAGATCCCCGATAACCTGTCGCTGCATAATTTTAAGATGAGTTTTGTGGACGATAGCACCAAAGTAAAGATGCTGGCTCAAACGGCTATCATTAAAGGTGGTAAGCTTGCCTCAACCATCAACGTGAATGACGGCGATGCAACCTGGCATATCGATGGCAAGATGGCACCATCCGACAAAGACATTGATGTGCACCTTTACGCCGATGGCAAAAAGGTGGAACTACCCATCATCCAAAAGAAATTTAAGCTAAAGCTGAATTTTGACACCATTAGCACCAAGCTAAGCAACGTTAAAAACAGCAGCGGCGAAACCAGGATCTACGGCTCGTGGAGTGTGCGCAACCTCTTGCTGAACCATCCGGGACTATCTGTGAGCGATATTGTGGTGCCTTACGGTTCTATTGATGCCAATGTTTTTGTGGGCAGTAACTATGTTTCGTTAGATAGTTCATCGGTTATCCACCTAAAAAAACTAACGGCTAACCCCTACTTAAAATATACCCTTAACCCGGTTAAAATTTACGAGGCAAAGGTTAATACCGGCTGGGTGAACGCGCAGGATGTTTTTGATTCGTTCCCTACCGGGATGTTCGAATCATTGGATGGCATTAGGGTTACCGGTAAGCTAAATTATAGCTTAAACATGTTCATGAACCGTGCGCACCTGGATGACATGGTATTTGATTCGCGCCTGCAAAAGGATGGCGATTTTAAGATCCTGAAATACGGCCGCGCAGACCTGGGCAAGCTTAACAGCACCTTTGTTTACATCCCTTACGAAAAAGGCAAGCCTATGCCGCCGCATACAATCGGGGCCGGGGCAACTAACTTTACGCCTTTAGAAAACATTTCGCCAAACATCCGCAACGCGGTGATGACCGCCGAAGACCCTTCATTTTATACCAATCGTGGTTTTGTGGACGAGTCTATCCGCAAATCCATCATTACGGATATTAAGGAAAATAAATTCAAACGTGGTGGCAGTACCATTTCCATGCAGCTGATCAAGAACGCGTTTTTGAGCAGGAACAAAACCCTGTCGCGCAAGATCGAGGAGATCCTGATCGTTTGGCTAATAGAGAATAACCGCCTCATGAGCAAAAACCGCATGCTGGAGGTTTACTTCAACATCATCGAATGGGGCCGGGGCATTTACGGTATTGGCGAAGCTTCAAGATATTATTTTGGCAAATCGCCGTCGGAATTAACTATTGGCGAAAGTATTTACCTGGCCAGTATAGTTCCTAACCCTAAGGCCGGCTTGTACGCATTTCAGCCCGATGGGAGCCTAAGGCAGGGCCTGCACGGCTACTTTAACCTCATAGGCAGGCTGATGGCTAAAAAGGGCCTTACCCAGCCCGATACCAACGCTTATGGCTTCTATAGCGTTCGCCTGCGCGAGGGCTTGCGCCAAACTATAGCACCTATTGATACCGCGGTTGCCGATAGCCTGATGCACCAATCTGAAGACGACGATGCTGGTGGCGTAGGTGTTGCCGCACCTGTTTTTGAAGAGCCTAAAAAACCAGGTTTCTTCCAGCGCATGTTCGGTAAAAAAGATACTACCGAGGCCAAAATGGAGAAGAGGATCGAAGAGACCAACGATGCCATTAAAGCCCGCCTTAAACTGGAAATAGAAAAGGTAAAAGCCGATTACAAATTGAAAGTGGATAACGTAGATACCGCCGGCCGTACTAAAAAAGAAATTAGAGCGGAAAAGAACCGCCTGAAGGACGAAGGCAAAGCAAAGGTTAACGAATTAAAAGACCGGATGCCTTAACCATGCAGGAAAAGTTTGATATTGCTTTACCCGGAGATCTTGCCATTTCGCTGGATAACGACGCCTTACGATCAACAATTGAAATGCTGTTCAAGCCTGGCATACAGCCCTATAATTTATTGCTTGAGGCGTTAACTGAGGAGAACCGGGACAAGTACGGCTCATCAAAGTTTGACGCGATTGCTTTCGAGGTAAAGCGTTTTGACCCCATTACATTTAAAGGCCGCATCCGCGTCAACTATAAATTACAGCTTACCTTTAGCTGCTCGGCTATTGTAAACGACCTCCACAACCAGCACTCCTACTGGAACTTTGAGATCGACCCAATTTTAAAAACCGCCCATTTTGAAGGCGAAGAATATGGCGACCTCCGCTCCACCTCCAACGAATTTTAAATTTTACCTCCTGCAATGATAGTATTTACTTATGTATGACCAATGTGCGTGTTGCAACATCTATATTTGTACCCATAACTAAATAAAGAAACAACATGTCATTAGTAGATAATTTAAAATGGCGTTACGCCACTAAAAAATTCGACAGCACAAAAAAGATAGCTGCCGAAAAATTAAAAGCCATATTAGATGCCGTGCAACTGGCACCATCATCATTAGGTTTACAACATTACCGCATATTGGTAATTGAAGATGCAGACACGCGCGAAAAATTGAAAGCTGTAGGTTACGGCCAAACGCAAATTACGGATGCCTCGCAGCTGATCGTATTTGCCGCCGAAACTAACATTAACGAAGATTTTGGCAAAAAATACATAGATAACGTTGCCGCAACCCGCAACATTCCCCGTGAAGCATTAGCTGGTTTTGAAGACATGGTATTAGGCGCTATCAACGGCCGCACACCAGAACAATTGTTGATATGGGCACAAAAACAAGCTTATATAGGTTTAGGTATTTTGGTAACTGCCGCTGCAGACCAACACGTAGACATTTGCCCTATGGAGGGTTTTGACCCAGCCGGTTTCGATGAGGTATTGGGCTTAAAAGAAAAAGGCTTAACCGCTACCGTTATTGCAACAATAGGTTACCGCGCCGAAGATGATGAGACCGCAAACGCCGCGAAAGTACGACGCCCTGCCAGCGAATTTTTTATACATATTTAATACATGTTGTGGTTATTAAACCACAATATTATCATAAGAGCGCGTAACCGGAAATCCGGTCGCGCTCTTATGCTTTATAGTTGTTTATACTTAAGATTAATATAATTGCCTTAATATTAAACGCGTTATAAATATCGGCACGGGCTTTGCAGAACCACCATATTATGCGCAAGAGAATATTAATAGTAGACGATAACGAATTGATAATAGAAGTAATGAGTTACATACTGATCAATAACGGCTACGATGTATCCTCGCTGCCGAACGGCGAACGCGTGATAGAAGAAGTGCGAAAAACCCATCCCGATCTGCTGATCATGGATGCGAACATGCCCGGCATGGATGGCCGCGATATTTGTAAGATCTTAAAACTCAATAAATCTACTATGGATACCCCGGTTATCATTTGCTCTGCAGAAGAAGACCTGGATTTAGCCATGACTCAAGAGGGCGCCCCGGATGATATTCTCCATAAACCTTTCGATATGACGGTGCTTATTAAAAAGGTGGAAGTGCAGTTAGTTGCCTAAAGCTCACACTTATGTCATTGCGAGCGTGGCGTGGCAATCTTCAATAGAACGTCGGCGATTGGTTCTCCGTTAGGAGCAGTTTTAGTTGCCGTTAAGCCTGTGGATGTTCATTTTCTTTGCCTTAGCCGCAAAGAAAACGAACCAAAAGAAAAGGCCAAGTCAAAGCGAAGCTTCCGCCCGCCCTGCCGGTTCTTAACGCTTCTCGCCGCATGCGCGGACTTAGAAGCTAAACCGACATTCCCGCCATACGCCCGGCCCGCCCGCTTTGACGTTTAGGCCGACGCTTTTTTAGCTCCTTGTCATCCTGAGCGATAGCGAAGGATCTATTATTGAACTTTGCAATCGATTATACATGGCGGCGATCAGATGCACTCCGTTGGCTAACGGATCAGCATGACAAATTGCTCAAACAATGAGCCTGATAAACAGAATGTTAGCTCTCCTAATGCGGCCTTAGCGCGTTGCGGATAGCACAGGCATTGCCTCACCACACCCTTTAACAGCGACGCGGTACAGCCGCGTGTTTTTTCTTTGGTTCTGTTTCTTTTTTGCGACAAAAAAGAAATGAACATCCACAGGCTAAAAGACACCTACTGCCATTCCTAACGGAGAACCAATCGTCGACTTGTCCTAAAGAGATTGCTTCGTACCTCGCAATGACGTTGGGATAAGGCGAACGGATTCTATTCGTAGAGACGCGATACTTCGCGTCTTTCTAAACCCTATTGTTACTTAAATATACCCTGCGCTTTTTTGATCGTCTTCTCCAGGTTTATCCCTTTACCAAGTACCCCCTTAAACAGATCGCCCTCTTTTTTGAGGCGGGCAATAGTATTATGGATGGTAAAGTGCTTCATGGTAAGGCCGGGTTTTACTTCGTCCCAGTGCAGGGGCATGGAAACGGTTGCGCCGGGTTTTGGGCGTAGCGAGTACGGGCCGGCAATGGTTGCACCGGGGCGGTTCTGCAAAAAATCGAGGTACATTTTGCCTTTGCGGTTTTTGATCATTCGCTCCAGTGAGGTATAATCGGGGATCTGCTCGTGCACGATGTTGACAATGAGGCGGGCAAACATCTGCGACTGGTCGTAATCGTACTTAGCCTCCAGCGGAATGTAAATGTGCATGCCTGTAGAGCCGGAGGTTTTGCAGTAGCTTGGAACATCAATGGCATCAAGCACCTTCTTTACTTCCTGCGCGGCTTCAATCACCTGGTCGAAGGTGTTTTTATCGGGGTCGAGGTCGATAATGCAATAGTCGGGATTATCAGGCGACTGTATCCGGCTAAACCAGGGGTTCATTTCGATGCAGCCCAAAGATGCCATCCAAAGCAAAGTGGCTTCATCATGCCCAACTAAATAATCTTTATCCTCGCCATCGCTGGTGGTATAGGGGAATGTTTTCACCCAATCGGGCGATTTGCCGCGGACATCCTTCTGATAAAAGCTTGGCCCTTGGATGCCATTAGGGAAGCGGTTAAGGGATAGCGGGCGATCTTTCAAATATGGCAGAATATACTCAGCAACCTGGTAATAGTAGTTGAACATATCCCGCTTGGTAATGCCATCCCCGGGCCAGTAAACCTTGCTGAGGTGGGTAAATTTCAGGTCATGTCCGCAAATCTTTTTTACCTGGGTTTCTTCATTAGGGTTCAGCAGCGTACGCTTAACGGCTTCTTTGGGCGCGGCAACCAATTTATGTTGAGAGGCCTTTTTTGTTTCGGTGTGATGCTCTTCCTCCTCCACAATGCCGGTGGTATCGGCTTCCGTTTCGCGCACTACCTCTTTGGCATTTTTATCAACCCGCATCCCCTCGAACGATGGGTGGCGGAACACGCCGTCGCTGGTTACCTCGGCAAAGCTTACTTCGCAAACCAGTTCTGGCTTTAGCCAGGTAGCTTTAGCCTTCGGCGGATTAGGGCGGAAACGGGATGGTTTGTTTACGTTTGGTTCGCTGGTAAACGGCACTACAACTGTTATCAATGGCTTAAACGTCGCCATCATTTCCTTTTGCAATTTGTTTGAAAAGCCTGTACCCACTTTGCCTGCATACAATAATTTGCCATCTTCGTAAACCCCTAACAACAGCGAGCTAAATTGCTTGGCGGTTCCTTCGTTTTTGGTGAAGCCGCCAATAACCACCTCCTGCCGTTTGTTGATCTTTATTTTTAGCCAGTCTTTAGAGCGGTTATCGGGCGCGTAGGTGCTGTTGCCACGTTTAGCCATAATGCCTTCCAGGCCAATTTTGCCGGCAGCCTCAAAAAATTCGGTGCCGTTGGCCTTAAAAGTTTGGCTGATGCGCACGCGGTCGTCATCCGTTGGGATCACATCGCGCATTATGGCCTGGCGATCTGTCAACGGCAGGTCCATCAGGTTTTTACCCTCGTACCAAAGTATATCGAACACGTATATTACCAATTCGCCATCGGCCTCGCTGCGCCAGTTTTGCAGGGCGCCAAAGTTAGACACGCCTTTATCGTTCAGCACCAATATCTCCCCGTCGATAACCACGTTAAGCTTCCAGCTTTCCAGTATTTTTTTTAGCGGGTAGTATTTCTCATTAAAATTCTTGTTATTGCGCGACAGTAGCTGTACCTCGCCTTTGTATATGAAGCCAAGCGTGCGGTAACCGTCCCATTTCACTTCATATACCCATTTAGGGTCGTCAAAGGGTTCGTTCACCAGGGTAGCCAGCATGGGTTTTATGCCGGTAGGGATCTTGCCTTTGGGTGCTTTCTTCAGGATCGCTTTAACGTTTATCTTCTTATCTTCAGATGCTTCCCCAGCTTCTTCTGCCAAATCTGCCACAGGCTCATGAAGTTTTTTTTTTGATGAGGCCTTCTTTGGTTTCTCTTCTTCTACATTCTGCTCTTCGCCATCCTTCCAAACCTTTTCGCTGGTTTTTTCCATCTTCTCGATAGTTTTGCCGGAGAGTACAGATTTATCTTTTTTTGTGATGTCGGCGGCAGACGCAAAATCGTCTTTATGTTTAATAAGCAGCCAGCCATTCTCACCCATGCCATGGGTTTTTACCAGGGCATATTCGCCTTCCAGTTTTTCGCCGTGAAGTTTTATTTTCAGCGAGCCGTCTTTAAGTTGTTTCAGCAGATATTTCTCCTGTGCTTTTTTGCCGCCCTTTATTTCCTCGATAGGCTCGTAGGTGCCCTCGTCCCAAACGATGACCGTACCACCGCCATATTCACCCTGCGGGATAATGCCCTCAAAGTTGCGGTAGTCGAACGGGTGGTCCTCCACCATCATGGCCAGTCGCTTATTCTTGGGGTCGGTTGAGGGGCCTTTGGGTACGGCCCAGCTTTTAAGTACGCCGTCCATCTCCAGCCTAAAGTCGTAATGCAGGCGCGATGCATCGTGCTTTTGAATCACGAACATCAGTTTAGCTTTATCCTTGGTGCTACCGGCTTTGGGTTCCGAGGTTTTTTCAAAATCTCGTTTTCGGGCATATTTCTCCAGGCTCATAACTAACTAACGTTCAGTGTTAATTATGGTTTGAAAAGAAATTAATTAGAAATTAAGCGGTTGCGGGCCGGAGTCCGGGTCAAACACAGACAGGAAATTGCCTGCCGGGTCTTTGAACCAGGCGATGGTTGGCCCACCGTTGTCTTTGGATACGCCGTGTTCGTCGGTCTTCAGGTATTCGCTGTCGTAGATCTCAAATTTTACGCCGCGGGCGGTAAACTCTTTTACGGTTGCCTCCACATCCTTCACCGGAAAGTTTAAAATGGTGTAGGTAGCCGGTTGATGGTCGGGTTTGTTGTACACCAAAATATTGTTTTGGTTGCCATCGATATGGATGGTGAGCATGCCGCCCATGTCCTCGGCCTTGTCAACTTGCAGGCCTAAAACTTCGCCGTAAAATTGGTGAGCGGCATCAACATCATTGACAGAAAACCCGCTGAACGCTTTTGAATCTTTTAACATGACGCTTGTTTTTTAATTGTATTTTACAGTACAAAAATGCAGCCAATAAAGAACAATCAGGGTCAGTTTTTGGTGATTGACGGGCGTTTTTTGGTGATTTAAATCGTTATATTTTCCAGGTATTTGTACCCGCTTCCGGTGTTTACCAAAACAATGGTCTCACCGGGTTTTATCCAGTTAGATGCTTTTAGTTTTTTATAGGCCTGCCATAATGCAGCGCCTTCAGGGGCTATCAGCATACCTTCGTGCCGGGCAATCTCCTTTACGCCGTCGTTCATTTCTATATCGCTAATGGTGAGGGCAGTACCGTTACTATCACGCAGCACTTTCAATATAATCTTATCCGCAAATGATTTAGGCACACGCAGGCCATTGGCAATCGTAAAACCTCGATCCACAAATTCTGCACTGTAATCCCCTCCTTTAAAGGCGGTTACAATACCATCGCAACTTTCGGATTGTACAGTAACCATACGTGGGCGCTTGCTACCTATCCAACCCAGCTGCTCCAACTCGTCAAATGCCTTCCAGATGCCTATAAGGCCTGTTCCGCCACCTGTGGGGTAAAGTATTACATCGGGCAACTCCCAGTTAAACTGCTCGGCTATCTCAAAGCCCATAGTCTTCTTGCCTTCAAGGCGATAGGGTTCTTTCAGGGTCGAGATCTGGAACCAGCCGTGTTCGGCAGAACCTTCGGCAACCCGCTTACCGCAATCCGCAATATTGCCGTCAACCTCCACTAAATCAGCACCATACAATCGGCATTCGTCCTTAAATACCTGCGGGGTTAGCTTGGGCATATACACGATGGCTTTAACACCGGCACGTGCAGCATATGCGGCCAATGCCCCACCCGCGTTACCCGCGGTTGGGGTAGCTATGGTTTTAATACCCAACTCTTTAGCTTTGGAAACAGCCATACCAATGCCGCGTGCTTTGAATGAACCCGTTGGGTTGCCCGCTTCATCTTTCCAGAATACCTGATTGCCGATAGTATCATGGGTAAGGTTTTTTATGGGGATAATGGGTGTAAAACCCTCGCCCATGGTAACAATATTCTCATCATCCAAGACAGGAAGTAACTCTCGGTAACGCCACATATTGGCAGGGCGTCCCATCAAAATTTCTTTACTAAGTGGCTGGCTTAGATCATATTGCGCGAAGAGTGTGCTGTTGCATCCCTCGACAATACAAAATGTATTTGGCTGGGCGGCGTCATACTCCGCACCGCAAGCCGGGCATTTTAAATTGATCAGTCTGGATTGTCCCGTTGTTGTGCTGTTAACCATGGCTTTATTATAGGCCGGCAAGATATTAACAAGCTAATATATCCGCAAATTTTTAACTATAATGTTACTACAATTTTGCCTGAAAGTGATGCTGCCAACCAATAAAAATATTAATCCTCGTCGTAAACTGTAGCGGCCAACTTTAACGCGTTAGCAGGTGTATTTGCCACGGTTATTTCGGGTATAGCTATAGACAACTGGTCTTTAACGTTAAATGAGATGGCTACATTGGCTGTACCTGTTGCAAAATCATAAGTGGTTCCGGAGGCATCGGTGGTGCTTAACTGGCATTGTTTGTCGCCAAGCGCTAAAACAGTTTTAGGCACAAGCTGGTAAGTGCCTGCTGCTGTTGGGAAAGTTTTAAAAAAAACGGTTAAAGTGCCTTTATGGCCGTCTCCGCTGTCATTAAATACAATTGTGTTGCCGCCTGTTTTAGCGGTTGTGTTAACATAATGTGTAATGCTGCCCAGTGACCAGGTATTGTCTGATGTTACTACGTCGCTGTCTTTTTTTGAGCAAGCATTAAATAATAACATGGCTGCTGCCAGCATAATTGTTAGTCCTTTTTTCATAGATAATTTTTTAGATGTACGGCAAATATGCCCTTTTTGTTAAAAATATGTCAAACCATTTTCACTTGGCACCAATACCATAACGGCCTAATTAAAACTTTATTCCATATAAACCGTTCTTATACATTACAGTTAAATTTTTTCACTAAATTTTTTTTTATGAAACTCCGAATATTGATACCGGCGTTATTTATTACAGCCGTTGTAGCCTCCAGTTGTGTAAGCAGCAAAAAATATAAAGAACTACAAGCCAACTACGATAAACTTGACAGTAACACCCGCGAAATGAAAGGCAGGTACCTGCTTACCGAACGTAACCTTGGCCTCGCAACAGAAAGAGTAAAAGGCCTTGATGAACAATTAGCATCAGAACGATCTAACAATAAACAACTACAATCGGCCCTTGATAAGTGTTTAACCTCAAGCGGACAAGGTAACTTAAACATTTCTAAACTGGTTGATGAGATCAACAGCTCTAATAAATACATTCAGCAACTGGTTAATGCCAAAAACAAGAGTGATTCGCTTAATATGGTGCTTACCAATAATTTAACCCGTTCGCTAAGTCAGTCTGAAATCCAAGATGTTGATGTGAAAGTGTTGAAAGGTGTAGTGTATATTTCCCTTTCGGATAACATGCTTTACAAATCGGGCAGTTATGACCTGACTGATAAAGCAGGTACAACCTTAAGCAAAATTGCCAAGATCATAAAAGATTACGCCAATTACGATGTACTGATAGAGGGCAACACCGATAATGTGCCGATCACCATGAAGAACATCCGTAACAACTGGGACCTGAGTGCTTTAAGGGCATCGTCTGTAGTGCTTGCATTGCAAACAACTTACCAGGTAGACCCTAAACGTTTAACCGCAGGTGGCCGTGGCGAGTACAACCCAATTGCTGATAATAGCACAGCAGCAGGTAAGGCCCAAAACAGGCGTACGCAAATTATCATCACCCCTAAACTAGATCAGTTTATGGACCTGATAGGTAAAGCACCCGAAACAGCACCGGTAAAATAATAGGTTTAAAAGTTTTTATTGAAAAGGCCTGCTCAAGTTGAGCAGGCCTTTTTTTGATGATTATTTAGATCAGATCAAATGCCCGGGCGTATTGCATCAACTCGTAAGTACCAGCATTTAGTTTCTTTTTGATGTTTTTACGATGCGTTTCGGCTGTAGTTACAGAAATAAAAAGCTCATTAGCTATATAAGCCGCGCTTTTGCCATGGGCTACCAGGGCCAGTACTTCTTTTTCGCGCTTGGTTAATTGGGAGTATTGTTTAAAGTTTTTGCGCAGAAAATTGTTGTCGGCAAGCAGCCTGTCGGCCTTAGCGTTCATGTGGTGCATGGCATCCAACGGTATCGCTACGGTAATGGTCATACTTGGTTTGCCGGTATGGTCCCGCATAAAAATTTTGGTGCTTGACATGTGCCAGGTCCAGTCGTCATTCCGCGGGAACCTCACTTGTTGGAAATAGGTTACTATCTCCTCGTTGTTGTTGTTCTCTAAAAGGGTTAATATCCTGGGTACATAATCCTGCGCATCGTCGGCATTAAAGTATCGTTTGTAATACTCTTGTGCGGTAATTGATGTGATATCTTCAATTGACGTTTGTAAACCATCCAGCCCCCGCTTAGAAATATAAACTACCGACCAATCCCGCAAGTCGTGGATAATTACCGTGCAAGGCAACAGGTTAAGCATTGTAGCAAACTCTTCAATTTTGGGGATGATCTGTTTAGGCAGGTTTAATTTGTGAAGCATACCCCAAAGTACAGGTTTAAAGAGCTGCACTTACCCCGTTAAATCACGGTATTTATTGGGTTAAACAGCCGCTTGTAAATGTTGCTCGTCAACAGCCATCACATTATCTTTCTGCTTCAGTTTCTCTTTTCGCTGATAGCGGAAATGCAGCAAGCCGATAAGTAATGCCGCGATACCTTCAAGCAAAATTGTATCCGGCGCTCCTATCCATTTAGATACCGAGCCAACAAGCAACCCACCAATCGGTTGCAAACCAAAAAACGCCATGGCATAAAAACTAATTACCCGCCCGCGCATACCCGGTTCAACTGTGGTTTGTATCAGGGTGTTGCTGATAGTGATCTGCGACATCATACCGAAACCCGTAATAGTTGCAAATACCAATGCCAGCCAATAGGTGTTCTCGTGCGAGAACAGCACCAGGCCAATACCAAATATAAGCGTGTTAACACTCAGGATCTTTTTTAAATTACTCCCTGCTTTAAGCGATGCCAAGAATATTGCCCCGGTAAATGCCCCAAGCCCAATTACGCTGTCTATTACCCCAAATGTTGTGGCGTTCCCTTTAAAAACCTCGCGGGCGTAGTATGGTATTAATGTGCTAAATGGTAATACCAGCAGGCTTATCAGTCCAAGCATCAGTATCACAAACGAAATAGATGGGGTGGCCTTCAAGTATGCAAACCCCTCACGCAACTCGCCAAATACATTTTGCTTGTGCTCTGCTTTTACATATTTGGGCATGCGCATCATTAATAACGACCCTATTACCGCTATAAAACTTGCAGCATTAAGCGCAAAGCAAAAGCCATCGCCCCAATACTCTAATATAAACCCGGCTATGCCGGGGCCAATTAAACGCGATAGATTTACCATGGAGGAATTGAGGGCCAGCGCATTAGGCAAGTCCTTTTTATCCTCTATCATTTCATACACCAATGATTGCCTTGCGGGGACGTCGAATGCATTAATGATGCCGAGCACAACGCTTAGCACCAATATCTCCCATACTTCATAATGTTTCAACAGCACCAATACAGCTAGTATAGTAGCCTGTATCATGGAGGCTACTTGTGTGGAAAGCAACACCCGGAAACGATTGTACCTGTCAGATACCACACCACCCAAAAGCGATAGTAAAAATGACGGGAACTGGCTGGCAAATAGCGTAACTCCCAGCATAAAAGTAGAATGGGTAAGCGAATAAATAACCCAGCTTACGGCTGTTTTTTGCATCCAGGTACCAATAAGCGATACGGATTGCCCTGCGAAATATAAACGGTAGTTACGGCTGTGGAATGCGTTGAAGGTGGTAATATTCATTATATATAAATTCAACGACAATAAATGCCCGCTAATTGTTTCCGGCAAACTATGTAATAATTAAATTACCATAACGTGGCATTGATGCGGGTGGATAAACACAGGCCATTTTTTAAAAGATGCCCGGCGTATCAATTAATACATTATTTTCGTTTTATTGCGTATGTTGGTAGCTTATCCTAACTATGACCCAAGCCGAAAACTATGATCTGTTGATCGAAAAAATCAACACCTTTATTCGTAAGTACCATTTTAACAACCTTCTGCGCGGACTGATATTTTTAGCCGCAGGTATATTTTCGGCCTACGTGGTGATCACATTACTGGAGTACTTCGGTAATTTTAATACAACGCTACGTACCATCCTCTTCTACTTTTTTATCCTGCTGAATGTAGGTCTGATCATCTGGCTGGTATTGCCACCGCTATTCGCCAGATTAAAACTGGGCAAAACCCTAACGCACTTACAGGCCGCCGAGATCATTGGCCAACATTTTAATGATGTGCACGATAAGTTACTGAACACACTACAGTTAAAAATGCAATCCACTGAAAATGCAGAACACCGCGAATTGCTTGAGGCCTGTATCAACCAAAAAATAGAAACTTTAAAGCCGGTTAGTTTCCCATCGGCAGTAAACCTCCGCGAGAATAGCAAATACCTAAAGTGGGTAATCCAGCCTGCGGCTGTTATTTGCATCATCGCATTCGCGGCACCATCAATTTTAACGGAAAGCACTAAAAGGCTCATTCGCCATAACGAATATTTTGCGCCCGTTGCACCATTTCAGTTTGTATTGTTCAATAAGAACCTATCGGCAGTACAGGGCGAGGATTACAAACTCGACCTAAAATTAACCGGCGACAAACTACCAAACGATATTTATGTAGAAACGGCTAACAATACATTTAAGTTAGATAAAGAGAACATCAGCCGTTTCCATTATCTGTTTACCAACCTGCAAAAAAACACGTCGTTTAAATTGGTGGGTAATGGGTTTAGCTCGGCACCATATGAGATAAGGGTTAATCTTAAGCCCGTTTTATTAAATTTTGATGCCGATTTAACCTATCCCGCATATCTCCACAAAAAAAACGAAACCATTACCAATGCCGGCGACCTTACCCTGCCTGCCGGCACTGTTGTGACCTGGAAATTCCACACGCAAAATGCCTCTAAGCTTTTGTTTAAGATTGATGGCGCTAACAAACCCTTAGCACCAACAAGCGGCAATTTGTTTGAGCATCGCGAAAGCATCCTAAAAAACACGGCTTATAGTGTTAGTCCGCTAAATAATAATGTGCAACGAAACGATTCTGCCACTTACCGCATTAATGTAATTGCAGATGAGGCTCCCGCTATTGAAGTACAGGAAAAGCCGGATTCGGTAAGTATGAAAGCCTTTTATTTTAATGGCAGGATTCAGGACGATCATGGCTTTTCGTCATTAATCTTTCGTTATAAAATTGGCGAAAAAAGAGGCGAACATTCCGTAAACAAACCGGTTAAACTGGATCTGTCTGCCACCCAATCAAATTTCTTTTATTTCTGGGATCTGAAAGAACTGGGCATCCGTCCCGGGGATAACGTTACCTACTATTTTGAGGTTGCCGATAACGACGGCGTTACCGGCCCTAAAAAAGCACGCACCCCCGAGCGCACATTGAATGTGCCTGATGCCGGCCAATTGGCCGAAGAGTTGAACAACGGCAGTAATGCAGTAAAAGAAAAAATGCAGTCGGCAGTAAAATTGGCTGCGCAGCTTGAAAAAAGCGCGCAGAAGTTGAACCAAGCGTTGTTGGATAAAAACGCCCTTTCGTTCGATGAGAAAAAGCAGGTGGAAGAGCTGCTACAAAAACGCAAAGATTTGGATGAGTTAGTAAAAGATACTCAGGCCGATAACAAAAAGAACCTTTACAACAGGCAGGAAAACCAGCAGCAAACGCAGGAACTGAGGGAAATGCAAAAGCAGATTGAAAACCTGTTTAACAATGTGCTGGATGATAAGACCAAGGAAATGCTGCAAAGATTACAACAGCTGTTGCAGGAAAGCCAAAAGGATAGCACCCGCGACGAATTATCTAAAATGCAGTTGGACAATAAATCGTTAAAGAAAGAGCTTGACCGTATCCTGGAACTATATAAAAAGCTCGATTTTGAACAAAAGCTGAACCAAAACGTAAACCAATTAAACCAACTGGCGCAAAATCAGCAAAAGCTATCAGACCAAACTCAAAAGGCTGGTAACAACAATAAGGACCTGCAGCAACAAGAAAAGCTGAGTAACCAGTTTAATAACATCAAAAAACAGCTGGACGAACTGCAAAAAGAAAACGAGAAGAACGGCAACAAACAAGAGTTTAAAAACCCGGAGGCCGAAAAGCAGTCGATAGATGAGCAGATGAACAAAAGTTCGGATGCGTTAAAAAAAAACAGCCGCCCGCAGGCATCAAAAGCGCAACAGCAAGCCGCCAAACAAATGAAGCAGCTTGCCGATAAACTAAAGAACGATGAAAGCGAAGGACAGGAGAGCGAAAACGCCGTTGATGCCCGCCAGCTGCGCGAATTGTTAAAATCTTTGGTGAACAGTTCGTTCACTCAAGAAAAAATAATGCAGCAATTACGCAATACCAGTCCTACCGATCCGGGCTATATCGCGTTAGCGCAAAAACAAAAAGATGTTAAGGATAATTTAAAAACAGCTGAGGATAGTTTGTATTCGCTTAGCCGACGCATTCCGCAGATACAATCGACCGTTAACAAAGAAATTGCTGGTATTAATGAGCAAATAGACCAATCTTTAGATAATTTAGGCGAGCGCAAAACGCCCGAAGCCCTGCGCAACCAGCAATTTGCTATGACCAGTATGAATAATTTAGCACTTATGTTAAGTGAAGCACTTGCTCAATTGCAAAAACAGCAAAGCAAAAGTGGTAGGGGCAAAGGCAAACAACCTTCGTTATCGCAATTAAGCAAGATGCAGCAGCAGCTAAATCAAAACATGCAAAAGGCGCGCGAGCAGTTGCAGAAGATGGGTAACCCTCAAACTGGCAAAACCGGACAGCAAGACCAGCAAGGCATGAGCGAGCAGTTTGCCAAAATGGCGCGCGAGCAACAAATGATTAGGCAAACGTTGCAGCAAATAAATAAAGAGAACAATAAAGACGGTACTAATGGTTTAGGAAATTTAGATAAAATTTCAAAAGAAATGGAACAAACTGAGAACGATCTCGTAAACAAGAAAATTACAAACGAAGCGTTAAAAAGGCAAGAGCAAATAAAAATACGTTTGCTGGAGGCCGAGAAAGCGGAGCAAGAGAGAGAGCAGGACCAAAAGAGGGAGAGCCGGGCGGCAAGCAACATGCCGCCGGGGTATATTAAAGCTTTGCAGGACTATGAGCAGGTTAAGACAAAGCAAACGGAACAAATAAGAACAGTACCTGCGGCGCTTAACTTGTATTACAGGCAAAAAATTAAAAAATACTTTGATCAACTTAATGGAAAATGATATGGCACAGGCGAACGTTCAAACGGAACTTTATACACTACAACTTCCGTCAAAACACGAAAGCATTACACCGCTGGAGGCTTTAATAGAAGAGGTAGCGGATAAACATAACGTAGCCGAAGATGTGTTTGCCAACATGATGACCTGCCTTAACGAGGCGGTTATTAATGCAATTATACATGGCAATAAATTAGACCCCAATAAAAAGGTTTACGTAAATGTTGAGGTTTATGGCAAACGCATCATTTGGACCGTTACTGATGAGGGTGCCGGTTTCGACTATAATAACCTGGCAGACCCAACAGCTGCCGACCGCCTGGAAGAACTTACCGGCCGTGGCGTATTTATATTAAAGCACCTTGCCGACCAATGTATATTTAATGCAAGTGGTAACGAGGTTGAACTACACTTTAAAATATAATGCCCGCAATTACTTTCCATGAGGAAGACATCAGTTATAAATTAAAAAACAAAAACGCGGTACGTAAATGGATCACCAATACCATTGTTGCCGAGTGCTATAAACTGAGCGAGCTTACCTATATTTTTTGCACCGACGAATACCTGCTAAAGATCAATCAGGAATATCTTGATCACGATACTTATACTGATATCATCACCTTCGATAATTCGTATGAAAAAGGAGTAATTGTAGGCGATATTTTTATTTCTATAGAACGCATTAAAGAGAACGCTGCCAAATTTGGCGTTACGCCGGGGCAGGAACTACACCGAGTGATCATTCACGGCACACTGCACTTATTGGGTTACCCGGACAAAACCCCTGCCGCTAAGAAAAAAATGACGCAGAAAGAGGATTTCTATTTGGATAAAAGAGGTTTTTAATACCTAATTTTACATCCGTAAATCAATCGTCCTCGTAAATCATTTATTTTCAAACATAAAACATGAAATTACTGACATTAATCTGCGCCTTGATGTTCATCACATCGGCACCTGCACCGCTTTACCGCTTCAAGCTTAAAACCATTGATGGTAACGATTTTTCTTTGTCGAAATACAAAGGCAAAAAATTGCTTATTGTAAATACAGCATCAAAATGTGGTTTTACCCCACAATATGCCGAATTACAAAAGCTTGCGGACCGTTACAAAGACAAGGTAGTTGTTGTTGGTTTCCCGGCAAATAACTTTGGCGACCAGGAGCCGGGCACCAATGCTGACGTAAAAGAGTTTTGCAAGAAAAACTTTGGTGTAACTTTTCCTTTAAGTTCAAAAGTGAGTGTCAAGGGCGATGATATAGTACCCATATTCGCTTACTTAACCAAAGAGCCAAATCCTGATTTTACAGGCGAGATCAAATGGAATTTTGAAAAATTCCTGATAGACGAGAATGGCAAACTGATCCATCGTTACCGCTCTACAACAAAACCATTGTCTGACGAAATAACTAAAGCATTATAGCAAAAAGTGGAAGCTAATTAGCTTCCACTTTTTGTTTACTCGTTGTTCTGTTCGTCGCTTAATTATCATCCTTTTTCTTAGCGGCATCTTTAGCTGCTTTTTCTTTGGCTTTTATAGCTTCTTCCTGTACTTTTTTGATAGAATCTTGTTTGGCTTTGACGGCCTTCTCCTTCTTTTTGAAGAAACCCCTAAGCAAGAAGTTATGCTGGGCGGCTTTCAAATCTTCGTTAAGGGTTGCTGTTGTACTATGCACACCCTTCATGGTAGTTTGGGCTTGTTTTACCGTTCCTTCCAGATCCCTTGCTATTTTATCGTTATTAAGCAAGCGGCCAATACTCCCTTTACCACTATTTACTTTAGCTACAATTTGTGACAGGTCGCTGGTAAGGCTTTCTGCATTGTCGGCAACCTTAATGAGTTTGGTGATGATCTTGTCCATATCAACCGGGTTAACCGATCCTAATTCTTTACCCTCGCTAATTTCAATTTGACTGGTTATCCCGCCAGGTGCAATTACTACCAATTTATCACCCATCAAACCATCACTACCAATACTCATTTTAGAATCGGTTTTGATGAATTTTCTTACCGAATTATTTAGTGTAAGGTCAACCCGTACGGAACTATCTGTTACTATGTTTATGGCTTCAACTACGCCCACATTTATACCGGCAAAGCGCACGTTGTTCCCAACGGTAAGGCCGCTAACGTTCTTAAATGTTCCGTATACTTTAAATGTTGAGCTAAACAGGCTCTTTTGGTTCCCGATATAAAATACCGCGAGGAAAAGTACCAGTAGGCCCACAACCGTGAACACGCCAATTTTTATTTTTTGTGATGATGTAGTTTTCATGTTGTTTCGTTAAAAAATGACCTTACCAATTCGTCGTCCGATTTTTTTAGCTCATTAAACGAGCCCTCGGCTATATATGTACCCTCGTTCATGATCAAAACACGGTCGGCGGTGATTTTGGCGCATTCCATGTCATGAGTTATAATTATGGATGATGTTTTATACTTTTTTTGCATGTTCAGGATCAACTCGCTTATCTCGCGCGAGGTGATGGGGTCTAATCCTGTCGTAGGCTCGTCATAAAGCATTATTTCAGGCCTTACAATCATCGTTCTCGCCAATCCCACACGTTTACGCATCCCGCCCGAAAGATCAGATGGTCGCTTGTCTATTGCGTCAGCAAGGCCTACACCGTCAAGGGCTTCTTCTACTCGTTTATCCAGTTCAGCCTGGTCAGTTATTTTTAGGATACGTATAAGCGGAAATTCCAGGTTATCGCGCACGGTCATTGAATCGTATAACGCACCGCTTTGAAACAGGAAGCCGACTTTAGTACGTAACTGTTTTAGCTGCTCTTCATTCATTTCAGCCACATCATCGCCAAAAACCTTAACGGTGCCGGTATCTGGTGTAAGCAAGCCAACAATACACTGTATCGTAACCGATTTGCCCTGGCCCGATTTACCAAGTACCACTATATTTTCGCCTCGTTTTAGCTGTAAATTGATATCTGTAAGCACATCTTTCGTCCCAAAAGATTTGGAAATATGGTCGATATCCACAACCACTTCGTTTGTAGGCTTATCCACGTCCGGCTTGTTTTGTTTAGTATCTTCCATGGTTACCTGTAAAATAGTAAGCTGGTGATTTGTACTGCAACGGCATCAATAACAAAAATCCATAAAGATGCCGTTACTACAGCCGAGTTCGCCGCGATGCCCACACTTTCAGTACCTTTATTGGAGTTATATCCTTTATAACACCCGACAAAACCAATAGCAAAACCAAAGAAAACGGTTTTAACAACAGCAGGCAGGAAGTCTATAAATTCAAGAGAAGAAATACATTTGTGGAAGTAAAGCGTAAATCTGATATCATCGGTAAAGTTTAACGCTAAAAAGCCCCCGAAAAGGCCAATAGCGTCACCAATTACGGTTAATAACGGCACCATTAAGCTGGTTGCCAAAATACGGGTTACCACAAGGTATTGTAATGGGTTTGCGCCCGATACTTCCATGGCGTCTATCTGCTCGGTAACCTTCATACTGCCCAGCTCGGCACCAATTCCCGATGCTACTTTGCCGGCGCAGATAATAGCGATAATGACCGGCCCTATTTCACGTATAAACGACACCGCAAGCGTCTTAGGCAGCATGCTTTCGGCACCCATTTCTAACATGGATGGCCTAAGTTGCAGGATAAGAACCATCCCCATAATAAACGAGGTGATACCTACCAACATCATAGAGCGGTATCCTATTTCGTAACACTGGCGCACAAACTCCGACCATTCAAAACCGCCCCTAAAAATATTGCGGAAAAAGCTTTTAAAGAATACGCCCTGCTCCCCAACGCCTTCCAGCCATTTTTTGTACCCGGTAATTGCCTGTTCTGCCATAAGTTATTATTACTTGCCAGTTATAAACAAAGTATTTATCAATTGTTTTAGGGTACAGAAATTTTATTCTAATGTTTAAAATATCATCGGTACTTTTATGATCAATACTTTTCTTTCGCTATTGGTTTCTATCGTAATTGCTTCTGTATCGTAAACGCCGATCGCATCCCTTTTGTTTAAAACCTGATTTGCGATTTTTACTTCGCCCGCAAACATAAGCACCATTTCCGGGTGTTTTAATGGTGTAAATTAACTGTTGCCCTGCATCAAAATCGCCTTGCGAAAAAGTAGCATCCTGATTTAACCAAAACTTATCATCTTTTTAACGGCGATATCATAATAGTTAACTCATTCATTATAAACATATTGCTTAAGTTTTTTTTGATCATACCTCGGTTTGATACCCCTTACTTTGGGGAACATCCAGATCTGTAAGGATTGGGTATCTTTCGATCTCGAAAGGTTATACTCCGAATGGAACACACCGGCGCCTGCCGACATAATCTGCACGTCGCCCGCTTTGATTATGCCTTTATTACCCATGCTATCCTGGTGCTCTAAGGCGCTTTCCAATACAATGGTGGTGATATCTCCATGTTATGGTATGAGTGGAGGCCGAAGCCATTTCCACGTGCAATAAAGTCGTCATTCAGCACCCTTAAAGCACCAAAATTCGTCTTTGTATCGCCCCTGAATGGCCCGAAACTGAATGAAAAATTTGCTTTTAACCAACCTATATCATTATGCCCCCTGTCGCCCTCAGTGTGAAATTCTGCTTTTTTTCCTGATAAATTAATACTCGTTATGTAATTAGATACATGTTTAAACGCTCAATATTTATTCCACAATTTATTTATGCGTAAATTTGCACGTTAAAACCTACCATAATGGCATATAAGGCAATTATAGCGGGCGCAAGCGGCTTAATTGGCAGTAATTTATTAAATATATTACTGGAGGCCGCCGAGTACAGCGAGGTTTTAGTTTTAGTTAGGAAAGAATTACCCCTTAAGCATAAAAAACTGGTGCAATTGGTTATCAATTTTGATGACCTTGATAAATTCGCGGATACCATCACCGGCCACGCCATATTCAGCTGTTTGGGAACAACTAAGAGCCAGGCACCGGATAAGGAACAATACAGGAAGATTGATTATGCCTACCCTTTGCAACTGGCACAATTAGCCAAGCAAAATGGCGTTAAACAGTTTCATGTAGTAACAGCCATTGGGGCTGACAAAAATTCGCCGGTATTTTATACAAAATTAAAGGGCGAACTGGAGGATGCATTGCTGCGATTGGGTTTAGAAACCTTGCATATCTATCAACCATCCATGTTAATGGGTGAGCGGGAAAGAAGCCACTGGTTAGAAAATTTGGCTACCGGCCTTTTCAAAATAATAGACCCGCTGCTTATTTGCGGGTTAAAAAAATACAGGAGCATCAAAGGCAGCACGGTTGCCTATGCTATGTTCAAAAAATCATTAGAGAGTGCAACGGGCACTTTTATATATACATCAGATAAAATACATACTAATTAGTGAGCACTTATATCTCGGCCGAAAATTTAGGCCACTCCTTTCATGATAACTGGTTGTTTAAAAACCTTACCATTGGCATTAACCGCGGCCGCAGGGTGGCGCTTGTTGGTGTTAATGGTGCGGGCAAAACAACGTTGTTAAAAATTCTTTCCGGTTCGTTAAAGCCAACCGAAGGTAAAGTTGCGCAAGCACGCGACCTAAACGTTGGCTACCTGGAGCAGGACCCTTTCTTTAAAAACGCGGTTACCATCAGCGATTACATATTCCATGCGGATAATATTCAGCAGCAGCTAATCCGCCGTTACGAGGAGTTGTTGGAAAACGACCCCGAGAACATGAAGGAGATGGATAAAGTGATGGAGGAGATGAGCGAAATTGATGCCTGGGAATATGAGTATAAGATCAAGACAATTTTAGGAAGGCTAGACATACATCATCTTAACCAGCACATTAACACGCTATCAGGCGGGCAGAAAAAACGGTTGGCTTTAGCTAAACTTTTAATTGAAGATCCGGAGATCTATATTTTAGATGAGCCTACCAATCACCTTGATATTGATACTATTGAGTGGCTGGAAAAATTACTGACCGAAGGAAGCAAAACCATATTGATGGTTACACACGACAGGTACTTCCTGGATAATGTTTGTAACGAGATCCTGGAGATAGACAGAGGCAAGATCATTCCGTATATAGGTAACTATGGTTACTACCTGGAAAAGAAGGCCGAAAGAGAAGCTTCTGACGATGCTACCTTCCAAAAAAACTCGAACCTGTTACGTAAAGAGCTGGAATGGATGCGCCGACAACCCAAGGCACGTGGCACCAAATCAAAATCACGTATTGATGCCTTTTACGACCTGGAAGCTAAGACTAAAGACCGTGGCGGAAAAGAAAACGTTGAGCTAAGTGTTAAGGTATCCCGCCAGGGCAACAAAATCATGGAGATGCACCATATTAGCAAAGGCTTTAATGGTAACACTTATATTAAAGATTTTAGCTACACCTTTAAAAAAGCCGACCGTATTGGCTTAGCCGGGAAGAATGGTAGCGGCAAGTCTACCTTATTAAATTTAATAACCGACGGCTTGCAGCCCGATAGTGGCGAGATCATCAAGGGCGAAACAACCGTGATTGGTTACTTTAACCAGGCGGGATTAAGTTTTAAGGAAGATGAGCGCGTTATAGATATTGTAAAAAACGTTGCTGAGTTTATTACTATGGCAGATGGCAAGCTTATCTCGGCTTCTGCTTTGCTTACCTTATTTCTATTCCCTCCTGTTAAGCAATACGGCATGGTTTCGAAATTAAGTGGTGGCGAAAAGAAACGCCTTCACTTGATGAGCATCCTGATCAAAAACCCAAACTTTTTGATTTTAGATGAGCCTACAAACGACCTTGATATTGATACCTTGAATGTATTGGAGGAGTTTTTAACCAACTTCCCGGGTATATTGATTATGGTATCGCACGACAGGTATTTGCTTGATAAACTAACCGACCAACTTTTCATTATGGAAGACGAAGGTAAGGTGCTTATTTATAACGGCAACTATACGTCTTACCGGTTGGAACTGGAAGAAGCGAAACAATTGAATAAAAAGACAACGCCTGCCCCTGCTCAAACACAAGCTGAAGCACCAAAAAAAACAAAGCTTAGTTTTAAAGAGGAAAAGGAATACGAAGGGCTTGAAAAAGAGATAGCAGATATTGAAGACAAGCTAAAAGAAACAGCTGATGCTTTAAACACAACCGATATCGACCCAAAAGATTTAACTAAACTGACTGATAAGATCACCTACCTAAACAAACAACTGGATGCCAAAACAGCACGTTGGATTGAATTAGGCGAACTTAAAGAAGCGTAACAAGATGAAAATATCAGACATTATTGCTTCTATTGGGGTTATCATCTTATTGGTTGCGTTTTTGCTTAACATGTTCAAGCAGATATCGGCGCAAACACGCCTGTACACCGGCATGAACTTTATAGGTGCGGGCATGTGTGGACTGTCGTCATACATGATTGGTTTTTACCCTTTTGTAGTATTAGAGGGCATTTGGGCGGCATTCGCTTTATACTCATTTTTTAATGTTCCACGTGGAACATCTAATTAAGAAATTTCATAATGTTCCACGTGGAACATGGAGGTTATATGTTTAAAAAATACAATGTTATAGTGGTTGGTGCCGGGCACGCGGGCTGTGAAGCTGCCGCTGCCGCTGCCAATTTAGGCTCTTCTGTTTTGCTAATCACCATGAACATGGGGACTATTGCGCAGATGAGTTGCAACCCGGCTATGGGTGGTGTGGCTAAAGGGCAAATAGTGCGTGAAATTGATGCGTTGGGCGGCTACTCGGGTATTATAACCGACAAAACGTCCCTGCAATTTAGGATGCTTAATTTAAGTAAAGGCCCTGCTATGTGGAGCCCACGGGCACAAAGCGACCGAATGCGTTTTGCTGAAGAATGGCGAATTGCTTTAGAAAAAACCCCCAACGTTGATTTTTGGCAGGATACTGTTACCTCTCTTTTAATTAAAGGAAATACTGTTGCAGGTGTAAAAACATCGCTCGATATAGAAATAGAATCGGATGCAGTAGTCCTTACCAATGGCACATTTTTAAACGGTGTTATTCATATTGGTGAAAAGAAATTTGGTGGTGGCCGTACAGGTGAAAAAGCCGCTACCGGCTTAACAGAACAACTGATTACCCTGGGGTTTGATGCCGGCAGAATGAAGACAGGAACCCCGCCCCGAGTGGATGGACGGAGCTTGAATTATTCGTTAATGGAAGAGCAATGGGGCGACGAAGAACGCGGCCGCTTCTCTTATACCGATGTAGAATTGGCAAAGGACCAACGCTGCTGTTGGATCACTTATACTAATATTAAAGTACACGAAACACTTAAAGAAGGCTTTGAAAGATCGCCAATGTTTACCGGCCGTATTAAAGGTTTAGGCCCAAGGTACTGCCCGTCCATTGAAGATAAAATTAACCGATTTGCAGAGCGAGACCGTCACCAGATATTTGTTGAGCCCGAAGGATGGAACACTTGCGAGATATATGTAAATGGTTTCTCTACTTCGTTGCCAGAGGATGTACAATATAAAGCACTTACCCAAATACCGGGTTTTGAAACGGCTAAAATGTTCCGTCCAGGCTATGCTATCGAATACGATTTTTTTCCGCCTACCCAGCTAACTTTAACGCTTGAAACAAAGCAGATCAGCAATCTTTATTTTGCCGGTCAGATAAACGGGACTACCGGCTATGAAGAGGCTGCGTCGCAAGGATTTATTGCGGGTATTAACGCGCACCAAAAAATAAATGATAAACACGAGCTGATCCTGAAAAGATCCGAATCATACATTGGTGTTTTAATAGACGACCTGGTTACAAAAGGTACCGATGAGCCATACCGCATGTTTACTTCCAGGGCAGAGCACCGTTTATTGTTACGCCAGGATAACGCTGATATCCGGTTAAGCACAATGGGCCATGAGCTTGGTTTAATAAGCGATGAGCGCCTGGACAAGGTTAACCGTAAGATCAAAAACTCGGACGAGATAGTTGCCTTCACCAGAATCAAAAGCATCAACCCATCTGAAGTAAATAGTTTACTGGAGGAGGCGGGCACCTCGCCTATCAACCAAAATGCCAAGCTGTTTAATTTATTAAGCCGGCCGCAAATAGGTTTTAATGAACTAAAGCGTGTAGATAGTTCGCTCTCAGATAAGTTATCAGATTATGATAAAGAAACTATTGAACAGGCTGAAATAAAAATCAAATATGAGAGTTACTTTATAAAAGAATTGGAAATTGTTGACCGGATGAAAAGAATGGAAGACCGGGAAATCAATCCCGAGTTTAACTATCATCAACTGGTTTCACTTTCTAAAGAAGCGCGCGAAAAACTGATGAGGATAAAACCACGAACCTTAGGGCAGGCATCCCGAATTTCGGGTGTGTCACCGTCGGATGTATCGGTTTTAATGGTACATGTATCCCGATAGTTTATAACTATCTACAAATCAGTTAATTATAAAATATCTTTTTTAAAGCATTTTTTTAGACTTTTTATATCACAGTTCAAAAAAAAGTAAAAATCGTTTATAGGGCATAAAAACAATGTTAAAACCAAAACCGGCCATTTTTAGTAAAAACATCTTCTTCACCTTTATCGCTTTATTAGTTTTTGGCTGCGCAAGCATCCAAAAACCTATGGGGGGCCCGCGCGACCTTACCCCTCCCAAATTATTGAAAGCGACCCCGGAAAATATGACCCGTAATTTTAAGGCAAAAGAGATCCGATTGGAATTTGACGAGTTTTATAAACTGAACAACCAATATCAGGAAATTACCATTAGCCCAGCACTGGAAAAACAACCTGATTACAAAATAAGCAAACGCGACCTGATCATCGATTTTAAAGATTCGCTGCAGAAAAATACAACCTACGTTATCAACTTTGGTAAAGCCATCCAGGATGTAAACGAAGGCAACATAATGGACAACTTTACCTACGTGTTTTCTACCGGGCCGCACATCGACTCGTTGAGCATGTCGGGTTTTGTGGTGAACAGCATCACCCAGGAAAAAGAAAAGGACGCCACGGTGATGATCTTCCCGGTTAAACTGGATTCATTGTTGTTCGGTAAAAAGAAGCCTACCATTTTTGCCACAACAGATTCGGCAGGAAATTTCACCCTAAACAATTTGCACGATGGCCAATACAAGATCTACGCGTTAAAAGAACCAAGCCCAAACAAAATATTTGATAATGACAAAGAATTAATCGCATTCTCTAACCGTACCATTAACTTGAACAAGGATACTTCGGGCATCAGGCTATCGCTGTTCCTGCAGATACCGCAAAAATTTAGGGTTTCCGAAAAGAAACTGACTAATGATGGTGTGCTATCTCTTGTATTTAACAAGCGTTTAACTAACCCTTCTTTAAAGATCATTTACCCCCAGGGATTAGACGAACAGAAAATAGTAGACATCAGCAAAACAAAGGATACCGCTTTAGTATATATGCGCAACATGGCCTTTGACTCGTTACGCGTAGCCATTTATGATAATAATAAGCCTATTGATACCATATACCAGTTAAAAGGCCGTAAAGAGGCCTTTACACGTGTACTTACATTCAAATACGGTATTAACCGGGATAATAAATTGAAGCCCAACACGGACCTTAGAATAACCGCCAATTTGCCTGTGGAAAATATTGAACCAGGGTTGATTTCAATTACCATAGATTCGACCAATGTGCCTAATTTAAACGTACAAAAAGACCCGGGGAACCCCCGTGTTATTATTGTAAAAAACAGGTGGCGAGCGGGTGGCAAGTACCAACTTGTATTGAACGAAGCGGCGGTTGTAGATATTTACGGCGATAAAAACAAGCGTACAGGTATAAACTTTGAGGCGGATAAACCCGACAACTACAGCCAGCTTACCCTTAAAGTTAATGTGCCGGATAGCAGCAAAAGCTATGTGATTGAATTAATGGACGAGCAAAAGAACTTGATCCACTCCGACCCTATATCGAAAAGTGGTTCGATACTTTATAAAAATTACCTAACCGGGAAATACAAGATCAGGGTAGTGTACGACACCAATAAAAACGGCCGTTGGGATAGCGGTAACGTTAAGCTTAGAGCACAGCCCGAGAATATTTGGCTATACGATAAAGAAATTACCCTAAGGGCAAATTGGGAAGCCGAGGAGCCGATAGATATCCCGAAAGAACAGATCAATCCTTAAACCAACCGGAATACATGATATAGTTTTGCGGCAGCTTATTTAATAAAGCCTTTTGCTCAACGGTAAGTGGCTTTATTTTTTTTGCGGGGTTGCCTGCATACAGGTAGCCGCTTTCGCAAACGGTGCGCTCTAATACTACAGAGCCGGCCCCTATAATCACGTATTCCTCCACCACCACATCGTCCATTAAAATGGCACCCATTCCTATTAAAACATTATCGTGTAGTGTACAGCCATGCACAATAGCATTGTGGCCGATAGATACGTTATTGCCGATATTAGTAGGTGCTTTTAGGTAAGTAGCATGGATTACGGCGCCATCCTGTATATTAGAGTTATCGCCTATTTTAATGTAATGCACATCGCCACGGATAACCGCGTTAAACCAAACAGAGCAATTATTCCCCATTACCACATCGCCAACAATGGTAGCATTTTGGGCAATAAAGCAATCTGTTCCCCATTGGGGTAATTTATCTTTTACAGGAAGTATAAGAGGCATATTTTTGGAGGTAAAAGGTGAAGAAAAAAAGGTAAAAAGCAATTTAAAATTTATCTCAAAATTTATTTATTTTTGACTTATAATACAAGCGGAAATAGCTCAGTTGGTAGAGCATCAGTTTCCCAAACTGAAGGCCGCGGGTTCGAATCCCGTTTTCCGCTCTAATTGTTTACTTCATGTTAAAGCTATTTGTTATTAGTTTCTTTTTTATTTCAAGTACTATTAACTTATTTGGTCAAACTAAAAATGATAACTTTTTTGGAAAATATAAAGTCAGTTCATTTATTGATTTATCAAGCATTAAAGCAATCGAAATACATGATTTAAATACTAATAAAACGTGGTTCATTAATCAACAAAGTTTAAGATTAGTAAAAGAGACATTAGCCACGTCTTATTATGTTAATCAACTCTTTTTAAAACCAGGACATCTGTTAATTAAATTTATCGGACCTCAGAATTTAAAGGGTTACGATACATATATGTATAATGATGGTATCTATTTTGACCCCTTTCGCTACGATAAATACGGTAAACTAATAAATAATAACAAGCCTGTTTCCATAATTTTAACGCGAACGATTGATTGGGTTAAATTAAAGTAATTGCAAATCTCAAAAAACAGTGTCCTCCAAAACCTCTTGGTGCTCCGGGTAATCTGTAGTATAGTGAAGTCCCCTGCTCTCGTGCCTGGCGGTAGCTGATTTTACCACCAAGTAACTTACCTGGATTAAATTACGCAACTCGCAAAGCTTAACAGATAGCTTGGTTTTCTTATAGAAATCTTCTGTTTCTTCATAAAGCAAACGTAGTCTGCGCATAGCCCTTTCTAAACGGAAATCGGAACGTACGATACCAACATAGTCATTCATCAGTTTCTGCATCTCGCGGATGTTGTGCGTAACCAGTATATCTTCATTGGAAAGTTGTACACCATGCTCATTCCAATCTGGGATATTGGTCGGTATCTCCAAACTCGCGAAATCTACAATAGCATCTTTATAAATGCGGTGGGCAAAAACTAAGGCTTCTAATAAAGAGTTTGATGCCAACCGGTTAGCACCATGCAGACCTGTCGATGAACATTCTCCGCAGGCGTATAACCTATTGATAGATGATCTTCCCTGGTGATCTACCAATACACCACCACACATATAGTGGCAGGCCGGTGCAACCGGGATCATATCGCGGGTCATATCTATACCTATCTCTAAACATTTGGCATAGATATTAGGGAAGTGCGCTATAATATCTTTCTTCTTTTTATGGCGGATATCCAGGTAAACAAAGTCCTCACCTGATTTTTTTATTTCGGCATCAATAGCCCTTGCCACAATATCCCTTGGTGCTAATGATTTACGCTCATCATATTCCTGCATAAATTCCTCACCATTGGTACGTCTTAATACACCACCCATACCACGTACCGCTTCCGATATCAGGAATGATGGGTACTCACCCGGGTTATATAAAGCCGTTGGGTGGAACTGGATAAACTCCATATTACGCACCTTACCCTTCGCACGGTAAACCATAGCTACACCATCACCGGTAGCAATCACCGGGTTTGTGGTCACCGAATATATATGCCCTGCACCACCTGATGCCATAATGGTTATTTTAGATTCTATCTTCTCAACCTGGTTATTCTCGGTATTAAAAGCATATATACCATAACACTTTATATTATCTGATGATTTATCTACAAACTCGCCCAAATGGTGCTGCGTTATCAGATCTACAGCAAAGTAATGTGTAAGTATCTCAATATTGGGCTCACGGTGAATTTCTTCTAATAAAGAGCGCTCAATTTCAAAGCCGGTAATATCTTTATAATGTAATACCCTAAATTCACTGTGCCCACCTTCTTTTGCAAGGTCATAAATACCTTCATTTGTCATATCAAAGTTGGTTCCGTAGTCTATAATTTCACGGATACGGGCTGGTCCCTCCTTAACAACGGCTTCTACAACAATGGGGTCACAAAGGCCGTCACCGGCAATTAAAGTGTCATTTATATGTTTTTCGAACGAATCTTCTTTTTTATCAACAACTACTGCAACGCCACCCTGGGCATACTTAGTGTTACTCTCGTCTTCGTTAGCTTTTGTAACTATCAGAACCTTACCGTGCTTTGCAGCCTTTAATGCAAAACTTAATCCGGCTATGCCCGACCCTACCACAAGGAAATCAACAGTTCTGGTCATATTTAGTTTATGTATTGTGTAAAATTAACACTAATGTTAATAAGAGGTATAAAACGTGTTAACTTTGTGTAAGTAAAAATGTACAAAATAAGCAGAACGTTGATAAGTCTGAAAATTACATTTTTTACTTTTACTTTTGAGCTATTTGTTAGACAATTTTACCACTTAATTAACATTTTATTAAGCAAGAAATTATCAACAAATAAGTTTTTAAGATAATTATTGATTCTTATAGTGATCTTAATATCAGCATTATAAAAATGCAAAAGTTGTTTATAAATGTTAATAAAAATGGATAAACAACTTTTAGGGTAAATATTATTACAACTTTTACACATAACTAACACCTTAATAACAATAGGTTTATTTATATATATAAAAAGAGTTATTATTAATTGATTTGTGGAATGGATATCTTCGAAGAAATAAAAGTGAAAGGTTTTGTAGACGAATACATCAATCCGTCGCTTGACCTTTTCGCCGAAATAGGAAAACTTAAAATAGAGAAAAATGCCGTTATACTGGCCCATTATTACCAGGAAGGAGATATACAGGATATTGCCGATTATATTGGCGACAGCCTGGGGTTATCTCAGCAAGCCGCCAAAACGGATGCAGATATTATTGTTTTTGCCGGTGTACACTTCATGGCCGAAACCGCAAAAATATTATCACCAAACAAGAAAGTACTTTTACCGGATCTAAAAGCTGGATGCTCCCTGGCAGACAGCTGTCCGCCTCACCTGTTCAAAAAGTTTAAGGAAAAATATCCCGAACATTTGGTGATAACCTATGTGAACTGCACGGCGGAATTGAAAGCTTTAAGCGATATTGTTTGTACATCGAGCAACGCGGTACAAATAGTAGAAAGCCTGCCAAAAGAGCAGAAAATAATTTTTGGGCCGGATAGAAACCTTGGTGCATGGGTAGCTAAAAAAACAGGCCGCGACCTGGTGCTTTGGAATGGTGCATGTATGGTTCATGAGATTTTTAGTCGTGAGAAAATTACGAAGATTAAAGAACGTTATCCGAATGCTAAAATACTGGCACATCCTGAATGCGAGGAAGTTATATTGCAGATGGCAGATTATATAGGATCTACCACCGGGATATTAAAGTATGCTACCAACAGTACCGAAATGGAATTTATTGTAGCTACCGAAGCCGGTATTTTACACCAGATGCAAAAGGATAACCCTGATAAATTGTTTATCCCGGCGCCACCAAATAATACCTGTGCCTGTAACGATTGCCCGCACATGAAACGCAATACACTGGAAAAGCTTTACCTGTGTTTAAAAAATGAAATGCCGGAAATAGAAGTACCTGTTCACATTATAGAAAAAGCTGTAAAACCTATTGAGAGGATGTTGGAGATTTCGGCAAGTTTGGGATTGTAACGAAATAAAAAGGCGTCAGTGCGGGCTATCCAAGCTTAGTGCCTATTACAATACGCCCTTCTTAGTTTCAACTGCATCCTGTACATTTTGCGGCAGATTTGATAGTAAGTTATAAACTAAACGCTATAACACGTGTATTGCTTGCTACACGGCTTAGGTCGCTATTCTCTGTCGGTACTATAACGGCAAATTTTCAAACATTGCTTGGCACTTTAATATGTTTTTTTTTATTTTATTGAAAGTTAATTTTGAGCCTGTGTTACTTTTATTATAATTGCCCATTATAATGTATAACTCGTTACCGGTAACAACCTGTGTATGCAGGTAATTTTCAATATTAGCTTAAGTTTGCTGATTATTATTTGGTGACTGTGGTATCAGATTTTACACCGTTTTTACCATCAGCAGCAAGTCCGTCAATTAAACTGTTGTTGAAACTCCACAAGCCGGTATTCAACTGAACATTCGCTACAGCATAAGAAGTTTTGCTGCCTGTTTCAAAACCTTCGGTAATTGAATAAGGCTTTGGTGCTTCGGGTACAACCACTACAGGAGAGGTAATAGGTTGTGTTAGATTATTTTCTTTTTTATAATTTGCAATTGCAAGCACAAAAGCTGAATAAATAAGTAATTTTCTTATTTATATATAAATATATTTATTAAAGAAAAAATAAAATATAATAATTAACCAAATATTAAATAGTTTATTTATTATAAATATTACAATAGTGGTAATAACAAGCGGATAAAGCAATTAGCTTAAGGTTATTGTATTAAGCTTTTGTATTTTTGTGATTAATGGATTACCCTGATTTTTGAAAAATGATTTCACCGGTATAGTTGGCAATTATTTTATAATAGGTGTAATCATTTTATAATCGGCGTAATAACTAATAATATGTTCGAAAACGAAGAGAAAACCAATATAGAGAACCTTGGAGAGTTTGGCCTGATAAGCCACCTCACCAAAAATATAACCCTTACCCAAAAAAGTACCGTTAAAGGTGTTGGCGATGATGCCGCGGTGCTTGATTTTGAAGGAAAGAAAACCCTGATATCTACCGATCTGCTTTTAGAAGGCATCCATTTCGACTTGGCCTATACCCCCCTTAAACATTTAGGTTACAAAGCAGTTCAGGTAAACCTGAGCGATATTTATGCTATGAATGGTACTGCAAGCCAGATCACTGTTTCTATTGGTATGAGCAGCAAATTTCCGTTAGAGGCTATTGAAGAATTATACGAAGGTATTTATCTGGCTTGCGGTAATTACAATGTAGATATTGTGGGAGGCGATACCAGTGCATCCAAACAAGGTTTGGTGATCAGCATTACATCTATTGGTTATGCCGATGAGAAGGATGTGGTATACCGTAATACTGCCGAAGAAGGCGATCTGATCTGTGTATCCGGTGATCTGGGCGGTGCGTATACCGGTCTGCAATTGTTAGAGCGTGAGAAGTTGGTTTATATAGAAAACCCAAACATCCAGCCCGACCTGGAGGGTAAAGATTATATTGTTGAACGACAGTTAAAACCGGAAGCCCGGAAAGATATTATTGACCTGCTGAAAGAACTAAGCGTTAAGCCAACGGCTATGATAGATGTATCTGACGGTTTGGCATCTGAGGTATTGCACATTTGTAAGCAAAGCAATAAAGGCTGTAAGTTATATGAGGAAAAGATTCCTATCGACCCCATGACTTACGAAACTGCCCGCGAATTTGGCCTCGACCCAACCGTGTGTGCCTTAAGCGGTGGTGAAGATTATGAACTGTTGTTCACCGTGAAACAAGCCGATTATGATAAGATCAAACATAAAATGGATTTCTCTATCATCGGTTACATTACCGAACCAAATGAGGGTTGCAGCCTGATCACAAAATCAGGAAATCAGCACGAGTTGAAAGCGCAAGGGTGGAATGCGTTTAAAAGTGCAGAATAAATAACGATTTAATTTTAAGGCGCTTCGTCCAAATACTTTCCATCTAACTGTTTATTAGCCTTAGCACCCAAACCTTTGATTTTCTCAGCTGTTTTGATTAAATTACCATTACCATCAACCAGCTTATTAAATGCACTATTATAAACCGATTGTGTTTGGTTGATGTTTTTGCCGATGCTTTCCATATCGGCTATAAAACCTACAAACTTATCATACATACTTCCGCTTAGGCGGGCAATCTCCAATACGTTACGATTCTGGCGTTCTTGTTTCCAGATGCTGGCTATGGTACGCAGGGTGGCCAATAAAGTACTCGGACTAACAATTACTACCCGCTTATCCCAGGCATCACTAAAAAGGTCCGCATCCAGTTGTACGGCAAAACTAAAAGATGACTCTATCGGCACAAAAAGCAACACAAAATCGGGCGAGTTTACCTGGTACAGATCGTGATAGTTTTTAGATGACAGGCCGTGTACATGGTTCCGTAAGGATTCTATATGCGCTTTTGAATAAAGTTTACGCTCTTCTTCCGTTTCGCAATTTACCAAACGCTCGTAAGCGATCAGCGAGACCTTAGAATCAATTATCAGATGTTTATCGTCCGGAAGGTCAATTATTACATCGGGCTGCAACCTGCTGCCATCTGTGTGGTTCAGGCTGGCTTGTACCCGGTACTCCCTGTCTCGTACAAGGCCGCTACGCTCTAAAACCTTTTCTAAGATCACTTCACCCCAGTTGCCTTGCTTTTTGTTATCGCCTTTTAAAGCCTTGGTTAAGTTGGATGCCTCGGTACTGATGAGTTTGTTCAGGTCCATCAGTTGGGTAATAACGCCTTTTAGTGTATTGCGCTCGGCGGCTTCCATGTTGTAAACCTTATCTACCTTTTCCTCAAATGCTTTTATGTTTTCTTTAAGCGGGTTTAGGATGGTATCGATGCTCAACTTATTTACGTCTGTAAACTCCCGTGATTTTTCCTTCAATAACCTCTCGGCCACATTCTCAAACTCGCGCTGAAAATGCTTGCGGGTATTTTCTATATCCTCTTTTTGCTCGGCAAGTTTTTCCTGCTGCGCCTTAAAATATGACCGGGATGATTCTAATGATTGATTGGCTTGGGCCAGTTGACCGCGCTCGTATAAAAGTTCATCAAGTAAACGGTTCTGCTCATCTTTTAAAAGTTTGGTGATATTCTCCTTTTCGGATAATAAGCCGGCGGCTTTTTGCTCGGCTTGTGCTACAGTAATTTTTAAAGAATCATTTTCTGTTTTTAACATGGAAAACTCATCCGCAGAAATGCCATTTGAGGCAGGCCGCTTCAAAAAAACAAAGATAGCGATGAGCAATATAACTATAGAGGCACTTAAAACTACAACAACCATTTTGATAAAAATATTAGCAAAACGAATGTAGTAATTTTACTATTAAAATAAAACGCTTAGTAATTTACTTACTTAGTGGCACATGTTTATGGAGTTTTCCATAGCAGCCTTATTACCCATTTGCGCGGCTTTATTAAAGTCGTGACAGGCGGCCGCATCATTTTTCATAAGGTGCTTAACAAGGCCTCGGTTGTTATAGGATTGACTGTTTTTAGGGTTAAGCGCTATAGCCTTGGTATAGTCATCAATAGCTCCCATAAAATTATTTAGATAACGCTTGCTAAAAGCCCGGTTAAAATAGGCCTGTGCATTTTTATTATCGATTGCTAAAGCCTTGTCGTAACCTTCTATTGCGTTTTGATAAGAGGTTAGTTTAAGATATGTATTCGCAAGGATGAAATATGCCCCGGCATCGGTGTTGTTTTTTGTAAGATATGCTGTAAGGTCAACGATAGCTTCTTTATTATGGTTTAATCTTTCATAAGCAAGCCCTCTGTTTAATAAGGCCGATGCATCGTTTGGGCTTGCTGCTAATGCGATATTGGCATCAGCTATTGCACCTGCATAATCTTTAAGGTCGTATTTGGCACCGGCGCGGTTACTAATGGTCTCCGTAAGCGTTGGCTTTAATTTTAAAGCCACGTCAAAATCGGCTATAGCACCTTTAGAGTCGCTAAAATTGCGCTTGGTGTTTCCCCTGTTATAATATGCTTCGGCATTATTGGGCGGGCTTATTAAAAACGATTGGTTAAAATCTGCCAGGGCGTCCTTATCATTATCAAGCATGATATTAACTATTGCCCGTTCGTAATAAAAAACGCTATTTTTGGAATCGATTTTAATCCCCATACTTATATCGCCCAAAGCCCCGCTCAAGTCGGTAAGTGTTTTTTTAACCAATCCCCGCTGCAGATAAAAATACCCGTTTTTAGCATCTAAGGCAATTGCTTTGGTATAGTCATCAACAGCGGCGGCAAAATTATTTAACCTAAAATTTGCTAAGCCCCGGTTGTAATAAGCAACTCCGGTTGGCTTAACCATTATAGCCTGGTCATAGTCGGCAATAGCGCCGTTATAATCGTTTAATTGGTCTTTTAAACGGCCGCGGTCAACATAGGCTATTTCGTTATTGTAATTTAATGCAATGGACTTATTCAGATCTGCCAGGGCACCGTTAAAATCTTTAAGGATTAATTTAGCCCGTCCACGTTCAAAGTAATATTCAGCATTGGTGGGATTGTAGGGGATCAGCTCATTAAAATAATCGAGCGCCTTGACGCTTTTCAAACTGTCCCCGGCAGAAACTTTTTCGGTTACATTTTGCGCAAAACAGGCAATTGGTAAATAAAGAAACAGGAATAATAATTTCCGCATTTTTCAGGGTATTAAATTTCATCCAAAATAGAATAAAAATCGATACGCGAGCAAATAAGATTTACGGATTGCTTTTCAAAGTGTCTTTAGGTGCATTAGTATTGCCGCTTCCATTACCACTGCTATCCTTTCCGCCTGTTTCTGTAGGCGTTGTGGGCAGTTTATTACTATCTGCCGGGCTTTGGTTGCCTACGTGGGTTTGGCCGGAATCTGCTGTTGTTGTATCGCCGGAATCGCCTGTTGTTTTTCCCTTACAAGCAGTTATGGCTATAATAGCTACCGCAAATAAATATATGATGCGCTTTTTCATAATTATTTAGGATTGGTTTTTAGCGTGTCTGAGGTTGGGTTGGTTGTTCCTTTTCCGTTTCCGCTGGTATCAGTACCGCTTGTGCCTGTTTGGGCCGGGGTTGTTGCTGTTGATACGGCTGCAGATGTATCTGCCGCGCCCGAGCTACCCACATTTGTAGCGCCCGAATCGGCATGGTTGCCGCCTGTTTTGTTGTTACCTGTGCAGGCCGATAAACTTAATGCAGCTGCCGCGAATAGATAAACAAATAACTTTTTCATAGTTAAGCAATTGGTATACATTAACTACAAACAGAGCTATTACAGGTTTTAATTATTTGGAATGAAGAGGGTTACTGCGCTTTCTCTACCCTTAAACCGGCATCAATAACCTCGTGGAGCGGATTATCGCGCATGTTTTGCTCCACCTCAAAATGGTAAACCCCCCTTGCCGGGAACTTATAATTGGTGCGTAAAGGCAATTGGTAGCTGTATAGATTGCCGCTGCCGCTTCCCAGCCACTCGCCATCTTTGGTAGCCAGTTTAAACTCGTAACGGGTGGTATGGGTTTTTTTGCCCGGCGATGTCTGGAAAAACAATGCGAACATATTGGAGTACTTGTAACTGCCACTAACCCTTACATTAAAGTACAGGTTATATGGTACGCTGATATCATCTATCTTAACATCAAACTTAACCCGGTTAACATACGCCCAGTTGTGGTTGGCTACCTCCGTGTTCTGATCAATAACCATGTTAGGGTCGGTGCAGCCTTGTGCTGTGAAAAGCACAAGGGCAACTAATCCACCGAAAAGATATTTTAAAGCATTCATTTATTCTGCTGCACTACCGCCGCCTGGGTTATCGGTACGGGGTTGGTTGTTGTTTGGGTTATTTGGCCTAGGGCGGTTGTTGTTGCGCCTGTTATTATTACGGTTACCCTGCGGGCGATTTTCCTCACCCCCTTCAGGTTTTAATCCGCCCGCCTGTTGCCCTTCGGGGCGGTTAGCGCTTTGTTGGTGTTGTTGGCGGTTGCCATCGGGTCTGCTGCCCTGCTGGCGATTGCCTCCTCCTTCGGGCATTGGCGGCCCATCGGTACCGTTACCGTCCTGCTGTTGCTGCTGGTGGTTGCCTTGCGGCCTGTTCCCACCATCGGGCCTGTTGCCCTGCGGGCGTTTGCTTCCACCTTCCGGGCGCTGGGCTCCAGCTTGCTGGCCATCGCGGCGCCCTTCGCCACCACGGCGGTTACGGTCACGGGTGTTATTGTTGTTATTGCTCTTATTGCGGTTCTGGTTGCGGCGGTCGTCCAGGCGGGTTAAGCTATCCTGGCCAACAACGTTTTCGTAATCAAGTGCTTTTGCAGCTGTATTTTCCAACTCTACCATTTCACCCAAATCGGCAGGGATAATACCCTCGCGGTTCAGTTGTTGAATTTCTTTTACCTTGGCAATAGGCATAGGTACCCATGCTTCTTCGCGCGGATAGCTAAACCACATTATCTTTTTAAAGATGTCGGTTTTTTGCAGGCGCGCATCACCTTTTTCGGTTTTAAGTACGTTCACATTATCGGGGATGTGCTTAAGAGCATCCATATATGTATCCAGCTCGTAGTTTAAACAGCATTTTAATTTACCGCACTGGCCGGCAAGTTTAAGGGTGTTTAACGATAGGTTTTGATAGCGTGCGGCAGAGGTAGAAACCGTTTTAAAATCGGTTAACCAGGTGCTGCAGCAAAGCTCGCGGCCGCATGAACCAATACCGCCAAGGCGGCTTGCTTCCTGGCGCATCCCTATTTGGCGCATCTCAATCCGGATGCGGAAACTCTCCGCCATTTTTTTGATCAATTCCCTGAAATCTACGCGGCCTTCGGCTGTATAATAAAAAGTGGCTTTTGTTTTATCGCCCTGGTAATCTACATCGCTTATCTTCATAGATAACTTTAGTTCCAGCGCCAGCGTGCGCGATTTATGCATGGTTTCCCATTCCATATCCTTAGCAAGCTTCCACTTGTCAACGTCAGCAACGGTAGCACGGCGATAGATCTTTTTAACAACGTCGGCCTCTTTTACGCGGCGCTTGGTCATTTGCATGCGCACCAGTTCGCCGGTGATAGAAACGTGGCCAATATCATAACCACCCGTGGTAGTTTCAACGGCAACAAGGTCGCCGGCCTCCAGGTAAATATTGTCGTTATTATGATAAAACTCCTTACGCGAACCCTTGAATTTTACTTCGACTATTGAGTAAGGCTTATAGTTGGTTGGCATATCCATATGTGATAGCCAATCGTGTACATCTAATTTGCTGCAACCATTTGTAAGGCAAGAGCCATTACTTTTGCAGCCTGCAGGCGAACAACCGCCGCCTGTTGAGCAACTTCCGCATCCCATAATTTAATTCGGTATATAATGAGTCCCCGTGGGGGTAATTTTAAAACTTAGTGTCTTTATAATTTGTAAAGATACGTCTAAAAACAAGATTTTAGGGTTAGCATTACGTTCTATATGATAATGAGCCTTTTCCAGCTCAGTAATAATGGTTTGGGCCTGCGCATTGTTGATCACCGCCGACATCTTTTTGGCGGTTTCCATTTCCTGTTCAGGCAGTTTTACAATGCGTTCGGCACCGGCACGCAGCAGCGTGCACTCGCGGATAAAACTTATGCCGTAACGTAAAAAATTCTTTTGGTTTTCGCGGCCCATCTTGGCCATTTGGTCAACAAAACTCAAAATATCCAGCCCTTTATTGCCAAAACATAAACGCAGCCATTGCACAAATAGCTCGTGGTAGCTTTTGGTATCGTGTTGCAGCATGGCCAAAGCATCGGTCATGTTGCCATTGCTTAAGTAGGCAATTTGCGATGCGGCGGTTTCCGTTTGATGATGTCTGCTAATTAGCTCCTCTTTAATATCCTCGTAATTTAAACAAGGGATCTTAATTAGTTGCGTGCGCGAAAGAATAGTGTTCAGGATCTGGTCCTGGTTTTGGGCCACAAGTATGAATAACGTGTTTGGCTGTGGCTCCTCTATCATTTTTAGTAATGCATTACCTTCTTTATCCAGGTATTCGGGCAGCCAAAGGATTAGGATCTTGTAAGCTGATTCAAACGGCTTAAAGCTAAGTTTTTTGATGATCTGATGGCACTCGGCAATGTTGATATTCGCTTGTTTGTTCTCAGCCTCCAGGTATCCACGCCAAATATCAAGACTTAAATAAGGGTGAGCCGTAAAGGCATCACGCCATTGTTCAATAAAGGTAAGCGCGGTATCATCTTTATGCTTGGCGAAGAAAGGGTAAGAAAAATGCAGGTCGGGATGCATCAGTTTTCGATACTTGCGGCATGATGAACAAACCCCGCACGAGTCGTTGGCCTGCTTATCCTCGCACGATAAATATTGCGCGTAAGCAACTGCCAATGCCAAACCACCCGCACCTTCGGGGCCCAAAAACAACTGCGCATGGCTTACCCTGTTCTCGTTTACCGATGTGATCAGCCTTTGCTTAATTGCCCATTGCCCTATAATATCCTTAAACTGCATTTGGTGCAAGGTAAAAATTAGATATGAGATTTTAGATATGAGATTTTAGACAGGGGGCAGATTAAGCTATCTTTGAATTAAACAGCACCATTTTTAACCATGCGGCATCTCAAATCTCAAATCTCATATTTCATATCTGCGAAGCTATGCGCATAATGGCTTTCGATTACGGTACAAAGCGCATCGGCATTGCCGTTACCGACCCGATGCAGATCATCGCGACGGGATTGGATACCATCCACCCCCTAAAAATCATCGATTACCTTAAAAAATACCTGCAAACTGAGCAGGTAGAGCTTTTTGTGCTCGGCGAACCCAAGCAGATGGACAACACCCCCTCGCAATCTGCCATGCATGTTAAAGGGTTTGCCAACCTGCTTAAGCGAACTTTCCCGGAGATCCCGGTAGAAATGTTTGATGAGCGTTTTACTTCCAAAATGGCATCGGCCACCATCGCCCAAAGCGGCATGGGCAAAAAAGCCAGGCAGAATAAGGCGTTGGTGGATACCATATCGGCGGTTATACTGTTGCAGAGTTGGATGAGTAAATCATTTTGAACCATGATTAGCCTGATTATAGGATTTCCTGATTGTTACCAATTTTAAGCTTCTCATTGACGGTTTTGTTCACGTTCGCGATTGTGAACACATGCTAATGTTTTTAATTTGCTTAAAATCAATAATTTGCTTAAAATCAATAAATTGATTTAACAAGTACTGAGAAAAGCAAGGCTCAGGTAATACCTTAATCAAGCAAATTAAGCTCAAAAATAATTTTCTTACCTTTGCGGCTATGGAAATTCTTGATCCGGCCTTACAGGCTTACCTTGATAGCCATTGCGACCCGGAGCCCGAGGCGTTGCAAAAAATAAACCGGGACACTTACCTGAAGGTGCTTAAACCGCACATGCTGTCAGGTCATTACCAGGGCCGCGTGCTGAGTATGCTCAGCAAAATGATCCAACCAAAGCTTATTTTAGAGATAGGGACATTTACCGGTTACTCGGCCATTTGTTTGGCAGAAGGGCTGGCAGAAGGCGGCGTTTTACACACCATTGAAGTTAACGGAGAATTTGAAGAAATGCTTAATTCACATTTTGCTTCAACAAATGTGGATAAAAAAATTAAACTTCATATTGGCCCCGCAGAGGCTATAATTGCTGATTTTGAGGATATTATCTTCGATTTGGTTTTTATTGATGCGGACAAACGAAATAATTTTAAGTACTTTGAGTTAATAATTGACAAAGTAAGGCCCGGAGGCTTAATAATAATTGATAACGTTTTGTGGAAAGGAAAGGTGTTTGGCACCGAGAAAGACGCCGATACCGAGAGCATCCGCAAACTAAATGAGCAAATAGCTGTTAACACACAGGTCGAAAAGTTTATTCTGCCTGTACGAGACGGACTACTGATCATCAGAAAAAAATAATTATGAAGAAACTCTTAACTGTTACATTTTTTTCAGTTTCGGCATTGTTTGCCTCAACAACAGTAGTGTTAGCCCAGAGCGCAGCACAATCATACATAGAGAAGTTTAAAGATAATGCCATTCGCATTATGCACGAAACCGGCGTACCTGCAAGTATCATATTAGGCGTTGCCATGCACGAGAGCGCAAGCGGGAAGAGCGCTATAGCTCAAAATTTAAACAACCAATTTGGCGTTAAAGGCGGCGGTGGCGCAGTGTATTATAAAGGCAACAAAAGAGTAAGATCTTCATATAAAAAATACGATAATGTAATGGCATCGTTCCAGGATTTTGCCCGTATCATGACAGAGCGCAAGCAGTTTAGCCACCTGGCAGATAAACTTTCCCAGTACGATTATAAAGGATGGGCAAAAGGCATACAGCGTGGAGGATACGCAAGCAGCAAAAAATGGTCGGCACAGGTATTAGGTATCATCAATAAGTATGACCTTAACGAGTTTGATGACGATGCGGAGGCTAACCCAGCCAAAGACGAATTAGCGGATAACAATTAATAATTATATTTTTAAACTTAAGTTTGGCAGACCAAAGCTGAAACTGCATGCGTAGGATATATACATTATTAGTTGCCGTATTGTTATTTACATCGTGCTCGGCCCACAAAAGCGTTATTAGCCGCAGAAAAGCATCCAAAAACAACAAAACCATTCAAAAATGCAACCGCGGATCCATAGCCGGGCACCGCGATTTTACCTCCCTTGAGTATATAGATCGTTTTAAAGCTATTGCCATACAGGAAATGAATACTTATGGCATACCCGCTAGCATCACCATTGCACAGGGCTTGTTTGAAAGCGGCAGCGGAAACAGCGACCTGGCGGTAATTGCCAACAATCACTTCGGTATAAAATGCGGCAGCACCTGGGCGGGCGAAAGCTATTATAAGAATGATGATAATGTAAACGATTGCTTTAGGGTATATGCCAACCCGGAAGAGTCTTTCCGCGACCATTCCGAATTTCTAAAGAAGAAAAATTACGCCCGCCTTTTTGAGCTGGATAAGAACGATTTTAAAGGATGGGCATATGGTCTTAAAGCCTGCGGGTATGCCACTAATCCTAAATATCCCCAGTTGCTGCTTAATATCATCAATAAATATCAGCTTGATCAGTACGACCGGCCGGAGGGTGAACTTGCCAAAATAAAACGAGAAGACCGTGTATTGGGCGAGATAAACGAAACCATAAATCAGCCCCGGCAGGATAGTATTTCCAAGACCCCGCCCGACGATAAAATTTATACCGTAAAGCAGGGCGACACACTATACAACATATCTAAACGTTTTGGTATCACTGTTGATGAATTAAAAGCGCTAAACAAACTATCTGACTACGGCATTAAGCTTGGGCAGAAACTTGTTGTAGTGAAATAGTGTGTTAAAGATTGTTAAAGTATAGTTTATCCCTCCCCAAACGTTTAGCTTTAAACTTTATAATGAAGTTGTGGCTTTCCTTTTTCTTAAGCATTTTATGCGTTAACACCTTTGCACAAACAAAGGAAGTTACCGGTATTGTGTTTGATAAGGATAGCAAGGCGCGCGTGGCTAAAGTAAGGGTGTTAAACGCTACATCAGGTAAATCAGCCTACAATAACTTTAAAGGTGAATTTAACATTGTTGCCAGGCCCGGCGATATGCTGATATTCTATAAGCAGGATCATTATAGCGATACGGTTAAAGTAAAAGACTATACCGCACTGGCCATTTATTTAAAACCCAATGCAATAGCACTGCGCGAGGTAACCATCCGCGATAGCTTTATAAATCCGCAAAAGCGCCTGGCTAATACACAACGCGAGTTTAGCAAGATCTATGGGTCGCAATACAATTCCGATTTGCTGAGTATTGGCTCTGGCGGCGTAGGGTTTGGTATTGATGCCCTTTATAATGCCTTTAGTAAAAGCGGCCGCAATGCCGAAAAGTTGCGTGGTATTATAGATGCCGAATACCGGCAAAACATTATTGATTACCGCTTTAACAAAGCGTTTGTACAAGGTATAACCCACCTGGAAGAACCCAAGCTTACCGATTTTATGCACAAGTACCGCCCGGGCTACTACTTAGTTACCTCGGCAAGCGATTACGATTTTATAGATTACATCCGCAAGAATTTAAAACGCTACCAACGCCGGCCAAGCGCATACGACCTTGCCCCCTTACCACAAGTTAAATGGGAGCCGGATACAAAATAATTGTAACGCCTTTTTTAAAGGTAAACGGTATGGCGCTGTTTCCTTTCATTTTGCTGAATAACAAAGCGCTGTTGAATGATGAGGTTATGATAAATCACGAACGGATACACCTGCGGCAACAGGCCGAGCTGCTGGTTATCCTCTTTTATATTTTGTACCTGCTAAATTACTTTGTTAATCTTATCATTTTTCGCGAGCATAATAAAGCGTACTTAAATATCGTTTTTGAGCGGGAGGCTTATGAAAAGGAAGCAGATATGGCGTATCTTAAACAGCGTAAATGGGTTGGCTGGATGAAGTATTTTTAATTAAACCATAGAAATAACAGATTTTTACTTTTTATTTGTGGCTATGTTGAAAACCGGTACCAGACTATTCTTCTTACTGATGTTTACAGCGGCGCTTGGCACAAACGCGCAAACCACCGATACCGTAAAAAAAGACACGGTAAAAATTGATACCACCATTCTTAATAAATACCGCATTCAAACAAAAAAGAATGCCATACCGGTACCGCCAACCCCTATCCAGATACAGCAGGAACTGATACCGGTTACTATGTTGGACTATAAAATAAGCTACTGGCGCAAGTACATCACGTTTGGGTTAAACTTTAGCCAGGCCGCCTTTAGCGATAACTATGCCGCTGGTGGTGTTACAGCGGTGGCCTTAACATCCAACTTTATTTACCGGATAGAGTATAATAAAGCTCCATTCAGTTATACCTCAGAATTGAACCTGCTTTATGGTAAATCAAAAAACAAAGGCCAGTCATCCCGCAAAAGTAACGACAGGATCTTTTTTGATAATAAGATAGCTACCCAAATGTCCAAGCACTGGTTTTTCTTTGGGTCTTTAACGTTTGAATCTCAGTTTGATACCGGGTACCAGTATGACGGCGCCGGTGTGAACCCGCCGATATTGATATCGAATTTTATGGCGCCGGGTTACTTAACCGAATCAATAGGTTTTGAATATAAGCCTACGAGTTATTTTGATCTTCGTTTAGGTACCGGTACCGCAAGGCAAACCTTTGTGCTTGATGATAACGTTTTTAACAGCCTGGCACCGGGTGTAGATGAACTTTACGGGGTAAAAAGGGGCAAAAGCATCCGTACAGATATCGCGTTCCAGATGGTAGCCATATTTGATAAGGATATAGCAAAAAACATGCATTTAAACGCCCGTTATGATGTATTTGTACCTTACGGACAAGACCTGAGCTTTACCCGCCACCGCTTTGATGCCATACTGGCTGCCAAGGTAAACCGCCTGGTGAACGTTTCTATCAACGGAACGATATTGTTCGACAAAAAATCTAAACCCGGCGTACAGGCTACAGAGGGTTTAGCGCTGGGGGTGTTGTATAAGTTTCCTTGATACCCCGGTTGATTTATAACCTTATTTTAGTGCTAATATTATCACGAAATTACGCACCAAAAAGGGGATAATTACCGTCTTAAAAACACATTTTTTCGACCTCAAAACGCCAAAGTTTTACCTTGGTTTACTATCCCGAGGTCGCCGGTATCCACTAGCGTTTTTGCAAGAAATTGGAACAAAAAACCCCAACATTCGTCAGGGCTTTTTCTATTTGTTTTATGTTTTGGTTACATCTTTGGCATCCTGCGCATCATGTTGGCCATGGCCGCGGGGTTGCTCATTTGTTTCATCACTTTACGCATATCGTCAAACTGTTTCATTAGGCGGTTAACTTCCTGCAGGTCGGTGCCCGAGCCTTTGGCAATACGGTTGCGGCGGCTTGGGTTGATCAGGTCGGGGTTTTCTTTTTCCTTTGGCGTCATCGAGTTGATGATGGCTTCGATACCTTTAAAAGAATCGTCGCTTACTTCAACATCTTTCATCATTTTACCAACGCCCGGTATCATACCCATCAGATCCTTCATGTTACCCATTTTTTTGATCTGCTGTATTTGGCTATAAAAATCGTTAAAGTCGAATTTGTTCTTGCGGATCTTGCGTTGCAGCTCGGCAGCTTCCTTCTCGTCAAACTGCTGTTGCGCGCGTTCAACCAATGAAACCACGTCACCCATGCCCAGGATCCTTGATGCCATACGATCCGGGTGGAAAACGTCAAGCGCTTCCATCTTTTCGCCGGTACCAATAAATTTTATGGGCTTGTTAACAACGGATTTGATTGATAGCGCCGCACCACCGCGGGTGTCACCATCAAGCTTGGTTAAAACAACACCGGTAAAGTCAAGGCGATCGTTAAACACCTTGGCGGTGTTCACAGCATCCTGGCCGGTCATGGAATCTACCACAAACAATATCTCGTGTGGGTTCACAGCGGCTTTCACCTGCTCTATCTCCACCATCATGGCCTCGTCAATAGCTAAACGGCCCGCGGTATCAATAATTACCACGTTGTTGCCGTTTTGCTTAGCCAGGGCAAGACCCTCGCGCGCAATGGCAATTGGGTCTTTAGATTCCAGGTTGGCATAAACGGGTACACCGATCTGCTCGCCTAAAACCTGCAATTGGGTAATAGCCGCGGGGCGGTAAATATCACCGGCAACCAATAATGGTTTTTTGCCTTTTTGTGTTTTAAGGTAATTGGCAAGCTTGCCGGTAAAAGTGGTTTTACCCGCGCCGTTCAAGCCCGCTATCAGGATGATGGTTGGCGATGCTTTCAGCTCCAGTTCGGCAGTGGTGCCGCCCATAAGAGCGGTAAGCTCGTCGTTCATCAGCTTGGTAAGCAACTGGCCCGGCGAGATCGACGTTAATACGTTTTCGCCCATGGCCTTTGTCCTTACATCATCTGTAAAGGTTTTAGCTGTTTTATAGTTAACGTCGGCGTCCAAAAGAGCTTTGCGGATCTCTTTCATGGTTTCGGCCACGTTTATTTCTGTAATTGATCCCTGGCCCTTTAGTGCTTTAAACGCCCTGTCGAGTTTATCCGATAAATTTTCAAACATTATAAATTCCTAATTTTTGAGGACACAAAGTTAAGATTTTGAAGTGATTTGGCTAATATATCTGAAAATGACATGCGCGGTTTTTATCCCCTTATTTATACCAACTAAAATAAATATTGCCGCGCAATTCCCTCATTAACAAACTTTAACACTTGTTAACCAATTTTTAACATAATATCCTGTAACGTTTTGCAAATTTCGAGCATCTAATCGAAACTGTTAACCAACCCGAATGAGAGTTTTTTTACTTGCCATATTACTATCTGCTATAACACTAAATACTTTTTCGCAAGAAAAGAAGAAAACCCTTGTGGCTATAAAAACCCAGGCCGCACCCAAAATGGATGGTGAACTTGATGACGCCGTTTGGCAAAAGGTACCATTTGCTACCGATTTTGTACAGTTGCGCCCCAATGCAGGCACACACGAAAACGCTGCCGACCGCACAGAAGTAAAAATAATTTACGATAACGAAGCCGTATACATTGGCGCCCGCATGTATGAGAAAGACCCGGCCAAAATTGCCCGTGAATTTGCCACGCGCGACCAGATAGGTAATGCCGATTTCATCGGAATTATATTCGATACCTATAAGGATGGCATCAATGCAGCCGGCTTTTTTGTAACATCAACCAACGGGCAGTTTGATGCCAAGTACGCCCTGCCAAATTCGGAAGGCAATAGCGAAGACCCTACCTGGAATGCCGTTTGGATAAGCAAGGTAAAAATTGACAGCCTGGGCTGGACTGCCGAGATAAAAGTACCCTACTCGGCACTCCGCTTCGCTAAAAAGGATATCCAAACCTGGGGCATGAACATCATCCGCAAACGCCAAAATACGCAACAGCAATTATTTTGGAATGAGCTTGACCCCAAGCAAAACGGGTTCATTAACCAGGAGGGCATCCTTACGGGGATAGAAAAGATAGTTCCGCCGGTGCGTTTAGGCTTTTACCCATATTTTTCTACCTATGTAAACCATTACCCATACAATATGGCAGGCGTCCCAAACACCAAAGCATCTGTAAATGGTGGCATGGATGTAAAGTACGGAATTAACGAAAGCTTTACGCTGGACCTTACGCTGATCCCCGATTTTGGGCAGGTGCAATCAGATAATAAGATTCTAAACCTTACGCCGTTCGAGGTAAAATATAACGAGAACCGCCCCTTTTTTACCGAAGGTACCGAGCTGTTCAATAAAGGTAATTTGTTTTACACCCGCCGCGTTGGCGGGCAGCCCCTTAACTATGGCAAGGCTTATGATAACCTGCAACCGGGCGAGGCTGTAGTGGGCAACCCTACCGAAACCAAACTGATCAACGCTTTCAAACTATCGGGCCGTACGTCAAAAGGGTTAGGCATTGGTGTTTTCAACGGTATAACTAATACGGCTTACGCTACGGTGGAAGACGCGGCAGGCAACCAGCGCCAGGTAGAAACAAGCCCGCTAACCAACTATAACATTTTGGTTTTCGATCAAAACCTGAAGAACAACTCGTCGGTAACGCTTATCAACACCAATGTTAACCGTTTCGGTAAAGACTACTCTGCCGATGTGGGTGGCCTGGTGTGGAACCTTAACAACAAAAAAAACTCATATAACCTTTCGGGCTACGGATTAATGAGTAACAAGTTTTACAGGAGCCAGCAAACCGTTACGGGCTACAACTACAATGTTACTTTTGGCAAAACACTGGGTAATTTTACCTGGAGCGTATCTGAAGATCGTGTAGATAAAAAATATGACCCCAATGACCTCGGCATTTTGTTTAACAACAACTATTTAGATCATAACCTAAACCTTTCATACGCTAACTACAAGCCCAAACACTTTTTCACCAAGTGGGATGTATGGACAAATACCTATTCATCGTACCGCGTATCGCCATATAGCTACCAATACTTTAACCAAAACTTTGGTGCCGGGGCGAATTTCAAAAACTTTTGGTACGCCAACTTTAACGGGCACATCCGCATGAGCGGGAACGACTTTTACGAACCGCGTGTGCCGGGCCGGGTATTTAAAACGGCCGAAAGTTTTATATTCAACCTAAACCTGCAAACAAACCAGGCTAAACCTTTTTCGGTTGGCATCTTTTACTCAAACGCGTGGCTTAACCGCTTTAATGGTAAAGGCAACGATTTGAATGTGTTTTACAATTATAGGGTAAGCAACAAGTTTTCTGTTGGTGGCGATTTTATGGTTAGTCCGCGTATTAATTACATCGGATTTGCTACCGTAGCAAATGATAACGTAACCCCAATAGTTGGCTTGCGCGATGCACAAACCGTACAAAACATTTTTAATGTGAAGTACACCTTCAGTAATATAATGGGCTTAACCTTCCGCTTAAGGCATTACTGGAGCAAGGTAAATTACAAACAGTTTTTTGACCTGGCCCAGGATGGTGCGCTGGCAAACTTAACCACTACTGATTTTAACCACAATGTTGACCAAAACCTAAACCTGTGGAATATAGATATGATATACGTTTGGCAATTTACACCGGGCAGCGAGATAAGCCTGGCCTGGAAGCAATCGGCACAAAGCTATACCAATTTAGGCACTCAAAACTATTACAACAACTTTCGAGACACCTACAACCAGCCGCAGAACAACAACGTTTCGGTTAAGGTGCTTTATTATATTGATTTCCAAAGTTTAAAGAAACACCGTAAAGGATAAGGTCAAAATATTAGAAAGGGCTAAATGCCCCTTATTTGGTAGTGTCTCAGTTTGACCAATGTTTGCCAAATTAATGAACAAGTGCCTAATATTAAGTGGTAACAAACTGAGCAATATTTCTTGCCAAATCTACCAAGAAGACCTCTCGGTTGGATTGCGAATCCTCAATTTGAGGGGGAAGTTCATCCATGTAACTAAAATGGCCGGCTTCCTCATCCAGTAAAAAATCTACATGCCCTTGTTTTTCCAATATTTGCTTTAATAATAATGCTTTGGAAGGAGGAGTAACCGTATCCTTCCTTCCGTTACGCAGATAAATTTGTGTATTGACTGTTTGTAGTGCTCCAGGGTGCAAGAAAAAATCAACTGATGGTGCCAAAAGGGCAAGCCGTTCAAACTTCCAAATTGAATGAGGGCCAATACCGTGCCCCGAAAATGTTAATGCTTTTCCTCCGGCAAGTGCAAGCAACAATGTAGCTCCGATAGAATGCCCTAAGCCTATGAGCGTTTGATGCGAATGTGAATAATCTCTCAAAACAGTTTCAAGCTGCTCAATGCGCGCATTCAGTTCCTCTTTTGTGGGTGTTAAAGACGGCAGCATTTCAAAATGAGGAGCAATTACGGTGCATCCATGTTGTGCGACAACCCTTAGTAACGGAAGGTGTCGAACTGGGCTTCCACCACGCCCCGCTACAAAAATAACTACGCATAATGCCTGCGTGGCTTCCAATATGGTTATAGTAAATTCCTTTTTGTTATTCTGTATCGACTGTGTAATTTCAGAAAAATCCATGGTCTAAGATAGTTTATAAAGTTAACGATGATACGAGCTTCATAAAATTTCAAACTGAGACACTACCCCTTGTTTTAGCTGTGGTATTTTTTGTAATATTACCACATGCGTAAAAAAATCTACCTATTGCTTGCCGCGCCGCTAATAGCAGCTTTATCTGCCAATGCCCAGGCGCCCGGCGCTAATGTTGATGTACAGCATTACCGCTTCGCCATTACCTTAAATGATGCCGATAACGTGATCAAAGGGCAGGCAACCATAACCGCAAAGTTTCTTAAACCGGCCACCACGTTAGCGCTCGATCTTTATAAGAAAAACAAAGATGGCAAGGGTATGATGGTATCGGCCATCAAAGAAAACAACCTGCCGGTAAAGTACACGCAGGACAGCGATAAGCTGGTACTGAACATCAAAGCGCTCAAAGGATCGACCCATAACTATGTAATTATCTACAAGGGTATCCCTACCGATGGCTTGATCATCTCCACCAATCAATATAAACACCGCACTTTTTTTGGCGATAACTGGGCTACCCGCGCGCGCTACTGGCTGCCTTGCGTAGATGACCCCGCCGACAAAGCTTCGGTTGAGTTTTTGGTTACAGCACCTGCAAAATATAAAGTGGTTTCCAACGGCTTAAAAGTTATTGAGAAACCCTTGCCGCTAAACAAGAAGCTAACCCATTGGAGCGAAACCGCGCAGCTGCCAACCAAAGTAATGGTTATAGGTGTGGCCGATTTTGCGATAGCCAACCCCGGCAACCCCGGCGGCACTCCTGTTTACAGCTACGTATTCCCGGAGGATAAGGTAGAGGGCTTAAAGAACTATGCCGTTGCTGCTAAGATACTGCCGTGGTTTGTAAAACGTATTGGGGCATTCCCGTATAAAAAGCTGGCCAACGTGCAGTCTAAAACCATTTTTGGCGGGATGGAAAATGCAGGGGCGATATTTTATTATGAAAAATCGGTAAACGATAATAAAGGCATAGAACCCTTAATGGCGCACGAAATAGCCCATCAATGGTTTGGCGATGCCGTTAGCGAGAAAACCTGGTGGCATGTTTGGTTAAGCGAAGGCTTTGCCACCTACATGACCAACCTATACATGGAAGGCACCTACGGGGCAGATACATTAAAAAGCCGCCTTGCTACAGATCGCGACATGATATTTGGATTTGAGAAAAAGTACCGCGCGCCTGTTGTAGATTCGGCCTACAAGGGTCAAATGATAGGGATGCTTAATGCCAATGCCTACCAAAAAGGCGGCTGGGTGTTGCACATGCTGCGCCGCAAAATTGGCGACGACGCTTTTTGGAAAGGCATACAAGCCTATTACAAGCAATACAACGGCAGCAACGCCAATACTAACGACCTGCGCCTTGTGATGGAGAAAGTAAGCGGAAAAGACCTGAACCCATTTTTTACCCAATGGCTGCGCGATGCCGGGCACCCGCAACTAAAAATAACCTGGCATTACCAGCAGAAAAACAAGTCGCTTACGATACACATCAATCAGTTGCAAGAAAAGCCATACCAGCTTACGGTAGAATTTATGGTTGATGGAAAGCTGTATAAATCTGATGTAAAAGGCGTGGCGTATACTATTACCGTACCGGTTGCATCGGCTACGCCGGATGTAAAGGCCGACCCTAACGTAAATTTACTGGCAACTTTTGATACAACAAATAAACCATCGGATACAAAACCTGTCGAACCTACAAATTAACAGCTTGCTAAATGTTTAAACCAATTGTAATTTAGTTTCGATATTTGCAATTTGGCCTTATATAATTTTGATAATTAAAAAAAATCAAAACATTATATCTTTTTTAAATGTTTTTCGTATTATTGAACTATATAACAACCCGGTGAGGTTGTTGTGAGAATTAACCCGATCTGTTCACTTAAATTTTAACACCATGGCAAAAGCGTATCAATCCATTTATGTAATGTTTTACAGGTGGAGCTTCAAAAATTTCGGTCAGGGCTCATTGCCCCAGTTTAAATCGTTGTTTAACGTAAGCTTTTTGCTAATTGTGGTGTTAACAAACGCCATGCTGTTTACCAAGCTTTTGGTTAAAGCGCAATGGTTAACTTTAAACACTTCAACTTACATAGCTATCTTATTTGGCGCCGTAGGTTTTTTGCTTATCAATCATTTTATACTGTTAAACAACAGGATGTTTAAAAGCTTGAACATGCGCCTGGCAACCATAAGCGCACACAATAAAAACCTGTTTTCGGTGGTGTTACTGATAAATGTAGTATTTGCCTGCAGCCTTTGCCTAATCAGATAAAGCACTTAAAGTGCAAATTCTTACCAAACCCGTATCCATAGGTACGGGTTTTTTTGTTGCCGTTTTTTGGCAAAGCAGATAAGATCAGGGCTCTTCGTTTTCTTTGGGCGCAAAACGAAAAGTATTCGCCCGTTCCCTCAAATAAAATCTATATCTTTCGCTTAACAAAAAATCTATCACGTGTTAGTTAAGACCTTTGGAAGTGCAGTTTATGGTATACAGGCAATTACCATTACAGTTGAAGTGAATATTGCGCCGGGCACCAAATATTTTGTGGTTGGCCTGCCGGATGTAGCCATTAAAGAAAGCTATTTCCGCATAGATTCCGCACTTAAAAATTGTGGTTATCGTATGCCCCGCCAGCAAGTGGTGGTTAATATGGCCCCTGCAGATATTAAAAAGGAAGGCTCGGCCTATGACCTTACCATCGCTACCGGTGTTTTAGCTGCATCCGGCCAAATAGATGTAGAGAACCTGGACAAATACCTTATTATGGGCGAGCTGTCCTTAGATGGCGGCCTGCAGCCCATTAAGGGCGCTTTGCCTATTGCTATTCAGGCGCGCAAGGAAGGGTATAAAGGCTTTATCCTGCCAAAGCAAAATAGCCGCGAAGCCGCCATTGTAGATAACCTAAAAGTTTACGGTGTTGAAAACATCAAACAAGTTGCCGACTTTTTTAACGGTACGGCTACCCTGGAGCCCGAAGTTGTAAATACCCGCGATGAATTTTACAACTGCCTTACTGCCTATGATAGCGATTTTAGCGAAGTGCGTGGGCAGGAAAATATAAAACGAGCCTTAGAAATAGCCGCCGCGGGTGGCCATAATGTAATATTGATAGGCCCGCCAGGAGCAGGTAAAACCATGCTTGCACGGAGATTGCCTTCTATTTTGCCACCATTGAGTTTGCATGAATCGTTAGAAACCACCAAGATCCACTCCGTAGCCGGGAAACTCTCTGCAGCGGATGCATTGGTTACTACCAGGCCATTCCGTTCTCCGCATCATACAATTTCAGATGTAGCCTTAGTTGGCGGGGGCAGCAACCCACAGCCCGGCGAGATCTCGCTGGCACATAACGGCGTTTTGTTTTTAGATGAATTGCCGGAGTTTAAACGCAGCGCCTTAGAAGTCATGCGCCAGCCCTTAGAAGAGCGGAAAGTTACCATCTCCCGTGCTAAGTTTACGGTTGATTACCCAAGCAGCTTTATGCTGGTAGCCAGTATGAACCCATGCCCTTGCGGTTATTATAACCACCCCGAAAAGGAATGTATTTGCCCGCCGGGAACGGTGCAGAAATATTTAAGCAAGATCTCGGGCCCGTTGCTGGACCGTATAGATCTGCATGTGGAGGTTACGCCGGTAAATTTTAGTGAATTGTCATCCGACCGGTTGGCCGAGAAAAGTGAACTGATTCGCAATAGGGTGATCAAAGCCCGCGAACTGCAGATAGAAAGGTTTGGCGAACGCCCTGACCTGCACGCTAATGCCCAAATGAGCCCGCAAATGGTGCGCGATGTTTGTAAAATTACAACCGCAGGCCAAACCTTGCTAAAAAAGGCCATGGAAAAGCTTGGTCTTTCCGCCCGTGCTTACGACCGTATATTAAAAGTTGCCCGTACCATTGCCGACCTTGCCGGCAGCGAAGAAATCTTGTTAGAACACCTTGCCGAAGCTATCAATTTCCGCAGCCTCGACCGTGAAGGCTGGGCGGGGTAGACAGAATAAGCCCCTGTTCCCAAAGGCCGTTTATTTTTATTGTCAAAAGAGGAATTAGCCTGATAATTAAATTTTTAAGTGTTCACGTTCACGCCGTGAATACCCGTTGAAAATCGCAATCGCCTTAAAATTAAAAGATTGAATATATTGGCGATGATCGTCAAATTTAGGCCTTTAAATGCTCTACATAAGCAGCCGTAGATGTATCCACTTTGGCCCTATCGCCTATGTTGATGAATAAAGGAACTTTAATTTCTGCACCGGTTTCAACGGCCGCGTTTTTAAGGGCACTTGTGGAGGTGTCGCCTTTTTACAGCGGGCTCGGTATAGGTTATTTCTAACTCGGCAGAGTTTGGTATAAATGCCATGATGGGCTCGTCGGTTTCAAAGGCAACTACTACGTTTATGCCCTCTTTCAGGAACCTTACAGGGGCGCCAAAAGGCGTTTTGGGTACGTTGTGCTGGTCGTAAGTTTCGTTATCCATGTTCACCAGGGCATCGCCATCTTCGTAAAGCGAAGCACGTTGCCATTTTTTACATCAGATGCTTTTGCCAAGCCGACAAAGTTTTGTAATTGATTTGAGATTTTGTTGATTTTAACCCTTGTAATCGGCTATGCTTAACCTGTTTTCGCAAAAGCTGTACTCGTGCTCTTGATTTGAGCAAACGATGGTTAGGCGGTTCTCGCTAAATTTTTCTACGAGGCTCAGGTACCAGTCGATGCCCTGGGTATCCAGGTTAGAGGTGGGCTCATCCAGCATCAGCATGGGGGTATCGGCACAAAAAGCAAGCGCTAGTTTAAGGCGTTGTTTCATGCCGGATGAAAAGTATTTGACCAGTTTATTGCGGCTGCCCTCCAAATTCAGGATATCGGCAACGGCATTTTTATCTATCCCGGCTTTAAATTTTTTGAACTTAAAGTGAAAGTCGATCATTTCATTTAGTGAGAAATCTTCAATAACTTCGAGATATGGGGCCGCTAAACTTAGGTAGTTGAAGACCGTACCGGCTTCAATTTCTTTACCGGCGTCTTCATATTTAAGCACGCCCACAGATGGCACAAGGCTTCCGTTTAATACCTGCAGCAGCGTTGATTTCCCCGAGCCATTTGCACCCAGCACGGCGTACTTGCCGGCATTTTCAAAGGTATAATCTATACCCCTGAAGATCCATTCACGGTTAAAGCGGCGGCCTATGTTTTGGAGGGTGATGTTCATGCGGGTGGTTCATAATTGATAGTTCATGGATCATGGAATTAGCCGCTCGATTCTGACTATGAACGTTCATCCACGAACTAATAACCAATTCTTAGCTGCTACCAAATCCCTTCATGATGCCGCGTTGCGAGTTCTGCACAAAGTTGATGATCTCGTCGCGTTCAACGGTTGGGTTAAATTCGGCTTCGATAATATCTAAGGCCTTGGTCATATTATATTTTTTCAGGAAAATGATCCTGTAGATCTCCTGGATCTCGTTGATCGTTTCAGCACTAAAACCCCTGCGGCGTAAACCTACCGAATTTATACCAACGTAAGACAATGGCTCTCGCCCCGCCTTAGTAAACGGCGGCACATCCTTACGCACCAGCGAACCGCCGGATATCATGCTATGCGCCCCTATTTCTACAAACTGATGCACCATTGAGCCGCCACCTACAAAAGCATAGTCATAAATGTTAATATGCCCGCCTAATTGTACTGAATTAGCAATGATAACGTTATCGCCAATAACACAATCGTGTGCTACGTGTACATAAGCCATCAACAGGCAATTTTGGCCTATTGTAGTAGTATTTTTATCGAGCGCGGTACCACGATTAAGAGTTACGCATTCGCGGATAATGGTATTATCGCCAATGGTAACAGTGCTGGCTTCACCTTTATATTTCAGATCTTGCGGCGGTGCAGATACTACAGCCCCCGGGAAAATACGGCAATTTTTACCAATACGGGCGCCATCCATAATTACGGAGTTTGAGCCCACCCAGGTGCCTTCGCCAATTTCCACATCTTTGTGGATAGTTACAAACGGCTCGATAACCACGTTATCGGCAATTTTTGCCTGTGGGTGTATGTATGCTAAAGGCTGTATCATATTATTTATATCTAACTATTTGTGCCATTAGCTCGGCCTCTACCACAATTTTTTCGCCAACCATGCCAATACCTTTCATTTGGGCAATGCCACGGCGGATGGGCGCTATCAGGTCGCAACGGAATATTAATGTATTGCCGGGTAAAACCTTGTCTTTAAACCTTGCATTTTCAATTTTAAGGAACAATGTCAACCAGTTTTCAGGATCGGGAACGGTGTTTAACACCAATATACCGCCTGTTTGCGCCATCGCTTCTATCTGCAATACACCCGGCATAACAGGTGCGCCGGGGAAGTGGCCTACAAAGAACGGCTCGTTCATGGTTACGGCTTTTAAACCAACCACGTGGGTTTTGGAAAGCTCTAAGATCTTATCTATCAGTAACAATGGCGGGCGGTGCGGCAATATGTTCATGATTTGAACAGTATCGTAAACCGGGGTCATGTTAGGGTCGTAAACCTTAACGTGTTTGCGGCTGCGTTCTTTTTTGATAAGCGTTTTTATCTTTTTTGCAAAGGCAACGTTTGCCGCGTGGCCCGGCCTTGCAGCCATAATATGCCCTTTAAGCGGCACACCAACCAATGCAAGATCGCCAATCATATCCAGCAGTTTGTGGCGTGCCGGCTCATTCTGGTGACGAAGCTCGATGTTATTTAAAATCCCTTGTGGGGCAACATTTATATCTTTACGGTTGAATAGTTTTGCCAGATTGGCAAGCTCTTCTTCGTCAACTTCTTTATCAACAACAACAATGGCATTGTTTAAATCGCCGCCTTTTATCAAGTCGTGCTTAACCAGCATTTCCAGTTCATGCAAAAAGCAGAAGGTACGGCTTGATGCGATCTCTTTTTTAAATTCAGACAGGCTTGAAATAGTTGCATGCTGGCTACCCAATACCTGCGAGTTATAATCAACCATACAGGTAAAACGGTAATCATCATCTAAAGGCATGGCTACCATATCAACCTTACGGTCGGGCTCCGAGTAGTGGATGTTATATGGGATGTGGTAATATTCCCTATCGGCCGCTTGTTCTTCAAAACCGGCTTTTTCAATAGCGTCAATAAATTGTATCGAGCTACCGTCCATGATAGGAGTTTCGGGGGCGTCCAAATCAATCAGCACGTTGTCTATCTCCAAACCAACTAAGGCGGCAAGCACATGTTCAACTGTGCTAACACTCGCTCCGTTTTGGGTTAATGTTGTACCTCTTGAGGTATCGGTAACGTTATCCACATCGGCATCAATAATTGGCTGGCCGGGCAAATCAACCCTGCGGAACTTATAACCATGTTTCTCAGGTGCGGGGTTAAACGTTAGGGTAACGCTTTGCCCTGTGTGTAAACCTGTGCCAGAAACTGATACGGGCACCTTAATAGTTCTTTGTTTTACATTCATGTTGTGATGCTCATTGGTTCATCGGTTCAATGGTAAATCGTTTATTATATAGCATACATGCTTAATAAACTAATAAACAATTGAACTAATAAACATCTCTATTCTTAAGTTCTTTTATAATCTTTTCCAGTTCGTTAACTCTTCTTTCCAGTTCGGGTAGGCGGCTTACTACTACGTTCGAACGCATATCGGCAGTGTAAGCAATAGCGGGCGACCCCGCCCAGCTTTTTCCTTCCTCTTTAATCGTGCGACCAACCCCAGATTGTGCCTGTATCTTGGTGCCCTTTGCAAGGGTAATGTGGCCTACTACGCCCACCTGGCCGCCAAGCATTACGTTTTGGCCCAGTTTGGTGCTCCCGGCAATACCCGCCTGGGCAGCAATTACGGTGTTTTGGCCTATGTCAACATTGTGAGCTATCTGCACCAAATTATCCAACTTAGCACCCTTGCGCACATAAGTTGAGCCCATGGTGGCCCTGTCTATAGTTGTGTTAGCGCCCACTTCAACGTTATCTTCAATAACAACGTTACCTATTTGCGCTACTTTGGTATAGGTTCCATCTGGGTTGGGTGCAAAGCCAAAACCGTCGCTGCCTATAACAGCCCCTGAGTGTATTACCACATTATCGCCAATAATACAATCAAAGTAAACCTTTACACCGGGGAACAAAGTTACATTATTACCCAGCTTTACATTGTCTGCAATGTAACAGCCCGGATAGATCTTGCATTTATCGCCCAACACTACATCTTGGCTAATATAGGCAAATGCGCCGATGTAAGGGTCTTTACCAATTTTAGCCGATTTATGGATAAAATGAGGTTCCTCTACGCCCGATTTATTTAGTTTGATGGTATTATATTGTTCTAGCAGCAGGGTAAATGAAGAGTAAGCATTCTCAACCCTAATAAGGGTTGCTTTTACCGGCGCGGTTAGTTGCAGGCTGTTATTTACAATTACAACCGAGGCATTGGTAGTATACAGGTATTGCTCATATTTAGGGTTAGCTAAAAATGATAAAGAACCGGTGCCGCCTTCTTCTATTTTGGCCAGGTGATTGGCCTCCACAAGTGGATCTCCTTCAACTGTTCCATTTAGCATAAAGGCTATATCCTTTGCGGTAAATTGCATCGTACAAATTTAAATGTTAAAACCATAGCAACAAATTATTAAATATAAGTACCAAAAGAGTTTTTTTAAGTAGCCAATATTAACTAACTCGCCAATAAACAACTCTCTTCCAGTTAGTTATAGGAACACCACACTAAAACAGTTCTTTGGCATAGCAAAGTATATATTTTTTTACAGTTTTTGATAAAGCCTCCAGGTTTGAATTATCGCTGGCGAGGGTAATATCTGTAATCTCGCCGTTCTTTTTCAGAATATGAATGTTGCCATCACCCTTATTATAGGCGTTGTTTCGGATGTCATCATCAAATACAAAATAAGAAGCCTCGTGTTCGCTAATGTTATATTTTTTCATAGCGCTGGCGGTCAACTGTTTAATAAAATCAGCGTTTGGTACTTCATTAGTAATGTCAACGTGGTAAAGCCTGCGGTTTATTAGGTTATGGCAAAGTTTAGATAGTACAAAATCCGGGCTATCGGCCCATATCTTTACCGCGGCCATCACGTCTGTATCATCAAGCAAAGCGAAGGTTTTTAAATGCTCGCCGCTCGCCATAAATTCTGTCTTGGTTATAAAATTCTCCAGGAAATAGCTTAAGGCCGGTGTTAGTGGGAAGCGTGTCCCTTGCAAAGCCAGTTCGCGGCTACGGGTAAATATTTTGCAAAGTAATTGCTCTGCAGCTATTACGGTTTTGTGTAGGTAAACCTGCCAGTACATTAGCCTGCGGGCGATCAGGAATTTTTCTATCGAGTAAATACCTTTCTCCTCCACCGCAATGCTGTCATCCTTTACGGTAAGCATTTTAATGATCCTGTCGGAACTGATAACGCCTTCGGATACGCCGGTAAAATAACTATCCCTGTTCAGGTAGTCCATCCTGTCCATGTCCAATTGGCTGGATACTAACTGGTGCAAAAAGTGCTTGGGGTAACTGCCTGTAAATATGCTGATGGCTAATGAAATGTTGCCACTAAACTCCTCATTTAGCTTATTCATCAGCAGGATAGAAATATCCTCGTGGTCTATTTCATCAACAATGGTATGCTCCAAAGCGTGCGAGAATGGCCCGTGCCCAATATCGTGCAACAGAATGGCTATCATCAAACCTTCTTTCTCTTCAGGCGAGATCTCCGCGCCTTTATTGCAAAGAGTTTCTATAGCCATGCTCATTAAGTGCATAGCGCCTAAAGCATGATGGAAACGGGTATGCAAAGCGCCGGGGTAAACCAAATGGGTCATCCCCAGCTGTTTAATGTAGCGCAGGCGCTGAAAGTATGGGTGGTCTATCAGGTCATACACCAGTTCGGTTGGTATGCTGATGAACCCGTAAACCGGGTCGTTTATGATTTTCTTTTTGTTCAAAGTAGCTTTTAAGAATACAAAAGTGTTCAATTATGACAAAATAAGCACGGTCTATTTGTTAATTAATGTTAATCCTTTGTATATTTTTACAACAAAACATACCCGCTAAAGGTTATAAAAGGGTAAAATTAAATATATTATGCAGGATACTACTATATTATGGGCCGATGACGAAATTGATCTGCTGAAACCACACGTTTTATTCTTAACCGAAAAGGGATATAAAATAATAACCGTTACTAACGGCAACGATGCCATTGAGGAATTTAAAAAGCAGTATTTTGACCTGGTTTTCCTGGATGAGAATATGCCCGGCCTAACCGGACTGGAAACACTACAACAAATAAAGAACATCAATAACGATATCCCTATTGTACTGATCACCAAAAACGAGGAAGAGTATTTGATGGAGGATGCCATTGGGTCGAAAATTGATGACTACCTGATAAAGCCCGTACACCCTAAGCAGATACTGCTTACGATAAAGAAACTCACCGAAAATAAAAAGCTTGTTGGCGCTAAAACCACCATGGCCTATCAGCAGGATTTCCGTAACCTGGGTATGACGCTTAACGATAACCTGAGCTACCAGGAATGGGTTGATGTTTACAAAAAACTCATTTATTGGGAACTTGAACTGGAAACCCTGGAGGATGCCGGGATGCACGAGATACTGACCTTGCAAAAAGCTGAAGCCAACGTACAGTTTTGCAAGTTTGTAGAACGCAATTATTTGAGTTGGATAAAAGACCCCGAGAACGGGCCAACATCATCACCGCAGTTATTTAAGAAAAAGGTGTTCCCTAAGCTGGATGGCAAGGGCCCGGTTTTCTTTATATTGATCGACAACCTTCGCTACGATCAGTTTAAGATCATTAACCCTATTATATCAGAATACTTTAGGTTAGAGGAAGAAGATACTTATTACAGTATATTACCAACGGCTACACAATACGCGCGTAACGCTATTTTCTCGGGCTTAATGCCATTGGAAATGGAAACCCGTTACCCACAAAAATGGCAAAATGACGAGGACGAAGGCGGGAAGAACTTGTTTGAAGCCGATTTTGTTGCCGACCAGCTGAAACGTGTTTTGCGCCGCGAGGTTAAGCACTCTTACCACAAGATCCTGAATATTGATGAAGGCCGTGCCTTGAATGAATCGGTAAATAACCTGATGAATAATGAGCTGAATGTGGTTGTTTACAATTTTGTGGATATGCTTAGTCATGCCCGTACAGATATGCAGATGATTCGCGAGCTGGCGAGTGATGATGCGGCCTACCGCTCACTAACACTCTCATGGTTTGAGCACTCGCCGTTGTTCGACCTGTTGAAATTCCTGGCATCAAAACAGTTAAGGGTGGTTATCACAACAGACCACGGTACCATTCGTGTTAAAAACCCCAGCAAGATCATCGGCGACCGTAATACCAACACTAACCTGCGTTACAAACAAGGTAAAAACCTAAATTATAACGCCAAAGAGGTATTCCATATCCGTAACCCGCATGATGCCATGCTACCAAAGCTGCACGTAAGCAGCAGCTTTGTATTTGCCAAGGGCGATAGTTACTTTGTATACCCTAATAACTATAACCACTTTGTTAATTTTTATAACGAGACCTTTCAGCACGGTGGGATCTCGTTAGAAGAAATGATTATCCCGATAGTAACCTACGGGCCGAAATAGGAATTGAAATATTAAATTCACCCCGTTATTGCGATGTACGAAGCAATCCCCTACTTACAGAGCGGCTCTGTAAAGCAAAGAGATTGCTTCGTACCCCGCGATGACGTTAGGGGATTAAACTATGGACTTACACATCACATCAACCGCCGAACTACCCCAGGTAGCATCGGATATATTAAACTTCGCCGGCGATACCCGCATTTTCCTTTTTTACGGAGATATGGGTGCGGGCAAAACCACGCTTATTAAAGCGCTTTGTTTACAATTAGGCGTTTTAGATGCGGCTACCAGCCCTACGTTTTCTATCGTAAACCAATACGAAGGGCAGGATGGCCCGGTTTATCATTTTGATTTTTACCGGTTAAAAGATCAGAATGAGGCGCTTGATATGGGCTACGAGGAGTATTTTTACTCGGGCAATTACTGTTTTATAGAGTGGCCGGAAAAGATTGCTAATCTTATTCCCGATAGCTATACCGGTGTGCGCATCCATGTTATAGATGCCACCAGCAGGCAAATAAGCGTTGAAAACATTTCATAAGCAATCCTGTTTTTTTCTTATCTTCATCATCCGGAAAAAATAATGTAACATGAGTACAGGGAAATACAGCGGGTTTTCAGATGTTGCCAGGCAGGCAATGATGCAACCCCAGGAATCGATGCTGGAAGTTAAGAGCAAAAAAGACAAACTTTATATTGGCATCCCCAAGGAGGTCTCCTTCCAGGAAAACCGGATCCCGCTTACCCCGCTATCGGTAGCGTTGCTCATCAACAACGGCCACGAAGTGATGCTGGAAAGCAACGCCGGCCAGGCCGCCAACTTTACCGACAACAATTACAGCGAACAAGGTGCCCAGATTGTTTACGACACCAAAAAAGTTTACGAAGCCGATATCATCATTAAAATAGCCCCGCCTACTATGGAGGAGATAGAAATGATGAAGCCCGGGCAACTGCTTATATCTGCCCTGCAGCTATCAACCCTAAAGGCCGATTGCGTGCACGCCCTGATGAAGAAAAAGGTTACCGCATTATGTTTTGAGCATTTAGAGGATGAAGGGGGCTCCTTGACTGTGGTTCGCGCCATGAGTGAAATTGTGGGTGCAACATCCATACTCATCGCTGCAGAATACCTGAGCAATATTTTTGAAGGTAAAGGCCTAATGCTGGGCGGCATCACCGGTGTACCCCCAACAGAAATTGTGATAATTGGCGCAGGTACTGTAGGCGAATACGCAGCGCGTACCGCCATTTCTTTAGGTGCACAGGTTAAGGTTTTTGATCCGTCTATTTATAAGCTTCGCCGTTTACAAAATAATATTGGCACACGGGTGTTTACATCGGTGGTGCAACCCATTGTATTAGAAAAAGCCATCACCACCTGCGATGTTGCGATTGGTGCCATCAGGGCCGATGACGGGCGCAGTCCTCAGATCGTATCTGAAACTACAGTAAGCAAAATGAAACCAAACTCGGTGATTATTGATGTGAGTATTGACCAGGGCGGCTGTTTCGAAACATCAGAAGTTACCAACCACACGCACCCGGTTTTTCGCAAGTACGATGTGATTCATTATTGTGTTCCTAATATTGCTTCTCGTGTGGCACGTACCGCAACATATGCGCTAACCAATATATTTGCACCTATCTTATTAGATATTGGCGAAATGGGCGGGCTAAAAAATGTGATCTGGCAAAAGGCAGGCATCCGCAAGGCGGTATATATTTACCAAGGGCACCTCACCAGCAAACACATGGGCGAGCGTTTTAATATCCCTTGTAAAGATCTTGACCTGCTGGTGGTATCAAATCATTAAGGGAATCAGGATAATAAGAGTCAAAAGACAAGCCAAAAAAGGATATTGCTCGTTTCTTGACTCCTGATTTCTTGCCTCTATTTAGTAGTTGGTAAACGGCCTTACGGCTTCCGGATGGTTAATCTCCGGCTGATATTTTTCAGGGATTTCATTCGTGTGGTGTTTTTCGCCATAGTAATCAATAGCAAGTTCTCTCTTCCCGTTATCTTTTATGGTTATTTTAAAAAGCATATCGTAATCTTCCTCATCCAATGATGAAGGAAAAGGTACATCGGCACCAAAAGCTTCTAAAAGTTTCATTACCGTGTTAGAATGTCCAATAACTAAAACATTTTCGCCCCTAAAATTTTTGATGATGGCTTTGGCAAATACATTTAAGGCGGTATCTACATAAACGCGCGGCAATATTTTGGCTTTATAAGCCAGCGGTCGGGCGGTTAAGCCAGTTCGTTTATACTTGGTTACGTATATGGCTTTAATGTGTTCACCCTTTAATTCCTTAGCTAAAGCTTCGGCGCGTTTGGTGCCTGCCGCGCTTAAAGGAGGGTCTTCATCTTGCTTAATATGGGTCACTTCTTCGGCATGGCGAACGATCCAAATAGTGGTTTTTTGCGCCGAGGCACTAAAAGTGCTTAGCAACAAATAAATAAACAATACCCTTAAAAATTTAGCCGGCATCATTACAATTTTCATAAAATGGTGTTATATGTTTTTATAATACAAGGCGCTAACAAATATATTCGATTTTTGATATGAAATTTTTCAGTAAAGAGTATTTAAAACAACTGTGGAAAGTATTAATGGCCACCTTCAGTGGTTTTTCTGACGATAATGGTTTAAAACTAAGTGCGTCATTAGCATATTATACCGTTTTTTCATTAGCGCCTTTGTTGTTATTAATACTTGCCCTTGCCGGGATATTTTTAAAAGACGGCAGTTATCGCCAGGATTTTTACGACCAAATCCAGCATTATATTGGTAAACAAGGTACGTTGCAAATCCAAAGCACTATAAAATCGCAGGATATTACCGGCAAAAGCGGGATTGGTTTAGCCATAAGCATCGCTACATTGTTATTAGGTGCCAGCAGTATTTTTATCGAAATACAAGACTCTCTTAACACCATATGGCGCGTTAAAGCCAAACCTAAAAGGGGGTGGGTTCAAATGCTCAAAAACAGGTTCCTTTCTTTTTCGCTGATCGTTAGCCTTGGCTTTTTATTATTGGCTTCTTTACTGGTGAACATCATTATAAGTGCCGTTAGTGATAAGATAGTTACATTCTTACCTAAACTATTGGGCAAAGAAATTGCCGGGGTTGTTGGTGAAACATTTTTATTTACAGTTAATTTTGGTATCACGCTCTTGGTTATTTCTGTTCTTTTCGGGGTTATATTTAAAGTGCTTCCGGATGTTAAGATTAAGTGGAAAGATGTACGTTCGGGAGCAATATTTACGGCCATTCTTTTCATCATTGGCCAATATATTATTAGTTTATATATACAATATACAGCGCAGGGGTCGGTATATGGTACCGCCGGGGCGCTTATCGTGATCCTTGTGTGGATCTATTACACCGCCGCTATATTATATATCGGTGCCGAATTTACCCAGGTTTACGCTGAAGCGCAGGGTAGCCGTATTGAACCTGCGGCATATGCTGTTGTTGTACAACAAACCGAGGTGGAAAGAAAGCTCACTACGCTGCCACTGCAAAACCCAGAACTGCGCGGAGCCCTAAAATGCGACGACGACAAAGACGGGAAAAAGCCGGAGGGCTGTTAGTGCAGGTGACTGGGGGGCTAAACTATTGTGTTATTTTTTATAAAATAAACTGTAGATTTAGCTTCCAATCCAAACCAGGTGTCAGCCGGCCTATACAAATACTCAACGTTTAAACAGGTATGGCTCTTCGTCATATTAAATTGCCTTTTCCTATCGGCAAATGCCCAATCATTTGATGTCGACAGCACCCACAAGTATGTAGACATACCCTTTAAGCTTGTCCGTAACATGATGATCGTCAAGATCAAAATAAACAACAAGGGCCCCTTCAATTTTGTTTTGGATACAGGTGTTGGGTTGATGATCATTACCGAGCCTAAGCTGGTTGATTCTATCGGTCTCGCATCAAAACGCACCATTAAATTAGCCGGGCTTGGCGAGGGCGATGCTTTTGAAGCATATGTTACCCCGGCATTAAATGTTGGCATCCCCGGGTTGGTAAGTGATAATGTTTCTGCAGCTATTTTAAAAACAGATTACTTTAACCTCTCCGGTTATGTTGGCATGCCCATTCATGGCTTGTTGGGGTACGAGTTTTTTAACTCGCTGGCGGTAAAAATAAATTTTACCGATACAACCATGAATGTTTGCCGCCCTAAAGACCTTAAGCCATTTAAAAAAAGCCAGAAGATCCCTATTAGTATAGAGGATAAAAAGCCTTACATGCAAACTAATGTTAGTTTCCCGGATGGTACAAAAGCGGTAAACAAATTTGTGATAGACCTTGGCGCAGGGCACCCCCTCTCTATCGAGAATATGGTGCAGAAGCATGGTTTGCCAAAAAAGGCTATTCAGGCAAATTTAGGTGTCGGGCTTAATGGACCAATAACAGGTTACCTAAGCCGCGTTAAAGAGATTGATATGGCCGGGTATAAAATCAAAAATATCATTACATCTTTCCCCGATAAGGATTATGTGCAGCGCACGGCAAGTGTACCACGTGACGGTAACCTTGGCATTGGGATCCTCAAAAGGTTTAACCTGGCTTTTGATTATACAAACGGATTGCTTTTTATTAAATCGAACGAAAAATTCAATGTGCCGTTTGAGCATGACATGAGTGGGATAGAGTATTTTATGGCCGGTGAAAATTATTTGCACCTGATTGTTGGCCGTATTGCACCCGGCTCGCCGGCTGATGAAATTGGCCTGATAAAGGATGATGAAATTACCTCCATTAATTTTAAACCGATATCAAAAATGACTGCGGAGGAGATAGACGGATACTTTAAAACTACCGAGCGGAGCCTGCTGCTGGAGATCTATCATGATAAAAAATACGACCGCGTTATCATCAATTTACGCCGGCGCATATAATTTGCATGTAACTAATATGTTGCGATAGGTTTCTAAAAAAATTATTCCATATTTTTAGCCTTTACTAATTAACTTAACGATGAATACACCTTTACGGGTAAATACTTACCTGGGCATTGCATTTTTTGCTATGGCAACAATTGCAAGTTCATGCGCCACTAAAAAAGCGGCAGACAGTACGGTTACGCTTAAAACCACAACTACCCCGGGGGGCTCTACCGCCACCGCAACAATTGGCGCCGCAAAAAAAGAAAGCATCAAAAAATTCAGCGATCTTATTGGAAAAGCGAAAGCCGATAGCGGCCTTTTCAATACTTATAAGGTGGATGGTAAATATTACTTTGAAATTCCTGATAGCCTGTTGAGCCGCGAAATGCTGGTAGTTACCCGTTTTGTAAAAACGCCAACCGGCTTAAAATCTTTTGGCCAGCAGTATGGCGGTGAAGAGGTTAACAACCAGGTTTGGAAATGGGAGCGCCACGATAAGCAAGTTTTTATACGCGTACCAAGCTATTCGGTAAGGGCCGATAGCACCAGCGATATGTACCAATCGGTAAAAAACTCGAACCTTGATGCCGTGCTTGCCGCTTTTGATATTAAAGCATACAATAAAGATACTACAGGGGTATTGGTTGATGTAACCGACCTTTACAATGGTGATGTTGCGGCAATAGGCTTGCCCGAAAACATCAAAAAAATGTACAAGATAAGCGCGCTGGATAATACCCGCTCGTATATTGATACCATGAGGAGTTTCCCGATCAATATCGAGACACGCACTCTTAAAACTTATCGCGCTACAGAGTCGCCAACGGATAATACCAATGCTGCGGTAACATTTGAATTAAATACCTCGATGTTGCTGTTACCAAAAACGCCAATGAAAGCGCGTGTAATGGATGCCCGTGTTGGCTTTTTTGGCCAGCAACAAACAGATTATGGTACCGATGCCCAAAAAGCTGATGCAACCGCTTACATTCACCGCTGGAAACTTGAACCTAAAGACGAAGCTGCCTACGCCCGTGGCGAACTGGTTGAACCCAAAAAACAAATTGTTTACTATATAGACCCTGCTACGCCTAAAAAATGGGTGCCATACCTTATTGCCGGCGTTAACGACTGGAACAAGGCTTTTGAAGCCGCTGGTTTTAAAAACGCTATTGTTGGTAAAGAAGCCCCAACTAAAAAGCAAGACCCTGAATTTAGCACCGAGGATGCGCGTTACAGCGTGTTACGTTACTTTGCCTCAGATGTTCAAAATGCATACGGCCCGCACATCTCTGACCCTCGCAGTGGCGAGATCCTGGAGAGCCACGTTGGCTGGTACCATAACGTAATGAGCTTATTGCGCAACTGGTTCTTCATTCAAACGGCGGCGGTTAACCCTAACGTGCGTACGGCTAAATTTACCGACGCGCAAATGGGCGAGTTGATCCGTTTTGTGTCATCGCATGAGATTGGCCACACCTTAGGCCTGCCACACAACTTTGGCTCGAGCTATGCTTACCCGGTTGATTCGTTACGTTCAAAATCATTTACGGATAAACACGGTACTGCACCATCCATTATGGATTATGCCCGCTTTAATTACATAGCACAGCCCGGCGATGGCGTTACCCACCTTTACCCTCAAATTGGCGAGTACGATCTATGGTCGGTTAAATGGGGATATAGCTTCTTCCCCGGAAAGAAAACCGCAGCGCAGGAAAAAGAAATGTTAGATGTTTGGACTAAAGAAAAAGCCGGTAACCCGCTTTATTACTTTGGCCGACAAGGAACCTCTATCGACCCGCGTTTACAAAACGAAGATTTGGGTGACAACGCCATGAAGGCAAGCACCTACGGTATTGCCAACTTAAAAAGGATCCTTCCTAATATCGAAAAATGGACGTACCAAAAAGGCGAGGACTATGATGATCTGGTAACTTTATACAATGAGGTTATTGGCCAGTATAACCGCTACATAGGCCATGTTACTACGAATATTGGTGGCATGAACGAAAACTATAAAACATACGATCAAAAAGGTGCCGTTTACGGCTTTGTAAACAAAGGCCTGCAGCACGATGCGGTTATGTTTTTAAACCAACAGGTGTTTACTACACCAAGATGGTTAATTAACAATGCCGAATTAGCTAAATTTGATAATGGCGTTGTTATTGGCCGCATCAAATCACTACAGGTAAACGCGGTTGCCAATGTTGTTAACCCATCGCGCATGGCGCGGATGTTTGACAACCAATCAAAAAATGGTGCTACAGCTTATACAGTTGCCGATATGTTTAATGACCTGCATACAGGAATATTTGCTAAAGGAACGCCTGATGAGTTTAAACGCAACCTGCAACGCGGCTATGTAGATCGTTTAAAAACACTGTTGAACGATGATGCAAGCGCAAGCTTACCGATTGCTACATCAGCACAACTTGCAAGCTTTGGATTAACACCTATCAACATTGCACTGTCAGACATTAGGCCGATGGTGCGTGTAGAACTTGCCAAAATTAGCGCAAGCCTGCCTAAAGGCGGGGATGCGTTAACCACGGCACATTATGCCGATTTGCGTTTACGTATTAAAGAAGCCTTAAATCCAACCCGCCCAATTGTTAATGTTAGCGGTGGCGTACCGGGCCGTTTAACAGACGAGGTTTCCCCTGCTGACGATAGCTGCTGGCCGGCAACAAAATAAAATCTGCTTAAAAAATCACAAGCCTCCCGATGCAAATTGGGAGGCTTTTTTATTGCCTCATTTTTAGAGAATAAATTAAATATTATTTAAGCTGACTTATGTTTTCAAAAAAAGCGGTTTGCAGGTCAAGCAAAGTTTTAACGCTTACCTTTTCACCATAGGTATCAAAGCAAAGGAATTTTGCTTTTGCATGGTCATTATCTTTCCACTTTTCAAAAAAGTTGAAAGTTTCAAAGAAATAATGGTTGGTGGTTATCTTGCTTTTTTCACTTGTTTGCGATGTATTTAGCCTGAAACCAAACGCATCTATCCATTTGTGCACTTTATTGTGCAGGGTACCGTTAAAATTATTCATAGGTTAAATATTTTTAATGTTTAACGAAAATATCATGCCAAAAGCTACACTTTAAACGAAATACTTGTTAACAAACGTTGAGTGTTGATGTGGATATCTATACGTATAATCAGGCGCATTTTAAAGATATTTTATTCCACATTAATAAATTTTGAAACCAAATGTTAATAACTCCGTACAACACCCTACACTCACAAAAAAAATATGAAAAGAAACAGACTTTTATTAGCAACTATAGCACTTAGCCTATTAACAGTAGGTGCGTGTAAAAAATCTACAACTCCGGGCCCTCCGGGTGTAAAGGGCGAAAGCGGAGCAACTGGTGCTACAGGTGCTACCGGAGTTGGAGGGCCACAAGGCGCTACGGGCGCAACCGGCGCTACAGGAGCAACGGGTGCAACCGGCGCTACAGGTACAGCGGGCCCAGCAGGGCCACAAGGCCCGGCAGGCCCGGCAGGAGGACCAGTTGGCCCAACAGGTGCAACTGGTGCTACCGGCCCTCAAGGGCCTCAGGGAGGAACGGGAGCCATAGGTGCCACAGGCCCTGCAGGTACAAATGGAGCTAATGGTACCAACGGTGCAACAGGTGCTATTGGCCAAGCAGGTGCTGTCGGTCAAACAGGCGCTACAGGTGCTACAGGTGCACAAGGCCCCGCAGGCGCAACGGGACAAACCGGTGCAGCCGGCCAAAACGGCCAAAACGGACAGGACGGCAATGCTAACGTGCAAAGCTTTTTATTACCAAGCCGCTCGGTAACATTAACAGGTTTAACGAGGTTAAATGTACCTGCAATTACACAAAGTGTAGTTAACCAGGGTTTGGTTTTGGTATACTTTAGGGTTACCGGATCTGGAACCGGTTATTACGCGCTGCCATACAGCGAAAACGACCGCAATTTAAGCGTATCTAACTACGGTGTTGGTTATGTAGATGTTAAAGCAAACTTTACAGCAACCGGTTTAGACTTTAGGGTTGTGGTTATAGCAGGCACATCATTAACAACATTATCATTAACACACCCGGGCCTAAACGTGAGAAATTTTAACCAGGTAGCTTCTATCTTTAGGCTGCAATAGCCACAAAATATTTGCGTATAAATTTATACGACACATTTAAAATTTTTTTACAAAGCCCTCCCGACAACTGTTGGGAGGGCTTATATATTTTTGTACTGTAACAATCCTATTGTTAGCATATTAAAATATGTAACAATGCTATGATTATTAAATATATAAACCGAATAAAGTGAACATTTGCGTATTAAATGTGTCTATACGATACTGTAACAGCCCCTTACGTATAAAAAGATTATGAAATACCTTTATTTAATATTCGTAGTAGTTTGTTTAAATACCTTTAATGCGTCCGCGCAGCAAAGGTCAATAAGCGGTACTATTATCGATTCTACCAAACTATCCCTGCCGGGCAGTAATATCAAATTACGTAACGAACTTGGCGATAGCACCGTAACCATAGCAGATGTGAATGGCAAGTTTACCTTCCCATCGGTAAAGGGCTCTAAAATAACGATTGTTATCAGCTCAATAGGTTACGATGGCCTTATCAAACACTATAATCTTCCTGCGGATGGTAAAGCCATAGTGCTTGATCCTATATTGCTGAAATCATCTGTCAGGCAACTTGGGCAGGTTACCATTGTAGGTATTAACCCGGTTGTTTTTAAAGAAGATACGGTGCAATATTCAGTATCGGCATATAAAGTGCGCGAGAACGCCCCTATTGAGGATGTTTTGAAAAAGATCCCGGGCCTTGATGTTGCCAAAGACGGTACAGTATCATCGCAGGGAAAGCAAATAACAAAAGTGCGCGTAAACGGTAAAGACTTTTTTGGCGGCGACGTGCAAAGCGCTACCAAGAACCTGCCTGCTGATGTAATAGAGAGTGTACAGATTATTGATGATTACGGCGACCAGGCAAACCTTACCGGTGTTAAAACCGGCGAACCGGCCAAGATCTTGAACTTTACCATCCGTAAGGATAAAAACTTCGGTTATTTTGGGCAAGCAACAGCCGGCGAAGGCCGCGATTGGTTGCCTAAGCAAGATGGCGCAGATGTTAAAAACGATAATCGATACATAGGCCTTGTAAACTTTTTTAAGTTTAAAGGCGACCAGCAGATCTCCGTTTTAGGTAACCTTAACAATACTAACGTAAACACATTTAGCTATGGTGCCGCAACAGGCGCAGCAACCGGTGGCGGTGGTTTTGGCGGCGGCGGCGGCGGGGGTGGCGGCGGTCGTGGAAACGCGGCACGTGGCGGTTCATCGGGTTCTACAACCAACGCAAATGGTATTACCAATGCACGCTCAATAGGTTTAAACTTTAGGGACCAATGGGCTAAAACATTGTCTGTATATGGTAGCTATAGTTTTAGCAACAATACTACCTACACAAACTCTACAACGTTGCAAAACAATAATTCGGAAATAAACTCGAGCCAAAGCACGCAAAAGAGTCAGGAAACAAGTATGCCAACAAACCACCGGTTTAACTTTAACCTGGAATGGAAGCCAGATACGCTTAACTATTTAAAAGTAACCCCAACGTTTACCTACACAGGTACTAATGTTACCAGCATCGATGACCTGTCGTTATCAAGGAAGGGAATCACAAGCCTTGCGTATACATCAAACTCGGTTAGTAATTCAACCGCGCCAAGCTATGGCCTAAATGGTTTTTTTAATCACCGTTTTAAAAATAGCAAACGTAATTTGTTATTTGGGTTTAATGTAAGCACCAATAAAAGTTCGCAGTTTGATAACCCTATAAATGATTATACCGTTGGTGTAACTAACTTGCCGAAAAACCAGGTTATCTATACCGATACCCGTACCAATACCTATGGCTTAAACATGTCTTACCAGGAACCTATAGGTAAAGTTTCTTTCCTGGAGCTTAATTACGCCTTTAACCACAACTTTACATCAAGCGATAAAGAAACGGATACGCTATACACCAGTAACCCCGACCTTTACCACAATTATGCATTATTAAGTAACAACTATAATTATACTTTTACTACTAATCGATTTGGCCTTAACTACCGCGTGGTAGAAAAAAAGTATAACCTAACATTGGGTGTAGGTGCGCAACCGGCTAAGCTTGACGGGATCAATTTAACCAATAACGTATCTACAAGCGTATCCACATTTAACATCATCCCGGCGGCAAGTTTCAATTATAACTTTAGCAGGAGCCAGGCTTTGCGTTTTAATTACAACGGTAGCAGCAACCAACCAGCGTTTAATCAGTTACAACCGGTACTTGATTTCTCGAACGCTTCATACCCGGTACAGGGTAACCCCAACTTAAGCCCCGAGTTTGCAAATAACCTTTCTTTAAGATATAATGCGTTCAGTTTTCAAACTGGTAATATATTCCTGGTTGGCGTAAACTTTTCGCAAACTGATAATAAGATAGTACAAAACATTATCAATTATGCCCCGAATTTTACCGCAGCCGCAATAGCAGCCGATCCAAGCCTGATAAATTTCAGGAATACTACACTTGTTAAATACCTTAATACAAGTGGTTATTATACTGCCGGTGCTAATTTAATTTACTCTAAACCCTGGAAAGAGCGCCGCTACACTTTAACATTTAATGCTAATGCTACTTATACCAATAACATTGGTTTTTCGCAAAGTGTAGATTCTTTAAACGTGATGACGCCTATAGCAAAAAATATTGCCAAGACCATCAGCTTAATCCCGCGTTTAGGTTTCAGGACTAATATTACCGATATAATTGATGCAGAGTTATACGGTAGATATACCGTGAGCAAAACCAATAATTCGTTAACTACATTAGGCAACCAAAACACAAATATCCGCTCAGTTGAATTAGGCTTAAACGGTAAAAACTATGTTTGGAAAGACTGGACAATTAGCTACGATTATACCAAAACATTAAACTACGGTTACGATGCGGCCCTTAATATTAAAAACCCTAATATTTTAAATACTTATTTAGAGCGCAGGTTTTTGAAAGATCACCGTGGTACTCTGCGTTTGGCAGCATACGATTTATTTAACGAGAACACAGGTTTTGCTACCACTACCAACGGGAGCACTGTTACACAAACTAATGTGAACAGGCTTGGCCGTTACTACTTGCTAACCTTTACTTTGCGCCTGCAAAAATTTTCTGGCAAGGCCCCTACAGCTGACCCTAGCCGTGGTATGAGAGATGGCGGTAGCAAACCAGGCGGAATGGGTGGCCCTGCTCCGGGCGGTGGCCCAATCTAATTTGTTATAAAACAAAAAACCCATCCGTTTGGCGGATGGGTTTTTTAATGCTTTAATGTTTTTAGTTTTTTATAAGTACCGAGTTGACCACCTTTTCCAACTCTTCCAAATCAAAAGGTTTGGCCAAATAAGTTTCGGCACCGGCGTGGTCAGCAAGCAATTGGATGTCACTATTGGCAGAAAAATATACAACGGGTATGTTTTTAAGCACCTCGTCTTTTTTAAGGGTTTGGGTAGCAATAATGCCACCCGCATCGGGGATCCAGTTGTCCATCAATATCACATCAGGGGATATCCCGCTAACTTTTTCAGTAATATCGTTGCAATCTGTAAAGGTAAAAACCTCCCAGCCTTGTTCTTCTAATATGTAACTACAGATCGATAGAATGTCTTCATCATCGTCAAAAATGATGATCTTTTTTGTTTTGTCGTTCATGTGTAAGTAGAAGCGTGAATCTATACATAAGTTTTAAAAAAAGCAAATTTTTTAATTTGAAATACAAGGCAAAATCAAGCATTATACAACGATGCTTTTTAGTTCCGAAAAAGACCCCCTATGCTTGGATTTTCCTAAAACTCCAGCTCCAGCAAAACCGGGCAATGGTCCGAGTGCTTTGCTTCGGGCAATATCGCGCAACGCTTAATATTATCTTCCAATTCTTTACTCGCCATGGCGTAATCAATACGCCAGCCCAGGTTTTTACCGCGCGCTCCCGAGCGGAAACTCCACCAGGTATAATTGTGCGGCTCTTTATTTACATGGCGAAATGTATCTACAAAGCCCGACTCCACAAAGTTCTCCATCCACTCTCGCTCCTCCGGCAAAAAGCCGGATGAGTTAGCATTTGATTTTGGGTTATGGATATCGATCGGTTTATGGCAGATGTTATAATCGCCGCATATAACCAGTTTGGGATGTTCAACTTTTAGTAAGGTTAGGTATTTGCCAAACTCGTTCAGGAAACGGTACTTGAAGATCTGCCTTTCATCGCCGCTTGAACCTGACGGGAAGTAGGCGCTCATTACAGAAACTTCGTCAAAATCTACCCGTATACAACGGCCTTCACGGTCGAAATCGGGAATACCACAGCCGTATTCGATGTGATTTGGTGTGATTTTGCTAAATATCGCAGTGCCGCTGTACCCTTTCTTCTCGGCCGGGAACCAATAATGTTTATAGCCTAATGCATCAACCAGCCCCAATTCTTTTATTACCTCTGGCGTTGCTTTAATTTCCTGTAAACATACCACATCGGCATCGGTAGCCTGTAGCCAGGCCAACCAATCTTTACTAATGGCAGAACGGATGCCGTTAACGTTATAAGTTATGATCTTCATGGTGTTTATATATTACGGTGATCCTGTATTTTTCCATTTAAAAATGGTGGCAGCATTTTGTCACCACGTCAATTTAAAAGAATTTGATTATGAGGCAATTACAAATGTTTTCGTGTGTTCGTTATCGTTAACGTGAACATTTGGCCCTTTTTAATGTCGCACCAACCAGGGTGAATAAGAATATTATGGTGAGCCTGACAAACCATTGTTGCTATCCTATTTTACTTTAGGCCAAAGTAACTCGTCCATTTGTTTACACTCCTTTTTGCTTAGTAATTCAACCGTCATTGGGATGTTGGTATCCGGCCTGTCGTTACCATCTTTTTTAACTGCAGCTATTTGGTCTACCATATCTATCCCGGTTACTACCTCGCCATAAACAGTATAGTTTTGGTCAAGGTGCGGTACACCACCAACCGTGGTATAAATATCGCGCTGCCATGTTGGGATCTTGCGGCCTTTTAGGCGGGTCATCTCTAAAGTATCCAGCTTGCCGCTTGTAAAGCGCTTGCCTTCTACAATATAAAACTGGCAGGCACTCGATGCTTTTTTAGGGTTATCATCGCGTGCCGCGGCTAACACACCTCGTTTGTGGAATAAGCTATCGCGAAACTCGGCAGGCACTGTATATTTTAGATCGCCGTTGCCCAATTCTGCACCTGCTTTATTCTTTGCCGTATCGCGAGAATCAGGGTCGCCGCCCTGGATCATAAAGTTTTGTATCACCCGGTGGAAAAGCGTTCCGTTATAAAAGCCCTGTTTGGCAAGTTTTATAAAGTTATCGCGGTGCAGCGGCGTTTGATTATACAGGCGGATGATTACGCTACCATAGGTGGTCTTGAGGCGCACGTACTGGTTCTTAGGTGGTTTGGCAAAGGCCATGCTTATGGTAAGCAGCAACAAGCAAATGGTAAATAACTTTTTCATATTGTTTTGGTTCGTCAGTTTAAAATTCCCACTCCATTTCCGATTCAAAATAGTCAATTATCAGCGATTTTATCAGCATCTCCTGTTCTAATATGGTATAATTAGGTACGGTTTTTACCAGCTTCCAGTGCGGCCAGCCATCCTGGTCAAGCCCTTCCAATTCGTAAAAACCCATTTTGCTGAATAGTTTGCAATTGGCAATGTGCATCAGTTCTTCCTTTTGCCTTTTGCTAAATTTTTTAGGTCCCTGGCCCAACTCCTGTACACCAATTAAAAACATTACCACTTTAATATCGGGTTTCTCGTTATCAAATTCAGTAGAAATGCGTTCTTGCAGGGCGGTCCATTTCAAATTAATTTCTGCAGGTTTCATACGGGCAAATATACTGATGTGGCGCGGTTATAAGCGTTTATCCTGACATCCAATTAACAACATTGTTACGTATTTTAAATATGATTAGCATTTTATTAACTACTTTTGCGTTGTATTGCCATATGTATAGCTCGTATTGAAAAAAAGCACTTTTCATATTTTTTGCGCATGGGCGCTGATGCTCTGTTTTATAATAGGGCAGTATATGGTTTTTGCCCATCAGCATAACATCACCAAAACTATACACGCTAAAAACTGCACTGACTGCCATAACAACTCAAAGCAGGACGTTAAAGAAAAATGTCAGCTTTGCGATAGCATGCACCATACCTATATGGAGCTGCCGGGCAATAGCCAATACGCGTTATTTACGCCTGCTGATCATACCTTCATCACCTTTGAGTATGATTTCAAGAGCCTCACCCTCGTACTATCTCAAGGACGTGCTCCACCTGTAGTTTCATAATACTACCCATCTTTTTAACGCTGCATTACGTGGCATTTTCTTGTATTTTTAACTTATTGTTATGAAACTTAAGCTTATATATTGCTTTATATTTTTATTCGTTCAGTTTTCTGCATTTGCAGGTGTTATAGATTTTAAGGGTAAAGTTGTTGATGCTAAAACCAAAGAGCCCTTAATTGGCGCAACGGTAAGCATCCCCGATCTTCGCCTTTCTGTTGCCACCAATGGTAACGGCGAGTTCTCCTTTAAATCGATCCCGGCAAAGGGCCGTTTTGTGGTGCAGGTACAATACCTAAGCTATAAAACGATAACCCAAACCATAGATTTTTCATTTGGCGAGCCATTGGTTTTCGCCCTGCAGCCCAGTGTTATCGAATCGCATGAGGTGGTTATAACAGGCACGCCCATAACATCTGGCAGCCGCAGCAACAGCACATCGGCATCGGTAGTTACTAAAGAGCAACTGCAGGTATCATCCACAAACCTAATTGATGCGTTGGCAAGGCAGGTACCGGGCGTAAGCCAGATAACCACCAGCCAGGCCATTTCAAAACCGGTTATTCGTGGTTTAAGTTACAACCGGGTGGTTACCCTAAACGATGGCGTTAAGCAGCAAGGCCAGCAATGGGGCGATGAGCACGGTATAGAAATGGACCAGTTTGCGGCAGGCCGGGTGGAAGTATTGCGTGGTGCTGCATCATTGCAATATGGTTCGGATGCATTGGGGGGTGTTATTAACGTAATAGACCCGCCAACACCATCAGAAGGTAATATTGTCGGCGAGGTTTTAACCAATTACTCTACCAATAATGGGCTAAGCAATACATCGGTAATGCTTAGCGGTAACGAAAATGGTTTTGTATGGAGAGGCCGTGGTACATACCAAAATGCGTACTCGTTTAATACACCCGCGGGCCGTTATATAAACAGTGGGTTTAACCAAACCAATGCGAGCGGTATGTTTGGGCTTAATAAGTCATGGGGCTACTCGCATTTAAATTTCTCTTACTTTAAAGACAATATTGGTTTTTATGGTGCCGAGCCGGGCGACCCGCTTTACAACGATAGTAAAAGCCGCACTATTGATTACCCGCGCCAGGACATCCGCCATTATAAAGTAGCGTTAAACAATAACTTTCAGTTTGGAGGCAGCTCTTTAAAATTAGACCTCGGGTACCAGAAAAACCAACGCCGCGAGTTGGAGGATAAGCCTACGCCAAACCTTTTTTTCGACATGAATACTTACTCGTTAGATGCTAAGTATTACCTGCCCGAAAGTAACGGATGGCACCCTGTGATTGGTTTAAGCAGCAGCCTAAGCCATAGCGTTAACCTTGGCAAGGAGTTATTGATCCCTGCATACGATGAATACAGCACCGGTGCATTCGTTTATGCTAAAAAGGTATGGGGACAAAATACATTTAGCGCAGGTGCCCGTTTCGATTATATCAAAAATAAAGGGAAAGCACAAAACGATGAGGCCGGTGACCCGGTATTTGTTGGGTTTGATAACAAGTTTTCTAATGTGAGTGCCGCTTTAGGTTACACCCACATCTTTAACGATGTATTAAGCTTTAAGGCAAATGCGGGTTCTGCTTTCCGTGCGCCAAACCCTGCCGAGTTGGGTTCTAACGGTGTACACGAAGGGACAAGCCGCTATGAAATTGGAGACGCTAACCTAAAGCCTGAAAAGAGCTACCAGGCGGATGCGACATTAGAATATGGCTCGGGCTTTGTTACCGGTAGTTTTGGGATCTATGAAAACTACATACACAACTTTATTTATGCCTCAAATACCGATAAAGAGCAAACTACGGTAATTGACCCGGGTACCGGCTTGCCTCGACAATTTGATACCTACCGCTATGGCCAGGTAAATGCTAACCTTTACGGCTTTGAAGGTAACTTAACCCTGCACCCGGTATCATTCATCCATTTCGAGAATACGTTTAGCTATACCGAAGCAAGGAATACCACGTTCGACAGGCCATTGCCTTTGATCCCGGCAGGTACGTTGCATAATACCCTACGTTTCGAGCCCAAAGTTAAAGGAATTAAAGACTTTTACTTTTACGCCGGTATCGACAACTTTTTTAAACAAAACCGTGTTGACGCCACCTTTGAAACACCAACAGATGGTTACACTTTGCTTAACGCGGGCATAGGCGCAACATTTAACCTTGGTAAGCAGCCTTTTAAACTTTATGTATCGGGCACCAACCTTACCAATAAAGCATATTACGATGCCCTTAGCCGTTTAAGGCCGGGCCGATACAGTCAGGAAGACCCAACCTACGGGGTTTACAACATGGGCCGTAACATAACCTTTGGGGTTTACATACCATTTGGAACCAATAAATAAGTACAATTAGTTTAGTTAGAAAATGAGCCCCGGATTAGACTGCCCCCAATAAGTTAGACACTTATTGGGGGCAGTTTAGAGTAATACCGGGGCTTTCGCTTTTTATTGGGCCCGGTTGATTCCTAATATCTCCAAATCTCTCTTTAACTTTTCGGGCGAGGTGAAATGGATGGATTTGATGCCCAGCTTTTCTGCCGCTAAGATATTGCGTAGATTATCGTCAATAAATAATGCCTTATTTGGCGAAACATGATACCTGTTCAACAATAACCGGTAAAAGGAAGGCGTAGGTTTACGCATTTTCTCAGTTCCGGATACAACTATGCCGTCAAACCAATTCAGGAAATCGTAACGTTTTAAAGCGACCGGGAATGTTTCTGCCGACCAATTGGTGAGCGCGTAAACTTTGTACTTATTGCTGTCTTTTAATTGTCTAAAGATCTCCACCGTGCCTTCAATTGCATCGCCAAGCATTTCGTTCCAACGGCCATAAAACGCGCGGATGTGTTCTTCATGCTGCGGATGTTGGGCTACCAGCAGATTGGTGCCTTGCTGTAAAGAGCGGCCTGCATCCTGCTCTTCGTTCCAGTCGGGTGTTGCGATATTAGCCAGGAAATCTTTCATTTCCTGTTCTTCAGTAAATAAATTACGGTATAGGTAGTGCGGGTTCCAGTCGATAAGTACCGCGCCAAGGTCGAATATGATGGTGTTGATCATGATATTAAGTTATAGAAACACTTTAAATTAAAATTAGCGTTTAGTATATTCATATAAAATTAAGAATATGCTAACGAGAGACCTGAGGAATTTAGTCTTTACGAAATTATATACAGATTATTGTTGTTAGATAAAATTGACACCGGGTTAAAGCAATCTTATAACAATAAAACAGTTTTATCAGACGAATCCCGGAAACAACTTTCTAAATTGCTAAAGCAAAGGGAACAAAACAGGCCGTTAAAGACAGTGATAAAATAGCCGAATTTATCGCAAAGGACTCTGAACATTATGCTAAAATCCAGATGCCCGGTTTTTTGATGCTATTAAAGTTTTAAAAAAGCATCCGCTTTCAGGGAAAATGGTGCCAGAAAGGCAAGACCAATTAATTAGAGAAATTCTCTTGGGAAATTATAGAATGACATATAAAATAATTTCCGAATAAATAATCGACGTTATTACTGTGCATCACAGCAAGCGATTGTTGGCTAACAATAGAAACATACAATGTTATTTCTTCTCCGCTTTCTGTTTTTCAAACTTCAGTTTAAGCTTTTCTTTATTGTTTTTCTCGGGCACTTTATAATCGCTTACAACCGAATCCTGATTCAGGTAAAGCACCAGGCTTTTGGCATAAACTGTGTCAATCCCATCCATCTTTCGGATAATCTCGTATTCAAAGTTCTTTTCGGTAACACCGTTACGCTGCGGGTATTTTAACAAACCCAAAGCCTGTTTGTAGGTAAGCCCTTTTAACTTACGCGTAGCCAGTAGGTCATCTATCATCCCGGCTCGTTTTGGGAAGGTGATGCCATCGCCTTCGTCCCAACCTTCGGTGGTAAATTTTTCCTTTTTTACATCACAGCCGGATAACGCAACTACAAACGAAACAACAGTAATAGCCTTTAAAAGAGCACTTTTTAACATGGTAATATTGCTAAGCATTATTTAGCAAATATCCTTTAAATTCTGCAAAGCTAGTACCTAAACTTGTTGCGTGATGCGCTTTTTGCTGCAGGTCGTTTACCTGCTCCGGGATATTGATCTTGTCTGCTTGCTCCGGCGTAAAAACATCAGGGAACTTGCACGGATGAGCGGTTGATAAAAACACACCTGCCGTATCTTTAGCACCATGTTCCTGCTGATAAGTTTTCAACGCTTTCCATGCAATGGCGGTATGCGGGCAGGCTATGTAATTGTATTCTTTAGATATAGCTTCTATCGATTGCACAGTGTCTTCATCGCTATAGGTATAGCCAACGATCAGTTTTTTTAGTGCTTCAGGCTCTTTTTTAAACAGATTGGCTATGCGTACCCAGTTGCTTGGGTTACCTACATCCATGGCGTTTGATAGGGTTGCTACAGATGGCTTTGGCTGATAAACCCCTGTCTTTAAAAACTCGGGTACGGTATCGTTGGCGTTGGTGGCGGCAATGAATCGCTCAACAGGCAGGCCCATTTTCCAAGCTAACAAACCCGCGCCGATATTGCCAAAATTGCCACTTGGAACGGCAAAAACCACCTTGCTAATGCCCTCGCGAAGCAATTGCGCATAAGCATTAAAATAATAGAACGTTTGCGGTATAAGGCGGGCGATATTGATAGAGTTAGCCGATGTAAGGCGTAATTTCTCATTCAACTCGTTATCTGTAAAAGCCTGTTTAACCAATGCCTGGCAATCATCAAACGTGCCGTCAATCTCCAGCGCGCGGATGTTGTGGCCGTTGGTGGTTAATTGCAATTCCTGTACCTGGCTTACTTTGCCTTTCGGGTATAAAATAGTCACCCGTGTATTCGGAACGCCTAAAAACCCAAGGGCAACAGCACCTCCGGTATCTCCCGATGTGGCTACCAGTATGTCAAGCTGTTTTTCGCCTTCCTCTAAAAAGTAGCCCATTACGCGGCTCATGAAGCGTGCGCCGAAATCTTTAAACGCCAGTGAAGGGCCATGAAAAAGCTCCAGCACGTAAAAATTCTCTTCAAGCTTAACTACAGGTGCGTAAAAGTTGATCGCGTCATGGATGATGGCTTTCAGATCATCCGCAGGGATATCATCACCCAAAAAGTTTTGTGCCACGTGGAACGCTATCTCGGGCAGGGTGTACTGGCCCAGGTTGTTCAGGAATTTATCATCAAGCCTTGGGATGCTAACCGGCATGTATAAACCCTTATCCTGCGGCATGCTGTTAAAAACCGCCTCTTTAAAACCAACCCTCAGGTTTGTATTGTTAGTGCTGTAGAATTTCATTTTGTTTATTTTCTCCGAGCGTAATTGCAAGCGATAGCGTGGCAATCTTCGATAAGCAGGTTGCCTGCTTTTCTATCGAGGATTGCTTCGTACCTCATTATGCCGCGCGTTTTTTGACTTTTAATTTTTTTTTATTTTGACTTATCACTATCCCAAAATCTTTGGCCCGGCATCATTTATAGTTGATACGTAACCGTTAGAGCCTATTTTAATATTAGTTAAATGTTGCTGTAGTTTCTGAGTGATACGTTTGGCGGTTTCCTCATTGCGGGTAAAAGCGAATACTGAAGGGCCCGAGCCGGAAATACCGAAGCTTATAGCGCCGAGCTCCATTGCCATTTCGCGCATCAGGTAAAAATCGGGGATCAGTATGCTGCGTACGGGCTCTACCAGTACATCTTTCATGCTGCGCCCTATCAAGTCAATATCCTCCATAAACAAACCACTAACCAAGCCGGCAATGTTGCCCCATTGGGTTACCGCATCTTTCATTTGGATGTTTTTGCGGATGATTTGCCTTGCTTCCCTTGTTGGCACATCCACGTCAGGGAATACGATGGCGCACCATAAATTGGCCGGGTGCGGTAAACGTACAACATCTAAGGGCTCATAACTGCGAATTAGCACAAAGCCACCAAGCAAAGCCGGCGCAACATTATCCGCGTGCCCATGACCACAGGCCATTTCTTCACCCTTCATGGCGAAGGGTAGCAGGGTTGATGGGTCGGTATCGTCGCCTAATAATGTCTTTATCGCAAATAAACCCGCAACGGTACTGGCCGAACTGGAGCCAAGGCCACTACCTATCGGCATTTTTTTATGCAGTTCGATGTCGAGACCGATATCCAGCCTGTCGATACTGCGCAGGTAATGCTCCACACTTACGCTAACGGTATTTTTTGCCGGGTTAAGCGGCAGTCTGCCGTCATCCCCGGTAATTTTGCTGATGGTGATGCCTGGTTTATCGGTTATGCGCATAATTACCTCGTCGCCCGGTTCGTTCACCGCGAAGCCCAGTACATCAAACCCGCAAACTACGTTAGCAACGGTAGCAGGAGCAAAGACGTGGATGCTATCCAATGTTTTTGCTCCTGCTGCTGCCGGTTGCTTTAAATCTTGTATATCGTTACTCATATTAATCCTATTCATTAACACACTCCTGCCCTCTCAAGAGGGGAACCTGTGCTTTGTCTTTTTTATCTTGTCTCTTGATTCTAAAAATCATGCCTCTCTTAATTAGCCCCTACATTTATCAGATCGGCAAATACGCCGGCGGCGGTTACTTCAGCACCGGCACCGGGGCCTTTTACTACTAACGGGCGTTCTTTGTACCTATCGGTAGTGAATGAAATAATGTTATCGCTGCCGCTGAGCATATAGAACGGGTGGCTTTCATCAACACTTTGCAGGGTGATGGTTGCTTTGCCGTTTTCCAGCTTGCCTATGTAGCGCAATACTTTTTTATCTTTTTCGGCCTGTTGTTTCAGGTTGGTGAAGAAGGCATCTTCGGCTTTAAGGGCCGCGTAAAAGTCATCTACGGTTTGTGCTTCTAAGCAGGCTTTTGGCAAAACGCTTTCTATCTGCACATCGGCTTCTTCCATTTCGTGGCCGGCATCGCGGGCCAGGATCAGGATCTTACGCATAAAATCTTTACCGCTCAGGTCATCCCGGGGATCCGGTTCGGTATAACCCTTTTCCTGGGCTTCTTTCACCACATCGTGGAAATTGGCATCGCCTTTAAAATGATTAAAGATGAAAGATATGGTACCCGAAAGGATGGCCTCGATCCGTTGGATGCGGTCACCGCTGCTCATCAGATCTTTTAAGGTGCGGATGATTGGTAGGCCCGCACCCACGTTTGTTTCGTAAAAGAAATCAACCCCGTGGCGGCGTGCGGTATCCCTAAATGTTTTGTATTGGGCAAACGACGCCGAGTTGCCTATTTTATTACAGGTTACTACCGATACGTTTGCTTTAAAAATATCCTCGTAAAACGCGATAGGCGCAGGGCTGGCGGTATTATCAATAAACACACAATTCGGCAGGTTCAGTTCTTTTATTTTGGCGATGAAAGCCCCTAAATCAGCTTTATGATCTGATGCCTGCAGATCGTCCTGCCAGGTATCTAACGACAAGCCATCAGCATTAAAAACCATTTTGCGGGTATTGCTTATACCAACTATCTTCACTTGGATGCCATTATTCTTTTGCAGGAAATCTTTGTGCGCGTTCAATTGGTTGAACAAGGTTTTACCGATGTTACCTGTACCCAAACAGAAAGCATGAAGGGTTTTAGTCAGTTCGATAAAGAAGGCATCGTGCACGGCATTCAGGGCTTTAGCCAGATCGTGCGCCGAGATGATCACCGAGATATTATACTCTGATGAACCTTGTGCAATTGCCCTAACGTTTACACCATTACGGCCAAGCGCATGGAACAGCTTGCCGCTCATGCCCGGGGTTTGTTTCATGTTCTCGCCCACTACGGCTAATATGGCCTGATCTTTTTCTACCACCAATGGCTCCAGTTTATTGGCCAATAGCTCCAGTTCAAACTCTTGTTCTATTAAAAGCTTTGCTTTATCAACCTCGTTTGGTTGCACTGCAAAGGTGATGCTGTGTTCTGATGAGGATTGGGTAATGAGGATGATATTGATCTGCTCTCTCGCCAATAGCGAAAACAACCTGCCGCTAAAGCCGGATTTACCCACCATGCCGCTGCCCTCTAAATTAAGGATGCTGATATTATTGATAGACGAGATTCCCTTGATAGGCAAAGTAGATGCTTTACAATCATGACGGATAACCGTTCCCGCGAAAGCAGGTTCAAAAGTGTTTTTGATAACGATGGGGATCTTTTTCAAAAACGCCGGGATCATTGTTGGTGGGTAAATAACCTTCGCACCGAAATATGAAAGTTCCATCGCTTCGGTATAAGTAAGCTCCTCCAACGAAAATGCTTTTTGCACCATCCGCGGGTCGGCAGTCATCATCCCGTTTACATCCGTCCAGATCTGGATCTCCTCGGCATTTAAGGCCGCGCCAAATATCGCCGCGGTATAATCGCTGCCCCCACGGCCAAGGGTTGTTATTTGACCGGCGTCGTTACCTGCAATATAGCCGGTAACAATTAGCAGCTTATCGCTATTTTCTCGATAAAAGGTTTTTATAAGCAGGTCGGTTAGCTCGCTGTTCACTTTGGCGTTACCAAATGAATTGTCGGTTTTGATCAATTCTGATGCATCAACAAAAAGCACATCTTTAAAATGTTGTGCTGCTATTTTGCTCACCATAATAGATGAACAACGCTCTCCAAAGCTTAGGATCTGGTCGCGGGTTTTGGGGGTAAGTTCGCGCAGGGTAAGTACGCCCTGCAGCAATTCCTCTAACTGGTTAAAGTGGATTTTTAAACGGGTATAGGCCGGGTTTTGGTTCTGCACATCAAGCAATGTTTTAACGGCATCAAAGTGGCGTTTTTCCAACTCGGCCAATTGCGCGGTAAATTCTTTGCCGTTTGCAGCATCCTCGGCCATCGATACCAGCAGGTTGGTTACCCCACCCATGGCAGATAATACCACTACCGGGCGGCTGCCGGGTTTATCCTCGTCCTTTAAAATATCCAGTAAAGTTTTGATGCTGTTTACCGAGCCTACAGACGTGCCGCCGAACTTTAAAATTTTCATTTTTAGTATCTAATTAAATGCTACCGTTAGCCTCATCTAAATCCTCACCAAAGGAGAGGGTTTTTAAACTTCCTTCACCCCCCTCCTTTGGAGAAGGCAAGGTGAGGCTATGAGGCCAAAAAAAAGCCTTCCTCTTTTCGGAGGAAGGCTTTCATTTGGTTTTGTTTATGTTTTTACACCATACGATTATCTTCCTCCGAAATATATCCCGGTGGTAATAATGGTTGTAATGGTGAAGTTGTTAATTATCATATATATTATGTCGGTAAAGTAAGTAGATTTTATTTTAAATACCAAATGTAAATTGGTTTTATTTTTTGAATGGCGTTTATCTTCCTAAATTGCGGCCGTATGCAGGGACTGATAACAAAATCAACCGGGAGCTGGTACCAGGTAAGAAGTGGCGACGAAACCATCGATTGCCGGATCAAGGGCAAATTCCGGATCAAGGGGATTACTACCACCAACCCGTTAGCGGTTGGCGACGTGGTTGATTTTGATATGGAGCCCGAGCAAGGCACCGGTGTTATTACCAATTTGCATCAGCGTAAAAACTATATCATACGTAAGTCTATCAATCTTTCCAAGCAAGCGCAGATCATCGCTTCTAACCTGGATAGGGCCTTGCTGGTAGTTACCCTTGCCTCACCCCGCACTTCTTTGGGCTTTATAGACCGCTTTTTGGTTACCGCCGAAGCCTACGATGTGCCCGCCTGTTTAATATTTAATAAGCTTGACCTGTTCAGCGAAGAAGGTTTAGAGATCCTGGCCGATTACCAGGCCATTTACGAGAATATAGGTTATCCGTGCTATTCTGTTTCGGCCCTGGAAGGGACAAACATCGACCACGTACAGGAATTACTGAAAGATAAGGTGACGCTTTTCTCAGGCCACTCGGGTGTTGGTAAATCAAGTTTAATAAACCGCTTACTGCCCGATCTTGACCTGCGCACCCACATGGTATCTGAATGGAGCGACAAAGGCATGCACACCACTACCTTTGCCGAAATGTTTGAACTGCCGCAGGGCGGATTTATCATCGATACCCCCGGCATCCGCGAGTTAGGTGTGATAGACATAGAAAAAGAGGTGTTAAGCCATTTCTTCCCCGAAATGCGCCAGCGCATGAACAAATGCCGGTTCAATAACTGCCGCCATATAAACGAACCAGGCTGCGCCGTGTTGCAGGCGTTAGAAGATGGCGACATCTCCTTATCCCGGTATGACAGCTATTTGAGTATTTATAATGGGAACGATACACGTGCGTAAGCGAGCAGGACGGTAAGAAGCAAGAGACAGAAAAAAAAATATCTAATAACATTAACACATGGTCTTGATTCTTATGTCTTTACTTCTTGATTCTATTCTATGAGAGCAGTAATACAACGGGTTTCAGAAGCATCATGCAAGGTTGATGGTAATATTACCGGGGAAATTGGTATTGGTTTTTTGGTGTTGGTGGGTATTGAAGACGCCGATACAGACGAAGACCTGCAGTGGCTTGCCCAAAAGATAACCGGCTTGCGTGTGTTTAGCGACGAGAATGGGTTGATGAATAAAGCACTTGCTGATATTAACGGCGATATCCTGTTGATTTCCCAATTTACGCTGTTTGCGCAAACTAAAAAAGGTAACCGCCCCTCATTCATCCGCGCGGCAAGGCCGGATAAGGCTATCCCGATGTACGAGCAAATGATCAAAACGCTGGAAACCATCTTAGGCAAAAAAACAGCTACCGGTATTTTTGGTGCCGATATGAAAGTTAGCCTGGTAAACGACGGGCCGGTGACCATTACGATTGATACAAATAATAGAGAGTAAACGTCTCCGAATACTCCTTATCATGCTGAACGATAGTGAAGCATCTAATCTTCGCCCCGCAAGTTAAATAGGCAAAGTTCAATAATAGATCCTCCGCTATCGCTCAGGGTAACAAAAGGGAAAATATATTCTACAAAAAAAGGCCGGAGCGTTCGCCCCGGCCTTTTAAATAATACTAATTTTTATAACTATTGAACCATAAAAACATTGCTGAAGCTGCCGCCATCAGGGTAATAACCGGTGATGATCAGTCGGCCATTTCTCAGACTGGTGATCACCCTGTCCATATCGGCAACGCTGCTGATAGGTTGCTTGTTGATAGACGTGATAACCGAACCTACCGGAATCTCGGTATCATCAAAAATACCGCCTGCGCGTACCTGGGTTACTACAACACCGGTGGTTACTTTAAACTTAGATTTTTGTGCGGCATTTAACGGCTGGAAGCTTGCGCCCAGTTTGTTGAATAACTCGGCTGCCGATTTTGAAACCGCCGCGGTTTTATTTACCGGTGCATCTGCCTTAAGGGTAATGTTGAAGTTCTTTTCAACCCCTGCACGTAAAACGGTGATGTTAATTTTATCGCCCGGCTGTAAACGTGCAACACGCTCCTGCAGGTCAGATGATTCGTAAACCGGGTTGCTTTCAACTTTGGTGATGATGTCGCCGGTTTTAACACCTGCTTGCTCAGCACCGCCACCTGTTATAAGGCTGGTTACGTATAATCCGTTTGTTTTGTCGCTGTTAACTTGTTTAGCCGCTTCCGGGTCGCTTAGGTCGGCAAAGCCTATACCTACGTAACCACGTTTAACCGAACCGTATTTTTTAATATCGTTCAGTACCTTTTTAGCCAGGTTGATAGGGATAGCGAAACCATATCCTTCGTATGAACCCGTATGCGATGCGATAGCGGCGTTGATACCGATCAGTTCGCCTGCAGTGTTTACTAACGCGCCACCACTGTTACCGGGGTTGATAGCGGCATCTGTCTGGATAAAAGATTCGATACCTTTTCTAAGCGTAGGGTTGTCCTGCTGCCTAACCGGGTATGGGCTGTCCTCGTCATCTTCGCGGCCTATGATATTGATGCTACGGCCTTTCGCGCTAACGATACCTGCTGTAACAGTTGAGTTAAGTTTAAAAGGGTTACCAACTGCTAATACCCACTCGCCAACACGTACCGCGTCAGAGTTACCCAATTTTACAATTGGCAGGTTGTTGCCGTCAATTTTGATCAAGGCAAGATCTGTATTTGGGTCGGTACCAATCACTTTTGCTTCAAAGCTGCGGTGATCATTGGTAACGATGGTGATCTTCTCCGCTTTAGCAACCACGTGGTTGTTGGTAACGATGTAACCATCAGGAGAAATAATAACCCCCGAGCCTGAAGCCATTTGCGGGCCTTGGGGGCGCATGCGCTGCCCAAACATTTGCCCAAACATTTGCTCTAACTGGTCCTGCTGGCCGTTTCCTTCCGATTTGGTTGAATACGTTGTTCGGATATAAACCACCGCGGGTGTTACATCTGCCGCTGCCTGTGTAAAATCTACCGAACCGGCAGACGAGGTAACAGGCGCATTTGAACGGTTGCTGGCGAAGTAAACTTTTTGTTTATCCTCTAAACTCATGCTGTCGGCATACTTGTTTTCTACAAGTTTGTATACGCCTAACGCCATGGCACCACCCACAAAGGCGGTTAATAATGTTAAACCAATTTTTTTCATATTTTTATTCACTTTTCTTTTACGTTATTAATATTGGAGTTCAAATTTAATACCATATATACGATATAATCAATAATAAGGTATATGTAACTTTGTTAAAAATTGTTAAATTATGAGTGTCATCGGGCTATATTTGTCATATATAGTTATACTTTAATATTTAACGACTAATATAAGCAACCATTGTGCAAATAAATTTTTATAAATACCAGGGAGCAGGCAACGATTTTGTATTGATCGATAATCGCGACAGTACCATAAAAAACCTTGACAAACAGGCTGTTGCAAAACTATGCGACAGGCGTTTCGGCATTGGTGGCGATGGCCTGATGCTGCTGGAGAACGAACCCGGGTTCGATTTTAAGATGGTTTATTACAATGCCGACGGCAACGAGGGCAGCATGTGTGGTAATGGCGGGCGTTGCATCGTGGCTTTTGCCAAACACCTGGGCATCATTACCAATGCGACAAAATTTCTGGCTACGGATGGTGTTCATCATGCCAAAATTTCAGATGCGGGCAATTGGGTTAGTCTGCAAATGATTGATGTAGCCGATATTACTAAAGATGGCGAGGATTATGTGTTAAATACCGGCTCGCCACATTATGTAAAATTTGCCACCAATTTAGAGGTTAAAGATGTTTATAATGAAGGTTACGCCATCCGCAATAACCCCACCTACAAACAGGATGGCATCAACGTAAATTTTGTAGAAAAAAGCGGCGAAGGGTACTTTGTACGCACCTTTGAGCGTGGCGTAGAGAACGAAACTTATGCTTGCGGTACGGGAGTTACCGCTGTAGCACTGGCTATGGCTAAACATAATCACCAAACAGGCTCCGTTACCACCCCTATAAAAGTATTAGGCGGCGACCTCAACATCCGCTTTGATCACGATGGCAAAAATTTTAGCAATATCTTTTTAGAAGGCCCCGCAGTGCTGGTTTTTGACGGGGAGATAGAGCTGTAAAGAACAATGCCTCTTCGCCCATTATTGAGCGATAGCGTGGCAATCCCCTACTTACAGAGCCGTAGACAAGTCTATCGAAGATTGCCACGCTATCGCTCGCAGCAATGACGTTCGGATAAGCCAATCACTATTCCCCCAATTTACCACTCACTAAAATATTTATACCCTAAAATTTTAGGGTATAAATATTTTATATTACGTTTGGATTTTTTCTCAGCGTAACTTCTAATAATTTTTTATCTATTAGGAGTTAATGTTACGCGTAGACAGCACCAAACCTTGCCAAATAATTTATGCCATTGCCCGGCACGATTACCTGTCGTACGTTATAGAGCCGCAGATTGTTCAGCTGAACCCAAACGGTGAGTTTTCTTTTACCCACCAGCGCTTATTCTCAAACACGGCCGAGGAGTTTACTCATTGTATTGATGATACCGATCGCAAACTCATTAAAATACTGGAGGAAATTGAGCAGGGTAACATCATCAAAAAATATTATAAGAAGCCCATTCGCCCGTTCGAGTTTTTCGCGAAGGTATTTACCGACCAGCTTTTCGATTCCATCCGCCCAAAAATCGAAAAGAAACTGGTAGAGGCATTGGCCCTGATAGGAAGCGGCAACAAGCAAATTTACCTGATGAGCAAGGAGGGCTACCCAGCCGGCCGTAAGGTGCATATTGCAGATGATCCTGCTTCGGTGCTATTCCACTTTAGGCGCAACGAAGAGGAGATCCGCTACTTCCCTACCATCAAATACCAGGGCATGCGTATCGAATTTATGTTTAAAGATGCCGAGGTTATTTGCAACCACCCTGCCTGGATGCTGTTGGACGACACGCTGTATTATTTTGATAAAGAGATAGAAGGTAAAAAGCTACAGCCTTTCTTGAACAAGCGCTTTATATCCATCCCAAAATCATCCGAGCAATCATACTTCGAAAAGTTTGTTGCCCCGCTGATAGAAAAGCATAACGTTTACGCCGAAGGGTTTACCATCAATACCGAGAAGCATGACGCAACCGCTTTCCTGAAACCTATTTACGTAGAGGGCGGCACCTCGCAGCTGCAACTATATTTTAAATATGCCGGTTATATTTTCCCTTACGGGGATGGCAGGACAATTTCAGTACGCATGGAGAAAACAGGCGACGATTACCTGTTCCATCGCATCAAACGGTCAGTAACCTGGGAGAAAGGCAAATTGGCGCAGTTAGAAGCTATGGGGCTAAAAACCGTTTCATCTTTATTCCAAAATTTGGAAGTTGCCAACCATCACGAGGAGGGCGACCGCTCGTTTCCCGTTTTTGAGTGGCTTAACCAGCATCACGACGCGCTAATTGAAAAAGGCTTTGAACTGGAACAACCCGATGGCCAAAAGCGCTACGTATTCGGTAATACCAAAATAGACCTGGAGATAAGTGAGAGTAACGACTGGTTTGATATCAACGCCGTGGTTTCCTTTGGCCCGTACCGCATCCCATTCATCCAGCTAAAAAACCATATCCTAAGCCATAAAAAGGAGTTTATACTGCCATCGGGCGAGATAGCCGTTATCCCCGAAAGCTGGTTCTCGCAATACGGCAACCTGCTGCATTTTAGCGAGGGTGGCGATGAATTAAAGCTCCGAAGGCACCATATAGGTTTAGTTAATGACCTAAACGACGGCGAAATGGCCGAAGTTGCCATGACCCGCAAGTTGCAAAAACTTACCGATTTTGAAGAAACTGAAGATGTACCTATGCCGGTAAATTTTGCCGGTAGTTTGCGCCCGTATCAAAAGGCGGGTTACAACTGGTTCCATTTTTTAAAGGAATACCACTTTGGCGGATGCCTGGCGGATGATATGGGACTTGGTAAAACCATCCAGACACTTGCCCTGCTACAAAAACATAAGGAAGATACTGAGGAAGTAGGAAGCAAAGCCACATCGTTGGTGATCATGCCAACCTCGCTGATCTATAACTGGCTTAACGAGGCTAAAAAGTTCGCGCCGCAATTGAGGTTGATGGTGCATACCGGGGCATTCCGTTATAAATCTGCAGAGGTTTTTGCCAATTATGATGTGGTAATCACCACTTACGGCATCAGCCGGATAGACATCGAAATGTTTAAGGCCTACTTTTTCGATTATGTAATATTAGATGAGAGCCAGAACATCAAAAACCCGTCATCAAAATCATTCCAATCGGTAAGGCAATTAAAATCTCGTTTTAAACTGATCTTGAGCGGTACGCCTGTAGAGAACTCGGTGAATGATCTTTGGACACAGATGTCGTTCATTAACCCCGGCTTATTAGGTACGCAGCAGTTTTTTATAAACGAATTTGTTACGCCGATAGAAAAGAAGAAAGACGAAGACAAAGCCCGCAAGCTGCAGGCCATCATCAAGCCTTTTGTATTGCGCCGTACTAAGGAGCAGGTAGCCACCGAGCTTCCTCCAAAAACCGAAACCTTGCTATATTGCCAAATGAGCGAGGAGCAAGCCGAGGTATACGACAAAGTAAAATCGGAATACCGGAATGAATTGCTACGCAGCATTGAGGATGGCACCTACGCCAAAACCCAGATTCAGGTGTTGCAGGGACTAATAAAACTACGCCAGATTGCAAACCACCCATCCATGATAGATGCGGACTACGAAGGCGATAGCGGCAAATTTGAGAATGTTACCCATACCCTTACGAACGTTTTAAACGGCGGGCATAAGGTGCTGGTGTTTTCGCAGTTTGTAAAGCAGTTGACCATCTACCGAAACCATTTTGATAAGGAAGGCATCCCATATGTTTACCTGGATGGCAGCACGCAAAACCGTGGCGACGTGGTAAAACAGTTCCAGGAAGATAAAAAGACGAGGGTATTCCTCATCTCGATAAAGGCAGGTGGTGTAGGCCTTAACCTTACCGAAGCCGATTACGTTTTTATCCTGGACCCATGGTGGAACCCGGCGGTAGAGCAGCAGGCCATCGACCGCACCCACCGCATCGGGCAAACTAAAAACGTTTTCATTTATAAATTCATCACTAAAGACACCGTTGAAGAAAAGATCCTGGCCCTGCAGCAACGCAAACTAAGCTTGTCCCGAGCGTTGATCACCACCGAGGACAGTTTCATCAAATCGCTTTCCGCGGATGATATTAAGGAGATCTTGGGGTAGTACTTAAGTCAATTTCTGCGCCCGGCTTGTGCCAAATGTTCACGTTCACGATTGTGAACACAGGGTGTACTTTATAAATAGCTCATTATCAATGATTCTGAAATTTACCTACTGACAAAATCGTGCCACCACTGTGCGTTTAAATTATATTATATTCCCTCCCCTAAGAGGATTAGAGAGAGTTTTCTGCGCCTTGTAAACGGCCTTTAAACGCCCGTAGAAAACCCTCCCTGCCATCGCACCTTTCCACAAGGGAGGGAATAAAACGATGCGCCAACAAAAAAAGGCTGATGAAAACATCAGCCTTAATCATATCTAAATTATTTTTTCCCTATCCTGTAAAGTTTCCCGCTATCGGTCAAACCGTACAATGCACCATCTTTACCGGTTACCAGGGCACGCCAGCGTTCGTTCTTATCTTTTAGCAAACGCTCTTCGCCAACTACTTTATTAGCGCGGATAACCAGCCTTGCAATGTGCTGGCCGCTTAAGCCACCCACAAACAGGTTGTTTTTCCATTCGGCAATATTGCCGGTGTAAAAGGTGATGCCGCCCGGCGATATGGTTGGGTCCCAATAATAAATGGGTTGGGTAACGCCTTCTTTTTGCTTGATGCCGTCGCCTACCTTCTCGCCGCTGTATTCTATACCATAGCTAACCACAGGCCAGCCAAAATTACGCCCCGGTTTTATAATGTTGATCTCGTCGCCGCCGCGTGGGCCAAACTCGGCTTCCCAAAGTTCGCCGGTTGTAGGGTTCCAGGCCAGGCCATTCGGGTTGCGCATACCGTAGGCATAAACCTCGGGCAGGGCATTGGCTTTACCCGCAAAAGGGCCACCTGCAACGGCTTTACCTGCTTTGGTAATGTGGATGATTTTGCCGATGCCCGCGCTCAGGTCCTGCGCTTTCATGCGGATATCGTTGCCGCTGCGTTCGCCCGTACTGATAAACAGGTTGCCTTGTTTATCAAACACAATGCGGCTGCCATATTGTAAGGTGCCGTTATATGCAGGTGTAGCACGATAGATCACTTCTACATTCTCCACCTTGCTTTCATTGGCCGATAACTTCCCTTTGGCTATAGCCAGTATCGAGCCACCTTCGGCTTGTTCCGCATAGCCCCAGTAAATCATTCGGTTTGCGGCAAATGCCGGGTCGATAGTTACATCCAGCAAACCGCCCTGGCCTTTAGCAACTACCGCGGGTAAACCCGCTATTTGTTTATCAAATTCGCCGGTTGCTTTTAATATGCGCATAGTGCCGCCTTTTTCGGTTATTAAAAAGCGGCCGTCGGGCAATACGTGGATGCCCCATGGGCTTTTTAAAGTGCTGTTGATAATGGTTGCGGTGTATGAGGTTTTTGTTTTTAGGCCGCCTATCCGCGTTTGCCCGCGAAACGCAGGTTTATAAGTACTGTTTGGGTTTTGTGTTTCTACCGGTGCAAGCGTGGTATCGCGCTGCGCAGCATAACCTGCCGATATAGTGGCAGATAAACCCATCAGCAATAAAGCTTTTTTATAATGCATCATCATAAGTAAATAGTTTTAAAGGTATTACCATATTAACACGCGTTTGGTTTTAATGGCATGCGTTGGTAACAAATAAAATACCTTTTAGGGGTTAAGGCGGGTGTAATATATCAATTCATTTTCTTTAGGCATGGCTACAAACAAAACTATTTGCCGCCTGTATTAACAGCGTATCATCACAATTTTAAAAGCATGGTTATAATTACTACCCATTACTCCCCGCTTATAGCTTGCTTTTTGTAACATTGCACAAATTTTAAGATTGACAGCCTCCGCAAAAAAAACAGTTTCGTACCTTATTAAAGCAACTATACTTGTTTTAGCAGGCCTGTTTATATACAATAAGTTTTTAGGAAAAAACCACAGCTTTAAACAGTTCGAGGCATTAATTGCTGTCATCAGCCGCAACCAGGTTATTTATACGCTTTCGGCGGTGGTACTGCTTATGGCTGTAAACTGGTTCCTGGAGAGTTTGAAGTGGCAGTACCTTGCTAAAAAGCTAACAAACATTTCCATTTGGGTTGCTATTGAAGCCGTTTTTTGCGGGTTAACCTGGGCCGTTTTCACCCCAAACCGTATTGGCGAATATGGGGGCCGCGTAATGTTCCTCCCAAACCGTAAACGTATCCACGGGGTGTTTGCCATGGCCGTTGGTGCGTTCGCCCAAAACGTCATCACCAACCTCGTGGGCATAACCGCTTCTTTATGGTTCATTTATTATTTTTTGGATGTTAACCTTTGGCTTTACCTTTTGCTTTTGGTGCTATCTACGGTATTTTTGAGCCTTTTTTTGGTGTTTTATTTCAATATAAAATGGCTTGTTGATTTGCTGGACAAAATTGGGTTCCTAAAAAAATATCATCGCTTTTTTGAGATCATGGGGCGATACAATACGAACGAACTTTTGACTGTGATTGGATATAGCCTTGCCCGTTTTTTTGTGTTCTCTTTCCAGTATTACTTGATCATCCACTTGCTGTTGCCTGATATCCCCTTTGTAGAGATGATGTTAACGGTGTTTGTGTTCCTCTTTATCCAGTCGGCCATACCATCGCATGATCTTTTAGATATTGGGGTACGAAGTTTTACGGCTATGCACCTGTTTTTATATATAACCAACCAGCAAATAGCTATAATTGCAGCGGTATCGTGTATTTGGTTAATTAACCTCATCATCCCTGCCATAATAGGTTCATTATTTGTTTTTAAAATGAAATTTTTTGATCGCACTGTATAGCATTGCTTCTTTATTACTTGCGGGCTTGTACCTGTTAGTTGTTGCCTACCTCATAAAGGGATGGGCCGCGTTAAAACGCCCGCTCATCAGCACAACCGGCTTTACAACCAAAGTTACTATCCTTATCGCCGCGCGTAACGAGGCCGCACGCATTCGCCTAACCATAGACGATATCATTGCGCAGGATTACCCTAAACAGCTTACCGAAATTATTATCGTAGATGACCACTCTACTGATGATACAGCTAACATCATTCGCAGTTATGCCGCACAGGGCGTAAAACTTTTACAGCTTAACGAGGATAAACCACTAAACTCTTATAAAAAAAAGGCCATTGCCGAAGCCATTGCCCTGTCGCAAGGCGAACTGATGGTTTGTACCGATGCCGATTGCCGCATGGGTACAAAATGGCTGTCATCTGTAATTGGTTATTACGAAATGCACCAGCCGGTCATGATCTCGTCTCCGGTAACTTACTTTGAAGAGAAAAGCTTGTTCGAGCTTTTACAAACCCTGGAGTTTTCATATCTGATAGGCATTGGTGCGGCTTTTATAGGTAATGGCCGTGCATCAACCTGTAACGGGGCTAATTTTGCTTACCGTAAAGATGTGTTTTATGAGGTTGGGGGCTTTAAAGGGATAGATGACCTTGCCTCCGGCGATGACGAGTTGCTGCTGCAAAAGGTGGCAGAGGTTTATCCGCAAAAGATAGCGTTCTTTAAAAACCGGGATGCGGTGGTATTTACCCATGCCAAATATACCTTGCAGGGTTTTCTGCAGCAAAGGCGCAGGTGGGCGTCAAAATCTACCCGTTATAAAGATAAAAAGGTGGTGGCGCTGGCTGTTTGTATCTGGCTGTTCAACCTGTCGCTGCTGGTAAATGCGGGATTAAGCTTTTACAGCCTTGTTTATCTGAAGCTTTTTTTGGTGCAGTTCCTGTTAAAGTATTTGATAGAGGTGGCTTTTTTATTACCGATCACAGCTTTTTTTAAGCGCTCTAATTTAGTGGGCCTGCTTATATTACTTGGCCCCATCCACATTATTTACTTTGTATATGTAGGCCTAATTGGCAATACCCGCAAATATGCCTGGAAGGGGCGTATTGTTAAATAGCAGTGGCAAATTTTCCATCGTTTAAAAAAAGCGATACATATCCTTTAAAAATGGAATATTTCGCTATTTTACGCTACCTAATTTAATAATGCTAAATAACAACGATACTTCTGGTGAAGATGAATTGATCAGACTGCTGCTTAAAAGGCAGTCGGAGTTGAATTCGCTTTTGGAAGTAACAAGGGCTATAAACAAGAACACCTCAACCCCAACATTAATTCAAATGCTGGAGGTTATCCTCAAAAACTATTTACAGGTAGGAAAATTCCGTTTCCTGATAGAAAAGGACGGCGTATACAGCTGTATCTCTAAATATGGCGGCGAGATTGAAAGCGCCGTTACCCTAAACCATACCTGGGCGCACTTAAGTAAAATTAAAGCCCCTGCCGAGCTTACCAGCCATGCCGATAAGATATTAAGCAGGTATAATTATTTTATCCCTATTTACCACAAAAACAAAGCTTTAGCGTTCGCGCTCATCGGAGATTTTAATACCTCGGGCGATATGTTGAACAATGACCTGAACTTTATCCAGACATTGATCAACGTTATTGTGGTGGCGTTAGAAAACAAAAAACTTTTTCGCGAACGCCTGCAAGCCGAGCGTTTTCAGCGCGAAATGGAACTGGCTGTTGAAGTGCAGAATATGCTGATACCGCTTAGGGAGCATAAAGAAGACAGCGTAGAGGTTGGTGCCCGTTACCTGCCCCACCAGGACATAGGCGGCGATTATTTCGATTTCTTCCGCATTAACGAAGCCGAATTTTTATGGTGCGTTGCCGATGTATCAGGCAAAGGTATTTCTGCTGCGTTGCTGATGGCAAATTTTCAGGCAAGCCTGCATGGCCTGACGGCGATAGAAGAAGACCTAACTACGGTTGTGGAGCGGTTAAACAAAATTATGATCAGGAATACCAAAGGCGAGCGTTTTATAACGCTGTTTTTGGCCAAGTATAACGAGCGCACCCGTAAGCTTAACTATATTAACGCGGGCCATAATCCAACTATATTATATTCGAACGGGGAAGCCATCCCGCTGAAACTGGGTACCACCATGATTGGCGCCTTTGATGAATTGCCATTTTTAAACGAAGGCGAACTTGACCTGGAGCCGGGCAGCCTGCTGTTTAATTATACTGATGGTTTAATGGACCACGAATCGCAAAACGCCAAAAACTGGAGCGAGGAAAAGCTACTTGAATTTGTGATAGCCAATGGAGAACTTACCCCCGACGAGTTTAACGAAACCCTGATGAACCACATTAACCAGGTTGTAAAAGGTAAACCCATTGATGATATTACGTTGCTTACATTAAGAATTTCGTGAAATTTTTCTCCTTATGTCATTTCGAACGAGGTACGAGGAGAAATCTGGTTAGATAAGACACGTTGTTGAGCGCTGAGTATTACCCGAACAACAACCCAAACACCTCCTCTATCCTGCCTACAACTTTCACATCGATGGTATAACGCGATAGGTCGAGCCGTTTTTTATCTTTCGCGGCGGTTGGCATATTGTATTTAGAGATAAAGATTTGCTCGAAGCCAAGCTTTTGCGCTTCGGCTATTCGCTGTTCCACGCGGTTAACGGCACGGATCTCGCCAGATAAACCTATCTCACCCGCGAAGCAGGTTTTTGCCGGAATGGGGATATCCTCGTGCGAGGAGATAATTGCCGCGGCCAGGCCCAGATCAATAGCGGGGTCCTCTACACGGATCCCGCCGGTGATATTCAGGAACACGTCTTTAGCGCCAAGGCGGAAACCACAGCGTTTTTCTAATACGGCCAGCAACATGCTCATTCGTTTGGTATCAAAGCCCGTAGCGGTTCGCTGGGGCGTTCCGTAAGCGGATGTGCTCACCAACGCCTGGGTTTCTATCAGCATTGGCCTCATGCCCTCTAACGTGGCCGATATGGTGATGCCGCTTAAGGGTTCGTCCCGTTGGGATAATAAGATCTCTGATGGATTAGACACCTCGCGCAAGCCCTCGCCCAGCATCTCGTATATACCGATCTCTGATGATGAACCGAAACGGTTTTTGATGGTACGCAATATGCGGTAAACATGGTGGCGGTCGCCTTCAAACTGCAGCACGGTATCAACCATGTGCTCCAATATTTTTGGTCCGGCTATCATGCCATCCTTGGTGATGTGGCCAATTAAAAATACCGGGGTGGACGTCTCCTTAGCAAAACGCAAAAGTTCAGCAGTACATTCCCTCACTTGTGATACACTGCCCGGGGTAGATTCTACATGCGATGAATGCAAGGTTTGGATAGAATCTATCACCAAAATATCCGGCTGTAACGCCTCTATCTGTTTAAATATGTTTTGGGTTGAGGTTTCAGTCAGGATAAAACAACCTTTGCCAAATTCATCCTTTAATTCTTTGTTCTTCGCTCTTTCCTGTTGGGTATCTAACGACACCAAACGCTCCGCACGCATCTTTATCTGGTGGTCGCTTTCCTCGCCCGATACATACAACACTTTTACATTTGGCATATTAAGCGCCAGTTGCAGCATCAGGGTAGATTTACCGATGCCCGGTTCGCCTCCTATTAAAACTAACGAACCGGCTACAATGCCACCACCTAATACCCGGTTAAATTCTTTATCGGGCGTAAGCAGGCGGTGTTCTTCCTTAAATGTAATTTCGCCCACCTCAACAGGTTTGTTAGCCCTTTGGGATGATGCAGGGCTCGCCTTCCAGTTGGGTACAGATGCGTTCGATTTCTCTAAAATTTCTTCAACAAAGGTATTCCATTGCTGGCAGCTTGGGCATTTACCCAGCCACTTAGCAGATTCGTAACCACAGCTTTGACAGAAATAAGCGATTTTAGATTTAGCCATTTGTTTGATATGCAGAATTGCTGCGGATAAATTTAAAGATAATATACCAAATGCTAAAATTATTAGGATTTTATGGTTAAATAGAATTAAATTGCATTATATAAATACGAAGTATAACCCCGGCAAATTCTTTTGACATATTTTAAACCGATACAATAAGAATTATCAGTAAAGACAAAGGCAATACTTTTCTGACATTAAAAGCACATGTAACTTCTGACAAATAAATTAATATGAATTAGATGTTACTATTTTTGATGGAAACTTCATTGAAAGAGATTCGCCTAACAATCGCACAAAATTTTATCTAATACTTGAAGCAATTTATCCTAATGGTTTAACACCAATACCAGCCCATTATATTTTAAAAGTTAGTAAAACAACGGCAATTTATTAAGGTAGTTATTTGAAAAATGTTTATAATTTGAATGGGCAAAATATTCGTGTGTATAACAACTCAAATGAGCATTCAACTCCTCATTTAAATGAGGAGAGTGAAAGCGGGTTTAATTTGCTTAAAGGCGTTAGAGATAATAAAATAACAGATAATGAAAAACGTTTGGTTCTTTTAGAAGAAATGCACCAATCAAAAGGGAGCGGTAATTACTTAGCAAAGAATACAAATTTTATAGCTAATTCTACTAATTATATGACGTTAATAAGCCCATTTATTCCAGCCCGGACAGCCCTTATATCTGGGCACTAAGTATTTTAGTTGATTTTCTGTCCAACATCTGCCATTAACAAAAAAGAGCAGATGCTTTTTAAAACATCTGCTCTTTCTATATCTGCCTTAAGGCGTCTTACAACTTAATCTCTTCGTCTTTCGCAGAGAAGAAATGGAACTCGGTGATCTGGTAAGCGGGATTGCTCCTCATTTTTATCCACTGGTTGTATTTAAAGTACCATTTCATTTGGCGGTTAAATAACCCTTTTTTAATGTATGCCTCAATGTACGGGTGTACACAAAGTGTAATGTTTTTCTCGTTTTGCTCTTCAAGTATGTAATTGAAGTTTGTTTCAATATCATCTATCAGCAATACGGTTGGCCTTATAGTACCGGTACCGCCACAAGCAGGGCAAACCTCGCTGGTAACAATATTCATTTCGGGCCTTACACGCTGGCGTGTAATTTGAATGAGGCCAAATTTGCTCGGCGGCAAAATGGTGTGCTTGGCACGGTCATCCGCCATTTGGGCTTTTAGGTAATCAAAAAGCTCTTTGCGGTTGGTTGGCTTGTGCATGTCAATAAAATCGACAACCACTATACCACCCATATCGCGCAGGCGCAACTGGCGTGCTATCTCTTTGGCCGCTTCCTTATTTACCTGGTACGCGTTCTCTTCCTGGTTCTCCTTATTAGCTGTACGGTTACCGCTGTTTACGTCAATAACGTGCAGGGCTTCTGTATGCTCAATAACCAGGTAGGCACCGCCGGCAAGGTTTACCGTTTTCCCAAAGGTCGATTTTATCTGCTTATCCACACCATGGTGCTCAAAAATAGGCTCCTTGTGTTTATGTAAGCGTACAATGCCCTCTAAATCGGGAGAGATCTCGTGTATGTACGACCTAACCTCTTCATACATACTCTGCTCATTCACATAAATATTCTGAAAATCGGGGTTTAAGATATCCCTCAGGATGGTAGATGTACGGCCAATTTCACCTAAAACCTTTTTAGAAGGTTCGGTGCCATGCAGCTTGGTAACAAATGTTTCCCATTTGGATATCAGGTCTAACAGATCCTTCTGCAACTCGGGCACACCTTTACCTTCAGATACGGTGCGTATAATAACGCCGAAATGCTTAGGTTTAATGCTTTCAACCACCTTGCGCAGGCGGTTGCGTTCCGTATTGCTCTTGATTTTTTTTGAGATAGATATCACCTCAGAAAAAGGCACAAGTACTACATACCGGCCAGCTATAGAGAGGTCGGAACTTAAGCGGGGGCCTTTTGTTGAAATTGGCTCCTTAGCTATTTGTACAGGTACAAGCAGGCCTTTTGATAATACATCAGAGATCTTGCCCCCTTTGTTAATATCAGCATCCGGCTTAAAGTTATCTAAAAGCTTCGATTGGTATCCACCGCTACGTACTTGTTTTGTAAGCTTAAGCAGGCTTTGTACCTGCGGCCCCAAATCAAGGTAATGCAAAAAGGCATCCTTCTCATAACCTACATCCACAAATGCGGCATTCAGGCTCGGCATAATTTTTTTAATGCGGCCTAAATATATATCGCCAACAGTATAATTGTTAGTGATATGCTCTTTGTGGAGTTCTACAAGTTGTTTGTCCTGTAATAATGCAATAGTAGCCCCGTTGGGGGATGAATCGATAATTAATTCCTTTATCAATTGCTACTCCATTTCTTAAAACGGTGCAAAATTGCACCGCGAGTTAATAAGTGGGTAAAAAACTCACATAAAAACCCCGGCACAAGCCGGGGTAATAAACTACCTAAGCAGCCTATTTTTTCTTATGTCTGTTTTTTCTTAAACGCTTCTTGCGTTTGTGGGTAGCCATTTTATGTCTCTTACGTTTTTTACCGCTTGGCATAGTAATAATGTTTAAATGTGATTATTTATTTCTTTAATTCCTTTATATACTCATCAATGCGCTGCCCTGCAGAAGGGTCGCCCATAATATCTTTGCATTTTTCATAAGCGGCAATCGCTTCTTTCTTTTTACCCAGTTGCTTATAGCTTTCGGCTAAATAAAAGTATGGTTCAAGTTCTTCTTTTTGCGCAATAAGCGTTTTAAACCTTTCAACCGCTTTTTCGTACTGGCCGCTCTTCATGGCAAACATGCCTAAATTTAGCAGCGCGTCGTGGTTGTTAGGGTCTTGTTTTACTACATCAAGCAAAAGTGCAATACCCTGCATTGGCATAGCGCCGCCGTTTACATAAGCAACACCTAAACCTGTCTTAGCCTCAAGGCTGGCAGGCTGTAGTTTGATAGCATTTTTGAATGCGTCAACGGCATTTACTATATACGTACCCTGTGCCGATGTATCTTGCGATAACTTGTAAGCAGCATTAAAACCTTTTCCTGCGTCTAACCAATCTGCTATGGCATTGCTTTTATGGGCAATATCCAGGTAGTAGAAAGCTGCCGGGGCGGGCTGTGCAACGCTAGCCCATATTTTGGCTATTTGCCTTTCCAGGGTAGCTTTGTCAGCATCGCCTGCTGTTTTAAGCTTATTTTCAAGTGTGCTTATTTGTTTTGCAACAGAAGCATCAATATTGACCTTGGCCGATGCTGATACTGTAGCCACATTTATATTAGCGTTTGCCTTAACCATTGGTGCAGCGCCCGCAGCAGCCTGGCCACGTGTTGCAGCTTTGGCTTGCGACAACCCTTTTACCGGTAACGAATACAAATAGCCCATAATAGCAACTACTGCTACACCTACGACTATCTGTTTAACTTTCATACTAATTATTTGGTTGCGTTAGTTGTTTTGTTGCCGCTTCTTACTTTCTCAACAAAAGTTTTAGCCGGTTTAAAACTTGGTACAAAATGCTCAGGGATTATAATGGCAGTGTTTTTTGAAATGTTACGGGCTGTTTTTTTAGCTCTCTTTTTAACTACAAAGCTACCGAAACCCCTAACGTATACGTTTTCGCCGCCAACCATTGAGGTTTTAACTACTTTGAAAAACGCCTCAACAGTTTCCTGCACGTCCACTTTTTCTATTCCTGTTTTAGATGAGATTTCAGCTATAATTTCTGCCTTGGTCATATCTTGTTTCCTTTTATTTAAATGTATAAATACTTAACTGTTTTGGGGTTGCAAAAGTATCGCTTTAAAATTAAAGAATAAAATAAATAGCAGATTTTTTTTCGAAGGGGGCAAAATGGGCATTTTTCAACCACAATTATGATACTCAGATGATAAGGCGTTACTTTGCAGAAGATGGATTTTAATGCCGAACTGGTAAACTGGTATAACAATAATAAACGCGATCTGCCCTGGCGCAATACTACTGATGCTTATATAATATGGCTATCAGAAATTATATTACAGCAAACCCGTGTAAAGCAGGGTATGCCCTATTTTTATCGCTTTGCAGAAAGATACCCAACCGTAACTGCCTTTGCAGCAGCGCACGAGGACGAAGTGTTACGATTATGGCAAGGACTGGGTTATTACTCGCGAGGGCGTAATATGTTAAAGACGGCGCAGCTCGTTCAGGAAAAATACAATGGGGTATTCCCGGTAAAATATGATGAGCTGATAAAACTTAAAGGCATAGGCGAATACACAGCTGCCGCAATTTCCTCATTTTCGGCTAACGAAGCGAGGGCGGTTGTAGATGGTAACGTTTATCGGGTGCTGGCGCGATATTTTGGGGTTGATGAGCCGATAAATTCGCCAAAAGGCAAAAAAATGTTTCAGCAAATGGCGGATGGGCTGCTTAATAAGGAGCAACCGGCAGCGCATAACCAGGCCATGATGGAGTTTGGGGCGATGCTGTGCAAGCCAAAAAATCCGGCCTGCGGTATTTGCCCTTTAAGAGTAGGGTGTGTTGCTTTCAAAACAAACGCAACTGGATATTTGCCTGTGAAATTAAAGACGGTTAAAATCCGCAAAAGATTTTTTAACTACATGTTAATTTCTGACGGTAAAAAGATTTTGATTAAAAAGCGCGGCGAGGGCGATATTTGGGCAAATATGTACGATTTGCCATTGATTGAAACGCCTGAATTAATGGAGGCCGTTGAGGTTTTAGCCCTGCCGCAGATGAATGTTTTTGGACGTAATGTTGCTTTAAAGTACAATTCGGCTGTAATTAAGCATGTATTAACACATCAGCATTTATTTATCAGATTTTTGGTACTGAAAGATTTTCCCGAAAAATTGCAGGAAAGTTGGGTTATTACAGGCGTGGAAGAGTTGGAAAACTTAGCGCTCCCAAAAGCTATTTTTATATTTATAAAATATTTTTTTAATTTCTAAACAATTCTTCGTTATTTTATAGTATGTCTGGAATTAATAAAGTAATACTGGTTGGGCATTTGGGAAAAGACCCTGAAGTACGCCATTTAGAGGGTGGGGTTGCAGTGGCAAGTTTCCCGCTAGCAACGTCTGAAACATTTAACAAAGATGGCCGTAAAGTTGAACAAACCGAATGGCACAACATTGTAATGTGGCGCGGCCTTGCTGATGTTGCAGCTAAGTTTTTACAAAAAGGCAAACTGGTTTATATAGAAGGTAAGCTGCGTACACGCTCTTTCGAAGACAAGGAAGGCATTAAAAAATACACTACCGAAGTAGTTGCTGAGAACTTTACCATGCTGGGCCGCAATACCGATTTTGAGAATGATAGCTCTGCTAAACCGGCCCTTAAAACATCAGACACCGACGGTTACCGCAACAATGATGCAGACGACCTTCCATTTTAACCAATTATAATTCTGTTCATAATTTTAAGCCCTGCCGGTAACTAGACTGCCTCTGGGCTTTTGTTTTTGATAAAATAACGAATATCGAATTTCTCGCAGTTGCCTGGTTTCACCAAGTGTTCAAAAAGGGGTACGCCGTTCTGAATATCGAATGATGAAGTATGAAATTTATTGATCGATACCCTCTTTTTACAAATAAATAAATCCGCTTTAAATTTTTCGTTAAATTAGTACCTCAAAGCCTGTAAAAAAAACCTGCATGAAAAAATTATCTCTTCTTATTATCGCTCTTGTTTGCTTTACTACCGTTAACGCCCAAAATATCGACAGGAGTAAATTTATTAAGGACAGTCTCGATCTATACATTAACAAAGCCCTTACCAACTGGCGCATCCCGGGCGTAGCGGTTTGTATCGTAAAGGATGGCAAAATTATATTGATGAAAGGCTACGGTATTAAAGAGCTTGGCCTACCCGGTAAAGTAGATCAGAATACGCTATTCATGATAGGCAGCAATACCAAGGCCTTCACGGCAACTGCATTAGCTATGCTACAGGCCGAAAAGAAGATCTCCCTTGATGAAAAGGTAACCAAATATATCCCGGAGTTTAAGCTGGATAACAAGCCTGCAGGCGAAATGGCCATAGTAAAAGATTTGCTGAGCCACCGGTTGGGTTTCCGCACCTTCCAGGGCGATTTCACCTTTTATAATACCAACTTAAACAGGCACGAAGTAATAGAAAAGCTGGGCAAAATGAAGGCCACTTACCCCTTCCGTACTACATGGGGATATACTAATTCGGCATTTTTAACAGCCGGCGAGATTATACCGAGGGTTACCGGCAAACAATGGGAAGTGTTTTTAAAGGAAAGCATTTTTGCCCCGCTTGGGATGACCAATACTCTTGCCCTTACTGCCGAAATGCCCAAAGCGCTTAACCGCACTGTTCCGCATACCTTAATTGATGGGCGACTATCTGCTATACCGTACTGTAATATTGATGGTTTGGCGCCTGCGGGTAGTATCAGCTCATCTGCAACAGATATGGGTAAATGGGTAATGGCCTTGCTTGATAATGGAAAGGTGGGCAATAAACAGGTGATCCCCGCCGCTGCAATTGCGGCTACCCGCCAACCGCAGGACTTTGTAAGCAGCGTAAGCCACTTAAACGGAGAAATAGGCTTTGAGCTGTACGGCCTTGGCTGGCTTTTGCAGGATTACAGCGGCCGCCGCCTGGTAATGCACGATGGTGGTGTTAACGGCTATGTGTCATCGGTTACGTTGGTACCTAAAGAGAACCTGGGCATCGTTATCCTAACCAATACCGACCAAAACGCCCTTTACGAAGCTATGCGTTGGGATATTTTGGACGCTTTCTTTAAAAACAAAAACAACCATTACAACGACACTTATTTGGGATATAATAAAACGAATACAACCAACTTCCAGGCTATTGATAAAAAGATGCGCGACAGCACTTTGCTGAACCTGAAGCCGCAACTATCTACAGGCAAATACAGCGGCAAGTACGTGAACGACCTATACGGCAGCCTGGAAATTACCCCCGGCGATGCCGGTAATGACCTGGAGATCCGCTTTGAGCACCACCCAAAAATGTTTGCCCGTTTGCAGCCCCTTGGCGCTAACCGCTTCTACGTAACCTTCTCCGATCCGGTATTGGGTAAAGCCATATTTCCATTCACAGTTGTGGATGGCAAGGTAACCGGGGTACGCGTTAAGGTAGCCGACTTTGTAGAGTACAACGCCTACGATTTTAAAAAGGTGGATAAATAGACGCCCATGGGGATGATAAAATGTTCACGTTCACGGTATGAACACATACACTAATATTTGTAAATAACAGATAATTAGATATTTAAATATTTGGTTACTGACAAAACAGCGCCACCATTTACTATTAATTTTTTCAGGGTAAAAATTAATAATTAAACCGGCCTGCACCCGCACTTAAAACGACCTCGGGTGATACCCTGATAGTGACCAATTACAACCAATCCGCCAATCCCAATTTTAAGATCTCTATTAATTCCGGATCGTTAAATTGATAATCGTCCGGCGACTGGTATTTAAACCATCGGACCGAAGAACAGCTATATCGTCTTGCAAGGCAGGCAGGATATGATCAACTAAACATTACTGTTGGGCGAGAGCCAGAAAACGTAAATCCATTTCTCCACTTGAGAAAATAGCACATTCATGACTGTCATAAATCAGCTAACCACAAGGAATTTAAACTAAGAAAAAAAATGATTATAATGGTTAATGCTTATGTAGTGCTCCCTTTTTCTTGTTGTATTTTTTGTAATTCTTCTATATCCGCTTTATCCTTTAATCTACCAGTGTTAAATTTCGACAATACAAGGTCGCTTAAGTGAAGGAACGGAATTTTTACGCCATCAATATCTGCAATAATTTTTCTCTGATCTGCTTGCTCAAACTCAATCATGCTAATTCTGGTCAGGAAATCTACTTTTTCCGGTTCGTCCCACATCGAAAAGACAATATGTTTTTTAAAATCCAGTTCAGCAATATGCAGTATGTCTTCTTCATCAAAGTTCATTTGTCTTAGAACATCTAACAATTTCAACTTATTTACATTATCTGGTCTTAGCCACAAATCCACATCGCCAGTGCTTCTTGCATAGCCATGAAATATTACAGAATAGCCACCAATTACAATAAAATCAACTTTCTTTAATAAAAGCTCCTTTAGTAAGCCTTGATGTTTTTCAATAAACAGGTTCATCCAGCGGTGATTATTCTAATTTTACCTGTTGCAGTTCTACTCTTTAGGTCTTCCCGGCTTACTTGATATACACGTAAAATAAGTTCAACAGTATGTCTTAAACGATCAATAGGTGATTGCTTGATGATATTCTGAATTTCAGTTGCTTTAGCTTCTTCAAATGAGTCGAAAATTCGTATCCTGTCTTTTGTCTTATTCATCACAATACCATTTAGTAAAATATATACAGCTATCAGTATACTATTTGTTTTCCCGGGCCTTCAATAAACACTTGTAAAACACTTCTTTTTCCGCATAACGCTTCTTAAGTTTTTCTACTTTGTTTGTTGTAATATTTCTATAGCTTTAATTAGAATCAAACGTAAATATATGTATTTCCTGAATGATATTACGGATTTTAGCCCCATATCAATTACAACCAATCCGCCAATCCCAATTTTAAGATCTCTATTAATTCCGGATCGTTGAATTGATAATCGTCCGGGATGTTTAGAACGATGAGTTGCTTCTGGTGGATGTCAAATCGTTGTTTGACGATGTCCCGGTGTTTATAGTCCATCACAAAAACCACATTGGCCCAATCCATTAATTTTTGGTTGAGCTTAATGCGCGCCTTATCACTGGTACCTGCGCTGCGCGCATTGTGCAATTGATGGCCTTTAAACAGCAGCTCGGCAGTGGGGCTACGCCATTGGTTTTACTGCAGATGAAGAGAAGGTTGGGCACGGAGTATTAACTAACTACTAAAATACGTATTGCGGCGGTTGCTATTAAAACCATTATAGCAAGATAGAAAATGATTCTGCCTTGCGCCCTGTCACTTTCAATATAACTGTAAACCTGCTCGCCATTGGGCAATGTTTTTTTACTGCTAAATAAGTGCCAGCCAATAAACGCGCCTAAAACACCACCAAGCAAAGCAAAAATATAACCGATTATGATCCATGTTCCCTGTGGCTTTTCGGGTTCTTTTAAATCATCCAGTCGTTTGTTATTCAACTGCTTTACGGTTTCGTCTGTAATATTAACACCCCGTTCCTGGAGGATCTTAACAGCCAATAAATTATCAAACAGGCTCCATTCGTCAGGTTTAGAAACCAGTTCTGTAAGTTCTTCGTTGGTAAAGGCGTATAAATAATGGTCTGTATCAGTGGCGGCAACGCTTTGGCTTTCCTGGGTTTTTAGGATCTCATTTAACTTTGTAAAATCATCAGCACTAATTTTAACAGCATAATCTTTTGCTGTTTCGTCAGTATAAAATGTGGGGTTAAACAATGTTGATTCTTCCTCAATTTTGTAAGGGATGTTATTTCTCTCTAAAACGTTAGCAAGGTCGCTTGCCAATGCCTCATCGTTAAACTTTTTATAGGTTATTAGTTCAGTGTTCATCTTATTTCCCATTCCCCGCCATATAATCCAGTGTCAAATTACACAAGGCTTTTACACCAAGCGTAAAGCCGCTTTCATCCAGATAAAAATCGGGCGTATGGTGCGATGGCGCTGTTAAGCTATTGCCGCCTTTTGGCATCCCTCCTAAAAAGAAGAATATGCCGGGCACCTTTTGCTGGTAAAAGCTAAAATCCTCCGCACCGGTAACGGGTGGGCGCAGCAATACGTTTTCCTTGCCTGCGGTAGCTTCCAGCGTAGGCAGCATTTTGGCGGTTAAGGCTATATCATTAAACGTAACGGGATATTTATTACTAAACGGGATCTGTACCTCGGCTTTGGCGCCGTATGCTTCGGCGGTTTTGGTGGCAATACGTATTACGTTATCGGTGATCAGTTTTTCATCGGCATCGGTAAAGTATCGTACCGTACCTTGCATTTTAACACTCTCGGGGATGATATTAAAGCGCGAGCCGCCGTTTATTAAACCGATGGTAACAACAGCCGGGTTTTCGGTAACGTTGATGTTGCGGCTTACAATGCTTTGCAGGCTGCTGATGATTTGTGCCGATACCACAATTGGGTCAACACTGCTCCACGGGTAAGCCCCGTGTGCCGAGCGGCCTTTTACAATGATCTGCAGGTCTTTTACGCCTGCCATGGTACCACCCGGGCGATAAACTATTTTACCCACTTCGGTTTGCGAATTGATGTGCAGGCCAAATATTACATCAACCTTTGGGTTTTCCATTACGCCCTGTTTTACCATTTCTTCGGCACCGCCTTTTTCACCAAGGGGTGCACCTTCTTCGGCCGGCTGAAAAATGAATTTCACCGTACCATGCAGGTCTTTTTTCATAGAGGATAGCACCTCGGCAACCGCCATCAGGATAGCCATGTGCGAATCGTGCCCGCAGGCGTGCATCACGCCAACTTCCTGCCCGTTATATTGTGTTTTTACTTTTGATGCGAAGGGCAGGTTTACCCGCTCGGTAACCGGCAGGCCATCCATATCTGCCCGTAGTGCAACAACAGGGCCGGGCAGGCCGCCTTTTAAGATGCCCACCACACCGGTAGTGGCAATGCCTGTTTTAACCTCGATACCTAACGATTGCAAGTGTTTGGCAATAATTACCGATGTGCGCACCTCGCGGTTGCCCAGCTCCGGGTGTTCGTGAAAATCGCGGCGCCAGGCAATTATTTTGCTTTCCAGCGCATCGGCCTTAGTACCGATCGTTTTTTTTGTGGCTGAGTTTTGGGCAAAGCCCTGTAGAACGGAAATACAAAAAAGAAGGGTTAAAAGCTTTTTCATTGCTGCGGGTTTTGTGCAGTAAGATAAACCTTTAACCCTAAAATATAAAATAGGATAATGTAGATGCCTGTTTATAAAATTAAATAGGCGTAACGACAGTACTGTCTACTGCCTTAACGGTAATGGTAAATATCAGTACCGAATTAGGCGGGATAGGGCCATTTGCATATTGCCCGTAAGCGAATGCCGATGGAAGTATCAATTTTAGCTTGCACCGCGGTATCAAACGGTGGTGTTACCTCTTTTAAGCATAAAGCAAAGCCCACTTCCAATACGCTTAGTATAAATAAGTATTTTTTTATACGGGTAGCCGCTATGGGTGTTTTTTATAATTTTAATTAAAGCTTAACAAATCAATAGTAAACACCAATACTGAATTAGCAGGTATTGCTGTGCCGGGAGATTGGTTGCCGTACCCTAAAACTGATGGTATAATTAACAGGATGCGACCGCCTTTTTTTATTTTCGGGATTCCTACTTGCCATCCCTTTATTAAATTCGATAATTGACTGGTAAGGTTGGCCGGTTGCGCAAATACACTTCCATTTAAAAGTTTGCCTGTATAATTTACGGTAACGCTACTTGTAACAATAGGGCTGGTACCCGTGCCTTCGGTTAAAACCTGGTAATATAACCCGCTGTCATCTTTTGTAGCAGTAATACTTGGGTTGGCCTTTAAATAAGCCTGGATGGCGGTTTCATCTTTTGCGGCCTGTGCAGCAGCATCAAAGGTATCTCCTTGCTTTTTGCATGATGCAAAAACGGCAACAAATAAACTTAGTATGAGTATGGTTTTTTTCATGTTATTAATAACGTGTAAATTTAAGCAGGTGATACAGTTGTTTTAATTTTTAATTCGTTTAACTGTGTATCAGCAATGGTTGACGGCGAATCGATCATCACATCGCGGCCCGAATTGTTCTTAGGGAATGCGATCACATCACGGATAGAATCGAGGCCTGCGAAGATCGATGTCAACCTGTCGAAACCGAACGCGATACCCCCGTGCGGAGGTGCGCCGTATTCAAAGGCATCCATTAAAAAGCCAAATTGCTTTTGCGCTTCTTCATTAGAAAAACCAAGGTGCTTAAACATCAAAGCCTGTAATTCACGGTCGTGGATCCTTATAGAACCACCGCCAATTTCGGTACCGTTTATAACTAAGTCGTAGGCGTTTGCACGTACGTTTTTAGGGTCGGTATCCAATAAGGCGATATCTTCCGGCTTAGGTGAAGTGAACGGGTGGTGCATGGCATGGAAACGCGAGGTTTCTTCGTCCCACTCTAGCAGCGGGAAATCTAACACCCAAAGCGGCGCGAATTTATTTTTATCGCGCAGGCCTAAACGCCTGCCTATCTCTAAACGCAGCTCGTTTAATTGCTTGCGTACTTTATCGGTTTCGCCGGCTAAAATTAATATCAGATCGCCTTTTTCTGTTTCAAGAGCGGCGCTCCATTTTGCCAGTTCTTCTTCGTTATAAAATTTATCTACTGATGATTTTAGGAGGCCGTCCTCGTTATGGCGGGCGTAAATTAAACCGGTAGCGCCAATTTGCGGGCGTTTCATCCACTCGGTCAATTCATCAATTTGCTTGCGGGTATAGTTGGCGCAACCTTTAGCATTGATACCAACAACCAACTCGGCATTGTCAAAAATGCTGAAGCCCTTGCCTTTAACCACATCGTTCAGTTCAACAAACTCCATCCCAAAACGGGTATCGGGTTTATCTGAACCGTATAAACGCATAGCATCGGCGTATTGCATGCGAGGGAAATCGCCAAGCTCCAATCCTTTTACGTTACGGAACAGGTGGCGGGTTAACCCCTCAAATATATTCAGGATATCTTCCTGGGTAACGAACGACATTTCGCAGTCTATCTGGGTAAACTCCGGCTGGCGGTCGGCACGCAGGTCCTCGTCCCTAAAACATTTCACGATCTGAAAGTAACGGTCAAAACCGCTTACCATCAGTAATTGTTTAAAAGTTTGTGGCGATTGCGGTAGGGCGTAAAACTCGCCCGGGTTCATTCGACTTGGCACCACAAAATCGCGCGCACCTTCAGGGGTCGATTTAATAAGCACCGGGGTTTCTACCTCTATAAAATCCAATCCATCTAAATACTTACGAATCTCTTGTGCCATTTTGTGGCGCAAAACAAGGTTGTTGCGGATAGGGTTACGGCGCAGGTCTAAGTAGCGGTACTTAGCGCGCAGTTCCTCGCCGCCATCGGTATCATCCTCAATCATAAACGGAGGGATCTTGGATGAATTCAATATCTCCAATTCGGTTACGGTAATTTCTACCTCACCGGTTGCGATCCTGGTGTTTTTGTTAGAACGCTCTACCACGGTGCCTGTAACCTTAATTACAAACTCGCGGCCCAGCTGCTTACCGGCTTCACGCAGGTCGGCGTCGGTATCGGTATTTAAAACCAGTTGGGTTAAACCATAACGGTCGCGCATATCTATAAATGTGGTGCCGCCCAGGTCCCGAGATTTTTGAACCCAGCCGCAAAGGGTTACCGTTTCACCTAAATTGCTGATATTTAATTGCCCGCAGGTGTGTGTTCTAAGCATAATTCCTTCTTTTAAAAGTTTGCAAAAGTAGGTTTTTAGACCGAAAGTCCGAAAGTTCGAAAGACAGAAAGTGTTTAAAGTACAACAATCATATTGTTTTCTTGCGGACTTTTCCCGACTTGCCGACTTGCGGACATCAAAATAACATATATATTTGCCCCATAATTCTCAAGGGGTGCCTTGCTTTGAGCAATCAAACTGAAAGACAGGCTGAGATCAAACCCATTGTTTTTTAAAAAGTTAAAAGTCAAATTAATAAGTCGCGAAGTGTGCACGCTTTAGATTTTTGATAGGCTTCCAACTTTAATAAAAGAACATGCACCTGATCCGGGTAATGCCGGCGTAGGGAGAGGTAACAAGTTAAGTGTACTGCCATGATACCCTGATGAGCAGATGGTTTAACTAATTTTATTATTTAACAATTTGAAAAATTTATTTGCGGCGCTTATCGCCCTGCTGCTGCCTGTTCTGGCATCGGCCCAATTTTCCATCAGCGGAAAAGTAACTAATCAAGCCGGCGAAGCTTTGCCCGGCGCAACGGTAACCATTACCAACCCGGCCATCAACACCCAAACGGATGTTAAAGGCAATTATCAAATTGGCGACCTGCCCGCAGGCTCCTACACCATTAAAGCCAGTTATATTGGCTACCAAATTTCTACGCAAACTGTTAATTTAGCGGGTAAGCAGGTTATTAATTTCTCGCTTACCAATGCTGTTTTCAGTGCCGAAGAGGTAACAGTTACGGCCACCCGCGCGGGCAAAAACTCACCAACGGCATTTACCAACCTCAGCAAAAAGGACATCCAAAAAAATAACTTTGGGCAGGATCTGCCATACATGCTAGCCCAAACACCGTCGGTTGTGGTAAGTTCTGATGGTGGTACCGGCATCGGTTATACCGGCATCCGCATCCGCGGTAGCGACGGTACCCGTATCAACGTTACCGTTAACGGTATTCCCTTAAATGATGCCGAAAGCCAGGGCTCGTATTTTGTGGATCTGCCCGATCTTACCTCATCTGTAAATAACATACAGGTGCAGCGCGGCGTGGGTACGTCCACCAATGGCGCGGGCGCTTTTGGCGGTAGCATCAACATACAGACTAATACCCGCAGGGATACAGGCTTTGCCGATATCAACAACACCGTAGGTTCTTACGGTACGGTAAAAAATACCGTAAGCCTGGGCACAGGTTTGTTAAACGGGCATTTTAGTTTTGATGGCCGGTTATCCAGGATCCGTTCTAACGGGTATATCGACCGTGCATCATCAAACCTGCGTTCGTTTTTTTTGAGCGGAGCTTATTACGACCAGAAGAGTACGTTAAGGCTGAATGTATTTTCGGGCGTGGAGCGTACCTACCAGGCTTGGAACGGAGTGCCCGATTATGTTATTGGCGACCCAACCCGCAAGGATAGCCGCACTTATAATGAACTTGGCCTGATGCCCGACGGCACGTTTTATAAAGACCAGGTGGATAACTATCAGCAGAACCATTACCAGTTATTATACGATAGGAAATTAACCGATAAACTGGCCTTTAGCGGCGCGCTTCACTATACTAAAGGATTTGGTTATTACGAGGAATTTAAAGCAGACCAGGCTGTAACCAAATATAAATTAACACCGGTTGTTGTTGGCGGTACGCCTATTACCCGTACCGATCTTGCCCGTCGCCTGTGGTTAAATAATGATTTTTACGGCGTTACATACGCTTTAAAATACCAGGCACAAAGTAACCTGAACTTTACACTTGGTGGTGCATATAACCGCTACACCGGTGCGCACTATGGGAATATCATTTACACCGCGCAAAGCGCAGGAATTACACCAAACTATGAGTACTACCGCGATAACGCCAAAAAAACCGACTTCAATATTTTTGGCCGTGGCGAATACAAATTGGGTGATGTAACCCTGTTTGCGGATCTGCAATACCGCCGGATCGATTATTCCTTCTTAGGTTTCGACAGAAATTTGAATAATGTGCAGCAGGACGCCAAGCTGAATTTCTTTAATCCAAAAGCAGGCATCACTTACGAAATAGACGAGCATAACAATGTTTACGCATCATTCGCCGTGGGTAACCACGAACCTAACCGGGATGATTATACCAACTCTACCCCGGCCAGCAGGCCCAAGCCGGAGAATCTTAAAGATTTTGAGGCCGGTTACCGTACCAGCGGCGATGTATTTAAAGGGGGTGTAAACCTGTTTTATATGTTGTACAAAAATCAGCTGATATTAACCGGAGCCCTAAACGATGTAGGTTCGGCAACGCGCATCAATGTGGACGATAGCTACAGAGCAGGTATTGAGGTTGACGGCCGCGTGAAGATCACCCAACAATTAAGCTGGGCGGCAAATGCCACTGTAAGCACAAATAAGATCAAAAACCTAAGCCGCACCCTAGCCAGTTATGATGACGGCTATAACCCGTTAACCCCGGTAACGCAAACATTTAAAAAGACGGATATCGCGTATTCTCCTTCATTAATAGTAGGTAGCGAAATAGCATATTCGCCAATACCAAATGGCAGCATCGCCTTTGTAAGTAAGTATGTAAGCAGGCAATTTTTAGATAATACGGGCAACGTTAACCCAACAGGTATCAGTACCTCGCCGGATGTTGCCAATAACCCATACGCGGTTAACCGGTTGCTGAAAGCCTACTTTGTTAATGATGTAAGGCTGAGCTATAACATCCACACCAAAGCCATTAAAAACATTGGTTTAGGCTTATTGGTAAATAATATATTCAGTAAAAAGTACGAGGCCAATGGCGCTACCTATCCCGAGGTGGATAGCGGCGTACTGGTTAATTATAACTACTACTTCCCGCAGGCGCCGCGCAACTTTTTGGCATCTGTTAGCTTAAGTTTTTAAGTTATGCAAAGCTGGGTAGACTTGTTTATAAACCAGGTAAAAGCAACTTCCTTATTGGAATGGACAGCCGTTATTTTAGGGGTGGCCGAAGTGCTGCTGGCAAAAGCAAATAAAGTGTGGCTATACCCAACGGGTATAGTCGCTACTTTAATATCCATATACCTGTTGCTCAACTTCGGGCTTTATGCCGAGTGCCTGCTTAACGGTTACTATGTAGTCATGAGCTTTTACGGGTGGTACTACTGGATAAAAAAGAAAAACGAACCGCCTGTTAAAGTAAGTTACGCCAACGGGCAGGAGTGGATAATTACCTTACTTATTGTATTTGTAGGATGGGGCGTTTTATACCTTATCCTCGTAAAATTCACACCATCTACAGTCCCTGTTTGGGATGCATGGGTATCATCGACCGCTTGGGCAGGCATGTGGCTTTTAGCAAGGCGAAAAATAGAGAACTGGGTGCTGCTGAACGTAAGCAACCTGTTTGCTATCCCGCTGCTTTATCATAAAAACCTGGCCATGTTTGCTGTGCTAACCCTGATATTGTTCATCGTAGCTATCTTCGGTTATATTGAGTGGAGAAGGATAATCAGAAAGGAAGCTATAAATGCCGGTTAATATAAAGCATCCATCAGCATTACTAATGCCCGGGTGGGTAGAAACCATCCGCAAGAACGCGCCTGAGGCCGAAAAACTTGGCAAGCTACACCCTGCGCAATTAGAGCTGGTTTACCAGCAACAATGGTTTAACCTGCTCTCGCCCAAACAATACGGCGGACTGGAAACCCCTTTACCCAAACTCATCAAAACAGAAGAAGCCTTGGCTTGGGCCGATGGCAGCCTGGGTTGGGTAGTTACCTTATGCTGTGGCGCGGGTTGGTTTGGCGGTTTTATCGATCCAAACATCGCGCAGCAGATTTATAGCGACAAGCAAGCGTGCCTTGCAGGTAGTGGCGCACCTACGGGTACAGCCACAATTACCGGAGAGGATTACATAATTAACGGTAGCTGGAAATATGCCAGCGGGGTGCACCATGCCACCTATATTACGGTTAACTGCAATATCATAGATGGCGATAAGCCCATTTTAGATACAGACGGCAACCAATTGATATTGCCGTTTGTATTAGACAGAAAAGATGTGCAGCTACAATCCGGCTGGAAATATATAGGGATGATAGCTACCGGCAGCGATGCCTACTCGGTTAGCGATTTATACGTGGATAAAAGCCGTTGCTTTAAAATAGACGCTAATGCCGCGGTGATCGATTCACTACTTTATACCTATCCGTTTCTGCAACTGGCCGAGGCTACCCTTGCCGCAAACCTATCTGGTTTGGCGGTACATTTTATCGACCTCTGCAAGCCCGCTTTCGACTTTAAAGCGACCAACATCCGCCGGGTAGACGCCGCCAATGTTTTAGTGATGGATGAAGCTTTAAAATTGGCCACTGAATTGCTTAATCAAGCAAGGGCAACCTTTTTTGCTACCGTAGAAACATCGTGGAACAATCCGCAGGACGATGCGTTGTTAAAAGAGGTAAGTAATACCAGCCGGGTATTAGCGAAAATAGCCCGTGAAAGCGTTGACGGACTTTTCCCTTATTGCGGCTTACTGGCAGCATCGCCCGATACCGAAATTAACCGCGTTTGGCGCGATCTGCATACGGCCAGCCAGCATAGTTTGCTTACGTTTTTAGAGTAGGCCTCATCCCAATCCTTCTCCAAAGGAGAAGGGCTAAAAAAGCACAAAGTTCAATGATTTAAGACCTCTACTTTGGAGAGGATTTAGGTGAGGTTACTTGCTTTTAATTATATGGTAACGCAAATATCACATTGTTTGTAAATTGCATTTGTGATATTTGCGTTTTAGCATCTACCCTCATGAAGATAAAAGTACTGCTTACGTTAACGTTTGCTATCGCTGTATTTAACTTATCCGCACAAAACAAAAAAACAACCGTTTCAGCTTCAACTACACTTCCCCGCCCTAAGTTAATGGTAGGTTTGGTGGTAGACCAAATGCGCTGGGATTACCTGTACCGCTATTATGACCGCTACCAAACAGGTGGTTTTAAACGGATGCTGAACGAGGGCTTTACTTGCGAGAACACACTTATTCCATATATTCCAACTGTTACTGCCGCCGGCCACACCTGTATTTACACAGGGTCGGTACCCGCTATACATGGTATTGCAGGTAATGATTTTGTGGTTCAAGCTACCGGTAAAACGATGTATTGTACGGATGATAGCACGGTAGTGGCAGTAGGCAGTAACTCTATCGCCGGTAAAATGTCGCCACGCAATATGCTGGCAAGCACCGTTACAGATGAATTAAGATTAGCTACAAATTTCCGGTCGAAAGTTATAGGCATAGCGCTAAAAGACCGCGGTGGAATTTTGCCCGGCGGCCATGCGGCAAACGCTGCTTACTGGTTTGATGATGCCAATGGTGCTTGGATCAGCAGCACTTATTACATGACCGAGTTGCCTGCCTGGGTTAAAGCGTATAACGCTACCAAACCGGCCGAGGCTTACCTAAAAAAGGACTGGAACACCCTTTACCCGATAAATACTTACGTGCAAAGCGCGCCGGATAACAGCCCGCGCTACGAAGGTAAATTTAGCGGTGCTGAAGCCCCGACCTTCCCGATAAAAACATCGGAATTATACAAAGGCAAAGCCGGCATGATCCGCTCTACCCCTTATGGCAACAGCATGACGCTGGACCTGGCGAAGGCCGCTATTGAAAACGAAAAACTTGGTGCCGGTTCAGTGACCGATTTCCTGGCCGTGAGCCTTTCGTCTACAGATTACATTGGTCACCAGTTTGGCCCTAACTCGGTTGAGGTAGAAGATACTTATCTGCGCTTAGATAAAGACCTTGCCGCGTTCTTTACTTATTTGGATGGAAAACTGGGTAAGGGTAACTACAGTGTGTTTTTAAGTGCCGACCATGGCGCGGCGCATAATCCAAACTATTTAATTGACCACAACATCCCCGCCGGCGTTTGGAACGAGGGTAGCGTGCTTACGCGATTAAACAAAATGCTGGAAGATAAATACAAGGTGAAAAACCTGGTAATAAACCTTGGCAATTATCAGGTTAACTTTAACAACACCGCCATTAAAAAAGAAAACCTGAGCAGCGACGCGTTAAAACTTGAAACTATCCAGTTTTTACAGAACGAACCCGAGATTGCTTACGCGGTTGATATGCAGCGCGTTCAATTGGCAACCATCCCCGAAGACCTTCGCGCCCGTATCCAGAACGGGTATAGTGCCGAGCATAGTGGCACTATCCAGATCATCCTGAAACCGGGATGGTACAGCGGCCACGGCCAAACAGGCACCACCCACGGCACCTGGAACCCGTACGACGCGCACATCCCACTGGTATTTATGGGCTGGGGTATCAAACATGGCAGCCTAACCCGCGAAACCCACATGACGGATATTGCCGCTACCATTGCCCAGCTATTACACATCCAGGCACCGAATGGCAATGTTGGTACTGCTATTGGCGAAGCGCTGAAGTAGGTTTAGTTGGAAAAGACCGGAAGTCAGAAAAGACCGGAAGTCGGAAAGACCGAAAGTCCGAATGACGGAAATGTTGTGTTACTTTTATAAACTATTACCGCTGGTTAACCCGGCGGTTTTTACTTTCGGACTTTCACTCTTTTCCGACTTACGGACTAAAATCATGAAAAAATACATCTCTAAATTCCATTATCTCACACAGGACCTGCCCAATCGTACGCACATAGAGCAAGCCCAAACTGCCTGCGAGGCCGGGGCGAACTGGCTGCAGTACCGGTGCATGAGTAAAGGAGATGAGGAGATGATTGCCGAACTGCACCAGATAGCCTCCATTTGCGATGACTGGGGCGCAACGCTGATCCTTGCTAACCATTACCACCTGCTTAATAAGGTAGATGCGCAAGGCGTACACGTCGAAGACCTAAATGCAGATTTCGCTGCAATCCGCGAAGCGATAACTGATGAAAAAACGTTAGGCGCATCGGCCACAAATATGGAGGGGTTATTAAGGATCCAAAACAGCGGCATGGTAGATTATTGCGGTTACGGCCCGTTTGCACACACCACTACTAAAGCTAATGATAAACCTTTATTAGGTTACGAAGGCTACCGCCAGTTAGCACAACACCCTATTGACATCCCCGTAATTGCTGTGGGCGGTGTTCAACTAAAAGATATTGACTTACTGATGCAAACCGGTGTGTACGGCATCGCGGTTTCATCGGCAGTAAACCTGTCGCCTGATCCGGGTGCTATGGTGAAAGAGATTTACAGGAAGATTTATTAGATTTTACACGTTTGTTATCCCGATCGTTAGCGAAGGAACTATTATTGAACTGTGCATAAACGATTTGCATGGTGGCGATTAGATGCTTCGCTAACGCTCACATTACAAGGGTGATTATTATTTTTATAAGCCACATAAACAGGCTCATTCATCACTTCCCCGGCTTTAACCACCGTTTGTTTTAATACCTCCTTCAATATATCCGGCTTTTTCCAACACCCGCATAGATGCCTTGTTTTTACCGAAGATAAACGCCGGGATGCAAATAATATCAAAGTTTGTGAAAGCGTATTCAGTAAGTAATTTAACCGCTTCGGTAGCAATGCCGCGGCCTCAATATTGCTCGCTGAGCCAGTAGCCAATCAGCGGCGATTTCCGGTAAACATCAGCCCTAAATTCTAAACTAATACCATCGGCAATCTCGCCGTTTATTTCTACAGCAAAGTTGGTAACGGTTAGCTTGCTGATCATAAGATTGATAAAAGCTCCCGCATCATCTAAAGAATGTGGCGACGGGAACCTGTCCAATAAATAAGCCGGCACCTTTGGATTATTGGCGTGTTTTTGCAGGGCAAGTGCATCCGCAAGGCCGAATGGGCGCAGTATAAATGGGTTTCCTTTTATTTCCTTTTTGTAACAATCCAAACGTTAAAAACAGTAATATTAACTAAACTGCTAAATTGCAACGCCTAACAGCATTTTGTGATATGAAAATACGCTTTACCTTATTGTTAATTTGCTTCGGTTTTGCCGCAACAGCTCAAACCCTTGGTCCGCTTACTGTAGAAAAAATCATGCGCGACCCAAAATGGATGGGTACATCGCCAAGCAACATCCGCTGGAGCGACGACAGCAAAAAGATTTATTTTAACTGGAACCCAAACAAAACCGAGCGCGATGAACTTTTCTTCATCACCACCAATAACACAAAACCGCAAAAGGCGGGTACTATCGAGCGCCGCGACATGGTGCCCGAAAATGGCAAGTGGAACAAGGCCCGCACCCTTAAAACTTATGAGGAAGATGGCGATATCTACGTATGGCGGGCAGGCAGCGGTAAAATTGTACAGCTAACCCACACCACAGGCCGCGAAAGCAACCCAACCTTTACCGGCGATGAAGGCAGCATTGTTTACACCTGCGATAATAACCTTTACCAGCTTAAGATAAGCAAAGGCGAACTTACCCAGCTAACCAATTTTGTAAAAGCCACATCTGCAGAAAAGAAACCCGCAAAAGATACCGAGCAAGCCCGCTGGCTTAAAAAGCAGCAAGCAGAAATGTTTGATATTGTTAAAGTAAACGACAAAGACCGCAAGCTGGATTCGGCAGAGCGTGCGCAAGATAAACCTGTTAAATTAAAAGAGATAGCTTTTGGCGATAAGCGTTTGAACGGCGTACAGCTTAGTCCGGATGGCAGGTATATAACCTACAGGCTGATCAAGGAGGCAGAAGTGGCAAGGGCGGGTATCGTGCCCAACTATGTAACCTCATCCGGCTACACCGAAGATATCCCTAACCGTACCAAGGTGGGTGCCCCACAGGCTACATCAGAGAGTTTTATATTTGATACGCAACGCGATACGGTTTATGCCATTGCCACCAAAGACATCCCCGGTATAAAAGATATCCCCGCGTTTTACAGCGATTACCCTAAGGAATTAGAAGCCCTAAAAAAGGCAAATGCCGACCGTAAGGTGGATATAACCGCCCCATATTGGAGCCCCGATGGTAAGTATGCGGTTGTAAATGTAGAATCGCAGGATAATAAGGACCGCTGGCTGATGAAACTTGATACCGCGACAGGCAAACTTACTTTATTAGACCGCCAGCACGACGATGCCTGGATAGGCGGCCCCGGTACCGGTGGTTTTTTTGCCGATGGCAGCCTGGGCTGGGCAGATAACACCCACTTCTATTTCCAGAGCGAAGCGAGCGGTTACTCGCACCTGTATATGGCCGATGTAATGAGCGGAAAGAAAAAGCAACTAACATCCGGCAAATGGGAAGTGCAAACCCTGCACCTGTCGAACGATAAAAAGACCTTTTACTTTACCGCTAATATCGAGCATCCCGGCGTAAAGCATTTCTACCGTATCCCGGTTACGGGTGGCGCACCTGTTAAAATCACCTCGATGAAAGGGGGTAACGAGATCGACCTTTCGCCCGATGAAAAATGGCTGGCAATCCGCTACTCATACTCCAACAAGCCGTGGGAGCTTTACGTGCAGCCAAACAAGCCCGGTGCAAAAGCAGTGCAGGTAACCAATTCGGTTACAGAAGAATTTAAATCGTACCCATGGAAAGAGCCGGAGGTGATCAGCTTTAAAAACCGCTATGGCAAGGATATTTACGCGCGGTTGTATCAGCCTAAAAACCCCGACCCGGCAAAACCAGCCGTGGTATTTGTACACGGCGCGGGCTACCTGCAAAACGTGCATTACTGGTGGAGCAGTTATTTCCGCGAGTATATGTTCAACAATATGCTGGTTGATAATGGCTACACTGTTATGGATATTGATTATACCGCAAGCTCCGGCTATGGCCGCGATATTCGTACCGGTATTTACCGCCACATGGGCGGTGCCGACCTTACCGACCAGGTAGATGGGGTAAAACTATTGGTTGAGAAATATGGTGTAAACCCCAAGCATGTTGGTTTATACGGCGGTTCGTACGGTGGCTTTATAACATTGATGGCCATGTTTACACAGCAGGATGTTTTTGCTTCAGGCGCGGCGTTGCGTTCGGTTACGGATTGGGCGCATTACAACCACGGTTATACCTCCAACATCCTTAATGAACCTTTTAACGATGAGAAGGCCTACCGACAAAGCTCGCCCATTTACTTTGCCGACGGCCTAAAAGGCCGCCTGCTGATGCTGCATGGTATGGTAGACCAGAACGTGAACTTCCAGGATATTGTAAGGTTAAGTCAACGCCTGATAGAGCTACACAAAGAGAACTGGGAACTTGCTCCGTTCCCGGTAGAAGACCACGGCTTTGTGCAACCCAGCAGCTGGGCGGATGAATATAAACGAATTTATAAGTTGTTTGAGGAAACGCTGAAAGGTAAGTAAAATAGAATGCATATGTGATGAAAGGTTGTTCTCAAACAAAATTGACGAATTGATACAAGAATTAAATCTAATGAGACCTCTTAAATGAGGTTTTTTATTTAGTTTAGTTTACTAAACAAAATAAAAAAAGGTTATGATAATTGCCGGGATAGTAGTATTCGTTATTGGTGTAATGTTGATTAATTTTCTAAATCCTAAAGAAGATGTTAGGGGTATTCAACTTATGCTTTGGCCCAAGATTTTAGCCTTATTAATTATTATAAGTGGGATCGTGGTTACAATAATTGGTTTTATACAATGAAAAAAGTATACTATTTTCTGTTGGGTATTCTATTGGTGCTGATCGTAACCAATCCGAGTTTAAAAGACTTTAAAGAAAATCAGGGGCATGAAACCTATGAAGGATTGACAAGGGATACTAACTTTTTTGTTTGTAGCATATATGTATCATCAGGTTATAATCCAGAAGGCACTACTTATTATGGGAAATACTTTGGGATATTAGGTAATTTTTTCTTTATAAGAAGTAAGAATTCAGACTAACAATTTGTAAAAATTCGACTGTGCTTTTGTCATATTACTTTTAATTAATGTATCCAAAAACCACAGGTTTAAAAACGCCTATATACATAGCGCTAATTGTTCTTTTCTTTGTTGCCTGCACTTCCGCAAAGCACCCGGCGCAAGTGCAAATTTCGCTCATCAATAACGGCCAATCTATTCAATTTAAAGGGCTGGATTATGTTGTGATGCAGGATATAGCCCGCGATAGCGATAAAAATGTGTGGCAAAACCTGGTGCCGGTTTACCGTATGCCTGCAGATACGGATATGAAGAATTACCAACCCGTGCAACCGGGGCGCTACCAGTTAAAAGACAGCGCGGTTGTTTTTACACCCGATACCTCATTTATAAAAGGGCAAACTTACTTTGTACGCAACTATCGCCTGGGCGAGGGTGCCACACTGATGGATTACATTAAAGGGCACTCCCAACCCGGTAAAGTGCATTTTATCGATTTGGTTTTTAAGCAATAAGCTTGCTAAAATCAAAAAGATATCTTACATTTGTATTTAAATAAAGAAAGAGGGGGCATTTGTCCCCTCTTTTATTTTATCAATCAAATTATCAACCGCCCTGTTAGCTATCGGGGGCAACCGGTAAAAACATACGATAATGAATATTGAAAAAAGAACAATAGAGCTGGTAGAGGAAAAGATTGCCGATATGCCAAACTTGTTTTTGGTGGATGTTAAAATGCATTCGAACGGCAGCCTTATTGTGCTGGTTGATGGGGATAACGGGATAGGGATTGCGGATTGTGTTGCCATAAGCAGGCATGTAGGCTTTCACCTCGAAGAAGAGAACGTGGTAGATACCCCATACAACCTGGAAGTTTCATCGCCGGGTATCGATACACCGCTAACGCTTAAAAGGCAATATGCTAAAAACATAGGCCGCACGTTAGCTATAAAGATGGACGACGGTGTAAAACGAGAAGGCATATTGAAAGAGGCCGGCGACGGCCACATTATAATAGAAGAAACAATAAAAGAAAAAGGGAAAAAGGCTGTAACTGTTGAAAGCACTATCCCGACAGATAAAATAACAGAAACAAAAGTTTTAATATCATTCAAGTAGAAGATGAGCAATATTAATTTAATTGATTCTTTTCAGGAATTTAAAGATTTCAAGAACATTGACCGCCCAACCATGATGAGCGTTCTGGAAGACGTTTTCAGAAGCATGATCAGAAAAAAATACGGTACAGATGAAAATTGTGACGTTATCGTTAACACCGATAATGGTGACTTAGAGATCTGGCGCACACGTACGGTTGTTGAGGATGGTTTTAGTGAAGATGACGACCTGGAGGTTGAATTGGCCGAAGCCAAAACAATTGATGCCGACCTTGAAATTGGCGACGAGCAAATTGAGCAGGTTACTTTAGAGAGCTTTGGCCGCAGGGCTATCCTTGCTGCCCGCCAAACCCTGGTATCTAAAATTTTAGAACTGGAGAAAGACGAGATCTTTAAGAAATATAAAGACCGCGTTGGCGAGATTGTTACCGGCGAGGTTTACCAGGTTTGGAAAAAAGAAACTTTGGTATTGGATGATGAAGGCAACGAGCTTTTATTGCCAAAAACTGAGCAAATCCCTGCCGATTACTTTAAAAAAGGTGATAGTGTTAGAGCGATAATCAGCAAGGTTGATATGTTAAATAGCAACCCTAAAATTATTATATCACGTACCGCGCCAGAGTTTTTACAGCGTTTATTTGAGATGGAAGTTCCCGAGATCTTCGACGGACTGATCACCATCAAGAAAATTGTTCGCGAACCGGGCGAGAGGGCTAAAGTTGCTGTTGAATCTTATGATGACCGTATCGATCCGGTTGGTGCCTGTGTGGGTATGAAAGGTTCACGTATCCATGGTATCGTTCGCGAGTTAAAGAATGAGAATATAGATGTAATAAACTTTACTAATAATATCCAGTTATACATCCAGCGTGCATTATCGCCTGCCAAAATCACTTCTATTAAGTTAGATGATGAGAAAAAGACAGCGGCAGTGTACTTAAAGCCAGACCAGGTATCATTAGCTATTGGCCGTGGCGGCCATAACATTAAACTGGCAGGTAAATTGACAGGGTATGAAATTGATGTTTACCGCGAGGCCGATGAGCATGACGAGGATGTGGATATCGAAGAATTCTCAGATGAGATCGATAGCTGGATCTTAGACGAATTTAAACGTATTGGGCTTGATACAGCGAAATCTGTATTGGCACTTTCTGTGGGCGAATTGGTTAAACGTACCGATCTTGAAGAAGAAACAATAAAAGAAGTTTTATCAGTTCTGCAGGCAGAATTTGAATAAACGTAGAAACAAGAATTAAAATCGTATTTTTGCGATAATTAGCAGAGAAAATTTAATAAATGTCAGAAGACAAATCCATAAAATTAATAAAAGCAGTAAAAGAACTGAACATTGGTATGGGTACCATTGTCGATTTTTTAGCTACCAAAGGCTATAAGGTTGAAAAGCAACCTATGGCTAAGCTGGATAACGATATGTACACAACCCTGTTAAAGGAATTTGCTGTAGATAAAATTATTAAGGAGGAGGCCAAGCAGATCAAGATAGGCAACATCCGCAAGGAAGAAGGTGTGCAAACATCTGATAAACCAGCAGAGCAGCCGCGTCGTTCCCGTGATTTCGAGAACGAGGAGATCCTGATTAAAAACACCGGCCATTTTACTTCGTTGCCGGCTGAAAAGCCAAAACCAGCCGAACCTGTACAGGAAAAAGCCGAAGAACGCAGCCACGAGGGATTACCGGGTGTAAAGGTGATTGGTAAAATAGACCTTAATAATCTTAATGCGAAACCACCGGTTGAAGAAAAAGCAGCACCTGTTGTTGCCGAAACCCCCAAAGCACCGGAGCCGGTTGCAGAAAAACCTGCACCAGTGGTTGAAGCACCCAAAGTAGCCGAGCCTGTTATAGAAAAACCTGCACCGGTTGTTGAGGCGCCAAAAGCACCTGAACCTGTTGCAGAGAAACCTGCACCTGTTGCAGAAGTGCCAAAAGCACCAGAGCCTGTTGCAGAGAAACCTGCGCCGGTTGCTGAAGTGCCAAAAGCACCGGTAGCTGAAATTGCCCCCGAGGCAGCAGCACCCGCAGCAGAAGCCGAAGGAGACGACGTTATCCGCGCGAGCGCAGAGCGTTTAAGCGGGCCAAAAATTATCGGTAAGATACAACTGCCGGTTAACCAGCCTAAACGCGGTGGCCCTGTTGCGTCTTCATCAAGCGCTGCAGGCAGCGCTGCAGATCTGAAACGCAAACGTAAACGTAAAGATCAGCAAGGCGGCCCGGGTGGTGGTAATGGCACAGGCCAGCAAGCCCCGCCAAGCGGCATTATCAATCCAAACCGTCCCGATTTCAGGAACAGACCAGCAGGCCCTCCGGGTGGCGGCGGTAACCGTCCTGATTTTAGAGGAGGAAGGCCTGCTACAGGCGGCGGCCCTAAAGAAGAACCTACAGAAAAGGATATACAAGACCAGATCAAGGCTACACTTGCACGCTTGAGCGGCGCGGGTAAGTCTGGTAAGTTTGCACAGCGTGCCAAATTCCGCCGTCAAAAGCGTGATGATGTTGCCGCCAATGCGGATGAACTGGCAATGGAGCAGGACGCGATGTCTAAAATTATTAAGGTTACCGAGTTTGTTACAGCAAACGAGTTGGCTTTGATGATGGATGTATCGGTAACACAAATTATCTCAACTTGTATGAGTTTGGGTATGTTTGTGTCTATCAACCAGCGCTTGGATGCCGAAACCTTAAGCATTGTTGCTGATGAGTTTGGCTACCAGGTTGAGTTTGTGAAACCACAGGATGAAGAGTTTATACTTGACCAGCCTGATGAGCCGGAAGATCTTATTCCACGTGCACCTATCGTGACCATTATGGGCCACGTCGATCACGGTAAAACATCGTTACTGGATTTTATCCGCAAAACAAACGTAATTGGTGGTGAAGCCGGGGGTATTACCCAGCACATTGGCGCTTACGAAGTTACCCTGGCGGATGATAAGAAAATTACATTCCTGGATACACCGGGCCACGAGGCGTTTACCGCCATGCGTGCAAGGGGTGCACAGGTAACAGATATTGTTATTGTAGTAATTGCTGCTGATGACAGCGTGATGCCGCAAACCCGCGAGGCCATAAACCACGCGCAGGCTGCAGGCGCACCTATCATTTTCGCTTTTAACAAAATTGACAGGCCGGGTGCAAACGCCGATAAGGTACGTGAGCAACTGTCAGCCATGAATATTTTGGTTGAAGAGTGGGGCGGTAAATACCAAACACAAGAGATATCGGCTAAAACCGGTTTAAATATCGAACTTTTGTTAGAGAAAGTATTGCTTGAGGCAGAATTGCTTGAGCTTAAAGCTAACCCTAACAAACGCGCCGTTGGTACAGTAATAGAAGCAGCCTTAGATAAAGGCCGTGGTATTGTTACCACCATATTGGTACAGGCAGGCCGCCTAAAAGTGGGCGACGCGATATTAGCGGGTTGTTACAGCGGGCGTGTTAAGGCCTTAACTAATGAACGTGGCCAAAGGGTTGAATCTGCAGGGCCATCTACACCGGTACAGGTGTTGGGTATGCAGGGCGCTCCTACAGCCGGCGATAAATTCAACGTATTAGATACCGAGCCGGAAGCCCGCGAAATTGCGAACAAACGTTTACAATTACAGCGCGAACAAGGTTTACGTACCCAAAAACACATTACACTTGACGAGATTGGCCGCCGTTTGGCAGTTGGTAACTTTAAGGAACTTAACATTATTGTTAAGGGTGACGTGGATGGTTCTATCGAGGCGTTATCAGATTCGTTGCTGAAACTGTCTACCGAGCAGATTCAGGTGAACATCATATCAAAGGCAGTTGGTCAAATCTCCGAGTCGGATGTATTGTTAGCTTCTGCATCAGATGCGATCATCATCGGTTTCCAGGTACGTCCTTCGGGAAGTGCGCGTAAACTGGCCGAAGCCGAGCAAATTGACATCAGGTTGTATTCTATCATCTACGATGCTATCAACGAGATAAAATTGGCGATGGAAGGTATGCTTGCACCAACGTTTGAAGAGAAAATTGTGGCTAACGTAGAGATCCGCGAAACCTTCAAGATAAGCAAGGTTGGTACAATTGCAGGTTGTATGGTGTTAGATGGTAAAATTAACCGTAATAGCAAGATCCGTATCGTTCGTGATGGTGTGGTAATTCACACAGGCGAACTGGCCTCACTAAAACGTTTTAAAGACGATGTGAAAGAAGTTGGAACCAATTACGAGTGTGGTTTGAACATCGCTAACTACAACAACATCGAAGTAGGTGACATTGTAGAAGCATACGAAAACGTAGAAGTAAAACGTAAATTAGCTTAATCGTTTAAGACGCGAAGTATCGCGTCTCTATTGAATATTTTAAAAGGACGGCTTATTGGCTGTCCTTTTTTTGTTTATACCGGTTAAAGCGCTATTGCAAGCTTTAGGGGGCAATATTCGATAGAAGAGTCGCCGACATCCCTATCGAAGATTTCCACGTCGCTATCGCTCCTCGTAGTAGCGCGCGGTTTATATTTTCTAAAACCCTTTCTTCCTCGTAGCCCCAACCTTCCTGCTCCTTGGTGATGGTTTATCCGATTCCTCATCAACATCATATCTGCGGGCCATTTTGGCGATACGTTCTTCCATGGTTTCGGTAGTGAGGCGTTCGCGGCCAAGGCTGTCTACCAGTATCGGGAAGGCGAAGGGTGTTGGCCGTTCAATAACTTTTAAGACGATACTTTGCGTTTGAATGCGCTGTAACGCCGCACGTAGACGGAACTCCTCTAATTGAAAAGCAAGTGCCTCGTTATTGGCCTGGCGAATGAGCAGGTTATCGGGCTCATATTCGTTAAACACCTCAAAAAGCAATGACGTAGAAGCCTGTAAGTGTTTATTCTTCACCTGCTGGCCCGGATAGCCGGTAAACACCAATCCACCAATATGCGCGATATCCCTGAACTTGCGCCGCGCCATTTCATTGGCATTTAAGCTATTTTGGATGTCATCTATCAGGTTATTGATGGAGAAGAAATCGGCATCTTCCAAAGCTTCCTCAATGGGGATATCCTCGTCGGTCAGTAACTCAAAACCATAATCATTCATGGCGATGGAGAAACTGGCGGGTTTGATTTTAGAGATCCTGTAAGCAAGCAAACTCGCCATACCCTCGTGTACCAACCGCCCTTCGAAAGGGTAAAACAACAAATGGTGGCCCTCGCGGGATTTAAAAGATTCAATCAAAAACTCGTGGCTCTGCGGCAGGTGAGATAGTTTGGCTTGCAGATCAAACAGCGGTTTAAGCGCTTTTACTTCAATATCTGTTTCTATCCCTTGGGCCACCTCATCCAGTTTATCGCGAAACACTGCGGATAACTGCGAAGATAATGGCATGCGGCCACCGGCCCAACTTGGTATCAGCCCTTTGGTTTTGGTTGATTTTTTGACGTAGGCAGTCATTTCCTTCACCTTAATAAACTCCAGGCTGCGGCCGGCAAACCAAAACGTACTACCCGGTTTAAGTTTCGATATAAAGCTTTCCTCCAAGGTACCCAGGCTGCCGCCACTTAACCACTTCACGCGGATACTTAATTCGCTCGTTATGGTACCGATGCTTAGTCGGTGCCGCATGGCTACCCGGCGGCTGTTTACTTTAAAAAGGCCGTTCTCTACCTCTACCTTTAAAAATTCATCGTACTGGGCAAGGGTTTTGCCGCCGTTGGTTATAAAATCTAAAAGCTGGTTAAACTCATCACGGCGCAGGTCGGCAAAGGCAAAAGTGCTTTTTACCTCGCGGAACAATTCATTGGCCCTGAAACCATCCGATACCGCCAGCGTAACCATAAACTGGATGAGCACATCAAATGTAAGCAGCATGGGGTCGCGGCTCTCGAAAACACCTTTTTTGATAGCGCTTTTTAATGCGGCACCCTCCAATAGTTCCAAAGAGTGGGTAGGCACGAAGTATGCTTTTGAGATCGCCCCGGGATGGTGCCCGCTTCGCCCTGCGCGTTGCATAAACCTGGCGACACCCTTGGGGCTTCCAATCTGCACAACCGCGTCTACGGGCCTAAAATCGACCCCTAGGTCGAGGCTTGAAGTACACACCACCACTTTAAGCGCTTCGGCATGTAAGGCTTGTTCTACCCAGTTACGGATCTCGTTATCCAGCGAGCCGTGATGCATGGCCATAATGCCGGCATACTCGGGGTAATTATCTATAATGGCATGATACCAAATCTCGCTTTGCGACCGCGTATTGGTGAAAATTAGCGTGGTTTTGCTTTTAGCGACGATCTCCATCACCTGCGGCAATAGCTTTACGCCAATGTGCCCGGCCCAGCTGTAATTCTCAATGTTTTCGGGGATGACGGATTCTATCACCAGCTTTTTATCTATATTGGCCCTAACCATTTTAATCCGCTCCGGTGGGAAATCGTTACCTAATAAAACTTCGGCAGCTTGTTCCAGATTGCCTATGGTTGCGGAAATACCCCAGATACGAAGATGTAAGATATTAGATATTAGATTTAAGACAGGCTCCTTTTCCGCTCCCCGCACTTCTTTCTCCGTACCTAAACCTTTCAACCTGCTTAACCCCAACTCAACCTGCACACCACGTTTGGTGCCCAGCAACTCGTGCCATTCGTCGCATACCACCACCTGCAACCCTTTAAAAACTTTGTCGTATTCTTTTTGGGCTAGCATCAGGTGCAGGCTTTCGGGGGTGGTGAGTAGTACTTCGGGCAGTTTGCGTTTAAGGGCGGCTTTTTCTGCTGTGGAGGTATCGCCCGTGCGGGTCATAATGCGCCATGGCAGGCCTACGTCATCGCATACTTCCTGCATAGCTTTGCGGATGTCGTTGGTAAGTGCGCGTAATGGTGTTATCCACAGCATCAGCAATCCGTTGTCCTTTTGAGTGGTATAAGTGTCCGGGTATTTATTAATAAAATCGGCAAGGAAAGGCAGAAAAAGCGCGAAGGTTTTACCACTGCCAGTGGGTGCGTTCAACAAACCCGAAAAGCCCGACAGGTAGGCCTCTTCCATCTCTTTTTGAAACGGGAATTGCTTCCATTGCTTTTGCCTGTACCATTCCCGAATTACTTTTTGTCCTTTAGATGCCATTGTTTTTGCCAACATAACCCGCTTTTACGGGTTATGTGTATCAACTGTAAATTAAACAAATTGTTACAACAATGAACATCTCATAATATTTAATTATACTAGGTATGCTGTAGCAATTACAGCATACCAGCAAAATAAAGCACCAAAGCGGCAGATACGGTTACTAAATCTGATACCATAGCAACTACAGATGCCATTAAAACTACCGATACTACAACAGTTGATATGCCCGGCTATAAACCTGTGCCACTGGCGCAATTGGTAGTACCCGGAATTAGTGTTGGGCAAACCGCTATTAACCAAAGCGGCGAGGATGTACATAAAAAGGAAGGAACCCCTGGCGGTTGCGATGCGGCAATGGGTAAAAGGTATTTCGACATGGTATGCCAACCATGATACTATGGGCTTCGTTACCCAAATGTAATTTTCGCGCGGGCGGGGCGACGAGATTAAGCGTGTTAAACAGATCAGTGTTACCACGCCATTTTTTAAGATCAATAGCAAAGTATATACAGGAACTCATTTAAAAAGCATGTGGTAAGCTTATAAATTAAAAAAGGCAGCCACATTCACCGATAAAGGCTAAGCGCGTTCAATGTGGATGATAAAGATATCATCACCTGTATTACCGTGCATGAGCCCGGCCGCGGGGCGGTATCAACTTATCTGCCCCTCTTCTCCGATCTAAAACCATGAATTGTCCTGAAATAAGATCCAACTTAAATAAAATAAGCCTCCCAATGCAAATCGGGAGGCTTATTTCAGGACGATTCATAAGAGATGGTTATTTCTTCTCCGGCATTAAAATAACCTTTGCCAGGTTGGCATTGTTTAAATATTTGTTGGCCGCATCTTTGGTGCTTTGCACGGTAACTTTCTCCAGGTTTTTAACGTGGCTAAGAATGTCATCCGGGTTTTGGTCGTTTTGTATGGCACCGGCAAGGTAACCGGCCCAGGCTACGTTTTGTTTAAGCTGTACCTGGGTAGAACGGGCCTCTTCAGCTGCAAATTTTTGAATGTCGACAGGTTGTGCACCTGTTTGTTTTATCTTACCGATCTCTTCAAGCGTAGCAGCTACCAATTTATCAACGTTTGCCGCGGCACAGGTGAACGCGATAGTTATGGTGTAGCGGCCTTCGGGATTTTTAACATAATTTGCCCTGATGCCCGGCGCGTAAATGCCGCTTTCCTGCTCGCGCAGGCGTTCAACAAGTTTAATGTTCAGTACTTCTTCCAGCGCATCTAACTGCATGTTGTTAGCTTCGTTAAATTCGTAAGCGCCGCTGTAAATCATTTGCACGTTGGCTTTGTCATCAATGCCCTTATAAACGGTTTTGGTAAGCTGGCCTGCTGCCGGGTACATTTTCAGGTTCTTAAAAGTTTCTTTTTTGTTGGTTGATGGCAGGCCACCAAGGTAAGTAGAAAGGAAAGGTTTGATCATCTCCACATTAAAATTACCTACTAAAACAAAGGTAAAATTACTTGCATCGGTAAATCTATCTTTATAAAAACTGAAAGATCTATCAAAATTTGCCGTGTTTAAACGCTCTAATGTAGTAGCGCCAAAACGGAAATTATTATTGCTCAGCACAGAAGATAGCGTATCCTGGAAAACACTTTGCGGGTCGAGCCCGCGGTTAGCCAATAGTGCTTTGGTTTGCAACATGGTGCCTTTCCAAATATCGGCATCTTTGCGTGGCTGGGTAAAGTAAAGATAGATGAGCTGCAATGCGGTCTCAAAATCGCGTGGTGAAGAACTTGCCCTAATGCCCTGGGTTAATTCACTAATGTATGGTGTTACATTAACATCTTTACCGGCAAGCATTTTATCCAGCTGGCCCTGGTTAAATTCGGAGATGCCGCTACTGCCCACAATAGAGCCGGCGAAACTTGCAGAGGTGTAATCGGCATCGCTGGCAAGGGAGGTTCCACCAAAGCCCGAACCATTGATCAGGATCTGGTCGTTTTTAAATTGGGTTGGTTTCAAGATTACCTTAAGCCCGTTCTCGAATGTTAAAGTAGTTGTGCCGATAGCCTCGTCTTTTAACTCAGACACAATTTTAGAGCCCTGCGGCTCTTTATCCATCAACGGTTTGCTGGTAACGTTATCTACATAAGCGGTAACACCGTTCCCGGCGGCGCTTATCCAGCTAAGAATAGCTTTTTCATCGGGTAGTTTATCTTTATCCTTTTCCGGGCCCTCAACCAGTATTACACGGTTTTGGTCGCTGATGAACTGGCCTGCAAGGGCGTTCATTTCGGCAAGCGTAATTTTGCCGACGTTGCTTATATAAAAGTTATATTCAAAATCGATCCCCGGTATAGCTTCGCCGGTTAAGAAGTTTTTAGTATACTCACTTACGTAATTAGCGGAGTTGGTTTTGCTTTTTTCGTAAAAAGCATTTTGGATACCTACCAAACCCTGCTGTTTTGCGCGTTCCAGCTCGGTTAGGGTGAAGCCAAATTTGCGGGCACGTTCTGTTTCAGCAACGGCGGCCTTAACGGCGGCTTCTAATCCATCCGGTTTTGATACCACTATTGATGAAAATGCATCCTGTTTTCCAATTAGCGGGGCGTAACTTGTACTTGCGTACAGGAATGGCGGTTCTGGTTTTTGCTGCAGTTCGCCAAGCCTTTGGTTAAGCATAAAATTGAACAGCGATATGCGGATGCTTTGCAAGTAACCCGTAGTGGTACGCACAACTGCATGGGGGTGCTTAACAATGATTTGTGCAAGGGTGTACGGAAATTCTTTATCCGTAACCACTTTTACAACAGTACCGGGTGTTGGCGCTACGTTAAAATCCGGACGAGGTTTTTTAGCAATAGGGTTTTTTAAACCCGAGAAGTTTGCTTTTATTAAAGCCTCTACACGTTTCACATCAAAATCACCTACAACAATCACCGACTGTAGGTCCGGCCGGTACCAATCGCTGTAAAAACTTTTAATAGTAGCCGCATCAAAGTTTTTTATAATAGCCTCCTGGCCAATTGGCAAACGGGAGGCGTATTTCGAATTATTTAACAGAACAGGCAGCGTTAACAGGCTTAAACGCTCCTGCGCGTTTTTACCACGCAGGCGCGCTTCTTCCAAAACAACGCCGCGTTCTTTATCTAACTCGGCCTGGTCAAAACTTATGTAGCCTGCCCAGTTAGCCAAAATGTTAAAACCTTTTTCAAAAACAGCGGCGCTATCTGTAGGTAATGGCAGCTGGTAAACGGTTTCGTCAAAAGAGGTGTATGCGTTTAGGTCGGCACCAAACTTAACGCCCGATTTTTGCAGATAATTAACCAATGTATTCTTTGGAAAATCGCGCGTACCGTTGAAGGCCATGTGCTCGGTAAAGTGGGCAAGGCCTTGCTGGGCGTCGGTTTCCAAAATAGAGCCAACTTTATTTACTAAGTATAGTTCAGCGCGTTTTTGAGGCTGCTCGTTATGGCGGATATAGTAGGTTAAGCCGTTTGGCAGTTTGCCAATAATAACGTCTTTATCTACCGGCAATACATTTGGCGGGGCAATTGCCGCCGCGGCCGATGTTGGTTTGTTTCGTGGCGATGGGGTTGGCTTACGTTTTACCTGCGCATTTGCACTGCCCGATGCGATGAGTAAGGCAAGCGCGGCTACATATAAAGTTCTGTTAATGTTCATATTTAAATTAAAAAGTGAATATATTATTAAGATACTCAACGAATATCTTAGTTACAAATTGTTTATGGCGTTTTAAATGCTTCCTGCATCATTTGCTGCAGCTCGGCCTGGTGGCTTTGCACAGCTTGTTGCCCAATAGCTGCACCTTTTTGAAATAACGCCGGTTGCTTTTGATTGAGCTTGGTGCCTAATGGAGAGCGGTAAAATGTGGCAAGATCTTTCAATTCTTTTTCGGTAAACTCTTGTACATATAAGGCGGCCATCTGGTCTTTTATCAAATCCCAGTTCATGTATTTGCCCATAAAAGTATTCATGATCTCGATGAACTTTGGCTTTTTATCCTCAGGAACATTGGCGCTGGCCTGCGTTACCATTGCCGACATGTTTTCTTTTAACTGCTTACCCGCCCCCGACGCTAAAAGTACATCTTCGGCTGCTTTTAAATGTGACGGGGTGATTGCAAGAGTTTGCGCTTTTACCGCGCCGCATATTAGTAATGCGATGATTAAGAATTTGTATTTCATGTGTTTGTGATAAAAAGATATTATTATTCAGCTTCATCATAAATTCTGGTGTAATCCGCGAATTCAGAGTTAATTAAGGATTGTTCTAATAAGTTTTTGGCTATTTCGAAATCCACCACAAAACAACAAACTTCCATCGTTCCGCTCCCGGCACTTCCACCATCGCAATGGCCGAGACCTGTCCAACCAAGTAAATCATCCATTTTATTTTGAAGCCTTGTTCTTTTCTCAAGATCCGCAAGTGTTCCCATCCCATCTATTTCATATTCAATTAACAGAGTAATGTGGTCATCTACATCTATTTCCCTAAAGCCGTCGTTTGTGTTTTCAATGATCTCTTTTTGTATTTTACTTTTAAAGGGTTTAAACAATCCCGGCTTAACTTCTTTACTTTCACCTTTTGAGCCTATAATTCCCCAGTGAACTATACCTGTACCCGAGTCTTTATCCCAAGTTTCCCAATAATGTAGTTCGTTATTTGTTCTGCGATATAATTTGATCATGGGTTTAAAATTTGTACCTCACAAAGGCTTCCATGGCAGCATATTCTGCCATACCTAAGCGGTCGTAATTTTGAGCGGTTTCGCGGTTGCGGTCTTCGGCGCGTACCCAAAACTCGCGTGCATCATCCCCCGGGAAAACGGGTTTATCCTTTTGCGACTGGTGTTTAAAAATAGCACTGCGTTTGCGCAACACTTCGGCCGGCGAAAGCGGTACAGCCATTTCAATTTCATAAGTAGGGAACTCCTGCCACGCGCCGCGGTACATCCAAACCCAGCAATCATTTACCCAAGCCTCGGTTTTGCGCAGGCGGCGTAAAGATTCAATGATGATATTAAAACATACAATGTGCGTACCGTGCGGGTCGGCAAAATCGCCTGCGGTGAACACCTGCTGTGGCTTTACTTTTTGCAGCAACTCCATCGTTTGTTTAATATCTTTTTCACCAACCGAGTTTTTCTGGGTTTTACCCGTCTCATAAAAAGGCAGGGCCTGGAAATGGATATTACTATCCGGCAGCCCGGCATAGCGCGCACCTGCAATGGCTTCTGTTTTACGGATAAACCCCTTTACATCGCGAATTTCTAACGAATCGATCTGGTTAGGTTCCTTGATTGCCATAAACTGGCGCATATCATCATAAATGCCTTTCATTTTTGATGCGTCTTCGCCAACGCTTTTCTTAAAATCGATGGCAAACTCCACAAAGCGCAGTACATCATCATCCCAAACGGCGGTGTTGCCGGATGTTTGGTAAGCCACATGCACGTCATGCCCCTGGTCAACCAGGCGAATGAATGTGCCGCCCATCGAGATCACATCATCATCGGGGTGCGGAGAGAACACGATAGATCGTTTTTTTGCAGGCTCGGCACGTTCGGGGCGCTGGCTGTCGTCGGCCCCCGGTTTACCACCTGGCCAACCCGTAATGGTGTGCTGTAGCTGGTTAAATATATTAATGTTGATCTGGTACACCGGCCCTTGCTCTACGGCAAGCTGCGCCATGCCATTGCTGTTATAATCTTCTTCGGTTAGTTTTAGAATAGGTTTGCCAACGGTATCTGATAGCCAGATCACCGCCTTTTTGATCAGCAAGTTTTCCCAAACGCAATCTTTCACCAGCCATGGGGTATCAAAACGGGTAAGGCCGGATGCGGCATCAATGTCCAAAACAAACTCAACATTATCTGACAATTGCAGGAAGGTGGCCGGGACTTCGCCCGAAATTTCGCCTTCTACCGCTTTACGGACAATCGGCGCTTTTTTGGCGCTCCAGGCCATCAAAATAATTTCGCGGGCTTTAAAAATGGTGCCCACACCCATGGTAATGGCTTTGGTGGGCACGTTTTGTTTACCACCAAAATCGCGCGAAGCATCACGGCGGGTAAGGTCATCCAAAGTAACCAAACGTGTGCCCGAGTTTGGTGCAGAGCCCGGCTCGTTAAAGCCAATGTGACCGGTACGGCCAATACCTAAGATCTGCAAGTCTAAACCACCAAGTTCTTCTATCTGTCGTTCGTAGGCTAAACAAAAATCGGCAACCGCATCCTGTGGTAAAGTGCTATTGGGGATGTGAATGTTAGCTTTTTTGATATCTACATGGTTAAATAAATTCTCGTTCATGAAGGTAACGTAACTTTGTACCGCGTCAGGCTTCATAGGGTAATATTCATCCAGGTTAAAAGTGATCACGTTTTTGAACGATAGCGCTTCCTCTTTATGTAGGCGTACCAACTCGGCATAAACTTTTATGGGGGTAACACCCGTTGCCAGGCCAAGCACAGCCTGTTCGCCGGCAAAATCCTTTTTGCGGATCAGGTCGGCAATTCGTTTTGCAACGGCTACGGATGCCGAGTTTTGGTCGGAGTATACCGTAACGGGTAGTTTCTCGTACCGGGTTTCTTCTAATAAATTTAATCTGGCCATGGGCTTAGGGTTGTAATTGGTGTACAATTCTGCTAAACAAATATATAGGATATTTAGATACAGGCGGTTAAAATTTAACTTTTGTGGCGGGCTATAAAACAGGTAAATTAGCGCATGCCTGCACTCAACAAAAACCTGCAAAAACTATTTACCATGGCCCAAAAAGAAACAAAGTTGGGCATTGGGCTAATGTCGGGCACCTCGCTCGATGGGCTGGACATTGCACTTTGCAAGTTTAAAGGTAGCGGTACTAATACGGCATTTGAGTTAATCCATTTCATCACTATGCCATACGAAGAAAAGGTTAAGCACGAAGTACAGGACGTTTTTGCCAAAAAGCAGGTAAGCCTGGAGAAGGTTACTTTACTGAACGCTTATATAGGTAATTTTCATGGTGAATTGATCTTGCAGGCGCTAAAGCAGTGGGGCATTAACACTGCCGATGTTGATTTTATTGCCAGCCACGGCCAAACCATTTACCATGCGCCAAAGCGCCTGCATAAGCAGCCGGGCTATAGCAATGCTACCCTGCAAATAGGTGACGCCGACCACCTGGCTGTTAAAACCGGCATTTTAACCATTAGTGATTTCCGCCAGAAACATATTGCGGGGGGCGGCGAGGGCGCGCCATTAGCTTTATACGGGGATGTGCTTTTAGGAAGCAAGCTGAGCGAAAACCGCATCCTGTTAAACATTGGCGGGATTGCTAACCTTACCTTTTTGCCTGCAGATGCCGGTGCAGAAGTTTTATGTACCGATATCGGCCCGGGCAATACTTTGATAGACGCCGCTTGCCGCGAGTATTTTGATAAACCTTTTGATGAGGATTCGGCGATTGCCAATTCGGGTACGGTGAATGATGTTTTGCTGGATGCCCTGTTTGATCATCCATTTTTTAGGGAAGCCGCGCCAAAAACCACCGGCCCCGAGTTGTTTAATTTAGAATTTGTTGCCGATGCTCAGCAGGGTGTAAGGCTATTCAATATCAACAAAACCGACCTGGTAACTACATTAAGCGCCTTCACCGGCCAGTGTATAAGCAACTTTATCAAAGCCAATTTCAACCTGCCCGATCTTAAAATATTTGTTAGTGGCGGTGGTGCCAGGAACCCTTACGTTATTAATTATCTCAAAAACACCTTGCCCGATGCGATTATTGCTGACACCGGCGAGTTAGGTATTAACCCGGATGCTAAAGAGGCGATCCTTTTTGCGTTGTTGGGAAATGAAGCGCTTTGTGGTGAGCCGATGGCTATTGGTAATAATCCGGCCGTGCTGATGGGGAAGTTAAGTTTTCCGCTATAACTTTTTTTGTTTGTATATTCGTGTCAAAAATTAAACGTATGAACGCTTATAACTTTTTCAAGTACTTTCACTCCGGTTTCAGGTACATTGTTATTATCCTTATTTTACTGGCCATATTTCAATCGTTAGCGGGTTGGCTGGGTAAAAAAGCATATACCGAAGGCAACCGAAAAATCAATTTATTTGCCCTGATATCGGCACATACTCAATTTTTGTTGGGGCTGGTGCTTTACTTTTTAAGCCCGATGGTAAGGTTTGGCGCAGGCGTTATGAAAGATGCCGAAGCACGTTACTGGACGGTTGAACACATCACTATGATGCTGTTTGCCATTGTGTTAATTACCATTGGCCATAGTAAATCAAAGAAAATTGTATTGCCCGAGAGCAAACATCGCACTATTGCTATTTTTTATTCGCTGGCATTTTTAGTGGTAGTTATAGCTATAATTCAAAGCAAAAGAAGCTTTTTTGGAATATCCCACTAAAAAAGTCGACAAAAAATTTGTTAATTCAATTTTTTGTATAAATTTGTTGCCACGATATGAAAAAAACTAACCTTAATACCAATTGGTGGCACTATGTGAAAACATGGCAGGCCGGATAGTTTTTGATATGCAGTACTAATCAAATGTAAACCTAATTTGAAACCCGGCGAACGCTCAATTCGCCGGGTTTTTTTGTTTAATGCACTCTGAGATAATCACTAATGAAAAAATATAAAATTACAACCACCCAAAAAAAACTGCTTGCAGATACCACTACACCGGTGAGTATTTACCTGCGCTTAAGGGATGTTTTCCCCAACTCGCTGTTGCTGGAAAGCTCGGATTACCACAGCCGCGAAAACAGCTTAAGCTTTGTGTGCTGCGCGCCTTTTAGCGGGTTGGTTCTTGATAATAATACCCTTAAAAAGAAGTTCCCGGATGGCAGCGAAGAAGTAAGCAACCCCGGCGAATTTGATATTACCGACGAGATAAACAATTTTACCGCCCGATTTGAGGTGGAGGCAAATACCTCCAAGATATTGTCAAACGGCTTATTCGGTTATTTTACGCATGAGGCGGTTGAGCATTTCGAAACCATCCACCTAAAAGAAAGCACCGATACCGCCCGCAAAATCCCGGTGATGCAGTATCATATTTACAGCTACATTATCGCGATAGATCACTTTAAAAATGAACTTTTCATTTTCCATAACCAGGTAGAGGGACAACCACAAACCAACGGACTGGAGAAAATTGAAGACCTTATCAAAAACAAGAATTTCCCCGAGTACAGTTTTAAAAGCAACGAGGCAGAAAAATCTAATCTCACTAATGAGGAGTTTATTACCATCGTGGAAAAGATGAAGCAGCACATTTACCGTGGCGATGTGTTCCAGATAGTGCCGTCGAGGGCATTCTCTCGTAAGTTTTTGGGCGATGAATTTAATGTGTACCGAGCTTTGCGTTCCATCAACCCATCGCCGTACCTGTTTTATTTTGATTACGGCGATTTCAGGATCTTTGGATCTTCGCCCGAGGCACAGATCACCATTAAGAATAATGTGGCCAGTATTTTCCCTATCGCCGGTACTTTTAAACGCAGCGGCGATGATGAGAAAGATGCAGAGCTGGCCCGCCAGTTAGAAGCCGACCCAAAAGAGTCTGCAGAACACGTGATGCTGGTTGACCTTGCCCGTAACGACCTGAGCCGCCATTGCGAGCAGGTGAGCGTTAAGGCCTTTAAGGAAGTGCAATATTATTCGCACCTCATCCATTTGGTATCTCACGTAAGTGGTAAACTAAAACCGGGCACCACATCATTTAAAATTGTGGCTGATACCTTCCCGGCAGGTACGCTTAGCGGTGCGCCAAAATACCGCGCCATGGAGATCATTGATGAGAATGAAAAAAGCAAACGCAGCTTTTACAGCGGTGCTATAGGGTACTTTGGCTTTAACGGCGACTTTAACCACGCCATCATGATCCGTTCGTTCCTTAGCAAAAACAATATGCTTCATTACCAGGCAGGCGCAGGCATCGTAGCAGGTTCTATAGCCGAAAGCGAATTGAAGGAAGTAGATAATAAGATAGCCGCCCTACGTAAAGCAATAGAGTTGGCGGAGGAGCTGTAAGTAGGGGTTAGTGATTGGAGAATATAGATTAGTTAAACGATTTTAGTTCCCCTATTGAGAGGGGTTGGGGTGTGTAAAAATGAAAATATTAATAATAGATAATTACGATTCTTTCACTTATAACCTGGTGCATTTGGTAAACGAGTTAGGTTTGCAATGCGAGGTTTGGAGGAACGATCAATTTAAAATAGAGGATGTTGACGCGTTTAGTCACATCATCCTGTCGCCCGGGCCGGGCATCCCATCAGAGGCAGGTTTGCTTTTGCAGGTAATAGAAAAATATGCGCCAACAAAAAGTATTTTTGGCGTATGCCTTGGTCAGCAGGCTATTGCCGAGGTATTTGGCGGCAAACTTTATAACCTGCCGCAGCCTATGCACGGTATTGCTACACCCATTAAAATAACAGATGTAAGCGAACCCCTTTTTGCAGGCTTACCGGATACTTTTAAAGTAGGCCGTTACCATTCCTGGGTGGTTGAAAAGGATTTGCCTGCCGTGTTAGAAATTACGGCTATTGATGAAGAAGATGGCTCGGTTATGGCTTTAAGGCATAAGGAATACAACGTGCGCGGCGTACAGTTTCACCCCGAATCGGTACTTACCGAGTACGGTAAAGAAATGATGCAGAACTGGTTAAAAGCATAAAAACCCCGCCCTGTCATTTCGAACGTTAGTGATAAATATTGTTAGTTATTGCAGTTAGCAAACTTTTCATAACTAACAAGATTTATCTTCGATGAGCTCCCTTCGGTCGGTTCTCCTCGTATTTCGTTCGGAATGACAGGCGTTTATTTTAGATTTGAAACAATGAACATACTCGATAAAATAGTTGCTTATAAAAAGATAGAAGTAGAACGCGATAAGGTGCGGACCACCTATACGCAGTTAGAGGAGTCGGAATACTTCCACCGCGAAACCTATTCGTTTAAAGATTTTTTGCTGGCACCAGATCGTACCGGCATTATAGCCGAGTTTAAACGCAAGTCGCCTTCAAAGGGAATTATTAATGATGATGCGCTGGTAAAAGATGTGACCAAAGATTACGCGGATGCAGGTGCTTCAGCATGTTCGGTATTGACAGATTATGGCTTTTTTATGGGCCGTAAAATGGATGTTACCCGTGCGCGCCGCGCTACCCAGATCCCCATCCTTCGTAAAGATTTTATGATTGATGAGTACCAGGTTATCGAAGCAAAAGCATTAGGTGCGGATATTATTTTATTGATAGCTGCGATACTTACCCCTGCCGAGATTAAAAACCTGGCGGGCCTTGCCAAAAGCCTCGGCCTAAATGTGCTTTTAGAAGTGCATAACCTGAAAGAACTGGAACGCAGCATTGATACTAACCTGGATGCCATCGGTGTAAACAACCGCAACCTGGCCGATTTTACCGTAACGGTAGAAAACTCTTTTAAGCTTGTTGATCAGATCCCAAGCGAGTTTATGAAGATCTCGGAAAGCGCCATCAGCGATACCGAAACTATTAAACAATTAAAGGCAGCAGGCTTCAACGGATTTTTAATAGGCGAGAACTTTATGAAACAGCAGGACCCCGGTGCTGCCATGCGCGAATTTGTGAAGGGTTTGTAATAATTACCATGAAGCAGATAATTGTAAAGTTTATTATTCCTCTTACCGTTATTTCTTTTTCGATAATTACTATGGGATCAATTGCATTTTAGATGATATTGAGTCGATAGATTTTATAAAGTTTCCCTTTCTTTACACGTGTAAAGGGGTATCATACGTATATGTCTCAGTAATCCTTTTTACAACCCTTATTTATCTATTTTATAGTTTATCTATTAATTTAGTTTGTCATCTTTTTAATTCTTAAAAACTTTATAAACTTAAATAAGGCACCCCGATTTATATCAAGCGTCTTAATAATAGTCTTGATGGTGTTATGATTGTGAAGGGTTTGTAATTAGCCCTTAATTCAATATCTTTGTACCATTATGTTAATGTAATACTCTCCCGCACTGTAACTTTCCATTTTGCTACCCATTGTCGGAATGTGCCGGAATGTTTTGTTATGAACCTATCTGTTTATAACCCCCTTGTTAACCGCTTCTTAGTGTAATTGTGTGGAAGCGAAATTATTAATACAAAACAATTGCGTGCCATGTGAACATAACACCATATAGTGAGTTATATTGGAGGTAACTTAATGTTTACCTTTATACTTTAATTGTTAATCATTTTTAAATGAAGCCAAAGTTTTTTGATACTGCTGTGAAGCAGGAAAAAGTGGTTTTGGTTGGTGTGATTACACCAAACGAAACCGAAGAACGTGAAAAAGAATATTTAGAGGAGTTAGAATTTTTGGTGGAGACTGCCGGCGGCCTAACCGTTAAAACCTTTACCCAAAAACTACAGCGCCCCGAGCGGTCTACCTTTGTAGGTACCGGTAAGCTGGATGAGATAAAAGAATATGTAATTGCCGAAGAGATAGACATCGTTGTTTTTGACGATGAGCTTACACCATCGCAAATGCGTAACATTGAGCGCGAACTGAATGTAAAGATTCTTGACCGCAGCAACCTGATATTAGACATATTTGCCGGCCGCGCCCAAACAGCGCAAGCCAAAACCCAGGTAGAGCTTGCACAGCTGCAATACTTACTGCCCCGCCTTACCCGCCTCTGGACCCACTTGGAGCGCCAAAAGGGTGGTATCGGTATGCGTGGACCGGGCGAGTCGCAGATTGAGACGGATAGGCGTTTGATCCTGAACAAGATCTCGTTACTGAAAGAACGCCTAAAGTTAATAGACCGCCAGAACGAAACGCAACGTAAGAACCGCCAGCAACTCATCCGTGTGGCATTGGTTGGATATACCAACGTTGGTAAATCTACAATCATGAATATGTTGTCGAAATCGGAAATGTTTGCCGAGAACAAGCTGTTTGCAACGCTAGATACTACGGTTAGGAAAGTGGTGATAGAAAACGTGCCATTCCTGCTATCAGATACGGTTGGGTTTATCCGTAAGCTTCCTCACCACTTGGTAGAATGTTTTAAATCGACCCTTGATGAAGTTCGCGAGGCTGATATTTTGATTCACGTGGTAGATATATCGCACCCCAGCTTTGAAGACCAGATGCGCACGGTTAATGAAACGCTAAAGGAACTTGGCGCTATCGACAAAACCATGATAACCGTGTTTAACAAAATAGATGCCTTTGTACCCGAGCAACACCACGTTGATGTTACCGAAGAGCCGCTAACCCTTGATGATTTTAAACACAGCTGGATGGCCAAGAATAACAGCCCTGCCATATTTATCTCTGCAACCGAAAAAGAGAATGTAGATGAGTTTAAAGAGTTGCTTTACGAATATGTGAAGAAAGTGCATACGGAGCGGTATCCGCATGATAGTTTGCTTTATTAAGTAGCTTCTCCCCATTCCTCTCCATATTAGAGGGAGGAATAGTTTGTCATGCTGGCCGTAGTGAAGCATCTATTCGCCGCCATGCAATCGTACGCATAGTTCGATATTAGATCCTTCGCTATCGCTCAGGATGACAAATTTGTTTTAGGAGTTCTCTTCCCAAACCATACATAAATGCAGAATGGTATTAACCGCTTTTTGCATATCCTGTACCGACACCCATTCTTGTTTGCTGTGGAAAGCATGTTCGCCGGCAAAAATGTTTGGGGTGGGTAAACCCATAAATGATAACCTCGAGCCATCTGTACCACCGCGGATGCTGCACAGCTTTGGCTGTAACCCGGCGCGGCGCATGGCTTCCATGCCGTAATCAACAATTTGCGGTTGTTGGGCAAGCACATTCTTCATGTTGCGATACTGCTCGTGGGTTTCCAGCGTATAGGTCGAATTTGGATAGTTCTGCAATACTTCATCAGCTACATTACGGATAACATCCGCATGCTTTACCAAATTCTCTTCCTCAAAGTCGCGGATGATGAAATCAATCACGGCAGTCTCGACATGCCCGCTAACGTCCACCGGGTGTACAAAACCCTGCATACCGGCAGTGTGTTCGGGCGATAAGCTATCCGGCAGGGCCGCAACAATCTTAGCCGCGATTTTTATAGCGCTTTCCATTTTGCCCTGTGCAAAGCCGGGGTGCGAACTTACACCTAGTATGGTAAGCTTTGCACCGTCGGCGCTAAAGGTTTCGTTCTCCATATTGCCCACACTTTCACCATCCATGGTGTAAGCCGCAAACGCGCCAATTTTGGCTATGTCAGCTTTATCAACCCCTCGCCCAATCTCTTCATCGGGTGTAAATAAGATCTTTATAGTCCCGTGTTTTATTTCGGGATGATTGATCAGCTGGTAGCAGGCATCCATAATTTCGGCAACGCCTGCTTTATTGTCGGCCCCTAACAGAGTTGTGCCTGATGCGGTTACAATATCATTACCCAACTGGTTCTTAAGGTCGGGGTGCTCTTTCAGTTTTATTATTTGCGTGGCATCATCCGGCAGGTTAATATCTTCGCCTATATAATTTTTGTGGATGATAGGTTTAACGCCCTTGCCGCTACAATCGGGTGCGGTATCCATGTGCGAGCAAAAACAGATCACCGGGATATTGGGCTTATCGGTATTGGCGGGTATAGTCGCGTATACATAGCCGTATTCGTCGAGGTGGGCATCGCTAACACCTGTTTCCAAAAGCTCGGCAACCAGCAGGCGGCCAAGATCTTTTTGTTTCGCTGTTGATGGTGTGGTTGGCGACGTTGGGTCTGATTGTGTGTCTATCTGCACATAGCTTAAAAACCTATCAGTAACAGTATAACTTAACGGTGTATTAAAATCCATAGAAATCCTATATTAGTGGAAAAATTTTATTTGTCCGGTTGTGTTTTAAACCGCAAGCTAATTTGTAAATATCAAACATAAAATCAATTGAAAAAGTATCTTTTATTTATTGTATTGGCACTGGCTTTTGTTAAAGGTAAAGCACAGGGTAGTTTAAACTACGCCACTTACGGTATTGGCGTAAGCGCGAGTTTAAACCGCCCGTATGCCGATCTGAAAAAAGAGTACGATAATAAATCATTCGCGGTAACCTTCAATTACTTTTATACCCCATACGTGCCTATCGGCCTGGAGTTTCAGCTTGGTAAACTTTCTGGTGGGGGTACCGATCTGAAGATAGATAAAGATGGCCGCCAGTTTGTTAATAATTACAAGGCCTTAATATTACACATGGATGTGCAGGCGGGCGAGGTTATAAATTACCAGGGGAGCACGGTGCTGAACGTGTTAAAAAACTTTTACCTGGGTGCCGGTATTGGTGGCATAGCTAACAGCGTTGTAACCCAACGCACAAGTGTTATCGACCCAACTTATACCTTCCCCGGGAAGGATAACGGAATAAATTTAATTGTACCGCTGCGTTTTGGTTACGAGTTTAAGTTTTATAATGAGTACGATCAGCCAAACATCCGCCTGGATATTGGTTACCAGCATAACTTTACTTTTGGCGAGGGCATTGATGGTTATTCCGATCCATCAACTAAATTCAAAAACAACGCGGTTGACCAATACAGGCAAATTACCATTGGCATTAAGGTGAACTTTGGCGGCCAAAACTCATACGATAAAGAGATTAGGGGGTACTAAATTGAACATAGAAGAACTGCGCGACTATTGCCTAAATAAACCCGGCGTTACCGAAAGCTTCCCGTTTGGTGAGGAAACACTTGTTTTTAAAGTGGCCGATAAATTGTTTATGCTCACCGGCCTTGGTTCGCCAAGCTTTAATGTAAAATGCGGCCCTGAAAAAGCCGTTGAATTGCGCGAACAATACAGCGAAGTACAACCCGGCTTCCACATGAACAAAAAGCATTGGAACACGGTGCATACCGATGGCTCGCTTACCAACAAACAGATCCGCGAGATGATAGACCATTCATATGACCTGGTTTTTGCAAGTTTGCCCAAGAAACTGCAGGCCGAAATTGCCGACAGTAAATAACATCATGAAAAGAAATCTTGTTCTGCTGCTATCCTTTTGTTACTGCCTGCAAAGCTACGCCCAGCTTACTCCATTTGAGCAAAGCAAAGACAAAAGCTATACATCAACCTACACCGAGGTTATCAGTTACTATAAAAACCTGGCTAAGCAACAGTCACAAATGCGCCTGTTTAATTATGGCTCTACCGATATTGGCAAGCCATTAACATTGGTGGTTTTATCGAAAGATAAAGTGTTCGACCCGGCGCAGATCAAAAATCAAAATAAGCGGGTATTGCTGATCAACAACGGCATCCATCCTGGTGAACCCGAAGGCATCGATGCCAGTATGATGCTGGTGCGCGATCTGTTAAAAAAGAACCATTTGCCAAAAGATGTGGTGCTTTGCTTCATTGCTTTGTATAATATTGACGGAAACATGAACAGAGGGCAGTCGCGCGTGAACCAAAATGGCCCGCGGGCATACGGTTTTAGGGGCAACTACCGCAACCTGGACCTGAACCGCGATTTCATCAAAGCCGATAGCAAAAATGCGCTTGCCTTTACCCAGATCCTGAACACCTGGCAGCCCGAAGTTTTACTGGATAACCACACCAGCGATGGGGCCGATTACCAGTACGTGATGACGCTGATAGAAACCCAAAAGGATAAACAAAACCCCGTATTGGCCGCCTACACTGATAAAACCCTTACCCCCGATCTGTACAAAGGAATGAAGAAAAACGGCTATGAAATGATCCCTTACGGTGCCGGCGAACAAGGCCTGCCCGATAGTGGCATAGTGAGTTTCATGGAAACGCCGCGCTTTTCTACCGGGTTTGCAGCACAGCATAACATCATCAGTTATATGACTGAGACACATATGCTTAAGCCATTTGACAGCCGTGTTTGGGCAACCTACGCCTTTATGCAAAATCTAATAAGCATTTGCCAGCGTGACGCCAGGCTATTAGGCGCCATGAAAAAGCAGGTAGACGCTGATGTAAGCAAACAAAAGACCTTTGCCCTTAATTGGGCGCTTGACGAAACCAAAGTAGATACCATCACTTTTAAAGGCTATGCCGCGGGGTACAAAACCAGCGACGTTAGCGGCCTTAAAAGACTTTTTTACGACCGTGAAAAGCCCTACAGCAAACCTATAAAGTTTTATAATACCTACAAAGCAAGTGCTACCGCCGACAAGCCGGTTGCCTACATTATTCCGCAGGCATGGGGTAAGGCTATAGACCTATTTAAATTAAACAAAGTTGCCATGAGCCGCCTGGCGCATGACACTACATTGAGTTTGCAGATGTACTACATCGGCGATTACAAAACCGGCACAAGGCCTTACGAAGGGCATTACATCCACACCAATGTTAAGCTAAGCCCGGTTGATGCAAAAATAAAATTTTACGAGGGTGATTACGTGGTTTATGTGAACCAACCTATCAATCGCTACATTGTAGAAACGCTGGAACCACAGGGCGTAGATTCCTTCTTTGCGTGGAACTTTTTTGACAGCGTGCTGGGCCAAAAGGAATACTACTCAGATTACGTGTTTGAAGATATTGCCGCGCAACTGTTAAAAAAAGACCCCGACCTTCGCAAGAAATTGGATGATGCCAAAACGGCCGATCCAAAACTTGCTGCAAGTGCCGGCGGGCAGTTAAACTGGGTGTATCGCAACTCGCCATATTTCGAAAAAACTTACCTGCGCTACCCGGTGGGCAGGTTGCTAACCAATACTAAACTCGATTTGCAATGATGGAAATTTTCCTGGCGACACCCGTGGCGTCAATCATATTTGTAATTACACTGGCCACATCGCTTTGGGCGTTCTCTAACGAGAACATCTATGGCGAATTTATACTGAACCCCTACAACGTATCGCGCGGGCACAAGGTGTACACAGTTATCACCAGCGGGCTAATCCATAAGGACTGGAACCACCTGTTCTTTAATATGCTGTCGTACTATTTCTTTGCTTTCCAGTTGGAGGCGTTGTTGGGCCACTGGCAATTTGGTTTGCTGTATGTGTTAAGTCTGATACTAAGCGACCTGCCATCCATCCAAAAACATAAAGACGATATCTGGTATAACAGCCTTGGCGCTTCGGGTGCTATTAGCGCGGTGATATTTAGCTTTATTATGTTTAACCCAAAAGCGCAAATGGGGCTGATGTTTATCCCGATCCCAATCCCCGCCTGGATCTTCGGGGTCTTGTATCTGGTCTACTGCCACTTCGCATCCAAACATGCGCGCGATAACGTTAACCACGATGCCCACTTATATGGCGCGGTTAGCGGGGTGGTAATCACCTTCGCGCTTCATCACGAAGTCATCAACGAATTTATAAGGCAGTTTTAATTAGGCAGGTCGATGCTTTCCCGGCTTATTTTGTTGCCATCGGCATCAAACAAAAAGCTCATAGGCTCATTTGGGTTTTTGATGATTTCTAATAACAGGAAGCCCCAGTTTTTCCAGAAGTTTTCCAATACCTGTCCGTAGGTTTTGTTGGTCCACTCATCGAAAAGCGGCTTGCTGCTAATGCCGCGCAGGGGCATATCCTCAATATACACATCCTCGCCAACGGGTAAAATATTATACTCGGGCAGGCGGTTAAAAAGGTAGTTACTGTAGAATACCTTGCCGCTAAATTCTTCGAATTGGATAGGGTGCAGCACGTCGTCTTTTAGCTGATTGTATATCTTGTGGTGGTAACCAAAGTTGGCGTTGTTATCCTGCAGGCATATCACCATACCGAAATCTTTTATCCGCAGGGCGAATGTTTGGGTGTTGATCTCATCGCGATAACCAAACTCTTCGGGCTTGTTATCACCCTTAAATAAGAATAAACTAAAAGGTTTAAATTCTTCAAAATGGATAGGTAGGTTAACACTTTGCAGCATTAAATGCAGGTGGCTAAATTTATGGATAATGGCCTGCGAAATATTAAATTCCTCGCCCTGCGCATGCATCATTTTTATGCCAGACTGGATCTCGTTAAAAACAATGCCGTACAATAATTTGCTGGCCCATTGGAAAAGTTTAAACTCATCTAATGCCTTTACGCCTTCGTATCCGCCGGCAAATGCGGCGGCAATTTCCAGTTCCAGAGGTTCTAAATACTCATCGTTAACAACAGCCGAGCATGGGATCTTTAGGTCTTTATAGGTAGCGATACTTTCGTCGAGCAGTTTAAAGGGCTGGTCTTCTAAATTATACAGGCTCATAAGCCATTGCGGAAAAACCTGGATCTTTTCTTCCTCGCTTTGTAAAACAGTTCCCGTTAAAAAACAGTTACGGTTACTAAAGTTAAATTTTTCGAACGGTGCGTAAATTTCTGCCGGCATAGCTGTAAAGATAAGCAGGAATTTAACTTAATGTTTTAGCTTTGATATTATTGACATGCAGCTTACTTATCAACCCTTCGAGCTCCAACTAAAGCATACCTTTACCATCGCCAAGTTTTCGCGAACGAGCACCCCTTTGATGCTGGTGCAGTTAACCCACGAAGGCCAAACCGGCTTCGGTGAGGCATCAATGGTACCCTACATGGGCGAAAGCCACCAAAGCGCCACGGAATTTTTGAATAAAGTTGATGTAAGCCAGTTTAAATACCCTATTGATTTTGCAGCTATCATCCATTACCTGGATAGCATCGCACTTGGTCAGCCGGCCATAAAAGCCGCTATTGATATTGCCCTGCATGATTTGGATGGCAAACTGAAAGGCAAACCCTGCTGGGAAATCTTTGGTAGCGATCCCGCAAATATGCCGGTAACCAGTTATACGATTGGCATAGACACCAAAAACGTCATCCTGCAAAAAGTAAAAGAAGCCAAAGGCCTTAAAGTGATAAAAGTTAAGCTTGGCCGCGATAGCGATAAAGAGCTGATCCAAACCATCCGCTCGGTAACCAATGTGCCGCTTTATGTAGATGCCAACCAAGGCTGGACAGACCGCAAACAAAGCCTCGACCTGATCTATTGGCTGCAAGAGCAGGGAGTGCAATTGATAGAGCAACCCATGCTTAAAACGGACATAGACGGCAACGCCTGGATAACCGAACATAGCCCTATCCCCATCATCGGCGATGAGGCGGTGCAACGCCTTGGAGATGTTACGGCAGCTAAAGGCGTTTACCACGGCATCAATATCAAACTAATGAAATCGGCAGGGATGTACGAGGCCAAACAAATGATAAACAAAGCCCGCGAACTGGGACTTAAAATCCTTATAGGCTGCATGAGCGAAACCAGCTGCGCCACCCTTGCCGCTGCCGTCCTTGCCCCACAATGCGATTGGGCAGACCTTGACGGGCCATTGCTTACGATTAATAACCCCTACCAAAATCCGGATATGGTTAATGGTAAATGGGTGTTAAATAAAAAAGAAGGGTTGGGGTTAGACGTGTAATTAAGCACAAAGAGCATAGTTTTTTTACCAAGAGCACCGAGATAAGCAAAGGTTTGTGCTCTTTGTGGCTAATAATTTAGCCATTCCTATGTGTTCTTTGTGGTTAAATAGAAGACAAAAACTCCTTAAATCAAAAAAGGGATGCTTTCGCACCCCCTTTTCTTCGTTAGTTAATTTAGTCAGTTATAGTGTTGTTATTATAGTTCTTCGTCGTGTTGGCTCATGTCCAAACCTGCAATTTCCTCTTCTGCAGTAACACGTAGCGGGCTTATCAGGTCGGTAATTTTAAGTAGTACAAATGCACCTACAAAAGCAAATACCGATACTGCTACCAATGCAATAACGTGTTTAAAAAACAAGGAGGTTTCGCCATATGCTAAACCATTTGCACCTGCGCTGTTAACAGTTTTGGTAGCAAAAATACCCGTCATTAACATACCTACCATACCACCTACACCGTGGCAAGGGAATACGTCTAAGGTATCATCAATGTTGGTTTTGCTTCTCCAGATAACTACCAGGTTGCTTATAACCGCGGCAACTATACCCACAATAAGCGAGCTTGATACGGTGATATAACCTGCAGCAGGTGTAACAGCAACCAAACCTACAACAGCGCCAATACAAGCGCCCATTGCCGATGGTTTTTTACCTCTAAGGATGTCAAAGAAGATCCATGACATAGCGGCAGCGGCCGATGCGGTTGTTGTTGTAGCCAAAGCAGTAGCAGCAAGTTCGCTTGAGCTTAATGCAGAACCCGCGTTGAAACCAAACCAGCCGAACCAAAGCAAGCCAGTACCCAATATTACGTAGCTGATACGTGCAGGTGTGTGGATCTCTTCTGCACCGGTACGTTTTTTAAGGTATAATGCTGAGGCAAGCGCGGCCCAACCGGCAGACATGTGTACAACAGTACCGCCTGCAAAGTCTAACACGCCCATTTTAAAGAAGTAACCTTGTGGGTGCCAAGTTGCGTGAGCTAATGGGATATAAATTACAATGATGAACAGTGTAATGAAAATTAAGTAAGAGTTGAAACGGATTCGTTCTGCAAATGCACCGGTAATAAGCGCAGGTGTAATAACCGCGAATTTTAACTGGAACATAGCAAATAATATTACCGGGATAGTTGGTGATGCCGCCCATGCCACACCTAAAGTGTTTTGCATCATAAAAAATGATTTTGGGTTACCAATTAAGCCCAAGCCGCCAACATCATTGCCAAAGGCCATGCTAAAACCAAATACTACCCAAATGATAGTGATAAGGCCCATACATACAAAGCTTTGCAGCATAGTAGAGATAACGTTCTTTTTACGCACCATGCCGCCATAAAAGAAGGCAAGGCCGGGTGTCATCAATAATACAAGGGCTGTAGAGATCAGCATCCAGGCAATATCAGCACCTACGTAAGTTGTTGCCGGTTTGGCAGCCGCTGTAGCGCCCGGGTACATCAGTGCCAGGATTACTACAATAACGAGAATTCCAAAGGGTACAATTTTTTTCATTGTTTTAGTTTAAGGGGATAAGTTTAATTAATTAATAGTCAGTATTATTTGGAGGTTAGTATTTTGAGAAGGGTGCTGCTTATAAGTTAGCCCTGTGTTTTCGCCCTAGGTGCCGAGGCAACAGCATCAGCCCAGAGTACAACCTGTAAGCTGATGCCGGTTTAATTAAATCATAATTAGAACCATTTATATAAACTGTCGCGGTGTTTAATCCAGTTTGGGGAGTATTTTTGAAAAAAAGAAGATCTCTTTCGTCTTTTTTATTATTTACGATGCCTTTAAGCGTATAAACTTCGGTGAAGTTTAAATTTTTAGTGTTTTTTATACCATTAGTGAAAGCAAAAGCACTTAATTTGTAGGTAATATATCTAAAAGAAGCAGAAATTAAATCGTTTATCGACTTAATTTTGTTAATAATCATTAAAATAAGTTTTAATTTTGTCAATTGCATATGCTAAAATAACAACATAAAAACCATATTGTCAATAAAATTCGTAAATTTTTATAAATTTCTTTAAAATATTGTATAATAAATGAAAAATCAATCTTATTTATTAAGATAGGTTAGCATAAAAGCCCTTGTTTTATCATTTGATGGCATATTTTTAAAATATAGCCCGATAAAATATATTTTTTTAAGATTTTTCAGAAAATCAGCGTCGATTATTGAATTATTTCAAAAATCGAAGAGTGTGAGCTGATTCGTTTGCGGTTTCGCCTTGGTTTCTATAGGCAAAAAGTTAGACACCGTAATGCCCAATAACCTTATCCGGCTGTTTTCGGTGTCTGTAACGGCCAGCAAAGTTTTTGATACGCTTAATATGGTATCAATATCGTCTACGTTATCCGGGATAGTGCAGCTGCGGGTTATCTGCTTAAAGTCGCTATACTTTATTTTGAGGGTAATGGTTCGGCCCTTTAACCGATATTTCAATAATCGTTCGTTTACGATCTTAGCTATCTTCTCCAGTTCGGTGTGCATTTCCTCTTCGGTGGTCAGGTCATAGGCAAATGTATCTTCGGCCCCCATTGATTTTGTTTCGCGGTGGGGTTGCACATCCCGGTCATCAATCCCACGTACTATCATGTAATAAAACCCGCCTGCTTTTCCAAAGCGGCCGGTCATATCCTCTTCGCTTAATTTCTTCAGATCGGCACCGGTAAAAAGGCCCTGCTTTTTCATTTTTTCGGCAGTTACCTTACCTACGCCATGGAATTTCTCTACAGGCAAGTTCTCCATAAAGTTTTCTATAGATGACGGGCCTATGAATGTTAAGCCATCCGGCTTTTTTATATCAGATGCAATTTTGGCTACAAATTTATTAATGGATACCCCTGCCGATGCAGTAAGGTTCAGCTCATCTTTAATAGCCTGTTTTATTTGCTGCGCGATCTCGATAGCCGAGCCGATGTTCAATTTGTCATTAGTAACATCCAGGTATGCTTCATCCAGCGAGAGTGGTTCTATCAGGTCGGTGTATCTCCCAAAGATCTCGCGGATTTTTTGCGAAACCTCTTTATACGCAGCAAACCTTGGCCTAACAAATATGGCATGCGGGCAAAGCTGCAGTGCCTGCTTTGATGACATGGCCGAGCGGATGCCGAACTTGCGCGCCTCATAACTTGCGGTAGCTACCACACCACCGCGCCCTTCGGGCAGGCCGCCAACTACAAGGGGTTTGCCACGGTATTCGGGGAAATCGCGCTGCTCTACCGACGCGTAAAATGCGTCCATATCAATATGGATTATCTTCCGCTTTATCTGAACTTCGCTATCTGCCACTTTATGCTAAACTTTTAAAGCCCCCTTAAGCCTCCTCTAAATCTCCCCCGGTAGTGGTGGCATTCTTTCCTGCTCCCTCTCCTTCGAAAAGTTGGGAAGAGGCTAATTTAATTTACCTTTGATAAAATTACTCAACTGTATATAATATAATGTCATCCCACCACATTGTACGCGAAAAACAGGAACCCGCCCTGCTGTTATTAAGCCTCGGTAACTTCTCTGAAGAATTACTGGGCCAACTGCTTGAGTGGAGCCCAACGGTGATTGCCACGCCGCTTATTGCCGAGCAGATGAACAGCTACGAAATAAAGATAGACATTATTGTAGCGGATGAAATTGATAAAACGCTACAATCCTATATCAGGCAGATCCCGCAGGCAGGTGCATCGCAGGTAGAAGCCGCCCTCAACTTTCTTATCCAAAATGAATACAAAGCCGTAAATGTAGTGGCCGATGATGTAAACTTTAATGAATTTACCACATTCGCTTCCAAAATCAACATTGTAATATATAGCGGAAACCAAAAAATTTACGCGGTTAACCCAGGCTTCAGCAAGTGGAAACCAGCGGGCGAAAGTATCCGCATCTTATCCTTATATTTAAATCTGCAAACCAATGGATTAGCTGATAAAGGTAACGGTGATTTTGTCACCACAACCGACGGCTTCATCAGCCTGAATTTCGACGATGGGTTACTGTTTATAGCTGAAGAGATCTGATTAGGATACAAGCCTGACAAACAGGGTAATTAGCGGCTCATTTTTTGTCTAAATATAATTATACATCAATTAAACCGTTGATGTGTTTCGTAGTCTTAATACATACATCGGCTTTGATATACCGATCAATTATAAATTTCAAGATGAAAACAGAATATAGAAAATTATTAAGTATTGCCTTAAGCGGGGTGTTGCTCATGTCTTTAGGCCTAAACGCCAATGCGCAACGTGGTAGCAGGGGTGGTGGTGGTGGCGGCGGCGGTTTTAGCGGCGGCGGTAGTGTTAGTCGTTCATCCGGTGGTGGTGGTGGTGGTGGCTTCAGTCGCCCATCAAGTGGTGGCGGCGGCGGTTTTAGCCGTCCGTCTGCCGGTAGCAGCGGTGGTTTTAGCCGTCCGTCTGCCGGTGTTGGCGTAAGCCGCCCTTCCGGGGGTTTTAACCGTCCATCCGGCGATGCAAGTGTAGGCCGTCCGTCAGGAGGGTTCAACCGCCCGTCAGGTGGGTTTAACCGTCCCGGCACATCAGTTGGCGTAACCCGAGGCACAAATGGTTTTAACCGTGGTAATACATCTGTTTTAGGCAATCGTGGCACTTACGGCGGCAGCCGTGGAACTTATGGTGCAGGCGTAAGAGGTGGTTACCGTGGTGGTAATTATGGCCGTTATGGCTACGGTTACAACCGTGGTTATTATGGTGGCCCGAGTTACTTTAACCGTGGTTTTTATAACAACCGTGGTTTTTATAATTCATACTATTTGCCACGCATTGGTTTTAGCATAGGTGTACTGCCATTTGGTTATTATCCGTTCTATTACGGCGATTACCAATATTACTATAGCGATGGTTTATACTATCAGCAATACAATAACCAGTATACAGTGGTTGAACCACCGGTTGGTGCCGCGGTAAATTCATTACCATCAAAGGCCGAAGCTATTACCATTAATGGAGAGCAGTACTACGAATCTAACGGTGTTTACTACCGCGCGGTTACTAAAGATGATGGCAGCGTAGTTTACGAAGTTGCCGGTAAAGATGGCGAACTGAACACCGCTAATGGTGGTGGCGATGGCGGCGAGTACGACCAACCCTATCAGATTGGTGATGTGTTAACCACCTTACCACAGGATAGCCGTAAAATTAAAGTGAACGGCGAAAAATTATATGTAGCGCCCGACGGAACGTATTTCCAGGAAACCCGCGACAATGATAATAACAAAGTGTACAAAGTTGTAGGCCTTGCAACAGATGAGCCAGAGGACAACAATCAATAATATTTAAGTATAATAATTAAAGGCGGATGCTGCAAAGCATCTGCCTTTTTTGTGCGTTATAATCCCGGGGAAGTAACACGCTTTTAAATTATTCAAACAATTTCAACTTAAATACATTAATTATTAAGTTGAACTTAATAGTTGAAGTGTATGAATGATCAGGAATGGGGAATAATACTAAGATTGTGGAGTTGCGTAAGGGCTTGTAAGGAATGTATTAAAGCTTGCCTTAACGAAAGGGATAATGTACAATTTAAGTATTGCATAAAGTTGTTTAAGGATAATATTGATGTTTGTGTGCAAAGCGACAGGCTGCTACAACGCGGATCAGAAATAGCTTACCAGTTTTTGGCGCTGTGTGAGAATGTTTGCCTTAAATGTGAAAAAGTTTGCCTGGCCTGCGCCTATATCTGCCATGATTACCACGAACCGTTGCAACTGAAATACGTATGAAAGCCCTGATATTAAACTGTACGCTTAAACCATCGCCCGCGGCATCTAACACCGAAGCCCTGGCAAAGGAGTTTGTTGCCGAGCTGGATCGGCTTGGCGTAAAAACCAGTATGATTCGTGTGGCAGATCACAATATCATCACGGGCATAAAATCTGATCTGGGCGAGGAGGATGCCTGGCCTGCTATATTAAAAGAATTGCTCGCATCAGAGATACTCATCATAGCCACCCCAACCTGGATGGGCACCATGAGCAGCGAAGCATTGAAAGTTTTAGAACGCATAAATGGCCTTTACCCCAAGCGCGACGCACAAAACCGCCCGGTTACTTTTAATAAGGTAGCAGGCTTTGTAGTAACGGGTGCCGAAGATGGAGCACGCCACGTGGTATCGGAAATTGCCGGTGCGCTAATGGATGTTGGCTTTACCATTGCGCCGCAATCATACACTTATTGGAATAATGGCCCCGGCCCCGGGGATAATTACCTGGAAAGCGATTACCGCAAAGATTGGTCGATAGAAACCGGTAAAGCCGCCGCGGCAAATGTGGTAGCCGTTGCCAAGGCCTTAAAAAACACACCCATTTCCGGTAGGGAGTAATGCTCAATATATTTTGGCTACAGCCGTCGTCTTTGTCTTTATATCTGTCCCATAAATGGAATGGATATAATTTAATCTATCTTAGATTTGTTTATTAGCACATTGCCGTTCGGCTTTAGCCAACGGCTAAATTAAACTGTTTAAAATGGCTTTAGCCCAAGCTTTAAGTAGGTTTAATATGAAGTTCCTACCCATCTCCGGCAACGAATAACATTGGCGCCGATATTATTACCTTTGCGGTATGATTGACGTTGTATTAAAGAAAGGAAAAGAGAAAGCCGTATTGCATAAGCACCCCTGGGTATTTTCGGGCGCGATAGAAAACGTAAAGGGCAAACCTGCCAATGGCGAAATTATCCGCCTGCTGGATAGCAAAAAAGATTTCATGGCCTACGGTTTTTACAACGATCAATCGCGCGTTGCCGTAAGGTTATTGGAGTGGGACGAGAGCGTTGCTGTTGATGACAACTGGTTTCGCGAAAAGGTACAGGTAGCTGTTGCCGGCCGTGCCCATATACTTGCTGATGGTACAACGGATACCTGTAGATTGATTTTTAGTGAATCTGACTATCTGCCCGGCCTTATCGTAGATAAATATGCCGACCATTTAGCTGTACAAGTGCTAACATCTGGCATGCAAAACGCCATGCCTGTTATTATAGATGAACTTAATGCCTTGCTAAAACCACAAAGTATATTCGATAAAAGTGATGCCACCTCCCGCTTGCACGAGGGATTGGAAACTACCAATATATTATTGGCTGGTAACCAGCCTCCCGAATTGGTGATGGTGAAAGAGAACGGCATCAGTTACGGCATCAATATCGCCGAAGGCCAAAAATCTGGCTTTTACTGCGATCAGCGTTATAACCGCCAGCTACTGGCAACCTACGCCAAAGGCAAAACAATGTTGGATTGCTTTAGCTACACAGGTGGTTTTACGCTAAACGCGTTTAAAAATGGTGCAATATCTGTAACCAGTGTGGATAGTTCGGCATTGGCATTGGAAACTTTAGAAGAAAACATCCGCCTGAATAAATTTGAGGGCACGGAGCATAACGCTATAAAATCTGACGTAAATGTGCAGTTGCGCAAATTTAGAGAAGAAGGTGCTAAGTTTGATATCATCGTGCTCGATCCGCCAAAATATGCGCCATCACGATCAGCTTTGGATAGGGCATCACGTGCTTATAAAGACCTGAACCGTATAGGTATGCAATTGCTAAACAGCGGCGGTTTGCTGGCTACCTTCTCCTGCTCGGGTGCTATGGATATGGAAACCTTTAAACAGGTACTGGCCTGGGCCGCATTAGATGCCGGTAAACAGGTGCAATTCATATACCAGTTTCACCAGCCGGAAGACCATCCTGTTAGGGCATCCTTCCCTGAAGGGGAATACCTGAAGGGGCTTTTGTGCAGGGTTTGGTAAAACCCACACCTCAACAACAAAGCAACCTTTAAGCCATGCAGTATGCATAGTTTAAAGGTTGCTTTGTTCCGCGCTATTAACGGCGGTTATACTATTGGCAGGAAACCTAAGTAAAATTTAATCCAAAGTTATTTGCCTTTTGATGCTTTCTTCAAGGGAAATAAATGTTTCGGTGCGTTGGATGCCTTTTACGCTTTGTATATTTTCGTTTAATACCTCGCGCAGGTGGTTGGTATCGTGGCAAACAATTTTTGCGAAGATGCTATAGCTGCCGGTAGTGTAATGCAGCTCTACAATTTCTGGCACTGCCTTCAGTTGTTTTACGGCATCATTATACTGCGATCCTTTTTCAAGGAATATACCCAGGAAAGCGGTTACATCATAACCCAGCTTTTGCGGGTTTACTTCCAGGCTGGCACCTTTAATTACACCCATCTCCTCCAGCTTTTTCATCCGCACGTGTATGGTTCCGCCCGAAACGATCAATTCTTTTGCGATTTCTGTGTAAGGTGTAGTCGCATTTTTCATCAATATTGATAAAATCTGAATATCCAGATTATCAATTTCTAAATTTTGAGGTTTCCTGTGAGGCATAATTTTAAATATCTATATTCAAATACAAGTATAATTATAATAAAAGTAAAAATAAAAATATTTTGTTGAAATATTTGCAAGAAACTAACAACTCTGTTAGATTTGTATACAGCAAATGACAATTGCTTTATTGTTCTTTAAAAACAAACATTGTTGGGTGGTGAAATTTTTGGCAGACACACCTCCTTGTCCCGGTGGCGGAGAATATGGGAAACCCGAAGCGGGCTAACCACTCTGTGAAGGTTCGACCCCTTCCCCAACAGCTATTAAAACCGAAAGGTTTAATTATCATCCTGTAGGATGGTGAAATTTTGGCAGACACACCTCCTTGTCGCGGTGGCGGAGATAATGGGAAACTCTTAGCAATAAGAATAACCACTCTTTGAAGGTTCGACCCCTTCTCCTACAGCTCTTCTCATAATTTAGGTTTATAATTGGTTAGTAAAGGCCCCTGCCCATCAGGGGCTTTACTTGTATAAGAGACTTTTTTTTCGGGCCGTAATTCTACAAATAAATGAACGTTAGTATGTCATTGCTAGCGATAGCCCAGCAATCTCAGCGTATCTGATTGTCCTTTAAAATCGCCACGTCACTACGTTCCTCGCAATAACACAGGGCCTTTTTCCTTCATTATTTATAATTCACATTCGGTGTTCAATATTCTTTTAAACAAAAGATCCCGGCTGTTCACCGGGATCTTAGCATTGTTTGAATTTATTAGATTGCTTGTTAAAAGAACTTGAAGCCTACGCTTAACGCCCAGATATTTTGGCGTTGGCCGTAGCTTTCGTTTATTTTGGTTAGGCCGCCCTCGTAGCGCAGGTCGGCAGTAATATGGCCTATGTCAACCCCGCCACCAACCTGGTAGCCCAGCGTGCTTTTTTTATAGTTGCCAAAATCGTTATAAGCACCGCTTACATTATCACTAAAGTTTTGGTTCTTATCCATCAAATAGCTGTAAACAGGTCCGGCCATTATCCTGAAATTCAGGTTTTCGCCGCCAAAACCTTTACCTAATAATAGCGGTACGTTAATGCTGGTAAAGGTTACCTTACCGTTTGAGGTTACGGTACCGCCGCTATTATTAAAATCGAATTTACCGCCACTGCTTGCTACATAAAGCTCGGGCTGCAGGTAAAGGCTCTTGCCAAAACGAGCAAATAAGCCTGCCTGGTAACCAGCCACGGTAGATTCGCCTACGTTATTGGTACTTATCTTGGAGAAATTGACGCCCGCCTTGGCGCCCAGCGAGAATTGTGCCTTGGCACTAATTGCCGCCATAAATAGTATGGCAACGCTTAAAAAACATTTTTTCATGATAGTAATTTATTTAGTTAATAAAAACGTTAGAGGCGCAAGCTTATTAAAAGTTTAACACTCTGCAACATATTAAACGCCTGTAGCAGGTATTTTTTATATTTTTGCTCAAATATATTATTATATGGCAGAGATAACGATAAGCAACAAGGATTGGGAACGTATAAAAATTAAGGTGCAGCGCAAGTATAACCACCTTACCGACGAGCAATTGCAGTACACCGAAGGCCAGGAAGATAACCTGATAACCCGCATTATGGACCTGGTAAACCGCGACCGTAAATACGTGGTGTTCACCCTTACCAAAGCATTGGTGAACATGGATACTAACCGCCTTTAAATTCAGTTTATTATTAAAAGCCGTTTGGCTTTTATATATTTATAGTTCAAGAGGTTAAGGAGCATGGAAAAAAGTGTGATGAGCAGACACAGGAAACCGGCATTATATATTGGCGGGCTTGCAATTGCTGTAAGTTTATGGAGCTTTCAGGACGATCTTTTCCAGATCTCTAAAAACCTGGATGTTTTTGCATCGGTATATAAAGAGGTTAACATTAATTATGTTGATGATATAAACTCGGCCAAGCTGGTTAAAACAGGTGTAGATGCTATGCTGGAGGGCCTTGATCCTTATACCGAGTTTGTGCCCGAATCTGAAATTGAAGATTACAAACTGCACTACGTTAGTACCCAATACGGCGGCATAGGTGCAAGCATTTTTTTGCGAGATAACAAAATATACATATCTGATGTGTTCGCCGGCTTCCCGGCCCAAAAGGCAGATGTTCGCCAAGGCGACCAAATGCTGAAGATAAATGATATTGAACTTGCCGGTAAAACTAACGACCAGGTAAGCCAGTTGCTTAAAGGATCTAAAGGCGCGGTTATTAAACTATTACTGAAACGCGATGCGGATGCCCCGGGTGTAAAAACTCTAACGCGCGACGAGATTAAGCAACCCAATGTAGTTTACACGGGTATGGTAGCCAATAATATGGGCTACATTAAGCTGAACAAGTTTTTAGAGAACTCGGCTCAGGAGGTTACCGATGCGCTTATCGCCCTTAAAAAGAATAACCCTAACGGAATCATTCTCGATTTGCGGTCAAACGGCGGCGGCATCCTGCAGGAAGCCGTTAAAATTGTTAACCTTTTTGTGCAAAAAGATGTGCAAGTGGTATCGCAACGCGGAAAAGTAAAAGAAAAGAATTTCACCTATAATACCGTATCAACGCCGTTAGAGCCGAATCTGCCGTTGGTTGTTTTGGTGAACAGTCGCTCTGCGTCAGCATCAGAAATTGTTGCCGGCGCCTTGCAGGACCTGGACAGGGCCATTATTATAGGCCAGCGCAGTTATGGCAAGGGCTTGGTGCAGCAAACCTTTAACTTGCCGTATAACAGTTTAGTTAAGGTGACGGTTGCTAAGTACTTTGTGCCATCGGGCCGTTGTGTGCAGGAATTGGATTATACCCACCGTAAGGATGATGGCAGCGTTATAAAAATGGCCGATTCGTCTATCCATGAGTTTAAAACCCGTAATGGCCGCTCGGTTTATGACGGCAGCGGAATTTACCCGGATATTTTTATTAAGCAGGACAGGTTTGCTAACATCACCCAAACGCTGGTAAGCAAGCTATTCGTTTTTGATTACGCTACAAAATACCGTAACACCCATCCCCAACCTATCGACCCAAAATCGTTTACATTGACCGATGAAGGGTACGCCGATTTTACTAAATACCTGGAAGGCAAAAATTACACCTATAACACTATATCTGAGAAAATGCTGAGCAGCCTAAAAACGGAAGCTACCAAAGAGAAGCAGTTTTCCGGGATACAGGCCGAGTACGATGCGCTTAAAGCTAAAATGACCACCAGCAAAAAGAATGACCTGCAATTGCATAAGGAAGAAATTAAGCAGGTGTTGGAGAACGAAATCGCATCGCGCTATGGTTACGAAAAAGGCCGCTACGAGGCTAACTTTAAATACGACAAGGAACTTGCCGAAGCCGTTAAAACCATGCAGGATAAAACCCAGCTGGCATCTATACTTAAAGGCGTAGGCGACTACAAAACAATTGGCAAGCCGGTATTTGCAATGGCCGGTAAAAAAGAAGATAACGATAACGATTAAAATAGAATCAGGAGTCAAGATCAGATAATATTAAATAGCATTTTCAATTCTGAAGGGCTTTATTTATTGTCTTTATTCTTGTATCTTAACTCTAGGCTCCCGCGTTTCTACTGTAACATCCCTGCTGTAACAGTTGTTTAATTAAACTATAGTTAATAATATCTGTCATACCTGCATAAAAACATAAAAACAACACTATGAAAAAGACAATCATCACCGCAGCGATATTTTTAAGCTGCGTAGTATACCAATCTGCCAGTGCGCAAATTAGTTTAAGCCTTAACATTGGTAGCCAACCAGAGTGGGGCCCTGTAGGTTACAACCATGCAGATTATTACTACATGCCCGATATTGCTACCTACTACGATGTGCCTGCCCACCAATACGTTTACCTGGAAAATAACAGATGGGTACGCAGGGTAAGCTTACCATCAAGGTACAGCAACTATAATTTGTACAACGGCTATAAAGTAGTTGTAAATGAACGTAACCCATGGACCCGTGACAATGTATATCGTATTAAATACGCTAACTACAAAGGCCGCAGCGGCCAAACCATCATCCGCGATAGCCGAGATGTTAAATACCGTAACCATTGGGGTAGTAATAACAACAACCGCCCTATACGTGTTGAAGAACGCGAAAAGGGTGTTAAATACAAAGGTAATAATGGCAACCACGGCAATAACGAAAAGCATGGTGACAAAGGTAAAGACCATGGCAAAGACCACTAATAATAGCCGATACCAAAAACAAGAAAGCCCTGCAAAATGGACTTTCTTGTTAAAATTCATTACTTTATTTGTCAAGTATCCCGGTAACCAACGCCTTCCATTGCGGGCCGTAAAGCCCGTTTCTTGCCAATAGTGCTATAATGGTGTTGCGTGCCGTTTCATACAGGCCGGTATCCTTGTTGTTTGGTGTTTCGTTACGGCCATAAGCGGCAGCGCTAACGTGATTTAGGTAGGGCTTTACAATAAAGGTATTTGTACCGTTATGGCTGAAGAAATGGGCTATAGATTTTTCGGGGTGCCTTGGTTTTGCTATTGGCCTTATGGCCATGGTTAGGTATTCGCTTTCAGCAGCTACGTTATCAACCTCTTCCATGGTTTTAATCCGCACTCACTCCTTACCGTCACCTGCTAAAGACCTTGGTGAGGACAGCGGCAGGTTGATGTAAAACAGATCGCCCTTCCCCGCCATTTTGTAGATCTCTGCTCCCTGTGCCTCAGCGATCGCGAACTTTGCCGGGTGCGGGCCGGTAAATGTATGCCATTGCGAGATATCCTTCAGCCCGTCTTTGGCCAAAAGTAACAAATTGTGGTCTTCCTCAACATTAGCGCAATCAACAAAATGTATAAAGTAGTTGTGTTCGCCTTCTGTTTATGGTGGGATGTTGTCGGCTGCGTAGTGCATTTTATACTGGGATACATAACTACAACCTAATAATTTATCAGGTTTTTTTTAAAAATAGGGCACAAAAAAAAGCGGACTTATTAAGGCCGCTTTTAATATTTAATACAGTTTATATCCTACCAGAAGAATGAATACAACGCCACAATAATACCACCCACAATTAATGCACCGGCAGTGAACGCGCGCGATGGTTTAAACATTGAAGCATCAATTTCCAGCCCATTGGGTTTAACGCCTTTAGCCAGGTCAATTTTTGAAATTATCCACATGCCCAAAACGCACAGCAGGAATACAAAACCCATCCTGTCTATAAACGGGATCTCGTAAACACCTTTATCATTTAGTTTTGAGAAACCGAATTGGTTAAGCCACTCCAGGTTGGCAAAGCGTGGTAAAAACTTAAATAACACCGAGAAGCAGAAACCACCGATGGTTGCAAACAATGCACCGTTTGAAGTAGCTTTCTTCCAAAAGAAGCCTAAGATGAACATGGCAAAGATGCCCGGCGATACAAAGCCTGTGTATTCCTGAATGTATTGGAAGCCCTGCTTGCCCTCGCCCATTAATTGCTCGCCAATTAATAAAGACATGATTACACCAAGCGCCATGGCCACCACTACCGACCATTTACCAAGCTTAACCAGGCTTTTTTCGGTAGCCTCGGGGTTAATTGCTTTTTTGTAAATATCCAGGGTAAATATGGTTGCAATACTGTTTGCCTTGCCTGCAAGCGATGCCACAATAGCTGCTGTAAGCGCTGCGAACGACAATCCCTTTAAATAGGTTGGCAACAGGTTTAAAAGAGATGGATAAGCCTTGTTAGGGTCCATAATGCCTTTAGAGCTCATCATCTCCTGGTGGAACATTCCTTTTTGGTAAAGCAGGTAAGCCGCTATACCCGGCAATACCACAATTACAGGCATCAATAATTTTAAGAATGCCGCGAAAAGAAGGCCTGCACGGGCAGTTTTCAGATCGGCACCTAAAGCGCGTTGGGTAATGTATTGGTTACAGCCCCAGTAGTTAAGGTTCACGATGATCATACCACCAATTAGTACAGACAGACCCGGCATGTCCATGTAGTTAGCATTGTCCTTTTTAAATATCATGTGGAAGTGGTCTGCAGCTTCGGTACGCATAATGGTAAGGCCGTTCCATAAACCGGTAGTGCCAGATTTTTCGCTGATGAGGTTTAAAGCCAAGTAAGTAGCAACCAAACCACCCAATATTAGCACAAATACCTGTATAACATCAGTATAACCAATAACCTTCATGCCACCCAATGTGATGAAAACGGCAAATATGGCCAGCAGGGTGATACATACCGTAATGTCAATTCCCGAGATTCCGCTAATTGCCAAAGCTCCCAGGTAAAGGATAGACATCAGGTTTACCACAATGTACAATAACAGCCAAAATATAGCCATAACCATAGCTACCGTGCCGTTATACCGCTGGTTCAAAAACTGCGGCATCGTGAAGATCTTATTCTTCAGATATATAGGGATGAAGAACACCGCTACGATAATCAAAGTCGCGGCTGCCATCCACTCGTAAGTGGAGATAGCCAAGCCCATTTTAAAGGCCGAACCGCTGGTGCCGATGAATTGCTCGGCAGAGATATTTGATGCGATAAGCGATGCCCCAATGGCCCACCAGGTAAGCGACCCCTCGGCTAAAAAGTAATCTTTAGAGGTCGCGTCGGCATTATGTTTACGCTTGTATATCCAATACCCGTATAAGGATACAATGATAAAATAGATAAAAAACACGACATAATCGCCGTTTGATAAGGTATTCATTTAAGGACTTGGGTTAAAAATGGTTTATAATAGGGAATTTAATATTAGTTATATATATCGGTTAATCAAATTCTCCAGGTATTCTTGTTTGCCGCTGCTTACAGCCGGCTCGCCGTTTTCGCCGGCGTATTTGCGCAGGTCCTCTAAAGACAGTTTACCCGCTTCAAAGTCTTTACCTGCACCGCTGTCGAAAGAGGCGTAACGGTCGGCGCGGATCTTTTTATAATCGGATTTTTGGAGGATTTTATCCGCGGCTACCAATGCCCTCGCAAAAACATCCATACCGCCAACGTGCGCGTAGAACAAGTCTGCCGGGTCTGTAGAGTTACGGCGGATCTTGGCATCGAAGTTTATCCCGCCACCTGCAAAGCCACCGGCTTGCAGAATGATGAGCATGTATTCGGTAACCTCGGCCACATCGTTCGGGAACTGGTCGGTATCCCAGCCATTTTGCTCGTCGCCACGGTTAGCGTCAATTGAACCTAACAAGCCGCTATCTGCCGCAACTTGTAATTCATGCTGAAAGGTGTGGCCGGCTAATGTAGCGTGGTTAACTTCCAGGTTCAGTTTAAAATCGCCCAGCAGATCATACTTCTGCAAAAAGCCCAAAACGGTAGCTGCGTCATAATCGTACTGATGCTTGGTTGGCTCGCAGGGTTTTGGTTCGATGAAAAAAGTGCCTTTGAAGCCCTGTTTGCGGGCGTAGTCTTTTGCCGTATGTAGGAATTTTGCAAGATGTTCCTGCTCGCGTTTCATGTCGGTGTTCAGTAAGGTCATATAACCTTCGCGTCCACCCCAAAAAACGTAGTTCTCGCCACCTAAGGCAATAGTAGCGTCTATAGCCGCCTTAACCTGCGCCCCCGCATGTGCCAGCGCATGAAAATCGGGATTGGTAGATGCCCCGTTCATGTAGCGCGAATGGCTGAATACGTTGGCCGTGCCCCAAAGTAGTTTTACACCGCTGGCGTCCTGCTTTTGTTTTGCGTAATCAACCATGGTTTGCAGGCGTCGGTCGTTCTCGTTCAGGTCATTGGTATAATCCACAACATCTACATCGTGAAAGCAATAGTAAGGCAAATTCATTTTAGTGATAAACTCAAAAGCGGCGTCCATTTTATCTTTAGCGCGCTCAATGGCATCAGCCTTTGCATCCCATGGAAAAATATGCGTAGCGCCACCAAACGGATCGGCACCGGTGCCGTTAAACGAGTGCCAGTAGGCGCATGCAAAGCGCAGGTGGTCCTTCATGGTTTTACCGGCCACTATCTTATCTGCATCGTACCAGCGGAAAGCCAACGGGTTATCCGATTGTTGCCCTTCGTATTTAACCTGGCCTATGCCTTTAAAAAACTCTTTTTCTCCTGTTACAATTCCCATGGTATATTTATTAAGTTATTGATTATCCAGTCCTTTCTTTTGCTTCTTGATGTCTTGGCTCTCTTCCAAATGCTTTTCAAGGATGGTTTTCCAATCCCGGTAAATAGCTTCGAATGTTTCGGTATCTGTAGGTTCAACATATCCTACGCGTTCGGCCTTGCTAAAAGCCTCCGCTAGCGACGGGTAGATTTCTGCCCCAATGCCGGCGCCTAAGGCAGCACCAAGGCTGCCATCGTTGTTATAAAGCTCTACAGGCACACCAGTTGCATTTACAAATGTTTGGGTGAACAGGTCGCTCAGGAACATATTTGTTTTACCGGCACGGATCACGGTTGGGTTCATGCCATTTTCGCGCATAATATCTAACCCGTATCTAAAGGCGCATGCTATACCCTCTTGCGCCGCCCTGAATATGTGGGCAGGTGTATGCAAATTCAGATCGATGTTATGCAGGTGAGCGCCAATTTGTTTGTTGTTTAGCATCCGCTCGACGCCGTTACCAAAAGGTAAAATACGCAGCCCGTTGCTTCCAGCGGGCGCTTTTGATGCCTCGGCGTTCATTTGTTCATAAGTAAGCGATGCACCAAACGTGTTTTTTATCCAGCGGTACAAACTGCCCGTGCCATTGATGCAAAGCAATACGCCAAGGCGTATACGCTCATTAGTATAGTTAACATGCGCGAAGGTATTTACGCGCGATTGCGGGTCGTAAGTTAAATGATCGCTTACACCATATATAACACCCGAGGTGCCTGCCGTTGCAGCCACCTCGCCGGGTTTAAGTACATTTAAGGATAAGGCGTTGTTGGGCTGGTCGCCGGCTTTATAAGTAACCGGGATGCCTGTTGTTAAGCCTAAAACAGATGCAACATCGGCCGTTACCCGGCCATGGGCAGAAAATACCGGCTTAATCGTTGGGAACAGCTTATCGCTAAAACCGAAATAATCTATAATGTCTTTAGACAGGCCGTTGAACTGGAAGTCGAAAAAGATGCCCTCTGATAAAGCGGAGGCCGAAGTGGTGATCTCGCCCGTTAGTTTCATGGCGATGTAATCACCCGGGAGCATGATCTTGTCTATCTGATCATATATCTCCGGTTCGTTTTGTTTTACCCAGGCCAGTTTTGATGCGGTAAAATTTCCCGGCGAGTTTAGCATATGCGATAAACAGGTTTCGTTGCCGATGTCATTAAATGCTTTATCGCCTATTTTTACGGCCCGGCTATCGCACCAAATGATGCTGTTTCGAAGCGAATTTTGGTGTTTATCTACCAAAACAAGGCCGTGCATCTGGTAGGCGATGCCAATTGCAGAAATATTTTTTGCCTCGAAACCACCTTTTTTTACGCACAATGTCAGCGCTTGTTGCGTTTGCTGCCACCACATATCCGGCGATTGCTCTGCCCAGCCGGTTTGTAGCGAAATAATGGGCGATTCCGTATCCGGGTATTGCGCGGATGCGATAATGCTTTGGTTTTCAGCATCAACAACGCATACTTTTACCGACGAGGTGCCTATATCGATGCCTAATAGCAACATGTTTTTATTCTTTAAGGGGTTACGAGAGCCGTTAATAATTGGTATGAAAAAACGAATTTAGCGTAATTTTTGAAAAAGTGTCTACGTGACGTGAATTAGGACAAAACAATAAAATTGAGAAATTTTAAAAAAGAGTTGTGTAAAACAAAAAGGTGCGTATATTTGCAATCCCAAACGGAGTGGTAGTTCAGCTGGTTAGAATGCCTGCCTGTCACGCAGGAGGTCGCGGGTTCGAATCCCGTCCATTCCGCTGAAAACAATGTCAAAATTGACTAAAAGCCTGTAAATCATTGATTTACAGGCTTTTTTGTTTGCTCGAAAACACCAAATTATGCATGTTTTACCATATAAAAGGTGAGCAATTCGGTGAGCATATTTGAGGAAACAGGATGCTCACCAGAAACGCCATAAGTAACTGATTGGCAAGATGTTCAATGGCTGAACATCTTGTTTGCAAGTGATTAAATAAACAATTTTGTTTCACTATTTAATTCATTTGTAATGAGAACTAACATCAATTTGCTTTTTTATTTAAAGAAGCGCAACACCTACACAAGTGGCCCGGTTGCCATTTATTTGAGGTTTACTGTTGACGGCCACCGTGCGGAAGCATCAACTGGAAAAGTTTGTGACCCTGTTCGTTGGAATACGCAGGCAGGTCGCGCCATTGGCACAAAAGAAGATACACGAACGTTAAATGCTTACCTTGACACACTACATTCCCAGGCTCAGGAATTTCATCGCTGGATGACTGCAAATGATGAAATGGTTACTGCCGAAAGTTTAAAGAACCGATTTATCGGGAAAGTGGATAAGGTGCGAACACTTATAACCGTTTTTGAAGATCATAATCAAAAAATGAAAAGCCTGGTAGGGCAGGAATTTGAGAAAAGCACCTTGCAGCGTTACGAAACCGCCTTGATGCACACAAAAGACTTTATGCAATGGCAACATAATGTATCGGACATACCTATTACAAAAATCAACTTCGCTTTCCTAAATGATTTTGAATATTACCTGCGGAGTGTACGCAAGTGCGCCAATAACTCTGCAATTAAATACATTAAAAACTTGGGCAAAATTGTCCGCATCTGTTTAGGTAACGGCTGGCTTATTGTTGATCCTTACCTTAATTATAAACCTAAAACAAAAGCTGTTCACCGGGATGTACTGACTAAAGAAGAATTAGACAGGCTTATCAAAAAGAAATTCGACATTGAGCGGCTGAATGTGGTTAGGGATGTATTTGTTTTTTGTTGTTACACGGGCCTTGCTTATGTTGACGTACATAAATTAAAACGCTCCGAATTGGTTAAAGGCATTGATGGTGATTTATGGATTTATACCAGCCGTAAAAAAACAGACACTTTATCAAGGATTCCCGTTTTACCTACTGCGTTATCAGTTATTGAATCCTACAGCGATCATCCACAATGTATAGCAGAAGATTCTTTGCTGCCGGTAATGAGCAATCAAAAGATGAATGCCTACCTAAAGGAAATTGCCGACCTCTGCAAGATCAATAAGCTTTTGACCTTCCATATTGCACGGCATACATTTGCAACTACTGTAACGCTTAATAATGGCGTTCCTATTGAAAGTGTAGCTAAGATGATGGGGCATACCAGTATCAAGACTACTCAAATTTATGCTAAAGTTATGGATCATAAGATAAGTTCAGATATGCAGCTATTGAGAGAAAAGTTAGCATTTAGTTAATCTGTTGCAAATCAAATTTACGGCAGTAAATCATAAATATTGCCGTAAATTTGAATCCCCCCGATTACTATTTACTGCTTCTTTGTTTGATGTGCAATGCAGTTAAACCGAAACGTTATAAGGAAATGTATCACCACCAACCTGTCTGAATAAACCATCCCATATTTACCGCTTAAGCAACCAAAAGCGAGAGCCGGGTAAATAGTCAAGGCCGGGCCACCGCTAAAAAACAAAATTAAAATGGCCCGCTTTGCATGGCCTTTACTTTTTATCCCGGCGGTGGGCTATATTCGCGAGTGCGGTGAATATGGGAATTTTGTATGCAAAGCAGATTTATTAATACAAAATCAGGAACAGAAGTATTCAACTGCATCACCAATTAAAAATACACAATTATCAACCTCTTTACTTTGTCTTTGTGATTATTCCGGGGAAAGTATACCACCATTCCGCTGCAAAAGGGGCCAGGGATTTGAGGTGTAAACGAGTAGTCAGAACTCCATCACCACTAAGCAGTATGATGTGCAGTAAACTTAGTGATTTTTCTTGTTTCTCATAGATTTACCCGTTAAAGCAATTCTGTGCGCAGAAGCTGCCAATCTGTCCATGATCGCATCGGCAAGCGTTGGCTCATCAATAAAGTTATACCAGTTATCTACCGGCAGTTGGGATGTGATTATCGTAGAGCCATTACCATACCTGTCTTCCAGAATATCGAGTAAAGCGATCCTGGCATCATTCGATAATGCCTTTAACCCGAAGTCATCCAATATCAGTAGCTTGTTACCGGATATAGCCCTGATCCATTTGAGATAGGTGCCGTCCAGCCGGGCCTGGGCCAGTGATTCCAGGAACTTGTTCATGCTATAGTAAAGGGTTCGGTAGCCCAGCAAGCAGGCGCTGCGCCCCATAGCACACGCCAGAAAGCTTTTACCACAACCGGTCGCACCGGTGATCAGGACATTTTCACCTTTTGCAATAAACATTCCATCAGATAACCGCAGCACCTGTTCCCGGGTGATTCCCCGGTCAGGCGTGCAAAGAATATCCTCGGGTAAGGCATGGTACCGGAGCTTACTGTAGTTCAGGTACTTTTGCGTTCGGGCGTGGTCACGGTATTCAACCTCTGCCTGTGTGAGCATCCCGACAAGGGAGTGTACGTCCTGAAGTTCCTGTACGGGAAGCAATAGTGTCGCCTCATACCGGTTAGCCATACCGCTTAGTTTAAGCGATTTCAGCTGGTCTAATGTGTTTTGTGTGTTCATTTGATCATGGGTTTTTAGTTTTCATTGTATGCCTCCGGGCCTCTTAAGTTGACATGAATGGGGATCCGGTATTCTTTGGTAGCTTCTTGTTCCATCAGGTCCATATTGTTTGCCAGGATGTTTTTAATGGCTGTATAGCTAAACTTACTGCCGCTTAATCCTCGTGTGCAAGCCGCCTCCATCCGCACCGGGCCATAGGCACTAATCAGCCTGAGCAAACCCAGGCAGGAGGTATAAGACTGTTCAATAACCTTTTTGCTTTCCATCAGTTTTTGAAAGAAGGCATGGGTGCAGGGTCCGACCTCCGTTGCCTTTTGCAGGTAATATGCCGAACTGAAGCCCCTGGTTGCCAGATGAGCCTGATGGCTGGCGGGCATATGCTCTAAGATGGTCGTGTATTTATGGTTCCTGTAATCCCGCTTATGCAGGGCGATGCGCTGGTTATTGTAATAGATCTCCACTGTGTCCAGGCAATAGATGAGCCGCACCTCCTTGCCGATAAAGCGGAAAGGAACACTGTAGTAATGCCAGTCTTCACCGATCAGGACATGGTAGCTTTTCTGAACTTTAGCTTTGGTATAGTGCCGGATATAATAAGCGGTTTCAGGCATCGGTTGTAGCAAGGCTTTTTCCTGCCCGGTGAATAACTCCTGGCGGCTGAAGGTCTTCTTCTGGAAGTTGATCTGGTGATGCTGGTCCAGTTTGGCCCATATGGCCCGATTGAGTTCAGCCAGGCTATGGAACGTTTCGTTCCTTAACTTGGCGTAAATGCGCATGTAGGTGATCTTGACCAGGCCCTCTACCGCAGGTTTATCTTTGGGTTTGTAGGCCCTGGCAGCGAATAAGGCAATATGGTTATGGTTAGACCATTGCTGAAGCATTTCGGTAAACTGAGGTTCGTACCGGCAGGTCTTAGATACCCACTGCCTCATGTTGTCTGACTTAACTCCCAATGGCACCCCGCCAAGGTAATCCAGGGTATTGTTGAGGGCTTTCACTACCTGAGGCAGTTTGGCGTTAGGCAGGGCCTCTACATAGCCATAGCCGCTAAAGGGAAGCACGGCAATAAACACAGGGCAGGCAATTAGCTCGCCGGTGGACAGGTCAACATAGTGAAGCGGTGTCCCGGCGAAATCTACTTGCAGGAGCTTACCCGGCTGATGCTCGAAGTGCATTACCGCACTGTTCAGCTTCTGTTGCTCTTGCAGGAGTTCACAGAACCTGGAATACTGAAACCCTTCCGGAAAGTCCTGGATATATTCCTCCCAAAGTAGTAAACGGGTAACGCCTTCTTTGGCCAGCTCATGCCTATGAAGCTCTATCAAGCTGTTAAAGTGAAGCTTGCGCGGGTCTGTTTCTTCCGCCTGGGCTTTGGCCAACCCTACGATCTCATCGAGTTTACGGTCGTCCAGGGCCAGCAGTTCGCTAAAGCCCAGGCCGGTTTGACCAAACTTACCAAGGTAGGTAGCGATGGTTTTTCTGTTCGTTCCTGTTTCCCTTGCTATGGATCTTTGTGATGCTCCACGCTCCAAAAACAGGAGTATTTGTCGTACTTTATTCATATTAAGCAGCTTGTTTGCCATTCCATTTGGTGATTAGTGTGACCTGATCAAACCTATGATTAATGGCAGGTTAACCTGCTTAGTGGTATACTTTGGAGCGGAATAAGTGGTATACTATTGCCGGAATGTCAGCTTTTTTACCGGCTCAACGAAGAAGAAAATCTTCCCCCTCACGCAATCTTCAGCAACTCCTTATCCATGACTGGCCCCTTTTGCAGCGGAATCACTGGTACCTTTTGCGTCGGAATCACTGGTATACTATGGAGCGGAATATCCAGTCTTTGATAAACATAATCAACAACGTGATCTACAAATACTGTGGTTTTGCCGACATAAATCGCATCGTAAGATTTTGACAAGTGACCGCAATGAGAATTTATAACTAAATTTTTTATCTCTTCTTTTGTTTCATATGTAGGTGGGAATACGTTAGGCTGGTTAAAAAATTCGATAACTAAATGGATAAATGCGAATAATTTATTTTTTACTATCGTCCATTATGTCGAAAAGAGTTTTTCCAGCCACAGTCAGTGCACTTAAAAGGTCATTACCGGTTATTTCAGCTATTGCTCTATCTATGTAAGTTACATTTAAGCCATGTACTGCTTTATCAAGGGTAAAAGGGCTTTCTTTTATTTTCTCTAATCTTTCAGCCCCAGTGATTGCTATTGCTGGAACTCCTTTTGGCGAAGCAAATTCGACCCCTTCCCTAATCCATGTTTTAAATAAAATAATAATCGGGCTTATAGTTTTAGCCCCGGAACTTTCAACTATATAAACGTCTTTTGCGATTTCAATAATCGCCGTATAATTTATTGCAGCCAAAACAAGATTAAAAACAGCTCCCTTATCAATTAAAACTTTCCTTGTTGGCAGAGAGATTGTTTTTAAATCATCAATTGTTTTGAAGGCCAAGTCTAAGTCATTTCTATAAATAGGACTTTCAATATCGCTATGTGACATTGGATTAAAAAGAATGCTTTTATAATTTTGCAAACTTTCAATTAAATCTATAGGTGGTTCTACACCTAAATCTTCGTAGTAAATCCTCAATCGGTCTATTAACGTGTCAAGTGTAGGTGCTTTTATCAAGCCTTTAATACCGTCTCCGAGCGTGTAAGTTTCAGGTAACTTGTCCTTTAATAATCGTTCACACTCTTTTCGTAGATAATTTGCACATGCTGGAAAGTCGAATGCTTTATAATAGGACGTTGCTTTTTCAAGAAAGGTTCTATTGTCGTGTATGATTTGTGGTCCGTTATCACTTTTATAAAATTCAATAAACTTCCATCCCGTTAGATTTAATTTTGCTACTTCAAACCAGTGTCTATCGTAAGTCGTGATAAAAATTTGAAAATCTTTAAAAACTTTATTCGCATCAGCCACACCTTTTTCTTGCAAAAGATGAAGTAAGCGTAGGCGATTTTCATTATCAAGCCCAATTAAAATATCGTCTAAAAATAAGGGCTTTATTTCTGGCGAAAACGTACGCTGCCTAACTATCGAACCTAAAAATATACTTATAGCAATGGCCGATAGCTTCGCTTCATTCAGCGAAAATTGAGGAGATTTTGTATTTAAAGAATTTCCATTGTATTGCACTTCAAGTACAATTTTGGGCATAGAGATATATCCATTCTGATTTACTGTAACAGAATGCCTCGTAAATTCTATTGTTAATCCAGGTGATAGCTTTTGCAATATTTTATTGACATCGGGAGCTAAATAATCTGGATTACCAGTTAAAAATAGTCTATTTAATGCGTTATTGAAAGGCAGCGCTTTACTCTCTACGGAAGCTTTTTTCTGCCTGGCGTAATAAAACTCTTTACCAGACCCAAAAGGTTTGTTCGCTTCCTTAGCCAAATCTTGCCAGAGCGATCCAAGTTCTATACCGTTAGTTATCGTTGATGATTTAAAATGCTTAAGAACACCATTGATAGTAAGTTCAAACACATCGAGTTCGTCAGATACCTTCACGTTGTGAACTCCTAACAAATGTTTGTACGTAAGAAAGCTTTTTAACCTATTGGCATCTATTATCTGTGGAGTATTGGTATTCCTTGTAATCTCATTTACAATATTTTTAACACCTCCGTCAAATTCAACTTCAATCGAGCAATCGTTACCGCCATCCGTTAAATTGAAATTTCTAAGTGATGCCATATCAATAGGCTCAACGCTGCTTTGAAAAAAATCCTTTAATGCGTAGTAAAAAGAACTTTTGCCACTTCCGTTCTCGCCATAAATGAAAACATTGCTACCTCCAATAGGTATCTTTTCTTCCTTTGTGAATGCTTTAAATTTATTAATAGTAATATTTTGAATCCTCATCGTTTTAAAGCTTCTTTAATTATTCTAATGTCCTCCACACTATCCAAAGTTTCAATAGCAACACGAATAGGATGATTGGGGTCATACAAACGCATGAACTCACTTTCTATGACAGTCAACTTTTCCTCTTCGCTCATGTCGTTGGTAATCGCTTTTAAATTGCCTAAATGTTTTAAAATTTCTTTTCCCGCAGATTTAATTTCTTTCGGAAAATAAAGTTCGTAAACAATACCATCCAGGAGAGTTTTAAAAAAGTTTAAACTAATGGATTCAGAAATGATTGAATAACCTGTTTCTAAGTAAAATGAAATAACACTTATGTTGTTATCATCTAGATACTTAAAAGGTAATTTTTTAATATAAGTGGTTTTAACCTGACTAAAAGCTCTCCCTTCGCCTTCTTGAGAAATCTCGCGATAAAGGAATAAAAATAGTTCACTATTTAATAAAGTTGCTACAATATTCAAATCGTAACTGTTTCCTTTTTTGTTGACAATTACGTGCACGGTCTTGTCGCAAAATTGTGATTGTCTATCTACTGCTGCAATTATTTTATTAGCCGTCTGCCTATAACAAATCTTGGGATTAACATCTAAAATGTCTTTGCTAAATCTAAACGTATCAATGTCAGGATCTAAATAATCTTGATAGTTATATCTTAAAAAGTTAGAAGCTTCCTCAATATAAAACGGGTGAAGTTGTGTGCCTTTTAGATAGGGTATATCATTTTTGTTTTCTTTTTTCTTTAGAAAAACTCTTTTACCTATTGAATTTAAACTTCTAGTTTTTTCAGCGCCTTGCGACCAATAGTTAAACCCAACATCTTTAATTAAAAACAAATCATCAAATTTTACTTTTATAGCATTACTAATTTTATTGTAAGCAGGGTGTTTAGGGATAAATGAAGCTTGTGTATCAACGTTTGAATGAATTTCTTTAAATTCAATAATTGGAAACTCTCCACTAAAGATTTTAAACTTTTGTATCTGATTGTTTTTTGATTTAGAGATATGGCTTATCGAAACAAAAACAGTTGGATCACTAAATACGGGATGACTTTTAAAATCTATTATTTCTATAATTCCAAAATTTTTAGAAATATGACTTCTCAATCCATTAAAGTAGTCACCATTTAAAAATGTGTTCGGCGTTATATAGTTCAAACTGCCGTTTTGCCCCAATAGGTTTAAGCCCTTGTGAAAGAACGCGACGTATATGTCGTTGTTTCGCTTAAAAGTTAGATAAAGTTCCTCGTATATATTCTTGAGATTTTTATCATATTCTATCTTGTATGGTGGATTCCCTATAACTACATCAAATCCACCTTTTTCACGCCATACTTCTGAGAAAAAAAGTTTAAAGTCAAAGTCTATTTTGTAGCCGCCAAACTGTTCCGCAGAATTTAAAAGTTCTCTTATTTTTGAATTAATTTGCTGGCGCAAAGCCTTCTTTTTTTCTTCGTTCGTCTGTCCGTAGAATGATTCTTTCAAACTTTCAAGTTCTGCTTCCACATGTAAATCACGCATTGCATTTTCAGCCATTCCAATCAAAGAGCTCCCGCAAACAATTTTATAATCTAAATTTGGTAATGTTTCAATCGGATCTAAATCATCTTCATCTACGACTAAAGAAAGCCATAAACGTAGACGGGCAATGTCAATGGCACTTTCATCAATGTCAACTCCATAAATACTTTCTTGTATAATGTGACGCTTTAGACGATAGATATATCTGCTTTCATTTATACTTTCCCTTTCTCTAAAACCAAACTTATCTAATTTTCTTTTTAGATAATTCAGGTCAAAATGTGGTTTTAACACCATTTGAGCATTTACTAATTCATGTAGTAATCCAACCGGAAATGCACCTGACCCTATCGCCGGATCACAAATACGTATTTCACTGAGCGTTTTGTCAATTAACGCTGCATGTTGTCGCACACTTTCGGGTAATTGATACTGATAAGTTTTTGTTTCGCCCTTGTTTACCACTCGTTGATCATTTTCCAAGGCGAAGTGACCTTCGCGAATAAATAGTTCAAGATCTTTTTTACTTACTAAAGGATTGCTATCGTGTTCAATTTCTAATTTACCTTGCCCGTTTTTGTTTTTAGCTCCGCCAAACAATGCTATTTGGTCTGTATCCAACGCTTGAAAACTTTCGGCCTTGTTATTGAGTACATTGTCCAAATAATTTATCAAACTTTCTTGACACATATAGTGTACTATTTCCCTGGGAGTGTAGAAAGCCCCTTTGCTTTTACGCTCAGTTACTTCAAGCATATTTTCAAAAACCTTGCCTAACATCTCAGGATCAACCGCTACCTCCTTGTCTAATGGTTCATCTTCTTTAATGGTAAAGTTGTAACGATCAAAAACATCTAATGCTCCTGTTCCAATGTCGCCTGCTTTATTTTTTTCCTCGTTTCTAAATAATAACGTGGGAATGGAGATATTTGCAGTCTGCCAGTGGTAATCCGCTTCGAAAAGACCTCCATTTAAAAATGGAATCCTACAATCTAATTTAGCGTAATATGAATTTTCATTGTCACGTTCTTTTGCCAACGCTTCATAAAATAGGTATTGTAATTTGTCTTTAAAGAAATTTACATTTTCGATTTCTGATTGATTAAACAATTCCTGTACAAAACGCTTTTTACCTGAGCCCCATTTAGCATTTTGAGCTACCCCAAGCCAACCCTTTTTCTGCAAGAAGTATAAGAATACAATTTGTCCTAAAAGTTTTTTCGTAAATCTTGCATTGTCAATATTGGATTTTTTTAATTCTGCTTTAACATTCTGATCATTTTCAAAATGTTCTGATAATTTGATATATAAGTCTTTATATTGATTAAAGAATTCGTCGGTAACCTTTTCTATACTAAAAGCGCTTTCCAAATCTCTTATAGACGGGTTGTTTACAATGTTTTGCAACAATGGTAACAGCTGATTTTTTGCGGTATGTGCTTTCTCATATTTGCCAACTAAAAATGAGTACCTCTTAGCAGGTGTGAACTCTTTTTTAGTCTTGACTTTGCCTTTTTCTTCATCAAATTCCGAATGATACTCCAACTTTATAAATGAAAATCGCCAATCATCACCATTATCTTCTTTTGAATAGAAAGCTACTAAAGCGTAATCCTTTTCAAATTTGCTTAAGTGCTTTATGACGAAGTTCCGCAACACGGTTCTTGCTTTTTCAAGTTTGCTTATGCTCTTGACCTCTACAATTAAAACATCCAAAGCTTCGCCTTCAGGGTCAATATATTTTCCTATTCGTTTATAGGAGTTAATGTGCTCTTTATAATCGTCCCACAGTAAGTTGCCGCTATAAATATTGTTTTTCGGTTCCAGGTCATTCAATAAGTTTTTGACAAACAGGATAAACTGCTCTTCATTGAAAGATTCATTAAAAGTCCTTTCTATAAGTGATTGGGCTATTTTCTTATCCATATTACTTTATTAAATACCCTGATAGTATAACTTCACGCTTTTGAAATTTCTTAATTTCTTTAGTACCTTCAATTGCTATTAAACGAATGTGTTTTCTAAGAATATTCAAAGTTTCTAAAGGGTCTAAGGTTTTTTCTAAATCGTTTTTAATGAATTGTGTAGTTTTCTTTGCAATGGTGCCCTGAGTAAGCATTTCTCGAACTCCGGTAATAAATTCATCATCGTAATCGGTAAACCCCTTGAAATTTCTAAAAGATTTATCTTTTAGCCGTGTCTCGATATATTTAGCGTTTGATCTACCTCCAGAACCTTTTTGTTCTTCATCGCTAACATTTGTATCTAATTCAAAGCGGGTTTTATTGGTTTGAAGCAGATGGTAATAGTCGTTAGGAATTGATGCCCTCTTTGTTTCGGGTCTACATTCTAACTCCTTTACTGCGTCAAAAAAGGTGATTTCTCCAGAATCTCCTTTTAAGTTCAAATAAAATTTCTTTAGTTTCCCAATTCTAAAAAAAGTAACTAAAGAATCATTTTCAAGTTTTTCCTTTTGAAAACCTGAACGAGCTTTTTTAGGCAGGTTTTTAATTTTATCAAATAAATCAGGATTTTCATCCCTTATTTTTCGCATTAATTCTAAATACTTTAATTCGGAATCGCCCTCACCATCTTCTCCTGTGTATGCGGTTTTGCTATTTAAGGTGTTAAACAATTCTTGACTTCCAAATTCCTCTCCATCACTTAGGTATTTTGCATCTTCCCCCAATATATCGTGAAACATTTGAATTTTATTAGTGATGTTAACCTCTAAGCCTAAGTGTTCATCTGATTGAGTAGTTGGAAAGAAGTTATAAATGTGAACTTTATCAAATGAACTGCCCAAACGATTTACACGACCCGCCCGCTGCAAAACACGAGTTGGATTCCAGGGCAAATCATAATTAACCAATACATTTGAACGATGTAAATTAATTCCTTCTGCTAAAACATCAGTGGCGATCAATATTTTTAATCGATTTGACTTGTCTTTATGCTTTGGGTCAAAATTGGAGGTGATTAAATCTCTTGAAATGATATGATTTGAGGTAAGTTGTTTATCCGTATGTCTTCCTCCTGTGCTAGAATAAAACATCACTTGATCTGGAAATTCGTCAATTAAAGCTTTATAAATATAATCTCCCGTTTCTTTTGATTCGGTAAACACAATTAATTTATTGCTTTTTAAAGCTTTTTCATTTTTAAGGCAATGGATAAACTGCTCCAATTTTGGATCTGAATTTACCTTAGCCCAACTACTTTGAATGTTTTTCAGAATTTCTAAATCAAATTGAAGCTTAGTAATAAAGTCTTTTTTAAAATCTTTGGCATCGTATTTATGCGCTTTGTCTTCATCAACATAAGCTTCTAACTTTTCTATATTATCGCTTGCTAATAAATCATAAACATCTATTTTCTTACTTATATAGACAAATTGTTGAGTCTGATACATGTCAATAAACTTTTCATAAGAAGTAATGAATCTATTAACGCTTTGTCGAAACGCATAAAAACTACTTTCAAGGCGTTTTACTAATATGCCTTTCATAAAACCACCAACATTTCGTTGCTGTTGCTTTTCAAATTCACTAAGTGTTTTGTTACCTATATAAAAGAGTAACGGAGTGTAACGGGCATATGTGAATTCTTGAAGTTTTAAAATAGTGTCCTTAAAAACAACTTCCAAGTCGCCCTTGTACTCATAGACGATTTTTTGTGGATTATCCAATTCGGGGAATTTTAATCCCTGTTTATTCATATCAGCTTTAAAATATGTCATTACGTCCTTCCTCGTTCTGCGAACCATTACATAACGTAAAATACTGTTTCTTATAGAGTCCGAAACTTCTTTCATCAAAAACTTATACTGAGAATCAGTTTTTTCAAGCTTCGATAATTTAGATTTTAACCCTGCAAAGAATTTTTCAAGGTTAGGCACCCCCGGAATTGTTGAATTTTTAGGAGGTTGAAATAGCTTTAGTTGTGCAAAAATATCATCGACAGTATTATTTAAGGGTGTAGCAGTAACTAAAATAACTTTTTTGCCCCTACAAATATCTAACAGATTAGCATACGATTGCGTTCCTTCATTTCTGAACCTATGGGCTTCGTCAACTACTATATAATCGTATTTCTCAATCCCCTTAACTAATAAGTGTTCTAGTTTTCCCAACGATTCTACCTCAAAACTTCTAATCCCAAAATCAAAAAGTGAGTCTTTCCAATACTCCTTTAATACTGGCGGACATATTACCAAAGTTCTACCTTGAATTTGCTGTAGTAACAAAGCCGTAATAAAAGTTTTTCCTAAGCCCACTACATCGGCCAAAAAGACACCGTTGTACATATCAAGAATTTTTTTTGCTTGAATTGCAGCTTGATTTTGATATTTCAATCTCATAAAGCCATCAGGCAAAAACGGTTCAAACTCGTCTGCGAGATTTATATCTTCTTCTAAATATTCATAAATGAGTTTTAGATAAAGTTCGTAAGGAGAAATTTGATCGTTCAACCATGTTTTTGTTGTGATTGTATCGATAAAATCATCTGATATATCAACAGACTCCTTCCATAAGGTATTAAATTGATCTTCTGCAAAGAGCACGTCTCTCTTACTTCTAAGTTCTACGTTAAATTCTCTATTAGCAACAAAACCCGATTCTGAAAAATTACTCGATCCTGTAATAACAAAACCATAATCTCGATCCTCTGGTTTAAATTTGCCTATGTAAACTTTTGCATGTATGTTTTTTGAGGGATATGCTCTTATTTCCAGCTTTCTACCATTCCCATTAAATGCTTTGTCCATCTCTGGGTCTTGGCATTGAGTTTGCAAAAATTCAATAAATTTTCGTACACCAGTTTCGAGTTTACTATCAACCTCTTCGCTGGTTTCTATTTCAATTTTAAGATTTTGCTGAAATCTTTTCTTTGTACGTTGATGAGATTCAAAATCGATAATGCCCAATTGTTGATTATATTGCATCATATCATAGGAATCCCGATCAATACTTAATCCAACTAAAATTCTAATTTTTTCTACAGGTTCAAGCGCATCATGTAATTGATAAAAGCCACTGGCTCTAAAATAACCAACTAAAACGTCGAAGAGTTGCGTATCCTTTAAGGTAGATTTAAACCTACTTAATAAGCTATGTCCTTCTTCGTTTGTAAAAAATGTCAAATCAGTTTGGTCAATTTTGTTTTCTGTTCCGATCATAATAATTTTTAAGGTATTTGATTGACCTATTCCTTTTAAAGCTATTTGATAATTCTTTTAAACCACTAAAGTTAAACAAATAGCCACTTTATTTGACTGTGGAAAAGGTATTGTGTGTTTTAATAAAACAATCAAAATATTGTAAAAAATACAATATGAGTACTGTTTCACAACTTTTGAATTTTTAACATTATTCTCAATTAGTAAAACTGGAACAAAATGCTTTACAATATTAAAGCAATATCTCATTAAATTTTAACCATATATCATTAATGAGTCTTATAACTATTCACAAGACAAGAAATCTACGCTGTTGCGACTTCGGTATTAAACAAAACATCTTATGCCTGATTTGGCCGAAAGCAGGTATGATATGAGCGACAGCGAATTTCATTCCTGCTTGTGCGGCAGCGAGGCTGGCGGCGAAATGCGACCCGCCGCGATAGCGTGCGTGGTGAATGCAGCCGCTTGCCGCAGCTGCATGGGCGTTCACTTAAAATCAACTTACATACCCAAACCCTGGCTTTGATCGGGCCTCTTTTTTCTTTTCCTGTCTTCCGGGATGTTTGGCATATCTTTTTCTGCCCCCTTGCCTAATAACGTATCGAATATACTCCGCTGCTGGTGAGATTGTTGGCGTTCTTGTTTTGTGATTTGTTCCTCCTGCCGCTTTTCTTTCATTTCCAGCCGTTGCTCATAGTCTCCATGTTTTAAGGTATTGGCATATTTAAAAGTTTCTTTTAATTCACGCTCATAACTAAACATTTTATCAAACCGTTTTTCAGTTGCCTGTTTGAACGCTACCCGGTCAAACTGTCCCACCTTTAGGCTGTGCGCCTGGTTTTTACCCCTTGAATTATTTAGGGGACTAAGTTTTATGCTGTTACTCGCATCTTTCCGGCTGACAATAATTTGGACGTGCATCTGTTCGCCTGGTTTCTGATCGCCTTTTTTTGCATGGCCGTTTTTTACTTCTTCATCTTTGTAGGTATAGTAACGGTGGTTTTCCAGCTTACCAAAATATACCAGGTCTTTATTTCCGTTAATATTGTTCCGCTTAAAATTTAGGGCGTAATCATCCATCACTTGGTTAGCGTATTGTTTTAAGTGCTGTTTAGCTCCATCTTCACCATACCGTTCCTTTAAGTAGCTAATTTCCTTTTCACTTGGACTGATATTGATTAGAAAAAACTTGGTTTCATCTTTAGATAGCTTGGCGATGTTATTATCAATGGTATATCTCACATCATAAGGCTGTATATTATTTCGCTCCTGGTTGAACCAGTATTCCGGCTCATTTAGCTTTTCGGCGACATGGTTTTCTTTTTCCAAATAAGTAACAAGCTGCCCACTACTGCCTTTATTGTTACCGGTCTCGTTTTGTGTGATGTTGATATACATTGGTATAGCTATTATATTATAAGTTCTTTACCTGCTGCCGTACATGGCTGGTAAGTTCCTCTTTGTCCGCTTGTTTACTGAAGCCGCTTATTTGCTCCCGGCTTTTAATATAGTATTCCAAAAGGTCGGAGAATTTAGCTTTCAGGATTTTTTTATCATATTGTGATGTATCTAACTTTTGAAGAAATCCAACTATTTGACTAACGTTGGTTGACTGCGTTTTAGAAGTTGCTTTTTGCTCGTCGTTGTGCTTAATGATATTTTCATTAAAAAAGGTGATGATCTTTCCCTGTGCTGCAATCATTCTTTCGCCGTCTTTCTTTATCGGCCTTAATAGTTCTTCTTCTTGGGTTCTTATAAATCCTATGATGTTATCGGTCTTTTTATTCAGCTCTTTCTTTAGCAGTTCATCATTGAGATCCCGTGGGTCTTTCTTGGACTTAAAAAAATAATCTACCATCGCGATAAAGAAATCCAACTTGGTCAGCCCGGATTTAAGGGCGACTTTTTGCAATTTCTCATCCACACTTATAGAAAATCTTAGCGTTTTTATTTTATGGCTTCCCTGTTCTTCCATTGTCATATATCCTAATTTCTAAAATCTAACATACCGCCGGGTATGTTAAAATCGGCCTTTAAACGGGTTAGCGGGGGGCAAAACATACCGTCGGTATGTTGTAAACGGCCTTGCCCCGCAGGGCAAGCGGAAAAAGTCGGGTGCGCCCGACTTCCGCTTGCTCCTCCCGCTTTCGCGGTTGGACCTTGCTTTGTTACCAAGCTGCTTATTTTGCCAGTTATACTGATAGCCGATTTCATTCGGCTTGCAATCTCCACCCGGCAGGCCAATATGCCAAGCTGCCTAACTTCGGATGATAGCTTGGCTGGTAACGGATATACCCATACTCTTCCAGTTCCCTGATGCATTTGTGATAAGTGGCTACCGATGCAATCCTGCTATACCCCATTAACTCCCGGCGATTGAAAGAAAACGGGCTGACGAAGCCACCACGCTGCCAGCATACAAATAGCGCGGTAAACAAACTGATATGTGTTGCATAAAGGCGCTGGTCTTTACCCATTCGCCGGATTAGTTTACCATAACCCGCTAATTCCTGGGCAACTAATTGGGTTTTCATTGCTGGCTTCCCTCTAACAGTTTGTGGATGTCTTCCAATTTGTAATACATCATGCCGCCAATTTTGGAATAGCGTAGTGTGCCGTTTATCCGCAAGTTTTGTAGTGTGCCTGGTGAAATGTTTAGTAGCTTTCTGACCTCTACACTTTTCAGCCATTGTTTGCTTTGCCCTTGCCCCGGCTTAACAATTTGTTTGATTTCGGTTAACAGGTCGTTTTTAAACTCCCGTAAATCTTGCTTGGTGATTAATTCCACATTCATCTTTCGTCCTCCTTTAGTCTTTAATTTTTGTTGTCATGATTTTGAGCACTTCGCTCTTTTTGAAGTAAACCCGTTTGTGCAGGCGCAAAAATGGCAACCCCTTTTTCATCCAGTCGGTGAGTGTAACCAGCGACACACCTAATTCGGCGGCCAATTCTTGTTTAGACAAAAGCCGTTCTTCCTGTGGTGGCAGTGTGCTGCCTGTTCTGAAATGTTCCTGTAGTTCTGCCCTGACGGCTTCCCGGATGCACTGACTTAGCGCTTCGTTGTTAATGATTTCCATAGCCTTTGATTTTGGCTCAAAGGTGAGTTATGAAGCAATAAGAATATGACCACTCAAATCTGAGTGGTTAAAAAGGAGGTGTTTATGGCAAGTTGAATTATGGTGTAAACAATTCAATATCAAATTGATACTGCGTTTGCGAATTGGTTATGGTTAAGCTGGTGTAGAAAAAATTAACTATACTTTTTGGCCTGGCCGATATGATAGAGCTTGGATTTTGCAGGAATTGGGGAGTGCTTATCGCCAGGTTCTCGTTTATCACCGGGAAAATAACGACGTATTGTTTCAAAATTAATCTCTTGCTCGCCCTCCCGGAAATACTTGCAAATCATCTTCATCCATACACTTTGTGTTTGTGATAACAATAATTCTTTACCGTTAGGCAGTTTGATTTCCTGTAACTGCAAATACAAATCTAAGAGGGTATTTCGGTAACCATCTGCGATATTGATGTAGTCCGAAGTTTCCAATTTACGGGCATCCTTTAATTCTTGTTTAGCTTCGCCTAATTGGTTTTTAAGCTTTAGGATTTCTTCCTGTTGTTCGGCTATAATGGTGTCTTTGGATTTATCAGTGTTCCATTGGTCAATGGACTTCATAAATTCCGTAAATCCTTTTAGTACCTCCTTATTTTTAACATCGGTACCATGATTTGAATTGTAGCGATCTTTTACTTTTAGTCCACCCAGCTCATCTGAAACGATACCATATAAGTGCTGAAAAAACTCTTGCTCTTGGCCATTTTCATTATGGTTGAAAAAATAGTCTAAGTGGTATTTATAAAAAGTTGGATAATCGCTTTCTTTAAGATGATACAAGCGGTAAAGCACATGGTTATCTTCAAACTCTTTAGGCCAAAACAGCGGTCGACCTACGTCGAATGTGTATTTTGTAAAATCGAAACGGTGGCGGTGTTTGAAGTAAGTGCGTTTCATAGTTGATTGTTTTTAAATTCAAACCCCTATTCAACTACTTTGTTTAAACGTTGGCTATCCCAGGATAGTGTATCGGTTGTCCATCAAGGTTTTATAGGCCGTTTTGTATTCATCGGATAGAAATGATCGTTCCAGCCATTCATAAGCTATTTGGCGATTTTTGATAAATCGATCAAAAACATTTCTAATCTGCATTGAGTTCAATCCAAGTCCTTCGGCCAGGTGTATGAATTGTTCCAGCTTTAACTTCTTTTTTTTGCCTTCAAGTGTTAATGCCAACTCTTCATCATCAGCGGGATTTACTATGGCCACGTTCAGCAGGTCGTAAGCTGGTGCCAAAGTCCAGTTTCCTTTGCCATTGATCATGGAGAAATTTTTTAAATGCATATCGTTGTTACCGGTAAGGTAACTAAATACAACAAGTTCGAAATAGTAGGACTGGTCGAGTAAGGTATTATTTGAATAAGTACCCAGGGCTTTACCGACGCGTTCCATTGAGCCTTTGTATTTATCAAATGCTTCCAGGATTTGGAACATATCAAGCATGTGTATTTTCCCCCCATCATTGGTACGGTCTATTCGCTTAGTTATATAAGCCAGTTCTCCCGATGCCAATCGAATCAAACTGGAGGGTACAGTACGAATGCTAAAAGCCTCTTCTGCTATTCGCATTGTAGCATGTTCATTTTGGGGCATTTCCGGGTAATCAGGGGATGGTGGTTTGAATATGTAATTACCGCCTAATGCGCCTACAACTGTCAGTCTGCCACCCGGGCCGTTATCTAAAGCTTCCTTTACAATAGTAAGTGATAATTTGGGCTGTACGCCAGGTACGGCTACGCTACGTTCCACTACATTCTTAGCCAGTTCTGTCATTTGGTCTAAGGAGTAATTAAAAAGTGGCGGGGTTTTGCTGCCAAAAAATTTCAGGCTGCAACGCTCATGAAAATCACTGGTATCCGCTTTATCAAGCGGTTCGTAGCAGTATAGGCACTTTTTACTCATTTTCATCATGGATAGGTATAACACTTACTGCACCAATACAATTTTGACAACAGGCCAGTAGTAAACCCATACGGTCATTTGTATTGATTTTCCAACTTTTTGAAGCGATGTCCAACAGCCATCCTTCGGGTATCAGTCCTTCAAAAAACGGGAAAAGCCTTTTATCTGTATAAGGCTTGCCCGTTACCGGCATAGTGAAGGTAATGAATTGACTGGGGTAAGCCTTGACATAGGAATCCAAATATTGAAATACGTAGATTCCTTCATCGGTTTCCGTTAGCTTACCGGCTTCGGTGTCCTTATAATATATGGCTGCTTGTCTCATGGTCTAAAGTCTTTGTCAGGTGGTGACAATTCTTTGCTATCGGCTGGAGCCAGCTCGTGTCCGAACATTTTCAACACCTGATTAGCTTTCTCCAGGTTAAGGTTTCCCTTTCCTTGTTCAATCTTGCGAATAACTGTTAGTGCTACGCCGGCTCTTGCGGCGAAGTCTTCCTGAGTTAATTCCGCTTCCTTTCTTTTTTGCTTTACAAATTCTGCCAGCGATTTCATCATAATACTATACTATATGCAAATACATATAACAAATCAAATATAGACATAATTATATGTATTTGCATATAAAAAAGATTTAACAATAAATTTATATGTAATTGCATATAAACCACTAATAGTTTATATTTTATATGTAAATGCATATAACTGAATGGTCTTAAAACTCCTAAAAGTGCGTGCGAAAACTATAATAAAGCTGTGAGGTAAAACTATAATAAAGAACGATTTTAGTTTAGTCCTATGATTGAAAGACCTTTTTAAACACAAATCATTATGCTATAAATGATATATTTTGTATATTTGATGTATATCATTTGCACTCAATTAGTTGCAAAAAAATGGTGAGCCTTTGGTGAGCAGCCGGTTTTTAGAAAGTAAAAACATTGATTTTCAACGATATAAGGCATAGGTTCGAGTCCCGTCCATTCCGCTTTTTCAATAGCAAAATTGACAAAAACCCCTTAAATGATATCATTTAAGGGGTTTTTTGTTTTTAGAACATACCAAAATATGCATCTTTTAGCATCCTAAAAGGGAGTAATTCGGGAGTTCGTTGCCAGTCTGCTGCTAACTCCCGAATTAGCTCATAATAAATTGATTTACAACGTGTTCAACCATTGAACATCTTGATTTGAGATGATTAATTAATCACATTTGTTTCACTATTAATTAGTCAATTATTATGAGAACTACACTCACATTGCTTTTCTCCATGAGAAAGCCAAAAAATTATCAATCAGGCGACATGCCAATTTACTTGCGCATTACTGTTGATGGTAAACGCGCCGAAGTCGCTATAAGTAGAAAATTTGACCCTTCACGATGGGACACACACTTAGGCCGTGCTATAGGCACCAAAGCGGATGCGAAAGCTTTAAACTCTTATTTGGAAGGCGTACAAGGCAAATTGCATGAGTTGCACCGCCAAATGACAGAAGCGGATGCAAACACAACCGCAGAAACTTTAAAAAACCGTTTTATCGGAAAGATTGAAAAGGCCAGGACACTTATAACCGTATTTGAAGATCACAATCAAAAGATGAAAAGCCTGGTAGGTCAGGAATTTGAGAAAAGCACTTTGCAGCGTTATGAAACCGCCTTGATGCACACAAAGGACTTTATGCAATGGCAACATAGCGTTTCGGACATACCTATTACAAAGATCAACTTCGCTTTCCTCAATGATTTTGAATACTACTTGCGGAGTGTACGTAAATGCGCTAATAACTCTGCAATTAAATACATTAAGAACTTGGGTAAAATTGTTCGTATCTGTTTAGGGAATGGTTGGCTTACTGTTGATCCTTACCTGAATTATAAACCTAAAACAAAAGCTGTTCACCGGGATGTGCTGACTAAAGAAGAATTAGACAGGCTAATAAAAAAGAAATTCGACATTGAGCGGTTAAATGTAGTAAGAGATGTATTTGTCTTTTGCTGTTACACCGGCTTAGCCTATGTTGATGTACATAAATTAAAACGCTCAGAACTGGTTAAAGGCATCGACGGCAATCTATGGATTTACATCAGCCGTAAAAAAACAGACACTTTATCAAGGATTCCCGTTTTGCCTGCTGCGCTATCAGTTATAGAGTCCTACAACGATCATCCTCAATGCATAGCAGAAGATTCTTTGCTGCCCGTAATGAGCAATCAAAAGATGAATGCCTATTTAAAGGAAATTGCCGACCTCTCCAAGATCAATAAGCTATTGACTTTCCATATTGCCCGGCATACGTTTGCAACCACTGTAACCCTTAATAATGGCGTTCCTATCGAAAGTGTGGCCAAGATGATGGGACATACCAGTATCAAAACCACGCAGATTTATGCTAAAGTTATGGATCATAAGATAAGTTCGGATATGCAGCTATTGAGAGAAAAGCTTATTACAGGTTAATCAAGGATTATTCAACTGTCATGGAACTTTTGATTGGCTCTCTAACTGGCAAAAAGCAATAATTCGAAAAATCCGAATTGTTGCTTTTGTTATAAGCTATAGATTTGCTATCATGCATAACATTTTAACACTCTTACTTAATATGGTACATTTGTATATTCAGGAATCAATATAAAATATTTACACTAATACTATAATGTGTTTTCCGTAATATGGAACAAAGAGAGCTTTTAAAAATATTAAGCGATTTAAGATCACTACCAGCGGAAACGGAGGTTGTAGAATTTAAGGAAGCTAAAAATGATTTTCATTTCGATAAAATTGGAAAATATTTTTCGGCATTGAGTAATGAAGCTAATCTTTATGGTAAACCATATGCTTGGTTAGTCTTTGGTATAGAAAATAACACAAGAAAGATAGTATCCAGTAACTATAGAAGTACAAGTAGAGCCGCCTTAGATAGCTTAAAAGGGGAAATAGCGAATAAGACTACTAATAGGATAACATTGATTGACATACATGAATTACAAATAACGGAAGGTCGTGTTGTTATGTTTCAAATTCCAGCTGCGCCACAAGGAATTCCTATCGCATGGGAAGGACATTATTATGGGCGGGATGGCGAAGAATTATCTCCTTTGAACCTTGAAGAAATTGAACGAGTAAGGAAACAAGTGCAACATATTGATTGGAGTGCCGGTATTTGCGATGGTGCTACAATCGATGATTTAGATACCCGTGCCATCGCGATGTCACGTGAGGTTTTTATAGTAAAGAATCCGCGTTTGACTAATGAGGTTAATCAGTGGGATGATGTTACCTTTTTAAATAAAGCAAAAATCACCATAAAGGGAAATATTACAAGAACAGCTATAATTCTTTTGGGGAAAACAGAGTCAGAACATTTTATTGCTCCGGCTATTTGTCGAATTACGTGGATATTAAAGAATAAGGAAAATATAGAACGCGATTACGAACATTTTACTTGCCCTTTTTTAATTACTGTTAATGATGTTTACCATAAGATCAGAAATCTTAAGTATCGTTATATTAAAGATGGGACACTTTTTCCTGACGAAGTTGACCAATACGATCCGTTTAATATTCGAGAGGCTTTAAATAATTGTATTGCACATCAAGATTATGTTTTGGCAGGAAAAATTAGTGTAGTAGAGACCGAAGATGCACATTTAACCTTTACAAATCTTGGTGAATTTTTACCTGGTTCTATTGATAGTGTAATTGAAAGTGATGTACCACCCGGCTATTATCGCAATAATTTTTTAGCCCAGGCAATGGTTAATCTAAATATGATCGATACTGTTGGTAGCGGTATAAAGCGTATGTTTCGTTTGCAAAAAGAGCGTTTTTTTCCTATGCCTGATTATGATATAACGAAAAGGCAAGTAAAAGCTACTTTAACAGGTAAAGTTTTAGATGTTGAATTTGCACGCGTTTTGGCAAAAAATCCTACATTAAGTTTAGAGGAAATTATCATGCTTGATAAGGTTCAGAAACGTAAGCCAATAACAGATACCGAAGCAAGAGTATTGAAAAATAAAGGACTTATTGAGGGAAAAAGGCCGCATTATTATATCTCAGTTAGCATTGCTCAATCTACAGGTCAAAAAGCTTCGTATACCAGACATAAGGCTTTTGATACGCAACAATATTTTGATTGGATAATTAAAGGAATCGCAGACCACGGCTCATTAGGGAGACAGGATATAAATGACTTGCTTTTGGGCAAGCTTTCAGACTTATACGATAACAAGCAAAAGAATATTAAGATTAATAATATAATTGCCACTTTAAGACAAAAGGGAGTGATTAAGAATATAGGTACCGACTCTAAACCAAAGTGGGTTCTAATTAAAGTAGTTGATAAATAACAGTTATTAGAGATGCTATTAGAGAAACATGAGTAGAAGCATAATAGTCAAGCTGTTATCTCTAATAGATATAGAGATAAGGCATTGGTTTAATTAGATAGGTATTAGAACAAGTAACTGGAACAAGAGGACTTAGATAAATTAAAGAAGAAAAATCAGATCTTTCAATTAAGCGATTACAGCGCTTTTTATAGCTTTTCAAAAAAGACTAAATCAGTTGTGGTAAAAAGTGCAACAACTCGAAAAATTCGAACAGTTCAAAGAATTGGTATTACCGTCACAGCGTCTGAATATACCACCCCATATTTACCGCTTAAGCAACAAACAGCGCGAGCCGGGTAAATAGTCAAGGCCGGGCCACCGTTAAAAAACAAAATAAAAATGGCCCGCTCTGCATGGCCTTTACTTTTTATCCCGGCGGTAGGCTATCTTCGCGGATCTGGTGAATATGGAATTAGGTTTTTGTTATTCGTTATAAAATTCAACTGAAATCCATTCATCTGCTTCGTACATTTTTATTGCACTTTGCACATGCTCAACTATCCAATCACCTTCCAATAGTTCAAATATTATCTTTTTTCCAAACCTCTCCGCTTCATTTTTCAATTTTTCCATAAACATATAAGCAAAGCTTACATATATCCCGTATTCAACGAATCTTATCCTATATTCAGTACACGAACCATCAATAACAATTTCCTTAGTCAAATAGGGTTTCATTACATTAAAAGACACATAAAGTGTACAAATTTCTTTATCAGATAGCTCATTAAAAATAAACTCATAAGTATTTAAACCATCAATGCACTGAGCTTTGTAAGAAAACTTGTCGCCAAAATCCCTATTGAACTTTTTTGCTGTAATTATTCCGCCTCGACCAATAATACCTTCAGGGGGATTAAAAAGGTCAAAGAAGTTTCCATCTTCGCAAATAAGTACCCTATTTTTTGTAATTTCAATAGATTGGTTTTTCGCGTTACCCTTAGAAGGGTCTAATCCGTTATTGAGAAGCTCCCTCATAAGCCTCAAAAATTCACCTTTTATTTTAGCGGAAGTTTTAAGATATGTATTAAGTGCTAAAATAAATTCGTCCCAGTCGAAATCCTCCTGGCCACAATAATCAAATCTTTTGTATAAGTATTGTTCTTTTAAAGCAGTAGCTAATGGATAACTACCGAGACTTTTAATCTGTAAAAATGGGTTTTGTTCGTACGAAGGATTGTCAACAAAAAAAGCATTTATTTTGCTAAATATTGTGTTTATATCCAAGTAAGCATCTTTGTTATAGCTTTGCAAATCCGCTAAAATTTTAATTAAAAATCCGGTGAACCTTCCGTTCCCCATCGTGGTCGATTCTTTTGATTTTTGATCAATTGAAGCAGCACAAAGAATACTATAACCCGTAGAAGATTTTTCTGCCTGAATAAGTTCAATCGCTGACCGCTCAATATCTTCCAAGCCGGCTCCAGAATGGCAGCTATCGAAAAAAAGTACTTTCGATCTAGGATGTAACTCATCCAATTTTGACATAATCTCAAAAATTGATTTATTTTCCTTTTTAAAAACTATGGTGGTTTGGTCGGCTTTGAGACCATGGCCTGCAAAATAAAAAAATATGTCATCTATACCCGCTAAGAACTCTGATTTGAATGTTTCGATTATACTGCAAAACTCTGCCCAAGGGTCACTTACAGGTTTCTTTGTTGTACTTGTTACTAGTTTTAAATTACCTTCTTTTACATTACAAAAATTATGGAATGCCACACTAATATCCTCTGCATCTTTTTCACAAAACGACAATTCTCTCAAGTTGGGATAGTCATTAATCCCTACCAATATGGAAAACCTTTTACTCATTAGCTTATCCTCTTTATATCAACAACTTAACTCTTTATTGATTTCAACTTACTTTTTTGTGCAAAACCTATTATTTAATTTAGTAGCCTATTATTAAAGAATGGCGCTTATTCTATTTGATATAGTTTTTTGCCATTCATAAATAAGTGAAGAGGTGTCCATTGCAATTCTCAAAACCGAACAGGGATAGTTATTGCCACCGTCAACCTCGCTAAAAAAATAGCCACTTATAAACTCATCGCTGTTTCCGGGGAAACATAGTATGGTATGGTCAGATTTAAAATATTTTGTGTAAGCATACATTTGCTGTAAATCGCCATATCCAGGTTTGTTGTTATTTGGCAACTTCCATTTTGTATCCAATACGTATCTACATTCATTTTTGATGATTACAACGTCGGGTTTTATATTAACAGCACGTTTACCGGTCAATTTCCAATATGCCTTTTTAAGTTGAGGTTCAACTTTACCTTCTTTAAAGTACTTTTGTAAGCTCACATATACAAACCTTTCCCATAGCAAATTCATGTCAAACATTAAAGCTAAAACATGATTTCTACCTGAATTTATATCAGGATGGTAGTTTAGCAGTAACAATCGAGAAATCAATAATGCCTGGCGATAGGATTCGTTTTTCCTATTATAAACCACATTGGTAAATAAATCCTCGGAAGCCTTTATATCCGGCATTTCAGGAAAATTAAGTAGTATAGTGTTTACTTTGCTTTGTAAAATTGAAGTAGTAGCAACAGTTCTAATTAATTGAAGTGTTTTATAAAGTATTTGATTTAAAACATGTTGATGGTCATAAACCGTGTACTTTACAAAAAACCGTTCTTTGTGGATGATGTTTTTCGATATATGTTTTGAGAATACGATTTTACCTTTTAGGGCTGTACAATTTGCTTCGTTCTTTCGGTATTTTTTAATTAGTCCCTGATGAATTAACTTTTCAACTTGAATAAGGAAAGCTTCAATATATAGATCAAGAATGCTATTTTTTTTTATTTTGAGGTTGGTTTCGCTACTTACAGACACTTCGAATGTACCGACCTTTTTCAGCATATCGATCAATATCTTTTTCCAATGGTCTTTGTTTTCATCGCTTCCTCTATCAATCTTTGGCAATACTTCAATAGTTAGTTGCCCAACTTGCAATACACCAACATACTCGCAAAACTTAACCCCGTTATGAATCAAGTTAAAGTAAGGTACACCTTCGTTGCCGCTAAATTTTTGTAAAGCTTCAAGTTGAGTTGGCGTGATTTTACATTGCCCCTTATCGTTGGTACGAATGGCTTCATGCTCAAAAACCGTGATGATATTCTTATTCGGGTTTTTCAACTTTGTTGTTAAGTAAAAGATTTAAAGCTTTTTGGAAATCAACTTTTTCATTTTTGCTATTTATATCAATATCAAAAGGTTGTTTTAGCCTGTGGTCTAATATTTCGTACACATCCTTATCTGGGATAGCATCCGGGTCATGGTCCCATTGTGCAAAATCATCTTCGGCATGTTGCTTAACCCTAATAAAGCCTTTTCCTAAAACTAAGCCTATCTTACCAAAATCCCCGTAAAAATACTCCTGAAGTAGTGGAATGATTTTATTATATATAACCTCCATTAGGTCATCTAAACTACATACGGACATAAAATAAGAATGGCCGATAGTATGATCTGGAGACAGCAGCTTTTCCAAACGATTATTGATCTTTCTTAAAATTAATTCCAGATTCCAACCGGTAAAACTTAGCCCATTAAAAACAGTACTCCCCAATTTATTATCATACATTTTGTTCCAGAGAGTATCCTTGTTTTCATCTGACATGCTTATTAAACTTTCAGCCTCCAAAAGTTCGAACAGATTTTTTTCATCCGAATAAAATGGTTCATCTTTCCATTCTTCCGTTTTTTCATAATTCCACCATAATTGCCAAACCAGTTGTTGAGGTGATAACAGTTCTGGCCTTGAGGGCATTTCGATAAAGCTAAAACGGCGTCTTAGTGCCGTGTCTAAAGCTTCAACACTTCTATCTGCGGTATTCATTGTGCCTATCAAATAGAGATTGGGAGGGACTGAAAATTGTTCTTTAGAATAAGGCAACGTTACTTCCAACGATTCATTTTGACCGGCACGCTTGTCTTTTTCAATTAGTGTTATTAATTCACCGAAAATTTGGGATACATTACCACGATTAATTTCATCCACAATCAAGACATAGTTTTTATTCTTTTTATTGTCTACGTGATTTTTAAGCTTCTTAGCTATTTTGTAATCCTTAAAAGCTTTTAAAACCGCCCAATAATATGTGTGCGCCACGCCCTTTACGGCGCTTCTAATATCTTCTACAACATTATTAATATTTTCAACTGATTGAAAATGAGCATCTAATATTAATAACTTATCTTTTGATACGGTATAATTTCTATAAGGCTGGTCGCTTATAACAGGAGAAGCATAAATCAATTCATCGTCCGCAATATTGTGAATGATAACATCTGTACCTGATTTGCTTTTTAAAACAACCTTTCCGTCAGTTTCCATTTTTAAGGAAAGCTCTTGAAGGAAGTCTGAGTAAGTTTTGTTTTGTAAAGGAACCTCAACCCCTTGTAATGCTCTGTTAGCGTCTTCGCAAATTCTTTTAAACAATCCAGGCACAACGTCGTAAGTCACATCGTTAGTTTCAGAACTTGGTTTTAGGGGCTTTAAACCTTCAATAAAATCTTCGTATGACAAACTTTGATGAAAGGTGCAAAACACAATTCGTCCATCTTTTACAAAATCATCAAAATCTCTTTTTATGGCAGCCCGGCTTCTGTTTTCAACCTCAACGCCTAAAATCTCCAACGACTTATTTATTGTGTGAAATGTTTTACCAGTACCCGGTGGCCCATAAAGTATTTGATTGAGGGGAATATGTTCAAACATATTACTATCTGATAAAGGGGGCGGTTCGGTAATATTTTAATTAAGGCCAAATATATCTTTAAGGTTATCCGTTTTATGAACCTCACTAATGGTTGATCTATATGCACCTTTTCCATCTAATTTATATTTCACAAAATCCTTTTCCCACTCCACTTTTAATGAACGGCCGTCTTTAGGATTGTTTACCACAGTCCCTATGTTATGAACTTCTAAAACAGAAACGGTTTTTCCATTAACTTTTCGGGTGTACGCTGTCTTTGCTGCCAGACGGGAGCCAATTGCAACATTATTAATTTTACCAACGTTTTTACCGTCGTTATCATCTTCCCAAATGCCGTCTTTAATAAAGCGAGGTAATTGGCTTTCCGAGTTATTTCCCCAAGAAAAGCCTACGCAATAATATTTTGTGTTACTCACGATCTTATGTTTTACTGTGATAAAGTCCGGTTAATATTTTTCTTCAAGTTATCCCCACTTCTGTTTAATATAAGCAACTGTTTCTTCAGCGTCTAACTCCACTGTGCTGCCGTTTCGGCGGATGTAAAATTGCTTACGGTTATTATCGGTCTTGTTTTTCATAAATACGTGAGTGCTTGATGTACTCACATCAATTATTGCAACAGCTTTATTCTCTATAAAAGCAAAATCTAATTTGATATTTGACATCAAAGCGTTGCCAAAAGCGTGACCGGTTATATTATCAAAGTGCTTTACCCATTCGTCTTGATAGTTTTTGTTTTTGCCAAAAGTCGAGTAATCATGTTCTAAACCTAAGATATTTCCATCATCTTCGACACCGACCAATAAAGTACCACCATCACTATTTAAAAATGCTGCAATTGTTTTTAATACACCATGCTCGATGGTTTGTGGAGGCCATTTCTTTTTTAAACAGTAGCGCAAAGTGCTTTTATATGTTTTCCCCTAATTCAATAAGTTCACGTACACGCTTAGCATACAGGCTTTCGTTTGCGATTTCCTCGGCTAATTTCTCAACAATTTCATCTTGGCTAACCATGTCCGCATATTTAGCCATTTTGGGGTAGCGACGTGCATACCACGTTTCTACTTCATTTATATCGGCTTTGTTCAATCCATACGCATCATAAACTAAAGCGTCTATTTTCTTTTGCTCATTACCTTGATAATCATAGCGAAGACTTGCATTCTGCTTGTTTATAATCGAATTAAGTAAGTCAAGAAAATTGATTTCTTTAATATTCAGTGGTGTTTCTTTTAACTCGTCTACTTGAGTGTGGATAGTATGGCCTAAAAAATTCTTGAGCAAGTACTTATTTAATTTTGAGCATAACACGCCGATGTAATTTTCAGGACTAAAATCTTTGGAGAAGAAAATTGTTGATCCTTCTGTATCGTATACTGAGTGTGAACTTAATCTAAAAGTTGGGGCATAAACTCCGGTTCTTGAAAATGAAACTCCAGGTTTAAAATAGGTATCTCTACTTCTGATAACCGCACAAGTAGTGCTTTTGTATCTTTCTGTAATCTTTTTTGACTCCTTATATTCTTTGATTCTTTGGGCAATAGTATATGTTTCTAATCTTTTAATCGCTTGGGTACTCCAATCAATAAAATAATTTGTTGGTACATAATAATTCGGTAACCACCCAGTATCAGTGTCACTCTCTCCCCCTTTATCATAAGGCACAATATATTTACCATCAACCCAGCGATCTATGTCAAATTCAGGCTCGTCTTTACTTTTATGAAAGCCTTTCTCCACAATTTTTAACCGAATCTTTTCATTCTTACCAATATTTCTTATATCGGAATTAGTTAATAAATAGTTACTGAATTGATTAATGTCTTTATAAGAACCACGAGCGTCCGGGCTTTGGTAGATATAATAATGATTGTCTCCAGTCGCTAGGCCTTGTTTAATTTCGGCGATATCTCCAAATCTAACGAGCTCAATTTGTTTATCATTAACCTGCACTAATCGAACGTTTAACCCTTCTACAGTGCCTTCATTCTGTTTCTTTATGGGACATGTAGTATCATTCATCAAAGTAAATAATTTAGGGCTTGCTACAAAAATTGGGTGATTAGTATTAATACTAATCAATTGCTGCGGATATTGATATACAGCAAAGTCAAGGGTATAAATTCCAATATATTTCTCTAGATTAAATAAAGTATCTCTAAATTCTGGTAATCTTTTTTGTGGACTTAAATTAGTCAGGTCGGCAGCAATTAAAAGAGACTTCTCATTTTTGGCTGAATTGCTTTGAATATAAATACATGTATTTACCATTGCGCCAAAAGTATCGGCAGGCAACCGTATAATTTTGTGTAATTGTTTTTCTAAAACTAGTTCCCTTAAGGGTAAATGACTCTTAATAGTTAACCAGGTATCGCTTACAATAAATGTACAAGTCCCATTAGGTTTTAAAAGATGTTTTATAGCATGAGCCATGAAAATACCATAACTATCTTTACTGGCAAGTTCGTATTGGTTTTTTAATTCGTCTGAAAAAGAAACACCATATGGTGGGTTGCCAATGACAATATCAAATCCGCCATTATCAAAAACATCTTTAAAAAACAGGTGCCACAAAAAATATGGGCGCTCTGTTTGATTAACTATTTGGTGCAAACGATGATCTATTCGGTCTAAATCGACAAGCTTATTTTGCCATAATGCCAAACTGTTAGCCTCTTTTCCGGAGGCGAAACGTTCTAATTGTATGTCGGTTTTTAAATTTGATTTTGCCAGATCGTAAACCTTTTGAGCGGTTTGTTCCTTTTCGAGCAATATCATTCTGTACTCAGCACAACGCTCCTCAATGTGCTTCAAAACATCATTATCTATTTCATTATGCTTTTTGCGCTTCTCATCACTATCGTCAATCTTAAAAAAATCGCGCACTTTTTCTTCTAAAGCTTCAGTATCAAAAGGCGCAGAATTAATAGTAAGTTGGGCATTTTTGATGTTACCAAATAAGTCCCTTTCCGGCTCAAAAACTTTAATGTTTTTCGCTTTTGTTTTTACTTTGGAAAGATCAATATTTTCGAAACTTTCCATCATACTATCGCCCTGCATAATTTTGTAGTCCAGGTTCGGTAATGGGCTTGGTTCTTCCTCATCTACAATCAAAGAGAGCCAAAATCGCAATCTTGCTATATCAACTGCGCCACTATCTATATCAACGCCATAGATGTTATTGCGCATGATATTTAGCTTCTCGTTACGGTAGCTAAAATTTTTCTGTTTGCTTAAATGGGGGAATATTTCTTTACGGATGCGCAATATTTCAAAAAGGATGCCTAAAGGAAAAGCGCCTGATCCTATAGCTGGATCGCATATTTTAACTCTATCCAATTGGCGCTGAATATCATCTGCGTGGGTCTTTATAAGTCCAGGCGTATCCGCATTTGTTTGTTTAATAAAGCTGTCTAAAACTTTAATCTCTTCAGCATTTAACTTATCGCTCAGTTGCTTTTGCAAATAAAGGCTCAAGCTCTCTTTGCACATGTAATGCACTACTTCTTTAGGCGTATAAAAGGCCCCTGTTCTTTTACGGTTTTCCTCCAATAGGTTTTCAAATATCAAACCTAACATCTCCGGGTCAATACCTATATCTAAATCGTCGGGGCTATTTTCATCGATGGTGAAATTATAGTTATTGAAAAACAGGAATAAGTCTTCAAAAAGTTGCGGCTCAAACTTTATTTCCGTGGTTTCATTGGTGATCTTATCGAACAACCCCCCATTTAAAAACGGCACTTTGGTGCCTGTAAGTTTAAATAAATTGTCTGCTCGCTTTTTATTTAGCGTTTCAAAAAACAATGGAACAAGTGATTGTTCGTAAAATGAGTTCTTGTCTTCACAGTCGTTAAAAAGTTTCGATACAAAATCACGCTCCCCATTTCCCCAGGGTTCATTTTTGGGAACGCCCAACCACCCTTTTTTTTGCAAAAAATAAAGAAATACAATTCTGCCTAAAAGCTTCTTTGCAAAATTGCTAATGTTGCGCTCAGTTTCTTTTTTCTGCTCATCTTCTGTTAGATCTTTTCCTTCGGGAGTGAAAAGCTCTCTGTACGTGCGTGTACCTAAAAATTCAGCGAACGCCTGGTAATTCCTCTTGTATTCATCAAAAAATTCTTTAGATATTTTTTGAACTGAAAAGGCCCTCAATAAATCTTCAATACCGATTACATGGCCTTGGGTAACTAACTTTATTAATAATTGTATCCGCTGTAGGGCTGTTTTGATGCTTTCATTTTTGCCCAAAACAAATGTGTATCGTTTAGGATGGGTTTCTTCTTTCAATAGCCCCTGTTCATCATCCCAATAAGCTTTCTTTGAAATAAAACTTAACCGCCAATCATTAGTGTTTTTATTATAATAGGTCGCAATTACTCCATCTACTAAACCAGAGATCACATAATTGTGTAAAAGATTTCTTAGGCCAACTCTATTACGCGTTACCGACTTTCCGTCTTGTAATTCAACCTCATATAAATCAATGGTTTTACCGTCGCCTAAAGTTATGGTACCATACCTATAAATATTTTTTGCATCCTCTTCTTTACTCTCCGGAAGCTCCATTAATTCAGGGGTTTTGAAAAAAGAAACATGCGGGAATATTTTTAATAAAATATCCTTCCAATTTCCTGTATGATAATCCTGCTTGAAGGTTTCTTCTAAAAACGAATGATTCTGCATGGTTTAAGGTTAGGCTGAAAAGGATTCTGAAATTATGATTAATGGTTTAGGTTGTTCAATAATTGGTTCCTGTGACTCATCTTCCTGCACAGCTTCCACATGGGCTAAGGTTAACGGATACTTTTTTAGAAGCTTAATTATGGCTTCCAGCTTTTCGGACTTGTTAAATGCCGACTTGCCAAATTGTGTTACCAAAGCATTAATCTCTCTGTGAAGCTTCTGAAAAACACCTCTTCTTATAGATTCGATGGCGAAAACTATCAGGTCTTTTTCTTCTTCATTAATATCTGGAAAATCCTTGAATGTACTTAAATAAATTACGGCTTTGGCTTCATTTGGCCCCAGCTTAATTCCTTTAGTTTCTGTGACAGTTTTTATGGCTGTTTCATCTTCAAATGCTCTTACAGCTAAACTTACTTGTTCATGGTGTAAATCATGGCGGGCGACTGATCTTTCTGTAACTTCAGCTTTAAAAATCCGGGCAGCCTCAACAAAAGTTAGTTCGTCGTAAGAACCGTCATTGTTAATGTAAGTGAAACTGTCTCGGGTTTTATTTTTTAAAAAAACTATAGTTGATTGTATTCGCGATTTATCTTTCCGGCCAGTACGTGCCCGTTTAGGAATGTTTTTTATACGCTTAAAATCATCAGAATGATCAATTTTAAATTTACGTATTTTCTCTAACAGTATTTGGCGCTCATCTTTGTCCTCTTCGGGTATTTGTTCAAATAGTCCAAAAGTGCTGTATTCCTCATCATTTGAATAAATCTGACTATCTTCTCCTAAAGCAGAGTGGAATGCCTGTAATTTGATGTAGGCCTTTTTATTTAGCTCAATCTCATCATCCGTACGCTGGGTTGGGAAAAAATTATAAATAAATATGTTATCCGAAGTTGTCCCAATTCGATTAACACGTCCAATACGCTGCATCAATCGTGTTGCATTCCAGGGTACATCATAATTTACAATAACATTGGCTTGATGTAAGTTTACCCCTTCGGCAAGTACTTCGGTGGTAATCAAGATGGGATATTCATTGCTTTTTTCAAGCTGCGGTATATTCGCATCAAAATTAGCCCGGATAATATCAGCGTTGTCGCTTTGGTTACTACTATCTATAGCTAATACATTCCTGTGTTGTAACTTTCCAATTTTGTCAGCCAAATACTGCGTGGTTTCTTTTGACTCTGAAAAAATTACTAATTTCCCATTATCATTTAAATTGGGGTCAAAGAAGATTGCATTTAACTGGCGTAAAAACTCATCTAATTTAGGGTCGTTTGTAACTGTTTCCCAGGCAGTATGCAATCCCTTTAACAACTCGAAATCGTGGTATATTCCTTTGATAAATTTCTCGTCAAAATCGTCTACAGCGTATGCCCGGATTAAATCGGGACGCTCTTCTAACATCGATTCTAAAGTTGCTTCATCTTCGGTTAAAATAAACTCATTTACTTTCAGTTTAGGCGCTATGTAAACACGGTCAGCTTCAATCATCCTAACCATTGCATCATTCGCATCTAAGAACCGCTTTAAGGTTTTTTTAAAAGCATGAAAGCTACTATCTATACGCTTAACCATCAAGGTCTTCATAATCCGGGCCAAGGATTCCGATATATTATCGGCGCCAGTACCATAAACTTCCTTCTTTATTTTCTCAGGTAAATATTTTATGGCTTGGTAACGCATGTAGGTTAATCCTTTATCACCACCTTTTAATATTTTTAAGGTGCTATCATATAAACTATCAAGATTATTATCTAATTGATACAATATTTGCTTAGGAGGGATAATCGATGGAAACGATAGCCCTTGTTCGGTTATGTCTTTCCAATATGTTTCAGAATCTCTAATGTCGGTACGTGTACGCCTAACAATTATAGGCTCCAAGACTTTGATTCTTATTTTATCGTAGATTTCTTTAATCCCTTTTGCCAGGTTTTCTTTGCTAATATGTTTGTCTTTTCTTAACTTATCATAACGCTCAATCAGTTCTCTAAAAAAATGCTGGATATTACCTACATCAAGATTTGATATCTTAGAATCTAAAAATAAGTAAAGCTGATTTCGTATATCAGCAGGTCGATTATTTAAAGGCGTGGCGGTTACTAATATTACTTTCTTTTCATATTTACCATCTGTACCAGGCCGTTTTCGAGGTGTTTTACAAAGCTTTTGCAACTGATTAAACATCTCGGATTCATCGCTTCTAAATTTATGAGCTTCGTCAACAATAATTAGGTCGTAGTCTTCTGGATGTTTAATTTTATGTAATGAACCATTAGATATAAAATCCACGTTAGGAATTTCGAAATCCCTGATAGTTTTAGTCCACGAGGGTTTTAAGGCAGGCGGATGAACAACTAATGTTTTGGTGCGGTAACCATTGGTAAAGTAAAACTTTTTAGCAACGATAGTCGCTATAATGGTCTTTCCAAGTCCTACAACATCGGCAAGTATAAAACCATTATATTTTGCAAGCTTGTTATACCCGTCATTAACGGCATCTACTTGATAAGCTAATTTTCTATACCCTTTTGGTAAATCGGTAACAGACTCAGGATCATAGTCTATGCTTTTATCAAAGTAGTCAATCAGAAACTTTATATAAATATCATGTGGGGTATAGTCCGTATTAATATAGGTTTGCTTTGGTATTTGCTGAATAAATTCGTCAGTAATATTTACGCCCTCCAGCCAAAGTTTTTCAAAAGTAGCTTGAGCAAACTTCACGTCGTCGTGATCACGTAATTCTACATTAAATTCAAAATTACGCTCAAGGCCGTTTTCTGTTAAATTGCTTGACCCTGTGATAACAGATCCCCAGCCAGCATGTTCGTGTTCTTCCTGCTGCCTGAAAATATATATTTTAGCATGAAGTTGCGTAGAAGGGTGTATTTTAATCTGAAGTTTACCTGATACAATATCCGCTATAAACGCATCTATGCCTTCTTCAACATCCTTTTTATAGTCTGATTCCTGAATATCTTTAACAGCTTTTTTTAGGAATTCATCTCTTGCTGTGTCAGCATTAAAGTTTATTTCTAATCCTTTATTTATTGCTTTCTTAGCCCTGTTATCTAAATCAATACCTACTAATATCCTAATTTCTGAAACATCATTTAAGAATTTTCTAATTTTAAAATAGCCTGAAGAATAGAAATAGCCGACTAAAATATCTAAGTAGTAAACATCGGTATATTTAAATATACCCTCAAATTTATTGAATAAGGTGTTTTGATCGGCGTTGGTAAAAAACTTAGTTGACATTAAAAAAAGCGGTTTAACTTACACTCAAAGGTAGATATATACCTAAGTGTCATGGTAAATTTATTAAAGAATTGTTCTAATACAGTATTTTTAAAACATTCCTATTAATTGTATGCAATAAAGATATTCTTATTTAAATGAATTTTGTAAAACGCTTCATGGTTGGGTATAAGGAAACTAAAAAAGCAGGTATGTTATGAGCGATAGCGAATTTCATTCCTGCTTGTGCGGCAGCGAGGCTGGCGGCGGAATGAAACCCGCCGCGATAGCGTGCGTGGTGTAATGCAGCCGCTTGCCGCAACTGCATGGGCGGTCACATAAACCAACTTACATACCTAAACCCTGGCTTTGATCAAGCCTCTTTTTTCTTTTCCTATCTTCCGGAATGTTTGGCATATCTTTTTCTGATCCTTTACCCGATAAGGTGTCAAATATACTCCGGTGATTGCGAGATTGTTGGCGTTCTTGCTTTGTGACTTGTTCCTCTTTTCGCCTTTCTTTCATTTCCAGCCGTTGCTCATAATCTCCATGCTTTAACGTATTAGCAAATTTAAAAGTCTCTTTCAGTTCACGCTCGTAACTAAACATATTATCAAACCGCTTTTCAGTGGCCTGTTTGAATGCTACCCGGTCAAACTGTCCGACCTTCAGGCTATGGGCTTGGTTTTTACCCCTGGAATTATTCAGGGGACTAAGTTTTATACTATTACTGGCATCTTTCCGACTGACAATAATTTGAACGTGCATCTGTTCGCCGGGTTTCTGATCGCCTTTTTTTGCATGTCCGTTTTTTACTTCTTCATCTTTGTAGGTATAATAACGGTGGTTTTCCAGCTTACCAAAATATACCAGGTCTTTATTGCCGTTAATATTGTTACGCTTAAAATTAAGGGCGTAATCATTCATTACCTGGTTAGCATATTGTTTCAATTGCTGTTTGGCCCCGTCTTCACCGTACTGCTCTTTCAAATAACTGATCTCCTTTTCACTCGGACTAATGTTTATTAGAAAAAACTTTGTTTCATCTTTGGATAGTTTGGTGATGTTATTATCAATTGTATATCTTACATCGTAGGGCTGTACGTTGTTTCGTTCCTGGTTAAACCAGTATTCAGGATGATTAAGCTTTTCGGCAACGCGGTTTTCCTTTTCCAAATAAGTAACAAGCTGCCCGCTACTGCCTTTATTATTGCCCGTCTCGTTTTGTGTTATATTGATATACATGGTTATAGCTGTTATGTTATAAGTTCCTTACCTGCTTCCGTACGTGGCTGGTAAGCTCATCTTTCTCGGCTTGCTTAATAAAGCCACTTATTTGCTCCCGGCTTTTAATATAGTATTCCAGTATTTCAGAAAATTTGGTTTTTAGAGAGTTCTTATCATATTGAGCATGATCTAATTTTTTAAGAAATCCAACTATTTCACTAAGGTTGTTTGACTGCGTTTTAGAAGTTGCTTTTTGCTCGTCGTTGTGCTTAATGATATTTTCATTAAAAAAGGTAATGATCTTGCCTTGCGCTGCAATCATCCTTTCGCCGTCTTTCTTCATCGGCCTCAATAATTCTTCTTCCTGGGTTTTAATAAATCCTATAATGTTATCAGTCTTTTTATTGATTTCCTTTTTAAGCACTTCATCATTGAGATCCCGTGGGTCTTTCTTGGACTTAAAAAAATAATCTACCATTGCGATAAAGAAATCCAACTTGGTCAGCCCGGATTTAAGGGCGACCTTTTGCAATTTCTCATCTACACTTATAGAAAATCTTAAAGTTTTTATTTTATGGCTTCCCTGTTCTTCCATTGTCTTATATTCTAAGTTCTAAAATCTAACATACTGCCGGGTATGTTAAAATCGACCATTAAACACGTTAGCGGGGGGCAAAACATACCGTCGGTATGTTGTAAACGGCCTTGCCCCGCAGGGCAAGCGGAAAAAGTCGGGTACGCCCGACTTCCGCTTGCTCCCCCCGCTTTCGCGGAAGGACGCCAAGCGGCCTGACTTGTTATTAGATACTTGATTACATAGCTGCGTAGATACGCAGCTATCCAGATACTCCGCTGTAAAGTTATTTTTCATCCCGCTACCTCCCATCCGGCAGGCCAATAAACCTGACTGCCGAGCTTTGGATGATAGGACGGCTGGTAACGGATATAACCAAATGCATCCAGTTCCCGGATACATTTGTGATAGGTCGCAATTGATGCGATCTTGCTAAAAGCCATCAGCTCACGTCTTGTTACCGCAAAAGGACTGGCGAAGCCATTCCTTCGCCAGTAGACAAATAGTGCTGTGAACAGGCTGATATGCGTGGCATTCAGCCGAACATCACCCCGCATGCGTTTAAGCAGTTTGCCATACCCGGCCAGTTCCTGCGCTGAAAAAGAAGACCTCATTGAAGGCCTCCTTCCAGCAGCTTGTTGATATCTTCCTGCTTGTAGTATAGAAGACTGCCTATCCGCGTAAATCGTAGCGTGCCATTGATGCGCAGGTTCTGCAACGTCCCTGGTGAGATTTTCAATAGCTTCCTCACTTCAACACTTTTGAGCCATTGTTTGGATTGCCCTTGTCCGGGTTGCATCAGCTGTTTAATCTCGCTGAGCATCTCATTCTTAAATTCTTTCAGATCTTCTTTGGTGATCACTTCCAGGTTCATCTTTCCCTCCTTGTTTTTAGTCCAACATATTACCCGTTCAAAGGCGGCATAAAACAAAGCCGCCTGAACAATCTGGAAGCAAATGTCAAGGTGAAAGGATAAAAATGAATGACCAATGGAGGCGTTTGGTCACAAGTGGTGGGGTAGTTCTATTTCTTGTCTTTGGGAATTATCTTAAACAGCTTGTCTTCTTCGGATATATTCAGGTACTTGGATGGCTTATCATTTTTCCGGGCAAGAAAATAGTTACGTGCCGTATCAATAGAGATCGGTTTGTCACCATGCATAAAGTATTTGGCGATCATTTTATACCAGGGACTTTGCCCCTGCGAGGTCGCGAGTTTTTTATCGCCCAGGCTCAATCCCTGCACCTGCTCTATCAGATCCATGAATGCTGCGATATAACCGTTCGTGATCACGATCTTTTCATTAGCATCAAATTCTTTAGCCTGTTTTAGCAGCAACTCCAGTTGTGCAACCCGCTCTTTTAGTTGGTCAATTAACTTATCCTTTTCTCCAATAACCGATTCTAAGGGTTCAACTTTGTGCCAGCGATCAATCGTTTTTAAAAACTCTAAGAATGCTTCAAGCTTGCGCGTTTGTTCTATACCGGAGGCGTATTTACCAGAGAACGGGTCTTGCCGTTTGAAGTGCCGAACCCGGCTTATTACAATATCGTAAACATGGTTAAAAAATTCTTCTTTTTTACCTGGTTTAGCTTTTAAATAAAAACCTAACTGGTACTCATAAAACGAACTATATTCAGTTACATCTATTTCGTAGATCTTCAACAAAAAGAAGTTGTCTTCCAACTTCCTGTTGCTAAACAACGGCCTGCCAATATCATACCGGTGAGGGGAGAAATCAAAGCCGCTGCGAAATTTGAAATAATTGTTTTGAGGGGACATGACAGCGTGTTTAATTAAAAACGTCTAAAAAGATAATAACGTTTGAGATAATTTCCAACTGCCTTCCAGAAATTTATAGCTATTAGCATCCTTTTGAATACACAGACAGAATTAATTACATAGCGATTTTGTTGTGAAAATTAGGTTGAAAACATACCTTTTCTTAACATAATTAGGTAGTCAGAAACGTTTATACGGCAAGGTTAACGATAATAAATAGCTATCTTCTATTGGTTTATGTGTTACATTATTCTTGTTTGGTTAACAATTTTAAAACTGGGGAATAAATGAAATCTTTTAGCTCCGGCTTTATACCTATAAACCGTTTTGCCTAAGTCAAAAAATATCTTATCTCATTCAGGTAATAGAAACAATTATTATTTCTAATTAAATTATTCGGAAGCCTTTTACTTTAGTCTTTAGCAAGCGGTGTATATGGGCTTAAAACAAACCTATAATCATAGTTATGATTTGATAAATTAAACACCACTACCTTTCTCTTTTAAATGACGAACAGCATCATATACTGATCATTTGCAGGCCGAGGCAAGTGGAGCGGCTGTATTTATAGCTAACCTGTTTATCTTCTTAAATGTAATATCTGAAAGGCAAGGCAGGTTTGAGCCCATCTAAATTCCCTGCGGTAAGTACCTCACCAATAACATTGGCAAACTTAAGCGTAACAGGTAGTCCATCACAAAAGCGGCAGGAATTGTAGTTGAGTTTCGTGAGGGCAAGGATATCCTTACAAACCGTTTCAATTTTAACGTTACCTTTTCCGCGGGTGATTTGGATGGTCAATGGGTTTGGAGTTTCCATGCCGAGGGGTTGCTGGAGGCGGGGAATGAAGCCTTTCGTCCACAGGAACGCATTGTTTTCATCTTTCACGAGGTAGCTGCCCCGCAAAATTGGAAAGTTTTTATCCCGGTATAGTTTAAATACTTTTTCGTCTTTAATACTGACGCCGACGAGGTTAATCTCCAGCTCTGCAACCGCATCACAAAAGCCCGCCCATTCTTCATTGTTGAAATGTGTGCGGCCGTGAATGAATATTTCTTTCGGTAATTGCTGTTCGTTTGATTTTTTAAATGATTGGATGGCTTTTGTCAACAGGTCAAGGGCGGCTTCCCGGGTCAGGTGATATTCCCTAGTGTCTTCGTTGTACCATGGCCCTACCGCACCCTTGAATACCATTCCATCGCCGGAATCCAAAAACATCTGCGCCGCACAGCAGGCGTATTTACTTTTCTTTTGTCTTTCGTCGATCTTGAAGACCATACCTATATAACAAACATCCTTGCGGATGCCGCCCAATTTCCAGGGCAGGCCGCCAATTTTGTAATAGGTAGAGGTCGCGATATTCCAGGCCACATCAGTTTCCATATGCGACAGGTCCCTTTTAGGTTCCCGGTTTTTTTTAAGAAACTCATCTTCCAGATATGCCACGGTAGATTCGCGGATAATCTGGGTCAATATTTCGTGTTTAAGCAATTTTAGTTTTAATTGATTATGAAAGTTGTTGTCATAATCATAAGCTTTTTTCAGTTTGGCATATTCCGGTTCAATCTCATCAAATAAGCCGGGATTGGAACGCTCGTATTTGTTTTTGATACCGATCTTGATGGGGTCGCCAAGTCCCTTGGATTTGATGCGGCCGTGCTGATAGACCTGATCCGGGATGACAACGAACCAGAGATTCACGGGCGGCCGATCGTCATCGGTCTTATATTCGATCAGTGAATCCACATAGAGGTCTACCATGCTAGCCACCCGGACGTGATTATCGGTGTAGCGGTAATATTCATTCAATTTCGTTTCGTCTACTTTGAGCTCAACTGTTGAATTGAGATTGATGGTGATACCGAAGATGGCTTCAAAGCCTGGATAGAACGGCTTGGCGTAATCCTTTTTTAGCGGCATCATGGGTTTCAGGAACTTGTTGATCCATTTTTTCATCCGCGCGATGCCTTTTTCGGTGCCGATCAGTCCTACAGAAAAGTTATTGATCTTGTTTTTGTTGAATGGCCCAAATAAAGTCAGGCCATCTCGTGGATCACTAACTTTCTGATCGTGGTTGAAGAGCAGCAGAGGTTCCGCAATATGTTTGAGCTCAAGCACTGTTACCTCCTTCTTCGTCATCGTAAAATTCTTCTTCGTCCAAATAACTGTCGATCGGCTTCAGTCTTTCCTCGTCATTAGGCTCGAAATAGCTGAATTTGGCCTCAAAAGTGATCGGGGTGGTAGAAAGCGTGATCGTTTCTTCTTCGGCGACGGTCAGGACGATCTCATCGGCTTCCGTGTTAGAAAGGCGGGACAAAAACGCAAGCAGCTGGTCGCGCCACTCTTTATTGTACATTGTTTTTCCTTTGTTTCTCCGGGCGCTGTGCATCTGTTTTTTATCGGTCCAGGGTTTGATGCCGTCATCAGTGAAGATGATATGGCTTTTAAAACTGAAACAAAGTTCAGGATAGAGCATTGGGCGGAAGCTGATGCCGAAATGCCAGAATCCATCATAATACTTACCGGATACGCCGATGTTTTTGGGCTTACCGTTCAGCATGAACCGGCCCTTCGCCTTATCTTCTTTATGTTCAAAGAAATAACAGTTACTATTGGACAGTTCATAGATCTTCAATTCCATTTCTTTCAGGTAGCTTTCCAAGCACTCGCGTAGTAACCTTACCAGTAAACGCCGGAAGTCGTGATATTCCGGAAAGGAATCGGATTCGTACCATTGCAGCGCATCCGAGCTGTCCTTTACCAATTGCTCAATAGGCTGTACTTCTAAATTTTCATCAGCCAGAAAATAATTGAGCGTTTTTTGAAATGTGACGATCATGTTACCGTGCCGGTAGCCGGGATAAACCAGGTTCTTTACGACGGCCTTTGCCTGTTCATCATTATAGAATTTATAAAAGTGGACCTTTTTTGGAAGGACCGGTATTTTTAGCCAGTTGGAAAAGAAGAGGTCTTTCTCTTTGTATTCTATGCCGGAATAGGTGGTGTAAACATTATCATACCAATCCATAATAGAGTTGGTATTGGCCGCTACTTTGGGCACTTTGTCAAAAGCCAATTTGCGCAAAAGCCTTTTGAGTCCTTCGCCCCAGTTATTTTCAAAGGAGATGATGTTCTTGCGGTTGAGTCCGATACGGGCATTATAGGGACAGTTATCAACCTTCACCGGGATGATAAAATCTTTTAACTGGTATTGCCGTTCGATGCTTTTGCAATGTTCCCATTCATCCAGCACCCCGCTTTTATTAAAGGTCACACCGGAAACGACCAGTATATATTTGATGCTTTGATATTCCAGCAAGTCTTGCAGATTCTTCCAGTAATCGGCCTCCCCACCCAGTAAGAAAGACAAGTCGCATTCACAGTTATACCCTTCATTTTTCAATTTGGATTGAAGCCAAAGCGTAAATTCGTTATCCTCCGGGGTCGCGTGGCCAATAAATAGAATATCTCTTTTCAATACTTCCAAATCAGTTTTAATTAAGGGATCAGGTAAAAATACGGAAGTCTGTTCATATTGTCCAGGGTCAGATATCAGAACCCCTATCCCAATCGACATCTACGATCGTATAATATTGCACAGGCGGTAATTTCCTATCCGATGATTCTTTTAATTCGCCTTTGGCTAGCTTGGTGTACTCGCCGCTCTCGATCTTTGCTAAAAGCTCTCGTTCAAACTCCGAGCCTTTGTCGTGTAACCTTCGTGCCGATTTGCCGAGGATCTTGCCGAGGGTAAGTGAATCGCCAACGGTAAGTTTGGTCATGGCTGTGCTGAGCAAGGTTCGGAATCCATTGAAGTCTGTAACCACTTTTTCAAGACCGCCTTTGATCTGCTGATCGATGATGTACAGGTTATTCAAAAGGTGGTCGACTATATTCAATACGATGTACAGATCGGCTTCTTTGGGAACGATCATGTCGTGTGCGGAGTCATTGCCCGAAAAGCGGATGGTATGCAGTCTTGCCGCTTCGCGTGGCGTAATCAGCTTTTTGATCACCATTTTGTCGATTTGCGGTTTGAGGTCTTCCATCTCTTTCACTTTGATGCCCTGATCGATGCAAATGGCTTCTATTATTGTCCTGAAACCGATCGCTGTTAGCAAATGTGATTTAGCGGTGAATGCCCTGAGTGTGTCCTCATAAACAATACGGATCTTATCCGGCAAGAGCGCGGTTTCCAGTTCGTTCCGGTGAAAATCAAGGGTCTGCGGATAATAGACAATGGTCGTTGTCGGGAAATGGTCGTTTTCCTGCTGATCATAATACATCATTTCATAGTCCTCGGTGGTGGTCCGGTAGGAAACGGCTTCGCAACCGTCGCATTGGACTATCGCATAATAGTGAACGACCTGGTAATGCCACGAGCCGTCGATCTTTAAAAGTTCTTTTACGGTATGATTCGTGTTCTTAAAGCAATCCCTGCAATAATTATCAATCTTTTGTCCTTTATCCATGAGTTATTTATCCTTTTTGCCGGCCATATTCAAAAAGTACCAATCCGCGATCTTTTTGTTATTGAGCTTGCCGCTGGTCAGCGATGCCCAGCTTTCGGCAACGCCGATCCATCCTGCTTTACGTTCCTGGAAATTATCCAGCATCTGGTCTACGGCTCCCGGGTCTCCCTGTTCGGTGAATTTGGTGCGCATGTAGAGGAGTTTGTCCAGCGTTTCTGCCCAGTCTTGCTCGGTAGCTCTGCCTGATAAGGTAAAATCGATCAGCTTGATCATATAAAGTGTTTTCTGCACCACTTGCTTCGGACCCATCCCATCGCTATCTAGTTGCTTCGCAAAATTCGTAATCCGCAATAGCGGCGTTCCGCTAAAGGGCTCCGGGTCAAGAAGGAAATGGCTGGCCAATGCCCCAAGATCATCCTGGTGCGTGGCTTCCAGGCTCAGGTACCATTGCTGGATCTGGTCCAAAGGAGTATCCATCGTATTTATATGCGTGTAAATGGTGTCAAATAAGTAAACAGGTCCCGTTGCTTATTTTTTAGGTCCAATAGCTTGGCGATCGTCCCATTTAACTCGTCGCCCTGGTAGGCAGCCACGCGCGCACTGAGTTCCTCCCAGAGCTTGTTGATGATCCCTTTGTCCCCAGCGGCCATACCCAGCGTCTGTACTTTTTCGAGGATATTCAGGTCAGCAAAAAGCTTCAGCAACACCGTTGAGATTTCGGCATTGATATCGTGGTAAACTTTTTTGTGGTCAGATTCTTCAATGCCTTTGTCAGTAAGCAGCGTAGTTTGCGCATCCAGGTCTGTGACGACCATCAAGAGTGCGGGCATAAATTGATTTGCATTCATATAAAAGGATTAGGGTATTAATAATGAGTATCAAAAATACATAATATTAAGTTCTAAATAGCCGTGGCTCATATTCTTCAATGCTGCCTAAATGCGTATTGTGGTATCAGCGAAAAGGCGCTGGCTATTGGTTGTGGATCGGGCGGTAAAAAGCTAAGTTAAAAAAATACTGCTAACTTCGGCTTAGATGAGCGCGAGGAAGGAAACCCCGATACGTTTAAGTCCTTCTAAAGAGACCTTGAACCGGCTTTTTGCCGTATCGGGGAACGTATGCTCCTTTCCAGGCTGCGACCACCCGGTCTTCGATGAAGACTTTGAACTGGTGGCGCAGGTCTGCCATATCGAGGCAGCGATGCCGGGAGGTGAGCGCTTCAATACGGAATCCAATAATGAGGACCGCCGCAAGCAGGAGAACCTGATGGTGATGTGCCTACGGCACCACGTGAAAACGAATAACGTCTTAGTCTATACGACCGAAAAGCTGCGGGAAATGAAACGCGACCATGAGACCCAGTTCCTGGAGAGAGACAAACAGGTGCCGATCCCGCCGATGGCCGTGGATAAGGCTTATGACGAGATCAAAAAGATCTCCGAACAGATCTTAACGACGGTACTGAGTACGGATGCTAAGGTCGACCGACTGATCGAGCAAAACGAACAGCTGACCGCGCTGGTGACGGCCCAATCGGCCGGGCCGGCAGACTCCCCATTCAAATCCGAAATCGACCGGATCATGTCGCTGCGGGATACGTTCAATCAGCAGAGCGCTATCAATCTCTTCACCAAATTCCGCGAAGATAACTGGGACAAGCTTACGTCGAACGAAAAATTCCGCACGCTGGCGAACCTGGCCATTTGTTATTTGGAAATCAACAGCGACGGGGAGGCGGCCGACTTGTTCATCGAGGCGCTCGAACACGAACCAAACCTGGTGAAGGCTCTTGGACTGGCGGCGCTCGGCTACACCATAAAGGAAGACAGCGCACACGCTGAAGAAATGACGGCCAGGGCGCTGGTGCTGGACCCGCTCGACATCAATGCGTACCAGGCGGTCATCCACACGATGGGGCTGAAGGGCGAAACTTTCGGAACGATCCTATCGGCCATTCCGGAAGCAATCCGCCAGCAGCACGAGATCGCCTACGCGCTGGCTTATGTAGCCCGGGAACGCGGTCTGCTCAATGATGCGCTGACCTGGTTGCAGATCGCATATGACCAGACGGAAGGACAAAAGGCAGACCTCACGGCGGCTATTGCCAACGTGCTGCTGGAAACCATCAATGCCGAATCCTTCCTGCTGAACGGCATCGTTGACCAGGATGGTAAAAATAAGGCGCGGCTTGCGCTGCAATATTATACTGAGGGGTGGGCCGCCATCGCGGCGTCCACCTTACGGCCTTCAAGGTCGTGGTGGCTGGTCAACCGTGCCGTTGCCAAAAAGTTCCTCGGCGACAAGCAAGGTGCCTACGACGACGTACTGGCGGCCTGGGAATTGAACAGCGATTTTTGGACCTCGCGGCACCTGGCCGTAGCTGCCCTTGACGTCCGAGATTTCGAACAACTGCACAAAGCGCTGGCCCGCATGAGCGAAACGGCCACGGATGAGGATGAAAAGACACAGACCACGCTGTTTATAGCCGAGGTCGACGTATTGGAGGGGCGCCGGGAGCAGGGTGTCGCCGTCATGGAAGGGATGCTGAAGAACGGGCTCGGCGAAAAGGAAACGATCTATTTCCGCAACAAGCTGGTCGAACTATACAGCACGGCCGGCGATACGGCAACTGCCGAAAAACTGATCGCCCAGATGGTTACAGAGCATCCGGATGCAGTGCGCACTTATATTACGCAGGCGCAGTTCCTGAACCTGACCGGACGCAGCAACGAAGTCAGGGCAAGTCTGGAAAAGGCGAAAGCGTTGATCAATGACGATACTACTGCCCGTGACATGCACGAACTGGCGGAGTTATTTTATCTGAGCGGCGAGCGCAAGATCGTGGCGAAGCTCTTGGAACGGATCGCCAATCCCGGGATCTATTCCAAGATCACCCGGCAACTGCTGCTGGCCTACTATGAAGCCGGCGAACATGCGAAGCTGATCAAAACCTGTGAGGGGCTGCTGGCAGCTTACGGGCCGATCGATATGGTGACCGAAATGCTCTCCTGGGCCTACGAAGGTTTGGACGACCTTCCGGCGGCGGTCGAAGTTTTGACGGATTACCTGGAGATCTATCCCGCAGACCAATTGATTCAGTCCAGGCTGGCCTTCGTATATTACCGGCAACTGGGCAAAGAAAACCTTGCTAAACTATTGGCCACCATCGATCATATCGACCAGACCCTGCCCATGGAGACTCAATTCAAACTGGCGCGGATGTTCGAATACATAGGCGATCTGAAGAACTTTAAAAAATTCAGTTATGAAGTGCGCCGCAACTTTTACGAGCAGGCACAGGCGCATGATACTTTTGTGTCGATGTTTACCGAGTTCACGCCCAATGAGGCGCCAGCCAGCAAACCAGTAGCGGCGGCTTTGCATACCGCTGTCACCGTTAAATTAAACGATGCCCACGTTACTTACATCATTGAAGACAGGGATCATTATTTCAAGACACGGGGCGAAATAAGCCCGCAGAGCCCGATGGGTGCCGCGCTTATGGGAAAAGCAGTCGGTGAAGCATTTGTACTGGAGTAGGACGGACTACAGCAGGAATATGAGATCGTCCATATCGCTGACAAGTTCAGCTTTGCTTTCAATGAAAGCTTTTGTCTGCTGACCACTAAGTTCGTCGGCGAAGCCAAGACCAAAAAGATCACCATTCCGCAAAAGGAAAATGGCGAACTGGATTTGGAAGCGTTTTTCGCACCGCTGAGATCCGGCGTAGACGACGACCGGTATATTGAAGCCATCTACCGCGAGCGAAAGCTACCTATTGGCGTGGCGGCAAGTTTTAAAAGGATCTCGCCGATCCGCTCTTGGGCACATTACATGGCAGACCCGGCACTCGGCGTATTCACGACAGGCCCGAATGAGGAACTGCTTATCGCCGAAAGGCTGATCCGTGCAGGAAAGCCGCTGGTGCTGGACATTCTGGCGATCACCACGCTGTCCAGTCTTGACGTGCTGGATGACCTGAACAAGCTTCCCAATCAAAAGATCGTTACCCGTTCTACGCTGGAAGAACTTTACGACCTGCTCAAAGAGCAGCAGCGCAGCAGCCAGAGCGGCACTTTTACAGTAGGCTATGCAGACGGACAGTATCTTAAACAGGTGCTCAGCCCGGAAAATATCCAGGCGCAAGTCAGCCACTTGCAGGGACTGGCGGATTGGGTGAACACTCATTGCCAGGTCGTGCCGGTGACTGCGGCGCTGAAACTGAACGCCCATAAAAAGCAGGACCTCGACGGCAAGATGGGAAAGAGTTTTGTTGACAGCATCCTGACCGCCCAGGATCAAAATGCAGTGCTTTATGCCGAGGAAATGCCGTTGCGCGGCTTTGCCTTTGTGAATTACCAAGTCAACGGCTGCGCGACGTTCATCCTGCTCCGGGTGCTCCGCGACCTGAAGCTGATCGATACAGGAAGGTTCCGGGACAAAACCCTGCACTTGATGGGGATGAACTATAAGTTCATCCCCGTCGACGCTGATATCCTTTACCTGGCCGCCACAAAATCGAAATATACCACAGGATTCCCATTTAACGTCGCCGTCAACGGGTTGATCGCGCCACTGATGCTCCAAGGTTTTGAGACCGCAGAAGCGGTTAAATTCTTCTACAAACTCTATAGGGAAAAGCTAACCGTGATCCTCGACTCTGGTAACATCAATCATATCCAAACCCTGCTACATGCTACCCTCAACACCTTATGCAAACTTTTCCCACCAAGGCTGTTGGAAGAAGACCTGATGCGAAAGATTGACCGAGTGTTTATATACCTGCCGGTTCAGCAGCACGAACTCCGCAATATAATCAGGCAATATTTCAGCAAAGCAATATAAACGCTCATGCCCCGCTTCACACTGTGTAGCCCACGGTCAACCAGGTGTTTTGCACTTCGTACTTAGTTGCTAATACGGTTGCGTATCAATTTGTCGAACGATATAGCACAATTAAGATATTGGGTTCTCCAACTTATAAAAAATTAACTTATAGCATTTTATTCAATAAAGGATAACTGAACATTATCATTCGTTGGAATAAGCGAGTCCTGTTTTAGTCGTAAATAGGGTTTAAGCTATTACCTTTTTTACGACGTTTGAGGAAATTACTCTCAACATATATTGCAGCAATCGACATTAATCACTATTTTACTTAGGTCATTAGGAATCAATCTGTATCAAATCAAACGTGGAAAATTCGGGAATTACCACAGCTTGAAGATTATAAATTATTGAAAATAAGGAGTGTACTAAACTTGGTTCGAATCCCGTCCATTCCGCTGAAAACAATGTCAAAATTGATTAAAAGCCTGTAAATCATTGATTTACAGGCTTTTTTGTTTGCTCGAAAACACCAAATTACGCATGTTTTACCATATAAAAGGTGAGCAATTCGGTGAGCATATTTGAGGAAACAGGATGCTCAACAGAAACGCCATAAGTAACCGATTGGCAAGATGTTCAATGGCTGAATATCTTGATTCCAAGTGATGGACTAATCAATTTTGTTTCACTATTTAATTCATTTGTAATAAGAAATAACATCAATTTGCTTTTTTATTTAAAGAAGCGCTCTACCTACTAAAATTGCACAGTGGCTATCTATCTTCGGGTTACTGTTGACGGCCAAAGACCGGAAGCCTTAACAGGCAAAACTTGCGACCCTTCCCGCTGGAATACACAAGCGGGTCGTGCTATCGGCACCAAAGAGGACGTTCGCAGCCTAAACTCTAACCTCGACACCTTACAAGACCATCCGTCAACTTATTTCAGAACGATTCAAAATTAGTTGTTTTATGCATCTTTTTTCGTTGTTTTGATGAATTTTAGCGCGTGTTTTCACCAATTGCTAATTTATAACCTCTTTCTTATCTAAGTAGAAAAAATGCTATAGATAAGGCGAAAGGTCTATCTGTGTGCATATTTTGGTCGATGGAAAGAGGAGTGAAGCAACTATCGGTCGGGGAGTCGAACAAAGAAAAGAGGATATTTAAGATATTGAGAATCTTTACTTGAATTATCTTACAATACAACAGACCGACAGGCATTAATTCATGCGATTTAAATTTTATTTTAACGAATTAAAATTCTTTAAATATGCTAATCAACAGGCTCAAATCGCGTAAAAATACCTGTTTCGAAAACAATTCTTGCATTTTTTCTTTTTAGTAAATAGATTTATTGCAATAAGTTAAACCTATGCCATTCTTTTCTAAACCTAACAATGCCGATTCAGTACTGATCGACTTGATCAAACTTATAAACCCTGATATTACCGCAGAACAAGTAACCGATGAGCTAAATATTCATCCCGATTATCCCAATCTGTTAGCGCTTAATGACGTGCTAAATAATTTCGGTATCGAATCGGCTGCTTATCGTATCGATAGCGAGGAGTTACCAGAGGTTCCCCTGCCATTTATTGCCCATACCAAAATAGCAGGCTCAGAATTTTTGCTGGTGACTGGCTTAAACCAGTTTGAAGTTACCGTTACAGATCAAACCCATAAAAATTATACATTATCGCTTCATAGCTTTACCGCCATTTTTAACAATGTTGTGCTGGCGGTAGAAGGCAACGGGCAACCGTTTGCAAAAGCAAGCGCCGGGTTTAAATTATCTGATAACGACACACGCCTTACTCTGGGTTTAGGTTTATTGATATTTATAGCTGTTGCAGGCATTATTAGCATAGCACCGGTTTTTACAATCTGGCACATCATTTTGGCCTTGCTGTTTAAAACTGCCGGGGTAGCTGTTTCTGTGTTATTACTTATACAAAGTATAGATCGAAACAACCCGCTGGTGCAAACCCTTTGCGGAGGTGGCGGCAGAACCAATTGTAATGCCATACTCACATCAAAAGCGGCCAATGTTTTTGAAGGGCTAAGCTGGAGTGAAGTTGGCTTCTTTTATTTTACGGGTACCTGGCTGGCACTTTTATTTGGCGGTGGCAACGTTGCTCTGTTACAAGTGTTAGCCATACTAAATATAATTAGTTTGCCTTATACTATCTACTCTATTTATTACCAGGCGCGCGTTGCCAAACAATGGTGTATATTTTGCTGCATGGTACAGGCACTGCTTTGGCTGGAGTTTATTCCTTTTGTAGGTTTTTTTAAAAGGCCTTTCCAAGCCTTAAGCGTTACGGCATTAGCGGGTTTATTAATATGCCTCGCTTTGCCTGTAGCCATTTGGTTACTGTTTAAACCTTTATTTTTAAAAGTACAGGAAGCCAAATCGCTTAAATATCAGTTGCACAAGTTTAAGTATAATAGTGATCTATTTAATTCTTTATTGAAAGAACAAGCTAAATATGCCATGCCTGCAGATGACTGGAGCATTGTTTTGGGTAATGTAGAGGCCGAAAATATAATTACCATGGTAAGTAACCCATATTGCCAGCCATGTGCCGTTACGCATAAGATTTTAGATGAGTGGCTAAACCGCAACAAGGACATACAATTGAGATTGGTATTTACCGCGAATAATAAAGAAGAGGACATTAAAACTCCGGTTACCCGCCATTTGATGGCATTGAACGAATTGCCGGATAAAAGCAAGGTGAAAAATGCCCTGCGCGATTGGTACGAGCAAAAACAAAAAGATTATAAAGCCTGGGCTAATGTGCACCCTGTTACCCTTAACGAAACAAAATATTACAAGCTGGAAAAACAAGAAGAATGGTGCAAAATGGCCGAAATAAAAGCCACGCCCACCATATTGGTAAACGGTTACCGATTACCGGAGGTTTACCGGATACAAGATATTAAATACCTGTTGGTAGAGCAATAAAGAAACTTCTCGAGAAAGTAAAGGAGCATGCACTTTATATACATGCCGCCAAATTGCCGGGGCGTGGTTACGGCAAAAATAACAAATTTTAAATTTTATTTTAAAACTTAACAAACTCAGCAGAGTTGAGATGAAAAGTGTTTTTGGTGGTTTGAGTCAAGTAGGGTCTACTTGCACTTGGACTTGGTCTGGCGGTTCAGGCTGTGCCTCAGGAACAACTGTTCAAAGCTGTTCAGGTACGGCTGCTTCCTGCCAGCAAGGTGCAGATAACAATTGCAACAACAATGATTGTTGTAGCGATGTAGATTGTCGTTAAAATAGATGAGTCCGGCATAAAGCTGCTTATGCTTTAAATTTCTGTAAAAGGACTATTAGCCGTTGCCGGGCTCTTCACAACTTATATAATTAACAACATTATGCATATGAAAAAATTTAGCTTCATTTTTTTTTCATTAGTAAATTTCTGGGTTTTAGTATTTGCTCAAAAGACAACAATCATTTTTAGGTATCACGCTGATTCTCTTCAGAAAGATTCTTTTTATCTATCAATAAAAAAGCCCTTTGATTTGAGGTCTTTTGGTGAAGATTACCATTATCAGGAAAAAATAATTTCCGTAAAACATCAAAACGGTTTTATTGAAACAACCTGTCAGTATGTTATTCCAAATCTATCGTGTGGTTATTTGAGCTCGGGTTTTGGCTATAAAACGTTTATAATACCCGGCGACAGTATGTTTGTAAACATTAACAGCTCTCCAAAACCTGCGATAAAACTAAACGGTAAATATTCCCGGCCATGGTTTGAAGACCTAACTATAAAAGGCAAAAACAATTTCGTTTACGCTCTCTTCGATTCGCTGGCTATAAAGTATGGCGCATTAGGCTGGAGCAGCAGCTTAACTTATAAAATAACAGCAAACCTTGGTGACTTTTGTGCATTAGCGGGCGAAAATTACTCAGTTCGATTAAAATATTTAGATAACTACGTTAAAGAGCATAATATCCCTAATATTTATAAACACCTTGCGCAATCAGAAATATATGCGAGTTATATAAATGATCTTCTTAAGCCACTTGCTAAGGGAGTAAGTTTGAAGGCATATCCAGAAAAGCACAAGATGGCATTACTAACGGCCAATTTTAATGACCCCGAATTATATTTTAAGACAAGTGACTACAGCTCAACTGCATACTCATACACATCTGCAATTTCTCGCGAAAAATCAAAAGGAAAATCCTTTAGTAATGACGATTTTATCGAGATTTATAACCTTATCAAAAAAACATATACAGATACGATAAAAAATCATTTATTAACACAGCATCTATCTTGCTTTTTAGGCAACCCTCAATTAATATATCCATCTTTTGATTCTTTGCTAAATGATTATAAATCTTTTTGTCATAATAGATTATTCAAGAATTTTATAGATTCCTCGTATGCTGTTAAAAAGAATGAGATTTTTAGGAAGTATAATATCGATGACGCAATGTTGTCCCCCTTATTAATTTATAGTAACCGGTCAATTGCGATTAAAGATTTACTTAAAGCGAGACCTGTTCTTATAATTTGTTGGGCAAGTTGGTGCCTTCCATGTATCAAAGAGGTTCCCTCTGAAAAAAAGCTTCAGAATCAATATAAAAATAAAATTGATTTTGTTTACTTATCCTTTGATAAAGACAAATCTGCATGGGAAGACAAAGCGAGGAGTTTAAATATTACTGGAAATAACTATTTACTTTTGAATTATTTTAAATCAGATTTAGCGCATTTTTATCAAATAACCTCACTGCCGTTTTACTTGCTTTACGATAAAAAAGGGCAACTTGTAGAAACGAATGGATTGAGGCCGTCAGATCCAAAATTTAAGGAGATACTTGACAAACTAAATAACTAATAATTATATCTGTTTTTAAAACAATCTATCAATACTGCCATGCCATTCCCATACTATAAACAACCCGATCAAATGGACTGCGGCCCCACCTGCCTGCGCATGGTGGCAAAACATTTTGGCCGTAATTTTAAAGTACAAACCCTAAGGCAACTTTGCGAGATCAACCGAGAAGGGGTTTCACTTTTGGGCATAAGCGATGCTGCCGAGAAAATTGGGTTCAGGTCGTTGGGGGCCAAGCTAAACATAGCCGATTTAAAGGAAGCCGAACTGCCCTGTATTTTACACTGGCGCCAAAACCACTTTGTGGTGCTTTACAAAATAAGCAAAGGCAAATACCACATTGCCGACCCTGGCCAGGGCTTAATAAAGCTAAGCGAACAGGAATTTGCCGCCAACTGGCTGTCAGATACAGAAAATAGCGAGGGCATTGCTTTACTGCTTAGCCTTACACCATATTTTTACGAGCAGGAAGATGAAAAAGGAAGCGAAATAAGCTGGGGCTTTTTACTGCGTTACCTGGTTACATACCGCCAATTGGTTATACAATTACTGTTTGGTTTAGGTATTGGCACCTTGCTTCAATTGGTTGCACCATTCCTAACCCAGTCGGTAGTAGATATTGGCATCAATACCCGCAACCTTAATTTTATTTACATCATTATTATTGCCCAGGCGGCCCTAATCGTTGGCCGGGTAAGTGTGGAGTTTATCCGGTCGTGGATACTGCTGCACATCAGTACCCGGGTAAACATATCTATCCTAACCGATTTTTTGATCAAGTTGATGAAACTCCCCATGAGTTTTTTCGATACCAAAATGACTGGCGATATTATGCAACGCATGAGCGACCAACGCCGTATTGAGAGCTTTTTAACGGGCTCTACACTAAGCACGTTATTCTCCATGTTTAATTTGGTGGTATTTTCTGTTGTGCTTGCTTACTATAACATTGTTATATTCTTTACTTATGTGGTAAGTAGTGTATTGTATCTCACCTGGATATTCGCTTTCCTAAAAAGGCGCCGCGAGCTTAACTATAAAAGTTTTGAAATCTCGTCAAAAAACCAAAGCAGTATTGTACAGATGGTTACCGGCATGCAGGAGATAAAACTGAATAATTGCGAACAGCAAAAGCGCTGGGAATGGGAGCACCTGCAAGCTCGCTTATTTAAATTTAACGTAAAAAACCTTGCACTTAGCCAGTACCAGCAGGGCGGCTCTACTTTAATAAATGAATCTACCAACCTGCTTATAACCTTTTTAAGCGCCAAAGCCGTAATAGACGGGCAATTAACCCTTGGAGGGATGATAGCTGTGCAGTATATAATAGGGCAGTTAAATGGGCCTATACAGCAATTCCTGGGCTTTGTACAAGGCTTTCAGGATGCTAAAATAAGTTTAGAAAGATTGAACGAGATCCATGAAATGGATGATGAAGAACCATTGGAGAAAGAGTATAATCATTCGTTGCCGCAAAACCGAGGTTTAAGTTTAACCAATTTAACCTTTAGGTATCCGGGTGCCGGTAATGAGGCGGTGTTGGATAACATTAACCTGGAAATTCCGCAAGGCAAAACTACCGCCATAGTGGGTATGAGCGGGAGCGGTAAAACAACTATACTAAAATTATTGCTCCGGTTTTATGTGCCCGAAAAGGGGGATATCAAAATAGGCGGTCAGTCGCTTGCAAGCATCGGATTTAAAACCTGGCGCGCGCACTGTGGCGTTGTGATGCAGGATGGTTTTATATTTTCTGATTCGATAGAACGTAACATAGCCGTTGGGGACGATTATCTTGATAAAGAAAAACTGCGCCATGCCATCCACGTGGCTAATATTCAAGATCTGATAGAAGGCTTGCCGCTTGGCCTCAAAACCAAAATTGGTGCCGAGGGTAATGGTATTAGCCAGGGCCAGCGCCAAAGGCTGTTAATTGCCCGTGCTGTGTACAAAAACCCCGAATATATTTTGTTTGATGAGGCAACTAACTCGCTCGACGCCAATAACGAACGGGTGATTATGGATAATATGGCCGAGTTTTTTGCAGGCCGTACAGTAGTGATAGTTGCGCATCGTTTAAGTACTGTTAGCAATGCCGATAACATTATTTTGCTTGATAAAGGCTGCATTACTGAGCAAGGCACGCATCAGGAATTAACCGCCTTAAAAGGCGATTATTATAAACTGGTGAAAAATCAGTTAGAATTAGGCGCGTAGACGCAATTAAAAAACATTAATTAATATTGATCACTATTTATATTTAACATGCCTTCAAATCTCAATACGAATCACCAGGCCAGGCATAGCGATGATATGCAGGACATTATAACAGTTGTACCTGCGTGGATCTTACGTTGGGGTATTACGCTGTTTTTTTGCATCCTGGTGCTCTTATTAAGTTTATCGGCTTTTATTAAATACCCTGATATTGTAAAAACGCAGTTAAAAATTTCGTCACCTAATATAGCAAAGCCTATTATACCTAAAGTAACGGGTAAAATTGATAAGTTGCTTGTAACCAATAACCAAACAATTACTACAGGCCAACCCCTGGCTTATATAGAAAGCACTGCAAACCATGATGAAGTGTTAACACTTTTAGCAAGTTTGTTAAAACTACAGCAGGCATCGCCGGGCGGGCAAATTGACGACGCCTTTTTCAATAAAACGGCAAATAATAACCTTGGCGAATTGCAGGTGGCCTACCAAGCTTTCATCCAATCCTACCTGGCCTATAAAGCATCTGTTGAAAATGGTTTCCTGGTAAAAAAGCGCACCTACTTATTGCATGACATTGAGGGCCTTAATAAACAAACCGGGCAACTACAGGCCGAAAAATTATTACAGCAACGGGATGCCGACCTGGCAAAAGAGGAGTACGAAATGCACCAAAAGCTGGAAAAGCAAAAAGTAGAGACGCCTGCAGAATTGCGCCAGCAAGAGAGTAAATATCTATCTCGCAAAGCACCACTGATACAAACAGATGCTTCTATAATTTCTGCTAATAGTAATTTGCTTGCAAAGCAGAAAGAAATACTTGAGCTTGATAACCAGGTTGCCGAAGAAAGGTCAAAGTTTTCGCAGGCTTTAAATAGCCTGATAAGCCAGGCCGACGACTGGAAGAATAAATATGTGTTGTACGCTTCGCAAGCAGGAAGAGTGACCTTTGCAGGTAACATTCAGGAAAATCAGGTAGTTAGCCCCGCACACGAGGTTTTTTATGTAAGTAATGGCAATGAAAAGTTTTTTGGCGAAATGAAAATTCCGCAAGATAATTTTGGCAAAGTTAAACAAGGGCAAAGGGTGCTGGTTAAGCTTAGAAGTTACCGTTTTGAAGAATTTGGTATGTTGAATGGCAAAATAGCATATATAGCCGACGTCCCTTTTAATGATAGCATCTTTTTATCAAAAGTGGTGTTCACATCTAAAGCATCCGACATGAAAAAGCCCATGGTACTTAAGCAGGGAATGATTGCCGATGCTGAAATTGTTACCGAAGACGCCACTATTTTACAACGATTGACCCGTAGCGTCATCAAAGCGATGAAGAGTAATTAGGGTAAGTATAATAGCCTATTACATCCTTCTAACATAAATTAATCTTTTTTATAACAATCTTTAAGTCATTTATATATCTAAATAAATAAAGACGTAAAAGGGGTTTAATTTAGCACTTTGATCTTATAATTTAATAATCACTTCAAGGTATGATCAAGCGTTTTTGTTAGTTCAGATTCATCATTATTGAGGTTATTGGATGTATACAATATTTTACCTTGTTGGTCAATTAAAAAATAAGTAGGGTATGCGGTAACCCCATATAATTTAGAAATATCTGTTTCTTTATCGAAGTATTGAAACCAGTTTATTTGCAACTCCTTTATAGTGCGTTTTAATTTAGCGTAATCCTTATCGACACTAATACCAATAATTACCAGTTTATTTTCCGAATATTTTTTTGTTAAAGATTTTACAAAAGGAATCTCTTTCATACATGGCACACACCAAGTAGCCCAAAAGTCCAAGAGTATTACCTTTCCTTTCAAATCATTCAATTTAAGCTCTTTTCCACCAATAGTTTTTATTAAAAAGTTTGGGGCATCATTACCTTTTTTCAAAGGATTGAGTTCTCTCTTAAAGGATTTTATCATTTCTTTTCCTTCAAAGCTGTTAGTGAATTTTTTAGGAAATGTGGACTGAAGATAACTCAATTGTTCTCGCAATATTGCGGTATCTTGACTAGCAGTCCCGAGTGAAGTTGCAATTTCGTGTTGAAAATACCAGAATGAAAAATAGTCAGCCGCATGATCTTTTAAAAAGTTTAGGGTGCGACGATTGACTGACCGTAACATTTGCAAATAAACTTTTTGCAAAGAATCACTTGCTTTTAGCTCCGATTTATTCCGCTGTGTAAAATTATACACCTCCAAATTTTCTTTTCTATTGTAATTAACTAATTTCCGATAAGTTTGATTTTTGGAGGCGTCGTAAACTGCGCTGGCATTTACAAGACGCTTATTTAATAGCAATTAATCAAGATTGGGTTTATAGTACAAATCAATTTCTGACGGTTTGTTTCCAATCAAATATTTACTAAGGTAGAAGGTATTATCTGTGTTAACATAGATGATATCTAATGTTGCAAACGTGCTGAAATACTCTCCTCTAAAAACGACGTTTGTCTTTTTGCTGATTGTGTCACTCAATAAAATAATTCTCTTTCCATTATCATATTGATACCTAACCTTTTTTCCAATAAGGCTGCTATCTAGCTTTATGGAAACTTGAAAATGTTGTTGGGCCGATGTGCGATCTGATAGGATTACAATTGCGAGAAAGGTTAAAATGAATTTTATCATTAGAATTATTTAAAGTGAAAATAACTCCCGTTCATAGATGATAAACGGGAGTTATGTTTAATTAGGGCGCTTTAGCTATGGAACAAGTGTTAGAAGAAGTAGTGCCGTACAAATCACAGCTACAAAGACTACCTGAACAGCCGCCAGACACGGAGTGAGTACCTGTTGGGGTGCTAACGGGTTGTGAACAAGCACCAGTACATTTTGGGCCTCCCGGCTCTACAAGTCCCCCGAATACGATTTTCATTTGATTACGGGTAAAAACCTTTAAAAGTTCATTAGCCATAAATATATTGACCACCCCATGCCTTACATACTTATAATCTACTCTTGCCTCCTGACAAGGTTTCATAGCTTGGGAGGGTTGCCTTTCTTCTATTAATTGTTTGGGCGACTCGTCCATACATACAACCGGAAATCCCTCATCATAAGGCTTTTTGTATACATCTAATAACCGTTTCATGTTGGCTGCAAATTCACCGTTTTTTTCAGGTGATATAACCCTGCCGTTTACTTTCCAAGGCTTAAGTTCGTTTTTTTAAGTACGCTTCTTACCGTCACATGCGAAATGCTTTCTACGTATTCCAACTCAACCATTTTATCAGCAAGTAACCTTAATGACCATTTAGCAAACCCTTTAGGAGGCTCACTACAACATAAAGTTACCAGTTTCGTTTCTACATCGCTATCTGATTTTGTTTCATACACACACGGTTGCTGGGACGACGATCTAAAACACCTGCAACCCCATCTTTAACAAACTTTTTCTTCACCCGGTCTATCGTACCCATTCCTACTTTCAGAACTTTGCTGATCTGTTCATTGGTTGTTTTCTCCGCATATTCCCCTTCATCACAATTCAGAAGCATATAGGCTGTCCGGAATGTTTGAGAACTATGAGAGACTTTGTTGATTATTGAGTATAACTCTTCAACCTCCTCTTTTTGTAAGGTTTATCGTATAGCGTATCATCTGTAATTTGTTTTACAACTATACATTCTTATACGTCATATTATATTTAGCTTAACACTAGTTAAATAAAAAACACTATTGTTAGCGTTGTTATTAGCCCTCAGTTTACAATTATTTCAAATGTTTTTCGTGCCAGTTTACCATTTGTATTTAGGCCTTCAGTAATAATGTTGTAGGTGCCTGCTTTATCTGCAGTGTAAAAAGACACCTCGGCATTACCCCTTTCATTGGTTATTACGTTTGGCTGCCAGTAAATGGTCGATCTGAGATCTGCTTTATTCTTGTTGTCATCTGCATCATAAACAGGAGCATAAAATTCACGTTGGGTACTGTAGCCCGATAAGGTAATTCTGTCGAGGTAAGATTTTGGTTCTGCCAACCTATGTGAAGGGCCTTTTTTTGTAGTAACTAAAATAACCCCCCAGTAACCCTGGCTCCCATAAAGTGCCGTATTTGAACCGGATGTTAAAATTTCTACGCCCTCGACATCTGATGGCGGGAGTGTGTCAAGCAGATCCAAATTAATTTGTGATCCGTCTAATAAGATCACCATAGGCTCGACTTCAGCATTGCTTAAACTTATCGTTCGGCCTATACGATAAATGCCACCTTGTTTAACTATTATACCGGGCAAACCATAAAACGCTTGCAAAATAGTGGTATAGGGCGTAAACCTATCTGCTTTTAAAACAAAATCAGCCTGGCCGGAGCCTAATTTTGAAGAACCTTTTACTGTATTATTAGCCTCGTTACGTGAAATACGTGAGTCTTTAACATTTACTTGCTGCAACATAATTGTTTTGCCGGGGATGTTATAAAACTGATCAAATCTTTTTTGGGTGTTTTGCAAATAAGCAATAAAATCAGCTGTATTTAGTCCCTCCCGTAATAGTTTAAAATTAGCAGATGGTTTAGTCTGTTTATCCAGTTGTATTTTAACATTGTTTTTGTTGTTAGCATTTTTTGGCCCTTACTACAAATGTTACATCATTGTTAAAGTCGAGATCATCAAATACAAAATGTCCGTTTGCATCAGCAATGGTATCAATTACAACAGGCCCATTTTTCGTTTTTCCAAGTAAAACTACTTTACCGCCTGCTACTGGTTTATTACTTGTAGTAGATACCTTACCGGTAACGGTTAAGGTTTTTTGCGGTTGATACTTAAGTGTATTAAACTTATTCTCTTTAACATCTATCCAGCTAAAGCGCCGCCATCCCTGGGTTAGTAATAACAAATCAAGATATTTAGTTCGGTATTTATTAATCTCGTTAAAATAATAATTAGGCTGTTCTATATATCCCTTAAGGTCTGATGTTAGAAGCAAATCAGCTAATATTCCGTTTCCGTCATCGTTGGTTTCTTTAACCCCTTCTTCATCCGTTACAGCAACAGAAAAACTACCCTGTACTATGTCCTTTTCAGCAAGGGTATTTATTGTCAATTTAACTTTCTCATGTTTGTTATATGCGGGTTTGTCGCTGGTTATATTTAGTTTTAGTTGGTCGTTTCGGTTAATAAATATAAGCCGCTCCGCTAACGGGGTACCGGTTGAAGAAAATAATGTAAACTGCGTAATGCCGGTATTAAAGCGCGCCTCCGGTAGTTGGGTTACAATTACAGATTTGTCCATTTTTACTTTAGCGGCATATTTTACAACACCGTTTTGCTGCGCAATTATTCCCGCCTCCTGGCCATTAATTAAACCCGGGCTGGCTGTGATCCTGATAGTCACACTATCATTACCGATGTGGTTTACGGCAAGTAGATAACCCTGGCTATCTGGTATGGGCAGGGCGTACCTGCTTTCTACACCCGAAGAATTATTAACCACCGCGGTGTATTTATTGCCGGTAACAGGCTGAAATGCAAACGAACCCATACCCGCATGCTCGGTAGCAAAATCGATAATGCGATTGTTGTTTTGATCAACAATGTAGCCTTTTGCGTTTACGCCATTACCACCAGGTTGGGTTACTTTAAAAGCTACCCTTGATCTAAGATCATTTACCAGCCTGCCGCCTTCCGGGAAAAACTGAAAGTCAATTTTTTCGGAATCGTCCGTTACGGCAAAATCACGTTTAACGTTGAGGATTTTGCTAACTGCTATTTCTGTTTGTAGATATAAGTCGCTCTTGGTGTACTCTTTTTTCACCGGGATAGAAATGGTTGTAATATCCGCGTCATTAGTTATCGCTTTGCCTGTGTAAATAACATTGTTTTTGTATAAAAGCTTGTACCTGATGGGTTTGTTTGTAACCGGGCTTTTATCTGCCAGGTTATAATATTTAAGTTGTGTATTAAGTTTAGTAGGCTCTTTATAATTAAAATTAGCGGATGCAACTATGCTTGTGGCTGTACGTGCGTCGCCAATTAAAATAGTCTTACTAAAAATAAAATCCGGGTCAAAATTTTGCATCCAGCGCGTATATGCATTTATGTGATACGTACCCGTAGTTACAAGCGAATCTGTTAGTTTAAAATCGCCCTTACCTAACCCATTCTCAATAGGTACAACCACTGTTTGATGCACTGAGTCCCTATCATCAAGCAAGTCGACATACAGCACCTTACTTAAGGCAGATAATTCATGGGTTTCGGTATTAACTAAATATGCTTTAAACCAAATGTCATCGCCAATACTATAAAAGGGCTTGTCGAAGTGAATGTGTACCTTTTCTTGCGGATAATCTTCGCGCCATTTATTCAGGTTTGTAAGAAGGGCCGAAAGCCAGTCTCCGTCACAAAAAGCGCTTAAAGAAACAGCTAAAAAAGATGTAGCTGCGAATATTAATGCTTGTTTTATTTTCATAGAGGCAACGGTATGCCCTAAGATATAAAATCTTAACTACAGTTAAATTTTATTTAATGAAGCTAATAACAAAAGTATCCATCCTAAAGTAACTAAAAAGTTATTTACGGTAAGTCATCAATATAATTGCCCGATATAGCTTATATTATTGAGTGTTACCATGCGCCTTTGAGGATTGCCAATATACTTACTAACTTTGCAACCTATTATGGCAGATAAACAAAACGCAGCATCCGAAGAAAAAACCATCCTTCACCCCCGCAATGCACACCGCAGCCGGTACGATTTTCAGGCTTTGATAAAGGCTTTGCCTGCCCTGCGCAATTTTGTTTCGCAAAACGACCACGACGAATTAACAATAGATTTTACCGACCCGGAAGCGGTAAAAACGCTTAACCAGGCATTGCTTAAAAAACAATATGGTATTAATATATGGGATATTCCCGAAGGCTTCCTTTGCCCGCCCATCCCCGGCAGGGCCGATTACATTCATTACATAGCCGATGTACTTGCAGAAGTTAACAAAGGCGAAGTGCCAACCGGAAGTAGCATTAAAGTACTGGATATAGGCGTTGGTGCAAATTGTATTTACCCGCTAATTGGCCATAAAACATACGGCTGGAATTTTGTTGGCAGCGAGGCCGATTACATCGCCCTTGCATCGGCAAAAAAGATAGTGGAAGATAACGGATTGACCGGCGTTATCGACATCCGTAAACAAACCACCTATGCCAATATTTTTGACGGTGTGATAAAACCCGGAGAAAAGTTTGACATTACTATGTGCAATCCGCCTTTCCATTCATCATCAAAAGAGGTGAAAGAAAAATCGACCCGAAAGTGGAAAAACCTTGGGCAGGACAAAGGCGCCGAGCTAAACTTTGGCGGCCGCAATAACGAGCTTTGGTATGAGGGCGGCGAACCCCGTTTCCTGAACAAGATGATCACCGAGAGTAAGCAGTACGCCAAATCATGCAAATGGTTCTCGTCCCTTATCTCTAAAAAAACCACGTTGGATGGCTGCTATAAATCCCTTGACTATTACAAAGCTGCTGATGTAAAAACCATCAGCATGTCGCAAGGGCAAAAAACCAGCAGGATACTGGCCTGGCGTTTTTAACCATCTCTTAAATAAGTATATCATCGCGAGCAATAGCGTGGCAATCTCATAGGCATATCGGATATGCTGAGATTGCCACGTCTTTTCACTTACAGCAATGACATGGGGTTTTTAATTAAAATCTATCCCAAAATGCAGGTGGCTCAATACCCAGGGCGCGCAGGTAAACGTAGCCCTGGCCACGGTGATGGATCTCGTTATCTACCAGGTAAAGGATGGTGTTTATAATAGTGTTTGGGTATTGACCAAAGGCAGCCTCGGTTTGCTGGAAACGGTCGGCAGGGATCTGCGGCCACAATACTTCTATCTGTTCTGTCACTTCGTCCCAGGCTGCTAAAAATTCGGCTTTGGTAGTAATGTGGATGCTTTCGTTAAAATGATCCAACGCCGGGGTGGTTTCCCATTTGCCGGTTGCAACGCCGTTGATGCCAGCGCTTGCAAGGCCAAGCATCTCTCCGGCCAGTACATTATAGGTGCGCATGCCGCCAATGCTAAATTCGTATAAGTCTTTCTCCGGGAAGGTAGCTAAAACCTTGCGGCTTAAGGTACGGTGGTCCTGCCAGTGTTTTAAAAGTTCGGCCGATGTAATTACCGGGGTGCTTTTTGTTGTTGCTGTTGTGCTTGTCATGATATTTAGTTTTAATTTGTTTAACAAAGAAACAACGGGGAAATGACAGCAGTATGTCAGCAGGATTAACAAAAATCAAGTAAATTATATTTTGTTAAATACTGTCTTTAGGCACGTTCCTTGTTGCCATAACTATATGCAAATCAATTATTTCACATTAGGTGTAGTGTTATTGGTGCTATTAGCACTGGTGATATGGCTCGTGCTGCGTAACCGCAAGGACGAGCAGGACTTTGAAAAGGATGATATCGACCCTTCGCTTGTAGAGCCAAAAGAACCGGATAAAGAATAATAATTATTTTCTTACTCCCTCTCCCTCGGAGAGGCATACGCCGCCTTATCCTTACTATATTTATTCCTATCCTCCACAGGTGACACGCCGGTTATCTTTTTAAATATCACCCTGAAGGCTTTGATGTCGGTATAGCCCACGTTGTACATTACCTCGTTCAGGTTCTCGCGGATGGTTTCCAGGCTCATTTTGGCGGCTTCGATACGTACACGTTTCATTTACTCTACAACGGTATTTGATGTGACCTTTTTTAAAGCGTCGTTCCAAATGGCGGCGGCTTAGGGCCAGTATAGATGCCAGGCTATCTACCGTTATCTTTTCCCGGTAATTATGCTCTATAAAATGCTGCGCATTTTTAATCACATCGTCCTCATGGTCTTTTTGCCCGTAGAAGATAATAAACAGCGGCTGGCTGTTGCGTTCGATATCAATCTCGAAGATCTTAGACAATTAATAGCCATATCCCTGCCCGCAAATTTCTCTATTAGGTAAAGCAGCAGGTTTAATGATGAGGTCGGTTTTAGACACTTCATCAAAGGCAAGTTCGGGTTTAATAGTGAACAACCATTTTGTTAGCTCCGCTTCTTTACTTAAACCTATCAGCTGTATCTTAAACAGCGGCGCCCTCCTCATCCGGTCGAGCGTTTGGTTTACCATCGAGAACATCTTACAGGTAGACTGATGTTGCTAAACCTGGTTTCGCCTTGCGGTATAAGTATTGATATGTGTTACATAATTTCAAAGTTAGGTGGTATTACTGTCGCAATCAACCCCTTACATTGTCGTTATTACACCCTTGTAAATATACAAAAGCCCCGCACCTTTGTATTGTATCAACTAATTAACTTTATAATGATCGAGATCTTTTAGACAAATGTGCGGCAAAAACGGATCTCGAAGATGCTTTAAAAATCCCTTTTGGAGCAGTTCCCCGCCAGCAAAATAAATTTCGATCTGGACGATTGCGATAAGATACTTAGGGTGGAGGAAAGAGATTTTGCCCGCATCGCATCATAGCACTGCTTAAATTAAAGGGTCATTATTGCGAGGTGCTTACATACCTTAAATTATAAACCTATTAAAAATTAAAACCCTTTCAAAGATTAGCGCTTACATCAATTTTAAAAACAACCAGTATGCCCAAGCCATGACCTTTTATCAAAGCGTATTAGGCGGCGAATTAAATCTGATGCCGGTAAAAGATTCGCCCATGAAAGATAATTTCCCTGCAAAGGCACAGGGCGGAGTTTTACACGCCGACCTTCCCGGCAGCAATTTTAACCTGCTGGGTGCCGATATGCCGAACCCAAATATAGAGGCGGTTGTAGGGCTGGTATCGTTAACCATTACCTGCGCTACCAAAGCAGAGGTTAACGAAAAGTTTGCAAAACTGGCCGGGGGTGGCAAAGATGTACACGAGGTTATGACCTTTTTTGCCGGTACCATGGGTAACGTAATTGACAAGTATAGCGTTGGCTGAGGCGTATTTACCGATGAATAATAAGCAATAGAATTTAACTATCATGAAAGCAAAAACTATAAGAATAATCTATTGGATGTTAACGGCGTTATTTGTGTTGGCGATGCTGCCCGACGGCGCGGCAGGGATGTTGCGCGAAAAAACAGGGCAGGAAGTTATGCGCCATCTGGGTTATCCAATTTACATCATGGTAATAACGGGCGCCTTTAAAATCGCAGGGGCAATAGCCATCGCCCAAAACAAATACAAAGTAGTTAAAGAATGGGCTTTTGCAGGCTTCTTTATCAATTTTATTGGTGCATTTGCTTCACGGGCCTTTGTTGGCGATGGCATCGGTCTGCTAGTGCCGCCTTTGATAATGATGGGGGTAATGTTTAACTTGCACTACTTCTGGAAACGTTACCAAGCCATTAACAACCTATAATCATGAACGATACGGTAATGACCATCATTGGGATCTTCGCGGTGATAATTGCAGTAGTGCTGTTACTCGCAGCAATTGCACCTAAAGGCTACAATATCCAACGCAGTATTATCATCAATAAACCACGACAACTTGTGTTCGATTACGTAAAATACCTGCGAAATATGGACAACTACAGCAAATGGGTAATGATGGACCCTAACAAGCGAATGACTTACATCGGTACTGATGGCACCGAAGGGTATAGCGCCGCCTGGGATAGCGACATAAAACAGGCAGGTAAAGGCAACCAAACAAAGGAGGCAATTGTGGATGGTGAACGTATAGACATCCGCGTGGTGTTTATAAAACCATTTTCCGGAGTGGCCGGTACTTATATTGCTACGCAGGAAGTTACTGCCGATACTACAACCGTAAAATGGGCTTTCACCAGCAAAATACCTTTCCCCGTGAATGCGATGCTGTTGTTCATCAACATGGAGAAGATGTTGGGCAACGATATGGAAGAGAGCCTTAACAACCTGAAACGGGTTTTAGAAAAATACTAGAAACTTTTAAACCTAAACCTAAATAGTATGAAAATTGCGCTGATCATTATCCGTACACTAATGGGGCTTTTCCTTTTGTTTGCCTCGGTAAGCTATTTCTTTAACCTCATGAAAGTACCTGCAGTAATGCCAGAGCCGGTACTAATCTATAACAAAGGTATTGCTGTGGCGCATATTTTAACAATTGTAAAAAGTATCGAGCTGATATGTGGATTGCTATTGGTTATGGGCCGTTTTGCAACGCTTGCAACAGTAGTTATATTCCCTATCACCATAAATATTATTTTGTTCCATGCTTATGCAGATCCTGCGAATATAGGCGGTGGCATACTACTATTAGCTTTAAACTTATTTATGGCCTATTACTATCGTAAAAACTACGTATCCCTATTCTCGGTTAAGTAATCTGAAATGGTAACCACAAATACTTTCACAGAGGGCACAGGGATTTATTCTTTGTGCCTTTTATGTTTAAGTGATAAATTAGCACATGCAAAAACTGGCTTTTATTCTGTTATTTTTCTCGTTTATCGCCTCTGATCATACAAAGCAAAAACTTGTTGGTGATAAGATCCCCGCCATGTTTAAAGGCAATTTTGTAGATGACTACGGCATCCGTTACACCGTTAACGACTCCCTGTTTATGCAGTTGCCACGCACAAAATACCATATCATTAAATGGAATGTTAAAGACCAGTACATTGTTGCCCGTAACGACGACCAAAACCCTGGCGAGGGCGGCCTGTACACCCGCATAGATTACATGCAGTTTAGCAATATGGACCCGTGGATGTGGGGCTTTTGCCTCAGTGTTTACAACGCTAAAACTGACCGTATTGCCGAAGTAACAGCCAAGGCCGACAGGCAAAACCCCATGAAAGGCTGCAACGGGTTCCCTTTTTCGAGGATGAAGAGAAAGGAATAGTAGTTACCCTGTGTAATCTAATTGTGGAAATTTTAAGGTTATTTCCGGCAGCTCAAATTGATCAAAATCCTAACTTTATCCCATGTTCGATCAGCCTGACTACGACGATAAAACTTTTGAAAAAGTAATACTAACTGATGGCATCACCCGCCATAAGGAATTTCAAAGCTGCACGTTTCGCAATTGCGACTTTAGTAACAGCACTTTTACACGCTGTAAATTTTTGGATTGTGTTTTCGAAGAATGCAACCTGTCTATGGTCAATCTGGAAACATCAACCATGAATGATGTTGTGTTTAAAGGCTGCAAGCTGTTGGCCGTAAACTTCAGCAAATGCGAAGATTTTTTGTTCGGCGTTGGCTTTGATGGCTGTATCCTGGATTATGCTTCCTTCGCCGGCAAAAAGATGGTGAAGACAAAGTTTAGCAGGTCTTCACTTAAAGAAGTTAGCTTCAGCCAAGCTAATCTTACAGGTTCCGTATTTGAGGAATGTAACCTGCTCGAAACCGTTTTTAACCGCACCGATCTTACCTCCGTAAACTTTACCACTGCTTACAACTACATCCTCGATCCGGAACTGAACACGCTTAAAAAGGCGGTGTTTGCTACTGTAGGGTTGGAGGGGTTGTTGACTAAGTATGGGATAAAGGTGGTGTAGAAAACGGCACTTTTCACCACCTCGTTATTTCGATAAGGGCTAAAGACGTGACCAATCCTCGATAGACTTGTCTTCGGTTCTGTAAGTAGGGGATTGCCACGTTACACCCGCAATGACGCGCGGCGGGAAACGCGCGGAAAATAAACAGGAAAAGCCCGACTGCTTACGCAACCGGGCTTTTCCTGTTTATTGCTTCTTATCGTCCTGCGGCCCTTACACGTGCAAGTTATTCGCTTTTATGTAATTGTAGCTTTGGGTAATGCTCACAAACGGATCGCCGGGGCAAATATCCTGTTCGTTAAAGAAGTATTTTAAACCAGCCTGTTTAGCATGCGGGAAAATAGTTTTGAACGGGATAACACCGTTACCTACTTCGGTAAACATTTGTTTTGGCGTTTTATCCATATCCTTTACGTGCCATAGCGGGAAACGGCCCGGGTGTTTCTTAAACATCGCGATGGGATCTTGCTTGGCTTTGTACATCCAGTAGATGTCCATTTCCATTTTCACCAGGTCGGCATCGGTGCTGTTCAATAATATATCGTACGGGTATTTACCATCTTGCGATGCAAATTCAAAATCGTGGTTATGGTAACAAAGCTGGATGCCTGCCTTTTTAGCTATCTCGCCTGCTTTATTCAACTTATCGGCAGTTTCTTTATAATGGTCAAGCGTACCGCGCTCGCTGTCTAACAAGTAGGCGCAAACCATGTATTTTAAACCAACTGCAGCAGCGTCATCAACGGCTTTTTGCCATTCGTTGCTGATGGTCCCTTTTGCATTTGGCATGCCTTCGCCCAGCATAAAGTGGCCGCTCGGCATGATCAGGCCGTTATCGCCCAATACCTTTTTAAATTCGGCAGGCTCCATTCCATAGAACTTTTGGGTGCCGGTATAAGTAGCACCTTCAACCGAGTTAAAGCCTACTTTAGCAACTTTAATTAAGGTAGCAACAGGGTCTTTAGCCATTGCATCACGTACGGTATAAAGCTGTAAGCCTACATATCTCTTTTTATGGGCTGCAAATAATTCGGGGGCCATTAACAGGCCGGCCGAAAGCACCGCCGTGCTTTTCAGGAACGAACGTCTTGATGTCATTATCTGGTTAGTTTAATTTGGTTTGTGTAAATGTAACGCATTGACTATATAAAACAAATAGACCACATAACTATTACAAGGTTTAATTTGAAGCCGGGCGTGGTGGTTTGTTATTGCCAAATCGTTTTGGGTTGCGTTTACCATCCCTGCGCTGGCCGGATGCAGGGCCGTGTGGGCGGTCCTCTCTTGGCGGCGCCTCAATGCTTTGCAGCACTTCGGGCAATTCTTTAAGGGCTATAGGTTTCTCTATCAGGTCCTCAATGCTCTTTAAACGTTTAAGGTCGCGGTTGTTCACAAAAGTTATGGCTGTACCTTTTGAAGCGGCACGTGCGGTACGGCCAATACGGTGTACATAATCCTCCGGGTCGCCGGGAACGTCGTAATTAACAACCAGGTCAATACCCTCTACATCAATACCGCGCGATAATGCATCGGTACCAATAATTACCGGTAGTTGCTTGTTTTTGAATTTTAGCAGGATCTCTTCGCGCTCGTTTTGTTGCAGATCCGAGTGGAAAGCGGCCACATTAATATGTGCTTGTTTTAATTCTTTATAAAGCGATTTTACAATTTCCTTACGGGATGCAAAAATGATAGAACTTAGGTAACCACCATCTTTCAAAAGCATTTTTAGCAATGGCGTTTTTTGGCCATCGTGTAGTTTGTAGATTTGTTGGTCAATCCCCGCTGCAGGTTGCGATATGGCAATGTTTATCTGCTGTGGGTCAGTCAAAATAGCTTTAGCCAGCGTGCGGATCCTGCCCGGCATGGTAGCCGAGAATAAAAGCGTTTGGCGTTTTTTAGGCAGATAACCAATAATACGCATAATATCGTCAGAGAAACCCATGTCTAGCATGCGGTCGGCCTCGTCTAATACCAAATGGGTAATATCATTAAACTTTAACACACCCGATGTAAGATGGGCTATAAGCCTGCCCGGGGTAGCTATAATGATGTTAACGTTGTTTTGGATGCCGCGGCGTTGCTGCTCGTACGCCATACCATCGCCACCACCAAAAACCGCCTGCGAGCTTACGCCCGTAAAATAGGCAAGGCCTTCTACCTGCTGGTCTATCTGCTGGGCAAGTTCGCGCGTTGGCGCAAGTATAAGGGCAGTAGTTTGATGCTTATGTGTGTTACATATATAATTTAGAACCGGCAGCAAATATGATGCTGTTTTGCCGGTACCTGTTTGTGCACAGGCAATAAGGTCGTCGCCATTTAATATAACCGGTATGGCCATTGCCTGGATAGGAGTAGGAGTAGTGTACCCCATGCTCAAAACGCCTTCTAAAAGTTGTTCGTTGAAATTAAAATCCTGAAAAGTCACTTATGTTATTAAAGATGAGCATGCAAGGTAAGCAATTTTGTGGTTTTATACATGTTTACTTTATAATGATGTACAATCATGTAATATGAAACCGAATAAATAGAACTCTAAATTGCTATTAAAGAAAACTATTTTCAAACTAAATCATTTATAAGGTTTCGTTCGTATGTTTAAACACTGCACTAAAATACTGCTTCTTTTTGTTTTCCTGTTTGTTGTAACGCCGGGTAAAATTTATGCCTCTGTTATTGATACAACAGTAGCTAAACCTATCGATACCGGCAAGGTTGCAACGCGCATCATTAACCGGGCCTTCAATAACATTTACGTTCAAAACCTAAAGCCATCCTTCTTTGGGCAAGAGCTTTTCCAACCGTTCAAAACCTTGCTGGTGGGCGATATCAACGGGTATTTTGTATTGTTAAATACCCCAAAATCGCGTTTTTTTTTCGATGTATCGGCAAGGGTGAAATTGCGCCTGTTAAAATCCTACGGCGAACCGGTAAAATCACCAAGTTATATGCCAAGTGGTAACCTGTATTACCGGCTAAACCGCGACCTATACCAACCGCAGTTCCTGCAATTATCATTTATCCACCATTCAAACGGCATCCGCGGGCCAACTATGAGGCCCGATGGCAGTTTTAATCGCGATAGCGGAAAATTTAGTACCGATTTCCTTTCAGCTAATTACACCATTGGTAAACGAATCGATAAGGCCAATACCATTGATAATTATTACAGCACATTAGGTGTCGAGATCCACCGCGGATTGTTTGGTCAGTCGGGTACGGCTAAAGGCTTGCCGCGGCATTACGGTTTTGTGCGGGTGAACGGCGGTTATATCTACAACATCGCGAAAAAATATCAGGACGATATCGACCCTAAAAAATTCGATTTCAAAAACTGGCAACGCATTCAGTTCGATTTTACCTATATCGCCGATAAATATAATGGCTATGGTGCGCTCGATCTTAAGAAGCGTTTTAACGCCAGCATTAAATACTATTATCAGTTTCCATTTATGCAAAATGTATCATTTATTGTTGGCGGCGGTTACCGCGGGCAGGATGATTACAACATCTACTTTGAGGACAGTTATGCCTACGTGCAGTTCGGGATAGCATCGGGGTTGAATTTTCTTTTCCATAAGGATTAGGCCTTTTATTATTCCTCATCTTTTCACTTTACCCCTTTTGAAGATGTTGCAAGTTACAGTACGTGTATCTACCCCTTTCTGTAAAAACTACAGGCAGTGCTTTACCGTTGCCTTTAATAAGGGGTAAACTTGTAAAATTTTCGATGGATGTTTACGTTCCTACAGCATCAATAAAAATAAATCCTACATTTAACTTTCTAAATTAAACATGCATGCGCCCCTACGCTGCTAAACCAACATCTGATGAAAAAACTAATCTTGAGCGCACTTGCTGTTGCAGCTTTACAGTACACCACCATGGCACAAACCCAATTATTTGATGGCAAAACAACCACTGGCTGGCATGCTTATTTACAAAAAGACGCGGGCCCATGGAGCGTTGTTGACGGCGCTTTGCAGTTTGACCCTAAAGCACCAAATTCAGCTGATCTGGTAACCGATGGCGAGTACGAGAATTATGAGCTTTCTGTTGATTGGAAAATTGCCGAAGGCGGTAATAGCGGTATTATATTCGGCGTGCATGAAGACCCTGCCTTGGGTGCTACTTACCTATCCGGTATAGAAATGCAGGTTTTAGATAACGTGAATGCCGAAGACAATAAAAAACCAAGCCACCTTGCAGGCTCATTATATGATTTAAAAGCAGCCCCCGCTGATGCAGCAAAACCTGCAGGCCAGTGGAACACCGCCAAGATCCGCAAGGATAAAGGCCGCCTAACTTTTTGGCTTAACGGTAAACAAACTGTTGACGTACAAATAGGCGGCCCCGAATGGATAGAAATGCTGAACAACAGCAAATTTAAAACCTGGAAAGATTTTGCGGCTTATCCAAAAGGCCGCATCGCTTTACAATCGCACGGTGCGGTGGTGGCATATAAAAACATCACCCTGAAACAACTGTAAATCATCAACATAAATATTTTATAGTTCGACATATAAATAATGGAAGAGTTACAGATCAAGAAAACAACCGAAACCTATGACGTAGTTGTTGTGGGCTCGGGCGCAGGCGGCGGTATGGCCGGCTACGTTTTGGCAAATGCAGGCATTAAAGTATTAATGTTGGAGGCAGGCGCCTACTTTGACCCCAAAACAGATTCGCACCAGTTAAAATGGGCGTGGGAATCTGCACGCCGTGGCGCAGGCACTACCCGTCCTTTTGGTGATTTTGATGCTGCCTATGGCGGCTGGGAATTGGAGGGCGAACCTTACACCCAAAAAGAGGGTACCGAGTTTGCCTGGTTCCGTTCGCGGATGCTGGGTGGGCGTACAAATCACTGGGGGAGGATCTCGTTACGGATGGGCCCTGAAGATTTTAAACCTAAAGACGGGTTAACCGACCCATGGCCTATAACCTACGATGAGTTGAAACCCTACTACGATAAGGTTGACCGCATGATAGGTATTTATGGCACGGTAGAAAATATCGAAAGCGAACCGGATGGTATCTTCTTACCTCCGCCAAAACCACGCTTGAACGAACTTTTTATTAAACAAGGTGCAAGCAAAGCAGGTGTAAATGTTATCACAGGTCGTGGTTCGGTATTAACCGAGGCCTTGCCAAATAACAAAGACCGTGGCGCTTGTTTCTTCTGCGGGCAATGTGGCCGCGCATGTAAGGTTTACGGCGATTTCTCGGCATCATCATGTTTGGTTATCCCGGCCATGAAAACCGGCAATTTAAAAGTAATTACCAACGCCATGGTGCGCGAGGTAATTACCGATAAAAATGGTGTTGCAACCGGCGTATCATACGTAAATAAAGATGACTTACAGGAGTACCAGGTAAACGCCAAAACGGTGATACTGGGTGCAAGCGCGGGCGAATCGGCAAGGATTTTATTAAACTCAAAATCGGCCGCCCACCCGGGCGGTTTAGCTAACAGTAGCGGTGTTGTTGGTAAATACTTGCATGATTCTACCGGATCAGGCGCAGGTGGTTTCCTTCCGCAACTGATGGACCGCAAGCGTTATAACGAGGATGGTGTGGGCAGTGTGCACATTTATTCGCCGTGGTGGCTTGATAATAAAAAATTGGATTTCCCGCGTGGTTACCACATTGAATATGGCGGCGGCATGCACATGCCATCGTACGGTTTTGGTGGTGGCATACAGGATATGAACGGTGCTGTACCGGGCCGCGATGGTAAAAAGAAAGACGGCGGCGGTTACGGTGCCGGCTTAAAAGACGATTATCGCCGTTTCTATGGCACACAGGTTGGCATGGCCGGCCGGGGTACTGCCATAGCCCGTGCAGATAATTATTGCGAGATTGACCCTAACGGTGTGGTTGATAAGTTCGGTATCCCGGTGTTGCGTTTCAATTATAAATGGACTAACGACGAGATTAACCAGGCCAAGCACATGCAGGAAACCTTTGAAGAGGTATTGCATAACATGGGCGCTATTTATGGCACCATGCAGGGTAAAGACACTAACTACGGTTTAGAAGCCCCGGGCAAGATCATCCACGAAGTGGGTACCGTGCGTATGGGCGACGACCCAAAGAAATCGGCATTGAACAAATGGTGCCAGGCGCATGATTGTAAAAACCTTTTTGTGGTTGATGCTGCGCCTTTTGTGCAGCAGGGCGATAAAAATGCTACATGGACCATTTTGGCCCTAAGCATGCGCACCGCAGAATATATTATTCAGGAACGTAAAAAACTTAATGTATAAGGCATCATGAACAGACGCGACTCCCTAAAAGCAATAGGTTTAGGCACACTATCAACCAGTTTATTCCTTGGTGGGTGTAAACCGGGCGATAAAAAAGTTGAAACAGCTGCCGATGCGAAAACCGCAGCAGTACCCGGCCGCCAGCCCTACGAAGTAGAGCGGGAAAACAAATTATTGGCCGAAAAGTATTTTGATGAGCATGAAATGGCTACCATTACCATGCTGGCAGATATTATTATTCCTAAAGATGCGCACTCGGGCAGTGCATCAGACGCTAAGGTGCCCGAGTTTATTGAATTTATTGTAAAGGATATCCCAAGCCACAAACTGCCCATGCGTGGTGGTTTAAAATGGCTGGACATTCAATGCCTTAACCGATACGGCAACACGTTTATTAAGTGTAACAGTACCCAAAAAACCCAGATATTGGACGAGATCGCTTACCCGGCTAAAGCCAAGCCAGAAATGGCACAAGGTGTAGCCTTCTTTAACCGCTTGCGCGATCTAACGGCCTCCGGCTTTTGGAGCAGCGAAATGGGCACTAAGGATATTGGTTATGCCGGTAATACCCCTAACAAATGGCAGGGTGTACCCGCGGATGTGCTTAAGCAATACGGTATGGAAAACGTTAAAGTTTAATTGAAAACGCTCCTGAAAAGGGGCGTTTTTTGTTTAACTGAACCACCTTTTACTGGTGGCCACTTTTATAGCCGACGCCTTGTTGCTTACATGCAGCTTATCATAAATATTGGCGATGTGCTTGCGTACGGTATGGGGGCTGATGAATAAACGCTCGCTTATTTCCTGGTAGTTGAGGCCATCGACTATGCGGTTCAGGATTTCCATTTCGCGGGATGATAGAGTATGGTCATCTTCGGGTTTAAGTTCTTCTACAACATCTGGTTTATTTCGCAATAGCGCCAAGGCCTTGCGGGCTATGCGTGGCGACATCGGTACACCGCCCTCGTGTACAATCTCGGCAATGGCTTTTACAATGTTAGATACCTTTTCGTCTTTAAGCAAGTAACCGCTTGCACCGGCTTTTATGGCTTCAAACAGTTTATCGTCGTCATCAAAAACGGTAAGCATTAAAAAATGCATGTCGGGGTATAGGTCTTTGGCAATGGCTACCGCTTCAATACCATCCATCACGGGCATTTCAATATCCATTAGCACCACCTGGGGGCGCTGTTTGGGACTGAGTTTTTTTAGGGCATCTAAAAATTCCGAGCCATCGCAGGCCTGCAGCACTATGTTTATCTCTCTGTAGTACGAAATATTATTTAATAAGGCTTCGCGAAGCAATCGTTTGTCATCAACAATAGCAACTGGTATTGTGCTCATAACCTATACATTATCTCCAATAAAAATAAGTATTATAAATCAATAAAGCCGCTCAGGTTAATAAGCGGCGTTATTAAATGTTTATTTTAGATTTGCCTGTAGCTACTCTATTAGAAGTTAAACCCAATGCGCAGGCCCATAAAGCCCTGGCCCTGGTAGCCCTCGTATCTGATGCTGGCATCAAAGCCACCCAGGTCTACACCAATACCCGGTGCATAAGTAAAATGTGTGCTGCCAATAGATTGCAGATTGCCGTTGGCATCGCTAAAGTACGATCTTATAATAGTTGCACCAGCCTCGGCAATGCCATAAAAAGGACCGCCGAATTTGTATTTGTAACCTGCTTTAATTGGAATATTTAACTGTGCTTTGGTATCAAGGCCTACATTAGAAAGATCTTTAGGGATAAAGGCGATAGCACCTGTTGTTATGGTAACAGCGCTTGATGCATCAATGCCAATAGCACCACGGATGGTTAAGCCCGCACCTACGTTGTAGTAGTCTTTTAACGAACCTAATGGCAAGGCGCCTTCAAGGGCTAAACCAAGTTTGAAACCCTGCGCGTGCGACTTTGTAGCAAAACCAGCCAGGATGATGAATGCGATAGTAAAGATTTTTTTCATTGTGTTTAATATTTAGTTGTTAATTATTATTGTTAGGTTTTTGATATAGCTTAAGAACAATAATAATTACGGGCATAAATACTAAATATGCGGTATTTATGCCCGTAATTATGCAGATAAAACATTTTAAATCAATATAATAAATAATATAGTTATAGCCAAACACCCGGGAGGTATTTAAAATAATAATTGGGATTGTTTTTTTAGCCGGGCTATCTAACAAAAACCCGGTTATAATTAAATATCACGGGCCTATCACCAGCACAAATTATTTGACGCGTATAATAATACAGGGGTTACACCTGCCATGCTAAAAAATTGAATTAATTTGCGCTAACATTAATTTACAAATGGTTTACATTCTTTCGAAAGTGCTGTATGTGTTTATTTTACCGCTTACCTGGGTGTTTTGCCTGTTGCTTTACGCCGTGTTCGCAAAAAACAGGGGCCGCAAGCGTAAGGTGCTAATTTTTGCTATCGTGATGTTCTGGTTTTTCGGGAGCAGGTTTACGGTTAATTTGATGGCAAGTATCTGGGACATTGAACCTAATCAGGCATCTGCACAACAATATAGTGCTGCCATACTTTTGGGTGGTTTTGTATCTGAAGGCAAAAATAGCGAAGGCCATTTTAATGCCGCTGCCGACCGGTATAGCACCGCTGTAAAGTTGCTTGAACAAGGCACGGCCAAACACTTGCTTTTTAGTGGCGGCAATGCTGATATAAACCCCGATGGTTTTACAGAGGCCGGTTTTGTTGCGCAACAATTGAAAAAGACAGGCATTGCCGATAGCCTGGTGCTTTTAGATAGTAAGGCACGTAATACTATGGAGAACGCCGCGTTTTCCAAGAAGTTATTGCAAAAAGCAGGGTTAAAGCCGCCATATTTGCTGGTAACATCTGCTTACCATCTGCGTAGGGCCATGCTCATTTATAAAAAGGCCGGGCTGCTTGTTGTGCCTTACCCTTGCGATTACATTACCGGTTACGATGCCATTATGCCAACGGATCTTGTACCAAACACGGATGCTATTGGTAAATGGAATACGTATATTAAAGAAATGCTTGGCTATATTGTGGCCTTGTTTTACTAAGTTTATGAAAAAATCTATTATACTATTACTGCTGCCCGCTTTTATATCGCAGGCCACGTATGCTCAAAAATCAACTAAAAAAGCATCGGGTAACCCAATAGCACAGGGCTGGTACGCCGACCCGGAAGCCGCCATATTTGGCAAGCAATATTGGGTTTACCCAACCTACTCAGATAAATATAACAAGCAGGTGCATTTTGATGCCTTTTCATCGCCCGACCTGGTGAACTGGACCAAACACGATAACGTGCTTGACTCATCAAACGTGAAATGGGCAAAACGGGCCATGTGGGCGCCTGCCATTGTACAAAAGGAAGGCAAATATTATTTCTTCTTCGGGGCGAATGATATCCAAAGTGATAAGGAATACGGCGGTATTGGCGTAGCCGTTGCTGATAAGCCCGAAGGCCCTTTTAAAGACTACTTAGGTAAACCACTTATTGATAAGATAGTGAACGGCGCGCAACCTATAGACCAGTTTGTATTTAAAGATACCGACGGCCAATACTATATTATTTATGGCGGATGGGGCCATTGCAATATCGCGAAGCTCAAAAGCGATTTTACAAGTGTTGAACCTGCTGCCGACGGTAAGATTTTTAAAGAGATGACCCCTAAGGGTTATGTTGAAGGCCCTATTATGTTTATCCGCAAAGGCAAATATTACTTTATGTGGAGCGAAGGCGGCTGGACAGGCCCGGATTATCAGGTAGCCTATGCCGTTGGTAACAGCATAAACGGCCCTTTCAAAAAAATTGGTGTGGTATTAAAGCAAGACCCTGCCATGGCTACGGGCGCAGGGCACCACTCGGTGATACAGGTGCCGGGTAAAGACAAGTGGTATATTATTTACCACCGCCGCCCCCTTACCGAAACAGACGGCAACCACCGCGTAACCTGTATAGATAAAATGATCTTCGATAAGGATGGATGGATCAAGCCCGTTAAGATGACCAATGAGGGAGTGAGCGCTAGTAGGATAGTGAGGGCGAGTAGGATAAAGTAAAAATCGTATTGCGAGACACATGCGGCACGCGTGCCGCCAGCTGAGGTACAATCATGAACTTTACCAATGCGGCCCGGGCCGAATGAAAGTCGAAAAAAGAGCGTAAAAAAGTCATTAAAAAGGGTGTCCCATTCCGTCCCGTTTATAAGCGAGTAGGACACTCTTCAAAAATTATAAATAATTAGTAATCAAAGTATTACAATTAAAATTGACTGTATTATTTAGAAAGTAAAATCCGTAACCAATTAACTATTATTATATTAAGCAAAAAAATCTTATTTGTAATATATTTAGTGGGACACCCCATTAAAAAGCCGCTGAATTATCAACGGCTTTCCTATTATTCTTGTCTCTTGATTCTTACCTCTTACCTCCAAACCCTAACCAACTATCTTCATATTCTCCGCATCCCAATGGATCAGTTTGTTTTCAAAGTAACTGTCGTTACAAGCTAAGGCAGGTGCTGCAGCCCTAAAACCAAAAACAGCATCTTCTACAACAGGCTTGCCCGTGCGTACCGATTCCATAAAGTTGGCGAAGTGGTCGTTAGACGCGTTGTAACCGTCAGGCGCGCGGTAATTTATTGGCTGGAATTGTGGCGTGGTCTGCTGTGCTTTTGTCCACCGTATGTTATAATCGTCCATCAGTGCTTTTTGCTCACTTTCTGTATAGGTAGATAACGAGTCCCAGCCACCGATACCAGGGGCATCAGGCATTTTATTTTGGTGAATAGTGAAAGCTTCGCCCTCACCCCCAATATCCATAACGCCTTCCGACCCTACAATTTTGGTTATTGTTTTGTCACCTTCACCACTAATAAAGTTTACACGCAAGGTAACCTGAAAAGCCGGGTGCTCTTTAGTTTCGCCATAGCGTACAATCGCGCTCATTACATCGGGCACGTTACGGCCATCTTTCCAATAGTCCAAATCGCCAATGGAATAAATGCTTTCAGGGCCCTTAGAGCCGGTAATAAAATGAATACCGCTTAACAAGTGAACAAATAAATCGCCGGCAACACCGGTACCATATTCCCGGTAATTCCTCCAACGGAAAAACCTGTTTTTATCAAAATCGTGCTTAACACTTGCGTTGCTCTGGTAGCGTGCCCAATCTACGTTTTGGATGTTACCGTCGGTAGGGATGGTATATTGCCATGCGCCTAAAGCGCTTTGGCGGTTAAATGATGCTTCGATAGAATTGATCTTTCCAATAGCGCCCGATTCGTACATTTCCTTGGCTTTGCGGTAAGCAATACTGCTTACCCGCTGGCTTCCCACCTGGAAAACCATCTTGGTTTCTTTTTGCACGCGAATCTCTTCCAGCCCCTGGCTAATTTTGTGGATCATCGGCTTTTCGCTGTAAACCGCTTTGCCTTTTTTCATGGCATCTATGGCTATCTGGCTATGCCAGTTATCGCTGGTTGCAATTATTACAGCGTCAATATCTTTGCGTTCCAGTATCTCGCGGTGATCCATGGTGGTGAACAGGTTTTTGCCGTACACTTCTTTAGCATGTGCAAGGCGGCCTTTATAAAGGTCGCAGGCGGCAACCATCTCTACGCCGGGTACTGATAAAGCGGCATTAGTATCGTTAAAGCCCATGATACCCATGCCAATGGTGGCTATCCGTATTTTATCATTAGGGGTTACGCGCTTTTCATCGCGCAGTATCCTTACTTCATTTTCTTCTTTGGCTGCTAAACTGGTGAGCGATGCCGAAGTAAGCAAAACGGATGTACCCAAGTGCTTCAAAAACTTTCTACGGTCGGTTGACATGGTGTAATTTAAATTAGCTTAAAAATTGGTTAATAAATTGCAGGCGCAATTTGTGGTTTATGTCGGGCAATTTAATAAAAAAACGATAACGATAATATGTTTCCCGATATTAATATTTAGCCAGTTACAATCTTTAATTTAAAGTGGGAAAAACTTATTAATATTATTTAAAAAGTTATAAATTGCATGTCGTTACTCCAATAGTAAAAACCTCAATTATACTCCATGAAAAAACTATCCTTATTGGTATGTTCCTGCCTTGTTGGAACGCTTGCCTATGGCCAGGCCGACGCTAAGCTTGCCATCATCCCCGAACCGGTTAAAATCACCGAACACCCAGGCACTTATACTTTGCCAAAAATCCTTACAATACAGGCAGCGCCGCAAGCCGAAATGACGCCGATACTGGACCTGATCAAAAACAAGTTTAGCACCGCTACCGGCAAGATCATCAAAGTAAAACCCGTTGCCGCCGATGCCGCCATTAAACTGGTGCTTAACAAAACCATGGATAATGTAATTGGTAAAGAGGGTTACTACCTATCTGCAAAAGCCAAGGGTGTTACCATCAGGGCCAATACCCCGGCAGGTTTATACTACGGTGTACAAACACTTTTGCAACTGTTGCCAAACGAGATTGAAGGTAAGGTAATAGCTAATGTAAAATGGACCGTACCAATTGTTGATATTACCGATTATCCCCGCTTTGAGTGGAGGGGTTTAATGTTTGATGTATCGCGCCACTTCTTCACCAAAAAAGAGGTAATGAGCTACATTGATAACATGGCTAAATATAAACTTAATCTGTTTCACTGGCACTTAACCGATGACGAGGGCTGGAGAGTTGAGATAAAAAGCTACCCAAAACTGACCACCGTTGGTGCTTACAACGTTAAACGCGAAGGCAGCTTTGGAGATTTTACGCCACCAAAACCTAACGAGCCACGTAACTACGGTGGTTTTTACACCCAGGATGATATCCGCGAAGTGATCAAATATGCTAATGCGCGCTTTGTAAACATTTTGCCCGAGATTGATGTGCCCGGCCATAGTCTTGCGGCTGTAGCGGCATATCCGGAATTATCGGCTACTGCCGGTGCCGATAAATATGTGGTACGCTCAGGCGAAAAAATAATGGATTGGAGTAAACCCGGCCACCCGGCAATGGTTGATAATACACTAAACCCGGCAGGTGAGTTCACCTATACCTTTTTAGATAAGGTAGTTGGCGAGATTGCAGAGTTGTTCCCGTTCCCGTACATCCACATGGGCGGCGATGAGTGTGCTAAAAACTTTTGGGAGCAAAGCGACCAGGTGAAAGCCCTTATGGCGAAAGAAAACCTGAAAACACAGGAAGAAGTACAATCTTACTTCGAAAAACGTCTTGAAAAGATCGTTGAATCTAAAGGTAAAAAATTTATGGGATGGGATGAGATCCTGGAAGGAGGCATTGGCCCCAACGCTGCATTAATGAGCTGGCGTGGGGTTAAAGGCGGCATCGAAGCTGCTAAGCTTGGCCACGAGGTAGTAATGAGCCCTACAACCTTTGTTTACCTTGATTATATGCAAAGCGACCGTGTAATGGAGCCGCATGTATACGCCAGCTTGCGTTTGAGCAAAACTTACGAGTTTGACCCGGTACCGGCAGGCGTTGATGCCAAAATGATAAAGGGCGGACAAGCCAACTTATGGACAGAGCAGGTATACAATATTCGCCAGGCGGAATATATGACTTGGCCGCGTGGTTTTGCAGTAGCAGAAAGCGTATGGTCGCCGGCATCTAAAAAGAACTTTAATGCATTTTTTACCAAGGTGGAGAAGCATTTTGACCGATTTAACCAGGCCGAAGTTAAATATGCCCCAAGCGCGTACGACCCGGATTTTAAACCGGGCCGTAATGTTGACAGCACTTTAAATGTTACCCTAACTAATGAGGTGCAAGGGCTTGATACTTACTATAGTTTTGATAATTCATACCCCGATTACTTTTATCCGAAATATACCGGGATTCTTAACATCCCAATAGATGCCACACAAATGAAGGTTATTACCTACCGGGGTAAAAAACCTGTTGGCCGTATGATCAGCATGCCTATTGATGAGTTAAAAAGCAGGTTAGGAAAATAGTTGCCTCTATTAGTTTGCATAAGAAAGCCGCGCCATTTTGGTGCGGCTTTCTTATGCTATAACGATTGGTATAGTGTGTTATTTAAAGTGCTTTGATACGCATAACCGGGTTACAAAGCCTCATTTACCTTATCTGCCACATCTGCAATTAACTCTGCCGATTTAATGATGCGCTCGTGCCCGGCACCGCTGTAATTTTTGGTTTTGATGGATGGGTGGGCTTGCAAAAAAACTTGCAGGTAGGCATCGGGCAGCATCGTGTCCAGTTCATCATAGGCCAGCCAGTGGTTTAGGGTATCATCAAACTTATAAAGCTTTTGCATAGCGTACTCTGATGGGTATATGCCGTAGCGCGATTTGAAATCGTCCAGGAAAGCTTGCTGCGCATCGGCTGGTACGCCAACGGCTGTCATACTTCTGATGAAGTTTTCCTGTAGTAAAATAAACGGTGCGATACTAATGAGCAATTTTGGAGTGATACAGAGATCTGTTAATGCCGATACGTTAGCCATAGTACCAAACGAATGTCCGATAGCAATATCAGGCTCGCCTTTTGCCGCGATTACTGCTTTAACCGCATTTGCAAATAACAGCAGATTAGACAAGTCACCTTCCGAACTGCCGTTAGCAGGCGCGTCAAAAGCTATGATCTGCAAATTAGGGTTTTCCTTAAGCGCATTTATCAAACCGTCAAAATCCATCGCTTTGGATCCCCAGCCATGGCTTATTAACACTCGTGTGCTGCCGTTGCCCCACTTAAAACAGTTTACCTGTAATCGTTGATTGGTGAAGTATGGGTCATCCACAATAACACTAAAATTTTCGGCCTTTGCCAAAAGCTGCTCCTGCTGCAAACGCAAAGGGATTTTTGGTGGGTAGCAAATCAATTGCCAAAGCAGGGTGTTCAGCTCATTTGGCATATTTTCGGTTACAAGGGTTTTAACATCCTGTACAATTCGCTTCAGTTTTTTCATATGGTAGATAGCTATTCAAAGCTAAAAATTAAAATAGAGCGGATAGTGGTAAATTATATAATTTTACACTGTATCAAACAAGCCGGTTTTATGTATATGAAGCAAATGTTAAAAATTGTGGGTGTTATTTTGCTGGCATTTCTTGTTTTGTTATTTTTTGCTTCGCTATTAACAGTTTTTAAAGCGCCTACATATCATTTATGGGTGCTGGCTATAGCTGTATCCGAATTTCCGTTGATATTTATTGGCTTAACAGGCTTGCTATTAATAGGCTGTTTTTGGGTGGAAAAATTCCAGTCGGCCTCAATACTAATAGGTGTTTTGGCTTTGGTTTTATTCCTTTCGCCTGTTGCGAGGGCTTACCTGGTAGCATCAACATTAAAGCAAAATTTCAATACCGCCTTTGGCCCGGGCAGCACCATTATCAATGGTGATAATACTCAGCCGGTATTTAGTTTCATAAAACTATTTAAAGGCGCGGGGAAGCAATTTGCCTATCAGACAATAACTTACAGCGAAGCTCATAAGTTAACCCTTGATTATTACCCTGCGCAGGTTGGCGGTAAAAAGCCTTGTGTGGTAGTGGTTCATGGGGGCTCCTGGAGCAGTGGCGACAGCCAACAATTGCCCGAACTGAACAGCTACCTTGCTACCGATGGCTATAATGTGGCATCCATCAATTACCGTTTAGCACCGCAGTACAAAGCGCCGTTGGCAATTGAAGATGTGGATCAAGCATTAGCATACCTTCGCAAAAATGCGGATAAATTAAACATCGATACCAATAATTTTGTGCTTTTGGGCCGCTCGGCGGGGGCACAAATTGCCCTTTTATCGGCCTACAATCGCCCGCAAAACGGACTGAAAGGCATCGTCAATTTTTATGGCCCGGCAGATATGGTTTGGGGATATTCGAAACCGGCCAGTAAGTTGGTGATGGACTCGCGCGGGGTGATGGAGCGCTACCTTGGGGGCACCTATAATGCTGTGCCCAATAAATATTTTGCCAGTTCGCCAATTGAATTTGTTAATAAGCAAACCGTGCCTACGCTCATTATCCACGGAGAAAATGATGTGCTGGTATCGCCCATACACAGCCATAAACTGGACGCGAAGCTGACCGAGAATGGTGTGAAACATTACTACCTTAACCTGCCATGGGCAACCCACGGGTTCGATTATAATATCAACGGTCCAGGCGGCCAGTTATCAACCTACGTGGTAGAACGTTTTGTAAATACCGTTTGTAAGTAAACTACAAGCCCGAGTAATAATCGTATCCTATCTCGGCCCAGTAATCGGGTGGGCGCTGGTTGCTGAACACCATGCTGCCAATACACTTTAAGTTTTTGATACCATACTTTACCGGGATGATGAGCCGCAACGGTTCGCCATGCTTGGGAATCAGCGGCTGGTCGTTCATCTCATAGGCCAATAAGGTTTGGGGGTGCATGGCGCTTGGCATATCGATACCTACGTAATACTTTTTATCTGGCGTAGCCATGCCTACGTAATCCAGGTTGGCTTGGTCGCCCAAATTAAAGTGTTCTATAAAATCGCTGAATTTTACGCCACCCCAGTGCGAGATCTGGTCCCAGCCTTCTACACATTTAAAATCGAAGATCAAGTCTGTTTTAGGCAGGGATTTGATCTGATCCAGGGTAATGTTCATTACCTCGCCCGATTGCTTTTTTACCTCCAATTTCCAATTTTCCACATTGGATTTTGGCTGCAGGCCAATGGCGCTATTATAGCGCACCGTTTTGGCAGCGCGGTCTTTTGGATAGGTTTTAACGAGGTTGTTGTTGCTGTATAATCTGCGGAAAGCAAGTTCTGTTTGGTTTAATGCCCGGCGCAAAGGTGCTTTGGCTCCCGCCGTAACCGTGCGTACTTCCTTTGGCGAATTTTTTAGCCAGCCCCATCCTTTGTAAGCCGCAGCCGACAGCACCGCGAACGTACCAAACGAAATAAATGTGCGCCGGTTTATTTTCTGCTCGATGGTGAGCGGCTTTTTTGGCTTTTTACTTTTCATCGCTCGATATGGGTTTAATAATGCGGTTGGGCTGATCATCCGTCACCTCGAACCCGGTGATAACCGATTGGAAATTACGCCACCCGGCAAGTACAACCTGCACCACGTGGATGATAAAGAAAAACACGTAGCCAATGGTCAATACAAAATGTTCTATCCGCGCGGCGTGGTACCCGCCGCAAAGCCAGGTTAGTGTATTAAACTGTACGGGTTTATAAATAGCCAACCCGGTAATGAGCGAGCCAAAGCCCATGATGATAATGGCGGTATAAGCTATCCGCTGCGCGGCATTGTATTTCTTTTGAGGCGGCGCCATTTTACGGACATGCAGATCATGTAACAGCACCTGCCAGGCCTCTTTAAACGAATTCCAATTGGGTGCCAATTCCCGCCACTCGCCAGAGAAGAGCGTGTATAATATATACACCACACCGTTGATGGTAAAAAACCACATAAACAAAAAGTGGAAGGCCATCCCTTCGGACAGGCGCTTTGGAATGTTTAAAGCGATATTAAACCAATCGGGGAAAAACCTGAAAAACGTATGCCCAAACAGGCCAAAGGTATACGTATCGTTAGCCCAATAAATAAGCATCCCGCTCCAGATCATAATGGTGAGGATCGGGAAGTTTACCCAATGTGTCCACCGCATAGCTAAAGAATGTTTTTCTTTTATGATTTTCATTAACAAGCGCTTATATGGTGAAGATAGCTGTTTATATCTATATACGCATAATACAGCGCCGTGGCTTTAATTTGCGGTTTTGATTTCAAGAAATTCATATATTGGCATATAATTTATCATGAAAAATTTAATACTACTATTATTACTGTACACAAGCGCCGCCACCGCGCAGGAAAAAAACCAGCAAACCCTAAAATTTGCCATCACCGGTGAAGTGGTGAAAGAATCTGTCATCACCCTCGATTCGCTAAAGCAATACACCATTAGCCCACTTGGCAATATTAAAGTTACCGATCATACCGGCGCGTTCAAACACCAGGACGATGAACTGAAAGGCATCCTGCTGAAAGATGTGTTATCGCATACCAAATTCAAAACTACAAGCCCGAAGTTGATGAGCCGGTTTTACTTTGTTTGTACTGGTGTTGATGGCTACAAAGTGGTGTATTCGTGGAATGAATTGTATAACACCGAAGTTGGTAACCATGTGTACATCATTATGGAAAAGAACGGCATCAAAGCAGATAAAATGCCCGAGAGCATGCAAATGACATCAGCCATCGATTTTAAAACCGGCCGCAGGTATTTGCATAATTTGGATAAGATTGTGGTATCGCAAGTACAATAGTTAAGTAAAAAGTTGGTCAAAATAGGCTTTCTGAAGAGAGAGATAACTTCATTGCCGTTGGTTTTAGCCAACGGATCAGAGTAGAAAGTAACCGGCTTTAGCCGAACCTTTCAAACTATTTTGGCTAAACCCATCCCCTGTAAATTGGTAGTCCGCCCTGTAAATGGGGTGGTAAAGATGAGGGCTAGTCGCCTATTTCTAACTCAGCGGTACTTATCCCATCCAGCTCTTGCGGGTTATGGCTAACAATAAGCGCGGTTGCGCCGAGCCCAATAAACAATGCTTGTAACTCCTTTATCAACGCCGACTTCATCTTAATATCCAGTGCCGAAAATGGCTCATCCATCAATAGCAATTTTGGTTTGGTAGCAAGTGCGCGAAGAATAGCCAGGCGCTGTTGCTGCCCGCCGGATAGGTGGTTGGGTTTGTGATTAGTGAAGGTTTCCAATACGCCGATGCTTAAGAGGCGATTTATCCAGGCGGTATCGTTTGTGGCATATTCCAAATGCTCTTTCACCGTCATATTTGGGAATAGCGCGTAATCCTGAAAAACGAAACCGATACGCCTTTTCTGAGGGGATAGGTTGATGTTTTGTGAGGCATCGAACCAAATAGTATTACCTGCTTTTATTGTACCGCTGTCAGGATTTATCAACCCCGCCAACATTTTTAAAAACGTGGTTTTGCCCGCGCCGGATGGGCCGGTAATACGGGTGATACTGCCGGGAATAAATTGCTTTTTTATCAGCAGTATCTGTAAGCCTTTGTAAGCTTTTAGCTTTTTTTCAATTTCAACTGCTATCATTCTAACGGGCTTTTTGCCTGGTACTTATTATAAATAAAAACGCTTAACACCATCACAAATGTAATAGTAAACAGCACCAGCGAATAGTTATTGGCTGCAGTGTAATTCATCTGCTCTACCGAGTCGTAAACCGCAATGGATGCCACCCGTGTAACGCCGGGGATGTTGCCGCCTATCATCAGCACTACCCCAAACTCGCCAAGCGTATGGGCAAAGGTAAGCACAGCCGCAGTTAATAATGAGGGTTTGATATTGGGCAGTAAAACGTACCGGAAGGTTTGCCATTGGCTTTTACCGAGCGTATATGATGCCTGCGATAGTGACTGCGGCAATTGCTGAAACGCTGATTTTACCGGGCTGATCATAAACGGCATGCTGTAAATGACAGATGCCAGCACCAGGCCCTGGAACGAGAATACAAACTGCACATCAAACGTTTGCTGCAGCCAATGCCCCAACCCGCGCTGCGGACTAAACGCCAGCAACAAATAAAACCCCAGTACAGATGGCGGCAGCACCAAAGGCATGGTAATAATAGCCTCGATTATGATTTTTACAAACGACCGCTTTTTGGATAACCACCAGGCCAATGGCAAGCCGATCAGCAGCAATATCAGGGTGGTGATAGCCGCTAATTTTAGGGTGAGCCAAATGGGTGTAAGGTCCATGCGTTATAAGGTGTGGTAGCTGTAAGCTTTAAATATTTTTTTTGCCGGCGCGCTTAATATGTACCGATAGAATTTTTCGGTAGCGGGTTTACCCTTCGCGTTTTTAAGCACTACCATGGCCTGTTCTATCGGTTCGTAATCCTTTGGGTTGATGATCTTATAGTGCAACGATACTTTATTGTTAGCATCTTTTATTAATGACAAAGTAGTGAACCCAACCGGCACAACACCCGTAGTGATATAAGTATTAACCTGCGTAATGCTTTCGCCAAAAACGATCTTGCTTTTCACCTTGTCATAAATACCGGCTTTGGTTAATGCCTGCTGCGCGGCCTTACCGTATGGCGCAATGGCGGGGTTGCCGATAGCTATCTTACTGATATTATCGCGAAGCAAAAGCTTGTTCCAACTATTAAAATTTAGGTTTTGAGTGCTGGCGATAATCAGTACACCTTGCGCATATACCACCGAGTTTTTAAGGGTAAGTCCATCTTTTTGCAAAGCCTCGGGAAACGCCTTGTCTGCCGACATAAACACATCATAGGGCGCGCCGTTACGGATCTGGGTGGAGAGGTTGCCCGACGAGCCGGAGATAACATCGATATCTATTTTGGTCCGTGTTTTAAAATCATGCTGCAAATCTTTCATTACCGGTTGCAGGTTTGCAGCAATAGCTACCGTGATTTTTTGCGCATGGGCGGCAACTATAAAAAAACTCCAAAGGATGAAAATTAACGGAAATATTTTATTGGATAGTTTCATCGTTAGTGGTGTTGAGGCACAAAATACGCATTATTGCAACATCGGTACAAATGTTAAATGATAATGTAAATACCTTACATTTGTTTAGCGTTGGCCGCCAGTTGTAAACGCTTTCTGTAAACCATCATAAATTAAAAATGAAAAGGATCATCGCACTCCTGCTGATTATTGCTGCCGGCATATTTAATTCCAGCGCGCAGGCACCAAAGTTCATCACCGTTAAAGGCAAAGAAATTGTAGGTGCCGATGGCAAGCCATTTTTGATGCGCGGTACAAATCTGGGTAATTGGCTGGTGCCCGAGGGTTACATGTTCAAGTTTAAAAAGATCAACTCGCCCAAGATGATCAACGAGGCATTGACCGAACTGGTTGGTCCCGAAGAAATGAAATTGTTTTGGCGCAAATTCCAGGATACCTATGTTACCGAAGCGGATATCAAATTTCTGAAAGCATCGGGCATGAACTCCATCCGCATCCCGTTCAACTATAAACTGTTTACTTACGAGGATTACATGGGCCAAAACAACCCAAACCGTGGTTTCGAACTGCTGGATAGGGTAATAGGCTGGTGCAAAAAAGAAAACCTTTATGTAATATTAGATATGCACTGCGCACCCGGCGGCCAAACCGGTGATAATATTGATGATGGCAATGGTTTCCCGTTCTTGTTCACAAGTGCATCAAGCCGTAAACTTACTGCGGATATCTGGCACAAAATAGCCGGCCATTATAAAAATGAAACTATTATAATGGGTTACGATCTGTTGAACGAACCTATTGCCCATTATTTTAAAGTTGATGAACTAAATCCGCATTTAGAGCCAACCTTTAAACAGATAACAGCGGCGGTGCGTTCAGTAGATAAGAACCACATCGTGTTCCTGGGAGGTGCGCAGTGGGACAGTAACTTCAAACCCTTCGGCAAGCCATTCGATAGTAAAAGCGTTTACACCTTCCACAAATATTGGACGGAGCCCGTGCAAAATGTGATACAGGATTATATAGATTTCCGTGATAAATACAACGTGCCAATCTACGTTGGCGAAACCGGCGAGAACGAAGACGCCTGGGTAAAAGACTTCCGCATCCTTTGCGAAAAGAATCGCATTGGCTGGCATTACTGGCCATACAAAAAGCTGGACAATCTGAAAGGCATCATGAGCTTTAATGTACCCGATGGTTACGAAGACATCATCAACTACACCGAAGCCCCGCGCGGCACTTTCGAGGAGATTCGCAAGGCCGCCCCTGCCGATAGGGAAAAGATTCGCAAAGCCCTATGGGCATTTTTAGAGAACAGCAAGTTTGTGAATTGTATCCCTAATAAAGGATATATCGAAGCATTAGGGCTAAAGTTGCCGGTGAAATAAGCCCTTCTTCCTATATGTCATTTCGAACGATAGAGAGAAAACTTGTTACATAAGCCCAAGTTGGCTACTAACAGGATTTCTCTTGGTACCTCGTTCGAAATGACTGGGATTGAGAGCTTACTTATCACTCAGCATTATCGGGTTGCCTTTACCCCCACCAATAATAATAACCTTAGTGTTTGGCGATAGGGCGATTTCCTTTTGGGCTTTAATAGTTTCGTATTGCAGTTGCTTATCAGACAAGCCGGTTGACAGGATCTTCTGGTAATCGGCAATACCCTGTGCTTCCACGCGTTTACGGTCGGCTTCCTGACGTTCTTTTTGGAGCACAAAGGTCATTTTCTGGGCTTCCTGCTCGGCGTTTATTTTCGATTCGATACTCGCCTTAACAGATGGTGGCAGGGAGATATTACGGATCAGGATCTGTTGCAGATCGAGACCGCGCTTTTCAAAACTTAAAGATATGGTACTATTTATTTTATTTTGAAATTCCTGGCGTTTGATGGAGTAAAGATCTACGGCGGCATAGTTAACCGCGTTATCGCGTATGGCGGTACGGGCAACGGTACGTACTATCTTATCCACGTAATCCATACCAATGTTCTGCATAATAAAAGGCGCTTTATTGGCATTTACCTTGTACAGAACGGTAAGGTCAATAGTAACTTCCAATCCGTCTGATGATAGCACGCGGATGGCATCATCACCCTGCACTTCACCTTCGCTGTGCACAGCGCTCATGGTGTAGTTTTGGGTTTGGGTGTTAAAGATGGTCACATCAACCAGCGGGTTTATAACATGCAGGCCGCTTTCCAGTACATCATTTTGTACTTTACCAAACAGAACCTGTACACCAACTTTACCGGGATCTATCACCTTGAAAACTGAAAATAGCAAGCTAATACCCGCTATCGCTATACCTATAATGCTGATAATACCGCCAAAGCGGTTAACGGGCTCATTAGAACGCTTTATTGTTATACCTACAATAAGCACAACAATACCAACAATTATTAAAAACATTTTATGTTTTGGTTAAAATTATTTGGGTAGTTTTTAGAAATTAAATATACGGATCTGTTTATTGTTACAATTACTTGTTGTTCTGCATTTCCCTGATCTCTTTTATCAGGCGGATCTTTAGCGTAATGATGATACCGGCTATAAAAGCGCAGGCCAGTACGTACTCCCAGCGTGCCGCTTCAACCGCATTCCATACAATTACGATACACAAAAATATCGCGATGTTGTAGAACACGTTTAGTGCTACCTTTTTGCCCATTTTAGTAAACGTTAAGTTCCGGGTCTATTTCTGCTTTCCAGGCTAAAATACCACCTTGCAAGTTGCTAAGGTTAGTGTAGCCCTGCTGCTCTAACTGCATAATGGCTGCCATGCTGCGTTTACCGCTGCGGCACATTACAACAACAGGCTTATCTTTCTCTACCTTATCGGCTTCAATCAATATGCCGCCAAGCGGGATAGATAATCCGCCGATGTTTGATGTTTCATATTCAAAGTCCTCGCGAACATCAATCAGTTGAAGATCTTCGCCTTTATCTAATTTTTCTTTAAGTTCCAGTACGCTTATTTCTTGCATGGTAAATATAATTAACAGCCAAAGGTATGTTTTTCTATATCAAATATTTGTAGTCAATCTGTAACAATCAGTACCTAAGTGCGTTTTATGGTTAAGTGTATATTATTACGCTATTCCTGAATGAAAAAAGTAACCAGGTTTTTTTGGTTCTGTTCCGGCGCGCACGTGGGCACACTAAAAAAATACCCGATAGAGCATAATAAGTATGTGGGCATTGGTGCCACCATATTTTTCACCGCGCTTTTTGCCTCGCTATCCGGCGGGTACGCCATGTACTTTGTATTCAGCGGCAATGCATTTGCCGTTGGTTTAGCCATCCTTTTCGGTTTGATATGGGGCACCGCCATTTTTAATATGGATAGGTACATCGTATCCAGCATCAACAAAGAAGGTAGTATGAATCAGCAGATCTTACAGGCCACGCCTCGTATTTTATTGGCCATAATGATAGGCGTAGTAATATCGCGCCCGCTGGAGCTGAAGATCTTTGATAAGGAGATCAGCACCAAGCTAAAAACGGCTTACCTGAAGGGACAGCACAGCAAGATAGATACGCTTCAAAAAACCTATCAGCAAAAATACGGGCAGGAACTGGTTAAAAATACCGATCTGAAGAAAGAGAAGGACTCGCTGGAACGCGATATTAACCGTTCGCGCTACGAGTTGAACCAGGAAGTTTTTGGTGATAAAACAAACCAAACATCGGGCATAAACGGTTATGGTACGTACGCGAAGCAAAAAGCCCAGGTACTTCAGGAGAAAGAGGACAGGCTTAAAACGGTTACCGAAAACTTGGGCCAGATGGACCAATACTTAAGTAAACGTAAAGATTATGAAGGGCTGAATGCTGCCCGATTATTTAGCGAAAAGCAACTGGACAGCCTATCAAACGTAGCTGGTTTTGCAGATCGTAACTGGGCATTGGGCCAGTTATCTTACAATGTTGATGGCACGCGCGATCTGGATACCTATATGGCTATCTCATTTATTGGCTACCTGTTTATCCTGTTTGAATGTTTGCCGGTTTTTGTAAAGCTGATGTCGCCCAAAGGGCCTTATGATATGGCTTTGACTAAGATCGGCGAAGCGAACATCCACTTTGCCAATAAGGATAAAGACCGGGATATTGCCGTTACCGATAACACTTACGATCATAATCTGGATGCCGATATAGCCCGGCGAAAGCAGATCATCACCGCGCAATCGGAATATGACCTGGGCAGGCATAGTTATGATTAACCTCTTCCCCGGCCAGAAGAAATTTTAAGGCCTCTGCTTTAAAAAGAATTTAGGTGAGGTTTTGTAAGAAAATTGATAGATACGAATTATCTGATTTATTGGTAATTTCAACACCTTAATCATATCATCACAATGAAGAAAATATTACTCCTTACAGCTGCCGTTTTTTTCGCGTTTGGCGCTAATGCACAAATTAAAGCACGCAACGGGCTTTACTATGCTGTATCGTTCCCTAACGCTGCCCACCACGAGGCCGAAATCACGATAACGGTTCCTGAAATAACCGAAAACGTGCCGTTAAGAATGCGGATGAGCCGCTCATCACCAGGGCGTTATGCCACGCATGAGTTTGGCAAGAATATTTACAATGTAAAGGCATTTGACCTGAGCGGTAAAGAATTAGTTATAAAACAGGTTGAGGGCGATGTTTACGAGGTGGCAGAACATGGTTCGGTAGTGAAAATAAGCTATACCTTATTTGGTAACCACACCGATGGTACTTACGTTGGTATTGATGCCAGCCATGCGCACCTGAATATGCCTGCAGCGTTTATGTGGGCAGTTAATAAAGATATTGTTACCCGCCCGATAAAGTTTGAATTTAACGATTTGGATAAATACGGCTGGAAGGTTGCTACCCAATTAAAGCACGAAGGCGATAATGTTTACAGCGCGCCCGATATGCAATATATGATGGATAGCCCTACCGAACTATCTAACGTTAAAACCAATTACTGGGATGTGGTTAACACTAACGGCAAAAAGCAAAAAATGGGTATTGCCGTACACTCCGATGATGACCAGGCTACCATAGACAACTTTGCCCAAATGGTAAAAAAGGTTGTCCTTGAAGAAAAAGCCGTTTTTGGCGAACAGCCGGATTATGATTACGGGAGCTATACATTCCTTGACGATGTACACCCAAACAACTTTGGCGATGGCATGGAACACCGCAACTCTACTTGTATTGTTGACGGATCAGATAAAGTTGCTGGTAACGAGAAAGACCTGTTAGGCACCTACTCGCACGAGTTTTTCCATAGCTGGAATGTGGAGCGCATCCGCCCAAAATCGTTAGAGCCGTTTAACTTTGAGCATGCCAACATGAGCAACGAGCTTTGGTTTGCCGAAGGTTTTACGCAATACTACGGCGAAATGCTATTGGTACGCAGTGGCTTTAATTCAGTTGAGGATTATACCCGCACCGTTGCAGGTTTAGTTAACTCGGTTTTAGCAGACCCAGCCCCGGCAAAATATCCGCCAACACAAATGAGCCGTTACGCGGTATTTACAGATGCTGGTGTAGCAGTTGATGCTACTAATTATGGTAATATTTTCACAAGCTACTATGTTTATGGCGGCGCTACAGCTTTAGCCCTTGATCTGCGTTTACGCAGCGAATTTAAGATTACCCTTGACGATTACATGCGCCAGGTTTGGTTAGCTTACGGTAAAACCGGAAAGCCATATACCATACCTGATCTGCAAGCCACGCTTGGTAAGGTTACTAACCCTAAATTTGCGGCATCATTTTTTGCAGATTACATCTACGGTTTAAAAAAGAACAATTACGAAGCTTTATTAGCTAACGCAGGCTTGATATTGCAAAAAGCAGCGCCTGGTAAAGCATGGATAGGCCGTATAGCAAGCAAACCATCAAAGGGTGGGCTAACTATCACAAACGCTACCGTGTCAAATACCCCGTTTTACAAAGCAGGACTTGATGCAGGTGATACCATCCTGCAAATTGATGGTAAGGAAGTAAAGGCAGCAACCGAGATCGCTGATATTATTAAAGATAAAAAACCGGGCGATAAGCTTGCCGTAACCTACAAAAACCGCACAGGCAACCACGACGGGATCATAGTGGTAGAAGAAAGTCCTGCCTTTGAAGTAGTAACCTTTGAAAAAGCGGGTAAAACATTAAGCCAACAACAAAAAGATTTCCGCGGCAGCTGGTTATCATCAAAAGTAAAATAAATGAAATTTAAATTTTTAATAGCGATAACCGCCTTAGCAGCAGCGCCGGCCATTGGCTTTTGCCAGGATGTAAATAAACTGATAAAACAGGATGATGTAGAGCGCATCATTAAAACCCTTAGCGCCGACGATATGGAAGGCCGCGGTACTTTTACAAAAGGTATCGAAAAAGCTGCCACATTTATAGAGGGTGAACTTAAAGCCGCGGGTTTAAAACCCTTTACAGGCAACACCGGCTTCCGCCAGAATTTTAGCATGGTTAGTACCAGCCCTGTAAGTTCAAAAGTTACCATCAATGGTGCGGAGGTATCGGCAGCTAACATAGCCATCAGCGCATCCGGCTCGTTCAATTGGGCAAGTACCGATGGCGTGGATGTTGTTAAAATTGGGGCCGGTAAAGATTTTGCCACCGAGTATCGCGCTATTTTTAGCGGTGGTAAAAAGCAATTAGTATTGATAGATACCAGCTTTACCAAAAACTTTAACAGGTTGGCTAACCGTTATAAAAGAGACGGTATAAGCTTTAAAGAAGCGGATAACACAGCGCCAATCATCGTATTTTTACTTGGGGGCTTTGGCGATTTCAAATCGGCATCGGTAAAATACGAAGTTAAATCAACCGAGAAACCATTATTTAATGTGGTGGGTATTATCCCCGGTAAATCAAAACCTAATGAGTATGTAGTATTCGGCGGGCATTATGATCACCTGGGCATTATGACCAAAGCCATGGATGGCGATAGCATAGCCAACGGCGCCGATGATGATGCATCGGGTACTACAGCGGTTATAACCCTTGCCAAGTATTACAAAAAGCTAAATAACAACGAACGTACGTTAGTATTTGTAGCCTTTACTGCCGAAGAGATCGGTGGTTTTGGTTCTCAATATTTTTCTAAGCAGTTAGACCCTGATAAAGTAGTAACGTTGTTTAATATTGAAATGATCGGTAAAGCCGCTAAGTTTGGCGAAAACTCTGCCTTTATCACCGGCTTTGAACGTTCAGATTTTGGGACTATCCTGCAAAAAAACCTGGAAGGTACGGCCTTTAAGTTTTACCCGGACCCATACCCCGAGCAAAACCTGTTTTATCGCAGTGATAACGCGACGCTTGCCGCTTTAGGCGTACCGGCGCATACCATCTCTACCGACCAGATCCCGACGGATAAATTATACCATACAGTAAAGGATGAGTACGCCTCGCTTGATGTAAATAACATTGTGGCAACCATCCGTGCTATTGCGCTAAGCTCGCGCAGTATAGTTGCCGGTAAGGATACCCCAACACGCATCCCGAAAAAATAAAGTTTTCCTCATAACCACAAATTTGTAAGGCCCAAACAATTGTTTGGACCTTACTGTTTAGTTGCCAAACAAAACAGTAATATTATGCAATGGATGGGCAGGCGCGAAAGCAGTAATACAGAAGATGGCAGCAGCGGCCGAGGCGGCCGCGGGTTGGCCCTTGGCGGCGGCGTGGTAGGCATTATAGCTGCCGCGATATATTTCTTTACAGGCATCGACCCATCTGCTGTGCTTAACCGGGTGAATAGCGGCGGTGCCCCGCAAGAAAACAACCAACAAGCCATCCCCGATACCAAAGAGAAAAAATTTGCCAAGGTTATTTTTGCCGATACCGAGGATATCTGGACCAAACTGTTCAGCGATATGGGTAAAACTTACGAGCAGCCCAAACTACATTTTTTTATAGATGCTGTAAATACCGCCTGCGGACAAGCTGGTGCCGAAACAGGCCCGTTCTATTGTCCGGGCGATCAAAAAGTGTATCTCGATCTGTCATTCTTTGATGAGTTATCAAATAAATTTGGCGCTGCCGGCGATTTTGCTCAGGCCTATGTAATAGCCCACGAGGTTGGCCACCATGTGCAGGACCTGCTGGGCGTATCAGCCAAAATGGACCAGGCAAGGCAGCAGTTGAGCCAGGAGGAGTACAATAAGCTATCTGTAAAGCTGGAGCTTCAAGCTGATTTTTATGCTGGTGTTTGGGCTTACTATGAGAAAAACCAGAAAAATGTGCTTGATCCCGGTGATATTGAAGAGGCATTAAACGCCGCTCATCAAATTGGCGACGACCGCCTGCAGAAAGAATACCAGGGCGAAGTGCACCCCGATAGTTTTACCCACGGCACCAGCGCCCAGCGCATGTACTGGTTCAAAAAAGGTTTTGAAACAGGTGATGTAAGCCAGGGAAATACTTTTGCAGCGGGAGATCTGGAGTAGATAATTTTAGGCGAAATGTTCATGTTCACGATTGTGAACACACGTTTCTTTTTGCAATTTGCTTATAATCAGATGATTGATTTTTTAATTGGTGGCAGAATTGTGTCACCAGTTTATTGAATAGAATTGTTATGAGCGGGTCTAAAAAGATAGATTAATTTGGGTCTACAATCGCCCTTATTCGCCCTTCAACTTCCTGTATTAATTCATCTACGGGTGTAGTGCCCGGCTCAATAGGTTCTAAAACTTCCCATTTCATGGGGGTAAAAGTGTTCATTGGATATATGCCATATTGGATCATCTTCCAGCTTTCGCTAATAGCAACAGGAACTAAAAGTGCTTTAGGGCATTTTTTTAAAAGCGTAGCAATACCCGCAGATTGAAACTTTTTTACCTTGCCGTCCTGCGATCGTGTGCCTTCTGGAAAAATGATAGCACTCCAATTACTGTCTTTCATTCGCCCGGAAAATTTCACCAGTTCTGTAATAGATTGGCGGGGATCTTTACGATCAATATTGGCACCACCACCATATTTTAAATTAAAGGAGATAGATGGGATGCCTTTTGTAAGCTCCACCTTAGAAATAAACTTCGCGTGATATCTGCGCAGATAATAAATCATTGGTGGGATATCAAATAAGCTTTGATGATTAGCAATAAAAATGATAGGCCTGTTAAGCGGTAAGTTTTGTTTATTGATAAAGGTTACGCTGTTGCATAGTATGTACGCAGTATGCACCAAAAAAAAATTCAGGAGATCTACCACACGTTTATGCACTACATAACCGCCTGCTTTAAGGGCAAGCCATTGTATAGGGTGAAATATTACCAATAGCAGGAAGAATGCTAAAATTGCAAATGGGGACAGGATATAGCCTAAAAACTTTTTCATCAAGGGCGCAAATTTAAAATTTTTTGCGGAATGATAATCGCGATTTTATAAAGTGTTCTCTAACTGCATTAAGCGGGCTTTAAGCACGGCAGCCACCGCTAACGAATCGGTTATTTCGCCGCTACAAACCATCCTGTAAACGTCCTCAAAAGGGACTTTTTTTACAATAAGTTGCTCAGTATCCTCCGGTTCGGCCTCGTGCTGTTCCAAGCCGCGGGCAATGTACAGGATGCAAAGTTCATCACTTACCGAATTAGACAAGTGCATTCGTTGGATCTCCGTCCATTGTGAGGCCTTTAACCCCGTTTCCTCTAACAGTTCGCGCTTTGCGGATTCTAACGGATCAACGCCGATAATGCCACCGCCCTCGGGCAGTTCCCAGCTGTATTGTTTTAGGGTGAAACGGTACTGGCCCACCAGGTAGGTGTTCAGGTCCTTATCCAAAGGCAAAATACCAATAGCGATATTTTTATAATGCACCTGCCCGTAAATACCCGGGTTGCCCGATGGGTTGATTACCTGGTACTCGGTAACATTTATCCACGGGTTATCGTAAATGTCTTTTTCTGATGTTATTTTCCAGGGGTTAGCTTCGGGGTGTTGCATGAGGTAAAGATAAAATAATTTACGCCACGTTATTATGAAGCCCCCCCCGTAATTGTAAGGGGCATTTTACTGGCATTGCATAAGGGAGACTCGAAGGATCGCTTCTCTACAAGATAATTTTCGTAAAGAAGCGACCCTTCGAGTCTTAGATAATTTACTCCGCTAAACCCCGGTTCCTCCTCAAATACCCCGGCACATTAACCAGCATTATCCCAATCAATATCACAAACAGGCAGATCAGCTGCGCGGAGTTCACTTGCTCATTTATTAACAGCCACCCTAAAAATACTGCAACAACGGGGTTTACATAAGTATGGGTGCTGATGATTGCCGGAGGTTTGATGCTGATAAGCCAGACGAATGAAAGGTATGCCAATAACGAACCAAATACGATGAGAAATACCAACCCGCCCCAGGCTTGCCAGCTTACATCCGCGAATGCGAAACCCACCTGCTCGCTTTTGGCGAAGGCGATGATGGCGCTTGCTACACCGGCCGCTAATAACTGGATGCTTGCATTCATGGTGGAGGTGCTGTTGCCCTTATTGTCTTTGATCATTAACGACCCAAGCACCCAAAGCACCGCGCTAAATAACACTACCACACTTGCTACTGTTGCCATAGGCGAGGGGTTGGCTACCGCTACGCCGAGTTTCAGGAACAGGAATATACCGGTAAAGCCAATCAGCAAGCCGCTGATGATGTATTTATTAGAAAAATATCGCGACCAGTTTGCCCTATCTAATATTAAAAATATAAGTGGCTCTGTTGCAACCAATATGGCTGCCTGGCCGGAACTGATGTATTGCTCGGCCCAGGCTATCATGCCCGTGCCGCCAACCAGCATTAGGGTGCCGCTTATGGCGTGGCGAATTACCAATTTTTTTTCTGGAAATTTCTCTCGTTTGATCTTACACCAGGCCAGCATTAGTAACCCCGCGCTTAAATACCGCAAACCAACTAATATAAATGGCGGGAAGCTTTTTAGCCCGTAAGCCACCGCCAGGTAGGTTGAGCCCCATATGATGTATATGTTGAAGAACGCGAAGGCAACCAGTAGGGGCGAAGCAAGTTTCTTAGTCATTGCGTATTGCAGCTTAAGTGTTTAACAAAAAAGGCGCACCGTTGTGGTGCGCCTTTGTATAATTTATCGGGTTAGATTGTTACAAACCGAAGGCGCTTTTTACTTTATCTACATAGTCCAATTTTTCCCATGTAAACAATTCTACTTCACGGGTGATGGTGCTGCCATCGTGCGCGTTGAATGATTTGGTAACAACCTCGCTTGGGCGGCCAAAGTGGCCGTAAGCAGCGGTTTCGCTATAAATAGGGTTACGCAATTTAAAGCGGGTTTCAATAGCGTATGGCGTCATGTTGAAGATCTCTTCTACCTTTTTAGCTATCTCGCCATCGTTTAAGCCAACCTTAGCGGTACCGTAAGTATTTACATAGATGCCCATTGGTTTTGCAACACCAATAGCGTAAGATACCTGTACCAAAACTTCGGTACAAACACCTGCAGCTACCAGGTTTTTAGCGATGTGGCGGGTTGCGTAAGCAGCAGAGCGGTCAACCTTTGATGGATCTTTACCTGAGAATGCACCGCCACCGTGGGCGCCTTTACCACCGTAAGTATCCACAATAATCTTGCGGCCGGTTAAGCCGGTATCGCCATGCGGGCCACCAATTACAAATTTACCGGTTGGGTTAATATGGTAAGTAATCTCATTGTTAAAGAAGTGGGCGTATTTTGGATATTTAGCCTTAACACGCGGAATCAGGACCTCCACAATGTCTTTGCTGATCTTTGATAGCATCGCTTCTTCCTCAGCAAAATCATCGTGCTGGGTAGAGATCACAATCGCATCGATACGGGTTGGCACGTTATCATCACTGTACTCTAAAGTAACCTGGGATTTTGCATCCGGGCGAAGGTACTTAATGTCAGTATTTTCGCGGCGGATAACGGCAAGCTCGCGTAACAAAGCGTGGGCAATATCTAAAGCCAAAGGCATATAGTTATCAGTTTCGATGGTGGCGTAACCAAACATCATACCCTGGTCGCCTGCGCCCTGCTCTTCTTTCGCCTTACGGTCTACACCCTGGTTAATATCCGGCGATTGCTCGTGGATGGCCGATAGCACACCACAAGAGCTGCCGTCAAACATATATTCGCCTTTGGTATAACCAATACGGTTAATAACATCGCGGGCAATTTTTTGTACGTCTAAATAAGCTTTTGATTTTACCTCGCCCGCTAAAAAAACCTGGCCTGTTGTAACCAAAGTTTCACAAGCTACCTTCGACTCGGGGTCGAATGCTAAAAAGTTATCAATTAACGCGTCCGATATCTGGTCGGCAACTTTATCCGGGTGCCCTTCAGACACGGATTCCGATGTAAATAAGTATGGCATATTATTATTTGTAATAAACGTTAAAACCGAAAGGCAAAGATTTACTTTGAACGTTGTAAAAGGGGCAGGGTTTAGCACTTTTTTACGTGGTTGCAATCCAGTCCCGTTGTATGTTTATCAACAATGGGGCATTAAATCAGTCCACTTTCGGGAAGCGAAAATAAAACAATTTTTCACAAAGCCGAAAATACATTTACTTTTGCCCCCTGTAAACTTATATAGTTGAAAAGGAAAGCGTTATTTATAATAAACCCGGTATCGGGAGGGAAGAATAAGGACGGTGTGCCGGAGCTAGTACAGAAATACGTTGACACAACTATTTTTGATTACGACATTGAATTTACCACCGGTATTTTTCACGCGAACGGTTTAGCTAAGGCAGCGGTAGGCGAGTACGATATTGTTGTTGCCGTAGGCGGCGATGGTACCGTTAACGAGGTAGCATCGGGCATTGTAAATAGCGATACCACGCTGGGTGTTATCCCTTATGGCTCGGGCAATGGCTTATCTAGGTTCTTGAACATCCCGATGAATGCAGAGGACGCCTTTAAGACGCTTAACCTGGCAAGGGCAATTACCATTGACGCCGGTAAAATGAACGGGCAATGGTTTTTTAACATGGCCGGGATGGGTTTTGACGCCCACATCAGCCATGTGTTTGCACACGGTAGCGACAAGCGCGGCTTTGTAAGCTACTTTAAATCGTCTATTAAAGAGATCTCTACCTATCAATCCAAAAACTACCATATCGAAATTGACGGTGTGCCTTATGACCGCGAAGCATTTATGCTGAGTATGGCCAACTCCTCGCAATACGGCAACAACGCGCACGTATCGCCAACGGCGTCTGTGCAGGATGGTTTGCTGGATGTTTGTATCATAAAACCTTTCCCGCTATGGCGTTTCCCGGAGATGGGCTTGAGGATGTTCACCAAAACGGCAGATAGTTCTAAATACGTAGAGATTATCAAAGGAAAGCATATCCATATCACCCGGCATCAGGAGGGCCCTATCCACCTGGATGGCGAACCGCAGGTGGCAGGCACAAATATTGATATAGAAGTAGTGCCAAACGCGCTGAATGTGATTGTTGGCGCATCATATAAAGAATAGGCTTCGCCCCAACCCCCTCTCCGGGGGGAAAGGGGCTTTTAATATTAAGGGAGCAAATAAAATTCAAAACAAAAAAACAAAAGCCTCCCCTACCGGGGGAGATTTAAAGGGGACTTATGGCAAAGAAAAACTTCACCGGCATTATGTACTCTACCGACCCTGATTTTGAATACCGGGAAGAGGGTGGAAACGAGCAGCAAACCCTACCGCCACAGCAGCAAAACTTAAAGATCTACCTCGACAGGATAAAAGGCAACAAACTGGTAACCCGCGTAAGCGGCTTTATTGGGTTAGATACCGACCTGGAAGCTATTGGCAAAAAAATGAAAACCAAATGCGGCGTAGGCGGCTCGGTTAAGGATGGCGAAGTGCTTTTACAGGGCGATTTTAGGGATAAGGTGCTTACCATGCTGCAAACAGATGGCTACAAGGCAAAAAAGGCCGGAGGATAGTGTATCGAAATTAATAATACTAACTCTATTTAGTTATTGATAATCAATTACTTAAATGGTGTGTATAATGTACATTATGTAAATAAATACTTAAAAACGCTTGGTTCTTAGTGTATCAAAAAGGTAGTTTTGTAGCAACCAATTATAAAATATCTTCCTGATGAACACCACTGCTAACCGGATACCCAATTTAGGGTACCTAAACCTGGCTAATAGCCCCGCTATTTACTACCAGTTAACCCCGGCACAACTTGTTGAGGCTGCAATTAAACGTAACGAAGGTGTACTGAGTGATACCGGCGCCCTCGCTATTGACACCGGCAAATTTACAGGCCGATCGCCAAAAGACCGCTTTATTGTTGATGACCACATAACCCATGATGCGGTATGGTGGGGTAGCATCAATTATAAGTTTGATGGCGCGAAATTTAACGCCTTATATAATAAGGTAGCAAAATACCTTGCCGGCAAGGAGATCTTTGTGCGCGACTCCTGCGCCTGCGCCAACGAAAAATATCATATCGACATCCGCGTGGTCACCGAAACAGCTTACCAGAACCTGTTCGTGCACCACCTGTTCATCCGCCCCGAAGTGCTGAACCCCGGGGGTGAGCCGGAGTGGACCATTATTGCAGCGCCCGGATTTATGGCCGAACCGGAGAAGGACGGTACCCGCCAGCCCAATTTCTCTATCATCAACTTCAGTAAAAAAATAATACTGATAGGGGGTACTGGTTATACAGGCGAGATCAAAAAGGCCATCTTCTCGGTGCTGAACTTTATACTGCCGCATGATAAGCAGGTGCTGTCGATGCATTGCTCGGCCAATACCGGAGCCAAAGGCGATACCGCTATATTCTTTGGCTTATCCGGCACGGGCAAAACTACCCTCTCTGCCGACCCGGAGCGCAGCCTTATCGGCGATGATGAACACGGCTGGAGTGATTATACCATATTCAACTTTGAAGGGGGGTGCTACGCCAAATGCACCGGCCTTACTGCCGAGAAGGAGCCACAGATCTTTAATGCTATTAAATATGGTGCGCTTTTAGAAAATGTGAACTTTAACCCCGGTACGCGCTGCGTTAATTTTAATAATATAGATAAAACGGAAAATACCCGTGTGGCTTATCCTTTATATAATGTAAGCAACGCGGTAATTCCATCTATAGGCGCATCGCCTAAAAACATATTCTTTTTAACCGCAGATGCCTTTGGGATATTGCCGCCAATAGCAAAGCTTACGCCAGAGCAGGCTATGTATCACTTCATCTCCGGCTACACCGCCAAGATTGCAGGTACCGAGGCAGGTATCACCGAGCCAACCACCACGTTTTCGGCATGTTTTGGTGAGGCTTTTTTGCCATTGCACCCGGTAGCTTATGCTACACTGCTGGGTGAAAAGATAAAACAGCACCAGGTTAATGTATGGTTGGTTAACACCGGGTGGACAGGCGGAGCGCATGGTGTAGGCCAGCGCATGAAGCTATCGCATACCCGTGCAATGATAACCGCAGCCATTAACGGAGGGTTGGATAATGTAGATTATCACCGCCACCCTATATTTAATATAGCTATACCATACAGTTGCCCTAATGTGCCCGATGAAATTTTAGATCCTAAAAACACCTGGGCCAGCGCCGATAATTATGAAGATAGCGCAAACAAGCTGGCAGCGGCCTTTGTTAAAAACTTCGATAAATACGCCGCTTACAGCACTCCGGAGATAATAAATGCAGGGCCTAACGTAGCTTTAGAGGTATAATTAGACGCTACTATATCAGTTTAGTTACATACTTTTTATGTGTTATAACTTGCTATTCCAAAAAAAAATGGGTTGTATTGTAAAAAATTGTCTGCATCGCAGACAATTTTTGTGTTTCTAAGCGTTATGTAAACACCAATTTTATAATGGTTTAGCATCCGTACATTAAATAATTATAAAGAATTACATAAAAAGTTTTTTTATTTCATTTAAATTCTATTTTTGTTATTCGCTTAAAAGGCACACATTTTATTAACTTATATTATAAACAAAACGAAAACTAAAAATTAAAAAGTAATGGCAAACGCACCAACAAAACCAACTACTCCTGTTAAAGAAAGCTCAAGTGCATCGGGCGCATTTGCAACTTTGACCATCCCTATCTGTATAGTAGTGGCAATTTTGATATTTGTATTCATCTTAGGTCACCCAAGTCACTACAAAGGTGGCGATCCTGCAAACGAACCAAACCCAGGCGATTTATTCGGTACCGTACACAAAGGTGGCGTTATTGTGCCTCTGATCATGTCATACCTGTTAATGGTTATCGTGTTTTCAATTGAAAGGTTTGTAGTTATTGGCAAAGCATCTGGTACAGGTAATGTTGACACTTTCGTTAGAAAGATCCAATCTTTATTAAATTCAGGTAACATCGACGGCGCAAGTGCTGAGTGCGACAAACAAAAAGGTTCGGTAGCAAACGTTATCAAATCTGGTTTGAAAAAATACAAAGAGATGGAATTTGATCAAACTTTAGACGTTGAGCAAAAAGCTTTAGCTATCCAAAAAGACATCGAAGAAGCAACAGCTTTAGAAATGCCAATGTTAGAGCAAAACTTAACCATCATCGCTACTTTGGTATCAATCGGTACATTAACCGGTTTGTTAGGTACAGTAATCGGTATGATCAAGGCCTTTGGTGAGTTAGCTGCGGCTGGTGCTCCAAATCAATCAGCGTTATCAAACAGTATCTCTGAGGCACTTATCAACACTGCGTTAGGTATCGGTACTTCAGCTGTATCAATTGTAATGTACAACTTGTTTACTTCTAAAATTGATAAACTGACTTACGCGATTGACGAAACTGGTTTTAGCATCGTTCAAACATTCGCTGCATCACACAAAAAATAATTTTTGTAAAATATTAGTGCGCAAATATCTATTATAACAAAATATAATTCTGACAACTGCGTTAATTAACTATCTTTACATTATTATATTAAAAAAGGAATAAGATGCCAAGAGTAAAAGTCCAGAGAAAGAGCACCTCGATAGATATGACCGCCATGTGCGACGTAGCCTTCCTTTTGCTTACTTTCTTTATATTAACAGCAAAACCCCGTACAGAAGACCCTGTACCGGTAGATATACCTGCATCATCAACCACTCAGCCAATACCTGATGATAATGTGTTGATGCTAACAATAGCTGAGCAAAAAGTTTTCTTTACTGTAGATGGTAACGACATTCGTATTCAAACGCTTAAACAAATGGGTGAGAAATACAATGTACAATTCACTCCGGAAGAGCAAAAAAAATTCTCAGGTACACCAATATTTGGGGTGCCGATGAATCAGCTTAAAAGCTTCCTTTCCTTAGACGCCGCGCAGAAAAAGGAGTTCAAACAACCAGGTATCCCAGCGGATACGACAGCTAATAACGAACTTTCCGACTGGATCCGCGAAGCGCGCAAAGCTGATGTGGCCTTACACAACAAAGCCTTAAGGATATCTATCAAAGGAGATAATAAAGAAGAGTACCCGACCATTAAAATGGTTATTGGGATACTTCAAAAACAAAAACTTGACAAATTTAGTCTAATTACTACAATTAGAGCTGCACCTAAAACAAATTAAACATGGCAGAATTAGACACCTCCGGCGGGGGTAAAAAAGGCGGGAAAGTAAGAAGTAAAAAAGCCTCAACGCGTGTGGATTTAACCGCGATGGTGGATTTGGCCTTCTTGTTAATAACCTTCTTCATGCTTACCACTACGCTTTCTAAACCGAAAGCAATGGATGTAACCATGCCCAATAAGGACGAGAAAACCAAAGAGCAGTTACCAGTAGCCGCTTCACGATCTATGACAATTTTGTTAGGTGCTAACAATAAATTGGAATGGTTTATTGGCGAGCCGGGTAAATTGCAGCCTACTACCGAAGGGTACGGCAAAGATGGTATCCGTAAAACGCTTATTGAAAAAGGCAAAGAAATTCAGGCAAGTTTTGGTAACTATATGGTTGTGTTGATCAAACCAAGCGACAAATCAAACTATAAAAATTTGGTTGACATTTTGGATGAAATGAAAATAACAAACGTACAATCTTACGCGATTGTAGATATACTACCGGTTGAAGTAGAATTGCTTAAGCGCGATGGCAATTATTAATGAAAAAATTACAGTAATTTAACGTTATAACATAATGTTTGGATCAAAATTAGACATACTAAACAAGCAGTGGATTGACGTTGTTTTTTCAGGCCGTAACAAAGCTTATGGTGCTTACGAACTTAGAAGGGACAATCCTCGTAATACAAACAAGGCCCTTATAATTGGTGTAGCAGCATTTGTTTTACTTATATCTTTTAAAACAATCCTCAATGCAATAGAGGGATTTATCCCCAAAGCTGATGAAAAGGTGAAGGTTACCGAAGTGTTACTGCCTCCACCTCCCGTAAATGAAGCGGTTAAAACACCGCCACCGCCACCAGAACCACCTAAACCAAAGGTTGACCAGGTGCGTTTCCCTCCTCCTGTTGTAAAACCGGATAATGAGGTACGCGAAAAAGACCCGCCAACCGTAGAGGAATTGAAAGTTGCTGATCCGGGCCAGAAAGATCAAAAGGGTGACCCTAACCAAGCTATCACAATTGATGAGCCGGTTGGTAACTCTGATGTTAAGCAGGTAGTAGAAGAAAACCCTAACCAGATCTTTGCCGCGGTAGAGCAATCTCCAACGTTTCCTGGTGGTGAATCTAAATTCTACTCATACTTGGGTAACAACATTAAATATCCTTCTATCGCGAAAGAGAACAACGTTCAAGGACGTGTAATTTGTACATTCGTTGTAGAAAAAGACGGCTCGTTAACAGATATTAAAGTTGTGCGTGGTATTGGTAGCGGGTGTGACGAAGAAGCAATTCGTGTATTGAAAAAGTCACCCAGGTGGAGACCAGGTATACAAAACGGTCGCCCGGTTCGTGTACAATACAGTATCCCGGTAAACTTTACACTGACGTCAGAATAAAAATTAATGTTATCAAATAACAATGAGAAGCAAAAATCGCCCAAAAGGCGGTTTTTGCTTATTTTAGGAGTTACTGCATTTATTTGCTTTATAGCTTTAGGGCTCATGATCATCTTTTGGGATAGTTTTTTGAGCCAGCTACCAAAGCCGCAAAAAACCATTTTTGGTTGTATTATAATTATTTATGCAGTTTTACGCTTTTCGCGTTATTTAAGAAAGGACCCCAATGAAGCTTAGTACTAAATTGTTTTTGGGTGTAGCCTTTTTGGCTGTATTACAAAGCTGCCAGCAAAACACAGCCAAAAAGGCACCACTGGACGGGTTTACTTTTGGTACAGCGCAATTTTATGGGGACGAGTCTTTTTCGCCCATAGTGGACGAAGAGTTGTATGTTTTTAAGTCAAGTTACCCCCAGGCTAACCCTGTAATTACTTATAAACCCGAAAGCGAGGTTGTAAATAATTTAATGAATGATAAAGCAAGGGTAGTTATTATGGCGCGCACCCTGGATACTGCCGAACTTGGCGTATTAAAAAGGCGCTCATTGATACCAAACGTTAATAAATTTGCGATAGACGCTGTTGCGCTTATCGTAAATAATGTGTCAAATGATACCACGATCTCGGTAAATGAGATCAAAAGCATGCTGAACGGAAAGTCGAAAACAGATAAAAGTATAGTGTTTGATAACCCTAACTCAAGTTTGGTAAGGTATTTGAAGACCTTATCTGGCAATAAAGCGTTAAAGCAAAAAAATATTTATGCGTTAAGTTCAAGTAAAGAGGTTATAAAGTACGTAAGTACACACCCTAATTCGATAGGGATAACGGGCTTTGCATGGCTAAACGACCCTGATAAGGACTATGCGGATGCTGTTGGTAAGGTTAAAATTGTAGGCGTTAAGGACGAAAGCAGTAAAACTGCACCCAACGAGTACTTTAAACCTTCGCAAACAACTCTTGTCCAACATACGTATCCGTTAAGCAGGTCGTTATATATAATAGATTGCACAGGCAGGAAGGGTTTAGGCTCGGGCTTTGCATCGTTTTTAGCAAGCGAACGCGGACAACGAATAATACTAAGATCGGGCTTACTCCCTGATTCTATCCCGCAACGGGAATTACATATAACACACTAACTATATACATAACAAACTAAGGATGAAAATGATCAGTAAGATAAGTAAGATAGTATTAGCCCTGACACTTGTTGGCTCTTCAGTTTTTGCGCAGAGCATAGCCGATGCAAAAAAAGCGATAGATGCAGAACAGTATCAGAAAGCAAAATCGATGCTTAAGAATTTAACCGTAACCCAGCCTACTAAGGACGAGAACTTCTTTTATCTTGGTTGGGTGTATATTCTTCAGGAATATCCCGATTCAGCAAAAACCAATTTCCAGAAAGGTATTGCTGTAAATCCAAAATCGGCATTAAACTATGCAGGTTTAGGTGCTGCCGCGTTCTTAGATAAAGACAAAGCAACCGCTATAACAAATTTTAACCAGGCAGTAGCTTTGGCAGGTAAAGACAGTAAACCATATTTATACGTGGGCAAAGCTTACTTGTTAAATAATGTTGACGGTAAAGTACCTGCTGCAGATGCAAATGCTGCTATTGCAGTATTAACAAAGGGTAAAATTGTTAACGCTAAAGACGCCGAAATTTTGGTTGCCTTAGGTGATGCATTGCGCACCCAAACAAAAAACACCGAAGCATTGGGTAACTACCAATCGGCTTTAGACCTTGACCCTAAATTGGCTCATGCTAAAGTAGCAACCGGTGTTATTTGGAAATATGCTAATAACTTCGAGAGTTCAGAAACGGAATTCAAAGCAGCTTTAGCTATAGATCCTAACTACGGCCCTGCTTACCGCGAATGGGCAGAAACCGACGTGCGTTGGGCATTTGCCGATCCAAAAATGGCTTCAGCAAAAATTAAAGAAGCTACTGAGCAGTATAAAAAATACCTGTCGTTAACCGACTTGTCTTTAGAATCACGCTTACGTTATGCCGACTTCTTGTTACTATCGGGTGATTTTAAAACCTTACAAACAGAGGCCGCTGCTTTATCAAGCGCAGCTAACAGCAACTTGAAAATTTATCGTTACCTGGCGTATTCTGCCTATGAGAATAAAGATTATCCTGCAGGTTTAACTGCAATGAATACCTGGATTACTAAGGCCGACCCTAAACGTGTGATACCTCGTGATTATGTTTACCTGGGCCGTTTGCAAATTGCTTCTAAGCAAGATTCATTAGGTGTTGCTTCATTGCGTAAAGCTATCGCGATTGATACCACACAGGTAGATGTTTATCCGGAAATTGCGAAAGCGCTTTACGGGCAAAAGAAATACGCTGAGGCTGGTGATGCTTATCACGTTTATACTCAAAAAGGCAGGAATGTGAAATTATTAGATCATTTCTATGAAGGAGTTAGTTACTACTTCTCTTACAACGAGAAAAGCCCTGATGCAGAAGCTACTATTGCAAAAGCAGATTCTGCATTTAGCTATGTAACGCAAAAAGCACCAACCGACCCTAACGCGTATTTATTCCGTGCCCGTGTAAACGAGTTAAAGGATAAAGACCGTAATAATATTGTGGGTTATTCTAAGCCTTTTTATGAAAAATATATTGAGACAACTACCGCTAAAGGTGGTACACCTACCGATAAAGTAAAGAAAGAATTAGCTGAAGCTTATGTTTATATAGCAACCTTTGCTGAGTTTAAAGAAAAAGACATGGCCAAGGCTACTGAGAACTATACAAAAGCAAGAGATAATGACCCTACTAATAAACAGGTAGTAGCGTTTTTCTCCCGCAAAGGCGGCGCATCTAGCAGAGGTAAATAATCATATTGTTTTATAAATAAATTAAAAAAGTCTCCGTTAACTAACGGGGGCTTTTTTATTATGTACTCATTTGTATATTTGCACCATGGAATTAAAAAGTTTACCTGTCAACTATCTGCCCATCATATTCCAGATGATGGTGGCTATGGGGTTTGTTGTTACAACCATGGTTGTAACCCACAAAATTGGCCCTAAGCGTAAAACTAAAGATAAACTTACCCCATTCGAGTCGGGTATCGAAGTGGTAGGTAACGCCCGTTCACCAATGTCAATCAAATACTTCCTGGTAGCTATACTGTTTGTGTTGTTTGATGTAGAGGTGATATTTATGTACCCCTGGGCGGTAAACTTCCGCGATCTTGGTTCCACCGGGATGATAGAGATGTTCATTTTTATGGGCACGTTACTTGCCGGTTTCTTCTACATCATAAAAAAAGGCGCTTTAAACTGGGATTAAAGAAGTTCCACCTAAGCCCTCTGCGGTATGGAGTGCTTATATAAAAAGTCTCTCCAGCAAGGGGAGATATAGAGGGGGTTACAGGTCATTAGTTTAGACTGATTCTAAATATATTCCCGGGGCTTCATAGTGTATCTGTTACATCGTAATTATTGTAAATTTGCACGTCAGTTATAACTGAGCATTTAATATTATTTGATAAGGAATATAATGAGCGATATTCAAATAGTTGAAGCCCCTGCGGGTGTTGAAGGATCGGGGTTTTTTGCCACCAAGCTTGATCAGGCAGTGGGTTTGGCACGTTCACACTCTTTATGGCCGTTACCATTCGCAACATCTTGCTGCGGCATCGAGTTTATGGCTACCATGGGTTCGCATTACGATTTAAGCCGTTTTGGCGCCGAAAGGCTTAGTTTTTCGCCCCGCCAAGCCGATCTTTTGATGGTAATGGGTACTATATCTAAAAAAATGGGCCCGGTATTACGCCAGGTTTACCTGCAAATGGCCGAACCACGTTGGGTGATGGCTGTAGGCGCTTGTGCATCAAGCGGTGGTATATTTGATACATACTCTGTACTGCAGGGTATTGATGAAGTTATCCCGGTGGATGTTTACGTGCCTGGTTGCCCTCCGCGCCCCGAGGCTATTATTGATGGTTTTATGGCAATCCAAAAACTGGTACAAACCGAAACTTTGCGCAGGCGCGAGGAGCCTAAGTACCAAGAATTGATGGCTAAATATGGTATCCAATAATGGCTAAAATATCTAACGAAGAATTACTACAAAGGCTTAATGATAATTTTGCCGGCCAGGTTACCCAAACAGGTGCCGATTTTGGCTTGCTTACTGTTGAGGCCAATAAAGAAAATATTAACGAAGTATTAAGTTTTCTGAAAACAGATGATGTATTACAGTTCATCTATTTAACAGACCTTACCGCAGTACATTACCCCGAGCTGGAGAAACAGATCGTGGTAGTTTACCATTTACATAGCTTAACAACAAATACACGCATTCGCATAAAAGTGGGTCTTACTTTAGAAGACTTGCATATCCCTACGGCATCCGCCATTTGGGATGGCGCCAACTGGATGGAGCGTGAAACATACGACTTTTTTGGGGTGATATTTGACGGCCACCCGGACCTGCGCAGGATACTTAATGTTGATGACATGACGGTATTCCCGATGAGGAAAGAATTCCCGCTGGAAGATCCAAACCGTGTTGATAAAAAAGATTACTTTTTCGGGAGATAATATAAATGCAGAACCACCCGGTATATACTGATAACGATCCGCAAACGGAGTATTCCACGCTAAATCTGGGCCCAACACACCCTGCAACACACGGTGTGTTCCAGAATGTATTGCAGATGGATGGCGAACGCATTGTAAGCGGCGTATCAACCATAGGCTACATACACCGTGCGTTTGAAAAAATTGCCGAGCACCGCCCATTTTACCAGATAACCCCACTTACGGATAGGCTTAACTACTGTTCATCACCCATAAACAACATGGGCTGGCACATGACGGTTGAAAAACTGCTGGACATACAAATGCCAAAACGTGTTGATTACATGCGTGTAATTATCATGGAACTGGCCCGTATTGCCGATCATATTATTTGTAACGGTGTGTTGGGTGTTGATACCGGCGCTTTTACAGGCTTCCTGTACATGATGGAGCATCGCGAAGAAATTTACGAGATCTATGAAGAAATTTGCGGCTCGCGTTTAACAACAAATATTGGCCGTATAGGCGGTTTCGAACGTAACTTCAATCCTATAGCATTCGCCAAGATTAAAAAGTTTTTGGTTAGGTTCCCGGTGGTACTGCGAGAATTTGAAGCCTTGTTTAACCGTAACCGCATCTTTGTTGATCGTACTAAAGATGTTGCGGCCGTTACCGCAGCCGATGCATTAAGCTACAGCTGGAGCGGCCCAATCTTGCGTGCTACAGGTGTTGATTATGATGTGCGCGCCATGGAGCCGTACTCATCTTATGAAGATTTTGACTTTGAAGTACCAGTTGGCGAGAACGGCGACGTTTACAGCCGCTTTTTGGTACGTAACGAAGAAATGTGGCAAAGCCTGCGCATTATAGAGCAAGCGCTTGCCAAAATAGAAAAAGAACCAACCGATATATTCCACGCGGATGTACCGGCGTTTTACCTGCCTCCAAAAGAGGAAGTATATAATAACATGGAAGCTTTGATCTATCACTTTAAAATTGTGATGGGAGAGGTAGATACCCCTAATGCCGAGGTTTACCACGCGGTAGAAGGTGCAAACGGCGAATTAGGCTTTTACCTCATCAATGATGGTGGCCGCTCGCCGTACCGCTTACATTTCCGCAGGCCAAGTTTCATCAATTACCAGATGTATGCGCCAATGAGCAAGGGGATGTTATTATCTGATGCTATTATTAACATGAGTAGTTTAAACGTTATAGCCGGAGAGTTAGATGCTTAGTGTACAGGATACCAATACCCCGGTAACATTTTCGCCGGAATTGCTCAGCAAGTTTGCTGATGTAGTTAGCCGTTACCCTGCGGGGAAACAAAAATCGGCCCTGTTGCCTATTCTGCATTTAGTGCAGGCCGGGTTTGGCTGGACCAGCATACCCGCAATGGATAAAGTTGCCGAGTACCTGGATATTCAACCGATAGAGGTTTATGAGGTGGCATCATTTTATACCATGTACTTTTTAAAGCCGCAAGGCAAGTACATGTTAGAGGTTTGCCGTACCGGCCCTTGCGAAATTGTAGGCGCAACGCCAATAATGGAACATATTGAAAAAACGCTTGGTGTACCCGAAGGCGACGTTACCCCCGATGGCTTATTTAGCTGGAGAGGCGTAGAGTGCCTTGCTGCATGTGGCTTTGGCCCGGTGCTGCAAATTGGCCCCGAGTATACTTTTTACGAAAACTTAACTACCGAATCTGTTGATAAACTGATTGGTGACCTAAGGCAAAAAGTTAATAATTAACATGAAGGACAGAACAAGGCTTATTACCTGGGACATTACATTATTAGCAGGCATCCTGCTTTATATATTGGTGCAAATGCCCGAGCGATACAGCCTGATAATTGGCCTATCAACGGTTATGATACTTACAAACTGTATTAAAAATCATATAGTTGCTTATAAATTTAGTAATAAAATATATTAGTAATGGCACGTAAATTACTTTTAGAACATATAAACGTACCGGGCATAAATACATTTGATGTTTACCGCTCAAAAGGCGGTTACGCGGCTGTTGAAAAAGCCCTGAAAACCTTAACACCCGATGAAGTGGTGGAAGAGGTTAAAAAATCGGGCTTGCGCGGCCGTGGTGGTGCAGGTTTCCCTACCGGGATGAAATGGAGCTTTTTGGCTAAACCCGAAGGTGTTGAGCGTTACCTGGTTTGTAACGCCGATGAATCTGAACCCGGTACTTTTAAAGACCGTTATTTAATGACCCATATCCCTCACTTGTTAATTGAGGGGATGATAGTAGCCAGTTTTGCGCTGGGTGCAAAAACATCATACATATACGTACGCGGCGAAATGATGCCGCAGATCCGGATCCTGGAAAAGGCAATTGCCGAAGCAAAAGCAAAAGGATTTTTAGGTAAAAATATTTTAGGTACCGATTACAGCCTGGAGCTTTATGTACAACCGGGTGGTGGTGCTTACATCTGTGGTGAAGAAACCGCTTTGTTAGAATCATTAGAAGGTAAACGTGGTAACCCAAGAATAAAACCTCCGTTCCCGGCTATTGCGGGTTTGTATGGCTGCCCAACGGTAGTAAATAACGTAGAGTCAATAGCAGCTGTTGTGCCTATTATTAACGAAGGTGGCGACGAGTATGCGAAATTAGGTATTGGCCGTAGTACCGGTACAAAACTAATCTCTGCAGGTGGTAACTTACGTAAGCCCGGTGTTTATGAAATTGACCTCGGCCTGCCGGCTGAAGAATTTTTATATAGCGACGAATATTGCGGTGGTATTGCCAACGGCAAACGTTTAAAAGCGGTTGTTGCAGGTGGTTCATCTGTACCTATCCTGCCTGCTAGCCTGTTCCTGAAAACCATTAATAACGAACCACGCCTGATGAGCTATGAATCATTAGCTGATGGTGGTTTTGTTAGTGGCACCATGATGGGTTCTGGTGGGTTTATAGCTTACGATGAAGACCAATGTATTGTACGTAACACATGGAACTTCGCTCGTTTTTATCACCATGAAAGCTGCGGACAATGTTCGCCTTGCCGAGAAGGTACCGGTTGGATGGAAAAAGTTTTACATCGCCTGGAATATGGCCACGGTAAAATGAGCGATATGGACCTGTTGATTGATGTATCAAAGAAAATTGAAGGTAATACTATTTGTCCGCTTGGTGACGCGGCAGCATGGCCTGTAGCCAGCGCGATCCGCCACTTTAGGGATGAGTTTGAATGGCATGTAACTAACCCGTCGGCAGCGTTGAGCGGTAATTATGGAATTGCGCATTACGCAGACCCATTACCTAAATTGGAAGTAGCAACGAGTTAAGTAGTCTAATAAACTATGTTATTGCGAGAAACGAAGCAATCTCATAGTACAAGCGGATATGCTGAGATTGCCACGCTACGCTCGCAAGGACATACTGAATAATAATTGCCGCAGGGTGACAAAAATATAAAAAGACGAAAGTCAAATGAAGGTAACGATAGACGGATTTCCTATTGAAGTAGAAGCCGGGACAAGCATCCTGAACGCCGCGAGGCTGATTGGGGGTGATATTGTTCCGCCTGCTATGTGCTATTACTCCAAGCTGGAAGGCACCGGCGGTAAATGCCGTACCTGTTTGGTGCAGGTAACTAAAGGGTCTGAAAAAGACCCTCGCCCTATGCCAAAGCTGGTAGCAAGCTGCCGCACAACCGTAATGGATGGTATGGAAGTGAAAAACATCACTTCGCCGGAGGTTATTGAGGCGCGCAAGGGCGTGGTAGAGATGTTATTGATCAACCACCCGTTAGATTGCCCTGTGTGCGACCAGGCAGGTGAGTGCCACCTTCAAGATTTGGCTTACGAACACGGCGCGGCTAAAACCCGCTACGAGTTTGACCGCCGTACATTCGAAAAAATAGACATTGGCGATAAAATTCAACTGCACATGACGCGCTGCATCCTTTGCTACCGTTGTGTTTTTGTAGCTGACCAGATCACCGATCACCGCATCCATGGTATTTTAAACCGTGGCGATCATTCAGAAATTTCCACTTACATCCAAAAAGCAGTTGATAACGATTTCTCAGGAAACGTAATTGACGTTTGCCCTGTAGGTGCTTTAACCGATAAAACTTTCCGTTTTAAAAATCGTGTTTGGTTTACCAAGCCGGTTGAGGCACATCGCGAATGCGAGAACCCAAAATGCTGTGGCAAGGTTACCTTATGGTATAAAGGCGAGGATGTTATTCGTGTAACTGCGCGTAAAGATGAGTACGGCGAAGCAGAAGAATTTATTTGCAATACCTGCCGTTTTGATAAAAAGAAAACCAGCGACTGGGTGATAGAAGGCCCGCGTAAAGTTTCTCACAAATCTGTTATCAACTCAAACCACTACGATACGCTTCACCCGCTGCCGGTTGTTAAAACCAACCCTGTATTGATGGAAGCGAATAAAGAACAATTTGAAAGGGAGACACGCCTGTAATGGAATTAGCAGACATTGCCATAAAATTTGGCCTCATCATTATTATATTCTTGATAAGCCTGGTAGTAGCCATGTATTCTACCTATGCCGAGCGCAAAATTGCGGCTTTTTTCCAGGACAGGATTGGTCCTAACCGCGCAGGCCCGTTTGGTATTTTACAGCCACTGGCTGATGGTGCCAAAATGTTCATGAAGGAAGAGATCATCCCTACGAATGCAACACCATTCCTGTTCATAGTTGGCCCTTCGTTAGCTATCCTTACCGCATGTATTGGTTCGGCAGTTATTCCTTGGGGACAAGATCTTGTTATCGGCGGTAAAGTTATCCCGTTACAGGTTACAGATATTAACGTAGGTATCCTTTATATATTTGGTGTAGTATCATTAGGCGTTTACGGCGTAATGATAGGCGGCTGGGCATCAAACAATAAATACTCTTTATTAGGCGCTATCCGCGCGGCCTCGCAAAACATCAGCTACGAAATTTCGATGGGGCTTTCTATCATTGCCCTGTTATTGGTTACCGGTACATTAAGCCTTGGCGAAATTGCCCAGCAACAACATGGCTGGCACTGGAACGTGATCTACCAACCGGTAGGTTTTATCCTGTTCCTGGTTTGTGCTTTTGCTGAAACTAACCGTACACCTTTCGATTTACCGGAGTGTGAAACTGAGCTTGTTGGTGGCTACCATACCGAGTATTCGTCGATGAAACTTGGTTTTTACCTGTTTGCCGAATATATCAACATGTTCATTTCATCGGCAGTGATGGCAACTCTTTACTGGGGGGGGTATAACTACCCGGGGATGGATTGGGTTACCGCGCATGTTGGCCCGGTTATAGGCCCGCTAATTGGTACAGCTGTATTTTTTGTCAAGATCTTCGGGTTCATCTTCTTCTTTATGTGGGTACGCTGGACAATCCCGCGTTTCCGTTACGATCAGTTGATGGACCTGGGCTGGAAGATATTGATCCCTTTAGCCATCGCTAATATTGTTGTTACCGGTATTGTTATTACTTTATTTAATTAGAGAGAGGTTATTTTCAATGGAATCATTAAGTAATAAAAAGAAGCAATTAAAAGTTAAGCCGCTCAATTTTTGGGAGAGGGCTTACCTGCCTGCTATAGTGAGCGGCTTAGCCATCACCATGAAGCACTTCTTTAAAAAACCGGTTACTATAGCCTATCCTGATGTAAAACGCGAATTTTCTGAAAACTATCGTGGCCTGCACTCGCTTAAGCGCGATGAAAATGGTGCCGAACGTTGTACCGCTTGTGGCCTTTGTGCGCTATCGTGCCCTGCCGAAGCGATCACGATGCAAGCTGCAGAGCGCCAGAAGGGTGAGGAGAACTTATACCGCGAAGAAAAATACGCTGCCGTTTACGAGATAAACATGTTGCGTTGTATTTTCTGCGGATTATGTGAAGAGGCCTGCCCTAAAGAAGCAATATACCTGGACGGCGACATTGTACAATCAGATTACCTGCGTAAAGACTTTATTTACGGCAAAGATAAATTAGTAGAGGCACCTTTAAATCAATAACAGAAGTTTTATACCTTTGCCCAGCTATTTAAGCAAGCAAAAGTATATTGTAAAATATAAACATGAGTACATTTTACTTCATCGCGTTTTTATCCATATTCTTTTCAATACTGGTTATTTCTGCAAAAAACCCGGTGCATAGCATATTGTACCTTATACTTACCTTTTTTACCTTCACCATCCATTATATATTAATGAATGCCCAGTTCCTGGCTATCGTAAACTTTATTGTTTATATGGGTGCGATACTGGTATTGTTCTTATACACGCTGATGCTGATAAACCTGAATAAGGAGAGCGAGCCCGTTAAGCCATTTATGGTGAAGATAGCCGCGGTATTTGGTGGTGGCATACTGGCAGTAGCATTGGTATCTTCATTAAAATCATTAGGCGTGTCAGACCCGGTGGTATTAAAGAACCCCGAGCTTGGCCTGGTGAAAAACCTAGGTAAAGTATTATTCCACGAATTTTTGTTGCCATTTGAGGTATCGTCGGTATTGCTGTTATCGGCAATGGTAGGCGCTGTATTGCTGGCCACAAAAGACCCTAAAGAACCAAAAGCAACCATCTGATGGAAAGTTTAACCCAAACCATTCAAGCGGTACCGCTTAACCACTACATTTTATTAAGCACTATCATATTTTCGATAGGCGTGATGGGTGTTTTATTACGCCGTAACGCCATCGTTATATTTATGTCGGTTGAGCTAATGCTTAACTCGGTTAACCTGCTGCTTACCGCTTTTTCGGTTTACCGTGGCGATGCAGCCGGCCAAGTATTTGTATTTTTTATTATGGCCCTGGCCGCTGCAGAGGTTGCAGTAGGGCTAGCTATAATCGTAATGATATACCGCAATACCAACAGTATCGATATTAACGTACTGAACAGGTTGAAGTGGTAGGCCCCACCCAAACCCTCCACGGAAGGGAGGGCCTTAGAAAAGGCAAGCGATTTTTAAAACGAGTATTATACAATTTAAAAAATAAAAAGTCTCTCCGCTAACCAGCGGAGGAGATTTAGAAGGGGCTTATGGACAATTTGATCTGGCTTATTCCTGTACTACCCTTAGCCGGTTTTGTTATTAACGGACTGGGGCGCAATACCCTGTCTAAAGGTATTATCGGTGCTATCGGTAGCTTATTGGTATTGATTGCATTTGGTTTAAGTGTTGCTGCTTTCTTCCAGATAAAAAACTCGGGCGTGCCTATAGAGGTAAACCTGTTCGATTGGATCTCGGTTGGTAGCTTCCACATTCCTTTTGCATTCCTGGTAGATCAGCTAAGCTCCATTATGCTGCTAATCATTACAGGTGTGGGGTTCCTGATCCACCTGTATTCAATTGGCTATATGCATGATGATAATGGCTTCGGTAAGTTTTTTGCTTACTTAAACCTGTTCGTTTTCTTTATGCTGCTGCTTGTAATGGGTAGCAACTATGTGGTGATGTTTATTGGTTGGGAAGGTGTAGGCTTATGCTCGTACCTGCTTATCGGGTTCTGGTATACCAACCCAAGTTATGCGGATGCTGCTAAGAAAGCATTTGTGATGAACCGTATTGGTGACCTTGGCTTTTTGCTGGGCATTTTCTTACTGGTAAACACATTCGGCAGCACAAACTTCGCTGACATTTTCCCTAAAGCACCGGTTGCGGTTGCTGCAGGCGCACCAATAGTATTAATTACCTTATTGTTATTTGTAGGTGCGGTTGGTAAATCGGCACAGTTACCTTTGTTTACCTGGTTGCCCGATGCGATGGCCGGCCCAACCCCGGTATCGGCCTTGATCCATGCGGCAACAATGGTTACAGCAGGTATCTACATGATAGCCCGCTCAAACATCCTGTTTACGCTTGCGCCACATACCATGGAAGTTATCGCCATCATCGGCTTGGCCACCGCGGCGTTTGCAGCATTGATCGCCTTAACCCAGACTGATATAAAGAAAGTACTGGCCTATTCAACCGTATCGCAATTAGGTTATATGTTTTTGGGTTTAGGCGTTGGCGCTTACACCGGTGCATTCTTCCACGTGTTAACGCACGCGTTCTTTAAAGCACTACTGTTCCTGGGTGCGGGTTCTGTTATCCACGCCATGAGCGGTGAGCAGGACATGCGCAAAATGGGCGGCTTAAAAAGCAAGATAGGTATTACCTTTTGGACCATGCTGGTTGGTACTATTGCTATCGCGGGTATCCCTCCATTCTCGGGTTTCTTTTCAAAGGACGAAATTTTGGCCGCGGCCTTTGCGCATAGCACAACGTTTTATGTAGTAGGTGTTATTACTGCGGGTTTAACCTCGTTCTACATGTTTAGGATGATGTACTTAACCTTTTGGGGTAAATTCCGCGGCACACATGAGCAGGAACATCACTTGCACGAGTCACCTGCAAACATGACCATCCCATTGATCGTGTTGGCTATACTATCTGCCGTTGCAGGTATGATAGGCGTACCGGCAGTTATGGGTGGCCACCACGAATTAGGCGCTTACCTTGCACCTGTATTTGAGGCATCACACAAAATACTTGGCGAACACGAACTAAGCCACAGCACCGAATGGATTCTGATGGCAGTATCTGTAGGCATTGCGTTGGTAGCCTTAGGTTATGCCTACAGCAAATACGTTAGGGGCGCGCATGTGCCGGTATCTGATGAAGAAGAACGCCCTACATTGGGAAACCTGTCCTACCATAAATTCTATATAGACGAATTATACGATAAGATCATTCGCAAGCCATTGGATGCCATTTCGGTATTCTTTTATAAAGTGGTTGAGCTTTTGGGTATAGATGGCTTTGTGAACGGCTTGGGTAAAGGAACATTAGAAACGAGTAAAGGCCTGCGCCTGTTGCAAACAGGTAATGTAGGTTTCTACATATTTATGATGGTGGTGGGTATTATTGCTATTTTGTTGTACAGTTTAATTAAAATATAAGCGCTTAGCGTTTACCATATAAAATGACGGTTAGTATTTTACTTTTTTTACCGGTTTTGGCAGCACTATTAGTGCTGTTAGTTAAGAACGAGGCTGCAAAGCACGCGGCATTATTTTTCGCTGTAATAGAGCTTGGCCTGGCCGGCTATTTCCTTGCTGGGTTTGTGCCCGATGCATCTGTACAGTATGGCCTTGACCTACCGTGGATTCCTCAAATGGGTGTTTACTTTAAGGCGGGTATAGATGGCATTAGCATGGTAATGGTTTTATTGACCACTTTGCTTGTCCCGCTAATTATCCTTACTACCTACAAACACGAATACAAGAACGCTAAAGCATTTTACGCGCTTATCCTGTTTATGCAAGCCGGTTTGTTAACCGTATTTACCGCGTTAGATGGTTTCTTATTTTATGTGGGCTGGGAAGCAGCGTTGATTCCTATTTACTTTATTTGTGCATTGTGGGGCGGCGAGAACCGTATCCGAATCAACATCAAGTTCTTCATTTACACCTTTGCCGGTTCGTTGTTTATGCTGTTGGGTATCATTTACCTGTACCTGCAAACGCCAAATAAGCTTTATGACATAAACGGCTTTTACAATTTAAGCTTAACACTAACACAACAATCCTGGGTATTTTGGGCGTTCTTTATAGCTTTCGCTATCAAAATGCCTTTGTTCCCGTTCCATACCTGGCAGCCCGATACATATACCGAAGCACCATCGGCTGGTACCATGATGTTGTCTGGTATCATGCTAAAAATGGGGATCTATGGTGTTATCCGCTGGTTAATTCCGAATGCACCCGCAGGCTTCCTGCAATGGCAAAATCTGGTAATGATACTTTCGGTTATTGGTGTTGTTTACGCATCACTGATCGCATTTAAGCAAACCGACGGTAAGCGTTTGGTAGCTTATTCATCTATTGCGCACGTTGGCTTAATAGCCGCCGGTATCTTCGCCTGGACAACACAGGGTGTGCAAGGTGCGATGATTCAAATGCTTAGTCACGGTATTAATGTTGTGGGGATGTTCTTTATCTGGGATATCATCAGCCGCCGTTTAAATACCCGTGACATTAGCCAGATGGGTGGCATCGCTAAAGTGGCGCCAAATTTTTCCATCGCATTTTTAATTATTCTTTTAGGAACTGTTGCCTTGCCATTAACCAATGGTTTTGTAGGCGAGTTTTTATTATTGAAAGGTGTATTTAACTATAACATTTGGTTTGCGGCGATTGCAGGTTTAACCATCATATTTGGCGCGGTTTACATGCTGCGTATGTACAAGAATGTAATGCAGGGCGAAGCCAACGAGCTAACGCTAACGTTTACCGACATAGCCGGTTCAGAGAAACTGGTGCTGGGTATCATCTGTGTGCTAATCATCGCCATTGGCGTGTATCCGCAACCTATCCTGCATATATCAGAAGCTGCGGTAACCAATTTGGTGAACACCGTAAGTGCTAAATTTAACAACGGAGGCTTTTAGAATTTATATATGACTACGCTAATAATCATATCTGTTTTACCCATTATATTATTGTACCTGGGTTTATATAAAGTTCAGAAAGCTTTATTGCCGGTAACCATTATTGGTTTGCTGATAGCTTTAGGTGCAGCAGTTGCACAATGGAATGACAACGCTGTACCAATTTACAGCGGCATGATGTTGTTCAACAACTTCTCGGTTGCATTTTCTGTGGTAAGCATCGTGTCCACTATCCTGATCCTTTTATTATCTAAAGGATACTTCGAAAAAATAAGCAACCATATTGCGGAATATTACGCCATCATCTTGTTCTCATTAGCAGGAATTATCGTCATGGTATCGTACCACAACCTGGTGATGATGTTCATCGGTATCGAGATTATGTCGGTAAGCTTATATATCCTCGCAGGTATTCGTAAGAGCGATTTTGCGTCAAACGAGGCCGCTTTAAAGTACTTTTTGATGGGTGCATTTTCAACAGGTTTCCTGTTGTTTGGTATTGCGTTGATCTACGGTTCATCAGGCTCGTTTGACCTGGATACCATTCGTGAATGGGTTGTTACCCATCCCCGTAACATCGACCCAATGTTTTACACTGGTATATTATTGATCATTGTTGGCCTTTGCTTTAAGGTGGGTGCGGCACCGTTCCATTTCTGGACGCCGGATGTTTACGAAGGCGCACCTTCGCTGATTACCTTGTTCATGTCTACCGTGGTTAAAGTGGCTGGTTTTGCGGCATTCCTGCGCCTATTCGCGGCTTGCTTTTCAACCATCGCCGCATTTTGGACGCCGGTATTATTGGCTATCACTATCGCTACGTTATTCATCGGTAACATCACCGCACTATATCAACAAAGCTTTAAACGGATGATGGCTTTTTCGAGCATATCACACGCGGGTTACCTATTGTTCGCTATTGTGGCCTTAGGTGCAGGTTCGGCTAATTCGATATTTGTTTACGCTACGGCTTATTCTATCGCATCTATTATCGCCTTTGGCGCATTAATACTGGTGAGGCAACAAACCGGCAGCGATAACTTTGAAGGCTTTAACGGCCTGGCTAAGAAAAACCCTTTCCTGGCATTGGTACTTACCGTAAGTATGCTATCATTAGCGGGGATCCCGTTAACGGCTGGTTTTATTGGTAAGTTCTTTATGTTTAGCGGTGTTTTGGCACAATACAATACCTGGTTGGTAATAGTTGCGGTTGTAAATGCTATCATTAGTATCTTCTATTATTTCAGGGTTATAATAGCCATGTACTTCCGTACTGCCGAGCGTGCCGAGGTTGAAGTGCCTGCTTACTACAAATTTGTATTAGGCTTTTCTGCTATCGCGACCATAGTTATAGGCATTTACCCGTCGTTTATATCCACCCTAATTTAATTGAGAAAGCCTCACCCCGGCCCTCTCCGAAGGAAAGGGAGGTGAAAAAGAAATTAAAGCCCTCTTTTTTTGAGAGGATTTAGGTGAGGCTAATTTGATTTAATATTTGTAGTTTTACGGATATAGTTAATGGAAAACCTTTGGGAATACCTTCAAAATTTAACCGACGCACAGTCTATTTTGAGCAGTGGTGGGTTTTACCTGTTGCTTATAGTAGTATATGCTGAAACCGGTTTGTTTTTTGGTTTCTTTTTACCCGGCGATTATTTGCTGTTCTTGGCAGGTTTGTTAAGCGCCGCGGGTATCATCCATGTCCCTATTTATACACTGGTACTTTCGCTTATAGGTGCGGGTATTTTGGGTAATTATACAGGCTATTGGTTTGGTTATCGAACGGGGCCGGTACTATTCAGCAAGAACGATTCGTTCTTTTTTAAGAAGCGTTACATAGCTGTTGCTGAAGAGTTTTATGCTAAATATGGAGGCATGGCTTTGATTTTAGGCAGATTTTTCCCTATAGTTAGGACTTTTGCCCCTATATTTGCAGGTGTTGTTAAAGTAGATATTAAAAAATTTACTGTTTACAACATAATTGGCAGCGTTGCCTGGGTAACAACTCTAACATTAGCCGGGTATTTTTTGGGCAAGCGCTTCCCCGAGTTAAAAGACTATCTGCAGTACATTGTACTCGGATTAATAATAATTACAACAATTCCGCTGATTATTGCTTTTGTGAAAAGACAATACGCAAAATCAAAAGATGAATAGAATTTTAAATAGATATACATGAGCACACAACACCCCTGGCATCAGGTTTCACCGGGTGATAATATTCCTGAGATAGTAAACGCGATAATTGAGATACCAAAAGGTTCTAAAGCAAAATACGAAATAGATAAAGATTCGGGCCTGTTAAAGTTAGACAGGGTTTTATTTTCATCGGTAATGTACCCGGCCAACTATGGCTTTATCCCGCAAACCTATTGCGATGATAATGACCCTTTGGATATCCTTGTACTTTGTTCTATAGATGTTTTCCCGATGTCGATCATCGAGGCAAAAGTAGTAGGCGTTATGCATATGGTTGATAACGGCGAGCAGGATGACAAGATCATCGCGGTAGCAAAAAACGACATGTCGGTTAACTACATTAACGACCTTGCCGAATTGCCGCCACACGCTATGAAAGAGATTGTACGCTTTTTTAGCGATTATAAAGTGCTGGAAGGTAAGAACGTAACCATTGAGCATTTGCTGGGTGTACGTTATGCACACAAAGTAATTCAAGAAGGTTTAGATCTTTATAAGTCTACCTTCCCCGATCACAAATAAATCAATAAATGGACCCCGGACCTTACGATATTAGTGCCTTCTATATTTTCCTTACCATATTCCTGGTATTGCTAAACGGATTTTTCGTGGCAGCAGAATTTGCCATTGTGAGGGTACGAGGCTCGCAAATTGAATTAAAGGCTAAATCCGGAAGCGGTGTAGCTAAAGTTGCAAGGGGCATTTTACATAATTTAGATGGTTACCTGGCTGCCACGCAGTTGGGTATTACCATTGCATCACTGGGGCTTGGTGTTGTGGGCGAGGGTGTGGTCACAAACATCGTATTGCGTGCATTCCTGGGCATGGGTATTACGCTTACCCCGGGCTTTATTACTGCCAGTCACGTTTTGTCATTCGTGGCTATTACCGTCTTACATATTGTATTCGGCGAGCTTGCACCAAAATCATTAGCTATTCAAAAATCGGTACGCACAACATTGGCGGTATCATTGCCATTGAGGTTTTTCTTCGTGGTGTTTCGCCCGTTCATCTGGTTGCTTAACGGTTTTGCCAACTTCATCCTGAAACTATTTGGAATAACCACCTTAGAAGGTGGCGAGGCGCATCACTCATCAGAAGAGTTGCAGTTTTTGCTTGACCAGGGTAAAGAAACCGGCGCATTGGATTCTAACGAGCATGAGCTGATCCAGAACGTATTTGATTTTAACGAACGTGTGGTGAAGAACATCATGGTGCCCCGTACCAAAATATCTGGTATTGAATTGGATACCAGTAAGGAAGTTCTTTTAGAAATATTAATAACTGAAGGTTACTCCAGGATGCCGGTGTATGATGAGGTGATAGATAAGATTGTAGGTATTGTACACGCGAAAGATATTTTACCGTTGCTTGCCCGTGGCGAACAGATTGTATTGAAAGACATTATTCGCAAGCCATACTTTATCCCAGAAACCAAAAAGATCAATGATCTGATGGCTGAACTGCAGCAAAAGCGCATCCAGATAGCCATTGTATCTGATGAGTTTGGCGGTACTGCCGGCATGGTTACGTTGGAAGACATTGTTGAAGAATTAGTCGGCGAGATCCAGGATGAGTTCGACGAAGAGAAACCTATTGTTGAAAAACTGAACGACCGCGAGTTTGTGGTTAATGCGCTTGCGCCGATCTACGACGTAAACGAGCATCTGCCGCATGACCTGCCAGAGGATGGCGATTTTGATACCGTATCTGGCTGGTTAGGCCATATCTTTGGTAAGATCCCTGACGTGGGCGAGCAAAAAGAGAGCAACGGATACAATATTACGGTACTAAAAAAATCTGACCAGAACATCGAATCTGTAAAGCTTGAGCTACTTATCAACGAAGAGGACGCTGTAGATTTACATTAGTATCGAGTATCAAGTAGTTAGTATCATGATACTACTTCTAAAAAATCATGATACCTGATACTAAATACTTGATATTAAAAAAGAAAAATGCAGCTTTTTTATACACCAGATATCGACCCAACTTTATCCCAATACTTTTTAAGCGAAGAAGAAAGCAAGCATGCCGTGCGCGTGTTACGCCTTAATATTGGCGATGCGGTTACCCTGATTGATGGCAAAGGCGGTTTGTACAAAGCCGAGATAAAAGATGCGCACCCAAAGCGCACCATCCTGCAAATAAATTCGGTTACTGCCAAATTTAACAAACGCAATCATTACCTGCACATCGCTATAGCGCCAACCAAAAATTTAGATAGGATAGAGTGGTTTTTAGAAAAAGCTACCGAGATAGGTATCGATGAGATCTCGCTTATTATCTGCCAGCGCTCGGAGCGTAAGGAGGCCAAGGTAGAACGCTTGGATAAGATTATCACATCTGCAATTAAACAATCTATCAAGGCATATCACCCAATACTAAATGCCCTGGTTAATTTCAACCAATTTTTAAAGCAACCGTTTGACGGGCAAAAGTTTATTGCCCATTGTGATGATGGTGAAAAAGCGGAGCTTGCACAATCTGTAGTGAAGCAAAACCGTTACTTGATACTGATTGGCCCGGAAGGTGATTTTAGTCCGGCGGAAGTGGATGCCGCTTTGCAGAATGGATATAAAGCCATAACTTTAGGTGAAAGCCGCCTACGTACCGAAACGGCAGCGCTTGAAGCTTGCTTTGAGGTGAATTTTTTAAACCGATAAATGAGAAGATCTATTTTTGTTGTCGCGGCCTTTACCATGATGTTTTGCATCAGCAGCTTTACCGCGCCGTCATATAAAATGGGTAGGCTTAAATACAACGGCGGTGGCGATTGGTATGGTGACCGCACCGCACTCATAAACCTCATTAAATTTTGTAACGATAACCTGAAGACCAACTTCCAGCCGGAAGAAGAAGTGGTTGAGGTAGGCAGCGACCAGATCTATAACTATCCATTTATATTTATGACCGGCCACGGTAACGTGATTTTTAATGATCAGGAAGCCCGCAATCTGCGCCAGTATTTAACCGGCGGAGGGTTTTTGCATATTGATGATAACTACGGGTTCGATAAATTTATCCGCCCGCAAATGAAGAAGGTGTTTCCCGAACTGGAATTTGTGGAACTGCCAATCAATTATGCCATCTATCAGCAAAAATATAGCTTTCCCAATGGCTTACCAAAGATTCACGAACATGATGGAAAACGCCCGCAAGGCTTCGGGCTAGTCTACAAAGGCCGCCTGGTGTGTTTTTACACTTTTGAGTGCGACCTAGGCAACGGTTGGGAGGATTATGGAACTTACGCCGGCGATAGCCACGAGGCGCGTTTAAAAGCCCTTAAGATGGGGGCAAATCTTATTCAATATATTTTCACCAAATAGCATAAGGCATTCTATAAATTCTTAAATCCTGAAAATTCTGATCACATGTACAAAATAAAGGTTAATTCGAAGCACGATTTTGAGGTAGATAGAAAAGCTGATTCGCTTACCGTTAATGGCGAAACCATTAACGCGGATATAAAGCAATTGAATAATCTGCTGTATCATGTTATTAACGAGAACGGATCATATAACGCAGAGGTAGTAAGCTTTGATCGCAAAGCAAAAACCGCCGAGATAAAGGTGAATAACAATACCTATACCGTTTCCGCTAAAGATCAGTTTGATGTATTGCTGGACAAGATGGGATTAAGCAATTTAATGACCGCTAAAGTAAGCGACATAAAAGCCCCTATGCCCGGCCTGGTATTAAAGGTACTGGTAGAAGAAGGCGCCGAAATTAAAAAGGGCGATAACCTATTTATATTGGAAGCTATGAAGATGGAAAACATTATTAAAGCCCCCGCTGATGTTACCATTAAAACCATCAAAATAAAACCGGGTGATAAAGTTGAAAAAGGACAGATATTAATGATGTTCTAACTATTACAATTCGCCCAATTTCATTAAAGCATAAAATAGCCCGGTACAATGCAGTGCCTGGGCTATTTTATTATCTGCCAAAAGCTGTTTAACCTCGGCTATAGTATACTCTTCTACTACTATACGTTCGTGTTCGTCAAGCTGTTGTTCCTGTACTTTTTTGCCGCCTTTGGCCAGGTAACAAAAGGTTTTATTATTAGCGGTTGATGGATTGGCATACACAGTGCTGATCAGTTCAACCTCGTTAAACTGGTATCCCGTTTCTTCCAGTAACTCGCGGCGTATCCCCTCTTCCGGGTTCTCGCCACCTTCTATAACACCGCCGGGAATTTCCAGCGATACGATGTTAGCAGCATGCCTGTATTGGCGCACCATCAAAATCTTATTATCCTCGGTAAGCGCTACGGCATTGGCCCAGTTAGGGTATTCTAAAACGTAGTAATCGTCTACTACTGTACCATCGGGCATTTCGCATTTATCGCTACGCAGTGTAGCCCAGGTGCCTTTATGTATATAGGTGGATGAGAGGATCGTCCAGTTAAGTTTGCTCATGAGGATATAAAAATGCCAATTGGAATTACTCCGAGTCAATAAATTGTTGCTTTTGTTAGAATTTAGAATTTGTTTTTAGTTTTTTAAACTCTACCAGCTACCACTGCTTCCGCCACCGCCGCCGCTTCCGCCGCCAAAGCCACCGAAACCACCGCCGCCGCCTCCACCCCAATCGCTACCGCTGCTACGGCCACCACCGCTACCGCCAAGTAAATTACCTGCCAGGAACCACCAAAATGGGCTTGCGCCGCCGCGGCCACCAATAATACGGCCGCCGCCACCACCGCCGCGTTTGCTGAATATAAAGATGAGTATTACCACAACGATGATTATGATGAACCCAATAGGGCTGCCATCGCCTTTTGTTTTTATTTTGTGGGTGTCGGCTTTGTATTCGCCTTTCATGGCTTTCATGATATCATCCGTAGCGGCATCCAACCCACCGTAATAGTCTGCCGATTTAAAACGCGGTTTCATATCATTCTGGATGATCTGCTGAGTGGTGATATCGGGCAAGGCCCCTTCCGCGCCATAGCCGGTCTGGATGGCCATCTTGCGGTCGTTCAAGGCAACTAACACTAAAATGCCGTTGTTTTTTTCTTTTGTACCGATACCCCATTTCCGCAATAGCTCAACGCCATATTGGTTAATGTCGTAATCGCCGGTAGATTTGATGATCACTACCGCTATTTGTGTGCTGGTAGAATCATTATAGGCATTCAGTTTGTTTTCAAGTTTTATCTTGTCGGATGCTGATAGTGTGTTGGTATAATCGGTAACCAGGGTTCCCGATTTTTCCGGGATATCTTGCGAAAAGGCTGTTGCGATGCATAGCATCAGCCCCAGCCATAATATTGTTTTTTTTAACATCATTTGTTGTTAATTACCATCCATAAAGGCAATATCATCGGGCAGTTCGTTCTTATCATTAAGCAAATGCGGGAAGTATTTTTGCAGGTGCTCGCCTGCTTCTTTTATCCCCGTAATAATGCCTTCTACCAAGTTGCCGTACTTAAAATGGTTTAGCATGTTTTCTTTTGTGGTATCCCAAAAATCGCCAGGAACCACGCTGTTTATACCGGCATCGCCAATGATGGCAAACTTACGATCGACCGTGGCTACGTAAATAAGCACACCATTACGCAGCTTGGTTTTATGCATTTCCAGTTGGGCAAAATACTTAACGGCACGGTCAAGCGGGTCGTCGCTACAGGTTTTTTCTATGCAAACGCGCACTTCGCCGCTGGTGTTTTTTTCGGCATCGGCAACAGCCTGTTGTATGCGTTGCTGCTCCTCTTCGGTAAATACGGCCATATTGATTTGTGATTACTCAGATTATTGGTTGCAATTACGCGGATTATAAAAATGATTACACCGCTTAATAAGCAATCGGTGTAATCATCCTCAATCGGTGAAATCTTAGAAAGAAACTTTTGGCGCTTTATCAGAACCTGCTTCGCTTTGGAAATACCCTTTTTCTGAAAAACCGAATAATTTAGCAGTAATGTTAGCCGGGAACGTACGAACCTTGCTGTTGTATGTTTGTACCGACTCGTTAAAATCGCGGCGTGCTACACTAATTCGGTTCTCAGTGCCTTCTAATTGCACCTGTAAGCCCCTAAAAGCATCGTTAGCCCTAAGGGTAGGATAGTTTTCTGATGCAACCAGTAAACGGCCTAAAGCAGTGCTTAACTGGCCTTGTGCCTGTTGGTATTGCTGAATAGCTTCCGGTGTAAGTTTAGTAGGATCAACCTGGATAGAGGTAGCCCTTGCGCGTGCATTGGTTACTTCAGTTAAGGTCCCTTTTTCAAAATTGGCTTCGCCCTTTACGGTTGATACCAGGTTAGGTATAAGGTCGCTGCGGCGTTGGTACTGGGTTTGCACTTGGCCCCATTTGCCCTTAACGTTCTCGTCAGATTTTACCATGCCGTTGTAACTGCAGCCACCCATAAGGGCTAATACTACAACAACAGCTATTACGATCAGTAGATTTTTCATTGTGTGTGTTTGTTTATTTATGGTGATGTGAATTTACAAATTAGATTACAAAACCCATACCGTTGTTACAAAACGTAACATTTACGCCATAATGGCAATATTTGGCTTTGTAAATGTAATTAAATAGCGCTAACAAGCTTTATGATTTTATATTTGACAGCGTTAACGCATTACTGATCACGCATTATCATCCCAGCAATAAATGAAAAAGATATTTTCTGCTTTTTTAATTTGTACAGGCCTGCATGCAGGGGCTCAAAATACTCACGAAAGTTTAGTGCAATATGTAAAGCCCATCATCGGCACGCAACGTATGGGCCATACATACCCGGGTGCTACCGTTCCGTTTGGCATGGTGCAGCTTAGCCCCGAAACAGATACCGCCAGCTACGAATTGAAGGGTAAATACAACCCCAAAGTTTACGAATACTGCGCAGGTTACCAATACGAAGATAAAACCATTGTAGGCTTTAGCCATACCCACTTTAGCGGTACAGGACACTCAGATCTTGGCGATTTTTTAATAATGCCAACTGTTGGGGCTTTAAAGCTTAACCCCGGTGTTGCCGATAAACCGGGCAGCGGTTACCGCTCCGCTTTCTCGCATGCAAATGAGGTAAGCTCGGCCAACTATTACAAAGTAAAGCTTGATGCTTCAAACATCACTGCCGAGATGACAACCAGCACACGCGTTGGTTTCCACCAATACACTTTCCCGAAATCAGATCAGTCGCATATTATATTGGACCTGATGGCGGGTATTTATAACTATCCCGACAAAACCGTTTGGACGTATGTAAAGATTTTGAACGATAGCACGCTGGTAGGTTACCGCCAAACTAATGGCTGGGCACGCACCCGCAATTTATACTTTGCTATGGCTTTCAATAAAAAATTCATTCAGCATGGGTTTAAGAAATATGATAAGCGTGAAGTATACGGCGGTTTCTGGGGTAAATTCAATCAAAGCAAAAACTTCCCTGAGATAGCGGGTAAGCAAATCCGTGCGTATTTTGACTTTAAAACCGAAGAAGGCGAGAAGATCAAGATCAAATTTGCCCTGTCACCAGTAAGTATGGATGGCGCGATGGCCAATATGCAAGCAGAAGTACCGGGCTGGGATTTTGATAAAGTTAAAAATGACGGACAAGCCCAGTGGGAAAAGGAACTGGAGAAAATTACGGTTAACGCATCGGTAGAGCGTAAGCAGGATTTTTATACCGCCATGTACCACACCATGATCAACCCGACCATTTATATGGATGTTGACGGGCAGTACAAAGGTCTCGATCAAAATATTCATAAGGCAGATGGTTTTATCAACTACACCACTTTTTCGTTATGGGATACTTACCGCGCATTGCACCCGCTGTTTAACATTATACAGCCGCAACGCAATGCCGACATGGTAAAATCGATGATGGTGCACTTTGACCAAAGCCCTGAAGGGATGTTACCGGTTTGGAGCAATTCGGCCAACGAAAACTGGTGTATGAGCGGCTACCACAGCGTGTCTGTAATTGGCGATGCTGTTGTTAAGGGCAATGCGCCGTTTGATGCTGAAAAAGCTTTAACGGCTTGTGTGGCTACCGCGCGCCACCGCAGTTACGAGGGTATTGGCGAGTATATGGATAAAGGCTACATCCCCGATGAAAAAACAGGCGTATCGGTATCAAATACTTTAGAATATGCTTATGATGACTGGGCGATAGCGCAAATGGCTAAGAAATTAGGCAAGACCGACATCTACAATGAATTTATTAAACGCAGCGAAAACTATAAAAATGTGTATGACAGCAAATCGGGATTTATGAGGCCGAGGCTGGCTGATGGGACTTTTCGCGCTAAGTTTGATCCGCTAAGTACCATTAACGAAGGTTTTATTGAGGGTAACGCCTGGAACTATACGCTATTTGCACCACAAGACCCTGCCGGCTTAATCAAATTAATGGGCGGTAACAAACGCTTTGTAGGTTACCTGGATTCGTTATTTACCATGAACCTGCCGGATAAATACTTTGCCGAGACAGAGGATATCACCCGCGATGGTATCATCGGTAATTATGTACATGGTAACGAACCATCGCACCACGTGGCCTACCTGTATAACTGGACAAACCAGCCATGGAAAACACAGGAACGCATCCGGATGATCCTACCACGCATGTACAAACCAACCCCGGATGGTTTAGGTGGTAATGATGATACCGGCCAAATGAGTGCCTGGTACATCTTTAGCTCGATGGGTTTTTACCCGGTAGCCCCAGGCTCGGTTGATTATTCTATCGGCAGCCCATCAGTAAATAACGCTAAAATACAGGTTGGCAACGGCAAAATGTTTAACATCGTTGTGAAAAATCAAAGCGAGAAAAACGTTTATGTACAAAAAATGACCCTTAACGGTAAACCATATACAGCTTTAACCTTAACCCATCAGGATATTATGAACGGCGGCGAAATGGTGTTTTATATGAGTGCGAAGCACAAATAGGTATCTATGTAATATCGTTTATTAAATTACGAATATTGAATGATAATTGAAAGGTGGGGAGCGAGGACTTGCTCACCTTTTGACTTATTGATTAACCTGGCGGGCTTGCCGGATGGTAATCAATAAATCATTGTGAACTAGGCGGGTATTAGGTAATTTATCCAGCCAGGCAGTGGCGCTCTCTTACAGCTAAGCTGGTCAATTTTTCTTTCAGGATGGTACGTGCACGGTGTAAGGTAGTGCGGGATAATAATTCGCTCATGCCCAATTTGCTGCCAATTTCCTGGTGAGAAAACCCCTCGATAGCGTACATGTTAAATACCGAACGGTAAGTATCCGGTAATTGCTGCACCATGTTCATCAAATCGCGGGCTTCTAAACCATTATCGTTATAGCTGGTACTAACCGGGATGCCTTGTTCGGCAAAATCCTCAACCAATACCACATTTTTAGCTTTACGGTAACGTGAGATAGCGCTGTGTACCATAATGCGGCGGATCCATCCTTCAAGGCTTCCTTCGCCACGGTAGTTGCCCATATTTTTAAACATTTTTATAAAGCCTTCCTGTAGTATATCCTGGGCTTCGTCTTTATCTTTAGCATAGCGCAGGCAAACTACAAGCATTTTTGGCGCTAACACCTTATATAACATTTCTTGTTGCTTTCTGTTGTTACGCAGGCAACCATCCCAAAGGGTTTGTAAGCGGTTATCAACGGTAGTCATCATCTTATTGTTGTTTAATATACAATGCCCTATGCCAAAATAGAACCGATTTTGTAACTGTCTTATTTTCAAATAAATAAGATTTCAAATATTTTTTAGGTGTACGATAGCGTACGGTTGGTGTTACGTACCCGAACGATAAACAGTTATTTTGTTTGATTGCGAACAAGTATGGATAAACCACAAAGGTGAACAGCCAACTAAAAACAGCTGATTGAATAACTATCTTTGCATCAATCCGGGATAAAAACCCGGCATATAGCATGATAAAAGAAGTAGAAATTGTATGCCCTCCCGGGCAGCAGGAAGATGAAGCAGTTTTAATAAGCCTCGCTTCGGCAGCAACAAAAATTCCGCAAGAGAAAATTAGTGGGATAAAGATCCTGAAGCGGTCTATCGATGCCCGCGGCCGTAAGGTATTATACCGGATGCAGGTACGTGTTTTTGTGGACGAGCCTGTACAAACCGAGATCTACAACCCTCAATATAAAAATGTAAAAGATGCCAAGCGGGTTATTATCGTAGGTGCTGGGCCAGCCGGGATCTTTGCCGCATTGCAATGTATAGAACAAGGCTTAAAACCCATGATATTGGAACGTGGCAAAGATGTTAAGCAACGCCGCCGCGATCTGGCGAACATCAACAAACAAGGCCTGGTAAACCCCGAAAGTAATTATTGCTTTGGCGAAGGCGGGGCAGGTACCTATTCTGATGGTAAGCTTTATACCCGCAGTACCAAACGCGGCGACGTGAATGGAGTACTAAAAACCTTTGTAGCCCACGGCGCAATTGATGATATTTTGGTGGATGCCCGCCCCCATATTGGTACTAATAAACTGCCCCAAATTATAACCGCCATGCGCGAAAGTATTTTGGACGCAGGCGGCGAGGTTTTGTTTGATACAAAGGTAACCAGCCTTTTGGTGGAGTTTGGCAAAATAAAAGGCGTACAATTAGCCAACGGCGAAAAGCTTTTGGCAGATGCCGTAATACTGGCTACAGGCCACTCTGCCCATGATGTTTTCCGAATGCTGCACAGCCAGGATATTTTGATTGAGGCCAAGCCTTTTGCATTAGGTGTTCGAATTGAGCATCCGCAGGAAATTATTGACCGTGCCCAGTACCATTGCGAATACCGCGGGCCAGATCTGCCGCCATCTTATTATAATTTAGTGGAACAGGTGGAAGACCGCGGTGTATTCTCTTTTTGTATGTGCCCCGGTGGTATTATTGCCCCCTGTGCAACAGCACAGGATGAGATCGTAGTGAACGGCTGGAGCCCAAGCAAACGGAACAATCCATTTGCTAACTCGGGGACCGTGGTGCAGATAAATATGGAAGACGTAAAAGGGGATATGAACGACCCTTTTCGGATGCTAAATTTTCAGCAGCATGTAGAACACCTGGCTTTTAAAGCAGGCGGCGGTAACTTAGTCGCCCCCGGACAGCGCATGGTTGATTTTGTGGAAGGCCGTGTATCTATCGATCTGCCGGAGAACTCGTACCTGCCCGGCTGCAAAAGTGTTGATCTGAAAGAGGTGTTGCCCGATTGGATCCATAACCGCCTGCGCAAGGCATTGCCCGCCTTTGGGCGTAAAATGAAAGGTTATTATACTAACGAAGCGATATTAGTGGGTGTGGAGTCGCGCACATCATCACCCGTAAAGGTCCCTCGTGATAGGGAAACTTTTCAGCATCCGCAGGTAGCGGGCCTATTTCCATGCGGAGAAGGTGCAGGTTATGCCGGTGGTATAATATCTGCCGCTATCGATGGCGTGAATTGCGCGGATGGGGTTGTGAAGTATTTTAATTAATTTTTGATGGCGCGAGTTTTCAACTCGTGCCGCGCACAAAGTCAGCTTTCAGCTAACGAAAGCTGAAGGCTTAGGCCATGCTATACCACGAGCTGAAAGCTCGCGGCAGCCAACTTAATAAGGCAGTTCCTCACACGTAAACCCTGCAATTTGCAGCATGTGGTTAATGGTTTGTGGTTCTACACCGCTGCTCACCACACGCAATATGTTATCGCAATCTTCCAGATCAAAGTTATATTGACGGATCTCGGTTAGCGAAGTTAACAACGGGTGGATTTGGTTTATTTCCTGCTTGTTGGCAACACTTGTTTTAAATATCAGCACATCCATGGTAGAGGGGTTTTTGTTATTGTGATTTGGTGCGGGAATCTGATACGAAAAGCGGGTTAAATTTAATATTTCCGATCTTCTATCCTGAAATTTATTCTTTGGTTTCTTTCTCAGCTATCGGCGCTTCTTCCCACGCATCGCGCCAGTCATTAGGGCCATTACGGGGCTTGCACCAGGCAAAACGGCTTTTCATTTGTTCTTTAAAGCGCTCGCGTTCTTCCGGCGTCATGCCGGCAAGGCGCTCCTGCATCATTTGTTTACGGCGCATCCAGGGCGCGCCACCACCCCGACCTCCTTTTGGGCCAAAGCCAAACAAGATCTTGCAAAGCACAAATATGCCCATGGCCTGCCAGTACGTAACGGTGCCTACGTGTAAAATATCGGGTAGCAGGTTGTTCCAAAGCTGCATTACTACATAACTTACCAGTGCTAAAATGGCTATAACGCCTATCGGGATAAAAATGAACCTGCATTCATAAAATAACTTTTTCATTGTGTTTCTTTCTTTTAATATTCTGTAATTTCTTTATACAATTGTTTTAACCGCTTGCGCAGATGTAACACCGCGTACCGCTTACGCGATACCAGGGTATTGATGTTTTCGCCGGTTTTTTGAGCGATCTCCTCAAACGGCATATCATCAAGTTCCTGCCAAATAAATACCTGGCGCTGGTTTTCGGGTAGCTCGTCAAGCGCTACAAAAAGCTGCTCCCAAAAAAGGTTGCGTAGGTATTCGGTCTCAGGCGTTTTTGGCTCGGTTAGCAGTATCGATTGAAAATCGAAGTTGTCTTCCTCGTCGTCACCCGTGGCCGGCAATATATCATCCAACAAGGTTTCTGAATGTTTTTTATGCTTGTCGATGATCCTGTTTTTAGCCACCCGGTATAACCACGCGCTGGTTTGCTCAATAGGCCCGGCATTTACCACATTGCTAAACTGGTACCAAACATCCTGCAGGATGTCTTCGGCATCGGCATCATTTTTTACCCGCTTGCGGATAAACCCTAACAAGCTTTTACCATACGACGCAATGGTTTGTATGATATGGCTGTTTTTATCCTGGGGCATTGATGCGGCTGTCAATTTATATATGTTTAAATATAAAGACGAGCCACCCTTAAAAACATTTTAAATTATTTTTAATTTTTGAAGAGTGATGGAAAGGCAAATAAAAAGCCCTCTTTTCATTATCGAAAAGGGGGCTTGATTTTTATATCAAAAATGTGCTTAAGGCAACGTTATGGCCATAGTTGGGGTACGGTCGCTTTCGTTTTTGAGCCTATCTAAGGCCGTTATTATGTAAAAATAGGTCTGGCCTTTTTGCACGTTGCTATCCATATAAAGCGGCACATTATCGTATTGGATGTGCAGGATGTTTTTCGGGTCGCCAAGGTCAAATTTCTCATTCCCCTGGAAACGGTAGATGACATAACCATAAACAGGTTCGTTATCTGCAGCAGGTAATGGCGGCTGCCATTTAAGCATTACACCCTTGCCCTCATATTTTAACGTAAACGCCTGCGGGATATTAGGCGGGATGGAGTCGCGCCAAAGCATTGGCGGAGGCAGGGCGGGGTAGCGGTAAAAATCTTTCTTTAAGGTATCTACCAAATGATTTGCATTAGCCATTAAGGATTGCGACCTAAAGTAAACACTTCCCTGTACCCGCGGGTTAGCCCGTATCAAACGTAGTTGGTTAGGTATCTCTGATGGGTTTTTAAACGCCGGGCTGCGTAATTCATAAAAGCGGTATGGCCCCTGTCCAATGTATAAATGCCTGTTGTAGGTATTATTGCTCCACCAGTTCAGCAGCGTATCAAATGCGGCGGCACGGTTGCCAATTTGCCAATAAATTTGTGGGTTAATATAATCTATCCACCCCTCATGCATCCATTTGCGGGTATCGGCAAAGTTTTCGATGTATGACGAGCCTCCATTAGTAGCAGATCCATCCGGATGCTGGCTTTTGTTTGCCCAAATGCCGAACGGACTGATCCCAAACTTCATATTCGGTTTATATTTATGGATGCTATCTGCAAGCATGTGTACCAATTGATCTACATTGTTACGGCGCCAGTCTTTTATATTATCATACCCGTTACCGTATCGGGCAAAGGTTTCCAGGTCGTTTATAACCTGTCCCCTAACCGGGTATGGGTAAAAGTAATCGTCCATATGTATGCCATCTACATCGTAATTCTTTACCACATCCAATATTACCTGAATAATATATTCGCGCACTTCGGGCAGGCCGGGGTTAAATAATTTTATTCCTTCATAAATAAAAAACCACTCGGGTTTGGTGCGGGTGATATGCTCAGGCGCAAGGGTTGAAAACTTGTTATCAAAGGTTGCACGATAGGGATTGAACCAGGCGTGCAGCTCCATGCCGCGTTTGTGCGCTTCGGTAGTGGCAAATTCTAAGGGGTCGTAACCGGGTTCCTGGCCTTGTTTACCGGTTAAGTATTTTGACCATGGCTCGCGGCTTTTAGCATAAAACGCATCGGCGGCAGGTCTCACTTGAAACATGATCGCATTTATGCCCGCCTGCTGGTGGAAATTAAGTTGGTTAAGGAGGTCTATTTTTTGGGCTTCGGCAGTAGCGCGTGCATTGGTAGGCCAGTCCAGGTTGACTACGGTGGCTATCCAAACTCCCCTAAATTCGCGCTTAGGCTCGGTTTGGGTAACCGCTTCTGGTGTAACGCTTTGTGCAATTGACAGGGAACATATAATTGAAAAGAAAATAGCAGTAAATAAGTATCTGTAGAATTGCATTAAGCGAATGTTTTATTTTTAAAGCCTCAAAGATATAAACTCACAACTACGCTGTTTTAGTATTAGTATAATATTAACGCCTATTTTGTGTTTTAATGATATTGTATTTATTTTAGCCCGGCCCTGTATATGTATAAACAAAACGGGTTTTGCGACGTTTTATAGTTTTTTACCTATATTTATAAATATGAATTAAGATATACCTTAGTGGGTTACCAGCCTGTTAAGCTATCATAACCTTTAACAACTTACTATGGAGTATAAATCAGCATATAATGAGCCTAACCCGGCACCAAAGAAAAATTCAAACGTGATTTACTTTTTGATAGCGGTTGTGGTTGCATTATTAGGTACGGACGTTTACCTGTACACCCAAAAAAACAAGTCTGATACAAAAATTGTTTATCAGAATGATGAGAAAACAAGGCTGCAAACCGAACTGGACAGCCTTGAGGCGCAAATAGAACAGGTTAACGCGGGCCGGTCTAAAATGACGGCAATCATGCAAGCAAAGAATGATTCGTTACGTGTAAAGATCAGGGTCTTAAGAAGCGAACTTGCTAAAGGTAAACTTACTGTTGCAGAAATTAACAAAGCCCAGGAGGATATTAAGCAACTTAGGTATTTTGTTACTAAGTACACTGCAGATATAGAGGAATTGAAAAAGGAAAACAGCACATTAGCTACCGAGCGGGATACCTTAAAAACCAATTTAGCAACCGTTAGCCAAAAAGCTACCGCGCTTGAGCAAAAGAACCAGGAACTGGATACCAAGGTTAAAGTAGCATCGGCCATTAAGGTTGCCACTGTAGATGTTGTTGCTTATAAAGTAAAAAACAGTGGTAAAGAAAGTGATGTTACCAAAGCTAAACAGGCTCAAAAAATCAAGATAAACTTTACAGTTGCCACTAATGCTGTAGCCGAAAAGGGCCTGCATGATGTATACGTGCGCATTATAGATCCAACTGGAAACCTTATCATTCAAAACGATTCGGGTACATTTAATGCCGATAGCCAGGACCTGCAATTTACTTACAAAACATCTATTGATTTTAGGGATGACGGCAGCGGTTATACTATAGACTGGATAAACCCATCTCCATTCCAAAAGGGCACCTACACCGTGCTTTTATATGCAGATGGTTATAGCATGGGTAAAACCAGCATTACGTTAAAGTAAGAGATATTTAAATATTGGAAATGCCCGGTTACCTTTGTAATCGGGCATTTTTTTGTGATCGTAAATTTTGCCGTCCTGAGCGAAAGCGAAAGATCTATTAATCCAAGCTGATAATCCATTTACTGACTTTCTTTCTGATGTTCGGGTAAGCAGCAAGACAAAGGAGAAGGTTATTATTGAACTCTTTTATTCGAGTTGCTAAACGGCTATTGATGCTTCGCTATTGGCGCAGTAAGGGAAGGGGATTAAACAGTTGCCGAACTATCCAAAGGGAAGCTTAAATAGAAGGTAGTGCCCACATCGATGGTAGTCTCGAACCATACCTTACCGCTCGCGTTTTCGATAGAGTTTTTAACAAAGGCAAGTCCCAATCCCGTTCCCGAACTTTTGGTGGTAAAGTTTGGCTCAAATATCTTTTCGCGCATACCCTCGGGGATACCGTTGCCATTATCTTTTATGGTGAGCAGTATGTTTTTGTTAGTAACCAAGTAGTGGATATCAATAATACAGGCTCGATCTGCGGGCGTTGCCTCTATAGCGTTTTTAAGCAGGTTGTTAAAGCAACGCAGTATCTGGTCGCGGTCGGCACCAATAAAGAACGGGGCTGTCGGCGGGTCCATATTAATGGTTACGTTATCCATTTGTTTAAAAATGGTTACAGCTTTGCCAAATACTTCAAAAATATCCATACGTTCTATTCGCGTATCAGGCATCTTGGCGAACGCCGAAAACTCCGATGCTATAGACGACAAGCTTTCTATCTGCTCCACAAATGACTTACTGAAACGCTCAAACTTTTGATCGAACTTAGGGTCTTTATCTTTCCACGATTTATCAAGCAGTTGCAAGCCCAGTTTAAGCGGCGTAAGCGGGTTTTTAATTTCGTGTGCAACCTGCTTCGCCATTTCGCGCCAGGCGGTCTCACGTTCGGATTGTGCCAGCTTTTGGGCGCTGTTCTCCAGCGCGGCTATCATGTTATTATACTCTTTCACCAGCGCACCTATCTCATCATCGCGGTCCCATTTAATAGGCTCGTTCTTTTTCCCGTAAATGGTTTTACTTAAGTTATACTGTATAAAGTTTAGCGGCGCGGTTATCTGGCGGGCAATAATCACTGCAAACAAGCCGATAGCTATAAATATAAGCGCGTAAACATTTATCATGATGTTTAACAGCGAGCCAATTCGCTCGGTATAATCTGCTTCATTTGCAAAATACGGTAACTGCAGGTAAGCTATAGTTTGGTGTTTTACATTACGAATGGGTGTATAAGCAGCGGTGTATTTTAGTAAGCCTATTTTTTCCTCGCTAACTACCTCAGATTTTTGCATGCCGTTTAACGCGATAAATGCACGGCCATTGATTTGCCGGCAAAGTAATCCGTAATCGTAAATTTTGGGTTGGGTGGTTATCAGTAAATTGCCGTTAAGCCCAAAAAGGGTAAGATCGGCAGAGTAAGTATTCGCCAGGTCATCAAATTTGATCTTGCTGTCCTCTGTAATATTACCGGTGTAATTTGTTATCGGCCCGGCCTCTAAAGCCGCAGATATCTGTATTATTTTTGACCGGATGAGTTTCTCCTGCTGCGCCTGATATTGCGTACTAATAGATACGAATGTTATTATCCCTACCAGTATCAGTGTTATAACCACCGCGAATATCATTGAGAACTGGATGCGTGTTTTGTATAATATCCTGTCGAAAGTTAGTTTAAATGTCCACTTAATGCGGTCGTTACTAACGTTAAAGATCTTCAGTCTGATCCATATAGCACGTGTAAGCAATATGATGGTGCCAAATGCAAGCAGCACAACAAAAAAGAAAGTTAACGCCGTAGTGGTAGATAACAGGATGTTATTTTCTTGTGTAACAACAATTAAGTTACGATTGGCCGGCTTGTACAGCAAATGGTTATAGGTTGTAAATTTATCTGCAAAACCTGCCTTATTGCTTTGTGTGGTTTGTGTGGTGTATTTTTTAAGTTCGCCATTAAACTCACTGTTGCGGATGCTATAAACATACGTGCCACTTTGCCCAATAAGTATGTTATCGGTATAAAAAGCAAATGAATAATTTTTAAACTCCTCTGTACTGCCTTTTACTTCCTTGTCAATCAACAGATCGGGAAAGGTGCCTGCAGATAGCAAGGGTTTCGATTTTAGCTCGACTACAATAGTGCCCAGTTTTTTTGTGCCGTCCATCACGGGCAATATGGCAAAATAGCTTTGAAAGCCAAATGATTCGTTTTGGCGATAAAAGTAGTTGGATACCTTGAATGAGCTGTACACCACCATATCCTTAAAAACATCAAGCGAATAATTCTTTTCGACAGATATGGGCTGATCTAAATTATTATACTCGTGCACCTCAAAATCGTACTTGGATAAGTACCTGTCGAAATACAATTTTTGTAGGCGTGTTTCCAGGTAATCTGCTGTATGGTCGGTGTTTTTGTAATAGTTTATCAGTAATGGGTCTACAATTATCTCTTTCTCTATTGTTTTGAACAGGGCATCTGCAGTTGTATCATCTGGTACTTCCAGGCGCTGTATCAATACTCTGCGCAGGTCCTGCTCCTTTATCTTTTCGAAATAACTAAGCTTTATGGATGAGATTACAGAACATATCAATACAATGCTGATAAAAGAGGTTACCGTAAATTTTTTGTCATTGTACAAATAGGAGTAGCCCCTTATAATAACCATCATCATCCAAAGCAGGTAAAATAAGCTAAACCCCCAGTAATAAGTTACGATTGCCGTTGTTGCAATTACACTGGTTACAAAAATGAGCAGCTGCTGTAGAATAGGGATATCCAGCGTAAAGGAAATGGTTAATATAACCTCGTTTAGTAAATAAAACATCAGGAAGCTGAAGCACAGCATAAGCACCCCAATTAAACTAAAGCTCGAAAGATTGAGCACATTAGTTACATCAAAAATGATTTTGGAGTTTATAATTAGCCCGTAGTAAACCTTTAAAAGATTTGTGGAGGTGATGATAAGTAACAAGATACTGCCCAATAAAATGGCATAACTTAACAGTTTATTGGGTACACGTGTAATAAGTTTTAACCGGCAGGTGTAAGCAAAAACAACCACCCAGCACATTAATAATATATTAATGCAAAAATCGCCAAGGGAGCGGAATATAGGCGAAGATGCATAGAGCTTTGGGCTAAACAGCGGTAGTTCCTGCGTAAAATTTGGCCAGCCATAATATAGGTTTACAAACCTGAATAGTATTGCAAATGCAGCCATAAATAACAGGGCCGGGTAAACATATCCCTTCCCGGCTAAATAAAGTGCTATATTATTTACCAGTATAAGTAGCGTAAGGATGGCTAATAACCAAAAACCTACAACAAAATAAAAAAAGCGATGGTTAACGCCTTTAATAAGTTTTAATGAAAACAGGTATACATTGTTAATATCGTGTACAGCATAAATATTCTTGTCGGTAAAATCGGCTATCGCGATATTGTCATCAATTGTAAGATCTTTGGCGAAGATGTTTTCGAGGTATTCGTTTGTGAACGGATAACTGGTTCTTACCGGGATAAAAAAGATAACCGATGTATCTCCTTCGGTTTTACGGATGGTTTCGTAATATCCGTTAGGTTGTTTAATAAATGAGCAGCCGTCTTTTATATTACTCAGTTTAGACGGGATGATCTTAGGTCCACTCCAAAAATCAAGCTCGCCATTTTTGTAAACAAGGATCCAGATAGCGTTATTTATTGTATACTCGTTAATATACTCCAAGCCTTTTGCAGGGGTAGTGCTCAACTGCTTTATCTCGTTAAAAATCTGCTTGTTTTTTATCGAATTGTAAACAAGCGCTTCCTTATCGTGCAAGTTGTTTTCTAATAGCTTTGCCGTTTGTATCAGGTTATTATCAGGCGTGTAAGTGCTCTCGACAACTATTGCTGTAAACAATAAAGTTGCGAATAACAATCCCAGTAATACCCGTATTTTTCCTGCGGTGCTCAAGCTTTAAATGTATTTTAAAATGGTTGGTAAAAATAAAGCCACCTGTTAATTAACAGATGGCTTTATTGTAATTATTCTATTACAGCGCTTGCCGTAGCAACCTCGCGGTTTACCTTTTTAACAAGGCCTTGTAAAACCTTGCCGGGCCCAACCTCAGTAAACGATGTAGCGCCATCCTCCAGCATATGCACAACAGTTTGTGTCCAGCGCACAGGGCCTGTTAGCTGTGCTATCAGGTTATGTTTTATGTGCTCAATATCAGTATATGGTTTAGCATCTATGTTTTGATACACCGGGCAAATTGGCTCTTTAAATTCGGTGTTAACAATGGCTGCTTCCAATTCTACACGGGCAGCTTCCATTAAAGGCGAGTGGAATGCACCACCAACGTTTAATTTTAAAGCACGTTTAGCACCGGCTTGGGTCATTTTAATACAGGCGGCATCCACACCGGCTTCCGTACCGGATATTACGAGCTGACCGGGGCAGTTATAATTTGCTGGTACAACTACATCTGTTAAGCGTTGGCAAATGTCTTCTACCGTAAAATCATCAAGGGCTAAAATTGCAGCCATGGCTCCGGGTTGAATTTCGCAGGCTTTTTGCATAGCGTTTGCACGGGCAGCAACTAATCGCAATCCATCGGCAAATGATAACGCGTTAGCGGCTACCAATGACGAAAATTCGCCCAAAGAATGACCTGCAACCATCTCGGGTGTAAAATTATCATCCAAAACTTTAGCCAGTATTACCGAATGCAGGAATATAGCCGGTTGGGTTACATTGGTTTGTTTCAAATCATCTTCGGTACCGTTAAACATTATATCGGTAATGCGGAAGCCAAGTATCTCGTTAGCTTGCTCAAATAATTCACGGGCTTGTTCGCTTTGTTCGTAAAGGTCTTTGCCCATACCCGGGAATTGGGCACCTTGCCCCGGAAAAATATATGCTTTCATTTGTTATGGTTTATTGGTTCATTAGTTCTAATTCAAAGCTTTTGCCTATGAACTAATGAACTAACTTAATTTCGAAGAAATCAGGTTTAAAAATTCTGTCCTGGTTTGGCCTTTCAAAAACTCGCCGGTAAATGCCGATGTGGTGGTTACCGAGTTTTGTTTTTGTACGCCGCGCATGCTCATGCACAGGTGCCTGCACTCAATTACCACACCTACTCCTATTGGGTTAAGTGTTTCCTGGATACAATCGCGGATCTCGTTTGTCAATCGTTCCTGCACCTGCAGTCGGCGGGCGAAAACATCTACTATCCTCGGGATCTTGCTGAGGCCTACCACATATCCATTAGGTATGTAAGCAATGTGCGCTTTGCCAAAGAAAGGCAGCATGTGATGCTCGCACATCGAATACACCTCAATATCTTTTACAATTACCATTTGGCTGTACTCTTCCTTAAACATAGCCGAATTGAGGATCTCTTTAGCATCCAGATCATACCCGTGGGTGAGGTAAAGCATGGCTTTGGCAACACGTTCGGGGGTTTTTAATAAGCCTTCGCGCTCGGGGTTTTCACCTATCTGTTTTAAAACGTCGAGGTAATTTGTTGATAGGTTTTTGATCAGCTGCGGGTTATAACGATCTATCTTTTGGTAGCCGTTTATGCCCTCGTCCCTGTCAGGAATGTTATCGTGGTCAGTCATGGGTTTGGGTTATCCGCCAAAGTATTCGGCAGAGTTGTTTTCTGTTTCGTACAATTTTACCGAGTGCAGAAATACGCCCGGATAAGCCTCGATGGGGCCCTTAAGCTGGTTGAATATGCCAATGGTTAGCAGCTCGGTAGATGCCATCATGCCCTTCATAAATTCAACATCTAAATTGATGTTTTTATGATCCAGCTTTTCAATCACATACTCGTTTATAATCACCTTAAGGTCTTTAAGATCCATCAGGTAACCTGTAGCGTGGGTAACTTCGCCCTTTACGGTTACAAACAAGTTGTAGTTGTGGCCATGCCAGTTTGGGTTGGCACATTTGCCAAAAACCTCATTGTTTTTCTCTGCGCTCCATTCCTCGCGGTACATGCGGTGTGCTGCGTTAAAATGTTCTTTGCGCGTTATGTGTATCATCATAGTAATTAATGGTGCAAATATACAAAACAAAAACAGGCGAGTTGTTTTATCTTAGCTGTCAAAAAACAGCATTTATGCGCATATTATTTGTAGCGGCGACTTCTTTTGAGGTTGGAAGTTTGTTTGAGAGCGGAGATATTGGAGAGAAGAACGAAAAGAAAACCCACCGCACACATCTCTCCCCGCACCAATCAGTATTAATAACCGGCGTTGGCATGGTTGCTACTGCTTATGCACTTGGCCTCGAACTGGCAAAAAACCAATACGACCTGGCTATAAACCTGGGTATTGCCGGTTGCTTTGACCGCGGCATAGCCCTTGGTGATCTGGTTGAGATCACTCATGATACCATAGCCGAACTTGGTGCGCAGGACGACGAATCCTTTTTGCCGATAGCAGATATGGGCTTTGGCGAAAGCGTTTTTAAAGCGAGTAAACCATTGTCGGATATTTACCCGGATGCTGGTTTAAAGCAAGCTACAGCCATTACCGTAAACACAGTGCACGGACACAAGGCATCTATCCAAAAAATACAAAAACGGCTCAATCCACAAATAGAAAGTATGGAAGGCGCGGCTTTCTTTTACGCCTGCCGCGAAGCCGGGGTGCATTGTATGCAGATCAGGGCTGTGTCAAATTATGTAGAAAAACGTAACCGGGATGCATGGCAGATAGGTTTAGCCGTTAAAAATCTAAATACATTTGCTGTGAATTTATTAAACAACTTAAAATAATGGGTGCTTTTAAATTTGACAAGAACATAGGATTGGGCATAACCCTCGTGATTGTATTGTTCAATGTTATTTTAGACCGTTATTATGCACCGGCAGGTATTACGCTTACACCTGTTGTAATAGTGGCAATAGCAACTTTGGTAAGCTTAAATAAAGATAAATATAGCCCGTTTTTGCATGTGGCAATTGTGTATTTGCTTATAGCATTAAACGATATCGGAATAAAACTATACGGCGGTGGTATACATGACTGGGAGGGTTTAGGTTGGATACATATGATGCTTTTTATAGGTTTACTTCCTTGTTTTATATTATTGGCGATTGGAATTAAAGCAACAAATTTTATTGATCGACTTCCCCTTTTACTTTTTATTGCGCTCATTATATTCCACCTAACTGCTTTTGGCAAACTGGGTTTAGGAAGATTTTATATATGATACTATGAAACTTACCATCGGCTTTTCGCCCTGCCCTAACGATACTTTTATATTCGACGCGCTTATTCACCATAAAATAGATACTGAAGGCCTATACTTTGAAGTGTTTTATGATGATGTGGAAACCCTTAACCAAAAGGCTTTTCGCGGCGAACTTGATATTACCAAATTAAGTTATCATGCCTTTGCTTATGCGGCAGATAAATATGTGTTGCTGGATGCCGGTAGTGCTTTAGGTTTTGGCGTAGGCCCGATGCTGATTTGCAAAGGGAGCGCTGAAGAATTAAAAGAACGACTTGAAACGGGGGATAGAACCCTTAAAATAGGCACCCCCGGCAAATATACCACTGCCAACTTTTTACTTAGCCTGGCTTATCCGGATGCCATCAATAAGCAAGAACTGGTTTTCTCGGATATTGAGAACGCCGTATTAGAAGGCCGTGTTGATATTGGGTTGATCATCCACGAAAACCGGTTTACTTACCAGGATAAAGGCCTGTACAAAATAATAGACTTGGGCGACTACTGGGAAAAACGCACCGGCTGCGCTATTCCACTTGGCGGCATAGTAACTAACCGTAACTTGCCATCAGATATTCAGCATAAAATAAACAAGGTGATAAAACGCTCAGTCGAGTTTGCTTTTGCCAACCCAAAATCAGGCTTAGAATACATCCGTTCGCACGCGCAGGAAATGAGCGAAGAAGTGATGTACAAACACATTGGCCTTTATGTAAATAAGTTCTCTGTTGATTTGGGTGTGGAGGGTAAAAAAGCCGTAAAGCTACTTTTTGATACAGCACTGGAGAAAGGTATTATTCCCGAGGTGAGTGAGGGCTTGTTTCTAAACCCTTAATATTTGTCGTCCCGAACGTAGTGAAGGATCTATTATTTAACTTTACAACTGCCAACGGATATCTGTTATTTGATACTTCCTTATTGCTAGCCATAACAATACAACTTTGGCTTCCTCTCCTTTGGAAAGGGCCGGGGAGAAGTTATTCCGCCAACAAATCATCCGTCAACTTTTCAAACTCGCTGATGAAATTCGTATAATGGTCGCCTGTACCCGGGCCGCTAAAGCCGGTGTGGATTTTGCGGACATCGCCCTTTTTATCAATAATGATAGTAGTTGGGAAGCCTACAACTTTGGTAAGCATCGGCAGGCTTTTGGCTGTTTCTACTTTGTTATTGGTGTAGCCGGTTATTAGGATAGGGTATTTAATATCAAACCTGTTATTCAACTGTGCCAAAGATTTTTGCGATTTGGCAAAATCTGTTGTACGCTCATATGCCAGGCCAATAACTTCTACATTGCGGGGCTGATACTTTTTATAGTAGTTGACCATGTAGGCTGTTTCATCCATACAGTTAGGGCACCACGACCCCATGATCTGCACAATAACCACCTTGTTTTTAAAACGCTCATCATCCAATGAAACCGTTTTGCCGGTTAAATCTTTGAAGCTAAACGCCAGTTTTTTGTAACCCGGTTTTAATGCGGATAGGGAGTAAGCATCAGGTAGTTTGGCGTTCTCGTTGCGTACAGCTGTCCAAACATCTTTTCCAGTTAGGCCAGAAAAGAATTTACCATCGGTTAAGGTATTATCATCTTCGATATTTGCGGTGAACAGGAATGCATGCCCGCCATCAAAGCAGGAAAGGTAGAGGCTATCGCCGCTTACGGTGCCTTCTAAAAAGCGGTAATCGCCTGTAGTGGTCAGGAAGGTTCCAGTAACTTTTTGGCCAACCTGTTTAAATTCGCCAATTGTTGTATCGCGGGCTGTGCTATCGCCAATTAAGGCGGTCCAGCGGCCGCTAACATTGTAGTTAGTTTTGGCAGGAGTTTTAAAAAAGCGCCATGGTGTACCGGCCGTCGCGGTAAAGCCCATTGGTACATCACGGTCGCCTAAGTGCCTTATATAATGGCCGGTTAATTTGCTGTCGGCTTGCTTCAACCTAAATTCCGAATCAAACAACGGCATTTTTATGAATACCGAATCGCCTTTGCCAGTAACATTCGTTACCTTAAAGTGCTCTGTACTATTTATAATAGCCAGTGTTTGCTTACCGCCGGCATTGGTCACTTCAAAGTTAAAAGCAATCTCTTTTTTCGCCGTAGTTTTCAAAACACCTCGCCAAATACCTGTTTGTAATTTGGTTTGTGCCGGTGCTATATGGATAAGCGAGGTAACAAGCACCGCGCTAAATAATATCTTTTTTATCATGGCAGAAAAATAGTCTACTAATTTTATATACTTTTTTCAAAAGTAATAAATGTAGCCAAACTATTTCAACACCCCGCGCGATATGACAATGCGCTGAATTTCGGAAGTACCCTCGTAGATCTGCGTAATTTTAGCATCGCGCATCAATCGCTCCACATGGTATTCTTTCACAAAACCGTAACCGCCGTGAATCTGTACTGCCTCGACCGTAGTACGCATTGCGGTTTCTGATGCAAACAGTTTAGCCATTGATGCTGCTTGCGCATAAGGTTGGTCATTATCTTTTAACCAGGCAGCGCGGTAGCAAAGTAAGCGGGCGGCCTCAATTTCGGTAGCCATATCAGCCAGTTTAAATTGAATGGCCTGCAAATCAGCCAGTGTTTTATTAAAGGCTTTTCGCTGTTTAGCGTACTGTACCGATAGCTCGTAAGCCCCTGATGCAATACCTAATGCCTGCGAGGCGATACCTATACGGCCACCTTCAAGCGTAGCCATCGCAAACTTGAAGCCGAAGCCATCTTCGCCAATACGGTTCTCTTTGGGTACTTTAACATCTGTAAACATTAGCGAATGCGTATCAGACCCACGGATGCCCAGTTTATTTTCTTTGTTGCCAACGGTAAAGCCCTCCATACCTTTTTCAACGATAAGGGCGTTAATACCACGGTGCTTTTTACTGGAATCTGTTTGAGCCATTACGATATAGGTAGATGCCGTGCTGCCGTTGGTGATCCAGTTTTTGGTGCCGTTAAGCAGGTAATGGTCTCCCATATCAATGGCGGTAGTGTGTTGCGATGTAGCGTCAGAACCGGCCTCGGGTTCGCTAAGGCAAAACGCGCCTATTACCTGGCCTTGCGCCAAAGGCTTTAAATATTTTTGTTTTTGCGCTTCGTTACCATACTTTTCTAACCCGTAACAAACCAGCGAATTGTTTACCGATACCACTACTGATGCTGATGCATCAACTTTAGAAAGTTCTTCCATTACAATAGCGTAAGATATGGCATCCATCCCACTACCGCCATACTCAGGTGATACCATCATGCCTAAAAAGCCCAGCTCTCCCAACTTTTTAATTTGTTCGGCAGGGAATTTCTGGTGTTCATCACGTTCTATCACGCCGGGCTTTAGTTCGGTTTGTGCAAAGTCGCGCGCCGCCTGGCGTATCATTAAGTGTTCTTCGGTTAGTTCAAAATGCATACTGTAAATGTAAAACAAATTTATATTAATACTATGCACGCATAGTATTAATATAAACACAAAAAAAGGGAGCTCTTTTGAAGCTCCCTTTTCCCCTAATTAATTTAAACTATTGATTAAACCCAAAATAAAAGAACATATTCATCTCAACTTGGGCAACTGAGAATTCACTTAAACCTTATTAACAAATTGAAAAATTTTTCATAGGTAGATGATATATTTTTCGAAGATGTATGCAGGACCGCTTAGAATTTAACAAAAGCTAAGCCATAATTTAAAAACGATAAAAATATTTGAATAAGCCGCTATTAAAAATATTCCAAACAGGAAGATTGCACAATAGTGTAAAATCTACTAATATTATAGGATTTTATTTTATATTCTGATTGTTAAGTGTTTATGTTGAATTATGGAGTTTAAACATCATTTATTTCTATCCTAAATAACGTAGAAATACGTGTTTTTCCGTTTTTGTAAAAAGATTAATAATTTTTTGCTTTAATGCTTCATTAACCCCACTTTTAATGAAAATTACTTAAAAATTGGTGTATAGTATATTACAATATTCTGTTTTTATATACACACGCTGTATTTATTTTTAGACAAATAATCGAAATGACCATAAAAAAGAACAAGATTTTTGCCATTTTGGCTTTTGTTGTTGGCGCAATATTGCTATGCGCTTGTAAAGACAAGAATAAGATCTACACCGAGCAGGATGTGCTGATCCATAACATCGATAAAAGTGTTAAGCCCGGCGATGACTTTTTTCAATATGCAAACGGTGCCTGGTTGGAAAAGAACCCTATACCCGGTGCGTACTCTTCATGGGGTATTGGCAACGTGGTGCAGGAAGATTTGCGCAATAAGCTAAAAAAAATAAACGAAGATGCTCTAAAAGAAAAGGCAGTAAAAGGCACCAATACGCAAAAGATAGGTGATTTTTATTTTAGCGGTTTAGATACGGTTATCATTAACAAGCAAGGCTTAAGCGCCTTAAGAGATGAGCTGGCTAAAATTGATCGGGTAACCGATGTGAAAACCTTATTAGCCGAGTTTGCCCATTTGGGAAATATTGGCGTAACTACGCCTATAGGTGCCTACGCCGGGCAGGACGAACGCAATAGCGAAAAGGTAATGATGCAGCTTTACCAGGGCGGTATCGGGCTACCAAACCGCGATTATTATTTTAATACCGATGAACATAGCGTTGCTATACGGAACGATTACCAGCAAAAGCACCTTCCTGCCTTATATAAGCTGTTAGGCTTAACGCCCGATGCTGCTTTGGCTGCAACTAAAAAAACTTATGCTTTAGAAAAGTTTTTAGCCGATAGCTCCCGTAAGCTGGAAGACCTGCGCGACCCATATCACAACTATAACAAAATGCCGTTAGCTGGTTTAAGTAAACTCGCCCCGGTTATCGACTGGAAAATAATTTTTGACCAAATGGATTACAAAAAGGTTGATACTGTTATTGTTGGCCAGCCAGAATACTACTGCGCGGTAAACAAAGCACTTGCGGTTTATAGTATTGATGACTGGAAAAATTACCTGCGTAAAAACCTGGCAGACGATTTCGGCGCGTATTTGAGCAAGCCCTTCGAGGATGAGAACTTTCGCTTTTACGGCACTGTGATCTCGGGTAAAAAAGAGAAATTGCCCCGCTGGAAACGTGTACTGGATACCGAAAGCGGACTGATGGGCGAAGTGCTTGGGCAGATATTTGTAAAAGAATACTTCCCCGAGAAAACCAAGAAACGTTATGTAGATATGGTTGAGGCCGTACGCACTTCCTTTGGCGAGCACATTGATAAACTGGACTGGATGAGCGATGCAACCAAAGCTAAAGCACATACCAAGCTGGCTAAAGTATATCCTAAAGTTGGGTTTCCTGATAAATGGAAAGATTTTTCCTCGTTGGAGATCGACCGTAACTCGTACGTGCAAAACGTTATCCGCGGCAATATCTACTGGCATAAGCTTAATGCGGATAAATTGGGCAAACCGGTTGACCGTACCGAATGGGGGATGACGCCACAAACCTATAACGCATACTACAATCCATCAAACAATGAAATTGTATTGCCTGCCGCCATATTTATGTTGCCTTGGGCCCTGGACGAAAATATAGACGACGCGGTAGTTTACGGTTACGGCGCAGCATCAACTATCGGGCACGAAATTACCCACGGCTTTGACGACCAGGGCCGCCAGTACGATGAAAAAGGGAACTTGAAAGCTTGGTGGACGCCGCAAGATTCAACCAAGTTTGCACAGCGTGCAAAAATGCTTGCCGACCAGTTTAGTGGCTACACCGTTTACGGGTTGCACATTAACGGCAAAGCTACCCTTGGAGAAAATATTGCAGATCTGGGTGGTATCGTTATCGGCCTGGATGCTTTCAAAAAAACAGACCAGTATAAAAACGGCAAAGCTATAAATGGCTTTACCCCGGTACAGCGCTACTTTTTAGGATATGCGTTGGGTTGGTTAGGGCAAGACAGAAAGGAATCCCTCTCAAGCCAAGTCCTTACTAATGAACACTCACCCGGCTTTATGCGTGTAAACGGTCCGTTTACCGATGTGCCCGAATTTTACCAGGCATTCGGTATAAAAAAAGGCGATAAAATGTGGCTGGATCCCGATAAGCGGGTGAAGATTTGGTAGAAGCCCCACCCAAACACTCCCCTTAAATAAGTGATTTAACTGTTACAGAATAATAAAATCTCCCCTTCTGGGGGAGATTTAGAGGGGGCTTATTATATTTACATCATGCAAATCATCTACACCTTGCAACAATGGTGGCAGCATCAAACCTGGCAAGAACTTACCGGGGTTGTAACAGGGCTTGCATGTGTGTACCTGGCTGCAAAAAATAATATTTTAAACTGGCCCGTCGCCATTATCAGCACAGTATTATACATTTACATTTATCATAAAGCTGCTCTTTATGCCGATATGCTGCAGTACGTTTACTTATGCCTTACCAGCATGTACGGCTGGTATAACTGGAGCCGCCACCCCGAGGTTGAGGACAAAACGCCAATCGTATCCATCACCCCCAAACAAATGTTATACGCGGCGGTGTTTGTATTAATACTTACACCAGTGCTGGGTTATACGTTGATCACTTTCACACAAAAACTGAATTATCGCCCGCCGGCTTATCCTTATATAGATAGCTTTTGCACGGCATGTAGTCTTATAGCCCAATTTTTTTTAACGCGTAAAATTATACAGAACTGGCTGATATGGGTTTTTGTTGATATTATATATACTGTTATCTATTTTAAAAAGGACTTACAGATAACTGCATTCATGTTTTTTATATTAATTATAATTGCAGCCCTTGGCTACCGCGACTGGAAACGGGAATATAAAAAGCAGCTTTATTAACATTATCTGATGACTAAATCTGAAACAGAACATTCAACTCCCGATATAATTAAAATAGCTGTTGTTGGTCCCGAATCTACAGGCAAATCTACCATGTCGGCATTTTTGGCGGAGCATTACCATACCGTTTGGGTACCCGAATATGCCCGTGGCTATTGCGAAAAACTAACCGAACCACCCACATGGCAGGACGAGATCAATATGTTTCACGGTCAGCTGGCCTTAGAAGCAGCGATATTGCCAAAGGCGAATAAGCTGCTAATCTGCGATACCACTTTTATCACTGTAAAGATCTGGAGCGAAGAGATCTTCGGCAAAGCACCGCAGGAGGTTATTGATGAGTTACCCAAACACCTATACGACTTATACCTGCTATTAGATATCGATTTGCCCTGGCAGGATGACCCCTTGCGCGATTTCCCCCATATGCGCGAACACTTTATGGATATATGGACCAAGGAATTAAATGCCCTTAACGCAAATTATATTACCATATCTGGCACAGGCGAAGATAGATATGCAAAAGCCGTTGAGGCGATAGACAGTTATCTGAATCAGAATTTACGTAATTAAATAATTTTTAAAATATCCATATAACATCCTGTAAATTCTGATCTTTTTTCAGCCCTCCGTGCAACGTTACCAAATACCCTGCGTCATTTAACTTGAAACCTGTCAATATTTTGGAAGCCGTATACGTAGATAAACATTACAACCTGGTGGTTGAGTGTAAGCAGGGCAGTAAAAAAGCCTGTTATGAGTTGTACAAGCTACACTCAAAAGCGATGTTAAACGTCGCCTTTAGGATAGTGGGCAACATTGCCGAGGCGGAAGATGTTTTGCAGGAATCTTTTACAGATGCTTTTCATAAGCTTAAGGATTTTAGGCAGGAAACCACTTTTGGGTTGTGGCTTAAACAAATTGTGGTGCACCGCGCTATAAACCTTTTACGCAAACGTAAAATAGAGTTTGTTGAGGTTGAAGACGGTCATCTGGATAATGTACCCGATGAAGAACCATGGGACGACGAAAATGTACAATACCAGGTAGTACAGGTTAAAGAAGCAATGAAAGAGTTGCCCGAAGGTTACAGGATGATACTATCGCTCTACTTATTAGAAGGGTATGATCACGAGGAGATAGGCCAGGTACTAAACATATCAGAAAATACATCAAGAACACAGTTTTTGAGAGCTAAGAGGAAACTAAGCGACATATTAATAAGAAAGGGAATTAAGAAATGAGCAAGCGGTTAGAAGATTTAATGAAAAACAATAGGGCGGAATTTGACGACCTGGAACCACGTGCCGATATATGGAATAAAATTGCCATAGAGCTCGACGCATGGGAGGAACAACAGCCAACCATAAAAAAGCGCGAAGCAAAAACTTTTTCGCTGGGCTTTGTGCTAAAGGTAGCCGCAACGGTTATTGTAGTGATGGGTTTAGGGTTTGGCCTGTATTTAAAAAATCAAAAACCGGCAGGGATAGACCTCGCCGATATTAACCCCACCTATGCCAAACAACAGGTACACTACGCCTCGTTGATAGAGAGCAAACGTACCCGGCTAAAATTGGTTGCCAAATTTGACCCGCAGCTATACAACGAGTTTAACGCGGAACTTTTAAAGATGGACGCCAACTACAAAAAATTGAATATTGATTTAGCAACCAGCCCAAACCAAGAGCGTGTTTTACGTGCAATGATCCGGAACTTGCAAATACAAACCGAGGTGCTAAATCAGCAATTGAGCGTTATTGAACAGTTTAATCAAAGTAAAAAGGATCATGAAAATAAAAAAAAAGATATTTAAGCAAGGCCTGCTTGCTGCTATCGCAGTGTTGGCTATTTGCAGCACCGTTGTTGCACAGGAAACTCCTGTACAACCACCTTCGCTACCACAAGCACCCGAGGTAACCACTCCTAAGATCGACTCGAAAGAGTTTAACAAAAAGATGGACGATCTTAAAGTTAAAATGCGCGATCTTAAACAAAAGATGAAGCAGAAAAACTTTAATGCGAACAAGGATATGGCCTTCGCTTTTAAAGATTTTGACAAGAATTTTAGTGAAAGCTTTAAAGTGTTTGACAAAACGTTTACTGAAAGCTTTAAAGATCTCGGCAAAAACTTCGCCGGCAACTTTAGTGATATGGCCCCAAAATTTTCTGGAGCGTTCAAAAACTTTAATGGGGTAAGATATAGTAATAGTAACAACCTTAACAGCGACGAATACAAAGAGAAGCTTGCCAATGGCCAGATAATCGAAAAGATTAAAAACTACAGCAAAACTTACAGCGTTGATGGCAACGATGTGTTACAAATAAGCAATAGCTTTGGCAAAATTGTGGTAAACACTTGGGCCAAAAATGAATTTAAGGTTGATGTGCAAATGAAATTCGGATCGGACGATGAGGATTACGTTAATAGTATGATCAACGGTTCAAGCATCAGCGATAGCAAAGTAGGCTCTATTGTATCATTCAAAACCAACCTTGCCCGCAATAACGGCAGCAATGGTGATAACCATATGGAAGTTAACTACACCGTTTACATACCCGCGGGCAATGCCGTTGATATCACCAATAAGTTTGGTAATGTTATCCTACCCGATCTGAGTGGTAAAGCAACGGTGCATATATCATACGGTACATTAAACGCGCAACAGCTTTTAAGTAAAGATAATGATATACGTGTACGTTTTGGCGATGCTAATATTGTAACCTTTAATGGCGGCAAACTGGATGTAGGCTACGGTAAGGTTAAAGCGGGTACAGTAAGCAATGTAACCGCAATCATATCGTTCGCGGGTTTTAGTGCCGACAGATTAAAAACTTTTGCCGATATCAATATCAAATATGGCGACGGGTTTAATATTGGCGCTATAGACAGATCGGTACGTAACCTGACTATTAATGCATCATTCACCAAAATCAAGCTAGACTTTAAAGGCGCCGATAGTTATAATTTTGATGTTGTAACTAAACTGGGCAGTTTTAATTATAATAACGACAATATAAAGGTAACCGCCAAAACGCCCTCTGACGAAGATAGGGACTGGTCGTCGACAACAACATACAAAGGCTACATTGGCAAAAGCAATAGTGATGGCAAAATTGCTATCAACGCAAGCTATACAGACGTGCGCTTTTATTAAAAACTATTGAATCTATCATAAAAGTTATACCCCTGCTATAAACGGCAGGGGTTTTGCTATTATTAAGGCATACATTTACACCTGCATGGAAATATTAACCGACCCGGAAGCGTGGGTATCGCTTATCACACTAACCGTTTTAGAAATTGTTTTGGGTATTGATAATGTGATCTTCATATCTATATTATCAGACAAGCTCCCAAAAAAGCAACAGGAAAAAGGCCGCAAACTGGGTTTAGCCATGGCTATGATAACCCGCGTTTTATTATTGCTTACCATTACCTGGGTGATGAAGCTGACGGCGCCACTGTTTAGCGTGTCGGGTATATTTAACATTACCGATCCCGAGTGGGTAGAAAAACTGGCCATATCAGGCCGTGACCTGATATTGATAATAGGAGGTTTATTCCTGATCTATAAAAGTACTGCCGAGATCCACCATAAAATTGAGGGGGATGAAGACGGGGCTAAGAATGTTAAACCACATTCTTTTTGGGCTACCATTTTTCAGATCATGCTGCTGGATATTGTATTCTCATTAGATTCGGTTATTACTGCAGTGGGTATGGCTAAACACGTCGAGATCATGGTAGCAGCCGTAGTGGTTGCCGTTGGTGTGATGATGTGGGCATCAAGTAGTGTGGCAAGCTTTGTAAACAAGCATCCAACTGTAAAAATGCTGGCCTTGTCATTCCTGTTGTTAATAGGCGTATCATTATTAGCCGAGGCATTTGAACAGCATATCCCTAAAGGATATATCTATTTTGCCATGGTGTTCTCCATTTTGGTAGAGATGCTGAATTTGAAGATGCGCACAAAACGTGCAAAGAGCGTTAAGGCTGTGCCTACGAAGAAATAAAAAACTAAACGTCATTGCTGTAAAGGTCAACTAATTCGGTAACAGATTTAGCTTTATAAAATAAAAGCTAAATGTTATGCAGGACATAAACAACGACCTTACCTTAAAAAACCGAATTTTATTAAAAAAATACCGTTTCCTTATTGGTGAGTATGAACAAGTAAAACGCGGCGAACACCTACCTTTATGTTTGTTAAGAATTTCTATTCTGCCCATGATACCGATTCAAGAGCGTTCCTGAAGTATTATAACCTTTTTAAGCATTCAGGAAATGAACGTGACTTGTTACCGGGCAAACGTGGTCCTAAATAGGGTAGCCGCAGGCCCTCGCCTGAACGATCAGGAAAATTTCATAGATCTTGTGCTTAGGATTGACGATCGAATTTCAGTATTTCTCGTTATCTGTAAACGAGCTTACAAGCAGAAAATTATTTTTTTTAATAATACGGATAGTCGATGGTAGGGCATTTAAAGATGGTATCATCTTTACAAAACACACGCTCAATCCCTAATCATCCTTATTTGCAAAAATATGAGTTTTTAGTTGAAGGCTCTTATTTAATGATTTGTTAACAATACTGCATTAGTTTTGTAAAAACAAACCAAATGCAGTTTCCCTTACTTGCTCAAAAAAGGTTTTTCCTATACCTGGTCCTTTTCATTCCTTTGATCCAAAGCGCCTGCAAAAAGGACACTAATAACAGGCCTGATTATCCGGCAGGTTCCAATGAAAATGCCAATACCTGGATACTGGATAGTCTTAAACGTTATTACTATTGGAATGCGGCGATTCCTTCTAATCCTGATATCAGTGTAAAACCGCAGAACTTTTTTGCTTCTCTGCGCAATCCGGCTGACCGGTTTTCTTATATGGTTATCCCCAATGACCCATCAACCTATTCGCCCAGCAATAAAAGTTTTGGTTTTGACTACAGCACCGTCCAGGAACAAAGCACTGGAAAGGTGATCGGAATTGTAAAATTAGTACTACATGAGTCCCCGGCTTCCAGGGCAGGCCTGAAACGTGGGGATTATATCCGCAAAATTAACGGTCAGCAACTCACCAAGGCCAATGCAGTTACTTTGCAGCAGGAAATCCTTAAAAGCACACATTTTTCTTTAGGGCTGGCAGAATTGACCGGAAGTGCCTGGACAGATACCCGTTCAGTAGAAGTAAGCGCAGGAGTTATATTAGATCAGCGCGAGAATAGTAAAATTATAGAAACTCAAGGTAAAAAGATCGGCTACCTCTATTTCCATGACTTCAGCCCCGGACTGGCAAGTTCTTTAAAAACCACATTTGCAAGTTTTAAAAGTGCGGGGATAACTGAACTTATTCTTGACCTGCGCTATAATTCAGGCGGGCAGGTTGCTGAGGCCGCAGGTCTAAGTGCAATGATCGCCGCAGGAATCAATTATGATATACCTTTTATTACTTATAAAGGGAACAGGAACGGCGGTGCCAGAACAGAATCGATTGGAAGTGCCGCGACATTTGACGGTACGGTAAATTTTAATGCCTTATTACAGAATAACCTGGCCTTAACACGAATCTGTATTTTGGGCACAGCGGCAACAGCTTCAGCGTCAGAGGTAATGATAAACAACCTGAAGCCCTATATGCAAGTGGTGCTTATCGGCGAAAAGACCAGGGGAAAAGATGAAGCTTCTTTTGCAATTTTTGATGCACGTAACCCCAAGCAGGTACTATGGGAAATGCACCCTATCATTTACAAATTATTTAATACCGCCGGGAAAGGCGGGTATAGCGCAGGAATCAGCCCGGACATTATCGTTAACGAAATGGATGTCCTTCCACTTTTGCCTTTTGGGGATGAAAATGACCCTTTGGTAAAAGCAGCAATAGCTCGTATTACCGCTATAGCCAGGGTCGCAGTATCCGGTTTACCAAGCGTGAAAACAGGGGCAATGTTTTTCAGAACGGTTTTAACAGATACACGGAAACTGGCCGCAGAAAACAGTATAGTCATTACCCATCGGTGAGCAACTTTCAATAGTCTTAAATATTTAACAGTCAGTTAATATTGATCCCCTAACTTTCCACCATCCAACCTCATAATCTATGAAACAAGAACTGGAAAGTTTTAACCATGAACAAGTACTTGATCTGGTACGCTCAGGAAATAGTGATGCCTTTCATGAACTATATCGCCGGAACAGGAATAGAGTAACTGGTTTTGCTTATAGATTTCTGCATAACAAGGAGGAAGCAAAAGAGCTTACGCAGGAAGTATTTGTCAGCCTTTGGGAAAACAGAAAAAAAATAGATGCGTCTAAAGCACCGGAAGTATTGCTGTTCGTCATGGTTCGGAGTAGGTTCTTGGATTCCTTAAAACGAAAAGCAAGACAATTACATTACCTTGAAAACAAAATTCATGAGGAACCTCATCTCTGCTCGACGGATAACTATATCGATTTCAAGGACTGTGGCAACATCGTTTCAAAGGCTATCGAAACGCTGCCCAAGCAGGCTAAAATTATCTACCTGTTAAGCCGGGATAACGGGTGGTCGCATAAGGAGATTTCCGAACATATGAAGCTTTCAAAAAAAACTGTGAATAACCAGATTACAAAATCTACCCGCCATATACGCCACTATTTTATGCATTTTTCTCCTGAAACTGCATTATCAGCAATCTTTTTTCTGCAGGCTTTTCTTATTGATTTTATTTAATAACACCTATATCTTAATCTGCTAAATATATTTTAATTGCCCTTATGGGCATTTTCCATTTTAAAGTATTCCATACCCTGCCACTAACCTGCCGGTTTTACCAACTCTAAAGTACAGATACCCCTGCCGAAAATATATGTATTAGGTGCTGAAACCGGAAATTTTCCCGTATCCCGAAATTGCTTTGCTGTAAAACAAAATGCAAAATGGAACAGATATAAAAGCGGTTTCAAACTTACTACCTATAAAGCACGCTTAGTAAAAGTACGGATGCAATTAATCAGTGAATAAAATGGATTTGTACCTGAAATAAACACAAATTATATTACTGAAAATGAGATTGTTAAGTACTATTTTAAAATATATTAAAATATAGGATAGGTATATAAGCGGTTTCAATCTTACTACATATATAAACACATTAAATTCAAAAAGAGATAGTGAGGTATAACGAAGAAATAAAAAAACTGTTTAAACTCTACCTGGAAGGCAAAGCAAGCCGCCAGCAGGAGGAAGTGCTTCTGCGCTTTTTAGGCAGCGGCAAAAATGATGACAAACAGTTTTCTGAACTGATAGAGAAAGCCTGGGCTGCCGAGCCGTCCTCTCGTGCGGATTCATACGAAATAGACCAGGAGTTTAAAGAGATAATGATCGCTTCTGAAAGTAAACAACAAAAGAGAATACTTTGGATCCCAGTGTGGAAATATGCAGCATCGATCGTTTTCGTCTGTTCAGTTGCACTGGGCTGGTATAGCTATCATAAAAATCAAGTCAAAGCCATAGAGGTAATTGAAATGCTGAGCCGGAGTACTACTCAGGGAGAAAAAATCAAAATCATTCTTTCTGACAGTACTATAGTGTATTTGGGCAGTTCATCTAAACTTACATGGCCTTCTCATTTTGTGAAAGCACATTACCGTAACATCCATTTGGAAGGAGAAGGTTTCTTCCAGGTAAAACGCGATACTCTTAGTCCTTTTATTGTGCACTCAGGAAACATGCAAACACGGGTTTTGGGAACATCGTTTAATATTAGTGCCTATACTTCGGATAATATATTCAGCATATCGGTACGAACAGGTAAAGTTCGTGTTTCCGAAAATACAAAAGGAGTATTGAAAAGCTTATCCCTGCTTACGCCGGGGATGAAGTTGGACTACAATAATCACAATCACCATTATCTAGTCAACACGACGAAAGTAGAGGATGTAAATAGCTGGACAACAAACCGCTTCATTTTTAAGGATGCCAACCTACTTACTATGCTTGGTAAATTGGAAAGATATTATAAGGTGCGGTTTGATCTGAAGTCGCCCTGCCTGGCAAACAGTCGCCGATTCAATGCGACATTTGACAAGAAAAATATAAAAGACATAATGGAACAGCTGCGAATGATGAGCGGCGAGCAAATTCATTACAAGATAATTAATGATACACTAATCACCATATGGGGGGAAGGATGTAAATGATCTCTTAATTACTTAAAAAGACCTGCGCCAGCAAGGCATCATGGTTGGCAATAAATATAAACGAAACAGACCTTTAACAAAAAACCGCCCTGCGACAACAGGACGGCCATAAAAAAAATTGCTTTTAACACGTGAAAATTAAAAAACGCAATCAATCTATGAAAATAGGTTTTTACTTAGATATACTAAAATATTTTTTCCTTGAAAGATACGGGGCTGCATCTGCAGTATGCTTGTTGCCTATTATTTTACTCCAGCCGGTATCGGCATATTCGGCTATCAGGCAGATTTTAGATAAAAAAATCAGCTTGAAGCTGACCTCGGTAAGTATGCCGGTGGGGATTACCGCTTTGGAGGGTAAAGCCAGTTGCGTAATCAATTATGATCGAACGATTTTTAGTCCCAGCCAAAGGGTTAGCTTAGACATTAAGGATGCTTTACTACAGGATGCATTAAAGAAACTTTTAACGAATACTCGTGTAGGGTTCAGGTTTGCAGACGTTAATACCATTATTTTATATAAACTACCTGATCCGGTAAAACAGGGAAAGATTGCAGGCAAGATCTTGGATGATAAGGGCGAAACACTTCCCGGAGCGTCTATTAAAATTGTTGAAACAGGCGCCGGCACACAGGCCGGTACGGATGGAAGCTATATCTTAAGCGTTAATCCCGGCACGTATACTTTAGAGATCAGTTACATGTCTTTCCAGACTAAGCGTATAACCGGTGTAATAGTTCTGGAAGGTAAAAGCACTCCTTTACAAATCGCGATGAAACCTGATTCCAAAGGTCTGAGCGAAGTGATCGTTACGGCAAGTTACCGCAAGGCTTCGGTGGAAAGTTTGCTGGCCCGCCAGAAAAATGCTACCGAGATCAGTAACGGGATCAGCGCCGAACAGATTGCAAAAACTCCCGATAGGAATATCGGCGAAAGCTTAAAACGGATCAGCGGCGTAAGTACTATTGATAATAAATTTGTTATTGTACGTGGTATAGGCGAGCGTTATAATTCCGCAATGCTGGACGGTGTAATTTTGCCCAGTACAGAGGCGCAAACACGTAATTTTTCTTTCGACCTGATTCCTTCCAACCTGGTAGACAATGTGGTGGTGAGTAAAACGGTCACGCCTGATATGAACGCCAGTTTCGGTGGCGGTTTGATCCAGATCAATACTAAAGATATTCCTAATGAAAATTTTATGAGTTTCACCGCTGGTACCTCTTATAATGACCAGAGTACAGGTAAGGACTTTTTAAGCCATAAAAGAGGTAAATATGATTATTTGGGATTTGATGATGGCAGGAGAGATTACCCGAAAGATTTACATCATACCACCCGGACCGTAGAACCAAATAGCACTTTAACAGATGCCGAGTACCAGAAAAAAGTTGACGACCAAAGTAAAAGGTTTACGAATGACAATTTTACTTTATACAAATATGAAGCCGCCCCTTCGCAAAATTATCAGTTTACTATAGGCCGTTTATTTCCCATAGATACGACTTTTAAAAATAAATTAGGCTTTACAAGTGCATTAAGTTATCGCAATACACAATCTATCAATCAGTTTGACCAACAACGAAGAGGTGACTGGAATTTTAATTCTAATAACTATGGTGCCTCCTATGATTTCAATACCACTTTAGGCGCATTGGTAAATGTAGGTTTGCAGTTGGGAAAAAACCGGTTTAGTTTCCGCAATACCTACACCCATTTGTACGATAATACGCTGATCAGGACTATTGGTTACGATAGTGACAATGGAACAGACGATCTTTCTAAAGGTTTACCGCCTAACCGTATTCAAGAGGTAGACGACCCTACCTTTACCGACCTTTTGCAAAACAAATTTAGCGGCCAGCATCAGTTGGGAAGAGTTAAAATAGAGTGGAACGTAGCAAGAACATCTATTGATCGTAAGGAAAAGGATTTAAGTGTAGCCACTCAAGGACCGGTACAGGTGGGAAATGATTATCAATATTTCTATGGTACCTCAAAGGTTGGCGAGGAGCGGATCAATCCTACATCGCGTCACAATTATCATAATCAGGAAAAAAATTATTCCTGGAACATAGATGCAACAGTGCCATTCTCCGTTTATGGTATTAATAATTCAGTAAAAACCGGGTATTTCGGCATACATAAAAAGTCGACTTTCGACTGGCAGATTGCATCGTTAGCGTCTAGTGGTCAATTAGCAGATAGCTTACGCTATATTCCAATTGGCGAAATGATAAATCCCGCTAATTTTGGAGCGAACGGTTATAATTACTTGATAACACCTTACTTTTTAGACGCTTATGCGGGTAAAAGTATCACCCAAACCGGCTACTTAATGTTTGATAGCAGGCTTTTGGAAAAATTAAGACTTGTTTGGGGAATTAGAGGAGAATATTATAAGTACACTGAAATCAAGAATGCTTCTAATGTAATTCAACAAGGTTTTGAATTGCCAGGAGATAAGACCTGGCAATGGCTTCCCTCCGCAAACCTTACTTACAGCCCTATCAAGTCAATTAATTTCCGGGCAGCCGTTTCCAGCAGTGTGATCAGGCCGGAGCTCACGGATAATAGCCAGTTTTTTAAATATAACCCAAATTTAGGTGCCCTTTTTGGTAACCTGGGACTAACAAGCACCAGGATCAACAGCTATGATGTAAAAACCGAATGGTTCCCTGGTGCTGGGGAGATTATTTCAGCCGGGGCATTTTATAAAAAGTTTAATAAGCCGACCGAATTGACCTTTATAAGGGTAAATGGCAATATTAACTATTACCTTCAAAATGCAGATCAGGCCAAGGTATACGGATTGGAATTTGAATTGAGGAAGAACTTCGGTTTTATTGGTAACAACACTTTTTTAAGTAACCTAACGGCTTACGGTAATCTCACACTACAAAAATCAAATGTGATAGCCTCTTATCGTATCACTAATCCAGATCCAAAAGTTGGTGGTGATATTACTGTAAACGTCAAGCAAAAGCGAACAATGTATGGCCAGTCGCCTTACTTAATCAATGCCGGTTTGCAATATACGGGCAATCATTTCGGCTTAAACGTCTTATACAATAAATCGGGCTATAAAACTTATATCGTAAGCTCGTTATTTGATCAGATTGAATACGAAAAACCCCGCGAACAGTTAGACGCACAGATCAGTTACAAATTTTTAAAGAACAGATTTGAGATTCGGTTAAACGCGGCAAATCTTTTAAATACAGCATCCACATTTTTTGTAAATACAGCCAGTTATGAGGCAAACCCTGATTACATGGGTGGTGGTGATGAAAGCAATGCCAAACGTTTAAAGCCGGGTTTTACTGACAAATATGAGGATGGAGATCAAGTCAGGTACAGTCAAAAATTTGGACGGACTTACAGTACCAGTATCACTTATAATTTTTAATTGAATACATCAAAGAGTGTAGAATATCATCAAATTGATTACCCATAAAAACAGAAAGGAGACAATAATGAGTTTCCAGATCCAAGCTTATAAATAACGAAGGGCTGTATCAGAGCCCTTCGTTTAAACCGATGCTTTGCGGCGAACGGCAGGATCAGGAACACACCTGAATATCATAAACATCGCTTCCTTGAGGAAAAGCTTTATTAATCAAGGGTTAATAAAGAATGACAGTTAATTTAACAGAGTTGGCTGTCAAGATAACAAAAAATGAATAAAAAAAGAATGAATTGCATTTCTGTTCTCGCAAGATATGTATGTGCTGTTAAAGGCATTCACTTTCAACATTATTCATCCAAACAAATTATGAAAATAATGGGAAACAATAAAATACGCTGCTTCCCTGAAAAACAAGCCAAAAATGAAAAATTATTTAGCAATTATGATGGTTCTGGCTACAGGACTTTCATTTACTTCATGTAAAAAGGATGCAAATTCAAATAGTGACTTTGCTAACCGCAGCACTTCTGCTGCTGATTACTCACAATCATCATTGCCGGTGGTTGCAGTTAGTGGTGACATTACCACCAGTACAACCTGGACTGCTGGTAATGTTTACGAACTTAGCGGAATTGTTACGGTAAAAAGCGGTGCAACATTAACCATTCAGGCAGGTACTTACATTAAATCAACTGTAAATACAGTGGGCGGTGCGGCAAACGGTGTATTGGTAATCGCAAAAGACGGGGCCATCAATGCAACCGGTACTTCAACCAATCCAATTGTTTTCACAAGCCGTAACTTGCTGGATGGTAACGCATCAACTGTTGGTAAGCCGGGTGATTTCGGTGGTGTAATCTTATTAGGTAACGCAATTATCAATGTTGCTTCACGTGATAAATTAATCGAAGGGTTGCCAGATCAGCCGCAATTTCATTATGGTGGTACAAATGATACTGACAACCGTGGTACATTTAAATATGTGCGTATAGAGTTTGCAGGATTTCAACTAGCGCCAAATGTAGAAGTAAATGGCTTAACATTAGGCGGTGTAGGATCAGGTACGACAATCGATCACGTTCAAACTTCTTACGGTTTGGATGATGGTTTTGAATTTTTCGGTGGAAATGTGAGCCCTAAGTATTTGGTTTCACTTGCATCTGATGACGACCAATTTGATTTTGACAATGGCTACACCGGCTCTATTCAGTACGCCATCGCAGTAGCTGACGCCTATTCAACTCACAGTGGTACCGGCTCACCGGTAACTTCAGATTCGAATGGATTGGAATCTGATAACAATGCACCTGCTGAAGATGCTACTTTTAGCCTGTCACCTAAAACGCACCCTATACTGTCTAATTTCAGCATAGTAGGCACTTCTGCAGCCACCTTAAGCCCTGTAATTACTGCTCCTGGCTTTAAATATGGTATTCGCGAACGCCGAGGATCAGAGGTTACTTTAAATAATTCACTAATCACCGGCTATCCGTCAGGATTAGTTTTTGATGCTGATGCGAGTGCAACACCATCGATAATTAATAACATCAGTGTTCATGGTTTTACAGCAGCAACAACTGTAACCACCGGTGCTTACACCGCCGCCGGCACTAATTTAACCTCTACTGCGGCAGCAGCACCTACATGGGGTATGTCACAACCATTTTATAACTCTGGTACGGTTAATTTCCTTGCTGCCAGCGGTACAAAAGGTGCCATAACTACCGGTTCGGGTAACTGGGTTTCAGGCTGGACCAAATTTACTTTCTAACCTATACACTATTAACAATTTGATCGGGGCGCGCATTTGCGTCCCGGTTTTTTGAAAAATGCACAACCAAATACATGAAAAAATTAAAATACTTATTTCTATTACTGAGCTTGTTTTTATTTGCCTGCAAAAAAGAGCAGGTGTTTACCAATGAACCGAAAAAAAGCGTTGTAAGCCTCAGGATCAAAGGCGCTGTTATAAGTCAGGATACGCTTGAGTTTGTTTTGAATAATAAAGTATTGGCACGCGGTGGAACAAATTTCGATATAGCAAAGATACTTTTGAGAGCTAACGATAAAGTGCAGATTCGTAAAAAGGCAGATGGTAAGGTAATTGGTGCCATTGATATAGCGGAAACCCCATTTAATCAAGAAAGAAAAATATTCTACGACGGTACAACTTTATTGGACAACATAGTTATAACTCCGGTTACTAACCCGCAGAACATGGGCGTAAGACTAAGTTTTAACACACCCTTTGCAGATTTTTACGGAGGCGCTGTCGATATTGAGGTATTTCACAGAATATTAGATTTAAACACATTTGAATTTACCTATATATCTGTAATGAAAATAAATGGTTTGACACAGGCATTCGGTGATTTCTTTGAGTTTCCTCCCTTGCCCGCCAGTAATGACTTCGTATTACATGGTTACGTATTTAAGGTATATAAAGCGGGAACGAACCAACTACCTTATACCAAAATGGATAAAGTTCAATTGTCTGATCCGGATAATACTTACGGAGATATCGGCTTTACTGCTGGGGCAAGTCAGCTGCTTATTGTATCACCATATATTTATGATGGGTTTGTTGTCGATGGTTACGCAGCAGACGATGTAGCCGGTCTGTTTAAATAAAATAGACAAGGAGATTATGTAATACCATATAGCTATTAATAGTTTAATTATAACTTTAATTGCGAGAATCAAACGCAATCATATATGCCTAAAACACCTGAAAAAAAATTCTGGAGCTGGAAACTTAGGTAAAGCTCTTAAAGAAGCAAAAAGCCCACCTGGAAGAACAAAACAGCCGGGCAGACAAGAAAGCAATTATTTTTGATATGATGATTGATCTTGCTGAAAAGGAGTATAAGATCGATATCCGAAAAAACTCCTTACCCGAACAATCGACCAATATCACAAAACGCACAAAGAAAGTATAATTTCTACCTGTAAATTGTTCGGGGTATATAGGCAGGTCTATTTTAGCGGGATGGATAAGCCTATCAATACTAACCCTAATTTTAAAGGGGCATTTGGCGATAAACGAATACAGAAGCGTGCAGCCGATGCTTTAAGGAAGTTAACGACCAGCCGGAACAGCAGATTACAGAGAGCGATGCAGAACAAAAGAGCTTTTACCGGTTATTTAATAATGAAAGCTTTAGCTAATCGGCTATAAAGAAAAGTATTATTGAACGTTGCCGTATCTTATGTCCCGGAAGACATTTATTATGTATACAGGATACGACTGATTTCAATTTCTCTTCCAAGCCGGGACGAATAAAGCCGGAAAGCGGTTTAGGCACAACTTCCAGAGATGACATTCTGGGTTTTATGCTAAATAGCTTTTTGGTAGTTGATGCTGATAACAGCCATGCCCAGGGTTATTCTTATATCAAAGCATGCGAAAGGCCGTTAGATAGTCCCGGCTCAAAGTTTAGGAAGTATTACAGATGATTTGCTGGTATAAGGAAAGATGGCATATCGAACAGATACATCGCTTGTTAAAGGAAAATGGTTTTAGGATCGAAAGGTCGCAACTGGAACAGGGTTGGGCTATTCGTAAACTTACCTTGTTGGCGATGATGGCAAGCCTTAGGATATTACAGATGATGCTTGTTTATTTGGATGATAATGAACAATCTATAAATGAAGTATTTGATGAACAGGAACAAAGGTGCCTGCAAATGATCGGTAAAAAAATAAAAGGAGGAACTGAAAAGTTAAAGAATCCGACCAAAGCAAATACCTTAAAATGGGCAACATGGATTAATTGCAAGAATGGGCGGGTGGAAAGGATATGCTTCTCAAAGAAAGCCAGGCCTATTGTACTGCAAAAGGGCTTGACTAAAGTCTATAATCTTTATGAAGGATGGCTACTCTACCAAAATTACCACTAAAGATGTGTCCACACAGTAGAATAAAGCCTTTACATTGTCCCTTTCAGCTTCATACCCATGTTTATAACTTGTATTCAAATAGGCGTTTAATCAACGGAATTGCTGATATCAATATGGTTTCTAATAATACGGTAGAATATTAGATTGATAATCATGGCCTGCAATCGTCTTACGATTCCGATAACAACCAATTCTTCAAAAGCCGTTGATCTTTAAGTTACCAATCCGATACGATAAAATACCCTTTCATTTTGGTAAGGTAATTACAACGCTTGTTTATTTAACATAATGGTAAGTCGTTCATTTACAGGTTAAAACGCGTCTTTCTATACTTTGTATTACCTGTGGCATATGTTTGGCACTACAGATAATAAATAAAAAAACATGAAAGAGCGACATCTTACCCGGAAGCTTGATTGGACATCGAATCAGATTTCTCTGCAAATACCTGATCTAAGGCTTGAAAAAATGACAGTCAACCCTTTATTAAGATATTGCAGCCTAACGATCTTTGGTTCTTATCTACTAAAAACAGATAAAAAGTATATAACTATACTGGCTGGATTAACCCTTATCGGGCTAATGATACTCTCCCGTAATGTGGTAACCCATCAAGTTTCCGCATTAATGATGCTTTCTGTTACAGGTACTTTACTTATTAACCCTGTTGATGATCCGGAAATTATTAATCGAGAAACTTGTTTTAAAACAAACGATCAGTTCTATGAACCAGCGTCTCTTAACATCGGCGGATAACCGTAACAATTTTATGGCTGTAGCTGCAAGCCAGGTGAATCAACGCCAGCAATAATCGCATTTTATCATAATTAACAAACATATGTTTATCGCAATTTTAGGAGTAATTATAACCGTAGCCGGAATCGTACTTAAACGTTCCCCCGAACCAGCCAGCCGCTTTGGCGGCCTCATCAGGACCATTGGATTTGTAGTAGTTGTGATCGGGTTGCTGACATCCATGTTCAAAATAATTGAACCAGGTAAGGTAGGCGTGCAGGCACTTTTTGGTAAGGTACAGAACAATGTACTTGAAAGTGGCTTGCATATCATCAATCCTGTGGTAGACATTACCACATTTGATATCCAAACCCAAACGTACACGATGAGTGCGGTAAGTAACGAAGGCCAGAAAGAAGGCGACGACGCTATCCGGGTTTTATCATCAGACGGACTTGAAGTAACTATCGATCTATCGGTTCTGTATAAGGTGAATCCTGAAAAGGCCCCTTATATCATGCAAAATATAGGGGAAAACTACATTGATAAAATTGTGCGCCCCATATCAAGAACAGTAATTAGGGACAATGCCGTTAATTATACGGCAGTTGACCTGTATTCCGGAAAGCGCCAGGAGTTTCAGGACAAGATCAACCGCACGATAACCGTAAGTTTTGACAAACGCGGGCTAGAAATGCAGCAGATATTGGTCCGGAATATCACTTTACCCGCTTCGGTTAGGGCAAGTATAGAGTCTAAGATCAACGCAGAACAGGACGCGCAAAAGATGCAGTTCGTATTGCAGAAAGAGCGCCAGGAAGCAGAACGAAAACGTGTAGAAGCACAAGGTATAGCAGATTATCAAAAAATACTTTCCACTGGTTTGTCCGACAAACAGTTACAATATGAAGCTATAAAGGCACAAAAGGAAATAGCTTTATCCCCTAATGCCAAGGTTATTATTATTGGCGGTGGCAAGGGAAATCCGATTATGCTTACGGATAAATAAAGGTTTTGGGATCTGCGTTCCATAATGATAAAAAATCCTTCCGTTTTGAAAGGGTGCTAAATCACACGAGTAATCACTAAAAAAGTATTACTGTTATTTTAGCTAACAAAGTGGTTGATTCTAAATGTCTCAGTAGCAAAGGCATCCTTTTGGCTGCTGAGTTTATGAACCGGAACTTGGGGTTTCGGTTATCTAAAAACAAAAAAAATGGATGATGGACGAATAATCGTAAGGTTAGCACAACCCTCAGATTATATTTATGCAAAACAAATTTCAGAAGAAACGGAACGTTCCGCTATAGCCAGGGGTTCCGGTATTTCAAAAAGATCGGTTGATTCGATCAAAGCCAAAATATATGATGGTAAAGCGGTTATAGCAGTATCAGACTGCGGAAATTGGGTTGGATTTACCTACCTGGAAGTTTGGGAAGACGGAAAGTTTATATCCAATAGCGGACTGATCGTTGCACCCGAATACAGGCAAAATGGCGTCGCGCAGGCAATCAAAGAAGAAGTCTTCCGTTTATCACGTCAAAAATTTCCTAAGGCCCTTATTTTTTCTATAACCTCAGGCCTTGCTATTTTAAAACTAAATACCCGCTTGGGGTTCGAGCCGGTTACCTATTCAGAGATCACCCATGAAGAAACCTTTTGGGAAGGCTGTAAAAGCTGCGTCAACCATGACGTATTGAATAGCAGGAAAAAATGCAATTGTCTGTGTACAGCCATGCTTTTCGACCCGGCAAAAAATCAGTCTGAAAAAGTTAATGTTAATCAAATATAGATATGTACCAAGTAATTGATGAACGCCTTATAGAAGAAGATCCTATTGCCGGACTCACAGAGGAAGCAGTCAGCCTACTTAAACAACTTATTGAAATCCCATCGTTTAGCGAAAACGAAGATGGAACGGCTAACCTGATCATCACTTTTTTAGCCAACCGGGGCATCGGCTGTAAAAGGCATCATAACAATGTCTGGGCCTACAATAAATTTTATAAAGCCGATAAACCAACAATATTGCTGAACTCTCATCACGATACCGTTCAGCCAAATGTAGGATACACGCGCGACCCTTTTGACGCGGAGATAATAAATGATAAGTTTTATGGGTTGGGCAGTAATGACGCCGGTGGTTCCTTGGTTTCACTGTTAGCTGTTTTTTGCTTCTTTTACAACCGCACAGATCTTGCCTATAACTTATGCTTTTTGGCTAGCGCGGAAGAAGAAAGTTCCGGTAAAAATGGGATCAGCTCTATCCTGCATGAACTTGGAAAGATAGATTTTGCCATCGTAGGTGAACCAACGAAAATGGATATGGCTACTGCAGAAATGGGTTGTATGGTGCTGGATTGCACCGCCTATGGCGTAGCAGGCCATTCCGCAAGAAACGAAGGGGTCAATGCTTTATATAAAGCATTGAGTGATATTCAATGGTTTTCGACTTACAATTTTCCAAAACAATCCGGATTCATGGGGCCGATTAAAATGACGGTTACAGGGATCAATGCCGGGTTGCAGCATAATATCATTCCGAATGAATGCCAATTTATGGTAGATGTGCGGCTGAGTGATTGTTTTACTGTTGAGGAAATACTCGTTATGATCAGCCAACATACAACTTCTGAGATTAAGGTCAGGCCGGGTATACTGAAGCCAACTTGCATTGATCACATTCACCCGGTTGTTCGGACAGGTTTATCTATCGGAAGGAAAACATTTGTTTCGCCAACCAGTTCGGACCGGGGCTGGCTCGATGTGCCATCTATAAAGATGGGGCCGGGTGATTCAGCCCGTTCACACATGGCCGATGAGTTCATTTTTATAGAGGAAATAAGCGAAGGCATATTAATTTACATCCGCCTGCTTAAATCAATGATGTATTGTTTGATCAATAATCCGGATAATCAAAACAGGACTTAAATATTCAATTTTAGTGGAAATAAAAAAGATACCATCATCCACCGTATTGGTGATTGATGATGAACAGAAATTGGCATCATTAATTGGCCGGATATTGGAACTGGAGGGTTTCCGGGTAATCATTGCACATACGGGTAAAGAAGGCCTTAAAAAGCTGATGCTTGAAGATATACAAGTAGTGGTAAGTGACGTTAAACTCCCGGACATCAACGGCGTGGACCTGGTAAAGATGATCAAAGATAAAAAGCCCTTTGTGGAAGTTATCAATATGACCGCCTACGGCACGATATCGGATGCCGTTCGAGCGGTTAAAAATGGCAGTTTCGATTATCTCACCAAAGGTGATGATAATGATAAGATCATTCCGTTGGTTTACAAAGCAGCCGAAAAGGCACATTTTCATATCCGGATATTTAACCTGGAAGCCCGAATTACAGGTAAATATAGTTTTGAGCATATTCTTGGCCGGTCAAAAGCTATACACGAAGCCATCGGGCTTGCTAAAAAAGTAGCAGTCACCGATACCACCGTCCTGCTTCTCGGCGAAACCGGTACCGGTAAAGAAGTATTTGCCGAATCGATTCATTATGAAAGTAACCGCAGATTGCAGCCCTTTGTGGCTGTTAACTGCAGCAGTTTTCCTGCAAGTTTATTGGAAAGTGAACTATTTGGTTATAAGGCCGGTGCATTTACCGGCGCTAACAAAGATAAAAAAGGCCTGTTCGAGGAAGCCGATAACGGTACGATTTTTTTGGACGAGGTTGGTGAAATGAGTATGGAACTGCAGTCTAAACTCCTGCGTGTGCTGGAGAGCCGTACTTTCATCAAGGTAGGTGATACACAAACAACCAAGGTCAACGTACGTATCCTGGCGGCAACCAACCGCGATCTGAAAAAGGAAGCGGAGGACGGCCATTTTCGGCTTGATCTTTACTACAGGCTCTCGGTTTTTAATATCAACCTGCCCTCACTCAATGAACGTAAAGGAGATATCGGGCTCATAGCAAAACATTACCTGAAGGAATTTTCAGATAAGGTAAATAAGCGCATCGATACCATCAGCGACGAATTTCTGCAAGTGCTGCAACAACATGAATGGAGGGGTAATGTTCGTGAATTAAAGAATATTATCGAGCGTGTCGTTATCCTGACTGATAAGAACACCATTGATGTCGACCTGCTGCCTTTGGAATTCCGTACGGTGTATTTTGAAACTTCTGCCCTGGACATGGAATCGGTGGAAAGGCAACACATCACTAAAGTACTCAACCACGCCCGTGGAAATAAAACTGAGACAGCCAGGCTTTTGAATATAGGGCTTACTACGCTATACCGTAAACTGGATCAGTACAAGCTATCATGATGACACGTTATTGTGGTAAAAAACCTTTCCAAAATGGGAGGGTTTTTTTGTTTGTTAACTATTGTATCAAATGCAATTTACTGATTTATAATTAATTACCTTGTATAATTCCTCTATGGCATTAGTATTGGCATAGAG
>NZ_JAMXOF010000004.1 GCF_024055595.1 Mucilaginibacter aurantiaciroseus
TCCGCTGCCGTTACGCTGCATAATTTATTCTCTATCTCTTTTAAGAACTTTACGCCTAACCATCTCGGCTCGGCTTTTATGTCGTCGATCATTGCGATCTAAACTCTCAATCTTGTGTAGCTTTTGAATTGCTCTAAGCTTAACGTTTTTTTAAAAACCGTTTCTGATTTTTTCCCTTCGTTTTGGGATTGCAAAGGTAAAAACCTTTTCTGAATTTGCAAACTTTATTTTTTAATTATTTCGCTTGCTTTTTTCAACGTACAAACCGAAAATTGTTTCCTCTTTAGCGGGCTGCAAAGGTATTAACCTTTGTTGATTTTGCAAACTTTATTTTTTAATATTTTAAAGTTGCTTTTCAATGTACAACCGCAATTTCGTTTCCTCTTTTGCGGGCTGCAAAGGTATTAACCTTTGTTGATTTTGCAAACTTTATTTTCAAATAAATGTTGTGCTATACTTTCAGAGAACGTCCCGCTATTTCGTTTGCGGGTTGCAAAGGTACGCACTAATTTTACTTACGCAAATGGTTTGATGCTTTTATTGATAGTGTAGTTTTAACACACTGTAAATGAAGCAGAAAAAATGCAGTGTATTTAAAAAAAGCACGCCTTTGGATGCAGCGAGGGGTGTTTTAAATAGATTTTTGAGCTTAAAACATTTTTTGAGAAATATTAATTTTGGCTGGTAGAGTGCATTCTATAGCTGCTAGGTGCTTAAATGATCATTTACATACCCAATTGCAACAAACTTATACGTAGTAACAAGTTTAAAAAACCATCGCTTGTTTGGCATTTAGTCGTTATAAGGTTTCAGAATGCTGAGGATAGCAGCCTTTACTCATAATAGATTACTTCCCTCTTATAGCAATGATGGAAAGAAAGTGATTACTGCACTATCCGTCAATATGGATACCGTCCGTTGGCTAACGGATAAGGCCTGCGAAGTATGATCCGTTGGCTAACGGACCGGACCGCTTCTATCAGCGGCAACGCCATAATATAAAAACAAAAGCACCGGCAAAAGCTATGCCTATATACTATATAATATAAGCCCCACAATGCATACCTATATATACTATATAAACGCATTACTATATAGTATATATAAGCAGCTGTTATCCGGCTATAGATTTCATGCCACGGGCATCCCTCACCGTGCCTAACGTTAAAAGATGTTAAATACTTACCTTATATATATAAGGAGCGGTTTTGTCGTTATATATTCGTCCTCTAAATAAATAATTGACTGATTTATAATATTCAACTATCTTTGCAAAATGTTTAAAAAACAACTACTCATATTTTCGGGCGTAATGTTCCTGCTTATTGTTACGCTTGGCAGTTGTAAAAGCAAGTACGAAAAGTTAAAAGCAAGTAACGATAACGCTAAAAAATACCAGGAGGCCGTTAAGTTTTACAATAAAAAAGACTACACAAAAGCCCTTGGCTTATTTGAAGACCTGGTAACCCGTTACCGTGGCCGTGCCGAGGCTGAGGATCTGTTTTACTATTATGCATATACTAACTATAAGCTTAAGGATTATACATCGGCAAGGTTCCACTTTAAAACGTTTGCAGATACTTATCCATCGAGCCCGCGTGCCGAGGAGTGCCGCTTTATTGCTGCTTACTGTTTTTACCTCGATTCGCCTATCTACTCGTTAGACCAGGAGAACACTACCAAGGCTATTGAATCGTTACAGTTGTTTATTAACCTTTACCCTAAAAGCGACCGTGTTACGGAGGCGAGCAAGCTAATCCAAAACTTACGCGATAAGCTGGAGCAAAAATCATACGCTAACTCTAAGTTATATTTAACCATTGGCGATTATCAATCGGCAGCTATTGCGTTTGGTAATACCCTGCGCGATTACCCGGATACGAAGTATGCCGAGGAACTTGAGTTTTTGACCATACGTGCGCAATACGAATTTGCTAAAGTTAGTTTTGAGCGTAAACAACCTGAACGTTACGACCTGGCGATAAGCTCCGCCGATCAGTTTATTGAAAAATACCCGGCAAGCAAGTTTTTACCGGATGCTAATAATTACAAGAAGAACAGCCAGGCAGGCATAGAAAGAGCTAAACGTGTATTGGCCGAGGCAAGCATCGACTCAAAAACGGCCGAGAAATTAGCAAAAAAAGATACGACCACGAAGGCCGGCCAACCTACGTCAATTAAGGACAGACATAATCAGAAAATACCATATTAATAACAGATAAAAGACATGAACGTTAACAACCCAACTAACAAGCCAGCTGTAGCAAGCAGTACAGTTACCCGTGACCTGCGTGAACTGGATGTGAAAACCGACAATATATACGAGTCGTTGGTAATTATGTCAAAAAGGGCAAACCAGATCTCAAACAACATAAAAGAAGAGTTGCACCAAAAACTTTCTGAGTTTGCATCGGCTAACGATAACCTTGAAGAGGTGTTTGAAAACCGCGAGCAAATTGAGATATCTAAATACTACGAAAAATTACCTAAACCTACTTTGGTAGCTATACAGGAATTTTTAGATAACAAAATTTACTACCGCAACCCGGCTAAAGAAGTAAGAGATTTGTAGCTATACGCCTACGGGATCACACATGTTAAGCCTCTATCATATCGATGGGGGCTTTATTTGTTTAATAACGTTGGCTAATTTATATATTTGGTTTTTATTCTCCCTTTAGGGGGATGGGAAGTTATATGCTTGAAGGTAAAAAGATTGTTTTAGGGGTTTGCGGGAGTATTGCGGCATACAAATCGGCAACCCTAGTGAGGCTGCTGGTTAAGGCCGGTGCGCAGGTGCAGGTAGTGATGACGCCCGATGCCACTAACTTTATTACCCCTCTTACGCTGTCTACCCTATCTAAACGCCCTGTATATTCAGACTATTTTAAAGCCGAGACCGGCGAGTGGAACAACCATGTAGAACTTGGGCTTTGGGCTGATGTAATGATATTAGCGCCGGCAAGTGCCAATACTATGGCTAAAATGGCTACGGGCTTGGTTGATAACTTGCTTACCGCGGTATACCTATCGGCCAAGTGCCCTGTATACTTTGCACCCGCTATGGACCTGGATATGTGGAAACATAATAGTACTCAGCATAACATTACCGAACTGAAGGGCTTCGGAAATATCCTAATCCCGCCGGGAAGCGGGGAACTGGCAAGTGGCCTTCACGGCGAAGGCCGTATGGCCGAGCCGGAAGTGATAGTAGCTTTCCTGGCGGAGGATATCAGAAAGAAACTCCCCTTATTTGGCAAACAAATCCTGGTTACAGCCGGCCCTACTTACGAAGCTATAGATCCCGTACGTTTTATAGGCAACCATTCATCAGGTAAAATGGGGTTCGCTTTGGCAGATGAACTGGCTTTGCTTGGCGCGGATGTTACTTTAGTAGCCGGGCCAACCGCGCAAGCAAGCAAATACCAAAGCATTAAACGGATAAACGTAACCAGCGCGGCAGATATGCTTCAGGAGTGTTTAGCCTATTTCCCGGCAGCTAACGCCTGCGTAATGTGTGCCGCCGTGGCAGACTATACGCCTGTTACTGTTGCAGAACAAAAGATAAAAAAACACGACTATGGCTTTAACATCGAACTAAAAAAAACGACGGATATACTAAAAACCCTTGGCGCGCAAAAGTGCGAAGGGCAAATATTGGTAGGTTTTGCATTGGAAACCGAGCATGAAGAAGAGTATGCCATTGGTAAACTACAAAAGAAAAACCTGGATCTTATTGTGCTAAATTCGTTAAATGATGCCGGGGCGGGCTTTAAAAGCGACACTAATAAAGTAACTTTGATAGACCGCGACCTCAATAAAACCAGCTATGATCTTAAAAACAAGGCCGAGGTGGCCCATGATATTTGCGTTAAGCTTACCCAACTGCTAAAAAAATGAAGATATATATAACCCTTGCCGTGTTATTTTTTATCTGCTGCGCTGCACATGCCCAGGATTTGAACGCTCGTGTAAAGGTTGTTGCCCCCAAAATACAGGTTACCAACAAGCGCGCCTTGCAAATCCTGCAAACCGCCATGAAAGATTTCCTGAACGGCCGTAAGTGGAGCACCGATGAAATTGCCCCGAAAGAACGTATAGACTGCAATTTTGTATTAAATATTACCGCCTGGGACGGCAGCAGCACCTTTAGCGGCGAGCTGCAGGTACAATCGTCAAGGCCCGTATTTAATTCTACTTACACCGCTACGCTTGTTAATATTAATGACAAGGACTTTGATTTTACCTATACCGAAGGCCAGACCATTGACTATAGCGATCAGAATTTTCAGAGTAACTTAAGCTCTGTAATGGCGTTTTACGCATACATTATTGTGGGGATGGATTACGATTCGTTCTCTAAATACGGAGGTACACAGTACTTTGCAAATGCCCAAACTATTGCCATTAACGCGCAAACAACATCTTTTAAAGGCTGGAAAGCGTTCGACAATAACCTTAGCCGTTATTGGCTGGTAGAGAACCTGAACAATAAAATATATAGCAATCTGCGCGAGTTTATCTATAACTATCACCGAAACGGACTGGATATTATGGCAGATAATGCCAGTAAAGGCCGCAAATACATCGGCAGTATATTACCGGTGCTAAACCAGATAGATCGTAAGCGGTTAGGCTCCTACTTCCCGCTGGCTTTTTTTACAGCTAAAAATGCAGAGTTTGTTTCCATACTCAGCAATGCTTCACCGCAGGACAGGATGCAGGCGATGAATATCCTTTCCCTTGCCGACCCGGCAAATGGCGGTAAATATCAAAGTTTGAAGGCAAGGTAAATACCAAGCAGTATGTTATGCTAATTGCTTAAGGTAGTTTTTAAACTCCTGCAAAAATATGTTATAACACGATGATCCCATAGCTTTACCCATATTACGGATGCCGCTGTAACCGGCCACTACAAAGCAGGCCACGTACTCCGGGTTAACATCCTGGCGAATCTGTTTTAACGCTTTGCCCTGGTTAATGTTTTCTTTGATCGCATCCTGCCAATGATTGGTAAGTTTTAAAAGTCCTTTTTTAAAATCTTCGTTAAGGGGCGACATTTCTTCTATTAAATTAACCGCTGGGCAACCGTACTTGGCACGCAGGAACGGAACTTTCAATAACACCACCCGCATCATTTCATGGATATCATTTATCGGGTCTTTAGCATCAAGCAATGGTTTCACCAACGACGCATACATACCGGGATAAATTATCTCGTTGATCATCGCCAACCCCATTTCATCCTTATTTTTAAAATGGTAAAAAAACGCCCCCTTGGTAACTTTAGTTGTCTCTAAAATATTATCAATACTCGTAGCCTGGTACCCCTGCTTATAAATAAGTTCGAAGGATTTGGTCAGAATCATATTACGTGTATTGGCAGCTTTAGACATTTTAAATACTGATTGGTATGTAACACAAACATACCGGTTAGTTATATTGCTTCCTAATTTATTTTAGATTTGTCTGAACTAGAATTAAAGAATTTATAGAATTATCAGGCAGCTTATACCCAAACTTCAAAAAATTCGTTAATTCTCGAAATTCGGGTTCAAACGAATTAACTATCTTTACTCTTTTTAAGCGACAGATTATTTATGGCTAAACTTTGGGTATTAAAAGATACGGCAAATGCGGTTACAGTAAAGGAACTTGCTGCCGGGCTTAACATAAACCCGGTTTTGTCGGCCCTGTTGGCACAACGTGGCATCAGCAATTTTGATGAGGCCAAATACTTCTTCCGCCCTACTGAGCTGCACCTGCATGATCCTTTCCTGATGCAGGATATGGAAAAAGCCATCGAACGGATAGAGCAAGCCATCGCCAAAAATGAAAAGATCTTAATTTATGGCGATTATGATGTAGATGGCACAACTGCGGTTGCACTTACCTACAGCTTTTTCGAGAAGCTCCATAAAAATATAGAATACTATATTCCCGATAGGTACAAAGAAGGTTATGGCATCTCAACCCAGGGTATTGATTATGCTGCCGAGAATGGCTTCAGTTTAATTATCGCGCTGGATTGTGGTATTAAGTCTGTAGATAAAATTGTTTACGCAAATACGCTGGGAGTAGACTTTATCATTTGCGACCACCACTTGCCCGGCGCGCAATTACCTGCTGCTGTAGCTGTTCTCGACCCAAAAAGATCTGATTGCGGCTATCCATATAAAGAATTATCCGGCGCAGGCATCGGCTTTAAGCTAATCCAGGCCTGGATGGAAAAGAACGACCTGCCATTTGAGGGTGTTGCCGAATACCTCGACCTTGTAGCCATCAGCATCGCCTGCGACATTGTGCATGTTACCGGCGAGAACCGCGTACTTGCATATTTAGGGCTGAAAAAGATCAACGAAAACCCATGCATGGGTGTAAAAACCCTAATGCAGGTTGCAGGCCGTGGCAGTACATATACAATCAGCGATGTGGTATTTTTATTAGGCCCGCGCATCAACGCTGCCGGCCGAATAGATGATGCCAAGCACGCGGTTGAACTGTTGATAGCCTGCCACGAAGATGCCGCCAAAGAAAAAGGCGATATGATCAACATCCGCAATACCGAACGGAAAGGCCACGACCAGCAAATTACCGACGAGGCGCTGAGCATGATAGATAACGACGAGGTGATGATAGCCCGAAAATCTACGGTAGTATTTAATGAGGACTGGCACAAAGGCGTTATTGGTATCGTTGCATCGCGCCTTACAGAAAAATATTACCGCCCAACTGTAGTACTAACCCGCTCTAACGGACATGTGGCAGGTTCGGCACGTTCTGTTTTGGGGTATGACCTTTACGAGGCGCTTTGCGGATGCAGCGATCTACTTATTCAGTTTGGCGGACATAAGTATGCGGCGGGGTTAACCATGCACCCTGAAAATGTACCAGCCTTTATCGAAAAGTTTGAAAAAGTGGTTGGCTCGACCATTACCGACGAGCAACTGATACAACAGATAAGCATCGATGCCGAGATAGAATTAAAGGATATCGACTCTAAATTCTTCAGGATACTTGGCCAGTTTGCGCCCTTTGGCCCGGAGAATATGTCGCCGGTGTTCCTCAGTAAAAATGTGTATGTTAGCGGTAATGCATGTTTAGTTGGCAGTGCACACGTTAAAATGTTTGTGATGCAACCGGGCTCGGCAGCATTTAGCAGCATCGCCTTTAACCAGGGCGAGTTGCTTCCTCAATTAAAACCGGGCGTACCATTTGACATTTGTTACAGCATAGAAGAGAACGTATGGCGCGAGCAACGCACCATACAATTAAATATAAAGGGGATTATGCCTGCCCACCCCTCCCCGGCAGGGAGGGCTTTGAAAAGCAATATTAAGTCTCCCCTGCCGGGGGAGGTTGAGGGGGCTTATGATACTTAGAGCAGAGAACTTAATAAAAAAATATAAGCAGCGCGCTGTTGTAAACGACGTTACCTTTAACGTTGCGCAGGGCGAAATTGTGGGTTTACTCGGGCCAAATGGTGCCGGTAAAACCACATCGTTTTACATGATCGTGGGTTTGATAAAACCTAACGAGGGCAAGATCTTCCTGGATGACCAGGACATCACTACCGACCCGATGTACCGCCGCGCGCAAAAAGGTATTGGTTACCTCGCGCAGGAAGCCTCGATTTTTCGCAAGCTTTCTGTAGAAGATAATATTAAGGCAGTGTTGGAGATGGGTAAAATGCCCAAGGATAAACAACAGGTTAAGCTGGAGGAGCTGATAGACGAGTTTAGTCTTCATAAGGTACGCCGTAATCGTGGCGACCTGCTATCTGGTGGTGAACGCCGCCGTACCGAGATTGCCCGTGCCCTTGCTGCCGAGCCAAACTTTATCCTGCTGGATGAGCCATTTGCAGGGGTTGACCCTATAGCGGTTGAAGAGATCCAAGCGATGGTTGCCAAGTTGAGGCATCGCAACATCGGCATCCTGATCACTGACCACAATGTGCAGGAAACGCTGTCTATTACTGATCGTGCTTACCTGCTTTTTGAAGGCAAGATCTTAGAATCTGGTGTACCGGAAGTATTGGCCGATAACGAGATGGTGCGTAAGGTTTACCTGGGCGCCAACTTTGTATTGAAAAGAAAAACATTCCCGCAGTAATTGATTATTTTAGAAGTTAATAGTTGATGGTTCACGGATTATAGTAGGACTATTGCTATGAACTATCAACCTTGATCTATTAGCAAAAAACTTATGACCATTTTTAACTCTGTATTTACCTGGTTCATGAAAAAGCGTATCCACCAGATAGAGCTTTTTATGAAATACCCTAACGAGGTACAGGAAGAATGGTTTGAGCAGCTTATTGCCGGTGCCGAAAACACCGAATGGGGCAAGCAGTATGGCTACAAAAGCATCGAAAACCTGGCCCAATTTAAGGAGCGCGTCCCTATCCAAAACTACGATACTTTAAAGCCATACATCGAGCGGATGCTTAAAGGTGAGCAAAATGTGCTATGGCCGTCAGAGATTCGCTGGTTCGCCAAATCATCGGGCACCACCAGCGATAGGAGCAAATTTATTCCCGTTAGCGAGGAATCGTTAGAGGAATGCCACTTTAAGGGCGGTAAGGATATGCTTACGCTTTACTTTAACAACCGCCCAAATGCCCGCATATTTACAGGTAAAAGTTTAACATTGGGCGGTAGCCACCAAATCGGTCAGCTTAATTCTGATACCTTTTTTGGTGACCTATCGGCTGTGATCATGAAGAACCTACCCCTTTGGGCCGAGTTTTACCGTACACCGCATCTGGACATAGCCTTACTCGAAAACTTTGAGGAAAAAATCGAGAAGATGGCTTATGCCACTAAAGATGTAAACGTTACAAGCATAAGTGGCGTGCCTACATGGAACATTTTATTGTTTAAACGCATCCTGGAAATTACCGGTAAAAACAACCTTCTGGAAGTTTGGCCAAATTTGGAGCTATATTTCCACGGCGCAGTAAACTTTACGCCCTACCGCGAGCAGTTCAAAAAACTGATCCCGAACGATGATATGTACTACCTGGAAACCTATAACGCATCTGAAGGTTTCTTTGGCATACAAGATCTGGAAGAACCCGGCGACTTGTTACTAATGCTTGACTATGGCATCTTTTACGAGTTTTTACCAATAGAGAATCTACACCAGGAAAATCCTAAAACATTAACCTTAGATGAGGTTGAACTTGATAAAAACTATGCGCTAATCATCACTACCAACGCCGGTCTTTGGCGCTATATGATTGGAGATACCGTGCGTTTTACCTCTTTAGTACCTTACCGCATACAGATAACCGGCCGCACCAAGCATTTTATTAATGCCTTTGGTGAGGAACTGATTATTGATAATGCCGAGCGCGCCCTTGCCGAGGCCTGCTCACAAACGGGTGCCATTATCCGCGATTACACCGCTGCCCCAATTTACTTTAATGATAAAGAGTGCGGCGCGCACGAATGGCTTATAGAATTTGAAAAACGGCCTGCCGAATTTGAACGCTTTGTAGATCTGCTCGATGAAACCCTGCGCCGCGTGAACTCCGATTACGACGCTAAACGTTTTAAAGATATGGCTTTACGCCGTCCACAGGTAAAGATTGTCGCCCAAAACACTTTTTTTAACTGGATGAAAGAGAAAGGCAAAATTGGCGGTCAGCATAAAGTGCCTCGTTTGGCAAATAACCGCGAGTATGTGGACTCCATTCTGAAGATGACGGAGTTTATCAGTAATTAAACTCTGCTTATCGCACCACCAATTATTTAAAATAAGCTTCATTATCATTAAATATACAGCCTGTTACACTGTAGGACAATCAGCCGTAATAGTATATAAACTTAACAGATGAAAAAGCTTTATTAATAATTTCGCTGATTGCCTGCCTTGCATCTTGCAAAAAAGACAACCCGGTTATACCTACCCTGAACGGTAAATGGGAACTACATTCCGTAACAGGTGTCTTTGGCCCTCGTACGGAAATCGTCGTTGATAAAAAGATAAATACGAGATCAGCACCAACAGTAAATACGTTAAAATAAATGCTGACAAAACCGAAATTAAGGGATACTATACGGTAAAATTATTTGAAGAAGTAAATGGCTTTAAGCATGGTACCATTATCTTTTCCAACCCGGCGTATAGCGATGCTATAGCTTTTAAAGCAGATACTATCTACATTGGCAGTTCAGCTGCGGACGGGCCAACCTATAAATAAATTAGGATAAAGAAGTAACTGCTGCATATATTTTCACCGCTTCAACAGCCTCTTTAACATCGTGTACACGCAGGATGCTGGCACCTTTCATTAAGGCGATGGTATTTAGCGCGGTTGTACCATTTAGTGCATGTTCAGCAGTAATATCCAACAAACCACAGATCATTTTTTTGCGGGAGACCCCCGCGAGCACAGGCAATTGAAGACTATCAAACTGATTCATCTTGTTTATCAGCGCATAGCTATGCTCCGCTTTTTTGGCAAAACCAAAGCCGGGATCAAGGATAATATCATACAAGCCTAACTGCTTTAACTGGTAGATCCTTTGTACAAAGTAGTCATACACATCAGCAAAAACATCTTCATAATCAGCTAGTTGCTGCATAGTTTGCGGGGTACCTTTCATATGCATCAAAATATATGGCACCTGCAGGCGTGCAACGGTTGCAAACATATTTTCATCAAGGCTGCCTCCGGATATATCATTGATAATATGCGCACCTGCTTTGATAGCCGCTTCGGCAACACTTGCGCGAAAGGTATCTATAGAAATAATAGCTTCGGGATGGTTGGATACAATGGTCTCCACTGCGGGTAACAGGCGGTCGGTTTCTTCCTGAACTGAAATATCAATAGCGCCGGGGCGCGACGAATAGGCGCCCAGATCAAGAAAATCAGCACCCTCATTTAACATTTTTCCGGCCTGAAAACGCACATCGTTCGCCCCTGTTTTACGGCTTTCGGCATAAAAAGAATCTGGGGTGATATTAATGATGCCCATCACTTTTGGGGTAGACAGATCTATCAATTTACCGCCTGCATTTATGGTTGCCTTTTTCTGAAAAAATGTATCTTTAGCCACTTTGTTTGTTGAAACGTTAAACGGTTTGAATGTTGTAAAGTTAACGCAACTTTATTCAAATCTTTCTATTTGGCAACAGCAACATTACAACTTTGTAACATTAAAACATTACAACAAAAATTGAGCAACACAGCAACAGAATACGAAGCGGTAATAAATATTTGCAAAGGTCTTTTCATTAAAAAAACTCGCGATTACGGCACCGCGTGGCGCATCCTCAGGCCGGAATCTATCACCGATCAGATCTTTATCAAGGCCCAGCGGATCCGCACGCTCGAAGAAAAAAAGGTTTCTAAAGTTGATGAAGACATCACCGGCGAATACATTGGCATTGTAAATTATTGCGTTATTGCCATGATGCAGCTGGATTGCGGCCCCGAAACACCTAACGAACTGGATGCTAACGAAGTAGAAATGATTTTCGATGGCAAGGTTGCCGAAACCCGCGACCTGATGTTTGCCAAGAATCACGATTACGGCGAAGCCTGGCGCGATATGCGCATCAGCTCGCTTACCGATCTGATACTGATGAAAATCCTTCGCGTTAAGCAAATAGAAGATAATAAAGGCCAAACCCTGGCATCCGAAGGTGTAAAAGCCAACTACCAGGATATGCTAAACTACGCGGTTTTCGCGCTGATAAAACTGGGTGTATAATGAAAAACAAACTGATCTGGTTTTGCAGGATATCCGTTGGCCTGCTGTTCATATTCTCCGGCCTGATAAAAGCTAATGACCCGTTGGGTTTCTCTTACAAGCTGGAAGAATACTTCGAGGTATTTCACATGACCTGGCTTAATGGATTTGCGCTAAGCTTATCCATACTATTATGCGCACTCGAAATGATATTGGGCTTCGCCCTGCTTGTTGGCGCACGCGCTATACAGGTAATATGGGGATTACTGTTGCTAATTATCTTTTTCGCGTTCCTTACGTTTTACTCGGCTTACTTTAAAGTGGTGCAAACCTGCGGCTGCTTTGGCGATGCCATCCCGCTTACGCCGTGGCAATCGTTTACCAAGGATCTGATATTACTGCTGTTAGTGCTGGTATTGTTTGTCGATCGTAAAACGGTTAAATCATTAACCAATGCCAAAACCGGCGATAAGCTTTTAATTGGCGCTACCATCGTCTCAATAGGTTTTGGGCTGTACACTTATAACTTTTTACCCGTACTGGATTTTCTACCTTATAAAGTTGGCGCCAACATCCTGCAGGAAATGAAAACGCCACCGGGTGCACCTGCAGACGAATTTGAAGTTACTTACGTATTGAAGAACAAGAACACACAGGATACCAAAACCATGTCGGACAAGGAGTACCTTAAATCGGGCATTTGGAAGGACACCGCCTGGGCGGTACAGGGCAGCCCCGAAAGCAAGCTGATCAAAAAAGGCTTTGAGCCAAAAATTCGCGACTTGAATATACAAGATGCGCAGGCGAATAATTATAACCAGGAATTACTTTCAAGTCCGTTTTACAGCCTTTGGATAGTGGCTTACAATCTGGATGACACCAACCCTGAGGCTGTTAACCGAATCAACGCTCTTGCTGCTAACCTTACACAAAACTATAACACCCGTACCATATTCTTAACTTCAAACGCGCCCGGGAATGCTCAGAAATTCGCTAAGGAGCACAAGCTGGTAAGCGAACTGTTTTATGCCGATGGCGTACCTTTGAAAAGTATGGTGCGCGCCAACCCGGGCATTATGCTGATCAAGAACGGCACAGTAATCAATAAATGGCATTTTCATAATATGCCCAAGTATGAGGATATCGTTAAAAACTACCTGAGCAAATAATAATGGGATTGATATTTTTAGTAGGGTTTATGGGTTGTGGTAAAACCTCCTGGGGCCGCAAATTGGCAGCCGGACTGGGTTATGATTTCATCGACCTTGACCATGCGCTTGAAGCCCACGTAGGCTCTACGGTCGCTGAATATTTTGCATCACACGGCGAAGCATCCTTCCGTAAATTGGAGGCTGAAATCTTAAAAACAACTCCTTATTCTGCAAATACCATCATATCAACCGGTGGTGGCCTGCCCTGCTTTTTTGACAATATGGACTGGATGAACAGCCATGGGCAAACGCTTTACATCCAACTATCGCCCAAAGCATTGGCAAACCGATTAGAAAATGCTAAAACGACCCGCCCCGTACTACAGGGCAAAAAAGGCGACGAACTTGTCGAGTTCATAGAACACAAATTAGCCGAACGCGAAGCTTTTTATTTAAAAGCTACCCACACCGTTAGCGGAATAGATATGAGTGTAGAGGAGTTGGCGGATGCGGCAGGGCTTAAGGCCATTTAGAATAATCCATCCGGTTATCTATAATAGCAATGACCGTTACCCTACTTTCAGAAGCGCGATAGAAAACCGACAACTGCTTACTTAATACAGCACGATGTACTTTGTTGTTTTTGGCACTTATTGGATAAAGATCAGGGAAAATTGACACAACCTTTTCGAAACTTTGCAGCATCGTATAAAACCTATCCACTTCTCTTTGTGTGAAATGCTCCAGGAGATATGCTTTTATCGCTATTAAACCCGAAACGGCCCTGTTGGTGTAAAAAATCGGCAGCTTCTGCGAATCAGGCATTTTTCAACTTCTTCCACATTGCATCTGAAGATATGACGCGGCCGTTATCTGCATCTGAAATACCTTCGTCAATATGTCTAATTTGATCTGGTGTAAGTGTGTCCCACCAATCTGTTTCGGACTTAGAATCCTTCAAGCTTTGTAAAAAGGCAAGCATGTTGCTGTCCGATAGCTGTTCTATCCATGCTATCAGTCCTAACTTAGCTTGTTTTATCTCAGCTATCGACATATACAAATTTACGGAATTTATCGCAAATAAACAGCATCTTCCTGTCCATCAACATCAATCACCACATCAACATGCTCTTTAATAACGGTTGAAAGGGCAACGCCGGCATAATCTGTAGTTACCGGGAAGTTCTTATGGTTACGGTCAATAAGTACAACGGTGCGTAGTTTTTTAAGGGGTACGTCTAAAAACACACCGAAACCATAGGCAAGTGTTTTACCGCTGTTGAGTACATCATCTACCAAAACAATCACTTTATCATTGCATTCCTGCACATCAAAATTGGTTTTGGCGTGGAGCTGGCTGCTTTGCTTATCCAGTTCAATAGTTAACAAACGGCTGGTGAAAGGCGCTATTTTATCCAGGATCGTTTTTAAACGCTGGGCAATATGGTTACCGCGGGGCAGGATCCCGGCGATCAAGATCTCCTTTTCATCAAAATTATCTTCCAATATCTGGTAAGCAATACGGTCTATCTTTTGCTGTATTTGCTGCTGGTTTAATATCAGGATCTTTTTATCAGGCATGTAGCGTTTGTTGTAACGTTGGAATGTTTAAAAGTTGGAATGTTTGATACGGTTTAAAGTTAAAAATAACTTTACAACATTTCAACCTTATAACTTTTCAACTTAACTTTTAACGTAAGGATAATAAACAAAATTAGCGCCCTCGGGTACTACCACAAACAGGCACATAAAATCGTTAGGGTTTTTATAGGTGGTCAGGAAGCGTTCTTTCAATTCGGTTTTGATGATACCGCGCTCTGTAAATTCTTCTATGGTTGATGCGTGGATGCTCCATGCAGTGTTCAGTTCTATCCTGTCCAAGATCACCTCGCCCAGTTTTATTTCGTGCTGATGAGCGATGAATATTGGATGCGATGAAAGGCCCTCTACCATAATCTCAACGGCAACTTCGCGAATAGATTCGTTAAAGAATTTTAAGTCGCGCTCTAAACTTACCAGCGGACTATCCTTTTTAGGTTCTTCTTTTCCCCCGGTTTTTTCGTTCAATAATTCTTCGGCATCCATATCAGTAGTATATAATATTATTCTTCGGGTGGTGTTTGTGGTTTGGTTGTTTTTGCATTAAAACTTGGCTTAAAGCCAACTTTAGATGCGGCCGTTGCTTCTTCAGCGGCAGATTTTTCTTCTGCTGCAGGTTCTTCCGCTTTTACATCTTCTGTTTCAGTTGGTTTGGCTGCCATCGTTTTCATATTAAAGCGAGATTTAAAGCCTGATTTTGGTACTGTAGTTTCTGCGGATAGTGTTGGCTCAGCTTCTTCTTTTGCAGGTTCTACTTCCAATTTTGCTTCTTCTGCTTCAGCAGGTTTCGGCGCGGCTATCGTTTTCATATTAAAGCGAGGTTTAAAGCCTGATTTTGGTACTGTAGTTTCTGCGGATAGTGTTGGCTCAGCTTCTTCTTTTGCAGGCTCTACTTCCAATTTTGCTTCTTCTGCTTCAGCAGGTTTCGGCGCGGCTATCGTTTTCATATTAAAGCGAGGTTTAAAGCCCGGCTTTGGCGCTGTGCCCTCAATCGACGGTGTTTCAGCGTCCGGTTGTGTTTCGGTTGCAGGAATATCTTTTTTTTCTTCTGCCCGTTTATCCACCATTCCCGGTTTAAACCTTGGCTTAAAGCCTGTATTTGGTGCGGGGATGGTATCCGTAAGTGTTTCTACAATGGTTTGCTCGGCCAGTTGGTTTTCCTGGTGCATTTTTTCCGGCTTAAGCTCGGGTGCCAGGTGGTATCGCAACCTCAATTTATTGAACCAGTATTTTTTGGTATGGTCGAAGCTTTTCTCGCCCATTTGGGTAAAGTGCTTTTCAAATTCGGCAAACAGGCCCGGCTCTGCTGCCTTTAAGGCAACCAGGTTTATCCGCTTCTTATTAAAAAACTCTTCGAAAGTCATGTATTTTAAATGTACGAGTCAAGAATCAAGAGACAAGACTATATCCTGATTCTTGATTCTTAACTCTTGATTCTTATTCCCCTCTTATAAGGCTACGTCCACATCCAGCGCGTTAAAGTGGATGCCGGTTGCAGTTTGTTTCCAGTCCCCGCGTTCCTCTTCGGTAGCGTTCATTAATTGGGGGAACCACTCCAGCGGGAATGCCTGTTGCTTGCCATCTGCACGTTCTACAAAAAGCAAACCATTGGCAAAGGTTACCTTAACTTCTTTTTTATGCTTGCTTGATGAGAATAGTGGCATAATTGGCCCCCTCTAAATCTCCACCGGTAGGGGAGACTTTGTTTTAAAAGTTTTGAAAGCCCTCCCTACCGGGGAGGGTTTGGGTGCGGCGGGTTACTCCGCCATATTATGATAAACCGCCTGCACGTCATCATCTTCTTCTAAACGGTCGATGATCTTGAAAACGTCCACAGATTGCTCTTCGGTTACCGATATATTTGATTGTGCAACGCGCTCTAACTTGGCCGATCTGGTTTCGATACCAATCTCTTCCAGTGCTTTTTGCATTTTGCCAAAGTTTTCAAATGCTGTGTGTAACACAGCAATATCGTTTCCTTCTTCGTCAGCCTCTACAAAAAGGTCTTCCAAGCCGGCGTCTATCAGTTCAAATTCCAACTCTTCCAGGTCGCGGTCGCCCGGGTCAAACGTAAATACCGATTTACGACTGAAAATAAAATCAAGCGAACCTGTTTTACCTAATGTGCCACCATATTTAGTGAAATAGCTACGCACGTTGGCAACGGTGCGGTTAAGGTTGTCGGTAGCGGTTTCTACCAATATCGCCACACCATGCTGCGCATATCCTTCGTAAACAATTTCTTCGTAATCTTTTTCGTCGCGGCTTGTAGCGCGTTTTATAGCGGCCTCTACCCTATCTTTAGGCATGTTAACCGCCTTAGAGTTTTGGATAGCCGTACGCAGGCGCGAGTTGGTATTAGGGTCGCCGCCATTGGCTTTAACAGCCATCACAATCTCTTTACCCAAACGGGTAAACTGTACGGCCATTTTGGCCCAACGCTTAAATTTTCTTTCTTTGCGGAATTCGAATGCTCTTCCCATATTTATTGGTTTGTCCATAGTCCATGGACTATATACCATGGACACAGCGAATATAATATTGTTTTCTTAAATAATCTTTTTCAGGTTGGTTAGCATGTCTTCCGTAATCTTAGCAAGGTCGTAATCTAACTGCCAGCCCCAATCCTGCTGTGCCTGTGTATCATCTATCGATTTTGGCCAGCTATCGGCAATGGCCTGGCGCGGGTCGTTATCGGCATAGCTCATCTCAAATTCAGGGATGTGCTTTTTAATTTCTTCGGCCAGTTGCTCGGGTGTAAAGCTGATGCCCGCCAAATTGTAGCTCGAGCGGATGCTCAGGTTCTCGGCAGGCGCATCCATCAAATTAATGGTAGCACGGATGGCATCGTCCATATACATCATCGGCAACGCCGTTTGTGATAATAAAAAGCCCTGGTACTTGCCTGTCTTTAATGCCTCGTGGAAAATGTGCACCGCGTAATCGGTTGTTCCGCCTCCCGGATTTGCACGCCAGCCAATTAAGCCGGGGTAACGGATGCTGCGTACATCTACACCATATTTGGTAAAGTAATACTCGCACCAGCGCTCGCCGGCCAGCTTGCTAAAACCATAAACCGTGTTAGGGTCCATTACGCAATATTGCGGGGTATTATACTGTGGCGAGTGAGGCCCAAAAACAGCTATGGAACTTGGCCAGAATATTTTTGAAGTTTTAAACTCGACGGCAAAATCCAACACGTAAAGCAGACCGGTCATATTAAGGTCCCAGGCCATTTTTGGTTTTTGTTCGCCTACGGCAGATAGTATGGCGGCCAGCAAATAAACTTGCGTTGGCTGATGCTTTTCAAACAAATGATGCAGGTTATCCTTATCAAGCACATTGGCAAACTCGAACGGACCAGTATTGCGCAGAGCGTAGTTTGGGCTATTTATATCAGAGGCGATGACGTTTTCGGCACCGTGTATACTTCTTAATGCAGTTACCAGTTCGGTACCTATTTGGCCATTGGCGCCAATCACTAAAATCTTTTCGCTCATGCAGTCACAGGTTTGGTACAAAGGTAAATTTTTTTGTCTGAACCCGAATTTTGTCTGAACCCGAATTGATGGAATTTAACGTATTTTACTGCATTATTTCAGTTAGAAGCAGGCCGTTACAGCTATTCATTCCAAAAATTCACCTAATTCTTAAAATTCAGGTTCAGATATTTTGCATACTAAAATGGTAGACTTTCGGCAAAAAAATTGCATATTTGGAGTTTAGTTAACATACCATATAATTTAAAACAGAATGAAAGTCGCAGTTATTGGTGCCACAGGATTGGTAGGCACTAAAATGTTGCAGGTTCTTGCCGAACGCAACTTCCCCGTTACAGAGTTAATTCCCGTAGCATCCGCAAAAAGTATTGGTAAAGAAATTACTTTTAAAGGCATGCAGTTTAAGGTAGTTTCTGTTGAGGATGCGATAAAGCAAAAGCCGGACGTTGCGCTTTTTAGCGCGGGTGGCAGCACTTCTTTAGAGCAGGCACCGTTATTTGCGGCAGCAGGCATTACTGTTATTGATAACTCATCGGCCTGGCGTATGGATCCAACCAAAAAATTGGTTGTGCCCGAAGTGAACGCGGATGTTTTAACCGCTGATGACAAGATCATCGCAAACCCAAATTGCTCAACCATACAAATGGTAGTGGCCTTAAAACCACTGCATGATAAATATAAAATTAAACGCGTGGTGGTATCAACCTATCAATCGGTAACCGGCACCGGCGTTAAAGCGGTTGACCAGCTTTTTAACGAACGTAAAGGTATCGACGGGCCGAAGGTTTATCCTTACACTATCGACCTGAACGTGATCCCTCAAATTGATGTATTTACTGAGAACGGTTACACCAAAGAGGAGATGAAAATGATCCTGGAGACTAAAAAGATCATGGGCGACGATAGCATTAAGGTTACCGCAACTACAGTGCGTATCCCCGTTATGGGCGGCCACTCGGAATCGGTTAATATCGAGTTTTTGCACGATTTTGACCTGAGCGAAGTACGCACCTTACTTGAAAATTCGCCGGGTATTGTGGTAGTGGACGATACTGCTAACCTAAAATATCCCATGCCGCTTGACGCGCACGATAAAGACGATGTATTTATCGGCCGCCTTCGCCGCGACGAAAGCCAGGACAATACCCTTAACTGCTGGATAGTATCAGACAACCTGCGTAAAGGCGCAGCTACCAACGCCGTACAAATTGCTGAGTACTTAGCTGAAAAGCATTTAATTGGGCAGGCGGTAGAGGTTTAAAGAATAGAGACTTGTGATTAGAGATTGGCTTCTTCACCATAACAAATACAAAAAAATAGGGACGATCTGATGATTATCCCTATTTTAATTTACGTCTGATGTATAAGCATGTGTCATTGCGAGCGATAGCGTGGCAATCTCAGCACATCCGCTTGTCCTCTGAGATTGCCACGTCGCTACGCTTCTCGAAACGACATGTTTTTGTACCATTAGGGCGCTTTATCTTATCTTTACCCCATGCCTCAACAAAAAGCTGTAATTATTGGTGCCGGAATAGCGGGGATAGCAACGGCTATCCGTTTAGCGGTTAAGGGTTACGCGGTTGAGGTTTACGAGGTTAATAGTTACCCCGGTGGCAAACTCTCCGAAATTGAGCAGGATGGGTATCGTTTTGACGCTGGGCCAAGCTTATTTACAATGCCTCAATATGTAGATGAACTTTTTAAATTGGCCGGTAAAAAACCCGCCGACTATTTCACTTACCAAAAGCTGAAGGTAGTTTGCAAATATTTCTACGAGGACGGAACCCAACTAAGCGCTTACGCAGATACCCAACAATTTACCGAAGAGATAGAAAACAAAACCGGTGAGCCTGCTGCATCCGTTATAAAACATTTGGCCAATTGTAGCGACATCTACAGCATTACTAATCATGTATTTTTAGAGCGGTCGCTGCATAGGTTAAAGACTTTTTTGCGTTGGGATACAATCAGGTCAATATTAAGATTCCCGAAAATAGATCCATTCAGGACTATGCATAAGGCAAACGTTTCGGGATTTAAAGACGCCCGGGTTGTACAATTTTTTGACCGTTATGCTACCTATAATGGCTCTGATCCGTACCAGGCACCGGCCACGCTGAATGTTATCCCGCATCTCGAACACCATTTCGGCGCCTACTTCCCGGATGGTGGCATGTACAGCATTACCCAAAGCCTGGTGAAACTGGCCAAAGAGTTGGGTGTAAAATTCAACTATAATTATAAGGTGGATGAGATCGTTGTCATAAATGGAGTAGCAAAAGGCATCCGCGTTAAAGGCGAAAATATTTTGGCCGACCTCATGGTATCCAATATGGATGTTTGGTTTACTTATAACCGCTTACTTGGCAAATATCCCAAATTACATCCGCAGAAAATATTAAGCCAGGAACGCAGCAGTTCGGCATTGATTTTTTACTGGGGGATAAAAAAGCAGTTCCCTGAATTGAACCTGCACAACATCTTCTTTAGTGCCGATTATAAAGCCGAGTTTGACCATATATGGAATCAGCAGGATATTTACAACGACCCTACCGTATACCTCAATATCAGTTCGAAATACAAAACTGATGATGCCCCTACAGGTTGCGAAAATTGGTTTGTAATGATCAACGTACCCGCCAATAACGGGCAGGATTGGGATAAACTGATCGCGGATGCGAAGCAAAATATAATCAGCAAACTTTCTAAAATATTGGACGAGGATATCAGCCAGCTTATCGTATCAGAAAGCATTCTTGATCCCCGAAGCATCGAAAGTAAAACATCATCCTATAAAGGCTCCATATACGGAACAAGCTCCAACAACCAGTTCGCGGCATTTTTAAGGCATGCCAATCAATCATCAAAAGTGACCGGGCTATATTTTTGCGGAGGCAGTGTGCACCCGGGTGGTGGAATACCGTTGTGTTTGTTATCGGCGAAGATTGTGAGTGAGATGATGATATAACGTTTATAAAAACCGTGTCATTTCGAGCAAGCAGTGGGATGGACAGCGAAGTAGGGCTACGAGAAATCCTGTTCGTTAGATAATTCTGCTACATATCTTATCTAACAAGATTTTTCCTCGTACCTCGTTCGAAATGAAAGCCTTTTTTTTAACTTGATTCCTGAATCTAAAAATCCTGGCTCCCTTAATTAACCATTCCCGCCAACGCTTCTATCCACTTTGGAGAATCATTCAGGCTCTCTACCAATTGCACATGCTCGCCGCCGAGGGCTTTAAATTCGTCGCCATACTCATGGGTTACTTCAAAAACGGTTTCCAGGCAGTCGGCTACAAAGGCGGGGCATAGTACAAGTAGTCGTTTTTTACCTTCTTTAGCCAACCGGGCAATTATTTCGCTGGTGTAAGGCTGTACCCATGGGTCGCTGCCCAGGCGCGATTGAAAACAAACGGTGTACCTATCTTTCGGCAAATTCATTTTGACGGCAATTAAGCGGGCTGTATCATGCGATTGCGCCGAATAGCACAATTTATTGGTGTCGTTCAAGGTATTGCAACAGCCATCAACCTGCAGGCAGTAGCCGTGGGTATGATCACATTTTTTTAACTGGCGTTGCGGCAAGCCGTGAAAGCTGAAGAGAATATGGTCGTACGTTTCGGGCTGATACTTTTTTGCGTTATCGGCAAAGGTTTCTATCATTAGCTCGTTATCATGAAACGAGTTCAGGAACGAAATGGTAGGAATAGTTTGCCAATCCTTAACCAGGTTCATCACTTTTTCCTGTACCGAGCCTGTACTTGCCGATGCATATTGCGGGAACAGCGGGATCACCTGGATGTCGCTTATCAAGGCATCTTTCAAGCGCAGCAAGGCAGATTCTATAGAAGGGCTTTGGTATCGCATGGCCAGTTCAACCACGTAGCCATCGCCAAGGCGTTGCTGTAAAGCGGCTTGTTGTAATAAACTATAACGTAATAATGGGGAGCCGGTTTCTTTATCCCAAATGGCTTGGTAAAGCTTTGCAGATTTTGGCGCTCTGAAAGGAACAATAATCCCTTTAACCAAAACGGTGCGCAATACTGCGTTAACGTCAATAACACGCGCATCCATCAAAAATTCGTTCAGATACTTACGTACATCCGCTGTCGACGGACTATCTGGTGTACCTAAGTTTACCAGTAAAACTCCCTTTTTTACCATAATATGCAATAATAAAATAAGTATTTGTGATTGTCGGGGTTCAATATCAGACTAATGTTAATTTAGAAAGATAACTAACAACGGCTATGGATTATTTCTTCACCTGCCACAATTTCCACCAGGGTGTCCAGGGGGCATCGTGATGTTCGTAATGGTAACCAAAAAAGTAACAGCTAAAAAATGCCAGGAAATGGTTGCGTTGAAAACTGCGCGACTGGTGCTTATTATCGTGTTCGCCTTTGTGGGGTTGGTAGGTGCCAAAGTAGAATAGCTGCAAAGTGCTCAGTAAAGATGGTGCTACCCAAAATAGTAGAAGATTAGGTTGCGGGATCCATATCTTCAATACGTTAAACAAAACCGCCATGATCACAATTTGCCAAATAGACAGGTAGTTGCGGATGAATTGCACATACCATCTAAAAAATGTACCGTTATGGTAATCGGGGTCGGCATCTGTATGTACGTGGTTGTGGTGCTGGTGATGTTTGGTGTATAATTTAGGGTACCAAAACGAAGCATAAAGGAAGGTGCAGATAAATCCAATACCGTTATTTAAAGCTTTGTTGGGGACTACAGTACCGTGCATGGAATCGTGCGCGGTGATGAACAGGCCGGTATAAAGATGCATTTGCACCAGGATCATAAGGTATAACAGCGGATTTTTAAAATCTACCTGTAACTGCATCAGCAAAATAGTGGATGTTATCCAGCTACCCAGCACAAGCAGGGCAATAAATAAACCGATATATGATGGTGATTTTTGCAAGATGGCGGCCCCTCCAAACCATCCCCGTAAGGATGGCTTTAAATAACGTAATTGTTTAATAGCTTTCCAGTTCGGCTTTTACCTGTTGCATTAGCCACATAGGTGTTGATGTTGCGCCCGCAATGCCTATGGTATCGCCCGGGGCAAACATATCCGTGTTCAGTTCGCTAATGTATGATACAAAATAAGTGTTTGGGTTATGCTTTCGGCAAACCTCATAAAGCACTTTGCCGTTTGATGATTTTTTGCCAGACACAAATACAACTTTATCAAACTTTACCGCAAAAGCAGGCAGGTCCTTATCGCGGTTGCTCACCTGGCGGCAAATGGTATCGTTGGCCTTCACCTCATACCCGCGCGACAGAAGTTGCTCTTTAACACTGTAAAACTTGTCCATGCTTTTGGTAGTCTGGCTGTATAGTGTAAAGCTGGCAGGCAGGTCGGCATCTTCAAGCTCGGTAATATCCTGGAAAACCAGTGCATCACCATTAGTTTGCCCTTGCAGGCCTACAACTTCAGCATGGCCGTGCTTCCCGAATATTAGGATCTTCTCGTTATTATCGTACGATGTTTTGATGCGGTTCTGCAGTTTTAAAACCACAGGGCACGATGCATCTATCAGCGTAATATTATTCTCTAAAGCTATTTTGTAAGTTTCCGGCGCTTCGCCATGCGCGCGGATCAGGACCTTTTCATCGCGGAGGTTTGCCAGTTCGGCATGCTCAATAATGCGCAGGCCAATGGCTTTCAGGCGAAGCACTTCCGCGTCGTTATGCACAATATCGCCAAGGCAGTACAGGTAACCATCTTCGGCCAAAATCTCTTCGGCCATATCAATAGCGTAAACCACCCCAAAGCAAAAGCCGGAGTCCTGGTCGATAGTAACTTGTAGCTGATAATTACCCATTGTGGTACAAAAATAACTATTTAAAAAGTTAAAGGCGTAAGGTTAACGGTAAAAGGTTAGTCATTGTTTTAAACCGGGGTTAAGCGGATTTTTAGGATTGCTGGGATTACAAAAGTATCACAACCAAATTCAATAACCCAAAAAACACAAACTCTGTTACCAGCAAAACCGGGGCTGCAATACTTTGCTTTTTAAACCGGAACTGCTCAAAAATGTATAACATGACCATGCTTACTAAAAACCAGCAGATATAATTTTTTAGCGGGATGGCGGGGCTGTTCCAATGCCAGTAATCAAATTTGATGGCTATGGGTTCTATCAAAAGATCCAGCAATACCAAAACCGCGGCACCGGTTATTACCCTAAAGAACGGGCTTTTTAAACGACTACGCTGCATAGCTACCCCGGTGGCATAAATGAGCAGGAACCAGTTTATGCCTATCATCAGCGGGATGCCGGATAATTTTACCCCGAGCGTAGTATCATAAGCATAACTCCCAAAAAGCCAGCCTTTGTGTACCCCAATCCACTCGGCTAAAAAGCCAAGCCAAAATATGAGCAATATAAAGATGCCGAAACTGCTGCTCAGTTTATGGTGACTAAATACGATCACGCCCAGCATCAGTAGTAAATGAATCGGCACGATCTGTAAAAACAGGGGTTGGGTTGCGGGCAATAACAAGCCTGCCAGCCCCACGATATGGAACAGGATAATAATGCCAATGGCTATCCGTGGCGGGATATTCATATCTTCCTCCCCTTCCATACGGTGGTTTTAGTGAGATGCCTTTGTATCGAGGTAATGCCGATAAGCAATAAACTAAACATTTGTACCGGGTGCAGAAACAGGTTAAGTAAAACGTTTTGCCCTGATGATAATGAGATCATGATGCGGGTAAGGCCGATCAAACCAACCATCATGAATATAAAGTTAAGGTTCATGGTCATAATCACAACAGCAGGGCCACCGATGATAAGCAACAAGTATATTAAAAAGCCAATGATATTATAATTAAACGCTGCCAAAAAGTTTTTGCCGAAACCGTTAATGGCCTCATCATAACATTTATACATGCGGCAACTGATCATGCCGTTGGCCAACAGGGCCTCACCGTTCAACTTGGACGCTTTCACCAGTCTCATAATCTCTACATCCTCAACTACCTTATTTTTAACCATTTGGTGCCATTGGTATTGGCGGTAATCAGTAGCAGTAAACAGCATAAATTGCCCGCTTGCTGCCGCTACCGATGCACTTTTAACCAGGTAAACCAGTCGCAAAGGCAACAAATTCAACAATATATAATGCATTAGCGGTACTACCATCATTTCGCCGGAGGTTATCATGGTTTGGTTGGTAAACAAACTCAGCAAACTTAACCCGCGCAAATTAACACGATGGACTGAACTATTTATTAAGCCATTGTAAACTTTTTCGTCGGCATCTAAAAACAGATAGTAATTGCCGGTTGCTAGTTGGGCCAATTGGTGGCAGGCATAGTTTTTACCCAGCCAATCGGTGGGTAATTCACCGCCTTTTATCACCTTAAACCGCTTGTTTTTCGCCCCAAAAACTTCACAAAGTGTATAGGTGTCATCCGTGGAACTATCATCCAAAATAATCACTTCATAATTTTGATAATCCTGATCAACAATGGATTGTAAGAGGGCTATTATATCTTGCTCCTCGTTACGGGCAGGGATCAAGATCGAGACCTTATCCTCGTAATGTTTGCCGATGCGCGGAAGTTTAGGGTTCGACATAAAATTGAACAGCGTAACCGTAAAGCGCAGGATCAGGAATATGAATGTTACTAATAGGGCGATGATCACTATACTACTGTTTTGGTTTGTTGCTGCTTGGCGTTATTGTAATGCTGCTGATAGGCGCTTTGTATATCAGGTAATTCGTTCTCAATTTTTAAATAAACGTTAACCGTTGGCTTTTTATATTGCAGGTTCTCAATAAATGTTGCGGCCATTATGGCTTGAAATTTCCCCGCTGCGGCCTGCATAATTTTCGACAAGCCTTTCTGAAAATCAACCTCATCAACAAAGTTGGAATATAGCTTTCCCTGCGGGAATATCAGCACCAGGTTTTTAGGGTCGTTTAGCAATTGCGCGGCATAATCCAGCGAGGCCAGCATCTCGCGGGAATTTTTACTTACCGAGAAAGCCCCCATATATTTAAAGAAGGACACCTTTTGCACCGTCTCTTCTATCACCATTACATTGAAACTTTTCTTAAAGACTTTCTCATTCAGGTAATACATTAAAAACCCATCCCACCAGCTAAAGTGATTGGCTAATAGCAGTACCGACTTATCCTGCTCCACTCCTACCCTATCAAATTTCACATCGTGGAAATTCCCCTTTACTATCCGCAGGATGTAACTATGGAAGAACCAGGTGATAATTTTATTTTTCTGCGGATAGATCATTTTGATTTTAGATTTCGGATTTTCGTCCCGATAGCTATCGGGATTAGCGTTTAAAATTTTTACTTAATGTTCCACATCTATCTGCGCTTTTAACGCTTGTTGATGAAAGGTATTTATCCGGGTTATCAGTTCATCAAACGGCACTTCGTTGGCTACCCCACAATCGAACAGGTGAAAAAACACCGATGGTTTAAGGCTTTCAAAATAATCTATCAGGGCGCAGTTATAAACGATCTGGCAGGGGCCTTTTATGTTTTTAATGAGGCGTTCAATGCCTTTTTCTACCCTAATTTCGGTGGTATGGTTCGAGATCAGTTCGCCTTGCGGGAACACCACAACCAGGTTCTCGGGGTCGTTCAGCAAACCTGCTGCATATTGCAATGATTTGATCATTTCGCGGGATGACCTGTTTATCGAAAATCCACCAAACAAGTTCAGCAGCATGCGTTTCTTGAGGTGGTCTTCCTGCATCATAATGTACAACTTCCTGTCCAGGTGCCAGTAGGCCAGGTAGTTCCCCCATAGGCCGTCCCACCAGCTGAAGTGGTTGCAAAGGAGCAATACAGAATGCCCGGGCTTTGGTGTAAATGGCATTACTACCAGCCTGTTAAAGGCCCTGCGCATGCGGAAACGCATGTACATGGCAAACCAATTACTAAAAAGTTTTACACGGCGGGCGGGTATCATCGCGGTAAATTTACTAAATACTCATCCAATTGTTTGGTAACCAGCCAATGGCCCATATTAACCTGGTGCACTTCGGCGTTTGGCAGTTTTTCAATAAAAGGCTGCGCTGCCTTCATCGGGAACAAATTATCATGCCTGCCAAATATCAGCATGCATTTTATATGGTGCTGATTGATGAGCTGCGCGATTTTGCCGGTATCGGGTTTTAACAAACGGATGAGGTTTAGGGTATAATACACATCCTGCCGCTTTTGTTCGGTATCAATTTCATTATAGGCGATGTGGTACAGGCTCTCGTCAATAAACTTTACTTTTTTAAGGTTTTTGAGCAGCGTTGGTGCAAGCCATTTGCTTTTAGTAACACGCTTAAAAAGGTACTTTCCTACCGGTTTATGTGTCAAAAAATGAAAGCCTTTATATATAGATAAACCATCAGGTGCCATCAATATCAATTCATCAATCAGCCCGGCGTATTCTTCAATCAATATCAGCGCAATGTTGGCACCAATAGAGTAGCCCATTACCGAGAAACGCTGCCTGCCGTATACTTTAAACCATTCTTCCATGTAGGCCCTTACCATTAGTTTGGGCATACCCGCTATGATCTGCTGCTCGGTCCAGTCGCCCAGTTTACTTTCGCCATGAAAAAAGTGGTCGAAGCCGTAAACGTGGTATTGTTTAAGAATTGAGTTTTCGAGCACGTGGAATTGCCTGCCCGTCATGCCATAACCGTGAAAGGCCAGCAGGGGTTTAATGCCGCTGCCGTATTCGTGATAGTGTGCCATACCTAAGTCGGGGATGTCCAAAAAGCCCATAGCGGCAAAATTAAGAATTACTCTTTTAATATGCATGCCATTTCGATGCGATAGCGAGAAATCTTGTTAGATAAGAATAGCGGTCTTTGTATATCTACAAAATCGCTCCTCGTACCTCGTTCGAGATGACATTTTAGTTTATGATATTAATGCCTCTCCTTAATATACTTTAATATAGTATCTGTAGCACCAATATTTTCAAAAACATACTCCTCAGCCATTTCTGAAATACCATGGCGCGCGGTTTCATCATTCATCAATAAACCTGCGACTGTATTTAGTTCTTCCTGCGAATTGATGCTGAACCCTGCCTTTAACTCCACCAGGTCTTTAGCTTCTTTAAATTTATCATACTTAGGACCAAATATCACCGGCATCCCAAAAGCAGCGGCCTCTAAAGTATTGTGGATGCCTGCGCCAAAACCACCGCCTATGTAGGCGATATCTGCATATTGGTAAAGGGAAGAGAGCATACCGATGTTATCTATAATGAGATTTGAGATGTTAGATGTTAGATTTGAGATGTTAGAAAACCTGATCGTGCTCTCATTCGGCAGCAGACTCATCAACCCATTTATTTTATCCTCCTCTACCTCATGCGGAGCGATGATGAATTTCCAACCGGGGTGTTGGGTAATTAATTCTGCTATCAGTTTTTCATCTGCAGGCCAGGTGCTGCCTGCTATGAATAATTTTTGCCTGTTTTTAAAGGCCGCTATCTGCGGTAACTCTTTAGTTTGTTGCGTATTAGCCCATACCCTATCAAACCGGGTATCGCCACTTATGGTTACATTGGTTATCCCCGCATCATGCAGTAAATGCTTCGAAGGAATGTCTTGCACAAAAAACCAGGTTACCAGTTTTAGCATTTTGCGATGCAGGCCGCCATACCATTTAAAAAACACCTGCCCGGGCCTGAAGATGCCCGATATAAGGTAGAGCGGCACATGCTGCTTGTGCAATTCGTTAAAAAAATGGTACCAATATTCGTACTTGGTAAATATGGCCATCACGGGGTTTATGGTGGTGATGAATTTTTGGGCATTGCCTGCCGTATCAAGGGGCAAATAATACACAGCACTGGCAAGCGGGGTGTTCTTACGCGCCTCGTATCCCGAAGGAGAAAAAAAAGTTATTACAATTTTATGTTGTGGGTAGTCGGCTTTTACGGCTTCTAAAACCGGCCTGCCCTGTTCAAATTCGCCTAAGGAGGCAAAGTGGAACCAAATGCTTGATTTTAACTGTTGTACTTGCTGCTTTTTGCGGCCCTTTATCCACAGTTTGGCTTTATTTTTATAAAGTGAAACCATATACACAAGTGTGTAATATAAAGTGATACCGATGTTGTATAGTACAAGCATTTTTAAATTTGTATTCCTATCTTCGTTCGGCATAAAAGTAATAACATTAATAACAAAAAGTATTTATGAAAATAGCTGTTGTTGGAACAGGTTATGTTGGCCTGGTAACAGGTACATGTTTAGCAGAAACAGGTAACCAGGTTACCTGTGTTGATATTAACGAGCAAAAGGTAAAAATGATGCAGGAAGGTAAGCTTCCCATCTACGAGCCCGGCTTAGAATTACTTTTTCACCGTAACATCAACCAAAAAAGGTTATTATTTACCAACAACCTGGCCGAGGCAATTGCCGATGCGCAGATCATTTTCCTGGCCCTGCCAACCCCTCCGGGTGGTGATGGTTCTGCTGACCTTAGCTACGTTTTAGGCGCCGCTAAAGACATTGCCAAATTAATTACCGACTACAAAGTTATCGTTACAAAAAGCACCGTGCCGGTTGGTACTGCCGATAAGGTTACCGCGGTAATGAACGAAAATACCAGTGTTGAATTTGCAGTGGTATCGAACCCCGAGTTTTTACGCGAAGGTGTAGCTGTAGAAGATTTCATGAAGCCAGATCGTGTGGTTGTTGGTACTACTGACGAACGCGCACGCAAGTTAATGGCCGAGCTTTATGCACCATATGTACGCCAGGGTAATCCGGTGATATTTATGGACGAGCGCTCGTCTGAATTAACAAAATATGCTGCCAACTCTTTCCTGGCTACCAAAATATCGTTCATGAACGAGGTTGCCAACCTTTGCGAACTGGTTGGTGCCGATGTGGATATGGTGCGCCGTGGTATTGGTGCAGATAACCGCATAGGTAACCGCTTCCTTTTCTCGGGTATTGGTTACGGCGGTAGCTGTTTCCCTAAAGATGTGCAGGCTTTGGCAAAATCTGCCGAAGAGAATAAATATGATTTCAAGATCCTTAACTCTGTAATGGAAGTTAACGAGATCCAGAAAAAAGTACTTGTTCAAAAACTGAAAAAATATTACAATGGCGATCTTAAGGGTAAACACTTTGCCATGTGGGGCCTTGCCTTTAAACCGGAAACGGACGATATCCGCGAAGCACCTGCTTTGTACATTATTGATGAACTGTTGAAAGAAGGCGCTACCATCAGCGTGTTCGACCCTGAAGGGATGAAGAACGTTAAAGCTTTGGTGGGCGATAAAATTACTTACGGCACCGATGCTTACGGAATTTTAGATGATGCCGACGCGCTGCTGATCGTTACCGAATGGTCGGCTTTCCGCACACCAGATTTTGAACAGATAACCGAACGCTTAAAAAACAAGGTTATATTTGACGGCCGTAACCTTTACGATCTTCAAAAAATGGTCGATCTTGGTTTCTATTATAACAGTATCGGCAGAAAAATAATCAGCTAACATGGCAGAACGCAAAAGAATATTAATAACCGGGGCAGCCGGTTTTTTAGGCTCGCACCTTTGCGACAGGTTTATTAAGGAAGATTACCATGTTATTGGCATGGATAACCTCATCACCGGCGACCTGCGCAATATTGAACATTTGTTTAAGCTTGAAAACTTTGAGTTTTACAACCACGATGTTTCCAAGTTTGTGCATGTATCGGGCGATCTGAACTACATTCTGCATTTTGCATCACCTGCAAGCCCTATCGATTATTTGAAGATCCCTATCCAAACTTTAAAAGTTGGATCGTTAGGTACACATAACCTGTTAGGTTTGGCACGCAGTAAAGGCGCAAGGATGCTTATTGCCTCTACATCTGAAGTATACGGCGACCCTAACGTTAACCCGCAGCCCGAAGAATACTGGGGCAACGTTAATCCTGTTGGCCCGCGTGGAGTATATGACGAGGCTAAACGTTTCCAGGAAGCTATCACTATGGCTTACCATACCTTCCACGGTTTAGAAACGCGGATCATCCGTATCTTTAATACTTACGGCCCGCGTATGCGCCTTAACGACGGGCGTGTATTGCCTGCCTTTATTGGCCAGGCCTTGCGCGGCGAACCATTAACCATGTTTGGCGATGGTTCACAAACCCGTTCGTTTTGTTACGTAGATGACCTGATTGAAGGCATTTACCGTTTGCTGCATAGCGATTACGCGCAGCCGATGAATATTGGTAACCCCGATGAAATTACCATCCGCGAGTTTGGTGAGGAGATCATTAAACTTACCGGTACCGACCAGGAAATGATAAGCCTGCCTTTACCAACAGACGACCCTAAGCAGCGCCGCCCGGATATTACCAAGGCACGTGCAATTTTGGGTTGGGAGCCAAAAGTATCGCGCAGCGAAGGCTTAAAAATTACTTACGAGTACTTTAAATCGCTGCCCGAGAAAGAAATACTGCATAAAGATTTCACCTACTTCAATAAACAATAGTATTTTCGGGATTTCATAGGGCGCGTACCGCAAGGTATGCGCCTAACCTTAAATCTATTAAAAATATCCCTATGAAAATTTTAGTAACGGGCGGCTTAGGTTTTATTGGCACCCATACCGTTGTTGAGTTGGTTAAAGCGGGTTACGACCCAATCATCATCGACGACCTGTCAAACTCCAGTGTAAAAATGCTCGACCAACTGGCCTGCATTATTAGATACAAGCCCGCCTTTTACGAATTTAACTTATGTGATGAAGCCGCCGTAAAAGATTTTGCAGCAAAACAGCCCGATGTGGCAGGTATTATCCATTTCGCCGCCTCCAAAGCGGTTGGCGAATCGGTAGAGAACCCGCTAAAATATTACTACAACAACTTCTTTTCGCTTATCAATTTGCTTAACGCCTACAATGGTAAAGCATTAAACTTTGTATTCTCGTCAAGCTGTACCGTTTACGGCCAGCCCGATATTTTACCCGTAACCGAAGATGCGCCAGTTAAACCGGCCGAATCGCCATACGGTAACACCAAGCAAATAGCTGAAGAAATCCTGAAAGATACGGTTGCCGCCGGTACTAACTACAAAGTTATTGCCTTACGTTACTTTAACCCGGTTGGCGCGCATGATAGCGCTTTAATTGGCGAGCTGCCAATTGGTGTTCCACAAAACTTAATCCCGTTCATCACCCAAACGGCCATTGGCAAACGCGAAAAAATTACTGTGTTTGGCGATAAATACGATACCCCGGATGGTAGCTGTATCCGCGATTACATCCACGTGGTTGACCTGGCCAAAGCACACGTTGCCGCGCTTAAATTAATGGAGAAAGATACTTTTACCGGTTACGATGTGTTTAACATAGGTACTGGTAACGGCTCAACCGTTTTAGAGGTGATCCATGCTTTTGAAGATGCTACCGGCGTTAAACTAAACTACCAGATAGGTGCCCCGCGTGCCGGCGACATCGAGAAAGTTTGGGGCAACGTAACCAAATCTACCGAGCAACTGAATTGGACGGCAGAACTTAACCTGAGCACCATGATGTCATCGGCATGGGCATGGGAAAAATACATTGCCGAAAACCCGTTATAATAACATAGCGCTATGAAAAAGATAATTATTACAGGTGGTGCCGGTTTTATTGGGTCGCACGTGGTGCGACGGTTTGTAACCAACTATCCTGACTATACCATTATCAACCTGGATAAGCTTACTTATGCGGGCAACCTGGCCAACCTTAAAGATATTGAGGACCAACCCAACTACCGCTTTGTAAAAGGTGATATTGTTGACCTTGAATTTATAAATAACCTGTTTGAAACAGAACAGCCCGATGCGGTGATCCATTTGGCGGCCGAGTCGCACGTGGACCGCTCTATTACCAACCCGCTGGAGTTTGTGATGACCAATGTAGTGGGCACGGTAAATTTGTTGAACGCCGCCAAAAACCTTTGGAAAGGCCGGTACGATAAAAAACGTTTCTACCATGTATCAACCGATGAGGTTTACGGTACCCTGGGCGATACGGATATGTTTACCGAGGAAACCGCTTACGACCCGCACTCGCCGTACTCCGCATCAAAAGCAAGCTCGGACCATTTTGTGCGTGCTTATTATGATACCTACGGTTTGGCTACGGTGATCTCCAACTGTTCAAACAACTACGGCTCTTACCACTTCCCCGAGAAGCTGATCCCGCTGGCAATCCATAACATCAAGCAAAATAAAGCTGTGCCTGTATACGGCAAAGGCGAGAACGTGCGCGACTGGCTTTGGGTGGAAGACCATGCGAGAGCTATAGATGTAATATTCCATAAAGCAGCGGTAGGTACCACCTACAATATTGGCGGCAATAACGAATGGAAAAACATAGACCTGATTAAACTGTTGTGTACTATACTGGATAAGAAACTGGGGCGTGCAGAGGGTGAATCGGCAAAACTGATCACCTATGTAACAGACCGCGCCGGCCACGATCTAAGATATGCGATAGATGCCACCAAGCTTAAAAATGAGTTAGGTTGGGAACCATCCATCACATTTGAAGAAGGCCTGGAAAAAACGGTAGACTGGTACCTTACAAACGAAAGCTGGCTAAACGATGTTACCAGCGGCCATTACCAGGACTATTATAAAGACCAGTATAACAATCGTTAAAGAAAAAAATGTTCGGACTATTTAAGAAGAAGGAAGCTAAACGGGTTGTGAATTTTGATTACAGCAATGTTATAACAGATATGCACTCGCACGTATTGCCCGGCATAGATGATGGCGCGCAAAATGTGGAGGAATCTATCTTCCTGATCAAAAAAATGATGTCGCTGGGGATCAAAAAAATTATTGCCACCCCTCACGTGATGATAGATTATTACCGCAACGATGCTACCAGCATAGGTAACGCCCTTGCCCTGCTTAAAGCAGAACTGGTTGCCCAAAAAATCGATATAGACATCTCTGCAGCTGCCGAGCATTACTTTGACGAGACCTTTGAAAAACGCGTTGAGGATGGCAATGTTTTTACTATGGGGGATAACTTTGTGTTATTCGAGGTATCGTTCATCAACCAGCCGCCAAATGTAATATCGGTTATCCAAAAAATGAAGGATAAAGGTTACAAGCCCATCCTTGCCCACCCGGAAAGATATGGCTATATGGATATAGAACAAATGAAAACCATCCGCAGCTGGGGCTGCGATCTGCAATTAAATACCATAGCACTATCCGGCTATTACGGCAAACACAGTAAAAAGATAGCCGAGGAAATGATAGATAACGAAATGGTTGATTTTATATCAAGCGACATGCACCACCCACGCCATGCTGCTGCTTTTGAGAGCACACTGGCAATGCCTTACCTGGAGAAACTATTGTTTGATTATCCGCTGAAAAATATAATGCTGTAATCAAAAAATTAAGATGTAATTGTCAAGAATCAAGAAATAAGAAAAGGCTTAGATAGCATCTCAGCCCTTTTAATTTTAATAATATTTTAGTCTTGATTCCTGATTCTAAAATTCTTGCTTCACTGCCTACTCGTATCTCAACGCCTCTACCGGGTCAAGTTTGGATGCTTTTTTAGCGGGGTAAAACCCTGATGAAAGGCCTATCAAGGTACAAAGCACTAATGCAGCCATTAGCCAAAACCACGGCACCACAAAAGTGCCGCTAATTTGCACGGCAATAAGGTTACCAATTGCCATACCTAATATAATGCCCATAACTCCACCTATAAGGCAAATTACGATAGCCTCTATCAAAAACTGCTTACGGATCACCGACGGCGTAGCGCCGATGGCTTTACGTAACCCAATTTCGCGGGTACGCTCAGTTACCGACACCAGCATAATATTCATTAAACCTATGGCAGCGCCAATAAGGGTTATTGCACCGATAGCTAAACCAGCCGCGGTAATACCCGCTAATTGGCCTGATAATTCCTGCTGAATGGAATCGCTACGAGAGATCTCAAAATTTTCGGGTTGGCCTATGTGGATGCCGCGGATGTTACGCATTAAAGATGTGGCTTCGCCGATGCTGGCATCAAGCACATCGGGGCTGTTAACGTTTAACGTTACCCCGAAAGATGGTTTAGAAGTAGCCGCAATTTGTCTTGCCTTTTGTACCGGGATAATACAAAATTTATCACCACCAAAGCTATTGCTGCCTTTTGCAGCAACCACACCAATTATCCTGAACTTACTGCTCCCTAATAATATCGATTTGTTGATCGGGTCTTCGTTTTTAAACAATTTCAGTTTAAGCTCGTCACCAATAATAACCACATTGGCGCCATGCTCCAACTCAGATGCCGAAAAGTTACGGCCAAGTGCCAATTTATGCCCTTTTATAGCCAGGTAATTTTCGTTACTGCCGGTTACGGATATATTGGGGTTAGTTTTAATGCTGTTGTATTTGGCGATGGCCGTGCCGGTAACACTTAAGTCGATGCTAATGCGGGCCGGCAGTTTAAAAAGCTTGGCGAAACGCTCTGCCTGGTCGTAGTTAATGGCGGGGTATATTTTACGGTGGCCGCCGTTACCAAAGTTGATGCCGCTGCCCCGGTTTTGTATGGTAAATGAGTTTGCGCCGAGGCCTGCAAAGGCATCGTTAGTATATTGTTTAACACCTTCAATAGCAGTTAAAATACCCACCAGGGCCATAATACCTATGGCAATAATTAACGCGGTAAGCGATGTACGCAACCGGTTACCACTTATGGATTGCAACGCGATGGCTATATTTTCTTTGTAGGTGGTTTTTACCGGCATGCCTTAAATATAAAATAACTCGGGGGTATGACTATGAGATGCGGGGGTTTGTTACAAGCAAACTGTTAATTTATTTGTGGGTATATTATTTGTTTGCCAACAAAAAAGCCCTCGTTAAAACGAGGGCCCTTATAACGTATATCAAGTTTTGATTATACCGAGAACGACGTACCGCAACCGCAGGTGCTTGCCGCGTTAGGGTTATTGAAAGTAAATCCACGCGCGTTTAAGCCATCCTGGAAATCAATCATCATACCGGCAAGGTATAAACCGTGTGCTTTGTGCATATAGGTTTTAATCCCGTCGATCATAAATTCCTGGTCGCCGTCTTTCTTTTGGTCGAAACCTAAAACGTAACTCATACCAGAGCAGCCGCCGCCTTCCACGCCAATGCGCAGGCCAAAATCATCGCCTAATTCTTGCTGGTCTCTTAATTTAAAAAGTTCTTTAACGGCACCTTCAGAAAAAGTTACCGGGGCAGTTAGGGTATCAACAATCGCGCTCATCTTATTTTTAATTAACTACACAAATATAAGGTAAAATGCGGATTTTTGCACCGACCGAATTATTTATGACCTCCGCATAACATTAACAAAAATGCAACTATACAGTTTACTATTAGATGTTTTAAAATATACCGTTGCCGGGATAGGCGTTGTATACATCGCTTTTTACCTGTTTAAGCCCTACCTCGATAAAACATCAAACTTGCAGGTGCTGGAGTTTAAAAAAGCCATAACCACCCAAACCCTGCCCCTGCGCTTACAGGCTTATGAGCGTTTGGTATTATTTACAGACAGGATAAACCCATCAAACCTGCTTATCCGCCTCAATGGCAATAGCTATTCGGCTGCCGAACTGCATAGCATTATATTAAACGAAGTACGTACCGAGTACCAGCATAATGTTACCCAGCAAATTTATGTAAGCCCGCAGGCATGGGCAGTTATCAGGCGTGTAAAAGATGATACTTTAAACCTGGTTACTAACGCCGTAAAAAGCATGCCCGAAAATGCTACCGGTTTAGACTTGGGCAAAGTGGTTTTAACACACCTAAGTAAATTAGAGGATAACCCTTATGATATTGCCATAGATATGATAAGGAAAGACCTTGAACATTTATTTTAACCGCCATGGCCGATAAAAAATTCATCACAATTTCGGGCATCGAGCTTAAGGAGGTTTATACCGAGCCATCGGGCATGACGGAACTGCCCGGGCAATTCCCTTACACCCGCGGCATTCAGAAAGACATGTACCGCGGCAAACCGTGGACCATGCGCCAGTACGCCGGCTTCTCTACCGCCGAAGAAAGCAATAAGCGTTACCATTATTTATTAAGCCAGGGCACCATGGGCCTTTCCGTTGCCTTTGATTTGCCTACCCAGATAGGTTACGATAGTGACCACGAACTATCCGAAGGTGAAGTTGGCAAGGTTGGCGTAGCGATAGATTCATTAAAGGACATCGAGATCTTGTTCGATGGAATCCAGTTAAAGGATATCACCACCAGCATGACTATAAACGCTACAGCGAGCACACTGTTAGCAATGTACATCGCATTAGCAAAAAAACAAGGGGCCGATCTGAAGCAGATCTCGGGCACTATACAAAATGACATATTAAAGGAGTACGCGGCAAGAGGCACCTATATCTACCCGCCTACCCCGTCCATGCGTTTGATTACCGATATTTTCGAATATTGTAGCAAGGAAGTACCTAAGTGGAATACCATATCTATCTCGGGCTACCACATCCGCGAGGCAGGTTCAACCGCCGTGCAGGAACTGGCCTTCACTTTAGCTAACGGCAAAACCTATTTAAAGGCAGCGTTAGAAAAAGGGCTGGATATAAATGTATTCGCCAAACGCCAGTCGTTCTTCTTTAACTGCCATAATAATTTCTTTGAAGAGATAGCGAAGTTCCGTGCGGCACGCCGTATGTGGGCACATATCACTAAAGAACTTGGCGCTACTGACCCGGGCGCGCAAAAATTGCGTTTTCATACCCAAACTGGCGGCTCTACTCTAACGGCGCAGCAACCCATGAATAATATAGTGCGCGTAAGCATGCAGGCCCTGGCCGCGGTGCTGGGTGGCACACAATCGCTGCATACCAATGGCTACGATGAGGCATTATCACTGCCTACTGAGGCTGCTGCTAAGATAGCTCTGCGTACCCAGCAGATCATCGCGTTCGAGAGCGGTGTTACCGATACGGTTGACCCGCTGGCAGGCTCCTACTTTATAGAAGCACTAACCGACGAACTGGAAGCCGCCGCGCAATTATATATAGATAAGATAGACGCGATGGGTGGCTCGGTAAAAGCTATTGAGCAAGATTACATTCAGCAGGAGATAGCCGCTGCAGCCTACCAATACCAAAACGACATAGAAAGCGGCGATCAGACACTGGTTGGCGTAAACAAATTTACGCAAGCCGAAGAGGTGAACCCAAATGTGTTTAGGGTTGATGATGCCATCCGCAGGCAACAAATAAACAAGCTTGTTCGTTTAAAAGAAGAACGAAATAACGATGCAGTGGTAAAAGCGCTGCAAAATTTAACAGTTGCAGCCCGCGGAACCGACAACCTGATGCCTTATATTTTAAATGCGGTTGAGTGCTATGCAACCCTTGGAGAGATAGCCGATAACCTGCGAAATATTTTTGGGGAATATTAATGAAGATTTTCTTGTTAGTTAAGAAAAATTTGAAAACATCCCAGCAAAACTAATCCACATTTTTGGCACTACCAATGTTTAAACTTTTAAAACCGCATTTCTGCAAAACTGGCGCATAAAAAGGGCTTCTGCATGCGAAATATAATGTTAATAACTTTAATATTCACAATCAAAAGGCATAATTTTTATAAATTTATTTCTTAAAATTTATTTTTTTATCCGCTTTTTTTTAGAATATTCGATGTTCCGAAACGGCACAAAAACAAGGCGCTTCGGAGACTGTAAATCAGGATATTACTTAATACATATATGGAAAAAACTTGTACTAACGTTTGGAATAGCTGCCTTCAGATAATAAAAGACAACATACCGGCACAAAGCTTTAAAACTTGGTTCGAGCCAATAAAAGCATTGCGTATGGAAGGTAGCGTTTTGACGATACAGGTACCAAGTTTATTCTTTTATGAGTGGTTGGAAGAACACTATGTAGGCTTGCTTCGCAAAACAATAAAGAAACAATTAGGCGACGAAGGCCGTTTAGAATATAATATTGTTGTAGAGCAGTCCACAAGCAAACCGTATACAACCAACATGCCCTCGAATGGAAATGGTGCTGAATCAAAAAATCAGTCTATGCCGATACCAATTTCGATAAATAAAGACATTAAGAACCCGTTTGTAATACCGGGCCTTAAAAAGCTGAATGTAGACCCGCAGCTAAACCGCAACTACACCTTCGAAAATTTTGTTGAAGGCGATTGTAACCGTTTGGCGCGTTCTGCAGGTTATGCTGTAGCTGCAAAACCGGGCGGCACATCATTTAACCCGCTAATGATATATGGTGGCGTAGGCCTTGGCAAAACCCACCTGGCACAAGCCATTGGTAACGAAATTAAACGCACCCTGCCGGATAAGCTTGTACTTTACGTAAGCTGCGAGAAATTTACCCAACAATTTGTTGACGCGCTTAAACACAATAACATAAACGATTTTGTGAACTTTTACCAAGCCATTGATGTTCTGATCATGGATGACGTGCACAATTTTGCCGGTAAAGAAAAAACACAGGATTTCTTCTTCCATATCTTCAACCACCTGCACCAAAGCGGCAAACAACTCATCATCACATCAGATAAAGCACCAAAGGATCTTGCTGGATTAGAAGAACGTTTGCTATCTCGTTTCAAATGGGGACTTTCTGCAGATTTGCAGATCCCTGATCTGGAAACCCGTATGGCTATCCTGAAGAATAAAATTTATCAGGACGGTATCGAGCTTTCAAACGATGTTGTTGAGTATGTTGCCCACAATATTGATAATAACGTACGCGAACTGGAAGGTGCAATGGTATCCTTATTAGCACAAAGCACCTTAAACCGTAAAGAAATTGATTTGAACCTGGCTAAGCAGATGCTTAAGAATTTTGTAAAAAATTCGGCCAAGGAAATTTCGATGGAATATATTCAGAGCCTTGTTTGCGAGTACTTTGAAGTGCCTATCGAAATGGTAAAATCACAAACCCGCAAACGCGAGATTGTACAGGCCCGCCAGATCTCGATGTACCTTGCAAAGGCACACACCAAAAGCTCGTTAAAATCAATTGGCAGCTTCTTTGGCGGCCGCGACCACTCTACCGTTATTTACGCCTGCCAAACCGTTGAAGACCTTATCGATACCGATAAAAAATTCAAAGGCTATGTAGCCGATATCCAAAAGAAACTAAAAATGTCGTAATCACGACTTGTTAGCTATTAGAAGCCCTACAGAGATGTGGGGCTTTTTTGGCTTAGAATAGTTTGTCATCCTGAGCGATAGCGAAGGATCTAATGTACACCATGTCAGTCGCAAATTAGATGCTTCGCTATCGCTCAGCTTGATAAATTTAATGGATTTTTATTTAAATTGCCTCAACCAAACAGCATAATTATGAAAAAACTATTCCTTGCAACCTTACTTATAGCATCAACAACAAGCTCTTTTTGCCAAACCGATAAAGACGATATCAAAAAAATAATTACCAATATGTTTGATGGGATGCGAAAAGGCGATACTATTATATTGCGCTCCACATTTCATAAAGACATGGTGCTACAGAGTGTTGCGAATAAAAAGGATGGCTCTACCACATTGGTTACTGAAAAGGCCGACGACTTTATAAAACAAGTTGGCACCCTCCACAAAGAAATTTACGACGAGCGAATCACCTGGGGCGACATCAAAATTGACGGCGACCTTGCCAGTGTTTGGACACCCTACAAATTTTACGTAGGCAGCCAGTTTAGCCATTGCGGTGTAGATTTTTACCAGCTAATGAAAACCGCCACCGGCTGGAAGGTTATTTATATTGTGGATACCAGGCGTAAGGATAATTGCCCGGAGTAAGGATACAATATAATGTAATTACAGAAGCGTAGCGACGTGGCAATCTCATAGGACAATCGGATATACTGAGATTGCCGCGCTATCGCTCGCAATGACATGGTTTTTTACTTTTACTCTTCTCTCCTGCTTCCTGCATCCCACTATCCGCATCTCTCATTGTAACATTCTGGATATCAAAAATCTGATGGGTTACTATCGGTTTCTGGTTGGTATAAATACTAAACCAAAAATCAACAATTATGAAAACAAAAATTTTTATCGCGATAGCAGCCATAGCGCTGTTCGCGGCTTGCAAAGGGAGGAATGGCCGTTACGAAATTGCAAACAATGATAATAGCAGCAATGCAGACACAGCAAGTAGCTCGGCCGACACTGTCGCCACAGCCAAACTGGTAAAAACTGCCGAAATGAGCTTTAAAGTTAAAAACGTACAGCAAACCGGCGACTCCATTTCCCGCATCACCTCTAAACTTGGCGAGATGGTTGCGCATTATCAAATGGGTTCATCCATCGAACGCAGCGAGTATATCAGGTTAAGTACAGATTCCGTTATGCGGGTATCCGCCTTTAATACCACTGCCGATATGACGGTGAAGATCCCGTCAGAAAAGCTGGAAGACTTTATGAACCATGTTAGCCACATGGGCATCTACGTAACCGCGCGCAAGATGGATATAGAAGACAAATCGCTGAATTACCTATCGGTGAAGCTTAAATTAAAGAACCGCCGCGAAATGGTAGCTCAGCAAAAAACAGGTAAAATAAAGATCAAAGACCCTGCCTCGGTGCTTTGGTTAAAAGATGATATGATAGATGGACAAATAAATAATCAGCGAATTGATGAGGCCGCGAATTATTGCGTAGTAAGCCTAAACTTTTACCAAAGCAATACTATTTATAAAGAACGTATCGCTAACGACGATCCGTCAGCTTACAAAATGCCTTTTGGTAATAGATTACTGATGGCACTAAGTAATGGCTGGTATTTGTTTGTTGAGCTGATATTGGGGCTTGCTAACCTTTGGGTATTAATACTTGCAGGGGCTGGGTTATGGATAGCGTTTAAAACTTATAAAAGAAAGTATCCGGCATTGAAAGTTTAGTTACTCTCATGAAGTATAAAAAACAAATCCAGGTTGCGTATATGAACTGCCCCCAATAAGTGTCCAACTTTTTGGGGGCAGTTTAATGCAACCGGGCTTTGTTTTTTGTAAATTTTAAAATCCTGTAAATTCTAATTTAGACTTAAACCGTCAATTTTTTATACCGTATACGTTTAGGTGCCACATCTCCAACACGTTTTTTATGGTTTTCTTCGTAATCGCTGTAGTTACCTTCAAAAAAGTAAACCTCGGAGTTACCTTCAAATGCCAGTATGTGGGTACAAACCCTATCCAGGAACCACCTGTCGTGACTAATGATCACCGCGCAACCACCAAAGTTTTCCAGTGCTTCTTCTAATGACCGTAAAGTATTCACGTCAATATCATTCGTAGGCTCATCCAGTAATAGAACGTTCGATCCTTTCTTAAGTGTAATAGCCAAGTGGACACGGTTACGCTCACCACCTGATAGAACGCCAACTTTCTTCTGCTGATCGGCACCGTTAAAGTTAAATTTAGATACATAGGCGCGCGAGTTTAGCGGGCGGTTACCTACCATTATGTTATCCAAACCGTCGGTAACGTTCTCCCAAACAGATTTGTTAGGATCAAGGTCATCATGCATCTGGTCAACATAACCCAATTCAACGGTATCACCCACACGGAAAGTACCTTTATCAGGCTGGTCCTGCCCGGTTATTAAACGGAACAACGTAGTTTTACCCGCACCATTGGGGCCAATAATACCAACAATACCTGCAGGCGGCAACGAGAAGTTAAGGTTCTCGAATAATACTTTATCGCCATAGGCCTTGGTAACACCATTTGCTTCGATAACTATATTACCCAAACGCGGGCCCGGCGGGATAAACAACTCCAGTTTTTCTTCCCTTTCTTTTGTTTCTTCGGATGCTAATTTGTCGTAGTTTGATAAACGGGCCTTTGATTTGGCGTGGCGGCCTTTCGCCCCCATGCGTACCCATTCCAGTTCGCGCTCCAAAGTTTTCTGGCGTTTGCTTTCGCTTTTCTCTTCCTGCGCTAAACGTTTAGATTTTTGATCTAACCATGACGAGTAATTACCCTTCCAAGGCAAACCTTCGCCGCGGTCAAGTTCCAGGATCCAGCCGGCAACGTTATCCAGGAAGTACCTGTCGTGCGTTACGGCAATAACAGTTCCTTTATATTGTTTAAGATGTTGCTCCAACCAATCTATAGATTCGGCATCCAGGTGGTTAGTAGGCTCATCTAATAATAACACATCCGGTTCCTGCAAAAGCAGGCGGCACAAAGCCACGCGGCGGCGCTCACCACCCGATAGTACCGAAATTTTGGTGTCTGGCTCGGGGCAACGCAGGGCATCCATAGCGCGCTCCAGTTTCACATCAAGCTCCCAGGCGTTCACCGCATCAATCTGATCCTGCAACTCGCCCTGGCGGGCCATCAGCTTATCCATTTTATCGGCGTCGCCATAATATTCTTCCAGGCCAAATTTTTCGTTGATGTCTTCGTATTCTTTTAAAAGCGCGGTAGTAGCAGCAACGCCTTCCTCAACAATTTCCTTAACGGTTTTGTCGGGGTCAAGCTCGGGCTCCTGGCTCAGGTAGCCAACTGTGTAACCCGGCGAAAACACTACTTCGCCAATATTTGTTTTATCGATACCGGCAATAATTTTCAACAATGATGATTTACCAGAACCGTTTAAACCGATAACGCCAATTTTAGCGCCATAGAAAAACGACAAGTAAATGTTTTTTAGTACTGTTTTTTGAGGAGGGTAAACTTTGCTTACCCCTGCCATTGAAAATATGATCTTTTCGTCTGCCATTGTTGGTTATAATTTTAGAGGAGACAAATATAGGATGGAAATTGATTAATTATCATCCTTAAATCGCAGTATTTTCTTGGGATCTTCTTATATAAACGGCGCGGCACTACCACGTATATAAACAACCGGCGGCATAGTAGAAGTTGTAATAATAAGCACTCCCGGGAATATCGTTTTAAAATATTCCGTTTCAGCGGCCCTTGTCAACGTAACTGTATATACCCTGTTTACCAGTCAGCATTCAAAATATTAATAACGGGCATTGCAAACTCTTTGTGGCCTGCATGGGCTGTAAAAATATTTAATAGGGATAATTGCTTAGTATCCATTAATTGTTTTAATAACTGATGGTCTTTTAATTTTATAAACATTGCCATATTAGGGTATACGCTATTATCCTTAATCTTTATATCGGCTATTTCTTTAGCATCAATGTATGCGAGGTAATTATTTATTGAATCCATACGGATAGAGTCAATAAATAATTCAGGTCGCTTAAAATGTTTTGCGTGGGGGGGGGCTTAAGATTCCGGGTTGCGAGTAACTTATAAAAGGCATTAGTATTAATAAGGCGGCCAGGGTTGTTTTCATTTGCCTATGGTTTATAATAGTGATGCGTTACAAGGCCAATTCCATAATGCGGCTATTAATTTTTATTTTGCGCTATGCAAAGAACAATACAGTTTGTTTTAAACCATCCATTTACAAAAGGGCACCGCTTAATCTCGCTGGCAAGGCTTTTTAAATGGCAGCTATTATCTCGGCTACGCAAACAGCCAGTTGTTCATCAGTTCACAAAAAATAGTAAGCTTTGGGTTTGGAAAGGGCTTACAGGCGCTACCGGAAATATTTATTGCGGCCTGCACGATTTTGAAGATATGGCCTTTTTATTACACTTATTACGGCCCAATGACCTGTTTATAGATATAGGTGCCAATATTGGCAGTTACACCATGCTGGCCTCGGCCGAGGCAGGTGCAAAAACAATTGCTGTAGAACCAATTCCGCAAACGTTTGAAAATCTTACAAAAAATATCACGCTTAATAACATTGGCAATAGAGTAACTGCATTAAATATTGGCATGGGGAGTAAAAAAGATGTTTTAAAATTTACCAAAATACATGACACGGGTAACCATGTGGCTACTAATGGTGATGCAGAGACAATAGGAGTTAATGTAGACACAATTGACAACATTCTTGAAGGCAAAACGCCGTTACTGTTAAAAATTGACGTTGAGGGCTTTGAAACGGAAGTTTTGAACGGGGCTGCAAATACTTTAACATCACCCGGGTTAAAGGCGATAATTATTGAATTGAATGGCGCGGGCAATAACTTTGGTTTTGATGAAGATAATATACACAAGCTACTGCTATCGCATGGCTTTAAAGTTGTGGGCTACCTGCCGTTTCAAAGGGTACTGGCTGATGCCACCCGCAAAACCGAACACAATACGCTATACATTAAAGACGAAGCATTTATAACTGACCGCTTAAAGAGTGCAGGCAGGTTTTACGTACAGGGCAGGCCACTATAGCAAAAAAGAGTAATTAACAGGGTGTGCGTAATTTTCATCACAAATTCATCTTATAATTTGTATATTTCATTGTAAATAGCTTGGTTTGTTAAAAAAGCGTTTATAACAGGCAACCCTTTCTACAGCGTATGCCGTATTGTCATAAACAATGACTATTTGCCTTGCTAAACGCTGGCATTTATATATAATTTGCAATTGGGTTAAACTATTTAAGCACCGGCTTATCAAATAATAAAGTTTTATCCGTTAAATATTAGTAATCAGGCGTTTTGTGGGTTTAAGAAACAAAATTCAAGCTCTTTTAATTTTATTTTAGCAGGCCTTATATCATCAAATTGTCTGTTTACCATAAAGCTAAAAAGTTGGCAATATTGTTGATAAATGTTAGAACAATAGTCTTGACAGATAAAAACAAATTTATAGATTAGGACGATCAATAATCAGAAAGGTATATATGGAAGCTAAATTTTCGCCACGGGTTAAGGATGTGATACAGTACAGCAGGGAAGAGGCGTTACGCCTTGGGCATGATTATATTGGTACAGAGCACCTTTTGCTTGGCCTTATTCGCGATGGCGATGGGGTGGCAATTAAACTATTAAAGGGGCTAACCGTTGATACCGCTAAATTACGCCGCGCCGTTGAAGATGCTGTTAAAGGTACAATTGGCACTAATGTACATATTGGCAGTATCCCGTTAACCAAACAGGCCGAAAAGGTTTTGAAGATAACTTACCTTGAAGCAAAAATATTTAAAAGTGATGTGATAGGCACCGAGCACCTGCTTTTGTCTATCCTGCGCGACGAGGATAATATTGCTTCGCAGATACTGATGCAGTTTAATGTAAATTACGAAGTATTTAAAAGCGAAGTAGAATCAAACAAAAATGATGTTACCGATGAAATGCCGGGTTCATCAACAGGTGGCGATGACGACTTTAAAGAAGACGATTCATTTAGCCAGCCTAAAAAAGTTTCTGATATCAAATCAAAAACACCGGTACTTGACAATTTTGGCCGCGACCTTACCAAAGCTGCTGAAGATGGTAAGCTTGACCCTATAGTGGGCCGCGAAAAAGAAATTGAACGCGTATCGCAGATATTATCCCGTCGTAAAAAGAACAACCCTATCCTAATAGGTGAGCCTGGTGTTGGTAAAAGTGCCATTGCCGAAGGTTTAGCCCTGCGCATTGTGCAGCGTAAAGTATCACGTGTGCTGTTTAACAAACGCGTGGTTACTTTAGACCTTGCCTCGTTAGTGGCCGGTACAAAATACCGCGGCCAGTTTGAGGAGCGTATGAAAGCCGTGATGAACGAGCTTGAAAAATCTCCGGATGTTATCTTATTTATCGATGAGATCCACACCATAGTTGGCGCAGGCGGCGCATCGGGTTCGCTTGATGCATCAAACATGTTTAAACCTGCCCTGGCACGTGGCGAGATCCAGTGCATTGGCGCGACCACACTTGACGAGTACCGCCAGTACATCGAGAAAGATGGCGCTTTAGATCGTCGTTTCCAAAAGGTAATGGTAGAACCTGCCACCCCTGCCGAAACGGTTGAGATATTAAACCGCATTAAAGAAAAATACGAAGAGCACCATGGTGTAACTTATACCGACGAGGCTATCAACGCTTGTGTATCTTTAACCACCCGCTATATTACCGACAGGTTTTTACCGGATAAGGCTATTGATGCTTTAGACGAATCAGGCTCTCGTGTACACTTGACCAATATCCATGTTCCGCAGGAAATTTTGGATATCGAACAAAAAATTGAGCAGATAAAATTAGAGAAGAACAAAGTTGTACGCAGCCAGAAATACGAGGAAGCGGCCAAATTGCGTGATACGGAGAAAAATTTGCTGGAAGAACTTGAACAGGCTAAAGCCGTTTGGGAAGCTGAAACAAAATCTAAACGTTATACCGTAACCGAAGATAACGTTGCCGAAGTGGTAAGCATGATGACCGGTATTCCGGTACAACGTGTTGGCCAGGCAGATAGCGCCAAACTATTAGCTATGGGCGATACCATTGCAAGCAAAATTATTGGCCAGGATGAGGCTATCAAAAAGCTTACCCGTGCCATACAACGTACACGTGCAGGATTAAAAGACCCTAAAAAGCCTATCGGTTCGTTCATATTCCTGGGCCCTACGGGTGTGGGTAAAACTGAATTGGCTAAAGAGCTTGCACGTTTTATGTTTGATACTGAAGACGCGCTGATCCAAATTGATATGAGCGAGTACATGGAAAAATTCGCGGTATCTCGTTTAGTGGGTGCGCCTCCGGGCTATGTGGGTTATGAAGAAGGCGGACAGCTTACCGAAAAGGTACGCCGTAAACCATACGCTGTAGTATTGCTGGATGAGATCGAGAAAGCTCACCCCGATGTATTTAACATACTACTACAGGTATTGGATGAAGGACAGCTGACTGATTCATTAGGCCGAAAAGTTGATTTTAGGAACACTGTTATTATCATGACCTCTAATATCGGCGCACGCCAGTTGAAAGATTTTGGCCAGGGTGTAGGTTTCAGCACAGCCGCGAAAACAACACAGGCAGATTCGCACTCCCGTGGTGTGATAGAGAACGCTTTGAAACGCGCTTTCGCCCCCGAGTTTTTAAACCGTATCGATGACGTGATCGTGTTTAACTCATTGGGTAAAGACGAGATCTTCAAAATTATCGATATCGAGCTTGGTTTCTTATTTGGCCGTGTAAACAGCCTTGGTTACAAGATAGAGCTTACTTTGGCTGCCAAAGAGTTTATTGCAGAAAAAGGTTACGACTCGCAGTTTGGTGCAAGGCCGCTTAAACGCGCCATCCAAAAATATTTGGAAGACCCAATTGCTGAAGAAATCCTTAAAGGTGAAATGACCGAAGGCGATACCCTGATGGTTGACTATGACAAATTGGCCGACGAGATTAAGGTTATCGACAAAAAGAACGAAGTCAAACCAGAGGAAGAAGAACAAAAATAATCCTTCCGGAATAAAGAATAAATTGAATCCCCGCTTGTTTTGCAAGCGGGGATTTTTTGTATTCATAACATATTAAGCACATGTTACTTCCCTTCGGGCGTATAATCAACGGGCAACATTTCTGCAACACGGCTTTTTGCCCAGTTACCTTCAAAATTTATGGCTGATGGGTTGATAACTATCCCATTACTATCAAATAATGCGTAAGGTGCATCAAATGACACTATGGTGGTTAAGTAATTGGGCATGGTTAACGAGCGAAATATTTTGCTATCCTTATCATCATCGCGCTTTTTGATGTACATCACGTATAGGCAATCGGTATATTTTAAAGCGTATACCCCTTTCTGATCAGTAAGTGCCGTAAAATCGGCAATGTCTAACGGCACATTCACCAGCGTTTGAAAGTATTTATCATTTAAGCCATTAAAATCAGGGTTAGGTTTCCGGATCAGCCTTAACACTTTAAAGCCATTTCCATCTAAATCATTGCCAACCAGCCCCCGTAAAAACTGCATGGACGAGCCCTCGTAAGCAAGCCTGCGGTTTTTCAGCCATCGTTTCCTATCCTTGGCAGATCCTTTCATTTCCTCGTACAAAGCCGACCCTTCAAAATAGACCAGGTTAATTTTGGTGTCTTTTAAAAACCGGCCTAACAGGTATTTTACCCGATAACCCAGGGCTTTGTTCTCTATCTCCAAAAAATCGTAAGACGAGCCCGTTAATTTACGGGATGCTTTATCATACTGCAGGCTCACCTCCCCGGGGTTAAGTATTTTACAGTTAGCCGCCATATCTGATGAGCCAAGGAACTCTCTTTTAAAAATATCGTAATTACGCGCCCAATTAGGGTCGGGACGTATGCTTACTTCGTTTAAAATGGTGGTTTTAGCGGTTAGCTTTATATCCGGCAGGGTAATGTTATCGCCTGCTGCCAATACTATTTGACGATAGGTTTCGTACCCAATTACGGTAACTACCAGCTCATATTGGCCAGGTTTTACGCCACGTAATATAAAAGCGCCGTCATTGGCAGATCTGTTGCCTACCGTTGCATTACTCAAGAACACACTTGCGTCTGCCACGGGCGATTTATCCGCGTTATTAGTTAATTTACCTGTTATGCTTATTTGAGCAATGCACGTAACAGGTAACAGTAAAAACGCCAACAATAAATTCTTCATAAAATAAATGTATAACTAATTTATTAGTTGTTTAAACCTTTTCCTATATTTTTGTTCTTATGTATATAAATCATGTTATAAAAGCGTTATGATAGTGGTCATAGCTGTTTTTATGACTAAAAAAACAAAAATCTCATATGAAAAAATTATTATCTATCTTATGTGTGGCTGTTATTACGCTTACCGCTGCATCATGTAAAAAAGAAACTGTAGTAACGCCTGGCACGCAAACAATTTTCACTAAAGCTACAAATTGGAAAACTACTGATGGTGGTCGAACTTACACAGCAGATGTATCAGTACCAGAAATTGATGATCATTTTGATTCAAATGGCACGGTTAGCGTTTCTGATGATATTGGTAATGGAGAGTATGAGCAACTGCCAAGTGTATATGATGGTATTACATATCGGTCAACTTACACAGGTGGTCATGTGTATATAGATGCCCAAAATAGTGACGGCACAGGCACCATTACAGTACCACCAACACTTAATTTAAAAATTGTGTTGATATATTAAATTCTATCGCTAACAAAAAAGGCCTTCGGATATCAGAAGGCCTTTTGTTGTAACATATTTATAACTATTTCTCCATTTGCTCTATCACGGCAGCAGTAACGCCGGTGAAAGAGAAACCACCATCGTGGAACAGGTTTTGCATGGTAACCATTTTGGTTAGGTCGCTAAACAAGCTTACACAGTAATCAGCACATTGGTTAGCATCTGCATTACCAAGCGGGCTCATTTTCTCAGCATAATTAACAAAACCATCAAAACCCTTTACACCGTTGCCAGCGGTAGTGCGGGTTGGCGATTGTGATACCGTATTGATACGCACGTGTTTTTTAACACCGTACTGGTAACCAAAGTTACGGGCAATGCTTTCCAGGTAAGCTTTATTATCGGCCATATCATTATAGTCAGGAAATACACGCTGGGCAGCAATGTAAGTAAGCGCTACAACCGAACCCCATTCGTTTATAGCATCAAGCTTCATGGCTGTTTGCAACACACGGTGAAAGCTTAATGCAGATATATCTAAACCCTTGTGAGTAAAATCGTAGTTATTTTCGGTATAAGGGATGTTTTTACGAACGTTAACGCTCATACCTATCGAGTGCAGCACAAAATCTACACCGCCGCCAAAATACTCCATGCTTTTGGTGATCAGGTTGGTAACGTCCTCGTTGCTGGTAACATCCGCCGGTATAACAGGGGCATTACATTCCTCTGCAAGTTTATTCAGTTCGCCCATGCGTAGTGCCAGCGGCGAGTTGGTTAAAACAATTTCAGCACCTTCTTCGTGGCAACGTTGCGCCACTTTCCAAGCTATAGATTGCTCGTTAAGCGCACCAAAAATAATTCCTTTTTTACCTTTTAATAAATTGTAAGCCATTGTTTTTAGTTTTATGAGTGGGGCAAAGTTATATTTTTTATTTACGATTGAAGAATTACGATTTTAGATTGAGAAGGTAACACAGCTATGTCATTGCGAGAAGCGTAGCAACGTTGCAATCTCATAGGACATGCTGAGATTATTAATGCGTTTGATTTTTCTATAAGGAATTAATGAGCTCCCTATGGTCGGTTGTCCACGCTATTGCTCGCAATGACATTGTTTAATATTTTACCCCGCCAGCAATTCCCTTGCATTTTGCAGCGCGCTCTCGCCGGGATTGTCACCGCTCAGCATTTTGGCAATTTCCAATACGCGTTCGGTATCGTTAAGTTTTTTGATGCGTGTTTTGGTGACAGATTCCGAATCATCCTTATAAACAAAGTAATGGCTTTCGCCCTTACCTGCAATTTGCGGTAGGTGGGTTATGGTAATTACCTGTAAGTTGTGCGATAGGCGTTCCATCACCTGCCCTACCTTATTGGCTACTTCGCCGCTTACGCCGGTATCTATCTCGTCAAAAATAATGGTTGGCAGCGCCGTGTATTCGGCAATGATGGATTTGATACTTAGCATCAGCCTGCTCAACTCCCCGCCCGATGCTACCTTGCTCATATCTGCCAAGGCATGCCCCTTATTCGCCGAAAACATAAAGCGGATGGCATCATTACCATTTTTTACAAGTTCTTCCAGCGCCGTTTGATCGATATGTAACACCGAATTAGGCATCCCCATTTCGGTAAGGTTAGCCAGCACTTTATCCTGTATTACCGGGATAGCTTTTTTACGATTGGCAGATAGCTTGGAAGCTATACCCTCCAGTTCCAGTTTATCTGTAGCAATTTGCTTTTGCAATTTCTCTACCGCTTCGTCGCCAAACACAGCCTGTTGAATCTTCTCCGACAAGTCGTTTTGGATCTCCAGCAATTCCTGATTACTATTAACCCGATGCTTTTTCTGCAGATTGAAAAGCATACTTAAACGCGTATTTATTTCTACCGTGCGGGCTTCGTTGGTAAATGTGCGCTGCTCGATATTATCCAGCTCAGCGGCAATATCTCTAAGTTCTATCAGGGTGATTTTTAAGCGCTCGTGCAGTTCTTCTACCTCGGGGTTATATTGTTCTATAGTTGACAGCTGTTGCCCGGCTTCACGAAGCTGAATAATAGCTGATGTTTCGCCCTCGTGCATTAAATAATACGCACCACTTAAATTACGTTTAATCTCTTCAGCATTAGACAGCGTAGCCAGTTCTTTCTCCAACCCATCCTGCTCATCGGCGGCAATAGCGGCTTTTTGCAGTTCATCAAACTGAAACTGGTAATAATCAAGGTCAGCCTTGGCCTTATCATTTTGCGCTATCAGTTCATCCAACTGCTTAAGCGATTTTTTATAGGTGCGAAATTTGGTTTGATAGCCGCCTAACAGGTCGTAGTGACCAGATACCCCGTCAACAACCAGAAGTTGAAAATCGGGGTCGTTAATTTCATAAGTGGCGTGCTGCGAATGAATATCTATCAGCTTTTCGCCAAGTTGTTTTAAGGTAGTCAGGTTAACAGGTGTATCGTTCACAAAAGCGCGCGATTTACCATCGGCAGAAATCTCTCGGCGCAATACGGTTTCGCCGTCGTAATCCAAGTCGTTATCTTCAAAAAATGTATTGAGGTGGAAGCCCGCAATTTTGAAAGCGCCTTCTATCACACATTTTTTTTGCTGATTAAAAAAGTAACGGCTTTCTGCACGCTGGCCCAATATCAGCGATAGCGCTCCTAAAATGATTGATTTACCCGCGCCGGTCTCGCCGGTAAGGATGTTCAGCCCCTTATCAAAATTGATCTCGAGGTTGTCTATCAGCGCGTAATTTTGTATGGTTAGCCTTTGAAGCATAAAAAAAGTATCCCCTTTTTTGAGGATACTAAATTACTAATTTTAATAGGAATTGTGTTGGTTGATTAAGTTAAGTAGTGAGTAGTTGCCAGAAATCATTTACTCAATCAACCACTCACTATATCTTAATTACTTTCGACAGGTTCCGGTTTCTCCGGTTTTTCCGGCTTCTCCGTTTTTTCTGGTTTCTCCGGTTTTTCTGGTTTCTCGTTGTTGTTGTCGTTATTATTATAGTTCCAGTTATATGCACTTTCAGGATGATTTTTCCTGTACTCGGCAACCTTCTTTTTAAACTCGGGCGATCTTGTGTAAGCCCTTAGTTTTTCCGATGCCTCGTGTAATAATTTTTTTTCCTTTTCAATTACGGGGCTGCCGGTAAACCTGCGCATGTTATCAACAACTTTACGCATTTCCTCCTGTTTCTGTTTGGTGTCGGTATTCTTAAATGCTTTACGCATTTCTTCGCCCGCGGCACGCATTTCATCCTGAGATTTTTTAACATCAGGGTTATCGGTGTACGAGCGCATCTGTTGGCCCAACTCCTTCATTTTTTCCTGTTGTTGCGTTACATCCGCAGGGATGTTCTTTTTCAACTCTACCTGGTATTGGCGATAGTTCTCATCATTTTTACTATCATCGCGGCTAAAAACTCCGTTAAGGGGCACACCATATTTTTGTGCAATTTTGGTATTCATTTCCTTAAACTCTTTCGACTCGTAATACTTGCTCATCACATCACCCGCAGCCGACATTTGTTTGCTTAACTCGTCAATTTTACCACTGCGGCTACCCCATTGTTTATCAAATTCGGCGGCAGCATTTTCCTGTGCAGCTGTAGCTTGTTTAACCCTTTCGCTATTGTAAAATACATCAACATCTTTACCCAGCTTTTCCATTTTTTCGCTTTGGGCTTTAAATGCAGGGCTGTCATAATATTTTCCAATCGCATCGCCATGCCGCTCAACATCTTTGCTTAAACGCTCCAGTTTCGGGTCGTTTATACCATTGTTGTAAATACCACCGTAGTTAACACGCACGTTGTGATCTACGTTTGATTTGGCACTGAACTTAGCTTCGGCTTTCCCCTTTTTGGTTGCATCTTTAGTAGTCTTTGCCTCGAATTTAACCGCTTTTTTTGCGGGGATGGTATCGGCCAATATATTCTTTATCGCTTCGGGGGTTATCTTTTTTACTGATATTTTACCTTGCGCAATTTCGGGGTTTAGCAACGCTAAGCTGCCAACACTTAAGGTTAATATAAGCATGGCCATTAATGCTGGCCGCAAGCTTGAGGTTTGTTTTTTTGTTTTCATGATTCTTTCGATACGGTTTAATAAATGATACTTTTTGCCGGTTACAGCCAGCGCTAACTGCAACTCGTTTTGGCGGTTTTGCTCCAGTTTGAATAGAGCTTTGGCATAAATAACAGGGTTTTGCGTAGCGTCTACAACCATGTCGTCGCAGCTGTTTTCGCGTTCTTCGCCTATTATTTTATTGATAAGTAACACGCACGGATTAAAGAATAACAACGTGGTTACAACTTGCTGCAGCAGATTAATAAGGTAGTCGTTACGTTTAATATGAGCCAGTTCGTGCATCAATATGGCTTCAATTTCTTCGGACCCAAGGTAGGTTGACAGGGTAAAAGGCAACAAGATGACCGGTTTAAAGTAGCCTACTATGCAAGGCACATCAACCATCTGGCTAAAGCCAACTTTTACCGTTTGGGTTATATTTAGTTTTTTAGCTAAGGCGCTTATTTGCTGCTGCAATTGCACGCCAAGGCTCATAGCACGTTTAATGGTTTGGATCTTGCGATGTGCCAATATCACCCTTGCCATATTCAATAGCAAGCCAAAAACGTATATGGCGGTTACATAAGGCAGGTAGCGTTCTACACTGTAATAGTACCTGATGCCCTGGTTAGCAAACTGCTGGATGTTTTGCGGGAAACCTGCCAATAGCACCATATTTTTAAAATTGGCGGGTTTGGCCAGCCAGTCGTAATGTTGTATCTCGGTAATTAGCGTGTAGGCAAACCAACCTGTAATAGCCAGCAGACTACTTACTGCAAACAAATATTTTTTTGACGATGAAAGCCCGGTTGCCAACAACAAAATCACCCTTAACAGGAAATAAATAAGCAGCCCCTGCCATAATGAGTGGATGATGGTGATCCCCAAAACCTGGCTGATGTTGTACAGTATGTTTTCCATAATGTCAAAAAATCTAAATACTAAACTCTAAATTTTAATGAGGCAAATCCTAATCACTAACCTCCAAACTCTAATCTCTTTTCTCAAACTGATCTAAAAAGTTCTTTATCGCGTCAATCTCATCTTTTGAGGCGCGGTGCTGGCCAAGGGCCTGTATCACCAAATCGGATGTAGACCCTTTAAAAACCGTTGATATAATTTTATCCAAAGCGCCCTGCTGTGCCTGTTCGCGGCTGATAAGCGCTTTATACAAGTGCGTTTTCGCTGCCGTATCGCGTTCTACCAAACCTTTTTCGTGCATTATCTGCATTAGTTTTAGAGTTGTGGTGTAGCCTGCATCTTTGCTTTTTGTCAATTCTTCGTGCACATCGCGTACGCTGCATTGACCCCTTTTCCAAATCACTTGTAATATTTCCAGCTCGCTTTCTGTCGGTTTCAGATTCATTGTTATAAAGTTATACGAATTTCTTCGTACAAATATGTACGATAGTTTTCGTATATCAAAATATTATTTAAATAATATTTTTTTCGCGTTTAATTAATAGACGTGGAGGGATTTAAAACGTTACATTTTAGTCATAAAAACGTACTTAAACCGCCAATATTCGCCTCCTTAAATTTTGAGGCTTATATTTGCACAAACTCTACGCTAATGGAAATTTTTGCTTTGGGCGAGGGCTCATATTCGGTTGATACCAGTAAGAAGTTTATCCCCTTTAACCCCGAAACCGATAACAAACGCGATCGCCCGGGCTCCCTCTTCATCCACGTAAATCCCTTCCTCATCAAAACTACCAACGACCTAATCCTATTAGATGCCGGCCTTGGTTATAAAGATACCCGCGACGAACTACTGCTTCACCAGCACATCCGCAACGCAGGGTTCGACCCTGAAGATGTAACGCTGGTGCTAATGTCGCATTTACATTATGACCATTCCGGTGGTTTAGTTGTAGAACGCAATGGACAACTGGAACCGAGCTTTCCGCAGGCAACTCACGTGATCCAAAAAGATGAATTTGAGTTTGGCATAAGTGGTAAATCAAGCTCATACCATGTCGAGATCTTCGAAGCTTTGCAAAACAGTGCTAAAGTAGATTTTGTAGAAGGCAGCGGCGAGTATAAGCCGGGCATCAATTATGAACTATCCGGCGGACACAGTAAGTTTCACCAGGTATTTTGGATAAATATAGAAAATAAGAAAGTATTTTTTGGTGGCGATGAATTGCCGGAACCCGAGCAACTGATCAGGAAGTTTGTAGCGAAGTATGATTACGATGGGCACCGCGCGGCAGAGTTACGCATCCAATACGGTAAAAAGGCGGCGGCAGAAGGCGATATATGCTTGTTTTACCACGCAAGGGCAACAGCCATTGGCACGGTTAAATATGAGAATGAAACTTTTACGATTATCCAGGCTTAGTTTGACAATACGCCGAATAGCTCTTTAATTTTTTCTACATTAAGCGGTTTCGAGATAAAATCCTTAACCAGCGGGTAAGAACGCGCTTTGTTAATATCATTACTAAACACCGAAGAAGAGATAATATAGATCTTGCTTTTACCTAACGGGTCGAGATTTAAGCGTTTGTACTCATCCAAAAACTCCCAGCCATTCATAATAGGCATGTTTATATCCAACAGGATATAATCTGGCAGTTTAGCAGGGTCTTTTTGTTGAATTTCAGTTAGTTTATCTATCGCGTATTTACCATTAAGGCAAGCCATAATATCTGTATTGGTCAAAGCCTTTTTTATCAATTTTATAGAGATAAAGTTATTTATTTCGTCATCATCAACCAATAAAACACTTACTGTTTTGTCACTATTAGGGCTCATATATTCTTTTATACGGAAATGCAAATTAAAAGGTTGTATTCCTTTAGGTTGTAACGTTACAAATCTTACTATGTTATCGTAACACAACTGTTAAAAAAACATTTAACTTCTTTTTGCAGGGTTTTACTAATACTTTAAACGCGCTGTAAAGGTATTTGTACAGACATACGTAAATGATGTGTAAGCGGATTGTTACAAACAGCGAGTGTGCGGATAAGCAGATGCTTCTATCCTGCTACTGGAGAATTTTCTTCCCACCATCGTTTCGCTTCGGGCCAAAGGGTAATGATCTCTTTTGCTTTTTTCTTATAAATATTAAAAAAAAAGCAAATCGTTATTAAAATCAAACCAGTAATCCATTTTATGTTTAATACTGCCAATTCTAAATCGCCTGCCTTCATAGTGTACCCGGCATTTTGAAGGCTCGATTTTATTTCCCCCAACAGTCGAGCCGCCAACTGGGCAATTTGCTACCTCCACTACAAATTTTGATGAATACAGGCTAAATTGAAATGTCAACAAATTGACCTTATCTTCTTTAATACGTGTAAAATGAGGATAAGACCCTTTAAAGCCTTCTGTTCTTAAAAAGGGAATTACAATGTCCTTAATGGCTTCATCCATTAAGGTCCTTCTTTCCTTACCAGTCATTTAACATAATTTTGCTTCCAATCTCTTCCATAAAAAAGGCCCCTTTAAAAGGAGCCTCAATTTAATCATTTTATCTGCACATCTGCATATCCACGCATCTGCACATCTATAATCACGTTCCGTATTCAGGCGTGGTTACTTCAGTTTCTTCAAACTCATAATCGCTCAAAGGCGGGCATGAGCATATTAACGTCCTGTCGCCATACGTATCATTTACACGGCCAACCGATGGCCAGAATTTAAATTGCGCCACATAAGGTAGTGGATAAGCCGCTTTTTGGCGGGTGTATGGATGCTCCCATTCGTTGCAGGTAATTACAGCAGCGGTATGTGGCGCGTTTTTCAACGGATTATTTAATTTATCAGAAACTCCTTTTTCTACATCTTCAATTTCACCACGGATAGAGATCATGGCATCGCAGAAACGGTCAAGCTCGTGCTTAGGTTCAGATTCTGTCGGCTCTATCATTACCGTACCCGCAACCGGGAACGATACTGTTGGCGCGTGGAAACCGTAGTCCATCAAACGTTTCGCGATATCAACAACCTCAACACCATACGTTTTAAACGAGCGGCAATCCAGGATCATCTCATGTGCGCAACGGCCTTTGGTACCGGTGTACAACACGCTGTAATGACCTTTTAAGCGGGTTTTAATATAGTTAGCATTCAGGATAGCGTAACGGGTAGCATTGGTTAAACCGTCGCCACCCATCATAGCGATGTATGCGTGCGATATGATCAGGATAGATGCAGAACCCCAGGGCGCGGCAGATACCGCGTGGATGGCTTTGCCATTATCAATATCAACAACCGCGTGGCCTGGTAAGTAGGGCACTAAGTGCTTGGCTACACCAATTGGGCCCATGCCCGGGCCACCGCCACCGTGTGGGATGCAGAAGGTTTTGTGTAAATTCAAGTGACAAACATCAGCACCAATATTAGCCGGACTTGTTAGGCCTACCTGGGCGTTCATGTTGGCGCCATCCATATAAACCTGGCCACCATTTTGGTGAATGGTCTCACAGATCTCGATGATTCTTTCCTCGAACACCCCGTGGGTAGATGGATAAGTTACCATTAAGCACGACAGCTCATTTTTGTATTGCTCGGCTTTGGCTTTCATATCGGCAACATCGATGTTCCCGTTGTCATCACATTTTACCACAACAACTTTCATCCCGGCCATAGCTGCAGATGCAGGGTTGGTACCGTGTGCCGATGAAGGAATTAAAGCGATGTTACGGTGGCTATCGCCCCTATCGTTATGATAAGCGCGGATCACCATTAAACCTGTGTACTCGCCTTGCGCGCCTGCGTTTGGCTGTAAGCTCATGGCTGCAAAGCCGGTAATTTCGCTTAACCAGCGGTTCAGCTCATCAAATAATTGCATGTAACCACCAGTTTGATCAGTTGGCGCAAAGGGGTGCATTTTGCTGAACTCTGCCCAGGTAACGGGTACCATTTCGGTAGTAGCGTTCAGTTTCATGGTACATGAGCCTAATGCGATCATCGAGTGGCAAAGCGAAAGATCTTTTGCTTCTAACGATTTGATGTAACGCAGCATCTCATGCTCTGAGTGGTGCGAATTAAACAAACCGTGGGTTAAGTATGCCGAAGTACGTTGCAGTTCGGTTGGGATAACACCTTCAACGTTTTTCTTAAGCGTTTCGTAGTTAGAATCAGCAAAGTTTTTGCCTTTAACCTTGGCGAAGAAACGTATGATGGTTTTGATATCTTCCGGCGAAGTAGTTTCATCTATAGCAATGGTAGCTACCGTGCCTTTATAATTCAGGTTAAGTTCGTTATTTAATGCCTCAGATTTTACCGGACCGGCCAATGCGCCAAGCTCAACTTTAAGGGTATCAAAATAAGTATCGTTCAGTTGCTCGTAACCAAGTTCGGTTAACGAGTTGGCAAGCAATACGGTTAAACCGTGGATGCGTTGGGCAATTAATTTTAAGCCTTGCGGGCCATGATACACAGCATACATACCGGCCATTATAGCCAGCAACGCCTGCGCGGTACAAATATTTGAGGTCGCCTTATCCCTTCGGATGTGCTGCTCGCGGGTTTGCAGTGCCATACGTAAAGCATAATTACCTGCGGCATCAATGGTTACACCAATGATACGGCCGGGGATAGAGCGTTTATATTCGTCTTTAGTTGCAAAAAACGCGGCGTGCGGGCCACCAAAACCCATGGGTACACCAAAACGTTGGGTGCTGCCAACAACAATATCTGCCCCCCATTCACCCGGAGGGGTTAACAGTATAAGGCTCATAATATCGGCTACAACTGTTAGCTTAATATTTTTTGCGTGTAGGGCATTAGCGAAATCGGTATAGTTGTAAACCGCGCCGTTGCCTGCCGGGTATTGTACCATGGCGCCAAACATGTCGTCGGTTAGCTCGGTGGTGGCGTGGTTGCCAATTTGCAATTTAATGCCGGAAGGTTCGCTACGGGTTTTTAAAATATCGATAGTTTGCGGGAATACCTCTTCGCTCACAAAGAAAACATTTGCGGCAGTATTCTTACGCAGGCTGTATTGCATAAACATTGCTTCGGCAGCGGCGGTACCTTCGTCCAGTAGCGATGCGTTGGCAATTTCCATTCCGGTTAAATCAACAACCATGGTTTGGAAATTTAACAAAGCCTGTAAACGGCCCTGTGCAATCTCTGCCTGGTAAGGGGTGTATTGGGTATACCATCCGGGGTTTTCGAGGATGTTACGCTGAATAACACCCGGTACAATTACATCATAATAACCCTGGCCAATGTACGATTTAAACACCTTGTTTTTTGAAGCTGTTTGCTTAAGCGTATTCAGGTAATCGAACTCGCTTTTGGCAAGGGGCAGGTTCAGCGGGTTTTTTAACCTTATTTTTGCCGGTACGGTTTCGTCTATCAGTTCATCAAGCGAATTTACGCCGATAGTTTTTAGCATTTTATCGGTATCTGCCTGGTTTGGCGCTATGTGCCTTTGCTGGAATTTTTCCTGGTAATCTATGTTCAGCTTCATTGAAATGGGTATCCCTTAAATTTAGTGCAAAGGTACAATTTAGCCGCTGAATAACAATCGGGTAATAAGATTTGACATTGGTTTTACAAGGAAATTTTTTACCTTTATGTTACCGAAAATCTTATGCTTGTTAAAAAACTTTTACTTTTAATTGCTTTTTTATTTCTTATAACTCACCTAAGCTTAGCAGCTACCTTCACTGTTACCAGTAATGCCGATGCGGGGCCCGGTACTTTACGCGAGGCTTTAGCCAATGCGGCTGCAAATGGCATCTTAACTCAAGATGTTATTACCTTTAATTTACCCGGGGCGCTTGTATCTGATCGCATCATCAGGTTAAAAACTCAATTACCTAATGTTTCATCAAACCTAATTATTGATGGTACCACACAACCGGGTATTGTTTTTGGTGTTTCGGACGCCAGGGTTGTTATTGAACCGGAAACATCACCGGCTAATTTTAACGCGCTAAATATTTATGGCGATGTAAACAACAATGGTACTGCTGCAAAAAACATCGAAATATATGGTTTGTATATCCGCAATTTCGCCAAAATAACCAACGTAGCTACTCCTGATAACAGCCAGGGATCGGGCATTGTGCTTACCGGCGATGCATCTTTTATCACTATTGGTGCGCCGGGTAAAGGCAACGTTATCTGCGGCAACATCAATGGCATTGTAAACTCAAATTACACTTACTATACCGGTGCCGACCAAATAGTGATACAAAGCAACATTATTGGCTTGCTTGATGATGGTTTTACCGCAAATACAAACATGTATGGTATTAACCTTAGTATCGATAAAAACGCACTCATTGGGGGCATAAATGCTAACATGGGCAATGTTATTGCCGCCAATGTTACCAACGTAAGCGTTACACGCGGCTATAATTTCGCGGCAAACAATTTTATTTTAATCCAAAACAATAAAATAGGCACTAATTTTTCGGGTAATGCCGATTTTAAAAACATCCCGCTTTTTCAGCTTAGCGCGTTCATTCAAACTTTTGGCATCTTTATAAACGGCAGCGGCATTATCGCTAAAATTACTGACAACATCGTTTCAGGGCAGCGCTACTGCGGGATATATATCGATAACGCCACTTTTGAGATAGAAGGCAATAATATAGGTACCGATAAAGCAGGAACTGCCAACCTTGGCAACGGCGAAGGCATCCGTGTGGGGGTTAATGCGGCGGGCAATATAGGCGGTGCGGCGGCTACGGCCAAAAACATCATTGCCTATAATAATTACGGAATCGAGGCGCTAAATAATGCACATGCGTTAATTACCCGCAACAGCATGTTCTGTAATAAAGATTATGGCATTAGCGTAGCCACTAACTATTACCAGCCGCCGTTTGTAAAGGTTCTTAGCTTTGGCGCCACCAAAGTATCAGGTGTAGCCACGCCTAATTCAAAAATTGAGTTGTTTTTTGCTGATGCTTGCGGCTTTGTTAACTGCCAGGGCAAAACCTACATTACTACCGTAAACGCAGACGGAAGCGGCACATGGACGTATACGGGCACCATAAGCAGCCCGGTTATAGCAACCGCCACAGACGGTAATAACAACACATCGCCTTTTTCATCATTAGTGATACAGGATAACGACATTGTTATTAAACAACTTACCTGCGCCTACACAGGTAGTATTACCATTACGCCTGATTTTAGCGGGCTCGAATTCCATTGGGATAAAAAAGAACAAAATGGCACCTTAACTTCTTTGGCAAATACTAAAAACATAAGCGGCTTACAGCCGGGCACTTACCAGCTTACCGTACAATACCCGGGCGGTTGCCAAAAAAGCACCAAACTGTTTGAGATAAAAGACCAGCGGGTAAAGATCCAAAATATACGGCCGCCCATGCCGGAGTGCCGTCAAAAATTCTTTCCGGTAGATGTTAATTTTCAGGGTGGTACAGGCAATGTGAGGTTTGAGTGGAAAAACGCAGCGGGCGAGGTTAAATCTACAGATAAAAATGGGGTTGTGCCTGCCGGGACTTACACGCTAACCATTTCTGACGATGCAGGCTGCGCGGTTACATCCGCAGCGTTTACCATAACGGCTAAACCCGGCCCGGATTATGACTTGAGCACCATGAATGTTGCAACCGCCCGTTGCGGCATTGCCGAAGGCTCTATTAAAGATATAACTACTTACGTGGGTATTGGCACATTAAGTTACCAGTGGTATGATAGCAATAATAACCCATTGCCGGGTAAGACCAATAAAGATCTGACAAACGTTAAAGGCGGCTCTTACCGGCTGGAATTAAGGGACCAAAGCCAGTGTAGCCCTTATTCTACGCCTTACATTGGAATCCAGGAAACCAACTCGGTAAACATTACCACCGGAACTATTACCCGCCCTACCTGCGGGCTTAATAATGGCGCTATAAATAATGTTTATGTAGATAATGCCGACTTTTTTCAATGGACAGGACCTAATGGCCCTATCCCCACCACTGCAAGTAATTACCACAATCTACCAAGTAACCTAGCGGAAGGACAGTACACTCTGTACGCAAAAAATACGGCTACAGGCTGCGATAACAGCCGGCTGTTTAATGTAGAAAGGCAACTCCCCGAAACATTCAGTTATAACCCTAACATTACAGCAGCCAGCTGCGATTTGAGTAACGGCAGTATAAAACTGCAGTTTAACGGCAATGTGATCCCCCAATCGTACCAATGGATAGACCCCAATAACATACCAAGAGGTAACACTAATCAAATAACAGACCTTGCACCCGGCTTATACAGTGCAGTAGTAACCGATAAATACGGTTGCCCATCAACCCTTGGCCCGTTCGAGGTAAAGAAAACACCTTTACTTGTATTTGCAACAGCTAACAATCCTATTGGTACAGCCGACCAGTGCAATCAAAAATTAGGGCATATAGATGGTGTGCTGGTAACGGGTGGCGTACCTCCTTACAATTACAAATGGACTGATAAAAATACCGGCCAGCCCGTAGGCGGCAATACCGCCGATCTGACAAATATTGGCAAAGGCGATTATAGCTTAGTAGTTACCGATGCAACCCCATGCGCTATCCCGCTTACCTGGGATGTTACGGTAGATAACATCCAGTTTATACCTACTGCACCCATATTAGCCGACAGAAAAATATGTGTGCCCGAAAAATTAACATTAAAAGTACTAAATACAATTAGTGGTAATTATAACCTGTATACAAGCGAAACAGCCCAGGATCCAATACAAAAAAGTGCGACAGGGCAGTTTAATGTACAGGTGAATGAAAGCAGCGATTATTACGTATCCTACAATATTGGCACTTGCGAAAGCCCGCGCAGTAAAGCGCACGTAGAAGTGATTTTGGTTGATGTAAAGTTCCCTAATGTGTTTAGCCCTAACGAAGATGGAATAAACGATTATTGGAAAATAGAAGGCTTGCAAAAATTCCCGGGCACTGTGGTGCAGGTTTTTACCCGCGGGGGTCAAAAGGTGTTCGAGTCTAAAGATTACGCCACACCATTTGTGGGTAAACAAAACGGGAAGCTATTAGCTGCCGGCGTTTATTACTATATCATAAACCTTAACACGGGTTGTGAATTGCTATCAGGAAGTTTAACCATTTTGCGTTAGGCAAGTTGGCCCAGGTACATTTGGATAGTGTTCTCTAACCCATAATATAAAGCATCGCTAATTAGCGCATGGCCTATGCTCACTTCATCCAGCGCGGGGATATTTTGGGCGAAGTATTGCAGATTCTGCAGATCGAGATCGTGCCCTGCATTTATACCCAGGCCAAGCTTGTGGGCTACATCGGCAGCCTTTACGTAAGGCGCTATAGCTTCTTCTTTGTTTGTTGGGTAATTGTGTGCGTAGGCTTCGGTATAAAGTTCAATCCGGTCGGTGCCTGTTGTTGCGGCGGCTTCTATCATCTCGGTAACCGGGTCAACAAATATAGATACGCGGATTCCCGCAGCTTTAAAAACCTTGATGATGTCTTTTAAATAATTCTGGTTTTTCATCGTATCCCAGCCATGGTTAGAGGTGATCTGTCCTAAAACATCGGGTACTAAAGTCACTTGCTCGGGTTTGCTGGCCAGTACAAGGTCAATAAACTTTTGCTCCTGGCAATTACCTTCTATGTTAAACTCGGTGGTTACTATCTTTTTCAAATCGAAAACATCCTGGTAACGGATATGCCTTTCATTGGGCCTTGGGTGTACGGTGATACCCTCGGCGCCAAAGCGCTCGCAATCTTTAGCAACTTGTACCAAATTTGGGTTATCGCCGCCGCGGGAGTTACGCAGGGTGGCTATTTTATTGACGTTGACAGATAAGCGGGCCATAGCAGTATATATTTAAGGGCAAATATCATTATTACATTACTAACAATAAAAACATATTTATGATTGTGTTAATTTGCAGTAACGATGAAAGCGCTTTTTACATTTTTTATACTATCCTGCATGGCGCTGGCTGCCAGCGCGCAGGCCAACTACACTAATATCACCAATTACGAGGTATACTACGGCTGGGCTAAGCATTACCCGCAAGACTGGATGATACTGCGTAAGTTTGAGAACAACGGCAAGCCCTACCTGCTGATGGTAAACCCGCAAACGCTGGAAACCAAACTGAACGATGCCGGTTTCTACCAAATTAGGCCCATGAGCATGGCCGATGCCCGCAAGTTTTTTAGCAGTACACCGTATCAGAAAGCATTAAGCAAAGCCGAAAGCCAGTCGGTAGCCATACAGGATGCTGGAATTGAACGCGGCATCCCTAAAGAAACAGGCATCAGCCTAACGGCCGATCTTTGCCCTTCGCACCGCCCGCTGGACAGGCGTATCTTTACCGATATTATTACCGGGTTTAAACAAGTGGAAACGCCCGTGCCAATTGCCCTATCGGTAAGTGGGTTGTGGATGAAACACCATGTGCAGGACCTTGCATGGTTAAAACAATTGCAAGCCAACCACGAAATTTATATCACTTGGATCAATCATTCCTACAACCATCGAGTGAGCAAAACCAGCCCGCTTAAAACAAACTTTTTGCTGGAACCCGGTACCGATATTAAATACGAAGTAATGGAAACCGAAAAGCTGATGCTGGCCGATGGCCTGCTGCCCTCTGTGTTTTTCAGGTTCCCGGGGCTGGTGTCAAATCAGCAACTGGTTTATAAGATCACCAATTTTGGGTTGATCCCTATTGGTACCGATGCCTGGCTGGCTAAAGGCCAACAGCCGCAGGCAGGCAGCATTGTGTTGATCCACGGGAATGGTAACGAGCCTGTGGGCGTTAATGATTTTATAAAGCTGCTCCAATCTAAAGCGTCATCCATCGCTAATAAACAATGGCTGCTTTACGATCTAAGAGAAACGGTTGAAGAGGAAGCGGAAGAGAAGTAATTGTGTTATGGTGAACCTGTCGAACCATTAGCGACGCGCAAAAGTCTTCGACAAGCTCAGACTGACACCCATTTCCATAAAACAAGGAAGCCCCGATTTTGGACTGCCCCCAGTAAGTGTCTAAATTTGGGGGGCAGTCTATTTGCATCGGGGCTTCCTATCTTTACCGATAATTACATCATCTTCGATACGTACACCGATGTTCCACTATTTTTTATCGCACATGCTGCCCGCAGTGATATAAATGCCCGGCTCAACCGTGATCACCATATTATTAGTTGGTTTAAAGATTTTATTAGTCAACGTCAGCAATTAAATTTGCTTATAACTTGCATATTACAAAACAATTATTCAATATATCTGTACATAGTAGTAACAGCAAAAATTTGAGTAGCTACCCTAAACCGTCCAACGAATTAGAACGTTTAAAAGCGCTCGACGATTACGATATCTTAGATTCGTTGAGCGAGAACGAGTTTGACCGCCTTACCGAACTGGCAGTTATTATTTGCGATGTACCCATTTCTATCGTATCGTTAATTGACGAGCATCGCCAATGGTTTAAATCGGTCATTGGGTTTGATGCAAAGGAAGTGCCTCGCGAGATTGCTTTTTGCCGCCATACCATTGCCGATGCACGGTATATAGAGGTTAAAGATGCTACCAAGGATATCCGCTTTATGTACAACCCGATGGTAACCAGCAGCCCTAATTTGCGCTTTTATGCTGGTTTTCCGCTTATTGACCCGGATGGCTGTGCCTTGGGCACGATATGCGTTGCAGACAGCACTCCTCGTACGCTTTCCGTTTATCAAAAACGGGCCTTACAATTACTTGCCGACGAAGCTATTACACTTATAGTGGAGCGCCGTAAAAAGCAGGATCTTAAAAATTTTGAGAAACTTTTCCAAACCTCAAATGATCTGGTTTTTGTGGGCGGGGTAGATGGCCTTTTTAAACGCGTTAACCCTGCTTTTACTAAGGTTTTGGGTTGGAGCGAAAGGCATATGCTTACTACCTCATCGTTTGACCTTATCCACCCTGATGACATTATAAAAACCGAAGCGCAGTTAAAAAACATGCTGAACGGTGGCGATACCACCAACTTTTTGCAGCGGATGAAAACCATTAATGGAAATTATAAAACCATTGAATGGACCTCGACACCCGAGATATTAACCGGTAATATTTTTGGTATTGGTCGCGATGTATCTGCCATTGTTTTAAAAGATAAACTCCTTGCCGAAAGCGAGGAGAAACTGCGTGTATTTTTTGAGAATGCGCAGGGGTTGATGTGCACGCACGATGTTAATGGTAAGTTCCTGTCGGTTAATTCTGCCGGTGCCGGTAGCCTGGGATATGCCCCTGATGAAATTGTACAACTAAGCCTTTTTGATATTGTTCCCGAAAAAATCCACGGTTTTTTAAGAACATATTTAGAAGAAATCACATCGAAAGGTAAATCACAGGGGCAAATGCTTACGCGGCATAAAAATGGCAGCTTAAAGGTTTGGCTATATAATAACACGCTGCAAACTCCACCGCGAGGGGGTACCTATGTAATTGGTAATGCCATTGATATAACAGAACGCTACCTGTTGGAGAAAGACCTGGAACGCACTACCGAAATGCTGGAGCAAACCAACCAGGTTGCCCGTGTTGGTGGCTGGGAACTTGATGTTATACAACAAAAAGTTTACTGGACACCGGTTACCAAACAGATCCACGGCGTATCGGCTGATTATGAGCCGTCGTTAAATATTGGTATCAACTTTTATAAGGAAGGCGACAGCCGCGACCGTATCACAAAAGCAATTAATAAAGCTATTGCAGACGGCGCATCATGGAATGAAGAACTGCAGATAATTAATGCCGAAGGGAAAGAAATTTGGGTGCGCGCCCTGGGTAACACCGAGTTTAAAGATGGCGCTTGCACCAGGTTGTACGGTACGTTCCAGGATATTTCAGGATCCAAATCGGCCGAACTTGCCCTCAAAAGATCGATAGAAACACAGGAGGCCCTTAACCTTGCACTAATGAAACAGGTAGCGTTGGTTAAGGAGCAGGATAAAACTATCGAAAAGATCCAGGAGTTTAAATTCCTGGCAGATTCTATCCCGCAGATCATCTGGACATCCAACCCGGATGGCACCATGGATTACTACAACAAACATTGGTTTGACTATACCGGTTTAAGCCCCGAAGATACCCTTTATTACGGCTGGGAACCCGTTATACACCCCGAAGACGCGCCAAAAGATTATGCAGACTGGCACCACTCGTTAGCCACCGGCAAGCCTTATCGTTCGGAACTGCGTTTCCGCAGGGCGGTGGATGGGGTTTACAAATGGCATAAAGCTATGGCGCAGCCTATGCTGGCCGCAGATGGCAGTATACTGAAGTGGTTTGGATCGTGCTATGATATTGACGAATACAAACGCGCGCTGGACCTGGAGAACCGCATTAGCCAGTACGAAGATTTTAACCGAATTGTGGCGCATAACCTGCGCGGGCCATCGGGCAGTATCCGCATGATATTGACCATGATAAATGATGCAAGCGACGAACAGGAAAAAGCGGAGTTATTCCGGATGCTTAACCAAAGCAGCGAAACACTAAACGAAACACTGAATGAACTCATGCGCGTGCTGGAAGTACGCAACAGCAAAAACATTGCTTATGACACCTGCGACCTACAGGAAATGACAAAGGTGACCGCTGCCATGCTAAAGGGCCAGATGATGGAGAAAAAAGCTAAGATCACCACTGACTTCGGCGTAACCAGCTTGCAGTTCCCAAAAATGTATCTCGAGAGTATATTTTATAATATGGTGAGCAACTCGCTTAAATACAGCAAAACCGGAGTGCCGCCTGTGATCAACATTGTATCAGCATTAATAAACGCCCATGTTACCCTAACCTTTAGCGATAACGGCCTGGGCATAGACCTAAAACGACACGGCAAGGATATGTTTAAACTGAACAGCGTTTTCCACGCCGGGCATGATAGTAAAGGCATCGGTCTGTTCATGACTAAAACCCAGATAGAAACCTTTGGCGGAAAAATAAGTGTAGAAAGCGAGCCCAATATTGGCACGAAGTTTACCATCGTATTTTAATGACCTACATCTGCCCAAAATGCGACCGCGAACTAACCCGCGAAAGCCAGTGGCACCATTGCGCCCGGGTAAACCTGAACGACCTTTTCAAAGGAAAATCCGACGAGCTGGTCCTCACCTTTGATAAACTCCTGGCCGAGGTAGCAGAATGGCCTGATGTGCTGATAGGTGTTACCCCAAATTGCATCACCTTTGTGCACAAGCAAACTTTCTTCGTGATCCGCCCGATGCAAAAAGTGCTGGACCTGAAGTTTTACTCCAAAACCAAAATAGAAGAACCACCAGTTACCAAAAGCATCGCCTCAAGATCAAAACGTTTTGAGAATCACATTAGATTGAGTACTATAAATGATTTGCGGCCGCAGTTATTTGCGTGGGTGAGGGGGAGTTATGAGTTGTCGTAAACCCGGTTTTTCATACTTAAATAGAATGTCAGTCTGAGCTTGTCGAAGACTTAGCGTGCCGATGGATCGACAAGCTTACCATGACAAACCGAAGAACTAAAAAAGGGACATGGCTCAACACCATATCCCTTTTCTTTTATCTTGACTCCTGACTCTAACAGTCTTGGATCTTTACTTAGTAACGGTAGTACTCCGGTTTAAACGGACCTTCAACAGTTACGCCGATGTACTCTGCCTGGCCATGGTCTAAAACTTCCAGTTCAACACCAATTTTGTCTAAGTGTAAACGGGCAACTTTTTCATCAAGCACTTTAGGCAGGGTGTAAACTTCGTTTTTGTAAGCAGCACCGTTTGTCCAAAGCTCAATTTGTGCCAAAGTTTGGTTAGTGAACGACGCGCTCATTACAAAACTTGGGTGGCCTGTAGCGCAACCTAAGTTTACCAAGCGGCCTTCTGCCAATACAATAACATCTTTACCGTCTATAGTGTATTTATCAACCTGTGGTTTAATTTCAATTTTATTGTCGCCATAAGCACCGTTTAACCAGGCCATGTCAATCTCGTTATCAAAGTGGCCGATGTTACAAACGATAGCCTTGTCTTTCAATGCGCGGAAATGCTCTTCGCGAACAATGTTTTTATTACCTGTAGCGGTAACTACAATGTCGGCTTCTTTAATAGCGGTACCCAGTTTCTTTACTTCGAAACCTTCCATAGCTGCCTGTAAAGCACAGATAGGATCAATTTCGGTAACGATAACACGTACGCCAGAGTTACGAAGCGAATCTGCAGAACCTTTACCAACATCGCCATAACCACAAACAACAGCAACTTTACCGGCCATCATCACATCCGTAGCACGGCGGATGGCGTCAACTAATGATTCGCGGCAACCATATTTATTATCAAATTTTGATTTGGTAACAGAATCGTTTACGTTGATAGCAGGCATTGGTAAAGTACCGGCTTTCATACGCTCGTATAAGCGGTGTACACCTGTAGTGGTTTCTTCAGATAAACCTTTTATCTCGCCAATAAGTTCAGGGTAGCGGTCTAAAACCATATTGGTTAAATCGCCCCCATCATCCAATATCATGTTTAATGGTTTGCGGTCTTCACCAAAAAATAAGGTTTGCTCTATACACCAGTCAAATTCTTCTTCGTTCATACCTTTCCAGGCGTAAACAGAAGTACCCGCGGCAGCAATAGCAGCAGCAGCATGATCTTGTGTTGAGAATATATTACATGATGACCAGGTAACTTCCGCACCCAGTTCTATCAATGTTTCAATTAAAACAGCGGTTTGGATGGTCATGTGTAAACAGCCCGCAATACGTGCGCCCTTTAGTATTTTAGATGGTCCGTACTCTTTACGCAGTGCCATTAAACCCGGCATTTCTGCCTCGGCCAATTCAATCTCCTTGCGGCCCCAATCGGCCAGTGAAGCATCCTTCACTTTACTTTTCACGTATGCAGTTTCTACAGTCGACATATTATAGCTTTTTTTGAAGCACAAAAGTAGTGAATATAAATATTTTAAAGAAATTGGGAGTGATAACATTACCGGGTAATTACACAACCCCCGGCAATATTACGCACCATATAAAAAAGCCATTGTAACGCTTACCTAAGCACTAACCTTTTTGATAGAGAATTGATCGGTACTAAACACCAGGAACAAAAACAAAATTGCCATAGCAGCCGTCCAAAACAGGTTAAAGGCAAGTAATAATTGATCGCTGTAATCCCGGGAATCGCTACCGAGAAATGGGTACAACATTAAAATGGAAAAAGACAGGCAATAGGCTATAACGAAAATAATTAAGTACCTTAACCGTTTAAACTGTTGCTTATCATAAAGCAACAGTAAAAACCCTGCAAAGCATAAGTACTGGCAAATATCCTTCAGGTTGCTTATTTGGATATAGTATAACCCACTATGGCTGCCTTGTATCAAAAAGTAGTAACCAATGCGGGTTATCACTATCCAAAAACAAAGTAAAGCTATCTTCATTATCCGCAAGGAGTAAAGTGGCCTCCATTATCGCAGCTGCCGCAACGGCCGGCATGGTCAGCCTCACAAAGTTGTTTCAGGGTCAGATCAGATCCGCCACCCTTAATTTGTTTCATTGTTTCTCGTGATAAACGACCGTTTTGAACTTCGTTTACAGTTTGGTTTTTTAAATAATTTTTCATGATAGTAGAATTAGATTTGTTTAGCTAATATAAGAATTTATAACTAATACAAAAAAAAATGCCAAAAGGTTTATTCACACTTAAAGTATTTATTATAAAAAAGATATACAAGCCTATAATTAACCGCAACACATACTACATATTTAAACTTAAATACTGTTTAGGATTAACGGGTTGCCCGTTCCTGCGGATCTCGTAATGCAGGTGCGGCCCGGTTGAGCGGCCCGTTGAACCAACTTTGCCTATCAAATCGCCCACGGTTACGCGTTGGCCTTCTTTCACATTAATTTTGGATAAGTGCCCATACCATGTTTCGATATTATTAGCATGGCGTATTTTAATACAATTGCCATAACCGCCTGCTTTGCCTGCAAATACTACTTTGCCACTTGCGGTACATTTAACCGGGTCGCCTTGGTGGCCCGAAAAATCTATGCCCGGATGAAATTCGTGCCCGCCAAAATCAAACGGATTACCGCGCGATCCAAAGAAAGAGGTGAATGAGCTTAGCCTTGGGTAGCCCATGGGAACATAAGCAATATTGTTTACCAGTTTATCCAGGTAGTTACTAAAATCCGAATACAGTTTGGTATCGCTTTTTGGCTTCTCGCCAACGTTAAGGTTCCTGAACGGCAAACCGCGCAACCCACGTTTGCTCATGTAGTTGTTTATCGTTTTAAGTTTTTCCTGGATATCCTGAATGTAGGATACTGCTTTGCTGCGGTTGCCTTCTTTTTCGGCATTTAACAGCAACGCATCCTGCGATTCCTTGTCTATCTGTCCTTGTAAAGCAACCACCTGCGATTGCAGCCTGCTGTTTTCCTGCCTTTGCGCTAACGTTTTTGTGCTTAAGCGCGCTATGGCCGTCATCAATACCATCACGATGATCAATACTGCCGCTACGGTTACTTTTAACGAATTAAAGTGCCTGGCTTTTACTTGTACAATGCGCGGCTGGGCGTTATTTTTTTTTGTAATAATTCCCATACCTAAATCTTAAATTTTAAGTTCATCATATAGTTTTAATTAGGGTTAAAACATTTGGCATGCAATATAGCAATCTCCATTATAAATCCTGCTCGCCTACTCCCTTTCGCTATTATAACCGAAACGTCAATTATTACGGATTATTCTGATTGAGGGTTGTTTTTATTTTGAAATTGGTATTTTTGTGCTGACAATAAGCGAAGTAAAAATTATGTACCCAGAATATTTAGTTGCCCCAATGAGGGAAGAATTAACCAAAGTTGGTTTCGAAGAGTTAAAAGATGCTGATGCAGTTAATGCGGCTATTAAAGGCGAAGGAACTGTATTTGTAATGGTAAATTCGGTTTGTGGCTGTGCTGCTGCTAACGCGCGCCCTGCTGCACGTGCCGCTGCTGCTAACCAAAAACACCCCGACCGTTTGGTTACTGTTTTTGCCGGTATGGAAACCGAGGCGGTTAATGCTGCCCGTAACCTGATGCTGCCTTACCCTCCGTCATCGCCATCAATGGCTTTGTTTAAAGATGGCAAACTGGTGCACATTATAGAGCGCCACCAAATTGAAGGCCGTCCTGCACAAATGATTGCTGATAACCTGATTGGCGCATTTGAGCAATATTGCTAATTAGAGCCCCTATAGCTATAGGGGAGAGATTTGTGATTAGAGATTAGTCTTTGACATTTATATAAAAAAGGGTTCGATATTAACTATCGAACCCTTTTTTGTCATGCAACATTTTTACTTTGCGTCGGTTATTTTCAAATTTTTCCAGTCGCCGGGCGAGCCATTGCCAACCCAGTAGCCAATTTTGGTGCCGCCTGTGTTTACCAATGGTTCAACTATCAGTATCGCCTTTTGCATCCCGTTCACATAAATATTTACATTTTTTGTGCTGATGGTAATACGTACATGCAACCATCCGTTAGGATTCGGCGCGGGCACAACCGCTTGCTCATATTTGTTAGGGAATTTCTCTCGCAATATGGGCCAGTCGTATTTTGGCGAGGCGATGTATTGTACGCCGTGGCTTCTCCTTACTGCTTCATCAGCCTTAAAATTAAACGGCCTAAAGTATACGCATTCGTAAGTGCTGTCGTTTAACCCATGGTAAGCTATCCCCACAAAGCTGCCCTGTAATTTATCATTTCCTTTAACATCAAACTCAATAGTGCCACTTTTAAATTTCCTGTTATTTATCCAGGCGAAACCGGCATTATTAGCCTCATCAAGATGCAGGCTGCCATCGGTATCAAAACTCACCTTGCGGTTAATAATAGTCAGGTCGCTTACTTTTGGCGGTGCCATTTGGGCAAAGCAGTTGGTAGCAAACAGCGTAGCTACGGCAAGGAATAGCGTTTTATATATTCTCATCGACGATGATAATATATAATTTCTTGATTTATGACTATTGCAATCTTGATTACCTTCCTTATTCTGTTTTTAAACTTTTTACCGGGTTGGTAAGCGCGGCTTTTATGCTTTGGTAGCTTACCGTTAGTACCGTTATGCCGATGGCCCCAACAGCGGTCAGCACAAAGATCCACCAGGAAAGCTCGGTGCGGTATTTATAATCCTGCAGCCAGCCGTGCATAAAGTAATAGGCCGTCGGGATGGCTATTAGCAGGGAAATACTTACCAGGATGATAAAATCTGTCGACATTAATCGCCAAAGGCTAAATACCGATGCGCCCAGCACTTTGCGAACGCCAATCTCTTTAATGCGCTGCTCGGCCATAAAGGATGCCATACCGAACAAGCCCATACAGCTTATAAAGATGGCCAGCAAGGTAAAGAAACCCGCCAATTTGCCTACGCGTTCTTCATTCGCGAACTTCTTATTGTACTCGTCATCGGTAAATTTATAATCGAACGGGCTTCCGGGATCGTATCTTTTAAATACGCTTTCAATCTTAGCCAGCGCGTCGGGGGTGCTCACGCTTGCTTTTAAGCGGATATCAACTACACCACCCTCTAACCTCTTGCTTATTGTAAATATGCTTGGCTTTACCGGCTCGTACGGCGACGACATCACCATATCTTTTACCACACCTATCACTTTGTATTTTTCGCCCCAGTTGATAATTTCACCTACCGGATGTTTAAAGTTCATGAATTTTGCGGCCGATTCGTTCAGGATCATCGCGTTAGAATCACTTACAAACGCTCTTGAAAAATCGCGACCGTCTACAACATTCCATTTAGCCACTTTACCAAATTCGTGCGTTACGCCGATGGTGCCAAAATCGTCCTGCAGATCGGGCGCTTTGCCGCGCCAGTTAAGGCCGCTGCTGTTAGAGTATACACCCGTTAGCGGACTACCCGATTCGGCCATCTCATCAATAACACCGCTTTGCAAAAGATCGTTACGTACGGCAGCAAAGTTTTTATGGATATCGTCTGATTTCATGTTCATCTGCAGCAAACCGGTACGCTCGTAACCTACTACCCGGTTCTTGGTGTGCTGCACCTGTAAGAATACCACGATGGTACCGATGATCAGCGTAACCGAAACCGTAAATTGTAACACCACCAGGATCTTGCGCGGCAATGCTGCAAAACGGCCTGCCTTGAAAGTGCCTTTCAAAACTTTTATCGGCTGGAACGACGACAGGTAAAACGCGGGATAGCTACCTGCGATTATACCGGTAAGCAGGCTAAAGCCTAACCCCATCAACCAAAATACCGGGTTTGCCCAAAGCACGCCCATTGTTTTATTGGCAACCTGGTTAAACCAAGGTAATATTAGCAGCACCAATACTATCGATAAGATAAATGCCAAGGCTACGATCATTAACGACTCGCTGAAGAACTGGGCTATCAGCTGGCTGCGTAACGAGCCTACGGTTTTACGGATGCCTACTTCCTTGGCGCGTTTCTCTGACCGGGCGGTGCTCAGGTTCATGAAATTGATACAGGCCAGCAGTAACACAAAGGTGCCGATGATGCCAAACATCCAGATGAATTGAATAGCGCCGCCGGTGTTTACACCGTCTTTAAATTCGCTGCGCAGGTGCCATTTATCCATCGGGTGTAAAAACACCACCGGTTTAAATGAAGCGCCAACCTTGTCGCCTGCCAGCGCAATATTCTTTAGTTTTAACCCTGCGATGCGGGCATTAACCTTGTTAATATCAGCTTTATCATTAAGCTGCGCAAAGATCTGGAACGAGTTGTTCCCCCATTGGGTTGAGGCCCTTTTAACCCAGTCTTGTGAAGACATATAAAGATCCCAGGGCATAATAATATACAACTCGTTAAAGGTAGAGTTATGCGCAATATCTTCATAAACCCCGGTAACTTTTATCAGTTCCTTATTATCAAGCTTAAGTGTTTTGTTCAGCGGGTCTTCCGTTCCGAATATGGCTTTAGCCACTTTATCGGATAACATGATCGATGATGGATCTGACAAGCCTGCACGCGTACCTTTCAGCATCTTTAACGAAAGCATCTCGGGGCCATCAGCCTGCATAAAGCTGCCTTGCTGGGTTATCTTTTTATCGCCCAAGGCCAGGATATGGTCGTAGTTCCAGCTGCATAATATGGTATACTTAAAATCTTTATCCTTGCCGGTATAATCCTGTTTAAGCATGGTGCCCAAAGGGATAGGCATAGCGGTTTGGCTGCCCACTTTGCCGTTAAAGGTTTGGTGCTGCCATACCTGTACAATCCTTTCGTGATTCTGAAAGTTTTTATCGTAGGATAATTCGTCCCAGATCCAAAGCCCGATAAGTATAGCCACCGCCATACCAACCGACAGGCCGGTTACATTTATAAAAGTATGTGCCTTATTTTTAGTAAGGTTACGCCACGAGATCTTGAGGTAGTTTCTGAACATGACAGTTTAAGTTTAGTTGGCAATGCTTAGCAAGCTTGCTTGCTAAGCATTATATATCATAACATACGTGCCAACTTCACAAAAAACTGATTGTCAAATATTTAATATTAATAAATATCTTAAAACCGTTCGTAAACGAACGGTAAGGTGTTCGGTTATAAGCAATTAATTGTGAAGGATTTGCTATATTGTGGTGAGCACAAAATTGGGATCGATAGTTTGACTACTGACATTGTAACGCCACCATTTAAGATCAGGATAACCGCTACCTTAGTTCCTTTATTTTTACATTCCGATAATCCACATCAAAGCCGTGGTCTTGCAGCAGGATGTGGCCTTGTTTGGCCTCGCCAAAATCTTTCCAAGTTTTGTATTTGCTGATGGCTACCAGGTCGCGGTATTCCTTCGAGGCGCGATCGTACTCCAAAACCTTCACGCCATTCAAATAATGGGTAACATGATTATTTGGTGATACTACTATCCGTCCAATATTCCACGCACCTATCGGATGGACGAACCGGGGCTGTTTTTTGGACGGAATTAGGTCATATAAGGACGCTAATGTACGGTCGCCATCCCTGCCCAATTTGGCATCGGGGTGTACGGCATCATCCAAAACCTGGTACTCCAAACCAATAGCCGAGCCAACAGTTTTCTCTGATAAGGTCACAAAATACTTAACCCCGCTGTTGGCCCCCTTACTCATCCTAAACTCAAACGACATATCGAAAGTGGCGTACTGTCCGTCGGTAATAATGTCACCTCCGTTGGCAGCCTCACCGCCGTTAGCCCCTATAACCGATAGCATACCACCCTCAACTTTCCACCCTTTAGCCGGGAACATGATGGATGACGCACTGCGCCATCCATCATGTGTTTTGCCATCAAAAAGCAGTTTCCAGCCATCTTGTTTTTCGTAGGCTGATAGTACGTTTTGTTGCAGATTTACTACATACACATCTTTGGCAAACACTTTGGGTTGTAGGTTAGTAGTCTTAATTTGAATATTTTTAAAGAAGATCTTTTTACCCGCTTGTTGCTCATTATCAATGGCATGTACCTGCAAACCGATGAAACCTTTGGTATCCACCGTATCAACCACATAAGCGGTAGCCACGCCGTTTACCCAGGTTTTGGTGGTGTTGCCAATGCATTCAATTATGATGTGGTTAAACTCGCCATTCTTCCAGGCAGATTGTGCCGGGGCGTTTAAGTCCATTGGGTATAGCCAGTCGCGGCGCCCCTCATCGTAAATGCCGCCTGTCCACTTGCGGTCGCTGGGATCAATCTCGCATTGGCGGCCATAAACCAGGCCTTTACCTTCGTGCCCTGCGGGGTTGTAATGGCTGCGTGTTTGGATGCCAGAGTTGGTTAACGTGCTTTCTGTTTTAGCATCCAGCTCTAATATAAAGTCGCCGTATTCCTTTTTAGTCACCAAAAAGGTATTGCCGCTGTTGAGCACCGCGGTGCCGGTAATGCCGCCGTTCTCTACCTTGTATTCGGCTTTGCCGGCCAGTATTTTCCAGCCGTTAAGGTCTTTACCGTTAAACAAATTGGTATAACCCGCTTTAGTTTGTGCCGATGCGCTTTGTATGCCGGCGGCAACTGCCATAGCCAGTAGGTAAGTTTTTAAGTGTTTCATAATATGTATCAGGCTTATGTATTAAACTTTTAAATTCCATCCGGGTTCGTACTCGCGGCCCCAAAGTTTGGCGGCGTCCACATCATGCAGGATGTGCCCGTTAGATGGGTCGAGGTTAAGCACCCGGCCTACTCTTTGGGCAATATTACCCAACTGCGGTATCAGGGTAGAACGGTGTCCGTTGATGATCGTCTGATTCAGTTTTTCATCGCCACGAATGGCATTTACAAAGTTTTGCAAGTGCACACGGTCCAACATCTCGGTTGGGCTAACCTTGTTTGATGCATCTACCGGGGTTTCGTCCTTAACTTCTTTCACCAGTTTATTATCGTAATCAAAAACCTGGTAGCCGTTGCCACCGCCGTAATTGATGGTGCCATGGTCGCCATAGAAAACTACACCACGGCCTACCCCTTCGGAGTTATAGCCATTACAGCTGCGGCCTTCCCATGATAGCGCCGTATTATTAGGGAAGTTGGCCAGGATTGTTTGCGTGTCGGGGGTTTCCCAATCATCCTTAAAAGCAAAACGCCCTCCCGATGAAGTAATCATATTCGGGAAATCGACACCCAGGCCCCAGCGCATTACGTCAATCTCGTGCGTGCCGTTGTTCAATGCTTCACCGGTGCCCCAGTTCCAATGCCAGTGCCAGTTGTAGTGGATGAGGTTATCTACATAAGGCATGCGTGGTGCATAGCCCTGCCATAAATCGTAATTTAAGTTTGCGGGCACGGGCACTTGTTTACCTATACCAATGCTTTTGCGGTTGTTCACATACCATCCACGTGCAAAATATGCACGACCGATAATGCCGCTGTGCAGTTCGTTAACCATTTTTTGCACATTATCGAACGAACGGCGCTGGCTGCCCATTTGTACCAATCGGTTATACTTCGCGGCAGCGGCTATCGCCATTTCGCCTTCGTGCGGGTTATGGCTGCAGGGTTTTTCTACGTACACGTGTTTACCTGCCTGGCAGGCAAGGATAGTTGCGGGCGCGTGCCAATGGTCGGGCGCGGCAATTACCAGGGCATCCAAGTCTTTTTTTTCTAAAAGCTTACGCACATCGGTAATTCCCTGCGGCTTTTTGCCGGTTATTTTTTCAATTTCGGCGATGCATTTATTCATGGCGTTGCTGTCCACATCGCATATATAGCCAATCTCCACATCGGCCAAAGCGGCCAATTTCTGGGCAAGGAAGGCTCCCCGGCTATTAACGCCCATTACCCCTAACACTACTTTTTTGGCGGGCGATCCTTTATAAATGCCGGCCACGGCCAGGTTAGAGCCTATTAAAAAACTGGTGCCGGTTAGGGCCACATTTTGGATAAATTTTCTGCGTTGCATAACAAATAGGTATTTGGTGATGTAAAAGCGCAATAATTGGTAATGGCTAATTTAGGAGTTTAATCTAACTTTGAGCTTAGTAACAACTTTATTACCCGAATTTTATGCCTCATCATCGCAATTGCAATTGGTTGAGGTCGCAGTATTCTCCTTTAAAAAGGAAGGCAGAGGCAGTGCCGGAGCAATTGCGTAAAAAAGGGATACTTACCTGTAACATTAATATTAGTTAGCCGTCTTAAATCAAATAAAAAACTAATACTTTAGCTTTATTATGCACGCATATCAATGAAAATAATCCATATGAAAACTCTTTACGCTGCCGTACTTATCGGTAGTATCAGCGCTTGTGCCCTTAGCACTGCTGTAGCGCAAACTGCAGCCCCGGCAGCAGACCCGGCCCTAAGTATCTACCGCGAAACCACGCCGAAATATAACGACCTGGTGCACACAAAACTTGATGTGCGTTTCGATTACAAAAAACGCTTTATGTATGGCAAAGAGTGGGTAACCTTAAAACCACACTTTTACCCAACAGATTCGCTGCGTTTAGATGCGCAGGGCATGGATATCAAAAACGTATCTATTGTTAAAGCCGGTAAAAACACTCCCCTTAAATTTACTTACGATAGCCTGACCATTAATATCCAGTTAGACAGAACCTACCGTAACAACGAAAACTACACCGTTTACATCGATTATACCTCTAAACCAAACCTGCTTAAAGCACAAGGCAGCGCGGCTATTACCGATGCTAAAGGTTTATACTTTATTAACCCGGATGGTACCGAGAAGGATAAGCCAACCCAGATCTGGACACAGGGCGAAACCCAAAGTTCTTCTGCCTGGTTCCCAACTATTGATAAGCCAAACCAAAAAACTACCGACGAGATCATCATGACCGTTCCAGCTAAGTATGTTACGCTATCAAACGGCCGTTTAGCTTCACAAAAAGTTAATGGCGATGGTACCCGTACCGATACCTGGAAACAAGAATTACCACACTCGCCATACTTGTTTATGATGGCTGTTGGTGATTTTAAAATTGTAAAAGATACCTGGAAAGGCAAAGAAGTTAGCTACTATCTGGAGCCTAAGTACGCCCCTTATGCAAGGGATATTTTCGGTTTTACACCAGAGGTGATCGATTTCTATTCAAAAACTTTGGGTGTTGATTACCCATGGAATAAATACTCGCAGATTGTAGTTCGCGATTACGTGAGCGGCGCGATGGAAAATACCAGCGCTACCCTGCACGGCGAATACGTACAGGCTACTAAACGCGAGCTGATCGACGCTTATTACAGCCAGGGCCGCAGTACCATCGTTCACGAATTGTTCCACCAATGGTTTGGCGATTACGTTACTGCAGAAAGCTGGAGCAACCTAACCGTTAACGAATCGTTCGCTGATTTTAGCGAAACCCTTTGGGCCGAGCATAAATACGGCAAAGATGCCGGTGACGCGCATATTAATGACGACAGGGAGAACTACCTGAGCCAGCCAAACCTTAAAGCAAAGGACCTGGTTCGTTTCCATTACAAAGACAAAGAGGAGGTATTTGACGCCGTTACCTACCAAAAAGGTGGCAGCATTTTATACATGATGCGCAACTACCTTGGTAACGCCGCATTCTATAAAGGATTGAACATCTATCTCAAAACAAATGCATTTAAAAATGGCGAAGCCCACCAATTGCGTTTAGCGATGGAAGAAGCCAGCGGCCGCGATATGAACTGGTTCTTTAACCAATGGTATTTTGGCGCAGGCCACCCAATATTAAACATCACCTACAAATGGGATGATGCAACCAAAACGCAAACGGTTTACATGAACCAAACGCAGGATGGTAACGCCTTTATTTTACCTATTGCTATTGACGTTTATGCCGGTGGTAAAATGGACCGAAAAAAATTCTGGATCCGCAACAAGGTTGATAGCTTAGTATTCCACTCGGCTGTAAAACCAAGTTTGGTGAATGTTGATGGTGATAAAATGCTGTTGGTTAAAAAAACAGATAGCAAATCAATCGATGAGTTTACCTTCCAGTACTTTAACGCGCCTTTATATTTAGACCGTTCTGAAGCGATCACCGCTGCTGTTAAACAACAAAGCAATGCAGGTGCGCGTAAAGTAGTTATTGCTGCGCTGAACGATAAATACTACGAGCTGCAGATAAAAGCCATCCGTGATGCAGATATGACCAATGACGATGTGCGTAATGCTGCACAGCCGATCCTGATCAAGTTAGCACAAACCGACCCAAACACTTTGGTTAGGGCTGCCGCTATTACGGTATTAGGCAAGTTAAAGGCATCGGGCAATACAAACTTGTTTAAAGATGCCTTGAAGAGCCAATCATACGCGGTACAGGGCGCTGCTTTAACCGCGCTTAGCTTGTTAAACCCTGCCGATGCCTTAACCCTGGCTAAAAGTTTCGAGAATGACAGCGAAGATGCTTTAACTCAAGCCATCTTAAACGTGTACGCAACCAGCGGTAGCGATGCACAGTACGACTATGTTTACAAAGCATTCACCGCAGGCCAGCCACAAACCCAGTTTGGCATCATGAAAAAGTTTGCTGATTTTACCGGCCGTGTTAAAAGCAACGAGCAGGCTTTGAAAGGTACAAATGCCATGATAGACTTTGGTATGAAATATAAAAAATATGGTGTTGCCCCACAAGTGGCAGGCATATTAGCCGGTTTAAAAACCGACCGCGCCAAGCTAAACGATACAGCAACTGTTGCTGCTATTGATAAAGCTACTATTGAGCTAAACAAAACTGAATAATTTTTATTCTAATAAATGAAGCCCCTCCAATCAGGAGGGGCTTTTTTGTGTATTCCGTTTTGTAATGCTGAGCATTGCGAAAGATGCTATTAACGAATATACAAGTGGGCTACATGGGGGCGATTAGACGCTTCACTAAAGCTCAGCAGCAAAAAAGGTTATTAAATCGCCTCAAAAAGCTCAAAAGACAACTTTGGTACATCCGTAGTTAAAAATCCTTATTCAGTAACTTTTCCAATTCAGCAAAGCTGATATCCATTTTGATACGGCCTTGTTTGGCGTACGAGATCTCGCCGGTTTCTTCTGATACGATGATGGCCGTGGCATCATTAGCTTCGGTAACACCAATACCTGCGCGGTGGCGTAAACCAAATTGAGCGGGCAGGTCGGCCTTTTCAGTCACCGGCAATATACAGCTGGCCGATTTGATTTTATTCTCTGAGATCACCACAGCGCCATCATGCAGGGGGCTATTCTTTTGAAAGATGCTTTCCAGCACCCGTTTAGAAATCCTGGCATCCAGCACTTCGCAGCTATTTTGGTAAAACTGCTCGTCGTAATATTTAGCGAAAACAATCAGCGCGCCCGTGCGGGTTTGTTTCATGCTTTTACAGGCATCAATAATAGGTTTGATGCGGGCGTAGTTGTTTTTCTCTGTTTCGGCTTTGCCAAAAAAGTATAGCCACCATGCTTTGTTACGCTGTAGTGATGCATTCTTCCCCATTAGCAACAAAAACCTGCGGATCTCCTGCTGAAATAATACGATAACGGCGATAATACCTACGTCGGCTACTTTTTTAAGGATGCCGGCAAGCAATGGCATCCTGCTTTCGGGAACAATAAAATATAGAGCATAAATAATGGCCAACCCTATAAAAATATTGGCCGCGATGGTACCCCTTATGAGGTTGTATAGCTGATAAATGATGATTGCCAACAGCAATATATCCAGTATGGCAAATGGCGTTATTTTAAAGCTGCTAAAGTCAAACGAAGGCATGTCACGAAGTTAACAAGTTTCTGCTAACATCATTATTTGAAGATTGTAATTATTAAGATGATTATTTACTTCGCTCGGTAGTAAAACGTACCAATTGTTCCAGGCCGGTTTTGGCCTCACCATTTGGGAAGGTGTTGAGGATGGCAAAGGCTTCGTCCTGGTATTTTTTCATTTGGGTTTCAGAATATTCCAGTCCACCTTTTTGTTTAACAAAATTGATGATCTCGGTTATCTTCTTGGGGTCGTCGTTATGGTTTTTAACCAGTTGGATCATGCGTTTTTTCTCGCTGCTGTCGCTGTTGTTAAGCGCGTAGATCAATGGCAGCGTAACTTTTTTTTCTTTGATATCGATGCCGAGCGGTTTGCCTACATCATCGGTACCAAAATCAAACATATCATCTTTAATTTGGAAGGCGACCCCTATCTTCTCGCCAAAAAGGCGCATTTTTTCGATGGTCTCTTCATCCGCATTTGCTGATGCCGCACCACAAGCGCAGCACGATGCAATAAGTGAAGCGGTTTTCTGGCGGATAACGTCATAATAAACGGCCTCGCTAATGTCCATACGGCGCACCTTTTCTATCTGCAGCAATTCACCCTCACTCATTTGCTTAACCGCTTCAGATACTATCTTAAGCAGTTTAAAATCGCCATTATCTATGGATAGTAACAGCCCTTTGCTCAGCAGGTAATCGCCCACCAAAACGGCTATCTTATTTTTCCATAAAGCGTTGATAGAGAAAAAGCCACGGCGCTGGTAAGAGTTATCAACAACATCATCGTGCACCAGGGTGGCGGTATGCAGCAGTTCTACCAATGCAGCCCCACGGTGTGTGGATTCGTTAATACCTCCGCAAATGGTGGCCGAAAAAAACACGAACATGGGCCTGATCTGCTTGCCTTTGCGCTTTACAATGTAATGGGTAATACGATCCAGCAGCGGCACAGAGCTTTGCATTGAGGTTTTGAACTTCTCTTCAAAAACATCAATCTCGGCAGCAATAGGTTTTTTAATTTCGTTGATGTTTAGCATTGAAACAAAACACGCTTTTTTATGCAACTACCTTACCTGGCAATCCGCAGCAAACATAAGCTTAAAAAAATATATATACATAAACCACAAATACTTTTACGCTGATTAAACCTTCGTCCTTTTTAACCCTCTATTATAATAGTTAGTAAAAACTACATATAAGTTTAGTTTTTGTGAGTTAAAGTTTTCGTTTTAAAAGTGGAGCCCAAAAAGTTCCGCTTTTTTATTGCCGTTTATTTTTACATTTGCAATCCTTTAAAAAAACGGAGAGGTGTCTGAGTGGTCGAAAGAGCACGCCTGGAAAGTGTGTATACCTCAAAAGGGTATCGAGGGTTCGAATCCCTCCCTCTCCGCCATAAGATATCTAAAATAATTTAAAAACGCCTTAAATGCATCATTTAAGGCGTTTCTTGTTTTTAGACCGAACCAAAATATTCAATAAATCGCATTGTTCTGGTGACCTTTTGGTGACCTGGCAGGCACCTAACACAATAGGTCAAAAATGTTTATAAGTAACTATAAATTTGAGGTAGTTACTTACTTAGTATAACTTATCCTTAATACAGGGTTTTATACCTGAAAGTTACCAGATTACTACGTTTATAAGTTCTTTAACGGCCAATGAATAAAGTGAATAGTGTGAATAAAATGAACGAGGCCCTTTTATTTAAAAAACAGCCTCGTTCTTAAACTGATATAGATACTAATAGTTGCTTCTTTAGTAAATTCCCTGTAAACTACTTTAGTACTGTTTTAATCGCATCGCCTACCTCGTGGCCGGCGTTTGCTTTAAAATCGAACCCAAGCAATTGTGCCATGGTTTGCGCCAGTTGTTTGTGGTAAGTGGTTGTTGGGGTTGATATGACACCTGTCGCCGGCGTATCGGGGCCAATTACAGCAAACCAGGTATTTTCAGCCCCTTTTACATCGGCACCATGGTCGCACCATTTGTCCATGGGTTCGTTACCGCGGCCGTGGTCGGTGGTTATCAATAGCGTAGTGCTGTTTTTATAAAATGGATCTGCCTGGATCATATTCCACAAAGCCTTGATGTAGCCATCTTCCTGCTTTGCCCTGTCAAGGTAAAAACGATAGTTGCCTTCGTGTGCCATATCGTCGGTTTCGTCAAATCCCATATACAATACACGTGGTTTGTATTGCTTGATATATTCTTTACTGAACTCGTAAGTAATAAAATCTAAACGAGTTGAGTCACCTAGGTAAGCCGGAACATTATGCTGTAATTCATTTAGATATTTTAAACGGATATTGGCATCTGTATTTTTAAGATCAGCATAGCCCGAATATACAGGCAGACCAGAGCGTTTCGCGTTCAGGATCTGCGGGAAACGCTCCCATGATGAAAATGCTACAACCTTACCCTCAAATCCCTTTTGCTTGTTAATGTATTCCAGCACGTTCATATTAGGGTTAGTTATCGGGTTGTTAGTGTTCATCCGCACATCCGGGAAACCTGTAAAGATCTCGTTATAGCCGGGGTACGAAAATCGGTATGGATTAGCAAGCTCCTCTTTATTCCCTGCATCGCGGTTACCGTAAAGCTGCCCTTGTTTACTTATTACCGACCATAAGAATGGGAACAGGATCTCCCGACGTTCTTCGGCTGTCGCAGCCAAGTACTTTTTCCGAACATCGTTTTGATCAGTAGTGAATTTGGAATTGATAATGGCCGAATCGGCGCCACGATAAACCTCCTGCCAGCGCATCCCATCAAGCGTTACAACAATAAGGTTTTTGGTTTTATGCTGCGCGAATGTTTGACCGATAGCCAAGGCACAAACAATTGTAATTAATAACTTTTTCATATATGTTGTATTAAACAAAACAGGGCCCTTAAGGCCCTGCTTTGTGATTTTGTATTATTTCAGTATCCACATAACACCATTAATGTCATCGTTACCGCCAAACTGGCTGGCAAGCGCTGCCTGGTAGTTTTTAGCATTAGAATTACGCTCTGCAGATGGGTATTTAAAGCGGGTTGCAATACGGCTACCGTTACCTGTACCCGGGCCTGTTGTAAATACCGGCACACCTGTACGGCGGTAAGTAAAGTACGACTCTAAACCCGAGTGCCTGAACAAAGCGATATACTTCTGCTCCAATATATGGGTTATACCTGCAGCATCCGCAGTATATTTAACAACTGCCTGGTTGTAATAGTTGGCAAAGTTTGCTGTAACGCTGTAGTCATCGTAGTTAGCAGCATTCTTTACGTCGGTTGAACCCGGGCGATAAAAATGAGCTAAGAAGATCCCGGTTTCAGGGATACCATAAGTAGCCATTGATGCTTTAATACCTGCCTGGTAATAGGTCTCGGCATTGGCCCCTGCTGCCCAGCCACGGCTTATACCTTCGGCAATATTAAACACCAGCTCGGGGTAACCTATTTGTACACTTGGCTCACCGGTGTAAGTCGAGTAAAAGTACCTTCGGTTAATGAACGAGTATTTTTGTAAACCTGCGTTGTTGTACATCACACCCAAATCAAGGCCTGCATCGGCACCAACAAATGATGCGAAATCGGTAGGGCTTTGTTTAGCGTTATCAACCAGGTCGCGGGCTGGCTCGGCAGTTACAAATACACGTGGATCCTTTAACTTGGTTAACAGGCTAATGTACGTTGCCGATGTGTTTTTACGTGAACCGCTTTGTCCAAAGTTATTAGGGTTCATCGGGTAATAGTTATTCGGCGATACAAACACATATTGTAGGTTGTCTGACGTACCTGTCATCAACGGGTATTTTGCAGGGGTATTAATAATAGTTGCAAAACGGGTAGTAACCTTCAGGTCGGCATCAGCAGTTTTTTTGCTTAATTGTAAAAGCAGGCGTATTTGTAACGCGTTAACCGCTTTCTGCCATTTGGTAAGGTCATTGTTATAATAGATATCATTGGTTAAAACAGCACCGGCACCTGTACCAAAATCATTTGGTTTTGCTATCAATTGAGCAAGGTCATCATTAGCGCTATCTAACCATAATAATGACTGCAGCATTACTGCTTTTTGGGTATCGTATTTAGGCTCTAAGTTTACAAGTCCTTTTAAAGCCTCGGTCATCGGGATATCGCCCATCTCCAAACTCATTTTACTAAATAAGTAAGCCTTAAAAAATTTACCTAAAGCTTCATATGGGTTAATGGCAGCGCCACCTGTTTCAGAAGCTTTTTTCTCCATATCTACCACGTTTTTCAATGTGGTGTAGTAATCGTCGCCACCATCAAAATCGTAACGGTTGTTACCATAATAATCATAGTTGTACAGGTAATACTGGCTGTAAATTTCCTTTTGTCCGTCGGGCAGTTCGGCCATGTTGTTAAGTATGCCGTTAAATAATAGCGATGCGGGCACGTTATTAGGCTTATTGTTGTTTACAGAGAGCTCGTCGAAACTCTTTTTACAACCGGTTGCCAACAGTAGCATAACTACCGGCAATACATATATTTTAAATATCTTTTTCATGATTATTTCTGCTTATCAAATGTTAGAATGATACGTTTAAGTTAAGACCGTAGCTGCGTACAGTTGGCGATTGCAAACCTGTAGATGCGGTTGCGTAGTTGTATTGGTCAAGGTCAACATCTTTAAAGCGTTTATCCTTGTAGAAATACAACAGGTTACGGCCATAAACAGAAACCGAAGCTTTTTGGATAAAGGTTTTTTGCAACATGGTTTTAGGGAACTCGAAACCAAATGTTACCTCGCGAAGCTTGGTGAATGTTTTGCTCATTAAGTTGGCTTCGGCAACGCCGTAATATTTACTTGCGTAATCCTGCACGAAAGCAACCTGTGTATTTGGCGCGTATTGTAGTTGATTGTAGTTTAATACCGCACCTGTGTTAGAGTCATAGTTGATAGCAGTACCGTTTGATACTACTACACCTTCGCCAACGTATGAACCATTATAACCGGCTTTACCAAAGTTACTCCAGTCTTTGAAACGGGCATCACCAAGGGCGCCTTCAGCAGTTTCGGCATTGGCACCACCACGCATGGTTTTGTTGTGCATATAATCAACAATAACACCACCTACAGAACCATCTAACTGTACACCAAGGCTAAAACTTTTGTACTGAAATTTATTGTAGATGCTCCAGCTGTATTTAGCAATTTCGTTACCTAAGAACTTTAATACCGGGCTACTTAAAGGTTTACCAGCCGCATCGTTAATTATTTTACCTTCAGGTGTTCTTACAAAAGCAGAACCGTATAATTTGTCAGTACGATCACCTGCTTTAAAGAAGGTAGCATAGCTGTCCTGGCCTGAAGGTAGCTCTTTGTAAACTTCTTTATAGGTTGAGATGTTAGCTAAGATATTCCAGCTAAAGCCTTTAGGATTTTGCAAAATAGCACCGCTAACCGAACCTTCGTAACCGGTCTTTTTGGTTTTAAGCGCGTTGATGTACTCAATAGTGTAACCTGTAGCGGTAGAGATAGCATTAGGTAAGATCCTTGGGCCATCGATGTATTGAAAAGCTGTTCCGCTAAAGCCTATACGGTTTTGTAAGAACTTGATATCGAAACCTTCCTCGTAATTAACACGGGTTGACGTTTTGATGCCATTTTGGTACAGATAATCTGACGCGTAACCTGCGGCTTGGCTGTTATAAGGCTTGCTGGTGTTGTAAGTTGAATTTAATGAGTAATCAGGACCATTATACGGCGACGAGTAAGTTGTACCGTAATCAAGTGGGTTATTAAACAATGACGGGCCTGTGCCACCACCAAATACAGTGATAGAGCTAAACGGAGCAGGGCCTATGGTTGTAGAAGTGGCGTCTGAACGGATGCTTGAAAATGATGCCCTGCCTTTTAAGAAGGTAATAAAGCTTGGTAGTTTAACATAATCTGATATTACGGTTGCTACCGAAAAGCTTGGGTAAAAGTAAGTGGTTGGCTGTCGGAACGACGATGCTTTATCGATACGGCCGGTACTTGATAAGGTAAAGAATTTACCAAACGTTGCATCTAACGAGTAGTATGCGCTTAATACACGCATATCCGAATTAAAGCTGGTAGACTGTATTGCATTTTTAGAATTACTGAACGAGTAAACTTCTGGTACGCTCAAATAATCGGTAGATGTCCAGTTTGATTTGTAAGACATGTTACGCATGTTACCCCCCACTAAACCCGAAAGGTTTAAGAATTTTTTGATGGTATAGTCATAGTTTAACATTAACTCGGTATTGTTATCAAACAGGTCGCGGCGGTCTTCGCGGTAGTCACCTTCGTTACCCTCGCGGCTGTAAGGGTGGGCCGAGAACGGCATTTTTTCAGTACGTAAAATATTGTACGTATCTATTTGCGAACGAAAAGTAGCATTCAGGTTGCTATTGATCTTAAAGTTGGCAGATAAGTAACCGTATACGTCATTTTTGTAATGGCCACGGGTCCACTCTTTAACCATAAACCATGGGTTATGGTAACGGGTATACTCGGCAAATTGCGATTGGATGCCTTCTTTACCCGGCTGCCAAATGGCTTTAATATCGGGCGCGTTCACATCCCAATCGGCGCCTGTCCAAATAGATAAGTTGTATATTAAACTGTTTGGGCCGTACTGCACGTCAGGAAAGTTATCGGTGGTTTGGCGGTTAAAGTTTACGTTACCTTCAAATTTCCAACGATTTGTTGGGTTAAATGATGCATAGATGTTCGCGTTAGCGATATCTAAGTACTGCTCAGGTATGTAACTGTTTTGATGTTGCTGCGAAGCAGAAAAACGTACGTTATAAGTATCGCCATTACCACTTAAAGCTACGTTGTTGTTGGTTTGGTAACCGGTACGCAAAAAGTTATTTAAGTTATTTGCACCACGTGCGGTATATGGTGTTGCCTGGCGAACGCCGTTAATAACCGGGCTATCATATTGTTTTATTAGCTGGCCGTTAAAGTACGGCCCCCAGATATCGTAATCGGCATCTACACCACCCGGTGCACCACCTTTACCATCCACAAACTCGTAAAAGGTATTCTCGCCCGCACCATATTTATGTTGCACACGCGGAAATGCTAAAAAGCCGGTATTAATAACCGTACTACTGTTAATGTCAACAGTTAAGCCTTTTTTGTTTTTGTTACCTTTTTTGGTAGTGATCAAAATAGCACCGTATGATGCACGGTTACCGTAAAGCGCTGCCGCTGCAGGGCCTTTTAATACCGTATAAGTTTCGATATCATCGGGGCTGATGTTATAGGTATCCGTATTAATCGGGAAACCATCCACTACATATAAAGAAATGCTGTTACCACGAATAGCCACGTTTGGCGCGCCCAATAACTCAGCCGATGGGCCTACCGATAAACCGGCCACTTTACCAATTAAACCGGTAATAGGGTTTGGGTCGCGGGCAAGGGTAAGGTCTTCACCCCTAACGGTTGATACGGCATAACCAATGCGGCGGGTTTCTTTTTTAATACCCAATGCGGTTACAACTACCTCATTAAGTATTTTGTTATCGCCCGTAAGATTTACTATCATAGTACTACTGTTACCAACGGTAGCCTCTTGCTGTGCAAACCCTAAAAACTTAAATATCAGCACCTGGCCTGGGCTTGCGGTGATAATAAAACGGCCATAGGCATCAGAAGTGGTGCCTTGGCTTGTTCCTTTAAGCATTACACTAACGCCTGGTAAAGGCTGTTTGGTTTCGTCGTTTACGGTTCCTGCTATCTTTGTTTGGGCAAACAAAATAATAGGCGACAGGCAACACACTATGATGAGTGCGAGCCTTTTAAAGTTGGGGTAAATTTGTTTCATTGCTGCTAAATAATGTTTGTGAGAAATTATAAGGCAATACTAAACTTTGTTTATTATTTGTAAACTAAGTTTAGATTAAGTAAACTTTAAACCTTTATTGATTTTAAATTAAGGGGCAACACAATTGGTAACAAATTCGATACATCTTAATTAAATTAACTTAACATAGGCTATAAAACAGCTATAAATTACCTGAAATGTGCTTTACAGCTATTTGCTTTAAATAGCCAATATTATTAACAGGCATATTTTGCAGTTTCGCTTCATCGTCCCAATAACGCATGCGGATGATCAGGTCGGCATCCGGATTAGCCTCAAATTTGGCGGCTTCATCAGCACTCATTACCCCACCTTGAAAGTTTAGCGTTGCCCGGCTGGCAGGCGATAATTTTTCAAAATATTCGGGATGCTTATAAGTAAGGTATCGTTTGGCGATAACATGCCCGTTAACCAGGTTGGCAAGTCGGGGTGAAAAGCCACGGTCTAATAAATAATCTGCACCAAGTTTTTCGTGATTAATATTGCCCATCCCGTCCATACTGCCTACCTCGGTACCGGCGGCGCACAGGTGTCCAATATCATGAAAGAATGCGGCCAGTATAACTTCATCATCGTAACACTCGGCTTGGGCAAGCGCAGCAGCTTGCGACATATGTTCTATCTGTGATACCGGCTCGCCGATGTAATCTTCGCCGCCGTGTTGCTCATATAAAGCAAACACATCGTTCACAATTTCTTCGGGGATAGACGCAAGTGGGGTCATAATAATAGTTTTTATGGCAAATGACGCATCCTTATATTACCCTAAAATTAAATTTGCATCATCTAATTTGTTAGTTGTAAAATAAAGCTAAATGCCTTGCCACGTTTAAATTTATTATCTACTTTGCCGCCGTTCAACAAATGTTAAATATTAATGGAAGATGATATACTGATCCAGATCAGTAACCGGATCAAAGAAAAGCGCCGCGAAAAAAATATAACTGTACAAGAACTGGCTTCGCGTGCAAACGTAAGCAAGGGCCTTATTTCGCAGATAGAGAATAGCCGCACCATACCATCCCTTATTGTGCTGATAGATATTATAAAAGCCTTAGAAATTGACCTTAATGTATTCTTTAAAGATATAGATGCCGGTAAAAACTTCCCTTTGATCATCCGCAGGCAATCAGAATATCATCATTTCGAGAAGGAGCACGCCGAAGGTTTTCATTATCAGAGGATTTTTACCCAATCCATTAAAAACTCTACCGTTGATATCGTAATATTAGAACTTGAGCCCAATGCCTCCCGCCCGCAGGTAGAAACCGAGGCTTACGAATATAAATACATTCTTAATGGGACTATCGAATATCAATTGGGCGATGATACTTACACCCTAAGCCAGGGCGACTCGATGCTGTTCGATGGTCGAATACCCCATACACCGAAAAATAAGGGAACAAAAAAAGCCAGCATGCTGGTTGTATATTTCTTCGAGATCCCAAACTAAACTTAAACATATCTTAACACTGTGTTAGTTTATAATTAATAAACAAAGTTTACTATTGCTAAACAAAAATACCATTTAGCAATGCCTATAAAACTTGTTGTGTTTGATATGGCCGGTACCACGGTCAGGGATGAGAATAAAGTAGCCGACACTTTTAGCGCGGCTATGCAAAAATACGGTTATAACGTAACCGTGGCCGATGTTAACCCGCTCATGGGTTACGAAAAAAGTGTAGCCATCACCAAAATGCTGCAACAGCATGAGCCCGATATAAGCAAAATAACACCTAAGCTTATCCATAATATTCACCAGGAATTTATAAACCTGATGATAAGCTACTACCGCACTACACCTGTTTTAGAAGCCCTGCCAAACGCCGAAGCCACGCTTGCGGCATTAAAATATTTGGGAATTAAAATTGGTATTAATACCGGTTTTTCTAAAGACATTGCCGAAACTATAGTTCAGCGCCTGCAATGGTGCGAAAAAGGGTTAATAGATTACCTTATTGGGTCGGACGAGGTCGCTGAAGGCCGCCCAAATCCTGCCATGATCAAGCGTATGATGGCTCTTGCCGGCGTTACCAACGCACAGGAAGTTGCCAAAATTGGGGATACTGAAGTTGACATTCGCGAAGGACAAAACGCAGGTTGCAAGTATGTAATTGCAGTTACTACAGGTGCCTTTACCCGTGCCGAGCTGGAACCATATAACCCTACCCATATTATTGATGACATCGCGGACGTGATTAGCATCATCAGCTAAACCAAATGGCTTTAATTCATAAAATAAGGGCAAGGGCAGCAACATTGCCGTACGCTGTAATATCTGTATTGGCAGCTATATCGGCTTTTGGCGCGTACACTTCTATGTATGCTTTCCGGAAGGCTTTCGCAGCGGGCACATACCCCGGCCAGCAGTTTTTGCATGTAGATTATAAAGTATGGCTGGTTATTGCCCAGATAGTTGGCTATACCCTAAGTAAGTTTTACGGTATCCGCTTTATTGCCGAGGTTAAAGGTGCCAAACGTGGGATAACTATTTTAACACTTATTGGTATTTCATGGCTGGCCTTGTTGGGCTTTGCGCTGGTACCTGCGCCTTATAATATTGCGTTTTTATTTATCAACGGATTCCCCCTTGGGTTAATATGGGGGCTGGTTTTTGGTTACTTGGAAGGGCGACGCTCTACCGAATTTATGGCTGCGGTGCTATCTATCAGCCTGATCTTTGGATCGGGATTTGTAAAAACTATAGGCCAAACATTGATACATGTTTACCATGTAAGCGAGTATAATATGCCTTTTTTTACCGGCGCGTTATTTGCTATCCCGCTAATGCTTTTCGTATTTATGCTGGAACTGATGCCCCCGCAAACCGCGCATGATAAAGCCCTGCGTACCGAACGCTTACCCATGAATGCAGAAGAGCGCAAACATTTCATCATCCGTTTTTTACCGGGTATTATCTTAACGCTTATCATCTACGTGCTGCTCACTATTATGCGCGATATCCGTGATAATTTTGAGGTAGAAATCTGGAATAGCCTTGGCATTAAAGACCGTACCATTTACACAAAAATAGATACCAAAATATCCATCATAGTATTGGTTGCTATGAGCCTGCTGATCCTCATCCGCAAAAACCTGCAGGCATTTAGTATTATCCATTTAATGATTATTGGAGGCTGTGTTTTGCTTGGCGCATCAACCATAATGTATTCCTTAAAAATGATTGACCCTGTAAGCTGGATGACCATGGCCGGGCTTGGTCTGTACCTTGGTTATATACCCTACAACGCCATATTTTTTGAGCGGATGATAGCTACTTTCCATTACAAAAGCAATGTTGGTTTTGTAATGTATGTTGCCGACTCCATGGGCTACCTGGGCAGTGTAAGCATTTTACTAATAAAAGAACTTGGCCGCCCCAATATTAGTTGGGGTAACTTTTTTAAAGAAGGCGTGATGATCGTAGCGATTGTAGGTGGTATCTGTGGTGTTTTGTCGCTGATATACTTCTTACAATCGGCCCGCAAAAGTAAAGAGACAAAGCCTCAACTTAATTTTTCAACTGTATGAGTAAACCATCGGCCATTGTAATTGGCGCAGGCATTGTTGGGCTGGCAACAGCCCGGGCCCTGGCAACCCGCGGTTACCAGGTAACCATTTTTGAACGTAACGAACGTGCAGTGGGTGCATCCATCCGAAACTTTGGGATGGTTTGGCCTATCGGGCAGCCTACCGGGCCGTTGTTTGAACGCGCCATGCTATCGCGCAGCATCTGGAAACAAACCTGCAAAGAAGCCGGCATCTGGCATGACGAAGTTGGCTCCTTGCACCTTGCTTATCATGACGATGAACTGGAGGTGATTGAGCAATATGCTAACATCAATAAATCATACCGCGACTGCGCGTTACTTTCCCCGCAGCAGGCATTAAATAAATCTACAAGTGTAAACCCCGACGGGCTTAAAGGCGCTCTTTGGAGCAGTACGGAGATGATAGTTGAAGCACGCGAAGCAATTGCTGCGGTTGCCAAATATTTAGCAGAGCAGCAGGGCGTTATATTTCATTGGAATACAGCCATTAGCCAGGTTACTACCAACACCGTTACATCGGGCACAAAACAATACCATGCCGATGAGATCTTTATTTGCAGCGGTGTAGAGTTTGAAACGCTTTACCCCGAACTCTTCGCATCGTTTGAGATCACTAAATGTAAGCTGCAAATGATGCGCCTTGCCGCGCAGCCGAAGAACGGGCGTATTGGCCCTGCACTTTGCGGTAGTTTAAGTATGATCCATTACCCGGGTTTCCAGGCGGCACCTGCCTTGCCCACGTTGCGTAAACGATACGAAAAAGAATATGCCGAATACCTGAAATGGGGCATCCACGTAATGGCGGCGCAAAACCAAACCGGCGAAATTACCGTTGGCGATTCGCACGAGTACGGTTTGGTGCACGACCCTTTTGATAAAGATTTCATTAACCAGATGATCCTGAAATACCTGCAAACGTTTACCAGGTTTAAAGATACCCGTGTTATACAAACCTGGAATGGCACCTACGCAAAAATGATCACTGGCCAAACTGAACTGGTTGTAGATGCAGAGCCGGGCGTAACCATCATAAACGGCCTCGGCGGCAATGGTATGACTTTATCATTTGGCCTTTGCGAGCAAATTATAGCAGCAAAGTTTAATTAGCCCCTAATAACAAATACATATAAAAAATAAAGCCACAGGATAAAATCCCGTGGCCTTTCTAATATTGATTTAGGTTGTATTATTTTTTAACCTCGGGCGTAATCCACCTGTTTCCAGTATTGTACTTTCCCACAACCACTACCTTATAAAATGTAGATGGCCTGTCTTTAACAGATATTAGCGCATGCCCGGCATCGGCATCAAATTCGCCTACAAGCTTATAATCATCAGGTTTGCCTTCTTTAAAGTTATTAGTTGCCGCTACCCAGATCTTAACCTTTTCGCCTTTGTTAAGGGGCTTCCAGCTTACATCTATATTCCCTTGTATTAAATTGGCTTTAAGTTCGGATATTGACACGGGGCCGGTAAGTGGTGTGCCGTCCAGCTCTTGTTTATATTTTGCCGGGATGGTGATGTTCATGAACCGGGCAATGGTTGGGGTAATATCAACGATAGCCGGGTAATAGTATTTAGCATAACTGTTCAACCCTTTTGCATTGGTTACCATCCAGGTGGAGCGTTGCCTAACCGATTGCCCACCGTGGTTTTTGCCAGTACGTTCGTCGCGGCCATGGTCGGTAGTGATAAAGATCTGCCAGTCCTCGTTGAAATTTTTTTCGCGGTATTGTATCGCTGCCCAAATTTTACCAATCTGTTTATCCATCATCTCGATAGCGGTATAATACTGCGGATCATCACCATAACGGTGGCCCATATCATCGGTGTATTCCAGGTAAACCCATGAGAGGTCGGGCGCATTTTTTTTGATACTTGCCGATGCCTCCTCTATCACCTTTTCATCAATTCGGTGCATGTAGGCGCTTTCGTTATCGTGTTTAAAGTTGATGGTATCCAGTTCAAAACCATCGGCATGGTAATCTACATGAATCTTATTAGTCTGGTCTAATCCATCACCAACCAACTTGGTACGGTTATCCAACCAGCTTGAAAATACAGCTATCTTTTTATTGGGGTACTGATCTTTTAACAGCCTAAAAATGGTGGGATAGCTATAATTAGGATCTTTGATGTCATTATCGGGTACATTATGTTTGTTAAACCAGGTGCCGGTAAGCAAGCTGTTATAACCTACGGCAGATATAGTTGGCGTTTGGTTGTATGCATCCTTATCGCCGCCAACATGGGCACGCAGGTATGCACCCTGTTTGGCTATTACATTTAGGTTTGGCGTTGGTAATTTTTCAATAACATCCGCAGGTATGCCATCGGCAATTATAAACAAGGCCTTTTTAACCTTTTGCTGGGCAACTACACTTGTACCTATTAACAATAACAGTAAAACTGATTTAGAAATCTTAGCAACCATAGAGATCATAACTTTTTAGGCCAAATTAAAAAACCAAAAGGTTATTGAAGTTACGGGATTGTTATTTTATTAAAAGCTTGCATGCGGATATCAGTTTTTGTATGGCTTCATGGAAATCACCTCTTCGGTGTCAAATAAAACAAAAGCGCTTTAATTTTCATTTAAAGCGCTTTTTGTTTTTAGATCCATTCAAGAAATTAAACGGATAATATTGAATTAGTTAGTTGCTTCCATTAACTACTTTTTTGGGGACATTCCACCCACTTACTTCAATTCTTACAGTTTTTTGTTTGATTACTCCGACCGGGGCCGACACCATGATCTTTGTACTTTCATTCGGCGCAAGTGTAACATAATTTGCACTCCAATAACTTGGCGCTACCTCCGCGTTACCTTCCATTAATTGCGGGCGCACAAAAAATGCTATTTTATTGCTGTTATTAGTTAGCAGTAAAGCCCAACTAACTTGTTCCCTATTAGTGCTTTTGCTTAATATACGAGCGGCTACTTGTGTAACAGGTATAGTATTTAACGCTTTATAATCATTTCCGGGTGCCATCCAATAAGCGTTATGTGATACAAGCTTGCCCTGATTATCTTTCACGTTCAAAACTACAAAGCTTAGTGCTTTTTGCTGCTGCAAAACAGTTGCTAATTGCAATTCAGATTTAACACCTTCATCGGGTAAACTGACAGTTACCTGCTGGCGGGTTATCAGTTTACTGTTCGCATCATAAACATCTGCCTGTAGGCTTAATAGACCTGTGCTATGGTGGGTACGGTTCAATACTGTAATTGTCGAGTCGTTTTGATTGAACTGCGCATGTATGGGTTCAACCGCGTTTTGCATAAAGTAATAGCCGGCGTTTGGCTGCAGGTACCAGTCATAAATTTGCCAAACTACGCTTGGGAAAGCCGCATTCAGTTTCCACAACATTACACCCCCGGTTTCAGTCAGCTTATGCCCGGCAGCTTCAAATATCCCCTGGTAACCGGTGGCATTCATCAGCTGCATTTTATTAGAGAAATCTTCGCGCGTTACGGGTTGCCCGTAGCGGCTTACCATGTCTTTATAATACTCATCATATTTACCTGCACCCGTTGCTGCATCATGATATCCCCACATATTATTAAGAGGAAAGGGCAGTTTCTTGTCCCACGTAGTATCCGGAATGTTTTTAGCCAGGGTATTGTAAGGTGGTTGCGATGGCAGGCCTGTTTCGTCTTTAAAAACCCAGTCGCGACCCGCGGCAGCTAATTTAAAATACACTTTAGGATCTTGCCAGGCATAAGGCCCGCTACTGTAAACACCGGTCGGCTTGTTATCCGGCCAGGCGCCATCCCAACCCGAAGGCAGTTTTGCAAAACCTGATGAGCTTGGGATATATGGCCGTGTGCCATCTAAAGTTATAATGCTATGGCGCATCACATCGTAAAGTTCTTTACGGGCATGGCCCTCGTTTCCGCCCGTCCAAACCAACAGGCTTGGGTGATTACGGATGCGGTATATAGTACTTTTTACATTATTGATAAATACGTTGCTTTCCAATGGCCAATCTGGTGAGCCTTTAAATTCGCCTTGGGTATCTCCCGTGATCCAAAAGTCCGACCAAACCATCAAACCATATTTATCACAATCGTTCCAAAACTGGTCGGGAGGTGTAATACCGCCGCCCCAAATGCGTACCAGGTTTACATTTGCAGTTTTACAAAGATGTAATTCGTGATCATACCTTGCCGAATCTCGGTTAACCATCAGGTCGGGCACCCATGCGCCTCCATTAAGATGCACCCGCTTGCCGTTTACAAAAAATTCGCGGCGGGTAAAGCCTTTCACATCACTTGCAGTAGAACTTACGGTACGGATACCAAAAACAAAGGTTGTATCATCAGTAACCTTATCCTGGTTAACATATTGTAAGCGGATGCGATACAAATTAGCGCGACCATAACCGTTAGGCCACCATAGTTTTGGATTGTTAACGGATAAAGCCCGTACCTGTTTAGCATCTAAACTTACAATTTTAGCCTCGCCGGCAATTACTGTAAAAGGTTTAGAAAATTGGATAGCATTACCCTTAAAGTTCTCGGGTTTGATACTCACCCGTAACTCGCCTTTCGTAGTGTGTTTAGTATAGTTTGATAGTGTTAATGCTAAAGAAAGAGATGCTTTGCTTGTATCTGGCAGAGCTGGTAAAGCAGTAACCAATTTTGGCCTGCCGATAGTTACCGCACCGGTGGTACGCAGGTAAACCGGCTGCCAAATCCCCATATTACGGTCTCGTACGGGGGGCATCCAATCCCATCCGGCAGAACATAACATAGTTACATTTTTACCGATATCACCTGTAGGCCCGCCATTTTCATAAAACGGACCAAGTGCTTCCAGTTGTTCTTTTGCCGGGAGGCCGGGATAATCTAAAGGATATATTTTTACAGCTAAGTTGTTGTTACCTCCTGCGATGACCTGCCCGCTTACATTTAAATTATGCTCTGCGAACATCCCCACCATTTGCGAACTATCCGCAATGCGTTTCCCATTCAGCCAAACCTCTGCGCGATAGTTTATGCCTTTAAATATCAATTGAAATACTTTGCCTTGATCTACTTTTGGAACTGTAAAATTTGTACGGTACCAATACGGCTTTTTCCAAGGGTTGCTAATACCGGGGATATGGCTATACTTTTCGAGCTGATATTGTTTATTAAACTCATCTGATGCATCCGGTATCAACATGTTATTTAAACCCTGGTAGGGGCTTGGGTAAACCTTGTTGGCAACCAAGCCGGTTAGTACGGTAGAAGGTACAGTGACGGGATACCATTTAACCTTTGATGAATATGACGCGGCCGAAAGTTGCTTCCCGCCTAATTGGACCAACTCTGATGATTGTAGCTGGAAATATTTTAATTGCATCTGCTTAACACCGACCGATTGCGCGAAAAGTTGTTGCGTACTTAATGATAGTGGCAAAAGCAGTAAAAATATTGCAAGTCGTTTATTAGGGGTAATTGACATTTCTTAAATATTGATTTTAAAATTATTGAACAGGCATGTACTTGCCATACAAAGCAAGCGGCGTTACATTTTTTTGAAATAGCGTTTTGGAAGCAAATTCTTTAAAATCAGCCTCGCTTACCTGCCCGGGGTAAGGGGCGTAAAAATGACCGGGATTATCGTTGCGCCAAGCCATTACATATGATGTTTTGTATTTCGATAGCGTTTTTAGCAATACGTTCGTCCACCAGTCTGCTTGTGGAACGCGTTCATACCCAGTTTCTGGCAGGCAGGCAACCTTATGGTTTTTTGCGGCTATAATATCTAAAAGTGCCAAGCGCTTATCGAGGTTTTGCTGATAACGGTCAACGCTTTTAACACAGTAACTATCAAAGCCAACAAAATCTACATAATCATTTCCGGGGTATCGGGCCATAAAGTCGGCCTCGGTATCAAAGTCGGCTACAGAATACACAATAAGCAGGTTATGCAGTTTTTTATTATTGCGCATGTAGCCAATGGTAAACTGCCAAAGACTTTTAAACTCATCGGGAGTACAGGTATTGGCGCACCACCAAAACCAATTACCCGTAAGCTCGTGAAACGGCCTGAATAATATGGGGATCGGTTCGCCCTCAGCGCCTTTCATACTGCCGAGGTAAGCCGCGGCTTTGTCAAGGTATTTCTTATATTGATCGTGAGCAACACCATCCGGCAGGATATCCTTTACTGTTCGCTGCGTGGTATCCCAAGCCGATCTACCGTTCACCGGGTTATCCATATGCCAGCAGAAGGTGTTTATGCCGCCCCGCTGGTAAGCTTCTTTTACAAGTTCTTTTTGACGTTTAAACGTGATGTTATTAATGTCTTTTGTACTATCATGCTCAATTTTAGCCAAATCCCAGCCGTACATGGCCGGGTAACTACCTACTGTACTTTTAACATCTGAACGGCCGACATCCAGCCGCCAACCAACACCGTAAGCGGTATCATCGTGGTGACCAAAGATCGCTCCGGCACCTACGAGGCGTTGCATGCTATAAAACAGTTCGCGTGTTTCTGTGGTGGCCTGCCTATCTGCCGGTGCATATAGTTGGGCCTTTGCAACGGTTGCTGTACAGATGATCAAACCTGTTATGAAAACGAGGTTAAAATATATTTTAGATCTCCTCATGCTTATTTCCCTTCTGCAACCAAAAACACCGCGCCCAGTGCCGGCACATTAACGGTTATGCCACCCGCAATATCGCTGGTTTTAGCAGCAACATCCATAAAGTTTAGTGGCCCGCCGGATACACCCGCAGGGCCTGATCCGTTCACGAATACCTTGCGCGAAAACGGCGCGTTATCCGTCCCCCCGTTTAAGGTATGATAGTAGTATTTGGTACCCGAAACAAAATTTTTGATTTTGATCATTACAGCTTGATCCTTACTGCCTTTATTTACCAATACTACGCCTGCATGGCCGGATGTGTAAGATGAGCCATAACTTACAATATCGCCACTACCCGCCACGCTCGAGTTCACCATACGGTCGCCAAAATAACGTTGGAAAAAATACATGTAGTAATAAGCCGGCCTCGGGTTCCATTTGTCAGCCCCAGGTTCATCGCCTCTGTTAAATAAACCGTGGTCGTTACCATCGTCCCAGCCGTTTGCCAGGTCCCATCGGCTGGCCATGCTAAACTGGTTCTTTAAAACTTCGCCCAAAACCATTGCCGCGTGGAGGCCTGCAACATTTGATACCATCTGCTGTGACCCTGTTGCAAAAATATTCCATTCGTCTAAAGCAACCGGCTTTTGAGCAACCCCTGCCGCTGATGCCGAGGTTTTTACCCAATCCATGGTAGATTTGGTTACGCTTGATGCCGTAGCCAGGATCTCTGCCGGGGTAGAGTTCTTAAAATATGGGGTATAGTAATTATGCACTACATAAAAATCTGCAGCTGTCCCTGCCTGCCTTAACACATCAGCATTCCAGGCGGGGGTAATAACGGATGGGTTCAGATGCTCATCAGCCTCTGTTATTACTATTCCAATTTTAATACCCGTGTTACCTACTTCAGCGGCGGCTTTGCGCATCGAATCTGCAAAAAGCTTGAAATGGGTGCCATATATCAAACCGGTAAGTATTTGTGGCTGCCCATCTTTATTATCAGCCAGATCAATGCGGTAACCGGCTTCCCAGTTGCCCCAATTCTCGTTACCTATTTCCCAGTATTTGGTTCGGCCTTTATCATAACGCACCCAATCTGCAGCCAAATGAGCAGCTGTTTGATCGGGATGCGGCCCTTTCCCATAACGTGCATAACCATAATTTACAGTTATGATACCCGCGCTATTGGTTTGCTGCAGTACCTTATAATAATTGTCAAGTGTAAACGCGTTATCCCCCGGGCTGTTGCCATACCAGTAATTGGCATTTGTAACAACGCCTTTAGCATCCTGAAGTGTGGCCGGGGCGTCGGCGGGCGGTGTGTTATCTCCCTTATTCCAAAAGTAAACATCAGATAAACTGCCACCCGGAAAACGTAATATGTTTGGCTCCAGTTTGGTTAAATAGTTCATTAATATAGGGTCGGTAATATACGGGCCCATATATGGGTTTGTATTATTACCGTATATTTTTTTTGATGCTTTGGTAAGTACCTGAGCAATATCTACGGTTGCAATAATATTGCCCGCGGCAGGCTTGGTGGCTTTTACAATACTGTTAGATAATGTAAACTGTTTTGGCTGCCAGCCATCAAGGAAAAAACCTTGTATAGCGCCCACGGCAGGGTCTACAGGCTCCTTTATCACTACCGTATTGTTACCCGTTGTATCGGCTTTATTTACGCTTGAAGCTGTGGCTCCATCTTTTTTACAAGCCACAAGGGCAATAAAAGTTGCTAAAGTTACAGCGGTCCCCTTTATCATCATTTTCATTAGATTCTTTTATTTTAGAACATAAAAAAGCCACCACCGGTAAGCCAAAGGCCGGTAACCGATGATGGCGTGATTTAATTATAACCAGTACTAAATAAACCCAAGGTCATCAACATAGAAGGTGCCGGGTGCGGCAACCCCTAATGTTTGGAAAGTTATTTCGCTTATTGTTGCGGGGTCGCCCAGGTCACTGAGCTTAATGGTATAATCAGTATAAGCGCCAACGGCTACTTCTACGGGGTAAGCCTTACCATAGTTACCATTTATTACAACCTTTACCCTATCGCCCGCTTTGAAACCTGCGCCACCGTAGATAGAGAATTTAAGAGATTTTAGCCCGGCTGAGGTGACACTTAATGTAGAACCACCGTAACCTAATTGTAAAGCCCCATAGCCATTATTAACGGTTACGGCAATAGCGTTAGTTCCACGTTTAGGGTGCTCGGTACTGTTATATTTTCTGGTACTGCCATAGCCGTCGTAACCACCACTTCCCTGGCCGCCCCATCCTGCTGATAGTACATCGTCATAAATAATGTATTTAAACCCAAATGAAGATGCCGATTTAGCTGTACCACCCGGTGTGGTAACATAAATATAGGACTGCACCACACCCGCCGGAACTTTAACCCGGATCTGGGTATTTGTTGGAGTGCCAACGATCTCGGCAGGCACGTCATCAAATTTCACACCTGTAACACCGTTAAATATTTTACCATTAATGGTTACAATATCACCGGAACCCGCAGCAAGTGGATTAAAATCTGTAACGGATGGCGGTGGCTGCTGGATGCTAAAATCGAAATCAACCTTGCCATATTTGGTAACAACGGTTAATTTATTGCTTTGGCTTGGGCCAAATGGCGTACCATCAGGTATGGTGATGATAATCACTTTATCGGTAATCAGCGCGGGGTTAAAATAAACCGATGCACCGTTAAATAATACCGCGTTAGTGGTTAACAGGTTTTCGCCAAGGATGGCGTATTGATTGTTTAATTTCCCGTTAGTAACGGTCGAATCGGATGCAACAACTGTATGATCATCATAAACGCTGCTCGAATCGAGCGTTATGCGGTGCTCAACACCGGTTATCGTATCCGCTTTGCTTACAGTACGTACCCTGGTGATTACCGGCGCGCCTTTACCACCCTGCTCCTGACTATCTTTTTTACAGGATGCAATACCAATTATCATTAGTACAGCCAATATCCCATAATATATTTTTGAATTTTTCATCTTCTTTTAAATCTGGTTTTTTATTTAAACGTGTATGGTACCGGTGATTCGTTCAGTTTCGGATTAGCCGCAACCTCTGTAGTTGGATACGGGAATAGGAAACCACTTGAACTGATCGGTATCTTTTGGGAATACACTACCGGTGGCGTATCGTTACTGTAGGTTCCACGTTCCTGATTGCCAATTATAACAGCAGCCAGGGGATGCGATGCAGCATTAAAGCCATCTAAACGGCCCAAATCAAACCAATAATCGCCCTCGATAGCAAATTCTATGCGTCGTTCGTGATAGATATCATTTTTAGTTACAGCAGGTAAAGGATTAAGCCCTGCACGTGCCCTTACTTTATTAAACGGAACCAACGCAGCCGGGTCGCTTGTAGTTATTGCACTAGCCAGTACGGCTTCTGCCTCAATTAACAAAACATCGGCATAACGCATAATGTAAGTGTTGTTACCTGTAGACTGCGCGGCACCTTTACCGCCATTATCAGCCGGTGTACCCGTAACATATTTTTTAATGCCCGCTTTGGTGCCTTGTGCATTAACATCTGCAGGTACGGTAAAGCCACCGGCAGCCTGGTTTAGTTCAGGATACTTATCCCCCGCTAACATGATCGTACCGTGTTTCCTAATATCGCCCGGCTCATAGGCCTTCTGAAGATCTATAGTGGGGCCAATTACAGAATATCCATCACCCGTACCGGTTATGATAGAATTGATAGCGAAAGATGCCTGCAAAGAGTTACCGTGACCATATGGCGCACCGGCAGCCCATTGTAATGCAGCAACAGACTCCTCGTTATTGTTGTTAGCGGTAACAAACAGGTTGTTATAGGTTTTGCCGGCAATGTCCAATCCGTATAATTTAAACTCGCCGCTGCTAATCACCTTTTCGGCTGATGCGCGTGCATCAGCATACTTTTGCTCATACAGGTAAACTTTTGAAAGCATTGCCGTTGCCGAACCGCTTGACACGTGGCCCTGTGCTACAGATGATCCACTTCTTACCATTGGTGTGCAATTCGCTTCAGCAAATTTCAGGTCATTCTCAATAAACTTGTATACATCTACAACGGTGTTAGTGTTGATCTGGAAATTATTCACATAATCCAAGCTGTTCTCGATGATTGGAACCGGGCCAAATAACCTAACCAAATAGAAATAGGCAGCTGCGCGCATAAAGTGTGCTTCGCCAAGCGCATTGTTAGTTGTTGCTGATGGTACAGATGCCGGCACTTTAGATGGCAGATTATTGATGAGTGCATTTGACTGAGCAATTACGGTGAACAAAGATGTCCACGCGTTAGAGATCTCGGTATTATCACCCGTTGCAGAGAAGTTGCCGAAAGCCACAACATCACTTGAATAAGACCGCGCGTTGCCGCTTGCAATTTCTGTTATTGCCCATGATGCTTTATTATTCCAGCTGAACCAAACATTATTGTACAAACCATTAGTGCTTGACTGCACCTGCTCTGCTGTTTGATAAAAGTTATCCAACGTTATCGCATCTTCGGGTGCTTTATTAAAAAAATCTTTTTTGCAGCTTGTTGCAGTAACTAACATCATTACCGCTACGCCTGCTATATATTTTATATGTCTTTTCATTTTATTCTTATTTATAGGTTAAAACTGGGCGTTAATACCAAACGTGATGGTGCGGGCAGATGGGTACCTGCCGATGTCAACGTTAGCTAATAGCGGGTTTTGGTTTTGTAGGCCAATCTCCGGGTCGTAACCATTATACTTGGTAAATGTGTACAGGTTTTGGCCGCTGGCATACACTTTTAAACGTGCAAGCTTAACATGCTTGATCAGGCTAACCGGGAAATTATAACCTATGCTTACATTCTGGATCCTTAGGTACGAAGCGCTATGGATAAACCTGTCTGAAATTTGAAGGTTGGCATTATCTGTACCCGCCCTTGGTGCAGGGATGTCAGACGTTGGGTTTGTAGGGCTCCAGAAATTCGCCTGTGATGCGTACTGGTTCTGGTAAAGGTTTGCCAGGCCCCCTAAGGTACGATCAAGCAGGTTCAGGATCTGCCCGCCTTGCGAACCCTGCAAAAATATGCCCAGGTCAAAAGCTTTGTAGCTAAAATTGTTTGTGAAACCATAAGTAAACGTAGGCTGCGGGCTACCCAATGAGGTTTGATCTTTAGCATCGATAACTTTATCACCATTAAGATCTTCGTACTGTACATCGCCTAACCACGTCCTTTTATTACCCAGGTTTGGGTCGTTTGATACCGGGTAGCCAAATTGTACAGGCGCGTTCCTTAACTGCTCATCAGTTTTAAATGTACCTTTAACCTTGTAGCCATAAAATTCTCCCAGCGGACCACCCACAACTGTGCGGGTAATTGGCAAACTTAAGAACCCGTTAGTTACACTTTGAACAAGCTGTTGTAAGCCGGTAGCTAAAGAGGTTACCCTGTTTTTGTAATGAGAGAATATTAACGTACTGCTCCATTTAAAATCTTTAGATACGATATTACGGGTATTAATGGTGATATCGAAACCTTTATTGCTGATACCGCCTGAGTTTATAAATGGCGAAGCGACACCGCCCAGGTAATCCGGGCCGCCTACTACGTAAGCCGGTAATGGCAACTGAAACAGGAACTTACTTGCTTTACGCTGATAATAATCAAATGAACCTTCTACACGGTAATTGAACAAGCTAAAATCGACACCTGCGTTGTACTCTATCTGGTGCTGCCATGTAAGCTTATCATTGGGAATTCTTGCCACTAAAAAGCCTGTGCCTAAACCGGTGATGGTTGGATTTAACTGCGAACCGAACGAATAAGGCGGGATGGCCTCATTAGCCAATTGACCATAACCTAAACGGATCTTCACGTTATCGGCAATACTTTTGATAGGTTTGAAAAAGTCCTCATCAGATAAACGCCATGATGCCGCGAATGATGGGAAATAACCGCGCTGATGGCCAGGCGCGAAGTTGGATGACGCATCTTCACGCAAAATGGCAGTAAGGCTATACCTGTTATTAAATGTATAAATAGCACGCGCAAATACCGACTCCAGGTTATGCGGCGCACTTTTACGCTCATCAATAACAGCGGTTGTAGCCGTACCTAAATTTTCTGTAGGCACGTTACTGCCTAATGTGTTGGTTAAGAAACCCGAAATACTTTGCTGCGTGTAACCCCATCGTGACGATGATACCTCGTAGCCTAACAATGCGGTCAAACTGTGTTTTTGCGCAAAAGTATGATTGTATGTCAGGTACTCTTTATAATTGTAATAGCTATTGGTGTTCTGCTGCTCGCGAAGGGTGGCCGTAGGATTGGTAAACCTACCGTACGAATAACTTGGTGTGAAGATATTATTGTTAGAAAAACCAAAATCGCCACCTAACTCTGTTCTCAGGGTAAGATCTTTTATAAACCTGATATCAGCGTAAAAATTTCCGTTTAAGTTACTGCGGTTTAATATATTAGAAATACTTGTTGCCTGCTGAACAGGGTTTAAGATCCCACCAACGGCATCCGGTGTATTTGGCGGGCCTGCAAACGTGCCATCGGCATTGTAAATGGCCACGTCAGGTGCCTGTAACAATGCATTGTAGATGATACCGCCGTTATCGCTGTATATGATATTTTCGTTCGATTTACTCCCTGATACGGTTAGGCCAACCTTAAACCAGTTGTTTACCTGCGCGTCAACATTGCTGCGGAACGAATAACGTTTAAAGTTTGAGCCGATGGCGATACCATCCTGGTCAAAATATCCGCCGGACAGGTAATAACTAAGCCCGTCTTTACCGCCAGAAATTGACAACTGGTGGCTTTGCTGATAAGCCGTACGGAAAATTGCGCGTTGCCAATCGGTACCTTTACCTAACAGGCTTGGGTCAGCAAATTCGCCGCGGCGGCCTGTGCCATAAACATCAGCCAGCGAATTTTGCAGGTTTGCATATTGCGGCAAATCCATCAGCTTCAGATATTTCTGCGGCTGCTGAAAACCTGCATAGCCATCATAATTTATCCGGGCAGTACCACTACGGCCTTTTTTTGTAGTGATGATAATTACACCATTAGCCGCCCTGTTACCATAAATAGCTGCTGAAGAGGCATCTTTTAATATATCTATCGACTCGATATCGTTAGGGTTAAGCAAGGCAAGCGGGCTTGGCGAATTTGCGCCGTTATTAGCATTTAACGCGGTACCGCCATTAGCGTTGGCAGCGCCGGAGATAGGTATACCATCAATAACGTATAAGGGCTCGCCCGAATTGAATGTGGAAATACCCCTGATACGTACCGAAGTTTGGCTACCCGGCGCACCTGTATTTTGCGTTACGTTAACACCTGCGGCTTTACCCTGCAATAATTGATCTATACTGGCTTGCGGTATGTTAGCAATATCTGCCGCTTTTACGGATGATATAGCACCATTTACATCCTGCCTGCGCTGCGAGCCGTAACCTATGGCAACTACATCAACACCTGCTAAAGAAGTTGTGGACGATAGCAGTTGTACGTTAACCTGTGTTTGGTTGCTTATAGTAATTTCCCGGCGTTGCATACCTATAAAGCTGAATACGAGTACCCGGCCTTGTTGTGGCACAGTGATGCTGTATTTACCATCTACATTGGTAAGCGCGCTAACCTGTGCATCCTTAACAGATACCGTAACTCCCGGCAGAGTTACCCCTTTTTCATCTGTTACTGTTCCTTTTATTACCACTCCCACTGTTTGCGCCATTGTGGTTGCGCAAATAAAAAAAGCGGCAAAAAGTAATACTGATCGTAGAATTTTTCCCATAATGATTTTGTTGGTTTATAATTTTATATTGATTTTAATTGGTTCTTTAGCAGCATATTCAAAATTTTATGGCTATGCCAGAATCACGCTGATCTGTGCACCTGCCGATTAACAGTTTCGAATGTGTTTACAATAAATTGGTTAAAATTGGTAATGTGGTCGCCGAAGCAAAAGAATACTATTACGCCGTCATTTAGTTCGGAGATAAAATTATGGCGTATTTATTATCCTGTTGTGGATAAATAGGGGCACAAATGTCAACCAGTATTTAAAACACTGGTTTATAATTAGTTATAATAAATTTGCGTAGTTTATTAATACAAAACATTGACGGATCTATCCCCGGAATTTACAAATGCCCCTGGTATTAATATGCAAATCAAATTATTGTTGGTGTGTTTCAGCATACCTGGATGGCAGCATATCATACTCGGCCTTAAAGGTTTTAACAAAATATTTTTGGCTTTTAAATCCAACCTTATTACAGATCTGTGAAATAGTTAAGTGGCCCGTTTCCAATAATTGCGCTGCGCGTTTTAGCCGCATTTGCCTAACCAGTTCGTTAGGTGTTTTACCGGTCATCTGTAGTGTTTTTTTATACAGCGTATAACGGCTAACAAACATTTCGTTGCTTAGCTCTTCTACCGAGAAGTTGGGGTTAGCGATGTTATTGTCTATCAGCATCAATACCTTTTTAATGAACCCTTCATCCGGCGAGTCTACAATTAATTCAGTAGGGTTAGCTTCAACCTGTTTCTGGTATGTTTTACGCATATGCTCCTGCTGCAACAAAATATTGCGGATCTTAGAAAGCAAGATCTCGAAATTGAAAGGTTTGGTCATATAATCGGTGGCACCGGTTCCCAAACCTTTTAATTGCTGCTCTTCGCCGGCTACTGCAGTGAGCAATATTACGGGAATATGCGATGTGCGCTTATCATTTTTAATTTTGATACAAAGGTCTATCCCGTTCATTTCCGGCATTGTAATGTCGCTAACTATCAAATTGGGATGTTGCGCAAGCGCTTTTTGCCAGCCCCGCTTGCCATTTTCAGCTTCGATGATTTGAAACGAGTCTTTAAGATTGTCTTTGATATAGAACCTAAAATCGTCATTATCTTCAACCAAAAGAACAACCGGCTTTTTACCGTCCCGGTTATCCCTTACCTGGATTTCCGTATTATTGGCTATTGAACTATTTTCGTCGTAATGCTGTAAATGAACAGGCTTATCTGTAAATAAATTTTTGTTTAACTCCTGTAAAGGAATCATTACCGTGAAACAACTTCCCTGGTTCAATTCACTTTCTACAGTTAACTCTCCGGCATGCAGGCGCACAAACTCTTTTACGATTGACAAGCCGATACCACTGCCCTGGTTTAGCATTGTGCCGGGGATGTCATTTTGAAAAAATGGCTCAAAGATCTTTTCCTGTTTGTCCGGGTGGATACCAATCCCCGTATCAATTACCCTGATCTCAAATTGGTTATCCCCGCCAGCTGTGTAGCTTTTTAAATTTAACAATACGCTTACCTGCCCGCCTGCATGCGTAAATTTATAGGCGTTTGATAGCAAGTTGAACAGAATACGCTCTATCTTTTCATAATCAAAACTGGTGTAGTATTCTTCTATTTCGCTATCAAATACAAATCCTATTTGTTTCTGCTCGGCAACATCGGTAAACGAGTAAGATAGGTCGCGAATAAATTCAACAATGTCTCCCGGTGTTTTGTGGAGCTTTAACTCTTGATACTCCATTTTCCTGAAATCGAGCAGTTGGTTTACCAGGTTTAATAAACGCTTGGCGTTACGGTTCACTAAAAGTAACTGCTTTTTTATACCCGGTTCGGCAATTTGCTTAACAATGTTATCTACCGGTGCAATAATTAACGACAATGGCGTGCGGAATTCATGGCTTACATTGGTAAAAAACCTGATCTTCATCAGGTCGAGATCATGCATCCGCTGCGCTTCTTCGCGCTCCTTCTCTAAAAGAAATTCGAGCCTAAGCTTGCGAATCCCCCTGCTGCGTATAAATAATAAAATACCTATAAATAGTAAGGCGTATAAAATATACGCAACCGTTGTTTTCCAAAATGGGGGCAGTATTTTAATGTATAGTGTGAGTTCTTTACTTTTCCAAAACCCGGGGTTAGCAGCGCGTACCTTAAAGGTATAATCGCCTGCGTCTAAGTTGGTATAAGTAGCTTTACGGGTAAGGTTATCGGCACTGATCCAGTTTTTATTAAACCCCTGCATCATGTACTCATACTTCACCTTATCCGCGTCAAAATAATTGAGGGCGGCAAATTCAACCGAAAAAACGTTTTCATTATATTTCAGTTCAACGGTATCGCTATGTGATATGGCTTTTGGCAAAATCACATTCCCAAAGATCTTTTCGCCGGCCTTTACGCTTTTGTTAAACACCTGAAAATCGGTAAAGGCCAGTTTTGGGGCATTTGTACTGTTACGCAAACTGGCCGGTTTAAAAATATTAAAGCCATTACCGCCACCAAATATCAGTTCACCTTTCCGCGTTTTAAAAGAGGAATTAGCTGTAAACTCCCTGCCCTGCAGGCCATCCTTTTCGTTATAGTTGATAAAGTGCAAAGGCAGTCCTGCACTTTTACGGTCAACAATAATGTTCGAAAGGCCGTTGGGTGTGCTTGCCCAAATATTGTGGGCGTCATCTTCCCGCAGGTCAATTACCGTATTATCCGGCAATCCATCCTGCTTGGTAATATTTTTAAACTTACCTGTAGCCGTATTTAATATACTGATGCCCTCGCGCGTACTTATCCATATGAGCCCGCTACTGTCTTCTAATATATTATTAGTGTTGTTATTTACTAAACTGTTGGGGTCCTTGTCATCATGCACATAATGCATAAATTGTTCGGTACGCCGGTTAAGCACATCAACGCCATAAGATGTTACAATCCAAAGGTTTTTGTGCCGATCATCAAGCAAGGCGGCGACATAGCTGGAATGCATTGAATTAGATGACCCGGCCATCATCTTATAATGCTTAAATGAATTGGTGCTTCGGTTTAAGAGGTTTAGCCCGCCGGCAAGGGTCCCCACCCATAAATTATTGTCCCGATCTTCGATGATCGACCAGATCCTGTCTTCAGAAATACTTCCGGGGTCGTTATCGCGGTGACGGTAATGCGTAAAGGTTTTACCGTCAAATTTGTCAAGCCCGCCAAAATAGGTACCTATCCAAAGTTTCTGTTCATGATCCAGGTACATGTTTACAATAACATTATTGGTGAGGCTGTTATTGTTTGCCGCATCATGCATGTAGCGTTTAAAACTGCCGTTCTTACGATTAAAATAAACTAACCCCCCGCCGTTAGTACCTAACCACAGGTTACCTTTATCATCTTCTATAAACTTGTTTACATCGCTAAAACTCAAACTCCCCGGGTCAGACAAATGATGCGTATACAACGGGAACTTGATAATACTCTCGTGGTAATAACTAATGCCGCACTTGTACGTACCTGCCCAAATAATACCTGTGTTATCCTTATAGAGTGTTGTTAAGCTATTTTGCCCGAGGGTTTTTTTATCGTCTTCGCGGTTAAGCAGGTACCTGGTCTTAAAATCTGCTTTATTGAGCAAATTGATACCTCCATGGTCTGTAGCTATCCAGACCCTGTTATGATCATCTTGCACTACCGAGGCTATTACATTTGTGTTTAAGCCCGAGGAGGTACCGTCCTTATCCAAATGCCTAAAAGTAGTTGTATTGGAATTTAAGTAATAAACACCAGATGAATAACTTGGCACATAAGCCCAAACATCGTCTTGCCTGTCAATAAAAACCTTGTAAGAGGTATTTAGCCCGGTTGGCAGTTCGCTCAGACGCCTGCGATAATTGACCTTGTGTGTCAACGGATCAAGGCGCTCCAAAATCCCTTTATTATAAACCAGCCAGATATTGCCTTTTGCATCTACAGACAAATCGGCGACAGCATTGCTATAAATGGAAGCTTTACCGCCGGGTTTATAGCTGATGTGTTCGGTTTTTTTTGTAAGGGGATTATATTTATAAATGCCGCTAAATGAGTTGAGGAACCAAAAGTTACCTACCTTGTCTTTTTTTAGCGCTGTAAAATTTTGGGATGGGACACCAAACGCTTTGAGTGCGCCTGTAATGTTATGGCTAAAAATTTCTTTAAGCGGATCATAAATATTAAATCCATTTCTTGTTTCCACCCACAAATTATTGTCGGGGCCTTCGGCTAAGCTTACCATAAAATCGTCACTCAGGCTCACCGTATCACTTTCTTCGTGCTTAAATATTTTAAACTTATATCCGTCGTATTTACTCAAGCCCGACAAGGTACCAAACCACATAAAGCCACTATGATCTTTTAAAATACAATTGACCTGGTTGTGCGACAGGCCTTCACCGATATCTAATTTAGAGAATTGAAATTCGTTGCTTTGCCCAAACACCACGCAAGAGTAAAAAACAAAAAAAATTGTAAAAAACCTTTTCATGCGTATAAAATGGATAGGGATTACTGACTTATTATTGGTATCCTAAGTTAATAATAATAATCTTCAGAGATAGTATTCGTAAATAGTAAATAAAATCCAGCGATAAGAGCCGTCTTTTGTTCATATTGTAATTTAATTACAATATGAACAAAATGAGAACAAATAAACAATTGCTGTTAACGCTGATGGCTTGCTTTACCTATCTGACATCCATTGCCCAAATAAATTCTTCAGCGCAAAAAATCCGTTTAAATCAAGTTGGTTTCTATCCGGATGCCGAAAAAAAAGCGATAGTAACAAGCGCCGATACGGGTAAATTTTATTTACAAACCAGTCTGGGGCAATCTGTTTTTACCGGCCGGCTAGTATTAGACACTCAACCTGCATTTTCTGGAAAGCAAATGGCTGTGGCTAATTTTACTAAATTTGTTACACCCGGCACTTATCGCATTTTCATTCCTTTGCTGGGATATTCTTATCCGTTTAATATCAAGTCATCTATTCATAAAAGTGTTGCAGATGCTACCATTAAAGCATTTTACTACCAACGCGCATCATTACCGTTAGCTGAAAAATATGCAGGGAAATGGCACAGAGCTGCTGGCCATCCCGACAATAAAGTTCTTATCCATGCCTCTGCCGCTAACAAAAAAAGGCCTGAAGGTACAATAATATCAAGCCGGCGAGGATGGTATGACGCCGGCGATTATAACAAATACATCGTAAACAGCGGCATCAGTACTGCAACCTTACTTTCATTATACGATGATTTTCCTGGTTACATGAACACTGTAAAACTTAATATACCGGAAAGCAACAACCAGCTACCGGATATCCTGGATGAAGTTATATGGAACCTTCGCTGGATGCTTACTATGCAAGACCCTAATGACGGAGGTGTTTATCATAAATTGACTAACACCAAGTTTGATGCGATGATCATGCCAGATAAAGCTGTAATGCCGCGTTATGTTGTTCAAAAAGGTACAGCTGCGACGCTTGATTTTGCCGCTGTAACCGCACAGGCTGCCCGCATCTTAAAAAAATTCCATCATCAGCTACCTGGTCTTGCAGATTCTTGTTTAAAAGCGTCTTTACAAGCTTACGCCTGGGCGCTAAAAAACCCAAACGTGATATATGACCAGGACGTGATGAACAAAAAATTTAAACCCGAAATAACAACGGGGGCTTACGGTGATAAATACTTTGCAGATGAACTGATTTGGGCTGCATCAGAACTATATGTAACTACAGGCAAAGAAGAATATTTAAAAACCGTTATAGCCGGCGATGGTCCCAAAATGTTGTTACCTACATGGAGTAATGTAAAATTACTGGGCTATTACTCCTTAATAAAAAAACAACCTCTTACCCATCCTTTGTTGGAAATTAAAGCAAGGGTATTAAATTTCGCAAGTGATCTGTTGTTTAATGCAGATAAAAATGCGTATCAAACAGTAATGGGCAAATCAGCTAATAACTTCAATTGGGGCAGCAACAGCAATGCGGCTAATCAAGGTATATTGCTAATTAAAGCATATCAGCTAACGCACGATAAAAGATATTTAAATTGCGCATTAGCTAACCTCGACTATCTTTTAGGGCGTAACGGTTCGGGTTATTCCTATATAACAGGTTACGGAAGCAAAAGCACGATGAAGCCACACCACAGACCATCTACAGCTGATGGAATAGTTGAGCCTATCCCCGGGTTAATGGCAGGCGGCCCTAACCCCGGCATGCAAGATGGCGTTAAAGTACCATCGATAGCCCCGGACGAAGCGTATATAGACGATAACCGTGCATATGCTGCCAATGAAGTAGCCATTAATTGGAATGCACCCGTAGCCTATTTGGCTAACGCCATTGAAGCGCTGCAGAAAGATTTTGGACGTCGATAATAAATTCCACATTTAAACTTATATGAAGCTTCTATACTCCGTTCTATTTTCAATTGTTTCGTTTAGCATGAGTACTGCCCGTGCAAATAATGGCAAAGCCGACACCCTCGCTGCAAATAAGCTAAACCCTTATGGAAGATATTATTACAACAGCGAAAAAGAACTGGAACTCATTAGCTCGGCAGTGCATTTCGGGTTTAACTTTAAAGGGACTGTTTGTAAGATTTATTTATCCCTAAAAGACAAGGAGGCTCACAATTATTTGCAGTACGAACTGGATGGCGTTTACCAAAAACGTATAAGAGTGGAAGCAAATTCAACATCGCCCATTATTATAACTGCACCCAAAGAGGGCAATCATAAAATATGGATCTATAAATGTACAGAGGCGACAAGTGGCGACATTTTGATCAGTAAAATAACCGGAGACCATGTAAAATCCATCAAAGTGAAAAAGACACCATTGATTGAATTTATTGGCAACAGCATTACTTGCGGCGCAGCAGCCGACACCAGTGAAACACCATGCGGCAAAGGTGATTATATAGACCACCACAACGCGTACATGGCTTACGGGCCACGGCTGGCGCGTGCCCTTGGTGCAAACTACATGCTCAGCAGCGTAAGTGGTATTGGCGTTTATCGCAATTGGAACAGCGACGCGCCTACCATGCCACAGGTTTATGAAAATATAGATCTGCAATACAACAATCCGGTTAAGTGGGATTTTAAAACCTACAGCCCAAAAGTAGTAAGCATTGCGCTTGGCACAAATGATTTTAGTAATGGCGACGGTATAAAGCCGCGCAAACCTTTCGACCCCGAAAAGTTTATTGCTACTTACGTGAATTTTGTAAACCTGGTGAAATCAAAATACCCTAAAGCCCGCATAGCCTTATTGAGTAGTCCCATGGTAAAATTAGCATATGGCAAAATATTGGAAGATTGCATCACCGCCGTAAAAAACCAGATCAACGCCGAATACCCTGGTAAAAAACCTGTTGAGATATTCTTCTTCCCACCCATGGAGGCGCACGGTTGCGGCGGCCACCCCAGTGTGGAAGACCACGCTATTATGGCCCAACAGGCTGCACACTTTTTTAAAATGTTGATGAAGTAACTCTTTAATTTCCTGATGCCGTTAAATAAATTGATTAACAGGCTGTTGCAGGAACGTAAGCTTGCTCATATCAATCAATTGCTGCATGATTAAGGACTAATATTTACTCAGCATTTCTCCAACTTTAAGTATTAATTTTATAGGGTGAAGATACTGATAGTAGAAGATGAAACCGGCTTACGCGATAGCATAGAAGCGTACTTTACCGGCGGCGACAGCATTTGCGAAACCGCGAACGACTTTACATCGGCCCTGAAAAAAGTTAGTGTGTACCGTTACGATTGCGTGATTCTTGATTTAACCCTACCGTATGGAAACGGACTGGACATTGTTAAACACTTAAAAGCGAATGGGCATAACGATGGTGTGCTCATCATATCAGCTAAAAACTCCCTGGATGACCGCCTTACCGGGCTTGACTTAGGTGCCGATGATTATCTTACCAAACCCTTCCATTTGTCTGAATTAAAGTCGCGGGTTACGGCCATTGTAAGGCGAAGGTCTTTTAACGGCAGCAGCATTCTTAAATTTAACGAGATCAATATCGACTTGGACGCAAAAACGGTAAAATTAAATGATCTGGTTGTGAAATTTACCCGTAAAGAATATTCGCTTTTACTATATTTTATTGCAAATAAAGGTAAAGTAGTTTCTAAAAGTGCCATTGCAGAACACCTTTGGGGCGATAGCATTGATATTGCCGACAACTTCGATTTCATCTACTCACATATTAAAAACATCCGCAAAAAACTGGTTGAGGCCGGCGCTAACGATTACATACAAGCGGCTTATGGCATGGGCTACAAATTTACCGATGCATGAAACTGTTTGACAAGTACAACCGTGTTAACATAGGCGTAACAATTGTCATCATGCTGGTTACCGGTATTGTTTATTACTATACCATCAGCCATATTTTAACCGGGCAAATAGATAAAGACCTGGTGCTTGAAGAGAACGAGGTATTTAGCTACGTAAGCAAAAACCATCGCCTGCCTGATGTTTATGAAAGCAATCACCAACAAATAGTTTTTGCCCCAATTGGTCAACAAAGCGATCAACGCCGCTTTTTAGATACCGTTTACCGGGATTACGATGAAAAAAAAATAGAAGCGGCACGCGCGCTTATCAGTTCGGTAAAGGTATCCGGGCAAAACTACAGGATAACAGTAACCCAGTCTAAAGTTGAAACCGAGGATCTGATCCAAATCATCTTCCTGATAACTATTGGCGTAATTGTAGCTCTCCTTGCCATTCTGATAATCCTCAACCGGGTGATACTAAAAAGCATCTGGAAACCTTTTTATAAAGTATTATTTCAACTAAAGGAATTTAGTTTAGCCAGTAATCCTATTGTAAGTAGCACACTATCTACTATTGATGAATTTACCGAGTTGGACCAGGCGGTTATCAGCATGGCCGACAGGGTGAAAAGCGATTATCAAAACCTGAAAGGATTTACCGAAAATGCCTCGCACGAATTGATGACACCGATCTCTATCATCAATTCAAAATTAGATATCCTGGTACAAACTGATGAATTTACAGATAAGCAAAGCAAACTATTGAATGATATTTACAGCACAGTAACCCGCCTTACAAGGCTAAATAAATCTATGCTGTTGCTTGCCAAAATAGAAAATGGCTTGATAAAAGACATCCACGATGTTGACATTAAAGAAGTGTTAGAAGAATGCCTTTACCAGCACGAAGAAATGCTACAACAGTTAGATATTATACTATCGACCGATCTTCATAATAAAAAGATCCATGCTAATAAATCGCTTATCGAGATCTTGCTTAACAACCTGCTGAGTAACTCCATCAGGCATAATTATCATAATGGCCAATTATCTGTTATACTGGATGCGCAAAAGCTTACCATTACCAATACAGGCGAGGGTAGTTTTAATTTTGATCAGATGCTGAAACGTTTTCATAAGTCGGATGGATCTGAAGGAATTGGCCTTGGTTTAACCCTTTGTAAACAGATTTGCGATAAATATGGGTTTAAGCTCGGGTACAAACTGGATGATAAAATGCATACCTTCTCCGTTATATTTTAATTATCCCAATTCCCTACAGTTTTATTCCAAATTGAGTACAGATTGGGTTGATAGTTTAGTGTAAAAATTACTAAACATGAAACTTATTAAAACAACAGCGGCTATTTTAATAGCAACAAGTTTGGGTATAACAGTTATGGCCCAAAAACTTAATTCGGCAAAGGTGCCGGCAGCGGTAAAAACATCTTTTGAAAAAGCTTATCCCGGTATAAAAGCCGTTAAATGGGAAAAAGAAAAAGGTGATTTTGAAGCAGGCTTTAAACAGGGCAATAATGAAATGTCCGCCGTGTTTAAGGCTGATGGCGCGCAGGTAGAATCTGAACTGGAAATAAATGCAGCTACCCTGCCTGCAACCGTAATTGTATACTTAAAACAACATTATAAAGGCGCAATTATAAAAGAAGCCGCCAAAATCACCAAAGCAAACGGCGAAATAAATTATGAGGCCGAAGTAAATGGCAAAGACCTGCTTTTTGATAGCGCAGGCAAATTCATTAAAATAGCCCAGGATTAATATTAAATTCAAGCCATTCATCGGGAAATTGTGGCTGGTCATATGCCGGGGGGATAAAGCCATCCCCGGCATATTTTATATCTCCATATCCCACAAAATGTTTACAGAATTAGATGAGAGATTTACAATTGAAAAATTTAACTTAAGAGCCAATACTTTACGCACTAGATGAAATATTTTATCAACCTGTTTTTGCTTTTTTTATTCAGCACAACCTGCTTTGGCCAAAGTAAAACTTTGGACGATTACCTGCAGCAGGCGGTAAAAAGTAGCCCGCTGATTAAAGATCTTAACAACCAGATCCTATCGGCCCAATTGGATAGTGTGCGCATCCTTGCCGGGTTTAAACCACAGGTTACGGCCAGCAGCACGGGCTTGTACGCGCCTGTAATACGCGGATACGGTTACTCATCGGCCATTACCAACGGGCAATCGTTAAGCGGCTTGCTAACCGTTAGTAAAGCATTTATCGGTAAGGGTTATTTAAACGCCCAGTTTGCGGTATTAGGCATCCAAAACGATTCGTTACGTAACAGTATTAAATTGTCTGAACAGGATCTTCGGCGCACCATCATCGGCCAATATATTGCCGCTTACGGCAGCCTGCAACAGCAACGCTTTAACCAGGAAGTAGTTGAATTGCTAAGTAAAGAAGAAGGCCTGCTGAAACGCCTTACCCGTAGCAACGTTTACCGGCAAAGCGATTACCTTACCTTTTTGGTTACCTTAAAGCAGGCGCAGTTGCAACTATCACAAACACGTTTACAATACAAAACAGATTACGCTACGCTCAATTATTTATCCGGAGTAGCCGATACCAGTATTTTTGAGATAACCAAACCCGAACTGAAAAAAGCTGTAAATACTACCGACCGTAGTGCAAGTATCTTTTTTAAACAATACCAGTTAGATAGCATTAGGCTAAATAATAGCCGTAAGTTGATTGATTATAGCTATCGCCCCAAATTAAGTGTTTTTGCCGATGGTGGTTACAACTCTGATTTAACCGCGCAGTATTATAAAAACTTTGGTACCAGCGTGGGCTTTAGTGTAATTATGCCTTTATATGATGGCGGGCAGCGCAAACTGCTTTACAAAAAGCTTTCGCTTGAGCAGGAAACCAGCCGCAGTTACAAAGCTTTTTTTAACAACCAATACACCCAGCAAATTAACCAGCTTAATCAACAAATTGGCGAGTACGATAAACTAATTGCCGAAATAAACGACCAGTTTAAATACTCCGAAAGTCTGATCAAGGTGGATACCAAACTATTGCAAACCGGCGACCTTAAAATTGCCGACCTGATATTAGCCGTTAACAACTACCTCACAATAAAAAACCTGCTCACCCAAAACACCATCAGCAGGCTGCAACTCATTAATCAACTTAACTACTGGAGCCGATAATATGAACCAATATTACAAGCCATTCACCATGTTTTCTGCCTGTTTAGCAACGGCGGCACTTTATTCATGCGGAGGCGCTAAGCCTGCCCACGAAGAGGCCGCATCAGCGTCGCAAACACCTATAACGATTACCACTATTGGCAACAGTGCCCTGGCAGATACCATTGAGTTAAACGCTACCTCATCGTTCCTTCAAAAGAATTATGTAAGCGCTAATGCTATCGGTTACATCCAAAAGGTAAATGTACAGCCGGGCCACTATGTAGAAAAAGGCCAGCTAATGTTTACCCTAAAAACTAAAGAGGCGCAAAGCATTGGCAATACCATTAACGTTTTGGATACAACCTTCATGTTCTCGGGCGTTATCAATATCCGCGCATCACGCAGTGGCTTTGTAACCCGGTTATTACACCAGGTTGGCGATTATGTGCAGGATGGCGAGCAACTGGCCATCATTAGCGACCGCGAGAGTTTCGCATTTGTTTTGCAGCTACCCTACGAGTTAAGGAGCGTTATTGCCAACAACCAAAACATGACCCTCACCCTGCCGGATGGTGAAAAGCTAAACGGCCACATTGCCTCACTAATGCCATCGGTTGATACCCTGTCTCAAACACAGGGCATTGTAATAAAAGTGAACAACAGCCACCCTATTCCCGAAAATTTGGTGGCTAAAGCACTCATTATTAAAACGGCAAAAAGCAGTGCGCCATCCTTGCCAAAATCTGCCGTTTTATCAAATGAAACACAAAACGAGTTTTGGGTAATGAAACTGATAAACGATAGCACAACGGTTAAAACCCCTGTTAAAAAAGGCATCGAATCGGGCGGAAAAATTGAGATCCTATCGCCCGTCTTTAAAGCGACCGACCGTATAGCGTTAACCGGTAATTATGGTTTGGCAGATACCGCAAAGGTTAAAATTTTAAAATAATGGACAGCCTAAATAACTTTTTCATCACCCATAAAAAGCCTATCAGCCTGGTGCTTTTTATTATACTTTTGGGTGGCGGGTTCGCCTACTCCAGGCTGCAAACGTCTCTTTTCCCTGAGATCACTTTCCCTAAAATAAAGATCATTGCCGATGCAGGCTTGCAGCCGGTGAACAAGATGATGGTAACGGTTACAAAACCGTTAGAAAATGCCATTAAACAAGTACCCGACTTGCATTACGTGCGCAGTATTACCAGCCGCGGTAGCTGCGAGATTTCAGCCTATATGAACTGGGATGCCGATATTGATCTGAGCCAGCAGCGGATAGAATCGCGCATAGCGCAAATAAAAAACATACTACCGCCTGAGGTTAATGTAACGGTGGAGAAGATGAACCCCTCCATCTTGGCTGTTAGCGGGTATACCTTGGAGAGCCATAACCTGTCGCCTATCGAGTTAAAGCAACTGGCTACTTACACCGTAAAACCATTCCTCTCGCAGGTAGTAGGCGTTTCGGAGATCCGGGTCATCGGTGGTAAAACCAAAGAGTACTGGCTGGTGCTAAACCGCCAAAAAATGAGCACTTTAGGATTAACGCCCGATATGATTACCAACACTTTAGCGCAAACGGCGTTCATCAAATCCAACGGCTATCTGTCGGATTTTAAGATGCTGTACCTAACCGTTACCGATGCCAGCGTTAACACCAGCGAGCAACTGCAAAACCTGGTAGTGAGTAATAATCGTAAACGTGTTATCCAGTTAAAAGACGTTGCCGAGATCCAGATAAATCCCGGCATTGAATACACCAAGATAAACGCCAATGGTCACGAAGGTGTGTTGATAGCAGTTATCAAACAACCCAACTCAAACCTGGTCGACCTGTCAGCAGCCATGACTAACAAAGTGGCCGAACTGCAAAAGGTGCTACCCAAAGGAGTATCTATAAAACCATATTATGTACAGGCCGATTTTGTAAATGAGTCTGTAAAAAGTGTAAGCGATAGTTTATGGATAGGTTTGGCACTGGCCATTATTGTGGCTATCATTTTCCTAAGATCTTTGAAGGCAAGTGCAACAATTTTGATCACCATACCGGTTACATTAGGGTTGACGCTCATCATTTTATATGCCTTTGGTTATACCATAAACATCATGACACTGGGGGCTATTGCGGCGGCCATAGGTTTGATAATTGATGATGCCATTGTGGTGGTTGAGCAAATTCACCGCACGCATGAGGAGCATCCCGAAGAGCCTACGGTTAACCTTCTGGAAAAAGCTATCAACTACCTGTTCCCGGCTATGGTGGGCTCATCTGTAAGTACCATCGTTATATTCATCCCGTTTTTGCTGATGACGGGGGTTGCAGGTGCTTACTTTAAAGTGATGACCGATACCATGATCATCACCCTGGTGTCGTCTTTTTTTGTGACATGGATAGGGTTACCTGTTATTTACTTGTTACTTACCAAAAATTCGGAAGTAAATACGCTTGGTAAAAAGGAAGTGGCACATGAAGTAAAAAGGCAACGTTGGGTTTCGTTCTTCATTCTGCGGCCGTTCATGAGCATTATTTTGATACTGGGGCTGGTGGCGGTTATTATAGTCATTCCGGGCCGTTTAGAGACCGGTTTCCTACCGGATATGGACGAAGGCAGTATTGTTTTAGATTACACCTCCCCTCCCGGCACATCCCTTGAAGAAACCGACCGCATGCTGCGCGAGATAGAAAAAGTAATTATCAAGGAGCCTGATGTTGCAGCATATTCGCGCCGTACAGGTACGCAAATGGGCTTCTTTATCACCGAACCCAATACCGGCGATTACCTGATCCAGTTAAAAAAAGGCCACAGCAAAACCTCCGAAGAGGTTATTAGCGACCTGCGTTCGCACATAGAAGCTACCCAACCGGCCCTACGGGTTGATTTTGGGCAGGTTATAGGCGATATGCTGGGCGACCTTATGACATCTACCCAACCCATCGAAATAAAAGTTTTTGGCGACGATCAGGCTAAATTGCATGCGTTATCCAAACAGGTAGCCGCCATAGTAACCGATGTAAAAGGCACTGCAGATGTGTTTGATGGTATTGTAATAGCCGGGCCATCGGTTGATATAGTGCCCGATTATACCAAGCTGGCGCAATACAATATTACCCCGGCGGCTTTGCAAACACAGGTGCAATCGGCATTAGAAGGTAACGTGATCGGCAACCTGTTCGAGCGGGAGCAACAGTCGCCCATCCGCATGGTTTATCCGGGTAACCGCATGCAGGATGTAGCAGGCATCAAACGCCTCAACCTGTTTTTACCCGATGGCAAGCTGATACCCATTACCCAGTTAGCCAATGTAAACCTGCGCGCCGGCGATGCCGAAGTAGAACGCGAAAATCTTCAGGCAATGGGTGTCATCAGCGCCCGTTTAGAGAACAGTGATTTGGGCAGCGTTATACCCGCCATCCAAAAAGGCATAGCCGAAAAAGTAAACCTGCCGCCCGGCTACCACGTGGAATACGGCGGCGCCTATGCCGAGCAGCAGCAAAGCTTTAAAGAGCTTTTGATGATACTGGTTACCGCAAGCCTGTTGGTTTTTGGAGTGATATTGTTCCTTTTTAAACAATTCAGGATAGCGTTGCTGATATTGGTGATAGCCGTTTTAGGTATCGGCGGCAGTTTGCTGGCCTTGTTTGTCACCAATACACCGCTAAACGTAGGTAGCTATACGGGATTGATCATGATAGTTGGTATTATTGGCGAGAATGCTATTTTTACCTTTTGGCAGTTCCGCGAAAGCGCAAGGACAAGTAGTGTGGATGATGCCATTGTATATTCCATATCAACCCGCCTTCGCCCCAAATTAATGACCGCGTTGGGTGCTATTATAGCGCTAATGCCACTGGCACTGGGCATTGGTGCAGGTGCTCAATTGCACCAGCCTTTGGCTATTGCTGTTATCGGCGGATTTTTAGCCGCACTGCCTTTACTGTTAATTGTACTGCCAAGCATGCTGCGGATCTTTTACCGCGATCATGTTTTCGCCAAGAAATAAGGTACAATTAAAACTGCATCGAAAACTGCAAACCCAGGTTGCCCTGGTTATATGATGGCAGTAGGATAGAGCTTGTTTTAGGTTCTTTTTTCAACTCAGCAGGCAAATTCCGGTTGATTTCCTTTTCGCGGCCGGCCTTAAACAGGCGGTTGCGGATATAAGGATAAAGCAAGTATGCCGCCTTGGTAGATAAAATACCAAAACCTGCCCCGGCAACAACATCGCTAAACCAATGGTCGCGGTTGTACATACGGAGTATGCCGGTGGCGGTGGCAAAACTATAACCCACGGCGCTGTAGGCTATAGATTTATCGCCCAGTTCCTGAGCCATAAACTCGGCACCCAAAAAAGCATTGGCCGTATGGCCGGATGGGAAGGAGTAATAGTTAGAACCATCCGGGCGAAGCCTGTGGCTTATCTTTTTTATCCCAAACGTTGTTAAACCCATCATACCCTCGGCCATTGCAAAAATAAGGGTGCGATCAATAAAAGTATTTTTGCCATGTACGCCTACCAGATTTAGCCCGTAAACCAAGGCTACCGGCGCAAATTGAAAAAAGTTTTCGGGGTGATGGCGGAAGTTTGGGGCATCCTCCATAATATCGTTATTAATGCTTACATCCAACCTCCTTACCGGTTTAAAAAAGAAATTACTTGCCCCGTAGGCAATCAAAACCGACGGAGGCACTAATGCCCAGGCTTTACCACGTAAATGCTTAACCGTATCCGGCGCGGTAAAAAGGTCCTTTTTTAAGGTATCTGCAATATTTACTTTCTTGGCTGTATCGATTACCTGTCCCGAGGCGTTAAATCCCGCAAGGCAAAGTATCAGGTAGATGATTTTCTTCAATGTACAAGTGTTAGAGGTATTATTTACCTATTTCAATAATGTGGAATGAACCAGCTATCATGTGTGGGCGCGGGTTGGCATTCTCTGCCGTTGGCGGTGTTGCTTTCATTTGCGCGGCAGGTAAAAATAAATGATGAGTAGTTAAGTCGATACCTATAGTGCGCGCGCTTTTTTCGGTAATTATGTTCTCTACAAATACAAATTTATTGGCATTCACCTCTTTAATAACCGACATGTTGCCATCGCCATTTGATGAGTACGCCATCTTTAGGGCAGGGTCAAAAGCAACGCCATCACAATCACCAATCTTAAATTTGGCCAGATTTTTACCATTTGTGGCGTCCATCACAACCATGGTGGCATTGCCGCCGCAGCCGATAAATAAGCGGTTAGTCGCCCTGTCTATAGCTAAGCCTGAGGGCTCATCGCCACCATTTATTTTATAGCGTTTGATTACTTTGTAGGTATTAGCATCAATTACCACAACCTCATTAGTAGTTTCGGAGTTTACAAAAACTTTCCCCTTACCGTCAGACACGCCGGTTTCGGGTTTACCGCCAAGAGGGATGGTTGCAACAACCTTATCTGTAGCCGGGTCAATTACGGTAGCATCGCTGCTGCGGCCGTTAAATGTGTAAACTTTTTTAGAAAACTCGTCATAAAATATAGCATCAGGATTTGTGCCGACGGTTATTTTGCCGATCTCTGCATTCGTTTTCAGGTCGAAAACGGTACAGCTATTATCGCGCCCGTTACTGGTATAACCCTTGCCTAAAGTTTTAACCAATGCAATACCATGCACACCGTTTGTGTTGAGGATAACACCAATAGAGTCGCCCGTAACCGTGCTTAAAATATTAACCTGCGTACCGTGCGATACGTAGATCTTTTTTTCGGCAGCATCTACCGTAATATAATCCCAACCGCCGCTACTTTTTATAGCATGCTTTTTAAGAATATGTAAGCCGGTTTTAGTTTGGGCCGAAGTATTTAAAGATACAAGCGCAACGCCAATAATGGTAAACGCTTTTATTATACTAGATTTTGGCATGATGGTTAATTTTAATGCTATTTACTATCCTATTCTGTAGGAATGTTGGATAATATTTTTTACACGTCACTTATAATTAATAATTTGTGATAGTGAAATCAGAAAAAAGCACCTCCTGATTGCTATCATCCTTAAAGTGCAGTCCTGCCCTTGGGCTTCGATCCCATTGTGGTAAAAAATCAGCTTTCAACCGAGTTTCGGATGTAAGTTCTTTCCACTCCATTTTTCCCCTTCCTGTAATAAAACTTGCATGTGTTGTTGGTTGTTAATTCTAATTTAAGTTGCACAGCAGTTTGTGTGTTCAAGGTTGACTGCCCTAAAGCAGAAAATTTATTGTATTTAACCTGTATATTAATTATGCCGCTGTAAGTTTATAGCACCGGTAGTAATCGTATTATACTTCACAAACCCAAACCGATTAACGGCTTATGTCAAATTCTCTGTAAAGAAATCGATGGTTCGTTTCCAGGCCAGTTCTGCAGCGGCTTTATCATACCTTGGTGTTGTATCGTTATGGAAACCGTGGTTTACGTTCTCGTAAATAAATGCCTGGTATTTTTTGCCGTTCTCTTTTAATGCAGCTTCATACGCAGGCCAGCCGCCAGTTATCCGGGTGTCCTGCGATGCGTAGTGCAGCATTAGCGGTGCTTTAATTTTCGGCACATCTGCAGCTGAAGGCTGGGCGCCATAAAAAGGTACTGCTGCGGCCAATTCGGGCACGCGTACGGCCATCATGTTGGCTATACCTCCACCATAACAAAATCCCACAACACCAATTTTACCGTTGCAATCTTTATGGTTTTTAAGGTATTCGTAAGCTGCTATAAAATCTTCCTGCATTTCATTTGGGTCGCGTTTGCTTTGCAGCTCGCGGCCGGCATCATCATTACCCGGGTAACCACCAACTGGTGTAAGTGCATCAGGCGCCAGCGAAACAAAGCCAGCTAGTGCCGCCCTCCTGCCTACATCCTCAATGTATGGGTTTAAACCGCGGTTCTCGTGTACAACAATCACACCGCCAAGTTTCTTTTTAGCACCCTTTGGTTTGGATAGCAAACCTTTTATACTGCCTCCACCTTTTGGCGAAGCATAATTGATATACCCTGAATCCAATCGCGGATCATCTGCCTTAACCTGAATTTTATTCTTGTAATCGGGCATCAGGAAACTCATCAGGGCGGGCACGGTTAAACCGCCAACCGCGTAAATTGATAGTTTCTCTAAAAATACCCGGCGGTCCAGCCGGTTGTGTGCGTAATCATCATACAGGTCAAACACTTCCTGCTTAACATCTTCTTTTTTGATCTCACTCATGGTAAAAGGCTTTTTTAAATTTAATAATTAGCGGCAATGGCTTGCTACACTAATACTAACACTCTTGCTACACAGATAGTTTTGATATTTGTTTGAAGAAATAAAACATAAAGGCCCGCACACTTATGCGTATGCAGGCCTTTAGCAATAAAAATATCAGCAATTATTTTTTACGTTCATCTTTCGCCACTTGTGGCACTAAAGCTTTATTGACTTTTTTTTACTGTAATGGCTTTAGCCAGTTTAAATACTTTTTGCAGTTTTATATTTTAGCTTGATGCACCAATTTTAACATTGTAAGTACCCGCTTCTGCAACCCAGGCAGATTGCTTGGTGTTAAACGAAGCAAGATCTTTAGCGTTGATGGTAAACGTTAACACTTGCGAAGCGCCGAACTGCAATAAGGCAGTATTGGCGAACCCTTTAAGTTCTTCGGCAGGCTTATCCATGCTTTTTGCATGCGCGTTCAAATATAGTTGCGTTACTTCTTTACCGGCAACTTTACCCATATTGGTAACTTTTACGCTTGCAGTAATTTTACCTGCGAACGTTGGGCTATTCAAAGTAAGGTTGCTATAAGTAAACCCGGTGTAAGATAACCCGTAACCAAACTCATAAGCTGTAGCCTTTTTAAATGTATTGTAATAACGGTATCCAACATAAACTCCCTCTTCATAAGTAACCTCTTCCGGTATAGCTTTCATACCCAGCATGCCTGTTGTTGCTTTGTAAGGAAACTCCTTACCCGGGAAATTCTTAGCGCTTGGCTCATCTTTATAACTTGCCGGGAACGTAGTTGCCAACTTGATGCCGGTAGCCATTAAACGTTTGGCAAAGTTGCGCGCTCGCCGCTCCTTTATAAATTCGAAAAAGAAAAATACGACGAAAATTACTTTTGGGGGGTAACAAAAATACGTTGCGGCTTATATGGATGCAGAAACTATTAAAAATCAAAATCATGAAAAAGTTATCATTATCAGTTTTAGCATTATCATTTGTTAGTTTATCAGCTTTAACCCAAACAGCCGAAGTGGAGCTTCAATGGCTGAAGCTCCCGGCCAGCCTATAGGTGGCGTAGTGGTTAAAGGAGGCCAAAACCCAACACAAGCAGCTACCGAAGATCACCGTACTTATACAAGTGGAGGGTTTAACACTATTAAACATAACACAAATGATGCAACACGCCCGGGTAACCCAATTGGTATTATTGTTGTAAAAGGCGGTAAACCGGCAATATCTTCAGACAAAAGCATTAGCGAAAATGGCGTTAAAAAAGCGGAAGTTACCGTTGCAGTAACATGCGAGCCAATAGGCGGCATTGTTGTAAAAGGTGGGGAAAACTAACTTAAGTTAACTATATCAATACAAAGCCCAATGAATTTACTTTCATTGGGCTTTGTTGTTTATACGCTGATGTTGTTAACACACCCTTAATATAGACTGTAAGGTGTATTAACCTTGTGCAGATAGTTTTGTGGTTCAAACAAAAACAAACACTATGAAGCATTATTTATTATTTGTATTCCTATGTCTTTTTATTTTTAGTTGTAAAAAAAACAAGATCACAAACGACCCCAAGCCGGTTAAGCCCGAATTTTTTGTAAATGAAGACCCTGCTACTTTCAAGGAAATAGGCTCTCTTGATATTGGCGACGTAGGCGCAGCCGAGATCAGCGCGTTCGACGCGGCAACCAACCGCCTTTTTGTAGTAAATAATGGGGCCGTAAATAAAGTTGATGTTATCGATTTTAAAGACCCGCTGCACATGTCGGTTATCAACTCTATCAGCATGGCCCCTTATGGCGGTGCAGTAAACAGTGTGGCTGTATCTGGCGGTAAATTGGCCGCGGCTATAGAATATACCGATAAACAGGCAAATGGAAAAGTTGCTGTTTTTAAAACGGACGACCTTAGCGTAGTAAAAGTGATAAATGTTGGCGCATTGCCGGACATGGTTACCTACTCGCCCGATGGCAAGTTTATTTTGACCGCTAACGAGGGCGAACCAAATGACGCTTACACCAATGACCCTGCCGGTACAGTATCTATCATATCGGTAGCGAACGATTACGCGGTAACTACGATTAATTTCTCTGCATTTGCCGGCCACAAGGCCGAGCTGATGGCTAAAGGCTTCAGAATATTTGGCTTGGGTAACGATTTCGTAAAAGACATCGAACCGGAATATATCACTATATCTGCCGATTCGAAAACCGTATGGGTTACTTTGCAGGAAAATAATGGTATCGCTAAAATTGACATCGCTACTAAAACTATTACCAATATATTTCCGCTTGGCTTTAAAGATTACAATGTAGCAGGTAACGAGATTGACCCAAGTGATAAGGACAATAAATTATTTGCTGCCAAATGGCCGGTTAAAGGTATTTACATGCCCGATGGAATTGCTGTTATAGAGCAAGGCGGCATACCTTATTTATTTACCGCGAATGAAGGCGATGCAAGAGAATATGGTGGTTTTAGCGAGATAAAGCGAATTAAAGATATTAAGCTTGATGCAGTATTATTCCCTAATGGTGCCGACCTTAAAAAAGATGCACAGCTTGGCCGTTTAAATATAACCACCACTTTAGGTGATACAGATGGCGACGGCGATTATGACGCTTTATACTCGTTAGGCTCACGTTCTTTCAGCGTATGGAACGGGCTTGATGGTAAACAAGTGTTCGACAGCAAAAATGAGTTAGATACAAAAAATATTGCAGCAGGTGCCTATGATGATGGCCGCAGCGATGATAAATCTGTTGAGCCCGAAGGCATAGCAATTGGTAAAATAGGTAATAAAAATGTAGCTTTTGTAGGTATGGAGCGTGCGGATGCGGTTGCCGTTTATGACGTTACCGATCCAACAAAGCCTGTGTTTCTACAACTGTTAAAATGTGGCGATGCACCCGAAGGTGTATTGATCATCCAGGCAAAAAACAGCCCTACTAAAAAGAGTTTGTTAGTTGTGAGTAGCGAAAATGATGGTGTGATAAAAGTTTACACTCCCAATACCATCTAAAAAAATAATTAAAATTAAAAGGCTCCGATGTATCGGAGCCTTTTAATTTTAATTATACCTCCTCTTCTTTAAGCGATTGCATATCGATCACATAACGAAAGCGTACCTCCTCATCCAGCATCTTATCATATGCCTTGTTAATATCCTGGATCTTGATCAACTCGGTATTGGGCAAAATACCATGCTCGGCACAAAAATCAAGTACTTCCTGTGTTTCGGCAATACCACCGATTACTGAGCCCGCAACCGAGCGACGGTGCATAGCTACTTCCATGTTGTTAGTAGGTGCCTGGTATGGTGCCAACACCCCTACTGCCACAATGGTACCATCGCGTTTTAGCAGATTGATGTATTTGTTGATGTCGTATGGGTCGGGAATGGTGTTCAATATAAAATCGAACTTTAACTCATGCGCAGCCATCTCCTCCTCATTCTCTGATATGATCACATCTTTTGCGCCTAAAGTTTGGGCGGCTTCACGCTTTTCCTCCGTGCGGGTAATAGCGGTTACTTCGGCACCCATTGCTGCTGCAATTTGCACACCCATGTGGCCTAAACCGCCGATGCCTACAACACCAACTTTATCGCCCGGCTTTATGCCCCAGTGCTTTAATGGCGAGTACGTAGTGATACCCGCGCAAAGGATGGGCGCTGCTGCGGCAATATCCAAAGCATCCGGTATACGTAATACAAACGATTCCTTTACTACCAGATTAGTTGAATATCCACCGTAAGTATTAAAGTCGCTACCATCAGGCTTCATATGACCGTTATAAGTCGCGGTCCAGCTTACAGGGCCTTCGCAATAATTCTCCAGTTGTTCCTGGCAGGCCGGGCACACGCCGCAAGAATCTATCATACAGCCTACACCCACGGTATCACCCACTTTAAATTTGGTTACACCACTACCTGCCGCGGTTACCTTGCCAATAATTTCATGACCGGGCACGCATGGGTATATGGTATTCTTCCAGTCGTTTTTTACCTGGTGCACATCCGAGTGGCAAACACCACAATATAAAACATCTATCAGTACCTCATCTTCTTTTGGCGCGTTACGCTCAAATTCCATTATCGAGAGGCTGTTAAATATCGAGCCTGATGTTCCGTAGCCTTTTGCTTTTATAGTTTCCATAGTTTTAGTTTGTAAATGATGTTATAATAACCGAATTAACAAACTATAGTTTTACGATAATTTATAAAATTAAAAGAAACCAAACTCCAGTTATATGTAACAATCATTATATTTATTACAGCTTATAAAATTGTTAAAATGCTTTACTTTAGTATCTTCAAATGTTATTACTGACTAACTGATAAATAATGAACAAATACTTACTAACGGTAACGGCTTTGGCGATGGCTTTGGGAACCAACGCACAGCAAAATGCCCCCATAACCGCTAAGGATTATGAGCGTGCCGAGGTTTTTTTAGGCTACAATACTTCCCCTTTGGTTGCCAGGGCAAACGTTTCCCCTAATTGGCTCCCGGGCGATAAATTCTGGTATAGTGTATCAACCGCGCAAGGCAACGAATTTATACTGGTTGACCCCGCTAAAAAAACACGTACCACCGCGTTCGATTCACAGGAACTTGCCGCAGCTTTATCAACCGCAACCGGCAAAACTTATGATGCTAACAAATTGCCATTTCAAAGCATTAATTATTCGGCCGATGGCAAATCTGTTTTATTTTCTGTAGATGCTAAAAAATGGGCATATAACCCGGCAACTAACCAGTTGACCGCCGATACTTCAAAAGCTGTTGCGGGTAAAACGGCTACTTTAACAGGCCGTGCCGCACGTGGTGGTGGCAACGAGGTGATGTCGCCCGATTGTAGCAAAGCTGTTTTTATAAAAGACTATAACCTTTGGGTGCGTGATGTCGCCAGCGGCAAACAAACCCAACTGACTACCGATGGCGTAAAAGATTTTGGCTATGCCACCGACAACGCCGGATGGACCATGAGCGACAGGCCGATTGTATCGTGGTCGCCTGACTCTAAGAAAGTGGCAACCTTTCAGCAGGACCAGCGAAAGGTGAGCGACATGTACCTGGTTACTACCAACGTGGGTAAACCAACCTTAATGTCCTGGAAATATCCATTGCCGGGAGATAAAGATATTGTTACTATCCAACGGGTTATTATTGATGTAGAGAACCCAAAAGTTATCCGCTTTAATATCGCGCCCGATCCGCACCGTGCTACGCTGAGCGATGATATAGCCAGCAGCGGCAGCTTTGATGATGCCGACTGGAAAGCCGATGGCAGCGAGTTTGCATTTGTATCAACCTCTCGCGACCATAAGAATGAGAAATTCCGAATAGCAAATGCCACTACCGGTGCCGTACGCGAGGTATTTGAAGAAACCGTTAAAACTCAATATGAATCGGGTTGGGACGCCATCAACTGGCGTTACCTGCCTGCATCTAAAGAGATCATTTGGTTCTCGGAACGCGACAACTGGGGGCACCTGTACCTTTACGATGCCACAACCGGCAAACTAAAGAACCAGATCACTAAAGGCGATTTTGTAGTTACTAAACTGCTAAAAGTTGATAAAAAAACCCGTACCCTATACTTTACTGCAGGTGGCCGCGAGCCGGGCAACCCATACTTTTCACACTTTTATAAAATTGGTTTCAATGGTAAAGGTTTAACCTTGCTGACGCCAGAGGCTGGCAACCACAATGTTAACTTCTCCCCAAATGAAAATTACTTTGTGGATACCTACTCACAGCCCGATGTACCGCCGGTTACCGTTCTGCGCGATATGAAAGGCAACTTGTTAGCCACTTTAGAAAAAACGGACGTATCGAGGCTTGCCGCTACAGGCTGGAAAGCGCCTGCTCCTGTTAAACTAAAAGCACATGATGGCACAACCGATATTTATGGCCTGGTATTTACGCCAACCAAAATGGATGCAGGTAAAAAATATCCGGTTATAGATTATATTTACCCTGGCCCGCAAGGTGGTGGTGTAGGTAGCTGGTCGTTCATCGCATCCCGTGGCGACCACCAGGCACTTGCCGAACTGGGCTTTATTGTTGTAGTGATAGAAGGCACCAGCAACCCGCTACGTTCAAAAAGCTTTCATGATATGAACTATGGTAATATGGGCGACAACACCCTGCCGGATCAGATTACAGGCATTAAGCAGTTAGCTGCCAAATACCCTATAGATACTACTAAAGTGGGTATCTGGGGGCACTCTGGTGGTGGTTTTGCTACTGCTACCGCGATGTTTAAATACCCTGATTTCTTTAAGGTAGGGATCTCAGAATCTGGCAACCACGAGAACCGCAACTACGAGGATGATTGGGGCGAACGCTACAATGGTTTAGTAGAAAACTCAAACTACGATGCACAGGCAAACCAAAACTTTGCCAAAAACCTAAAGGGTAAACTGATGCTTGCCCACGGTATGATGGACAACAACGTGCCACCATACAACACCCTGTTAGTTGCCGAAGCATTGGAGAAAGCCAACAAAAGCTTCGACCTGGTGATATTCCCTAACAGCGCGCATGGATACGGCCAGTATTCATACTACATGATGCGCCGCCGCTGGGATTATTTTGTGAAGAACCTGTTAGGTGCCGAGCCACCTTATGATTACGTTCTTGGGCCCAAATCGACCAAACGCTAAATCAGCGAAAAATACCAATAGTAAAGCCCCGATCACATCGGGGCTTTTTTTGTAAATTATTGTGCCGATGGCGGAGGCGTTTTTGTACCCCAATTTGTATTGGGCTGGCTGCCCATCACAAAGGTTAGCTTGCCGCCTTTTATTAATTCATCGCGGTAAAGCCAGCAATTATCAAGCGGCGTGCCATTAAACTCGGCTGATTGGATGTATAAATTGTCCCTACCGTTGTTTTCGGTTTCGATAATTAGGATTTTGCCATCGCCCAGTTTAATGGTTGCTTTGACAAATATCGGGCTGCCCAATTCAATTATCGGGCGCAGGTCTGTAAAACCTTTCACATCAAACAGGCTCAAAGCATTTATTACATACTTGGAACCAAGTTGCCCCCGGTCTTCGTCCTTCCCGTAACCATAACCGTGGGTAGGTTCGATACCGTAAAATTCCTGACCTATAAGCCTTGCCCATTTTTGCGTTAGCCATGGCTAGCCCAAGAAATTGAATAACCAGCTCAGTTGTTCTGCCTGCTCTAATGTAACACTTAAAATTATTTGATTAGTTGAGTACTAAGAACAGCCCCGGCTTAACTAATATTTAAATTATTTGACTCATTATGGGTGTAAATAACATACGTTTTAAAATGAGAAACTAAGAAAAACGCTCAACTTAACAGATATTAATATCTAAATATTATTTACAGGAAATATTTGCGTGTTACTTTATATAACCGCCTTGGTTATCAAGTTCTTTTAAGAACTTTTCAGCATTCGCCAAATGTTTATCACGCTTTTCGGAAGCCATTTTATCGAAGGTTTTAACGAGCATGCCCAGCCTCGGGTTTTGCAGGAAGAAGTTGCGATGCACATGCATAAACCGCCAGAACATGCCATCCCAGGTTTCCTGCCAGTCGCCTTTTGGCCAGTCGCCCATTTTCAAGAGATAGTTGCTACCGCTGATATAGGGCTTGGTTGTCATCAGCCCGCCATCGGCAAACTGCGTCATACTATAGGTATTGGGCACCATTACCCAGTCGTAGGCATCAATATACATCTCCATAAACCATTGATAAACTTGGTCCGGGTCAAACTCGCAAAGCAGCATAAAATTGCCCATTACCATCAGCCGTTCTATATGGTGACTGTAGCCTGTATGCAAAAGCTTTTTAATAACCACATCTACCGGCACAATCCCGGTTTCTCCTTTCCAGAATGAGGCGGGAATCTTCCTTTTAAAGCCCCAGTAGTTTTTGGTACGTTGTTTTACCCCTTCGCGCTCGTAAACAATATGGATAAACTCACGCCAGCCCATAATTTGGCGAATAAAACCCTCGAGTGAGTTTAGCGGGATACTATTCTCTGCGGCAAAATCAAGCGCCCCATCAATCACCTGCTGCGGGTTTAGCAGGCCAATATTAAGCATGGGCGTGAGTACCGAATGATACAGGAAACTTTGTTGCGACACCATTGCATCTTCATAGATCCCAAAGTTATGGAAACGCTGTTTTAGAAAGTTTTGCAGCCATTGCTCAGCCTCCTGATAATTAACCGGGTAAAAGCCACCAAGGTTACCAAACGGCGATGCGGTGCCTCCGTAATTGTCCGGATACTGTTTATCAACCCATTGCTGCGCATCGGTTACGTACTTGTTTTCGGCAGGTACATCTAACACGGGCACCGCTTCATTTTTTGGAAACTTCAACCTATTTTCGCTGTCGTATGTCCATTTGCCGCCTAAGGGTTTGTCATTGGCTTCAATTAGTATTTTGCGCTGTTTCCGCTGTGCGATATAAAAATCGGTTTGGAAATAGGTTTTGCGGCCATCAAAATAATCGGCCACCTCATCGGTGCTGTTGAGGTAATTGGGACTGCGGTATTTTGCTAACGCGATGTTATATTTAGCGCAGCCGCTATCTAAACGTTTCTCCAGCCAATAGTCAGCAACATCGGCATAGTGGATTTTCTCCACCCCTTGTTTAGCCAGGTGCGGAATAAGTTTACGTACATCACAAAGTTTTTCCGTAGCTTCAATATACTCTATTTTGAAGCCTTTATCCCGCAAAAAATCAGCATAAAACTGCATGGATGCGCGGTGGAGCACCAGTTTCATTTTATGAAAAGTAAATTGGTTAAAATAAAGCTCCTCTTCTATCAGATAAACCAAACGATCATCTTTCACGGCCGGATGCTTCTCAAACAACTGGTGCGGAAAAATTAACGTGATACTTGTTGCGTGCATAGTTTCAGAACATGTTGTAAAGGCAAATTGTTCTACTTACCAAACCTTAAAAATACATTATATATTGCATCGGGCTTTTTTTTTCTTCTAACGGAAACCACCGGGGAAAACAACTTTCTCCTTTATAAACCCGTGGCCTTTTTTACTGATTTAAAATGTTTTGGTGGCGTGCTGGCCTTTGTAATTGCTTTCATTAAAAAGTTTCCAGCAATCAACCTTTTGGTTATCCATGGCCATCATCACTTCGCTGCCAATTACTTTATAAATTATATAATCGGGTTTGCCCAAGCCTGCATCATAAAAATTGATGGCAAAGGTTTTACCTGTAGCCAATGGCAGCATCTGGAAAGTTCCCATATCCAGATTCCAGTTAAAGTTGGGCGAGGTAAAATCCAGCTAAAAATCTTTTGCATTATTACTTGCAACCGTATCTGCACCTTTAATTTTATCGGCATTCCAATACTACGCCCGGTTTTTACCGGCAACGTTTTCGGCATGATATATTGGCGCGAAATCGCTCATGCGGTTTACCAAGTAAACCATGCGGTAGCTGGTGCTATCGCTGCCATACCAATGCTGGCTGGTTACCAATACCTGCTGACCAGCCCGTGTTTCTACTTTGGTATCGCGCAGCCAAAGCCAATAACCCAAGTTCTTTGTTTTCTTGGGCGATTGAAAATAAACCAAATATTGGCGCAAGCCAAGCTTTAAGGTAGCAGTGTTTAAGCGATGAGCGACATTATGCACTACTTTGTCGACGAAAGCCCCAAACAAGAAGCTAACCTGGGTACCAAGATTTAATTCCTAAAGAATTATATAACGTTGCAAAAGATTTGCATTCGCTATGATATTGATCTCATTTTCACCAAAGATTGCAATACCGCCCAAGTTACTGATGACCTTTGTAGAGAACATTTTAAGCATGGCATTGATAAAAGCAGCAGCACTAATAAAAAATAGAGATCTCGCTAACTCAGCAAAATGGCAGGCTGATATTCACTACAAGCAACACAATTAACCGAGATACGTTAAATGCAGTGTAAACGGGGTTTGATATCGAAAACCTGCGCAAGCGGCTAATGCTGCTTTACGGCAATAATTTTGAATTAAACGTTGAAAATAAAGGCGATATTTATGTGGCAAACCTAAACATCCCACTGGCATAAATTTAAAGTATATCATTATCGACGACGAGCCCAACGCGGTTAAACTGATGGAGGTGATTATTGGGCAAACCACCCAATGGTAGCTTTTGGGTAAATACTACAACGCCCTGGAGGCAATGAATTTCCTGAAAAAGCAAACTGTTGATTTTATCTTTCCGGATATTAATATGCCATACCTTACCGGGATGGAACTGGCCGGCCTGCTCCCCAAAGAAACCAAAATTGTATTCACTACCGCTTATATACCGAGTATACCGCAGATAGTTACGCTTTCCAAACTATCCACTAACTGTAAAACCTATTACATTAAAACGTTTCCTGTCTGCCACCCAAAAAATTGAGGCTGCATTTGGTAAACAGCCGGTTGCAGAAAGCAAAGCCGATGAGGGCTACTTCTTTGTAAAAACAGGCAAAACCCTACGCAAGATCCTGCTGGATGAGATGCTTTATTTTGAAGGAGAAAAAGAATACGCGCGCATGATTACCGGTGCCGAGGAGTTATTGATCTACCGCCGTTTAAAAGATATTGAAGAGCAGCTATTATCACCTTTTGTGCGGGTGCACAACTCTTATATCGTCAACACCAAATTGCTCAGTTAAATACAGGATAACCATATTTACATTGGCGATAAACAGATTCCGGTTAGTGAAAATTTTAGAAATAGTTTTATACCGGTAATAAAGGAGAGGATGTTTTAGGAGCCTTATTAAAACACACTTCATTGCAAGCGATAGCGTGGCAATCCCCTACTTACAGAGCCGCAGACAAATCTACCGAAGATTGCAACGTTGCTATAGTTCCTCGCAATAACACTTTTTTTTGACCATGTGAGTTACCTACGATTCCGTCAATTCTCCCCTTAGATCCTTTTCCAAACAGCGTTTTACCTCTTTAGGGTCATCAAGTTGGCCAAGCAGGTACATCATTTTGGTGACGGCTGCTTCGTAGGTCATATCGTAACCGTTGGCTACGCCGATGTCTTTAAGCTGTTTGCTGGTTTCGTAGCGGCCAAGCTCAACAGTACCCACTTTACATTGCGAAATATCAAGGATCACTTTGCCGTTATCGATAGCGTTTTTCAGCAGGTCGATAAACCATTGGTCGGTAGTGGTATTACCGGCGCCGAAAGTTTCCATTACAATACCGCGTACATCGGCACCTAAAATGGTTTCCACAACCTTAGGACTAATACCGGGATAAAGTTTTAGTACCGCTACATCGTTAACCAACGTGTTATGAATTTTCAACGGACCTGTTCCAGGTTCGCGGATGTCGTTCACGCTAAAACGCAGGTGCACGCCAGACTCGGCCAGTATTGGGTAATTTGGCGAGCGGAATGCTTCGAATTTTGATGAATTATATTTGAACGCGCGGTTACCACGAAACAGTTTGTAATCAAAATAGATACAAACCTCGGGCACACGCGATTTATCGTTCTTTTTAGCTTTTGCTATCTCTATCGAAGTCATCAGGTTTTCCTTTGCATCGGTACGTACCGCGCTGATGGGTAACTGCGACCCGGTGAAAATTACCGGCTTGTCCAGATTTTGCAGCATAAAGCTTAGCGCTGATGCAGTAAAAGCCATCGTATCCGATCCGTGTAATATTACAAAGCCGTCCACCTCGTCGTAATTGGCTTCTATAAGCGCGGCAAGTTCGGCCCAAACTTCGGGGTTCATGTTCGATGAATCGATGATATGCTCAAACGAGTGCACCTTAATTTTACAATTAAGCTTTTCCAGTTCGGGCACGTTATCCATTATCTGTTCAAAGTTGATGGGTACCAACGTTTTTGTAACAGGGTCGCTCATCATACCAATTGTCCCTCCGGTATAGATGATCAATATCTGGCTCATTTGGGTCAGGTTTATACTGTAAAATAATATATACTACACACCAAATATTGTTTTTGAATTTTGAGTGGTGATAGCTGCCACCTCTTCAATAGATACTTGGTATAGCTCCGCCACTTTTTGGGCTACGTAGGTTAAATAAGAGCTTTCGTTAGGTTTACCACGATACGGAACGGGTGTAAGGTACGGAGAATCAGTTTCTAAAACCACATGCTTTAAATCAATTTGTGGTAATATCTTGTCCAGGCCCCCATTTTTGTAAGTAACTACACCGCCTATTCCCAAATAAAAGCCCATTTCAGTGATTTTGTTGGCTTGCTCCAGCGTACCGGTAAAACAATGGAAAATGCCGCGCAGGTTCTCATCTTTACTATCCTGCAAAACCTGGTAAACCTCGTCGAACGCATCGCGGCAGTGGATCACTATGGGCATTTTCATGCTCTTTGCCCAATCTATCTGCAATTTAAACGCCTGGATCTGCTCGGTTAAAAAGGTTTTGTCCCAGTACAAGTCTATCCCAATTTCGCCAACGGCATACAACGGGTATTTATGTAACGATGCTACAATAAGCGATAGCTCGTGTTCCCAATCCTCCTTTACCGAACATGGGTGCAGGCCCAGCATCGCGTAACAGTTATCGGGATAAGCAGCCAGCAGATCAAACATCAGCGGTAGCGATGCGGCATCAACATTGGGTAAAAACAAACGGCTTACGTTACTATCCAGGCAACGCTGCATTAAAGCCGTACGCTTATCTGCCTGGGTTTCGTAATATAAATGGGTATGTGTGTCTGTAAATACCATGGCACAAAAGTAAGAAAGGGGCTTTCTATATTAATTTTTCTTTTTAGCTGAAGTTCGTTTTTTTAACGGCGCTCTTTTCTTTAACGGCGCTTTAGCTGCAGGTTTCACAGCATCGTGTTTAACCCTCACCACTTTTACCAGTTCTACATCAAATAGTAGTGTTGAGTATGGTTTGATATCAGCACCTGCACCACGCTCGCCATAAGCTAACGCCGATGGGATAATGAACGTTGCCTTAGAGCCTTCGTTAAGCAGAGCCAAACCTTCGTCCCAGCCTTTTATTACACGGCCGGCACCTAAAGCAAAGCTAATAGGCTCGTACGTGCGGCCCGGCTGGTTTAAGCCACCGGCTTTTGCATCAGCCTCTACACTGCTATCAAACGTTTTACCCTCTAATGTGCGGCCGGTATAGTTTACATATACGGTATCGCCATTAAGCGGTTTTGGTTTAATGCCTGCAGATCTAACCACGTAATGCAAACCAGACGGTGTAGTTTTAGCAACAAGGCCATGGGTTTTAATGTAGTTGGCCAAAGTTACCATTTCAGTCGCTTTAACTTTTTCGCCTTCGGCTTTAACCTTTTCCATAGCGGCATTACGCTCGGCCATGGCTTCTTCTAAAGTTTGCGAGCTAATGATTTTTAATTTAAAAACAATGTTGCCACCTTTTTTTAATATCGGGGGCATCTCGGTTTCGTGGCCTTTAAAAACAGAATCAACCGGCACTTTCACTATCGCGCTATCGTTAACCGACATCAGCGGGAAAATATCCATCAGGTCGGCAACATTGGTTGACGGGTGGATCTGCGTTTTTATTGGCTGCCCCTGCTTGTAGGTACTAAACAATACCGAATCGGCATCGGTTGCCTGGATAGCGTTAAACGTAATAACATTGTTCTGCTTTAGTTTTGCACCCGGGCTGCTGCTGATTATTTGATACTGCACACCCTTTGCGGTACGCTGAAACTGCGCGCTGGCCTTAAAGCCAAACAGGCAAAGTATTAAACCTAAAAAAATAGTACTCTTCATAATAAAAAAAGCCTCCCGGGTATTCTCCGGAAGGCTGTATAAGTTTTATAAATTATCTTGCTTGCGGTGGCATTGCCGGTTGTTGTAACGGTTTTGGCGCGTTAGGGTTAGCTTTGATGATCTGCACTACTTCTATATTGAAAGTTAGCGGTGCAAACGCACCAATACGTGGCGGGTAGCCCTGCTCGCCGTAACCAATGGCTGATGGTACTACAAAAGTTGCTTTAGCACCTTTGTTTAGCAATAGCAAACCTTCTTCCCATGCGCTAATTACGCGGCCTTCGCCAACAGGGATCTTAATAGGCTCGTATTTGCGGCGGGCATCGTAAATTTTAGGGTCGGTTTTGGCATCCTCTTTAACACTTGTGTCAAACAGTTTACCATTTAACAACCTGCCTGTGTAATTAACAATTGCAGTATCGCCTTTAACGATGTTAGCACCACTACCCGGGGTGTTAATTACGTATTGCAAGCCAGATGCTGTAACAGTAGCTTTAATTTTTTTATCGTCTACATACTTCTTGATCTTAGCCGGCTCTTGTTTTTTAATGATTTCGCTTTGTGCTTTAAAGTAATCGGTAACATGTGCCTGGAAAACCGGCTCTGTTTGGTTACCTCTTGGAATCACCTTTTCAACTTTGATTTCGTAAATAAGGTATTTACCTTTTATGCCCGCAGGCCTTGGAGCGCCTTTTTTAAACATCGAATCGATAGCTAACTTAACAGTCGCGCTATCACCTTCGCTTAGTAACGCGAATGCAGCAGAAACATCACCTTTACGAGGTTCTTTTTCCATTATCTGCGGTAAAGGACGGCCTAATTCGTAGGTACTGCCTAATACAGAATCGCCATCTGTTTTTAAGATAAGGTTAAGGCTGATAAAATCGCCTGGTTTAATGGTTGCGCCAGATTTATCTGTACGGATATTGTACAACATGCCACCTGCACCTTGTTTAAAACCACCTTTGCAACTTGCAAGCCCTAGTGCTGCAACTGCTATGATCATTAAGTTTTTTTTCATTTTGTTTGTTAGTTCTTATTGTAATAATAGTGTTTTATACTCGGGTAATATTGATTTAAATTTTGCTACGGTAGCCTCCATCGATTCGTCAGACTGGCCGCCTGCCGCATTGCGGTGGCCGCCCCCCTGGAAATACTTTTTACATATTTCGTTCGCCGGAAACTCATTTTTTGACCGTAAGGATAATTTAACCTTATCGTTGCGCTCTACTATAAAGGCCGCCAAATGTACGGTGGCAATTGAAAGTGCATAGTTAACAATTCCTTCGGTATCGCCGGTGTTTACATCAAATTTGGCAATATCGGTTTTACTAATGGCCATTATAGCTGTATTGTATTCGGGCAGTATCTCTAAACAGTTTGCAAGGCAATGGCCTAAAAAGCGCAAACGGTTTTCTGATGAACTACTGTATATTAATTCGTGGATGCGTGAGTTATTGGCGCCTGCATCAATTAAGTGGGCCGTAATACGGTGCACGGTTGATGTTGTATTTGGCAACCGGAATGATGCGGAATCTGTCATGATGCCTGTATACAAACAGGTAGCCACATCTTTATTAATCAATTCGGCATGCTGCAGCTGATCTGCAATAAAGGTGTAAACCAATTGCGCGGCAGCACATGCGTTGATATCCCAGTGGCGGTAATCGTCAAAATCTTCGGGTTCCAGGTGATGGTCTATCATCACTTTGTAGGCATTGCTTTCGCCAACCAGCGGGCCCATATCATTAATACGGCTCAGTGCGTTAAAATCAAGGCAAAAGATGATCTCTGCATCGGCAATTAGTTTGGCAGAAAGGTCGGGGTTTTCGGTAAAAATGATTACCTCCCCGTTGCCCGGCATCCAGTTTAAAAATTCGGGATAATCTGTAGGGGCAATTACTTTAGCGTGGTGCCCTTGCTGTATAAGGTAGTTATACATCCCTAATGACGAGCCCATAGCGTCACCATCGGGTTTATGATGGGTAGTAATTACAATTTTACGGGGCTGACTCAAAAGTTCAGTAAGCGAGGCTAAATCTAACATCAATTTTAAAAGATTTGCAAATCTAAGTAAATTTATTAAATACGTGTAGCATATTTATGGCAAAAGCTTTAAGTTTCAGTTATAAAACGCTACTTTTGCGCCTCTTTAATAATAAAAAGAATATCATACAATGGCAAATAACAGAACTTTTACAATGATAAAGCCCGATGCAGTTGCAAACGGCCACATTGGCGCTATTTTAGACCAGATAACCAAAGCTGGTTTTAAAATTGTAGCATTAAAATACACATCCCTTAGCGCAGAAAAAGCAGGCGAATTTTACGCGGTACATGCTGAGCGTGGTTTCTTTGCAGATCTTGTTGGCTTTATGTCATCAGGGCCTATCGTAGCAGTTATATTAGAAAAAGATAACGCAATCGAAGATTTCCGTAAACTGATCGGCGCCACAGACCCATCTAAGGCTGATAAAGGTACCATCCGTAACCTATTTGCAAAATCTATTGATGCAAACGCGGTACACGGTTCAGATTCTGACGATAATGCAGCGATAGAAGGCAACTTCTTCTTCTCGGCGTTCGAACGTTTCTAAGTTACTGACAGTCAATGAAAAAGCGCTTTGTAAATATTTTTTTTACAAAGCGCTTTTTTATTGGTGTTTTTCTTGCTAAATAACTATTTGTATGTATATTTACACATCCGGGTTACCAAACGCCTGAATATAAACGTAAATATCATGAAGTCACTAATTAAATATCTTATCTATTCTGTAGTTATTATAGGTATTATTGTTACTTCTATTAGTATTTTCAGGGACCATCCCGAGGCTCAGTTCGCGTTTATATTTCCGGGCATCTTCATGCTTGCGTTTTCGCAAATCATGGATGATAGTTTCCGTAATGTAAGCCACCGCTTACGTATAACCCGCGGCAAATAGTTAGCTAATTTTATAGAAATACGATATCGGCAACCAGTTCGGTTTTAACAAAATCATTTATTTTTTGAATTATTTGTTCGCGCATCATTACAAGTTCGTGTTTAATAACTGATGATTCTATCCGCAGAAACAATTTCTTATCTTTTATAAATAACTCCTTGGTACGGTTAGCTACCGATTTACCTACAATGTCAGGCCATAGGGTTACAATGGCCGTTTCGTCAAACTTTCGTTTTATTTTATAAACGTTAAGCATCTGCTCAATGGCTTCCTTAAGCGATTTATCGTTTGCTTTACGCATTTACGTTCCCTTCCGTTACTTTAAATAATTTCACCTCCACATTTATTTTCTCAAAGATCCCCTCTACCCTTGCGCTGCTTGTATCGGTGATTAATACCTGCCCAAAATCGTTGTTAGATACCATCTGCATCAATTTGGTAACACGGTTATCATCCAGCTTGTCAAAAATATCATCCAACAAAAGCAAAGGCTTAAACCCGTTTTTTTGGGTGAGGAAAGTGTACTGCGCCAGCTTCAACGCTATCAGGAAAGATTTTTGCTGCCCCTGCGACCCAAACTTTTTCATTGGCATACCATGGATGTTAAATTGCAGGTCGTCCTTATGGATGCCCATAGTAGTACGCTCCAATATCCGGTCGCGTTCCATGCTCTTCTTCAACAGGGCGGCAAAATCATCATTCAGCAATTGCGACTCATAATTTAACTGCACCTGTTCGGCATCCTCGCTAATGAACTGGTAGTGCCGGTTAAAGATGTCGGTAAATGCTTCCATAAACGCCCTGCGCTTTTCAAAGATGCGCTTGCCGGATACGATCAGCTGCTCATCAAAAACCGAAAGCAGTTCCGGGTCGTAACGGCCGGTATCGGCAATTTGCTTTAACAGCGCGTTGCGGTTGGCTAATACCTTATTATAAGCTATCAGTTCGTCCAGGTAGTGATGGTTGGTTTGCGAAATAACGTTATCAATAAATTTACGGCGCTCCTCGCTACCCTCTATAATAATACTGATATCATACGGGGAGATCATCACCAGCGGCAACAGCCCGATATGGTCGGCCAAACGCTGGTAGTCCTTTTTATTACGCTTGAATTGCTTTTTTTGGTTTCGCTTAACGCCGCAGGCCACCACCTCTTTGTTCCCGTTTTTTTGGAACACACCGTTGATCATGAAAAAATCGGCACCCTGCTTTATTTGCTGGGTATCTATCGGGTTAAAATAGCTCTTGCAAAGCGACAGATAATGAACCGCATCCAGCAGGTTGGTTTTACCCGCGCCATTATTACCCACAAAAGCATTCACCCCCTCGGAAAGCGAAATTTCGGCCTCGGTGTAGTTTTTAAAATTGATGAATGAGAGTTGCTGCAAATACATAAGCGGGGAGCAAATTTAGTGTTTTTTGGTTGGTTTATTAGTTCAAGGGTGCATTAGTTTAGAGACGCGATACTTCGTATCTATTAATGCAAGGATATTAATTATCAATACACGGGACATTAGTTTGTTGTGAGCATTTGTGTGATCGGTATATTCTGATACCCGAAGTATCGCGTTTCTACGGGCAGCAACAATGTATAGACGCGATATTTCGTATTTCTTTGCAGAAAGGCAATTTACAACCTATTTAACACTCCATTAACCGCTAATAACAAACCCTTTACCTATATCACAACTATCCAAAATTTAAATTTGCTAAAAAGATTGAAAACCGTATTTTTGCAATCTTAATTTTTAAATACAGATGTCAGTACCCGAGGTGAATACAAAAACTACAGCAGATAAAACAAGTGTTGTAAAGAGCGGTAGTTTTGTTCAGGAGAACCAAAAAAGCTTACTATTTATTGCAGCATCTATTGTTGTAATGATTTTTATTTACATAGCATACCTTAAACTTTACCTTGCACCAAGGGAAGTTACCGCTGCAAACCAAATGCACGTAGCGCAAGATTTTTGGGCTAAAAAAGATTGGGATAAAGCTATTAATGGCGATGCCGGTTACCCTGGTTTCAAAAAAATTATAACAGATTACAGCAACACTAAAGTTGCTAACCTTGCATACTTTTACTTAGGCACTGCTTACTTAAACAAAGGCGAATACCGCCAGGCAATTGATAATCTTACCAACTACCGTGGCGATGACAATATGGTTGCTGCCGAGGCTTTAGGAAACACGGGTGATGCTTATGTTGAATTGAAAGATTTAGAAAAAGCTGAAACTTACTTCAAAAAAGCTGCTGATAAAGCAAGCAATAAATTTCTTACCCCGTTTTACCTGAAAAAGCTGGGCCTGGTTTACGAAGCTAAAAAAGACAACAAAGCTGCTGCCGATGCTTACAAAAAGATTAAAACTGATTACTTTGACAGCGCCGAAGCACAAAACATTGACGAGTATATTGCACGTGTTGACACGAAGTAATTAACCCGATACTACAAAACACAATAATGCCTGCCTCAAAAGCAGGCATTATTTATTTAAACCAATTTCTATCTTTACCGATACGTATGGCTACTCAATTAAAAAACCTGTCAGATTTTTCAACCTCGAGCGAGATCCCATCAGCCGAAGGCTATAGCTTTGGCATTGTAGTTGCCGAGTGGAATGCCGAAATAACCAACGCATTGTACCAAGGTGCTTATGATAGCCTGATAAAATACGGCGCCAAGCCAGAGAATATCCATTCGTACCCCGTACCGGGAAGCTTTGAATTAACCAGCGGTGCCGAGCTTTTATTAAAAAACAAAAAGCTGGACGCGGTAATAACCTTGGGGTGTGTAATACAGGGCGAAACCCGCCACTTTGATTTTATTTGTGCCGCGGTTGCAAATGGCGTAACTAATGTTGCCATAAAATATTCAAAACCTGTTATATTTGGTGTGTTAACTACTGATAATCAGCAACAGGCAATTGACCGCAGTGGCGGCAAACATGGCAACAAAGGCGACGAAGCCGCTGTTACTGCCATTAAGATGGCCAAACTGAACGAAACCTTAATTGGATAAAACCGTATAAACAACAAGTTAAACAAGCACATGAAAAAGATTTTATACATAGCACTTTTCGCACTGGCTTTAGGCAGCATGGCTTCATGCTCTAACAAATTATGCCCTGCATACGGTTCGTACCCTAACCACCGCTAACACAGCCATTTATCATTTTATCCCCTTTAGCCTAAAACTAAAAAGCAGTTTTACATTATTTTTACGATTGAACAGGCACTATATATTACCTTTGTTTTATGGAATGGATATCGTTGGACACGGCAGATCAGATAGATAATATTAAACAGCAAGCGGGCTACAGCTTAATTTTTAAACACAGCACCCGTTGCTCTATCAGTATGATGGCTAAAAGGCGTTTTGAGATGGACTGGGAAAACCTGCCATCAGATATGCCACTTTACTTTTTAGACCTGATCAAACACCGCGACCTATCTGCCAAAGTAGCAGAAGACTTTTCGGTTCACCACGAGTCGCCGCAGATGCTATTGATAAAAGATGGCGAATGTGTGCTCGATCAATCGCACGGCTCTATCTCGGTTGATGAGGCCATGAGTGTGGTTTCTTAAGAGAGTCAAGATTTTTAGAGTCAGGAATCAAGACTGAAAATATATACGATCCGCAGGAGTTATCCTGCGGATTTTTTATGGCCTCCACCCTACTTTCAAAACCGCGCGACACTGCGATGAGCGATAGCGAGGTGGCAATCTTCGATAGACTTGTCTGCGGCTTTGTAAGTAGGGGATTGCCACGCTATCGCCCACAATGACGGGATCTAATAAAGCAATGACGGTTGGGGTAGATGCACAATCCCCCTTATTATCGTTTCTGCGTAATATTCCTTTCCATACGGGATGCACCTAATTGCTTTTTACCTATTTTTGTAACATGATAGATTTGCCAGTAGTACCCGCCAACCAACCTCAGCGCAAGCCCGATTGGTTAAGGGTTAGGCTTCCGGTAGGGAAGGAATACGCCCACGTACGTGGTTTGGTTGACGAACATAAGCTGCACACCATCTGCGAAAGCGGCAATTGCCCTAATATGGGCGAGTGCTGGGGGGCCGGTACAGCTACGTTTATGATACTGGGTAATATTTGTACCCGCTCGTGCTCTTTCTGCGCGGTAGCAACCGGCAGGCCCCTTGCTGTGGATACTGACGAGCCGAACCGGGTAGCCAATTCGGTAAAACTGATGCAGGTTAAACATTGCGTGATTACTTCGGTAGACCGCGATGATATTAAAGACGGTGGTTCTATCATCTGGGCCGAAACCATCAACTCAATCCGTCGCGAAAGCCCGGATACCACTCTTGAAACTTTACTGCCCGATTTCCGTGGCATTTGGGATAATCTTGATCGTGTTTTAGAAACCCGCCCCGAAGTTGTATCCCATAATTTAGAAACCGTACGCCGCTTAACCCGCGAAGTACGTATCCAGGCAAAATATGACCGTAGCCTTGAGGCACTAAAACGCACATCGGCTACCGGCCTGCGCACCAAATCTGGCATTATGCTTGGCCTGGGCGAAAAAGAAGCGGATGTACTGGAAGCAATGGACGATTTGCTGGAAGCTGGCGTACACATCCTTACTTTAGGCCAGTACCTGCAGCCAACCCGTAACCATCACCCGGTAATTGATTGGATCCACCCGGACCAATTTGCCATTTACAAGGAATGGGGATTGAAAAAAGGTTTCAGGTATGTAGAAAGCGGCCCGCTGGTGCGCTCATCTTACCATGCCGAAAAACATTTGTTTGAAATGTAAGTTTTCCTTTATATCTTCATCGAGTTGAGCTCCAAACGTAAAATATCATTATCCGAAGAGGAATTAGTCCTTGCATTGCGCAACCGTGAAAAAATCGCGGTTGAGGCATTGTACGATATGTATTCCGCATCATTATTTGGTGTTATCTCACGCATCATCACAGATGAGGCCATCGCCGAAGATGTTTTACAAGAAACTTTCGTAAAAATCTGGCACTCGTTTTCGGGCTACAGCGCCGAAAAAGGGCGTTTATTTACCTGGATGGTAAACATCGCACGCAATTTAGCTATAGACAAGGTTAGATCGAAGGATTTTAAAAACCAGAGCAAAAACCATGAGCTTGAAAATAACGTAACTTTTATTGACGAACAAAGAAATACAGTTTATAAGCCTGAGTTGTTGGGCATCAGGGAATTAGTATCTACCCTAAAACCCGAGCAAAAGTCGATCCTCGACCTTGTGTATTTTAAAGGTTACACCCACGTGGAAGCCGCCGAAGAACTTGGCGTACCGCTGGGCACCATTAAAACAAGATTAAGGATGGGCATACTGCAACTCAGAAAACATTTTAATGAATAGTGGAAAACGTTAAGGAATATATCGAATCAGGCATCTTAGAACTTTATGTTCTGGGTGACATCAGCGCTACTGAAAAAGCGCAGGTGGAGGAGATGGCTGCGAAATATCCGGAGATAAGTGCTGAAATCATAGAAATAGAAAGATCAATTGAGTTTTATGCCGAAGAGCATGCCGTTGAACCATCAGAAAACTTGCGCGCCAAAGTATTGAACAGCTTGCTGGTTAACCTGGGCGATGATAATACCTTCTTAAAAGCAAAAACACACCAGGATGATGACAACGTACGTAGCTTATCTGCCGCACGTGTAACTAGTTTTTATAAATACTCCTTTGCTGCCTGCCTTACCTTATTATTAATAAGTATTTATGGCCTGGTGAACTTGTACAGCAAACTGCAGGAATCAAATACACAGCTTAGCGCTTTACAAACAGATAAAGTTCGTATAGCTAACCAGGTTAGCCTGCGCGACAACGAATTACAGGTTTACCGTGATACTGCTTTTAAAGTTTTAAAACTTAAAGGCACTGCCAAAGCCCCTGCAGCCGCCATGGTTTTAGCATGGAATTCGATTAGTAAAAAGGTTATGGTAGCTGTAGCAAGCGTGAAGCTGCCACAGCACGATGAGAAACACCAGTACCAACTATGGGCGCTTGTAAATGGCAAACCTGTAGATATGGGTGTGTTCGACCAGCCAAAGGCAGATACCGTAGGTGTAAAGGAAATGAAAGCCATTGCATCAGCACAGGGGTTTGCTGTAACGCTTGAACCAAACGGTGGTAGTATTAACCCAAGCATGGATCAAATGGTGGTTATCGGCACATTTTAACGAGATTTTAAGATATTTTTAAAGCCGCTTTGCAATGTGCAGAGCGGCTTTTTTGTTAAAGTTTTGTTAAAAAGCAGGCTTTTTATAAAACAATTGAATATTTAGCGTTGTTAATGTAACTAATGTATGGCTCGCACGTCATATATACAGTTAGTTAGAAGTATATAGTTCTTTATAAGATCAGTTAATAGTTTAAAAAGCGAGTGTTTGATACTGACACTCGCTTTTTTTATGCCTTTAATTTTGCCATTGTAACCGGCAACTGGGTAATAATTTTGGTAGGTAATACCACATTTAACCTGTTGGGCAAAGCTAACTCATCGCCCGCCTTACCATGAATATATACGCCTAATGTACACGCATCCTTTGGCGAATATTTTTGCGCTAACAGTGATATGATGATTCCTGTAAGCACATCTCCCATCCCACCCGTAGCCATAGCCGCGTTCCCTGTCGAATTAAAATATAGTTTTCCATCCGGAGTAGCAGTAATGGTATAATCGTTTTTAAGGATGATGTAAATGCCTAACTCTTTTGCCTTTGCTTTAGCCGTTTGCAGGCGTTGCCACCAGTTGGTATGTTTCCCAAACAGGCGGTCAAACTCTTTCATGTGCGGGGTAATGATACTCCCGGCAGGGATTTTTTTTAGCAAGTTTTGATTTTCTGACAGTACGTTCAGCGCATCCGCATCTATCACAACGGGTTTATTGTAGTTTTTAAATATAGCTTTCAGCAGTTTTAAAGTACTCGGTTCCTGGCCTAAACCCGGGCCAATGGCAATAGCACTAAATTTATCCCATTCGATTTCCGGTAGCTTAATTTCAGAACGCACCAAAGCCATCACTTCGGGCATAGAACTATTTAAGGCAACCAATCCGCTTTGCGGGATGCACGCTGTGGTTAACCCCGCTCCTGCATGCGCACAGGCAGATGCTGAGAGCAATGCCGCACCCATGGTTTCATACTTACCGGCTATGATCAGCGCATGTCCATATGTGCCTTTATTACTAAAGCGATGGCGTGGTTTAATGAGTTGCTTTGCATCCTTTTCTTCTACGAGATAGTAAGGCGTATCAACCGAGTTGATAAAATCCTCATCTAAACCAATCTTCACTACTTCGCAGCAATTGATATACGAGCGGCTCTCGGGTAGCAGGAAATTAAGTTTTGGTTGCTGAAAGGTGATCACCAGGTCGGCATTTAAAACGGTGGCATCTTTGGGGATCTCACCATCGGCGTAAAAACCGGTGGGCACATCAACGGCTACCACGGTTTTGCCAAGGCTGTTAAGGTAGTCGGCCAATATTTTGTAATCGCCGGCGAGGGGTTTATTAAGCCCACTCCCCAGCATGGCGTCAATAATTATCTCGGCTTGTTCTAAGGGCGTTTTAGAGCCGTTTTCAATCTCCTTTATGGTGATTTTTGTCGCTTTTAAACGCTTAAAATTTACGTTAAAATCGTCGCTGGACTTATCGCTAAACCGGCAAATTTTCACATCAATATTGCAGTAACCATGGTTGCACAAAATGCGGGCAATGGCTAAACCGTCGCCGCCATTATTGCCCGTGCCACAGTAAACAGCAATGGTTTGCTTCTTATCCTGAAAATGATTGATAAACCAACCCACAAAGGCTTTACCGGCCCGCTCCATCAGGTCGACAGAGCTAATAGGCTCATTAGCTATAGTATAAGCGTCAGCTTCGCGAATTTGCTTTGATATGAATAAAGGTAGCATATATCCTAAAGATAGGATTTATGGTTTTGTTTTGGGAGAATTAATAATGATCGTTTTTATTATCAGAACCATCAATTCTTACTTTAATTTCATTTATAAGATGATTTTTTATAGCGTTAACCACTTCTGACAATTGATTAATAGAAAATGATTCTTCATATTTTTTTTCTCTATTATAAATTGACTTTAAAAAAATTTCATCTTGTGAACCCGTTGCCATTATATTTAAATCGTAACCATAGTGCCTAAAGTCAATATTTAAATAAATGCAAAAATCAATTGGAATTTCTGCTCCGTTTAAACTAAAAAGCTTGTATTCCCAACCAATATTTTTTACATCATTTTCGTAAATATCAATGCCAAATATTTTCTTTTTACCTAAGTTATTTAAAATACCATTGACTTCAGATGCAGTCAGGTGCCAATCTGGATCTGATATTTGATGGCTATTGTTTACACTGCAGAAAATTTGAAATTCATTAAATAATTCTTTGAAATGGCCTAATGTCTGCTTAATTCTTTCCCATAATTCCGTTTCAATTATCCTATAGGTATTATAAAGTACTTTTGGCGATTTAGGCTTGCCTTTTATAGAGCCCTTTGCTTTTAAAAGTTGTATTTCTTTTACGAAATCGTCCTCTTCCTCAATTTCTTTCCCTTCTATCGTATCAAGCGTGATTTGCAACGAGCGCACAAGTAAGCCTGCCATAAAATCATTAAACAGGTTTGTATCGCCGCCGTAACTTTGGATATCGGTTAAATATTTGTAATAGTTTTTCTTTTCAGTTTCTTTAATATAAAGTGGCGGGTAGCCGTATGATATCAATATGAGGTTAGTAAAAATACGTGCGGTACGGCCATTACCATCATAAAAGGGATGGATATTAAGATAATCTAAATGAAATTTTAAGGCTAACGATACGGGATGAATTGCTCCTTTTTGATCACGTGCTATTTTTTCCTTTTCATCATTTGTCCAATTAACCAATTCATGCATTCGTTGCGATACATGGTCATGTGGTACAAAATCGTAACGTTCGCCCTCGTTATTATACATGTAGTTATCTGCATTTTTCCACTGGCCAATATATTTTTGATTTTCCGGATTTTCCTCATACATAATACCTGTATGAATTTCTTTTATCCGGCTTTCAGACATGTTAAGTTCGCCTTTACCCATTCTCATGATAGTGCTGACCACCTTATCATGATTTTTCATTTCCTGGATATCTTTTAACGGCTTACCATTAACATCAATAGCATCAATCATAACCGTGCGTGTTTCACGCTTGGTTAACGAATTACCTTCCATGCTGTTAGAGGTGTAGTTCCACTCTAACCGTAACTTGTAGTTTATCTTATTAAGCAACGCCACAGGTATCGCGCCATGCTGTGCAATAGCAGCCTGAAGATCGCTCATTTGTTGTAGCTTTTCTATATAGCTCATTGCTTAAATTTACAAGTAATATCGATACTTTACTTTATCTTCATTTCTTTTTTCAAGAATTGGCCGGTAAAGCTATCCTTCACCTTGCATAGGCCCTCCGGTGTGCCGCTGAACAGGATCTTACCACCGCCCGAGCCACCTTCGGGGCCAAGGTCAATAACGTGGTCTACCACCTTAATCACGTCCAGGTTATGCTCGATAACCAATACCGAGTTGCCCTTATCTACCAGTTGATTAATTACCCCAAGCAATACGTTAATATCCTCGAAATGCAGGCCAGTGGTTGGTTCATCTAATATATAGAAAGTGTTACCGGTGTCTTTTTTACTTAGTTCGGTTGCCAGTTTTACACGCTGTGCCTCACCGCCGGATAGGGTTGTTGATGACTGCCCTAAGGTGATATAACCCAAACCAACATCAAACAAGGTTTTAACCTTACGGTAAATGGACGGGATGTGCTCAAAGAACGGTGTTGCATCCTCAATACTCATATCCAGCACATCGCTAATGGATTTACCCCGGTAGCGTACTTCCAGTGTTTCGCGGTTGTAGCGGCGGCCGCCACATTCTTCGCAGGGCACCTGTACATCCGGCAGGAAATTCATTTCTATCACCTTTTGACCCGCACCCTGGCAGGTTTCGCAACGGCCACCTTTTACGTTGAACGAGAAACGGCCCGGTTTGTACCCGCGAATCCTCGACTCGGGCAGCGCCACAAACAGGTTACGGATGTCCGAGAACACTCCCGTATAAGTAGCCGGGTTTGAACGCGGCGTACGGCCAATAGGCGTTTGGTCTATCTCTATTACTTTATCAATATGTTCAAGTCCCTCTATCTTATCGTAAGGCAAAGGCACCTTTTTAGCACGGAAGAAGTGATGGTTTAATATTGGGTACAAGGTTTCGGTGATCAGGCTTGATTTACCACTACCGGATACACCCGTTACCCCAATCAGTTTACCCAATGGAAAATCGACAGAAACTTTCTTAAGGTTATGCCCTGTAGCCTTTTTAAGCGACAAGGTTTTACCATTTCCCTCGCGGCGCTTTTCGGGGATGGCAATTTCACGCTCGCCGTTGATGTATGATGTGGTAAGCGTATGGTGTGCCATTAGCTCGGCAGGGGTGCCCTGTGCTACGATTGTACCACCGTGTACACCGGCAGCCGGGCCCATGTCAATCACGTGGTCTGCTTCCAGTATCATATCCTTATCGTGCTCCACAACTAAAACGGTATTACCCAGGTCGCGCAGGTTTTTAAGGGCATTAATCAGTCGTTCGTTATCACGCTGGTGCAGGCCGATGCTTGGCTCATCCAGAATGTACATTACATTCATCAACTGCGAACCTATTTGTGTAGCCAGCCTAATGCGCTGCGCCTCGCCACCCGAAAGGGTTTTGGCGGTGCGGTCTAAAGTCAAATAACTTAAACCCACATCCAGCAAAAAGCCAATACGTGCGCGAATCTCTTTCAAGATTTCTTTGGCAATTACATTCTGGCGTTCGTTCAGCCTGTCTTCCAGGCCGGTGTACCACTTATTAAGTGTGGTGATATCCATACAGGCCAGTTCGAAGATGTTCTTCCCGTCGACCTTAAAGTGCAGCGATTCTTTCTTTAAACGTGCGCCATCACAAACGGGGCAGGTACGCAATACACGATAGTTTTCCATATCGTCCATACCTTCGTCGTTGCGGCGTTCCTGCTGCTCTTCCAGCATCCTTATGATACCATCAAACGTAACCTGGTAGTTTTGCACGTTCCATTTATTGTATTCTACGGCAACGGTTATCATATCCGGCGTGCCGTTCAATATCATATCCAGCTGCTCGCGGGTAAGTTTATCTATTGGGGTAGATAGCGAGAACTCATACTTTTTAGCCAGTGCCTTCAACACCTGGAAGATCCAGGTTTCGCGGTACTCGCCAATAGGTGCAAGTCCGCCGTTTAGGATGCTTAGCTTAGAATTTGGCACTACCGATGCTTCATCAACCTCGAAGATATACCCTAAACCATTACACTTTCCGCAAGCGCCATATGGCGAGTTAAACGAAAAAGTATTTGGCTGAGGCTCATCATACGAGATGCCCGAAACCGGGTCCATCAGGTATTTACTAAAGTAGGCTACGTTATTGTCTTTATCGCCAATACGGATGATACCCTTGGCAATTTTTAATGCCGATTGTACCGAGGTATATAACCTTTTGCTATCGGCTTCGCTCACCACTAAACGGTCAACCACAATATCAATATCGTGGATCTTGTAACGGTCTACCTGCATTTTGGCTTCCACATCGGCAATGGCGCCATCTATGTAAACCTTTAGGTAGCCCTGCTTGCGAATCTGCTCAAAAAGTTCGCGGTAATGGCCTTTGCGGGCCTTTACCACGGGTGCCAAAATATTAATCGGCTGCCCGTCAAACTTATCAAAAATGGTTTTCAGGATCTGCTCCTCGCTCATGCGTTCCATCTTCTCGCCTGTGGTGTAGCTGTAAGCATCACCTGCGCGGGCAAAAAGCAAACGCATAAAATCGTAGATCTCGGTAATGGTACCAACCGTGCTGCGTGGGTTTTTACTGGTGGTTTTTTGCTCGATTGCAATTACCGGGCTGAGGCCCGATACCTTGTCCACATCAGGCCGCTCCATCCCACCCATAAACTGGCGCGAGTAGGCCGAAAATGTTTCCATATAACGGCGCTGCCCCTCGGCATAAATGGTATCGAAAGCTAATGACGACTTGCCGCTGCCACTCAATCCGGTTATAACAACCAGCTTATTGCGCGGGAAAGAAACATCTATATTTTTTAAATTATGTACTCGGGCACCATAAACTTCAACTTCACTTTGCTCGCCCAGATCTAACGTTTTTTCACTCATATATTTTTCAGAAAACAAGACAGTTACGGCATAGTTTGCACTTGCCGCGTAATTACTAAAAAAGTTCGCAAATATACGCAAAACCGACGGCGATTTATAGCAAAGCACTAATGCAGAAAATAGTAGCTGTGTAAAATTTAAAAAACGGGAAGGCTTTTTGGTACGGTAAACAAGGCTTGAGCTAATGCTTTCCGGTGTAGCGGTACGCCTTACTACAGCGCCACCCCCTCAATCAAAAGCATGTTTTCGACAGAACTGTTTTTTAATTCCATGCTTTTTAATCGCCTTGGATCATTTTTATATCATTCAAAATCGGCTTTGCTGTTAAACGTTACCAAATGCACCTCGCAAGGTAGTTGACGGTTGATTTTTATAAACGCGTTTTGTGCAGGTATTAACCGGTAAACCAGCTGGCCATTATGCCCTTTTTGAAGCGGTATCACCTCGTCTTCAAACGTATAAAGCTCTTGTTCATGCCCCGGTTTTATAAAAATCAATTGTGTGTAATAGATTATAGGGCCAGCGTTCGAACAATAATTTTTACTTATCTTCCATAAGATATAATCTTAAGCCTGTTTAAGCAAATTTAAATGTTGCAAAAACGCCTTAACAGCCGCTAATGCAAAAAAAGCCACCCCAACAGGGATGGCTTTTTGAATGTGCTCCGTAATATTAAATTACTTTAATTGTTGTGTGCAACTAAAAACGGCATTGGCTTTTGCATATAGCTATAAAAGTTTTTATAACCATATTTAGCAGGCTTATTGATGATCTCTTTCATTGCAACAAGCTTGTAAACGTACGAACCGGTTTCGCGATTAAGTGTCATGCGGAAATAGTTGTCCTCATTTTGCTTGTTCATGGCGCGTTCCAGTTTAATAGAACCGTTATTGTAAGCAGCAGCGGCCAATGTCCAGCTGTTAAACTCACCGTACAGTTCCTTAATGTACTTGCAGGCAGCTATGGTAGATTTACGCAAATTTAAGCGGTCATCTTTACCCTTGCCAACCTTTAAACCGTAGGTGCGTGCGGTACCAGGCATAAACTGCCATACACCACGTGCGCCTTTGGGTGATGTACCTTCGCACAAGCCCGATTCTACTAACGGTACGTACTTAAAATCTTCGGGGATCCCGTAGGCTTTTAAGATAGGTTCTATGATAGGGAACATCTTGTCGGCTTTAGCATGTAAAACGTTCGATTGAACTGTTTTGTACCCGTGCTTTGATATTGATTTTTTTAATTTAAAATCTACTCTTTTGTCGTTTACAGGCAGTGCTTCGTTCGCAAAATTATACGCCACTTCGGCATCATTAACAGTGTGGTTAAAAATGTAATTTGAAGGTGTATTAATAATAATTTTTGGGGTAAAAACGGGGTCTGTACTGTAAATGTTAAGTCTGGAAATGATAACCAGCACCAGGATTACGGAGCACGTAATTAAGTGTTTTTTTGTCATTTCAATTCTAATCATTAATTATACTTTTTGGTATGATATAATGCAAAGGTATGTTATATTAATCAGATTGTCAAACACTTACTTAAAGCTTAGTGTTTTGATAATTTTAAACCAGTGCCAAAATCGTGGTTTAAAACGGTTTAAACGTACTTTTTGAGCCCGATTAAAAAGTTGCTTTTTTGGTTTAAAAGTTGTACTTTTGACCCTCACGCTGCGAAAGCGCAAAACAAAAAATTATGGTATTTAAACGACCAGCAGGTAGTCGCGACGACAGGCCGAACAACTCTCAAAACCGCTCGAAAAGTGGTGGCGAAAACGGCAAAAGACCATCATCATCCTCTACAGGAAAATCATTCGGCGCAGGCCGCACAGATGGCAAAAAAAACTTCTCGGTAGATAAACGCGAATCTACCTACTCAAAACCCAAAACCGGTAAACCAGATACTGAAGGCACCGACAGGCCTAAGAAAGCCTATGGCCAGCCCTCATCATTTAGCGGTGGCGATAAAAAAGCATTTGTACCAAAAGGCCGCCCATATACCGGCAGGCCCGCAGATAACGACCGCCCTAAACGCAGTTTCGGCGGCGATGCACCACAAGGCGACCGTAAAAGTTTTACCCCGCGCGATAAGCCTTATAGCGGCCGCACACCGGGTGGCGATAGCGAAGGCGGTAGCACTTTCCGCAAACCAGGCTTAGGCCCGGCATCATACGGCCCACGCAAAAACCCTGTTGCCGGTGATAAACCATTTAATAGACGACCCGCCGGTACCGATGGCTCAGGCGGACCAAAGAAAAGCTTTGGTGAGAAAAAATTTAACAATACCCGTGGAGGCGTAAAAGATTTTCCGAGTACTTCAACAGGTTTACGCAAACGCGAAGGTGATGATGCCCCGGCAAAACCTACCATGCGTGGCCGTAAAAACCCGGTTGTTAAACCTAAAGACGACGGCCTGATACGCCTTAACCGTTATATTGCCAATGCAGGTATCTGTAGTCGCCGTAAGGCCGATGAACTGATCGCTGCAGGTGTGGTATCGGTAAACGGCGAGGTGATCTCTGAACTGGGCCACAAGGTTGACCCGCTTAAAGACCTGGTACGTTACAACGGCGAGGCTTTAAAACGCGAAAAAAACGTTTACGTATTGCTTAATAAACCAAAAGACTACATTACTACTACGGACGATCCTCAGGAACGCCGTACCGTTATGCACCTGGTAGAAAAAGCCAGCCGCGAACGCATTTACCCTGTTGGCCGCCTTGACCGTAACACAACCGGTTTAATATTGATGACCAACGATGGCGACCTTGCCGATAAACTTTCTCACCCCCGTAACAGTGTTACTAAACTTTACCTGGTAGAGCTTAACAAAGCACTTAGCCAGGGCGATCTGAATAAGATCGAATTTGGTGTAGAGCTTGAAGATGGTGTGATTAAACCTGACAGCGTATCGTATGTAACGGGTGGTACAAAAAAAGAGATCGGCATCCAGATCCATAGCGGTAAAAACCGTGTTGTGCGCCGCATCTTCGAATCGCTTGGTTACGATGTTGTAAAACTCGACCGCTCGGTTTATGCCAACCTTACCAAAAAAGATCTTCCGCGTGGCCGCTGGAGATACCTTGATGAGAAGGAAGTGATACAATTGAAGCATTTGATAAAATAAGATCAGAATATACGTAATATTAAAAGGCGCCTTTTGGCGCCTTTTTTTGTTTAGCTTGGTTCGACGAATATTATAATGTGGCGACGCGATACTTCCCGTCTCCCTCCTTAAGGGCTTCCATACAAATATTATTAAAATATTTGTGCTCATTATTATTGGCTTAAGTGTTTATTATCAACTTATTAAAACATCAAATCGCGTTATGGGTTACTAATTTATATTTATTGATGTTGCTAATTAAACTTTCGGCACGTAATTAACTCTACATTATACAAATACTAGAAAGACACACAACATGAAAAAATTATTCTTAATAACCGCACTTGTTGCTACCACCTTTGGGGCATTCGCACAAAACGCAGACCTGCGCCGTAAAATTGAAGTTACCGGCATTGCCGAGCAAGAGGTTACGCCCGATATTATCAACGTATCTATCTCTTTAAAAGAGTACATGAACGGTAAAACCAAAGTGACCATTTCTACCCTGGAAAAACAATTAGAAAAAGCGGTTGCCGAAGCCGGTATTGCCAAAGAGGATTTTACCATCAACAGCCTATCATCATGGAATTACCAGACCGAGAAAAAGAAAAACCCGGACTTTTTAGCCAGCAAACAATACGGCATCAAATTTCGCGATCTGAATAAATTTGACCAGATCTTAAGCAAGGTTGATGCTAAAGGCATCCAGAGCACAAACATCGATAGCTACGATTATTCTAAGATCAACGATATTAAAAACGCCCTTAAACTGAAAGCTTTGATAGCTGCCCGTGATAAAGCAGCTTTTTTAGTGAGCGGCCTTGGCGATAAATTGGGCAGCGTGCTAAACATTACAGAAAGCGATAACAGCAGTTTCCCGCAGCCACGTAACGTAATGTTTATGTCAAAAGCAGCAAGCGCTGATGTAGCGCCGGTATCTGACATCGATGTGCGTAAGATCAAACTGAGTTTCCAGATCAACGCCATTTTCGAAATAAAATAATTAACCCTGTATATTAAAGCGGCCCTGAGTAATCGGGGCCGCTTTTGTTTTGGGGCTACGGCAAACATTTATTTTACAGGCATGTTATTATAAAAAATAAATTTACCCTTATGAAAACGTTAAAATATTTTGCCATCGTTATTTTATTATCAGCATCGGTAACTGCTTGTAAAGATAGCGGCAGCAAGGCTCTAGGCGGCTCGGCAGATACCGTAGCCAAGTTGGGAACCGGCGATCCAAACAATACCCGGGCGGCTGATTCAACAAAAACGGACAGCCTTAACAAAGGCAATGCCGACCCAAGCGGCCGCGGCGCAAGCGATACCTTAAACGCGCGACCAATTCATTAACAGTTGCTTATAACTATAATATTGCTTGTAGTTTGTTAATATAGAATATACATTTTATATTCGTGTCCCTTAACTGTTTGAGCATGATACGTACACGTTCTAAAAAAGTACTTTTGGTTGCCCCGCAAGCTTTCCCCGACCAGCTACTGGCCGAGTACGATAACGTGAAACATATTTTTGCCATTACCTCGATATTCCCGGAAATGCACGAAACAAAACCCGATGTGATCCTGTTTGACCATGCGCACATGGCAGGCAACCTGGAACGCATATTACGCCGCCTGCAAACCAACCCTTTTTATAAGCACATTAAAATTTGCTGCTACAAGCGTAACGAAAGTATCACTGCCGATGCCACGCTTAAAGTTTTGGGTGTTGATCATATGATCTATCATGCCGATCTGCAAAAAACTTCCAAAAGTAATGTCGCGCTAAACGCCATCAACAATCTGGTGAACGCTTCGTTATTGAGGTTGATGGCCGGGGTGGTATAAGTGTTCACTGGTTCATTAGTTGATTGGTGCATTAGCGTTGTGCCCTGCAATTCTCAACCTCCAGAATTTTCAGCCTTCTCGATTTTTGAATTTTGACTTGTGAATTTTTACTTACATCTCTCCTATCAATCATTTTACATACGGGTAACACTTTTACAACAAATTGCTGTTAAACTTGTATGTTCATTATCAGTGCTAAAAACATAACATTGGTGAGGGCTTAAAGCGTATCACACAAAATGAAAATAGGAATAGTTTGTTATCCCACCTTCGGCGGAAGCGGGGTTGTTGCTACAGAGTTAGGTAAAGCCCTTGCAGACCGCGGGCACCAAATTCACTTTGTTACCTACAACCAACCTGCGCGCCTCGATTTTTTCTCCGAAAACCTTTTTTACCACGAAGTATCGGTATCGCAATACCCATTGTTTGATTACCCACCGTATGAACTGGCCCTTGCCAGCCGCCTGGTAGACGTGGTAAGGTTTGAGAAACTGGACCTGCTGCACGTACACTACGCTATTCCCCATGCATCTGCAGCGTTTATGGCAAAGCAAATCCTGGCAACTTACGGCATTTCTATTCCGTTCATCACTACGCTGCACGGTACCGATATTACTTTAGTTGGGCAGGATAACACCTATAAACCGGTGGTTACCTTCTCCATTAACCAAAGCGATGGCGTAACCGCGGTATCTGAGCATTTAAAAAACGACACCTATAAATATTTTAAGATAGAGAAGGACATTAAAGTGATCCCCAACTTTATCGACCTTACACGTTTTAGCCTTAAACCGAAGGATCACTTTAAAAAAGCCATCGCCCCTAATGGCGAAAAGGTTTTGGTGCATACTTCTAACTTCCGTAAGGTAAAACGTACCGAAGATGTGGTAAAGATGTTTGCCAAAGTGATAGAGAAGATCCCGGCTAAATTATTAATGGTTGGCGATGGCGGCGAACGCTCTTTATGTGAACGCCTTTGCCGCGACCTGGGCATTAACGAGCATGTACGCTTTTTAGGCAAGCAGGATGCCATCGAAGAGATCCTATCGGTAGCCGACCTGTTCCTGATGCCGTCACAGTCCGAAAGTTTTGGTTTGGCAGCATTAGAAGCTATGGCCTGCAAAGTTCCTGTTATCAGCAGTAACGCGGGCGGTTTGCCAGAGCTAAACATAGAAGGTGTTACCGGCTTTTTACTGGATATTGGCGATGTTGACGGCATGGCCGAGAAAGCAATCTATATTTTAGAGGATGAGGACAGGCTTAACCAATTTAAAGAAAACGCTCTTAAACGCGCTAAAGAACTGGAGCTTGCCAACATTATGCCACTGTACGAAAACTTCTACAAAGAAGTGATAGAAAAGAATAAACTGGAAGTTGCTAAATGCAGCAATAAATAATGTAACATAATTATAACCTTTTGGCCTGATTTGTGTTTATACACCAATCAACATATATTATAATAAGAAATAACATGAAAAAGATATTCCAAACAACCATTGCCATTTTAGCTGTTGCCTTTATTTTCTCGGCTTGTTCAACACCGAAGCAAACAAACGCGGGTACTACAACATCTGCAAATGTGTCTCGAGGTAAATTTACCGGCACATGGACGCTTACTAACGTAAGCTATGACGGCCTTTTACCAGGCGCTGTACAAAACGTGTTTGACCAGGCATCGCCAAAGGATTTTGTAGGCAGCACCTGGAAATTTACTAATAGCGGTAACGGTATTTATACCTTACAAAGCGGCGCGTCGCAACCCATATTCTGGTCGGTGTTTAACGGTGGCAGCACCGGTACGCAGTTCCAGTTCAAAAAACTTTACCAAGGCGATAAAGCCAAAAACGTAGCCGAAGGTTACCGTTTAGATATTGGCAATATAGACAATGCCAACATGACCTTACGCTCACCTGTACCAATTGGTAACAGCGGCAAAGGTTACATCGTTTACTCGTTTACCAAAGCCCAGTAGATAAAGTAAAAATTCAAAATCTTTAACTAATAAATGCAAGAAGCCGAAAGTGTATGACACTTTCGGCTTCTCTGTTTTTGAATTTTGAATTTCCTCTTACATCGCTGATGCAAACTTCACACAAACCGGGTTGCCAACTTCTACACGGCTAACGGCCTGCCCAATTTTGCCGGTATTCTCATCTATTTTGTACACAATGATGCTATCGCTGGTTTGATGCGCGATAACGATAAACCTACCCGATGGATCGATAGCAAAGTTACGCGGGCCTTTGCCACCTGTAGGCTTACGCTCGATAAAGGTAAGCTCGCCATTTTCCTGGTTGATTGAAAATACAGATATATCATTAGCATCGCCACGGTTAGTGGCATACAAGAACTTTCCGTTTGGTGTGATGTGGATATCCGCAGCACCTGTAGCGCCTTTAAAACCATCAGCCAATAAAGTAATGTCTTGTTTCAATTTAGGTTTGCCGTTGTTATAGTCGTACACTAAAACCGCGCTTCCCATTTCCATAATGGCGTACAGGTATTTTTTATCGTTAGAGAAAGCCAAATGGCGTGGGCCGTAACCCGGGGTTACACTTACAAATGCCGGTTTAACAGGCACTATCGGGTTCTCCTTACCGCCTTTGTATTTGGTGATGTTTATTTTATCGGTACCCAGGTCGGTGTACAGCACATATTTTTCATCGGGCGATAGAACCGCCGTGTGCACGTGTGCTTTCTCCTGGCGCTCTTTATTTACGCCATGGCCTTCATCCTTTATGGTTTGCACCGCAGCGCCAATAGAACCATCTACATTAATAGGTAACACCGCGATATTACCACCCGAGTAATTGGCTACAAACAGGTTCTTCTGTTCTTTATCAACCGATACATAACATGGCGAACCACCCAATGTCGATACTTTATTGATAAAAGTTAAGGCGCCTGTTTTACCGTCAAATTTAAATGAGCTAACCTCGCCGTTATCATTCTCGTTTACCGCGTATACAAATTTATTATTGGCCGATACCGCCACATACGATGGGTTGCTTACATCATCGATACGGTTAAGATAAGCTATGCGGCCGCTTTCAGTATAAAAACGATAAACGGATAACCCGCTGCTTTTACCGCTTGTATAAGCGCCAACAACAATATCATAGCTTTTTGGGAAAAGGGACTTTTTGGGCTTTTGCTGCGCGGTGCCTAAAAAAGGGGATAACATAGAGATCAATATCAGTAATTTTTTCATTAGGAATTTTTGGTTTATAAGTGCAAGTTAATAAAACAATTTATAAAGTTGGGGTGCTTGTATGAGACGAGGAATGGCGGGGGAAGTTTAATGCGAGTTTTTACATCAGAGCTTAACATAGGCGTCATTGCTGTAAGGAGCGAAGCAATCCCTTTAGGACAATTATACACCTTGCATGATGGATTTACTTAAAAAGATTGCTTCGCACCTTGCAATAACGGAACATTTATATATCGATGGGTTTAAGATCGATCGCTACATTTTTAACCAGCGTTGGCTCAAATCTCAAAGCGGGCGTGCCGGGTGTATGGCGGGAATGTCGGTTTAGTTTCGAAGTACGCGCATATGGCGAGAGAGCGTTAAAAACCGGCAGGGCCGGTGGAAGTGTTGCTTTGACTTGCCCTTTTCTTTTGGTTCGCCCGCTGTCGACATGCGTGCCGCATGTGCCTAAACAGGACAGGTATACAGTCGACTGATCTATCGAAGATCGCCACGTTATAGCTCGCAAAGACGCGTGATTTAAACAAAAAAAGCCCCGATAAATCGAGGCTTTAAATATTGTATAGAAGCTTTTTACTCCTCTACCATTTCGCTATTAGGGCTACTAACCTCGGGCTCTTCCTGTTGAAAGTAGCGCTTTTGATTTAATAGTATCATGATGACACCTACTGATATGGCAGCATCAGCCAGGTTAAATACCGGGCGGAAGAAAGTATACTCCTCGCCTCCCCAGATGGGCACCCATGCCGGGAACTGGCCTGTTAACAGCGGGAAATAAAACATATCTACTACACGGCCGTGGAAGATGCCGGCGTAATTGTAGATGACCCCGTAAAAGGTAGAATCGATAATATTACCCAGCGCACCGGCTAATATTAAGGCTACCATCATCACAAGGCCGCGGTGGTATTTATGTTTGACCAGAAACACCAAAGCGAAACCAATACCACAAACCGCGACGATGCGGAATAGCGTTAAAGCCAGTTTACCAAGCTCGCCGCCCAATTCCATGCCAAAGGCCATGCCGTTGTTTTCCACGTAGTTTAGCATCCCGCGATTACCCATAAAGTGGATCTCCTCGTGCATTTGCATGTGGGTTTTAACCCAGATCTTGATGATCTGATCGAGCAGGATAATTAAAGCAGCAGTAAAAAAAGGTTTTGTATAAGCAGCCTTCATTTATTGCTTCAGTTTAGCTTCCATAGTTAGCGTTGTATGCGGTACCGCACGCAGGCGTTCTTTAGGGATTAGCTTACCGGTTTCGCGGCAAATACCATAGGTTTTGTTTTCGATACGTATCAAAGCAGCCTCTAACTGCTCAATAAATTTCTTTTGGCGGGCAGCTAACTGGTTAATTTGTTCTTTTTCCAACGTTGCAGATCCATCCTCCAATGTTTTGTAAGTACCTGCAGTATCATCTGTACCATTCGCGTTTGGCGAACTTAACGAAGTAGCTAATGCATTTAGCTCTTCTTTGGAGCTGCGTAATTTTTCTAATAATAGGCCCTTAAATTCTACTAATTCCGAATCAGAGTACCTTGTTTTTTGGTTTTCCATTTAAGTTTTAATTATAGCAATCAAAATTTCATATTCGTCAATAACGGCCTTTTCGCCTTCAGTTAGCTGATTATCAAGCGCAAGGCTATCAGCTAAAATTTCGGCGCAAATATAAGCTAAATTATTCTCCGCTGCTTTCCAGATCTCCGCGCCGCAATTCACAGCCACGGTTATCTTGTCGGTAACTTCAAATCCTTTAGTCTTACGTAAGTTTTGTATGCGGTTTATCAGTTCGCGGGCAATACCTTCCTCTTTCAGCTCATCGGTTATCGTAACATCTAAAGCCACGGTTAGTTTGCCTAAATTTGCAACCTGCCAGCCCGGAACATCTTCTGCGATAATTTCCACATCCGATAACAGGATATCGTATTTGCCATCAAGCACCGCAATTGTGCCTGTAGTTTCTAATTCCGAGATCTGTTCCTGGCCAAACGCATTGATAGCCGCGGCTACATCTTTCATATCTTTACCAACCTTAGTGCCCAGGGCCTTAAAGTTTGGTTTTATCTTCTTTTTAATGAAACCGGCGGCATCGGTAATGTACTCAATATCCTTGATGTTCGTTTCAGAAAGAATCAGTTCTTTAACCTTCTCTATCTGCTCCTTAAAGGTCTTGTCCAATATCGGCAATAATATTTTGCTTAACGGGCGGCGAACCGGGATTTCTATTTTTTTACGAAGCGATAATACCAGCGATGAAATATCCTGCGCCATTTGCATCCGCTCTTCAAGGGCACTATCTACCAGGCCGTTATGATATTCCGGGTAGTAAGCAAGGTGTACCGATTCAAACTCCTCTTTACCGGTAACGCTGTTCAGATCAGTATATAAACGCTCTGCAAAGAACGGCGCTATAGGCGACATTAATTTACTGATAGCAATCAAACAGGTATAAAGCGTTTGATATGCCGATAACTTATCTTCCGAATTATCCGACCTCCAGAAACGGCGCCGGCTCAAGCGGATGTACCAGTTGCTAAAATGCGCGTCAACAAATTCCTGTATGGCGCGGGCAGCTTTAGTTGGTTCAAAATCGGCGTAGTAACCGTCAACCTCTTTGCTCAGAGTGTTTAGTAACGATATGATCCAGCGGTCAAGTTCCGGGCGTTTTTCTAAAGCGATCTCGGCTTCTTCGTATTTAAACTTATCGATGTTGGCATACAGCACAAAAAACGAGTACGTGTTGTACAACGTACCGAAGAACTTACGGCGAACCTCATCAATACCATCGATATTGAATTTAAGGTTATCCCATGGCGACGCGTTGCTGATCATATACCAGCGGGCTGCATCGGCACCAAATTGCTCGATAGTTTCAAACGGATCGATACCATTGCCTAAACGTTTAGACATTTTGTTACCGTTCTTATCAAGCACGAGCCCGTTTGATACCACATTTTTAAACGCTACACCTTTGTTACCAACCAGTTCGTTCACGGCTTTAATCTCGTCACTGGCTTCGCTCAGCATTACCGCAATGGCGTGCAGGGTAAAGAACCAGCCGCGGGTTTGGTCTACACCCTCAGCAATAAAATCGGCCGGGTAAGCAGCAGCAAACTCCTCTTTATTCTCAAAAGGGAAATGCCATTGCGCGTATGGCATAGCACCGCTATCAAACCAAACGTCGATCAGGTCTGCCTCGCGCAGCATACGGTTACCGGCTGATGAGGTCAGGATCACATCATCCACATAAGGGCGGTGCATATCCTCCAGTTTAAAGCCCGCAGGCATTAAACCGGCGGCGATAGATTTTTCTATCTCGGCATTCAGCTCGGCAATCGAGCCGATACATTTTTCTTCCTTGCCATCTTCCTCGCGCCAGATAGGCAGCGGGGTACCCCAGTAACGCGAACGCGAAAGGTTCCAGTCTACCAGGTTTTCCAGCCAGTTGCCAAAACGGCCGGTGCCGGTACTTTCGGGTTTCCAGTTAATGGTTTTATTTAGCGCAACCATTTTATCCTTCACCGCGGTAGTACGGATGAACCAGCTATCCAAAGGATAGTATAGTATCGGCTCATCAGAACGCCACGAGTGCGGGTAGCTGTGCTCGTATTTTTTAACGTCGAACGCGCGGTTCTCGGTTTTTAATTTGATGGAGATGAGTACGTCCGTCGGCCTGAAACCTTCTGCGGCACGGTCTGCATCGGTGTAATATTCTTCTTTAACGTAACGGCCTGCAAAATCGGTAACCTCATCTACAAAGCGGCCCTGCTTATTAACCAAAGGCACATCTTTACCGTTCTCGTCTTTTATCAGTACCGATGGTACGTTGTTTTCCTTACATGCCCTAAAGTCATCCGCACCAAAAATAGAGGCGGTGTGTACAATGCCGGTACCATCTTCGGTAGTCACAAAATCTGCCGGGATAACACGGAAGGCGTTTTTCTCCAGGTCTGCATTGGTTACGTACCGCATTAGCTGCTCGTAATGGATGCCCAACAGGTCGGTGCCTTTAAACTCACGGGTTAAGGACCAGGGGATAATTTTATCGCCGCCTTTGTAATCTTCAAAAGACGCGTTCTCGCCTTCAGCCTTAAAATATTTTTTCACCAGGTCCTTAGCCAATACAACGCTGATAGGCTCGTACGTATAAGGATTAAAAGTGTTTATTTGTACATAGCTGATGCTTTCGCCAACGGCTAAAGCACAGTTTGAAGGTAGTGTCCATGGAGTGGTAGTCCAGGCAAGGATAAATACATCGCTGGTTACGCCATCAAATAAAAATGCCGAATCTTTATCGTTCTTTACTTTAAACTGAGCAACAATGGTGGTATCCTTTACCATTTTGTAGGTGCCCGGCTGGTTCAGCTCGTGCGAGCTAAGGCCGGTACCCGATTTTGGCGAATATGGCTGTACAGTGTAACCTTTGTACAACAAGTCCTTATCGTAAAGCTGTTTCAGGATCCACCAAAGGCTTTCGATGTATTCGTTCTCGTAGGTAACGTACGGGTTGTCCAAATCCACCCAATAGCCCATTTTGAGGGTAAGGTCGTTCCAAACGTCGGTATAACGCATTACCTCCTTGCGGCAGGCATCGTTGTATTCTTTAACGGTTATTTTTTTACCGATATCATCTTTAGTAATGCCTAACGATTTTTCGACAGCTAACTCGATAGGTAAACCATGGGTATCCCAGCCGCCTTTACGCTTTACCTGGTAACCTTTTAGGGTTTTATAACGGCAAAAAATATCCTTGATACTCCGCCCCATAACGTGGTGGATACCGGGCATACCATTAGCGCTGGGCGGGCCTTCATAAAAGGTGTACGGCTTGCTTGCCGGCCTGCTGCTGATACTTTTTTCGAATATGCTGTTCTGTTTCCAGAAATCCAGCACGTCTTTACCCGTTTGGGATAGATTTAACTGCTTATATTCCTTGTACATCAATGTGTTCGCGTCGAATTTTAAAGGTTGCAAAAATAGCGAATTTTATTATTAAATGATAGTTAAATAGGGAATTATGACGGAGAGATTTCGGTGTTATTAGCACTTCGCAAATTAACTCACCCCCTGCCCCCTCTCTGCTGTGCAAAGAGGAGATAAAATTTTTATTTTGTAATCTCACCCTTTTCCGCTTGCGGAGAGAGGGTCGACGAGCGAAGCGATGTCGGGGTGAGTAAATCGCCCACATCAAAACAATATCTTTGTTTCCTATATTTGACTAACAAACTCATCAAACCCATGAAATTAACCTTCATAAGCGTTTTAGCGGCTGCCGCCCTTTTGGCAGGATGCGCCGGTAACGAAAAGAAAACGACTACCACCACCACCCCCGACACCGGGATGGCGGCAGATATAAGGCAACATATTGCCGTTTTAGCTAACGACAGCCTGCTTGGCCGCAAGCCATTCACCAAAGGCGAGGACAAAACCATTGCCTACATAGCCGGCGAGTTTAAAAAGCTGGGACTTGAGCCGGGCAACAAAGGCAGCTACTTTCAGGAAGTACCCCTGGTAGAAATTACTTCTGCCGCGCAGGATCTGAATATTAGCGGCGCGGCTACTGTGGCCCTAAAATCGGGTGTAGATTTTGTGGCCGCTACCCGCCGCGAGGTAGATAGCCTGAGCCTGAAAAATTCCCCGCTGGTATTCGCGGGTTTTGGTGTGGTTGCACCCGAATACGGTTGGAACGATTATAAAGGACTTGATGTAAAAGGCAAAACCGTGATCGTTTTAGTGAACGACCCGGGCTTTAAGGCTGGTGAAAAACTGTTTAAAGGCGATACCATGAGCTACTATGGCCGCTGGACTTACAAGTATGAAGAGGCCGCGCGCCAGGGTGCCGCAGGAGTTATCATCATACACCAAACAGAGCCGGCAAGTTATGGCTGGCAGGTGATCCAAAACAGCTTTAGCGGGGCTAAACTTTACCTGCAACAGGCCGATAAGCATATGAACCGCTGCCAGGTAGAAGGCTGGATAAGCGAAGAGGCTGCTGCCAATTTGCTATCTGCGGCTGGCATCCGGGGCGATATCCGCGCCTATGCCCGCAAGAAAGATTTTAAGGCTGTGGAGTTGAACAGTACGGTATCCTTATCGTTAAAAAACACGCTTAAATATTCAAAATCGCATAATGTAATTGCCACTCTTAAAGGCACGGCCAAGCCGGACGAAACCATCTTATACACCGCGCATTGGGACCACTTTGGCGTGGGCAAACCCGATGCAAAAGGCGATAGCATCTACAACGGCGCCATAGATAATGCCAGCGGTGTTGCCGCAATTTTAGCGGTTGCTAAAAAGTTCACCGCGCAAAAGGAAAAATCAAAACGCTCTATTGTTTTCTTAGCCGTTACTGCCGAAGAACAGGGCCTTTTAGGATCGGAATATTATGCTACGCACCCTGTTTATCCGCTTAACAAAACGGTGGCCAACTTAAATATTGATGCGTTATCTGACTTTGGCGAAACCAGTAATTTCTCTATCACCGGTAAAGGACAAAACGATCTGGACGACTACGTAATAGCCCTAACCAAACCAAAAGGCTGGGATGTGGTGGGTGATGAAACACCTGGCTCGGGCAGCTACTATCGCTCCGACCATTTCAACTTTGCCAAGGTTGGCGTACCTGCATTAGACTTGCACAACGGGTCAAAAAGCATCCAGCGCGGCGAAGAATTTGGCAAGGCGCAGGCCAAAGAGTATAATGAGAAACATTACCACCAACCATCAGACGAGTATAGCGAAGCGATGGATACCAAGGGCATGGCCCAAACCGCTAACCTCATGTACCGGCTCGGCGTTAAGTTAAGTGGTGAAACCACCTTCCCGGGTTGGAAAAAAGGTTCGGAATTTAAGGCGATCAGGGATAAAGCGATGGGGAAATAAATAGATTAAACTGAAAATCATCCTACTGCAAAACCCGGCTAAATATTTCAGCCGGGTTTTTTGTTTTTATAGAGTTTAGTATATAGCTTTATTCAAACCTTATTATGAAAAAAATATTAGTTACCACAACAGAAACGCTACAGGGCTGGGAAATAGTAAATTATATAGAACCGATTTATTCTAACCTAATGGTTGGGGCGAATTTCTTTAGCGACTTTGGGGCATCGTTTACGGATATTTTCGGTGGCAGGGCAACCCGTTATGAGAAAAGCATTCAATTATTAAATGAAAAAGCTGTTGAGTTTTTAAAAGCTAAAGCACGCGGCTTAGGTGCCAACTGCATACTTGGGTTAAAAGTTGATGTTGACGAAGTAAGTGGAAAAAACATGCAGATGTTTATGATTACAGCATGGGGAACTGCTGTAGTGGTAAAAAATGCTGTAAATCCTATTCAACAATCAAATTCTAAAGAAGTTGATAAAGACAAGATAAACGAACGGGCTAATATTATTCGTCTGGTTGAGGGGTTGGCAAGTGATTCTTTTAAACTTACATTAAAAGACCTTCAAATAATAGTAGACACCCGCTCTGCAATGTTTAAAGACACACTGTTAAAAAAGTTTAAAAAATTAGACTCGGTAAATTTTGCCAATAATGATGATTATAAAGAAGTCCTAAAACTTTACAATGATTATTTTTCTACGTTGAGTGTCGAAGAAGCTATACCATTGTTTTATAATGATTTATTATTAGAAACAGAGAGTCATTACTTAAACAAGGTATTTGAGTTGATAAAAAACAATGACCTTGTAGACTACAATTTTATAAATCAACTTTTAGATGGTGATTTAAAGAAAAGAAAACTTGCCTTAAATATTTTGCAAGCAGATAAACCTACTTATAATATGGACGACATTGCTGCTTTAGAAAAAACGCTCGTTCATTTAATTAAAGCATTCCCGGTAAAAATTACTATTGGGCTAAAAAAAGGTTTTTTATCTTCTACTGAAAAAGAGGTTTGGACTTGTACTTGTGGCACATCAAATTCAATGGAACTAAAATTCTGCAATAGTTGCACAAATGACCACCATGGTTTCAGGTCGGATGAATTACAGTTATCGCAAATCATTACTTTGTTAAGCAATAAATTAGAGGCACTAAAAGTTATGATTTAACTTGTAAATAGACTTTTTTATAAAGCGAGGCTGTATCATAATTAATGATCAGCCTCGCTTTTGTTTGATTTATTCGGGTATCTGATGGAGTCTATTTCCGTACAGGCGATTCTTAGAGGGCCAATTTGATTTATGATACGGCCTCTTTACACCTTATCAATCCTAACCCATTGCATGCCGGCGGCTTCCGCGGCTTGTACGCCGGGTTCGCCGTCTTCAAATACCAGGCAATGTTTAGGGTCTACACCAAGTTTTTGGGCGGCGGCCAGGAATGGGTCGGCATAGGGTTTACCATGCTTGGTTTCGCCCGCGCAGATCAGTACTTCCACTTTATCCAGGATGCCTAAAATCTCTAAAGTTTTCTCAACGGATGTACGGCTGCCGCCGGATACCACACCTATGCGTACTTTGCCCGCGTGGTTTATCAAATGGTTCACCACATAGTCAATAGGTTGGGTTTTGTCAATGTATTCACTAAAAAACACCTTGTATTTACGTGCGGCAAAATCAACCGGGTCAAAGGTGGTATGGTAGCGTTTATTGATCTCGTCAACCACGTTCAGTATCGGCAGGCCTGCAAATTCATCAATAATATCTCCTTCAATTACGTAACCATCATCGGCAGCTACGCGGATATAGCTTTCCTTATGCGCGCCCATGTTATCGGCAAGGGTGCCGTCGCAATCGTATAAAAACGCTTTAAAATCCCCGGCGGATAGCTTATTTAAAGCTTTATATTTTTGAGTTGAAGTTGCCTGTTCCATAATGGCTGCAAGTATATATATAAACCCGCAAACATTATTGTAATGATTAAGTCAGCAGGTTGTTAACACAGTGTTAACCTTTTTTTAATACCTTGCATCACCAGTTATAATCCTTTCATGAAAAAAAGCCTTACTTACGTGTGTTTACTGTTATTGGTTATTGGCTGTAAAAAAGATAGCACTATTACACCACCTGTAGATACGCCACCTGTTGTGGTGGATAACACCCCGCCCATTACGCTAACCGCTGAGGTAAAAAACAACAGCAAAATTTTTACCGACATTACGCTTACCCAGGAAGGTGACATCTTAAAAGGTTACACCACCGGCCCGGCGAGCATCAGCCGCCAATTGGTTTTAACTTTTAAGCTTAAGGATGCCGCATCGGTAGTAAAAGTTAAAGATGTGGTACAGGCAAGCGGCGTTACCTTAAATGATTTTACAAAACCTGTTGTATACACCGTAACCGATAGTAAAGGCGCAAGTAAGGATTACACCGTAGGCATTTACAATTTTACCGGCCTACCTATTTTTAACATTACCACAGCGGCACCCGTAGTATCAAAAGTAGATTACGTTGCGGGCAGTATTAACATAAATACAAACGGCCTTTACGACCAGGAAACCAATGATATTAAATTACAGATAAAGGGGCGCGGTAATTCTACCTGGGGGATGCCTAAAAAACCTTACCGCTTAAAATTCGATTCGAAGGCTAAAGTATTGGGCCTGGCATCTGCCAAAAACTGGGTTTTGCTTGCCAATTACACCGATAAAACACTGATGCGTAATTATATTGCCGATGGTATAGCCCAAAGCCTTAGCAGCGATTTCGCCCCGCATGGCATATTTGTAGAAGTAGTGATGAACGGAGAGTACCAGGGCACTTACATGCTTACCGAACAGGTTGAAGTTAATGCCGCCCGTGTAAACATTACCGAATTAAAACCTGCCGATAATGGCGCATCAGTAATAACAGGCGGCTATTTATTAGAACTTGACCAGCGAAAGCAAGATCCATATCTTTTTGCAACAAACGGCGGCATACCATTCACCATTAAATCGCCGGATGTGCCGAGCGATGCCCAAACGGCTTATATTAAAGGCTATATACAAGATACCGAGAGCGCCATTTTTGCTGCAAACTTTGCCGACCTGGTCAACGGTTATGCCAAATACATTAATTCAGATTCGTTCATTAATTGGTTTTTGGTGAACGAATTATTTAAGAACCAGGACGCTGCCAACTTTAGCAGTATGTATTACTATAAAGACCGCGGGGGCAAATTGGGCATGGGCCCCGCCTGGGATTTTGACCTCGGCGCGGGTAACGTAGATTACAGCGATGCCACCAAACCCGAGGGCTGGTGGGTAAAAGATGGGCCATGGTTTAAGCGCTTGTTTCAAGACCCCGCTTTTTTGACCAAGGTACGTACCCGATGGCAATTCCTTAAGGCTAACGGCATCCCCGCCATGTATAAAAGCATTGATGATTCGCAGGCATATTTGACCTTACCTGCCCAGGAGAACTTCACCAAGTGGGATATCCTAAACAAATATGTATGGCCTAACCCTGTTGTTTTGGGCACTTACCCAAGAGAAGTTGCACAGCTTAAATATTGGCTAACCCAGCGTGTAGCGTGGATAGATAGTAATTTGTAATTTAACCGCATGAATTTAAAGATCTACATCGTAATATTTGCGGGAGTGGTTATTGTGCTGTTTGCCATATTTAGCTTATTTTTTGTAAGTGCAGAAAACGAACAATGGGGTAGCGTATTAATAGGCGCTGTTGTTGGCTGCCTGCTTGCCATAGGCTTCCGAAAAATGAAAAAGAAAAGGCTGGCTGAAAAAAAATCCTAATATATATTACGCGCCGCGCCGCTAAACTTATGGAAAAATTAAAATTAGACCTTTTTATTGAGCGTAGTGATATTAGCTTATGGGGTAGGGCTACCTACAACCATAGCTTAATTGTAGACGTGGCATCGACAGTTACCGAACTTGATCTTCAAATAGCCAAGCTACTTGAAGATTTTGAAGGTATTGACCAACGAGAAGTGAAGTTCGATCAATTTATGATAAATAAAAAATCCTAATAAATATTACGCCCCGCCCCGCCATCAACCTGTATGGTTTGCCCGCTGATGTAGGCGGCCTGTTCTGATGCCAAAAAGGTTACCAGCGCGGCCAGTTCTTCGGGTTTGCCAATGCGGCCAAGGGGAATGGTTTTAGCTTTTTGTTTGATGGCCTCTTCAGGGTCGGCGTACTTTGGCAGGGTATGTTTGATGCGGTCTGTCAGGATCAATCCCGGGGCTACATTATTTACAGTGATGTTGTAAGGGCCAAACTCATCGGCCATTAGTTTGGCCATCCCCACAACCCCCATCCGCATAGCGGTAGATAATACCGAACCACCCAAAACCGATTTTACCGAACCACTGATAATATTTATAATGCGCCCGCTGCCTGTTTTTTGCAAATGAGGCAACACTATCCGGCTGGTGCGCGCCATGCTCAGCAGGTTAAGGTCAAAGGCTTGCTGCCACTGCGCGTCATCAAAATTCTCAAACTTATCAAAAGGCGGGCCGCCGGCATTGTTCAGCAAAATATCTATCCGGCCAAAGGCATCAGCCGCCTTGCTAATAAATTCGGTTACCTGCGCGGCACTGGCTACATCAACCGGGATAGCAACAACCTCGTTACCGGTGGCTTCCCTGATCTCCGCGGCGGTTTTGTTCAGCGCCACTTCATCACGCGAGCCTATGATCACTTTCGCGCCTTCGGCAGATAATGCCATCGCGATAGCTTTGCCCAATCCCTTACTTGCCGCCAATACAATGGCTACTTTGTTAGTTAGTTTTAAATCCATTTGAATTACACTTGTTGTTTAATAACACACCCCTGTTAATATTGCTGCTGTTTGGCAATACCTTGCAAATACCCTCTCGAGAGGGTACCACAGCAGCGGCAACCGACACTGCCATTCATGGGGTGTGTTTATGTTTATTGCAAAAACCCATTAACCGTTGCTAACATAAATAAAATATATTTGTACTAAGCTTAAGGGCTTACACCTCATTGATAATTTAATATGAAAAACCAGGTTGCCCGTACATACTTATTGCTGGGCATAGCACTTATACTATTTGCCTGCGCGGCACTGTTTGTACCATCGGGTAAAATTCAGGATCTTATGAATGGCGGCTCGGCAGGTTTCGCGCTTGCAGGCTGCATCAGCTTTGTGTTGATGCTGGTAGATCATTTTAAAAAACGCTAATGAAAAAGTTTATCCGGAGTGTTGGTTTTGCGCTTAAAGGCATCAGGCATGCCTTTGCAACACAGCTAAACTTCAGGATCCAAACATCTGTAGCGTTGCTTGCTATTGCGATGGGTTTATATTTTGACATCAGCGCGAACGAATGGCACTGGGTAACGCTTTGTATCGCTTTGGTGCTGATGATGGAACTGTTTAATACCAGTATCGAAACCCTGGTAGACCTGGTATCGCCGGGTTATAACGAGCTGGCAGGTCGTGTTAAAGATGTAAGCGCAGCGGCGGTTTTGATAATAGCCATATTTACATTGGTTACCGGCGCTATCATTTTTTTACCGAAAATACTATTACTTTTCCATGTTGCATAAAACCCGTGGCATTGTGTTTAAAACTACCGACTACAGCGAGAGCAGCGTGGTGGTGCAGATCTTTACCGAAAAATTCGGCCTGCAATCGTACATCATTAACGGGGCAAAAAAGCCCAAGGCCAAAATTGGCAGCAATATGCTGCAGCCCCTGCATTTGGTTGATATGGTGGTTTACCATAAAAGCAACGGCAATGTGCAGCGTATAGCCGAACTGAAGAACGCCCCCACGCTGCTCACCATCCCTTATGATGTGATCAAAAGCTGCATTGCCATGTTCCTGAACGAAGTGTTATACAAGGCCGTAAAACAGCAAACACCGGACGAGAATATTTTCGATTTCATTTTTAACGCTATTGAACTGCTGGACCACAAAACCCGCGGACTGGCAAACTTCCATCTGCTGTTTTTAGTACAACTAACGCGATACCTGGGCTTTTACCCGCATGGTGGACTGATGTCTGAAGCTGATTTTTTTGATATGAAGGATGGCGTGTTCAGTAATTATAAACCCGATAGTGTCTCATATCTGTCACCACCGCATACCAAAAATTTTTATACCTTGCTTAAAAGCAGTTTCGCCAATATCGACGACGTAAAACTAAGTAACGACGAACGGCGTTACCTCATTAATAAACTGTTGGAGTACTACGCCATGCACATAGAAGGTTTCGGGAATATTCGCTCGCACGAGGTACTGGAAGAGGTGTTGGGGTAAAAATTTAACGGATAATTACTAAATTGAGCAGGTGAATAAGCATCTACAAATAATTTTACTGATTTCGGGGTTTATAGTTTTGGCGCTCGCTGGTTGCGGCCCACGCAAACCAGCAAAATCAAAAATATCTTTTAAAAGTGTTGAGGGCATTACCTTTCTGGAGGTATCGCGCAAGCAAAATAACGGCCTGACTTACAACGAATATGGCTTCCATTTGATACCCGACTGGAAGCTGCGCTTTGTATCTGCCGACTCGGCGGCGCTTTATAGCCCTCAAAAAGGCAAGTTCTTCAATTTCCCGCTGGCTTTGGGTACCGATTCTGTTTTCAATATCGCCCATGCCTTTTTAAAGATGAAAGTATTAAGTAAGGATAGCCTGGTATTTCAGTTATTGGAGGCAGAAGGCGATTCCATCAACCTGAACAAGTCGCGTGTAACCATGAGGTTGTTCTCTGAAGATTATATCAAAAATAAGCTGCACACCGATATTTCTGTTTTACAGCGCGCCACCAGGCAGGATACCCTTTATGTGCGTGGTTTAGTAGCCAAGGCCAATACCGACATTAAAAAAGCATTTGCGGCATCGCAGCCGGTGCAGCTCATCAGCACAAACCCAAACGTAGCGGTTGAAAAACGAAAAGCAACTCCCAGCCTGTTAGATAACAAATACAGCACCGATGATGATTACCTTAGCCCGGTTTATGATATTGTGATCCATAAAGCCTACCAGGATTTCGACTATTTGTTTGAGGCTACCATAGATGCTGCCGGCACGTGGCATTATAACAAACCTTTAATTGGCTTTTTAGACGACAAGGTAGCCGAAGCCGCGGCCATCCGCGCAACAACCGGTATTATGAATACCTATCTAAAACTTTTTTTAACCACCGTATCCGGCCAAACTTTGGGCATGAAACATGCCAGTATTATTTCGGTAAGAGTTAAGGGATTTGTGGCGGCGAAATAAGGTTTAATTAAGTTCGAAAAATGAACAATTAAAGGCGTTTTAAAGTCGATTTGGGGACGGAAAAAAGTCATTTAAAGTCTACTTTTTTTGCTTAAAAAGCCTTAAAATAAAGTTACCCTGTTCTGCTTTTTTCTCTTTGGGAGGGCCAATTAAAAAGGCGTAATCATGCAGGGGTTCGCAATGGTCGCACACTATTTTAAACATGCCCAACAGTGGCACCGCCAGCACCATCCCGGGGATACCCCAAACCGCTTCGCCTATTACAATTATCAGGATGGTGAACAGCGGGTTAATATTTAACCTATCGCCAACAACCAATGGCTCAAGCAGATATGTTTGAATGAGTTGTACCAGCCCGTAAGTTATCAGCACACCAACAACTACGCGGGTGTCTCCACTTTGTGCCAATGCCATTAAAACGGTAATGGATGTACCTGTGATGTTACCCGCGAAAGGCACAAGTTCCAGTACCCCGCATAGCACCGCAAAAAACAGGGCATTATTTACGCCTGCAACGGTAAAGCCAATGCCATACATAATCCATAGCATTACGATCATCATTCCCAATCCGCCAAGGTAACTTTGGGTTACTTTACCGGCGTTGCCCAATACCAGTTCGGCTTCTTTGCGGTTATCAGGTTTAAACAAACGCAGTATAAATTTCTTAAAATGAGCCCGATAAAAAATGAAAAGAAAGGTATAAACTAATACCAAAATAGCATCAACCAGTATACCGGCGAACGAACTTATAAGCGTAGTAACCATACCCGCTGCCTGGCCCATAGTGCTGCCCTGCTGCTCTTTAATGATTTTTTGCTGTTCGCGATGCGAGATACCGAAGTGTTGTTTTACATAATCCTTAAGGCCGGCAACTATGTTATTTACACGTTCTTCAATTTTAGACAGGTCTTCTGCCAGATCGCTTAGTTGGTATTGCAAAAGCGTAAGCATACCCCCAATAACCACAAGCAAGGCAACTACACTTAAAATGGACGCCAACCCGTTACCCATCCCTTTACTTTGGAGCCAATGGCACACAGGCAACAACAGCATAGATAGTACCATGCCAAAAGTAAGCGGTATAAGCACAGCCGACGCAAAGTATAAGATGCCAAATACCAACACAAAAAGTAAAAGGACACGAAGCGTTTGGTTAAGGTAGGTGATATTCATTCGGGCAAATTTGAGGGATACGCGGTAAAGATAAAATCACAAAGGGCACTGAGTTTATGTTAGCGATATCAACATTAACAGATATTTCAATCGCTGCACCCCGCGCCCTTTGTGAAACTTGTTGATCAGGCCGGTTAGCCCAATATGCGTTTCTTGATGTAATCTATAGCAGATTCTGCCAGGTCGTTACCACCGGTTTGTATAACGTTGCCATCATGTTGGATGGTCAACTCGGCCTCTATGTTATCTTCTATATGTACTATAAGTTTGTCTTGTACCTTTTCTACACGGCAAGGTACTTCGCGGCCCGAGTAGTATAACGCAAACTCGTATTTGCCGTCTTTATCTGCGGGGGTGATGTCTTTCTCTTCAATCATGGTTTAGTTCTTGTAATATTGGGTATAACACCAAAGAGCTTACCAATGTTTCACAAACAAAAAAGAGAAAACTTTTTGGGCTCTCTCTTTTTGTGTTTTTACTGACCTCATTATATCATAAAGAACAATTGGTTGGGTAGGATATATAATAATTGACCAAATATAATATCTATATACTTAGTAGACAATATTTAAATAATATATTTTTATCAACAACTGAAATAAAATTTGGCCAAATGTTAATAAACTACTTTTTATGAGGCAGCGATTTAATCATCAGCTGTTTAGCGAAGCGTAATCCCCGCTGTAAAAGGCTGCCTTTACGGTTCTTCAGGAAGTATTTTATGGCTTCGTAAGCCTGCTTATTTTCCTGTAATATTTCCGGATAATATTTAACGGGCTGCTGTGCTACCTGCACGCCGTACATGTTTTCTATATTGGAATGTACCCCGGTGCCATCGTGCCCAATGTTATGGATGAGCGACCGGCTTGGATTAAGCGTAAGCCCTTTATTCAAAAAAACTGAGGCATACCACCGGATAGCCCACGAATTGTTATTACGGGCCTTAAAATCCTGCATCTGCTTCCAAAAGTTCATGGTACCTTGTATCGAAAATTGATTAATTTTCTCTTCATCAAAAGCCGCCATCAGTTTATCAATATCAGGCTCAAAGTTTTTCCAGGCGCTTGCCCAGGTAGCCCAGCCCCAGCTAAATGCCGTACGAAAAAAGAAGGTTTCGGGTAAGCCTTCATCCTGCAACGGGAACATATACGCGCTTATGTGCATTACCCTTTCTTCATGAGCATAGCGCGCCAAGGCATCGTTAAAATACTGCAATGTATAGCGAGATGATACTAAATCATCCTCAAATACAATTACACTGCCGTATTCGTTCACCAATTGCGTAACACCTGCAATGATGGAATTAGCCAGCCCCATATTCTGTTCGCGGGCTATCACCTGTACCGATCTGAAGCCCGTAGCTTCGGCAGCAACACGCCTAACATCCTCTACAGCAGCCTTGTCGGCATCCGTTTTTGCCCCGTCAGAAAATATGAACAGGTCAGACTCCGCCGCCTGAAAATTTTTTTGCAAATAACTTAACGTTTGGCTGGTATGGCCAGGCCGGTTATATACAAATAGCGCTATAGGTGCTGTAGAACTCAATTATTGATTGATTGTGCTGATAGTTATCGGGATAGTGATTGATTTTACTTAGAAGATATCGGCTTGCTTGTCTGTTTTAGTGCATAGTACAGTGTAAGCGTTTGCAAAGCGTTCTTTTAATTTGTCGCTGAGTTCAACCAGCGTATTCTTCACTGCAAACTGTGCCAATATTTTAAACTTATTAATAATGTTATCGGGCTTTTTTTGGTTGATAAACGTATTGAAACGGGTAACCTCGGGGCCGATGATAGAGGTAAGATCCTGCTTCACCTCAAAGCCTTCGGTTTGCAGTAGGTACCTAAGCGAGGTTGGGGTATACATATTGATGTGACCATACGCCAGAAAATGCTTTATACGCTTATCTACGTTAGTTTTATAGTCGATGGGTACTTCTATCACAAAATGCTTGCTTACACGCTTTATTTCTCGTAGCAGCAAGCGCTCGTGCTCCACATGCTCTAACACGTGCGACAGGATGATGAGGTCAAAACTATCATCTTCAAAGGGCAGCTTATACCCGTCAAACTCCTGTACCGAAACTACGTTCTTAATATTACGCGATTTAATGTGCTCTACCCCACTATCAGAGATCTCGACCGCGTGATACTCGGTCGCAAAATTATAATCAGATAGCTTTTTTAGTATGCTGCCATCGCCCGCACCAACTTCCAATACTTTTTTAAACGATTGCCCTTTACAAACATCAATAATATGATACGCCTTGTACTTGGCACCCAGCATACGCCAAGCCTCATCATGAGTTTTGTAAAAATCGTCATATGCGGTTTTTACGTTTTCGCTTACAATTTCCTTTGCCATAATTAAATATCCAGGCAGTTATCAGCTTTGTAAAACACCGAGGTTGATTTAAGATAGAAAAGACCCGGCGAGATACCGCTAAGCAGTAAATGCTTAAAACCATTGCTTAGTAAAAATCCTACTCCTTCTTTGTACACTTCGCGTTCCGAATCATCTAACACTACAACGCCGTTTGGCGATAACGCTTCAACGGCTTGTTTGCAGCAATTTACACGGTCGCGGCCATCTACAATAATAATATCAAACTTTTCTGCAAGTTTAACAGGCTTTCGGCAGTAGTCACCATCGCGTACAAGTTCGCAAAATATCAGTTCGGAGTTATCAGGCTTCTTGCCCGATTTTTCTATTTTATCAAACCATTCCTTATCATGCTCTACTGAAACCACTTTACCTGCATATTTTGCATAAAAGTAGGTGGAATTGCCAGATCCAAACTCAAAAACGGTATGCTGTTTGGTAAGCCTTGTTTTTATAAAATCAATAAACGAATACGTAACCCAAGGTATTGGGTTGCCATCCCTGTCAACGGGTGACCTGGTATCAAAAGCTTTAAACCAGCCAATATCCTCCAAATAACCTTTTTTATCGAAAGACAGCAACGCACGCAAATGCGATGGGTTGGTTAATACTTTTATAAATGATGAAAATGTACTCAACGTTTTATGATTTTTTGAAACAGTGAAATTAAAAATAATGATCTTAACATCATAATGCCCTGCCTGCTTACTTTTGGTATTAGTAAAACAAAAAAGGCCGAACTTGCATAAGCTATCAGCGTAGCAATAGCTGCACCCATCATCCCCATCTTCGGGATTAGAAAAAGGTTAAGCACAATATTTACTATCGCCCCAAAACCTGTGCGCCAAAAGGTAAGCTTAACATAGCCTTCGGCAATAAGGTACTGGCTGTTGGCCGCACCCAAAAACACAAACACACCCGACCAAATATGCACCGATAACGCAGGCGCAGCATAAGCATACTCCGGGGTATAAATTTTATATATTAAATGAGATGTAAAGGTGATGATAACAGCCGCGGGCAAACTCAGATAAACCATCAGGTCGTATAGGTTTTGGATGCGCTTTTTGTAGCGTTCCAAGTCGTCCCTGCGGGCATTTAATATGGCCGGGAACAGCGTGGTTACAATAACAGTAGGTATAAAATTCCAAGCCTCGCTTAATGACGCTACTGTAGCATATGCCCCTGCTTCTTTTGTACCCGATATGTTTTGAATCATTAACTGATCTATCTTCATATACAAGGAAACCATTATACCCGATATAATTAATGGCCACGAAAGCTGAAGCAACTTTTTTGCCAATTGGCTATTATATACCCAGTTAAATACATTACGCCCTTTACGCTGATAGGTGAAATAATATCCAATTGCCAGCAGGAAAAAATCAAATGAATAGGCGTACACAAAAGCAATAAGCGGCATTTTTAAGTAAATAAGAACCAGTTTTATTGCTGCAGATAACAGGTTGCCCGTAACCTGTACCTGCATAATATATTTGGATTGTACCTCCGACTGGAAATAGGAATCTATAACATTAAAGGCCTGCACAATGCCTATCACAGAAAAAATAAGTACATAGGTGTATGGGGTCCCTTTAGCAGGGTACACCTGGTAGCATAGCCATATCAACGGTATACAGGCAATGCCGGCACCAACCTTCATCCAAAATGATGTGCCTAATATGCTATCGCGATTTTTGGGAAATTGGTGCAGCTCTTTTACAATAAACTGATCGAGCCCTAAGGTTGCAATGGCCGAAAACAAGTAGATATAAGTAATGCCGCCCGTGATGATTCCCAGCCTGTCTTTACTTAAGTAGCGCGCTACGGCTATGTTTACGATAAGTTTAATAAGCAGGCTTCCTACCTTTCCAATAAAGGCCATCCCCGTATTTTTAAAATACTTTTCTAAAGCCTGCTGGTCAAATCCGGGGATGCTTGGTATGCGCATAATTTATATACAAATATATAAAAAGCAAAGAGCCCTCTGTAATTAAACGGAGGGCTCTCTTTGTAGTATCAGAAAAGCCAAAGATTACTGTGAGGTAAATTTCTTAGCATTAATTCTTCTTTCGTTCTCGTTCAGGTAAATCTTGCGTAAACGAATGCTTTGCGGGGTTACCTCAATGTATTCATCAGCTTGGATGTACTCCATAGATTCCTCTAACGAGAATTTAATAGCAGGTGCGATACGCACGTTGGTATCGCTACCAGATGCACGCATGTTGGTTAACTGCTTACCTTTGGTTAAGTTAATAACCAAATCATTATCGCGGATGTGCTCGCCTAAAACCTGGCCTTCATAAACATCAACTCCCGGATCGATGTGGAAACGACCACGATCCTGTAGTTTATCAATAGCAAAAGCAGTGGTTTTACCCGTATCCATAGATACCAATACACCATTTAAACGACCAGGGATAACACCTTTCCAAGGCTCGTATGCTTTAAAGCGGTGGGCCATAATAGCCTCACCACCTGTTGCGGTTAATACGTTGTTACGTAAACCGATGATACCACGTGCAGGTATATCAAACTCTAAGTGTTGTAAGTCGCCTTTAGGCTCCATTACCAACAGGTCGCCTTTGCGCTGTGTTACCAGCTCAATTACTTTACCTGCAACTTCGCCTGGTACATCAACTATTAAGGTTTCAACCGGCTCACATTTAACACCATCAATTTCTTTTACAATAACCTGTGGCTGGCCTACCTGTAACTCGTATCCTTCGCGACGCATGGTCTCGATCAATACAGATAAATGGAGGATACCGCGGCCGTATACTAAGTATGAATCCGGAGATTCTGTCTCAACAACTTTAAGCGCAAGGTTTTTCTCCATCTCTTTGTATAAACGGTCACGTAAGTGGCGCGATGTTACAAATTTACCCTCTTTACCAAAAAATGGTGAAGTGTTGATGGTGAATAACATGTTCATAGTAGGCTCGTCAATATGGATAACTTCCAATTGCTCTGGTTTTTCGAAATCGGCAATGGTATCGCCAATGTCAAAACCTTCTATACCTACAACAGCACAAATATCGCCCGAACTAACAGACGTAGCCTTAACTTTACCCAAACCTTCAAAAGTGTAAAGTTCTTTTATGCGTGATTTTTGGATAGTACCGTCGCGTTTTACCAACGAAACCGGCATGTTCTCTTTTATAGTACCACGTGCAACACGGCCAATAGCAATACGGCCTACGAAAGATGAGTAATCTAACGAAGTGATCTGCATTTGCAAAGTACCTTCTTCTATAGGTGCAGGTGGGATATTAGCTAATATAGCATCCATCAACGGGAAAATATCCTCGGTAGGTTGTTTCCAGTCGGTGCTCATCCAGCCTTGTTTTGATGAACCGTAGATAACCGGGAAATCCAGTTGGTCTTCGGTAGCTTCAAGGTTAAAGAATAATTCAAAAATTTGTTCGTAAACTTCTTCGGGGCGGCAGTTCTCTTTATCTACCTTGTTTACAACCACAATTGGTTTTAAGCCTAAAGCCAAAGCCTTTTGGGTTACGAAACGAGTTTGAGGCATCGCACCTTCAAACGCGTCACAAAGTAAAAGAACCCCATCAGCCATTTTCAATACACGCTCTACCTCACCGCCAAAATCGGCGTGACCAGGTGTATCAATAATGTTGATCTTAACATCTTTATACATTACCGAAACGTTTTTTGACACGATGGTAATACCACGCTCACGTTCCAGGTCATTGTTATCCAAGATTAATTCACCAGTCTCCTGCCCATCACGGAAGATAGCGCAAGCGTGTAAAATTTTGTCAACCAAAGTGGTTTTACCGTGGTCAACGTGTGCGATAATCGCGATATTTCTTATTTTTTGCATGTACTGCGGCCTCTAAATTTTGCGCAAAGATACGGTTTAGAAATGGCATTTGAAAGGCTACGAAGCATTTTACAATTATCTGATTATTACATAATTGTTGCTTATCATGGGGGAGCGATGTAATTGTGTGCTGCCTTTCTGAAAAGAGACGCGAAGTATCGCGTCTTGTGCTATTATCTTACTTCCCAAACGCCCACTGCAAAAACTTAGGCATGGCTTTGCCCCAGGTTTCGGTATCGTGGGTTCCGCCTAAAACCTCCAAATACTGGATATCGGCGGGGCGTTCGTAACCTTTGGCAAGCAGTTCTTTGATCACATCGATGGTATCGTCGATAGAATCGATGATACCATTCTTGTTACGGTCGGCGGTTTCATCTTTAGTGCCTGTTTGCAGCCAAAATTTTAGTTCGGGTTTGCCGATGGTGCTTTTCAGCATGCTGTGCATCAGGCGGTCGTCATCAGTGTACCCTTTAATCAGGTCTTTACTCCTCCACCAAAACGAGGCCGAGAACGCGCCAACTTTATCAAACAGTTCCGGGTTGTTCCAGGCAATGTCCATAGCGGTTAAACCACCAAGCGAAAATCCCGCGAAAGCGGTAGTTTCAAAATGATCCATACCGGTATGGTCCGTAATAAAGGGCAGTAATTCTGTTTTGATGAATTGAGTGTACAGATCAGCCTTGGCACCACGCTTTTTAAAGTCGGGTTTGCCGGCAATACCATACTCCTGTATGCGGTCTTCGCCCGCATGAATGGCCACGGTAAGCAGTGGATTTATGCAGTTGCGTTCATATAGGTTCTCCAGGGTATCCACCATTTTCAGGTTTTCCAGTTCCTGTCCGTCGTTCAATAATAGTAAGTTAAGGGGTTCTGCAACAGCGCCATCTTCGGGCATTAGTAGAGTGCAGATAACATCGCGTTCAAGTATGGTTGAGGTTATGGTAAGTTCCTGCAGGGCTATCTTCATTTCAAAATCTGTACTGTAGTACATAGTAGTAAAAAATTATTAAGGGGGCAAAAATACCGTTATAGTTTTTAAAAACTACCTAAAACATAATTATTTGGCACGTTGTTGACATTTATACACAATCCTGCTATCTTACCATCTTAAAACCAACATTTTGACTGAACAATATCATCGCTGGCATTCCCAAAATTTAAACCTCGACCTTGAAATGCTGGTATTTGGCGACCGTGGTTTCCCGGTTATCCTTTTCCCAACTACCAAAGGCCGCTACCATCAAAATAAAGATTTTGGTTTGATTGACAGCGTGAAATGGTTTGTGGAAGAAGGCCTGGTGAAAATCTATTGCCCCGATACTATTGACGACCTTAGCTGGTATGATAAAGGCATTAACCCTGCCGACCGCGCCCGCAACTACGCTTGGTATGACAAGATGCTTGTTGAAGAGCTTGCCCCCTGGGCCATGCACGAAACCGGCGTGAGAAAAGTAGCCGTTGCAGGCTGCAGCTTTGGCGGCTACCATGCGGCAAATTTCGCTTTTAAACACCCTGAGATGGTGGCGCACCTGTTTACAATGGGTGGCGCGTTTGATATAAAAATGTTTACCGACGGCTTTTATAACGACGATATATTTTACAATAACCCGGTAGATTTTTTACCCGATAGCAATAAGCCCGACCTTTGGAATATGAACATTATCCTCGGCACGTCTGATCACGATATGTGTAAGGATTATAACATCACCATGTCAAACATATTGAATGCAAAAAACATAAACCACTGGCTGGATATACGTCCCTTTGCTAACCACGACTGGCCGATATGGAAGGAGATGTTCCCGCATTATTTATCAACTATTAAATAAAAGATTAGAGGCTGGAGGTTAGAGATTAGCAGTAATTCTTAAATAGAATTTATTATTATGATTTTTCTTTTAAGATTGGAATTTCCATTTTAGAATTTAGAAGTTAGAGTTTAGAATTTAAAACATACCATCACACCATGAAAAAAATAGGTATCTTATTCGGGCAGGAAAATTCATTCCCGCAGGCATTTGTAGACAGGATAAACGAAAAGGCTGAAAAAAACATATCTGCCGAATTTGTACGTATTGATAAAATGATGCAGGGCGAGGCATTGGGTTACTCAGTAATTGTGGATCGCATCTCTCAGGATGTACCATTTTACCGTGCATCGCTAAAAAACGCGGCCATCACGGGCACCGCAGTTATTAACAACCCTTTTTGGTGGAGTGCCGATGAGAAATTTTTTAACAATGCCTTAGCGGTTAAGCTGGGTATCCCTGTACCAAAAACAGCATTGCTTCCCTCAAAAGACCACCCGGATAGCACTACCGACCGCTCGTTCCGTAACCTGGCGTTCCCATTGAATTGGGACGCGATATTTGATTATGTAGGTTTCCCGGCATACATGAAACCGTTTGACGGCGGTGGCTGGCGCGATGTTTACAAAATCAGCGACAAGGACGATCTTTGGGAGAAATTTGCCGAAACCAAGCAATTAGTAATGCTATTGCAGGAAGAAATTATTTTTGATGATTACTTCCGTTGCTATTGTATTGGCGGCAAACACGTGCGCATTATGCAATACGAGCCACACAACCCGCACCACCTGCGTTACCAACATGGTAAAGCCCCGGCATCTAAAAAAATGCTGGATACCATCACCAAATACGTGTTGCAACTAAATCAATATCTGGGTTACGATTTCAACACCGTAGAGTTTGCTGTGCGCGACGGGATCCCTTATGCTATCGATTTCTGTAACCCTGCCCCCGATGCCGAAGTAACCAGCGTTGGCCAGGACAATTTTGAGTGGGTTGTAGAAACCGCTGCATCTTACGCAATAGAACGCGCAAAAGCACAAAAAGACAACAAGGACAATCTTACCTGGGGCGAATATGTACGCACGGGTGTAAACGGCAAACCATTGGTAGCAACAGCAAAAACAGCTAAAGCCAATGTAAGTACAGCCAAAGTTAACCACGCCATTGCCGACGAAGCAAAACCAAAGAAGAAAGCAGCCGCGCCGAAGAAGGTGGCTAAGAAATAAAACCCATCGCTATTAAAATACAAGTCATATTGAACTTGTTTCAGCACCTCACAATAAGAGTAGCCACTTTGCAAGTGAGATCCCGAAATAAATTCGGGATGACAAATAGATAAGTACCAATAACTCCTAACCAATTATGAACGAGTTCACCTTAGGTGTTGAAGAAGAGTTTATGGTGATTGACCCCGTAACCAGGGAATTAAAATCGCATGAGCAAAAAATTGTGGATAGCGCGCAAAAGATCCACGAAGACCAGGTAAAGGCCGAAATGCACCAGGCCGTTGTGGAGGTGGGTACCCACATTTGCCGCAATACCGAAGAAGCGCGTAAAGAAGTCGGCAAGCTGCGTACAACCGTAGCCCAACTGGCAGGTGATATTGGCCTGCGCATTGGCGCTGCCGGCACGCACCCGTTTTCGCACTGGCAACACCAACTGATAACGGACCATCCGAGATATTTTGAGATCGTAGACGAATTGCAGGAAGCCGCGCGATCAAACCTTATTTTCGGGCTGCATGTGCACGTAGGCATCCAGAATAGGGATATGGCGATCCATATTGCCAACCAAGCCAGGTATTTTTTGCCGCACGTTTACGCGCTATCAACCAACTCTCCTTTTTGGGAAGGCAGGAACACGGGTTATAAATCGTTCCGCACCAAGGTATTCGATAAATTCCCAAGGACGGGCATCCCCGATTATTTTGACAGCATTGAAGATTATGACAGGTATATCAGGCTGTTGGTAAAAACCAATTGTATCGATAACGCCAAAAAGATCTGGTGGGATCTGCGGGTACACCCCTTCTTTGAAACTATCGAGTTCCGCGTGTGCGATTGCCCGATGCTGATAGATGAGACAATGACCTTTGTAGCACTGTTCCAATGTATCTGTGCCAAATTGTACAAGTTGCGATTGAGCAACATGAAGTTTATCACCTATAACCGGGCTTTGATCAACGAGAACAAATGGCGCGCCGCCCGTTATGGCATTGACGGTAAAATGATAGATTTTGGCAAGGAGCTTGAGGTAAATACCCGTGCACTGATTCTGGAACTATTGGACTTCATAGATGATGTAGTTGATGACCTTGGCTGCCGCGACGACCTGCAATACGTGCACAAAATATTAGAGAACGGTACAGGTGCAGATAAGCAATTGGCTATTTACAACCAAAACAATAACTTTGCAGATGTGGTGGACTACATTACATCGCAAACTTTAAAAGGAATATAGGCCCCCTCTAAATCTCCCCCGGTAGGGGAGACTTAAGATTATGGGCAAATTAATAACTAAAAAATAAAAGTCTTCCCTGCCGGGGAGGATGTAGGAGGGGCTAATGAACACAGATAAACCGGAAGTGAGAGTAGCCATATTAGACCTTTATGAAGGTGTGGCCAACGAAGGGATGCGTGGTTTCCGGGATATACTGGAGCGTTACAAGGTGCAGCACAACCTTGATTTAACCTACCAAATTTTTGATGTGCGCCTAAAAGGTCAGGTACCCGATACCAGCTTTGATGTTTACATTTCAAGCGGCGGGCCGGGCAGTCCGCTGAATAGTGAAGGTACAGAATGGGAAAAGAAATACTTCCGACTGATAGATAAACTGGAAGCACATAACAAGCAGGAAGGCACACAGAAAAAACACGTATTTTTCGTTTGCCACTCGTTCCAGTTAATGTGCCGCAGGTATAATTTGGGCGATATCGCGTTAAGGCGCTCGCCATCATTTGGTGTGCTACCGGTACATTTAACCGAAGCAGGCCGTAACGAGCAAGTTTTTGAAGGACTTAGTGATCCGTTCTACACGGTAGATTCGCGCAGCTGGCAGGTCATAAAACCGGATATGGACCGTATTGAAAAGTTGGGCATGAAGATACTGGCGTTAGAAAAAGAGCGCCCGCATGTTAAGCTTCCGCAGGCATTAATGGCTATCCGTTTTAACGAATACTTTTTCGCAACCCAGTTTCACCCCGAGGCAGATGCCCACGGTATGAGTGTGATGTTGCAACGCGAGGATAAGAAAGATGAAGTGATTAACGAGCATGGAGAAGCCAAGTATAAAGAAATGCTGGAGCGACTAGAAGATCCCGACAAGATAGTACACACCCAAAAAACCATCATCCCTAATTTTTTGGATGAAGCGATATTGAGTTTTTGTCATGCTGAACGATAGTGAAGCATCTATTGTACGCCAAGTAACGAACCTGATATAGGAAACAACACAATTATTACACATATATCCTAATTAATTACAACAAAACGGTATTGCACACCTGCGATACTAATGATATTAAGAAGCGCCTTTATGAACATTATTCCGGCCTCAACCAAGAAAGTAGCTTTACATCAAAATACAAATGCTTCTATTTAGTTTGGTAGGAGCGACATCAACATGTTAATCATGCTATCGAGCGCGAAAAAGAAATTAAGGGTTGGACAAGAGCAAAAAAAATAAATTTATTAGAACAAGAAAACCCGAGTTGGACTTTTTTAAATAATGACATTATGGAATGGCTGCTAATAAACCCGCACACTGAGCAGGGTGTTACATTAGTTGGCAAATAGATTCTTCGCTATCGCACAGGATGACAATAGGAAAAAAACATCACTATGAACCCATCAGCCAGAGAAACATTCAACCAAAACTTCAGTGAAGAAGAGTATGCTGATTTTTTGGTGGACCTTAACGCCGGGCTTAAAAAACCGATAAAGTTTCGCATTGCAGAAACCCCTGTTTTTTTAACGGATGATTTTAGGGACAAGCTTTTGCAGGCTGGTGAAGAAATAGTGGCAACCATCCTAAAACCAGATTTTAAGGAACTGAGCGAACGTGCCATCCCCGAAAAGTGGCGGGTAGCAAACGAGAACGGCCACTCACATTTCATCGCTTTGGATTTTGGCGTTTGTAAGGATGATGCGGGTAACATCGTACCAAAACTAATAGAGATGCAGGGCTTCCCATCGCTATATGGGTTTCAGTTGCATTTGGCAGAAAATTATCGGCATGCATTTAACATCCCCGGTAACCAAACCATCTTTTTTAACGGCTTAAGTAAAAGCAGTTACCTGGAGCTACTTCGTAAAACCATCATAGGCCCTTACGAGCCGGATGAAGTGGTGCTAATGGATATTGATGCCCCAAACCAAAAAACCGCGGTCGATTTTTATATCACCGAAGGCTACATCGGCACGCCGGTAGTTTCCCTTGCCGATCTGATCCAGGAGGGCAACCAGCTATTTTACAAAATCGCATCCGGCGAAAAGAAACGCATCCGCAGAATTTATAACCGTTTGATCTTCGACGAGATAGAAAGCAAGCCGAACATCTTCAATAAAGCGGTTGATATTCGCCAGCCGCTTGATGTGGAATGGATAGCCCACCCCAACTGGTTCTATCGTATCAGTAAGTTCACGATGCCTTTTTTGGAGGGCGAGTATATCCCAAAAACACAGTTTTTGCACGAGGTGAAGCAGATACCTCAAAATTTGCAAAACTACGTTTTAAAACCACTTTTCAGCTTTGCAGGGCAGGGGGTCATTATCGATATCAAAGATGGCGATATCGATAAAATAAAAGACCCCAAAAACTGGATCCTGCAGGAAAAAGTGATCTATGAACCTGTACTGCAATCGCCAGACGGTGGGGTGAAGATAGAGATCCGCCTGCTATATTTATGGCCCGATGGTGATGCTAAACCTACGCTTGCCATAAACCTTGCAAGGCTTAGCCGCGGTAAAATGATAGGTGTTAGGTACAATAAAGATTTCGACTGGGTAGGCGCCACAGTGGCCTTTATGCACAAATAAACTTTACACTAGATTTGCAATCTATACGTTTATAAATTATTAATTTTGTAACATGAACATACAGGCAATTATTATCGTTGTATTATTTATTGCAGCAGTTTTTTACGTTTGCCGTTTACTTTATAAAAGCTTGTTCTCTAAAAAAAGCTGCGGCAGCAATTGCAAATGCGGGGTTGATTTTTCGGGCGTTGACGCCGTTAAACAAACTAAATAATTTCGTTGTTATTATTGTTACCTTGTCGCTAAATCTCACAGTTTTAAATCCCCTTCATGTCTTCTAATAAGCAGATATTTCAGGCCGATAATCCCGGCAGGTGGAACCGTTTTAAATGGCTTAGCCGTGTTTTGATAATAGTTTTTGTTACTGGCGTTGCAGCAGCTGTTATTACCGTTACCTCAACCGAATACCCCGTTCTTCCTAATCTTGATCCCGCTCCTAAAAAGATCTCTAAAGAGGAAATGGACGCGCTAAAGAAATCAAAAAAATACAAAGATTTTAAGATAGAAAAAGCAGAGATCGAGGCACTTGCCAAAGCCAGGCGCTTACACCAGCTAAAGCACCCCAATAACGATAACCGTATAAATGCCGGCTTTTACAAAGCATGGGAGGCGCAGGCATATAACTCATTGGTTGACCATATGCCCCGGCTGGACATGGTTGTTACCGAGGGTTTCTTGTTCTCGCCAAATGCCGATACCATTAAAGTTAATATAGATACCGGGCTTATCAACCTCAACAAAAAATACAAAAAGCAAATACTGGTTACCTTATCTAATTATGTTAACTATGATAACGTACGTGGTGGGTACGATAGTAAAGATGTAGAACGCATCTTCAAAAATAAAAAGCTGCGTACTGTTTTTATTAACAGCATGGTAACCAAGTTGCAGTTTTACAAGTTCAACGGTGTTAACGTTGATATTGACGATATTAAAAATCGCAATTCAAAAGAGTACATCGCTTTTCAAAACGATTTGTACCGAATTTTTAAAGCCAACAACCTGCTGGTTACTCAAAACGTTATCCCCAACGATGATGAGTACGACCTGAAGCGCCTACAGCATGTAAACGACTTTCTGTTTGTGATGGCTATAGACCAGCATTACGATGGCAGCAATGCCGGAGATATATCTAACCAGCATTGGGTTGAAGAAATTTTGGACCAGGTATGTACAACCATCCCAAGCGAAAAGGTTATCCTAACGGTTGCGGGTGGTGGTTTCGACTGGCCCGAAAATAGCATAGGCTCACCTGTAGGCTATCCTGGCGCTATTAGTACTGCCCAGCAAAAAAAGAGCATCATAACCTATGATCCGCTATCGGCCAACCTGCACTACAATTACCTGGGTACCGACGGGCTCAACCATATTGTATACTTTACGGACGCGGCTACCAACTTTAACATCATCCGCATGGCAGATGATTGGGCTACGGGCGGTGTTGCCCTTTGGCGATTAGGTGCCGAAGACCCGCGCCTGTGGACATTCTTCCAAAAAAACCTTTCTATTGATTCTTTGAGAAAAACCGGGGTTGATATTAAACGTTTAACTACCGTTGGTTTAAATAATAAAATAGATTACGCGGGCGAAGGCGGCGAGGTTTTAGACCTTGTCACCGTGCCAAAAACAGGCAAAATTGATGTAAGCCTCGATACGGCCAGCTATACTATCACCAATCAAAAATACATCGAGCTACCCACCAAATATGTTATACGCAGGTACGGCTACAAACCCGGTAAAGTAGTTTTAACATTTGATGACGGGCCCGATCCTGATTTTACCCCGCGAATTTTAGATATCCTGAAAAAAGAAAAAGTACCCGCATCGTTCTTTGTGGTTGGGTCGATGGTGGAAAAGAACATTCCGCTTCTGAAGCGTATTTATGATGAAGGCTACGAAATTGGTAACCACACCTATTTACACCCCGATATTTCCACCATCAGCTTAGAGCGGGTAAATCTGGAGCTGAACGCAACCCGTAAACTGATAGAATCGGTTACCGGTCGCAGCACTATACTCTTCCGCCCGCCATTTAACGCCGATGCAGAGCCACAAACCCTTGCCGAGGTTATCCCCGTGGCAGAAAGCCGCAGGCAAAGCTATATTACCATAGGCGAATCTATCGACCCATGGGACTGGCAGCCGGGCGTAACTGCCGATAGTATTGTGGCACGCACCATTCGCCAAAGAGGCAATGGCAGTATGATATTGCTGCACGATGCCGGCGGCGATACCCGCGAGGAAACGGTTAAGGCCCTACCCGAGATAATCCATTACTTTAAAAAGAACGGCTACGAGTTTACTACCATTGCCGACATACTTGGTAAAAGTAAAGACGACCTGATGCCAATGCCTACCAGCGATGACAAAACCTTTTGGGGTCGCTTTTATGATGTAGTGGTAGTGGGCTTTTTCATCGGTAACCGGTTTATATTTTACTTGTTCCTATCGGCTATATTTTTGGCGATGGGGCGTATTATATTGATAGGTATCCTGGCGTCAAGGCAGTTTGCCATGAATAAAAAAATAGAGCAGGCGCCGCACACGCAGCCGCCGGTAAGTATCATCGTTCCTGCCTACAACGAAGAGATAACGGCCATTCGTACTATTGATAGCTTGCTAAAGACAGAGTATCCCAATTTTAACATTATTTTTGTGGATGATGGGTCGAAAGACAAAACCTACCAGATGGTGGCTGAGGCTTATGCGAATAACCCATTAGTAAAGGTGTTTACCAAGCCAAACGGCGGTAAGGCATCCGCACTAAACTATGGCATTACCCACGCGGAGCACGACTACGTGGTTTGTATTGATGCCGATACACAGCTAAAAACCGACGCGATTTTCCACCTGATGGCCTATTTTACCGATGAGGAAATTGGTGCTGTTGCAGGTACTGTTAAAGTAGGTAACGAAACCAATATCATCACCAAATGGCAGTCGATAGAGTACATAACCGCCCAAAACATGGATCGCCGTGCTTTTGATATTATCAATAGTATAACGGTAGTGCCGGGTGCTATCGGGGCGTTCCGCAAGTCGGCGATATTTAGGGCAGGAGGCTTTACTTACGATACCTTGGCTGAGGATTGTGACTTAACCATGCGTATTTTGAAACAGGGCTATGTGATAAAAAACTGTGCCGAGGCCGTTGCTTATACCGAGGCACCTGAGACGTTGAACATGCTGATGAAACAGCGTTTCCGCTGGAGTTTTGGGGTGATCCAAAGTTTTTGGAAAAACCGAGACGCGCTGTTTAACAAAAAGTACAGTTACTTTGGTATGGTGGGGATGCCAAATATCCTCATCTTCCAAATCATACTACCGCTGTTTTCGCCCCTGGCGGATCTTATCATGATTTTTGGGCTGTTTGGTAGCCATCCGGAGAAAATGTTAGTGTTTTATGTAGCGTTTTTATTGGTCGATTTCCTGGTGGGCGTAGTAGCCTTCCGCATGGAGAAAGAGAAATACTACAAGCTGGTTTACCTTATACCACAACGTTTCATCTGGCGCCAACTGATGTATTACATATTGTTTAAATCCATTCGTAAAGCGCTAAAAGGCGAGCTAAACACCTGGGGCGTACTAAAGCGTACTGGTAATGTTAAGATGAAGAAGAGCGAATTGCAGGGGGATGAGCCGCCTGAGAAATAATGTTCAAATAAGCAGATACCTGGATGTGCAGATAAAATCATTTGCACATTTGCATATCTCCACATCTGCACGTTAACTAACCTTTTCTATCAAACAAACCGCGTAAGCTACAACGCCTTCTTCGCGGCCTATAAAGCCAAGTTGCTCGTTGGTGGTGGCTTTAATGGAAATGTCTTCAATATCGATGCCTGCGGCTTTAGCTATGTTGGCCTGCATGGCGGGTATATGCGGATTAATCTTTGGCGCTTCCAGGCAAACCATGGCATCTATGTTGCTTATTTGCCAGTTCTTTTCAGCAAGCAGCGCAACCACGTGTTGTAGTAATACCAGGCTGCTGATGCCTTTCCAGCGGTCGTCCATATTAGAGAAATGAAAACCAATATCGCGCAGGTTGGCTGCACCTAAAAGGGCATCGCAAATAGCGTGCAGCATTACATCGGCATCAGAGTGGCCAAACGCGCCGCTGGTATGTTCGAGGTTTACGCCACCCAAAACAAATGGATGGTTTTGCTTTAGCTGATGTACATCAAACCCAAAGCCTACTTTAATTTTAGCCATTATTTTTTTGAAGCATTTTTAACCCCGCCAAAGCTTGCTGATAGGGTAAAACGGAGTGTATTAGCCAACGGGCTGTTTTGCTGGGAAGCTATCAGGTACGAGAAATCGAACTTATAATCCTTATACTTTAAGCCAAAGCCGGTAGTAGCATAATGCCTGCCGCCTTTATCCGGGTTCTCATAAAAGTACCCGGCGCGTATTGCGAAAAGATCGTTATACATATATTCCACCCCCGGCGAAAAGCTAAGTTCTTTTAACTCCTCGCTAAAGCCACCCGGTGCATCACCAAACGACCGGAAGATCCCTGCAGGTACGGATACGTTATCGTCGCTGCCACTAATGATGTTTCCGCTTGCATCACGTAAGGGTGGTGTTGGCACTAATAATTTGTTTACATCGAAAGCAACGGTAAACTTGCTTAACTCATCAAGCTGCCAGGTATTGGCAACACCCAGCTTTAAGTTGGCCGGTAAAAAGTAGCTTGGCCCGGTGCTGGTGTAACTTATCTTATTACCAATATTGGAGATGTTGGCGCCAAACGCAAAGTTTGAGCCGTTGCCGTAAGGCTTATTGTAATACATAGATACCCCTGCCGATACCGCGTTACCCGCTTTGTTCTGCTGGCCTGACCCGGTCACGAATGAGCCATTGCTAAAGTTTGAGTAGATATAACGCATTGTTAAACCTAACGAAAGGTTTGCACCAAACTTACGCGCGAATGATGCATCAATAGAAAACTCGCTTGGTTTGTAAACACCCTGCTCGGTTTGATTGGCATCTATCAGCTGGATAGAACCCAGGTTAAAATAACGTAACGATGCGCCAAAGGTATTACGGTCGTCAATTTTATGCGCATAAGCCAAGTAAGCCAAATTAACATCGGGTACCAAATGCCTAAGCCAGGGGCTGTATGATAATGATATATCGTTATCGTTCTCCAGGAACGCCAGTTTTGCCGGGTTCCAGTAATTAGCGTTAACATCGGGAGAGATGGCTACACCCGCGTCGCCCATTGCACCCGAGCGCGAATCTGGCGAGATATTTAAAAATGGCACCGCCGTTGGTATGGCATTGGTACTGCTACCACTTGTAGTAGTTGTACTTTGCGCCACTGCAAAAGCAGGCAAGGCAAGTAAAATATATACCGTAAGGTTTTTAGCACTCAAAAACTTCATTAGGCGCAATTTAGTTTTATTATTTAAAAATAATAAAAATTACCACGGTTATTATCCATATTAAATATTCGGGCAGTCGCAATTAAACCGTAAGTAGCGTAAATTATTGTAACTCCGTTACTAATTTATACGTTTAAATAAGCCTGTAGGTTTATACTTATTGTAAACACATATAAATAACACAATTTTATAATTGATTTTTTTTAAATTTACCCCCAAATATATTTTGCAAAATATGAAAGTACTTACTAATACTGCTATAGTGATGTTGGGGTTAGTTGTTACGCTTAGCAGCTGTAGTAATAAAAAACAGCAATCGCAAAAGACGGGCCTAAGCTATAACGATCCTAAAAACGGCGGGTACTTAAGGTATCAGCAAAGCCACCCTGCCCCGGGGCCAGGCCTTGTACCTATAGAGGGTGGTACCTTTGTTTTTGGCGGTAGTGCCGACCAGGACGTTACCTACGAGTACAATAATGTGCGCCGCAGGGTAACCGTGCCTTCATTTTATATGGATGAGACTGAGGTTTCTAACCAGGACTGGCTGGATTACCTGCACTGGATAAACATTACATTCCCTAACGATAATGAGCTTTATTACAATGCCCTGCCGGATACACTGGTATGGCGTAAACCATTATCATACAATGAACCTTATGTAGATAACTACCTGCGCCACCCTGCATTCCAGGATTACCCGGTGGTAGGTGTTACCTGGGAACAGGCACAAGAATACTGTGTATGGCGTACCGACCGTACCAATGAAAACATTTTACGTGAGCGTGGTAACCTGGTAACCTGGAAAGACCAGGCTAAAGGTGGTGCTGCGGGTGCCAGTGCTGCAGGCCAACCATTCAATACTGATATTTATTTGAACGGACAGTACAAAGGCCAGGGAGTTGACGGTAAAAAAATGATTCGTGATCTTAACCCTAACGCACAGGCTGGTACCGGTAAAAACGCTGCCCGCAGGCCCGTTCGTTTAGAGGATGGTATCCTGAAACAAGGTTACCGCTTGCCATCGGAAGCTGAGTGGGAATACGCTGCTTTGGCACTTGCCGGTAATACACAGTTTGAAAACATTAACGATGGCCGCGTTTACCCATGGGATGGCCTTGGAGTACGTTCGCCAAACCGCAAAACACGTGGTTTAATTTTAGCCAACTTTAAACGTGGCTCGGGCGATAACGCCGGTGTTGGTGGTGGCCTAAATGATAAAGCTATTATTACCGCCCCTGTTCGTACTTATACACCAAACGATTTTGGTTTGTATAATATGGCAGGTAACGTAAACGAATGGGTTGCCGATACCTATCGCCAAACCTCGTTCGAAGAGGTTGACGACCTGAACCCCTTCCGTGGTAACGAGTTTAGTAATAAACGCCTTGCCAACCCAACAAAAGGCTTATACGCTAAAGACAAATACGGCCGCCCTATTAAAGACGCCGCAACTTCTAACAAAAAATTGAAGTACGCCGATATGATAGCACAGCAACAAGCACAGGTTGCAAAAAATGCTAATCCTACGGCAAATAGCGCTGCGCCGGGCGCAACAACTACAGCCGTAAAAGACCCTTTAGCAGGTAAAGCCTATACGCCGGATTACCGCGACTTTAATGATACCGTGAGTACTGCTTTATACGGTAATACCACTTTGGTTAACAATCACTCTAAAGTATACAAAGGTGGTTCGTGGAACGATATGGCCTACTGGTTAAACCCGGCAACACGCCGCTTTGCCGATCAGGAAAGCGCCAGTGCCGAAATTGGTTTCCGCTGCGCGATGACCATGGTTGGTGCACCGGAGATAAACACACAGGGTAAACCACACCTGCCGGTTAAAAAAGCTAAAAATTACAAAGCCAAGTAAAAACCGATCACAAACGTATTATTAAAGCCGCTCCTGAATAGGAAGCGGCTTTTTTTATGGCCAATTCATACTCGCCTTATCTTATCGCGTTATTGCAAGAAGCAATAGGACGTGAACAACCGACCGTTGGGGGCTCATTAATTTCATAAAAAATCATACCCATTAATAATCTTTGATAAGCTTGTCGCCTACTGGTCTATCTAAGGTTGCCACGCTATGCAATGACGCGTGGGGAATAAATTACGTAACCTGTTAATATTCAATTAAATGTTAACAAATAAATTACCGTACATTAACGTTTATAAAATAGTTAATCGCTTATTTTTATAGACCTATAAAACGGGTCAGCGAAAAATTCACTTAAAACATTTTTTATGACCTGGAGAAAATTTAGCGGTGAGGTTATCCAAACACCCATACTTGAAGAGGTTGAAGCTGCCATTGAACGGGAAACTGCCTTGGGTAATAAATTAAAAGTTTGTATTGGTACAGATTCGCAGGTGAAGGGAACGGTCACCGATTTTGCCACCGTAATTGTGTTTATCCGCGAGCAGCGCGGCGCGTTCATGTTCATTCACCAGGATCGCACCTCCCAAAAAATGACTATTAAAGAGCGGATGCTGCACGAAGTTCAGAAATCTATTGATATTGCCTACAAACTTTGCGACCTGCTTGACCTTTATGAGGTAGAACTTGAAGTACACGCCGACATTAACACCAACCCCATGTTTAAAAGCAACGCGGCCCTGCACGAGGCTATGGGTTATATCATGAGCATGGGCTTTGTGTTTAAAGCCAAGCCCGAAGCTTTTGCAAGTTCATGCTGTGCTAATAAAATGGTGCAGTAGTTGTTTAATGATTGGTTGATTTGAGATTGGTGAATAGGTTATCGCTGTTTTTATTTGTGATGGGCTTTTTCTAACTTGCCTGCATTGTATGTGAGATTGGTTCGGCGATAAATCTTAACTACTCTCCACTCACTAATAACTAATCACCAACAACCATGTCCCCACTAATTGAAATTACCGACCCGAGGGTATTTGACCCGGCAACCTTATTAATTGATGTACGTGCAGGTGCAAACGCGCGTGAGCGTTACCTTGCAGGCCACCTGCCCAATGCTATTTTAGCTACGCTGGATGATGACCTTGCCCTACACCCCGTAGATGCGGCAAAAGGTGGCCGCCATCCCCTGCCTGCTTTGAAAGATTTTGCCGCTACACTTGGCCGCTGGGGCATAACACCGGAAAGCCATGTGGTAGTTTATGACGACAAAAATGCAGCTATGGGTGGTGCACGCCTTTGGTGGATGCTACGCTCGATTGGGCATACCAACGTACAGGTGCTAAACGGCGGCCTTAAATCTGCTACCGATGAAGGGGTGGAACTAAGTACAGATGATTATCAACCTGCCACTACAGCCCCTTATCCTATCCCTGGGCAATACAGCCATACCGTAGATATTGAAGAAGTAAAAAGGGCTGCTAAAGCAGATGACCGCATGGTAATAGATGTACGCGAGGGAGCCCGTTACCTGGGCCATACCGAACCTTTAGACCTTGTTGCGGGTCACATACCCGGCGCGGTAAATTTGTTCTACAGCAACAGCCTGTCATCCGAAGGGAAATACCTTACCTCGCAGGCGTTGGCAACCCTTTATAACGATACTATTGGTGATGTAAAACCCGAAAATGTGATAGTGCATTGCGGGTCGGGCGTAACGGCCTGCCATACATTGTTAGGCATGGAGCACGCGGGCATCAAAAGGCCAAAGCTTTACGTAGGCTCGTGGAGTGAGTGGAGCCGTAACAAGCTGCCTATTGCAACGGAGGCTAACGGACTTTAATTCATATATTTAAAAACAGCTGGCCCTTAATCCTGTTATCTCTTTGTGAAAACATACACCCTAAAATTTAAACAAAACATCCCGATAAGCCTTAACGAGGCCTGGGATTTTTTCTCGTCGCCATTAAACCTGGCTAAGATAACCCCTGCCGATATGCGTTTTGTGGTAACGTCGGATTATACCGCGCAAACCAAAATGTACGCCGGTATGATCATTACCTACAAGATCTCGCCCCTGCTTGGCATCAAAATGAACTGGATGACCGAGATTACCCAAGTTGTAGACGGCAAGTATTTTGTTGATGAACAGCGTTTCGGCCCCTACGCCCTTTGGCACCACCAGCATCATTTTAAAGAGATACCGGGCGGTGTAGAGATGACTGATATTTTGCATTACGCCATCCCGTTTAGCGTGCTTGGTACTATTGCCAACAATGTATTCGTGGGTAAAAAAGTGAAGCAGGTATTCGAGTACCGTATAAAAGCGGTTGAAGACCTGTTTGGGAAAATGTAGTTTTAACCCTCCTTTTTAAAACCATGTCAGTACGGGAAACGAAGTGACGTAGTAATCTCAGCAGCACAGCGGTTATGCTGAGATTGCCGCGCTGTAGCCCGCAATAAACATATTGAATATAGTATTATTTACAAAACAACCCCGCAGCTGCTTCAGCATCTTTTAAGCCTAATGTAATAGCTTGCCTAAAATCAATACAGGCGTTGGTCACATCCTTATTGTTGACGCGTGCCTGGCCTCTTAAATAATAGATCTCAGGGTTTTTAGGCTCTATCTTAAGGGCGTAATTAAAATCAAGGTTGCTGCGCTCCTTATCGCCAGCGCAGGCACGTGCAAGGCCTCTCCAGGCATAAGCAACTGTATTATCAAGGTTAATGAATGTTACGCTGTTAAAATCATCAACAGCACCCTGGTAATTCTTCATAGCGAAACGGATCTGCCCGCGGATAATGTAGGCATCTTCCTGCCCGTCGTTTATCTTAATGCCTTTGGCAATATCGGCCAATGCACCAGTGTAATCTTTTTGATCGAACCTTGCGCTGCCACGGTTAAAGTAGGCCAATGACGATGCAGTATCAAGTTGTATGGCAGTACCATAATCTGCTAAAGCCCCCTGGAAGTTTCCGGTGTGTTGTTTTGCTACACCACGGCCTACGTAAAAATTAGCGTTTTTACCATTGGCTATTATCAGCTTGTTAAATATCGGCAAAGCCTCCATATAAAACTTAGCCCTGATGATAGATTTTACAAACCTGTCGCGCTGGTTGTCATCATTTTTATTAATGGTGGCTATGCGTTTGTAATCTGCCAGCGCACCTGCACGGTTATTTACTTTCAGGTGCGTTTCCGCGCGTTTAAGGAGCGTTTCAGAGTCGCCGGGGCTGTAGCTAAGGGCTTTGTCGTAATAGCCAAGTGCGCTATCGTACCTGTGTTTACTATCCTCTATGTTACCTAATAGCACGTAAGAGTAATCATTAGCCGGGTTTATTTTAATGCTTTGATTTAAATCGGCAAGCGCAGCGGTAGTATCTTTTAATTCCAAATTAGCACTTGCACGGCTCACATAGGCATAGGCGTTTTTGCTATCTAACTTAATGGCTTCGTCTGCATCATCTTTAGCATCATCAAAATTACGCGAGCTCAGTTTCAAATCTGCGCGGTTTTGATAGGCATCAGAGCTTGGTTTTAATTCTATCGATTTATCAAAATCGGCCAGTGCGCCTTCATTATCATTCAGGTTGTATTTTACTAAGCCATCGTACAGGTAAAGCTCAGCGTTATTTGGGTCTTGTTTAATGGCCTGGGCAAAGTAGTCAAGTGCCATTTTTTTATCACCCACGTTGCCTAAAGCATTTGCCAGGTACTTGTACAGGTTTGGCATTTTAGGGTTAAGCCTTATGGTAGTTTTATAATCGGCAATGGCTGCATTATAATTCTTTAGGTTACCGTATGCGTTACCGCGATAAAACACCGCTTCAGCATTTTTAGGGTTAAGCGCAAGGGCTGCGTTGTAATCGGCAATGGCACCGTTATAGTCCCCAAGGTTACCTTTCGCGTTACCACGATAATAGATCAGGTCGGAGTTTTTAGGGTCGAGCGCTATCGCTTTGTTGTAATCTTCAACAGCACCGTCGTTATCCTTCAAATTACTTTTGGCAACACCCCGGTATTCGTAAAGGGATGCATCCTTAGGGTTTAAAGCAATAGCTTTGGTGAAATCTTCCACCGTACCGGCATGGTCGCCAAGGCTGGCTTTAGCGTTTGCACGGTAGTGGTACATATCGGCACGTGGGGCTAATGCTATCGCCCGGTTAAAATCGTCAATTGCGTCATTAAACTTGCCGGTTTCGTTATTAATATTACCCCTGTAAAAGTATGCGTAGGTACTTTTAGAATCAAACTGAATGGCCTTGCTGTAATCTGCGAAGGCATTAGCCTGCTCTTTTAAGTTATTATATGCGTTACCACGATAAAAATAAGCGCGGGAGTTATTTGGCTCTAACTGTATAGCCTTGGTAAAATCTTCAATAGCACCTCTATAATTTTTGATATTGGCTTCGGTATTACCCACACCAATATAGGTTTTGGCACTTTGCGCGAGGCAGCAAAAAGGTAACAGTAAAAATATGATGAGTAATTTGGCCATGAGTGTTATGTACTATCTAAAAGGCTTAAATAAAAGGGAAACGTTTGCCGTTGCACCATCGCCCGTATTGCGGCCGTTGATGAAATGCCCTGCCGACAAAAAAGTGGACAACCGCCTGCTAAACGTGTACCCATAGGTTAACGAAACCTGGTTAAAAGCAAAGTTTTTGTTGATGGCCTGTATTGGCGAGAATGCTTTGAAGCTACTGGTAGAATAAAATCCGCTCAATGATACTGATACCTGATGGCGAAACTTTCTATCTAACGTTAAACCAAATGTACCGTTATACCTGTCCTGAAAGGGGCCATCGGGGCCAAAGTATTGGCGGAAACCGTTCTCTGCTGTGAAATAATAGTTTTTGCCAAGCACCTTACCGCTACCGGCAAATGAAAATTTCACCTCAGCGCCCTGTTGTTTGTAACCCAATGCCAAATCGTTATATAAAGGGGTAATAAATGTGCCTTGTACAGTAAAGTAGTATATGTAATTGATGTTAGCCAGATAATAGCGCACACCAATCTCCAGGTCGGTTAAACCACTGCTTACGGTTTTGGCTGTATTCTCCTCGTAAGTATTTTTCACATACGGCAGCAAGGCAACCAGGGTAAACCTGCGGCTTAAACCATACTCTACATATAATGATACACCTAACGACTCGAACTGCCCGCCATTGGCAAACAGACTTTTACGACGCAGCGAATCCCAACCCCTATCCGCATAAAAATAACTGAACGATGGTGATAGTAACAGCCTTTTTGGCCTTACAGGGAAACCGCCTGCATGGCTGCTGGTTGGTGCCAGCAGTGCGCACCCTATTGCCATTAGTATGTATTTTAAGTAGGTATTAAATATCTTCATAGTCAACTGTTAAAATAGTGCGAATGCATCACGCATCCATCTGCGCTCAAAATCTTTGTACGATTGGGAGATCTCGTGCCCAAGGTCCTTAAATACCATTAAGCGCTTTTTACCCGGTATTGTGTTAAAAGTAGCATATTCGTTTGCAGGTGGCGCGTAAGGGTCTAATAACCCTATACCCATTATCATGTTAGTATTTACACCTGCAGCAAAATTCTTTCCGTCGTAATAATTCAGGTTGCTTAGTACCTTATCAAAGCTCAGCCCCGGTTGTGTTTTAATGTATTTCTTGATATCATTTATTGGCCACGTAACCTCGCCATCTAAATTATTTACATCGCAAAGAATAGGGTTTTGTGCCGAACACAGGTTAACCCTTTTATCCAGGCTTGCTGTTGCCAATGCTAAGTACCCGCCCATACTACCGCCAGATACTAAAATATTATCGTGCTTTAAGTTTGGCTGCGCAAACACAAAATCTACCACACGGATACAATCCATTATAACACCACGCATCACGTAGTTGTTCTTATCTTCTATCCTATAAAAAATAAACTCATTCCTTCGGGTATCAATCGGGCCGCGACTGTTACCCTGCCCCCTTACGTTTAGGGTGATGATAGCCAGGTCCTCATCCAAACCGATAATAGGTGCCAAGTTAACCTGGTAACCCGGTAAGCCAAGTAATACGGAAAACTTACGGTCTTTATTTTTATTGATAGGCACCGTCAACCAGCCCTTAATAAGGTAGTTATCCAACGATCTCATCTCAATGGCGAAAACCTTACGGTTATCGGTATTCATTTTGGGCATTGGGGTAACCTTAAATTGCGGCGCTACCTTAGCCAGCTCGTCTTTAGCTTTTTGCCAAAAGGCATCAAAATCGGCAGGCTTGGCGTACTTAGATTGTATAGCCGCCGGTTGTATGCCGAATACACGGCGGGTGGTATCATCATAATCAGATACGTTTACCATAAAGGCCACCTTGTAAAAACCCGATTTTAAGGCAGGCAGATCAAAGCTGTATTTTTCTGAACCCTTTTTGCCGATGTTTGCTTTTTGCTTACCGGCGCTTATCTTTTTACCATGCTGGGTTATCTCGTAAGCTACCGTACCTGTTTGCAGGGCGTCGGTAGGGTTTTTAACCTCGAAAGTGTAGCTTGCCTTACTGTCGAAAATAGCATTCTTGTTACCCGGTGTAAGTACGGTAGAGATACCGTCCTCATCATTCTGCGCAAGGGCGGGAATGTTTTGCAAACACCATACTGCTATAGTGCAGCACAGTATAAAAATTATCTTATTTGATCTCTTCATTGTCAATTACTAATTAGCTATGCCTTAATAGCTTCTGAATTATTCTCCGGGTTACGGGGCTTGTTTTTGATCAAAAAATTCGACTTGCGAATATAATGATTTAAAGGTTCCTCTATCGTTTTAAACAGCAATATGGATATAGCGTTTAGCAGAATAAAGGCATATAAAACGTTCAGGGCATCGTACTGGAAAGGCGAGATCCAGTCCTTGCCCCATTTATCGTATAGTTCAAAAACATCGTCGTTCCATTTGTTAAAGTAGTTGTGCATAAAATCGTACATGTACCCAAGGTGTATCAGGTAAAATATATACGAACTTTTGCCCAGCAGTTCAATAAAAGGGTTTGACAAGATCTTTTTGAGTACGGTAGTTTCGGTCAACAATCCATAGAAAAATAAAGCGATGCATGATGCCAGCAGATAGTTATTGGTGATGATCCCGAATGGATGATGCAAACCTGCAACCTCGCCTTTGGGTATCGGCAGCACACTCATGATACCCACACAAACAAATATGAGCAGGAAACCTAAATAGGTATAATTGCTCTTGCTCTGCCCGTTTAGGTTTTTCTTGCGTACAATAAGTGCCAGCTGGATGCCCGCGAAAAACTCGAAGCAGCGGCCCAAAAACGTGTACAGCATCATAAAGGTAAAGTTGCCGAAGAAACCATACCAATCAACGTGGCTAAATATCAAAACCAGCGTAGCACCCCCAAGCGTTATTACTACCGGCTGAATGTAAAACTTGCGGTATTTTTGTGCGAAGTAAAAGATAAATGGCGCCGAAAAGTAAAAGCATTCTTCTACCGTTAAGCTCCAGCCCTGGGCTATGCCGGTAAACTTTAGCTGGTCAAAAAAGCCCCTAACGAAGGTTATATGCATAAAAAATAACCCGATAGGGCTTGCAAAGCCGTTGGTTATCTTTTGGTCGTTTGTAAAGTAGTAGGATACAAACGCCCCAAGTGTGAGCAGGAAGTACATGGGATAAATGCGCGCCACCCTGTTTTTAAGGTATTGCCTAAACCAATCGCCGGTTAATTTAAAGCTATCGAAATAGCGGAAGGCGATTAAGAAGCCCGACAAAACAAAGAAAATGGTTACCCCGATATGGAACTCGCTAAGAAAACGTTGCACAGCACGGGGAAAATTTTCATCAAACGCGTACGCATAATGCGATATAAATACCAGGTACGCCGCCAAAGCGCGCACCCCGGTAAGCGCCGGTATATAGTTTTGTAAAGGTTTTTGCACCAAAACAGTTATTTAAGTTTGTGTTTTGCGAATAAATGTACAAATAGATTATGCAAACCAAGTACCAGTATCCTTTACCAGCTACCCATCAGAACCTTTGAATAAAGTAATTTACAGGATTTTTGTTTAGAAACACTTAAAACTTTGGGGAATGAAGCCTCTCACCGGCCCCTCTCTTTTAAAGAGGTGGTAAAAAGCGCGCTTTGTTTTAAAACCCCACCTACCGGGGCAAATTTAGAGGGGGCTTCTTACAAAGCACTTCCCTGCACCACGCCCCTGCTCAGTATCCTTTGGTCGATGTAGTATTGGATCTCTGATTTTTTGAGGCCCCAGTTGGGTGCTATCAGCAGTTCGCGGTCGCTAAGGCCAAAGAGGCGTTGAATCACAATATCGGGGCGTACCCTTGGCAGCAGCTCGCACAAAAAGTTGGCATACTCATCAATGCCGAATAGCTTAAATGGCTCGCGCTTATATTTAACACCCATTACGCTGCCCTCCACAATATGTAGGTGGTGGAACTTTACAAATTTTATTTGTTCGTGGCGATTGATCTCATCAGCGTATTTAAGCATCATATCGTGCGTTTCCCAGGGGAAACCAAATATGGTGTGCACACAAACATCCAGCTTGGTATTTTCGGTAAGCTTAAGGGCTTTTATTAATTCATCGTGACTGCAACCCCTATTGATCTGGTTCAGTGTTTCATCATAAATGCTTTCCATGCCCATTTCCAGGTCAACGTCAAAGCGGTCGGTGTAGCTTTCCAGCAGGGCTATCTTTTCGGCGTCTATACAATCTGGGCGGGTACCTACGCTAAGGCCAACAATATCTTCGGTGCCGTAGCTTAGGGCTTCGTCATACATCATTTTAAGGTAATGCGTGGGCGCGTAGGTATTGGTGTTGGGCTGGAAGTAAATAATAAACTTATCGGCCTTGTTACCCTTGCGGGCACGCTCCATCCCCTCCATTACCTGTTGCTTAACGGTGGGGGCGTTACGGCTAACACTTGGCGTAAACGAATCTACATTGCAATACGTACAGCCGCCGAAGCCCTTGCTGCCATCGCGGTTGGGGCAGGTAAAGCCACCATCCACAATTACTTTAAACACGCGGTGGCCGGGGTATTTTTGCTTTAGCCACGGGCCATAGTTGTTATAGCCCTTCTCCCACTGTACCCCTGCCTGGTTAGTTAACATCATGATTGCCGCAAAGATAGCTTTTTTTGATTTAGGGGATTTAGCCTGTAAAGATGATTACACCGATGTAACAAACCTTTGTAATGGTAAGCCAGCCGAACCATTAGTTGCTTGTAGAGGTTTTTGACAGGCTTGCACTGACAGGGCTGCAAACCATGGCAAACGCGCCGGGCGGTTACCCCAAATGTTCACGTTCACGCTTGCGAACACATCGTGGATATCATGAACGTGTTAATAACCAACGCATTAACTATTTAAGTACTGACAAAACTGCGCCACCACGACTTATGCAAAAAATACAGGTGTTTTTGCGCCCCGGAATCACTTTTTACCGCCCTACTTTCGCCGGGGAATGGGCTATTTGGTGAGCAAAACAGGGTAGAATGGGATACTTGCTCTTTTGCGCCCTTAAATAGCTTTGGGGGTTGGTTTGGATGGGGAATGATTTGCTTAAAGCTGCAAGCGAGGGCTCCTATTAGCTATTAGTTAATTGGAAAACAGGTATTTATACGTATAGGAATACTGACATTAAAATCTAAACTTTACAATGCATACTCTTATTCAATAATTAACATTTATGATTAATGTTTCCTGTTCTAAACTTGAATTTGTAAGACAAAACCCTATTGCCTTTGCACAACAAATGGCAGCTAATAAAAACTCAGGGGGTGGAAATTTCGGGATGTTTCAATGTTGGCAAAGTAAAGCTAAAGCTCTCCATACTTATGAAATGGATTTACAAACGGCAATAAAAAGCCTCCAACAAAGATTCATGAAATATGATGAAAACCTTAATAATAAGAGAAAACAAGAGTTTCTATTAGATCGATTATCTCCTTATTGGGAAGAAATTAAAAGTAAAGATTTCAAATATTTAAGTTCTCAAAAAAGAATTTCTTGGCCCATACTTAAAAACGTATCATTGACAGGAAACACACCAATGACATTATCTCACTCAAATGGGTTTATTGCATATTTTTATACTGAAAATCCAATATCATGGCAACAAGAATTAAGATTTCCGCTATTGCAATACTATTTAGCGAAAAACATATGCAATTGCAGTTTTGATGATTTGAAAATTGGCGTTTACTGCTTAAAGAACCTATCATTTGATTTGAAATTATTTACACAGACTGAAATTGAAAATTCAATCTTAGAAGCTGAGCAAATTTTTAAATTAGTGAACGAAAACTATAAATAATTCTGCATGCCCGACAAAAAACTTACCGATAACAATTTTGAACTCAATCTGCTTTTTAAAGGGGCAAAAGATCCAGCCGAAGCATTCAGTGAATTACGCGATGTTTTTTTGTCACTCTCATCATTAGACAATTTATTCATTTCGAGTATAGATGATGCCTTAGAAACTTCATACTTTTTGGAGTCAATTGAATCGGGTTCTATCAAAACTCATATAGCACAAATAATTAGAGAAATTCCTGATGAAGCGATAAAAGAGCTTGACTGGAAAAGGATTGTAGGACATTTTCTATTAAAATTAAAGTACAAGGTTTTAAATTATCTTCAGAACAATCAAAGTTTAGATTCTAAAGATGCGTTGCAAGAATTAGCTAAAACCTTGGAAAAAGAGAAAGCGACACTTTTAAAGACGACAAGAATAATATCTGAAGTAAATATATATCAGTTACTATCAGCACTTGAGCCAATTATGCTTTTTCTATCACAACTTAAAGACAACGAAGATTTAGAATTTAAAAGCATCGATGGCAGTGTTTTACTTAATAACAAAGTTTCTTTTAATAAGGCAAAAATATTATGGGAATTAGGCGATAAAAAGCTCGAAAGTGAACGATCAGAAATTTTAAAAGTTAAAAAATTGGACTTATTAAGTAACAGTTCAAATTGGACTTTTAAAATGGGTAATAAACAAATTGACGCTAAAATAACAGATCAGGATTGGCTAAAGAAATATCATGCAAGGGACTATACTTTATTACCCGAAGACTCTTTAAAAGTGAATCTTAAAGTCTCATATATTTATAAATCAGACGGAAAAATCGTTAAGCCAACTTATGAAATAACAAAAGTTTTGGATATTATTTATCCCAAAAACGATCAGGAAAGCTTGAATATATAAGTATATTTTTTATTGCACATTGTAAAAAGTCCCGCTTTGCGCATATGCTCCAGCACATTGTCTATTACTTATCTATCAAACAAGATTTTTCCTCGCACCTCGTTCGAATGATAAATTTAAGATATGTATTATGCCCGAAAGTTTCCGAAGGGATGGGGACGGGTAGACGTATGGACAGTTAACCGCTTGCGGCAACAGGGCCAAACACAGTTAACCACAAGCGGGATGCTTGCGGCGGCAGGGGGTTGCAATAATTACAAAGAGTATGACATTAATACCAAATATTCCTTTTAAAATGTCTCATTTTTTTTCTAAATCCATTTTATAACATAAAAGAAGTAGGTGTAACTACTTCTTTTATTGACTAATCTTCTGATTTATCAGGTACACCGGAACCCCCACTTGGTGGATTAGAACTAACGTCTGTTATAGGTTGATACCCTTCTTTTATGCTTCTATCAGTATTGGGATGACTAAGTTCCTCATATGATCTGTTGATATCATGTCCTTTGTTAATATCTGGCCGTTCAATGTGACCCTTTTCCGGTTTTGGTGAGTTTTCTTCTGACATATTTTTAAATTTAAGTGAAAAATTCGATTGCAAAAATATCATCCGATATTATTAGTATCCCCGCAGTTTGAGGTATTATGTTTATAAATCTATCGCTTTCTAATTTCCATAGCTCTTCTATATAAATCGTTTCCTTACATGGATACGGGGCAGCAAACGATTTAGATCCGAACTTTCCTCCAATTTTTCTGCCGTCCTTTAAGTGCACAATAATCCAAGAAGCCTTTCTTTTGGTAAAATGGAAATCCCATGCCGATTTTGAACTGCTGATAACATAAGGTTTAATTATTTCACTCCGGAGTATGCGATTTAAGATAAGAGGCCAAAAAAAAGGTCCAACAATAAAAACTACAAATATCGAAAGGAAAAAACCCGTCGGAAAAATTTGATGCCAAGAATATTTAAAATTTATAAATAAAAGCCAAGAAAATAGTATAAAGTTCATTAGGCTATAACCCACAATCTCAAATAGATTTTTAGTAAAATCATATTTTTCATCTGCGACTAATAAACGATGAATTTTAACTGAGATAAACCCAGGTAAAAAAAGAACTATAAATAAAGCGATGTTATTGTCGGTTAATAAACTCATATCACGTTAAGTGTAAAATAGGCCCTACCCAAGCCCTAACTGAGAGTAACGCAAATTGACTATATTTTACTGTTCTTTAATTAACAGCGCATAAAAAACGTAGCTACCCGTATGCTCGTATGAATTAGAAAATTTAACTTCATAGCCATCGTCAAGAGCGCTTTGTAATACAATTTCAAATTTAAGCGTGTCAAATTCTCGAACAACTTTTACTGTTTTCATAATTATAATTAATCATTAATAAACGGATTTCTTAGGCAAAAAAGTTAAAGATTACATATAAGTATTTGTTGACTCTGTGGTCACAGGTAGTATCTGTTTTACATAATACCCATCTTCCAAATATTGAGAAATTATTGGATATTCCTGTTCCTTAAAATCGTTTCCATCCATTGTGTTCGTATGTGTGTTTACCGTTACAATTTTTTGTGCCATTATATTAAATTATACGATAAAGGTTACGTTAATATTCCAAATGAACAATACGTATAAATACCTGTTTTTCAATTAACTACAAAGCAAAGAATCCAATCCCCACCTAAATCCGATAGAAGCGGATACCGGCCTCTGTGGCTAAGGCCTCGTGCAGTATTAGAGAATAGCGGGGCTGCCGCATCCGAAGCACCACTGCCACTGCTTTACCTATTAGTTCATGATAGCGGCGCATCAGTCTATGGATTATGGTCTATGGTCTATCAGCTACTTCTCTATTTTTCGGCGGAAGAGGTAGCGGGAGCTTTCGTCGGCACTGTAGCGCAGGGTGTTTACAAACAGCCCGCCCTGTTGGGCCAGGTAGTTAAAGGCTTGTGCCAGGGTGTTAAATTTCAGCTTCTTGCCGTTACTGTCGCGCAGGGTGGTATCGTCGTCGGGTTCGTTGGTTTTGCCGTAGTCTACATCCAGGCTCACCGTTTGGCCAAAAATGGGGCGCGTTGGGGTAACCACACAATAGGTTTCGGCAGGGGTGTAAGCGGCGGTATCGGCAGGTGCGGCGTTAACGCTTTGCGCCTTAGTAAGGCATGGCAGCATGCCAATGGCTACAAGGAGCAGTAATTTTTTCATGATGGTTTATGGTACGCGGGTTTAGTAGCGCTGTGGGTTAGAGTGGGGTTTACGGGGTGGGGGTTAACGGGGTTTGAAATAATGTATTGGTTTATGGTTTTGTAGCGCGGTGAACCCCTGCCTGCCTTTACGGGCTGGGCGGCGCGCCAATTTGTGAAGAGGGAATTAAACCTTTGCAAACGAGCCTTACAAACGGAACGATAACCTCCTAAATGCGGCATAGTGTAACAGACGGGTGGCACCGCAACTGATACAGCACTGCCTTACACAGGGTGTTACCAAGCCGCGACTTTTCTTTGGTTCGTTTCTTTTGGGAGAAAAGAAATGAACATCCACAGGCGATTCATATTGCTCACCAGCCCGCTCCTAACAGGGCACTGCAATTGATTTTAAAGTGCGCTCATTGCCATTCCTAACAGGGCACTGCAATTGATTTTAAAGTGCGCTCATTGCAGCTCCTAACAGGGCCACTGCGATTGATTTTAAAGTGCGCATATTGCCATTCCTAACAGGGCACTGCGATTGATTTTAAAGTGTGCTCATTGCCGCTCTTAACAGGGCAGCGCGATTGATTTTAAAGTGTGCTCATTGCAGTTCCTAACAGGGCACTGCGATTGATTTTAAAGTGCGCTTATTGCCGCTCCTAACAGGGCACTGCGATTGATTTTAAAGTGCGCTCATTTCCGCTCTTAACAGGGCAGCGCGATTGATTTTAAAGTGTGCTCATTGCAGTTCCTAACAGGGCCACTTACAGCAGTGCTTTTTAATGAACGTTAGCCCGCTCATTGCCGCGGAGGGCTATTACTTTTTGCTTGATCAAAAAGTAACAAAAAATCAAGTCATAGCGATGCTTCCCCGCTCCCTGCCGGTTCTTAACGCTTTTCGCCGCATGCGCGGTCTTCAAAGCTAAACCGCTATTCCCGCCCTACGCCCGGCCCGCCGCTATGACGTACCCCCACGCTTTTTAGAATTTGGGTTCGCAATCACGATTTTGTCGTCCATACGCTGTTCAATACCTTTCTACCCGGATAACACACCTCTAACCCCCTCTGGACGGGGGAACTATGGCGCGCTCTTTAATACCTTTCCATCCATATAATATACCTCTAACCCCCTCTGGACAGGGGGACTATGGCGCGCGCATTTATTATGCTTGCATAGCTTTGGCTTATTTAAAAATTGGTTAATTTTACCGTTGATACAAACCAATTACGCCCGCATGGAAAGCATTGCTCCTTATAAATCTCAGTACAAGATTCGCTTTGTTACGGCTGCCTCGTTGTTTGACGGGCACGACGCTACCATTAACATTATGCGCCGCATTTTGCAAAGCACCGGTGCCGAGGTGATACACCTGGGCCACAACCGCAGTGTGGACGAAATTGTGAACTGTGCTATACAGGAGGATGTGCAGGGCATTGCGCTCACCAGCTACCAGGGGGGCCATGTGGAGTATTTTAAATACATGCACGATTTGCTTGCCGAGCGCGGCGCGGGCCATATCAAGATTTTTGGCGGCGGCGGCGGGGTGTTCCTGCCGCAAGAAATTGCCGAGCTGCAGGCCTACGGCATCAGCAAGATCTACTCGCCCGATGATGGCCGCGCCATGGGCCTGCAAGGGATGATCAACGATATGATGAGGCAGTGTGACTTTTTGACGCCGGGCCCCACCACAACCCTTTCGGGGGGAGGCCTCATAGGAGGAAGCCTCACCCCGGCCCTCTCCAAAGGAGAGGGAGTTGAGAAGGAGATGATGGATAAGGGGGATATTGCGAGGTTTATAACGGCTGCCGAGCAAGGTAACTATTCACCAATTTATAATCACCAATCTCTACAGGCAGCGCCTGTATTAGGCATCACCGGCACAGGTGGCTCGGGAAAATCGAGTTTGGTGGATGAGATCGTAAGGCGTTATTTGATGGAAACGGATAAAACGCTGGCCATTATTTCGGTAGACCCCAGCAAACGTAAAACAGGGGGTGCGCTGCTTGGCGACCGCATCCGCATGAATGCTATTAACAGCCCGAGGGTGTATATGCGCTCATTGGCTACGCGGCAGGCTAACCTTGCCCTTAGCAAGCACGTGCAGGAGGCTATTGATATTTGCAAGGCGGCAGGGTATGATATGGTTATTGTGGAGACGAGCGGCATTGGCCAATCGGACACGATGATAACCGATTATTGTGACCTTTCCCTTTACGTGATGACGCCCGAGTTTGGCGCGGCTACCCAGTTAGAGAAGATTGACATGCTGGATTTTGCCGACCTGGTAGCCCTTAATAAATTTGATAAACGAGGCGCTTTAGACGCCATACGCGATGTGCGCAAGCAGTACAAGCGCAACCATATGTTGTTTGATGCCAAAGACGAAGACCTGCCCGTATACGGCACCATGGCCTCCCAATTTAACGACCCGGGCATGAACACGCTGTTTACCGCGCTGATGAAGACGGTAAAGGTAAAGACGGGGGTTGATTTGTTAGGTGCGGGGAGCGGAGTGGCCAGGCCGGAACAAGGCGAATCGGAGAAGATCTATATTATACCGCCGGATAGGATAAGATACCTGGCAGAGATTGCCGAAAGCAGCGCCGCCTACACCGATTGGGTGAACGAGCAGTGTAAGATAGCGCAGCAGATGTTTAATGTGAGGGGGAGCATCACGCTGGCCCTCTCCAGCCAAACCCCGGCCCTCTCCAAAGGAGAGGGGGCAGGAAAGAAAGTTTCTTCGATTTCTGCTGAGGATTTAGGTGAGGCTTTACAGGATATTTATAACCACCTTGAAGACCACCTGCACGCCGATTGTAAACGCCTGCTGAAAGAGTGGCCGGAAACGGTTGCCAAATACAAGGCAGATAATTTTATATATAAGGTGCGGGATAAGGAGATCAAACAGCCTTTGTACTATATCTCGTTGTCGCAGTTGAAGGTGCCTAAGATCTCGTTACCCAAATATGAAGCCTGGGGCGATATACTGCGCTGGTTACTTACCGAGAATGTGCCGGGCGAGTTCCCTTACGCCGCGGGGGTGTTCCCGCTGAAGCGGGAGGGCGAAGACCCAACCCGCATGTTTGCCGGAGAGGGCGGCCCCGAACGCACGAACAAACGTTTCCATTACGTATCGCTTGGCCAGCCGGCGCACAGGTTGTCAACCGCTTTCGATTCGGTAACCCTGTACGGCGAAGACCCGCACGAGCGGCCAGACATCTACGGCAAAATAGGCAACTCGGGCGTTAGCATCGCCACGCTGGATGATGCCAAGAAGTTGTATTCGGGGTTTGATCTTTGTCATGCCTCAACCTCCGTAAGCATGACCATCAACGGCCCGGCCCCTATGCTGCTGGGTTTCTTCATGAACGCCGCCATAGACCAGCAATGCGAGAAGTATATTACCGAGCATGAGTTAGAACATTTGGTGGAGGATGCGTATAAGAGGGTTTATGACGATAAGGGCTTAGAACGGCCAAGGTACCAGGGGGGCAGTTTGCCCCCAGGCAACAGTGGTTTAGGGTTGATGCTTCTCGGCTTAACCGGCGACCAGGTTTTGCCTGCGGATGTTTATGAGCAGATCCGCACGTATGCCATTGCTACGGTTAGGGGCACCGTGCAGGCCGATATTTTAAAGGAAGACCAGGCACAAAACACCTGTATATTTTCGACAGAGTTTGCCTTGCGGATGATGGGCGATATCCAACAGTATTTCATTCAGCAAAAGGTCAGGAATTTTTATTCGGTATCTATTTCGGGCTACCACATTGCCGAGGCGGGTGCCAACCCTATTACCCAGCTGGCCTTTACACTCAGCAACGGCTTTACGTATGTAGAATATTATCTGAGCCGTGGGATGCACATCGATGATTTCGCGCCCAACCTGTCCTTCTTCTTCAGTAATGGTATAGATCCTGAATATTCGGTGATCGGTCGTGTGGCAAGGCGCATTTGGGCCAAGGCCATCAAAAACAAGTACAAGGGAAACGACAGGTCGCAGAAATTGAAATACCATATCCAAACCAGTGGGCGCTCGCTGCATGCGCAGGAGATCGACTTTAACGATATCCGTACCACGCTGCAGGCTTTGTACGCCATTTACGATAACTGTAATTCGCTGCACACCAATGCCTACGACGAGGCCATCACCACCCCTACCGAAGAATCGGTACGTAGGGCAATGGCTATACAGCTCATCATTAATCGTGAGCTTGGCCTTGCCAAAAACGAGAACCCAATACAAGGCGCCTTCATTATAGAAGAATTAACAGACCTGGTAGAGCAAGCCGTACTCACCGAGTTTAAAGCCATTAACGACCGTGGCGGCGTGCTGGGCGCTATGGAAACCATGTACCAGCGCAGCAAGATCCAGGAAGAGTCGCTTTACTACGAGACGCTTAAACATACCGGCGAATACCCTATTATCGGGGTAAATACTTTCCTCAATAAAAAGGGGTCGCCAACCATTGTACCGTCGGAAGTGATCCGCGCTACCGAAGAGGAGAAGCAGTTCCAGATAGCGGCCCTGCACCTTTTTCAGCAACGAAACCGGGAGCATGCCCCGGCCCTGTTAAAAGAGCTGCAGCAACGCGCCATAGCCGGCGATAATATCTTTGAAGCGTTAATGCAGGCTTGTAAGTATTGTAGCTTAGGGCAGATCAGTAATGCGCTGTACGCTGTAGGCGGGCAATACAGGCGGAATATGTAGCTGAAGAGGCTTTTAGAAACAAGACATATGAAACCATGCCATTGAAGGAACGTAGTGACGCGGCAATCTCAGCATATCCAACTACCTCTGAGATTGCCACGCTATCGCTCGCAATAACATAGTGGTAATCCGTCCGCTGCCCGTCCAAACTATCTCTTACTTATAAACGGACGGACACCTTTAAGTTGGCTGGTTTGCCTAATTTCCATCTGCCTGTAACATTGGTATCAACTCGCCAGTCAAACAGGCATACAACCACCACATGGCCTTATCTATAACCAACCTTAGCAAGCAATATAACCATCAAAAAACCGCTTTAAGTAGCTTTACTATCAATATTAATAAGGGGATACTGGGTTTGCTTGGGCCAAATGGCGCGGGCAAATCCACTTTAATGAAACTCATCGCCACCATCAGCAAACCTACTACAGGCACACTGCTTTTAGATGGTACCGATATTGTGCAGCATCCGGATGCTATCCGCAAGGTATTGGGCTACCTGCCGCAGGATTTTGGCGTGTACCCCAACCTTAACGCTTACGAATTTTTAGAATACATTGCCGCCATGAAAGGCGTTGGCGGTAAAGGCCTGCGCAAGCGTATCGACATATTGCTGGAGGGTGTTAACCTTACGGCAGATGCCAAAAGACCTATCGGCACCTACTCGGGTGGCATGAAACAGCGCATAGGCATTGCCCAGGCCCTGCTTAACGACCCTAAAGTGCTAATTTTTGACGAACCAACCGTTGGCCTCGACCCAGAAGAGCGCATGCGGTTCAGGCAGCTAATCGCCGATCTGGCGCAGGATTGTGTCATCATCTTGTCGTCGCACATTGTATCAGATATCGAAACCATTGCCGATGAGGTTGCCATTATGCAGGGCGGCAAACTGATTACCAAAGGCTATCAACAGGATATTATTAAACAAGCCGACGGCCGCATTTTTGAAACGTTTTTAGATAACGCCGCCCTTACCGAATTTAAAGGCCGCTACAAAGTAATAGACACCGCCCGCCAAAACGACCGGATCAAAACGCGCTACATTAGCACACAGGCAGCTGCAGCGCCGTCATCCGCACCAATCAAGGCCACTTTAGAGGATGCTTACTTGTTTTTAACCCAAAACAACGCTTAAGCATATGCCATACATTTACAATATTATTAAGGCAGATTATTTGCAGCGTACCCGCAGCTACTCGTTTTTAATAACGCTGGCCATTACGGTTTATGCCGCCTATTCGTTTGTACCGCCGGATACGGCCAATTATACCACCTTAAGTGCATCCGGGTACCGGGGCGTTTACAATTCGGCATGGGTTGGGTATGTATTCGCCATCATGACGACCGTAATGCTATCCTTCTGCGGCTTTCTGCTGGTTAACAGCGGCATTAAAAAAGATATCGATACCGAAGTAGGGCTAATTATCGCTACCACCCCTATCAGTAATTTTAAGTACCTTTTATGTAAACAGCTAAGCAATTACCTGGTGCTAATAACCATTGCGGGCTGCACGTTTTCGGTAAGCCTGGTACTGTTTTTTATCCGCGGGGAGGGGCACCCGTTTATCATCTCTGACTTTATTTTGCCCTACCTGTTTTTTGCCGTACCTGCATTATTTATGGTGGCAGCGCTGGCTGTAGTGGCCGAGGTTTTTTTGGGCAAGCGCAGCATCTTGCAATACATCATTTACTTTTTTTTGTTTGGAATTGCGATGTCCGCCATCACCCAAAGCGGCAAAAATACTACCGGCGCTTTTGATCCATTCGGCTTAAGTCTGGTCACTAAAAGCATTACCGCACAAATCAATACGCAGTTTCACGAAAGTGTTAAAAATGTATCCTTCGGCTTTATTTTTAACGGGCACCGTAAATATAAACCCTTTGTATGGGCTGGCATCAGCTGGTCGGCGGTATTTGTGTTTAGTCGTGTGTTGTGGATGGCGTTTGGTTTAGGGCTTGTATATTGCGCCTCCCTGTTTTTTCATAGGTTCGATTTTAAACAGGCATCCGCTAAAAAGAAAACCAAACCGGCAAAGCAACCTACAGAAGCCAATAAACTAACCATTAACCCCGCAGGTATCACCCGCGAGGCCATGCCACCGCTGGTTTTCAACTACGGCATTTCCCCATTCATCAAAACCGAATTACTGCTATTGGTAAGGCAGGGCAACAAATGGCTGTGGCTGCTAAATGCAGGGCTATGGGTAGCTATGTTTATAGCGCCTTTAACCATCGCTTACAGCTACCTGCTACCCATACTGCTATTTTTACAGGTAACCCGCTGGAGCGATTTGGTGACCAAAGAAAAAAACAACCGGGTGCATTACTTCGCCTACGCATCCTACAAACCACTGTTAAGAATGCTACCCGCGCAGATCTTAGCCGGGGTAACTTTGGCACTTGCGTTGGCGCTGCCGGTGATAATGCGCAACGCTTTGCTATTAAATGGTGCTGCCATTTTAAACATCATAAACGGCTGTGTGCTTATTGTGTTATTAGCAGCAACGCTTGGCATATTAAGCGGTGGTAAAAAGCTTTTCGAAGTGGTGTTTTTTATGTTAACCTATGCCGTTATCAATAAATTAGATATTACAGATTACCTGGGCAGCATGCCACACAGCAGCGTATATTTAGTTGTGGTGTTATCTATCAATACAGCGCTTTTAGGTGCAGGCTTTATGGTAAGGAACTACCAGGTAAAGCATTTGTAAAAGCAAGGCTGGTTGGGTAACCCTTATAGGGCAAAATGGCATATATGATATAAGGCTACAAAGCGGCAGTTCCTACGGAACATTTGCAGCTGTCCGCTTTGTGTCCGCACTATTTCTTATCTGAAAACGGACGGACGGCACTAACTATGGCCATATCTAAATTTATTATACCTTTCTCTCAATAACCTAAGCACATGCCAGACATTATTATAACCAGCCCTTTTAACAAAGTAAGTTTTATAAACAACCATAAAAAGCTTTGGGCTAACGCCAATAAGAAGGTACTAAAAAGCTATTTAAAAAAATTTGCTATTGTTATCCTGCTTGTTTGCATTTTTACTGATAAAGAACAAGGATTTCCCTTTGCTATAGCGCTTACAAGTGGTTTCTGCTTTTATATATTGATGAAATGGTGGGAGCTTTTGAAAGGCGGTACAATTATTTCAAGCTGATAAAAAAGCAGGCCCAGGCGTATGATCAAATGAATATGATTTGCACCTGCGTACTATATGACGATTGGTTTGAGTACACCGATAATGAAAAAAGTTTTAAATTTCAGTGGTATTTACTAAAGTCCTACCAGCATACCGGCGATACGGTAATTATAGGTTTTAACACCGGCATATACTTCCCTTTTAATAATGAAGGAATAGATAACGATACATTTATAAAAGCCTGTGATTTTTTAAAGGTCAAAGCAGAAATAAATATCAAAACCGTATAGTACAAATTCTGTCTGCTCTTTGTCCAAATTGTCCGTAATCAAACAGGTCGTTCAACCTTTACTGAGACGAAATTATTTTAATTGTAGCAGGTTTTTTACGCTTGCCTTTAAATCGTCAAAGCCTAAATGTCTACTTTTGGGTACATAAATACCCCGTATGGTTATACTAAAGGTGTTTTATCTGAGTTTTTATAAAACAGCCCATTTTACCTAAGAATATTACCTTTTTTCGCAGTTTCATGTATAAAATTAACCTGTAAGGCACGGCTATTGCCTTACATTAATTGGACTATTTAATTTAATTATGAGACAGTTTTTTTCAGACTCGCTACACCTCTTCGTTATATTTATGATGGTGGTGTTTATCATTGGAGCGATATTGGCCCTTACCGGTAACTTTGACCATTGGACAGAACGCTATCGATTAAAACGCAGGCGCCGCCGTTTAATACGCGATAAAAGCCAGAAACAACCAATGGGCGATATAGATAGACACAAAACGCCTTATTACTCTACCAAGCCAGAAAAAGAAACTACCAGCGGTAAAGGTAAATACGCTTAAAAGTATCTAAATAGTAAGAGCCCTGCACACGCGGGGCTTTTTTTATACCCAATATTTACCTGGTAATTACTTAGCCTTTGTGATGATATTGATATATTTAGAAAAAATAAGATAGCCATGAAAAAATTGCTTTTTATAACTTGTATAATTACCCTTGCTTTTTCGGCAAATGCGCAAAACCTTACGAAACCCGTAACTACAGCCGTAAAGCCTGCAGATACCACCAAAAAGGCAGAGCCCAACTTATATAACCCTGCTGCGGACGCTAAAGCGGATATTGCCGCGGCCGTTAAAAAAGCAAATGCCGAACATAAGAACGTATTGCTGCAACTTGGCGGCAACTGGTGCATTTGGTGCCTAAGGTTTAACGACCTGGTGACCAAAGACGCTGAGCTTAATAAATACATGAATGATAATTATGTAGTGCTGCACGTAAATTATAGCAAAGAGAACATGAACGAAAAGGTATTGGCCGATTTGGGCTATCCGCAGCGTTTTGGTTTCCCGGTGTTTGTAGTGCTTGACGCTAAAGGCACACGCCTGCATACCCAAAACTCGGACTACCTGGAGGAAGGTAAAGGCCATAGCAAAACTAAAGTAATGAGATTTTTTGAGAACTGGTCGCCAAAGGCGTTAGATCCGAAGAGTTATGAGGAGAAAGCGAAGTAGTGATTGGTTAATCAAGCGTCATTGCTGCGAGGTACGAAGCAATAACGGTTATAAATAAAAAGAGGGTTACGCTTACGCATAACCCTCTTTTTATATTCCGTCTTCGGACTTTCTGACCTCCGACTTCCGGACTTACTCAATAACGCTTACTTTAAGCATATTGGTTTTGCCTTGTTTAATAATTGGCACTGCGGCGGTGTTGATAACCACATCACCTGCGTTAAGCAATTGCTCGGCTTTAAGGATGTTGTTTACATCGGCAATAGTTTCGTCTGTACTGTCAGATTTGTCGTAGTAGAACGCACGTACGCCCCAAACAAGACTAAGCGCGTTAAGCAACTGCTTATTTGATGTAAAAATGTAAGTACCTGCTTTGGGGCGGTAGCTTGAGATCTCGAAAGCGGTGTAGCCGCTAACCGTCATGGATACGATACCCTCTGCTTTGGTATGCTCTGCCAAATAAACTGCCGAACCGCAAAGCGCGTCGCTCAGGTAATTCGCAGATGTTGAATCTGTATTTTCTATTTTAGAAGCGTTGAACGGATAACCAAGGTCTTCCACGTTACGAACGATCTTAGCCATTGTTTCGATAACAATAACCGGGAACTCACCAACAGATGTTTCACCGCTTAGCATCACCGCATCGGCACCATCAAGTACCGAGTTGGCCACGTCATTAACCTCGGCACGTGTTGGGCGCGGGGTTGTGATCATAGACTCCAGCATCTGCGTAGCAACAATAACCGGTTTTGATGCATCGCGGCATTTACGGGCGATCATTTTTTGCAGCAAAGGCACTTCTTCAAGCGGGCACTCCACGCCAAGGTCACCACGGGCAATCATCACACCATCGCTAGCGGCGATGATCTCGTCGATGTTTTCGATAGCCTCAGGTTTTTCAACCTTGGCAATTACACGTGCTGCTTTACCACTTTCGCGGATGATGCGTTTAAGGTCGATAATATCCTGCCCGGTACGTACGAAAGAAAGGCCAACCCAATCTACATCCCATTGCAGGGCGTATTGCAGGTTCACCAAATCATCCGGCGTTAAGCTTGGGATTGATACTTTTGTATTTGGCAGATTTACACCTTTACGTGATGTTAAGATACCACCGTGTACAACCTCGCAAATTACGGTGTCTTTACGGTTGGTCTCAATAACTTTCAGCTGCAGTTTACCATCATCTAATAAAATGATCTCGTTTGCCTGCACATCCTGCGGGAAGGTTTCGTAAGTAATGTAGATCTGGTTATCGTCACCAATACATTCGTTGGTAGTGATGTTGATACGGGTACCATTAATCAGGTGGATACCGCCGTCTTTAACCAAACCAATACGAATTTTAGGACCCTGCAAATCGGCAAGGATACCTACGTTGGTTTTATATTCGTCGTTTATCTCGCGGATAAGGTCAATAAATTTCTTGTGGTCTTCGGGTTTACCGTGCGAAAAATTCAATCGGCACACATTTAAACCGGCGCGGATCATTGATAATAACACTTCTTTTTTTGAGCAGGCCGGGCCCATTGTGGCAACAATCTTAGTACGATTATAGTAAAATTTCATATTTTCAAGTTAAATTCAGGCTATATTACTGTGTTGTGTATAGATTACACATCTAAATTTCCGCTAAAATAATAGATTTTCGCGTGATTTTATTTTTTTCGGGTCAATCTTTACCGCCGCAACAATTTCAGGGATCTTATTCAGGCACGAAAGTACGTTTTCAAGGTCGTCATCATCAATATAATTTTTGATCATTATAAAATAATCAGCCTCGCGCATTTCGGGCACCAAATAACCTTCACTCCCCTTATTTCCAATAAAATAGAAATCGGTTTCGGTACTTTCCCAGCTAAAGTGGAACATCGAGAACAGCAGCGGTGCACCGTTAACATTGGTATCCAGCGATAGATCGACTACCCGGGTAAAATTAAAATTTAAACATTTGTTTATATGGTGGCAAATGCGGTAATCTTTTAAAGATGTGGTAACCGCTATAAGCACAAAATCCAGATCGATCTCAAACTTTAAAACTTTCCTGTTCAAAACCATTTACATTTTAAGATGGTAAAAATACAAAACGCAAGCACTTACCATAAATTTTTGTTGATACATTTTTAAATTAAGGATTGCCGGTTTAAACCACCCTTCATTTGCATCAACTGTATACTATATAATGGCGCGGCAAGTTTAAATTTTTTTTCTGCAAGGCAGATGATAAGCTAAGCCATTTTTAAAGAAAAATTAAGCACCGTTGGGCTTTCAAAGGCCTGCATTTTAAAAATTTTTGCTAATTACCGGCCATTTGTCTAACTAATTAATTACCTAATAATTAGGCAGATACATTCACTAAATGCAACTTTATCACTATTAATTGGAAATAGATATTAAACTTTAATAGTTCTACTCAAAATCATTACTTTTACGCCGGTTAAAAACGCAAGTCCAAATCTTTTGTCACAATTAATTATTCAATTAATATTGTCAAAGTTTTTAGGTTTGATATTTAACATAATTTATTTTTCTTTGCACTGAATTTATTAATCATTAAACTATAAAGACTATGTCTGATATCGCTTCAAGAGTAAAAGCAATTATCGTGGAAAAACTGGGTGTTGACGAAAGTGAAGTTACACCAGAAGCAAGCTTCACCAACGATCTTGGTGCTGACTCTTTAGACACCGTGGAATTGATCATGGAGTTTGAAAAAGAATTTAACGTTGCAATCCCTGACGATCAGGCCGAAACTATCGGTACTGTTGGCCAGGCTGTTGCTTACTTAGAAAAAAACGTTAAAGCTTAATTTAGAGCTCCCTAAAACTGTTCAATGGAGTTTAAAAGAGTTGTAGTGACCGGGCTTGGAGCGCTTACTCCAATTGGTAACACTGTTCCCGAATATTGGAACAGCCTTATTAATGGGGTAAGCGGCGCTGCCTTTATTAAGAGTTTTGATGTTGAAAAATTCAAAACCAAATTTGCCTGTGAAGTTAAAGGGTTTGACGCGGAAGGTTTTTTGGGCCGTAAAGAGGCTCGTAAGCTAGATCCGTTCGTGCAATACGCTTTATTTTCTACGGAGGAAGCAGTTAAAGATGCCGGCGTTGACTTCGATAAACTGGATACCAGCCGCATTGGTGTTATTTGGGGATCCGGCATCGGTGGTTTAAAAACGTTTTTAGATGAGGTTGTAAACTTTGCCAAAGGCGATGGTACACCCAAGTTTAACCCGTTCTTTATCCCTAAAATGATTGCCGACATTGCACCGGGCCATATATCTATTAAATATGGTTTACGCGGGCCAAACTTTACCACAGTTTCCGCATGTGCATCATCAAACAACTCGCTTATTGATGCCTTTAATTACCTGCGCCTGGGAAAAGCAAACATGTTTATTACAGGTGGGTCTGAAGCTATTATCAACGAAGCAGGCATTGGTGGTTTTAACGCTATGCATGCCCTAAGTACCCGTAACGACGACCCTACAACAGCATCGCGCCCGTTTGACTTGGACCGTGATGGTTTTGTGGCCGGCGAAGGCGCGGGAACCATAATTTTGGAAGAATTGGAGCACGCCCTTAAACGCGGCGCTAAAATTTATGCCGAAATGGTTGGCGGTGGCATGAGTGCCGATGCTTACCATATGACTGCGCCACACCCGGATGGGTTAGGTGCATCACTTGTAATGAAAGCTGCGTTGGAAGATGCCGGTTTGCAACCGTCAGATATCGACTATGTAAACGTACACGGTACATCAACCCCAATTGGCGATCCGCAAGAAGTAAAAGCGATTACTGATGCTTTTGGCGACCATATTTATAATATCAATATCAGTTCAACAAAATCAATGACGGGCCATTTACTTGGTGCTGCCGGCGCTGTTGAAGCAATTGCCTCTATCCTGGCGTTACAGCATGGTATTGTACCGCCAACCATCAATCACTTTACTGACGACCCGGCCTTTGACCCTAAAATTAACTTTACATTTAACACCGCCCAAAAACGCGAGATAAACATTGTACAAAGCAATGGCTTTGGTTTTGGCGGCCACAATGCTTCAGTTATATTTAAAAAATACCAGCAATAATTTCGCCTGGATGCCAATAAGCCGCTTTTATAAGCTATACCTTTCGCCAAATAGAAAATACGTTAAGGTTTTAAAAAATTTGCTCGGTTTTGTACCGGGCAATTTGTCGTTATACAAGTTGGCATTTCGCCACAAGTCGGTAGCGCAAAACATCCGCAAGGGCGTAAAAAATAGTAACGAACGTTTAGAGTTTTTGGGCGATGCCGTTTTAGGCAGCGTAGTGGCCGAAGTGCTTTTTAAACTATACCCATACGAAGACGAAGGCTTTTTAACCGAACTGCGTTCGAAAATTGTAAGCCGCAACAACCTTAACCAGCTTGCCCGCAAGCTGGGTTTTGACAAACTGATAGAGTTTGATACCAAGATCTTAAACTCGGGCAGGCAGGGCTCCCTTTTAGGCGATGCCTTTGAAGCCCTGATAGGCGCCGTTTACCTGGATAAAGGGTATGATTTTACCCGTAACTTTTTGGTAAACCACATCATCAAATCGCACATCGACATCCACACGCTGGAGCAAACCGAAACAAACTTCAAGAGTAAACTTATAGAATGGTGCCAACGCCACGGTAAAGACATCAGCTTTGATGTAATAGAGAATCAGGAAGGCGAAAGCGCCAAACTCTTCACCGTACAAGCCAGTGTAGATGGCGAGATCATGGGATCGGGCAAAGAGTTTAGCAAGAAAAATGCTGAAAAATTAGCTGCGGAGAAAGCGTGTGCGTCGTTGGGGATATAGTTTTATTTCGATTTTTTGATTTCGGATTTAGAACAACTCGCCAATTAACTTAATCAACCACTCACCGTCCTTAATACAACTTCTGCAAACTATCCCTGCCACCACTTTTCTTAAAGTATTCGTATTGTGCCTTTATTTTTTTGATCAGGTCATAATCGCCCCATATTTTCAGGTCTTCAAACGACGGGCGGTAATATTCCATAAACTTGCGCACTGTAGTGCTATCGTTATCAGTTAAACCGGTTGCTCGCATAACAAGCGGCTTATTATAGCGACGATCGACTTCGGTTGCTTCCAATTCGCGTTTGCTAAACGCGGCGAAACGTTTTGCACGGCCGGGTGTTTTACCAAATAGTTCATATAACCCGGTAATAGGCGATGTTAACATTGATAATACCGGTGGGCTACCGTTGTAAAAAGTCCCCTTTTTACGGTAATCGCCCATAATATCGTTAAGCTCCTGCTTTTTGGTTTGGCCCTGTATGCGCACTTCGTTTAGCTGCATTTCGGGCTGCAGGTAAACTACCATACCATAGCTTGTAGCCTGTTGCCTTTGGGGTGTGTAACCGCTTTTGGTAAATAACAACGTATCGCCAACAGCAGCTTCAATACTAAAGCCACCCAGCCCGTCGCAATAAACAGCTTTGCTGCTTTTTAGGTTGGTGATGTAAACCGCATTAAGCCTGTTTGAAGAGATGCGCTTATAAATAGCCCCCTTTATAGTAACCTGTTGTGCCGAAGCAAGGATGACAAAGCAAAACAGATTTATTGTACAGGCAATTAAAAACTTCAAGGGCATATTTATTTAACGCAACAAATTTATAAAATGTATAGCTGCCAAAGTGTGAAAAAGTGTTAAAGTTGGTGGTTATGTTAGTGTCCCGATAGTTATCGGGAGGAGATTTGTTAAATGCAGCGCAAACTCGCATCTCATATCTTACATCTATAATCTAAAAATATTATCTTTGCACATGATAAAATCCATGACAGGGTATGGAATTGCCAGCTATGACTCCGGCAAAACAAAATATACCGTTGAGATAAAATCCCTGAACAGTAAATTTCTTGAACTTTCCCTGCGTTTACCTAAGATCTTCTCCGAAAAAGAGTTCCAGTTACGTAACGATTGCAGCAAGCAAATAGACCGCGGTAAGGTTAACCTTTCTATCAATGTAGAGCAGGCAACCTCAAACGTTAAAGCAGCCGGCATCGACCGCGAGTTACTTAAACATTACTACAACCAGCTAAAAAGCGTAAGCGACGAACTTAACGAACAAGGTGGCAACCTATTGCAACTTGCCCTTGGTTTACCCGAGGTAGTTAAGTACGAAGAAGATACCGTATCTGAAGATGAATGGAAACTGGTTGAAAAAACCTTTCAGCAGGCTATGGCTAATTTCCAGAAGTTTAGGAGCGATGAGGGTAATGTATTGGAGGCTGATGTTAAAATGCGCATCGGGATTATCCTGAAAAATTTGGAGCTTGTTGAGGTTGAAGAGCCAAAACGTGTGCCAGCCATCCGCGAACGCCTGAACCAATTTTTGAGTGAGGCCGTAGGTGCCGAAAACATCGACAAAAACCGTTTTGAGCAGGAACTGATCTATTACATAGATAAGCTTGACATTACCGAAGAAAAAACCCGTCTTAAAGCACATTGCGACTACTTTATCGAGACCTTAAAAAACGCGGATGCCAATGGTAAAAAACTTGGTTTCATCTCGCAGGAGATCGGCCGCGAAATAAACACCCTGGGCTCAAAAGCTAACGACGCCAACATGCAGAAATTGGTTGTAGGTATGAAAGAAGAGCTTGAAAAAATCAAAGAACAATTATTAAACGTGTTGTAAGACGTTGAAAAGTTTAAATGTTGAAAAGTTGGAATGTTAAACTCCAAAGCTTGCAATATTTAAACCTTAAAACCTTTCAACTTTCCAACGATAATGAAAGAAGGTAAACTCATCATATTTTCGGCCCCTTCGGGTGCAGGTAAAACAACCATTGTGCACCACCTGCTTGGCCAGATCCCCGATCTGGAGTTTTCCATTTCGGCAACTACCCGGCCTGCCCGTGGCGATGAAGAGCATGGTAAGGATTACTATTTTATTAGCCTGCCCGAGTTTACCCACCGCATTGCCAAAAAACAATTTGTAGAGTTTGAAGAAGTATATACCGGGACGTTTTATGGTACTTTACGAACGGAAATAGAGCGCATTTGGGCAAAAGGCAAAACCGTTATTTTTGATATAGATGTTGAGGGTGGTATGCATTTAAAACGCAAATATAAAGAACAGGCTTTGGCTATTTTCGTTCAACCGCCATCGTTACAGGTTTTAAAAGAACGCCTTGCCGGCCGGGGTACCGATAGCAACGAAAAACTACAGGAACGCTTCGCAAAAGCAGAAAAAGAGCTTAATTACGCCCCCCAGTTTGATATTATCCTAAAAAATTACGATCTTGAAACGGCTTGCAAAGAGGCAAAGGAATTAGTAACCACATTTATTGGTTCATAGTAAATGGTTTATTGTTCATAGCCGTTTTACTTTTCGTTTTTATAGCCACCCGAAGTTAATTATACATAATAAACAGCCTGTTTAATATGATTTATGAACTATTAACCATGAACAAGCATGAAAATTGGTTTACTATTCGGTTCCTTTAATCCAATACATATTGGGCATTTGATTATTGCCAACTACATGGCAAACCATACCGCACTCGATAAGGTGTGGCTGGTGGTATCACCCCAAAACCCACTAAAAAAATATGGCGACCTGATCAATACCTACGACCGTCTGGAAATGGCCAAACTGGCTACCGATAACGCTACCAACATAGCTGTAAGTGATGTAGAACTAAAGCTCCCACAGCCATCATATACCATTGATACCCTTACCCATCTAAAAGAAAAATATCCCGAGCACGAGTTTGCCCTTATCATGGGATCAGACAACCTGGTTACCCTGCATAAGTGGAAAAACTATAAGTTGATATTGCGCGATTATAAGATTTTTGTTTATCCACGCCCTGGTTATGAAAACGCAGAGCTGGCGTCGCATCCGGCAGTAACCATCACTATGACACCGCAGATGGAGCTATCTGCAACGTTCATTCGAAAATCTATCGCTGAAAAAAAGAACATACAATATTTTGTGCCCGATGCGGTTTTAAAGTTTATACAGGATAAAAGTTTGTACAGGGTTTAATTTTTTCTCCGCGCGTCATTACCAGGTACGAAACAATGACGGGCTATGGTTAAATTCCTTTCGCCTTTCCGCTCCAACAACCTATCTTTGCCTTTGTGAGCGAGAAAACCATCCTTAAACTTCAGTTACCTACCGACCCATTATGGGTGAAAAACGTGGTAGAAAGCAATATTGAAGAACTATTAACCGACCATGCCTATTGCGAGCAAAAGGCGGCCACCAATGCCATTACCCTCATTATCCAAAACCCAAACCTAAGCGATGTGGTGCAGGAAATGATTGCCCTTGCCCAGGAAGAAATGGAGCATTTTAAACTGGTGCACGAGATAATGCTGAAGCGCGGTTTTATATTGGGTAAAGAGCGCCGCGATAACTACGTGAACGAACTGCGCAAATTTATGATAGTGGGTGGTGGCCGCGAACAACAACTGATAGACAGGTTGCTACTATCGGCAATGATTGAGGCCCGCAGTTGCGAACGCTTTAAGGTACTGTCAGAAAACATTAATGACAAAGAGCTTTCCGTATTTTACCACGAGCTGATGATCAGCGAAGCTACCCACTACGCCATGTTTTTAAGGCTTGCCCGCAAACACGCGGTAACAGTTGACGTTGATGCCCGCTGGAGGGAGTTTTTAGCCTTCGAGGCGCAGGTGATCCAAAATTACGGCAAGGGCGAAACCATACACGGGTAATTCATCCACACAAAATACCCGCTTACCGATACATTGCGTAAATACAACTTAAATAGTACTTGCTTTGAAGATGTTACGTTTAAAAACCTTTTCGGTAATTATACATATTGCCTGCTGGCTGCTTTTTATGGCCTTCCCTTTGTTGTTTATCAACGGGCGCGATGGCAACACTTCCATGCTTACCATAATTGCATCGCCGCATTATTGGGCGTTTTGCACTACGTATATTGTCCTTTTTTATGTAAACGCCTATATCCTTTTCCCAAAATTTTTCCTAAAAAAGAAATATATCGGCTACGCCATCATTTGCCTATGTCTGCTAAGCGCCATTTACTTTTTAAAGCCATATGAGAGGCTTTTGCGCGGTGCTGATACAAACAGGTATAACGCAGCAATGCAACAGCAGGGCGGCCCGCAATTTGGCCTCCCGCCAAACATTAACAGGCAAGGCCCGCCAAGTGATAGTGCCCGACGCGGCAATTTACAATTTGCACCGGGTGTCAATCAGCCTCCGCAGTTTGGACAGCCACGCTGGGCCAACCGGCGCAGGCATTTTGATAGCAGCAGCTTATTTTTATTTCTGATGATATTGGCGTTAAGCACGGCCATAAAAACCGTGCAGCAATGGCAGGTTACCGAGCAACGTGTGATAAGCGCAGAGGCCGAAAAAGCGAGTGCTGAGCTATCTTTCCTGAAAGCACAGATTAACCCACACTTCTTGTTTAATACACTGAATAACATTTATACGCTGGCCATAACCAATAACGAGAACACGGCCGAAAGCATCATGAAGCTATCTAACATTATGCGGTATGTTACCGACGACGTTATGCTTAATTATGTGACGCTGCAAAGTGAAGTAGATTGCATTGAAGACTACATAGCCCTTCAAGGTTTACGGATTGGTGGTAAAACCAAAGTGAACTTTAATATCGATGGCACCATCGCCCAGCAAAAAATTGCGCCATTATTGTTGATGACCTTTGTAGAAAATGTGTTTAAATACGGCGTAAGCAAACAACACGAAAGCGTGATAGATATTAACCTATTGATAGCTGCCGATACCTTTACCTTTATGTGTACCAACCAGATATTTGAGCGTAAAGAGCATATTGAACGTACCGGTATTGGCATCACCAATACCAAACAACGCCTGCAGCACATTTACCCCGGCAAGCACACTCTAAACATTACCGACGATAACAACCAGTTTACCGTGGTATTAACTTTGCACACATAAATTATGGTTTTAAAATGTGTTGCCATTGATGACGAACCCCTTGCGCTTGAACTGATCAAAAATTACGTTTCGCGGTTTCCATCCCTACAGTTACTGCAAACCTTTGAAGATGCCGTATCTGGCGCGGAATACTTGCGCGATAATCCCGTAGACTTACTTTTTGTAGATATTAACATGCCCGATATTACGGGGATAGACCTGGTGCGTTCGCTCGAAAGCAAACCTATGGTAATATTTACCACCGCTTATAAGAACTTTGCTTTTGAAGGGTTCGAATTGGAGGCCATTGACTACCTGCTGAAACCAATAGACGTAAAACGCTTTAGCAAAGCCATTGAAAAAGCCGCTGATTATTTACGTTACAAAACAGCCACTACCGTACAGGGCGAAGACGAAAACCTATACGTATACTCGGAATACCGTATGGTTAAAATAGCGCTGAAGGATATAGAGTATATTGAAAGCATGGAGGATTACATCAAGATCCACCTGCAGTTTGATAAAACCGTGCTTACACTGATGCCGCTTAAAAAGGTGTTGGAAAAACTGCCCGAAGATAAATTTCAGCGCATCCACCGCAGCTATATTGTACCGGTAAGCAAAATCATCTCTATCCAAAACCGCAAGCTAAAATTGCCCGCTATTGAACTGCCCATCAGCGATAGTTATGCCAATTTTGCCCGCCGCTGGATGAAATTAAGATGAAAAAGACCGGATAGTCGACACATACCTGCCATTTACCGACACTCCCTTCCGTAGCCTGCCCCCCTGCCCTATATTTACATTAATTATAAAGCGTTCACCCCTTTTAATTTATCATGTCAAAGGCAATTATAAAACTCACTTACAAACAGGTTATCGACGCGGCATCGGGCACCGATTTTGAAAAGAATGTGCTGTTTGCATCCTACCAGGAATTTCTGCTAAAATCGCAGGCATACAACCCAGATAATCGTTTAAAAACTTTCAGCGAAATGAAGAATAACGACGGCCGCGCCAATTCGCTGCATTATAAGCTGAGCTTTGCCATTGGTTATTTTATAGAGATGCTAAAAAACAAGATCCCGGCGCTTAGCGACAACCTGGGCAACAGCATCACCTTTGAGGTACCCAAATTTGAACTGATAGAATCGGACACTACCACTATGGCAGCCCACAAAGTTGCCCTTAACTATATTACCGGCGAACTTGCCCTCCTTAACACTTTTGGCGAATACATGGTATTAGGCACCTGCGATAGCGAGGAAACCTTCACTATTAAGCTACAGGATGGCCTGTCCATCAGCAGCTACCGGGAAACAACCAGCACGAAGCTAAACGGCCATAAGGTTTTGGCCAACTAATTTTCAAAAAGCATACACGTAATTTTTTCATAATAGGTTTGTTAAGTGCCCCGGGGGTATGAGCGGGATACTTATTTTATAATTTTCCTGATATACATACCGGATAGATAGTTTATGATGATACGTTGACGAAACTTAAAATAATTTTCATGGAAACTTTAGCATCACAAAAAATCTATTCTGATACTGGATAAGGACAACCGAATTTTATCTGTCGTGGACGATATTATGCAACTGCGCCGCCATGTTTGTAAAACCTTTAGACATCAGCCTGTTTGTATCAAGCGTAAATTACCTAATGGCGTCATAAAAATTCTGTGTTTAGCCCGGCTGTGCGAGTAGCAGTCGATTTTTTTATTTTTGGGCGATGAAGCCGACCACATTACGCAGGTAATTATTCATCATCCCGATATCTACCAAATCATTCATATACCCAATGTGCAAGTCCGGCCGAATGAGCAGGGCTTTGCGCATACCGGGCTTTACCTCAAAAGCTTCAAACACATGCCAGTTGGTATTTGACGGCGGCAGATGGAAAAAGTTAATGTTGCCCTGGTAATCCTGCGTTATCCATTTGGCAAGGGTGAACAGGTAATCTTCTTTGATCTCGCCAAGGGTAATCAACGTAAAACCAGGTTTACTGCACCAGGCGTGGATATCGGTTTCGGTCTTTTTCTTCTCGTCGAAGATTTTGAGGTATGGCAGGCGGTCGCCGGCTTTTATTTTGGTATCCCGGCTAAGCTGCAGGTTTATTTTACTGTCGCGATAGCTAATGCACGTTTGTGATACCCGGCGAAAAAAAAATTCGCGCAGCTTCTCATTTTTCCAGAATAATTTGAGCACGTTAGGCACTACATAACGCTTCAACAAACCATTAAACCAGGTACGAGAGGTAATGATATTGAAAATCCTATCAGTAGTGTTAAGCAAATCTTTAGCTACCGGCACGCGTTCGATAGCATAGCTGGTAAGTATAGCCTCCTTGATCTGTCCGTTTATTACAGCAGCCAGTTTCCAGCTTAGGTTATAGGCATCCTGCAAACCTGTATTCATCCCCTGCCCGCCAACCGGCGAATGGATATGCGCGGCATCACCAATTAAAAAGCAGCGGCCATCGCTAAACCTATCGGCCATGCGGTGGTGCAGTTTGTATATGGTGAACCAGTTTACCTGTTCTATATGAACATCAATTGCCGTGGTGGCTTTCAGATCGGGTAGCACATCTTCAATGTTCAGATCTCCCTTATCTTCTAACCCATCCGGCAAACTGGCAACAATCCTGAACGACCGCTCCTCTGGCATTGGGAAAAATGCAGCGAAACTATTTTTGGCGAGGAACATATTCAGGATGTCATCCGGCATTTCGCTTGCCAACTTCACATCTGCCAGGAAAAATTTGTGCTGATAAGTATCGCCGTTAAACGGAATGGCTAATTGCTTACGCACTACGCTATGCGCGCCATCGGCACCTACAACATAATCGCAGGTAAGGTTATGCGTGGTGTCGCCGTTTTGTACGGTAACTTCAACCGTGTCTTTATTTTGCTTTAGGCTGATGAGCGTAGTTTCCCAATAAACCGGGCAGCATGCGGTGGTTAAGTATTCTAAAAGGGTGCGCTCGTTTTTACTTTGCTGATACAGGTGGATGAAAGGATACAGCGTTTGGGTATTTCCCACATCCTTTAGCGTAATGGCTGCCAGTAGTTCGCCACCCATGTTAAAGGCCATGCCGCCGGCCTGTTTGCCTCCGCTGATCACCTTATCTATAACACCTAACTGGCGATAGATCTCGAGCGAGCGGGCCTGCACCGCCAATGCTTTTGATTGGTTTGTCGGCCCTTGTTTAATATCGATAATGATCGGCTGCACGCCATTTCGCAGTAATTGGGCAGCCATCATCAGTCCCGAAGGCCCTGCGCCTACAATTAGTACATTGGTATGTTGCGGCAGGGTTATCATTTCATTTTAAGCGTGGAATAATAAGAAGACGGCCGGGCGCTTACGAAGATCGGGCACTTGTTTTAACCACTCGCTTATAGGTAATGTTTTGATAAATTCTGTTGGGGCGGTAATATCGCAGGCAATACAAAGGCGGGTTGTTGGCTTGCAGCTTTTTAAAACTTCCTGCAGCATGCTATCGTTACGGAACGGTGTTTCGATAAACATTTGCGTTTGGTGGCTCTTCTCTGCAAGGGCTTCCAGTTCTTTGATGCGTTTGCTGCGCTCTATCTTATCTATAGGCAGGTAACCATTAAACGTAAAGCTTTGTCCGTTAAAACCAGACGCCATTAGCGCAAGCAGAATAGAGCTCGGGCCAACCAAGGGAACAACCTTGATGCCTTTTTTATGCGCCTCGGCTACGATGTCAGCACCGGGGTCGGCAATACCTGGGCAGCCCGCTTCGCTCATCAGGCCAACATCGTTACCGGCAATCAACCCTTTTAAAAACTCTTTTAGGCCTGCATCGCGGTTGTGTTTGCCATAATCGTGAATCACCAGTTCGCTTTGCGGGGTTTTTAAACCGGCCAGCTTTAAAAAGCGACGGGCGGTTTTTTCGTTCTCTACAATATATTCCTTTACGCTGTTAATGGTATCAACCAAATAGGGCGTAAATGATTGGGCCGCGGCCTCGTCTGCAAGTGGTACAGGTATTAAAAAGAGGGTTCCGTGAGCCATGTTTCTTTTATTTTGAGTTATGCCCCACCCAACCCTCCCTGAATTGGAGGGCTTTCCAAGTCTCCCCAACCGAGGGGAGATTTAGAGGAGGCGGATTAATTATTTTAATTTCGCAAGCGCTTCGCGAATGCGTGGAATCATTTGCCGGATATCTTCCAACGTGCTTGCCCCTACCGATGCCCTGAACCAGGTTACATCATCGCCTGTACCAAAGGCCGAGAATGGCACAAAGGCAACTTTAGCTTCTTTAATGAGGTAAAAGTTTACATCGGCACTGTTATTTAACACCTGTCCTTCAGGGGTGGTTTTGCCGGTATAATCAACCTTAATGGTCAAGTAAATGGCTCCCATTGGCTCAATAGAATCAACAGAAAAACCATCGGCCTTTAATGCCTGGAAACCCTCGTGTAGGGTAGTTAAACTGGCTTGGATGCCGCTTTTCAGTTTATCAAGGTAAGTATCAACGTAAGTTTCATTCTCCAAATATTCGGCCATGGCAACCTGCTCTGCCTTTGGCGACCATGCACCCATGTGGCCAACAATGGCTTTCATGTTGCTGATAATTTCGGTTGGGCCAAAGCCCCAGCCTACGCGTACACCTGTAGCGGCAAAACATTTAGAGCCACCGTCTATAAACACGGTATAATCTTTCAGTTCCGGGCGCAGGGTTACCGGGTCGTAGTGTTTGTATTCGCCAAAGGTTAATTGCGAATAGATTTGATCGTACAGCAAGTACAATGGTTTTTCATCTGCACCGCGGCTTTTATTTTCGGCAATTACCAGGTCGCAAATTTGCTCCAGGTCTTTTTTACCAAACATGGTACCTGTAGGGTTTAGCGGCGAGCATAATGCCAGCATTGTCGCGCCTTTTAAATGAGGTGCAATTTCATCAGCCGTAGGCATAAAATTATTCTCAGGGCGGGTTTCTACCAAAACAGCTTCGGCACCGGTCAAATCACAATAGTGGTTATTGTTCCATGATGGCGTAGGGAAAACCACCTTATCTCCCGGATCAACCAGAGCTAAATAGGCAGAATATATCAACGGGCGTGAACCACCCGAGATCAGGATCTGGTTAACGGCGTACTCCAAACCCATCCTGTTCTTCAGGAATGCCGATACGCTTTCGCGCAGGCTAAGCATACCATCGGCAGGCGGGTAATTGGTTTGGTTATGGTTATAAGCATCAATAATACCATCCTTTAGTTCGGTTGGGATAGGGTAAATATTAGAATCGAAATCGCCAATGGTTAGGTTGGCAATGTTTTGTCCCTGCTTTTTTAATTCGTTAATTTCACCCGCTATCTTGATGATCTCGGATCCGCTTAAATTTTGCGCTAATACTGATACTTTCATTTGTAGAATTTTACTGATGGCAAAGATAGCAAAGCCCCCTCTAAATCTCTCCCGAAAGGAAAGACTTTATTATATTATTTGAGATTTATTCCCCTTTCTTAAAGCGAGGGACGTGATGAGGCGAAACAGAAAAGGCGAAAAGTTTATAACCTTTCGCCTTTTACTTTTAAGCTTTGCGCTTTTATAAATACGCTTTTCTCAACCTGATTATCCTTGCCCAGTGCATCAGTTTCATGATGGGGTAAACAGGGTCAATTTCGAACCATTTTGCACCAAAATTTGCGCTATTAGGGCGCTTGTGATGATTGTTCTGAAACAATTCGCCAAGCATCAGAAAATCAAAAGGAGTTGTATTTTTTGATTTATCGTTGTTATCGAAATTTGAGTAACCATACTTGTGGCCGCACCAGTTTACAATAGCGCCATGCAACGGGCCCATTATAAGGTGTATAGGGATCAGTAAAAACATCCACCAATGTGTAGCAAATGCTACATAAAAAGCAATGTATAATAACCCAAATATGATACGTGATACGATAGATGAGCCTACGTAATCAAGAAACTTCCACTCAGGGTAGTTGCCCATAAAACGTTCTTCGGGTTCTTTTAACTTTTTTTCGTGTTTGCGGTAGCTCACAGCCGTGTAATACATCATCTGGAACACATCTGTAAAGAAGTGTGGAGAGTGCGGATCCTTCTCTGTATCGCTATACGCATGATGCTCGCGGTGCATAATTGCATATGCACGCGGGTTTAGGTATGACGAACCCTGGAAAACGTAAGTCATAACGTAAAACGTACGTTCAAAAAATTTATTGGTAGTAAACATTTTATGAGAGGCGTATCTGTGCAGAAAAAATGTTTGAAAGAACAACGACAGAAACCAGTGCCCAAGAAAGAAAATTAATATAATCACAAAATTAGCTTTAACGTAGATGTATTATTTATAATGATTACAAACATACGATTAAAACCTTATTTGGGATTTAAAATTGTGGTAACAAAACCATTTTATGACAAAAGCCGCCCGCTAGTTAGCGGACGGCTTTAAAAAAAGAATTTACTTAGGCTTATAACTGGCTATTTCTTAAAGCTTTGATACGATCATGGTCTTCGTTAATAGCTTGTTGCTGCTGTGCAACAACGGCAGCAAATTGTGGCGCTAAACCATTATCTTCAAATAATGCGTCGCGGTATGCTTTTATGATGGCATCCTCACCGCGTTCGCATTCTTCTAAAATGCTTTTACGGTCGTGTCCGGTAAAAGTAGCTTTAATATCTATCCATGCGCGGTGAATGGTGCCGGTTGCGGTGTTACCTGTTTCAACCTCGCCGCCTGCCTGGCCTACTGCCTGGCTTAGTTCCTGTACATTTTTGCGGCTATCACTTGCAAACTGGTCAAATACGGCCTTAAGGTCTACGTCTGCTTCGCCTAAATCTTTTGATGCGCGGTCAAAACCGTCAATACGGTCATTATTAATTTCTATTAAGTCGTTTAATACTTCTACTGATTTTTCTGATGTAGTTTCCATGGTAGTTATTATATTTTGTTTGGTACTACCAATACAACCACCATGCCACGGTTAATTTTTAATTAAAAAAATTAACAAAAAAATTACAACCAAAGGTTTATAACTTTTTAATAATAAATGGCTCCCCAAATTCTCGGGAGCCGTTTATATTATTATATGTATTTGTTATTTAATAGTGTAACTGGACAAATAAGTAGAGCTCTTAAAGCCAAACAATTCGGCATCGGTTTGGATCAATCCAACTCCTTTAGCCAGGTAGTAATCATAAGCACCATAATCCCGAAACCCGTCACCCAAGCCAAAATCGTATTGTACAGTCATGTGGGTATGTATCACGTTTTGGTAGGTTTTATTAAGCACCGTTTTGGTAATTCCCGATTCGATGATTTTGCTTACTGTTCGGCCGGGAACCCCATTTACTAAACCATTCGGAGACATTTTTGCCGTCCACTTGTCACCAACTTTAAGGTTATCATCCAACAGAAAAAACTCGACGGTAACTTTTTCCTGCACTGTGGTAGCCATTATCTTATACTTTTTATCTTTTACATAATAGTATTGCAGGGTGTTCTCTTTGCCCTTGGTAGCACTTCTAACTTCGTAATAATTTTGGCCATTAATAGGAATAATCATGCCCGAAATATGGGCTTCTGTGCTTTCTACAGTGCCTGTAAGGTTGTTTTCATATATCCAAGAGCTACCTGTTGAAGTTGGCAAATAACTATCGTTAGCGTTGGTATTGGTACCGGGGGTATTAGTTAAGGTTCCGGAAGCGGTGTATCCTGTATAGTCAACAGCGTCTTTTTTACAAGAGCCGAAGCACAAGACAATAACCGGGAGGAGAATAGGTAAATATTTTTTCAACCTTTATAATTTAGTAGTTAATAGTATTGTTAAAGATAACTAAATCAAGCCACCCCGCAAATTCGCAATATGACTAATGTATTTTATCTTAGTCTAATATAAACTGAAAAGAGACCGACCTTTCGGGCAGCCTCTTTTCAGTTTAGCCTAATACACCTGCAAGGGTTTTAAGCGTGCCGTATGAAGCAATTTTGTAATGTTCAACCTTTTGACAGGCTGATATGATACCTGCATCACGTATGATGCTTCCGTCTTCGGTACTTTTAACAATTTCTTCAGATTCCTTAATAAGGCCGGCCATAGCTTCACATTTTTTTGCTACAGCTTTTTCACCTATTGACTCAAATACCGAATCTAATCGGATAATTTGATTTTCGGTTTGCTTGATGTGTAATTCAATCGCGTTACGCAGTTCATCTGATGTTGCTGCTTGAAAAAAACTATGCACCTTTCTTAGTTTTTAGGCTGCTCATCAGCTGCTCGTATAAGTCATCGCTTTTGGTTACACGTGGTTTAAGCTTTTTGATGATAGGTCGTTTACCTTTTGCTTTAGCCTTGATGATCTTGAGCAACTCATTATTATACTCATCCTTAAACTTAGATACATCAAAATCTTCCGCGTACTGATTTATCAAGGTGAGGCCAACATCCAGTTCCTTTTTGCTTACAGTAACGTCATCAGCTATATTCAAATCCCCGGTACTGCGGATCTCCTGCCCAAAACGGATGCGGGTTATCACCAATACATTATCTACAGGGTGCACAATACAAAGGCTTTCGGTGCTGCGCAATACAAAACGAGCCAGCCCCGCCTTGCCGGATTTTTTTAGTGCCTGGAGTAATAGCGCATAAGCCTTATTATTTTTGGTATCTGGCTCAGTATAATATGATGTTTCATAAAACATGGGATTAACGCCGGCAATGTCAACAAAGCTTTCTATCTCTACCACCTTACTTTTCTCGGGCGCGGCAGCTTCAAAGTCGGCTTCTTCTACTATCACGTAGTCGTTGTCATTTATTTTATAGCCTTTTACAATTTTATCGTAAGGCACCTCTTTGTTAGTTTTCTCGTTAACACGATGGTACCGGATGCGCTCGTGGTCGCGGGCATCCAGCATATCCAGGTCGATACTGCTGGTTTGCACTGCCGAATATAATTTAACCGGGATGCTTACCAACCCAAACCCTAATGTACCTTTCCAGATGGACCTCATAACCTTATAATTTAATGCTACCTGGTATAACTAATTAAAGAGCCTACAGTTTTTGAAATGAATTGTGGCACTACAATTAAATACTATTTCAACCGCTCCTGATCTTAAAAATATGCATCGTCATTTATAGAAAAAAAGAATTCAAGCCAATTAAAATGTTAAACCGTCAATACATGCTTCAACTTACAAATATGACATGCGTATTAGTACGTATTTTAATATACCGCTACAAGGGGATTGTTGTAAAGCACTGATAATATAAACTTTACAACCACAAACTAAACACTAAAATATTATGAAAAAGCTATTACTTAGCGCAGTATTCGCATTAACTTTATGCTTTGCTGCAAAAGCACAAGATGAAACTGTAGCCGAAAAACCGGCAGAAATTAAAGACACCAAAGTTTTAACTATCGACGAACTGAAAGCACAGCGTGCCGAGCTGGTTGCGATGCTAAAATCGGAAGATTTCGAAAAAACTTTGACAAAAGCAAATAATATAAAAGCACCGAAAGAAGTTGGGATTGCAGGTGTTGAAGCTTTAGCTAACCCGGTTACCACCATGATGACCCATTTAAAAGAGAACCACCATATGTTGCCACAAATGTATACAAACGTAACCGGCCAAACACTTGATGGCCTGCCGGCCACCGAAGTAAAACCTTTAACGCCAAATCAAATGTTAGGCTTTTCTAAACTTTGCCTTGAAATAAGTTCTAGCCTGTTAAAATCATCATAAGACCCAATCACCCTGGCCGGCCAAATTAAAAGCGCCGGTTTAATGAAAGGCATCAAAGGCTTAAAATCATCAATGTACATCAAAAGCAACATTGGCGCCATCAGGCAAAAAATCGCCTTTAATTCAAAATTGATTAACAACCTGGTACAAACAAACGGGCTACAGCCGCAAACACAACTAAATAAAGGCTTCTTTTATTTAGTTTTAAAGAAGGGTGCTGCACGGGGGGCACGGTCACTCTTTTTTGCTTTATAAGTAGGCAACGTCTGCTTCCTGTTGAAAATGAACACTCAATGTGGATGATTTTCTGGTTGCTGCCTCAATCATTTTTTGCACATTTGCAGCTCAGCATCGCACACCCAAATGGAGCAGTATTTTATAATAGATTTCGACAGCACCTTTACCCAGGTAGAAGCCTTAGACGAGTTAGCCCGCATATCTTTAAAAAATCATCCCGACCGTGAAGCTATCTATAAACAGATAGAAGACCTTACCAATGCTTCTATGGAAGGCCGCTTATCGTTCACCGATAGCCTGGAGCAGCGCGTGAAACTGCTTTGCGCCAATCGCGACCACCTGAAAATGCTGATCACCCATTTAAAGAAAAAGGTATCCACCTCGTTCTCACGTAACACCGTGTTTTTCAAGAACCACCAGGATGAAGTACTTATCGTATCCGGCGGTTTTAAGGAGTTCATCACACCGGTGGTTACCGAGTATCATATTAAAAAAGAGAACATATACGCCAACACCTTTGTGTTTGATGAAGAGGGCAACATTGTAGGCTACGACCGCCAAAACCCACTATCGCAAGAGGGCGGCAAGGTAAAGCTTTTGAAGGAATTGAACCTGCCGGGAGAGATCTTTGGTATTGGTGATGGGTACTCGGATTTCCAGCTGAAGGAATCGGGGATGATCAAAAAATTCTTTGCTTTTACGGAGAACATCGAACGTAAATCTGTTGCCGAAAAAGCAGATCATATTACCCCAAGTTTCGACGAATTTTTATATATCAACAAACTGCCAAGGGCGATATCATACCCAAAAAACCGCATTAAATGTTTAGTTATTGGCGATATTGATGAAGAAGCATTGGGCCAGATGAAGCGCGAGGGCTACAACTTCCGCCATTGCGATAGCATAGAAGAAAAATATTTAGACGAGGCCGGTGTTTTATTTTGCGACGAGACAAACCTGCCAAAACCCGAGCAGTTAGAAAATGCGGGGCGCTTAAAAGTAATTGGCTGTTTTGGCCGCGTGAACCGCAAGCTTGCCGAAGCTGCATGCGAAAAGGGCATCATTATATTCGATGACCCTAAAGCTAACCCCCGCAATACCGATTTTATCCCCCGCAGGGTAATTGCTTTTATGAACGAGGGTAAAACCCACATGAGCTGTAATTTCCCTGACCTGCAGCCCCCGCGGATCAATAATGCCCACAGGTTAATTCACATCCATAAGAATGTACCGGGGATACTGGCGCAGATCAACGAGGTATTTGCAAACCACAACATTAATATAGTAGGTGAGTTTTTAGTTACCAACCCGCAAATTGGTTACGTAATTACCGACGTTAACACCGGTTACGACACCGAGGTATTAAACGAGCTGAAAGCGATTGAGCAAACGATAAAATTTCGGTTACTGTATTAGGATAAGCGCAGCATGCCATTGCAAGGAACGCGGTGACGCCGCCAAACTCAGCACATTTGCTTATGCTATGAGATTGCAACGCTACCGGTAGCAATGACATAGTTTTTTACTCCTTTACCAACGGCACCACAAGTACCGGCACCTGCGCATTACGAACAACGCTTTCTGCTACACTGCCCATCAACAGGCGATCTATGCCGCTTCGGCTATGGGTACCTATTACGATCAGGTCTGCTTTAAATTCTTTACTACAGCTTAAAATACCGTCGGCAGTGGAGTCATATTCATTGAAACAGGTAACCTCTAAACCTTTCGCATATTTTTCGATTGTACGTTCTATAATGTTATTCGCCTGCTCTTTCTGGATGCTGAGTATATTTACCTCGTTATAATCATCCCTTTGTATAGGCAAGCCCATAATAGTATCATTCGTGATATCTGCAATAACAGCAGGCTCTACAATATGAACCAGGCCAACATGTGCATTAAAAGTATGGGCGATATCAAACCCGTATGATGCGGCATATTCGGCAAACTTGCTGTCGTCTATCCCAATAAGTATCTTACTAATTTTCATGGCTGCTAGGGTTTTGATATATCCTTACTAAACAATCAAATACCGATATGTTTTAGTAAAAGATGCAAATGCTACAGTCTGTATTTGCCAAACATCCTTTTCAGATATTTGCTTTTGGTGAGGCCTGCTTTAGACAGGTCCACCTTTTGCGCCGAATAAATGCCGCCATCGCCACTAAAAAAATATGCTGTAAAACATGCTATCGCGAAGAAGATGGCATATTCGCCACCAAAAAGCTCTATCCCCAATAAGGTACAGGCCAGCGGCGTATTGGTAGCCCCGGCAAATACAGCTATAAAACCCAAAGCAGCAAACAGGCCGACCGGCGCGTTCATCAGTTCGGCAAGGCTGTTACCCAACGTCGAACCGATATAAAACAGCGGCGTAACCTCTCCTCCTTTAAAACCTGTGCCTAAAGTTATGGCGGTATAAACCAGTTTCCAGAGCCAGCTGAATGCGTCCGCCCCGGCATGCTGAAAAGCGGATGCAATGGTTACCGCGCCAATATATTCGGCATCAACGCCAAGGCCCAGGTAGTCGGGCTTGCCCAAAATATACGTAAGGCCTATTATGGCAAGGCCGCCAACAACAGGTATCACCCAGGTGATTTTGATCCACCTAAGCGAAAAATTTTTCACAAGGTGCACTGCCTGTACAAAGGCATAACTAACCCCGCCAAATATGGCAGATGCTAATATCACTTTTGCTAACAGCCAAAAGCTAACAGGTAGGTGAATACCGTAAAATGTTTGCCCGGTGTTTACAATTTCAACATGGTAAAGCGTATGGTGGATGCCCCATAACGATACCGTGATATCACCTACATACCCCGCAATCAAACAGGCAAAAAAAGCTTTATAAGGTACACGGCCAATAACAATCACCTCCAGCGCGAAGATGGCACCAGTAAGCGGCGTACCAAATACAGCCCCAAAGCCCGCGGCAACGCCTGCTGATAGGATGATTTTTTTATCGGACTCGTTCATTTTAAACCAACTGCCAAATAGGTTGGCCAGGCTGCCGCCAATTTGTACGGCCGTACCCTCGCGCCCTGCCGAGCCACCGAAAAGATGGGTAATAACGGTTGTAACTAAAATAAGCGGTGCCATTCGTTTTGGCACTCCTGCACCGGGTTGATGAATCTCGTCGATAATAAGGTTATTGCCCCGTTCGGCACTTTTGCCATACCATTTATACAGCAGGTGGATAACCACACCGGCGGCAGGTAGCAGGTACAGTAACCATGTATGCGCAAAGCGGAAATGGATAGCCCAGCTTAACAGCCACAGAAAAAAAGCCACTACACTACCAATTGCCGCAGCAACCGGAACGATGATACCCCCCCAGCGGACGAGATACTTTATAAGCGAAATGGAGTTTGAGACGATATTTTTAAACATAACCTACGTGCAAATAAACAAATATTTGGGGTAGGCGTCATCAGCTTTGCAGCGGTTCAAGTAGGCAGAACACCATTGCCTTGTTTGTATAACACAAATGTATTATTATTTCGGAATTATTTTGATCGACCCGAACGACTTTCGGCTTTTGACTTAAGACTACTATCTTTGAAGCATGAGCATCTCTCCCGAAATAGAAAAAAGGCTTACGCTGCTGCAGGAAAAATACAACGCCATGGGCCAGGATATGACATCCTACCTGGATGGCCTGCTGCATGCTGACTTTCTTACCTATTGGGATTACATTCACCTGGATACGCTTTTGAGCCTGCAAAGCCCAAAAACACCCTTCCCGGATGAGGAGATCTTTATTATGTATCACCAGATCACCGAGCTGTACTTTAAGCTGAGCCTGCACGAGTGCAAGCAGATATCGGAACATGAAAAACTTACGGTGGATTTCTTCACCGCCCGTATCAAACGCATTAACCGTTATTTTGAAGCGCTTACCAATTCATTCGAAATTATGGTGGATGGGATGGAGAAGGAGCAGTTTCTGCAATTCCGCATGAGTTTGCTACCGGCCAGCGGTTTCCAAAGCGGCCAGTACCGTTTAATAGAAATTTACGCTACCGACTTTATAAACCTTGTAGCGCCAGACCATCGACAGGAATTAGCCGGCGCCCCTGTCGAGTATCAATTTGAACAGATCTACTGGAAGTATGGCGCGACGGAGTTGTCTACCGGTAAAAGAACATTGACTTTAAATCAGTTCGAGAAAAAATACGCCAAAACCTTTATCGAACTTGGCAAACAGGTAAGCAATACCAACTTTAACTCGCTATTACAGCAGTTTAAACACAAAAGCGAAAGCACCAATACATTAGAAGAGCAGCTAAGGCAGCTTGATGTAAACGTGAATGTGAACTGGCCGCTAAGTCACTACAAATCTGCCGTGCGCTACCTGCACCGCGAGCCTGAAGAAATCAAGGCAACCGGAGGCACCAACTGGCAGAAATACCTGCCTCCGCGTTTCCAGCGCCGCATTTTTTATCCTTCTTTATGGAGTGCCTACGAACTGGAGAACTGGGGCAAAGCCTGGGTAGATAAAGTAATAAGCGAGTTATAACAATGCCAAATAAACTATTTCGGCCAGCTTTAAAGAGCATCCTATGGCCATAATACTTTGTGGTATTTACACAATATTGTGGTGCTGGATGGGACAAATCGCTTACTACGACTTTACTCACCACGGTGATGGAGAGACAATAGGTTTGTCACTTTACTATTTTGCTTTCATAGTTATTCTACCATACTTTCTCACAACGGTAGCGTTCGCGGTGTTCTCCACCAAATTAAAAAAGTTTTATTGGAACATGGTTGGCTTTATCCTTGTGTTTATCCCGGTTGCCGCTTTGATCGGCTTTTTGGTAAACTATATAAACGGATAGCTATATAGCGGTTGGCTGCAGGTTGTTCGCCTCTGCCGCATCATTAACCAATTTTTCTATCTCATAAAAGCGCTCAAACTTGTTGATGATGGTCAATGAGTTTTTCTTTGGAATTTTATTTACCAAAAATATGTTCGGGCCGCGATGGGTTACTTTTTTGATATCCGCAAGGTTTATGGCTACGTCGGGTTGGTTCAGCGTATGCAACACTATTTTCTCGTGATTAATAGTCAATTTTGTTGCGTCAATACCTTTGAAATATTTTTTTTGTCCGTAAACAAACCCGGCTATCAGCGCCATAAATATGATCGTGAAAGTAATGATATTAGTGGTACTACCGCCCCGGTAAAGCAGGTTAAAGGCAAAAATGGCAATTATTACAATGTAAGATGCTAAGATGGTATAGGTCCAGGTTTTTTTGAGTTTTGCATTTCCTTCGGCACTAAGTTTGTATTCGGGCATGTAGGGTTTTGTTAATTTGCTGTAATATAGCGTTCAAAAGCTTTAAAAAATAAATAATCGCTCAAAAATTTTTAACTTGCCACTTTCAGATTTATTTATTCTACTACCATGACCGACACACTGGACATAAAAATCACCAAAGCTGCTCACTCACGTTTAGCTGAGACAGATTTTAACACCCTGCCCTTTGGCAAGGTTTTCTCTGACCACATGTTTTCTGCAGATTACATTGATGGCGAATGGAAAAATTTCGAGATCCTGCCATACGGCCCAATTCTAATGAGCCCGGCAATTTCTTCGCTGCATTATGGACAGTCGTTTTTTGAAGGCATTAAAGCATACAAACATGCCGATGGCAAGGCTTCTATCTTCCGCCCGGACAAGAACGCCGCTCGCTTTAACAAATCGGCAGAGCGCCTTTGTATGCCTACCCTGCCCGAAGAGCTTTTTGTGCAAACTATTGCCGCCCTGGTTGATCTTGACCGCGATTGGATCCCTGCAAAAGCTAACCACGCTTTATACATTCGTCCGTTCATGTTCGCTACCGACCCCTATTTGGGCGTAACGCCATCGGCTACATATAAATACATGGTTATTATTGGCCCGGTTGGCCCGTACTTTTCAAAACCGCTAAGGGTTAAAATAGAAACGCATTACACCCGCGCTGCCGAAGGTGGTATGGGTTACGCGAAAGCTGCCGGTAACTACGGTTCATCTATGCTGCCTGCCCGCAAAGCAACCGAAGAGGGCTTTGATCAATTGATTTGGACAGACGCCAAAGAACATAAATACATCGAAGAAATGGGTGCCGCTAACGCGATGTTCCTTTTAGATGGTAAACTGATCACTGCCGAAGCTAAAGACACCATCCTCGACGGCGTAACCCGCGATACGGTTATTGCTTTAGCCAAAAGCTGGGGCATCCCGGTTGAAGAGCGCAAGGTGTCTGTTGCTGAATTGATAGAAGGCGCTAAAAACGGTAAACTAACCGATGCTTTTGGTGCCGGTACTGCTGCAACTATTGCATCAGTAGCATCAATAAGCTTTGAAGGTGAGGAATACTTTTTGAGCGACCCTGCAACACGCGAATTTTCTAAACGGGTATTATCAACCCTTGATGACATCAAATACGGCCGTACCGAAGATACCAACGGCTGGAATTACATGGTATAATTACAAATTGAATTATATAGATAAGCCCTGCAGAAATGCGGGGCTTATTTGGTTTTTGTTACGTCTAATAATAAACCACGTCATTGCGAGGCACGGAGAAAAAAGGGTGGCCCTACACCGTCGCCTCCACCACAATATATGGCGAAAGTGCTTTACTATCCACAGGGATGACCTTGGTGAATACCTTACCTGCCACCCAAATAGCTTTTACAATAGCTTTAGACAGTGATTTCTGTTCTGATTTATTCTCCAGCCATACAGTAAATTTGCCGTGGTAGTAGGCTTTAATATCTTTTAGGCCAAGGGCTTTGCAACTATCGCGCAGTAGGTCGAGGTCCATGCTGTTGATGTTGTGCTTGTCGTAATTGTCTTTATCAAAATTCTTTTGCACCCAGCCATTAACACTTTTAAAATTGGGCAGTGTAATGAACAACGTTCCGCCGGGCTTTAAAAACTTTAGGTGCTCGTTTATGATAAACTGGGTATCGTTAAAATGCTCTATCAAGCCAAATGAAAGCACCATGTCAAACTTTTCGGGTGGCTGATAAGTGAACAGGTCGGCTTCTACAATACCGATATCGCCGAGCTTAAGATCGTTAGCTGCAAGCAATTTGTTAACCAGCTCGGGGTGGATGAAATAATCAAGCAATGTGGTTTTTAATCCCTTGTATTTTTTCAGATAGATAGAATAATACCCCGGGAATCCACCCAGTTCAATAGCATTCTTAATGCCTTTTTCGGCTATCAGTTTGCCTAAAATATCCCCAAAAACATAATTAGGCTTTAGTTTAAATATCAGCCCCTTGCGCGATTCCCAAAACGATTTCCAAAAGGTACGATCTGTTAAGTTATTCTCCATTAACTATTTTCAATACGGGTTTCCGCCTCAGTTTTTTGTTCCAATATGCGCGCCGGGTTGCCTACTGCCACGCAGTTATCAGGTATATCTTTTATAACTACCGCGCCTGCGCCAATAGTTACATTATTACCTATGGTAACATCGCCAATAATACAAACGTTGGCGCCAACATCCACATTATTACCTAAACGCGGGCACGCGGTAAACGTGCCGTTAGCCAGTTTTTTGTGGCCGATGGTAACACAGTTACGTAACACACAGTTTTCGCCGATGATTACCCCCTGGTTAACCACCAATGCCTGCCCGTGGTAAACAATAAGGCCTTTACCTGCGGTAAGTTTTCGGGGAAGTTCGATACCCAAATGCCACTCCACAACAATGCGATACATGATAAGGTGCCAGCAAAACAGTATCTTTAGGATGATGTTGCGGTTAACGATTTGCACCGAGCGAAACAAAAACAAAACCAGCTGCCCTTTTATATTGCCCCGGTTGGCACTCCAATCCTGGAATAAATAGGCTAAAAAGTTCATTGTTGCTTGGCGGTTTTGCTGTTAAACTTCATTTTGATATTAATGAAGCATTCAAAAGTAAAATTTTTAATTTTAGTATCATTATACTTGCCCCGATAAATGAAGGTCGCACTCATCAATACATCAGATTCTGGCGGCGGCGCTGCCGAGGCTTGCATGCGCTTGTTAAAAGCCCTGCAACTGCAACAGGTAAATGTTACCATGGTGGTTCAGCATAAAAAACGTGCGGAAGATGCTGTTTACACCGTTGAGCGCAACATCTTCGGCAAACTGCGGTCTAACATCAACTTCCTGCTGGAACGCATCCCCTTTATGCTTTTTCAGGAGCGGGATAAGCAGGTTAGGTTTGCCTTTTCACCAGCCAACGCCGGTACCGATATCAGCCAATCGAAAGTGATTAAAGAGGCAGATATTATTCATCTGCACTGGACAAACTCCGGTTTCCTGTCCATCAACGACGTAAAAAAACTTATCGCCCTTAACAAACCTATTGTTTGGACGCTACACGATATGTGGGCCTTTACCGGCGGTTGCCATTATGCAGGCCCGTGTAACCATTTTAAAAACCAGTGTGGCAATTGCTATTTTCTGCGTAACCCGGAGGATAATGATATTTCGCACGATGGTTGGGTTGATAAAAAGGATATGCTCAGCATCGCTAAAAACCTATCTGTTGTAACCTGCAGCCATTGGCTGGGCGAAGTAGCCATGAAAAGCACCCTGCTCAAAGGGTTTATTATACAGGCCATTCCTAACCCTATCGACATCGAATTATTCGCACATAAAGATAAGGCTGTAGCACGTGCTAAATGGGGCGTTGATCCGGCTGCTAAAATAATCCTGTTTGGTGCTGCCAATATCAACGACAGGCGTAAAGGTATTAGCTTCTTGGTAAATGCTTTGCAGATATTAAAAGATAAATATGCCAACGAGGCTGTGGAGATAGTGATCTTCGGTAAGAACAAGCACTTCGATACAAGCACCCTTCACTTCCCGGTTAAACAATTAAATACCATAACCTCACCTGCCGACCTTGCTGAGATCTACAGCATGGCCGACGTTTTTGTTTCGCCCGCTGTTGAGGATAACCTGCCCAACATGATCATGGAGGCAATGAGTTGCAGCACACCTGTGGTAGCCTTTAATACCGGTGGCATCCCCGACCTGATAGACCACCAGGTGAATGGCTACATGGCCGAGTTTAAATCATCAACCGATCTGGCAGCCGGTCTTAACGATGTGCTAAATACCGCCAACCGAGATAAATATGCCGCTGCCGCGAGATACAAGGTAAAACGCATGTTTAATAACGAGAAGGTGGCGAGGCAATATATCGACTTGTATAAGTCTGTTCTAAACTCCCCTGAATAATGAAACGTGTGTTATCTGTTATCACCATCGTTTACAATAATGCCAGGGATATCGAGCGAACCCTGCTTTCGGTGCTTGATCAAACTTACGACGCTGTAGAATACATTGTAGTGGATGGCGCATCAAATGATGGTACATTAGAGATCATTAAACGCCATGAAAGCCGCATAGCTAAACTCATCAGCGAGAAAGACAAGGGGATTTATGACGCCATGAACAAAGGCCTCGCTCTTGCCACCGGCGACTATGTGATCTTCATGAACTCGGGAGATGAATTTTACGGCAACGATACCGTTGCTAAAGTTTTCGCTACCGCCCCCGATGCCGACATCTACTACGGCGAAACCGAAATGGTGAATGACGAACGCGAAAGCCTCGGTCAACGCCGCCACAAGGCACCAGATGATTTTACCTGGCGGGGCTTTAAATTTGGCATGAGCATAAGCCACCAGGCTATTTACATCAGGCGCTCACTCACTTCGCCGTACGACCCCAAATATCAGCTAAGCGCCGATATAGATTGGATCATCCGCGCAGCAAAAAAAGCTATCAAAATTGTTAAGGTGGATGGTTATGTGGCTAAATATTTGGTGGGAGGCATGTCTAAAGCAAAACATAAACAAAGCCTTTTAGAACGCTTTGACATCATGAAACGCCATTATGGATTAATACCAACGGTGCTTAACCACGCGGTTATCGCTTTTAATTTGGGTTGGTATTGGTTGAAGAATAAACGGACGAATGATTAAATAATCGCTGTCGAGAGTTTAGCGTAGCGTAACTCGTGATACGGTATAGTGTAAGCATTCTGCTTACGTCAGTTGAAAGCTGACCTTGTGCGCATCACGAGCTGAAAGCTCGCGATAGCATTAACAAAAAAAAGAGCGATAGGTAAACCCCATCGCTCTTTTCATATACTCAAATCCGTAATTATGCTTTCGCTAACTCCGGTTTTTTTGTTTTACGTTCCGCATATACTGCGCCGGCTAAGGCCAGTATCAGCAATATAGAACCCACTAAAGAGATATTCTCGCCAACGTAATATGATGTTGGATGGAAAATAAATTCAACCTTGTGGTTACCTACCGGGATAGTAGCTGCACGCAACAAATAATCGGCACGGTAGTAGGGTTGCTCTTTACCATCGATGTACATTGTCCAGCCTTTATCGTAATAGATCTCGGAGAATACCGCAACCTGGTTAGATGTTGAACCGGTTTGGTAAGTCAAATGATCCGGCTTGTAGCTGGTTAATTCGATAGTACCGTTTACGGTAGCACCTATAGGTTTTGCCTCAACAATACTTTTGTACTGCTGGTCTATCATAGCCTCATCTTTAGGCGAAAAACTACTGATAGCCTGCATTTCCTGGTCGGCATCTTTTACATATTTAACGCTTTTTACAAACCACGCGTGGCCGCAAGCGGTGGCGTTGGCATGCATGCTCGGGCTACCTGTTTTAGGATCGGCAGTAATGATGTATTTAGCGTTAAGCATATCCAAAACATCCTGGTTAATACTCTTGGTAAACTGGTTTTGTATAACCTCATCAAAACGCCTTAACCTGGCTGAATGGAAACCGCCCACTGTTTTATAGAAGTAAGATGAACGCGAATCGCGGAAAGGATCAGCAAGGGTTAGGTCCATAACCCTAAAATTCGGGTCTTTATCGCGGACGATAAATTCATCAATATCCCGAGGTGTATAAGCTTGCGAATACGTGTCTTTATCAACAAAAGTTTCGTCTTTTAAGTAACGTTTGTCAACGCTCCACATATCTACCAAAACAATTGCCATAAAGGCAAACGAAGCAAATGTTAAACTTATTTTTTGTTTGATGACGATGTAAAGCAAGCCAAACGCTAAAGCGATAAAGATGAAAGTACGGATAGCATCGGCACGCTCTAAAGCCTGGCGATCTTCTATTAACGCGTTTGCAACCTGGTTAGCCATTTGGGTGTTTCCCTGGAAAGCCTGTGTTAAGCCGCCTATTAACGTTTGATGCTCGATCGATTTAAAGCTCAGGAATAAACCCGGAACCGCGATCATTACCAACGTTAACCCACCGGTAATGTAAAATGCCAGCTTTACATTTTTAAAGATGTAAGGCTTATCGCGATTTACAAATACCTCGTTCAACGCCAGGAAGCCCAGTATTGGAAAGCATAATGATGCGATAACTAAGGTAGACTCTACCGCGCGGAACTTATTATATAGCGGAAAGTAGTTAAAGAAAAGATCTGACAGGAACGGTAAATTTTTACCGAACGACAGGAAGACACTTAAAAGTACTGCTGATAACAGCCACCACTTGATCCTGTTTTTGACAATCAATAATCCTAAAACAAAAAGGAAGAATACAATCGCCCCGAAATACCATGGCCCATTTGTGCTTGGCTTGTTACCCCAATAAACAGATAGCTGGCTTGCAAATTGTTGTGCCTGCGCAGGGTCTACATGATTTTCAGTCAACACTTTTACAACTTTAGAATCTTCGGCTGCAGGGGCACCACTGGCGCCACCATATGCATTAGGGATAAAGAATGTAAAAACTTCACTTACGCTTTCACTCCAGTTATAAGCGTAGTCCTTATCGAGGCCTGTGGTTACCGCACCGGTTTCGCTTTTCAAGTTAGGTTTACCACGGATGGTGTATTTGCTGTATTCGTAAGTGGTCCATAAAGAACCTGCGTTTACGATGACTGCCAAAATAGTAGCAGCAGATAGGTAAGCTATCGATTTTAAAAACGGCGCGGTTTGCTTTGCTTTAATGGCGTGATAAAGCTCGATACCTACTAAAATGGCCATAGCCAATAGCAGGTAAAAGGTCATCTGCACGTGATTAGAGCGGATCTCCATCGCAAGGAAAAATGCGGTTAATGCTCCACCGGTAATATATTTGCCCCTAAGCGTAAGAATGATACTGGCCACTATTGGTGCAAAGAATGCGATAGCGTAAGCCTGGTTAGCGTGCCCCGCCTCGATATATATAAAGTTATATGAAGAGAACGCGAACGCTACAGCGCCCGTTGCTGCCAGCCAGTTATTCAGTTTAAGGGTGCAAAATAAAAAGTATGCGCCAAAAAGGTATAATAAAATGGTATCAACCGGATTAGGAAAAACCGTTTTTAAAGCATCAATAACGTATGTGGTTACGTTTTTGCCGTACTTGGCCCAAATTTGGTAGCTTGGCATCCCGCCAAACATTTGGTTTGTCCATAATGGGGCTTCGCCGGTTGCGGCTTTAACATCCATTATCTCTTTCTGCATGGCTTTGGCCTGCAAAACATCACCCTGGTACATTATTTTACCCTGCATTAAAGGGTTAAAGAAATAGGCAAATGTTAGTACGAAAAATATTGCAGCGACTATAAGATGCCCACTATTCCGCTTGATCCAGTTGTTCATTTAAACTCTTTTAGGGATAATAATTATAATCGTCAAAAATAGAAAATTGAATGAGATTAGAAACGATAAGTTTTTATAAGATATTCACTTAGCAATTATGGGGTTGGTTGCTTAAATAAAAGAACATGAATATCATTAATATGATACTGACAACATAAACAACAATGTTAAGCTTATTAAATTCCCCGCGGTTACGGCGAATGTTGTAAACATTATAAAATGCAAGGCCAGCAATGGCTACCCAAAAAAAATTATTTATCGTGTTGCAGCCGGTAAACAACTGCGTTAATAACGCCAGCACAATACAGTTTGTTAGTATTAACAGTACGGTTGGCGGGGTATTATTGTGGCCGCGCCTGCGTTTATATAGCCCTTCGGGTAACATTGGTTTATTTTATTTCTTCGTAATCTACAAATTCTCCCTCAGAATCAGGAACAGAACTTTTTGCATCGGGTTTATAATCTACCCGCACCCGGCCATCAGGCTTGGGCTGCTGATAATTTTGCTGTTGGCGAGCTTGCTGCTGCGTTTTATTAATGACGCTATTAAACAGCATAGGCAATAATATCCGCACAAGGCTGCGGATGATATATAACGAACAAATGGCAATTATTAAAAAACGGATCAAGCCCATCTGGTATTTTATTTTATAGTACAAATATAAGCATATAACGCAAAAAATGTTTCATTATGATATTTATGCATAATGAAAGAGGGTTGAAAAGTAAAAACTATTTATTAAAGCTTTTACTTTCGAAATTGATCCCTGGCCGGCCAGGGCCACATTAGGTAAGATACAGCTTGTTATGACCAACAATACGAATGTTTACGGCGGCATATCTATGCCCATACTTTCAGGTATGTAATTATCCCCGTTGGCGTGCATACAATCGCAACCGTCAATTTTAGGAATTATGCTGAGGTTGAACAGGCCTTCCATTTAGCCAATTAAGGTTGATAGAAATTAGCTTAAAATCAGATAGATCTGAACAAAACGCCTGCGCTTGCTTACACAAGCGCAGGCGTTTTTATTACGAGAATTTTTCTTCCATCATTTTTTCCAGCGCAAACATCTCATCACGCAGCTTGGCGGCTAACAGGAAATCCATGTTTTTTGCTGCCGCGACCATGTTCTTGCGGGTGTTGTCGATAGATTTTTTCAAGTCCGGCTTGGTCATGTACTGAACAATTGGGTCTGCGGCAAGGGTCATGGTATCGGTTTCCACGTAGGCTTGTTGTACACCCCCTTTAAAGTCGACCACCGAGGTTTGCTCCATGATCTCTTCTTTTGATTTACCCACCGTACGCGGCGTAATGCCATGCTCGGTATTGTATTTTATCTGCAGATCGCGGCGGCGGTTAGTTTCGTCCATCGTAATCTGCATCGAATTGGTTATTTTATCGGCATACATAATAACCCGGCCCCTGTCGTTACGGGCAGCACGGCCAATGGTTTGGATCAGCGAGCGCTCCGACCGTAAGAACCCTTCCTTATCCGCATCTAAAATAGCCACTAACGATACCTCCGGTAAATCCAGCCCTTCGCGAAGCAAGTTGATCCCTATCAGCACATCAAACTCCCCGAGGCGAAGGCCACGCAGGATCTCTACCCGCTGCAAAGTTTTTACTTCCGAGTGGATGTAACGGCATTTGATACCCAACCTGTCCATATACTTGGCTAATTCTTCGGCCATGCGTTTGGTTAGGGTGGTTACCAATATACGGTCGCCCATTTTAATGGTTTTGTCTACCTCATCAAGCAAATCATCAACCTGGTTTATCACCGGGCGAATCTCTATTATCGGGTCAAGCAGTCCCGTAGGGCGGATCACCTGTTCCACAACTACACCGCCCGATTTTTCCAGTTCGAAATCAGCAGGCGTTGCGCTTACATATATCGTTTGTGGTGCAAGACGCTCAAACTCCTGGAAGTTTAGCGGCCTGTTATCCATCGCCGCAGGCAAACGGAAACCATAATCAACCAAGGAGATCTTCCTCGACCTATCGCCACCATACATGGCCCTTATTTGCGGCACAGTTACGTGGCTCTCATCAATTACCATCAGGTAATCATCGGGGAAATAGTCTAATAAGCAGAAGGGGCGCATACCCGGCTCGCGGCCATCAAAAAAGCGCGAGTAATTTTCGATACCGCTACAATAACCTAACTCGCGGATCATCTCTAGGTCGTAATTTACCCTTTCTTCAAGTCGTTTTGCCTCAATGAAGCGGCCATCATCAATAAACTGCTTTTTACGGGTTTCCAGCTCTTCCTGTATGGCCCAAACCGATTGCTGGAAGCGTTCGCGCGGGGCAACGTAAAGGTTGGCGGGGTAAACCACCATGTGCGTCATCTTCTCGATGGTTTTACCAGTGGTGATGTCAAAAGTGCTTAGCTCCTCAATATCATCCCCAAAAAAGCTGATTCGGTAAGCATAATCCATATACGCCGGGAAAATATCTACGGTATCGCCCTTTACACGGAAAGTGCCGCGTTTAAAATCGGCTGTGGTGCGGGCATAAAGTATCTCAACAAGTCTATGTAAAAATGCGTTCCTGCTAATACGGGTACCAACTGCGAATTTGAATACCGAATTGGCAAAATCCTCGGGGTTACCCATACCATAAATACAGGATATAGACGATACCACAATAACATCCCGCCTGCCGCTCATAAGCGACGAGGTAGTGCGCAAACGCAGTTTTTCAATCTCCTCGTTTATCTGCAGGTCTTTTTCAATATAGGTATTTGATGAAGGGATGAACGCCTCGGGCTGGTAATAATCGTAATAGGAAACAAAGTAATTTACCGCGTTTTCGGGGAAAAACTGTTTAAACTCGCCATAAAGCTGTGCCGCCAAAGTTTTGTTGTGGCTAAGTATCAGCGTTGGCTTTTGTGTTTGCTCAATTACGTTGGCTATGGTAAACGTTTTACCGGATCCGGTTACCCCCAACAGGGTTTGGAAAGGGTCGGCATTGTTTACCCCATCAACCAGTTGCTTAATAGCGGTGGGCTGGTCGCCCGAGGGTACGTACTGAGAAGTTATTTTAAAATCCATTACTCAAATGTAGCAATTAGTGGTTAGAGATTTGTGATTAGGCTGTCAAGATTGCTAAGCTTTTTAGTTGCTTTATCACTGGTAATGTTTACAAATAACATATGTGCCCGTGACAGTCTTATGTCAGCATCTTTTTTATACAACCAACTTTTTTGAATAATGATTGCTTAATTCCGTCTATTTCGCAATCTTTAAGCAAGATTTGAGAAAGTGTTTTATCTCAAGTTTCATAGCCAACGTCTCAGATCTATTCATGCAGCCTTTCATCCTTAATAAAACTAATAGTATTGCCAACCATTTTTTAGCTGAACTGCGCGATGTTATTATTCAGCAGGATAAATACCGTTTCCGCAAAAACCAGGAAAGGCTTGGCGAGATAATGGCTTACGAGATCAGCAAAACCCTTGTTTACGAAAGCACTGACGTACAAACGCCATTAGGCACAGCAAGCATCAACTTAGCAACCGAACAACCGGTTATAGCCACCATATTGCGCGCCGGCCTGCCCTTTCACCAAGGCTTTATTAACTTTTTTGACCGTGCCGATAGTGCCTTTATTACCGCTTGCCGCAAGGTTAAAAAGAACGGGGGATTCACAATACAGATAGACCAGATCTCGGCCCCGAATCTTGAAGGTAAAACATTAATTATGTGCGATACCATGCTGGCCACAGGGCAAAGCACCGCACTGGTTTGTAAAGAGATCATCGCCCGATACAAATTGAAGGCCCTGCACATAGTGGCCGTTATTGCCAGCACCGAGGGCATTGCCCACGTACGCGCAAACCTGCCCAACGCCAAAGTTTGGGTATGCGCTGTTGATGAGGAAATGACCAGTAAAGCTTATATCGTACCAGGCTTAGGCGATGCGGGCGATCTGGCATTTGGGGAGAAGATGTGAGTAGATTTACGATAGACGATTTTAGAATTACGATTTGAATATAATAACTTTGCTTTCATGCCACAATCTGATATCGTAAATCGTACATCTAAAATATATCGCCACATTTTCTTCGACCTTGACCACACCATTTGGGACTTTGATAAAAACGCCAAAGAAACCCTGCACGAACTTTACAGCACTTACAAATTAAAAGAGATCGGCCTGCACTCTGCCGACCTGTTCATAGAAACCTATACCCGCCACAATCACCGCCTTTGGGCAGATTACCACCTGGGCAGGATAAGTAAGGATGAATTGCGCGAGGAACGTTTTAAATCAACCTTTATTGAGCTTGGCATAAACCCCGACCTGATGCCCGCCGATTTTGAGGACGCTTATGTAAACCTTGGCCCAACCAAAACAAACCTGTTCCCCCATGCACACGAAACGCTGGCCTATCTGCAAAGCAAGTACACGCTGCATCTGATCTCTAACGGGTTTAAAGAATCTACCGAGATGAAGGTAGCAGGTACCAACCTTGCGCCCTATTTTCAAAACATCATCATATCCGAAGTGGTGGGTGTTAACAAACCCGACCCGCAGATATTTCACCACGCTATTGAACTGGCCGGGGCAACCATCCCCGAAAGTGTGATGATAGGCGACAGTATCGAAGCCGATATCCGCGGCGCCATGGGTGTTGGTATGGATGCCATTTATTTTAACCCCGCCGGCCTCGAAAAACCCGCCGATGTTACCGTACAGGTTACTCATTTAAAAGAGTTAACTTTATTACTATGAACATTGCCAAAGAGCGCCGCGCCATTGACGCTGCATTAGATAACTACCGCCAATTGCTGAATGGTTTTTCTGATGAGCACTTTACCCAAACCCCACCTGTGGGCGGCTGGAGCTATGCAGAGGTGTATGACCACATCCTGAAATCGAGCCTGGGGTCTACCATCGCGCTGGAGCGATGTACGAATAACAACTGCCCGCCGACTAAAAAAGGAATGAACTTTTGGGGATATTATGTAATGGCTACCGGCCTTTTCCCGCCGGGGAAGCTGAAAGTACCTGAGGCTATGGCTGATAAGATCACCCCTAAGAAGATCAGTATCGAGGATGCCAAAAACTTCATCATAAAAACCCGCAAACGGATTGAGGGCGTTACCTGCCTGATTGCCGATGCCAAAGAAAACGCACGCTGGCTGCACCCGCGCCTGGGCATGCTTAACGCGGCGCAATGGTTCAAGTTTACCCGCCTACACCTGCAGCATCATACAAAACAGTTAGAGCGCATTAAAAGTAATTTTGCAAAGGGTTAAAAACACGCAAAATGTTCACGTTCACGTTTGCGAACACATGCGTTTTTTTGCAAAAACCTCATTGTCAGCTCCTTGTATTTTACAATGGTGTCAAAACAATGCCACCACTTTATCCAAATTAATTTCACGTCAATTTCATATGAAAAAGGTAATTTAACGTAAACAAAACGCCCGTAAAACGGCCTGTAAACCAAGTTTTTGAATTATTTTTTTTAACCTGTAACCTTTAACATTTAACACTGTCTTAACACTATTATAATTTGATTAGTTCATATTTGTAAAAATAAGGAAAGATGAATTTTGAATTTACTTACTTGTTTGTAACAGGATTACTGGTATTGCTTGGTGCATTCTATCTAAGCCCTTACGAACTAAAGGTTAACGAAGACGACGACGAGGAATAAGCCCCCCCCGCCAACCAAGCCTGCCAGCGCATTTAATTTAACGGCTATTTATAGCCCTGCAATTTTTAATGGCAAAACGCGAAGTAGATATAGTTATCATATCTGATGTCCATTTAGGCACATATGGCTGCCACGCCAAAGAACTCCTCAAATATCTTAAAAGTATAAAGCCCAAAATGCTTATCCTCAACGGGGATATCATCGATATTTGGCAATTCAGCAAATCGTACTGGCCCGAAGCACACATGAAGGTGGTGCGCCGCATCCTTAAATTTGTTACCGAGGGCGTGCCCGTGTATTACCTTACCGGCAACCACGACGAGATGCTGCGCAAATTTACCGATTTTAACCTCGGCACTTTTCAGCTGCTAGATAAAATAGTGCTTAATATCGACGGTAAAAAGGCCTGGATCTTCCATGGCGATGTGTTTGATGTTACCATGCAGCACTCTAAATGGCTGGCCAAAATGGGCGCCGTTGGGTACGATACTTTGATCATCATCAACAGCATTACCAACTGGTTTTTAACGGCTATAGGCCGCGAGAAAATGAGTTTTTCGCAAAAAATAAAGGCCAAGTTTAAAGACGCCGTAAAATTCATTAACCAGTTTGAGCAAACCGCTGCCGACCTGGCCGTAGAGAAAGCCTACACATACGTTATTTGCGGGCATATCCACCACGCCGAGATCCGCACCATTCAATCTACCGAACAAACGGGCTCGGTACTGTACCTCAACAGCGGCGACTGGGTAGAAAGCCTTAGTGCCTTAGAATACCACAATAACGACTGGACCATATTTAAATACCTCCCCGAAGATTTTAAGCAAGACAACGACGAAGACGACATTACCGACGCCGAAGACCTCGACGCCAAACTGGACGTACGCAGTTTATTAGAGAGATTTAAGCAGGAAGCGCATTAACCTATATCATACAATTTAAATTGTGTGACTTCTGCTTTTATTTGGTACTTCTTACTTATTTAATCTACTAAATCAGTAACCCACTTAGGCGAATCTGGTGACACATATATCTCTTAGATTGGATGAAATCTGTAACGTTGCTTCAAACATTGCATTAACTTTATTTAGTTTACCTCTTTCATACCAATCTTTGTAAACCTCAACCCATTCAGGTTAATTAAATTTTGAATGTAATCCTTCATATGAATCTTTAAACTTATCGACTCGATTAAAATACAACTTGTTAGTTTGAAGTAAATGCACAAACTTGGCAAAATTCATATAACGCCAGATTGAAGCCTTATCGTCCCGAACTTCGAATTGTTTATGTGCTTTAATTTCCACTGTAATTTAATTTAACCTGTTAAGACTTTAAAACTACATAAATCAATCCAGTCACTTCAGCATCTTATATCTAAGAGATCATTCTTTTAATAAAGTGTTTTGGGTCTTTGCAAAAAACATCTTAACGTATTTACAAATTATCTGCTATTCATCATTTAATAATCTTGGATACATATTTCTTTACTAAATTGCCCGCAATTCTACGCGTATGAAAATATTGTTCGGTATACAGGGTACAGGGAATGGCCATATTAGCCGCGCCCGCGAGATCGTTCCCCTGTTGCAGCAATATGGCGAGGTGGACCTGCTGGTTAGCGGCACCGAAGCCGAGGTAAGCCTGAGCCAGCCGCTTAAATACCGTTTCCATGGCTTTAGCTTTGTGTTCGGTAAAAATGGCGGGGTAGATAACTGGGCTACCTTCAAGATCATGAACCTGCGCCAGCTTTGGAAGGATATGCATAGCATACCTCTCGAACAGTACGACCTTATTATTAACGATTTTGAACCCGTTAGCGCCTGGGCCTGTCGCCTGCAAAAGGTGCCGTCGGTATCGTTAAGTCACCAATGCTCGTTTGTATCTCAAAAAACGCCTCGCCCAAAAAAATGGAACTATGCCGAGTGGCTTTTTAAATATTACTCGCCCACCACGCACCATATAGGTTTCCACTTTGAACGGTACGATGATTTTATTCACACCCCGGTTATCCGCAGCGACATTCGCCAGATGGTGACCAGCAACCTGGGCCATTACGCCGTTTACCTGCCCGCCTACAGCGATAAAACACTCATAAAAAACCTTAAAGCAACCAATGCCGAGTGGCAGATTTTTAGCAAGCGTACCAAAATAGCCTACCGTGAAGGGAACGTAAGCGTGTTCCCGGTAAATAACGAGGCGTTTAACATTAGTTTGGCAAGTTGCGCCGGCCTGCTTACAGGTGGTGGTTTTGAAGGCCCTGCCGAGGCGCTGTTCCTGGGTAAAAAGGTTTTGATGATCCCGATGCGCGGCCAGTACGAGCAGCAGTGCAACGCGCTATCGGCCTCCAAACTGGGGGTAGAAGTGGTGCACACCATAGGCCCCGATTTTGTACAGCGCATAAACCACTGGATAGCCGACGACCGCCGCATTGTAGTCGATTTTCCCGATGAGACCGCCCGGATAGTGGATGAGATGATGAAAAAGTACGCGAGGAAATGCGTATAAGTTTGGTGAGCCTGTCGAACCATTAGCTGCTTTGATAAGTCTTCGACAAGCTCAGACTGACAATTAAATACTGCCCATCCCAACACTCTAAAATTTTGTGCTAATTTTGCAGCCAATAGCCAACCGGTATGATCAGTATTTTTAAAGTATTTAATCCGCTTAACGTATTATGGCTGGCCATTTTGATCTTTGTGCTGCGTATAGGTTATCTAATTGAAGCGCCCCATAAACTCCAGTTTATATTTGTAGAACCCTTTGCCCGCCTGCTCATCCCTGCATCATATGAATACGCCTTTTCGCCCGTTGCCAATGTTTTCCTGGCGGGGCTTATGGTGTTAGCGCAGGCATTACTGCTAAATTACCTCGTTAACTATTACAACCTTTTGGGCCGTTCCACTTTTTTACCGGCACTGATGTATGTTACGGTAACCGCGCTGTTTGCCCCTTTCATAACTTTGAGCGCACCGCTTATCTGTAATTTCCTGCTCATCTGGATGCTGTTCAAGCTCTTCAGCCTCTACAAAAGCGACGATGCCAAATCCACCGCTTATGATCTGGGGATGATCGTTGCCATCGGCTCCATTATTTATCTGCCCTATATTTACCTGTTCCTGTCTATCTGGATAGCCCTGATCATATTTAAACCCGTTAACTGGCGCGAATGGCTTTCGGGCGTGTTGGGATATGCCACCGTTTTCTTCTTTATAGCGGTGTTTTATTACCTCAATAATAAGCTGGGTAACTTTTATCACATATGGGCGCCGCTGGGCAGCAAGTTTCCAAAAAGCATCAACATCAAAAACTATAATTACCTGGTACTGATACCCGTGTTGCTTATTTTAGTACTATACTTTTTCAAATTACAACAAAACTATTATAAAAGTTATGTGCAGGTGCGTAAATCGTTCCAGCTATTGTTCGCTATATTTTTAATTGGCGGGCTGTCCTTTTACGTAAAAACGGAGTTTAATCTTAACCATTTTTTACTGTGCGCTGTGCCTGCAGCGGTATTTTTTTCGTACTATTTTATTAACGCCAATGTGAAGTGGATGTACGAAAGTTTGTATTTATTGCTGCTTATCAGCATCATATATTTTCAGTTTAACACTTTTTAACTTTTACATTCGTTCAAATTTCATAGGTTATATTAGTTTTGTACCATGAAATTTGGTGTAGTAATTTTCCCCGGCTCAAATTGCGATGAGGATATCATCCACGTTCTTCAAAATGTAATGGGCCAGCAGGTGGTGCGTTTGTGGCATAAAGACCATGATTTGCAAGGTGCTGAGTTTATTGTTTTGCCGGGCGGTTTCTCGTTTGGCGACTACCTTCGGTCGGGCGCTATTGCCCGCTTCTCGCCTATTATGCAAGAAGTTATACAGTTTGCAGCCAAGGGCGGTAAGGTGTTGGGTATTTGCAACGGCTTCCAGATATTGACAGAGGCAGGCCTTTTACCGGGTGCATTGCTGCACAACAAAAACCGCAAGTTTATTTGCCGCAACATCCACATGAAAGCGCAAACCACAAACTCGTTGGTTACGCAGCTGATAGACCCGCAACGCGCGTTAAAAATACCTTTGGCCCATGGCGAGGGTAATTATTTTGCCGATGCCGATGTATTAAAGGCGATAAATGATAACGACCAGGTATTATTCCGCTATTGCGACGAGGCCGGTAACATTACCGACGATAGCAACCCTAACGGCTCTATCGAAAACATTGCAGGCGTTACCAACGCAGGCCGCAACGTATTTGGCTTTATGCCACACCCCGAGCGTGCTTCAGAGAGCCTGGTAGGCAACGAAGACGGACTGGCTATTTTTGAATCGATATTATCACTGGCGAGAGCTTAAATGCCAAACCTGGTTATTGATATTGGCAACACTTTTACAAAAGTAGCCGTTTTTGAAAATGACGACCTGCTTAAAGTGGAGCAATACCCGCAACCAACCGGGCAAAACATCAATGGCTTTTTAAGCGATTATAAAATTGACGGGGTTATCATATCATCTGTAAAAACAAATAAACAACCCTGGCAAACCGCGCTGGAACAAGAATTTAGCGTAATACAATTTAACAGTAGCATAACGGCGGGCATAAATAACCAATACAGATCCCCTAAAACACTTGGTGCCGATAGGCTTGCAGCGGTAATTGGGGCCAGTTATTTATTTCCCAATACCAACAACATCATAATAAGCGGGGGCACCTGCATCACTTATGACTTTGTTGACGCCGGCGCAAATTATTTTGGCGGCAGTATATCACCGGGATTAAATATGCGTTATAAAGCCGTTAACCATTATACCGCGGCCCTGCCTTTGGTAGAAGCCGACGAAAATTTTAACGCTGCATATGGTGATGACACCACATCGGCCATCATATCGGGTGTGCAAAACGGGGTTAAATATGAGCTGCAAGGCTTCATAAACGAGTACATAAAAACAACACAAGGGTACAATATTATACTAAGCGGGGGCGATAGTATTTTTTTTGATACTCTATTGAAAAATAGCATCTTTGCCCCCTATATTAAAATTGAGCCTTACCTGGTTCTTAAAGGATTAAACGCAGCGATACAAAAGCATAATGACTAAACATATAAGGTTCCTGATAATACTGTTCTTATTTACGGCAACGGCACTGGGCGTAAAGGCGCAATCTACTGCAACTACCAGTTCCCCATATTCGCGTTACGGTATTGGTGATATTAACCCGATGTTGTTACCGCAAAATTCTGCCATGGGCGGTATTGGGGTTGCAACAAATACGATCAACGGTTTTTTTTCGGTAAACCCGCTTAACCCTGCATCAAACGCAAACATTGGTTTAACAATAATTGATATTGGTGTAAGGGGCTCTTTCAACACGCTTGAAAAATCGGGCCAAACGTCGCAACGCAACGCAAACTTCAGGTTAAGCCATATCGCATTTGGTATCCCAGTATCAAAACGCTCTGCCATTACCTTCGGCTTAATGCCGTACAGCGAGCTTGGCTACAGCTACAGGCAAATAAACCCTAACTTCGGTACAGGCGCATCCGCAGATACCAATGCTGTAAATTATATATACAATGGCGATGGTGGTTTATCAAGGTTTTATTTAGGGTATGGTTTTGGCATTGGCAAACACTTATCAGTTGGTGCAAGTGCTTCCTATATATTTGGTAATTTAAAAGAAAGGCAGTCTACCGAGATCCCCACCCTGCCCGGTACTTTAAACTCACGTATCGAAGAAAGCAACAGCATAAAAGGTTTAAATTATGATTTTGGTGTGCAATACGGCATCGATTTTTCTGAAAAGAAACGCTTAACATTCGGTTACTCCGCATCGGCCAATACAAAATTAAATTCCACAAACAGTTACATAGTTAGCAGCTATTACCGCAATGCTAACGGCGATGAAGGTGTAGCTACAGATAGTTTGGTTAATACCCAGCAACCATCTGCCAAAATACAGTTACCCATGATAAACCGCTTTGGTATAGCATTCCAAAACCAGGGTAAATATTTAGTAGGGGTAGATTATACCATGAGCAATTGGTCTAAATTAACCGTTGCGGGTGTTAATAAAGGGCTTCGCGATAGCCGTACATTAAACATAGGCGGCCAGTTTACACCAAACATAAACTCCCTGTCTAACTATTTTGCAGCAGTTGATTATCGCCTCGGTTTTATTTATGATCAAACTTACATTAACGTAAACAGCACCGATATAAAACGTTACGCGGCAACGTTTGGGGTTGGTTTACCATTAAGGTCTAACACCACATCAACCTTTTACAAGGTAAACATAGGCGCCGAAATTGGAAAACGCGGTACAATTGTTAGCGGTTTAGTTAAAGAAAACTACATTAACCTACACCTGTCGTTCACCCTTAACGATAAGTGGTTCCAGAAATACAAGTTCGATTAATATCCATCGTAATGCAAAGCAGGCTTAAACAACTGAGCATTTATTTACCGGCTGTTTTTATAGCCCTGCTTTTAAGCGCTTGCGAAAACGACCTTAACAAGGTAAAAGCTATTGCCGCCGCCGATGCAACCAAGCCTATCCAGCGCACAACCGGTGTAGATATGATCTTAAGCGACTCCGGGTTTGTAAAAGCACAGCTCACAGCACCCCTGCTTATACAATACGATACCAAAAAAGACCCTTACAGCGTAATGCCTAAAGGGGTTAAAGTGGTATTGTATAACCGCGCTTTAAAAGAAGATATCAATATAATTGCTGATACCGGTTATTACTACAAAGAAAAAGATCTTATCATATTCCATAAAAACGTAGTAGCTACCCGTAACGACGGGATAGTTTACAGATCGGAAGAATTAATTTGGGATAAAAACAAAAAGCAAACCTATTCAAACAAGAATGTGCTTATGACAAAGCCTAATGGTGAACAAATGACCGGCACCAGCTTTGTAAGCGATGATAAATTCTTAAATCCTAAGTTTCAAAACTCTACCGCTATCATCCATGTTGATGGCGGCCTCGCCCAATAATAGCCTCAATTTTTTTCGCAAAATTTTGTGTTATAGAATTTTAGTAAAAATTGTATCTTGCGCCTCTTTTTGAGAATATAAAACATAGAAAAATTATATGGGCATAATGGGTTTTTTGCGGGAGCGAATGGGAAAGATTCTCGCAATTGTGATTGGAGTAGCACTTTTAGGTTTTATTGCCGAGGAAGTAGTTCGTTCGGGAAGTTCTTTTTTAAAGGGCGATGCAACCACTATTGGTGAAGTAAATGGCGAAAAGATTGGTTACGCCGATTTCAGTACAAAACTGGATCAATCAACACAACAATTTAAACAACAGAGTGGCGGCCAAAGCCTTACTCCGCAAATTAATAGCTACATACAGGAAACTACCTGGAACCAGTTTTTAACAGAAAAATTGCTTGGCAAAGAAATTAGCCGTTTAGGCCTTGTTGTTGGCCCAGATGAAAGACAGGCCATGATAAGCGGTAACAATCCTGACCCGCAGATACAGCGCCAGTTTGTTAACGAGAAAGGCCAGTTTGACCCGGCTAAGCTTAACCAGTTCTTAGCCTACCTGCAATCGCCAAAAGCCGAAAAAACGCAGTTAGAGGCGTGGAAAGACTTTATCGTAAATTTAGAAGCCGCTAAAGTACAGCAAAAGTACATGTCATTAGTTACTAATGGCCTGTACGTAAACTCGCTTGATGCGCAAGACGATTATATTGCTAAAAACAAACTTGCTAACTTCAAATACACCGTGCTTGACTACGCATCAATACCTGATGCCAACGTTAAGTTAAGTGATGACGATTACAGCACTTACTACAACGAGCACAAAAGCGAGTTCAAAAACGCTAACGAGCTGCGTAGCTTTAAGTACGTAAGTTTTAACGCTGCACCATCTAAAGATGATACCCTTGCCGTAAAAGCACAGGTTGAAAAATTACTACCTGAGTTTAAAGCGTCAACAAACGATTCGCTTTTTGTACAAATCAACTCAGAAACAAAAGCACAGCTTGTATACCAGAAAAAAGGCCAGTTAGAGCCTAAACTTGACTCGATCATGTTTGGTGCCGAAAAAGGCTTTACATACGGCCCTTACCTGTCAAACGGCAGCTACAAAATAGCAAAGCTTGTTGATACACGTGTAGGCCCCGATTCTGCACAGGCAAAGCACATCTTATTAAACCCTGCTACCGAAGGCGGTGTTGATAAAGCAATCGCGAAAGCAGATTCACTTAAAAAACTAATTGCCGGCGGTAAATCATTTGCCGAACTTGCTAAATACTTTTCTATTGATAAAGCATCAGCAGAAAAAGGTGGCGATGTAGGCATGTTTGGCCGTAACATGATGACGCCGCTATTTGAAGAAACAGCATTTAACGGTAAAGTTGGCGACATCAAAATTGTAACCACAACGTTTGGTGTTCACTTAATGCAGATCACTGCGCAAAAAGGTTCATCTAAGGTTGTTAAAGTTGCACAGGTTGATAAACCATTAACACCAAGCAGCAAAACACAAAATGAGGTTTACAGCAAAGCACAGGCTTTCTTAACCTCGCTATCTGCCGATAATTTTGATGCGCAAGCTAAAAAAGCAGGCCTTGCTATTAAAAATGCCGAAGATGTAAGCGGTAATGCAGCTACAGTATTAGGTTTAGATAACGCGCGCGAAGTTGTTAAGTGGGCATTTAAATCAGACAAAGGCACATTCTCTGACCAGGTTTTTGCAATAGGCGACCAATATGTTATTGCACTTGTATCGGCCATTAAACCTGCGGGTGCTTTAGCTTTAGATGCTGTAAAGAAACAAATTGAACCAATGGTTCGCATCGCGGTTAAAGGCAAGCAATTGTCAGATAAATTTAATGCTGCTTTAAACGGTGCATCAACTATTGATCAGGTTGCTCAAAAAGCAGGCAGCAAAGTTGTTCCTTTGCAAAACATTGTATTTGCTAACCCGGTTATCCCAGGCTCAGTAGCAGAGTATAAAGTTATAGGTACTGTATTTGGCTCACAGCCAAACAAGGTATCGAAACCTATCGAAGGCCAGCAAGGCGTTTATGTTATCTCTTTAGATAGCTTTACCAACCCTGCACAACTTACAAACAACGTTCGCGAGAAAACACAGTTAGGCCAAACGCTTGCACAGCGCTCGCAAGGCCAGGTGCTTGATGCCCTGAAAGATAAGGCGAATGTAAAAGATAACAGAGCTAAGTTCTTCTAAGAAAAATTTAAAGTAATTTTGCATCCGGCACCAACGTTATAGTTGCTGCCGGATTTTTTTATTTATAAGCGAGTTGCTTTGCTCCATTCAACCCGTATCCGACGAAGGATTATATTTAAAAAGTCTCCCCTATGAGGGGGTATTTAGAGAGGGCTTAACGATTTTATACATACGCCATGGAAATACAGGAAAACATCATCAATAAAGTTGCTCAAAGCGGCCTGGTCACTTTAGACCCTGCCCAGTTTTACGCCCCCGGCGAGCGCGTGGTTTACGATATTAAGGATAACCTTTTCCATGGCCTGATGCTGCGCGAGAAAGATTTTAGGGAGTTTGTAAAAACGCACGACTGGGCGCAATACCAGGATAAGAACGTAGCCATTACCTGCACTGCTGATGCTATTGTACCTGCATGGGCCTATATGCTGCTGGCAAACCGTTTGGCACCTTATGCCCGCGCCGTTGTTTTTGGTGATGCCGATGTATTAGAGACCGTACTATTTGTAAAAGAAGTAGCCGCGCTTGATGTGGAGCAATACCGCGACCAGCGCGTTGTAATAAAAGGCTGCGGCGACGTGCCTATACCGGTATCGGCCTATGTAGAGCTAACGCAAAAGCTTACCCCGGTTGCAAAAAGCCTGATGTTTGGCGAACCATGTTCTACCGTGCCTATTTATAAACGCAAAGACTAAAACAGCCTCATCCTGCCCTCTCCGAAAAAGAGGGTTCAAAAATAAAGGCAGGTTAGCTGCGAACAAGGATTAAACTCTAACAAGGTAACTACGTCTATATCGCATGTTAGCCGCACGCCGCTCTCTACTTCACAGAAGGTTTAAAGAGCGAAAGTATTTTAAAGCCCTCTCCTTCGGAGAGGATTTAGGTGAGGCTATGTTTATATCAATCAAATGAAGAAATACTATTTAATTCTTATACTTCTTACCGCCTTTGCCCGTGCTTTTAGCCAGGACGAGGCCACTAAAACCAAAGAGGTTGCTTTTAAAGCGGGCGAGCAAATTACCTATAAACTTAAATATGGATTTTTTAGCGCTGCCGAGGCTGTAATAAAAATCGAGAACACCCCGCTGAAGTTTAACGGGCACCCCGCACTACATATTAACGCCGCGGCCCGTACGCTGGGTACTTTTAACCTGCTGTTTAAAACCAAGAACGAATACCACTCTTACATCGACCCGGTAACGCTGCTGCCTTACTATTATTCGGAAAACAGGCAGGAATCGAAATACAGGCACACCGATAAGGTAACGTTTGACAGGGATAAGAATGTGATCACCGCCGATAAAGGCCAGTTTCCGTTTAAAGGAAATGTGTTCGATTTTTTATCGTGCTATTACTTTGCGCGGAATATCGATGTATCGCACATCAAAATTGGCGAAAAGTTGGATCTGCGTTATTTTTTAGAAGATGGCGTCCACTCATTATCCATTACTTACATGGGTAAAGAACAGGTAAAATGTGGGCTTGGTACCTTTAACTGTTTAAAATTTAACCCAACAATTATCCCCGGCCGCATCTTCAGAAAAAACAGTATGCTATATTTGTGGATCACTGATGATAAGAACCGCATCCCTGTTAAGGCGCATGTTGAATTGATTGTAGGCAGTTTGGTGATGGACCTTAGCCAGGCCAGCGGATTAAAATACCCGCTAAACCCGATACAAAAATAAATATTAGAAAATGATTGAAGTAGGAGGCGTGTTACTGCACGAAGATGTAATTAAAAACAATTTTGTTTGCAATTTAAACAAGTGCAAAGGCGCATGCTGCCTTGAGGGCGATTCGGGCGCACCATTGAACCATGATGAATTGGATAAGCTGGACGAGATTTACCCGAAAGTAAAGCCTTACATGACCGCCAAAGGCATTGCCACCATTGAGCGCGAAGGAACCTACGTAACCGATTTTGAAGGTGAGTATACCACCCCTTGTGTAGAGGTGAACAAAGAATGCGCCTACGTGATATGGGAGAACGGCATTACCAAATGCGCTATTGAAAAAGCGTATGAAGAAGGCGCTGTAGACTGGCAAAAACCTATTTCGTGCCACCTGTACCCTATCCGCATTACCGCATACCCCGAGTTTGACGTTTTAAATTATGACCGCTGGAGCATTTGCAGCCCTGCCTGTTCTTTTGGCGACGAGCTACAGGTTAAAGTACACGAGTTTTTGAAAGGCCCCCTGATTCGCAAATACGGCGAAGACTGGTACCGCGAACTGGAAGATACTGTAGCGGGAATCTAAATTATAAATAGGATTGAATATCTAACCTCAAAGCTTTCCCTTCATCACTCGATATTTGGCGTTCGGTATTCGATATTAAAATAGATCGCCAATATACAAGCTTTCGTAGTAGAAGGGTTTTGTTTCATGTCGTCGCAGGGTCTCACATCGTGGGCACTGCGCTGCCTTGCATATAGGCGCAGGGTCTCTTTCAGAACGCCCTGCGGAACATAAATATCTAATACTTAAGTTTTCACTTAATCATTCGACATTGGGCATTCAATGTTCGATATTAAAACAACCCCCACCCGATACAAGCTTTTACAATTAATTTAAATAATATTGCATTTTATAATATTTGTTAATGAAAAAGGCTTTAATAACGGGTATAACCGGGCAGGACGGTGCATATTTAGCTGAGTTTTTGCTAAAAAAAGGATACGAGGTACACGGCATAAAACGCAGGTCATCATCTTTTAATACCGACAGGATAGATCACCTTTACCACGACCCGCACGAAAGTGGTGCTAAACTTAAACTCCACTATGGCGACCTTACCGACGCCATGAACCTCACCCGTCTTATCCAGGAGATCCAGCCCGATGAGATCTACAACCTTGGCGCGCAAAGCCACGTTAAGGTAAGTTTCGATTCGCCGGAATATACCGCTAATGCCGATGGGCTTGGCGTATTACGCATTTTAGAAGCCGTAAGGTTATTAGGCTTCACCAAAAAAACCCGCATTTACCAGGCATCTACATCAGAACTTTATGGTTTAGTGCAGCATGTGCCGCAAAGCGAAACAACCCCTTTTTATCCACGCTCGCCTTACGCTGTAGCCAAACTTTATGGCTACTGGATCATCGTTAACTATCGCGAAGCTTACGGCATGTACGCTTGCAACGGTATTTTGTTTAACCACGAGAGCCCGATACGCGGGGAAACTTTTGTTACCCGTAAAATTACCCGTGCTGTTGCCAAGATAGGCTTAGGCCTGCAGGATTGCCTCTATGTAGGCAATTTAAGCGCACAGCGCGACTGGGGCCATGCAAAGGATTACATTGTTGCCATGTGGCTAATGTTGCAGCAGGACAAGCCTGAGGACTATGTAATAGCAACCGGCGTAACCACCACCGTACGCGAGTTTATTAAGATGGCTTTTGGCGAATTAGGTATCGATATTGAATTTAGCGGTAAGGAAGAAAACGAACGTGGTGTGATCATCGATATTGACCAGCAAAAGGTAGAAAGCCTTGGCTTAAACCCCGATGGTTTAAAATTTGGGCAAACGGTTGTTAAGGTTGACGCCAAATATTTTAGGCCTACCGAGGTTGACCTGTTAATAGGCGACCCATCTAAAGCCAAAAAACAATTGGGCTGGGAACCGGGTTATGACCTGCAAGCCCTGGTTACCGATATGGTAAACTCCGACCTGCACCTGGCTAAAAAGGACGAACACATGAAAAAAGGCGGTTTTAAAACACAAAACTATTTCGAATAGTTAAACGGCATACTATGAAGAGAATATTTATTAGCCTAACGCTATTACTGCTTACCGCGGGCATAGCCCGTTCACAATCGGTATATCAGCCTTACTCTTATGATTTTTATCAGAAGTTTAATGCTGATGCCTATTCAACCAAAACACGCCTGCATACTACTATCAAACCGTTCTTTGTTGACGATTCGCTGTTGATGCACCGCTATGATTCTATCATGAATTATGGCGACAATGGCTCAACTAATATCTTATACCGTAAGCTTTTTAACGAGCATTTAATTGATGTTAAAGGCCAAAAAAGCACCTTCTACGCTGATCTTTTACCCGATTTTAACATTGGCCGCGATTTCTCTTCCAAACAAAATACCTACCTAAATTCGATAGGGATGCAGTTTGGCGGTACGGTTGGTAAAAAGTTTTACTACAATGTTACCGGCTATTTAAACCGTGCCGAAGTACCCAATTATATTTCTAATTACATAAGGCAGGTAGGTATAGTGCCGGGCATGGCTTATGCAGGCAGTTTCAATAATAAACCAAATGCATACGGTTGGGATTATATTACTGCCGTAGCATCATACACGCCAGTTAAGTATATTAACATCAGCGCGGGGCGCGATAAAACCTTTATTGGCGATGGCTACCGCTCGTTGCTGTTATCAGATTACGCGTCGCCATACCCTTTCTTTAAATTAACAGCCAACCTGGGTAATGTTAAATATATGGCTATGTGGGCCTTCTTAACAGACCCCGAAGGCACCAGTGATCTAAACATCAGCCGCAATAAATTTGGCATATTCCATTATTTAGACTGGAACGTTAATAACCGCCTTTCGTTTGGTTTCTACGATTCGGTTATTTGGGCAGGTACCGATGATGCCGGCCACTCGCGCGGGTTTGATTTTAGCTACATTAACCCCTTAATATTTTTAAGGCCGATAGAGGCAGCGGGCGGCTCACCGGATAACGCGCTGATAGGCTTCACCACCAAATACAAGTTAACAGATGGCATAACTGCCTATGGCCAGTTCTCGCTTGATGAATTTACGGCTAAAGAGTTTTTCCATAACGCGGGCTATTCCAATAATAAATTTGGTTACCAGTTAGGTATCCGCGGGGCTAACCTATTTGGTGTACAGAACCTTAACTACCTGTTAGAGCATAACACGGTGAGGCCTTATACCTATTCAGAACGATCGAACATACTAAACTACTCGGCCAATAGCGAGCCATTGGCACACCCATGGGGGGCTAACTTCCGCGAGGTAGTTGCCTTGTTAAACTACTCTCACAAACGTTTTGACCTGATGGGCGAGGCAAACTACGGCCGTTACGGACTGGATATGAACGGCATCAACTACGGTAAAGACATTTTTCGGCACTACACTACCCCATTGGCCCGGGATGGTAACATTATTGGCCAGGGCTTAAAAACCAATATGGTTTACCTGCAGGGCAAAATTGGCTATGTGCTTAACCCTAAATATAACCTAAGGCTGGAGCTTGGCGGCATTTACCGTACCGAGAAGAACAGCGACTTTAACGATAAAACCAGCATGATCACTTTTGGCGTACGCAGCTCGTTCCGCCAGATCTACACTGATCTGGCCAGTTATAAAACGCATTAAGGATTTTTTAATCTGTACAAAAAAAGGCGGTTTCTGTGATACAGAAGCTGCCTTTTTTAGTATTATTTATGACTTTTTTTCGTCTTTAAACCGTCTTCATTTCGCCGTTTACAGCGCGTAAAAAATCGTTGGCATGTTGCGAGCCGATGATGTAAATCAAACCGTCCCGGTCTGTCAAATGGATGGCATCATTACCGGCGGCGTAAAAGCGGATGGTGCCTTTGGTGTGCAGGTTGTAAACCGGATTGTTAAACAGGTAGCGGCTGTAGGTGCCTTTCTCCACTTTAACAATGCTGTTCAAGTCTATCTTAACGCGGCGGGTACTCCACAAGCCATCAAGTAAAATACTTTTATTGCTTACCGTGGTGCTAAAGTGCAGCAGGAACCCCATGATGATGGAGATGATGATGATCACAAAACCAACAATGGCAAGCAGGTCGCCGTTGCGTTCGCGTTCGTCAGTAAAAAAGTAAGCGGCAAAGCAAAATAAGGCTAACACCAGGCGGATGGTGATAGGGATCCACTCCCGGCCCAGGTACTGTTTTTCTACAAATACTGATTTATCACTCATAATTTAAACAATTCGAATATAGTAACTTTTTTAGTGTTATCCCCTAATTTGTATCGTTCATCAAGCCGGTAGCCACCCACCCAAATGATGTTGCCGTTGCCATTAACCACTACGGGTATCTCACGCTTTTTATGCAGCGGCACTTTCTGGTGGATGAAAAAGTCGCTCAGCTTTTGCCGTGTTTTCATCCCCAGCGGGTAAAAACTATCGCCTTGCTGCCAGGCACGTACGGTTAACGGGTATTGCAACAACTCCGCATCAACAGAAACCGCCAACGGGTTATTCTTAACGATCAATGCGCTATCATCATGCAGTAAATTAAGCTTATAGCTTTTATAAACTACATGGCTATCGTTTTGTTTGATGCTTACCTCAACATTCCCCTCCGCATTTTTAGGGCTGATGATGAGCCTGCCCCTGTCAACCCCTAAACTATACCCCGGGCTTTCAAATATCCTGCCTGCATGTTTATCCAAAGCGGTTAGCAGATCGTCTACCACGGTCTCGATAAAACCAAAACCCTGTAATAGCTTAAACAGCAGCAGGCGTTTTGGCGATAGCTCCTTTATCTTATCGATAGCTATATGCACTTCACCTTCATGGCGTACCAGTAACTCCTTTTTCAGCGCCTCAACTTTATTATTCAGCAACACCTCCAGCTCCCTAAAGTTGCGCAGGTTATTCTCAAAGGTTGCCTCCAGGTTTGTGTTCAGCTCTTTTAGTAATGGCACAACCTGGTGGCGTATTTTGTTACGCGCATATTTGGTTGACGCGTTTGTGGCATCCTCTACATATTTTAAACCTTCGGCGGTGATGATAGTCTGTATCTCGTCGCGGGTGAGGAACATTAGCGGGCGCACCAATTGGCCGTTTTTTGGTAAAATACCATGTAAACCGGCTATGCCTGTACCGCGGGTAAGGTTTAACAATATTGTTTCGATAGTATCGTTCTGATGGTGTGCAAGGGCTATGGTGTCATAACCATCTGACTGACTGATTTGAGCGAACCAATTGTACCGCAGGTCGCGCGCGGCCATTTGGATAGAAATTTTGTTATTATTGGTGTACTGTTGGGTATCAAAATTAATGGTATGGAAGCTTACGCCAAGTTGTTGTGCAAGCTGGCGGGTAAACTCCTGGTCAGCATTGGCATCGGCACCGCGCAGCATAAAGTTGCAATGCGCAATGCTAAAATTGTACCCGGCGGCTTTTAATAAATACGCCATCAATACCGAATCCATGCCCCCGCTTACCGCTGCCAGTATATTATTGGCGGGTGTAAACAGGCTGTTTTGTTCAATAAAATCAACAAAGCGTTTAACAGGAAGCATACGTCAAAATTAAATATTCGCCTCTTCCCGCCCTCTTCAAAGAAGAGGGTTCAAAAAGAAAATAAATCTAAGTCCTCTCTTTTGGAGAGAATTTTAGGTGAGGCTAAAATAGTTATCAAAATTATTAATTTAATAACCCCCGCAAAAAACTAATTTTGCCATCGTGATAAAATACATTTTAAGTACACTTTTTATATTCATAACACTGGCGGTTTCAGCACAGAAAAAATCTGTCGTGAAGCTTATACAATCAAAAAGCAGCCAGATTATGCAGCTTAACGGCAAAAATGTACTTAAGGTTTACCAGGGTGTTTTTCAGCAGGATTACTCGGTCATGAAATCGGACAGCGCATACTTTTACATTGCCGATAACGCTTTTGATGCCTTTAGCAACGTACACATTACCCAGGGCGATACGCTGAACATCTATTCGGATAAGCTAAACTACAACGGTAACACCAAAATTGCCATCCTTACCGATAATGTAAAGCTGATTGACAGGGATGCCACCCTAACCACCAATTACCTTACCTATAATACCGCAACCCGCATAGGCACCTATACCGGCGGTGGTAAACTTGTGAATAAAGACAATACGCTTACCAGCAAAAACGGCTATTACTTTGCCTTCTCGCGCGATTCGTACTTTCGCTACAACGTGGTGCTGGTTACGCCCGATGCTTTGATAAAAACGGATACCCTGCGTTATAACACCGGCAGCCGTATCGCTTATTTTTACGGCCCAACTAATATTTACGATACCAAGGATAAAAAAGATACCCTTTACACCGAAAACGGCCTATACAATACGCAAACCGAGCAAGCCTTTTTCGGTAAGAAAAACCTTTATAAACAAGGCACTAAAACCCTTACCGGCGACAGCTTATTTTACGATAAAATTAAAGGTTACGGCCGCGCGGTTAAGCGCGTTACGTTTCATGACAGGGAGCAGAACATCACTTTAAAAGGCGACCTGGCAACTTACTATAAACAGGGCGAGCGTACCGTGGTAACGCAGGACCCTTATGTAATTATTGTTACTGAAGAAAAAGACTCGACCAGGACGGATACCGTACCAATTACTAAACCCGGTGTAAAAACCGCAAATGCGCTGGCGGTAAAAGCAGGCGTACCGCCAGCAACTATAAAAACAGCTAATGCTTTAGCCACAAAACAGCCCCCCGCCAATACCATCCCTATAAAAACTGGCGGTATACCTATGCAGGTACTTGCAGATACGCTTACTAAAATTGCAAAAGCCAACCCCAATGCTGTTAAAGCAGCAACCGCCATTATTGCCACCAGGGTTAACGCACCTGGTGTTAAACTATTTAAAGGCGCAACGCCGCTTAAAGGAGCAGGCCTCTCCGCGTTCCCGATGGCGCCAAAGGATACGGTTGTAAAAATTACCGCCCCGGCGAAGAAGGTAAAACGCGATTCGATATATATCTCAGCGGATACACTGGTTACGCAGATCCTGACTTATAAGGATGTGAAGATAATGCAGGAGAAACAGCGCCTGTCTACCATCCGTGATACATCTGTTAAAGTAAAAAAACTTACCGCCGCCGAGCAGAAGAAAGCCGATAAGTTTTTAACCCTAAACATGCCACGCTTTAGGCGCGATACAACTAACCGGCACCGTGATTTTTTTGCTAATTACAAGTTTGCGCCAAGGGACATCTCGTTAACCCTACCTGCGCAAGGCAAAGGTAAAGCAGCTTTAAGGACCGATGCCGGTGCTTTTAATTCACTTGCTGCAAAAACTGACAAGGGCGCATTTGGCACTTTACCCGCTAATGCATCAACAGCCAAAGCTGCCGATACCGCCAATGTGGATAAAGACCCTATATTTTTCACCCCTCCTATTACGCTAAGCGATACAGCAAGGGTGCGTATTATTAAAGCTTACCACAGCGCAAAACTATTTAAATCGGACCTGCAGGCCAAGGCCGATTCGATGTTTTACAGTTATGCCGACTCTACCCTGCGCTGCTACATAGACCCGTTGATATGGACACAGGGCTCGCAATTGTCCGGCGATACCATCACCATCCAAATGAAGAACAAGAAGATGGATAACCTGAACATGTACCCTAAATCGTTTATTGTAAATATTGAAAAGGGCGACTCCACCAACTTTAACCAGGTAGCTGCCAAACGCATGAAGGGTTTCTTTAAAAACGGCAAGCTGGATAGGATGTTTATTGTGGGCAACGCCGAAAGCATCGCGTTTACCCGCGACACCATGAAGAGGGTTGATGGTATGCAGCGGTCATTAGCCAGCAAAATGCGCATCTATTTTAAAAACAACAGCGCCAATAACATCTTCTTTATATCCAAACCAGAGCACCGCTACGGCCCTTTAGCCAAGTTTACCGAGGATGACAAGATTCTGAAAGGTTTTATATGGAAGCCTAAGGAAAGGCCGGTATCTAAAGAATCCATCATCCCGTCATACAACCGGAAGATTGCCCGCGCCAAAGCCGCGGCAGATAAAAAAATTGCAGATGCCACTAAAGCTAAGCTAAAACCGGGCGAAAAAACAGGCAAGGATTCGTTACAGAATAAGCTGACTATGCCGAGTGTTAAAGGGGGCAAAGATAGCACGGGCGTTAAAAAACCAGCCGTTAAAACACCTGTTGCGGATACGAAAGCGGATAGCGCATCACTTAAAACAACACCGGTAATAAAAGCCGCTGCCGATAAACCAAAACAGGATAAAACAGCGGTTACGCCAACCCCGGTTACTAAAGCCGTGGCAGATACACTGAAGAACAAACCCGCCGCACTCATTAAAACAAAAAAAGATTCGACCGCTACTAAGCCTTAGGTTGAGCGTTTAAGAAACTGATAAGCAGATCTACCGCACGGCCACGATGGCTGATGCGGTTTTTTTCTTCCATGCTCATTTCGGCAAAGGTGATCTCATAACCATCGGGCTGAAAAATGGGGTCGTAACCAAAACCCGCGGTGCCGCATCGTTCATGGCGAATGGTACCGTTTACTATGCCATCAAAAAAGTGCTCGTCCCCATTCCAGATCAATGATATTACCGTACGGAAACGCGCTTTGCGGTTTGTTTCGCCTTTTAGATTGTTCAAAACCTTGTCCATGTTGGCTTCATGGTCGCCATGTTTACCGGCGTAACGTGCGGAGTAGATGCCGGGTTCGTTATTAAGCGCTTCTATCTCCAGCCCGCTATCGTCCCCAAAACAATTGAGATTGTATTTTTGGTAGATGTGCCGGCTTTTGATGGATGCGTTCTCGTTAAAAGTGAAGCCCGTTTCTTCAATATCATCCTGGCAGCCAATATCATTAAGTGTCAGTAATTTTATTTGGGTACCGGCTTTGGCTTGTACCTCTTCCAGCTTGTGGGCGTTGTTGGTGGCAAATACTAATTGCTGCATATTACAAGGTTTTCATATGTTCCCAAAACAGCTTTTTGTTGTCGTTGCTGCTCATCATCTCATCAAAACTAAAGCTGTACAGCACGTGTGTTTTTTTGCCTTGCAATGGCTGGTTAAGCGGCAGGTTACCAATACCGGCTGGTAACGAATCTGCACCCATAATTACCAGCCTGGTTGGCGCAAAATAAGCTGCAAGTGCAGCAAGTTTTATCGGGGCATATTTGTTTACGTTTATTATGGCTACATCGTCAAGCGTAAGCTCCTTGCGTTTCAGGATACTTTCCAGCGCGGTAAGGTGTGCTGCCGCGATGTGTTCTTCGTTGGTATAATTTACCAGCACCACAAAGTTTTTATTGTTTTTACCCAGATAATTAAATTCGTTATTAAACGTTTGTACAATTGGTTCGGGTATCTTTAGGGTTGCGGCAACAGGCGTAGGTTGCGCTGCATATTGTTCTGCAATTACAGTCGCAACAGATTGCTCAGTCTCGCTAACAGGTATAGTTTCGGCAATAGGTTGTTCATCAGCCCGGGTAGTAGTATACAAGCCTTTATCCTTGTTAAGCAGGTAAATTTCTTCCTGCATAATATAGGCGAAGGCTTGCGGGTTGTCTACTTTCATATTTAACATAATTTAACCAAAAATACCTATTCCTGTTGAAGCATTATAAGCATATTCGCAATACGGCTTAATTATACATTTATTATTAATAAATTTTACCGAAATTCGCATTTTTAACGGATAAACTATCCGTACTAATTAGTAAAAAGTACATGAGAAAAATCGCCCTGTCTATTATAACTTCATTCATATTTCTGTCATTTGCCCAGGCACAGGTACGCACTCTTGATAAGATAGCAGCTGTTGTAGGCAGCGGTATAGTTTTACAGTCAGACGTTGAACTGCAATACGCCCAGTACCTGGTGAGCGGCCAGCAGCCAAACCCAAATATCAAATGCTTTATCCTGCAAAACCAGCTTACCCAAAAACTGCTTGCACAACAGGCCGTTATTGACAGCGTACAGGTAAAAGATGAAGAAGTTGATGCCGAGGTTGACCGCCGTATGCGTAGCTTTATACAACGCGCAGGCAGCCAGGACAAGTTAGAAGGCTTTTTAGGTCGTTCTGTGATCCAGTACAAGGATGAACTTCGCCCGGATATTAAGGAATCGCTTATCGCGCAGCGTATGAGGGCGAAGATCACCGAGAAAGTGAATACAACGCCGCAGGACGTAAAAAGATATTTTGAATCGCTGCCTAAAGATAGCTTGCCATCTTACAACAAAGAGGTAGAGGTAGGCGAGATCTTATTCTCTTCAAAATTGAATAAAGAAGAAAAAGAATTTTACAAACAAAAGGCAGAAGAACTAAGGGCAAGGGTAAAAAAAGGTGAAGACTTTGGCACATTGGCAAGGCTTTACTCACAAGACCCGGGCTCGGCACCGGAAGGTGGCGACTTAGGCTTTTTTGACCGTACAGCCATGGTTAAAGAGTTTACGGCAACTGCATTTAAACTAAAAACCGGCGAAATATCAAACGTATTTGAAACCGAAAATGGTTTTCACTTTTTACAGGTGATTGAGCGGCGCGGCGAGCAGGTGCATGTACGCCACCTGTTGATTATCCCGGCTATTACCGAAGCGAGTTTAGGCCGCTCAAAAATTACTGCAGACAGCGTTTATAACGTAATGATGAAGGTTAAGAAATTTGATTTTAGTGCCGCTGCTGCCTTTTATTCTGATGATAAAGAAACTAAGTTTAACGGTGGTATGATGCTAAACGCAGATAACGTTCAAACCCGTTCTACCTACATCCCAACAGATAAGCTTGACCCGCAGATTGCGCTTACTACTGATACCATGAAAGTGGGTTCGGTATCAAAACCTAAGTTGTTTACCGATCAGCAAACCAACAAAAAAGCTTATAAGATATTGTACCTTAAATCGGTTACTAACGCGCACAAAGCTAATTTAGAGCAGGATTATTCTAAACTGAAAGAAGCTGCCACCAACAATAAACTTACCCGTACCATTACCCAGTGGTTTGATAAGCGCCGTAAAGAAACCTTTATTAAAATTGACCCCGAGTACCAAAGCTGCGCGCCGCTTAAAAGTTGGATAGCCGCAGAGCCAACCGCACAAGCCAAAACGGAATAAGTATGCCATACCGCTCAGATGTTGAGGCTGCCGATGCATTAAAGATTGCCTACCACGATATTCGTGCCGAAATAGGCAAGGTTATAGTTGGCCAGGATGAAGTAATTAAGTTTGTGCTTATCTCCATCTTCAGCAACGGGCATTGCCTGCTTGTTGGTGTACCCGGCCTTGCTAAAACGCTACTGGTGCAAACCGTGGCCCAGGTTTTAGACCTCGACTTTAAGCGCATCCAATTCACGCCCGACCTGATGCCATCTGACATTATTGGTTCGGAAATTTTGGGCGAGGACAGAAATTTTAAATTTATAAAAGGCCCGGTGTTCTCTAATATCATCCTGGCCGATGAGATAAACCGCACACCGCCAAAAACGCAGGCCGCTTTATTAGAGGCCATGCAGGAAAAATCGGTTACTGCGGCGGGCGTTACCCACACCCTTGCCAAACCTTTTTTTGTATTGGCTACACAAAACCCTATTGAGCAGGAAGGCACCTACCCACTGCCCGAAGCACAGTTAGACCGCTTTATGTTTAACGTTGCTTTAGATTACCCTACTTTTAAAGAGGAACTGCAGGTTGTAAAAAACACTACCAGCACGGCTATGGTAACCGTAAACAAAAAGTTAAATGCCGAGCAAATCATTTATTTCCAGCAGTTGGTGAGAAATATCCCGGTGAGCGATAATGTTTTGGAGTATGCAGTTAAGCTTGTAGGCAAAACACGCCCTAACAGCGAGTTTGCAAGCCCGCAGGTGAAACGTTTATTAAACTGGGGCGCAGGCCCGCGCGCATCACAATTTTTGATCCTGGGGGCTAAATGCCATGCTGTGCTTAACGGTAAATACTCGCCTGACATTGAGGATGTACAGGCAGTGGCCAAGCCCATACTTAGCCACCGCATAGTGCGCAGTTACCACGCCGAAGCTGAAGGCCTTACAGCCAACGATATTATAGCACAGTTACTTTAGATTCTAAAAGCGAAACGCGAAATTCTAAATCGGTACGCGGACTTAAATCCGAAATCGAACTTAGTTTTCTACGGTAGAGAATATTTCCAGCAGCATGTTCCACCTGTGGTTGGCATCAATTTCCCAGATGCGCACATAGTTGTAGTTGTTTACAATGTTCCCTTTTCTGATACGGGCTGTGCCATAGGTATAAGCCAGATCGTTACTGGTGGACCGGCCAACGTTATCCGTTTCGGCAGATATACTGATGCCTTCATTATCAATAAATTTCAGGATTTTATCGCTACCGGTCATCGGCTCAAAGCCAGGGAAATAGTAGCGCGCTTCGGGGCTTAAAAATTCTTTGTAAGCGGCCATTGCCGATAATTCTAACGAGTGGTTAAGTGTTTTATCAGTAGCTGTTAAAACGCTCTTGCCTGCAAACGGATCTTTGCTTGCCGCCTTTTGTTTGGTAAGATCGGGCTCTTTAAAGTCGGTTACCACTTCCTGCTCAGGCTCGGGGTGCTGGATGCCTAAATTTACAAGCAATTTAAATTTGCTATCAGCATTATCTAAACGCCATATCGACACATAATCGCCATAAACCTTATCATCATCTGTTTTACCATTCTGATAAACGTACGGGCCGGCAGTAAAGCCAAGATCCCCGTTAGCTGATAAGCGCGCGAATTTTGGCTGTGAGCTAAGTTTACCGGGTTGATTTTGTATCCCGCTGTAAAAGTCGGTTATTTTAACTGTGTTTGGTTTAAACACAATGCCTTCAGGATCGGCCACTGCCAAAAATCCGTCTTTAATACCTTTACGCTCTACTAATTTATTAAAACTTTCTTCGGCACGCACAATTGAGGCAACCTCAACTTTGGTTTGCGCAATCGCCGAAAGGCTAAATCCTGTTAATATAATAGCAGCTAATAATGATCTTCTCATGGTTTACGTAGTATAGATTTGCCCGGGTAATTTAGTATCATTTTAATTGATAACATAAAGGCGGCACGGGCCTAATTGTTTTAATGGTAATACTTGTTTTAACGTTTCTTAACAGAATAAGGCTTAAATTCTTACCCAATCGGTTGTGCCCTGTTTATTGTCATTCAGTTGAAAACCAATGTTTTTAAGACCCTCGCGGATCTTGTCAGATGTTGCGTAGTCTTTATTCGTTTTGGCTTCGTTGCGCAATTTAATAACCAGGTTCATCAGGTCGTCGGTATCGGCGTTTTCGTTATCGTCCTGCTTTAAACCTAAAACATCGTAAAAGAAATCGTTATACGTTTTCTTCATCCGTTCAAAAGTGTCTACCGAGATCTCTCCCGAGTTACGGGTGTTAGCCGTGTACGAATTGATCCCTTTGGATAAATTATTTAAAGCATCTAACGTTTTTGGCGAATTAAAATTGTCGTTCATGCTGTGGTAGCAATCATCGCAGATGTCGTTTATCGCTTTATTGGTCTCTTCATCAATGGTGGTCAACTCATTTTGCTGCAACGTAACTAACTTCTTGGCGCTCTCTGCAAGCTTCTTGTAAAAGATCTCGGCCGCCTCAATCGCATCGTTAGAAAAATCGACCGTACTACGGTAGCTGGCCTGCATAAAAAAGAACCTCACCGCCATAGGGCTGTAGCCTTTCTTTAACAAAGGGTGGTCGCCTGCAAATAGCTCATGCGGTAAAAAACTGTTCCCTAACGATTTTGACATCTTTTGCCCGTTCATGGTAAGCATATTGGTATGCAACCAGTACGATGCCGGGTTTTTACCGCAGCAAGCCACGTTCTGCGCTATCTCGTTAGTATGGTGGGTAGGCATCAGATCGATACCGCCACCGTGGATGTCAAACTGGTGACCCAGGTATTTATTACTCATGGCCGAACACTCCAGGTGCCAGCCCGGGAAACCCAATCCCCATGGCGACGGCCATTGCATTAAATGTTCGGGCTTGGCTTTTATCCACAGGGCAAAATCAAGCTTGCCGTGTTTTTCGGTTTGCCCGCCAAGGCTGCGGGTATTGTTCAGCATATCCTCCAGTTTACGACCGTTTAGGATGCCGTAATCCTGGCTTTGGTTGTACTTTTCTACATCAAAATAAACAGAACCATTAACTTCATAAGCGTAACCTTTTTCCAGGATACTTTTTACCAGTTCTATCTGCTCAATAATGTGCCCGGTTGCCGTAGGCTCGATGCTTGGCGGCAGGGCGTTAAATGTTACCATCACCTTATGAAAATCTACAGTGTATTTCTGTACAATTTCCATTGGCTCCAGCTGGGCTATTTTTGCTTTTTTAGATACTTTGTCTTCCCCCTCATCACTATCGCCCTCCAGGTGGCCGGCATCGGTAATATTACGTACGTAGCGCACTTTGTACCCAAGATGAAGCAGGTACCTGTAAATAAGGTCAAACGAAATAAAAGTGCGGCAGTTGCCTATATGCACATCGCTATATACAGTAGGGCCACAAACGTACATGCCAACATGGCCCTCATTTAGTGGCTTAAATTCTTCTTTTTTACGTGTTAAAGTATTGTAAACAAATAATTTTTGTTCCATAAGCGCAAACTTACAATTTTAGGCGTGGAGTTTAATTTTGAAGATGTTATTTTAATACCAGCAATGTGCTTAAAGGATAGTGGTCTGACAATTTTTTTTCGATGATCTTGTACTCCAATACATCAAACTGGGGGCTGGCCATCACATAATCTATCTGGTAATTTGGGAAAGCGCCGTTATAAGTACGACCTAAACCCGCTCCTTTTTCACGGAAAGCGTTTTTTAATCCCTTCGCCAGTTGGTTAACCGCGAAGGATGATGGTGTATCGTTAAAATCGCCGGAGATAACATACGGATAAGGGCATTTTTTAGCGTGATCTTTAATCACAAATACCTGCTCGGCACGTTTCTGGAAAGCGGTCTTCAGCTTCCAGCCCACGCGTTTGGTAGCACCAATATCGGCTTTCCCTTTTGAGGATAAATTGCCCAGGTATATATAATCCTGCGGTTCAAACGCTATCGATTGCAAATGCACGCTATAGATCCTCACCATACTGCTATCTTTCTCCACATCAACATATACACATTGGTTGCCGCTACCCTTTGCTGCCAGTTGGACAAATCCGTATGATTTAATGGGATATTTAGAAAAAATAGCCATTCCCACAGATTCGCCGGCGCTGATCATGGTGGGCTCAAAATAATAATTACCGGCACGCATTACTTTCTTGACAGAGTCTATCATAGCGTATTGCCCTTTTTTACGGGTAAAAAATTCCTGTATGCCTATAACATCGGGCTGCTCCTGCCCTATCAGGTCGAGGATCTCGTGCCGGGTAGAGCTCTCGTTTTTTGCGCCGTACCGTTTAAAATCGTGTACGTTATAGGTCATCAACCTTAGTTGCTTTTTGGGTACCGACTGGCTTGAACCAGCCGGCAGGCGCATGCCAATGTTATTGTTCAGCACGTTCCAGCCAATTAAGATGGTAATTAACGACAAGCCAATTAACCAGCTCCTGCGAACGAGCCAGTAAACTATGATAATTACATTTGCTAAAAGCAACGGTGGGTAGGCAAGGCCAAAGAACGCGATGGGCCAAAAGGTGCGTGGGTCTACATACGGCGCCAGGTAACCCAATAGCAAAGCGGCGCATAATGTATAGTTTATCCAAAGGAATACGCTATCAATAAAGGGTAAATTTTTGCTTTTATCCTTCATTATTGTTACTTGCACTAAATAAGGTTTCCTTTTCCTGTTTGGTTAGGCTATCGTAACCACTGCCCGATATTTTATCGAGGATACGGTCAACATCTTCCTGCTTTGGCTTACCGGACGCTTTGCGTTGCGTACTACCAACACCGTTGTTAACTATTTTCATTTGGGGTTTAGGCTCAAATAACTTATTGATGCCGCCTATCCAATCGCGCCCTTTTTGCAGTTGTTTAATATAGATGAATCCGAATAATGCCCCGCCAAGGTGGGCAATTTCGCCACCGGCGTTACTGCCTGCTACTCCTAAAAAATCTATTACCACATAAAACAGCACCAGCCATTTTAACTTAACAGGCCCAATTAGTATCAACGAGATGGTATAGTTAGGGAGTAAAGTAGCTGTAGCCACCACAATAGCCATTACACTTGCCGATGCGCCTACAATTACGCCGTTAGCCGCCGCATTAATACTGGTAAAAGCCGGGATAATATTGTAACAGGCAACAAATAACAAACCGCCTGCAAGCCCGCCAATTATATATAAACCAATGGTACGTTTGTTGCCCAGATACTCTTCAAAAATCTGCCCCATCCAATATAGCCAAAGCATATTAAACAGGATGTGGAACACCCCGGCATGCATAAACATATAGGTAAACGGCGTCCAAAAACGGACCGCCAATTTTGGCAGGTATGCAGGTAATAATAAAAATTCATTTGTATAAGATAATATGATACTGTTACCAAACCCCCTGAATAATTGCTCAAAAACGGCAAATATGTTAATGGCCAGATAAACAATTACGTTTATGCCAATAAGCAGGCTAAGTTTATTGCCCGATTTTAAAAGCTTGTATTGGATATCTTTCCAGAGTGTCATGACCGATATTATTGATGCTATTTAAACAGCTATTAGTAAAAATTGTTAGGCCGCTTTATTCCCCAAAGTTTTATGAGTAGGAAACCGAATAGCGCACCGCCTAAGTGGGCAAAATGGGCGACGTTATCACCTGCAAAACGCCCTATACCTGAAAATAATTCAATAGCTATGTAACCTATCACCACGTATTTGGCTTTGATAGGTACAGGGATAAACATGATCATCATTTCCAGATTGGGGAACAGCATGGCAAACCCTACCAAGATCCCAAATATAGCACCTGATGCACCCAACATCGGAAAATTCATAAACCCATATAATTTTTGCGCGTTTTCGGGTCCGCCATAATTAAAGTATGACGCTTCTATCTCGGGATGAGGGATACTAAATGCACCTGTTAAAGTATGAATTTGTACGGCTTGTACTACCATGTACAAAACGTAAGCACCAATACCGGTGATGAAATAGTAGTTAAAAAACTTTTTTGAACCCAGGGTATATTCTAACATCGGCCCAAAAGAGTATAGCGCAAACATGTTAAACAAAATGTGCGTTAAGCCCCCATGCATAAACATGTAGGTAATTATTTGCCATGGCCTAAACGCCGGCGATAGTGGGTAGTATGCCGCGAACAGTGCGTTAAGGTCTATCACTTTTGCTAAAGCATAAGTGCTAATAAAGAACAGGATATTTATAACAAGCAGGTTTTTTGTAACCGGCGGCATATTGGCAAATGGTGATTGCATGTTTTGTACGTGTAATTATATATGGTTTAAGTGGGAGAAGCGAAGTATCGCTTTTCTACAATAAATTGTTTATCGTTATCTTACTTTTCAAATCGTTCAGCTAATTCGTTCAGCGTAAAGGTACTAATTACGGGCTTGCCATTTAATGCCAAGTTTGGCATTTGGCAGGCAAAAAGCTGATCTACCAGTTGGTTCATCTCTTCCATGCTTAGCTTTACCCCTGCTTTTAGCGCAGCGTTACGTGCCAGCGAACGGGCAAGGTTATCGCGCTTATCTAACTTTAATATCGCCAGGTTATTTTTAAACCCTTCCAGTAATTGCTCCAGCAATTCGTTCTCGCTGGCGTTAATAATATCTGCCGGTATGCCCTCTACCACTACGGTATTACGGCCAAACTCACGAATGTCAAAACCAAGCGCGCGGATATCAGGTAACAGTTCTTTCAATAACTCAAAATCGCTGCTGTTTAGTGTAACAGATTGCGGAAATAAACTCTGCTGACTAACCCCGCTGTGGTTCTGCAATTGCTGTAAAAAACGCTCGTACAAGATCCGTTCATGGGCCGCCTGCTGGTTAATGAGCATGAAGCCCGATTTTATTTGCGACAGGATAAACCGGTTATGCACCTGAAAGAACTGCTTCTCGCTGCTTTTGCTGATCTCCTGTTCATTCACGGGGATGCTTGTTTCCTCGTGCATCTCGTGCTGCAGGGTTTCTTCTTTTTTACTTATCTGGTACAAAGTATCCCAGTTACGCGGGATAGCTGTGTGGCGATTATTGTTATCGCGTAGAAAAGGGATCTCCCGCTCGCTCGTTCTTTTTTCGGATGCGAAGGGGTTAAAGTCTGGATTAAATGCGATGGTTGGCTGTTTAATTTCCTCAAAGGGTGTTGGGGTGATGAGGTGGCCGATGCTATTCTCCTGGTCAAAATCTAAAGTGGGGGTAATATTATATTTACCCAACGAGCGCTTTACCGCCGAGCGGATGATGGCGTAGATGGATTTCTCATCCTGGTATTTGATCTCGGTTTTTGTAGGGTGCACGTTAATATCGATCTTAGCCGGGTCGATATCAATAAAAAGCACATACAGCGGGAAGGTTTCATCGGGCAGCAACTCCTGGAAAGCGGTTAGCACCGCGTGGTTCAGGTAAGCATCTTTAATGAAACGGTTGTTCACAAAAAAAAATTGCTCGCCGCGGGTTTTACGCGCAAATTCGGGCTTGCCCACAAAACCCCGTAAGTTTATGATGGTAGTTTCCTCTTCAACAGGCACTAACCTTTGGTTATAGTTATTACCAAACAGGTGCACAATGCGCTGTTTCATGGCAGATGCAGGCAGGTGGTAAACCTCCTGCCCATCGTGGTGCATGGTTAAAAACACTTGCGGATTAGCCAACGCCACGCGCTGAAACTCGTCGATAATGTGGCGCATCTCCACCGGGTTACTTTTTAAAAAGTTACGGCGGGCGGGCGTGTTAAAAAAAAGGTTTTTGATGGATATAGATGTACCAAAGTTGGCCGAACAGGCCTCCTGGTTCATCACTTCCGATCCTTCTATCTGGATGCAGGTACCCAATTCATCTTCGTGGCGGCGGGTTTTTAACTCCACCTGGGCAATCGCGGCTATCGAAGCCATGGCCTCGCCCCGGAAACCCATGGTACGGATCGCAAAAAGGTCTTCGGCCTTGCGGATCTTTGATGTGGCGTGGCGTTCAAAACACATGCGCGCGTCGGTAAGGCTCATACCGCAGCCATTGTCAATAACCTGTATCAGTGATTTCCCGGCGTCCTTTAATATCAGTTGAATTTTATCGGCACCGGCATCTATCGCATTCTCTATCAATTCTTTTACTGCGGATGCAGGGCGTTGTACTACTTCGCCCGCGGCAATCTGGTTGGCTACGGAATCCGGTAAAAGTTGAATTATATCTGGCATTAAAAATATTTCCCTTCTCTGTTTAGCCTCTCTTTTGGAGAGCGGTTGGGGTGAGGCTTTTATTATACACCCTTTTTCAGGTGCTAAATTAATTATTTGATTGCATAACTTTACCTTTACATACTTGTATATAGTATTTACGTTATTATTATTTACATCTACCTGTTTATTAACATGAAGAAACTCTGGCCCGTACTGCTTTTGCTTGCCGCGGCATGCAAGCAAAAAGAATATAATGCCGATCTGATCGTAAAAAACGCCCTCGTATATACGGTTGACAGTACCTTTAGCACCGCAAATGCCTTTGTGGTAAGCAGTGGTAAGATAACCGCCGTAGGCGATATTGGCACCCTCGAAAAAAAATACTTAGCCCGCGAAGTAATAGATGCCGGCGGTAAAGCCGTTTACCCCGGCTTTATTGATGCCCACGCCCACTTTTATGAATATGGCTTAGGCCTGCAAAACGTAAACCTGGTTGGCCTAAAAAGCTGGACAGCCATAGTTGATACCGTAAATAAATATGCAAGCCATAAAACCGATGGCTGGATAATAGGTGGCGGCTGGGACCAAAACATTTGGGATAATAAAGCATTTCCCAACAAAGCGAAGCTCGATTCCCTTTTCCCGGTACGCCCGGTGATCCTTAATCGTATTGACGGCCACGCCGCCATTGCCAACCAGGCGGCCCTGAACATTGCAGGTGTAAAACCGGGCCAAAAGATCATCGGCGGCGAGGTAGAAACCATTAACGGTAAACTTACCGGTATATTGGTAGATAATGCCGTTGGTATTGTTACACGCAAGATTCCGGAGCCTACCGAACAACTTACACAAGCCGCCTTGCTTGATGCACAACGTAATTGCTTCGCTGTTGGTTTAACCACGGTTGATGATTGCGGTTTACCTTACACCATGGTGAGTACCATAGCGGCACTACAGCACAAAGGCGCTCTTAAAATGCGCATGTACGTAATGCTGGCCGACCAGCCCGAGAATTATGAATACCTGTTTAAACGTGGTGCATACAAAACACCGGGCCTAAACGTACGCTCGTTTAAGGTTTATGCCGATGGTGCTTTAGGCTCGCGCGGTGCATGTTTGCTACACCCTTATGCCGACCAAAAGAACTGGAATGGTTTTTTATTAAGCAGCAAAGCGCATTTTGAAGAGGTCGCTAAAAAGATAGCGGCCAAGGGTTTTCAGATGTGTACGCATGCTATTGGCGATAGTGCTAACCGGGTGATCCTGAAAATTTATGCTGAGAACCTGAAGGGCAAAAATGACAAACGATGGAGGATAGAGCACGCGCAGATCGTATCTCCGGATGATATCAAAATATTCGGCGCAAATAACATTATCCCATCGGTACAACCAACTCATGCCACATCTGATATGGCCTGGGCGGTTAAACGCCTTGGTGCCGTTAGGATAAAAACCGGTTACGCTTACAAAAGCCTGATGAAACAAAACGGATGGATCCCGCTGGGGACTGATTTCCCGGTAGAGAATATAAACCCTTTGTACACGTTTTATGCTGCTACCGAGCGCAAAAATTTACAAGGCCTGCCCGCTGGTGGTTTCCAGATGGATAATGCGCTAAGCCGTATAGAAGCGCTGCGCGGCATGACCATGTGGGCGGCAAAAGCCAACTTTGAAGAAAAAGAAAAAGGCAGTATTGAAGTTGGCAAATACGCCGATTTTGTTATCCTGGACCAGGATATTATGAAAACCAAGGGCAGTAATTTGCCAAATGTTAAAGTTTTAAAAACGTATATAAATGGTGTTAAGGTTTATGAGAAAAAATAAGCAGCGTATCTATTTCTTGCTGCTATCCGGGTTCGCGCTTTTCAATTCGGCATGTGCGCAAAACCCGCCATTAAAGGGTAAGGCTTATGTAAAAGAGCAGCTGTTGGTTGAACAAGCCACAGTTTTGCTGAATAACGAAAAGCAACTTATCCCCCTGCAAAACCTGGACAATAACAAGATAGCCAGCATCCATTTTTCGTCGGTTAACAGTACATCTTTTGATAGCCTGCTTAACAAGTACACCAAGGTTGATGCCTTTAACGGTAACGATTACATGAGCGTTAAAACGCTTGATATGCTGGTGCAGGATACCAAGTTCTACAACACGCTTATTGTTCAGTTAACTGATGCAGAAGCGGGCAACCCGGCAATCATCGCTTTCATCAACAATAATCAAAAAATGAAGAATGTTGTGGTGTCGTTGTTAGGTACTAACTCATCACTAGCTAAGTTAAATGATGTAACGTCGCCCATTATATGGTCGACCAAAAATTCGCAGATAGCGGCGTTTTACAGTGCGCAAGCCATTTTTGGCGGGGTGGCTATTACGCAAAAGTTAACTAAAACGTACTCGCCAAAGTACGCTACCAATACAGGATACCTAACCTCCAAAACCCGTTTGCAATACACGGTGCCTGAAGATGCCGGTATCAACGCCGACAACCTAAAAGAAATTGATGCCATTGCGCAGGAAGCTATCAGCAACAGGGCTACACCGGGTTGCGTGGTATTGGTTGCCAAGGACGGTAAGGTGATTTTCAACAAAGCATATGGTTACCACACCTATGACAACAGCATCCCCGATAGGATAACCGACATCTTCGACATCGCGTCCATGACCAAGATCTCGGCTACCACCATGGAGGCTATGCAGCTTTATGATCAGGGCAAATTGAACCTGGATTCTACCCTGGGAACTTACTTAGCCATAGCTCGCAACAGCAACAAAAAAACTTTATCCGTTCGTGAAATACTGGAACACCAGGCAGGGTTGATCCCGGATATTTCCACCTTTGAAGTGATCAAACCGGCGGATCATAGTACTGATTCGTCCGCGGCGTTCCCTGTTAAGGTGAATGATAACTATTATGTTAGTAAAGGATACTTTGATGAAGTGATGCTGCCTGCAGCGCTGCGTTCGCTGGTGAAAACCCGTGGGCAGTATGTGTACAGTGATGTGGGTATGATATTTATGCAGCAAATTGAGGAAGCTATTACAGCTATCCCACTAAATAAATATGTGCAGGATAAATTTTATAACCCGTTGGGGATGCAAACCGCAGGCTTTTTGCCCCTGTACCGTTTCCCGGCCAACCGGATCCCGCCAACTGAAGACGATAGAAAAGACCGCAAAACATTAATTGACGGCTACGTGCACGACCCAACCGCCGCCCTGATGGGTGGCGTTGCAGGCCATGCAGGCGTATTTGCAGGCGCTAATGATGTTGCTATCATGTACCAAATGATGCTTAACCGCGGCACTTATGGCGGCGTACAATATGTTAAAGCCACAACGGTAGACCTTTGGACATCCAAGCAATCGGCAGTTAGTCGACGTGGTTTGGGTTTTGACCGCTGGGACCCGATAGCCGACAGAAATTACCCATCTAAATTAGCATCAGACCAGGCATATGGCCACACCGGTTTCACCGGCACCTGCGTTTGGGTAGATCCTAAATATGGGTTGGTGTATGTGTTCCTTTCAAACCGCGTGCATCCAAATGTGGGCAATAAACTGGGCAGCCTAAACATTCGCCCGAGGATACAGGATGCGGTTTATGAGGCGATACAGAAGGGTATGTAAGGAACCACACGTTGTTGCGAAACAAAAACGGCGGCATTGCGAACATAGCCAAATAAGGGAAAAGCCACGGCGTGCCGTGGCTTTTCCCTTTAACTCTTTTGTCATGCTGAGCGATAGCGAAGCATCTATTAGCCGCCCTGTCGCCTGCAAGCATGGTGTACGTTAGATCCTTCGCTATCGTTCAGGATGACAAGTGGAAAGACCACTAATCTATCCACTCAAACTTCGTATAAGGCACAAGTGCCTCAGGTATTTTAATACCTTTCTCTGTTTGGTTATTTTCCAACAATGTCGCAACAATACGAGGCAAAGCTAAAGCACTACCGTTAAGTGTATGGGCCAGTTGAGTTTTACCCTCGGCATTACGGAAACGTAATTTTAAGCGGTTGCTTTGGAAGGTTTCGAAATTTGATACAGATGATACCTCTAACCAGCGTTGCTGCGCGGCGCTCCAGGTTTCCATATCGTAAGTTAGGGCGCTGCCGAAACCCATATCGCCGCCGCAAAGGCGCAATACACGGTATGGCAAACCAAGTTTTTGTAGCAGGTCCTGCACATGTGCGCTCATATCTTCTAATACTTCGTACGATCTATCGGGGTGTACCACTTGTACTATTTCTACCTTATCAAACTGGTGCAAACGGTTAAGTCCGCGTACGTGTGCACCATAAGAACCAGCCTCGCGGCGGAAACATGGCGTATGTCCGCAATTCTTAACAGGCAGTTCATCGCCTTTTAAGATCACATCACGGTACATATTGGTGATGGGCACTTCGGCAGTAGGGATCAGGTATAGGTCATCTACACCTACATGATACATCTGTCCTTCCTTATCAGGCAATTGGCTCGTACCAAAACCAGAAGCCGCGTTCACCATTAGCGGCACGCTTACTTCGCTATAACCTGCATTTTCGGCTTCGTCAATAAAAAAATTGATAAGCGCGCGCTGCAGTTTGGCACCTTTGTTTTTATACACAGGGAAACCGGCACCGGTTATTTTAACACCCAGTTCAAAATCTATCAGATTATATTTCGCGGCAAGCTCCCAGTGCGGCAAGGCATTGGCGTGCAATTCCGGGATGCTACCATTCTCCAGTACTACTTCGTTTTCTTCGGGCGTTATGCCTTTTGGTACTGATGAGTGTGGCAGGTTAGGTAGCTGAACAAGTGCGTCATAAAGCTCTTTTTCTGCTCTTGCCAATTCTTCATCAAACTTTTTAATACTCTCTTTTGAATTGCCGGTTTGAGATTTTAGCACTTCTGCCTCTTCCTTTTTACCGGCACGCATTAGTTCGCCAATTTGTTTGGCAGATGCATTGGCCTTTGCTTTTTCGTCTTCTCCACCGCGTTGCGCAATCGAACGTTCACTATCCAGTTCAAGGATCCTATCTACCAATTCGGGCTGTTTAAAATTTTTTACAGCCAAACGTTCTAAAACCTGTTCCCTGTTATCGCGGATATAACTAACTTGCAGCATTGATTTTATTTTAAAAGGCAAAGATATTTTTTAAGTAGCAGTTTTAAGTAGCAGTAGCAGTTTTTTTTAATTGCAAATATAGACTGCCACCCGCCACTGCAGCTGCAACTAATAAAACATGAACACAACACCCACCGGCAAACTATATTTAGTACCCACACCCATTGGCAACCTGGAGGATATGACCTTTAGGGCTATCCGCATTTTGAAGGAAGCCGACCTAATACTGGCCGAGGACACGCGTACCTCCGCGCCTATGCTAAAGCACTTCGACATCCAGAACAAGGTATTTGCACATCATCAGCATAACGAGCGTCAAGCCAGCAACGAGATCATCAAATTCCTGCTGATGGGCCAAAACATCGCGCTGATCTCTGACGCAGGTACGCCTGCTATATCCGATCCGGGGTTTTTCCTGGTGCGCGAGGCTTTGAAGTTCAACATAGCTGTGGAGTGCCTGCCCGGTGCAACGGCTTTTGTGCCTGCACTGGTTAATTCTGGTTTCCCTACCGATAAGTTTTGCTTTGAGGGGTTTTTACCGTTAAAAAAAGGCCGCCAAACCCGCTATAAATTCCTGGCGACAGAAGAGCGCACCATTATACTTTACGAGTCGCCGCACCGTTTATTAAAAACGCTGGATGAAATGGCCACCTTTTTCGGTGCCGATCGCCAGCTGTCCGTATCGCGCGAGCTGACAAAAATGTTCGAAGAAACTGTAAGGGGTACTGTAACCGAGGTAAAAGCATATTTTGAGACCCACCCGCTTAAAGGCGAGTTTGTAATGTGCGTTGCCGGTGCCGCGCCCGCCGAGGATAAAAAGAAAAAGAAATATGCAGAGGAAGAGGAGGAGGATTAGCCTCAGCCCACTTTCCCACACGTCATTACGAGGCATGAAGCAATCCTCGATAGAAAAGTCGGCGACATATCTATCGAAGATTGCCACGTCGCTATCGCTTCTCGCAATGACGGTTAGTTTATGAATGACCAATAATCAAATGAAAAAAAACCTATTACTCTCTATATTCTCCGCACTACTGCTTTGGGTTGCCTGGCCGCCTACACAGTACACCACGATTTTTTTATTTGTGGGCTTAGTTCCAATGCTGCTGGCGATGGAAAACATTATCCTATCTGATGCTAACGGGAAAGGCAAAAAGATCTTTTATACCACATTCATAGGGTTTTTCATCTGGAATACGCTTTGTATCTATTGGGTGTATAACTCATTAAAAATTATTGGGCCCATTAATGCAATACCCATTACATTAATACCTTACGCGCTTGGGCCCTTATTAATGGCTACCGCATGCTGGTTGTATTACAGGGTAAGGCTGATAGCCGGCCGTACGCTTTCACTTATCGCGCTGGTTTGTTTTTGGATAGGGTACGAATACCTGCACCAAAGCTGGGACCTTAACTTCCCATGGATGACGCTTGGTAACGGTTTTGCCACTTCGCATAAATGGATCCAATGGTATGAGTACACCGGCGTTTATGGTGGCACCATTTGGGTATGGGCAATAAACATCCTTCTGTTTTTGCTTTATATTGGCTTACGCGAGGAACAGGCTAAACCAGCCCGCAAAAAGCTTATTATTAGTTTTACGTTAGTATTGATACTGCCTTTAGGCCTGTCGCTTTTTAAATATTACAGCTACAAGGAACAGATCAATCCATCAAATATTGTAGTGGCCCAACCCAATATTGATCCTTATGAGAAAGAGGGCATCATCCCTATTCAAACGCAAATAGAAGCGCTTACACATCTTTCAGATTCTATTGGCCAACGCAATACCGAATACTTCATCTGGCCCGAAACCGCCCTTTCAAAGGACATGGACGAGGACCATATTTATACCGAAGCCAGCTACCTTCAAGTAAGGAAGTTTTTAACCCGTTTTAAAAACGCTAACGTTTTAACAGGCGGCGAAACACATAAATTCTACAACAAACGCGCTACAAATACGGCAAGCGAAATGCCAGATCAGCCTGGGGTATTTTATGACCGGTTTAGTACGGCCATTAATATTGAAAATTCATCTAAAGTACAGTTCTATCATAAATCGAGGTTAGTGCCAGGGGCGGAATCATTGCCATTTGGCAATACTTTATCATTCCTGAAACCTGCCTTTGAACATTTGGGGGGTGCAACGGGCGCTTATGGCATCCAAACGGAACCAACCGTACTGTACTCGCAAAGTGGGATAGGCGTTGCACCGGTTATCTGCTATGAATCTATTTGGGGCGAATGGGTATCTAAATACGTAAAGCAGGGCGCACAATTCATCGCCATTATCACCAACGATGGCTGGTGGGAAAACACCTCGGGTAAAGACCAACATTTGGATTATGCCAAGCTCCGCGCCATTGAAACCCGTCGCTGGGTTTGTCGCTCCGCTAATACAGGCATTTCGGCGTTCATTAACCAGCGTGGCGATATTGTACAGCAAAGTAAATGGTGGGTACGCACCGCGCTTAAGCAGGACATCAACCTAAACTCGGACATTACTTTTTACGTGGAATATGGCGATTATTTGCCTAAGGTTGCAAGCTTTTTAGCAGTGTTGGGGATATTTATGATCGGGGTAAAAAAGGGTTTAAGTCACTAAAATGAGGTATTTAAAACCAGTGGAACAAGCATTAATAACTTATTTGCTACTGAAGGATCCAAAATGGGATTACCTTGTTAAAAAGTTGCCGCATTTATTTGTTGAAGAAATGAATGATGGGGGAATGGGTAGCTTAAGGTTTATATATTCATCAACCGAGGCGGTGCGTATGAAAGATGAAATAGCCAGGATTGATTCGTTACGGGACTTAGACGGCATCCCACTATCTATTACAGTGAATCTTGGGACTGATGATAATCTTTATGAGCTTGATATTTTCAAGGGCGACTTTTCACCACTACAACAATTTCCGCATCCACCTTACAAGGACTAATTATTATTATAAGACGCCGTTTTGTAAAAGCAATATTTAGCTATCCACCAATACTTGTTTAAGTTTCAATTTAAACCAGTAATAGCTTAGACCAGTAATAGGATGGAATTATCCCCTTTTCAAAATAAACTCCATCAGATCTGTAATTGGCTGGCGGATGATCTTGCCTACATGCACATCATTTTCTTCGCAAACTGCTTTTAGCTCATCGGCAAAAACATAGGCAATAGAGCCTACAAAATGGCATTTAAATTTATTGAATTGCGGGTAAGATTTGATGTTAGTATCTACAAATTCAAGCAAGCCTTTTCTCAGCAGATCCTGCCCATATTCCGATGCGCGAATCTCTGTTAAAAATTTAGAGAAACTTGCCAGGTATGAATTTGGCCGTTGCTTTTGATAGGTATTAATGATAACTTCTTCCTTCTGCAGGTTATAAGCAGCCTTAAATTTGGCATTGATCTCATCGGGCATATTGCCGTACAGGTAGTCGGTTACCAAGGCTTTGCCAAACCACGTGCCCGATCCTTCATCGCCCAGTGCATAACCCAGGCCGTGCTGCCCGTCGTGGATGTCCTCGCCATCAAAAAAAGAAATATTGGAGCCTGTACCTAACACACAACAAAAACCCTTCTCCTGCCCGCAGGTGGCGTATGCCGATGCCAGCAGATCGCTGTCTACACTTACATACGCGTTAGGGATCAAACTGCTAATGGCGTTCGATACGATCTCGTGCCTGTCGGGACTGGAGCAGCCCGCGCCAAAAAAATAGATCTCGGTAATATCCTCGGCTAAAGCAACCATATCAGGCACATGCTCCTGGATGATCTTGGTTATTTCCTTTTCGGTTAAAAAATATGGGTTTAGACCGGCGGACTTAAAAGCTTTGTATTGCTGGCCTGGTGCTGAGAGCAGCCAGTCTGTTTTTGAAGATCCGCTATCTGCTACTAATATCATGTAATAAGTTCCTCAAGCGCCTGGAGGGTAAGCGGCTTATGAACAAACCGGGCAACATATTTGTTGCTTTTTGAGTTGTTCATGTCGGTTGGATTCAGAGACGAGGAAAGCATAAAGATCTTTACTACGTCCTTATTGTCCAGATCAAGCGCTTCGTACTCCTGTAAAAACTCAAACCCACTCATCATAGGCATGCGGATATCCAGGAAAATAGCGTCGGGTTTAACGCTACCATCGCGCAAGGCGTTTATAGCATCTTGTGCTGATTGTATTACAATTATGTTATCTGCAAAGTTGGCAGTCTCTAAAATTTTACGCGTGACAAAGTTGTCAATAAAATTGTCATCAATGAGCAGGCATGTATTAAAGCGAACAGGCATCGTTTTTCAAAAATAAACTTTTAATGCAATTAAATATAGTTTATTGAATATTTATGCTGTTGGTTATTTGCTGCAAGGTTACTTCGGCCATTTTTGCCTGGTATTGTGCCGAAAAGAACTTGGATTGTGCATCCAGGTAGTTCCTTTGCGCTTCGCGGATCTCTAATTGGGTGATGTTACCTATCTTATATTTCTCTAACGAGATGTCCAGGTTCTTTTTAGCCAGTTCCACGCTGGATTGCCCTATCTTAATCAGATCCAACCCCGAAATGTAGGCCACATAAAAATTACTGATCTGCGCTTCCACATCCAGCATCACCCGCTTTTGGCTTAGGTCGGCATTGGCAATTTGTAGTTTGGCATTGCGTTCGCGTCGCCATTGGTTAAGGCCGTCGAATATATTTACAGAAGCCGTTAAGCCATAAGCAAAACCATGCGCATTTTGGCTAAGCGTAAAGCCTGCCGGTGTTTTGCTGTTGCTGAATGTATAGCCCGATGTTACCCCAATAACCGGGTATCGGGTTGATTTTACCTGGCGCAGACTGATCTGGGCAAGGCGCTTATTTATTTGTGCCGATAATATGTCAGGATTTTGCGCCTGGGCTTTGGTGATAATATCGCCTAATATCAACATGCGGTTTACCGTTATGGTATCGCCAACAACAAAATCTGTTTGCAGGTTGCGCACCAGCAGTTGGTTCATCTGAATTTTTGTTTGCCGGTACTGTTGCTGTTGTGTTATCAGGTTTGCCGTATCGGTATTCAAATTTACCTGGGCATTGTAAACATCCAGTTTGGAAACGCGGCCTACGGTAAACTTATCGTTAGAATAGCGCAGTTGCGTGCGCGAGATCTCTATCGCACCGCGTAAAGCTTTTATCTGCTCAGTTTGGCTGATGAGGTTATAGTAAGTATTGATAACATTGGCAACCGTGCTTTGAATGGTATCCTGCAAACGGATGGCGCCCAGTTTATCCTGCTCCTTCAGCATATCATAATTGGCGAACATGTTAAAGCCATCAAATATGGCCCAGTTAAGGTTTACGCCGTAATTGTTGTTGCTGTTATTGGCGGTAAGGTTATTAACCGTACCATCGCTACGGGTTTGCTTTATTTTTTGATTGCTGGCGTTAAGCGCACCACCGCCGGTTACTAAAGGCAGGAACCCGGCATTACCAAGCGTTACATTATTACCCGCTATGGTAGCGTTATTTTGCGACAGCTTAATATTGTAATTGTTCTTTAGTGCTATTTCAACGGCTTCTTTCAGGGTAAGCATAGGGCCATACTGCGCCTTTGCACCCGCAGCGGTAGCAACGCAAAAGGTCAAGCAAATTATTTTTTTAAGATTCATATTGCTTACAGTTTTTCGATTAATAAGGGCGCTTTGGGTTCAACTTCCTCTTCCGGTTCATGATCGGGATCGCGGCGGGTTTTAGCGGCGAACACCATGTACATGGTTGGAATAACGTATAGGGTTAATACCAGCGAAAACAACATCCCCCCAATAATTACAATACCTAACGATACGCGGCTTTTTGCACCTGCACCCAATGCTAACGCAATAGGTACCGAGCCTAACACTACTGCCAAACTAGTCATTAATATAGGGCGTAAACGCGATGTGGCGGCTTCAACAACAGCTTCGTATTTACTCAGGCCATGCTCCATCCGCTGGTTGGCAAATTCTACTATCAGGATGCCGTTTTTGGTTACCAAACCTACCAGGGTAATGATACCTATCTGGCTAAAAATGTTAAACGTTTGATCGAATAACCAAAGCGACAGGAACGCCCCAGATATTGCCAATGGCACGGTAAGCATCACAATAAATGGATCCACAAAGCTTTCGAACTGGGCGGCAAGCACCAGGTAGATCAGCAATAAGGCAAACCCAAACGCGAACAGGATGTTTGACGAACCCTCGGCATAATCCCTTGACGGGCCACTCAATGCAGTGCTAAAAGTATCATCCAATAATTTAGCTTTTATACGTTCCATTTCGGCAATACCATCGCCTACCGTTTCGCCCGGTGCAAGGCCTGCCTGTACCGTTGCCGATTTATACCTATTAAAGTGATAGATAGACGGCGGGCTGGCGCTTTCTGTAACCTTTACCACGTTATCAAGCTGTACCAAGCCACCTTTTGTGCTGCGTACATAAACAGATTTCAGATCCAGCGGCTGGTCGCGGTTGGCGCGGTCTACCTGGGCAATTACCTGGTATTGCTTACCGTTGATCAGGAAGTAATCTAACCTGCCGGCGCTATAGTATAATTGTAGTGTTTGAGCGATATCATCTACCGAAACACCAAGGTCACGGGCACGGTCACGATCTGTAGTAACCCTAAGCTCCGGCTTGGTAAATTTTAAGTTAACATCCGCTCCCTGGAAGACCGGGCTTTTAGATACCTCGGCAAAAAACTCGGGCAGTACCTTTCTTATCTTTTCAAAATCCTGGTTTTGAATCACATACTGCACCGGTAATGATGTACGTGCGCCGCTACCACCGCCGCTTATGGTTTGCTCCTGCACCACAATGGCGCGGGCATCGGGCATTTGGGTTAATTTTTTGTTGAGCCAGTCGGCAAGTTCTTGCTGGGTGCGTCCGCGCTGGTCAGGAGCTACCAAACCCACACGGCCAAAGCCCGAGTTGGCAGAGCCACCGCCGCCAAACGATGGGGATACAATTTCAAGGTTAACATTTGCTTCGGGAATAGAATCGGCAACCAGGTTGGCAACCTTATCCATATAGCGGGTCATATACTCGTAAGTGGCCCCTTCAGACCCGGTAACCGAGTATCGCAACAGGCTACGGTCATCAAGCGGTGCCAATTCTGACGGGGTTATTTTAAACAGCACGCCGGTTAGTACCAACGAGCCGCCAAGGATCACCCATGAAACCCATGTTTTCTTCACGAAGTTAACCAGCGTTTCGGTGTAGCCGGTGGTCATGCCTACAAAGAATGGTTCGCTCCACTCATAAAACTTCGATTTCTTTTGGTTCTTGCGGATCAGCTTTACGTTCAGCATCGGTGTTAGCGACAGCGACACAAATGCAGAGATCAACACCGCCCCGGCGACGACGACCGCAAACTCGCGGAATAACCTGCCGGTAAAGCCCTGTAAAAATATGATAGGTAAGAACACCGCGGCCAAGGTTACCGATGTAGATACTACAGCGAAGAAGATCTCTGCACTACCTTCAAAAGCCGCCTTGCGGACGGCCATACCGGCTTCTACTTTTTTATAAATATTCTCGGTTACCACAATACCATCATCTACCACCAAACCCGTTGCAAGCACAATCCCCAGCAGCGTTAGGATATTGATAGAGAACCCAAATACATACATAATAAAGAATGCACCGATCAGCGATACCGGGATATCTATCAGCGGCCGGAAAGCGATCAGCCAATCCCTAAAGAACAGGTAAATGATAATTACCACCAGGATGAACGAGATCAACAAAGTTTCTTTTACCTCGGTAATAGAGTTGTTGATGAATTTGGTATTATCTAAAGCCACCTTTACGGTAATATCGGGCGGTAAGTCTTTTTTAATTTGATCTAAACGCTTATAAAAATCTTCGGCAATTTGCACATAGTTGGCACCCGGCTGCGGCACAATGGCCAAACCAACCATCGGGATACCAGATTCTTTCAATGATGTTTCCTCATTTGCAGAACCTAATACGGCATAACCAATATCGTTTAGCCTGATCACCCGATTATTATCTACACGAATGATGAGGTTATTAAAATCTTTCTCTGTAGTAAGTTTACCCAATGCTCTGATGGTTATCTCGGTATTGTTTCCTTCAATTTTACCTGCGGGCAACTCTACGTTCTCACGGGCTAATGCTGCACCAATATCGGTGGCAGTAAGGCCAAGAGACGATAATTTATTAGGATCAATCCATAAACGCATGGCGTACTGGCGCTGGCCTTGTACGTTAATGGTACTTACACCAGGTATAGTCTGTAAACCTTCCAGCAATACATTCTCGGCGTAATCATCCACCTGGGTGATGTTACGGGTGTTACTGCTTACGGTAAGGGTAATGATCTGGTCGGCGCTGGCATCGGCTTTAGTAACTACCGGCGGGGCATTAATATCCTGCGGTAACTGGCGTTGCGCCTGGCTTACTTTATCGCGTACGTCATTGGCAGCGGTTTCCAGATCGGCATCCAGGTCAAACTCAACAGTGATGTTACTGGAGCCTACCGAACTTGTGGATGATATATTACGGATACCCGGTACACCGTTAATGGCTTTCTCTAAAGGTTCGGTAATTTGCGATTCGATAACATCCGAGTTGGCACCCGAGTAACTGGTAGATACTGAAATGATAGGAGGATCTACCGAAGGGAAATCCCGCACACCCAAAAACTTGTACCCAATTATACCAAATACAACTATCACAACAGATAATACTGTTGCCAATACGGGTCTCTTTATACTTATGGAAGATAAACTCATATTGGTTATTTGATAACTTTAAGGATCCTAACCGGCGCTTTGGGGCGAATTTGGATCAAGCCTGATACGATGATACTATCGCCTGCTTTTAAACCATCTATGATTTGAATTTTGGTATCGGTACGCAGGTCTGTTTTTACATCTCTAGCTACCGCGATACCGTTTTTATACAGGTATATCTTGCTGCTCTTCAAATCAGGAATCACACATTCGGTTGGTACCATAATGGTTTTAGGGATCTGATCGAGTGTTAACTTTATCTTGGCAAAAGCGCCTGCTGTTAAAACATTTTTAGGATTAGGAGATTTTGCACGTACGGTAATGGTGCGCGAAATGGCATCCAAAGCCGGCTCAATGGCATAAACTGTTGCTTTGAAGGTTTCCCTCGAGCTTTCTACCATAAAGCTCACTTTACTACCCATACCAATAATTGGCAGGTAACGCTCAGGTACCGAAAAGGTAACCTTTGCAGGGTCGATATTTACCAAAGTGGCAATTGATGTAGATGGAGAAAGATAACCACCCGGACTAACATTTCTTAAACCTATAACGCCAGAGAATGGCGCACGGATCTCGGTACGGCTTATTTGGGCCTTAACTACATCGGCCTGTGCCTGTAACGATTGTAAGGACGATTGCGAGGTTTGATACTCTTCCTTACTTACAGCCTCTTTTTGGTATAATATTTTGTTGCGGTTATTGATATCGCGGGCAAGCACCATTTGCGCCTGGTATTGTTGTAAAGATGCCTGCAAATCTTGGTTGTAAACTTTAACAAGTAATTGCCCTTTTTGTACACGGGTACCTTCTGTAAAGTATATGCCGGTAATGTTACCCGCGGTTTGGCTGATCAGGTTTACCCTTTCGTTGGCATCAATAGTACCGGTAATATCTATCTGGTTGCTTACAGCGGTATCATTAACCACCATTACATTTACAGATACAGGGCCATTTTTCCGTTTGCCTTTACCGGCAGCGGCAGCACTGTTTTGTTTACCCCTTTTACTGAAGAATTTATTATAAATTAAGAATACAACAAGCAGCGCAAGTAGGGTATATATAATGTATTTGGCTTTCATATCTGCTTGTTAGGGGTATAAGTATCCATTTATAATTTTTATTTAGGCAAACCTTGTGTAAATATAAACTGTTAAACCATCGCTTGTATACAGCTATGCCAATGCGTAGCAAAGCTATAATGGGTTCAATTTGCAATATTAACCGCTTAACTATCAATTTGATTACTTGTATCAAGCATTTTACATCGCAACTGTTTTACCCCATTTATTTAAAAACATAAATTTTATAACTTGCCGCATGAAAAAATTGCAACTATCAGCACTGGTACTTTTAACCCTCTTTTTTATGAACGTAACTATGGGCAGCGCGGCTGGCCTTGCAAAAATATCCTACAAGGTTAGTTTCCCCGAAGCGCAGGCACATTATGTAGATGTGGAAATGACCATATCCGGCCTTGCACAGCCATCAGTAGAAGTTAAAATGCCCGTTTGGGCACCCGGCTCATACCTGGTAAGGGAATTTGCCAAAAACATCGAATCGTTTGGCGTTAGCGCTAATGGCAAAGCAATATCGGCACTCAAGATCAACAAAAACACCTGGAAGATAAATACTACCGGCCTTACATCGGTAACGGTAAAATATAAAGTTTACGCTTTCGAGTTATCGGTGCGTACGAGCTTTATCGATGTATCGCACGCGTTCCTATCTACCACAGGCATTTTCCTGTTCCCTAAAGGCATGCTGGCACAACCATCAACCATCACCATAAAACCTTATAAAGAATGGAATAAAGTATCTACCAGCCTGGAAATGGTTAATGGCGATTTGTTTACCCGTACTGCACCTAATTACGATATCCTATACGATTCTCCGTTGGAAATAGGCACCCAGGATGTATTCGACTTTGATGTTGCTAACACCCATTACGAAGTTGCGATGTACGGCGGTGGTAACTACGATAAAGAACGCCTTAAGAAAGATATGGCCAGGATCATCGAGGCCGAGGCTGCTGTTTTTGGCGAAAACCCTAACAAACATTACACCTTTATTGTACATAACAAAGCACGAAACGGCGGTGGTTTAGAGCATTTAAGTTCTACGGTTTTAGGCGCATCGCGCGATGGTTATACCAATGAACGTGCCTACCATGGCTTTTTAGGTTTGGTAGCGCATGAACATTTCCACCTGTGGAATGTGAAACGTTTACGCCCAATTGCTTTAGGCCCGTTTGATTATGATAACGAAAATTACACCACCAACCTTTGGATAGCCGAGGGCTTTACGGCCTACTACCAGAACATCATTTTGCGTTACGCTGATCTGGCTAATACAGAAACTTTCCTGGGCGATATGGTAAGCGACATTAACACCGTGGAAAACCAGCCGGGCACCAAGGTGCAACCGTTATCAGAGTCGAGCTTTGACGCGTGGATAAAAAGTTACCGCCCTAATGAGAACTCGTATAACACGGGCATTTCTTACTATGATAAAGGCGCGGTTATCGGCATGTTGTTAGACCTTGAGATCATCAACAACAGCAATGGCAAATACAGCCTTAACGATGTAATGAAATACATGTACGATACTTATTACAAAGGCAAAAAACGCGGTTATACCGACGCGGAGTTTAAAGAAGGCTTTGAAAAATTCGCGGGTAAAAACCTAAATGATTTTTACGCACAATACATTAACGGGTTATCGGCTATTAAATATAATATATACTTGGGCTACGCAGGTTACAAATTGTTTGATGACCTTGCTGCAACAAATGATGCAACCTTAGGCATCGCTGTTAATACCCGCAACATCATCACTACAGTTTTTCGTGATGGCGCGGGATGGGTTGACGGCCTAAACGTTGGCGACCAGATCACTAACATTGATGATACCCCGGTTACCGACCTAACCGCCATTAAAGGCAAAAAAGCAGGCGACAAAATTGTGGTCACCGTAAGCCGCGATAGCCAGGCATTTAAAATCCCGGTTACCCTAAAACGTAACGATAATGTTAAATACAACATTACCGAACTGCCAAACGCTACGCCACAGCAACTAGCTGTGCGTAAAAAATGGTTAAAATTGTAATTGGATAATCTCCTTTTATAAAACCCCTGTTCGGAAACGGACAGGGGTTTTTTTCGTTCTAAGAAAAAATCTTAAAACATTTTTAAAGATTTAATATTAGTATATCAATACTTTAAAAACTATCAATCATGAATTCTTTATTATACACAATAGCTGTGATCCTGATAATTGGCTGGGCAATCGGCTTTTTTTTTACCGCTGTAAGTAGCCTTATCCACGTGTTACTTGTAATTGCTGTTATATCCGTGATTTTAGGTATTATCCGCAGGCCGACGGCGTTATAATTGATCCCGGTATAAAATAGTAAGGCCGGGCTATGTTCCGGCCTTTTGTATGCCTGCTTATATTTATCAATAGTTCTTCCAATCATGAAAATTCCATTCACCCCGCAGTTACTTGGCGACCTTATAGAAAAGGGTTATACATACGTTTTGGCAAGTACCTCTACAGACCCATCGTCGGCAGAGGCATCAAACATGGTTTTAAAACCGGTAAGGGAAAAACCAAAATTGATTACCCTACCCCATGGCTATGATACCTTCTACAAAATAACGCGTGAGCCTATGCAACTTGCCTGTGGTGTTGAAGGGGTAACCGTTGAAGTTGATTACGCCACCCTTAACCAAACCATAACCGGTAATGATATTTTTGAGGATAGCTACTTTAGGATGAGCGAAGATTTTTTTCACCAGGTGCTGGATAGCCTGGAGGATTACGCCGTAATTACCACAGATAAAAATGGCGACATCAACAGCTGGAACAGAGGTTCCGAGCGCGTTTTAGGATACACCGAACAGGAGGCTGTAGGCCAATGTGCCGATATTTTTTTTACACCCGGGGATGTTGCTAAAGGCGCCCCAGAATATGAGCTAAACACCACCTTAAAAGAAGGCCGTGCCATCGACGAACGCTACCACATGCGCAAAGATGGATCCCGCTTTTGGGGGTCGGGTTTAGTGTTCCCATTGTTTGATGAGAAAGGTAACCACAGGGGCTATACCCAAATTATGCGCAGCTTAGGCGACGAGGAAAACGCGAGAGAAAAAGGATCACAGCTTTAAATAGATATGAGATTTGAGACCTGAAACCAAATTATTTTCAATTCTAATACACATAAAAAAGCCGGCCTGTTTACACAGGCCGACTTTTTTAAAATTATAACTGACAAATTATTTAATAATTAAACCTTTTTTGGTTGTTATTAGCACAACACCATTCTCTCCGCTCTTGCCGTATAGCGAGATAGCCGATTTATTTTTAAGAACCGATATTTTTTCTATATCGCCCGCTGCAATCAATTGCATTTTCTCCTGTTTAATAATTTCACCATTTAGCACATATAACGGATTTGTCCCGTACCCGTTACGCATTTTAATTAATGGTGGTAACTGGCTGGTATCTGAATAATTATTAAGTGATTTTGAAGGTAAATAACCTGTTTTGGTTGGCTTATCATCATCGGCAACTAATGCGAAATTTATTGGGACGGTGTAAGCAACCCTAACCGGCTGGCCATCTAATATACCTGGCTTCCAGGCAGGGCTGCTTTGCATAACCCTTAACGCTTCTTTATCAATATCATCGCTTACGCCTCTTATAATTTTTACATCGCTAAGCGAGCCGTTTTCTTCTACCACAAACGTTACGATAACACGGCCCTTTATGTTTTTTTCCCTTGCATCTTTAGGGTACTTAACATTCGCTGCGAGCCACTTGCCGAAGCCCTGCTCGCCTCCCGGAAAGCTTGGAGACTGATCTACCTCACTGTACACCTGTTCGCTTTTGGCCGGGGCTAAGGTGCCAACTTTATTACCGGCCATCGAAAAATTGATTGGCACTGAGTATTGCACACGTACCTTCCGTTTATTTTGTACGCCGGCAATCCATTTTGGTGAAGCCTTTAGTACACGTACTGCCTCTTCATCTGTACCACTGCCTAAGCCTCTCACTACTTTTATATCAGACAGCGAACCGTCTTTCTCCACAACGAACGTAAGTATAGCACGGCCCTGTACGTTATTTTTTACAGCCTCGGCAGGGTATTTAAGATTTTGAGCCAGGTATTGATAAAAAGCCTTTTCACCGCCAGGAAAAGTTGGTGAATGTTCAACTTCAGTAAATACCTGCTTTTTATTCTCCTCCGGGATAGTATCTGCAGGCGCTACAGGTAACTTGTCCCTTTTAGGATCGTAAGTAACTATAGTCGTTTTATAGGTAGTGTCTGTTAATACAGCCCTGGCAGGTGCTTCAAAAACCTTTTCGGCTTTGTTGTGGATGGCATTTACCGCCTTGCTGTTTTCAATAGTTGCCGATGATAGTACCAGCATTAAAATAAATAAGGGTGCGGAGAGGCCATATTTGATCAGCTTTATGCGCTGCGATCTGTTTTTTTGTAACATCATGATCCGTTTTTTTAGTAAACTGTGATTGTAAAATGGGTTAACTAATTGGTGTGCCGGCGTGTTAAACGTTTGGCTCAGCAATAACAATGCGTACTCTGCCTTGTTAGTACCTGCTTTAAGCGTATGCCTGTCGGCGATGTACTCGTGCACGTGTTTAATAGCAAACCGGTACAGGTAAACCACGGGGTTAAACCAATTGATGATCATCACCGCTTCTATCATCAGCACGTCTGCTGAGTGGAATTGGCGTGCATGCACCAGCTCGTGGCTTTCTATAACTTCTTTGCCATTTATACCATCACTTACCCTTATCTTATTAAAAAAAGAATAGGATACTAATGGGGAAGGGTCTTTAATTATTTGTCTTAATATTACTAATTGGATAATAAGCTTTATAGCTAATATCAACACCCCTGCCGCGTATAGCACAATCAGCACCTGGCCTATGGTTACGGGGCTATCCTTAATTGGTGCTAAATCGGTTACATTAATGGCACTACCGTAAATACTGTATTGTACCTTCTGGGTAATAAACAGGCCTTTAACCCATTCGCTTTGTATCAACGGGATAAAAAACGACAGTACGGCTGTACCAACCAGGTAAACACGGTTAAGCTGAAAAAACGTTTCGCGGCGCAGCAATAAGCTATAGAAGCCGAAAAACAGCGTCAGGTAAATATTTACCAGCAATAAATAATGCCACCAATTCATAACTATTTGTCTTTTAGTTTTTCAATCAATTTCATGATCTCATCAGCTTCTTTCAAGTTAATCTTTTCCTTGTTTACAAAAAAGGAAAGGATCCTGTTTACCGAGTTATCAAAATAGCCGCTCAGTAATTTATCGGCTGCAAAGTTTTTGTATTGCTCTTTGCTCACTCTCGGGTAATACTCGTGGCTTTTGCCAAATGCGTTATGGTCTACAAAACCCTTGGTTTCAAGTATCCTGATGATGGTTGATACCGTGTTATAGGCAGGTTTCGGTTCGGGCAAAACGTCTAAAACATCTTTTACGAAGCCTTTTTCCAGCTGCCAAAGTACTTGCATGATCTGTTCTTCAGCGCGGGTTAAATCTTTTATTTCCATTTAATTAAGATGATTATTGTTAAATTAGTACTAAGGTATATCATATAAACTTAGTTTACAACTAAATGTTTAGTTTATTTTTTATTTAAACTTTTAGTTGTCTATTTGGTTCTCCAAAACAACCTATTATAAATGGATATTACATTTCACGGAGCTGCCCGTAACGTAACCGGCAGCAAGCACTTATTACGTTTACAGGATGGTACTGGCATACTTTTAGATTGCGGCATGTTCCAGGGCCTTGGCGAGCAAACCGAGGACATGAACGAGCACTTTGGCTTCCCCCCTAAAAAAGTTGACTACCTCATCCTGTCGCACGCGCATATAGATCACTGCGGCTTGATACCACGCCTGGTTAAAGAAGGTTTTGAGGGGCCAATTTATTGCACAGCCGCTACTATGGACTTGGCGAGGATACTTCTAATGGACTCCGCCAAGATCCAGATGCAGGATATGGAGTATAGCAATAAGCAGCGCAAAAAGAAAAATGAGCCATTGCTCGAAGCTTTATATACCGAAGAAGACGCGATAGCCGCTTTAGGCCAATTTAAGATAGTGGACTATCACGAGGAATATCATATCAACGAGAATTTAAAATTTAAATTTACCGATGCCGGGCACGTGCTGGGCAGCGCTGCGGTGCATATTGCCGCTACCGAAAATGGTAAAAAAACTTATATCACCTTTAGCGGTGATGTTGGCCGCTACGGCGACCTGTTATTGAACAATCCGCAAACCTTCCCGCAGGCCGATTATATTTTGCTGGAGTCTACCTACGGTGATTCGCTGCACAAAGATATCGGCCCTATTGAAGATGCCCTGCTTGAGATCATCAAACATACATGTATCGAAAAAAAGGGTAAGGTTATTATCCCCGCATTTAGCGTTGGCCGCACGCAGGAATTATTATACGCTTTAAATGCTTTGGAACTGAAAGGCGAACTGCCCAATGTACCTTATTATGTAGACAGCCCGCTATCTGAAAAAGCCACCCAGGTTTTAAAGGACCATCCCGAAGTGTATAATAAAGGTGTAAAGGAAGTGATGAAAGTTGATGCCGACCCGTTCGGATTTAAGGGCCTGCGCTTTGTGCAAACTACAGAAGAATCAATCGCGCTGAACGATGATGTAAGGCCTTGTGTTATCATCTCCTCATCGGGCATGGCCGAAGCCGGACGAGTGAAGCACCATATCAAGAACAACATCAACAATCAAAAAAATACCATATTAATGGTAGGCTATGCCGAGCCAAACTCGTTAGGGGGCAGGCTTGCACGCGGCGAAAAAGAGGTCCATATTTTTGGCGAGCAATACCAGGTTAAAGCTGAAGTGCAATCCATTAAAAGCATGAGCGCCCACGGCGATTATGAAGACCTGCTGCATTTTTTATCCTGCCAGGACCCAAAGCTGGTTAAAAAGCTTTTATTGGTACACGGCGAGTACGAGGTGCAACAGCACTTTGCCGAAAAGCTGAAAGAGAAAGGCTTCGATGATATCCAAATCCCTTACCAGCACGAGAAGGTAGTGTTGGAATAATTTCAATAATACCCATAATATAAGAGTCGACTAAAACCGGCTATTTTTACTTATAAACTATAAATAATACTAATGTATATGTGTAAGTTAAGCTATTTCAATTGCAATTAAAATGACATCAAACTCAATGATTGGACACTGTCAAATTTACGAAGGTAATGACTGATACAGTGCGTGCACCATCTAAGCATTCGATGGCGATATTGAATAAGATAGATATATTTTATAATAATTCTTGCACGAGGTTAATTTGGGTCGTTACAATATCTTTTGCAATCATCGGTATTTTTATTCCGATATTAGTTCAATGGTATCAAAAAAGAGAATTAAAACTAATGTAAGGTAAAAAAAGACATCCATACATAGCTTGAAAATGCGTTATTAGAATTAAAAAAAAATTGAGAAAGAAAATGAAGCGCAATTAAAAAAATTAAGGGGGGGGCATTTTATATTACCCAAGCAAATATACTTGCTACACAAAATCATCCAAATAAAGCAGTCTATCGTTTTATGCAAGCATTAAACCATTCCTTTATTGCAGGAAAAAAGGCGAATGTTTCCAATATTTTTGATCCCTTAATCTGTAATATTGAAAATTCAAATAAACTTGACATCGACAATATTTTTGATCATCACGATACTATCTTTTTTGCTTTCCTAAAAAATAAAAAAATACGATCCCGAGAGCATTTTTAAATCGAGATTTAATGCTGTAGAAAATGCATACAAGAACTTGGCTAAAACTGTTCGAACAAACTCAATGCGAGGAGACGAATAAGTTATTAAAATAAGGTCGATTTACAATCTAAAATTGAATGATACACACGGGTACCAACCCTCGGTAGAATGGCCTGCCAGCAATTGCAATACTATTAAGGATGCCGGGGCAAAATACAAGCCGCAACCTGTGCCGCTATGCCATTGGTTTGAAGTATCGTTACCAACCTACACCCTACCTACATCATAAAAGCCGGCAAACTTAGCCCACAAACCTTTTGCTGTATTCGCCTAATTCGGCATCTTTTGCTACTACACCAATAACAGTGCTACTGTGCAATACACGTGCAGCATGCGCCAATGGCGGCACTATCAATGCGAGAACGGGTACTGGGCGCTATATTCATCATCAACCCATGATACCGCGAAGGTTTCCTGCAATTCATCCGGCAGTAAATTATCCGGGATCTATTCTACCGTGCGTAATACCCACTGGTGGCCGCTTTTATCTTCAAGCCTTAAAGATTTTGTTTTTATACCTCCCCCTCCTTTAACAACGGTAAAGCCGCCGTTAATTTTAGATAACCTTAGCACGGGCAGCTTCTCCGGCACAGCCTATTCCTTATGGTAATTTTCGCCGAAGAAGCTTTTATGGAAACATTTTGCCTTATTATAAGAAGGATGTACTTTCACCAACATGCTATCCGGGAACTTTTGCCATGCGGACGGCTTTATTTTTGTGCAGAGGCATTGATATAGGTAATCAGTAATACAAATGCAATGCAATAGGTGCTCCTTGAGGCGGTATTTATCCCTTAATAAATATTTGCGTCAAAAGGTTGGGTTGTAAGGCAACTTATAATATTAATTGAGTGCCGAATAATATTAAAAATTCTTTTGCTTAGTCGTGCATCTTGCCGTTATTTGCACAGTTTTATCATCTAAAAATGCAAGCCACCATCCTCATCATCGACGACGAAAAAAAACTAAACGATCTGCTTTCGCGCATTATCGGTTTAGAAGGCTTCCGCGTGGTGCAGGCTTTTACAGGCAAAGAAGGTTTAAAGCTTTTAGAGAACGAAGATGTGCTGGTGGTGCTCAGCGATGTTAAGCTCCCCGATGTTAACGGCTTAGACCTTGTAAAAACCATCAAAACCAAAAAGCCATATGTAGAGGTTATAAACCTTACTGCTTACGGCACTATTAATGATGGCGTGCAATCTATTAAGAACGGCGCTTTCAATTACATTGTTAAAGGTGATGATAACGATAAGATAATTCCCCTGCTAAACCAGGCAGTAAAAAAAGCACAGCTACAACAAAACGCATTTAATGCCGATAAAAAGGTAAACAGTAAATTTAGTTTCGCGCAGATCATAGGGCAATCGCAGCCGGTTTTAGATGCTGTAAACCTTGCCCGCCGGGTGGCATCAACCGATACCACCGTTTTGCTTTTGGGCGAAACCGGTACAGGCAAGGAAGTTTTTGCATCGGCCATACATTACGAAAGTCAGCGCAGGCAGATGCCTTTTGTAGCCATCAACTGCAGCAGCTTTACCGGCGAAATTTTAGAGAGTGAGCTATTCGGCTATAAAGCAGGTGCATTTACCGGGGCTTTTAAAGATAAAAAAGGCTTGTTTGAAGAGGCCCACCATGGCAGTATTTTTTTAGATGAGATAGGCGAAATGAACCTGGACCTGCAGGCCAAACTACTGCGTGTACTGGAAAGTAAAACCTTCATCAAACTTGGCGACACCCAAACCACCAAAGTGAACATCCGCATTATGGCGGCCACCAACCGCGACCTGCAAAAAGAGGCTGAAGAAGGCAAATTCAGGTTAGATCTATTTTACCGCCTATCTGTTTTCACCATATCACTACCTTCACTTAACGAGCGTAAAGGCGATATAGAAGCACTGGCGAAATACTACCTGAAACAGTTTGCAGACAAGGCAGGCAAGCCCGTTAAAATGAGTTCCGATTTTTTAGCCCTGCTAACCCGCCATCAATGGAAAGGCAATATCCGCGAGTTAAAGAATATTATTGAACGCGCCGTGATATTGGCCGACGATGAACTTACACCATCTGCCCTTCCCGCTCAATTCAACATCCAAAACGCAGACAGTAGCTCGCTCGATCTGCAAAGCATCGAAAAACAACACATCAGCAAGGTATTGGCCTACACCAAAGGCAATAAAACCGAAACCGCAAGACTGTTGGGTATTGGGTTGACTACCCTTTATCGGAAGATTGACGAGTACGGATTGTAAAACATTATAATCGACGATTTTACTAACCCGGTCTTTGCTACGCTCGGCCACCCTCTCTGCGCCGAAGGCGAAGGGAGAATCGCGCACGTATTGCCGCGGGGTGAGTAAACTAACCGCGCGTATTATTTTTTGCCAATCTGAGCTTGTCGAAGAGTTATGCACCTTGTTAATGGTTCGACAGGCTCACCATCACAACCCTTTCCTTGCTCCCCAAAACGATAATCAACCTTTCCAAAATGGGAGGGTTTTTTTGTTTGTTAACTATTGTATCAAATGCAATTTACTGATTTATAATTAATTACCTTGTATAATTCCTCTATGGCATTAGTATTGGCATAGAG
>NZ_JAMXOF010000005.1 GCF_024055595.1 Mucilaginibacter aurantiaciroseus
CGGCCTTGATGTGGAAGCAGTGAACGCATTGGTAAACCAGCATACCGAAAACCCGCTATTGGGCCTGTTTGGACCCGCAAAAGTGAACGTTTTAAAATTGAATGTAGCACTTGATGAATTAAAAAAATAACTGCCTCTAATTACATATATATAGCTTGCCGCACAGCAAATTGTGCTGTGCGGTTTCAATCATACTAATATGAATAAAGTACATCAACCTGTTTAGCTGTAAAACATAAGGTACCATCATCGACCTAACCACCGCTTACCAAATTACGGATGCCCTTAAATAAGGGCTGAATGGCGCAAGCTTCTTGGCACCCGCTGCTGTAAAAAGTGGTTTTTAGGGTGTAGCATTATACCCGCAATTAGCAGTGTCAAAAGATGTAATTTTAGGCTTAAGGGGCGAATACATTAAAACTAAAAGCGGTGGCTTTGTAACCACAGGCCCACCGGCAGGCGAATCTATCACCGCGTTTACTATAACCGCAAATATTAAAGCAGGCCCGTTAAATTTGATACCCGAGGTTAGGTTAGATAACGACTCGACAGCGCAGTTCTTCAACAAAAATGCAGGGCCAACAAAACAGGCTTCGCAATTTTTAGTAGCTGCGGTTTACGCATTTTAAGGGCCTCACCTAGATCCTCTCCTTTGGAGAGGATCTAGGTGAGGTAACAAAATAAAACAATGGCAGAAAAAGACACATCCGTAAAAAATTTCCTCGATCTGGTGAAAAAATCCAGGCGGGGTAAGCTGAAGATCTACATCGGCATGAGTGCCGGTGTGGGTAAAAGCTACAGGATGCTACAGGAAGCCCACGCTTTGCAACGCAATGGCATAGGTTATATAGAAACTCATAACCGCGCCGAAACCCATGCCTTGCTGGATGGCCTGCCCATTATTGCCCGCCGTAAAACCTTCTACAAGGGCAAGGAATTGGAAGAAATGGATCTGCAAGCCATCATTAACCGCCACCCCGAGGTTCTTATTGTGGATGAACTTGCCCATAGCAATATCGAGGGCAGTAAAAACTCCAAACGCTGGCAGGATGTGTTGGATATTTTAGAGGCCGGCATTAGCGTGATAACCGCGGTAAACATCCAGCACCTCGAAAGCCTGAACGAGGACGAAGAGCAGATAACCGGCATTGCCATTACCGAACTCATCCCCGATAAAATATTAGACCTGGCAGATGAAATGGTGAACATAGACCTAACCGCCGATGAATTGGTGGACAGGTTGACGGAAGGCAAGATCTACGAAAAAGCAAAAATTGAAGGCGCCCTGCAAAACTTTTTCCATAGTGATACGATCCTGCAACTGCGGGAGCTGGCTTTAAAAGAAGTTGCCCACCATGTAGAGCGCAAGATAGATAACGAGATCCCAAAGCAGATCAAACTTCGCCCTGAGAAATCCCTGTCCTGTACCTCTTCCAATGCCGAAACGGTTAAGATCGTTATCCGCAAAATCGCCCGGTTGGCTTCCTACTACCGGTCGCCGTGGATTGTGCTTTACGTACAAAGCAGCAGTGAAAGTTTAGACAGGATAAAACCGGATAAGCAACGCTACCTCATTAACAATTTTAAACTGGCTACCGAGCTTGGTGCCGAACTCATCAAGCTGAAAAGCGACGCCATTACCCAAACAATTATGAAAGTAGCCGAAGAAAAAGAAGTGACTTCCATTTGCATTGGCAAGCCCCATTTAAATTTATGGCAGGTTATATTAAGAACAGCTATATTTAACGAGTTACTAAACAAGATTGCGCTAACAGAAACTGACCTGGTCATATTATCATGAAAGTAAGAACTAAACTCCGGTTAGGCTTCGGCTTTTTATTTATAGTGGTGCTATTTTTTGGCGCTACCGCCTTGTTTTATATCCGCGATATCTCCGAAAACTCTAAGGTGATTCTGAAGAATAACTACGAATCGCTGAGTTTTGCAAGGGAAATTCGGACTATTTTAGACGACAACGACCTGCCGCTTAGCACCGCAGCTACAGCAAAGTTTAACGATTACCTGCTAAAACAGGAAAATAACATCACCGAGCCCGGCGAAAGCAAGTATACCACCAATCTTCGCGCCTCATTTGAAGAACTTAAAAAACTGCCACCCAACACCCCGGCAGAACAGCACGCAGACCGTACTGTACGCCATAGCCTGCGCGAGATCGAGCAATTAAACATGCAAGCCATCGTCCGTAAGGACAACAACGCCCGTGCATCGGTAAAAAGTGCGACATTGTTTCTTGGGCTGGTGGGCACTTTTACATTCCTGGTGCTGTTTAGCTTTAGCGTGAATTTCCCGGGATACATCGCCAATCCGCTTAAGGCATTGTTAGATGGGATCCGTGAGATTGGCCAGGGCAATTATGGCAAACGCCTGCATTTTGAACAAAACGATGAGTTTGCCGAGGTAGCAAATGCCTTTAACTTAATGGCTGCCAGGTTAAATGATTGGGAGAATAGCAACCTGGCAACGGTAATATCCGAGAAACGACGCATCGAAACCATCATAGATCAGATGCAGGATGCCATTATAGGCGTGAACGAAAAGCAGGAGGTGCTTTTCATGAATGATGCCGCCCGTAAAACACTGAATATTACGGGTGATAAGGTGATTGGCCAAAACACAGCCAACCTCGCTAAAAATAACGATCTGCTAAAATCTATCCTGAAGGATGATGCCGGTATTAAACCATTCAAAATTGTGCTGGATAGCCGCGAAATGTATTTCCAGATGCAGAGCAGCGATATTGTAGTACCCAATATGCAGGAGAAAAAAGGCGCGCTGCAACTGGCAAACCGCTCGGCAGGTAAGGTTTATATTCTTAAAAACATCACCGAGTTTAAAGAACGCGACGAGGCCAAAACAAATTTTATTGCAACCATATCTCATGAGCTAAAAACCCCTATCGCATCCATAAAAATGAGCCTGCAATTGCTAAACGACCAGCGCGTGGGCACCATTAACAGCGAGCAGGAACAATTGGTTAACCACATCAAAGATGATAACGACCGCCTGTTAAAAATAACCAGCGAATTGCTGGAGCTTTCGCAGGTAGAAACCGGTAATATCCAACTCAACTTTGTGCCGGTAAACCCGATGCAGATAGTTAATTATGCCATCACATCCATCAAGTTCCAGGCAGATCAAAAACAGGTACAGTTGGAGATACTAAAAGATGATGATTTGCCCGAGGTGCAGGTAGATATCGAAAAAACGGCCTGGGTGCTTGTCAATTTCCTATCCAACGCTTTACGCTACAGTGCCGAGAAATCAAAAATTGAGATCCGGGTAACCGCCAAAAACAAGCAAGTGCAATTCGCGGTGAAAGACTTTGGAAAAGGTATCGACGAAACTTACCAGAAACGCCTGTTCGACCGCTACTTCCAGGTACCGACTGATGGGCAAAACAAATCAGGTTCGGGCCTTGGCCTGGCTATTTCTAAAGATTTTATAAACGCGCAAGGCGGTACTATAGGTGTTGAAAGTGAGATTGGGGCAGGCAGCAGGTTTTATTTTGCGTTGCCAATAACCAATGCCTCAGGCGAGTAACTTAAGGCTTTTAAGCCGCGGCCTGCCTGTTATATTTATTTTTATAATTAATAGGCGATAGCCCGGTTAACTTTTTAAACACCGTTCTAAACGCTTTTACATCGGTATAACCAACATCGTACATAACTTCTGATATATTCTTAGCGGAATTTTCGAGTTCTTTTTTTGCTGCTTCTACCTTTACCCTTTGTATATATTCGGCGGGGGTATTATTTGTGGCCTTTTTAAAACGCCTTTCAAAATGGCGCTTTCCAATGGCAAACTTATCTGCCAGTTCGTCAACAGAAAATTTTAATGTGTAATTTTCCTCAATATACTCCTGCGCTAATTTAACAGACTCGTCTTCGTGCTTTTTTTGCCCGTTAAACATCACAAACGGCGATTGGCTTTTTCTGTCTATTTCTATCGCGAAAAATTTGGCTGCCATAATAGACATTTCGCGCCCGGCATATTTCTCTACAATGTGGAGCAACAAATTCCAGTAACTGCTTGCGCCGCCGCTTGAGTAAAGGCCATCTGCCTCGGTAATGATACTACCCTCGGTCATGGTAACCTTAGGGAACATCTCCCTAAAATCATTTGCCGAAAGCCAGTGCGTAGAACACGATTTACCATCAAGCAAACCGGTAGATGCTAATAGGAACGCACCAAGGCAAAGTGATGCTACCTCCGCGCCGTTTTTGTGTTGAGTTACGATCCAGGGCAACAACTCTTCGTTAAGCCGTAACATGGTTTTCATATCTCCCGCTAAAGCCGGTATAACCACCAAGTCGGTTTTTTTAAGATCTTTTATCAGCACATCTGTTTTAACCGAAAAGCTGCCGCTGTTTAATGGCACATGCTCGGTAAGCCCTACTAATTGCACATTAAACAAGGGATGCTTGCCCGAATTAATGAGGAATTGATTTACCGCGGTAAACATATAGCGAGGATCAACCACAGATGAAGGCACCGATTCATACGGCACTAAAATAGAAATGTGTTTCATAATTACCTGATGATGTTACAGGACGAGGTTTATTCTATTAAATTTAATGAATTAACCTTAAATAAAAATTAAAAGCTACGGCACTTCTTGTCCGGTTTTCCTTTATTTTAAAAAAGTACTTTGCGAGATAGTCGGTCTAACTACATTTATAGTAATTATAAATCTACTATTACGTAATACAAAAAAAAGGTTATTATAAACCCCTGTTAACTAATGTATAGTAGATAAATATTGAATAGGATTGTAGATTACTGTTATTTGATTCGGATTTTGATGTAAGTTATACATACAGCTTACCTTTATTTTTTAAAAGGTAAATTACGCAGTACCTTATAAATAAATAGTCAAACTGTGAAGCAATACTCTTTGAAGCAAAAAACCTTCCCATTGTGGAAGGTTTTATCAGCAATATAGTAATCTATTTTGTTTTAATTAAATTAGTTTAATTCGGTTCTACTCTTATTAAAACAATATTACTTACCGGTTTAACAATAAGCGGTATTTTTTCAATGCGGGTTTCGCTAGTATCCAGCCCAAACGCTTTGGCTTCGCTTTGGGCTAATTTTTTGATCGCAAAATAACTATTCAATATAAACCCTTCCCGTACACTGAATTCATTATTATAGGATAGAAATTTTTCCATGATCACAAATTGAAAATCGGCTGCGAGGTTAAAGTGGCTTAAAGATGCATACTTGCTGGTTATATCGAGCTCATTCCTTGCAACCATTTCTTCTACAACTTTTCTAAAAAGCAAATTGATACGAGGTTGGATTCTAAATCCTAACCGGAACTCCACCCTGATTACTTTATCATTTTCCATCTCATCCACCGTATATTCCATAGTGTACGGTTCATCGGTGCGCTCAATATGTATAAACCAGTAAACGTCAGCTCTTTTTGGCTTTCTGCTTAATATGGAATACATTATTTTTTGCTCGATTTGCTTACTGTTGTTGGCCTTTGTTAAGTAAATCAAATGTGTTGCATATTTTGAAACAGTCTGATCAGCACTTAATGCTTTAAGAAAAGGAATTTGTTCTTTCAGATCAATAAAATGGAGAAACCGGTTATTGATCTTACGAGCCCTAAACCAGATATACATGGTAAAAATCAATCCAAATTCAAAGAAAAGAAAGAACAACCTTTTTAGTAATTTAACGGCATTAGTAACAAAAAAAGAAAACTCTACAGTAAAGAACACGCAAAGAATAATAGTAACCAGCCATACTGGCCAATGCTTTACGTAACGCATAAAATAATACATTAATATTGTAGTCATCAACATAGCGATAGTAATAGAGAAACCGTAGGCACTGGTCATGTTAGCAGATGTGCGGAAATATAAGGAAACCGCGATACAGCCAAAACACAAAATCCAGTTGATACTTGGAATATAGATCTGCCCGCGAATATTTGACGGGTATTTCACCGTTATGCGTGGCCAGAAATTCATACTGATTGCCTCGCTTATCAACGTAAACGATCCGCTTATTAACGCCTGGCTTGCAATAATAGTTGCTAAGGTTGCAATAGCTATACTTGGTATTAGAAAAAAATGTGGTACAATCTCGAAGAAAGGATTGACCCCGTTAAAATTTTTAGTAACCGGCTGCATTAATACCCATGCCCCCTGGCCAAGGTAATTTAGCATTAATGCGGTTTTTACAAATATCCAGGTAACCTGAATGTTTTTTCTGCCACAATGGCCCAAATCAGAATACAAAGCTTCAGCTCCTGTTGTACATAAAAAAACAGCTCCTAATAGCCAGAAACCATTGGGATGATATATCAATAACCGCGCACCATAATATGGGTTGAGGGCTTTAAATATTTGCGGATAATGCATCAGCTGTATTATACCTAAAATGCTAAGCATTGAAAACCAAATTAGCATAACAGGCCCAAAACACGAGCCCACAATCTTGGTCCCAAATTGCTGGAAGAAGAACAGGACGATCATTATGGAAATCACAATAATTAAAACCAGATTATTTCCTGGAACAATCTCCTTCGCAAAAGCCGGCACAAGGTTCAAACCTTCAATAGCCGAAGTAACTGAGATAGGAGGAGTAATGATCCCGTCTGCAAGTAAGGTGCCTGCACCTATAATTGCTGGTATTGCAAGCCATTTACCATATCTTCTGACTAGCGCATACAACGAGAAAATTCCACCCTCGCCACGGTTATCCGCCTGTAAGGTTATGATAATATATTTGAATGTTGTTTGTAAGGTAAGAGTCCAAAAAATACAAGAAATGGAACCCAAAACAAGGTCTGCATTAACTTTTCCGCCCTCGATGAGTAAAGTTTGAAAAACATATAAAGGTGATGTTCCAATATCTCCAAAAATTATACCCAATGTAACCAGCATTCCTGCTGCTGAAAGTTTCTTTAAATGTGAATTCATGTGTTAATTTAATAAAACCAGCTATGGTCCAATATGGTGTAATAATTAAATAAATTGGTGTGTGATGGCGGATAGATTTCGTGATAGTCATGGGAAGGTCGAAATTTTTCTAATAAAGGAAAGGTTACGGTAATATAATTCATTACCAAAACCGAGTTGAATGCTTTATTTTTTAATAGAAAAAATCGCTCAGATATGGCTATCCTTTTACTTTTTACTAATGAATTCCCTGAAGATATGACAATAACTATGTGATTTACTGATTCGTTAATAAGCGTTATAAAATTATTTGTAGAATTCAAATGACCTAACTGTATATCCGAAATTTCATTTGTTAAAAATTCTTTAAAAAAACCCAAATTGGGGAGTGGTACAAATTGCATTTTCCACAATAGGCGAAAACCATACCATTTTGGCAAAAGCTTTACTAATAATTTATATATGAGGCATATATGATTTTTAATTTTTATAAACTTTTTTCAAAGCTTACCGAAATGGAAGGGTCAATCCCCAAAATGGTAGGGATGGCATGGTTTATGAGCCAAATCGAAGCCGTTAACAAGAAGTATTATTCCTTTCATTTTACAAAGTTAATTAAAGCCATATAATACTGCTGAGTCGTAAGAGTAAGTTTACTTTTACGCGAGACGTCCTGCGAGTCGAGCGAGGGTCTGAGCAAAAATAGTACGCAGGCTTTGTGGGAGTTACTGGGTTCGAACCAGTGACCCTCCCGATGTAAAATCGGGATGATCTGAACCAGCTATTTTATTGTAGAAATTAGTTGTTCTATCATTTTTCTGCTTTTCCAAGCCTTTATTTGCCGTTCTCTTCTTCCAGCTTCTTCTTTCGTAAGATGTGGCTCCAACCATTTGATTATCCAATCCGGTGCCCTGCCTGTAAACCCTTTATGATAAGAATTATGCTTTTTTAAACGCTCTTCCACGTTGGATGTTGACCCAACATAATATTTATTAAGCGATTGCGAATAAAGTATATAAGTGAAAAACATATTATACAAAAAAGCCTCACATTTCTGTGAGGCTTTGTGGGAGTTACTGGGTTCGAACCAGTGACCCTCTGCTTGTAAGGCAGATGCTCTGAACCAGCTGAGCTAAACTCCCTTTGGTTTTCCTTAAAAGATGGGCGAATGCCCGTTCGTTTTGGGATTGCAAATATAGAAATTACAGCCTATTCGTCAAAAAAATATTTCAAATAATTTATAATTGGTACATATACAGCTTATTGTATTTAATTACATGGCTATATTTTGGCTTCCGCGGGGGTCTTCGGGTAAAATTTCCATCTCCGGAAACTCGATATAATCTGCATACCACTGTATTGCACCTACTACATCAAGCGAATCATCGGCAGTAATGTTTATGGTTTCAAAGGCATACAGCTTAGCATTGGCATAGCCATAAAGCTGAATTTCGCTTTCGGTTGGGGTAAAACGGTCTTCGGTAAGGCAATATACGCGAATCTTTAATCCGGTATCGCGCGAGTGTATCACATCCCTGCAAGGGTTGTTGGGATCGGTAGCCAATAAATACACATTGTAATCCATAATGTTTATAACATTGGTAGTTATAATAAGTTTCCAATAATTTATTATAGCGGTAAATGTATAAGTGTAAGTGTAATTATTTGGCATATAGCTTCAGGGAATATAATTTCTACAGTGTGGGAAGCCATTTCTACATCCAAAATATGGCATATTTAAAAAAAAATTTTTTTAAGCAAATTTGGGCTGCTTGCAATTGGGCACCAGGTTTGTATACACTTTAAGAACCCTTCTAAAAGGGAGTTTTTCATAGGTAGATGTAGGGCCGAAATACTGCGAGAGTGTTTCGGCCTTTTTTGTGCCTTGTACTTTCCTCACTCCCTTTTGCTATAAACGACACTTTTTAAAATCCGAGTTAAAACTTTGGTCGTAAGTGCTTGTATTATAAGTAATATAAAATAACTACTAAACACCAACTTTATGAAAACAGAACTTAACCCAACAACAGACGGGGCAAATATGGCCAGAAGGTCGTTTTTGCGCTATGCGGGTGCAAGCGCAGCGGGTATAGCCTTAATAGGCTCTGCGGCATCATGTAAGAAAGACAGGATCATGACAACCGATGGTATTGACATTGGCAGTGGCGACATTGGTATATTAAATTATGCTTATGCGCTTGAACAGTTAGAGGCTTCGTTTTACCTACAAGTAATTGCAACCCCTTACAGCGGAATGACTTCCGTGGAAACTACCTATTTGACAGACATTCGTGACCACGAGGTTTTGCACCGCGATTTCTTTAAAGCAGCCATTGGCGCTAAGGCGATTGGCATGCTAACAACCGATTTCTCTACAATTAATTTTAGCAGCCGTGCATCAGTGCTTGCTGCAGCTAAATTGTTAGAAGATACCGGTGTACGTGCTTATGATGGTGCCGGCTATTTAATTAAAGACCCGGGTTATTTAACCATTGCAGGTAAAATTGTATCTGTAGAGGCAAGGCATGCTGCTTTAATATCTAATCTGATAGCTCCGGGAAGTTTTGTTGGAGATGACCAGGTAGACATAAATGGCTTGAATAAATCAAATACTATTGCCGAAGTATTAGGCGCTGCTAACGGTTTCTTAAAAACCAAAGTAAACGCGGTTAACTATAATTATAAAGCTTAAAACACATCGCCATGAATTTATTTAATATAATAGACGAAATAGAAAAAGTTGATCCCGAAATACGCGACAGGTTAAACCCACGCCGTGCTGCGATCAAAAATATAACCAGCTTTGGTTCAAAAGTAGCTGTTGCTGCTATGCCATTTGCAATTGGTACCATGTTTAAAAAAGCATATGGCCAAAGTTCAACATCTGTTACTGAAGTTTTAAACTTTGCCTTAACTTTAGAACACCTTGAGGCTGCATTTTACAATGCAGGTGCTGCAAAAGCTGGCTTAATACCTGCTGCCGACAGCGCTTATTTAAACCTGATCAAAAGGGATGAGAATGCTCACGTAAAGTTTTTACAAGGTGTTATTACCACCCTTGGCGGTATGCCTGTAACCCCGGCTACTTATGATTTTACAGGTGGTAATAACAAAGGTAACGGCCCGTTTGCAGATGTGCTTTCAAACTACGCTACATTTTTAGCGGTAGCACAAGTGCTTGAAGATACAGGTGTACGTGCTTATAAAGGCCAGGCGCCAAACCTTATTGGTAACAAGGATATCCTTACCCCTGCGTTATCAATACACGCTGTTGAGGCACGCCACGCAGCTGCCATCCGTCAACTGCGCCGCAGTTTAGGCCAGGCACCTACCATTAAACCTTATATTGTTAGTTCGGCTACTTTAGGTAACGATACCGGTGTACCTGCCGCTAACAACAACTACAAAGGCGAAGAAAACGTAACACAAGGTGGCGTTAATTTAGTTACTGCACTTGGTGTTTCTGTCCAGGTAGCTACCGCATCTTTTGATGAGCCATTATCAAAAGAAGATGTTGTTGCATTAGTAGTTGGATCATTTATAGTTACTAATTAGTATTTTAATACTGATGTTATAATGAAACGACCGGCAATATGCCGGTCGTTTTTTTGTTTGACATAATGTGGCAACAAAAAAGCACGGGAATAATACCCGTGCTTTTTGCTTTTATTTTAGTTTCTTACGGGCCTGCCACTACTTGCCGGTGCTGATTCTGCCGGTTGCGGTTGCTGCCTTTGCTGGTCCTGTTGCTGGCGTTGCTGAACTTGCTGTTGCTGGCGCTGTTGATCCTGTTGCTGGCGTTGCTGAACTTGCTGTTGCTGTTGCTGGCGCTGTTGATCCTGTTGTTGGCGCACTTGCTGTTGCTGCTGAACTTGCTGTTGCTGGCGCTGTTGATCCTGCTGCTGGCGGGCTTGCTGTTGTTGAACCTGCTGTTGCTGGCGTTGCTGATCCTGTTGTTGACGAACCTGTTGTTGCTGCTGAACTTGCTGTTGCTGGCGTTGCTGATCCTGTTGTTGACGAACCTGCTGTTGCTGCTGAACTTGCTGTTGCTGGCGCTGCTGATCCTGTTGTTGACGAACCTGTTGTTGCTGCTGAACTTGCTGTTGCTGGCGTTGCTGATCCTGTTGTTGCCTTTGCTGCTCCTGTTGTTGGCGGGCCTGTTCGCGTTGTTGCGCCTGTGCATCATCGCTAACCCCGGGGCGTGTCCCTCTGCCTGGTCGTTGTCCCTGTTGTTGCTGCTGTTGGCGTTGCTGATCGGCAACTTGTTTTTGCTGGTCGGTTTGCTGCTGGGTAGCTTGTTGTTGCTGGGTTTGTTGTTCGCGCTGCTGCCTTTGCTGATCACGTTGCTGTTGTTGGCGAACCTGTTGTTGCTGCGCATCACCTTGTTGCCTGTCAACATTTCGCTGTTGCTGTACATCACCGGATACCGGGCGGCTACCACGGTTTGGCCTGTTACCATTGTTGTTATTATCGGGCAATACATTGCCCGGGGTTGTGCCGGGGCGGTTGTTATTGGCCGGGTTATTACGCTGTGGCCTGCCATCAACATTTGCATTGTTATTATTTACCCTTACAATTTTGCCATCGGGGTTATTGGTCCTTGCTGCTTCGGCCAGTTTAGAGGCATTGGCAGGGTTATAACGTGTACCACGGCTGCGGTCAGTGCCGCCAATACGCTGTGCAGGGTTTTGCTGCCTGTAGGCCGCGCCATCTACCACCCTTGCAGGGCGTGCATTAGTATTATCCCTCACCCCCGGCCTGTATACATTAATATTATTGTTATTAATTGTAGTGCGCGATGGCCTGCTTACGTTAGTAATATTATACACCCTTACCGGCCTGTTGCTGTAACGCTGTATATCCTCGCGCCTTGGGCTGTAGTAGCTATTGTTATTATAAGTATAGCGGTTACGCACCCAATTGGTGTTGCGGATAATTACGCTTACCCTGTTATACGGCACGTAGTAATTATACACGTTTGGATAGTTAATATAAGCGTATGGTGCAAACACCCAATAATTATCACTTATAGCATAGTTATTATCATCATAATAGGTATCATAATTCATATTGGGTTGCATTGGCGCCCAGCCGTAATAACCACCGCCATCTCTCCAGTTTACCCAAGCCGGTGCCCATGCGCTACCCGGCGACCATTCCCAGCCATAGTAATTATCGTAGTGCCACCTGCCGTAGTGGAAGGCTGCCCATCCCCATGGGTAATCAGACACCCAAGTATTACCTGCATCCGTCATAGCCCAATATCCACGGGTAGCATAGGGTTTAAAATCTTCCTCAACATTCGGGATCCAAACATTACCATATTGCTGGTCGTAGATCCAGGTGCCGTAGGGTTGCAGCTCGTCATAAAATTGCTGGTCAGATATATATTGGCCCTCCTGCTGGGCCATAATCCTGCTTGATGCGCAGGATGTGAACAAAAACGCCAATAACGCTATGCCCAATATTTTATTTAAGATTTTCATACTATGAGATTTAATATAACTGATATATTGTATTTGACTGGTTATTAATTCAAACGTTTAACCGGCTATTTGTTTTAAAGGCAATGTTATAAAACAAATCCGTCAAAACAGATATTTTATATACTGTCACCATTATCTACGCAAAAAATAGATAATTTTGCCTTATAATATTCAACCCTATGAGTACAATAAACATCCCGCGCCTCGATCTTAACACCTATATAAACGGCACTGCCGATGAGCGCAAAGCGTTTTCGGACAGCATTGGTAAAGCATTTAACGAAACAGGTTTTGTAACCATCACCAACCACGGATTAAGTAAGGAGTTGATTGATAAGCTTTATACAGAAGTTAAAGTACTTTTTGCTTTATCGCAAGATGTAAAAGACAAATACGAGATCCGGGGATTGGCAGGCCAGCGCGGTTACACCGGCAAAAACAAAGAAACCGCCAAAGGCTTTAAAGTGCCCGATCTGAAAGAATTTTGGCAGATTGGACAAACCGTAACCGATGGCGACCCTATAAAAAAATTGTACCCGGATAATATCCAGGTAGCCGAAAAGCCCGGGTTTAACACTACCACTTTAGAAGTTTATAAAAAGCTGGAAGCAGCAGGCGCACACCTGTTACGCGCCATTGCGGTATACTTAGTGCTTGATGAAAATTATTTTGATGATAAGGTGCATAACGGTAACTCCATATTACGCACCTTGCATTACTTCCCTATAGAAAACCCGGATGCATTGCCTGACGATGCCGTACGCGCCGGTGCACATGAGGACATTAACCTGATAACCCTTTTAATTGGTGCCAGTGCCGATGGGCTTGAATTGCTAACCCGCGATAACCAATGGTTCCCGGTTACAGCCTTTGGTGAGGACCTTGTGGTGAACGTTGGCGATATGCTGCAGCGCTTAACCAATAACAAACTAAAATCTACCACGCACAGGGTGGTTAACCCACCGCGCGATCAGATGAAGAACTCTCGTTTTTCGGTACCGTTTTTCCTGCACCCAAAAACCAGTATGGATCTTACCAGCCTGCCATCAACCATTGATGAGCAGCACCCAAAACTATATACCGACACAACCGCCGGCGAATATCTCGACGAACGTTTACGCGAAATTGGGTTAAAAATGTAACCAAACTAAAACGCCTCTTTGTGGATCCGCAAAGAGGCGTTTTAAAGTCGTTTTAAAGTCTATTTTTGGTGATTTTGATCAGTATTTTCTTCGTCGAAATTACCCTTATTTTCATAACCGATATTTGCATTATCCCGGGCGTTTTGTTTTGCGGAACGGGCATCAAGGGTTATGCCAACAGCCATGCCTACTATCATACCAATAGCAAGTTTATGGAATACCACTCCCAACACTATTCCTATTGTTAAATACAGGAGGAAATTATTTTTCTTTTTCATGCTAATGGACTATTCTACGCTAACGGTAAGGCCTTCCTGCTGAAGTATTTTGCGGTAGATCTCCATCTCGGTGAATGAGCCTTCCAGTACCGCGCATTTGCCCTCGTTATGCACCTTCCAGGCAATTTTTTCGCCCTGTGATTCGGTATAATCCAGGTATTTCATCATGCAGTGGATAACGTTTTCAAAGGTATTATGATCATCGTTCCACAAAATAAGACGGTGCATTTCTTTAAGCCCGGCTAATATTTCCTCTAAGGTGAGTGTCTCTTCCTGTACTTCAGTTGGCATATGTATTAGCAAATTTACTCAAAAACAGCAATAAAAGCGTTAAAATGATGGTTATCGTTTTATAAAAATTACACGCAACACACTTATCCTTAATAAATCACAAAATGAAACGTAGCGCCACATTGCTGCTAATAGCAGCCTTTGCTTTTACAGGCACGGCTAAATCGCAATCAAAACTAAGCCAAAAACTTTTACAGCCACCTGCAAGCATTGTTGTTAACGGCAACCTAAAAAACCGGGGCGATAGCCTGCGTTACCATAACGACGATAAAAACATCAATTACACGCTATCCAATGATGTAGAAAACCTATACGCCGCCATCCGCATCAGCGACCGTTTAGAGTAGGCGCGTGTTTTAAACGCAGGTATTACTTTAAGCATAGATACCAAAGGCAAAAAGAAGGAAACCTTTAGCATGACCTTCCCACTGCGTTACCCTGGTAGCCCCGCACCTGCATTTACAGGCCAAAAAGATGACGGTGGCGATATTACCAAAGAAGAGCGCGACGAACTGATGCGGGAACGCATTACCACCCTGCGCAGTATAAAAATGACTGGCTTTAAGGATATTGAGAACGAGATGATCACCACATCAAACACCTACGGTATAAAAGTGGCTATCGACTACGATGCAAACGGTAACTTCGTGTACGAAGCAGCTATTCCCCTTAAATTCTTCCATGCCGATGATCTTGCCAAAAATGATTGGGCGTTCAACTTTAAAATAAACGGCATGCAAAAACCCGAACGTGAAACCGAAGGTGGTGATGTCCAAAAGAACGGCCGCGGAGGAATGGGCCGAGGCGGCGCACAAGGCGGCGATGCCAACCGCGGCGAGATCTTTAAATCAATAGATTTTGGGAGAAGTTCTTGTTAAGTCAAAAATAAAATTCAAAACTCCAAGTCAAAAAATCGCCGGGCGATTTTTTGACTTTTGACTTACTACTCTACCTTATATCTTAATACCTGCCTGCCAATATCACCTTCGCTATCAATCCCCTCAATTACCACACGATAGTTTCCTTTGCCGGCGTTAAAATAATCTACAGATGATTTGCCGCCGACTGTAACTATGTTTGGTTTCCAGTAGATGGTGGTACGCAGGTCGGCAAGGGTTTGGCGGTTTTTAACATCGTACTTTGGTGAATAGAACACGCGCGAACGGTAAATGCCTTTAGGCGCATATGGTTTTATGCCACGGCCAAATGTTTGCGGGTACTCAACAGGCTCATCGCCGCGTTTTGTGGTGATGACCAACACGCCGCTACTACCCTGGCTTCCATATATGGCATAGCTGCCAATATTACGCAGCACTTCTATCGATTGTACATCATTAACATTTAAGGTATTTATAGCATTTAGGCTGGAGTTCAACCCATCTATGACCACCAGCATCCGGCCACCGCCACGTGTAGTGTATGGGATTCCATTGCGGAATACCACACCAAGCAAGCGCCCCTGCAGGCAATCGCCCAATTGGAGGCAACCCATACTAAAAAAATCTTTGGCCAAAAATACCTGGTCGGCATTACCAGGTCCGTTTAGGTTTGCCGAATGCTTAAGGACATTCCGTTTCTCTATTATTATCACCTCGCGCAGGCTGATGACGTGGTTACCCAACCCATATTTCATTTGCTCGTAATACAAAGCCTTGCTGCTTTGCGCATAAGTGGTTAGGAAGGTATTGTTGGTTAGCTTAAAATCGGCTATGCTTTTATAATTAGCCGTTGGCGGCGGCGGGATGCTATCCATGGTGATTACCACATCGCGCTTGTTTTTAGCATTACGTGCCTGGATCAAAAATTTAACGCTATCAGCAAACATTACGTCGTTAAAGGCAAAGCGGCCGTTCACGTCAGTAAGCGTCTCTACCTGTAATAAGCCGTCGTCAAAGTTTATCAGCTCTACCTTCCCCCTTGCAACCGGGCTGCCCGATGGTGTGGTTACCCTGCCGGATATGGTAAAGTTTTTTTGATCCAAGTACTTATTTTCAGTTTGATTTGTACTTAACACATCTTGCCACTCGTATCTATGATAGCCCTGGGTAAGCATTAAAGCATCCAGATCGGCGCGGATTTTATCGTTTTTATTATTAAAGTAATAGGCAGGCTGCTCTATGTATCCTTTAAGATCAGACGTTAGCAGCAGGTTAGCTAAAATATTGTTCTCGCTAGTCTCATCAACCGGCACTTTGCTTTCATCAGTTACGGCTATAGAGAAACTGCCCACAGCGGGTTTACCCCCGTTATCTTTTGCATCGATATTTAAAATTATCTTTTGCCTTGGCGAGTAGCTTTGTTTATCGGCATTTACGGTTAAATTAAGCTTGTCTTCGGGGTTATCTATAAACACCAAACGTTCGTTTAGCGGTGTGCCCGACGATGAAAATAGCGTAAACTGTGCTATCCCCGATGGAAATTTATTCTTTGCCACCGTTGCCGAGAATGCCGTGCTGCCCGGCTTGCTCTTAGCCGCATAATAAACCTTGCCGCCGTTTTTGCCAATTAAACTAAACTGAGCGCTATTTTGCTTTGTAGTACTTACTACCACTTTTAAATCCGGGCCGAAGGTGGAAATATTGAGCACAAAACCGTTATCAGCAGCTGTCGGCAAATTAACTGATGCTTTTGAACCATCGGCATAAATCAGGTTTGCTTTATAAGTATTACCAGCCCCGGGCGTAAAGTCAAATAAACCCATTCCAAGGTGGGCCGTGTTTAATGTTGCAACTTGTTTGCCTTTGCTATCTGTAACCGTACCTTTTATATCAACACCAAGTCCATCGGTGCCTATTGCCTTAAAAGCTACTTTGGTTTCAATCCCGTTAACCATTACACCGCCTTCCGGGAAAAACTGCACATCGGCATGCCCGGCTATCGCCCTTATGGGGATGCTTTTATAAACCATGCCCCTCTGGCCTGTCCCGCTCAAGCCGGTCACTATTCTGCCCGATTTAAGCAGTTCGGCATTGTCTGCGGGCAAATTAACATACAGGTTACCATTGGCATCCGTTACACCTTTGCCTTTTGTAACAATAGCATTGTTAAGCATAATAGAATAAATTACCGCATTGCCGGAGTACGCCGCGCCGTTGGCATCGGTATAATTAATATCGGCAGTAATGGCATTGCGCCCGTTTTGATTAGTACTGGTAAAAGTTGTTTTAGTAAATACTTTATTGGTGAGGATGTTGGTGATGCTAATGGCCTTATCAAAAAAATAATCACTACCCGCATTAAGCATGTATTGGGTGTACGCTCTAATTCGATAGTTTCCCTTGTGCAGGGTATCCGGCAGTGCGAAATCGCCGTAGGCAAGGCCATCTCTAACCTGCAGTTTTATGTTTTGTTTGATGGCGTCCTGGTCATCTATCAGCTCCACATTCAATATGCCGCTATCGGGTTGCAGGCGGTGCTGCGGGCCGGTAATTACGTAAGCCTTAAACCAGATATCATCGCCTGCGGCATAGTATGGTTTATCAAATTGCAGGTGTACTTTTTCGGTGGGATGCGTGCCCGTCCATTTATCCAGCTGGCGCTGTACGGTGGCAATTATATCGTCATCGGCGCTAAAACTAAAAGCGCCAATACTGCCAATGGCCAGTAACAGGCCGGCTATAATACGTTTGTAAGCCATACATTTACAGGTAAATTACAATACAAAACAATGCTACGCAATAATTGTGATTTACCTGCAGTATTAAAACTTATTCTTCCACATCATGCTCTCTACCGGGCGGGTGGTAGGGTTGTTATATTTAGCGTTGCTTTTGGTGTTGTATAGGGTTTCAATCTCGCCCTCAACCACAAAATAGATCAGTTGACCGATTGGCATGCCGGCATAGATCTTAACAGGTTGGGCGCATGAGATCTCCAGCGTCCAGGTATTACAAAAGCCCACATCGCCTTTACCGGCGGTTGCATGGATATCAATACCCAAACGGCCTGTACTTGATTTCCCTTCCAGGAAAGGAACGTGTTTGTGCGTTTCGGTATATTCAACCGTTACACCCAGGTACAGCGTATTGGGTTGTAATACAAAGCCTTCCTTTGGTATCTCGAAACCAATAATTTCATTATGTAGTTTGGCATCCAGCACGCGGTCTTTATAAGTGGCCAGGTGCTTGCCCAAATGCACATCGTAAGAGTTTGTGCCCAGGCATTCCGGTTTAAACGGCTCAATAATAATACTCCCTTTTTCAATCTCTTCGAGGATGCGCTTGTCTGATAAAATCATATAAAAAATACTGGGCTTAAAATTAAGATTATTTGCCTTAACCGCCAACAGGTATTACACCCTTTATTGCCCCAAAAACGACAAAAACCGCTTTGTACAAAGTATAAAGTGGCCAATTGCACCACCGATTGGCAATGCTCACTCACACTGATCCTACCCCAGGTTTTAAAGCGCTTTTCGTACGCAGATATGTTTTGCTGCACTGTTTTCGGCAACGCGTTGTTTGATGCAGCCCTCTGTTATGGCCACAGCAAATAAAACGGCGGCCGATATGTATATCTTCTTCATTTTATGTTAATTGTGATGCAAAAAAAATTAGTGCCTGTATGACTTACGTTTATACCCATTAGTTACAGGCCGAAATAATTAACGTTAATTATTATATTTAGTTGATACAATTTGGCTGCCTTTTTTGCAATTTTACCATCCATGGCTATAGCGTACCGACAACAGATTGACGATGATACAGAGTTTGCGCTGTGGAGGATAGAAGAAACCGCCGACGAACTATACAAACAACTTCAGCTTAACGATACCGAGAAAGCCTACACCAAAATAATAAGCAAAAACAAGCGCTACCTGCACTGGCTGGGCACCCGCGTTCTACTCCGCAAAATGCTGGGTACCGATGATTACATCGATGCTAAAGTCGACAGTCATGGCAAACCTTATTTGGTGAGCCTGCCCTATCACATCTCGCTTAGCCACTCGTTTGATTATGCCGCGGTGATGATCAGCAAGACGCGACCCGTGGGTATTGATATTGAACAGATAAAAGAAAAAGTAGAGCGGATAGCCCACAAGTTTTTACTGCCGCACGAATTAAATTTTATACCCGATCAGCATAAAATTCAGCAGCTTTACGTTTGCTGGTGCGCTAAAGAGGCCGTTTATAAATGCTACGGACAAAAAGAGGTATCGTTTGCAGATAATATATCTTTGCAGCCCTTTACGTTTCAGCACCACGACGTGCTGCAGGCCAAACTTCACAAGGGCAAAGTTGATATTGACTACGAGGTTGGCTACATGCAGTACGAAGATTATATGATAGGATACGTGAAAGGATGATGAAGATGCGCGGATGCATAGGCATTTTTATAAATTCCATAAATTCGAGTTCAGATTAATAATAGATGCAGAACAAAAAAGTAATTTTTCAGGATTGGGGATTAACGGATTACCAGATGGCCTGGGACCGCCAGGAAAAGCTATTTGGCGAAACCGTTAAACTGAAGACTGAGACCCGTAACCGCAACTTGGCGCATGCCGGTGGCGATGAGCCGATTGAAGATGCCATTACCCCCAACTACCTTGTTTTTTGCGAACACCCGCACGTTTATACCCTCGGCAAAAGTGGCAAGGCAGAGCACCTGCTTTTAGATGAACAGGGCTTAAAAGAAAAAAACGCCGTTTATTACCCCATTAATCGCGGTGGCGACATCACCTACCATGGCCCCGGCCAATTGGTGAGTTACCCCATTTTAGATCTCGACAACTTTTTCACCGATATTCATCTATACCTGCGCACGCTGGAAGATGCTATTATCCTCACCCTTGCGGATTATGACCTAACCGCAGGCCGTTACCTTGGCTATACCGGTGTTTGGTTTGATGCCGATAACGAGCGTGCCCGCAAAATTTGCGCTATGGGAGTACGCTGCAGCCGCTGGGTAACCATGCACGGGCTAGCCTTTAACGTAAACCCCGATCTTGACTATTTTAAGAATATCGTCCCTTGCGGGATTGATGACAAAGCCGTAACGTCCATGCAGGCCGAACTTGGGCACCCGGTTGATATGAACGAAGTTAAAAAAATCCTAAAGCATCATATTTCCGTACTTTTTGGTATGGAGATGATATAATGCGGATACTAACCATACTTTTTTTGATGGCCACGCTTGCGGCCTGTACTAAAGCACCCGTGCCTATACTAGCGGCCGTGCAAAACACAAATAACAATATGCCTGCAACAGACACTTTAACTTACCTGGCCCTTGGCGATTCTTACACGTTTGGCGAATCGGTTCCTGTTGCACAATCATTTCCTTATCAATTGGCAGCAAACCTTAGGGCAGGCAACCATTTTGCAACCAGTCCCGATATTATTGCCGTTACCGGATGGACCACCGGCAATCTTAAACAAGGCATAATCCAGCGCGGTATCACCAAACACGATTATAGCATCGTTACCCTGCTTATAGGTGTGAACAACCAGTTTCGTGGGTATAGCCAGGATGATTATCGTAAAGAGTTTACCGAACTATTAAACATTGCCATTAATTATGCAGGCGGAAACAAGAAGCATGTTTTTGTACTCTCTATCCCTGACTGGGGCGTTACCCCATTCGCTAAAAATGGTGGTTATGATGCGCTAAAGGTTGGTGCAGAGATTGACCAGTTTAACGCCATCAACAAACAGGAAACCGAAAAACTGGGCGTAAGCTATGTAGACATCACCCCCGCATCCCGCCGCGCAAGCTACATCTCGGACCTGATAGCCAATGATGGACTACACCCATCGGGCAGTATGTACAGCCTTTGGGTATCGCAGTTATTACCAATCGTAAATGCGCAGGTAAAATAGCAGGTTTATATTAAATTTAAGTACGAAAATTACGCTTTGCTTTCTATTGGCTATTTTGGCATCAGGGACGGTTTTTTGCCAACCTACTAAAGCAAACCATGCAATTGCCGATTCGGTGAGGTACCTGGCCATGGGCGACTCTTACACCGTAGACCGCTTTGTGCCAACTGCGTAAAGCATTTCTTACCAGCTTGCAGTCACCTTAAAAAGCACGGGTATAAACGTGGCCGTGCCTGTTGTGCTTGCGCAAAACGGCTGGCGTACAGACGAGTTATTGCAAAGGATTGCCGGTACTTCAAAAAACGAAACTTTTGATTTTGTAAACTTGCTGATTGGTGTTAATAATCAGTACCAAAACAAAAACCACGAAACCTATTAAACAGAATTTACTTAAATACTTACTGCAGCCGTTGTTATGGCAAAAGGTAATCCCCAACACGTTTTTGTACTATCAATACCCGACTGGAGGTTTACCCCCTTCGCCAATGGCCGCAACCTGGATAAAATTACCACAGAAATTGATGAATATAACGTGATAAACAAAGCAGTAGCTGATGCTGCAAAGGTACATTACATCAACATAACCGGCCTGTCCCGAACGAACGGTATGAACACCGACCTGGTTACCACCGACCACCTGCACTCATCTGCCAAAATGTACAGCTGGAGGGTATAAAAAATCGTAAAAGAAGTTGTAAAGGAATTTAAGTAGTGATACTCATGATTTATTAAACCACGACATTATGTCTTTAGAAAGTTAAAGATCCTTTTTAAACTAAACTAACACTCCGGCAAACTGATAGGGATATTAATGGCAAGGCCCCCGTCGGATGTTTCTTTGTATTTGGAGTTCATATCTTGCGCGGTTTGCCACATGGTGCGTACTACGGCGTCGAGGCTTACTTTGGCTTTATCGGGATTGCTTTGCAGGGCCAGTTGGGTTGCGGTGATGGCTTTTATAGCACCCATTGTGTTACGTTCTATGCAGGGCACTTGTACCAGTCCGCCAATTGGGTCGCAGGTAAGGCCGAGGTGGTGTTCCATAGCAATCTCTGCTGCCATTAAAACCTGGCGCTGGCTGCCGCCTAAACACTCGGTAAGCGCTGCTGCCGCCATGGCTGACGATACGCCGATCTCAGCCTGGCAACCACCCATCGCGGCGGATATGGTAGCACCCTTTTTAAAGATACTGCCCACCTCTGATGCGGTAAACAAAAACTGGGTTATCTTCCCGTCGTCAAAACCATCGCAAAAGCTAATGTAGTATTGCAGCACCGCCGGTATAACACCCGCCGCGCCATTAGTAGGCGCGGTAACTACCCGGCCAAAGGAGGCGTTCTCTTCGTTTACGGCAAGCGCAAAACAGCTTACCCAGTCCAAAATGTTTTGGAAGCCGTTACCTGTTTGACGCATAGCCTGTACCCACTCGGTATAATTACTATAGCTATGCCCTTTTAACAACCGTGTATTTAATGCTGATGCACGACGAGCGACATTAAGGCCGCCCGGCAGGTTACCGGCGGTGTGGCAGCCGCGGTACATACATTCCTGCATTACTTTAAAAATATTAAGCACACTATCGCGGGTTTCCTTTTCGCTACGCCAGGCAAGTTCATTTTCTAAAACAACTTCAGATATTTTGAGGCCTGTTTTACGGCACCAGTGCAGCAGGTCGCCGGCGGTATCAATGGGGAATGGCAGGTCGACCTCCGTTTTATGACTGGTTTGCTCACCTTCTTTCACTACAAAACCACCCCCTATAGAGTAAAATGTGGCAGATACCGCGGTTTCGTTACTTAAAAACGCCTGGAAGGTTACCGCGTTAGGGTGAAACGGCAGGCTCTCGGTAAATAGGAACAGCAAATCATCATCCGCAAAAAAACCAACTTCTTTTTCGCCGCCCAATTGCAGTTTATGGGTTTGGTTGATGTCGGCTATTTTACTGTCAATTTTATCAACCTCAAAAGTAACGGGGTCATCGCCGCTAAGGCCAAGCAATATGGCAATATCGGTACCGTGGCCGCGGCCTGTTTTAGCCAATGATCCGTACAGTAAAATCTTAACCTGTACAACAAGTGGCAGGGCATCCTTTTGCTTAAGCAACTCAACAAATTGTTGCGCGGCCCGCCAGGGGCCAAGCGTATGCGAGCTGGACGGGCCTATGCCTATCTTAAACATATCAAATACAGAAATCTGTTCGCGCTGTTGCATGCCCAAAATTAATGAATAGTATCTATATTATTTTTTTGTTAAATTTTTAAAATCCCAGGAAAACTTCAAACTTCTTTTTATATTTAATAATCTTAAACCTTAAATTTTATAAAGCATGAAGTACTTTTTTTTAGTTTTGCAAAAATACGCTCAGTTTAGTGGCAGGTCCAGGCGCAGCGAGTATTGGTATTTTGCATTATTCAGCACAATTATCAGTTTAATACTTAAGTACGCAGGCACTGCGGCGGGATCGCCGTATATTGACACCATATATTCGCTTGCGGTACTAATACCATCAATTGCGGTAGGTGTACGCCGTATGCACGATGTTGGTAAAAGCGGATGGTTTATACTTATCCCTATTTACAACTTAATACTGGCCTGTACAGACGGCCAGCCCGGCGACAACGAATACGGCCCAGACCCGAAAGGAAGAGAAGGTTTTGGCGCTATGGATTATCAAAAACCTTTTGATATTGATCCTACCACTTAATACTACTCAGCAGCATTTTTTGCAGCCGCTTTACTTAATTAAGTGGCTGCAAAATCACCTGCTTAACTGCCCTTTTAAACAACTAACCGGTTTTGATTGCCCCAGCTGTGGCATGCAACGTTCTATTATCGCTTTGTTGCAGGGCGATATTTATCAGAGTTTAAAGTACCACCCGGCAACTGTTCCGCTTCTACTCTGCCTTGTTATTTCAATATGTACCCAAAATGGCTGTATCCCTAAAAATGAGCGGATAAAACGCAATATCTTTTTAGTAACGCTAACTTTATTTGCCTGCAATTATCTTATAAAAATTATATTGCCGGCTTTTGCCTAGCCGTTAGTTATACTGCGTGTTGCCTACAAAATGGTTATAATCGTTAAGTATCATCTCTAAAAATTGATACTCGTTTATATTAGACGGGTAAGTAATATTCAAAAAAGACTTTATTTTAATCGCCAGCTTATATACCAGCAAACTGTTACGTGTGCGGTTAAAGTTTTTGACAACATCATGTATAAGTACAATATCCTTATCCGTTAACTGCGTAACTTCAGCAAATATAGATTGATAATCTTCTGGCGGCGGGCCAAAAACCAAGTTGTCGAAATTATGGCTTGGGGTGGTTTTAACTACAGATGTGCCTGCTACCAAATCGCCTATCCGCTGTTTGTTATCAGTAAAGGCAACACATAATACCGCAGCTGCCCCAAGACTTAACCCCATATCAATTATCCTAAAAACCCACCTAAGTAAATATTGCCCAACTGTTGGCCTCCCGCCATTAAGGCTTATTACCTTTATTTTTAATGAGCGTTTACCAAAACTTTGCCCGTTCAAAAACAACTCGCAAATAAGGTCATAAAAAACGCTTAATGCTAACCATATTACTATAGTTATGATCCCTACAGTTTCATTGCCTTGTTGCCCATAATTATCCCTTATAAAAAGCGCTACGATTGTTATAGAGATAGAATAAACGATCATGAATAAAAAATAGTCTATCAACCTTGCAGCAATACGATCGCTAAAGTTTGCAACTTCATACTCAATATTGATATTTTGAGTGGTGGTTATTTTTATAGTGGGCATACAACAAATATATATTGCCAAAGTAAAATATTAATAGCTGTTAATTTAATTTTTGTTGTTATTTTAACAACAAAAATTAACCGCCCCCGCAAAATGCGAGAAGCCTTATTTGTAAAGCAAAATAACACCCGTTGGACGGAGTATAAAAACACCCAAACCAGCAACCCTGACGAGCTTGCCGATAGGTTTATTGCTATAACCGACGACCTGTCTTACGCTAAAACATTTTATCCGAATTCAAAAACAACGGCTTACTTAAATAAACTGGCAGCAGGTTTTCATCAGTCTATTTATAAAAACCAAAAGGAAAACAACAACCGGTTCTTTTTATTCTGGAAGTTTGAGCTACCACTCCTTTTCAAAAAGTATCATAAAGAGATACTTTGGTCATTCCTGCTTTTTATGACATTCTTTTTTGTGGGAATGATCTCCGCAAAGTACGACGATACCTTTGTAAGGCTTATTATGGGCGATGGTTATATAGATATGACCAATGCCAATATTGCCAAAGGCGACCCGTTTGGCGTTTATAAGGACAAGAGTACCTTTTGGATGTTTTATGGCATAGCAAGCAACAATCTTTATATCACCGTTGTAACTTACGTAACCGGGTTGTTTTTTTCGTTAGGAACTGTGTATATTCTTTTTAAGAATGGCATTATGTTAGGTGCCTTCGAGTACTTTTTTATATCAAAAGGGCTGGGGTTGCAGTCGATACTAGTTGTATTTATACACGGCACGCTCGAAATATCGGCCATTATAATTGCCGGTGGTGCAGGCCTGGCGTTTGGCAACAGCATTTTGTTCCCTAAAACCTACCCCCGGCTTGTATCTATGATGAGAGGTGCTAAAGATGGTGTTAAAATCATGACAGGTATTTTACCAATTGTTGTAGTTGCCGCCATATTTGAGAGCTTTATAACACGGCATACAGAAATGCCTGCATGGGTAAGTGTTTTTATCCTTACCGCCTCATTTACCTTTATTGTTTGGTATGTTGTCATCTACCCTATTTGTCTTTTAAAAAATAAAACTATAATTATTGATGTTACCAAAGGTTGAGTTGCTCAGAATACGAAAGTTAGGCGAGGTGGTGGATGACAGTATCCTGTTTCTTAAGCAAAACTACCGCCCGTTACTAAAATCGTACTTCTTTATATGCGGTGTGTTTTGGGTTGCAGGTATCATCAGCGCAATGTTTGGCCAAACCCAGACATTTCAGCTACAGGCAAAGGGCGAATCTGCTTTTAGCTATACCTACATCATTGCCATGATACTGGCGTTTTTAAATTACCTGCTCACAACAATTACCATATTATCATACATATCCTTGTATCAGCAATATGATAAACAGCCACCCAGTGTAGAGGATGTTTGGTCTTATGTAAGGTACTACTTTATGCGGGTATTGGGGAGCGCTGTTGTATTACTAATCATGAACGCGCTGGCATTTTTACTGTGTTTTTTCCCGGGTATTTATTTCGTCCCGCTCAATATGCTTATCATAACGGTTATGGTGATAGAAAACGGGGGGTTGCGCTACTCATATGGTAAAGCACGTCAGTTACTTAAAAAAAACTGGTGGACGTTACTAAGCTCCTTAATGGTTATAACGTTTGTTAATGTGGCGGCATTAATATTGCTTTGTATCCCGGTTGCCATTATCATTTTTTTGCTCTACTTTTTTGCACATATTAACGATAACAACGCCATATACCTGACACTGTCATTTATCATGAGTTTTGCTCAAGTGTTTTACATATTACCTGTTATTGTGTTGGCATTAAGCTTTTACAGCTTTAACGAACAACAGGATGATAACAGCTTGTTGAAGCGCATTAATATGCTTGGCACTATTAACACAGATAAACCAGAAGACCTGCCGTTAGAGGAATATTAATATGCGTAGGTTACTATTATTTATTACAGCAATCCTTTTTATCAGCCTTAACGTTTGGGGTAAGCAACCCATATTGCCCATAGTAGCCAAAAAAACTTTTAAAGGGATTATCAAAGCAGATACTGAAAACGTAGCCAAACGTAATTTTAATGCCAATGCCTTAAACAACTATAAAAAGCTTAAAGAGTTTAACTATACCGAAGTTAAAGGCACTAACTTTTGGGAGCGGTTTTGGAATAGTGTTTGGCAATTTATTTCAAACCTATTTGAAAGGGAACCAGGAAATCCTAAAACCGGTAATAGATTTTTAGGTGATGCTTTGATGGTAGCCGCATGTGCATTTATTATTTATGCCTTCTTAAAAATGCTTAAACTCGATGGGCTTTTCAGGCGCAAATCTAAAGACGTAACGCTTGCTTACTCGGAGTCGGCAGAGGATATTAATATGATTGATTTTGAAAAAGATATTGCCCATGCCGTGGCTGCACGCAATTACCGGTTAGCCATAAGGTTACTCTATTTACAAAGTTTAAAGCTGCTTAGCGATGCGCAAATTATTGATTGGCAAATAAACAAAACCAACAGCGTGTATATACACGAAATTAACGACACAACCCAAAAACATTCTTTCAAACTGCTTACCCGGCAGTTTGAGTATGCTTGGTACGGAGATTTGCCTATAGATAACGCTTCGTTTATAACGACCAATGCCTTGTTCAGCGAATTTAGGAGGATGCTTAAATGAAAGGATATAAAGTTTACCTGGCCGCTATCTCCGTATTACTTATATTATATTTTGTGGCAGAGTATAACCGTCCTAAAAGTATCGATTGGGAATCGTCTCTAAAACGGTCGGATAAAATACCTTATGGCACTTATGTATTGTATAAACAGCTATCTGATATTTATCCCAAGGCCAATGTTATCAACACCAATAAATCTTTATATCAGGTATTAACTTCTAACGATTCATTGGGGGGCAATTATTTGATCGTTACAAATTCTACAAACATTGGTAAAGATGATTTTAAAGCACTCACCAAATTCATAAGCAAGGGCAACTCGGCGTTCATATCATCAGATTCCTGGAACAACTATCTTGCAGACACCCTTAAAATTATAAGTGCAAATGAATTTGTAAACGGTAAAATAGGCCTTAATTTCACTAATCCTGCACTTAAACAACTTACCGATTATAAATTAGATAACACTGTTGCAAGCCGCTATTTCAGCAGTTTTGATACATTAAGGGCATCCATTATCAGTAAAAATCAATTTGGCAAAAGTGTTTTTTTACGCTACAAATATGGTAAGGGCAGCCTGTTTATGTTTGCAGCCCCTAAGGTTTTCACCAATTACAACCTGCTAAAACCAGCAGGTACAGAATATGCCGCCAAAGTGCTCTCATACCTGCCTGTTGCTAATAATGTATATTGGGATCAGCATCAAAATAACGAACTCGATTTAGATGAATCAAGCCTGCGTGTGTTTTTTAGTCACCCGCCCCTTAGATGGGCATTTTATCTTAGTTTGGGCGGGATGGTCCTCTTCCTGTTATATGAAATTAAACGCAGGCAGCGCATTATACCAGTCATAGATCCGCTAAAAAATTCGACGGTAGAATTTGTGAGCGTAGTAGGTAAAGTTTACTACGAGCAACGTAATAATGCCGACATTGCCTTTAAAAAGATAACCTATTTTACCGGACGACTGCGCAATACCTACAATTTAAAAACAGGCATATATGATGATGCTTTTTTAAATGCGCTCATCAACAAAACAGGTGTAGAAACTTTGCTGGCACAAGACCTTATTGGGCACATTAATTACTTATTGCCACAGAAAAATATTACCGACCACGAACTTATTACCCTGAACCAACTAATAGAAAAATTTTATATCCAAACCGGATCATATGGAAAATGAGGATTTTGAACAAAGAACAGACCTTAGCAAATTAAGTACTGCTGTTGAGCAGATAAAAGCTACGCTTGCCAAAATAATTGTTGGCCAACACGACGCTATTGAACTGATCATAGCAGGTGTACTTGCCGATGGCCACATCCTGATAGAAGGTGTACCGGGTGTAGCAAAAACGCTAACCGCCAAGTTGGTTGCCAAAGCTATAGATGCAAAATATTCGCGCATACAGTTTACGCCGGACCTTATGCCGTCGGACGTGTTGGGCACATCGGTATTTAACCCTAAGAACGCCGCGTTTGAATTTAAACAGGGGCCGATCTTCGGCAACATCATCCTGATAGATGAAATAAACCGCGCTCCCGCTAAAACGCAATCCGCCTTATTTGAGGTAATGGAAGAGCGCCAGGTGACCATTGACGGCCATACCTATAAAATGGACGAGCCTTTTATTGTGCTGGCTACCCAAAATCCAATTGAGCAGGAAGGCACATACCGCCTGCCCGAGGCTCAACTGGATCGTTTCCTGTTTAAGATCGAAATCAAATACCCGTCGCTGGAAGAAGAGATAGCTATACTTACCCAACAGCACCAGCAAAAAACATCCGATCAGCTTAGACATGTTGACGCGGTTTTGGCAGGTGCCGATATTGTAAACTTGCGTAAACAGGTTAGGGAACTGCATGTAGAGCCAAAAATATTGGCCTTTATTGCGCAGATCATCCACGAAAGCCGTAATAATAAATCGTTGTTCTTGGGGGGATCGCCAAGGGCATCATTGGCTATAATAAATGCAGCCAAAGCGCTCGCCGCAATAAAAGGCCGCGATTTTGTGACACCCGATGATATTATAGCTGTTGCAAAACCGGTATTAAGGCACCGCGTAATGCTTACGCCCGATAAAGAGATGGAAGGCGTTACACCAGATGAAGTGATAGCACAGATCATCCAAAAAATTGAGATACCACGATAAACGCAGGTGAGAAAGATCTTAGGCTTATTTTACACTAATTTATTTTTAACTGGGCGTTTATTTACAGGGCTGGGCGTTTGCGTGGTGCTTTTTGTGTTGTCGTTCTTTTTCCCTTGGCTGGGTGTTGTACCCGAACTGGCATTTTGGGCGCTGGTGCTTTTTATACTTACCGATGTGTTGATGCTTTACCGCACTGCAAAGGCCGTTTTTGCCAAACGCCACGCGCCCGAACGCCTGAGCAACAGTGATGACAACGAATTGGGGATCTACATAGAAAGCCACTATCCGTTCACTATATCGGCCGGGATTATTGATGAGATCCCCTTCCAGTTTCAGCGCAGGGATATCTGGTTTAAAACCATCCTTAAAACCGGTGAGCATAAACTGATCAGTTACCTGCTGCGCCCCACCAAACGTGGTGAATATGAATTTGGCGATATCCGGGTGTTTATACGGTCACCAATAGGGCTTGTGAGCCGCCGTTTTAATTTTGAACAGGCCGAAACATTGCCTGTTTACCCCTCGTTCCTCCAAATGCGCAAATACGAGTTGATGGCCATATCAAACAGGTTAAATGAGATAGGTATCAAAAAAATACGCCGCCTTGGCCATAGTCTGGAGTTTGAGCAAGTAAAAACCTACGTACCCGGTGAAGACCTTCGCACTATAAACTGGAAAGCTACCGCGCGCCAGGGCAACCTGATGACTAACTTTTACACCGACGAGAAATCGCAACAGGTATACTGCGTTATAGATAAATCGCGTGCTATGAAAATGCCATTTGATGGTTTAAGCCTTTTAGATTATGCCATAAACGCAAGCCTAGTACTTTCAAATATCGCATTGCTGAAAGAGGATAAGGCCGGGTTAATTACCGTAGCCGAAAAGATAGGCACAGTTATCCCTGCTGAACGACGCCACTCGCAAATGAATAAAATACTGGATGTATTGTACAAAGAAAAAACCCGCTACCTGGAAACCAACATGGAGGCGCTGTACACTACCATCAGGGGCGTAATAAAGCAACGCAGCCTGGTAGTGTTCTTTACCAATTACGAAAGCATGAACGCGTTAGAAAGGCAGCTTCCGGACTTAAAACGAATAGCCAAGTTCCACTTGTTGTTGGTTGTGTTTTTTGAAAATACGGAATTAAAACAATTAAGCGAACAACCCGCGAATGATGTGGAAGAGATCTACATAAAAACCATAGCAGAAAAATTTGCTTATGATAAAAGGCTGATCGTTAAAGAACTGGCGAAACATGGCATACAATCTATATTAAGTACCCCAAAATACCTTACCATTAATACCATTAACCGTTATCTGGAGTTAAAGGCGAAACAAAGAATATAGAAGGAGAAACAAGATATTGAGAATCAAGAGGCAAGAAGAAATCTTGATTCCTGACTCTTGACTTCTTAAGTCTCTTACGCCATCCCCGGGAATTTAATCCCTGCGGCTTTAACATCATTGATGATTTCTTCCTGAAGGGCTATTTTGGTGTCTAAGAAGTAAGCGGGATCTACCCATACCCGTACAGTAAAACGCATACCATCAGTTTCTAACAAAAGTACGCCAATTTTAACAGCAGGTTCGCCCAATATATTAGGCACTTTCTTTATAGCTGTGGTTAATATTCCTTTTACCTGTTCGATATCAGCCCCATAATTAAGCTTAAAATCAACATCTAAACGGCGTTTGCCCTGGCGGGTAATGTTGATGATTACCTCATTAAAAAGCTTCCCGTTGGGGATGATAACCGTTTTGTTATCGGCGGTCAATATCTCGGTATAAAAAAGCTGGATAGCCTGTACGCGGCCATCCTGGCCCTGGGCTATGATATGGTCTTCTATCCCGAAAGGTTTTAATAACAGGATTAGCACCCCGCCCGCAAAGTTTTGCAAAGTACCGGATAGGGCTAAACCCGCGGCCACACCTAATGCACCAATAACAGTGCTTATAAAAGTAAGTTGGAAGCCAATAATATTAAATACGCTTATGATAAGCACCGCGTATAATGCAGTTATAGAAAGACTTAAGAAAAATGGTTGTAGTGAAGAATGAACTTCCCGTTTACTCATGCGGCTGGTAAGGCGCGATTTAATAAACGCTATTACCCAAAGGCCAACAAAGAAAAGGATTATTCCGAATAAGTATTTTGGCCCGTTTGCGACCAACCAGATATGTAATTGACGATAGAAATCTTGCAGCTCCATAGATAGGAGCCAAAATTAAGAATTTTTATTAACTGTATAGGGTTACAAACAGTTCTGGGCCTTTGAACAAAACCCACTCTACAATGCGGCTAAGTATGTGCGTCCTTTTTTTAACTATTTGTTTCATACCGGCACTTATTCAAATGCTGTGCCTAACTGCCAAAACACTAATAATGTTACAAAAGATTAATATGGACGCACGAAACGAGTTATCACAAGCCAATAAACGCCCCCGAACCACCAAAAAGCCCCCTTGAAGCGATGTAAAAAACACGACAACAAAAAACCCCTGTCTATTTTAACAGACAAGGGTTTAATATTTATTAAGCGATGCTTAACAGGGGAAATGATTACATCATGCCGCCCATGCCGCCGCCGCCCATTGGTGGCATGCCACCTTTGTCATCATCAGGCTCATCTGCCAACACACACTCGGTGGTTAACAACATAGCCGCGATAGATGCTGCGTTCTCTAATGCTACACGGCCTACTTTAGTAGGGTCGATAACACCTGCGCCAATTAAGTTCTCGTATTTGTCGGTACGTGCATTATAACCAAAGTCGGCAGTGCCTTCTTTAACTTTTTGCACAACTATCGAACCTTCGATGCCAGCATTCTCACAGATCTGGCGAAGAGGCTCTTCGATAGCACGACGGATAATCTGGATACCTGTGTTCTCATCTTCGTTAGCACCTTTAAGGTCTGTTAAAGCAGCAACCGCACGGATGAAGGCAACGCCACCACCTGCAACAATACCTTCTTCTACAGCCGCACGGGTTGCATGTAAAGCATCGTCAACACGGTCTTTTTTCTCTTTCATCTCAACTTCTGATGCTGCACCAATGTACAATACAGCAACACCGCCAGATAATTTAGCTAAACGCTCTTGTAATTTCTCTTTATCGTAATCAGAAGTGGTAGTTTCGATCTGCGCACGGATCTCACCAACACGGCCTTTGATCAAATCTGCATCACCTGCACCGTTAACCAGTGTAGTATTGTCTTTATCGATAGTGATCTTTTCTGCCTGGCCCAACATAGATAAGTCAGCACTTTCTAATTTGTAACCACGTTCTTCAGATATTACGGTACCGCCTGTTAATACAGCGATATCCTCTAACATTGCTTTACGACGATCGCCAAAGCCTGGTGCTTTAACAGCAGCAACTTTTAACGAACCACGAATTTTGTTAACTACCAGAGTAGCTAATGCTTCGCCATCTAAGTCTTCAGCAATAATTAAAAGTGGTTTACCTGTTTGTACTTGTTTCTCCAGAATAGGAAGCAATTCCTTCATTGAAGAGATTTTTTTATCGTAGATAAGGATGTATGGGTTTTCTAACTCAACTTCCATTTTATCTGAATTGGTAACAAAGTACGGAGAAAGGTAACCGCGGTCAAACTGCATACCTTCTACAGTTTTAACTTCAGTTTCGGTACCTTTTGCTTCTTCAACAGTGATAACGCCTGAAGTACCAACTTTAGCCATAGCTTCAGCTATTAACGCACCGATAACTTCATCATTGTTAGCTGATATAGATGCTACCTGTTTGATCTTGTTGTTATCTTCACCAACGGTTTGTGATTGAGTTTTTAAGTTTTTTACAACTGCAGCAACTGCTTTATCAATACCGCGTTTCAAATCCATTGGGTTTGCACCAGCTGCAACGTTTTTAATACCTGCAGTAACAATAGCCTGTGCTAAAACGGTAGCAGTAGTAGTACCATCACCTGCAATATCAGCAGTTTTTGATGCAACTTCTTTAACCATTTGCGCGCCCATGTTTTCGATAGGGTCTTTCAGTTCAATTTCTTTAGCTACAGTTACACCATCTTTAGTGACAACTGGTGAACCAAACTTTTTGTCGATAATTACGTGACGACCTTTTGGGCCTAATGTAACTTTAACCGCGTTAGCCAAAATATCAACACCACGCTTTAAAGCGTCACGTGCCTCAACATTATATTTAACTTGTTTTGCCATGATTTTTTATTTGAATATTTAAATGTTGTAAAGTTAAAATTTTATGAAATTCAATATTGGAAGGCAACTTTACAACCTTTCAATATTGCAACAAATTATAATACCGCGTAAATGTCAGATTCGCGCATGATCAGGTATTCTTTACCGTCTAAGTTGATCTCGGTACCTGCATATTTTCCGTATAAAACAGAATCGCCAACCTTGATGGTCATTGGGATAAGCGCGCCAGAAACATCAGCATACTTACCAGGGCCTACAGATACTATAGTTCCTTTTTGTGGTTTCTCCTGGGCTGTTTCAGGAATGTAAATACCAGAAGCGGTTTTGGTTTCAGCAGCTGCTGCTTCTACAACCACTCTATCCGCAAGGGGTTTAATGTTTAATGACATAGTAATACTATTTTGATTTTATAATTTTAAGTTTTCGTATATTAATTTCACATCAATTATGCCAAGCAGCAATTATTTTTTGCATTGGCATATTTACTGTTTAATTGTCACCTTTTAAAGCTAAGGTTACAACCTATTGGTTTTATCTTAACAGCCGTGTGCCAACGTGTCAGTCAACACTATTTCAACAAAAAAGGCTTTGGAGTATAGTCCAAAGCCTTTAAGTATTTCTTATAAACTTATTACTTTTTGGGTTGAGCAGCCGGTGCAGGTGCAACAGCTGGTGTGCTTAACGGTGCAGGTGCCGCGGTTGTACCCTTTGGTTTAGAATCTTTTCTGATCTGCTCTAATAAAGCCGGGTCACTGCCTTTTTGAGAACCATCTTTAACAGATACGTTGATCATCAACGATAAAATCATAATACTGATAGCCAGCACCCAAGTTCCTTTTTCTAAAAAATCGCCGGTTTTTTGTACGCCCATTAATTGTGACGTACCTGAAAAATTTGAAGCTAAACCGCCGCCTTTAGGGTTTTGGATTAATACGATCAGGCCTAAAAGGACACATAAAATGATCGTGATGATGATTAAAACTAAATACATTTCTTATAATATCAATTGGTTTTCTTTTCTAACTGTTCAATCTGGGTTACAAAGTAAAGCTTTTTTTCCGGAAATTTCAATATCAATTTTTTATAAGTAGCTATAGCTTTATGATATAGCATTTGGTCGCAATAAATACGTGCCAGCGTTTCGGTCACAAAATCGTTCTGGTCTTCAGAGCTTCTTTTGGCTTTATTCTCATTATCCAGTTTATCTGCCGACAGCGGTTTTATCTGCGGCTCTGTATGGATGAAACGTTCTATAATAACATCTTCCTTTTTATCGGGATCAAACGCCACAGGTGCCGCCTCTGCGCCCCTTTGTACCCCACTTATTGATGTAAGGCTAAAGATATTCTCGTAATACTGCTGCTGTAACTCATTGCCGCTGCCTCGTTTTGCCGGCTTTGCTGCCTCGCCTCCGTTAGGTTTTGTATCGGCTGAAGGAGCTTCGCCATTCGTGTACGGTTGGAAAGTTTCGGCATGCTCCTTACGGGTTTTGTTTAGCCACCACATAAAAGTGTATGGCATTTTATCATCATCGTAACGGGATACCTGCTGCCCGGCAGGCTCTGCCAATTGCGCTATTGGCTGGGTTGCTACAGAGAATAAATTTTCAACCGGTACAGCTTCCTGAACAATCGGCGCAGTATTGTTTACACCACGTAACTCATCAAGCTTTTTATCAAATGACAGGAAATCGGCACCTATGGCGCTATCCATTATCAGGCGTTCTTCCTGTTCCTGGATGTGCTTATGTTCGTCACGCAATGGCTCTACAACCGGCTGCGGCTGGTGGAATAACACTTCTGATGCTTCCTCTTCTTCGGGGCTGCAATCTATATGCGGTTCGCTAAACCTTGCCTCAACAGGCGCAGTAGCTACCTCGTTAGGGGCGGCTTTAAAGCCAATATCTTCTATACCTACTATCTCGTCGTAAACGTCATCATCAATATCCTGACGCGTTTGTTCCGGCTCCGGTGTATTTTGCGCGCCCGGTTTAGGGAAACGCGAATTAAACCTTGGTGCTTCGTATTGGGGGATGGGAGGCGGTGTTTGCTGTACGGGTTGCTGTTCGGCAACTGGTGCAGGCTTTTCTACCAGAGGTTGCTGTGTAGTTGCTTCCGGCTCGTTATATTGGTAAGCATTTTCAACAGGCGTTTCTGTTACAGGTTGTTCTATATTTTCAGGCTCGCTGTTCTCAAACGCGTGATAGGTATGGTGATATTCACTGCCAATAACCGGGGCTTCGGTAATTTCTTCAACAGGTTCTTCCTTTTTTGCGTCCTGCGTTTTCGCCGCATTGCCTGTTTCAGGGTGCTCGTAATTATCAACAGGCGTAAAGGTAACTTCTTCAGTTACTTCAGGTTGCTCAACAACTTGTGTCGGCTCTTGGTCTTGTTCTTCAATAATTTGCAAAGGCTCGCTTACGGGTTCATCGGCAACAATAACTTCTTGTCGTTCCGGCGAATTGTATCCGTTATTATCAAAAGCATTTGCATCATCAAGTTGTGCGGGGTCACTTTGTAGTTCTTCGGCAACAATACTATCCTGTTTTGCAGGGGCATCGTATCCGTTATTATCAAATGCATCGGCATCAATAGATTTAGCCGTGGCAGTGCCTGTATTAAATAAGTTTTGGGTTGTTGTGTAGATATCCGCTGTAGAGAGGATAATGCTTGCCTCATTAACTACTGCAAGCTCTTGCGGATGGTTAACCACTTTATGCAGCGTGCGAGGGTTAAAATAAACTGTTGCTTTACTTAGCTGCTTTTTATCTCCTGCGCGGGCAAACAATACCTGCAATAAACCACTTTGCGGGTTATCCTGAACCAAACGCTCCAGGCTTTGGATATATGACGATCCGTTATCGGCCGGGTTAGCCAACAAGTCCCATAGAAAAAAATTCTGCCTGCTATCTACGTATTGATCCACGTTTTATAAACTATATGCCTACCAATTGGCAAAGGCCCTGTTAAAAATATCGTCTGTTAACTGTTTAACAATTTCTGGTATCAAAGTTTGTTCCTGCGATGCACTATCGCCGGTAAATTCTTTATATTTTGTAAACGTTTCCTCAAAATTAAGCTTTTTATCGGCTTCGTACACATATTTTACGGTAACAGTAATGGTTAAACGGCTGGCTCCTGCAATTGGCGCAACATTACTATTGGTAGCCTGTATAGAAACCGGTGCAATACTGTAGCCCGTAATTGCTCCGCTCATGGTGCCGTTAGCTTCGCCCCTGGTAATGCTGATGCTGGTTTGCGAACGGATGCGATTTTTTAGTGCTTCTGTAAAGGTTTGGCTTAAGGTAGGCACAACAAGTTGAGCATTATTTTCAAAAAACTGAACATCAATTGTTTTTAGATCTACTGGTATGGATGCACCATTAAGCGATAACTTGTAAGCGCAAGAGTTAAAAAGCATCACCACCGTACCCAATATTAACACATTTAAAAATAACCTTTTCTTCATTTGATATGATACCCTATAAATCTAATTCTTTTATTTTACGATATAAAGTTCTTTCTGAAATGCCCAGCTCATTTGCGGCCAGCTTACGCTTGCCTTTGTGCTTTTTAAGCGCTTTACGGATCAGGTCAGATTCCTTTTCTATTAGCGATAACGATTCCTCCACCTCTTCGGCTTCGTGCGTTATGTTATAATCGTTATTGTTATTGCTGCTAACGTTACTGTTAACGGGTTGCTGCAGGGTAAATTGTGCTTCGCGGTTATTGGTGGGCAATTCAATATCGCGGTAAAGCTGTGTTACAGCCGGCGAGTTGTTTGCATAGTTTGTGCTTACACCGCCATGCTCAATAATATCAGCCACTAGTTTTTTCAACTCAACCATATCGCGCTTCATATCAAACAGTACTTTGTAAAGGATATCCCGTTCAGAAAAATCCTCTTTCGGCTGATTGTCCAGGCGCATTGGCAAATTGCTGCGGCTTGCCTCATGTGGTATATAGGTTAGCAGTGTTGGCGCAGTTATTACGCGGTCGCGTTCTAAAACGGCCAATTGCTCGGCCATATTTTTCAACTGCCTAACATTACCCGGCCACGAATAATTGATGAGTACCTGCTGCGCTTCTTCATCTAATTGGATAGGTGGGCTGCGGTACTTATCAGTAAAATCTGAAGTAAACTTGCGGAACAGCAGGAATACATCTTCCTTCCTTTCGCGCAATGGTGGGATTTTCAACGGAACGGTGTTTAGCCTATAGTAAAGATCCTCGCGGAACTTACCGGCTTTAACCGCATCGTAAACATCCACGTTGGTTGCTGCAATAACACGCACATTGGTTTTCTCAACCTTAGATGACCCCACCCTAATGTACTGGCCCGATTCTAAAACCCTGAGCAAGCGCGCCTGGGTGCCTAATGGCATTTCGGCTATCTCATCTAAAAAGATAGTACCACCATTCACGGTTTCAAAGTAACCTTTACGCTCGCCAACGGCACCTGTGTAAGCGCCTTTTTCGTGCCCGAATAGTTCCGAATCGATGGTACCCTCGGGGATAGCCCCGCAGTTAACCGCTATGAACGGCCCATGCTTACGCGGACTCATCTGGTGGATAATGTGCGAAAAAACCTCTTTACCACTACCACTCTCGCCGGTAATTAATACCGAGATATCTGTAGGTGCAACTTGGTTAGCTATATTTATTGCCCTGTTCAACAACGGCGAGTTGCCGATGATGCCAAAGCGTTGTTTGATTTCTTGTACTTCCATTTATTAAATTTGAAGATTCGGCAATTTGAAAATTTGGAAATGAGCTCATCTTCAAATTTTCAAATCATCAAATTAATCTACAATTCTTCCTATCAACGTTGCCGAAGTCGTTCTTTCCACCACCACATTAACGTACTGGCCCGGCTTGTAAGCTTCGCTTACCGGGAATATCACCATAGCGTTTTGATCGCTGCGGCCACAGTAGTCTTTGTCCGATTTTTTGGAGAAGCCTTCTATCAGCACTTTTTCTATCTTGCCAATACGTGCCTGCATCCTGTAGAAAGAATATTCCTGTTGCTTAGCTACAATTTGCGACAAACGGCGTTGTTTTACTTCTTCGGGGATATCATCCTCATAGCGTTTGGCGGCTAAAGTTCCCGGCCTTTCGCTGTATTTAAACATGTAGGCAAAATCGTATTTCACGTAATCCATCATGGTTACGCTATCGTTATGCTCTTCATTAGTTTCGGTACAAAAACCGGTAATAATGTCTGTAGATATCGCGCAATTCGGTATTATCCTGCGGATGGCATCAATACGGTTCATGTACCATTCACGGTCATAAGTACGGTTCATGATATCCAGTATACGGCTGTTACCGCTTTGTACCGGCAAGTGTATGTAGTTGCAAATGTTATCGTATTTAGCAATGGTATATAAAACTTCGTCGGTGATATCTTTAGGGTGCGATGTTGAAAAACGTACGCGCAACTCCGGACTAACCAACGCAACCATTTCTAACAGGTTAGCGAAGTTTACAGCCCCCTCTAAATCTCCCCCGGCAGGGGAGACTTTTTGATCGGCTTTGGTTTCTAAAACACTCCCTTCCGGGGAGGGTTGTTGGGTGGGGCTCCATTTGTACGAATCTACATTCTGCCCTAACAAGGTAACCTCGCGGTAGCCTTTATCAAAAAGGTCTTTACACTCGGCAACTACCGAATATGCGTCGCGACTGCGTTCGCGCCCACGGGTAAACGGCACCACGCAAAACGAGCACATATTGTCGCACCCCCGCATAATGGATACAAAGGCGTTTATGCCATTGCTATTTAAGCGTACCGGGCTGATGTCAGCATAGGTTTCTTCGCGACTAAGTAATACGTTTACTGCTTTTTGGCCGCTATCAACCTGTTCTATAAGGTTTGGCAAGTCGCGGTAAGCATCGGGGCCTACTACAACATCAACCAGTTTTTCTTCTTCTAAAAATTTGGCTTTTAAGCGTTCAGCCATACAGCCTAAAACGCCAATCACCATACCGGGGTTCCTGAATTTTGCACCTGCAAATTCTTTCAGACGGTTACGTACGCGCACTTCCGCATTCTCTCGTATCGAGCAGGTGTTGATGAAGATCACATCCGCATTGTTAAAATCTGATGTGGTTTCAAAGCCTTTTTCGGCTAATATCGAAGCTACTATCTCACTGTCAGAAAAATTCATGGCGCAGCCATAGCTTTCTATATAAAGCTTACGGCCATTGTGTTTACCAACAGGTTCTAATACAAAAGCCTCGCCCTGCCTGCTCTCATCATGCACTTTATCCGGTATAAGCAAATCCATTGTCATTGTAAAATTGAACCGCAAAAATACAATTTTTTTATATAATGAAGTGACAGTTTGTCAGCATTTAACAATTTTCAGTTTTTATTGTTATAGTACCACGCAAGCAGCCATAGAGTCGCTGAAGTTTAACGAACCGAAACCATGGCTAATAATATTCTCAAACAACGCTGGCTAAAAACACTACTGATAGTAGTTGGAGCACTGGTTATAATTATGCTTGTTGCAGCCCTTTGTATTAATAGCATCCTGGCACCTAAACTATCCGCCAAGTTAAAAGAGACTATTTTAAAAGGCACCGATAGCCTTTACACGATCAATTACAGCGACCTTGACCTGAACATACTGCAAGGCAAAGCCGTGTTATACGATATCACGTTTAAAGCCGACCCCACTGTTTATCAGCAAATGAGAAAGCGCGGCGCAGCACCCGGTAAACTTTACGAACTGCATGTTAAACGCCTCGTAATATCCGGCGCACACGCGTTTGAACTTTACTTTAAAAAGAAACTCAACATTAGCCGCATCACACTAAATTCTCCGGAAATCGCCATCGATAAATATTCGGATAAGGACACTGATACGGCCAGGAAAGATAAACCTACATTATATAAAAAAATATCAAAAAGCCTTAAGCTGGTGCATGTAGACGAGATCTTACTGACTGATATTAATTACAAGCAGCGCAATCACACCGCGCCAAAAGTAGCTATGTCAGAGGTTAAGGAGATGGATGTAAAAGCTACCGATCTGCTGATAGATTCGGCTACGCAAACAGATACCTCGCGGTTTTTATATTGTAAGGATGTTACTACACAACTAAAAAACTACAGCAGCAAATCAGTTGATGGCTTGTATACTTTTAAAGTGAGGGCAGTTAAACTCTCCACCCAAACTAAAAAACTTACCGTTCGCGGGTTGAATTTGCAGCCCATTGATCACACGATATTTTTCAAGCGAAGCAAACGCGACCGTTTTACCCTGAGGATAGATTCCATTCAGTTAAATAATTTCGATTACATCACATATCAAAAAGATCAATCGCTGGATGTAAAGCGCCTGGTATTAAACAACGGTTATTTTGAAGTTTACAGCAATTACAACGGCCAACTGCAAACCACCGACAGGCTGGTAACCTTTCCCCACTGGGCTATACGCCACGCCATCAAAGCTAAACTGAATATAGACACGCTCGACCTGAAACATTTTACCTTTACTTATACGCAACGAAACGAGGGGCCAATGAAAACAGGCTCGGTTGTGTTTAACAATATTTCTGCTCGTTTACGCAACCTTACCAACAAAAAAGATTTATTGGCAAAAAACAATATTGCTACGGCTAACCTTACCAGCTATTTCATGGGCAAAGGTAAGCTGGATCTATCCTTTACATTTAATCTTAACGATGCCGGTTACAAATATAGTTACAAAGGGCACCTGGAGCCAATGGACATTGCTGCCGCCAACCCCGCAACTATGCCACTATCTATGCTTAAAATAACATCCGGCAGGGTAAAAAGCCTCGACTTTAATTTCAACAACACACAAAAAATATCTACGGGCACGGTTACATTTTTATATAACGATTTAAATGTTGATGTATTGAGGAAGGACGATGAGAAAGGCTACAGCAAAAAAACCATCTTATCTACGCTTACCAATGCCTTCATCATTAAACACGATAACCCGGATGATGGCAAAACCGCGCCGCGTACGGCTAAAGTTATTTTCATTCGCCCTGCTAATTTCCCATTCTTTAAAACGGTGTGGCTTTCCATATTGAATGGCATTAAAGCCGGCGCCGGCGTGGGAAATGCAAAAGAAAAAGACAAGAAAGAAGATGCTGATAAGCTAAAGAAGGAAAAAGAAAAACGGTTGAAGGAAGCGAAAGAAAAGAAAGAGAATGAGGAGAAGAAGTTTAAGGAGAAGAAAAAATCTTAATCTACACCTGCGCTACTGCAGCAGCAACTTCAAATTAATACCAAAATTAGTGAACGAGGTATTGAACGACTGCGAGGTATATGGCTTGGTGATATTGCTATCGTAAAACAAATTTAAGTTAAAACGCTGATTAATCACGTAATCAATAGAAGGGCGCATCGTGATATTCTTAGCCCCCGATGATACTTCAGCAGCGGCTATATCTGCACGATAGATCAATGTTTTGTTATCGCGTACGGCAACATCAAGCTTAAAGTTAATGTCGTTATTATCCTTGTTGCCTGTGCCGAATAAGCCCCATGGCATCCTGAAGTTTTTAGGGCGATAGCCGAAACCAAATACCAAAATATTTTCGTCCTGCTGGGCTAGCTGGCTGTTTAGTAAACTTAGGTTTAACGAGCGGGTTTTACGGTACTCGAAGTTGGCCGTCATGCTGTTTTTGAAACGTACGTCGGCACCTAACAACGGCACAAACTGCTCAAATATGGCCACCTGCGAGAACTGGTAGAACGGCAGGAAATCGTTATTAAAATCTCTCGAAGCTACTGCGCCGTTGGCCTCCTGGTATTGCAGCAGGGTGGTAAAACTACTCACATTATATGATGAACGGTAACCATGCTTCAAGTCGAACGAGTCGAACAGGTCTGCAAAGAACGGCATCTTGCCCAACCCTGCGTACGAGATCTGCCAGTTAGGGATAGGGATCTTAGGAAACTGACTAGTGGCCGACTTGCTTGCATCTTTGCCAGAGTAAGCGGCCAAAAATGCAGGTACCAATACGTTTTGCGCATTAGGCCCGTAACCATCGGCATAACCATTAGCGGCTACGCCCGAGTTTAAATTAGTAAGGCCAAGCCTTTGCGAAACAATAGTACGGTTATCTAAAAACTTTTGATAAGTAGGCGACCTGCTGGTAACACCGCCAGATTTTGCAAATGCTGTACCTAATGAAAAGAAAGAGATGCTGTAGGTACCCGTTGTTACCGGGCTCAGATTTTCGATACTATTGGTTGATGCCAGGTATTTAAAGTTGGTTTGGTAATTTTTATCTTGTGTTTTAAAGGCGATCAGCTCGATACGCAGGTCTGATACCGGCTCAATAATGCTTCGCAGGCGGATGTCCTCGTTAAACGATTTTACATAAAGCTGGTTCTGTAAGGTATCCGTGGTTATCCATCCGTTGACTATGGCGCGCTGGCGGATATCGGCCTGGCTACCTAACAGGAAGCCTATACCCGGCGCGTCATACTTCAGATCTTGCCCAAAAAGATTCGATTTAGGCAAATATCCCGGCAGGAATGTACCTTCTGTACGGGTATAGGTACCGCTGATGTTTTTGATGCCCGTTAGTATCCCCAGGAAGAATTTTGCCGCGCCCGTTTTCTCATCCTTACCCTTACGCAACCCCTTAAATTTATTATAAAAGTTGGAAAAATTAAGGTTTGGATTCAACTGTATAGTCCGCGCGTTTTGGATGCTGTTACCAACATCATACGTTGGGTTATTTATAGCAAACTCCGGCTGGCTTTGCCAGTTAAAGTTGGTGCTGTAACGCACGGTTAGGGCTGTCCAGTCGAGGCCCGGCAGCTTGTTTATTGGTGCTGACCAGTTTAAATTGATGGTGTGGTTATAGTTGGTGGTACGGCCCAGCTTCCAAAGGTTTTCCCAAAGGGTATCGCGTTTTAAACCATTGATACGGCCAGCCGGTTCATCCACAACAGATAGGTTTGTCGCATCTATATCCAGCGTTAGGGCTTTCGACAAATTCCATCCTATACCGTAAACCCGGGTAATGTTAAAGTTTTTATTGAAAGCTGTTGGGATAGCGATAAAATTGTTCGGGTCATTATTACGCAGGGTATTCTCCGAGTAAAAACGATCAAAGTTGATGCTAAAATTCAACCTCGATGGCAGGATGCTAAAGTTAAAATCGCGCGCCAGGGCAAGCAGGTTGCTTTTGATGATTTTGGCAAACGGCGTATAATATTTAGGGTCTTTATTATAATTATAATTCAGCGCTACGCGATAAGTTTTAGCAAAGTCATTCTCCACGTTAAAATCATGGTGCTGGTATTCGGTATAGGCGTAGGTAGCTGCAAAGTTCTCAACATCCCATACATGCACAGGGGCGGTAGTGTTTGTACGTTCTTTATGTACGTTGGTAAAGTTGAAACTTTTGCGCGTGGTAAAATCTTGCGTAACATTCTTTATCGAATCGCGTGCCTGGTTATTTGGTGCCGCTGCAAGCGATTTTTTCAGCTCCACATCAGGCGAACCAGGGTCATATTGCGGGGTGCTTACCTGGGTAGAGATGTTTACATATGCCGGGATCCGGATCCCGCTTTTTTCCGGGAAAAATTTGCCCAGCTCTATACTTGCCGATGCATCTACAGCTTGGTTATCGCTTCGGCTACGGTCGCTCACCCTTGAATCCAGCGTACCGAACCCCACGGTGCTTTTACTGCCCGATACGGTGATATTCGCAAAGTCTGCCAGTGCGGCATCTACCCTCGCGGTAGCAGCCCAGCCACCACGCTGGTCAAATTCTGTTAAACGCAATTCATCAAACCAAACAGTACCTGTTTTATTCAATCCATCATCTCCGGCAAGTCCCCTGGGTTTGTATGGGTTGCGTACACCCAGCATAATGGTGCGCAGTCGGCTCAGGTCGGGCTGGCCTTTTATGGTTACCTTATTGGTGCCATCAGTATATACGAACGGGATGGTGAACGGCCACGGCTGCCCGTTTAACTTGGCATTGTTACGGGCGAGTTTAGCATCTATCAAAATGGATAATTGCAGATCCAGTTCGTTTACTGCCGGCCATATGGCTCCAGGGTCGCGGGTGCCGGGCTGGGTAACAGCCAAAGGCACTTCGTATTCGTAATAGTTATCCTGGTAATCGACACCCAAACGTACAAACCCGTTAAGGTCTTTATCCCTTAACTGGTCACCTTCTGCGTGGATAAACATTTGGATGCGTTTGTAAGACCGTAGATCGTTAAAGAAAGTACGGAACGCTGCCCTCGAATAACCATCGCGCAGGTTGGTCACATTTAAGGATAACGATTGCTCGTTTAGCTTGGTATCGGTTTGTAGGTTATTATAGTTACGCTGGCGGTTAATGCCCGGCGGTACTACGTAAGGTATTGGTGTGCGGTTACCATTCTCCTCGATGTTTACGGCTTGCACATTTAAAGTTGAGCCATCAATAACCGGGCTTACAATGGCAGGGTCGGCAATAACGTTTTGCGGGTTGTTTTCAGCATTAAAGGTACGCCACTCGCCCCTTACCAGTTGCAGGGTAGCAAAACGCAGGATAGAGGTATCGGCAAAATTGGTCATGAACATCCGCATAAAACGGATAGCCTTAAAATCCTGGATGTTACCAACCTTGCTTTGGTACTCGTTTATAGGCACCCTAAACTGGTACCAGGTAACGGCCTGCGTAGTACCGTTTGGTAGCTTTACGTTAGATGTAATTTTATCGTTGATGAAATTTTGGCCAATAACCATATCCTGCGGACGGATAGAAACGCGGTACTGGAAGTACTCATCCGTTTGGCTCATGTTGTTATCTCGGTTAATGTCCTCCCCATCCGGTAAAGAGGTTGACGCCGACGTTTGGATGCCCAGTTCCGCTTGCGATTGCTCCGCTGTTTTAGAGTTACCATCTGTACCATTGTAACGGCTGTAACGTTCCAGGATGCCGGCATTTCTTTGGTCGAGCGCACCACCCTGGTAGTATTGGTAATCATCTGTTGATGGATCGGCAGTCAGCGCAGCTGTAGCCAGGGGGCTTAATACACCCTGCGCCTGCTGTAGTATCGGCGCGAATTTTGTTTTCTCATCATTATCGTTCAATCCATCCAAACCCACATCCTGCAAACGGCGCGAATCCGGATTGTTATCAAAAGCATTGATAACCGGCTGTAGTTTTGATACCTTACCCCAAACAGTTTCATCAACATTCCCGGCGTTGGCAGCATCAACAGGCAGGCTGTTCTCTAAACTTTTGCGGCCATCTTTTAAAATATCTTCTGATACGCTACCCAGGTTCAAATAAAGATCACCACCTGCCGAGTTTGGTTTGTAGATGAACGGATCCATCATCCAAAACTCAATGTAACCTACGTTAAGCGATTCAAAGTCGTTAGTTTCCAATTTACGGAACATACCGCCCCATCTTGCTTTGGGATTTTGTAAAGTACCGTCGGTGTTTATGCCAGTAGTTGTGTAGTTATACGGACCACGAACAGTTGGATAAAACACCATGTTTAAGGTTGAAAGGCTCAAAGGTTGGCTGGTTGTAGATTGCTTGTAAGGGAAAACTTCCTGCTCAATAACCTGTCTAACATAATGGTTTGATAATTCGCTGCGCGATACCGGGATGGTATTGGAACTGGTATAAAATATCGGGTCGATGTTAAAGTAGGACAGCCGCGCGCGGTTAAAGCCGTAGCTCAGATCGTTAAAGGCATCGCTTTCGGCAAACATCTGCGGCGTGCCCGAAATTTGCCAGTTAAAAGCGCTTTTTATATCGATAACCGAACGGCTATTCTCAAAATCGTCCAGGTATGATGTGCCGTTCTTAGACCCTGCGAAATTTAACGCACCCGGGCTGCCCGGCATCAGTTTGGCAAACTCACCGCTAAAATTAATGGTTGATGGCGCCTTGGTGTTGATGAACGGGATCTTATCTACCAAGCGGGTTAAAAAGCGCGATTGGGTGCTGTAATTTGCATCAAGCCCCCAGATGGTGTTGGAGATAGATTCCTCGCCAACAATTTCGTTTTGGGTGATGGGTTGCTCAGTTAGGTGCATAATGGTACCACCCAGCAATAATTTATCGCTTACGTGGTAATCCAACCGCGAGCCAAATAAGGACTTTTGCTGTACACCAAAAAGCTCGTTATTCTCTAACTTAACGTTAATGGTTTGTCCGGATGAAAGCAAGGCTTGGTTTAAGATCCTGATCCGGCCCGCGCTGTAATCAATAGTATAATCTGAACCTTCCTGTAATTTAACCGACCCTGCAGTAACTACTACCGAACCCTGTGGCACATTCACGGCGTTCAATTGATACTCCGATCCGCTTTGCGAAGTGTATGTACCCTTTATTAAATACCTGTTCAGTTTTGGGAAAAATTGCTGCGCGATGATCTTGGTAGAATCATACAAGGGCTGGTAAACATAACGGGCAACCAGGTCTGGTTCACTGGCGGTGAACTGTTTGGCAAGGTCGCTGCCAAAGGGCTCCAACACCGGGAACATGATGCGCCCCTGCTGCGAATCGATGGTTAAACCTTCTAAAAAGTCGAAATAACCATCGGGGCGTTTATCATTTTGCTGATCCAGGTTATCTACCCCCGTTATTTGCATCCACCGTTTACTTTTGGTGTTTGCGCCATCGTCCATAATGGTTTTCTCAATGCCCGATTTATCATCCAAACGAGAAATGTTCAGTTTAAAGTTGGTAGGACTTATCTGGTACGCGCCAAGTGAGTAGATGTTCTTCATCATCAGGCCCCAGGTTGGCAGGTTGGTTTTAAGCAATTCGTTCTTTAACAATTTAGTGTACAAAACCGTAGGCGTATTTGGGTCAACAGCCCTGTCGCTGCTAAACTCACCCACCTGGTACTGTACCCCGTTAACTGAATATTGGTAGGCCACGGCCAAAACCTCATCGTTATTTAAAGGGTAATTTAAGGAGATATAACCTAACTGCGGGTGAAGGGTAAATTCTTTATCCGTTAGTTTACGGGCATAAGTAAGTTTCGCGTAGTTGTCTGTAGCGCCCGTAGTCCTGAAATATGCCGCCGCGTCGTTAGAGTTGGTAGTACGCGTGCCCGGGGGCAAATTGTTTAATAACGAGTTTGACTGTTGTGTAAAGCCAGGGCCTTTGAAGCCTGCGGGCAGGCCGCTAAAGCCCGCGCCGCCCTGTATTAAGGTTTTATTGTATGGCTTGTTCTCACCAAGGTCAATAAAGGCCAGTATATCGCGAGAATCAGTAGTTACGTTGGTACGGTTAGTTGTCCAAACCTCAATTTTAGTGATGTTTACATTAGAGCTAATGATGGGGATATTCGCCAGCGTTTTGTTGTAGGTATTGCGGAAATATTGTGATAGGAAAAAGTGTTTATTGCCCTCGTAATCGGCAGCGGTAATGTTTATATTTTGCTGTTGCGAGCCATTGGTAATAGTGATATTTTTTGATTGCGAGCGCTGTTGCGAGAAAATGCTCGTTACGTCCAGCTTGCCAAATTTCAACTTGGTTTTAACACCAAATAACGCCTGGCTGCCCGATATGAGCGTAGTGTTTAAAGGCATGCTTACGGTACCAGCCTCAATTTTCTGGATGATCTCGTCCGGGTGGCCGGTATAATCCAGTTTTATCTGGTTCTCAAATTGGAATTGTGCCTCGGTATTATAGTTGGTAGTGATCTTTAACTTATCACCTATCTCTCCGGTAACATTCAGCTGGATGCGCTGATCGAAATTAAAGTTGAACTGGTTACGCTGGCGGGTGTTGAACAGCGGGTTCTCGTTCTTGTTGATCTGCCCGGCCAATATTACCTCTGCCGATCCCTGCGGGCGGATATTGATGTTTGAGCTACCGAAGATCTGCTCAAAGGTTTTGCTCCTGATTTTCATCTGCGGGATAAAGCCCGGCTTTTCAGATTCGATATTGTAATTGTCTGACAGCTGCTTAAAGTATTCGCGCTTTACACCGCGCTGTTGCAGCAGTAGGTATTCGCCAAAGGTTAAATACTGCGGTGCACGGTACAGCAGGTTGCCTACTCGTTCGTATAAAATATACTTGTTGGTTGCAGCATCGTATTCAACGGTACGTACAAGCCCCGGGGGATTGGTAAAAAATATGCCGTTACGTTCCCTTTTACTATGTGGTTCCGACAAACTTATTGGGCCCAGCTGGATGCTGGTATCAACTTTTAAAGTAGAGGTTGTAGTAGTAGCTTTGGGTACCTGCTGACCTTGGCCCGGTTGGCGTTGTTGCGGCCCTGTAGTTTGCTGCTGTTGGCCCGGAAGTTGCTGTTGCTGTTGTTGACCGGGAAGCCCTTGCCCCGAAATTTGAGTGCCCGGCTGCCCCCGCGTTGGCTGGGGTATTGTAGGCGTGTTTACCGGCGTTTGTGCATATGATTTACCCACTCCGCTTAAAGCAAATACAAAGAGTATCACTACAAAAAGCTTAGTAAAAAATTTTATCAAGTGGTATAAATTATTGCAAAGTAATTATAAGCTTTTTAGTGCAGCTTTAATCAATTGTTCTACAGTTAAGACACCTGTATTTTTGCTTATTTCCTGGTCTAAAACTTTCTCTGCAACGTTACGAGCAAATCCAAGCATCACAAGGGCAGAAAGAGCTTCATCTTTTGCCGTTTTTACACCCGGCATTACCGTTAATGTATCTGGCCCTTCTTTTTTAAGTTTGTCCTGCAACTCTAAAATCACGCGCTGGGCCGATTTTGGGCCGATACCTTTTATGCGCTGGATAGCCGCTACATTACCCTGCACAATAGCCGCCTGGATCTCGGCCGGGGTAATTGATGAGAGCATCATTCGCCCCGTGTTTGGCCCGATGCCGGATATAGAGATCAGGTGCGTAAACAGCCTGCGCTCGCCCTCGGTAGCAAAACCATAAAGGGTGTGCGCATCCTCTTTTACGTGCATCCAGATGTATAATTTACAGCGCTCACCCTCGGGCAGCTGGCCGTAAGTATTTAACGATATATTAATATGGTAGCCAACGCCGCCTGCATCAATCACCACGTGCGCACCACCCCTAAAAACTAATTTACCATCAATATAATCGTACATCTTTTGTTATTTTTTTGCTTTTGATGGTTTTGCTTCTGCACATTTTACCTGGGCATCTATTACGGCAATGGTAACCATGTTCACTATTTCGCGAACCGAGCTACCCAACTGCAGCACATGCACCGGTTTTTTCATGCCCAACAGGATAGGACCAACAGCTTCCGCGCCGCCAATTTCCTGCAATAATTTATAGGCGATATTACCCGATGCCAATCCCGGGAAGATCAATGTATTGGCAGGCTTACCGTTTAGTACAGAAAACTCAAAGTTATCCGCAAGTAGTTCGGAGTTTAGCGCAAAGTTGGCCTGCATTTCACCATCTACTACTATCTCGGGATATTTCTCGTGAAGGATGCGCACGGTTTCCCTGGTTTTTTCGGGAATCTCGCCCTCGTTTGAGCCAAAGTTGGAGTAGGATAACACCGCTATGCGTGGCTTAATGTTTAGCTGTTTGATAGACCTGTCCATCAACACGGTAATATCAACCAATTCCTGCGCGGTTGGGTTAATGTTTACCGTAGTGTCACCAAAGAAAACAGGGCCTTTTTCGGTGATCATCAAATACATGCCCGCAACGCGGTTTACGCTTGCTTCGGTACCGATAATTTGCAGGGCCGGTTTAATGGTGGTTGCGTAGTCTTTTGTTAAGCCGGAGATCAATGCATCCGCCTCGCCAAAATGTACCATACAGGCACCAAAGTAGTTACGATCTACCATCAGCTTTTTGGCCTCGATCATGGTGACGCCTTTACGCTGTCGTTTTTTGAATAAAAATTCAGCGAATTCCTGCGAACGCCCGGTTTCTACTTTTGGGTCGATGATCTGTACATCGTCGAGGTCAAGCTCGTTCTCGCGCATGATCTCGCGGATACGCTCGGCATTCCCCAAAAGTATCGGGGTGGCAATGCCTTCGTCTTTAACGATTTGGGCGGCGCGTAATATTTTGTAAGTATCGGCCTCGGCAAATACCACACGTTTTGGCGCTTGTTTAGCCTTATTGGTCAGGTCGCGCAGCAACTTGTTGTTAGTACCAAGGCGAGATAGTAGTTCTTCGTTGTAAGCATCCCAGTCGGTAATGGTTTTACGCGCCACGCCAGACTCGATAGCGGCCCTGGCAACCGCCGAAGACACCTCGGTGATCAAACGCTGGTCCATTGGTTTGGGGATGATGTAATCGCGGCCAAACTTAAGGTTGGTAATGTTATATGCTAAATTAACAGCCTCGGGAACGGGCTTTTTAGCCATTTCGGCTATGGCCTTTACCGCGGCTATCTTCATTTCTTCGTTAATGGCAGTTGCCCTAACATCCAACGCACCGCGGAAGATGTACGGGAACCCCAATACGTTGTTCACCTGGTTAGGAAAATCTGACCGCCCGGTTGCCATAATGATATCCTTACGGGCGGCAATTGCCAGGTCGAAATTTATCTCAGGCTCGGGGTTAGCCATCGCGAAAACGATTGGGTTTTTGGCCATGCTCACCAACATTGCAGGGGTAACCACATTGCCTGCCGAAAGACCAACAAATACATCGGCATTTTTCATGGCATCGGCAAGGGTGGTGATATCCTTACGGTTTGTGGCGAACTGAAGGCGCATTTCGTCCAGATCGGTACGTTCCGGGGTTAGCAAACCGTTGATGTCAAACATCACCAGATTCTCTTTTTTAACCCCAAGCGAAAGGTACATTTTGGTACATGATACCGCTGCCGCGCCGGCACCATTCACTACTAATTTTATTTTATCAAGCTTTTTACCCTGTATCTCGCAGGCATTCATCAAGGCTGCCCCAGATATGATGGCGGTACCATGCTGGTCATCATGCATCACCGGGATCTTCATTTCGGCCTTTAACCTGCGCTCTATTTCAAAACAGGTCGGGGCCGAGATATCTTCCAGGTTGATGCCACCAAAGGTTGGCTCTAACGCCTTTACTATATTTACAAATTCATCAACAGTTTTAGCGTTGATCTCCAGATCGAACACATCAATATCTGCATAAATTTTGAACAAGAGGCCCTTACCCTCCATTACCGGCTTACTGGCTTCGGGGCCAATATTACCCAGGCCAAGTACGGCGGTACCATTACTAATAACGGCTACCAGGTTACCTTTTGCGGTATATTTATATACATCCTCCACATTATCGGCTATGCGCAGGCATGGCTCTGCAACACCGGGGGAGTATGCTAATGTTAAGTCGCGTTGAGAGTTGGTAGGTTTTGTGGGCACTACCTGTATTTTACCGGGACGGCCTTTTGAGTGGTAGTTTAAGGCGTCCTGTTTACGATTTGGTTTATTCATGATCTCAAAAATTCAAGCGCCCAAAATTACGATTACTTTTTTTGAACTGGCTAATAAAAAACCTTTAAATTCAACAACATACAGAACATAAACTTGTCATCAAATAAATTTTAAATGAAAGAGGTACTTAAGAAAATATCAATCTCAGCCATCAAATTAAGTAAAGATACTTTTACAAGCGATCAAGTTAAAACTGCATGGTTGGGTACAAATGCTGTCTCAACAACGGATGTTAACGATGCGGAAATACGTTTAGGGGTTAAATTGCCCGAAGATTATAAAGAATTTCTTTTAACAACGAATGGCTTTTTTACGCCAACTGATACCACGGAGTCAACATTTGAAACCATTGACAAAATCGACTATTTAAAAAATGTTGACGAATACCTGATTGAGATATGGAGCCAGGATGAATTGGCAGAGGTTGGGCGCGAACTAAGTAGAAGCATACTTATTGCAGGATTGAATGACGAACAATATTTCCTGTTGGTTCCACCAAATGCAGACAATTTAAATTGGAAGTATTTAAAGTTTGCTAATGGGATACCAGGAATACATTCTTACAATGACTTGGAAAGTTATTTCACTTCTGTTTTAGATCTTTTAAAACAACTAAGTAACGATTCTCAATAAAAAATTTATCTCCTGCCTATATTAACGGGCAATCCCGGTAAAAGCGGCAGAGTTGTATTAGTGCCTAACGTTTTATTCCATTGCAGCAGATCGCCAATTTTAACGTTGTATTTAGCTGCTATGTTAGCAAGGGTATCTCCCTTTTTCGTGATGTGGATGACTGGTGCAACACCAGTTGCCGGATCAAGTGTAGAAGACGCCTGCAAAGGCGTTGGAATCGCGACATATTGGATAGGCTTTGGCGTGCGTATCGGTGCCGATAAGTCGGCAATGGCATCCCGTAAAATGGACTGCCTTTCCTGGTTCACCACCGGTATCACAATTTTGCGTGGAACTGCCGCCGTACCATTCACCAGCTGCTGGCGGTACGATGGATTAAGCGTACAAATATCTTTTAAAGTCATCCCCAATGCCTGAGCTATCCGACTTAACGACACGAATTTGTTCACCATAACGGTATCGGTTATGATAGCCAAATCGCTGGTTTGTGGTACTATATAATGATACTTGTGATATTTCATTACATAATTTATAGCGATAAATGCCGGTACATAACCACGGGTTTCGGGAGGTAACAGTTCACGGATGGACCAGTAATCGTGCGTGCCCGTTTTCTCCAGTGCATGTTCCACATTACTTTTACCACAGTTGTATGATGCGATGGCTAAAAGCCAGTCGCCAAATTGCTGGTAGGCATCTTTCAGATATTCGGCAGCGGCGATGCTGGCACGTACCGGGTCGCGTCGGTCATCAACGTAATCCGTCATGGCAAGCCCGTAAATCTTGGCCGTTTCTGACATGAACTGCCATGGGCCAGCCGCACCAACCCGTGAAATCGCGTTCGGATTAAGCGCCGATTCAACTATTGACAGGTATTTGATTTCGTCGGGGATACCGGCATCCTGAAAAGCCCTTTCGTAGATAGGGAAATAGTATTTAGAAAGGCCTATCATTCGGCCCATTTCATCTTTACGACGCACATAATTATCTATGTAAGCCTGCACATAGCCGTTATAATCTAAAGACACTTCCTTTTGAATGGTATCCAACCGGCGTTTAATAATATTGTTTTGGTAGATATACACCGGAGCTTGTATCACCGTGAGCAACACATTTGTGTCCTGCTGAACCATTTCTGCCTCTATGGCAAACTCGGTTTTGATATTTGCTTTAACTACTTGTAGGAATAATGCACAAATAATAAAAGTAAACAGTCTCTTCATATTTTAGGGTCCGCCATCCGCCGCGATGGGCTTTACAGTTATTTACTAATGTATTAAATATCTATAGTTGTAAGAAATATTCCGAGAAATTTAACAGTTGCTGTTCGCCAAAACTCTTGGTTAATAATTGTAATCCTAACGGCAAACCTTTACTATTATTGCCTGCCGGAAGCGATATTGCGGGCATCCCCGAAAGCGATGCTTGAACCGTAAAAATATCATGCAGGTAAGTTACCACGGGGTCTTTTTCATTTACGCCAATGGCAAACGCAGGTTCGGGCGCGGTTGGGGTTAGTATAAAATCGAACTCTTTTAAGATCTCATTGGTTTTATCCTGTATCAGTCGGCGAACCTTTTGGGCTTTGGCGTAGTAGGCATCGTAATAACCAGCACTCAGCACAAACGTACCCAGCATAATACGGCGCTTAACCTCTTTACCAAACCCTTCGGAACGACTTAACTTGTAGGTCGATTCCAAATCGGTGGCATTAGGGCTACGGTAGCCATAATGTACACCATCATACCGGGCAAGGTTTGATGAAGCCTCGGCCATGGCTAAAATATAGTAGGTTGGCACCAGGTAATCCAGATGCTCAAACGAGATGGGCTTTACGGTATGCCCGTCAGCGCGTAGTTTTTCGATATACGTAGTAAGTGTGGCTTTTACCTCGGCATCCACACCGGGGCTTGATAAGGCCTCCTGCATGTAGGCAATCTTCTTTTTACCTGTTTCCTTTTTCAGGTTCTTAGCCTCGGGTACGGGTTGATGCGATACCGTACCATCAAAGTCATCGGCACCTGCTAAAACCTCTAACAGCAGCGCAGCATCTGATACTGATTTGGTAATTGGGCCAACTTGGTCTAAAGATGAAGCATAGCTAATGATACCATGGCGCGAGATACGCCCATAAGTCGGCTTTAAGCCAATAACTCCACAAAAGGCGGCAGGTTGCCTAACCGAGCCGCCGGTATCTGTACCGATAGCCGCATGGCACATACCCGCCTGTACAGCAACGGCCGAGCCACCCGATGAACCACCCGATACGCGGGTTTCATCAGCAAAGTTTTTTACCGGGCCAAAAAACGAGTTTTCGTTAGCGGCTCCCATGGCAAACTCATCACAGTTGGCGCGGCCTATTATGATGGCATCCTCTGCCAGCAAGCGCTCCACTACGGTTGATGAATATATTGACGTGAAATTTTCTAAAATTTTTGATGAGGCGGTTACTTTATGCCCCTTGTAACAAATATTATCCTTTATAGCTATAACCATACCGGCCAGTTTGCCGGCGGTACCATTACTAATTTTTGCGTCAATTTCTTTTGCAGCAGCAAGCGCTTCAGTATCAAAAACCTCATTAAAAACGTTAAGATGTACGTTTTGCTGTATTTGCTGAAGGTAGCCTTTTACCAGGCTTTCAGCTGTGATCTCCCCACTGTTCAACCCGCTCTTAATTTCTATGTAAGCGGTATAGTTTTTAGCCATGGGCCTAAAATAAAAAACTTATCCGTTGAAGCATAACAATTTCAACAGATAAGTTTTATACGTTTAAACAGCTAGGGTTAGCTGCAGCAATAAATGGCAGGAAATTAAACCTTAGGTTTATCTTCTGTTGTAGTTGTGTTTGTGTTTGCAGTGGTTTCGCCGTTCTGCGCGTCTTTAAATTCTTTAACGCCTCGGCCTAAACCTTTCATTAGTTCAGGTATTTTTTTACCTCCGAACATAATTAAAATTGCAACGATGATCAAAATGATCTCTGGTGCGCCTAATCCACCCATGATTTTTAAGTTTTATGTAATGTTAAATATTTTTGTTGTTATTTATGCTCTTCTTCAACTACCTTTTTAACCGGCTCTTCTGCTGTTTTGGTTAAATTGATAGTACTCTGTGCCGTTTCTGACGCCGGCTTTGCTTCGGCATTGTGCTCAAATGTAGCATCTTCGGCAATTTCTTTTATTATTGCACCTTCTGAATGCTCAGTGCCGGCAGGTGCACCATGGCCCCTAAACGCCGGTATTGTACCCGCTACCGGTTCGTAACCGTGCTCAGGCACTTCTTCGGTTGTTGTATGTGCTTCTTCAGTTTTAACTTCCTCAGCTGCCGCTTCAATCTCAGCAGCTTTTTCAGTTTTCTTTTCTTCGTAATTATTTATCTGATTGTTTATCTCGCGCTTTACATCTTCAGATGCGTCCTTAAAATCGCGGATGCCTTTACCAAGGCCGCGGGCTAATTCCGGCAGCTTTTTACCACCAAAAAGCAGTAATGCGGCAAAAACGATTAGTACCATTTCACCGCTACCTATATTTAGAAATAATAGAACTGAACTTAACATCATATTAATTTAAGATTACAAATATACACAATTACGTGTTGCACGAGATTAGAAATCAATTAGGAGCGAGCCATAACCTTGGGTCGACAAAGGTTGAACTTTTTGACAGTGTAAATATAGTTGTCGCGTCACCTGTCGAAGGGTCGAGCGCAACAGTACCCAGCATTTGTTTTGTACTTACTTTTTGCCCTTTAGAAACGTTTACCGTTCTTAAATTTTGATAAGCGGTAAAATACTCGCCATGTTTAATAATAACAAGGTAAGTACCACTAATATCCATAATTGTTTTTACCTCGCCTTCAAATACAGCTCTTACAGGTGCGCCGGTGTTAGTCCTTATCTCGTAACCGTTACTTTCGTTACGGATACCGTCGTCATTATAAGTACCAAAACCATGTACCAACTGCCCTGTAGCAACCGGCCACGGCAGGCGGCCTTTGTTTCCTAAAAAGTCGTTACTCAGTTTAGCTGCCTCCGGCGTCGAGTTCAGCACCTCGCTGTTTGTCGACGTTTTTGTTATCGCTTTTTTGGTTGGGGCAACTACCTCGCGGTTTTCTGCCTTGGCTTTCGCCGCGGCTATCCTTGCTGCTTCCCTCGCTTCTGCTTCGGCCTTGCGCCTTGCCTCTTCTATTTCTCTTCTAATGGTATTAACAATTTCTTGCCTGTTACGTGCCAACCTTTTTTGCACATCGCGCTGCTGCGTTTTCAACTCGCCCTGGTGCTTGCTAAGGTCGGTAATTACTTTTACCTGGTTGTTTTTGGCTTTACCTAACTCTTTTTTTTCTTTCTCCTGGCTTTGCAGCAGGTTATTTTTCTCTTTCTTATCCTTATCAAGTTCTACAATTTTCACATGCAGGTCCTTTTGAGTGCCTTGTATATAACCAGCCTGTCGCTCACGATAAGTGCCAAACTGCTGTAAATACTTTAAACGCCTGTAAGCCTGGTTAAAGTCTTTTGCTGCAAAAATAAACATCAGCTTATTATAGGCGCTTTGGTTACGATATGCAAACAATACCATGCCGGCGTATTCTTTCTTAAGCTGGTCTAACTGGTTTTGTAAACTATGTACGGTGTTATTGCTCTCAGAGATTTGATTATCTAAATTTCTTACTTCGGAGTTGATGTTGGTTATCTTCTCTTCGCGCAGGTTTATTTGCGCTTTAAGAATGTTAAGCTGTTTTAAAGATACTTTTTTATTATTCTTGGTTTCGTCAAATTCACGATTTAACTGATCCAGTTCATCGGTCAATTTATCGCGCCTGCGTTTTAGCTCGGCACTGCTTTGTGCAAATACGCCCGAGGCTGCAAGCATCAAAACAAAAAATAATGCGGCTCTAAAAAATTTCATCTACCAAAAATATAATTTAATTAGCAGGTTCGTAACTTTTTGGGACACTAAAAGGATATTCGAGTTGCTTATCAAACTCGGCCTGCGTGTAACGCAGGTTTACCTGGATCTTTTTATCGCCCGCCATCGACGAAATATCTATCTGCGAAGGTATTACCCGGTTGTCTGCCTGGATAAAAACCTTATTTGCCACCTGTAGCGATTGCCCTCCGAACTTGTTGTTCAGGTTGGTTTGCGTAACCTTCAGATCCGGGCCAAGCAATAGTTTATAAAACAAATCTTGCAGGGTGCCACTAAGTGCCGTATTATTACCTTCTGCCTGAAAATCGCCTGTATTATTTAACAGTTCGGGCATTGCATTACCAACCAGCAGTGACTGCAATGTTTTAAAGTTTATTTGCCTGCTTGCATAAGTGTATACATAGCTAAAAGGCTTTTTAAGATATACACTTTGCAGGCGGTTCATAACTATAATACTATCGGGGGTTATTTGCGCGCGGGCAACCTCGATGCCTATGATGGCGGTTATAGAGATCCAAATCTTTTGATCCCGTGCTACGCGGATATTAAGCGTAACATCATTACTGTTACCATTGATATCCAGCTTGGTTTTTGCCTTGCCGGAAAAGGTGTTGAACGATACCTGCTTTGAACGGATAGCCGCCAGCCTTGCTTTTACACTGTTCTCCTTATTAATAGCGGCAGAATCTACCGTGGTGGGGCGGTTAACAACAACCAGTTTTTTCGACTTACAGGCTACAAGAGCTATAAGGCAAAAAACAACGGCTATTTTATTCAATGTATTTCTTTTCATTTATCTTACGATCTAATACCGGCGATTTTGAGCCCTGCATTTTGGCTTTAGTCCAGTTTTGTACCGCGGCATTGGTATCACCCAGCAAAAACAGGATATCGCCATAATGTTCTGTTTTTACGGCGCTATCGCCTTTTTCATGTATGAGCGATTTTTCTATCCAAAGTTTAGCATCGGCATAATTTTTCTGCTTAAACAAAATCCAAGCATATGTATCTTCGAACGATGCAGTGTTAGGCTGCAAGTCGTTACTATGCTTGGACATTAGCGCCGCGCTTTCTAAACGCTCATTCCTTAACGACAAATAGTAGGCATAATTGTTCAGCGTGAAAGCATTATCGGGGTTTATGGCGATGGCTTTTTCGTATGCACTGTCTGATGCTTTATTATCGTTAATAGAATGGTAACAATCGCCAAGTGCAGAGTAACCTTGGGTAAGCAGATCTTTGTCCTGCGTTTCTAACGACACGGTATTTTTAAGATAACTTATCGCTTTGTTATAATCGTGCTTTTGCTGCCAGGCAATGCCCACCATATAATTCATCCACGATTGGTTAGGGAAGAACGACAATGAACTTTCACCATCTTTTATAGCAGCATCCAAGTCGTTCTCACCAAGGTCTATCCTTACCAGTTGCTCCTGCACATTGTAGGCTTGGTTATCTAAACTAACGGCTTTTTTGTAAGCGGTTTTGGCTTCTACTATTTTCTCGCTTTGCAGCAGCATATCGCCGTACATGGCATACGCTTTACTATTGGTTGGATGCGCTATGGTTAAAATACTGCTTAGTTCAAGCGCGCTTACCCTTGCATTTGGCTCGGGGAATTTTGGCACATAACCTAATATGATCCTTATCTTTTGGTCAATGTCCAGGTCGGGGATAGCGAAAGCTATCTCCAATTCATCGTAGCTGGCTTCGGGTTTATTTTGTTCGCGGTAAATATCTGCAAGCGCCAAATGGATTGTGCCATTTTTAGGATCGATGGCTTTTGCTTTTTGCAGGGTAGCCAGCGCATTATCGTTAAGACCATTATAGTTGTAAACTTCGGCCTGCATCAGGTAATATTTCACCTGCGTTGGGTTAGCCGCTATCAGCTTTTCTAAAGAAGCAGCCGCTTTTTTAACATCGCCCTGGCGGATGTATATTTTTTGTCGGTTTACCAATAACTCCTCGTTCGGGCCGTCAATTTGTTCAACTTTGTCGTAGAGTTTTAAAGCCTCATCATACCGTTTTTGCAGGAACATGGCGTTAGCCTTGTCGTAGTAGTAATCAGATTTATCGGGATTAAGGCGGATAAGCTCATTAAAAACGTTCTCCAGTTTATTAAGCTCGTTGCTCTTTTCGTAAGTGCCGGCAAGGGCTATCCAATACCACTCGTTGTTGGGGTTAACCGTAACGGCGCGTTCCAACAAGTTTTGTTGCGCGGGTATATTGTTCTGCGCCTTCTCCAGGTTGGCCAGTTCAAACATGGTGGCATCATTGGTAGGGTCTATCTGCAGTATGCGGTTAAAAAGTTCGGTAGCCAGTTTTGGGTTATCCACCGTTTTTTCACGCAGGGCCGAAAAGAATAGTTGCTTAACCATCCCGCTATCGGCATTGGTCATGGGGCGGGCAGCGATTATTACAGCAGTATTACCCTTGCCCGGTTTGTTTTGCGCAAACCCGGTTAAGCTTATCGCCGTAAATAATATAAATGCTACCGCTTTTTTCATACCCCGATGCAATACGTTTGCTATTGCCTGTTAAATATAGCTTTTAGTTCGTTCCTTTCGGTATAGAGGGCGCCTAACCCAAATAAAATTAAAAGCCCGTTACCAATAAAGATATTTCGTTTAAAAACCGAGAACGACAGATAAACGAGCACTGCCGATATAATGATATACGCAAGGTTCTTTTTTAAGTTGTATGGGATAGGATAATTTTTTTGACCCCAAATGTAGGACATGACCATCATACCCGTGTAAGCAGCAAATGACACCCATGCAGAGGCCATGTAACTATACTTAGGAATAAATATCACATTAAGCACAATGGTTAATAACGCGCCAATTCCGGATATATAAAGGCCATATTTAGTTTGATCGGATAGTTTATACCATACCGACAAGTTCATATACACCCCAAGGCTTACATAGCCAAACAATAGTGGTGGTACAACATCAAGTCCTACCCAATAATCCGGGTTACGTACATAATATTTCAAAATACCAATATTGGCTACCACAGCCAAAAATATAAAGCAAACCGTTATCACAAAGTAATTCATAATACGGGCGTAAGTTTGCCCCGAGTTTTTATTTTTAGCATGGCTAAAAAAGAAAGGCTCGGCCCCCAACCGGAAAGCCTGTATAAATATGCTTAGGAATATAGAGATCTTGCCACAGGCGGAATAAACCCCAACCTCATGTTCGCTGATATTAGCAGGGAGTAGTTTCCCCAACAAAAGCTTATCGAGGTTCTCGTTTACGATATATGAAAGGTTGGCCACCAATATTGGCCAGCTATAAGCCAACATCTGTATAAACATAGCCTTATCAAACCTAACCTGTAATTGCAACAATTGCGGCAATAACAGTATTAATGTTGTTACGCTTGCAACTACGTTCGACAGGAATACATAGCCTATCCAACCCGGTATAAACCATTGGCGGACCCATGCACTGCCGCCTAAATCATGCTTTAGCCAAAACGGAAGTCCCCATATAAATATCAGGTTAAGGCCAACCATCACCACAATATTTACTATTTTGATGCTACCGTATCTTACAGGCCTACCATCGGCACGCAACTTGGCAAAGGGAATGGCGCACCAGGCATCCAATACCAAAATGGCAATAAAATATTTGACATATGTTTGAAACTCGGCTTGCGAAGTGTTCTTACCAATTTTTATGAACCCGGCAATAACGTTGGTAAATGGAACCGTAAGCAACAGGAAAAATATCGAGAGCAAAAAAACAACCCAAAAGCCATTGTTGTAAACCTGCCTTTTATTTGCCCCCTCTTTATTAAGGTAACGAAAAAAGGTAGTTTCCATACCAAATGACACCACCGCGTTCAGCATAGCTGCGTAACTGAACATGGTAGTAAAAATACCATAAACCGATGGCTTGTATGCCGAAGTGTATATTGGCGTTAATAACGAGCTTAACAAACGTTGTGCTATAGTGGTAACACCATACAGTGCAGTTTGCCCGGCAAATTTTTTAGCTGTTGACAATTAGGAAAGGTTAAAAGATTTATAAACGCTTTTTAACTATCTCAAAATTACGATAGTTTTTCAATTCGCCCTCATGTGCTTCAACGCTGTCTACAATGGCATACTCGGCACCTTCGTGGCACCACTCCAGGAACATCTCCATCATCATATTCTCGGCTTCGGCGGCAATAAATACATCGCCGTTAGGCTCGTTACTTACAAAGCCACGCACGCCAAGCTGGTCGGCAACGGCCTTTGCACCCGCCCTGAAAGATACGCCCTGCACTTTACCCTTAACCGTTATATCCAGATGTTTTGTCATTATTTGAAAATTACTTAATTTGAAGATTTGAAAATTGCCTCTCCAATGATTTTCAAATTACTTAGTTATTATCTGAAATAAGAAATCCATCTTCAAATAACCTCATTATCAAATTAAATCAATTTTTTTATCTTGGTATCGGGGGTAAGTTTAAAGCCGCCCATACCAGTAAGCAAGTTAAGTCCCGGTGTTTTACCGGCTTCGATAGTTCCTTTATCATTATCAATACCCAGAAATTTTGCACCGTTGATGGTTCCCCATTCCAGCAGGGTATCCATACTCAAGCTTGGGAAGTTTTGCTGCAGCGTACGCATCTCGCTTAAAATACAAAGCTTATCGTTTGATGCAAGGCTATCGGTACCAAGGGTGACGTTCAATCCCTGGTTTAAAAAAAGGTCAATTTTAGGAAGGCGTTTTTCGATATACAGGTTTGCATTTGGGCAAAAGCACCAGTTTATCTTCCGGTCGAACCGTTTGATGAAGTAAATATCTTTAAGATTGGTGCAGGTATTATGAACCAGCAATATCTTTTGCCTGTTGGTTAACAACGGTATAGTAGATTGCAGCGAATTACGCGCCTGAGGCCTAAAATAGCCTATATCAATCCCCAGGTGCTTGTAGAGGTCGATAAAGCCGCCCAGTTTATAGCGGTAAAATTTATTCTCGTCCTCGCACTCCTGGTTATGGATACTTAGCAGGTTTGGGCCTGCATCACTGTGTTTTTTGATCAGTTTAAACAATTCTTTAGAAACGGAGTAAGGCGCATGCGCGGTAATTGAGGTTGGCTGCGGCTTAAACTCATCAGCGATTAAAAGCGCTTTTTTAAAAAGTTCGTCGGCTTTGTTGGGCAAAAAACCCAGGATTTCAATAAACGTGTGGTAGTAAAGCTTGCTTTTTGCTTTTAAGGGCGCGGTAAGGATAGTGTTAGAAATATCGCCAACTGCCACAATGCCATTATCATACATCTGTTGGTCGGCGGCTTCAGCGGCGGCAATTACCTCCGCTTGATCGGCTGTTCTGAATGATAAAATATCTTTTATAAAATCTATCAATCCGCCGCCTGCCGCTATTTTGTCTTTCATGTGCGAAAGCTCGGTGTGGCAATGGGTGTTGATAAAACCCGGTACAATTATACCGCTAAGGTGTTCAATGGGGGTGTCTGATGTGGGGGGATTTGTATCGTCGGTAACTGAGATGACCTTTCCGGTATCATCCACAGTAACAATTCCATTCTTAATCGGATCGGCATAAACAGGAAAAACGTAATCGGCTTTAAAACTTTTCATTAAATATAACTTAGCATCAGCATGTTTTTTTAAACCCAATTCATAGCAATCACAATTAACTTTTAATTATTGTTTTTAATGTTAGAAAAGAATGACTTTAAAAAAAGAACAGAATTTTTAAATTTAAGTACTTTTGTATTGTGAATAACAAAAAAGATAAAATAGATATCCGCAGCCTAAGCCTCGAAGCCTTACAGCAGCAATTCATCAGCATGGATGAAAAGGGCTTTAGAGCTAAGCAGGTTTATGAATGGCTTTGGGAAAAATCATGCATATCTTTTGACGCTATGAGCAATATTTCAAAAGAACTTCGTACAAAACTTGATGAGAAATTTGTAATTAACGATGTTAAAATACATACTTCGCAAGTTAGTGCTGATAAAACTATAAAAAATTCTTTTATATTACATGATACACACCTAATTGAAGGTGTTTTAATTCCAACAACCGATAGAATGACGGCCTGTGTGTCATCACAAGTGGGTTGCAGCCTTACTTGTAAATTTTGCGCTACAGGATACATGGAGCGTAAACGTAACCTTAATCCCGACGAAATTTACGACCAGGTAGTGCTGATAGATAAACAGGCCCGAGAAAATTACGGCATCCCGTTATCAAACATTGTGTACATGGGCATGGGCGAACCTCTGCTTAATTATGCTAATGTGATGAAATCAATAGAGCGCATTACATCCGAGGATGGTTTGAATATGTCCCCTAAGCGCATTACCGTTTCAACCGCAGGCATTGCAAAAATGATCTGCAAACTTGGCGATGATCAGGTCAAGTTCAATCTGGCCCTTTCGCTGCACGCCGCTAATGACGAGAAACGCAACGCCATAATGCCAATAAACGAGCAAAACTCGTTAAAGGCGTTAGCCGACGCCCTTAAATATTACTACGCCAAAACCAAAAACGCCGTTACCTACGAGTACATTATTTTCGACGGCGTAAATGATAATATACTAGATGCTATGGAACTTGCCCGTTTTTGCAAGCACCTGCCTTGTAAGGTTAATATAATCGAATACAACCCTATCTCGATGGCTGCATTTGTTAATGCAGGAGAAGATAAGGTAGAAGCCTTTGCCGATTACCTGCGCGGTCAGGGCATTAACACCAACCTGCGCCGCAGCCGTGGTAAAGATATTGACGCCGCATGCGGGCAGTTGGCTATTAACGAGAACGAAAAGGAAGTAGCGAAAGCGTAAATTTTAGAAAGTGGGCTTTTGTCTTTTATTATTTATATTTGACATTATGCAAACAACTTATAGGTTATAAGCAAAAGAATTAAGTTTAGAGTTTCTGGAGTCTCTAAAATATATGTTTACAGCTCAAGAGGTAGAGATTACTGTTAAATCTGTTGAAAGCAAAAAAAATTGTAAAAAACAAAAAAAAGTTGCTGCAGATGAAAGAAGATAACAGCTATAACGCTTCCATTGTATCTCCTGATCTTAATATCCACGCACTTATTAACGAATCGCAATATCTTAGTATTTAAGTCGCCGCATTTAAAAACTTTAATGATTGCCTGCATATTGCCATTGCTGAACAACATTGTACCGACCACTATAGATGTAACGTTAAAGACTTTGCTGTTTTACAACCGCATACAAATTTAAATATTCATTTTTTGCAATAGCGTTAAAATGCAAGACCTACACACTTACCTGGCCGATTTTGTGTCGCTAATATTCCCGCAGCTTTGCCCGGCCTGCCACGCCAGTTTGATGGCAAACGAAGATATTTTGTGTACCGATTGCCTGTATAATCTGCCTTTTACCAATTTCCATCAACAGCCGGATAATATTGTTGCGCAGCAATTTTGGGGCAAGTTTAATATTGAGGCTGCTTATGCCCTCTACTATTTTAATAAAGGCGGCAAGGTGCAAAACATGGTGCACGAGTTTAAGTATAATGGTATGCACCGTATCGGCAATAAGCTGGGTAACATTGCGGGTAAGCAATTGATGCAAAACCCGGTATTTGCTACTGTTGATTACATTATCCCCGTTCCGCTTCACAAAAAACGGATGAAAACGCGTGGCTATAACCAAAGCGCCTGCTTTGCCGAAGGGTTGGCCGATAGGTTAAACGCCGTTATAGAAATTGATAATTTGATCAGGACGGTTGCTACGGATACACAAACCCATAGATCACGCTTTGCCAGGTTCCAGAACATGCAGGAAGTTTTTGCAGTAGCCGATACCGATAAGTTGGCCGGGAAACATATTTTGCTGGTTGACGATATTATCACCACCGGATCTACCTTAGAAGCTTGCGGGATAGAACTATTAAAAGTACCGGGATTAAAGCTTAGTATAGCTACGATAGCATATGCGGAGTAGTACTGAAATTAAGCGGATATTTTACTGATTAAACGATTTTGGTTTGCATACGGCATACATATCAGCTATTGGATGCCTCGCTACCCCTCAGCATCACAAATGGGGAAACCACTCACTAATCAACTATTCACCACTCACCAATTATTGTTTCTGATACCTGCTTAGCTTTTCGAAAAGTGTGGTTGGGTCGAAAGGTTTCAGGATGTAATCGTTCATCCCGGCGTTTTCTATCTGGCCCATTTGGTTGCTCAGCATAGACGCGGTAAGGGCGATTATTGGTAATTTTTGGAAGTAGGCATCCGATTTGGAGCGGATTACACCTGTTGCTTCCAGGCCGCCCATAACAGGCATGTGAACATCCATCAGTACAACATCAAAGTTTTTGTGCATTTCAAGCTTATCAATTGCTTCCTGCCCGTTCTCGGCAAAGTCGGCAGTTGCGCCCCATTTTTTTAGCACTTTATTAATTAGCAACCTGTTTATTTGGTTATCATCAACAACCAATACATTTATATTTAATCCTGTGTTCACGTTATTTTTTGTATTTGTTTGGTGGTTTACTAATTTATTAAAAGTTATGGTAAACCAAAAAGTTGAGCCTTCCCCAAGTACGCTGTCTACGTTTATACGTGAGTCGTGCAGTTCTATTAAACGCTTGCTAATTGCCAAACCTAAACCCGTACCACCGTAATTTCGGGTAGTATCAGCCTCGGCTTGCTTAAACAACTCAAATATGGTGTTTAATTTGTTTTTAGCAATGCCAATACCGGTATCAGATACGCCAAAGCGGATCCGTACGGTTTCTTTTGTCTGATCAATTACCTTTAAATCGATATTAACACCACCTTTGGCGGTAAATTTAACAGAATTACTCACCAAATTCAACAATATCTGAATAAGGCGGGCTCTATCGCCCAAAACTATATCGGGTACACTTTCGTCAATGTTTTGAGTGAGGTATATATTTTTCTCGTCGGCCTTATACTTCATGGAGCCTATTATGCTTTGCACCATATCGCGCATGTTTAGGTTGGCTTTCTCCAGTTCGATGTTGCCGGTCTCTATTTTTGTAAAATCGAGCACATCGTTTATCAGCGTCATTAGGTTCTCGGCCGAGAATTTCAGTATACTCAGGTTCTCTTTCTGCGATTCCAAAGGGTTATCGTTCAGCAGCAAGTGCGACATACCGATAACCGCATTTAGCGGGGTACGGATCTCGTGACTCATGACCCCTATGAACATATCCTTTGCGCGGCTTAATTGTAATGCCTCTTCTTTAGCAGATATTAGCTCCAGTTCGGCCTTCTTTTTGGCTGTGATGTCAATAATAGTTTCGATGTATTTATCCACCTTCCCATCTTCGCCCATAATAACCGAGTTGATGACCGAGATCCACAGCGGCTGCCCATCACTGCGGTATATCAGCAAGTCAACTTCAAAAGATTGTTTCTTTTCGGACAGTTCCCGTGCTTTGGTAATGATGCTCACATCAGTCAGTTCACCTTTCAACGAATCACCAAGGTGCTTGTCCTTAACATCATCGAGTGTATAGCCTGTAATTTTTTCAAAGGCATTGTTTACCCATTCAACCTTGCCCGCGCTATCGTTTATCACTACGCCACTGGTGGTTTTGCTGGCCACAAGCGAAAGCATGGTTAACTCCTCTTCCACTTTTTTACGTTCGGTAATATCTACCATCACACATATCTGGCGCTCAACGTTACCTGTCTCGTTAAACAGCGGACTATTTGATATCAATACCCAGGCCGTCGAACCATCTCCTTTATAGATCTTTATTTCGACCTCGTAAGGCCTGTTTTCTTTAACCGCCTGTACTGCACCCTCATAAACTTCCAGATTAGTGTCCGGGCCGATAAGTTTAGTACGTGCCGTTTGCCCTTTTAGCTCTTCAATAGAGTAACCAATGATATGCTCCATTGCTTCGTTCATCCAAATAATCTCGCTTTTTGCATCACGGATCATGATCCCGCTTGGCGATTTACGCGCAGCGAAGGATAAAATCTCTACATCATGCTCGGCTTGTTTGCGGGCGGTAATATTAGTAATGATACGGATGTATTTGTCTAATGTGCCGTCCTCCGCATAAATAACCGTATTGGTAACCAATATCCATACGGCGCGGCCATCCTTGCTTGTAATGCATAGCTCAACCTCGTAGGGCTGGTTGTTTTTACGGGCTTCGGCCAATATGGCTTCGGCCTCGGCATTTTTTGGCCCCCCTTTTAAAACTTCCCCAAAAAATTTGCCCTGCACATCCTGCAGACTGTAGCCAGTTATGGTTTCAAAGGCATCGTTTATCCAAACAACTTCGTCATTAATGTTACTGATAACAACACCGTTGCGTATTTTACTGGCAACTAATGATAGTTGCCTGGTTTCGTCTATTAAGTTTTGTTGAAAAGTAGTATCTCTGCCGCTGGCAAACCATTTGCCGCCTTTGTTAACGGCTGTCCAACTGATGTGCTTAACTTCACCGCTGCGGGTAACTGTCTTAGTTTCCAGGTCGAAAGGCTTTTGAGATTGGATGGCATTTTCTATCAGCGGCGCATAAAGATCGCGGTTTTTGCCGGCTACAAAATCCCATAAGCTACGGCCAATGGCTTGTTCCGGAGTGTAGCCCAGGATAGTGAGCACCGCATCGTTTATGGTTTCGATATTAGAATCGGCACCGGCTATAAAATGGATTTCGGACGAGCTGCTGAACAGGTTTGAAAACTCTTTATGCAGCTCCAGGCTTTTTTCAAGTTCCTTTTTCTGCTTCCGCAACGTAAGGTGCGACATCACCTCATCGGCCAGGGTACGCAGGGCGTCTCGCTGTTCGTCGCTAAGATGTTTTACTTTTTGGTCGAATATGCAAAGAGTACCAATGCGATATCCGTCGGGGTCTATCAATGGTACGCTCGCGTAAAAGCGGATACCAAATTCGCCGGTAACCATCTCTGCTTCGCAAAACAATTCGTTTTGGGTAGTATCAGGTACTACTACAAGCTGATCTGTTAAAATGGTGTGCCTGCAAAAGGAATCAGAGATAGGGACAGACTCGATATCCAACCCTACCCTTGATTTAAACCATTGCCTTTTATCATCTATAAAAGATATAAAAGCCAATGGCGCCTGGCATATATAGGAAGCCAAACGGGTGATAGCATCATACTCTTTCTCGGGCAAAGTATCCAATACGCCGTATGAGTTAAGCGCTTGTAATCGCTTACTTTCAATATCCAAAGAGTTTTCCGGCGCTTCCCCCATTTATTACTGTAACGTTAATCCTTGTACAACGGAAAGTCTTCCATTAACTTATGAACCTTTTTACGGATTTTCTTAATAGAAGTTTCGTTTTCAGGATCTAATAATACCGCATCTATCAGGTCAACAATGGTTTCCATATGCTTCTCTTTTAGGCCACGGGTGGTTATAGCAGCAGTACCAACACGGACACCCGATGTTACAAACGGCGATTTATCATCATAAGGTACCATATTTTTATTTGCGGTGATATCTGCCTTTACAAGGGCGTTCTCGGCGGCTTTACCGGTGATGTTTTTATTACGAAGGTCTATCAGGATCAGGTGATTATCAGTACCGCCTGAGATAATATCATAACCTTTAGCAACTAACGCTTTCGCCATTGCGGCACCGTTTAGTTTAACCTGGGTAATGTATTTCATATAGCTGTCAGACAATGCCTCGCCAAAAGCAATTGCCTTAGCAGCGATGATATGTTCTAACGGGCCACCCTGTGTACCCGGGAACACCGCCATATCTAACAATGCCGACATCATTTTAACCTCGCCTTTTGGTGTTTTTAAACCCCATGGGTTTGCAAAATCTTTACCTAAAAGGATAAGCCCGCCACGCGGGCCGCGTAATGTTTTGTGGGTAGTGGTAGTAACAATATGTACATGCGGAAGTGGATCTGTTAGCAAACCACGGGCAATTAAGCCTGCCGGGTGGCTAATATCTGCCAGTACCAAAGCGCCAACTTTGTCAGCAACTTTACGGATAAAGGCATAATCCCAATCGCGCGAGTAGGCCGAAGCACCGCAGATGATCAGTTTTGGTTTTTGCTCCAAAGCAACTTTTTCAAGCTGCTTGTAGTCGATAAGGCCGGTTTCTTTTACAACACCGTAAAAATGCGGTTCGTATAGTTTACCCGAAAAATTTACAGGTGAACCATGTGTTAAATGCCCACCATGAGAAAGATCGAAACCTAATATTTTATCGCCGGGATTTAGCACCGCAAGCATTACTGCCGCATTTGCCTGCGCGCCGCTGTGTGGCTGCACGTTTGCCCACTCGGCATTAAACAATTGTTTGGCGCGCTCAATAGCAATGGTCTCAATTTCATCAACCACCTCGCAGCCGCCATAATAGCGCTTGCCCGGTAAGCCTTCGGCGTATTTGTTGGTAGCCACAGAACCTGCTGCTTCCATTACCTGCCTGCTTACAAAGTTTTCTGATGCAATAAGCTCAATTCCTTCTTCCTGGCGTTGTTGCTCTTCGTCTAACAACTTAAATATTAATTTGTCTCTTTTCATTGTTGTATGTAAAACGCTGCTAATTTAGATATTAAGATTAGATTTGAGATGGGAGATATGAGATTTGAGATGAAAATACATTATTCGAGCTTACAAATTGTTTCATTAACGTAACTTGTCTCATATCTCACATCTAAATTCTCAAATCTTCCCCTTAGGCACTATCCAAAAATTATTGTATCCTAACCCAACAGTTATATCTATCATTTCCTGCTGAAGCATCTCCAGCACTGCTAAAAAATTATATACAAAGTGTACCTTGTTATCGCTGTTGCCGGCGATATTCTTAAAATCCATTTTTTTGTTAATGCGCAGCAGGTTGTTGATGGCTTCCTTCTGCTTTTCAATGGTATACGGATATTGCACCACCGTGTGGTGCACTTCTTCGGTACGGGTCATATACTGGCGCATCATGCGGTTATAAACCATCATTAGCTTGTAAAGGTTTAGTTCTGATAGCTCCTCGCCGGGCACGGCAACTTTTTCTACCTGTTCCAAGTCATGCTTAATATTGCCGCGTTTTTCCTGCTGAAAGCGCTCGTCCTCAAACGGGCGGATCTCATCGCAAAGCATCTTAAACTTTTTGTACTCTATCAGTTTGCGGATCAGCCCCTCTTTGGTATCCAGCTCGTTCTCTTCTTCATCGGCAATGTATCGCGGCAGCAACATTTTGGCTTTGATACGCATCAGTGTGGCGGCAACAAATATAAATTCGCTGGCTAATTCCATATTCAGCACGGTCATCTGGTGGATGTAATGCAGGAAATCGTCGGTAATTTTAGCGATGGGGATATCGTGAATATCAAGCTCATCGCGCTCGATAAAAAACAGCAAAAGATCAAAAGGCCCTTCAAACTGCGATAACTTTATGGAGAACCCATCTTCGGTCATATGTCAAAAATACAGCTATTTACATTTAAAAAGATTATAAATTATGAAAATCAAAACAATAATTACCTTTAATATATTCCAATTATTAGTAATTAAATAGCTTACTTTGTGAGTTATAAAAGAGTGAATATCATACATGCAGGTACCCGCCGGTGAATTTTTAAAACGCATCAACTATCCATCTGATTTAAAGGAATTTAAAGAGGACGAACTGGAGCAGGTGTGTAACGAGCTGCGCCAATATATTATTGATGTAGTATCGGTTAACGGTGGCCATTTTGCCGCCAGCCTTGGTACTGTAGAGCTTACCGTAGCCCTGCAGTACGTACTAAACACCCCGTACGACCAATTGGTATGGGATGTTGGGCACCAGGCATACGGCCACAAAATTTTGACAGGCCGCCGCGAAAATTTCCACACCAACCGTGTTTACAAAGGCATTAGCGGTTTCCCAAAACGCAGCGAAAGCATTTTCGACACTTTTGGCGTGGGCCACTCGTCTACCTCAATTTCGGCAGCACTGGGTATGGCCGTTGCATCACAATACAAAGGCGAAACCGACAGGCAGCACGTAGCCGTTATTGGCGATGGCGCCATGACTGCCGGGCTTGCCTTTGAAGCGCTTAATCATGCCGGTATCGAAAACTCGAACATCCTGGTGATCCTGAACGACAATAACATGTCGATAGACCCGAATGTTGGGGCGCTAAAGGAATACCTCACCGATATTACCACATCTAAACCCTATAACCGTTTCCGCGATGATATAGCCACCGTGCTTACCAAGATCTCATCAATGGGGCCGGATGCCTTTAAGTTTGCCAAGAAGATCGAAAAGAGCATAAAAGGCACCCTGCTTAAACGCAGCAACTTTTTTGAGGCACTTAAATTCCGCTATTTTGGCCCGGTTGACGGCCACGATGTAAAACATTTAGTGAAATTATTGCAAGATCTTAAAGATATCCCCGGCCCTAAGCTACTGCATTGCGTTACCGTTAAAGGCAAAGGCTATGCACTGGCCGAAAAGGACCAAACCAAATGGCACGCCCCCGGCTTGTTCGACAAGATAACCGGCGAAATAAAGAAAACAAAGTACGATAAGCCACAGCCGCCTAAATACCAGGACGTGTTTGGCCATACTATTATAGAACTTGCCGAGGCTAACCCTAAAATTATGGGTATTACCCCGGCTATGCCATCGGGTTGTTCATTAAACCTGATGATGAAGGCTATGCCAAACCGCGCGTTTGACGTAGGTATTGCCGAGCAGCATGCCGTAACTTTTAGCGCGGGCTTAGCTACACAGGGGCTTGTGCCTTTTTGTAACATCTACTCCAGCTTTATGCAGCGCGCTTACGACCAGGTGATACATGATGTGGCCCTGCAAAAACTTAACGTGGTATTTTGCCTTGACCGTGCCGGTTTTGCCGGTGCCGATGGCGGAACGCACCATGGCGCATACGATATCGCCTACATGCGGTGCATCCCAAATATGACGGTATCTGCCCCCATGAATGAGGAAGAGCTGCGTAACCTGATGTACACCGCCCAGTTAGATAATATGGGGCCGTTTGTGATCCGTTACCCGCGTGGTAATGGGGTGATGGTTGACTGGCAACGCCCTTTAAAGGCTATCCCGGTTGGTAAAGGCCGCATGATATGCGAAGGTGAAGAAGTAGCCATTATAAGCTTTGGTGCGATAGGTAACGAAGCCGTTAAGGCAACCGTTACGCTGAATACCGAAGGTTATTATCCGGCACACTACGACCTGCGTTTTGTAAAACCGCTTGACAAAGCCTTGCTGCATGACATCTTCAAGAAATTCAATCATATTGTAACGGTTGAGGATGGATGCATTGAAGGTGGAATGGGCACCGCCATATTAGAATTTATGGCCGATAACAATTACCAGGCACAGGTAACCCGTTTAGGTATCCCCGACCTTGTTGTTGAACATGGTGAACAACCTGAACTTTGGGCCGAATGCGGGTACGATGCCGCGGGCATTGCAGAGCAGGTTAAAAAGAACGCCATTAAAAGAGATAACACGCATATTATAGCGTCGTAATAACAATTCGATATCCAACAAGAAAGCCGCTTGATCAAGCGGCTTTCTTGTTATAATTCAACGAACCTTACCTAACCGTTGTAGCCGGTGGAAGGGTTGGCAATGCTTTACGTGGGATCATATCCTTACGTTCTGATGTATTGTAAACAAAAGATGCTACAATGGTAGCGGCTTGCTTTAAATCATCTTCGCTTAAGCGATCGTAGGTGTCCTGGTTACTGTGGTGGGTACGGGTGTTATAATCCATACCATCCTGAATAAACTGGAAGCCCGGAAGGCCAACCGCATCAAACGACTGGTGATCTGTACCGCCTGTATTGCTTACGGTTACTGTAGTAGCACCAAGATCTTTAAAAGGCGCTAACCATTCTTTAAATATCGACCCTGCTGCGCTGTCGCCCTGTAAGTAAATACCACGGATCTTACCGGTACCGTTATCCAGGTTGTAATAAGCGTCCAATTTAGCTTGCTCTGGTTTTAACACCATCGTTTTAGGGTCGCCAAAGTGCGCGGCCACGTAACCACGTGAGCCAAACAAACCTTGCTCCTCGCTGCTCCAAAGGGCAATGCGGATAGTACGTTTGGGTTTAAAACCGATAGTTTTCAGGATACGCATAGCCTCCATCATTACCGCGCTGCCGGCAGCATTATCTGTTGCGCCGGTTGCACCATGCCATGAATCTAAGTGGCCACCTATCATGATAACCTGGTCTTTCAATTTTTTATCTGTACCCGGTATTTCGGCAACTACGTTGTAGCCCTGCATATCATTAGTGAAAAATTCAGTTTTAATGTCAGCCTCCATAGTTACCTTTTGGCCCGCTTTCACCAAACGTAAAATACGCAGGTAATCTTCGCCGCTGGTTTCTAATTCGGGGGCAACTGCTTTAGCAGTATCTGCATATGATGCACCATTGGTAGTAAATGTAGTACCATAGTTACCACGGCCCTGTACTAATATCAACCCCACTTTTTCGTCCACTAAAAACTTGCTGATAGCACCGCGCATCGCCATCATTTTACGACGTGCAGCCATTTGGGGGCTGTTTGGATCGAACTGGCGGCGCGCGCCACCGGCAGGAGCCATAGTAGCGGCAGCCATTTTATCAAGTTCTTCGTCGGTGTAACGGGAAAGATCTGCCTTGGTACCCGGCGTTAATTTTGCCTGGCTATCAAAAATTACAATTTTACCCGCAAGTTTGCCTTTGTATTTGTCAAGATCGGTAGTAGTATCGGCTTTCACTAACACAACATCACCTTTTATAGGGCCGTTTGTGCCTGGTGTCCATGCTTTGGGAATTGCAATGATAGCATGATAGTAAGGTACAGTAATAGCGGCATAGTTCTTTTGAACTTCCCAACCTTTACCAAATTTGCCCCATGGCTCTAATTTAGAATTTACCATGCCCCAGGTTTTTAGCTGGTTAACAGCCCAATCCTGCGCGCGTTTTAAACCCGGTGAATTAGCCAGACGCGGGCCGGAAACATCTGTTAAATAGAAAGCGGTTTCCATTACTTTTGAATGGTTCATCCCTTCTTCACGAATTTTTTGGACGGCGGCCTGGTCAACAGTTTCCTGCGCGAACGCAGTTCCTGCTATACCTGTAATGGCCATACAAGTGTAGAGTAATTTTAATTTCATAATGAGCGTCAGTTAAGTTTGAGCAAACTTATCTATTTGTGCTATAATTTCTTAAGTATCGATTTAACAAAGTTGTTACAAGTGATAATTAGTTTTGAGTTATATCTGAACTATGAGTGAATATCTTTTAGAAAGACCTGCTTGTAAAACTCAAACAGCAAAAGAAGCTGCCGACCATGATAAATATTATAAGGAACTACCACTTAAAGAAAAATTAAGCATAGTTAACTATTAGAATAGCATCGCTTATAATTATCCTGAAAACGATCCAGCCAAGATGGATTGCATTGCTTTTGGCATAAGAGCCGGAAATTGTAATGGGTAATATTTTTTAATGAAGATTTTAACGAATTTATTATAGCCCTCAATACCCGCCGCATCGAGCGTCAACGCTTGATGCAATAAAGTTTGGAAGCGTCCTCGCTACAGTATATTTTAAGCGTGGACGCTTAAAATATACTGTAGCGGTCAAGCGTGGATGCTTTACCGGGCTAACCTGGCAGTTAATTGATTAACAACTTATATCCCCTACCGTGCACATTGATGATCTCTACCGTTGGGTCATCTTTTAAATACTTACGGATCTTGCTCAGAAAAACATCCATACTGCGGCCGTTAAAGTAATTATCATCATGCCAGATGTTCAGCAGGGCCTCTTCTCGGGTAAGCACTTCATTTTTTTTGATGCAAAGCAAACGCAGCAGTTCGGCTTCTTTAGTAGATAGCTTTTGCAGTATGTTATCGCGCGTTATAATTTGCGAGGTATAATCAAAATTGTAGCTGCCCAGTTTAAATTGAGATGGGTTCTCATCACCTTTTTTCTCGTGGATATCGGTACGTTTTAACAGGGCATTTATGCGTAGCAAAAGCTCTTCGATGCGGAAGGGTTTGGTAATGTAATCATCGCCACCAAGGTTAAAGGCAATGGTTTTATCTTCTATCATGGCTTTCGCCGTAGCGAAGATAATGGGCACATAGGCGTTTATTTTACGGATCTCTTTACCTAAGGTAAAACCATCCTTTTTAGGCATCATTACATCCAGTATCAGCAGGTCGAAGTTTTGTTTGGTGAAAGCAAGCAGGCCTTCCTCACCATCTTTACATAATATAACGTCAAACTTGCCCTTTAATGCAAGATAGTCTTGCAATAGCAAGCCAAGGTTCGGGTCGTCTTCAACAAGTAGTATTTTTTTCATGACAGGTGGTTACGCAACAGGGAACTTCAATTCAAACTCCGAACCTTTCTCTTTTTCAGACTTTACGCCGATGGTTCCATCAAGGCGTTTAACAATGGTATTCACATAGCTTAAACCAAGGCCAAAGCCCTTAACATCGTGCAGGTTACCGGTTGGTATGCGGTAAAACTGTTCAAATATTTTAGCCTGCTGGTCGCGGTTCATGCCAATGCCTTTATCTGCAACGCGAATCAGCACATGGCCGTTCTTATTTAATGTACTAATGGCAATCTCAGGTGCATCAATACTATACTTAATAGCGTTATCTATCAGGTTAAACATTACGTTGCTAAAGTGCAATTCATCAGCAACAATAACCGGGCGCTCGGCGTCAAGATTAAGGGTAACATCAGCATTGCATTTTTGCATTTTAAGCGCCATACTGTCCAGCACAATCGTGATCATTTCGTTTACGTCAAGCGGCTTTTTATCCAGCTTAAAGTCGTTACGCTCAATCCGGGCAATGTTTAGCACGCGTTCTATGTGGTTACCTAAACGTACATTCTCTTCATAAATTACATTGGCCAGGCGGGCAACACGCACCTGGTCCTCAGCTATCTCTTTATCCTTTAAAGCCTCGCTGGCTATCATTATAGTTGATACCGGGGTTTTAAACTCGTGCGTCATGTTGTTGATGAAGTCTATCTTCATCTCCGAGATCTTCTTTTGCCTCAGTATCGAGAAGATGGTGTAACCGAAACAAAATATCAGCACAAAAAGCAACCCGCCTGTGGTACTCATGGTCGCGGTCATGTTACCTAAAATAAAAGAGCTTTTTTGCGGGAACGAGATCTTGATCTTGCCCGGGTCGTTGATCAACTCATTACTAAAAATGGCCTTTTGAAAGGTATTGGCCGGGATAAACTCCGGCTTGGCGCCCTTGGTATCAAAAGCACTGCTAAAAATAAGCGAATCACTGTTGGCGGTGCTTACCTCATAGCTAAACGGCAAAAAAATGCCACGGTTATGCAGCTCAAACCGTAATAATGAATCTATCCAGAAATTATTTAACCGTTTATCAAGGGGCTCATCGCTTTTGCGGTATTCCTCGGCCAGGTTCTCAATAATGTTGGGCTTTTTGGTGTTGGGGATAACGTTTTCTAATGAGTCTGTCTCCAGCATTTGTTTCACCTGCTTAAACTGCCGGTCTTTTTGCAAGCGCTCCTGCTTTTTTAGCCATTCGGGGTTAAGGTGCGGTACTGATATGATCTGCGGGCCAAATTGCGGGTCGATATAAGTGTAACGCAGCGTATCGTACTTGTGTGGTTTTTGTTTAAACGGCCTTGGTACACTTTTTACAATTTCGGGGATAAAGCGGCCATGCACTTCGCCAGACTCATCGGTATATTGTTCTATGCGGATGCGTAGGTTAAGCGACCCCTGCTGCATTAGCCCGGCTACATCGTCATCCATTTTTTTATGGAGGATCATCCGTTTCAGGCTATCACGCAGCATGGCCAGTTTACGCTCGCGTTTAGTTTGCTTTTTCTTAAGCACCAGGGCTTCGCCAATAATGCTTTTGCTGCCATTGATGCTTATTACGCTCTTTTTGTCGACTGTTTCCGAACGCTTTAGGGTAGTTATTTGTGTTTTAGCATTCAGGAAGTTAAGGGCATCCTGCTTGGTAACTTTTGATACCACATTGTTTAGTGCCTCGTTAACCGACCGGTTAAAAAGCTCGGACTGCATTTGGTACGATTGGCGCAAAAAATACAACTGCATTACCACCACGCCCAAAAGCGCAAATCCCATTAAACCAATAATAAGCCCTATGCTTCTTCTTTTCATGCAATCACAAAAATATTTTAAATTAAATGAGAACAATTGCTTTTAACAATTTTTAACACATTCCTTTTCGAGTTTTAATCGGTTGATTTGTAACAGTTTCCTAAACTTGCAAGTCTTATACATAAATCAACACAAACAATGAAGAAGTTTATCAAGCCCGGCTTTGAGTTTATATTTTCGGTTGCCCTAATAGCCATACTTGGTTTGCCGCCTTTGGTATTGGCGCAATCGCAAAAAAATATTGATATCCAGATCGTTAATGGCGACACCACCGTTAACGGTAAAAACATAAAAAAACTAACTGTTGCCGAGCGTAAAGATGCCCTTGAGGCCTTGAACGGCTTATCGCCAACCCCTATTGCGCCGGGCAGTCCCGGTCGTTCCAATTCTAAAGTAGTTATTAAAAAAAGAATAACCGGTGGTAATACCAACGATGTTGTAATTGAAAGAAGCACAACCGGCGATGAGCCACAGATAGCTGTTTTTGATAGCAGCCGTAAGGATGTAAAGGTCCGGTTGAAAAGACTGAGAGGTGTTGATAGCGTACAGGCGTTCACTTACCGTTTTGATAACGAATTACCACAGGCAGACCTGAAAACGTTTAGTTTTAATATGCCTAAACGCAAGCAGGGGTTTGAATTTAGCAGCCGCAATTCGCAAACCTTTAATTATTCTAATACGGATAATGATGGCGTTAGTACCAATATCAGCTTTCGCGTATCAGAGCCACCAAAAGATAAATTAAAACGCATTGCCGGTGTAGACAAAGCTGAACTGGTTTTAAATGATCTTAGCCTAACTCCCGAGTTTTCTACAGGTAAAACCATCTTATCATTCAACCTGCCATCGAAAACCACTGCTGATATAAAATTTACCGATACCGAGGGCAAAGTATTATGGGCAGATAAAGCAACTACAGGCAGTTTTAGCAAAAAGATGAGCCTACCGTTGAATGGTGTTTACTACCTACATGTTAAGCTAGGTACAGGCATTGCTGTGAAAAAAATAGTTAAAGAGTAGTTTGTAGTTATTGGTAAGCAGGTTACACTTATTAAAAAAGCAAACCCACAAAAAAGCCCTTCAAAATATTTAGAAGGGCTTTTATATTTTATGGTCTGCCTTTTACTGCAAACTCAAAACTACCAGTTGATTAAAACGGCAAATCGTCATCATCAGGCGCCGAGCTGATATCAGCAGGGGCTGCATATTCCGGGGTTGATGCTGCGCCGGCCGCGCTTAAAGCATTAACTTTCCAAAGCTGTAATGAATTAAAATATGATTTTTTACCTGTCTTATCAGTCCATGGGCGGCCTTTCAGGTTAAAAAATACTTCTACATCGTCGCCAACCTTAACACTGTCTAATAAATTGCAACGATCTTGTATAGCTTCGAACTTTAAATACTCGGGATACAGTGGGTTCTCAACGTACTCAATTATTAGCTCTCTCTTTTTTAATGACTCGGTAACCTGTTGGGTTGCCGACACTTCATATACCTTACCTTTAACTTCCATAACTTTAGAAAATATTTAAAATGTAAAGTTAATAGTATGAAATTAAATAGCGGCGTATTTAATTCATAAATTCGCAAAATAATTATGCAAGTTTTCCACACTGAGAGTAAGATCATTATCACCTGCAATAAAAGGCTGTCGCCTTATTTGCAGCAAGAGGTTGAAGCATTAGGCTTTAAACCCACACGCGTATTCCAAACCGGCATCGAGCTGGTTGGTACCGTAACAGATACCATTGCGTTAAACCTTAACCTGCGTTGCGCAAGCCAGGTTTTATACCTGCTTAAAAGCTTTACCGCTGCCGACCCAAAACAACTGTACGATGAGCTGGTACAGATAGAATGGGAAGAGCTGATTGATTTTTCGGGCTATTTTTCGGTAACCTCAAACGTCAATAACGAGCATATCCTTACGCCGCTGTTTGCCAACGTTAAGGTAAAAGATGCTATTGTAGATAGGATAAAAGACAAAAAAGGCATCCGCCCAAACTCCGGTGCCGATAATAACAAAACCGTTGTTAGCCTTTATTGGCAGGACGATAAGGCCGATATCTACATAGATACATCGGGCGAAACACTGGCAAAACACAGCTACCGCAAAATACCGGGCAAGGCCCCTATGCTGGAGGCTTTAGCCACATCAACCATTATGGCTACCAACTGGGACAGGGCAAGTACATTTATTAACCCTATGTGCGGTTCGGGCACGTTAGCTATCGAAGCTGCTTTATTGGCGACTGATAAGCATCCCGGCCTGTTCCGTATGAACTATGGCTTTATGCACATTATGGGTTATGATGAGCAGGCGTTTTTTGTGGAGCGCCGTAAATTAAAGGATAAAGCCAAAAAGGCGGTCGACTTTAAGATCATCGCTACAGACATATCTGACGATGCCATTGATATTGCCCGCAAGAATGCGAATACAGCAGGTGTAGAACATTTAATAGAGTTTTACGTTTGTGACTTTGAGGATACTGAAGTACCCGAAGGTGGTGGTGTTATTATGTTTAACCCTGAGTACGGCGAACGTTTAGGCGTGCACACCAAACTGGAAATAACCTACAAACGTGTAGGAGATTTCCTGAAAAAGAAGGCCCTTGGCTACCGCGGTTACGTTTTTACCGGCAACCCTGATCTTGCTAAAAAGATAGGTTTAAAGGCCGCCCGCAGGATTGAATTTTATAACGGAAAGTTAGACTGCCGTTTGTTTGAGTACGAGCTTTACGAAGGCAGCAAACGCGAACCAAAAGAAACAGAATGAAAAAACTGATCATATTTGCACTTGTTTTAACATCATTTTGGGCACATGCGCAGCAAGACCTGGCTTTCCCTTTTCAGGGTGGTGCGCCCATTATGAACAAATTTTTTAAGGATAGCCTAACCGTTACTCCCGAAATAATTGCTAAAAAAGCTGCAGGTGTGGCGGTAATAAAATTCACTGCCGATATTAACGGCAATATCCAAAAACTGGTTATTTATTATGCCGACGATTATCTGCTAACAATGCCAGCTATCGCCGCGTTAAAAAAATCGACCAAAAAATGGATCATACCTAATAAAGAAAAGTTTCACGATTTTATAATTCCCTTCTCTATCAACTACAATAACCCGGCTACAGGTATAGTGGATGTACAAAAAGCGGCTTACGGTTTTTATAAAAACCGCCGGCCTATCGTAGCTACAGATCAGATCCCGCTTAACGCGGCTACATTGCTGCCAACAGTAGTGATAAAGTATGATATAAATTAATTTATTCCTTTTGGGGTAAAACAAGAAAAGCGGCTAATAGCCGCTTTTCTTGTTTTAAAAATCCGTTACACTTCCGTTATTTACACTCCCTAAAAAACCGTTAAAAATCATTTTTTAAAATCCGCACTCACTCCTATTTCGTTTATATGTTAATATCTTAATTAAACACAATGTGTAAGATGCTAAATTATAAAGTTAAAGCCGTCGCTGCCAACATTCGCAACAAACGTGAGGAACTGAACTATACACAAGAGTATTTAGCCGCGAAACTGAATATATCCCAAAACGCCTACAGTAAAATAGAGTTGGGCTATACAAAAATTACTGTTGAGCGTTTGTTTCAAATAGCTGAGATAATAGATACCGACCTGATTGATCTAATCAACACCACAGAAGCGGAAGTCGCTTAACTGGCTAAAAAAGGGTAATTATAATTACCATCCTGCTATATTTGCACAGTAATTTGCAGATATGACTAAACCCGCTATAATCCAAAAAACAGTAACCTTTGTTCAGGACACGCTAAAAAATGCCGAAGGCGGGCACGATTGGTGGCATATCCAGCGCGTTTGGACCAATGCCAAACACATCGCTAATACCGAGAATTGCGATCTGCTTACCGTTGAACTTGCCGCCCTGCTGCATGATATTGCCGATAGCAAATTCCACAATGGCGACGAAGAAATTGGCCCTGCCACTGCAGGTAAATTCCTACACAGCATTAATGTTGATGAAGATGTTGTGATCCATGTTCAGCAGATCATCAGGCATATGTCGTTTAAGGCAAGCTTTGATAAAACAACTTTTCACTCCAAAGAATTAGCCATAGTACAGGATGCCGACAGGCTGGATGCCATAGGCGCAATTGGCATAGCCCGCGCATTTACTTACGGCGGCTTTAAGGACAGGGAGATCTACAACCCCGAAATTAAACCCAACCTTACCATGAGCAAGGAAGAATATAAAAACACCAAAGCCCCTACCATTAATCACTTTTACGAAAAGCTACTTTTACTAAAGGATAAAATGAATACCGAAACGGGCAAGCAAATGGCCCTGCAACGCCATAATTTTATGGAAACCTTTTTGGAGCAATTTTATACCGAAGTACAATAAACTAAATACCTCACCCAACTTTTCATCAGTATGAAAAAAACTTTACTTTCATTAACCATATTATTAGGCATAGCCAAACTTGCCGCTGCGCAGGATACTATAAAAAACCAGCGTTTTAACCTGCATTTTCAGCAAACGATTATCATGCAGTACAAGCCGCAGTTCTCTGCGCCATACACCGGGCAAAATAGTTTGATCCCAAATGCCGAAACCCAAACATCATTAACAAGTACACTATTTGGCGGCGCAAGGTTATGGAAAGGTGCTGAGGCCTATTTAAACCCTGAATTAAGCGGAGGATCGGGCTTAAGCAAAACGTTGGGTATAGCGGGTTTCCCAAATGGCGAAACTTTTCGCGTAGGCGCTGCCGAGCCTAAGATCTATTTAGCACGCCTTTACCTTACCCAGTATTTTAATTTTGGCGATGAGACAGAATTTATTGAAGATGATGTAAACCAACTGGCAGGCATGCGCAGCAAACGCTACCTAAAAATTACCGCAGGTAAGTTTGGCATGGCCGATTTTTTTGACGGTAACGAATTTAGCCATGACCCACGTTCTCAATTTATGAACTGGAGTTTGATGGATAACGCCGCATGGGATTACCCCGCCAACACACGTGGTTATGTAATAGGTGCAATGGCCGACTTTGCACAACCCAACTGGAACCTGCGCTTTGCATTTACCATGACAACTACAACCGCTAACGGATCTACCTGGGATGAGCACCTTAGCCACGCCAATACCCAAACATTAGAGTATGAAAGGCGCTATACTTTAAATGGGCATAAAGGCACATTGAGGTTACTGGGTTTTCGTAATAACGGGATAATGGGCGTTTACCGCGATGCCATTAACCTAAACCCTGCCGCGCCGGATGTGGATGCTACACAGGGTTACGGCCGCCATAAATATGGTTTCGGCATTAATGCCGACCAGTACCTGAGCGATGATTTTGGCGTATTTGCCAAAGCAAGCTACAACGATGGCAAAACCGAGACCTGGGCCTTTACAGAGATTGACCGCTCGATAAGCCTTGGTGCTGTGCTTAAAGGCAACAGGTGGAGCCGTAAGGATGACGAACTGGGCCTTGCTTTCGTAGGTAATGGCATCTCAAATGATCATAAGAATTATTTGGCCGCAGGCGGTTACGGTTTTATTATTGGTGATGGCCAGTTGAACTACTCGCCCGAGTTAATTGCTGAGGTATATTACAAGATAAACGCGTATCAGCATAAACTTTGGATCTCTCCCGATTATCAGTTCATAGCCAACCCCGCTTATAATAAGGACCGCGGGCCGGTAAATGTATTATCGGTTAGGGCGCACGTGGAGTTTTAATATCGGATCAAAGTAAAATTACACCAGCATTAAACCCTGCCGGGATAAAACCGTCATATTGCAACATGAAAAATATTATAGTAACCATAGCTTTCCTGATCATTGGCACAAGTGCGTTCGCACAAAACAATATTACGAAAGCTAAGATCTCGTTCGGGTTGAAGAACCTCGGCATTAAAACCGGCGGCGTAATTGGTGGCGTGCAAGGTAATATAGCCTTTGACCCCGCTAAGCTGGCAACCAGCAAAATTGAAGCTACTGCGGATGTTAATGCAATCAACACCGATAACGATATGCGCGATGAGCATCTGAAAAGGGACGACTACTTCGATGTGCAGAAATATCCGAAAATGAGCCTGTCGTCGGTATCTTTTAAAAAGAACAGCGGCAATAACTTTACCGGTGTTTTTAATTTGACCGTAAAAGGCATTACCAAAACTGTTGAAGTGCCATTTACATACACTACAGTAGCCACAGGTAACTTATTTAATGGCAGCTTTAAAATAAACCGTAAAGATTTTAAAATTGGCGGCAACAGCATGACCATGAGCGACGATGTCACCATTAATTTTGAAGCCGAGGCCGCAAAATAATCTCCGCTTTTTATCCGCGCGGCAAATAATAACAATTAATTAACACAGCGGTCTGCTTCTGTGTTAATTATAACCGTTTACAAATAGTAACTTTATACTATGAAATTGCGCGTATTGATCCTGATTAACGCTGCCGCCGTTGCCATCACCTTATCGGCAGTAAATTACTACTTTCAGCACAAGTGGTACGATGTAATGATAACCTTCCTGGTTACCTTCATTACCAGTTATATTGTTTTTTACTACCTGATAGAGAAATACATCTACTCAAAAATTAAGCTTATTTATAAGCTTATCCATAACCTTAAACTTGGCCGCGACCTACGCGACGCGCTTGGCGAACACGTAAGCGCCGACCCTATAAACGATGTTGAGCAGGAAGTAAAAGAGTGGGCCAAGCAAAAGAAAAGCGAGATCGACGACCTTAAAAAACAGGAAAAATTCCGCAGGGATTTCCTTTCTAATATCTCACACGAGTTTAAAACCCCCCTTTTTGCTATACAGGGATATATAGAAGCTTTGCAGGACGATGAATTGGAAGATAAACAACTCGCCTTGCAATTCCTCGAAAAAGCATCAAAAAATGTTGACCGTTTAAGCTACCTGATCAACGACCTGGATGAGATCTCGAAGCTGGAATCAGGTGAGATACCTATTAATTACAGCAAGTTTAAAATTAACGACCTCATCAAAGAGGTTTTTGAATCTTTGGAATTAAAATCCACACAGCACAATATTAAATTAACGTTTAAACAAAAATATGACGACGGCATATTTGTTAACGCCGACCGTGAAAAAATACGCCAGGTGTTGGTGAACCTGATAGATAATTCCTTTAAATATGGCAAAGAGGGTGGCGATACCTCGGTGAGCACCTTTACCCTCCACGAGCAGGTATTGGTGGAAGTTACCGATGATGGTATAGGCATCGAAGAAAAGTTCCTGCCGCGCTTATTTGAAAGGTTTTACCGTACAGACACCAGCCGTTCCAGGCAAATTGGCGGCTCGGGTTTGGGGCTGGCTATTGTTAAGCATATTGTGGAAGCGCACCAGCAAACCATTAATGTACGCAGCACCGAGGGCATGGGATCGACCTTTGGCTTCACGTTGCAAATTGCCAAACAAACTTTACCCTTCCCAAATATACCAGTGTTAAAAAATTAACATTAACTTAACATTGCAACTGTACCTTTATCGAAATTTTACGAACCAAGATGTCACTTAACAGTATATTCCAGTATTTTGTACCAAAGGATAAAAAAACGTTCTTCCCGCTTTTTGAGCAGGCAGCAAGTAATGTTGTAAGCATGGCAACCATTTTGGTTGAAGCCGTTAACTCGGTTAACCCTGCCACCCGCGAAGAACTTTTCAGGCAGATTGATAAGTTAGAGAATAAGGGCGATGAGCTTACCCACCAGATTTATCTTGAACTTGGAAAAAACTTTATCACCCCTTTCGATCGTGAGGATATCCATGCTTTAGCTACCGCTATTGATGATATTGCCGATTATATCCATGGCGCGGCTAACCGTATGCTGCTTTACAGGATAGATGATTTTAACGAGCACATCCGTAAATTATCTGAACTGATACTACAGGCCGGTACTGATCTTGAAAAAGCAGTACGCGAATTGAAAGACTTACGTAACGTACGCGCCATTGCAGATTCTTGCATCCGCATAAACAGTGTAGAAAACCAGGCCGATTACGTTTTTGACCGCGCCGTTGCCGATTTGTTTCTTTACGAAACAGATGCTATACGCCTGATCAAATATAAAGAGATTTTAGCCGCGCTTGAAACCGCTACAGACATGTGTGAAGATGCCGCTAACGTGATGGAATCTATACTTATAAAAAACGCCTAAGCATAATTTATATCCTTCTAAATGGTTACTACCCTACTTGTTGCTGTAATTGCCCTGGCGCTTATTTTTGATTACACTAATGGTTTTCATGATGCGGCCAACTCTATAGCTACTATTGTATCAACCAAGGTGCTAACGCCCTTCCAGGCGGTATTGCTTGCTGCTGTATTTAATTTTGCCGCTTACTTTTTTATTAAAGACCATAAAGTAGCCAACACGGTTGCTAAAACTGTTCACGAAGAATTCATCACCCTGCACGTTGTACTGGCCGGCCTTATCGCCGCCATCACCTGGAATTTAACTACCTGGTGGTTTGGGATTCCTTCCAGTTCATCGCACACTCTTATTGGTGGTTTTGCAGGCGCGGGTATAACCAATGCACTATTTATGGGCCAGCCTGCTATGGCTGCCATTAACTCTGTTTATATTATCAAGATCGTTGCCTATATCGTATTGGCGCCTTTTATTGGTTTATTCATTGCTTACTTTATAACCATTTTTATCCTGCATGTTTGTAAAAAGGCCAAGCCGGTTACGGCCGAGCGTTGGTTTAAGAGGCTACAGCTGGTATCTGCTGCGGCATTAAGTTTTGCGCATGGAACTAATGATGCCCAAAAAGTAATGGGTATCTTATATGTAAGTTTAGTGGCGGCGAAGGTTGTGAACAGCGGCGCGCCGATGCCCGAGTGGATCCCACTGTCTTGTTACACTGCAATATCATTAGGTACCATGTCTGGCGGTTGGAAGATCGTGAAAACTATGGGTTCTAAGATCACCAAGATAACCCCTTTAGAGGGTGTAGCGGCTGAAACTGCCGGTGCGATAACCTTATTTATTACCGAGCATTTTGCTATCCCGGTTTCAACTACGCATACTATTACAGGCTCTATCATTGGGGTTGGGTTAACAAAACGTGTGTCGGCAGTGCGCTGGGGTGTTACCATAAACCTGGTTTGGGCATGGATAATTACCATCCCTATTTCGGCACTTATTGCCGGCCTTATGTTTATGTTGGTAAGGCACATCTAATACCTGCATTACTGGCAGTAAATTTGCTTACTTTATAGTATGAAAAAATCGCTTATCCTTATCCCGTTCCTGTTCATTTTATTTTGCAGCTGCGATACGCTTAGCCAGGTTGCTCAAACCACGGTAAACCAGTTGGGTAACCCCACTAACCTCGAAATTAACAACGGCCTTAAACAAGCCCTTGAAATAGGTACCGGCAAAAGTTCAGACCAGCTATCGGCTGTAAATGGTTTCTTTGGCAATGCCGCTATTAAAATACTTTTTCCGCCCGAGGCACTAAAGGTTGAGAAAACACTGCGTAGCATTGGCTTGGGCAAATTAGCAGATAACGTTATCCTTTCCCTTAACCGTGCAGCAGAAGATGCCGCAGGCAAAGCAAAACCAATTTTTGTTAACGCCATTAAACAAATGACCCTAACGGATGTAACCAACATCCTTTTAGGAAATAAAGATGCTGCCACCCAATACTTCAAACGCAGCACCACTATGGCATTGGCCGCTGGCTTTAAACCGGTTATAGAAACCAGCTTAAACAAAGTGGGCGCAACAAAATATTACACTGATGCTGCAAACGCCTATAACAAAGTGCCATTTGTAAGCAAAGTAAACCCGGATATAAGCGATTACGTTACCCAACGCGCTATCGAGGGGCTGTTTGTAGAAATTGCCCAGGAAGAACTAAACATTCGCCAAAACTTTGGTGCACGTACCACACCGCTATTACAAAAGGTATTTGGTTATTACGATAAGAATAAGAAGTAATACGTTTTTACCTGATATGAAAAAGGCGATAGGTTTTAGATCCTATCGCCTTTTTTGGTTATTTGTAATTGCGCTAAGCAACACCGTCATTGCAAGATACGAAGCAATGACGCACGGAGAAATTGCCGCCTACTTATGAAACTCCACCTTAACTTTCACATCTTCAGCTTTACCAGAGCTATTACCAACCCAACCCGGGCCATTTTGGATAATGCTGATCGCTTTTACATCGGCAGCGATACTTAAACCTTGGGTTATTGCAACCTCGGCAATTGATCCATTTGGGTTAATGGTTACTTTCAATTCAACCGTTCCTGCTTTACCATCCGGACTAACAGCATTCTGCAGCAGGTGTTTTCTATAATCATCCCAGCCCACTAAGGGGCGGGCATTCGCGGTTTTGGCAATATTTTTATCGGCGATAGCCAACTGCCTTAAAATCGGTGAAGTTTTATCCTTTGCCGCGGCACTATCATTATTTTTAGATGATTTGGTACCGAAAGACGAAACCTCTGCATTACCATCATCTTTCTTAATATCGGGCCTGATATAACCATAAGCATCTGCCTGGGCGGTTGTAACCGTTTTTGCATTTACCCTTCCTGATGCATCGGGCAGGGGCTGGGCGTCTTTACGGTCTATAACTGCACCTGCCATTAAATTTGGTGGCAGCCCGGCATTGGCCAATGCTGTAGGGTTATTATCAGTTGCTTTCCCGGGGCGGGTAGTGATGCCGGCACCCGCGGCCTTGCTTTTTATAACCGTAAGTTGCGATGCATTTTTGTTGATCGCTATAAATTCGCCATCCAAAACAGTATCCTGTTTTTTGTTTGCTATTATGTCCGAAGCAACCATTTCTTCTAATACACTAATAGCCGGTTCGTTTTTGGCAGCAGCAAGGCTTGCGGTGGTAATATCCTTCTGTTGAACAGCCGCATTTGCTTTTGTATCTATGTTGATTGGTGCAAATGGTTTAGCAGGCGCTTTCCTTTTAAATGCTATAGTTTGCTTTTGTGGTGTTGTAATAACCTGCTCCGCCTGTTTGCCTATCACCACCGGCGTTATATCTGCAGGTGCTATTTTCACCGGCTGGATCATGGCGACTTGTGGTAGTTGTTTATCGTTGCCGCTATTTTTATACAACAACCCTAAAACCACCGCAAAGCCTATTACGCTTGCCGCAATTGCTGTAAGCGCCCAAGGCGCCATGCGGCGCACTTTAGTTGCTGTACGGGCTTCTAATTGCTGTTGCAAGGCCGCAAGATTACTCTGCTGGTCTGTCTTTACAACACCATACCCTTCCAGCGCATCCATCAAAAAAGGATCATGCTGTGCCCGGTGCTCTAATTTATTCATAGCGCGGGCATCAAGCTCCCCGTTAAGATACTTCTGTATTTGCTGTATATCGGCCTTTTTATTCTCCACTGTTCTTTTCAAGACAAATTTTAAGGTTGCGCTTTCCGTTTTGTATGTAGCTTTTTACCTCGTTTAGGGTAAAGCCTGTTTCGTCGGCTACTTCTTTATAACACTTCTCGTCAAGGTAAAATAACTTAACGCTTTGTTGCTGTGCCGGCGTTAACTTCTCCAAACAACGTTCCAAAGCCTGCATGGCTTCTTCGCGATTCTCAGTATCAGGATGCAAAACCGGGGTAAATTCCATAAACTCATCTAAAGTTACGGTCTCTAATTTTTTACCACTCCGCAGTTGCATTAGGCAGTGGTTGCGGCTAAGCACATATAGCCATGGCCTAAACTGCTTTATTTCGTGCTGGTGTACCTTTTGCGCCAATTCCTCAAATATGGCCATCACAGCATCCTGCGCCCGTTCCTCATCCTTTAAATATTTTAAACCCACACCGTAAACCAGCGGCATATAGCGCTCGTACAGGTGGCCCAAAACTTTCAGGTCGCGGCTTTCCCGGTAGCTTGCTAATAGCTTATCGTCTGCGGTATCTTCTGGTTTAACTGGTCGGTTAAAAAACTTCATTCAAGAGAGGGTGCAAAATAATTTTTTTAAATGGCTTATGGAAATTATCTATTTGCAACCTTTTTTGGATTTTTTCGAGGTGCGATCAAACCCCGCTTAAAGCTTCGAGGTATTTATCGATATAAATCTGTTTGGTTTTAGCTTTATACTGCATAATGAAGCGGGGGTGCTCCAGCGCTACTATCTTTTTAAAAAAGCCATGCTCATTGTTCAGCTTTTTTAAAAACTTCTCGTTTTGCCCCGTACCGAAACAAAAGCACGTATCGATATAGCAGCCTAAAGCAATTTGGATTTTTATGTTATCGATAATAAACGGGGTTACTGCTGTGCATAACTCTTTGCAATCGTAATAATTATAGTTCTTTTCCTTGCCTTTGTTATCTATGGTAGTAAAGCCCAGCGGACAAAGCGAACTGATGTAAAACTTATTGTAAAAAGCTTCGGCACCACCATAAGCGTTTATTATTTCGTATACGTAAACAGATGATGGCTCATGGGTAACCTTTCCCTCGTATTCAATATCGCATTCCGACTTTAGGCGTTTAGGATCAGTAAATGGCACGCCAGTTAAACCGCTGCCAAATCTGCCGGGATTAATGCCCATGATGAGGTGGCGCTTATTATCATCGCTATAATATTTTTTATAAAACGCTGAAGATACCTGTAACGCGTTCCCCTCTTCCTCTTTAAACGGGTTCATGACCCGGATATTGGCAGGCAGTGCCGGCCCGGCATATTCCAGATGTTTATTAAAGTTTATTACCCTATCCGCGAAATTCATGAGCACATCAAAGTTTTATGGCTGCTGCATTTTTGCCCAGGCATCCATTTTGGTTTCTAAAACACTAAGCGGCATTGCGCCGTCTTTTAATACCTGGTTATGAAACTCGGCCAGGTTAAATTTAGCGCCTAATTGTTTCTCGTACCGTTTGCGCAGTTCCAATATCTTTAATGCTCCCGTTTTGTAGCCTAATGCCTGTGCCGGTGCGCCCATGTACCGTTCAATTTCGGCAATAGCGGCAGGTTCGCTAATCGCTTCGTTATCCATCGAATATTTAACCGCTTGTTCGCGCGTCATCCCTTTGGTGTGGATGGCCACATCAACTACTAAACGAATGGCGCGGTGCATTTCATCACCCAAAGCACCCATATGCTGGTATGGATCGGTATATAAGCCCAGCTCCTTCCCTAACGATTCGCAGTATAGCGCCCATCCTTCCGCATATCCGTTTTCGTTTATCAGGAAACGGCGGAACTTTGGCAGAGTGTTATTCTCCTGCGTTAACGAGATCTGGTAATGATGCCCCGGGATGGCCTCGTGTAAAAATGTCGATTCCATGCCCGAGGTGGTGTTAAATTTGGTAGCATCTACAATTGGTACGTAAAATATGCCCGGCCGTTTACCATCTGCCGAGCCTTGGTTATATTCGATAGTGGCACTTTCTGCCCTAAACGCCTCTGTTTGCTTGATAATGAATTGTGTTTTCGGCACATTGTTAAACATCTTTTTCAGGTTCGGCTCCATACGTTTGTGGATATTCTCAAAAGCGGCTAAAACATCAGCCGGTGTTTTATAAGGCATAAAACTGCGGTCGGTCCGCATGTACTCAAAAAAGGCTTTTCTATCGCCGTTAAAGCCAACCATCGTTTTGATGCTGTCCATTTGTTTACCAATACGGGCTACTTCGCTTAATCCTGTCTGGTAGATCTCTTCGGGTGTGCGGTTAGTTGAGGTTTGCTGTTTTACCAGGTAAGCGTATTTTGCCGTTCCGTCGGTAACCGACGACAAGCCGGATGTACTCCTTGATTTCGGCAGGTAAACATTTTGCAGGTAATCTGCCAGTCGTTTGTAGGCCGGTACTACAGATGTTAGGATGGTTGTTTTGTAAGCATCGGTTATCGCCTTTTTATCCGCTGCAGAAAAACTTGCGGGGATATTTTTGATTGGGTCGTAAAAGATGCTTTTGGTAGCATCGGTCACCACAAAACTTTGCATTTGCGGAATCATTTTAACCACTAATGCTTTTGGCAATACTACACCGGTTTTGATGCCTTTATTAAAATTAGCGATGGCTGTATCGGCCCATGGCGCAAACGTGGTAAGGCGTTTTTGCCAGTCGTTATAGTCTTTAACGCTTTTAAATGGCTGCGCGTTCCCACCCGATCCTAATTGCCCCATGGTTAGGGGGAAAGCATGGATCTGGTTAAACGGCATATACTCCAGGTGGTATTTATACCCATCAATATTGGTTTGTGCTTCGTAAACAAAAATATCGTAAGATAGCTTATCGTTATCGTCCAGGTCTTCGCGTTTAAAAGTTTTCACGCTATCCAGGTACGACTGATAAAAATCTTTCGCCCTTTTTAAATAATCGGCAGCGCCATCATTAGGCAACTGATCATTATAGCGGTTATCACCAATGAAGGTAGCTGATACCGGGTCGAGTTTTAAATATCCTTCATAATAGTTATCGAATAGTTTTGCGAATTGCTTATTATCGCCGGTAGCAACGGTAGTACCGTCGGCTGCTTTTTGTTTACAGGCTGTAAAAGCTGCCGCTACGCAAAGTATCAGTATTACTTTTTTCATTTCTTATGATTTTGGTGCTTAAAGCTATGTTATTTTGAAGATAATTAAGGTTGAAATTTCCGATGGCTATTATTGAACGATAATACTTAAGCAGGCTTCTGCCCAAAGATCCGGCTCAGCATCTCATATAATTCCGGGTGCTTGGTCTGGAATTGCTCGGGTTTCTCAAAAAAGTATTCGGATACCACGGCGAAAAACTCTGCTTCATTGGTGGTGGCGTAAGCATCAATATCAGAGTGCCCGGCTTCTATTTTGTGTATCTCCTGGTGCATCATGCGCACCCATGGTTCTATATACTCATGCGGCAAAAAACCTTCAGGGATGCCATCGGTAGCGCCATCTACCTTATCCAGCAGGTGCACAAATTCGTGTATGCCGGTATTTTCCTTACCGTTGTTTTTAGAAAAGCCTTTGATGAGCGCTTTGCGCGATAGTATCATTTGCCCGTTCATGTACCCGGTGCCCACCATACCCATGATGTTGCGGCCTTCGCCTTCGTTGCCTTCAAACTGAAATTGCTTGTCGAAGGTATCCGGGTACAAAAGCACATTGGTAACGTTACGGTAAGTCCAATCTCTAAAAGCGAAGATGGGGATCACAGCGCTGGAAGCCACCATCAGGCGGTCGGTATCGGTTATTTCGAGACCAACGCCTTCGATGCGTACGGCATCAAGAAATTGCTCTATCCTGTCTTCAAAGTAAAGCTTATCGGTGTCTGATAGTTTGTTGTAGTAGTCGATGTGTTGGTTAAGCAGTTTCTTTTGCGCATCGGTGAGGGTGATTTGGGTAAGGGAGCCATTTTTTCGTCTTCTCTGGAATAAAGAATAACAGATAATGACGGCGATGATGATGGAGAAGTATATCATGGTATAGGCAAGTTAATAAAAAGTCGTCATTGCGGGGAATGAAAACGAACAACCCTGTCGCCTGGCAAGAGACGCCGCGTCTCTACGAATTTGCCCTATGCTTTCAGCTTGCGACAGCTAAAAGCTGACATCATTTAGGCACAAGCTGAAAGCTTGCGCCTGTGATTTGTAAAACAAAAAGAGCGATGAGTAAACCCATCGCTCTTTTAAATTTTTCGGACTTCCGTACTACGGACTTCCGGCTTATATCATCATTCTTACCGGTTCTTCCAGTAACGATTTTAGTGTTTGCAGGAATGCGGCTGCTGATGCGCCATCTACCACACGGTGATCAGCGCTTAACGTAACCTTCATTACGTTGCCTGGTACTACCGCTCCATTTTTAACAACAGGGATCTGCTGGATGCCGCTAACGGCAAGGATACAGGCATTTGGTGTGTTAATTATAGCGGTAAACTCATCTACACCAAACATGCCAAGGTTTGATATGGTGAACGTTGAACCTTCCATTTCGGCAGGTTGTAATTTTTTAGCTTTTGCTTTACCGGCGTATTCCTTAACCTCTTGCGAAATATGGCTTAACGATTTACCATCGGCAAACTTAATAACCGGTACCAACAGGCCTTCGTCAACCGCAACGGCTACGCCAATGTGTACATGCTGGTTAGTACGGATGGTATCGCCCATGAACGATGAGTTAATAGCCGGGTGTTGTTTCAACGAAACAGCAACAGCTTTTACTACAAAATCGTTAAAGGAGATCTTCACCGGTGCAACCTCGTTCATCTTGTTACGGGCAGCAATGGCCTGGTCCATATCAATCGACATGGTAACATAAAAATGAGGGGCAGTAAACAAGCTTTCAGATAATCTGCGGCTAATGGCTTTACGCATTTGCGTAACGTTTCTTTCCGTAAATTTCTCTTCGCCTGTGTAAGTTGGCAATACAACCGGTGCTTTTGCGGCAGCAGCTGGTGCAGCGCCTTCCTGTGGTTTGGGGGTTTCTGCAGGTTTTGCAGATGGTATAAAGCTTTCTATATCTTTTTTGATGATCCGGCCGCCTTCTGCGCTGCCTTTTACATCATTTAAATTAATGCCTTTGTCTTTAGCAATTTTACGTGCCAAAGGCGACGCCTTAACGCGGCTGTCATCCTCGGTAGAACCTGTTGATTCTTGAATTGCAACCTCAGTAGTTGCCGAAGCAGTTGCAGTTTTTTCACTGCCACTATCTTCTGCTACTTTTTCAATAGTACCGTCACCACCATCAGCGTTATCTAATAATGGTTGTATGTCTGTACCTTCTTTACCTACAATGGCAATAATGCCATTCACCTGTACGGCTTCGCCTTCTTTAACACCAATGTATAATAAGGTACCTGCTTCGTAACCCACAACTTCCATGGTAGCCTTGTCGGTTGCCACATCAGCTAATGAATCATCCGCTTTTACTTTATCACCAACCTTAAAGTTCCATTTTTCGATGGTGCCCTCGGTCATGGTATCGCTTAGCAAAGGCATACGTATTACCGTAGCCGGGATGCTTGAGGTATCAACCTTTGGTTTTGCAGATGCAGATTTTTCGGCAGTTGCAGCAACAGGTTTTGAGTCTGCAGTTGCAGGTTTCTTATCATCTTTAGCAGTTGTTTCAGCTTCTTTACTTCCACTTTCTGCTGCTACTGGTACAGCACCGCCATCTAAAAGCGCTTTGTAGTCTTCGCCCTCTTTACCCAAAACGGCAATAATAGTATCAACCGGTACAGCGTTACCTTCTTCAACACCTACATAAAGCAAAGTGCCGTCCTGGTACGATTCAAAATCCATAGTGGCCTTATCGGTTTCTATCTCGGCCAAAACATCGCCCGATTTTACCTTGTCGCCAACCTTTTTATGCCATTTCGCCAATACCCCTTCGGTCATGGTATCGCTCATTTTGGGCATTTTAACTACTTCAGCCATATACTGTGATGAATATTGTTAATTTATATAAATATAAGATATTAGTCGCGGATGTACGGATAGTCCTGTTGTACATACACATCAGTATAAAGCTCTGATGCTTCCGGGTAAGGTGAATCTTCAGAGAACTGAACCGCCTCATCAACCTGTGCCTTTATCTTCGCGTCTATCTCTTCAAACCATTTATCATCAGCATAGGCATTTTTTTGAATAGCCAATTTTACTGTTTCAATAGGGTCTTTTGATTTATAGCTTTCCAATTCCTCTTTAGTACGGTATTTCTGCGGATCACTCATCGAGTGGCCTTTGAAACGATAAGTACGCATTTCTAAAAAGGTTGGGCCTTCGCCGCGGCGTGCACGTTGTACAGCCTCGTCCATTGCATTATGTACCGCAACAGGGTCCATACCATCAACCGGTGATGAAGGGATACCGTAAGGCAAGCCTAATTTATAAATATCTGTTTGGATGGTGGTACGCTCTACAGATGTACCCATAGCATAACCGTTGTTCTCACAAACAAAAATTACAGGCAGTTTCCATAGCGCAGCCATATTAAAGGTTTCTGTTATAGCACCCTGGCGCACGGCACCATCGCCCATGTAGGCAATGTTTACGTTATCGGTACCTTTATACTTTTCAGCAAAAGCAATACCCGCACCCATCGGGATCTGGCCGCCTACAATGCCATGGCCGCCGTAGAAATGATTTTCTTTGTCGAACATGTGCATAGAACCGCCTTTGCCTTTAGAGCATCCGGTTGCTTTACCATACATTTCGGCCATAATGGCGTTTGGATGGGTCCCTTTTGCTAAAGCATGTGCGTGGTCGCGGTAGGCAGTTATTAAACTGTCTTCGTGGCGAATAACAGACATAGCGCCCGCTAACACAGCTTCCTGCCCAATGTACAGGTGACAAAATCCGCGTATTTTTTGCTGACCGTATAACTGACCGGTTTTTTCTTCAAACTTACGCATCAGGAGCATAGACTCATACCACATCAGGTAGGTGTCTTTAGTTATTTCGATTGAACTCATTTATTAAATAAAGTTTCTTTGAGAACTGCAAATCTAATTATATCCTGCAAATAACCGAAACTGCAATGAATTTGTTAGCATCAATTGATTAAATTTTTGCGGATCCATTATAATGCACGCATAGTATTTTTTTAAAACACGAAATAACATTTGGATATGGTGTAAAATGTACGCTTTATAATAGGGCGAAAAGCGTGTTTATCGCAATAATCTTTTCATAAAAAATCTTCGTTTCAACGCCTATTGAATGTCGGTTTCGGGTCGAAAAAGGGTGATTTAGAGTCGGCTTTAACCCTTGCTTTATGTTATCAACTCCCGGATAAATCAAAGCTATATGCCGAACAATTATTTAAATAAGAAATAGCGCTTTATCTGAAATTAAGTTTCTGCTTGTGAAATTTAATGCGATTTAATTTACTTAATAGAAATTATTATTAACAATGGTTACAAATATTGCCTAAATCGTTATGAAAAAAAATCTCTTTTTTAATTTGGTAGTTTAAAAATATTGGATAGTTTTGTATGCAACAATAGACACAACGTCCAATTTAATATACATTTGCTGCCCTGATTCAGCAATTAAAGAGATTAAATGAAGAAAATTACAATTGCTATTGCACTATTTATGAGCGTTTTAGCTGCTCAAGCTCAAACAAAAATCATTCCGGCTCTTGCTGCAGAAAATGCCGAGCAAGAGAGTTTAGCTAAAGATTACCTTTCACAAATTATGGGTGTTGCGGTTTCTGCAACTTCAAACATAAAACTTTTCAAGTTTGTATATAACTGGATTGGCACTCCTTACCGTTTTGGTGGTTCATCCAAAAAAGGTATTGATTGCTCAGCGTTTACCAAGCAACTATACAGCGACGTATTTAACTTACCTATCCGTCGTAGCTCTCGCGATATTTTTAGCATGGTTAGCCCGGTTGGTAAAGACGACCTTAAAGAAGGCGACCTTGTTTTTTTTAAAATACATAGCCGCAGCATTTCGCACATTGGCATTTACCTTGGTAACAACAGGTTTGCACACGCGTCATCACGTGGTGTAGCCATCAGCAATTTAGACGAAGCTTACTACAGCCGTTATTTTTACAAAGGCGGCCGTTTATTAGAATCATTTAAAAGTGAATTATCTGCATCGGCTACCGATGACAAACCAGCAAATTAAACCTAAATTTAAATATCTTTAATCCTTTCACTAACCATGAAAGGATTTTTTTTGCCCCATCATGAAGACCCGGTTCATTTTATTTTTAGCTATCGCGATACTTGCAGCTGCCTGTGATCAGCCTAAAGCAAAAAAGGAGTTCAATAAAGCAGAGGCACATACGCAGGCTAATCCAACAGATACTATTGTAACATTACCCACAAATAATGTTATAACTATCGCGGCCGTTGGCGATATTATGCTGGGGTCATCCTACCCCGACAGTACCTTCCTCCCGCCCGATAGCGCAAAAACGAGTTTTAAATATGCTTTAAAGGATCTGCAAAAAGCCGATATTACTTTTGGCAACCTGGAGGGTGTGTTATTAGACACCGGCGCGCCGGTTGGTTACAAATTAAAGTTTCAGCACAAAGGGTATTTATTTAGGATGCCAATTAAGTTTGGAAGTATTATTAAAAATGCAGGGTTCGATATACTTAGCGTAGGCAATAACCACTCAAACGATTTTGACCGCGCAGGCCGACGCAGTACTATCAAGGCTTTAGATAGCTTGGGTATCCATACCGCGGGGTTTAAAAGCCATCCGTCAAAATCATTTACCAAAAATGGAATTAAATATGGGTTTTGCGCCTTTTCGCCAAACGGGCAAACGGTTTCGTTGCTTCAGATAGCCAACGCAAAAGCCATCATCAGAGATTTAAAAGCAAATAACGATATTGTGATCGTGTCCTTCCATGGCGGTGGCGAGGGTACGGATTATGAGCATGTGCCGGATTCGGCCGAGATATTTAAAGGAGAGAACCGCGGCAACCTGCGCCTGTTTACCCACGCGGCCATTGATGCAGGTGCAGATGTGGTATTAGGCCACGGCCCGCACGTTGCACGCGCAATGGAGTTATATAAAAACCGCTTAATAGCTTATAGTTTGGGCAACTTTGTAACCTATAAAGGTATAAGTGTAAGCGGGGTATGCGGCCTTGCACCATTGCTCAACATCCACATTAATTTAAAAGGGGAGTTTTTGAAGGGCCATATAACATCATACCGTCAAAACCACCTATCGGGTTTAACGCCCGATAGCCTTAACCGCGCAGCAATACGGATTAAAGCATTAACCGAGGCAGATTTTATCCGGCCCGGTTTAACTATTTCTTTAACAGGAGAGATAATTCCGACGGTTACGAATTAGGCTTCGTCTTTAGTATTGCGCACAAGGCTTATCCCTGTAAAAAAGAAGATGATGGCAATAAGGCCTACTACAATTAAAGTGGTAGCCGCGCCTGTATGTTGAATAATTTGTACGCCTGTATAAATAAGGCCAATTATACCTAATACAGTAAGTATTGCTCCGAAAGTACGTTTTAAATTCATGATGAATAATTTGCTGGGGTTAAATAATCTATTCATTAACCACTTTACTACCATTTTGTTTGCGCCCCCCATCGGGTTGTATACAAAAAGCGGAATATCATTTGTTTGTAAATTACTATAAATAGATGTATCATTTTGATATGAATTACGTTAATAGGCTTGTAAGTGCCTCGCATTTACATTGTGATAAGGTTTAGGTTGAAAGTTCCGGGCAGCAAGTGCCTGGGGCTTTTATTTTTTATAGCCTTAGCAATCCCATCCTTTTTATACATCTTCGTTTTTTTAACTATATATAATGAGTGATTTAAAAGCAAAGCTGCACACGTTGTGCGTTGCTTATGTACAAACCCGAATGCAGGCAGCCGAACAGGCTATTGCCGAAGCGCAGCAGGCCCAAAACGACGACACCAAAAGCAGCGCGGGCGATAAATACGAAACCGGCCGCGAAATGGCCCAGCAGGAAACCAACCGCAACCTGGCCCAACTGAACGAAGCAAACAAATTAATGGTGGCGCTAAACCAGATCTCGTTCAACGGATCATCCTCAAAAGCGGAAACAGGCAGCTTGATAATGACCGATAACGGCATTTTTTACCTGGCTATCAGCGCAGGTACTTTGTTATTGGATGGGAAAACTTACGTTGCAGTATCCCCCGCCTCGCCTATTGGCTTTAAAATGAAAGATAAAAAAGCGGGAGAAGAATTTATTTTGAACGAAAAAACATATCAAATACAGCAGGTTTTGTGAAAATTAAGGCTATAATTTCAGTTAAAATAGAAAATAAAAAATATAGTTTAATAAATAATTGCACAATTGATTGATTTCTATTCTATATTTGGTGTAAACAAATAAATGGACGGTAAAAAACTGTTCATTACTAAACTAATTTTTTGATGAACATATTCGTAGGAAGTCTTCCGTACTCATTAGAGGAAGCAGATTTACAAGAGCTTTTCGAAGCTTATGGTGAAGTAACCACCGTGAAAGTTATTATTGACAGAGAGTCCGGCAGAAGCAAAGGTTTCGGATTTGTTGAAATGTCTGATGACGAAGCTGCACAAAAAGCAATTTCAGGCTTAAACGGTTCTGAAATTAGCGGTCGTTCAATCGCAGTTAGCCAGGCAGAAGACAAAAAACCAGGCGATCGCAGAACCGGTGGTGGTGGCGGTGGTTTTGGTGGCGGCAACCGCGGTGGCGGTGGCGGTGGCTACTCAAGAGACAATAACAGAGGTGGTAGTGGCGGCGGTGGCGGCTACTCTAAAGATAGCAGAGGCGGCGGCGGCGGTAGCCGTTGGTAGTCTGTAAAAATTATTAAAAGCAAGGCACTTTTTTTCCACAGTGCTTTGCTTTAATTATTTTTAAAACACGCTCTCATTTTTTGTTAGCGTGCTTTTTGTTGACCTTTTTTGAGTGTTTTGGTGTTGTTATTTTGCAACGCCGGTGTATTGATATACACACCACCCATAGCTAATTAAAATACTTGCTTAATACTTTGTTGATAGGCCAATAAATTCTTTACCGGTAAAGCGGCAAATTTTAAGGGGCTTTGATACTTTTTATTATTTTTGTCAAAAATCATAAGCAATGAGCGAACTCATTAAGAAACAAGTAAATGATGCAAAAGCTTTAATGGATAAAGCGATTGATCACGCAGATAACGAATTAAACAAAATACGTGCAGGCAAAGCAAACCCATCTATGTTAGACGATATTAGCGTTGATTACTATGGCACACCAACCCCCTTAAGCCAGATAGGTAGCGTAAATACACCCGATGCACGCACTATTGTGGTACAACCCTGGGAAAAATCGTTACTACCGGCTATCGAAAAAGCTATTAAAGAAGCCAACCTGGGTTTTAACCCGCAAAACGATGGTGTTATTATCCGCATAAACGTACCACCACTAACTGAGGAGCGCCGCCGTGATTTGGTTAAGAGAGCTAAAGGCGAAGCCGAAACTGGTAAAATTGCTATCCGTAACATTCGTAAGGATGCCAACGAAAAGATTAAAAAATTAAAAACTGAAGGTGTTTCTGAAGATGAGATAAAGGTTGGCGAAGCAGAAGTACAAAAACTGACCGATGCCTACATTATTAAGGTTGACCAACTATCAGAATTAAAAGAGAAAGATATCATGACGGTTTAATTTAAACCTGATGAAAATATTGAAAAGGGGATGGCTGCAAGGTTAATCCCTTTTTTGTTAGATACTACTGTCAGTCTAAACTTGTCGAAGACCAAGACGCTTTGCTAACGGTTCGACAAGTTCATTATGACAAACTACTTATTAACCCCATTGTCAAATTAAAGGGAATGAGCCGCTTAGCCATTCCTTTTTTTATTTTTGTATTAAAGCATGAAAATATTACTTTCTTATCTTTCAAAACACCGCTTGGTGGTGATATTAGCGCTCTTTTTGGCGGCTACAAACATCGGTTTTTCCCTGCTTGATCCTTATATTACTGGCCGTATAGTCGATAACTTTATTGAGAAATATAAAGTACTTAGTCATGACGAGTATATGTTCGGCGTGCTTAAACTGGTAGGCCTTGCTATTGGCGTGGCTATGGTATCGCGTATAGCTAAAAATTTTCAGGATTATTTCACAAACATCATTACCCAAAAGGTGGGTGCCGAAATGTATGCGGATGGACTTAAGCATTCCCTTGAACTTCCCTATCAGGTATTTGAGGACCAGCGCAGCGGCGAAACCCTGGGCATCCTGCAAAAGGTACGTTTAGATTGCGAAAAATTCATCACAGCTTTCATCAGCATTTTATTTGTAAGCTTGATAGGTATGGTGTTCGTTATCGTTTACTCGGCCACGGTAAGCTATCAGGTAACGCTGGTTTATTTTGCCGCTATCCCGGTTATCACCTTTGTGAGCATGGCCATGAGCCGCAAGATAAAACGGATCCAAAAAAACATCGTTGCCGAAACCACCGCATTGGCAGGTTCAACTACCGAATCGTTAAGAAATATTGAACTCATTAAAAGCCTTGGCCTTGCCAAACAAGAGATCAAACGCCTAAACACAACAACCTACAAGATCCTCGATCTGGAGTTAAAAAAGGTGAAATATGTGCGGAGCATGAGCTTTGTACAAGGCACTACAGTAAACTTTGTGCGGAGTGTTATGGTGGTAGTTTTACTAATGCTGATATTTAAGCAAACCATTTCGCCGGGACAATATTTTAGTTTTTTATTCTATTCGTTCTTCCTGTTTAACCCATTGCAGGAGCTTGGTAACGTTATATTAAGCTGGCGCGAGGCCGAGGTTTCTTTAGCTAACTTTAAAAAAATCCTAAGTATCCCTATCGACAAGAAACCGGAAAAACCGGTATTATTAGAAAAGGTACGAAGCCTCGCATTTAGCGATGTAAGCTTTAAACATCTAACCGCAAACCGCAACGCGCTTAACAATATCAGCTTTAAATCCAATACCGGCGAAACTATTGCCTTTGTTGGGCCATCGGGATCAGGTAAAACTACGTTGGTGAAGCTGTTGGTTGGTTTGTACCAGCCGTTAGAAGGTGATATCTTGTATAACGATATCCTAAGCAAAGAAATTGACCTTGACCAGCTGCGCGAAAAAATTGGTTTTGTAACCCAGGACACACAATTATTCTCGGGCACCATCCGCGAGAATTTGCTGTTTGTGAACCCAACCGCTATCGACGAGGAATGTATGAACGTACTGCAGCGCGCTGCCTGCCAAACCCTACTTTCCCGTGCCGATAATGGCCTGGATACCGTAATTGGTGAAGGTGGTGTAAAGGTATCCGGTGGAGAGAAACAACGTTTATCCATTGCCCGTGCACTGCTCCGTAAACCGGATATATTGGTATTTGACGAGGCTACGTCTTCATTGGATTCTATTACCGAGGAAGAAATAACCGATACCATCCGCGATGTATCTGTACTGAACGATCATATTACTATATTGATAGCCCACCGCTTGTCAACCATTATGCATGCCGATTGCATCTATGTATTGGAGAAAGGGCACATTATCGAATCCGGTAAGCATCACGATCTGATAGATCAGAAAGGCCTATATTACGCCATGTGGAGGCAACAGATTGGTGAGAAGCATACAGTGGATGCGTAAATAAACCAGGTATGCCATGCACCTCCCCCGAGCGTTATCGGTAACGATAGCGTAGCAATCCCATACTTACAGAGCCGCAGACATGTCTATCTAAGATTGCCACGCTACGCTCAGCAATTACGGTTAGTTATAACAAAGAAAGCCCCGCTAAATAAACTGCCCCCAAAAGTTAAATACTTATTGGGGGCAGTTTAAAAATCAGCAGGGCTTTAATCTTAACAAGCTTTTATTTTACCAGCGTACCAATTGGTTCGCCTTTGGCAATTTTCATGAAGTTGCCTTCTTTGTTCATATCAAAAACGATAATAGGAAGTTTATTTTCCTGGCAAAGGGTAATGGCGGTCATGTCCATTACGTTTAGGCCTTTGTCGTATACTTCCTGGAAGCTGATCTCATCATAGCGGGTTGCTAACGGATCTTTCTCCGGGTCAGCAGTATAGATACCATCCACACGGGTACCTTTCAGTACAACGTCTGCCTTTATCTCTATGGCACGTAATGATGCTGCTGTATCCGTAGTAAAATATGGGTTACCTGTACCCGCACCAAATATCACAATTTTACCAACTTCCAAATGGTGCATAGCGCGGCGGCGGATGTATGGCTCACAAATCTGTTCCATTTTAATTGCCGACTGTAAGCGGGTTTCTACTCCAATGCTTTCCAAGGCATTTTGTAGCGCCATACAGTTTATAACGGTTGCAAGCATGCCCATATAATCGGCCTGGGCGCGTTCCATGCCGCTTTTTTCGGCACTAAGTCCTCTAAAAATATTACCACCACCAACAACTATGGCAATTTCGATACCCTCGTCTTTAACCGCTTTTATATCGTACGCGTATTGCAGAACCTGGTTGTTATCAATACCGTACTGGCGTTCGCCCATCAGGGATTCGCCGCTAAGCTTTAGTAGGACTCTTTTGTATTTCATTTATAAGGAAGATTTATCAAAAATAGATAATAAATGGTATTGTTAAAGTTTTATGTTGTAGGTGTTAAATAATTCCCCTGCAATATCGTTGCCAGTGTTTGGAATTGTGCGTTAAAGATGATCAGATCGGCATCAAAGCCTGCCTTTATCCTACCCTTTGTTTTTTTTCCGGCAAGTTCCGCAGGATAAAGAGTTGCCATGTTAACGGCTTCAGCCAGTTCAATCCCTACATGCTCTACGCAGTTTTGTACGGCTTTTAGCATGGTTAAACTTGATCCGGATAGCGTACCATCGGGCATTACGTATTTGTTGCCTTCTAAGCGGTGCTGATAAGCGCCTTCGGTAGCCGCGGTAACGGCATCAGTTATCAAAAATAATTTATCGCCCAGCTCGCGTTTGGCTAAACGGATCATCGGCCAATCCACATGGTTACCATCAGCAACAATACTGGAATATGGCTTTTCTTCGAATATGGCTGGAATATATCCCGGTTCGCGGTGGTGCATTTGCGGCATGGCATTAAACAAATGCGTTACCGCCGGGATCGGTTTATTTAAAAAGCCTTTTCCCTGCTCGTAAGTAGCATTGCTATGGCCGGATGATATGATGATGCCCTGCGCGTGCAGGTAATCTATCACGTCCTGGTCCTGTAGCTCCGGCGCAATGGTTATCATCGTGATAACACCATCAGCCTGTTCTACCCAGCTTTTAACTTCGGCAAGCGTTGCTTTCTTGATCAGTTCGGCAGGGTGTGCGCCTTTTTTGGCTACGTTTAAATATGGCCCTTCCAGGTGTACGCCCCAAAAGTTGCCCCTTGCATTTGCGCGGTATTCTTTTGCTGCCGCGATGCCTGCCTCAACAATCTCATTGGTGTTTGTCCCGATGGTTGCAAAGAAGCCTGTAGTTCCCTGGTTTAGCAGGTCATCCTCCATACGTTTTAGGGCAGATACTTCTGGTTTGCCGGCAAACAGTTTACCGCCGCTGCCATAGATCTGCAGGTCGATAAAACCAGGTGCAAGGTAAGCGCCGTTAAGGTCTTTCTTTTCAGCATCCGCAGGGATGCTGGTTTCGTCAATAATAGCGTTTATATGGCTGCCTTTAATTAAAACGGCTTTGCCCTTGGCGATGGTACCGCCGGAGATGAGTTTAAGGTTGTAAAGTGCTGTTATCATATAAGCCCTCTCTAAACGATATAGCCCTCATGAACACCATAAGGAATATACCCGGTGAATAATCTCCTCCGCTGGTTAGCGGAGAGACTTTATATTTAATTTTAACTAATCCCCTTTTGCAACAAAGCCCTCCCTACCGGGGAAGGTTGGATGGGGCAAGCAAAAAAAATCCCCCTCGTTAATAACGAGGGGGGATAATATAATTAAGCTCCTAAAGCTACTCGCTTAAATGCTGTAACGGTTAGGCCTTTATCAACCGCGTCTAAGAACTGTGCTACAGTTTTAGAAGAGTCTTTAACAAACTCCTGGTTTAATAAGGTAGAGTCTTTGTAAAATTTGTTCAGTTTACCTGCAGCTATCTTTTCAACCATTGCTTCCGGTTTGCCTTCCGCGCGGATCTGATCTTTTGCAATTTCAGTTTCACGTTCGATGGTTGTTGAATCAACACCATCTTTATCGATAGCAACAGGGTTCATGGCAGCAATTTGCATTGCAACGTCTTTACCTGCTTCATCAGCGCCGGCAACATCTTTGCTTAAACCAACCAATACACCTAAACGGTAGTTACCGTGGATGTAAGCTACAACTTTATCACCTTCGATAACTTCGTATTTAGATACGCCGATCTTTTCGCCGATCTTACCTGTTTTGTCGATGATAGCATCACCAATTTTTACAGTAGTATTTTCAACGTCGATACTAAGGTCGTAAAGGGCTTCGATAGAAGCAGGTTTGCTTTGAACAGCCGCGTTTGCAATTTCGTTAGCGAAAGCAACAAACTCAGCGTTTTTAGCCACAAAATCTGTTTCGCAGTTAAGTTCGATAACAACACCTGTTTTGAAATCTTCTGAAGTACGTGCTATAACAACACCTTCGTTAGATTCGCGGTCCTGGCGGCTTGCAGCAACTTTAGCACCTTTTTTTCTTAAAAAATCAATAGCAGCTTCAAAATCGCCATTGGTTTCAGTTAAAGCTTTTTTGCAATCCATCATGCCCGCACCTGTTTGCTGGCGCAGTTTGTTTACATCTGATGCAGATATTTGTACTGTAGACATTTTGTTTTGGTTAAATAGTGGGTAGTGGTGGTGAGTAGTTGTTTTACTTATCATCCCCAGCACTAAATTTTATTAATGAGTAAGTGGTGAATAGTAAACGGTAAGTTTAAACAACTCACTATTCACTAATCACCACTCACTTAAAATTATTCTTCTGTTGAATCAGCAGCAGGAGCCTCAGTTTCAGTAGCCTCAGCGGTTACTTCTGCAGTCCTTTTACGTTTGCCACCTTCAGAGCGGTCAGCTACTTCAGGAGCATCAGCTTTTGCTTTTGAAGCTGCTGCTTCTTTTTCAGTTTCGTCTTCTTTTTCGCGTTTGCGCTCATCTAAACCTTCTTCGATTGCTTTGATGATAATACCGGTGATCAATGAAATTGATTTGGTAGCATCGTCATTCGCCGGGATAGGGAAATCGATGTTCGAAGGATCAGAGTTTGTATCAACCATCGCGAAAGTCGGGATGTTTAATTTCAAAGCCTCAGATACTGCGATGTGCTCTTTCTTAACGTCGATCAGGAACAACGCAGCAGGTAAACGGTTTAGATCCGCAATACCACCTAACAATGTTTCTAATTTGATACGCTCGCGCTGTATCATCAAACGCTCTTTCTTAGAAAGGTTGCTATAAGTACCGTCTTTAGTCAATTTATCGATGTTTGACATCTTTTTGATCGACTTGCGTACGGTAGCAAAGTTGGTTAACATACCACCCAACCAACGCTCGGTGATGTAAGGCATATTTACGCCTTTTGCATATTCAGCTACGATATCTTTCGCTTGTTTCTTTGTTGCTACGAATAATATTTTACGACCTGATTTTACAATTTGTTTAATTGCTGCAGCAGCCTCTTCAACCTTTGATAAGGTTTTATTTAAATCTATAATGTGGATACCGTTACGCTCCATGAAAATGTACTGTGACATTTTCGGATCCCATTTGCGGGTAAGGTGACCAAAGTGTACACCTGCATCCAGTAAGTCCTGATATGTTGTTCTTGCCATTGTTTGTGTCCTCCTTAAATTATCGTTTACTGAATTGGAATTTCTTACGTGCTTTCTTGCGTCCTGGTTTTTTACGCTCAACCATACGGTCATCACGTGTCATTAAACCTTTAGCGCGTAATGCTGGTTTTTTCTCCGGATCCAGTTCAACAATAGCTTTCGCAATAGCTAAACGAACGGCTTCTGCCTGGCCTTTAACACCACCACCTGCAACGTTTACTTTAACATCAAATTTACCGGCAGAGCCAGAAACTTCTGTTGATTGCATAACGATGTACTGTAATGGTAAGGTAGGGAAGTACTCTTTGTAATCTTTACCGTTAACGATAATGGTGCCGGTGCCATCGTTCAAATAGATACGGGCCACAGCGGTTTTTCTTCTGCCTGAAGTGTTAGTTGTTGGCATTTTCTTTTCTCCTTGTGATTAAAAATTAAATGGTTGTTGGATTTTGAGCGGCATGAGGATGCTCTGCACCTGCGTAAACATGCAGGTTACCATAAATAGCACGGCCTAAACGATTTTTAGGTAACATACCACGTACGGCTTTTTCAATCACACGCTCAGGATGCTTTACCATTAACTCTTTTGGAGAAATGAAACGCTGACCACCCGGGTAACCGGTGTAAGAAACATACTGCTTTTCGCTGAATTTGTTTCCGGTCAGTTTAACCTTGTCTGCATTGATAACGATCACATTATCTCCGCAGTCTACGTGTGGGGTGAACCCTGGCTTGTGTTTACCTCTGATCATCATTGCGATCTTAGTACACAAGCGCCCCAAAATCTCATTGTTTGCATCAACAACAACCCATTCTTTATTAACGGTTTTCTTGTTGGCTGAGACAGTTTTGTAACTTAACGTATTCACTTGCTTTTAATTAAATTTATTAAACGTATACTTTACCCCGTAATTACGGGACTGCAAAGATACGCCTATTTATTTAATTTACAAATGGTTTATGAGGAATTATTGGACGGGTAAAGAGGGATGGGGTTAGGTTATTGGGTTAGCGTAAAATCGGGATAGGTTTTTTGATGGATTTGGTTTGTTAAGTGATTTAATTAGGTAAAAGCAGTTATCGTTAAGTAGAAAAGCGGCGGTTTAAACTATTATTATTTTATGGGCGTTGCCTGCGGCCCGGGCTATCCGTTGCAACTCCTCATTTCAGGCTGCCGATAGATGCCGCCTTACATTCCGGGGTTTACACTGCTATCCCTAACGCGGCCGTCTTAAATGCAAAAAGACGCGAAGTACCGCGTCTCTAAACCAACCCGTCATTGCGAGCGTAGCATGGCAATCTTCGATAGAAAAGTAGGCGACCCGCTTATCGAAAATTGCCACGTCGCTATCGCTCCTCGCAATGACGCGTGTTTTATCCTCTTTATCACCTCTTCTCTACCCTATCATAAAACCCACCGAAGCTGTTTACCTTCACAGCCTCTTCCGCGAAGAAATCTCCCGGGAAACCTAATTCTATTTTGCTGGCATCGTCCAGTTTGGCAATATGCTCCGGGGTTAATACAACGTCCACTGTTTTCAGATTATCTTTTAATTGGTCAATTTTGGTAGCGCCAACAATTGGGATACAACTGAAACCTTTGCTCATGGTCCATTGCAGGGCTACGTGGCTTTCAGATACACCAAGTTCCTCGGCTATTTCCATTACTACTTTGGTGATACTTTCGGCGCGGGCATCCAGGCGCTTACTGTCGGCTTTAATGCGGCCTTTGTCGCCTTTTAGGTATTTACCGGTTAATGCGCCACCGGCCAATGGTGCCCATGGCGTAATCGTCATCCCGAAATGTTTAGCCATCGGGATCAGCTCGCGCTCGGCAGTACGGGCAAGCAGGCTGTATTCCACCTGCAAGGCTATGAACTGGCTCCAGCCCATCAGCTCGGCAAGGGTGTTGCCTTTTGCTACTACCCAGGCAGGGGTGTCGCTTATGGCGGCATAGGTTACCTTACCTTGTTTAATCAGGTCGTCCAGGCCGCGCAGCACCTCATCTATAGGCGTAATATCGTCCCAAATGTGCAGATATAACACATCTATAAAATCCGTCTTTAAACGTTTAAGACTGTCCTCCACGCTACGCATCATGTTCTTGCGACTATTCCCGCTGGCGTTGGGGTTGGTTATATTATCCTTTAAAGTATATTTTGTGGCGAGCACAAAGTAATCGCGGTCCTGGGTCGACAGATAGTCGCCAATGATCTTTTCGCTGGTGCCAAGTTTATAGATATTGGCCGTATCCAGGAAGTTGCCGCCGGCGTTGGCGTATGCGTCCATGATCTCGAAACTGGTTGCGGCATCTGCGCCCCATCCGCCTTGGGTGCCAAAGCCCATGGTGCCTAAACAAAGTTCGGATACTTTAAGGCCCGAGCGGCCCAGTAATTTATATTTCATAGTGATGTATTTGTTATGTAAACGCTGTAAGCAAAACTCCTGTTTTTAAAACCGCAAATAAAAATGCCGGTAAACAATACGTGTATGCCAATTGTAAATATATCAAACATTACCGCCATGAAGATCATCACCTTGCATAAACCTGTTAACGTTAACGAGCTTTACAATCACATTAACGAGAGGCTTAACCCCATTTTCCATAAGCAAAAGCAAAGCGACATCAGTTTTACCATAAGTAATACCCCGGCAGGCGTCGAAATCACGCAACCAGAGTTTTATGAGGGCGTTCTGTTCACCATTGCCGTGCAGCACGATGAGCTTTGGATAACCCGCAACGAGCATTATGTGGACGATGTAAACAACATCACGGTAGAATCTATCCTAAACAGTTTATTTGATGATATCTCGAATGGACGGGGAACGGATCTGGTGCAGGAGGGGTAGTGTAATAGTTTTACTCGCCCCTAATACGCTTCGCTGGTCTACCCCTTTTGCTACACAAAGAGGGTGAAAAAACAAAAACCCGCTTTGCAAAAACAAAGCGGGTTTCATAATATCTGTTATAGCTTATCCGTTGATCCAGCTGAACTTATATTCCAGCATTGGGTTTTTCATACGTTCGGCAACGCGGATGAGGCGGTTTGGCAGGTTCATGATGTAATCACGGGCCTTTTCGCCGTCCTCTTTCAGGTCAGTAACGCTTTCGATATGCCAGTCTTCTATCAGTTCTTTTAATATATCAACGTAGTCGATAGCAGTGTAAATACCCAAACGCTCTGCAGCATCGGTAAAGTGGCCGAATGTTTGGCCGATCTTCAAACCAATCTCGCGCAGGAAGTGGGCAGGCATCACAATTTTTTTGCGCATCATATCTTCAAAGGCAAGCATAGCCTCGTTAGGGTCAACCTCAAATATTTTTTCGATAAAGTATTTGTAGGCTTTAGCGTGGCGGGCTTCGTCGCTGGCAATTACACCACACATTTTTGATAACAGCGCATCTCCATCCTTTTTAGCCTGTGAGGCTACGCGGCGGTGAGATACATTTGTTGCCAGCTCCTGAAAGGATGTATAGATAAAGTTACGGTATGGGTCGTGGCCGGTACCTATGTCAAAACCATCGGCAATAAGGTATTGGGTAGATACCTCCATCATGCGCATATTAACACGGCCGCTTAAGTAAAGGTATTTGTTTAAAAGATCGCCATGGCGATTCTCTTCTGCTGTCCAGTGGCGAGTCCATTTCATCCAGCCACCTTCTTCGTTATCAGATACACCTTCAACCATGCTTAACCACGATTCGTAGGTAGGCAGGGCTTCTTCGGTAATGGTATCGCCTATCAGCACGGCAACAAGGTCATAAGATAAGCCCTTTGCGCTTTCCTGCATCTCTTTTATCTCGCTAAAAAACGTACCCCTCGACGCGTCAGGCAAAAAATCTGACGGCTGCCAAATGGTATCGATAGGCTTAAGATACTCGCTCATCTTTTCAAGCATGAACTTCTCTATATGCCCCATTACTTCTTTACGTTTATCCTCAAAAAACTTCATAGTATTATCTTAGGTGGGCAAAGTTAATCATTTAAATCTATAATATTATTTCGCCCCGGTATAATCAATCGCCTGTTTCATACAGTCGCTTAAGTTGTTAATTGCGGGTGGGCCATTAAATATCGAGAAGTTGTTATTATAATCCCACATTATCCCCGGTATGCCCATTTCCTTTAAATTTTTACGTACCGCCTTTATATATCTGCAACGGCTGTCTGCATCGGCATACTTATTATATACACCATACTCGCCGCATAATATAGGTACGCCATACTTGGCCCCCCAGTTTTTTACAATTAGCAATTTATCGTGTACCGATTGTTCGTTACCATCGGTACAGTACTGGTAATAATTATGCTCGCCCCATGTACCAACTGCTTTTGGGTTTAACGGCGGGTATGTTTTTACATTATATGGAAACGGCACCCCCGTGGTAGCCATTTGGTTGCCAACCCAATCTGCCCCCTGGTGTGTAAAAAAAAACGGCTCATAAAAATGGAAGGTGTAAATGATGTTCTCATCGGCAAGCCTTTCCATACGGCTTAACTCGTAAATGCTGTTAAAGTTTGATGCGCCTACAATTAAAGTGCGTTTCTTATCAACCTTACGGATGGCGGTTACAATATTGTAAGAAGCATCTTTCCACACTTTGGGGTTCATGTGGGGCGGCTCGTTATATAACTCAAAAAAAACTATTTCCGGGCTTTCCCGTCTATATCTATTAGTTAATATAAGCCATAGGTTAATAAGCTTTGGCGTTTCAGTTAAATAATTAGTATCATTTAAATTACCATAATGATAATCAATAATAAATTTTAGCCCATGCGCCTTACATTGTTTCAAAACTTCATCAATATGAGTAAATACTTTCTCAACCGGAATATTTTGGCTTTGGAAGTATGCAAATGCAACAGGCAGCCTAATACTTTTAAACCCAAGTTGTCTTATTAACTCAAAATCGGCATTTTTAATGGGCTTTATACTTAAAACATCCTTGTTCCAGGTTTGCTCCAGCCAGGATACACTTACGCCGGGCCCAATACTTTTAGCTCTATTAAAGGCAATTTGCCTTTCGGTTAAAAATATTGGATTACTTTTTGCAATATTACACTGCATTATTATAATTAATATCATAATAGGCAGGTTTATAAACAGTTTTGGAAACGTATTTTTGAGAACTGGATTTTTCAATGTTTTAGTGCTTATTAAAAGTTAACTTATTTATTATAATTTAAGAACACAAAATGTTTGTTCAAATTTCAAAAGAAGAGTATACAAAAGAGATATCCAAAAAAGCCTGGTATCAAACTAATAATATAATCTGGACAATTATATTCCTTTACCCCATCTTCAGTATTGTCGATTTTATATACGCAAACAACATTTGGGTGCAGTTTTTAATTGTACGTATTATTACTGTACTTATTATATACGGCTTGTACAGTTTTTTCCAGGCGCGCAGGTATAATTACCGAACGTTGCTGCATATCGCCTTCTTCCTGTTATCAATTACGTGTGCAATTTTATGTAATGTAGTTAATATTCAACAGCAGAATACTTACTACCTAATATACGCAACCATCATATTGTTTTTTAACCTGCAGGTTTTTTGGGAGCCTATAAACTCTATCATTCAAACTTTAGCAGCATTATTATTGCTTGCCATATTTTATAACCTTTTTAGCGAGTACACATTAGACCTTGTTATTAGCAACGGCGGGCAAGTTTTCTTCATTATTGCCTTCATTTCCTGTTTAATACCCAACGCGCGTTACAAAGTTATTGCGCGCGATGTACGCTCGCAGCTCCTGATCGAAAAAAGCAACGAACAGCTTAAAGAACAAAACCAAAACATCAACGAAAAAAATAATATTATTGACCGCCAGTACGAGCAACTACGCAAGCTTGACGATCAAAAAAACAGCTTCATAAATATTGCCGGCCACGACCTAAAGAACCTTATAGGTTCTATAATGATGAGCAACAACATGCTTAAAGAAGAGGATTACCGCCTCAGTTCCGACCAAAAAGACTATACCAGCTATATTGGTGAGAGTGCCGAAAAAATGCAGTACATGCTTAACAAGCTTATGGATGTTAAGGAGATCGAGTCGCCGGAGATGAAATTTAACCTGGAGATATTTGATATTAACGCCGAAGTTAACCATGTATTTAAGGGCTTGCAGGAAACGGCCCAGATGAAAAATATCCATTTGACGGATAACATTTTAAAACTGCCGCTTAACGTAAAACTTGACAAAGTATTTGTGGGCCAGATTTTTCAAAATTTACTCTCAAATGCTATAAAGTTTTCGCAAACCAACAACGATATAAAAGTTGTTTCCAATTTACAACGCCAGAAATTTGTGTTCGAGATTATTGATGAGGGTGTTGCCATTGGGCAGGAAGAACTTGAAATGATGTTTAACAAGCTAAAAACGCTTAATGATGCATCGGGCCCTATGGAGAGCAGGCTAGGCCTGGGCCTTTCTATTGCCAAACTAATGACCAAAGAGCTTGGTGGTGAGCTTATTTACCGTAGCGACGATAACGGCAACTATTTTAGAGTAGAATTTTACGTAATAAACTAACGACTATAATCTGATGAAAAGATTTCTGACTTTCCTGGCTTTCATACTAATTACCACGGCCTCGTACTCCCAAAAAATTATGTCCTTTAAAGCAATGGGCCATAACGATGACGAACCCATATTTGGTATGAGTGGCGCCAGTTCCTTTTATTTCAAGATCATCCCTCAGTATGAAATAAACGGTAGTAAGCTGGTTATATACTTTGAACCGTCGCAGGCGTTGATCCGCGACAAGTCATACATCAACTTATTTGTTGGTACCAAACCGGTATATAGCGGCCGCTTAACAAAAGACTCTATCCAGAAAATTGTTTTTCCATTATCTAAGGTTGATATCTCAACAGATAACTACCTTAAAGTAACCGTTAAAACACTTTTAACCATTACAGACGACCAATGTCGCGACCTGGATAACCCGGCCATGTGGTTAAAAATCAAGAACTACTCTTATCTGTCGTTGTTAAAAAGCAGTAAAAACTTCTTCAATAATATAAACATCAGCAATTGTTTCGATTCAAAAACAGCCATAGTTTACAACAGCAACCCAAGCCTGCATGATCTTAAGGCGGTTGCCTGGGCATATTCGAGATTAAAGAAAACACAAACCAAAAACATTGGTGTTTACGAATTAGATAAATTACCGGATAGCGTACGTAACTACATTATGGTTGGTACCATGCCAACTTTACCGGCAAATAAACAAGCATTAGTAAAAGTTACACCACAAGCCAACCAGGGCTTGTTATACCTGCATAAATCTGTAGCTACGGTAACCGATACGGTAACCCGTATGGTTGATGCAGGCGGCAGGTTTACATCTGTTAAATCGGTATTGTTAGAATCTGTACCTACAGAGATATTGTTTGTTACCGGTGGTGATGACGCAGGTTACGAAAAAACCATTACCGCTTTAGGCAATATGAATGTGCTTAACTCAACCTTTGGCGATTACCTTTTGGTAAATAAAGCACAAAATACCTTCTTTAAAACTATTGATGAGAACCGCTCTAAACTAACGTTAAAGCAAATTGGCGGTAATAGCGATTTCTTGTCAGGTATCGGCTCGTTAAAAAGCTCGTTCAACTTTAAAAACTCCGATTTTAGCTTTACCCCCAAAGAGGTTGAGATCCGCATAGTTGCTAACTACAGCGCCCTAAACCCGGGCGACCGTGGTTTTTTTAACATATACCTTAACGGCCTATTGTTAAGCAGCGAAAAATTAGATGCATCGGGTAAGTTAAACTCATCTATTACCATTAACCGTTACCAGCACCACAAGTACAACACACTTGAGGCCGAGTTTAGATTTTACCCTAACAATGGTAACTGTAAAAACAGCTTTACCAACTTTTTTGCCGAGATAGACGCTGATAAATCATACCTGGAATCTAAAAACCCGTTCATCACCAGCGATCTAAGCTTCTACCAATATCCTGAAGCGTTTAACAACGGCACAACCCGCATAGTGGTATCAAAACCATATGCCAAATATGCTGCAGGCGCCATGGGCGAGATCGTTTATGAGCTAAACAATAACATTAATGCTAATAACTTCCCTGAGTTTATATACTCTGAGGATATTGCCAAAACACCATCAGAGCTTAAAAAGAATAACATTATAGCCTTATTATCTAAGGATGATAAGTTGCTGGAAGAGTTCCCGGATGCCCCTATTAAGTTTAACCGCAACTTTAGGCTGTACAATACCGATAATAATACGGTGGTGTACTCGCTGTCAGATACAACATCAAACGGTTTGGCCCAGATCTTCTATGGCCGAAGCAACAATGCAACGCTGGTATTAACCGCCACTGGTAAACACCTGGCCGATGCTTTCCTTGCTGCATCAAAATCAATTACCGAGCGGCTATCAACGCTGAGCAGTAACGTTTGTATCTCTGATGTTAACAATAACAAATACCTGTTTAATATAAATAAATCAAGCGAGAACCTGGAGTACATTGACACCAAGAGCGCGTTAACCCGTTTCTGGGATACTTACAACCTTTACATCTTATTAGGCATACTGGTGCTTATACTGTTATCATTCCTTTACATCCGTTCAAAGGTCCAAAAATCGCAGGAACTTTTTAACGACTAATGTTTAACGAAGCAGAGGCACAAGGTTTTAATTATATATTAATTTATTCATGAGTATATCAATTCCTGAATTGTTGACTAATGATGGGTTTATCACAGCAGGTGACCGCGATGCAATTGAAATACATTCAAATGAATCGGGGTTATCCTTCATCAAGATAGCGCTCACTTCGGGATATATTTCACGTAAAAATTACGACCGGTGCATACTTAACGCGGGGTATACGCTTAACGAGCATCCCCGTGATGAAGCCTATGACGAAGAGGTGCTCAGCAAAATAGACCTCAACTTTGCGCACGACCGTTTGGCCATGCCGCTGCGTATCCAAAATGGCAAGGTGGTTTGTTTAATGGCTTCGCCGGATGATACCCTGTTTATAGATTTTATCCGCTTTACTTACGATATGGAGCCCGAGATTATCCTGGCATCCGATCTGGATATTACCTGGCTTAGCAACAAGTTACTGGGCGATAAATATACCAAGTCGGCTGTATTTGAGCTGATGAAGCGCGATCCGGATAGCTCTGCGGTGGTAACCTTTTCAACCGCGCAGCTTATTGTGATATTTGTGATCATAGCCATAGTTGCCATTGGCCTTGTGCTAAGCTTTAAGAACACATCCATCATCATCAACGTCATCATCAGTTCGTTCTTTTTGGTGGCCATTATATTTAAGCTTTTCCTGGCCCTGGTGGGTTCAAGGTTCGAGCTGCACCAGGCCGTAACCAAAGAGGAACTAAAATTGTTAAACGATGATGACCTGCCCATTTACACCATATTGTTGCCGGTATTTAGGGAAGATAAGCTGATCAAAAAACTCATCTGGAACCTGCAATCGATAGATTATCCACGCCATAAGCTGGATATTAAGCTATTGATAGAAGAAGAGGACGATAAAACGTTTAACGCGGTAAAAAACCTTGATTTCCCCGCGGTGTTTGAGGTGATAGTAGTACCCTATCATATGCCCAAAACAAAACCTAAAGCCTGTAACTACGGCCTGCACTTTGCCCGCGGCAAGTACCTAACTATATATGATGCCGAGGATATCCCCGATACTGATCAGCTTAAAAAAGTTGTTTCTTTATTTGGCAAGCTGCCTAAAGAATACATTTGCGTACAAAGCGCGTTAAACTACTTTAACCGTAACGAGAACTTCCTAACCCGTATGTTTACCCTGGAGTATTCGTACTGGTTTGATTATATGCTGCCGGGGCTGGATACCCTTGATATCCCTATCCCATTGGGCGGTACCAGTAACCACTTTAAACTGCATGAACTGGTAGAACTTGGCGCATGGGACCCCTTTAACGTAACCGAAGATGCCGACCTTGGTGTGCGCGTTTATGCAAAGGGTTATAAAGTTGCCATCATTAACTCTACCACTTATGAAGAAGCCAATAACGAGCCGTTTAACTGGATTCGCCAGCGTAGCCGCTGGATCAAGGGATACATGCAAACCTACCTGGTACACATGCGCCACCCGGTTGACTTTTGGAAAGAAATTGGCTGGAAAGGTTTCCTGGGTTTCAATTTCTTTATAGGCGCTACACCAATTATCTTTTTGGTATACCCGCTGTTACTAATCTTCTTTATCTGTTACGTTGTATTTGATCTTTCCGGCATCCGTACCCTCTTCCCGGATTGGGTACTGTTCATGTCCATCTTTAACCTCATGGTGGGCAACATCCTCATGATATACATCAACATGATAGCGGTATTTAAAAGGCGCTACTACGAGCTCATCCTGTTTGCTGTAGCCAACCCAATTTACTGGCTAATGCACTCCATATCGGCCTATAAAGGGCTGTATCAGCTAATTGTAAAGCCGTTCTACTGGGAAAAAACCAACCACGGATTAAGTAAAGTAAACAGCCCAACAAACGTTGTAAAATAATATGAAGCTAACGGGCACGCTATATCTTATTATATTAACCTTTATACTGATAGTTTACTACCTGGTATGTGGTATTTACCTTAATAACCTTGGGTATTACAACCACGAGTCGTTATTTTATATCGAAAAATCTAAAATAGTTTTTGAGGGGTTAGGTAACCGTTTAAAGGTAATGGGCTTAACTGCCCCAATCATTCCGTTTTATGCAACGTTTTTATTTAGTGTCATCAGCCAGTCGCTGGCACCCGTATTGGCATCAGCTGTTGGTACTGCTATATTGTTCCACGTAATAGCAACTACCATAGCAAAACGCTTAAATGATGATGGTTACGTTTGGTTATTGCTTATTCTATTTTTGTTCCACCCCGGTATTATTTATACCGCGGCATCTGGCAAAGGCATTTATTTGATCCTCATCTTCTTCTTCCTGTTCTTTCTTAACCTGTTTAAGTTTTATCGGTCAAACACAACGTTTCACGTATCCATAGCCAGCTTAAGTTTAGTTATCCTTATTTTTTGCGACTACAGGTTCATATGGCTTACGCTGTTTTTTTTGCCGCTGGTGCTATCCATCACTATCCACAGTTTAAACCTGGGCGAGCAGGAGTCTATTTTCAGGCTATTTTTAAGCTTTAATAGCCCGTCGTTAAGGCGTAAGCTTATCAACAAAACATTCGCGCTGTATATCATCTTATTTAGCCTGCCTTTGGCGGCGGTGCTTTGTTATAAACTTTTAAACCTTACCCACGCAAGCGATCTTAATTATTTTGCCGAAAGCCCCTACGCTACCTGGAATGTACTGGTAGATAAGCTAAGTTTTGAGCAGCTTACCACCAATACCGCGTACCGGATCCCCGAAACCTCTATCCTGATGTCCTTTCGTGTAGTGTTGTTCGCACCCATGATACTGATAGCCATATACCTGTTCCGCGAAAGCACTTACCAGGTATTAACCATACTTACACCGTTCGCTTTCATCGAGTTCTTACACATCAAGTACGACAAGGTTTTCCTGGCCTACCAATACTATATGATATTTTTAATACTGGCTTACCTATGCGTAATATTTAAGGCCCAAGTAGTAAAAAACCAAAGTGTATTTAAATTGCTGCTGCTGGCAACGGTGTTAATTCAATTATACACAGGCTGGTATTTCTTAAGAACGTCATCAATACCCGAAGAGCAGAATTTTATAAACGTTTTCTTTAAAGACAAAAAAGCCGATACCCAGCGCGATAACGAAGAGGTGGCCAACTATCTTAACAGCCTCCCGTCAGATTCACAGGTGCTGCTGGACGATGCCATCGCTTACAGCGTTATAGCCTTTACGCACGATATTAAGCCCATTACTATGCCTTACCAGGGCAACTACCTCAGCGCGCTTGAAACGCCCGATAAGTTTGTAGATTATGTAGTTGTAGCAAGCACCAGTAACGTAGTATCGGGCTACACACAACTAAATGATAAATACATCGGCCTTATCCGCCACAGCATATCCAATGTAAATTTCCGTAAGGTATTCGAAACCAATAACTGGGTAGTTTACCGCATTATAACCAACAAAAGTGGCAATACTTTTTAGGCCATAATACCAAGTAAAATTTCTTGAAAAGGTACTGCAGTAGTGCTTCCTGATTTGGTAGCCACGCTATCTGTACAAGCTTTGCCCCGGTAAACCAGCCTTGCGCGCAGGCAAAGGCTTTCCTGCCTATCGGGTTTAGTTAACCAGGGCGGTGCTTAATATAAATGGTTAAATCCCTTCCAACAATATAACATGCAGCACGTTTCTCCAACAAGTTTATATTGTCAATAATTATTCAACTATCAAAGGCGGCCATCCATAGATATATCTTTATTGAAGATTGGTAAAAAGGCATTTTTCTTCTAAAGGATAGCCAGGTTATGATTGGCCTCTTTGCATCTTAAAGTTTTCATGAGGCTATGTGATACGTCAGCACTTTCGGTACCACCCGCGAAAGCATTTGATATGATCAATAAATTAGAGCCTTATGCCCTAATTTCAGAGCAGATCATATTCAGGTCTTTGGGCGGAGTGGTTTTGGGTCATTTTGGGGCGGTTTTTAGGTGATTGAAATAGGGCTACAGGACGTAGTTTACCCTCAAATATACCGGTAATAACCACAGGCGGTGGTGGCACGATATTG
>NZ_JAMXOF010000006.1 GCF_024055595.1 Mucilaginibacter aurantiaciroseus
CAAACGGGAACTAAAGGTGTTTATTTAAAACAATTATTAGCGGATAAACTCACGGAGCACAAGCACTATATCAGTGTGCATGGCCAGGATATGCCCGAGGTGCTTAACTGGAAATGGGATGCTGTTAATCCAACCAGTGCATGATTGAAAAACTGATCCCAGTTAGCCAACAGACCGAGGAAACACTGCGCAGGTCGGTTTTCAAAACAATTAGTTACCGCGTGGTGATCCTTTTATTAGACTTTGTATGTGTGTATTTGTTTATCGGACAGATTAAAGTAGTTTTCGGTTTTATGATCGTCAGCAATATTTACACAACCATTGGTTATTTTCTACATGAGCGGATCTGGGACAGGATCAAATGGGGCAAAACGATTGCCCATAAAAAAGCGTGATAAAATGGAAATAAAAACAGATCAAAGCTTCTGGCACCTGGATAAAGCAACGGCATTAAAGCAGTTGACGGCAAAGGAGCAGGGTTTGAGTGACCGGGAAGTTATCGAAAAGAAAAAACAATATGGTGCCAATACTATAAAGGCCAATACCTCATCATCTGCATTCTTTCTCTTCGTGTCGCAGTTTAAAAGCCCGATCACCCTGATGCTAATCGCAGCAGCTTTGTTATCAGCTGGGTTGGGCGATGTTGCCGATACCGTAATTATCCTGGCTATTGTACTGATTAGTAGTTTCCTGGGGTTCTGGCAGGAAAAAGGCGCTTCGGATGCAGTGAAGGAACTGATGAAAATGGTGCAGCTCCATTGTGCTGTTTTAAGGAACGGCAAGAAAATAGAAATACCGGTCGAAGAAGTGGTTCCGGGCGATGTCGTGATACTATCGGCGGGAGACGTGATACCCGGAGACAGCCTGATCCTCGAATCGCAGGAACTGTTTGTTGATGAAGCGGCCTTTACCGGCGAAACCTATCCGGTGGAAAAGAACGCCGGGGTTTTGCCCGAAAATACCCCTTTGGCCAAAAGAAGCAATGCGCTGTTTATGGGCTCGCATGTCATCAGCGGCAAAGCCAGCGCCCTTATTATCAAAATTGGCAAACAAACAGAGTTTGGACAAATATCCGCTGGCTTACAGGCAAGGATACCGGAAACTGATTTTGAAAAAGGTATCCGGAAATTCGGTTATATGCTGATGGAGATCACCTTGTTGCTGGTGATCATTATTTTTGGCATCAATGTTTTCTTGCATAAGCCCGTGCTCGATTCTTTCCTGTTTTCATTGGCGCTGGCGGTAGGTTTAACGCCGCAATTACTGCCAGCTATCATTAGTGTCAACCTGGCTACGGGCGCACGGCGCATGGCCAAACAGCAGGTAATTGTTAAACGCTTGTCATCTATTGAAAACTTCGGCAGCATGAACATGCTGTGTTCAGATAAAACAGGAACCATTACCGAAGGTAAGGTGAAATTAAAAGACACGCTGGATATAAGCGGGAATCATAGTGATAAGGTTTTACAATATGCCTGGCTCAACGCTTCCATGCAACAAGGTTTTAATAACCCCATTGACGCGGCAATTTGTTCGGAATATAAAGGCCCGGCAAATACGTATCAGGTGCAAACAGAGATACCCTATGATTTTATCCGTAAGCGCCTCACCATACAGGTAAAAAACCAAAGGGAGAATTTCGTCATTACCAAAGGCGCATTAAATAATATTTTAGCAGTTTGCAGCCAGGTTGAAACCTCCGACGGGAAAATAGAAGCTATTGCAGACAGCACAGCTGAAATACATAAGCAATACGAGCAGTTAAGCGCCAATGGATACCGCACATTAGGCGTGGCTTATAAGCCCTCCAACGCAAAACAGGATTTTACCAAGGAAGATGAAAAGGACATGGTATTTATAGGCTTTATCACCTTGTTTGACCCGCTTAAAGCCAATGTTGCCGATTTGATGGCTAAAATGAATGACCTGGGTGTAAAGCTTAAATTCATTACCGGTGACAACGCTCTGGTAGCCAAAAGCCTGGCTTTGCAAATTGGCATAAAGGATCCTCAGATATTGACAGGCGCAGATCTACTGAAAATGACTAATTCGGCTTTGTTTCATAAGGCCCCGCTGACGGATGTTTTTGCTGAAGTGGAGCCTAATCAAAAAGAAAGGATCATCACCATTTTGAAAAAGGCAGGCAATGTAGTTGGTTTTATGGGCGATGGCATTAACGATGCCCCGGCGCTCCATACCGCCGATGTAGGTATATCTGTAAATACCGCAGTAGATGTTGCCAAAGAAGCGGCCGACATTGTATTATTGAGCAGTGGCCTTGAGGTCTTGATCGATGGAATTATCGAAGGGCGCAAAACGTTTGCCAATACCATGAAATACATTTTTATGGCTACAAGCGCAAATTTCGGCAATATGTTCAGTATGGCGGGCGCGTCATTATTTTTAAAATTCCTGCCTTTGCTACCGAAACAGATCTTGTTGACCAATCTGTTAACCGACTTTCCAGAAATGACCATTGCTACAGACAGGGTTGATCAGATCAATATCCAATCGCCCCAACGCTGGGATTTGGGGTTCATCAAACGCTTTATGATCACTTTCGGGTTACTGAGTTCCGTTTTTGATTACCTGACTTTTGGAGTATTGTTATTTGTCTTCCACGCGAATGAAAAGACATTTCAAACCGGGTGGTTCGCTGAATCGGTCATATCCGCCACCTTGATCGTTTTAGTGGTCAGGACACAGCTGTCTTTTTTTAAAAGTCTGCCTGGTAAATATTTAGCCATCGCCACGGTATTGATCCTGATGCTCGTATTGGCACTGCCGTTGACACCTTTAGCCACCTGGTTCGGGTTTACCCGGCTGCCTATAACTTATTATGGCTGGATGCTACTCATTATTGTTTGTTATCTGGGATCAGCAGAACTGGCGAAGCGGTGGTTTTATAGAAAAATGAATGCCACTGCAAACAAGCAAATGTTAACTGCGTTAAAAAAGTAAAACGTATGAAATGGATGTTAAAGAGCTGAAAAACATTGTGAACCAGTTAATGGGCAACGGTAAGGGCCTGTTAGCCATGGACGAAAGTGTAGCGACTTGCAATAAACGCTTCGAAGCTCTTGGCATCCCGCAAACCGAAGAATATCGCCGGAAATACCGTGAGTTAATCGTCACTACGCCGGGTTTGGAAACCTACATCAGTGGTGCGATCCTTTTTCAGGAAACGATTAGACAAACCACCGAAGACGGTACTTTATTCATAGATATTTTAATTAAAAAAGGTATTATACCCGGTATCAAGGTAGATCAGGGAACTGTACCCATGCCTGCATTTCCGGGTGAAAAGGTCACAGAGGGTTTAGACGGGCTGCGCGAACGATTAATTGACTATTATCAAAAAGGTGCCCGTTTTGCTAAATGGCGCGCTGTCATCGCAATCGATCATGGTATTCCTACGACATCTTGTATCAAAGCCAATGCCTATTTATTAGCACGCTATGCAGCCCTCTGCCAAGAATGTGGGTCGGTGCCCATTGTGGAACCGGAGGTACTGATGGATGATAACCACACGTTCGAAAAATGTGCTGAGGTCACTACCGAAGTTTTACACGCCCTATTTAATGCACTGTATCAGCAGCGGGTAAATCTGGAATGTATGATCCTGAAACCTAATATGATATTATCAGGATTAGATTTCAGGACGCAGGACGACGCGGGCGCAATAGCGGAGGCAACCGTTACCTGTTTCTTACGGTGCGTGCCAGCTGCGGTACCTGGCATCGCTTTTTTATCCGGCGGTCAGGCTTTTGAGCAAGCATCCGAACGGCTGAATGCCATGCACGTCAAGTTTGGCGACATCATGCCATGGACGTTGACCTTTTCTTTCTCACGCGCCATCCAGCAACCCGCACTAGAAGCTTGGAAAGGTGACGATCAGCAAATTGCAATTGCGCAAAGATTACTACTTCACCGGGGAACTTGTAATGCCGCGGCAAGGCGAGGCGAATATACAAATGCGCTAGAAGCTCATGAAGGGTAGTGAAATATTACGTCCATTCGCTCAGCCTTTTGTAACTTTATAAGTGTGCTAATAATGTTCAATATTCAAATTTCAATATACCATAAGAAAATGACATACAAAGCGATCCTTACGTATTGAGTTCATTAAATAACCTATCGGCATTATTTTTTGAAGAAGCTATATTGGAAACACTTCTTACTCAACAAGAAAAGTAATCTTGCTGGTATCAGAAAAAATAATTGAACTTTAGGAAAGGTTGCTTTCAGTTGAGCAAGAAAAATTGCTATTGGAGAATGAAAATTAAGGTGAAGAAGCCTCTTTTTTTATGTCCCCACTGAGATAATCAGCCTATGCAGGATTGAACACGATAGTGATGGTGATGAAATTAAACGAAGTGTAAATGTGAAAGATTATCGGTAAAATGTTTCTAAGAGTCAAAAATTAATTAACAGGAAAAAGGTTGTATCTTTCAAAGATATAGGAGCATTGCAACCTTATCTCATTGTTGGCATCGGCGGCTCAGCTGGTGCGCTTAACGCTTATAAAGCGCTATTGGGGGCCATGCCGTCAAAAACAGGTATGGCCTTTGTTATTGTTTCTCACATGAGTCCCACGGCCCATAGTCAGTTAGCTGAAATACTGTCGGGTCATACGAAAATGATTGTAAAGGTCGCTGCTGAAGCAATGCCAATTGAGGCAAATAACGTTTATGTAATTCCTCCGGGCGCAGATCTTCTAAGGGAGAATTACACCTTCAAAGTCATGAGCCCGCGCTCGGGCAGTAACAAGCAAATTGATTTATTTTTTATTTCTTTGGCAGTAGCAATGGGCAATCGTGCGGTCGGCATTGTCCTTTCAGGATATTATCATGATGGCACCGACGGATGCAGACAAATTAAGGCAAACGGAGGAAAGACCTTTGCTCAAGACAGTTCTGCCGAAGTAGAATTTATGCCGATTAGTGCCTTGTATTCGGGTAATGTTGATTTCGTTATACCTCTCGACAAAATTCCGGATAAACTAAAAAGTTTGGCCGCTGCGCTTGAAGCTTAGAAAAGAAAGTGCAGTACTTATTCTTGGCTGTAGAAGATAATATGTTGCCAGTGAAAGCTTTGTCAGATTTTTTTTAAATAACTCGTCTAAATTAGACTGACAAATGCCCGTCAACCACTTGGAGCAAATGATCGATGTCGAAAGGTTTTGCTACAGTAAAACCTGATTCTAAAAATACGGGGTGGAGGCATATCGCTTTTCGCGGATATGCTGATTATATGGAAACGATGTCTTCAAAGAGGAGAAACAGAACTTAAAAAATTCACATTGAAACAACGCACGGCATATATGTGTTCAAAAGCTGTATGGTGGCGCTATCATCGTTCTATAATTTCCGATTATTTAAAAATTCGCGGCTGGAAAGTAGTTTAATTATAACCCATGTTTACCAATTTTAACAAAGCAGAACAGCAAATACGCTATCCCGAGGATAGAAGATGGTTTATTGGTTTTAACACTTATGCGCTTGTTGCCATTTTAATCATATTATTATTAACTGTTGGGCTTGCCTGGTTTCAATTTTTGGCATTTGGCTTACCAGCTGACCCTTCTGCAAAATTCCATGCTGTATTACTTTCAAACCCAACAGGATTTCCTGTATGGGTAAGCTTAAGCCACTGGGTGAACTTCTTTTTTTTAATGATGATTATCAGAAGCGGCCTTTCCATTTTAGCAGATCACCCCCGTCTGTACTGGAACCATGGTTGTTCGCCAAATTCGGAGTGGCTAAGGTTTACACCCATTAAAATACCAAACGATCGGGTTTATACAGCCAAAGAAGATAGCCGGTATTTAAACCCCGTATTTGGGTTGCCTGGCTACCGTCATTCCGTAGGCATAGCACGCTCGTGGCATTTTATAACTGTTCCATTTTTTTTGTTTAACGGTGTGGTTTTTATATTACTGTTATTTTTTACAAATCAATGGAAACGGTTAGTTCCGGTGACTTGGCAGATCATACCTGATTCCTGGAACGTCTTTGTACACTATGCCACCTTCCACATGCCGATGGAACCTAACGGCTTTTATCATTTTAACGCCTTGCAGCAAATTTCCTACTTCGCGGTTGTTTTTCTTTTGGCGCCCATTGCCATGTTAAGCGGTATGTGTATGTCACCAGCGATAGAAAATCGTTTTCACTGGTTGCCAAAGCTTTTCGGCAACAGGCAGGGTGCGCGTTCGGTACACTTTTTAGTTATGCTGGCTTATTTGGTATTTATTATTATTCATGTGGCAATGGTAGCGGCGACCGGGCTTGTTCGCAACATGAACCATATCACTTTAAACACCGATAGCTCGGTTAGTTATACCGGTTTATATATCGGGTTGTGTATTGTTTTGTTCACCATTGCCTTTGGATTTCTGGCGCATTGGATTTCCTGGCAACGTCCACGGTCTTTGCAGCATACAGAAGCAGCTATTAATGGCAGATTGTGGTTAAACACCATCAATAAGTTTAAACCCAAGCTCTATTACAAACAAAAGGACATATCGCCTTATTTTTGGGTAAACGGAAAAATGCCGGTATCAGAAACGTGGCAAAAATTAGCTGCCAATAAATTCAAAGATTTTAAGCTTGCTGTTGGAGGTATGGTTGACAATCCGGTCCAGCTATCTTTAGAAGATTTGCAACGAATGGGTAAGGAACAAAATATTACGATGCACCATTGCATACAAGGATGGTCAGGCATTGCAGAATGGGGCGGCTTGCCTATTCAGGCGCTGGTAGAATTAGTGAAGCCGCATCCATCGGTTAAAACAGTCGTGTTTTACTCATTTGGTGAAGGGCTTTATGGCGGCACCTATTATGACACACATACGTTAGATAATTGCCTGAAACCAGAATCAATTTTAGCTTGGGAGATGAATTATCAGCCGCTTCCTGAAAAATATGGTGCTCCGCTCCGTTTGCGGGTAGAGAATCAGTTAGGTTATAAGATGGTCAAATGGATTTGCAAAATTGAGTTTGTAGACACTCATGAGAACATAGGGAAAGGTTATGGCGGTAAAAATGAAGATGATGAATATTTTGACCTGTTAGCTGATACATAGATTTAAAGTTTCCGACCACAATTTAAAAGAATGGATACCATCAGGTCAACAGGTATGGCTTTAATTATAAAACTGTCTTTAGTAGTTTTTCTTTCATTCCTATAATCACAATGATATTAGCATCGTTATAATCTGTCCGTAAACGTGGCTCGATTAGTGGATGTATTTCAGAAAACTAACCAATAAAAACATGAAAAAAATCATTATTACTTTAGCTGCTGTTATACTAAGTTGTAGCGCAATGGCACAAAACAAAATAGCAGACACTTCGATGCACAAGATGTCGCATATGTCTATGAGTAAAAAAATGAATCATTCAGCGATGATAATGAATCATTCAGCGATGATGATGGACGGCAAAATGATGACCATGATGCACGGTAAAAATATGCCCATGACCAAAACAATGACCATGACCAATGGAACTATGGTAATGACGGATGGCACCGTTAAAATGAAGGACGGTAAAATTATGATGTTAACAGACGGTCAATGCGTGATGAAGAACGGTAAGGTGATGAAAATGCCTATGAAAAAAGGTGTGAAGGATGACAAGATGAAAATGTAATTTCATTCTCCTTAAAATCCGGCGTATAAATATGTTGGATTTTTTGTTTAATTTTTTTTCAATGTGTAATATTTGCCATAAAATTACACGCATAGTTAATCCCTTCCATCCCCACTTACTTGGCCCTTAGTTCTCAACATATTACATAGCTAAAAAACAATTCTTCATACTATTTCCTGCAATTTTCTTATCTTTAAATATCGGCAGGGCGTGTTACCTATGTAACTACCTCAAACGACGAAAGCTTTATAATTCATTGATTATCAGTCGATAACAAAGATAGGTTCGAGCCCAGGTGGGCGCACATCAACCCCTTTAAACGGCCCCTGAAACCCCTTAAATGGCTTATTTAAGGGGTTTTTAATTTATTATACCCTCCGCGGATTTACACCGCTTGAAAGGAAGCTTTCCTTTGATCAGGATTTTTTTTGATATATTTAAAAACGTAGCTTAAAATTTGCTTGGCGGCAAACCTATATTTGTGTAAGTTCGGTTTAATGAAACAACCTGGCCTTTTCCCCTTTTTTTGTAGTATTGTCAACGGTATTTTCACTAATCTCCTGTAAGGATTTTATTAAGCCATCAATTAAAAATAAACAGGTATTCCTGGATCGGACAAGATGGGCTGATTGGGCAGCAAACCGATTATTATGCTTTCGGGATGAGCATAAAATCTTTGGAACCGAATGTACCAAGCCCAAAAAACCAGTATCTTTACAATGAAAAGGAACTACAGGACGAAACAGGCCAATACGATTATGGCGCGCGGTTTTATGATCCGGTAATTGGGAGGTGGACGAGTGTGGATGCTAAGGCGGAACTTGATAGAAGGTGGTCGCCATACACTTATGTGTTCAATAATCCTATGCGTTTTATTGATCCCGATGGTATGTTTGCTGACTTTTTTGATATAGATGGTAAAAAAATTGGCACAGACTGGATTTAAAATGATCAAAGATTAGTGGTTACAGACAAAAATCAAGCTAAACAAGTTGCTGCAACAGATAAGGCTGGTGGAACTACTCAAATAGATGATATCAGTTCTGCAACATTTTTACCAAGCACACCAGTGTTGAATCAGTTTATTAAGGTTTTGAATGTACAAGTTAATGGTACAACCCCAATGAAAAACTACCATCTTTGGTAACGCCTACAGGAACAGTAGTAGATTTTAGTGGGAAAGAAGATTCAATTAATGGTTGTTACTACCCTGGAGTGTTATACGTTAACAATATGCAAACGAAAAACTTACTTTATGTGGATAGCTTGAAAAACTTGACCTTAAAGTTTGATTATTATGAATATCCAGGAAAAAAACAGGTTATTCATAATTATAAGATAGAATTAAATAGAAAGTGGTTCAAAGAATCACTTATAATTGTTAAAGTATTCGATATCAATAAGAAAAAAGGAACTTATAGTTACACGTTTGAAGTTCCAGGTGTTTCGTTTGGAAAGCTAAACGAATAACTAAAAGAAGACAAAATGATTGAGAACAACAAAGCCCCTTTAAAGGGCTTTGTTGTTTAAGCTAAATTGAGGGCTTCGGCCACCGAGTCTTTCAGTCTTTTTTTAGATACCAGGGAATCCAGTATTGTAAAGAAAGCAGACTTTTCCTTTTCTTCCACCTCGATCGATCAAAGCCATTTTATTAATGACCGATTTAACATAGGAGTTTATTTCTGTGAGCATATCATCGGCATTCACCATTTGGGCAACACATGCGCCACGGTGACCTGGGATGCGGCCAATGCCACGCAGCTAACGCCGAAAATTCTGCAACAAACCGATTACTATGCCTTCGGCCTGAGCATAAAATCTTTGGAACCGAATGTACCAAGCCCAAAAAACCAGGATTTTTACAATGGAAAGAAACTACTGATCCGCCCAAATTAAAAACTAAGGAAAAGTAACAGTTCCTATATCCTTAACACCGCCTTTCACAACAACAACATTGCTGATAGTTTTAACCGCATAAGGGCTTACCGGTATAAAATTAACGCTGTAGGTAGCCGCAGGCATGCCTGGGAAATAAAACTTTCCGGTACCGTCTGCAATTGTACTTACGGTATCAGTTCCGTTAATCGCATATACTTTTGGATAGGCCGCTATTGGGATTACCAGACCAGTTATGGCACCCGAAACCGCCTGTGAAATTGCACGGATCACCGGCTTTAAGATATACTTTCCACTTCCTGTGGTTACGATGGACTGCCCGGCATCAAAATCAAGCAATAAGGTATAAGCGATACCCGCTGTCAGGTTATCCATTACCTTCAATTTTACCCCGGATGTTTGCCCGCTTGGCGTGGTCAGATCATGAGATATACCGTTAACAATCACCTTATTACCGGTAGTATTAAGCACCAGGCGGACCTCCTGTAATTGCCCTGACGGGATATCTGTGGCTGCAAGTAAAGTGTCTTTTCCTAACCTGAAATGCAGGATGTCAATCGGGCCGCCGTTCACATCTAATGTCTGCTGGCCACCCGTGGTAATCACCACAACTTGTTTAACACTCAAAATAACTGCATCATAGGGCCCGGGGCCGTCGGTCAGCCGGACAGACAAGGGAGTTGTGTTCGAACTATTGCTTTTTTTACAGGAAGCAAAACCTAAAGCAAGTATCACAACCGAAAATAAAATTATCTTATTCATCATTTATTGGTTTTAGTTCTGTGTATCTTATTTATTACACATTTGCAAAATAACATATTTATACAAAAATTGTTTTGTTTAAACAACGTACCACCATTCAGTTTTCTCTTTTAAATCAGTGCCTTTTATAATAATAGTTTTACTTAAATGGTTTGCATTTATAAGAAATGATAGGTGGAAAGTTTATGAACAGCAATTTGACCAGTGGCCCCAAGCCAAAAACTTATCAGGTACATATATTGTAACAGCAATAGTAATATTGATTTTTGGTAATCTTATTTTTACTGGTTACATATAAGCAATAATGAGATTATAGTAGTAATTAGTTACAAATCAAAAAAGTGAGCCCGGTTAAACTAGCCGGTTTTTTTTGCTTTGAGAGTTGTCGGTATATCTGTACATAATATTATCTGTATATGTGTTAATGTGTTTGTTTTTTATGCTGCAAGTTGTGTTTTGGGGTACCCAAAAACACAACTTGCCTTAACCGCCGAAGCGGTAAGGGGTTGGTGGCCTGCGCAACTTGGCCGCCCCTAAACCCCCGATTAGCACTTGTATAAAACAACGGTTAGCTTGTAAAGTACAATCCTGATGGGTTCGGCACGGTATAAATGGGCTTTTACTTTGCTGCCTGGTAACACTCAAAACCGGGCCTGTAATGAACAGGATATTATATGTAGCCCGTAAAGCCAAAGGCTTAACGGATCAAAAGATGACAACTTTTTTAGAAGTTGACGAAACTCCACTGGTCTAAGTTTAGCGTAGTATAACATAGACCTAAAATGTGTTAAGCTTTCAGCTTACACGATTTGCGTTAGGGGATGCAGCGGATACCGGCCAATGTGGTTAAGGCCTGTGCAGTATGAGCGTAAAACCCGTGCTGCTGGCAACGCTTAGGATATTGTAAAAATAACAGATAAAAACTTGGGTTTAATGGTGCAGACTTCCTGCAATCGGTAAATTACCGCTTCAACATCCGGAGGCAGTTGCTGACCATTAACAACATCAAACTTATAGCCCATAATACCGACCCCAACGCTAATACCAATGATGATGCGAACGAAGTTTTCGGGGAAGAAATGCTATATGACCAAGCCGGCAGCAGCGATCACCATGATCAGGTTTATCTGGGATATTTTGCGAATAGCATACGTACCCGACTTCCGTTTAACAATAACAATGCAGAGTATGCAGACGCTTATCCATGCGGAACAGAAAATGTAATTCTTTCAAGTAACAGATCAGGAACAGTTGGAGAATATGATTTGTAGGTAGCGAATATCACCAGTGGAGCAATTTTTTCCTTATCAAGTTATAACACCGGTATAAATTCTTCGGTAGATGAACTAGGCTCTGCCTACACACCCAATTAATTTTAAACAACTTTTTAGTTAATTCCAGTTGATTATAAGAGAGCGTATCTGATTCGTTGAATTAGTGCGCTTTTTTTTCGCTAATAACAAAAGGTTGTGCGTAGTACATTTCCATATGTTGTCCACAATGGACCCGAGATCTCCAATAAATAGAAAGAAGACATTTTTGAAAACCTGATGAAAAGAATGATCGTAAACCCGCTTTATATCCATAAAATGATTATCAACAAAACCCCTATTTCAAATAATTTATTTAAAATTTATTTAAACAATCCGTAATACATCATGTTTTATATCTAAAATTAATATAGATATAAAATGGAAAACATCGTAGAAATTGCATCAGGTAACAAAGATTTTAGTACGTTAGTTGCTGCAGTTGTGGCTGCAGGTTTAGCGGAAACTCTTAGCGGAAATGGTCCGTTTACAGTATTTGCACCAACTAACGAAGCATTTGCAAAGTTACCTGCGGGCACAGTGGAAGAACTTCTAAAGCCTGAAAACAAGGAAAAACTTGCTTCAATTCTTACTTACCATGTAGTAGCAGGTAAAGTAATGTCCAAAGACTTGTCTAACGGACAAAAAGCTAAAACTGTTAACGGTCAGGAGATAACAGTTGCAATCGGAGACGGTGTAAAAATTGAAAATGCAACAGTGACAACAGCTGACCTTGAAGCTTCAAATGGGGTTATTCACGTGATTGATTCCGTGATTTTACCTAAGTAGTATTGAATATCCATGCGTGTCTGTTTAATGAACGATACGCATGGTATTTTATTTATAGATATACCCTCAATGTAACGCTTACAATAGGTGACGTTATTGAATATTTAGTAAAAAATTAAATGAGCGGAAATTGGTTTAAGATATTAGCAAAACCACCATTTAATTCACCAAGTTATTTTTGAATTTGTTTGGACAGCGTTTTATACTCTTGTCAGGTTTTTTTTAAAGATCATCATTCAATTTATCCGGCCAATTGCTTGTTAACCACTCGAAGTAAATGATCAAGATCAAAAGGTTTTGCGACAAAATCATTCGGTGCGGCTTGCAGATGCAATGATTCACTTAGGTTATGTGTCCCGGAAATCAGAATAACCGGCAGAAAATTGGTCAGATGATTTTCCTTTATTTCTTTACAAATTGCACGGCCATCCATACCGGCCAGCATTACGTCCATTAAGATGAGGTCAGGCTGAAAATCTTTTATATCATCAAATACAGTGTCACCGCAAGATAAGGCACGAATTTCATATCCATTTGCTACTAATACTAAAGAAATGATTTCCAAAATGTCAGGGTCATCGTCAAAAACTAATATTTTTTTGCTCATAAATCAGAAGAATACAAACCGCTAATATTCATAGTTAATATGATGCCAGTATAAAGTTTATATCAAAATTTGTTGCGATGATTTGTAAACCCCTGATAATAAAAAAATATTACAATTGAGGTAAACTAAAGTAAAAAGTTGATCCTTTACCTATCTCACTTTCTACCCAAACTTTACCATTATGCCGCTGGATTATTTCAGCTGACAAGTAAAGACCGAGGCCAAAACCTGAAACTTTTTGCGTATCCACATTTTCTATCCGGTAGTAACGATCAAATAATTTTTTTTGATCCTGTGGCATAATACCTATGCCTTCATCCTTTACACTTACCTGAATGGTGCCATTTACTTCTTCGCAAGAAATCTCAATATTTTTACTTTTTGGTGAATACTTTATCGAATTACTTAGTAAGTTGTTGATCACCTGGCCTATTTTATCCCTGTCTGCCGAAACCATTAATGATAAACAGGGCTTTAAAACGATACTGTGGGTTACAGACGTTAGCAATACCTCTTCCACTACTTCATTGATCAGAGAATCCATTTTGAAGGTTTCATTATGCAAATAAATTTTACCGGCTTCAAAACTTGAAACATTTAAAAAGCCGTTGATCAGTGCGGTCATCTTCTTAACCTGATTATGTGCTTTATCTAACTTAGTAATACTAAATGGATCCTCGTCTTTTTTTGCTTTGGAAGCTAATAGTTGAATATACCCCTGAAGTGAAGCAAGAGGATTTTTGAGTTCATGGCTTGCCATTGCTATAAAGTCATTTTTACGGATCTCATCCTGCTTATGCATCGTAATATCATGTACAACGCCCGTAAAATAAGCCGGCTTATCATCCTGATCATAGGAAATGTCGCCATTGACCCTCACCCAGCGCAGCTTTCCGTCATGTAGCCCACGTAGGGGATATTCTATATCACATTTTGTACCCATGTTATTATTTGCTTCTACAACACCAGTTACTAAATGTTGATATTTACTATCAATTTGTGCAACTGTCGCTTCAAGACTCATCTGCTCATGGGGGTAAAAACCAAATATCTCTTTAAGCCGTTGGGATGGAATAAATTCACGCGTTTGTAAGTTTATAGACCACATTCCCATTGCTGCCGAATCTATGGCTATACCCAGCATTTTATTACTGACATTTAATTCCCGCTGTATCTTTTTTAATTCGGTAATATCATTAAACGTAAGAATGGCACCATCTCTTTTATTATCTGCCTGTCGTATGTAAGGCATCGTCATGATTTGGTACCATTTACCATTATTGGTTTCAATTTCTTTGGTGATTATGCTGCCATTAGCAAGCACTTTTTTAACATCCTCAATAATGGTTTCAAATTTGATATTGGTAGAAATATTGCTAAGCGGCCTGCCCACATCTGTTTCCAGCAGGTTGAACTGCTTTACCGTACCCGGCGAAAATTTCATTAACCGAAGGTCATTATCAATAAATAACTGACCGTTGATGTTACTCCTGAAGTAATTATTTAAATCGTCATTAATTTCGAGCAGTTCTTTGTTTTTTAACTGGTAATCCGCATTAATGGTATGCAGCTCTTCATTTACCGATTGCATTTCTTCATTGGTACTTTGCATTTCTTCATTGGCCGAAAGAAGCTCTTCATTAAAAGACTGCATATTTTCATTGGAAGCATCAAGCTTTTCATGAGCAGACTGAAGCTTATCTTTTAGTTCCTTCAACTCTTCTTCCAGGTTCATGGTGTACTCACCGTGATATATTTTTTCATCAAACACCATGTCTTCCCGATGTTCTGTGCTCAATAATTTATCCTCAGTAAAAGTTATCATTAACAATGTTTGCTCACCCTTCTTTCCGTTCAATGGGCGTATAGAGAGGCTAACTTTAATTACCGATTGGTTATTTTTAATTTTTATACCTGTAAGGGTATTTTTTTGGTTTGTTTTTAAGGCGGTGGTTTTTAATGTATTAAACGCAACGGCAAGTGGCTTTGGCAAAAGCTCTTCCAGGTTTGAAGTATAATGCTTTTGTAAAAAATATTTTGTCGTATCGCCGTAAGATTTTACCACTTGATTGTTTTCATCAATACAAACGGCCAGGTAATCCAGGTCTTCAGCTAAACCAACGTACATTTTTTCTGCCTGAGAATTATTTGCACTTTGGGAAGTATCCTCATAAGACAAGGAGGAGGTTTTAACTTTTGAATCAACGAGTTCAGGTAATGAGAACGCATCAAATTGTAAAAGTCGTTTTGTTTCAAGATTCTTATATATCTTATATTTCTTATGGGTAATTTCGAGGTTTTTTATAATAGGCATCGGGTTTTCACTTGAACCTAAAAATAAATAAGCATCCTTTTTAAGTCCAAAAAGTAGCATGGTAAATATCTTTTTTTGCAATACAGGTGTCATGTAGATCAGCAGGTTGCGACAGCTGATAAAATGCATATTGCAATATGGCGGGTTCTTCACCAGGTCGTGCTTTGCAAAGATCACCATTTTACGTATTTCCGGGTTGACCTTATAATTGTTTCCTTCTTTAAAAAAATAATTTTCGAGCCGCTCCGCCGATACCTCTTTTGCAATGCTTAAATTATACATGCCCTTGCCAGCCTGCACTAACGCGGCACTATCAATATCAGTAGCAAATATTTTTACAACGGTATTTTTTAGTTTGCCGGTTAATTGCTCAGCTATTAATATAGCGAGTGAATAAGCTTCTTCGCCGGTAGCGCAGCCCGCTACCCACAGTTTTAATTCTTCCTCCGGTGCAAGATTTTCTAATATGCCTGGCAATACCTTTTTTTCAATAAAGTTAAAGGCCTCTTTATCTCTAAAAAATGAAGTGACACTAATTAAAAAATCCTTGGCCAATGCTGCTATTTCCACGGGTGTGGCCTTCAAAAAGTCAATATAATTTTCTAATCTGGTAAAATTATTATAAGCCGCCCTTCTTTTAATTCTTCTTAATATAGTAGTTTGCTTATAATCCGAAAAATCAAGCGGTAGCTGTTCATTGATCAGATGTATAATTGCCTCCAAGTTTTTTTGGTCGTCAGCGGTATCAGGTATTAATTCCCGCTCGTTTTTTACATACTCTTCAATAGTACCTGGCATTAATTCAGGTTCCAAAATAAAATCTACCATACCTGTAGCTATGGCGTTAGATGGCATACTGGCAAACTCGGCTGTCTCCGGGTTGCGGGCTATCACCATGCCGCCTGCTTTTTTAATTGCCTTTATGCCTTGGGTGCCATCACTGCCTAAACCAGAAAGCACTACAGCAATAGCTTTGGTACCGCAATCTGCCGCGAGGGAATTAAAAAATGTATTTATAGTAAGGTGAGGCCCTGTAGCTTTTTCCTTGGTTGTTAAAAATAATGTATCATCACTAATGGTCATGAACTTATCGCTGGGGATAAGATATACCTGGTTGCTTTTTACATACATGCCATTTTTAGCTTCTACAACTACAAGCTTGCTGTGCTTGGCCAGCAATTCAACCATCCTGCTTTTAAAATCAGAAGATAAATGCTGTACAATGATATAGGATACGCCATCTAAAGGTGTGTGGTCAAAAAAGGAATTGATTTCTTCCATGCCGCCAGCAGAGGCGCCAATAGCAATAATATGGTGGGGGGCGTCTTTCTGCATGTCAGTACTTTAAAGAGCTAAATGAGAATTTTTAAAAATTTGAGATGATAAAAAATTGACTAATACCAAACTTACAATTATATTTTGAAAGTGAATATTTTATAAACGTTCAACAGGGAGTATTTATAATTAAAAGCCTTAACCAAAGCTATCAGGAATGGAATAGTTTAAATCGCAATTTTACTGGCATCATTTTAGATACATTGCTTGTATATATTACAGGATATGATCATTAGAAAACCGAAAGTTGATGATGCAGAATTAGTCCGGCTAATTTCATTAAAAAGCAGAGCGGGCGCTGAAGTGCTGTATGACAGGTATGCTATGGTTTTATTGTTAGTAATCATTCGCATTGTTCCTGAAAAAAAAGAAGCTGAAGCTGTGCTTGAGCAAACCTTTATTAAAGTCTGGAACTCCTTTGATGTTTACATTAGGCAAAATGGAAAGCTGCTGCCCTGGATGATTGTTATCGCCAGAAATTTAATAAAAGATACTATTAATGGTAAAATTAATCTACCAAAAATGGCAGTCAAAACTTGAAAAAGGTGAA
>NZ_JAMXOF010000007.1 GCF_024055595.1 Mucilaginibacter aurantiaciroseus
CACAAGATTGAGAGTTTAGATCGCAATGATCGACGACATAAAAGCCGAGCCGAGATGGTTAGGCGTAAAGTTCTTAAAAGAGATAGAGAATAAATTATGCAGCGTAACGGCAGCGGAATCGAAAGAGGAGTCTGATTGTTATCAAAGCGAACTTAAGGGAATGGGATAATGTAAGAGAATATTTTTTTTTACAGATTTCTATTGATTGAGTTAATAGGGTCTGGATTTGAACAAACACATTATACAATGGAGAGTTTGATCCTGGCTCAGGATGAACGCTAGCGGCAGGCCTAATACATGCAAGTCGAACGGGATTGAGAAGCTTGCTTTTCATGAGAGTGGCGCACGGGTGCGTAACACGTATGTAACCTACCTTAATCTGGGGGATAGCCTCTCGAAAGAGAGATTAACACCGCATAACATTACCGGACAGCATTTTCTGGTAATCAAATATTTATAGGATTAAGATGGGCATGCGGAACATTAGCTAGTTGGTAAGGTAATGGCTTACCAAGGCTACGATGTTTAGGGGATCTGAGAGGATGACCCCCCACACTGGTACTGAGACACGGACCAGACTCCTACGGGAGGCAGCAGTAAGGAATATTGGTCAATGGGCGCAAGCCTGAACCAGCCATGCCGCGTGCAGGAAGACGGCCCTACGGGTTGTAAACTGCTTTTGTACCGGAATAAACCTTTTCACGTGTGAGAAGCTGAATGTACGGTAAGAATAAGGATCGGCTAACTCCGTGCCAGCAGCCGCGGTAATACGGAGGATCCAAGCGTTATCCGGATTTATTGGGTTTAAAGGGTGCGTAGGCGGTTCTTTAAGTCAGGGGTGAAAGACGGTAGCTTAACTATCGCAGTGCCTTTGATACTGAAGAACTTGAATACACTTGAGGTAGGCGGAATGTGACAAGTAGCGGTGAAATGCATAGATATGTCACAGAACACCAATTGCGAAGGCAGCTTACTAAAGTGTCATTGACGCTGAGGCACGAAAGCGTGGGGATCAAACAGGATTAGATACCCTGGTAGTCCACGCCCTAAACGATGAATACTCGATGTTGGCGATATACGGTCAGCGTCTAAGCGAAAGCGTTAAGTATTCCACCTGGGGAGTACGCCCGCAAGGGTGAAACTCAAAGGAATTGACGGGGGCCCGCACAAGCGGAGGAGCATGTGGTTTAATTCGATGATACGCGAGGAACCTTACCCGGGCTTGAAAGTTAGTGAATGATTCAGAGACGAATCAGTCCTTCGGGACACGAAACTAGGTGCTGCATGGCTGTCGTCAGCTCGTGCCGTGAGGTGTTGGGTTAAGTCCCGCAACGAGCGCAACCCCTGTGAATAGTTGCCAGCACGTAATGGTGGGGACTCTATTCAGACTGCCTATGCAAATAGAGAGGAAGGAGGGGACGACGTCAAGTCATCATGGCCCTTACGTCCGGGGCTACACACGTGCTACAATGGATGGTACAGCGGGCAGCTACCTGGCAACAGGATGCCAATCTCGTAAAGCCATTCACAGTTCGGATCGGGGTCTGCAACTCGACCCCGTGAAGTTGGATTCGCTAGTAATCGCATATCAGCAATGATGCGGTGAATACGTTCCCGGGCCTTGTACACACCGCCCGTCAAGCCATGGAAGCTGGAAGTGCCTGAAGTGCGTAACCGTAAGGAGCGTCCTAGGGTAAAGTCGGTAACTGGGGCTAAGTCGTAACAAGGTAGCCGTACCGGAAGGTGTGGCTGGAATACCTCCTTTCTGGAGCATTATCCAAAAATTACCTGAGTACGCAAATGACAGTTTAACTGTTACCTGCATGATTATTTTCTTATTTATTCTCTAAAAAAAACAACCCGGAAGATAAAGCCATCGGTTGTGGTGCAGCCATAATAGTGGCAAGATTGTAAAGATAAACAAACAGTCCTGTAGCTCAGTTTGGTTAGAGCACTACACTGATAATGTAGGGGTCAGCAGTTCAAATCTGCTCGGGACTACGAAAGGCGAAGTCGCAGTAAGAAGTCGAATAGCAGTATCAACTGTTAGGGTAACTAACAACTGCCACTGAAATCTGAAAGGGGGATTAGCTCAGCTGGCTAGAGCACCTGCCTTGCACGCAGGGGGTCAACGGTTCGAATCCGTTATTCTCCACCAAGTTTGCGCGACGCAAACATTAACACTTTGAAATAAATTAAAGGAAATCAGCCAAATGGGGCTGGAGCATCCCGATTTCAGATCGGGAAGATCAGCGGTTCGAACCCGTTATTCTCCACTACACCCTCCGTTTCCTTAACAGGATAGGATATAATGCAAGTTATTATACACGTTGTATGATATAGGGTAAAGTTCTTTGACATATTGGAAGAAGTAATTAAAAAGAGAAAACAACAGTAGAGACGTTGTTTGGCTTTAGTTACAAGAAAGAAGAAACAAGATAAAAGATAGAAAGCTTCGGCAATAAATCTTGGTTCCTGAATCATGACATCGTGCAATTAAACGAGCAACATATCAAAAAGCATACAGTACTGAGCAAAAGCAGTACAAGTATAGAAGAAAGTAAGAAAGGGTACACGGGGGATGCCTTGGCTCTCAGAGGCGATGAAGGACGTGATAAGCTGCGATAAGCTGCGGGGATTAGCAAATATGAATTGATCCGCAGATTTCCGAATGGGGAAACCTAACTAGTTGAAGACTAGTTGCATATATGCGCAAACCTGCTGAACTGAAACATCTAAGTAAGCAGAGGAAGAGAAAATAATAATGATTTCCTGAGTAGTGGCGAGCGAAAGGGAAGAAGCCCAAACCAGATATGTTACGGCATAGCTGGGGTTGTAGGACCACAACATGAATATCAAAATGAACCGGAAGGGGGTGGGAAACCCCGCCATAGAGCATGAGAGCTGCGTACGGGTAAGTAATGATAGGATAGTGGTATCCTGAGTACCGCGAGGTCGGAGACGCCTTGTGGGAATCTGCCGGCACCATCCGGTAAGGCTAAATACTCCTGAGAGACCGATAGTGAACCAGTACCGTGAGGGAAAGGTGAAAAGAACCCCGAACAGGGGAGTGAAATAGAACCTGAAACCGTGTACTTACAAGCGGTCGGAGCACCTTCGTGGTGTGACGGCGTGCCTTTTGCATAATGAGCCTACGAGTTACTCCTCTCTGGCAAGGTTAAGTGTTTAAGACACGGATCCGAAGCGAAAGCGAGTCTGAATAGGGCGTATAGTCAGAGGGGGTAGACGCGAAACCTTGTGATCTACCCATGGACAGGTTGAAGGTGCCGTAACAGGTACTGGAGGACCGAACCGATAAACGTTGAAAAGTTTCCGGATGATCTGTGGGTAGGGGTGAAAGGCTAATCAAACTGGGAAATAGCTCGTACTCCCCGAAATGTTTTTAGGAACAGCGTGGTGGTTAAGTTATATAGAGGTAGAGCTACTGATTGGGTGCGGGGGAGTCAAATCCTACCAAATCCAGACAAACTCCGAATGCTATATAATATACACTGCAGTGAGGCTATGGGTGCTAAGGTCCATGGCCGAGAGGGAAAGAACCCAGACCATCAGCTAAGGTCCCCAAATTAACGCTAAGTTGAACTAACGAGGTCCGATTGCATAGACAGCTAGGATGTTGGCTTGGAAGCAGCCATTCATTTAAAGAGTGCGTAACAGCTCACTAGTCGAGCGATCGGGCATGGATAATAAACGGGCATTAAGCGTTATACCGAAGCTATGGATTATATACTATGTATATACTGGTAGGGGAGCATTCTAATTGCCGGTGAAGCAGGAAAGACAATTGACTGTGGAGGAATTAGAAAAGCAAATGTAGGCATAAGTAACGATAAGGCGGGAGAGAAACCCGCCCACCGAAAGACTAAGGTTTCCTGATCAACGCTAATCGGATCAGGGTTAGTCGGGGCCTAAGGTGAAGCCGAAGGGCGTAGCCGATGGACAACTGGTTAATATTCCAGTACTTTTTATAACTGCGATGCGGTGACGGAGTAGTGACACTGACGCGAACTGACGGAATAGTTCGTTAAAGGCCGTAGGTATAGGTTTGGTAGTTAAGTACGCCAGATTTGCTGAAAGCTGATAGTACACTGAGCCTTCGGGTAAGGTGATAGTTCAGGTAATCAGACTTCCAAGAAAACCCGCTAAGCTTCAGGTTATAAAAACCCGTACCGTAAACCGACACAGGTAGTCGAGGAGAGAATCCTAAGGTGCTCGAGTGAATCATGGCTAAGGAACTCGGCAAAATGGCCCTGTAACTTCGGGAGAAGGGGCGCTGATAGCAATATCAGCCGCAGTGAAAAGGCCCAGGCGACTGTTTAACAAAAACACATGGCTTTGCAAAATCGAAAGATGACGTATAAGGCCTGACACCTGCCCGGTGCCGGAAGGTTAAGAGGGGATGTTATTCGCAAGGAGAAGCATTGAATCGAAGCCCCGGTAAACGGCGGCCGTAACTATAACGGTCCTAAGGTAGCGAAATTCCTTGTCGGGTAAGTTCCGACCTGCACGAATGGTGTAACGATCTGGGCGCTGTCTCAGCCATGAGCTCGGTGAAATTGTGGTATCGGTGAAGACGCCGGTTACCCGCAACGGGACGGAAAGACCCCATGCACCTTCACTACAACTTAACATTGATATCGGATACAGGATGTGTAGGATAGGTGGGAGACTGTGATCATGCTTCGCTAGGAGTATGTTAGTCAACGTTGAAATACCACCCTTTCTGTATTTGGTGTCTAACTCGATAATGTCGAGAACATTGTTTGGCGGGTAGTTTGACTGGGGTGGTCGCCTCCAAAAAGGTAACGGAGGCTTTCAAAGGTAAGCTCAGTACGCTTGGTAACCGTACGTGGAGTGCAATAGCATAAGCTTGCTTGACTGTGAGGCAGACAAGCCGAGCAGGGTCGAAAGACGGATATAGTGATCCGGTGGTTCTGCATGGAAGGGCCATCGCTCAAAGGATAAAAGGTACGCTGGGGATAACAGGCTGATCTCCCCCAAGAGCTCATATCGACGGGGAGGTTTGGCACCTCGATGTCGGCTCGTCACATCCTGGGGCTGGAGAAGGTCCCAAGGGTTGAGCTGTTCGCTCATTAAAGTGGCACGCGAGCTGGGTTCAGAACGTCGCGAGACAGTTCGGTCCCTATCTGTTGTGGGCGTTGGAAGTTTGAGTGGGGCTGACCTTAGTACGAGAGGACCGGGTTGGACTAACCTCTGGTGAATCTGTTATGCCGCCAGGTGTACTGCAGAGTAGCTACGTTGGGAATAGATAAGCGCTGAAAGCATCTAAGTGCGAAACTAGCCACAAGATGAGACTTCCATTGAGGATCGTAGCAGACTACTACGTTGATAGGTTACAGATATAAAGGTGGTGACATCATAGTCGAGTAATACTAATAATCCGAAGCTTTCTCATAGCAGGTAATGAATGGTGGTAGAGAACCAAGACCGTAAGAAGTAAAAACCAGGAGTAATCCAGGTTTGTATATCCGATCTCTTGCCTCTATCACCGAGCAGAACAAAGCTGTTGTTTTCTCTGATACTTACTTCTTTCAATTATGTTTAAGTTTAGCCAAAAGCTGAAAGACGTAAGTCTGATGCCAAAAGCGAAAACAAATACCGAATTATACAGGAATAGTTAAAAGCATTATGTTTTTCGCTTTACCTTAAAAATATTCAGGTGCCTATATCGGCGGTGTCCACCTCTTCCCATTCCGAACAGAGAAGTTAAGCCCGCCAGAGCCGATGGTACTGCAGTAAAATGTGGGAGAGTAGGTCGGTGCCCAATCTTAATCCGTTAGTAAACGGACTAAACGAGAACCCTTCAATCAAAAGTTGAGGGGTTTCTTTGTTTTTAACCTTTTCCTGTTTGCCATGGCATGCCTGTAAAACTACGCCTTTCCAACAAGTCAAATGTTCACGTTCACGCTGGTGAACACACGCGCGTTTTTATAATGCGCTCACAATCAAACCTTCCAAAATTATACTACTGACAATATCGTGCCACCACCGCCTGTGGTTATTACCGGTATATTTGAGGGTAAACTACGTCCTGTAGCCCTAT
>NZ_JAMXOF010000008.1 GCF_024055595.1 Mucilaginibacter aurantiaciroseus
CCTTTAAGGGCCAGTGGTATCAGCATCGGGATGATGATCGCGTTGAAGATCACCGCAGATAGTATGGCGCTCTCCGGGCTGTGCAGGTGCATAATATTAATAGCCTGCAGGGCTGGTATCGACGCGATAAACAATGCCGGGACAATAGCGAAATACTTAGCCACGTCATTGGCGATGGAGAAGGTCGTTAACGTACCACGTGTGATCAGCAATTGCTTACCTATTTCTACGATCTCGATCAGTTTGGTGGGGTCATTATCCAGATCCACCATATTGCCGGCTTCTTTGGCAGCTTGTGTACCGCTGTTCATGGCTACACCTACATCTGCCTGGGCCAATGCCGGGGCATCGTTTGTACCGTCGCCCATCATGGCAACCAGGCGGCCTGCCTGTTGTTCAGCTTTGATGTAGTTCATTTTATCCTCGGGCTTCGCCTCGGCAATAAAATCATCCACACCGGCTTTTTCGGCAATAAATTTGGCAGTTAACGGGTTATCCCCGGTTACCATTACCGTTTTGATCCCCATTTTACGCAGGCGTTCAAAACGTTCGGCGATGCCGGGTTTAATAATGTCCTGCAATTCTATTGTACCCAAAACAACCTCATTTTGTGAAACCACCAGTGGTGTACCACCGTTGCTTGCAATCGCTTTAACCCGTTCTTCTACATCGGCAGAAAACTTATTGCCGGCAGCTACGGACATGTTCCTGATAGAATCAAAAGCACCTTTACGGATCCGCAAACCTTCAGTAGTGTTGATACCGCTTGCACGGGTTTCTGCGGAAAACTTGATGAACTCGGCCCCTGCAGGCGGGGTCATTGAAATACGCATGTTACTTTGCTGTGCCAGCTCGATGATAGATTTACCTTCGGGCGTTTCATCAGCTAATGATGATAGTACCGCTGCCCTTACCAAATCATCGGGCAATACACCGGGTGCAGGCCAAAACTGGGTCGCTTTACGGTTGCCGATAGTGATTGTACCGGTTTTATCTAAAAGCAATACGTCAATATCCCCTGCGGTTTCCACCGCTTTACCAGATTTGGTGATCACGTTTGCACGCAAAGCCCTGTCCATCCCCGCAATACCGATGGCCGATAAAAGGCCCCCGATGGTTGTGGGAATTAAACAAACGAAAAGGGATATTAATGCCGCAATGGTAATCGGGGTGTTGGCATAATCTGCAAACGGCTTCAGCGTAACGCATACGATGATAAAGATCAGTGTAAAGCTGGCTAACAAGATCGTCAAGGCGATCTCGTTCGGCGTTTTCTGGCGCGATGCACCTTCTACCAGCGCGATCATCTTATCTAAAAAGCTTTCGCCCGGTTCAGTGGTAACAACCACTTTTATCTTGTCTGACAATACCTTTGTACCGCCTGTTACCGATGATTTATCGCCACCTGCCTCGCGGATAACCGGGGCAGATTCACCCGTAATTGCCGACTCATCTATCGTTGCCAAACCTTCGGTGATTTCACCATCGGTAGGTATAGTATCACCCGTTTCACAAACAAATACATCACCTTTACGCAAGTCGTTTGATGATTTACTAACAACGCTGCCGTCGGGCATTAAAACATTGGCAGGTGTTTCTTCACGCGTTTTACGTAAACTGTCTGCCTGTGCCTTACCGCGTGCTTCGGCAATGGCCTCGGCAAAGTTGGCAAACAGCAGGGTTAGCAGCAGTACGATGAAGATGATGAAGTTATAGGCGAACGAACCCTGGCCGGTGTTTAGCAAGCTGTAAACGCTCATATAAAGCATAACGGCGGTGCCTATTTCCACGGTGAACATCACCGGGTTACGCAGCATTACCTTTGGGTTCAGTTTAATGAATGACTGTTTTAATGCGGTTTGCACCAACGCAGCTTCAAATAATTTATTAGATTGAGTTTTCATGTGATTAATTACTTAGGCATTGAAAAGAACTCTGCAATAGGGCCCAGGGCCAAAGCAGGGAAGTACGATAATGCGTTTAGAACAAGTATTACAGCGAAGGTCATCAGGCCGAAAGTTACCGTGTCTACCTTCAAAGTACCTGCTGATTCCGGGATGTATTTCTTTTGGGCAAGCAAACCTGCAATGGCAACAGGGCCGATGATAGGCAGGAACCTTCCCAATAGCATTACAAAACCTGTAGATACGTTCCAGAAGATATTGTTATCACCCAAACCCTCGAAGCCCGAGCCGTTATTGGCGTTAGCTGAGGTCATCTCGTAAAGCATCTCGCTAAAGCCGTGAAAACTTGGGTTATTTAACCATGCCGATGGCTTAACTGCCCAGTCGGCACTGCCGTGGTTGGTGAATACATATGCTGCAATTGCTGTACCCGCCATAATTAAAAACGGACTAAGCAAGGTTATCAAAGCGGCGATCTTCACTTCCCGGGCTTCTACTTTGTGGCCTAAAAACTCAGGGGT
>NZ_JAMXOF010000009.1 GCF_024055595.1 Mucilaginibacter aurantiaciroseus
GCCAGTCTTGCGGCTGTCAAAAACGGCAATAGTATGGATACCAGTATGGGCTTTACACCATCATCGGGGATACCGATGAGTACCCGGACAGGTGACCTTGACCCGGGTGTGGCGGCTTACCTAATACAGCATGAGCAGTTAAGCCCGCATCAGTTCAACCACCTCGTCAATCACGAATCCGGTCTGCTGGGTATTTCTGAAACCAGTGCCAGTATGGAGGAACTGCTCCAAAGCCGTCATACAGATCACCCTGTTGCTGAAGCCATTGATTTTTTTTGCTATCAGACGAGAAAATATATTGGCGCTTATGCCGCTGTATTAGGTGGCTTAGACACTTTGGTGTTTTCAGGAGGTATTGGTGAACATGCGCCCGAGGTAAGGAAAATGATTTGCACGGGCCTTCAATTTTTAGGAATTGAACTTGATAAAAAAAAGAACACTAAAAATGAAGCTATAATCTCTAAAGACACGAGTAAGGTGGTTGTTCGTGTCATCCCAACTAATGAAGAATTAATGATTGCCCGCCTGATTTGCCGGGTGATTAAACCCGGTATAAAAAGATAAGATAATTATGGAAACAGAATTGATGAACCCGGAAACGCTGAGCCCCGAATTATTATACAAGATCAATGCCTATTGGCGCGCGGCCAATTATTTGTCCGTCGGTCAGCTTTATTTGCGCCATAATCCTTTATTGAAAGAGCCCCTGAAACTGGAGCATGTGAAAAATATGCTCCTTGGTCATTGGGGAACTACGCCGGGGCAGAATTTTATTTATACCCATTTAAACAGAATTATCAACCGCTTTGACCTCAACATGATCTATGTGTCCGGCCCTGGCCACGGCGGGCCTGCCGTTGTTGCAGGAACTTACCTGGAAGGTACCTATACAGAAGTTTATCCCAATATTACTCAGGATGAAGAAGGTTTAAAAAGGCTCTTTACCCAATTTTCTTATCCGGGGGGCATTTCCAGCCATGCTTCGCCGCAAACCCCCGGCTCTATTCACGAAGGCGGTGAATTGGGCTATTCGCTTAGCCACGCTTTTGGCGCGGTATTAGATAATCCGGACCTGATCGTGGCCTGTGTCGTTGGTGACGGAGAGGCTGAAACGGGCCCCTTGGCCACCGCCTGGCATTCTAATAAATTTCTAAATCCGTTGACAGATGGAACGGTTTTGCCCATCTTGCATTTGAACGGTTATAAAATATCCAACCCGACAGTATTGGCCCGCATCAGCCATGAGGAATTGGAGCAATTGTTTTTGGGCTACGGTTGGGCACCGTATTTCGTAGAGGGTGATGATCCAACCCTCATGCATCAAAAAATGGCTACAACCTTAGATCGAGCCATCGCGCAGATCCATCAAATCAAAAGCGATGCGGCAATTAATAAGATTACAGAACGTCCGCGCTGGCCGATGATCATATTGCGGTCACCCAAAGGCTGGACCGGGCCCAAAGAGGTTGATGGCTTTAAGATCGAAGGTAATTTCAGGGCGCACCAAATACCACTTGCTGTTTCTTCATCTGCCCCGCCCGAACATTTGCAGCTATTGGAAAACTGGATGAAAAGCTACAAACCAGACGAATTATTTGATGAGATGGGAAAGCTGAAACCTGAACTGCAGGAATTAGCTCCAAAGGGGGAAAGGCGGATGGCGGCCAATCCTCATGCTAATGGCGGCCAGCTCTTACGCGAGCTGCACCTGCCTGATTTCAGGGATTATGCTGTAACTGTGGAAGCACCAGGCGCAAATGGCGAGGGTGATACCTATGTTTCCGGCCGCTTCCTGCGCGATGTGATCAAAGAAAATAGCAAAAAACGCAATTTTCGTGTATTCGGGCCCGATGAGACTGTATCAAACCGCTTGGATGCGATATTTGAAGTGACGCAGCGGCAATGGGATGCGCCGGTCATCGATAGTGATGAATTTCTTGCACCCGAAGGAAGTGTGATGGAAATGCTGAGTGAGCACCAGTGCGAGGGATGGTTGGAAGGTTACTTATTGACCGGCAGGCACGGCTTGTTTAATTGCTATGAGGCTTTCATTCATATTGTGGATTCGATGTTCAACCAACATGCCAAATGGCTGAAAATAACTTTAGAACTTCC